>NZ_JAFEJK010000001.1:1025474-2649015 GCF_016888515.1 Shimia biformata | reverse complement strand
GGTAGTGCCCCGTGGGGTGGTGTAAGAGGCCGCGCGCGAAGCCCTTGGCGTAGCGCAGCGCGCGGCCGGGCTGGCGGCCATCGCGCTTCTTCGTAGTCTGAGGTTGTTCGAAGACCGACGACAACGAAGGAGAGCACGATGACCGAGAACATGATCGACCTTCCGGGCATGATCGCCAAGAGCGATGACGCGGATTTCTTGCGCGAGCTGATCCAGGATGCCGCGCAGCGGCTGATGGATATCGAGGTGGCCACCGTTTGCGGTGCGGGCCATGGCGAGCGCAGCCCGCACCGGGAGAACCAGCGGAACGGCTACCGGCCGCGGCAATGGGATACCCGGGCGGGGACCATCGGCCTGAACATCCCGAAGCTGCGCAAGGGCAGCTATTTTCCGACCTTCCTGGAGCCACGGCGGACGGCGGAGAAGGCGCTGATGGCAGTGATCCAGGAGGCCTACATCCATGGTGTTTCCACGCGCGCTGTCGATGACTTGGTGCGCGCCATGGGGCTGACGGGCACCTCCAAGAGCCAGGTCTCGCGGCTCTGCGAGGAGATCGACGAGCGGGTGCAGGCGTTCCTGAACCGGCCTCTCGAAGGCGATTGGCCCTTCCTCTGGCTCGACGCCACTTATGTGAAGCTGCGTGAGGGCGGGCGGATCGTCTCGATGGCGGTGATAGTGGCTGTGGCGGTCAATACAGACGGGCGGCGCGAGATCTTGGGGATTACCGTCATGCCCTCGGAAGCCGAGACGTTCTGGGCCGACTTCCTGCGGTCTCTTACTCGGCGCGGCCTGCGGGGCGTGCAGTTGGTGATCAGCGACGCACATGAGGGCCTGAAAGCTGCCGCACGCAAGGTGCTCAGTGCCGGCTGGCAGCGCTGCCGCGTGCATTTCCAGCGCAACCTCCTGGCCCGCGTGGGCAAGACCCACAAGCCGGTGGTCAGCGCGGTGGTAAAGACCGTTTTCGCCGAGAAGGACCGCGACCAGGCCCATGCCCGCTGGCGTGAGGTCGCCGACAGCCTGCGGGACCGGTTCCGCGATGTTGCCGAGCTGATGGATGAGGCGGAGCATGACGTGCTGGCTTACATGGCCTTCGACGAGAGCCTGCGCTCGAAGCTGCACAGCACAAACCCACTGGAACGCGTCAACAAGGAGATCAAGCGGCGGACCAATGTCGTCGGCATCTTTCCCAACCGCGAAGCCGTCATCCGGCTGGTCGGCGCGCTCATGCTGGAGCAAAACGATGAATGGGCCGTCTCCCGCCGCTACATGCCGGTGGAAAAGCTGACGGCCGTGTGCAACGATACCGGCGCGGCGACGATGATCGCCGCGCAGTGAACGAGCAGCACCAGCTATGAAGAAGCAGGTGGACGCCAGTTCCTACACCATCTCCCGGGACACTACCCACGTATCGCCGCCAAAGCGATGATTGATGCCGGACGCGGGGGCTGTATCGTCAATGTCGCCTCGATTCTGGGCACACGGGTGGCCAGCCATGTGTCCGCCTATGCCGCGTCCAAGGAAGGGCTGATTCAACTGACCCGGTCTCTGGCGCTTGAATGGGCGCGGCATGGCATCCGGGTGAATGCCATCTGCCCCGGTTATATCGAAACCGACCTGAACCGTGAGTTTTTTGCCACTGACGCGGGACAGGCATTGATCAAACGCGTCCCGCAGCGCCGGTTGGGGCATGATCCGTTGGCCGCCCCCCCGGACCGGGGGCCTACGATAAGGCGACCGGGAATCCCCGGCCGCAATTCTTAGAGTCACGATTTCAGAACGCGTTAAGCCCGGTCAGGTTGCGCCCGATGACCAGTTTTTGGATTTCGGTGGTGCCATCGGGAATCGGCATGACCTTTGCATTGCGGAAGTGCCGTTCAACGGGGAACTCTTTGGTGATGCCGTTGCCGCCGTGGATCTGCACCGCTTTGCCGGCGATTTCGACGGCCATTTCGGTTGCATACCATTTCGCCATCGAGGTCTGGGTGTCACAGCGCACGCCCAGGTCCAGAAGTTGCAGCCCGCGCTGGCACAACAGGCGCGCGGCATCCAGGTGCGTGGCCATGTCGGCCAAGTAGCCTTGAATCAACTGGTGCCCGCCGATCGGCTTACCATGTTGTTGGCGATCCTGCGCATATTTGACGGCACATTCCAACGCCGCCTGCGCTATGCCAATGCTCGTCAGGCCGACAAACACGCGAGCGCTCTCAAACAGTTTCAATGTCTGGAACAGGCCGCCGCCTGCATTACCCAGAACATGGTCAGCGCTGGTTTCGGCACGGTCGAAAAACAATTCGCAGGTCGATGCACCGATAAGCCCCAGCTTGCGCAATTCGCGGCTCTCGTAGTTGCCGGTATCGCGGTCGACGATGACCATGGAAATACCGTCGTCCAGATTGCAGACAACGATGGCGAAATCCGACTGGGCCCCATTGGAAATCCAGAGCTTCTGGCCAGTGACGAAAATCTTATCGCCCTCGCGGTCCGCACGTGTCTTGACCTCGCGTACGTTCGAACCGACCTCTGGTTCGGAAATACAGGTGGCACAGATCCGTTCGCTGCGCAGGAGCGGCTTCAGATAGGCCTCTTTCTGCGCCACATTTCCCAAGAGGTTGACCGCGAACACGGCATGACCCTGAATCAGCACCGCGATTGCCAGATCGGCCCATATCCGGGCCAGTTCCTCGTATAGGATGCCATAGGTCATGCGGTCGATTCCGGCACCGCCGTCCTCTTCGGGGATCAGGCCGCTGATCAGCCCGAATTCCTCGACCTTGGCGAACAGGGACTTCAGGGTTTTCGCATCGGGGGGGTGGCCGAGGTTCTCGTATTTCTCGGCCAGCGGCGCGAACTCTGCCTCGGCCATCTTGCGGAAGTTTTCCAGCAACATGCGTTGCTCATCTGTATAGATTGCCTGAGCGGCGGCGATCACGTTTTCCATGGTTCGTCTCCTTGTTTCAACGGCCCAGAATGGTGACGCAGGCGGCCGCTTCTTCTACCCCGTGCAACCCCCCGCCGTTTTCGGCGATGGCGTTCTTTGCCCCTTCGACCTGACGCGCGCCAGCTTCGCCGCGCAGTTGCGTGACCAGTTCGAAAACCTGCCCTATCCCTGTGGCACCGACCGGGTGGCCCTTGGATTCCAACCCGCCCGAGGGGTTCACCGGAATGCGTCCACCGATCTTTGTCTCGCCGCGCAGACTGGCGGGACCGCCCTCGCCGAATTCGACAAATCCGAGGTTCTCGATCTGGATCACTTCGCCCACGGCCGTGGCGTCATGCACTTCGGCCACCGATATATCCTCGGGGCCGATCCCGGCCTGTTCATAGGCCTCAAGCGCGGCAAGCCGGGTCAGGTGGTTCTTGTAATCTTCCGGCGGACGATCGGTGCCCGAGCGCAGGATCGCGGCCTTGACCTTGATCGCGCGCGCGGGATCTAGGCCCAGACGTTTTATCCCCTCGCCGGTGCATAAAACGGCCGCAGCGGCCCCGTCCGAGATCGGGGCGCACATCGGCAGGGTCAGCGGATAGGTGATCGGCGGCGCGGCCAATACCCGATCGACGCTCATGGCTTCTCGGTATTGCGCCAGTGGATTATGCACGGAATGCGCATGGTTCTTGGCGGCGACGGCGGCGAACTGTTCCTGAGTTGTGCCAAAGGTCTTCATGTGCAGCCGGGCGAAGCCTGCGTAGACATCCATGAACACGCTGTAGGGCTTGGGCGATTTCGATCCTTCGGGTTCCTCGACCCCTGCACCCAGATCGGCCAGCCGTTGCGCGACCTCTTCGCTGTTGCTGACGTCCCAGCCGCTGTCGAAGGCCGAAAACATCAACGCACGGTCGTCAGAATACATCTTTTCGGCGCCCACGGCGAGACAGCAGTCGCCATTGCCGGCCTTGAGGAAATCGACTGCCAGTTTGAACCCGGTCGAGGCGCTGGCGCAGGCGTTTTCGACATTCACCACCGGAATGCCCTGAATGCCCATTTCACGCAGCGCGATTTCGCCGCGGATCATGTGCTGGCCCTCCATGTGGCCCTGCACCGCGTTCGAGAAGAATGCGCCGTCGATACGATCTGCCGTCACTCGGGCATCGGAAAGCGCGGCGGCGACGGCCTCGCCGGTCATGTCCTTGATGGTTTTGTCCCGGAACTTTCCGAACGGCGTCATCCCGATGCCAACGATGTAAATGTCCTGCATCGTTTGTCCTCCTGACCTAGTATCCGCGAAACTGCGGTTTTCGTTTTTCATTGAACGCCGACAGACCCTCGTGCATGTCCCAGGATCGCATGTGCGCGCGCAGGTTCAGCATCTCTTCGGAAAGCGCGGCGGTTTCGTCCACGTCCAGCGACCGATTGGCAACCGTCTTCATGCGGCGTAAGACCGCCGGGCTTTTTTCTGCCAGCCTGTCGGTAAAGGCCTGCACCGCTTGTCGCAGGTCTTCGTCCGCGATGACCTTGTTCACCAGTCCCCAGTCCATCATGTCCCGTGCCGAAACGTTCTCGCCCGAGAACAGCAGGTATTTCGCGCGGTTCAGGCCAATCCTACGCGGCAGGATCGCCGCACCGCCGGCCCCGGGAAAGACGCCAAAGTTGGAATGTGCGTCGCCCAGTTGCGCGCTTTCGGCGGCAAAGACCAGATCGCAGGCCATCACCATTTCCAAACCGCCCGCCATCGCCAGCCCGTTCACTGCGGCGATCACCGGTTTCGGGCCATGTCGCATCAGCCCAAACGTGTGATCGACAAGATCCAGAAGATCCGGCTCGCCTGGTGCATGTTTGGCGCCAGCAACTTCTTTCAGATCGGCACCGGCGCAGAATGCCCGGCCAGAGCCGGTCAGGACAATTGTTCGCACCCCATCGTCGGCCAGCGCCGATTCCAGTGCTGCCGCCATCTCGCGCAGCATCTGCGTTGACATTGCGTTGAGCTGTTCGGTGCGCTGGAAGGTAATCCATTCAGTTTTTGCGACCCGCTCAACGAATAGCGTCTGCTTTGCTTCACTCATGCTAAGCTCCTGATAATTATACATATTATTGGTTTTTCGCCTTGTCTTTTGCGGCGATTTGCGCTGCACTCGGGCGGACCCGCACGTGGAAAACAAAAGAGCTGGAGATTGATATGAGCACTGCACCCCTGGCCGGCCTGAAAATTCTCAGCCTTGCCGAACAGTTTCCCGGTCCCTATGCCACAATGCTGTTGTCCGACATGGGAGCCGAGGTGATCATGATCGAACGACCGGGTGTCGGCGATCCGGCCCGGCAATTTCCGCCCTTGTTCCGGGCACTGAACCGAGGCAAGCGCAGCGTTGCGTTGGATCTGAAATCGGCCGAGGGGCTGGCACGGTTTCGCGAACTGGCCAAGGAATCGGATGTCATCGTCGAAGGGTTCCGCCCTGGCAAGCTTGCGGCCTTGGGTGCCGGTTTCGAGGACATGCGTAGTGTCAACTCGCGGCTGGTTTATGTATCGATTTCGGGTTACGGGCAGGACGGCCCCTATCGTGACAGGGCTGGCCATGACCTGAGCTATGAAGGGGTTGGCGGTTTGCTGGCCGATCAGGCCGATGCAAAGCAGCCCGGCCCTGTGCCGCCGATCCCCCTTGCGGATGTTGGCGCGGCGTTGTTCGCGGCGATCGCAATCCTGTCGGCGGTGGTGTCGAGCCAGCGCACAGGGCAGGGGCGTTACGTGGACGTGTCCATGTCGGATGCGGTGGTTTCGATGTTGACCGCATTCCTCGTTCCCGCCGCCAATGGAACACCGCTGGGCGAATTTATCGCCGAGCCGGGCTATGGCGTGTTCACCTGCAAAGACGGCAAGCTCTTGACCTTGTCCATCGCGCATGAGGACTGGTTCTGGAAACCGTTCTGCGATGTGATCAACAGGGCGGATCTTGCGCCGTTGACAGGCCGCGACCGTGTCGCCCGCAAGGCCGCGCTGCGCGAAGAAATCGCGGCGATTTTGGTCAACAAGACGCGCGCCGAATGGGGCGACCTTCTGGATAAGGCGGGGGTGCCATGGGGTCCGGTCAATTCCCTGGTCGAAACGTTGGACGACCCCCATGTGCGTGCGCGCCAGCTGCTGCGCAAGATTACGCATGACGGCGGCAAGGCCGAGACTTTTATTGTCCAGCCGTTGAAATTCGATGGTTTCGAAACCGCGATACCGGATCTGCCCCCCGAGCTCGGGGCAGATAATGACAGCGTTTTTTCGGACAGCTCCAACTAGAGGCGGCAGCCGTCCGATGGCGGCTCTAGCAGGCAAAAGAATACCCGCCATTCACCGGATAAGTTTGACCGGTGATCCAGCTGGCAGCATCCGAGCAGAGGAACAGGATCATTCCGGCGGGGTCTTCCGGCTCGCCCAGACGGCGGATCACGTATTGCGACAATGCCCGCTTCTCGGTCTCTGCATCCGGGATCAGGTCGGCGACAGCCGGAGTTCTTGTGCCCCCCAAGGCGACGCAATTCGCGGTGATCCCGAACCGACCACCGGCTTTTGCAATTGCCCGCATGAAGCCGGCCGCGCCGGCCTTGGCGCCGGAGTAGACCGCCAGATGCGGCTCGCCCACGCGGCCCGCGTCGGAGATGACTGTCACGATGCGCCCATAGCCGCCCTTGACCATCAGGGGCATTGCGTGACGGGTGCAGTTCAACACGCCGTCGAAATTGGTCGCCATCCAGCGCTTCCATTCCGATGGGTCTGAGTCCCAGAAGGGCACCAGATCATCGAGCCGCGAGGTCGGCCCCGCGTTCCCGGCGTTGTTGACCAGGATATCCACGCCGCCGAACGCGGATTGCGCCTCGGCGAAAGCTGCGCCGACCGCCTCGAAGTTCGAGACGTCAAAGGCGATTGGCAATGCCTTGGCGCCAGCTGCTTCAACTTCTGCGGCAACGCTTTCCGCCCGATCGGCGTGAAAATCATTGATCACAACAGCGCCTGCGCCATGTTCCGCCAGATAAAGCGCGACCTGCCGGCCCACGCCCTGTCCGGCGCCGGTCACCAGCGCGGTGCGGCCCTTGATATCCAGGATGGTGCTCATGAATTCCTTCTCCTCAGCCCAGCCATCTCTTCCGGCGGCGATAGTGTTTGATATCTCGATAGCTTTTGCGCTCGCCCGATGCGGTGACGCCGAGATAGAATTCCTTGATGTCCTCGTTGTCAGCGAGCTTGTCGGCAGGGCCGTCCATCACGATCCGGCCGTTCTCCATCACATAGGCATAGTCGGCGATCGATAGCGCCGCGGCGCTGTTTTGTTCGACCAGGAAGAAGGTCGTGCCTTCTGACTTGAGCTGCTTGAGCACTTCATAAACATCCCGGATCATCATCGGGGCCAATCCCAACGACGGTTCGTCGATCGCGATGATCTTGGGGCTGGCCATCATGGCCCGGCCGATCAGCAGCAGTTGTTGTTCGCCACCAGACATGAAGCCAGAGGTGCGGTTGCGCAGGTCCGCAAGCCGGGGCATCAAGGTGTAAACATGGTCCAAGCGCTTTTTCAGCTCGGCGGAGTTGGGCACCATGTGCCCGCCGACGATCAGGTTTTGCTCTGACGTCAGATGCCGCAAAACGCGCCGCCCTTCCATCACATGGATGAGACCGTTCTTCACGACTTCCGAGGCTTCCATGTTCTGAATGGGAGTTCCGTCCAGAACGATGGACCCCGCCGAAACGGTTCCATCCTCGGATTTGAGCGTTCCCGAGATGGCTTTAAGCGTCGTGCTTTTTCCTGCGCCATTGCCACCGAGCAGAGCAACACATTGTCCCGCACGGACTGTCATGGACACGCCTTTGAGCGCCAGGATGACGTCGGAATATGTCACCTCTACGTTGTTGAGTTCCAGCATGGTCATATTGCCCGGGGCTAAGGATCAGAACGGGCGCCGCGACTGCGGCGCCCGGATTAATTCACCATTTCTCAACTTGCGGAACGTCGACACCCGTTGCCGCGATGGTGATTTTCCCATCTTTGACGGTGCCCACATTCACTTTGAGGCCTTCCAATGGGAACGGTGCTTCTGGCGTAAAGGACAAGGTCGGCAGGAACCCATGGGTTTCTTCGGTGGTGATCGGTTTGGCAAAAAGCGCCTCACGTACCATCTCTCCGGTCAGGCCCTCGGCGCCGTTCGCCTCGATCGCGTGATCGATCACGGTCACGGTATAGAGACCCTGAGATACGCCCATTGCGGTCACGACGTTCCAAGGTGCTTCGAGTCCGTAATCGGCAACCAATGTCTCGTAGAATTGTCGCGCGGGAGTGTCCTCATCGGCCGCAATCGCCATGCCGTAGGCTTCAAAGTCCCCCTCCATTTGCTCAAGCCCGCCAAGCGCGCCACCCGAGGCTGGAAGCCCGTTATGCGAACTCATCATGATCGGGATGTTCGCCCCGTTGGCCTGCAGCCCACGTTTCGCGGCAACCACGATAGAGGTGTTCGTTTGGATTACCAGCGCCTCGGCCCCGGCTCGTACAACGCGGCGCATTTGCCCCGTCAGATCGGTGGGTTGAACTTCGGTATAGATGACCTCGACGAGGTCGATCTCCTCGGGGTGCTCTTCGGCATAGAGTTCAAGGCCCTTTGCCATGTCGACATAGGCAGGCGATGCTTCGGAGGCGAGGATCGCAACCTTGAGCGGTTCGTCTCCTCCGCGCTGTTCACGCATCCAGTTTAGAAAGCCGACACTTTCGTGCGAATAGGTCGGACGTGGGTTGAAAATCCAGGCATCCGGTTGCCAGGCAAAACCGTAGGCCGCTGTGGCCATGAACATCGGGATTTTGTCTTCCGGCAGGCGTTCGGAAAGGGCCGCGACGTCAGGCCCGCCGAGGCCGACAACCGCAATCGGGTCCAGTTCCGATTTGATCCCGGGCCAGAGACTTGCCACCTGTGCCGCGTCATAGCGGGTTTCGTAGTTTTTGTAGTTCAGCGTGACGCCAAGTTCCTTGCCGCGGGTTTCATTCCACCAGGTGAACACAGCTTCGCGTCCGCCTGCCAGGATGGGCATGATGTCAGCATAAGGGCCGGAAAAGTCCGACAGCAGGGCCAGATTATAGGTCTCTTCGGCCTGCGCCTTCAAAGGCATGGTCGCCGCGGCCGCCAAGGCAGCCGCTGCCAGTAAGCCGCGAAGACCTCGATTCGATTGGTAAGTCATATTCTTCCTCCCAGGTTTAGAGCCGCTCTATTTCTCAGTAAGGAAACGGCCAGATACGGTATGACGACTTCAGGATGTTCCAGCGGTGCATCAGCCCCTTGGGTTCGAGGATCATAAACAATGCGATCACGCCGCCAAGAACGACATTCATGCCAGCGAACACGATGTCACCGCCAAGGAATGATACCGAGTCGGCGATATTGGGGCCGACCGTCGCGATAATTTCCTGGATGATGCGGATAATGAAGACGCCGATCAGGGCCCCCACGATTGAACCCATCCCGCCGACGATGATCATCGCGACGAAGAAGATCGAGTGAAACAGGGTGAACTGGTCTACCCCCACGAAGCGGATCAGATAGGCCCAAAGCGCCCCGCCGACGCCCGCATAGAAAGCGCCGATCAGGAAGGCATTTGCCTTTGTGGCCGCGACATTGATCCCCATTATACCCGCGGCCACGTCATCATCCCTGACCGCCACGAAGGCACGGCCGAAGCGTGACCGAACGATCCCGAACGCGCCCGCCACCATGATCGCGGTCACGGCGAAATTCAGATAGAACTGCGAAGATTCGCTGACAAATCGCTGCCCGAAAAGCTCGGCCGGGGGCACGGTGATACCGTTCGATCCACCCAGCCAGGTTGACGGCAGGTTCAATACGGCAAAGTGGAAAAGGAACTGAGCTGCAATCGTGGTCAGTGCCAGATAGAACCCCTTGATCCGCGCCGCGGTCAAGCCAAAGAGAAAGCCGAACAGCGCAGCCGAGAGCCCGGCCAGAGGAATGGTCAGCAGAAACGTAAGGCCGGTCTTCGAGGCCAGTATCGAGGCCGTATAGGCGCCGACCCCCATGAACGCCGCCTGACCCAGGTTGATCTGGCCCGCATAGCCGGTGCAGATCTGAAGCCCGACGGCGATGACGGCGCTGATCATCATCATATTCAGGATAGCGATGATACGGCTGCTCACCAGGTAAGGCGCCAACAGCAGTAGAGCCATGAATACGACGAGGGCCAGAAACTGCCAGCGCGTTCGGATCAAACGTCTGTCACTGCGATAGCTTGTCGGGAATACGCCAGAAGGATCCATGGATTACACCCGTTCGATTGTGCGCCAGCCGAACAGGCCGGTCGGCCGGATCAGCAGAATGGCAAGCATTATGATATATGGAACGACACTGCCGAGCGAGCCACCGATCAACGGATCAAGGTAGTTGGTGGTCAAGCTCTGCGCGATGCCGATGATTATTCCTGCCAGGATAAGCCCGCCGATGGATTCCAGCCCGGCAAAGAGCGCCACCGGCAGGGCCGCGAACCCGATATCCGAGGCCAGGAAGGTCAGCGATTTGCCGCTGAGAAAGATCATCGCACCAATTGTGGACAGGATTGCCCCGAGAACCCAGGCAACGGCAATCGAGCCTTTCACCGAAATGCCCATCGAGGAAGCTACGACGTGGTCCTCCGCCACAGCGGTCATACGGAGGCCGGACCGGGTCCGGTTGAAGAACCACGACAGGCCGACGGCCGCGACAATGGTGATGATCCCACCTATCAGGAGGTTCATCGGGATCAACATATCGCCGAGGAACAAGGGTTTCAGCGGAAAAATGATCGGGAAGGGTCTTACCGCGGGACCGAACACAAGCAGCACCAAACCGCGCAGCAGGATCAAAAGGCCGACGGTGACCATGACCATCGAGAAAACCGATTCACCGATCAGCTTTGTCAGGAAAATCCGTTCGATTGCGTACCCGACCAGCCCGGCCAGAACCAGCGAAAGGGGTATCGACAACCAAAGGCTAAGCCCCGCTTGCATCGTTGTGAACCAGACGATGAACCCGCCGATGATCACAAGCTCGCCCTGCGCGAAGTTGAACACCTTGCTGGCGCGGTAAATCACAACAAAGCCCATGGCCACCAGCGAATACAGAAGGCCGATCAAAGCCCCGGTAATGATGTCATTGATGAAATAGACCATTGTCGCCGACCTCCTTTAAGATTTGGACTGCCGCTTGGCAGCCTTCGATGCGTTTTCAACATCCGACACGCGAACCGTGGTCTTGAGAACGCCTTGACGGCCGTCCTGATAGGTCACAGCGATTTCGAGATCTGTCTCGTCATCGCCAGCATAGATCGCCTCGACGAGCTTGGCATACCGTTCCTCCAGAAAGGCCCGGCGAAGCTTTCGGCTGCGGGTCAACTCGCCTTCATCCGGGTCGAGTTCCTTGGGAAAATTCGCAAAACGTGCCACGCGCGAGCCTTCGGGCAGGAGCGCATTGATGCGCGCCACTTCGCCTTTGATAAGGTCCAGAACTTCGGGTTTCTGCGAGAGATCGGTGTAGGTCGAAAAGCTGATCTTGTTCTCTTCCGCCCAACGCCCGAGAACTTCCATATCGATATTGATAAGCGCGCTGACGAAGCTCCGGGTTTCGTCGCCCAAGGTCATGAGATCCTTGATGAAGGGGCTATACCGCAACCGCGTTTCGATGAATTGCGGCGGATAGCTGTGCCCATTTGCCAGGCGGCGCATATCCTTGACACGGTCAAAGAACAAAAGCTCGCCGTCGTCGGTCATCGACACCGCGTCACCGGTCTTGTACCAACCGTCTTCGGTCAATTCCTCTGCGGTCTTTTCGGGCTTGCCGTGATAGCCACCGAAGCCCGATCCGCCACGCACCTGAAGCTCCCCTTCGTCCGAGACCCTGTATTCCAGCGGTTCGCCGTAGTTCGTGTTGCTTTGCATCCAGCTGCCGCTGGTTTCCAGCTGATAGCTTTCGCCGACATGCGCGGTCAGAAGGCCGATTTCGGTCGCGCCATACACGTTGCGCAGCTTAACCCCCATCGCGTGGAACATACGAAAGACGTCAGGTGCCATCAGGGCGCCGCCGCTCATTGCGTTTTTGGCCTTACCAAGGCCAAGATTGTCGCGCAGGTGATGCAGCACCAGAGCTTCGGCAAAGGGAAGCTGCAGGCGTGCGGCAAGGCTGGGGCTACGCCCCTCCAGCCGTTCCACATAAACGTCGTGGCCGACCTTCATACCCCAGTTGTACATCGCATTGCGGATTTTACCCGCCCCCAGCATCCGGGCCTGAACGATGGAGGCGAGATTTTCCCACTGGCGCGGGCTGAACACCAGTGCGTCGACCGCCAGTTCGCGAATGTTGGTCAGTACGTCTTCAGGGCCTTCGGGGAAGTTGACGACCATGGGCGCGATCAAACCGATCGACAGGCCGAAAATCTGTTCCGTGACCCAGGCCGGCGAAATGTAGGTCAGGTATTCGGTGCCCGGCGCGATTTCGATTGCCCCCATCACCCGCGAGCAATTGTCGAACAGGTAGCGATGGCTGATGACAACGCCCTTGGGTTTTCCCGTGGTACCCGAGGTATAGGACAGCAAGGCGGTATCGTCCGCCCGTCCACGTTTTACGTGTTCTTCAAATCTGGCGGGTTCCTTGGCGTGGATCTGACGCCCGGCCGCGCTCACACTTTCAAACGAATGCAACAGGGGATGATCATAGCCCCACAGACCGGAATCGTCCCAGTAAACGACCGCCAGGGCGCCCGAGTACTTGCCCGCAATCTCGATGCATTTATCGACCTGCTCCTGATCCTGTGCCAGAAAAATCCGCGTTTGCGAGTCTTCGGCCAGATACAGAATCTCTTCAGCGTTTTGATCCGGATAGACAGACAGGACTTTGCCGCCTAACGACTGGACGGCGTATTCAGCCCAGAAATGTTCGGGTTCGTTTTCGCCAATCATCATGACGGATTCGCCAGCCGACAAGCCCAGGTTCTCCAACCCGAGAGCCAGGGCGCGAACCCTGTCAAGAACATCGGCCCAGGTGAATTCACGCCAGATGCCCAGGCGCTTGTGCCGTTCGGCGAGGTTGGTCGGTGTGGATGTCGCTCGCGCGAGCAAAACCTGCGGCAGGGTTTCGCTATGTGTCACTGCTGGGTCCGAAAAGACCATTGCTGTCCGTTGTTTGACCATGCCGCTACCCCAGATATGCCTTTATGACAGCCGGGTCCTTCTGGATTTCTTCCGGGGTGCCTTCAGCGATGACCCGCCCGAAATCCAGCACCACGATCCGGTCGGCAAGGTCCATCACGACGCCCATGTCGTGCTCCACCAGAACTACCGGAATCTTGCGCGCCTCGCGCACATCGAGAATGAAGCGCGCCAGGTCTTCTTTTTCCTCCGAGTTCATGCCGGCCATCGGTTCATCCATCAGCAGGATCGACGGTTCCTGCGCCAATGCACGGCCCAGATCGACACGCTTGCGCAACCCATACCCCAACGTGCCCACGGGCCGGTTGCGGATTGCCTCGATCTCGAGAAAATCGATGATCTCCTCTGCGGCTTCACGATGTTCCGATTCCTCGCGCATCACGGGACCGAACTGGAAAAAAGCCTGGACTACATTCGATTTCATCAGCATGTGGCGGCCGATCATAATGTTTTCCACCACCGTCTGCCCGGCAAAAAGATGGGTGCCCTGAAACGTCCGCGCCAGACCGCGCCGGGCGATCTGGTCAACACGCAGGCCGGTCACGTCCTGCCCGGACAATTCGACACGGCCCTTCTGCGGACGGTAGAAGCCCGCAGTCACGTTTAGAAGTGATGTTTTTCCGGCTCCGTTCGGTCCGATAATTGCAAGCAATTCATCGTCGGCCACAGAAATGCTCACATCGTCGAGCGCGGTCACACCGCCAAATTTCAAAGTTGCACCACGCACCGCAAGCGGTGAGGATACGTGCCCGTTATTCGTGGTCATGTTGCGGCCCGTGCTTTTGCCCCACACCTCATGGAGGCGCGCATAGCCTGACCGCACGGTTTTTCGTTGGTTACGAGTTTTCCTCGCATTGTTCCTCCTCCCACCTCTAAATTCAGAGGTTTGCCTGGTTTATTTACCAAGTCTCTCCGCGAAGCCTAACAGATGTTAGAAAAATTGGTCAACAACTGAATTCGCTACCGAAGAAGACCGATCAGACGGCCGCGTACTCTGCGGAAAAGCTTCGAAGACCTTTTTGATCCTGACACCAGACTGTCCCGGAGGTGCCGGTCCCTTCATTGTGCAGTTGCAATTCGCAGGGCAGGGTGAGTGGCGCGAGGCCACGGAACGAAAACCGGTGGGGCGATGTTTTCAACGCACCCGCCGCCAGATTCAGAAGCAGCGTGGCCTGCAATGGGCCATGCACAACAAGTCCGGAATAGGCTTCGGTTTCGGTGGCGTAGACGTAATCATAGTGAATGCGATGGGCATTGAACGTCAGCGCCGAATAGCGAAACAGAAGAACAGGATCCGGTGTCAGCGTCGATCTAAGCGTGTTGGGGTCACCCGCGTCAGCTGCGCTCTCGCCCGTGCGGGGGGTGGAAATCTCACGATAAACGATCGTTTGCTGCTCCCGGATACAAAGCCGGTTGCCACTCAGATACTCATGTTCGACGGTCACAAAGACCAATGGTCCACTACGGCCCTGCTTGGCCACAATATTCCTGATCGAAGAGCGTCGGGTGATGGTTTCGCCGATTTTCAGCGGCGCGATATGCGTAACATCGCCGCCAGCCCACATGCGGGCGGGCAGCAGAACAGGGGGCAGAAATCCACCCCTCGCGGCGTGGCCGTCTTCTGACAGGGCGGCAGCTGGCACGGTATCAAGGGCAAGGCACCAATGAACCCCCAGCGGGACATCGCCGGCTTCGTCCCAAAGATGCGGACCGAGCGTGGCGCGGAATTTGTCGATCAGCCCCTGCGTCAGAACATCTTCCTTGGTCTCGGTGCGTCCCAGCCAGGGCGCCAGCGCGTCAAGGTCGATCTCACCCATGTTTCTGGCCTCAGAAGGATCGGGGCATGCCGAGGATATGTTCGCCGACATAGGAGAGGATCAGGTTGGTCGAGATCGGGGCGACCTGATAGAGGCGCGCCTCGCGAAACTTGCGCTCAACATCGTACTCCCGTGCGAAACCGAAGCCGCCGTGGGTCTGGATGCAGGCATTGGCCGCTTCCCAGCTGGCTTCCGAAGCCAGCAGCTTGGCCATGTTCGCCTGTGCACCACAATCCAGTCCGGCATCGAACCGCCTGCAGGCTTCAAAGCGCATCAGATTGGCGGCCTCGATGTTCACATAGGACCTGGCGATAGGGAATTGCACACCTTGGTTCTGGCCGATGGGACGGTCAAAGACCACGCGGTCGCCGGCATAGGCGCGGGCCTTGTCAACGAACCAGTATCCATCACCGATGCATTCCGCCGCAATCAGGGTCCGTTCGGCGTTCAGCCCGTCAAGAATATGGTAAAACCCGCGCCCCTCGGTGCCGATCAGGTTCTCGGCGGGGATTTCCAGGTTGTCGAAAAACACTTCATTGGTTTCGTGGCCGGGCATGTTGGCGATGGGGCGGACCTCCATCCCGTTGCCGATTGCCTCTTTCAGATCGACCATAAAGATCGACAGGCCCTGCGACTTTTTCTTGACCTCGCTCAGCGGCGTAGTGCGGGCCAGCAAGATCATCAGGTCAGAATGCTGGATACGGCTGATCCAGACCTTCTGGCCATTGATCTCATACCGGTCACCCTTCTTGACTGCGATGGTCTTCAGTTTGGTGGTGTCGGTCCCGGTTGTCGGTTCGGTCACGGCCATGGATTGCAGGCGCAACGCGCCGCTGGCAATACCGGGCAGGTATGTCTGCTTTTGCTCATCCGAACCATGCCGCAGCAGCGTGCCCATGTTATACATCTGCCCGTGGCAATGGCCCGCGTTTCCGCCGCAGCGGTTCACCTCCTCCATGATGATCGAGGCTTCGGTCAACCCCAGACCCGAGCCACCGTATTCCTCTGGGATCATCGCGGCAAGCCAGCCCTCGCGGGTCAGCGCATCGACGAATTCCTCGGGGTAGGTTTCGTCTTCGCCGAACTTGCGATGATACTCTGGCGGAAACTGCGCGCAAAGTGCGCGCAAGGCATCGCGCAGATCGGTGTGAGTGTCTGGGGCTGACGTCTGCATCGTTCAAGCCGCTCCCGGGCCGGAGGTTTCGAGGATTTCCTCTTCGGCGCGCTGCCACAATTCATAGGAGATCGGGTTTTCGCTCTCTTCGAGGATATGACCGACCAGGCCGATGGCGCGCGCCATGACGCCAAAGCCCCGCACGATCTTCCAGGGAAAGCCGAATTCACAGCAGATCGCTCCGATCGCACCAGTGGCGTTAATCGGCAGCATCTTACCCGATTTTTCTTCGGCAACGGCCTGAATTTTCTGGATCAACTCGATGTATTCACCGGACTTGCCGTTCTCGGCAGCGATCTGGAACAGGCGCGGGGTGCGCGGATCGACCGGTTTGTGCACCGGATGTCCGAGCCCCGGCACGATCATCTTGCGGGCGCGGAATTTTTCTACCGTCTCGACGGCCAGCGCATCCAGATCGACACCGGTGCCCAACTTGTCCTGTGGCAGTGCCTCGTAAAGCATTTTCGAGGCACCTTCCATAGAACCGACAAAGACGGTGCCCAGCCCACACAAGCCAGCCGCCACAGCCGCCTGAAGCGATTCCGGCGCCCCCATATAGGTCATCCGCGCCGCCAGGGCCGAGGGCGTGATACCATGTTCGACCAGGGTAATGACGATGGCGTTGAACACCCGGCTTTCCTCGGGTGTGGCCTTGCGGCCCGTCAGTTGCAGGAACGCCAGATCGCCGAGGTTCATGTGGCCCAGGATCTCGTTGGGCAGGTCGAGGCCACGCACGCTGATCTTGTCAGGGGTGCTCCAGGCAATGCTGGAGCTGATTTTTTCTTTGCGTTTTCCCATTAGACCGGATCCCATGAAAAGACATCCGCCGAAACTTCGAGCGGCGTGAACTGCGATTTGAGCGCGGGAATGGCGCGATCGGCGATTTCATCGGCGGTCCAGCCATCACCGGAATGAACCGACCGCACCGGGCGGGGCTGGTTGAACAGGAAGATCTCGTTCTTGCGAACCGCAAAGATCTGTCCTGACACGTCAGCCGCGCGGTCGCTCATCAGGAAACAGGCCATCGGTGCAACCTTGGCCGGTGTCATCTCCTTGATCTTTTCGACCCGTGCCACCTGTTCCGGGGTGTCTGTCTTGATCGACGAGATCATCCGGCTCCAGGCGAAGGGCGCGATGCAGTTTGACCGCACGTTCCAGCGCTTGAGATCAAGCGCAACAGATTTTGAGAAGGCCGCGATGCCCAGCTTCGCGGCAGAGTAGTTCGCCTGGGCAAAATTGCCGATCAGCCCCGAGGTCGAGGTCATGTGCACGAGCGCGCCGCTTTCCTGTTCGCGGAAATAGTCGGCGGCCGCGCGGCTGGTATTGAAGGCACCATAAAGATGGACCTTCACCACCGCGTCGAAATCCTCATAGGTCATCTTGTGGAAGTAACCGTCGCGCAGAATGCCGGCGTTGTTTACCACCGCGTCGATGCGACCGAATTCCTTGACCCCGGCTTCGATCATCGCGCGCGCGGCATCGGGATCGGTGACAGAGCCGCCATCGGCAATGGCATCGCCCCCAGCGGCCCTGATCTCTTCGACGACTTTCTGCGCCGCAGTTTCTGTCTGACCGGTGCCTTTCAGGGATGCGCCCAGATCATTGACCACCACGGCGGCGCCTTCGGTAGCTGCCATCAAGGCGATATCACGCCCGATCCCACCGCCGGCCCCGGTGACCAGAACGACCTTTCCGTCAAGTGCTTTTGTCATCTTCTTGCTCCCTCAGAGTGACTTGCGGTATTTGTCCAACCCGCCGGTGTGCATGACCCGGCCCATGAGCGGCACACCGATGATCTCTTCTGCTTTGACCGCCGCTGCGATCAGCTTGTCCAGATCAATGCCGGTTTCGATGCCGAGCTCGTGACACAGGAACACTGCATCCTCGGTGCAGACATTTCCTGCGGCGCGCGCGTGGCCGTGGCCCGCGAAAGGACAGCCGCCAAGACCGGCGACGGAGCTTTCGAACATGTCCACGCCCATCGACAGGGCCGCATAAACGTTGGCGATCCCCAGCCCACGTGTGTCATGGATGTGCATACCGATGCGCGCCTCGGGCGCCAATTCGCGCAGGGCGCCGATCATCCGTTTGACCGCCTCGGGGTTTCCCCAACCCATGGTGTCGGCGACCACGAGGATCGGCACGGGG
This sequence comes from Shimia biformata, assembly GCF_016888515.1. Classification (GTDB taxonomy): domain Bacteria; phylum Pseudomonadota; class Alphaproteobacteria; order Rhodobacterales; family Rhodobacteraceae; genus Shimia_A; species Shimia_A biformata. The sequence continues at coordinate 2,630,736 of NZ_JAFEJK010000001.1, read as the reverse complement.
ATGTTCTCTTCTTCGCATAGCTGAAGGATAAAGCGGAAATCGTCCAAGATGCGTTCTTGGGGGATGGGGCCCTCGAGGTTGCAGCCGAAAGCGGTCATCACATAGGCCGCGTCGACGGTATATCCCTCTTCCTTGTAAAGACGGACCCAGTCACGTTGTTTTTCCCGCATCTCGGCCGAGGAACAATTGTTGTTCGATTGGGCGAATGCTTCGGAAGGATAGAACAGCAGACGCGGGTCGATATCGACCTCATGCGCGGTCAGGGCCTTGCGAAACCCTTTGTCGTTCAGCCACAGCGATGTGTAGTTCACGCCCGGTTTGCGCTTGATACGCTGGAACAACTCGCCGGTGTCCGCCATCTGAGGAACGTATTTCGGGCTGACAAAGCTGCCGACCTGAATGCGTTTCAAGCCGGTTTCGCTGAGCATGTCGATCAGTTCGATCCGCTCTTCGATCGGGTAAATCTTCTTTTCGATCTGAAAACCCTCACGCGGGCCTTCTTCACGAAATTCTACGAATTTGGGAAAGTCGCTCATTTCATCACTCCTCGGATGGCAGGATCTCGGCGATGACCTGGCCGCGATCGACCATGTCCCCATTCGAGACGGATATATTGCTGGCGATCCCGGCCGCGGCCGCCCGGATCGAGATTTCGAGTTTCATGGATTCCATGACCGCGACCACGTCGCCTTCGGCCACGCTCTGACCATCGGAGACCTTGATTTCGACAATCATGCCGGTCAGCGGAGAGGTCACGGCGCGATCCGCCGCGGCATCGCCGCCGGCAAAGGCAAGGGGCGCGGCGGGCCGAAAGACCAGGCGGCCTTCGGGCGTATCCAGTTCGATCACGCCCGCGTGCAGGCGCGCGTCGATCAGATGGACGGTGTCGCCTTCGCCGACACGCCAACGGCCCGGGGTCAGTTCACGTGCCGACAGTATCAGCGCCTCGCCTTTCTCCGAATGGATGGTGTACTTGGCACCCGGTTTGACTGGACTGACGCGCAGTTCTTCGGATACCTCGTCAGAATCGGTAAGCGTCACGCGCTGCCCCGCTTCAATCGCATCGCCGCCCAGTCCAAGCCGCCAGCCGGTAAAGGCATCACGGTTGGTCCAGGGATTGGCGTCTGTGTCGCTGCGCGACTGGGTCACGAAGAGAATGGCAGCGGTCGCCTTCCACAGATCTGGGCGGGTCAGGCCGGGTGCCTGTGTCAGCTCATCCAGCCTGCCGTCGATCCAGCGGGTATGCACCTGCATCCGTTCGAATTCATGGTTTCGCGCCAGCGCCGTTAGAAAGGCGCGATTGGTCTCGACACCTTCGACCGCGACATGATCAAGCGCCGTGGCCAGACGTGCCAATGCGGTTTCCCGGTCGGGCGCGTGCACGATCAGCTTGGCGATCATCGGGTCGTAGTAGGGCGTGACGGCATCGCCTTCTTCGACGCCGCTGTCGATGCGCAGGCCCGATGGCAGGCTGAGCGTGGAGAGCGTGCCCGTCGACGGGGCGAATTGCATCGCCGGATCTTCGGCGTAAAGCCGCGCCTCGACCGCGTGGCCGTTGATCGTCAGATCGTCCTGCACCAGTCCAAGGCCCGCGCCTTCGGCAATCCGCAGGTGAAGCGCGACAAGGTCCAGCCCGGTGATCGCTTCGGTGACGGGATGTTCCACCTGAATGCGCGGGTTCACCTCAAGGAAGAAATACTCGCCACCCGCGACCAGAAATTCGACCGTGCCCAGCCCGCGATAGTCCAGCGTTTCGCCCAAGCGCACCGCGTCGCGTGCGATGTCGTCCAGAAGCGTTCGGGGCAGACCCCAGGCCGGGGCTTCCTCGATGACCTTCTGGTGGCGGCGCTGAAGCGTGCAATCGCGTTCGAACAGATGCACCACATGGCCCTTGCCGTCACCTGCGATCTGCACTTCAACATGGCGCGCCTCGGGCAGGAAACGCTCCAACAGCAGCCCTTCGGAGCCGAAGGTGGATTTTGCTTCGCGCAGCGCGCCTTCGATGTCCTCGACCAGCGTGGTCTCGTCAGTGACGAGCCGTTGTCCGCGCCCACCACCGCCGCCGACCGCCTTGAGCAGCACCGGCAGGCCCATTTGGCGCACCTCCTCGGCAATCTGCTCGGGATCGGACCGCGCACCTTCGGCGCCCGAAATCACCGGGACGCTGGCCGCCACGGCGGCCTCTTTGGCGCTGGCCTTGTCGCCGAAACGTTCAAGCGTTTCCGGCGTCGGCCCCATGAAGATCATGCCGGCGGCTTCGACCGAACGAGCAAAATCGGGGTTTTCGGCCAGAAAGCCATAACCGGGATGGATCGCATCCGCGCCCACTGATTGCGCAGCGGCAATCACCGCGTCGATTTTCAGATAGCTCTCGGATGCAGGCCCGGCACCGATACAGACAGATTTGCCGATCTCGCGGACATGCAGGGCATTGGCATCGGCCTGCGAATGCACGCCGACAGGGGTGATACCGCTGGCCCGCGCGGTGCGCGCGATCCGGCAGGCAATTTCGCCGCGGTTGGCGATCAGAAGCGTTTTGATTTTCACGGTTCGCTCCTCACATCCTGAACACGCCGAAGTTGGTATCGACCTTGGGTCTGCGCGATGTCACATCCAGCATCAGCGCCATGACGTCACGGGTCTCACAGGGCTCGATCACGCTGTCGATCCAAAGGTTGGAAGCAAAATTATAGGCTCCCTGAAAATCTTCGTATTCCTTGCGGATCGGTGCCTTGAAGGCTTCCTCCTCCTCGGGGGTCCAGCTTTTGCCTTCGCGTTCGTTGATCTGCGCGCGGACCTGAGCCAGCACGCTGGCGGCCTGTTCCGGCCCCATGATTGCCGACCGTCCCGTCGGCCAGGCGAACATTGCGTCCGGCTGGAACGGGCGGCCCAGCATCGCCAGGTATCCGGCCCCGTAAGAGCCACCGGTGATGATTGTGAATTTCGGCACCCGGGCCGAAGACATGGCCGTGATCATCTTGGCGCCAGCCTTGGCAATGCCCATCTGCTCGACCTCGCGGCCCACCATGAAGCCGTTCACATCGGCCAGGAACAGCAGCGGAATATCACGCTGGACGCAGAGATTGATGAAATGCGTCGCCTTCAGCGCGGCTTCGACGAAAAGCACGCCTGTATTGGCGATGATCCCGACCTCGTGGCCGTGGATGCGCCCCCAGCCGGTCATGATCGTGTCGCCATAAAGCGGCTTGAATTCGTGAAAATCGCTCTCATCGACCAACCGAGCCACGATTTCGCGGTTGTCGGTCGGCACCTTGGGGTCGCGGCTGATGAGCCCATAAATCTCTTCGACCGGGTAGGCGGGCGCACGGGGCGTTTCGGGCGTCTTGCGGGGTTGGGGTTTTTCGCCAAGATGGCTGACAATTTCGCGCGTGATGGCCAGAGCGTGGGCGTCATCTTCGGCCAAATGGTCGGTCACACCGGAAACGGACGAATGCATCTTGCCGCCACCCAGTTCTTCGGCTTCGACCTTTTCGCCGGTTGCGGCAAAGGTCAATTCCGGTCCGCCCAGATACATAAAGCCCTGACCGCGCACGATCACCACTTCGTCACAGAGCGCGGGGATATAGGCACCACCCGCGGTGCAGGGCCCCATGACCACGGCGATTTGCGGCACACCATCGCCAGACATGCCGATCTGTTGGTGAAAGATGGAGCCGAACTGGCCTTCGTCGGGGAAAAGGTTGGCCTGGTCGGGCAGGAAGGCACCGCCGGAGTCCACGAGGGTGATGACGGGCAGGCGGTTTTTCCAGGCAATTTTCTGTGCCCGGACGTGTTTGCGGCAGGTGATCCCGAAATAGGTGCCGCCCTTTACGGTGGCATCATTGGCGATGATCATGCACTGACGGCCTTCGATCACGCCAATACCGGTAATGATGCCGGCGCCGGGTGGAACTCCCTTGTGCATATTCAGTCCGGCCAACTCGCCGAGTTCCAGAAATGGTGTGCCCGGGTCGATCAGCCGTTCGATCCGTTCGCGCGGCAGGATTTTGCCTTTGTCCACATGACGTTTGCGCGCCATTTCGGGGCCGCCGACGCGCTGTAAGAGCCGGAGGGCATGTAGTTCATCGACCTTTTCGCGGTAAGACACGTCGTTGGCGCGGAAGTCGTCCGACCCGCTGTCGAGAAGGGATTTCATTCTAGTCATGGCAGGTCTGGATATTTCCTGAGAACGAAGGCGACCTTAGCGGCGCCAGGTTTTTCGAAAGTGTCGGCCGCAACCAGGTGAACGTCGGCCTTGAAGACCAAGGAGTCGCGAAGCCGCTGCTCAATTTTCTTTTTGAGGGTGACGTCATCGGCCGGATCGCGATCGGGGCCCCGTTCGACAATCACCGTCAGCGCGCCCTGCGTGGTATGGCCCTCGAAATCGGCCACGATGCGCATGACGCCGTTGGTGTCCGGCACCATTTCGGTAACGATGCTGTTGATCGCCGACGGGAAGACATTGGCCCCGCGCACGATCAGCATGTCGTCGGTGCGGCCGGTGCAGCGGATCTTCGGTCCGGTGCGGCCGCAGGAGCATTCGGTATCGATCACTTCGATATAATCGCCTGACCGGAACCGCACGAGCGGGCTCGCCTGGCGGCCGAGCGCGGTATAGACCATCTCGCCTTCTGCGCCTTTTTTCCAGGGAATGATCCTGCCGCTCTCCGGGTCGAGCAGCTCGGTCAGGACATAATCCATGTTGACCATGTGCATACCCGACTGGGCGTCGCACTCGGCCCAGTATGTCACGCCCAGATCGGTGCCGCCCAGCATCTCGGTGCATTTCGCACCCCAGGCCTTTTCGATCTTTGCCCGAATTGCGGGAATGCCGCCGCCGGGTTCGCCGCCGACGATCACGCGCTCGATACCCAGTTCGCTGGCCTTGCAGCCAAGTACCTCGGGAGCCTTTTCGGCCAGGTGCAGCACAAAGTTCGGGGCGCCGACCACGCAACGCGTGCGGGTGTCGGCGCAGGCGCGCAGCAGCCGTTCCGCACCGCCATCGGCGCCCACCGGGACATCGATCGTGCCCATGTACTGCAATCCCTGCATCACGGGGATGCCGCCGACAAAGCCCTTGGCGAGCGAAAACGCGTGCAGCACCATGTCGCCCGGCCGCACGCCATTGGCAAAGAAACAGCGTGCCGTCATCTCGTGCCACATTTCGGCGTCGGATTCGGTCAGGGCCACATATGAGGGGCTGCCGGTCGTGCCCGACGATGCCTGCATTTGGATGATCTCGTACATGGGCGCGGCGCGGTGTTTGCCGAACGGCGGATCGGCGGCCAGGCTTTCGCGGATCTCGGTCTTGTAGGTATAGGGCAGTTTCTGCAGGTCTTCGATGGTGCGGATATCGTCGAATTCCACACCGGCTTTCGCGAACTTCTCCTGATAGAAAGTCGAGTTTGCCTTGAGATAGGCCATCTGATCGCGCAGTCGCTCTTCCTGAATACGGCGCACCTCGTCGAGCGGCGTGCCCTCGATCGCGTGCCAGAAGCGATCATTTACCTTGTCGGCGGCATCTTCCCGCCGGAAGCGCATTCCAAATTGCATGTCGTTCTCCGTTCCTAGCCGTGGCGATCAATAGGATCGTGGCAGGCCCATGACCTTTTCGCCGATAAAGCTCAGGCACAGTTCGCGGTTCACCGGCGCTGTGCGCAGCAGGCGGACCAGCGGGTACATTTCGTAAAGTCCCGTATCTTCGGTAAAGCCCGATCCACCATGCGCCTGAAGCGCCGCGTCGACCGCTTCGATCCCGGCTTCGGCGGCGGCATATTTCGCCATGTTCGACGACGCACCGGCAGGCAGCTTGTTGTCGAACTCCCATGCCGCGCGCCGGGTCATCAGACTGGCCATTTCGACTGCCGTATGCGCCTTGGCCATCGGATGCTGCACGCCCTGGTGCGCACCGATGGGTTGGCCGAACACATTGCGCTCGGAGGCATAGGCCACGCCCTTGTTCAGGGCGAACCGGCCGATGCCGCAGCACAAGGCGGCCAGGATAATACGCTCGGGGTTGAGGCTGTCGAACAGGATCGAGAACCCTTCGTCCACCTCGCCGACCACATCCTCGGGGCCGAGATCCACATCGTCGAAGAACAGTGTCCACTGCTCCTCGGGCAGGGGGATCGAGATCTTCACCCGCTGCTTGTGGACGCCTTTTTTCTTCAGATCCACGGCGAACAGGGTAAAGCCGTCGGTCTTGCGGCTGACCTCGGTATGCGGTTTGGTCCGCGCCACCACGAGGCAGTAGTCGGCCACTTCGGCCCCGGTGATGAAGGTCTTTTCGCCCGACAGGCTGAACCGGTTGCCTCGACGCTTGGCCAGCGTAGTGGCCTTCATCGTGTTCGACCCGGCCCCCGGTTCGGTGATCGCGAAACAGAACTGGATATCACCGCGGCAGGCGGCCGGCAGCAGTTCTTTCTTGTGGAACTCGCTCCCGTGGCTGGCGATATGGGCCAGCGACATGGTCGGCCCGACCACCATCATCAAAAGCGGAATGCCGTGATTGGCGGTGCCCTCCATGAACAGGGCCATTTCAGTCATACCAAGGCCCGCGCCGCCGAATTCCTCGGGCACCATGATGCCCAGGAAACCGTCATCGGCAATCTGCTTGAACATCTCGTGCGGGAACTCATGCCTGCGCGCGTGGTCCAGCCAATACGCATTGTCGTATTTCTGCGCCAGCTGGCCGCCATACTCGTAAATCTGGCGTTGTTCGTCGTTCAAAATGAAATCCATGTTTCGTCCTCAGGCCTTGAATTCGGGGGCGCGCCGGTTCTCGAATGCGTCGAGGCCCTCGGCCACGTCATCGCTGGGCAGTGCACGCACCGCGGCATCGCGCTCAAGCCGCATCTGCTGGTCGATACCAAGGTCCGCACCTTCGCGCGCCAACCGCTTCATCTCGGCGATGCCGGGACGCGAGCGGGTGGCGATCTTCTGGCAGTATTCCAGCGAGATCTTGTGCAGGTCCGCATCCGGCACGATGTAGTTGACCAGGCCGGCCTCTTTGGCCTCGTCCGACTTGAGCCAGCGGGCCGAGAACATCAGGTCGAGCGCCCGGCGCTGCCCCATCAACCGCGTCAGCCGCTGCGAGCCACCCCAACCGGGAATCAGCCCGAATTGCGCATGCTGATCGCCAAACTGGGCGCTTTCGGCCGCAAAGCACACGTCGCAGGCCAGCATCAGTTCGATCCCGCCGGCCAGACACAACCCCTGCACTGCGACTACGACAGGGAGGGAGGAGGTTTCGAGCGCACGCAGGTTTTTCATGCCAAAGGCGATGAAATGGTCCAGCGCGGCGGGATCGTTCAATTTACCTTTCACTTCCACCAGATCGGCACCGGTGCAAAAGTGCTTGCCCTGCGCCCGGATGAGGATCGCCCGAATAGCGGGGTTCGCCTCGAATTCCGCACGCGCGACAGAAATACGCTCATGCACCTCAAGTGACAGGCAATTGAATTTCTCGGGGCGGGCCAGTTCGATGATGCCGGTGTTGCCCTCGGAAGTGACGAGGATGGGGTCGCTCATTTCGAGGCTCCCTTCGCCTTCTTGTCATACTGCAGCGCCATGCGACCGACCTTCTCGCGGGCGATCACCAGCTTCTGGATCTGCGCGGTGCCGTCACCGATCTGCAAGCCGAGCACATCGTTGTAGCGCTGGTGGTGGGGCAGGTCGGTGGTGTAGCCGTAATGTCCGTGCAGGATCAGGCACTGGTGCAGGATCTCGCAGGCGGTTTTGGGCAGGTACCATTTGCACATGGCGGCCTGAGAGGTGTGGGGCAGGCCACGGTCGCGCAGGTCCAGCGTGTAATAGCAAAGCTGGCGCATCATGGTCAGTTGGGTCTCGGCCTCGGCCAAGGGAAAGCTGACACCCTGATACTGCACGATCGGGGCTCCGAATGCCTCGCGCTCCTGAACGTAGGCCCAGGTTTCATCCACCGACGCTTGCGCGGCCCCCAGGCACTCCAGCCCGATCAGTGCGCGGGAATAGTCGAAGCCCGCCATGATCGTGCCAAAGGCACGGTCCTGTTCCGCCATCATGTTTTCAGCCGGCACGAAAACATCGTCAAAGAAAACCGAGCCGCGCCCGACAGGCTTGGTGCCGATGTCGTCAAAATGGGTGCGCTTGATGCCTTCCTGGTTCAGATCGACGAAAAAGGCGCTGACCCCGCGTGAGCCGCCGTCAGGATCGCCGGTACGGGCAAAGACGACCGCCGCATCCGCCTGACTGGCAAAACTCATGGATGTCTTTTCACCGTTCAGCCGCCAGCCGTTGCCGGATTTCTCGGCCCTCAGAATCAGGTTCGCCGCATCCGAACCGCCGCGCGGCTCTGTCAGGCCCAGGCCAATGACCGCATCACCCGAAACAACCTTGGGCACCCATTCCGACGCGATGTCCTTGGAGGCATGTTTGGCAACCATTCCGCCCATGAGAGAGCCCAGAAGCTGCACGTAACTTGCGTTGAAATCGGCATAGGCGATCTCTTCGACGATCAGCCCTGACGTGACAGAGCTTTCGCCGAGACCCCCGAATTCCTCGGGCAGATCGGCCCCGATCAGCCCCAGTGCGCCCATCTCCTTGATCAGCGCACGGTCGAATGTATGGCCGCTGGCGCGTTCTTGATATGTGGGCGAAAGCCTTTCAGTTGCGAAGCGCTTTGCGGTCTCGCGAAACGCCTTCTGATCGTCTGTAGGCTGGAATTGCATCGGTGCTCCTCCTCGTGAGCGAAAATCTTCTTTCCAAAAATCTAACAAATGTTAGAATGTATATCAAGTGCAGTTTTGAGGAGGAGAACCAAAGTGAAAAATAGACCAGATGGAAGCTTTGAAACCATGCTCTCGCCCATCCGCGCAGGCCAGCATACATTGCGAAATCGTGTCATCATGGGGTCGATGCACACGCGGTTGGAAACCGAGCCTGACGGCATAGCTAAACAGATCGCTTTTTACTCTGAGCGGGCGCGGGGGGAGGCGGCGATTCTGGTCACCGGCGGGTTTTCGCCCAATGCCGAGGGCATATTCGATCCAGAAGGTCCGAGAATCGATGACCCGGAAGAAGCGCTTGACCTGCGCCCGATCTGCGAGGCGGTGCAGGCCGAAGGCAGCCTGATCTGCGCGCAACTCCTCCACGCCGGGCGCTATGCCAAGATCGAAGGGTGTGTGGCCCCGTCGCCGATCCGCGCCCCGATCAACCGTTTCATCCCGCGTGAAATGACCGAAGCCGACATTCTCCGTACCATCGAGGATTTTGCCGTGGCGGCCGCCAATGCGCTGGCCGCAGGCTTTGATGGCGTCGAGATCATGGGGTCCGAGGGATACCTGATCAACGAATTCACCGTCACCCACACCAACAAGCGCCAAGACGACTGGGGCGGCAGCGCCGCGAACCGCCACCGATTCCCGGTCGATATCGTGCGCGCGGTGCGCGAACGTTGCGGCCCCGACTTTCTGGTCATCTACCGGATTTCGGCGGCCGATCTGGTCGAGGGCGGCGCGCCCGCCGATGAAATTGCCGCACTGGCCCGCAAGATCGAGGCTGCGGGTGCGGATATCCTGAACACCGGCATCGGCTGGCATGAGGCCCGCGTGCCGACGATCGCCTACCCGGTGCCGCGCGGTGCCTGGCGCAAGGCGGCAGCCAACGTCAAAGCGGCGGTGTCGATCCCGGTAGTCGCCTCGAACCGGATCAACACACCCCAGCTTGCAGAAGACATACTTGCCTCTGGCGATGCGGACATGATCTCGATGGCGCGCCCGTTTCTGGCCGATCCGCATTTCGTGAAAAAGACGCGCGAGGGCCGCGCAGACGAGATCAACACCTGCATTGCCTGCAACCAGGCCTGCCTGGATTTCATTTTTTCGGACCGGCCGGTCGGATGTCTGGTCAATCCAAGGGCCGGGCGTGAAACGGAATTCCGGGATACGCCAACCGACACGCCAAAGAAAGTGGCCGTCGTTGGCGGTGGTGCCGCGGGCATGGCCACAGCCGCCGAGGCGGCACGGCTGGGCCACGATGTCACCCTGTTCGAAGCGCAGGACAAATTGGGCGGTCAGCTGAATCTGGCCCGCGCCGCACCAGGCAAGGACGAATTCGACGAAACCCTGCGGTATTATGCCGGTCAGATGCAGAAACACGGGGTCACGCAGCGTCTGGGACAGCGGGCAGAGGCGAGCGATCTTGAGGGATTTGACCATGTGGTCATCGCCACCGGGGTCACGCCGCGCATTCCCGACCTGCCGGGTATCGACCATCCCAGCGTCGCGACCTACGCCGAAATTCTGTCCGGTGACCGCGAGGCGGGCGACCGTGTCGTGGTGATGGGGGCGGGGGGCATCGGTCATGATGTGGCCGAGTTCCTAGTGACCAAACCCGCCGAGACCGCGAATTCCGACGTCTTTTGCGAAACCTGGGGAGTGGACCCCGAATTTGTCTCCTCGGGTGCCCTGGCGGGCGACCCTCTGGCACCGAAGCCGTCGCGCCGCAAGGTCGTCATGCTGCAGCGCAAGACCGCTAAACCGGGCGCGGGGCTTGGTGTTTCGACAGGGTGGATCCTGCGCAACGCGCTGCGCAAACATGGGGTCGAGGCAATGGGCGGGGTGACCTATGAACATATCGACGATGCGGGGCTGCACATCGTCGCGGACGGAAACCCGACGGTCATCGCAGCCGATACAATTGTGCTGTGCACCGGTCAGGAACCGGAACGGGCCCTGGCCAAAGAGGTTGTAGCGCGCGGCGTCCTGGTTACGATGATCGGCGGGGCAAAGGAGGCCGCCGAACTGGATGCGCTGCGCGCCATTGATGAGGGCGTGCGCCTGGCGCAGGATCTCTGAACCGAGGCTCGGGCAAGGGGGAAACTATGCTGACCGGCGTCATCCGCGCGGGGCGCGCTGATCTGTATTCGATCTTTCGAACCCGCGCACATGACTGCGCCCGCGCCCTCGCCATCGAGGACGGCAGCAGGAAACTGACCTATGCAGAACTGCTGGAGCGGGTCGATCGTCTGGCGGCTGTCTTTCTGGCACGAGGCGTGGCGCCCGGAGACAGGATCGCGATCCTGTCGCATAACCGCTCAGAATACCTGGAGGTCGAACTTGCAGCAGCGGGAATCGGCGCGATCGTCGCCTGTCTGAACTGGCGGCTTGCCCCCGATGAACTGCGGCACTGCATCGATCTGGTCGAGCCGGTTCTCGCGGTTGTCGAACCGGAACTTTCAGAAGCTTACCGCGCCGTCGCGTCGACACCCTGTCTAACCGTCGGGCCAGACCTGGAAACGGCCATTGCCGGGGTCGAGCCGGACCCGCGCACCGGAACCATGGTTGACGACCCCGAGGCCGGTCTGACGATCCTCTATACCTCGGGGACCACGGGCCTGCCCAAGGGGGCGCATATCAGCCACCGCGCGCATATCGCCCGATCCATGGTTTTTGCGGCCCAGCTGGCGCTGGATCCCGGCGACGGGTTCATCGCCTGGGCGCCGATGTTCCACATGGCCTCCACCGATCATGCGCTGGCAACGATCCTGCGGGGTGGGACCGTGGTGATGGTGGACGGGCTGCAGCCCGCCGTCATCAACGAGGCGCTGTCACGCCACAGGATCGGCTGGTTCGTGATGATGCCCGGGGCACTGGAGGCTTTTATTAACGAACGGCACGCCAACCCTTTGCCGCTGAAGGGGATCAAGGTTTGCGGCGCAATGGCTGATCTGGTGCCGCCGCATCAGATCGCGGAACTGACCGGTCTTCTGGACACGCCCTATCTGAATTCCTTCGGGGCGACCGAAACCGGCCTGCCGCCGGGAACCGCCGATCTGATCGCGCCGGGTGTGACCCCGGACCGGCTGTCCAAGCGCATCAGCGCCTTTTGCGAGGTGCGGCTGGTCGATCCCGACGACCGCGAAGTCCCCGATGGAACGCCGGGCGAAATGGCGCTTCGGGGTCCGACGCTGTTTTCCGGGTACTGGAACGCCGACGACACCAATGCCCGTGACTTTCGCAACGGCTTTTTCCACATGGGCGATCTGTTCCGGCGCAATGCGGACGGCACCGTCGACTTTGTGGATCGGGCGAAATACCTGATCAAGACCGGAGGTGAAAACGTCTATCCGGCGGAAATCGAACGTGTGCTTCTTTCTCATCCCGATGTGATCGATGCCGCCGTGGTAAGGGCCTTCGACGCGAAATGGGGGGAAAGCCCGGTGGCCTTTGTCGCCTGTGACGATGACGGGCCGGATGCCGAGGCGCTGCTGAACTTGTGCCGCGAAAGCCTCGCTGGCTATAAGCGACCACGCGAAATTCGCTTCATCGCGTTCGAGGATTTTCCCAGATCGACCAGCGGCAAGATCCAGCGGCATATCCTCGAAGCCCGGCTCGCAGATTAATTTTCGCTCTGACCCGATCGTCAGCCAGCCACGCCAGTTCGCCCCAATAGCGATAAAAGCGTTCTTATCCTCGTTGCCACGAGCTTCTTATCCCCGCCCTTTGGAGTAACCCCCTGAAAGTGATCCACCATCTGGGATAGATTGACCCGCGATTGATGCGCAGCCCTCTGTCGGACTACACGGCTAGGGTTTTCCGGGTGTTTGAGCTCAGGAGGATTCGTAGATCCCTGAGCCATTCATCAATGCGATCGGTGGTTTGTTCCCGGTTTCGCTGTGGGGGCAGCAGTAACCCTGCGCATCGCACGGACGGGCATGGACTGCCGGCAATTGCCGGTTGGGGCTGCTGCGGGCCTTCAAGGGAAAGTCGGCGACTATCCGATGTGCGGGACAAAGCGGACATTCGCCAAGCGACCTCAAACGTCCGGTTCTGTACTGCGGCCCGACAAAACGATATCAAGTGATCAGCGGTCAGCCGATCGCACCTGTGTAACTGTCTTCTTCGGCCCTCCTGTCTGCATGATCTGGGACAGGTAAGAATTGCGCCGTCTGATGAAGTCACGCAGAAGGGTCGGGTAATCTTCACTGACGGCATTCTTCACAGAAACCCGACGCTCCAGTTCATGTCGCCAGGCCCTTACACGGGCAAGCCCTGTGAAGACGCCAAACTCTCCGATGGTGTCAAAAACGTCGAAATAGCGGAAGACCGGGCCGAATACGACATCGACGAGGCTGAACCGGTGGCCATCGAACCATGGTCCCTCCCCAAGCTCCGCGTCCAGCCGAAGGAACTTTGCGCGGAGCGCCGCCACTTTTTCTTCCAACGCTTTCTCGTTCGGCGCCGAGTAGAACCCCGCAATGTCGTTCAAGACAGCAGATCCAAATTCAATCCAGGCACGGTGGCGGGCGCGATCAAGAGCGTCGTGCGGATGAAGCGCGTGGGGTTGTGTATCCTCAAGATATTCGAGGATAACCGCAGATTCGAAAATCGGCGTCCCGTCCACAACCAGGACAGGCGTCTTGCCCAGCGGAGATATGGCAAGAAACCAGTCGGGCTTGTTCGAAAGATCGATGTCAGTTCTCTCGAACGTGACACCTTTCTCAGTGAGCGAGATCGCCGCGCGCTGCACATATGGGCAGGCCGCATGGCTAATGAGGTGGAGGCTCATGTTGTCTCTCCCTCCATCTGCACGTTACCGGGCGCGAAGGAAGGGCTGAGGGCGAAACGGCCGTCGCCCAGAAGCCCTTGCACGATGGCAAGCAGCGTCAGATAGGCCGGGTATTCCCACCCGCCGTTCTCGTATCCGAACATCCAGCCGTTTCCGGAGTGAGCCCAGGTCGCTCCGGCCAGGATGGGCACGGTCGCCGACGCGACCCACCGCGCCTGTATGCCGAGGACCAAAAAGGCACCGGCAATCGCCTCGACTGCAAATACCATATAAGCAAACCAGCCGGGCAGCCCGATCGAAATGAAGAACTGCGCCGTTCCGGGAAGTGTGAAAATGAAGAGCTTGAGAAACAGGCTGTGCGCCAGGAACATGATACCGAGTGCTATACGGAGCAGGAATATCCCAAATTCTGTGAGGTGCGATTTTGACATGATATGATCCCATATGTCGATGCATTTGCATCTATATATAGCGCGTTACATGCGACGTCAAGGTTGATGCACTTGCATGCACATGATAGGTGCTGGATATGAACGAGATTGACCATGCTACTGAGGCCGCCTGGACAGCCCTCATGACTAAAAGCCGCGTTTTGCTTGAGGCTGTCGAATCGTCTCTGAAATCGGCAGGATACCCGCCACTTGCATGGTATGACGCGCTTCTCGAACTCGAGAAGGCAGGCCCGGACGGACTCCGTCCATTCGAACTCAAAGACCGGATATTGTTACCCCAATACGGTACATCGCGGTTGCTGGACCGCATGGTGAAAGCAGGGCTGGTGGACCGACGGGACTGCTCGGAAGATGGGCGAGGTCAAAACATTTCTATCTCTGAAAAGGGTAAATCTGTCAGGAGGGCGATGTGGCCGATCTATGAACGGGTTCTGTCGGAAAGGATCGGCGCAAAGCTGAAACCCAAAGACGCCGCTCAATTGGCCACGCTACTCTCAAGGCTCTGAAGTCTCGGTCGACTGACGCGAAACCTGTCTGTGACTTTCCACGCTAAGTGGCCTTGATTTTTTTCACGTTAATTGGCCGACAGTTGCCTATGTCGGTGTGCGAAGGGTATTTCGGGCTGTTTCGACGTCCTTTCGCATCCAACAGACTTCTGCGTGATCGTTGATACATCCCATGGCCGGCATGAATGCATATACGGTGGTCGGTCCCACGAATTTGAAGCCAAGCTTTCGTAGGTCTTTGGAAAGGGTCTCGGACGCTGTTGATTTGGACCGCATTTGTGGCAGTGCGTCGTCCTTGGCAGGTTCATATAGCCAGATGAATGCGGCGAAGGAGCCTTCCTCTTGGACGACCTCGAAAGTACGGCGAGCGTTGTTGATCACGGCTTCGATCTTGCCTCGATAGCGAACAATTCCTTCATCGGCAAGTAGGCGCTCAATGTCGTTGTCGTCAAAGTTCGCAACTCCCCGAAAGTCGAACCCGGCGAAGGCAGCACGAAAGTTCTCGCGCTTGGCCAGAATGGTGCGCCAGCTCAGCCCTGACTGGAAACTCCGGCGTGACGGCAGCCCATCGGCACCGTGGGCGTCCATCCGTTCCAATTACGGTTGCAGCATCAGGCCGCTGCCGCATAAACTTGAACAGAAACCGAACCAGATCCTCCGTTACGATACAGTCTCAGCTCTCCGAAAAACCCTGACGACGGACAATCGGCGACCGCACTGCTAAAAGCTAACATTACCGCTTGACAGGTCTGAACCTGCTGGCGGCGATCTGGATACCGCGCGCGCCTACGGGAAACGGTTGGCCGAGGTCGCGAGCCGCTGGAACAGCTGATCCAGCTGTCTGAATAATCGGCCCGGCCGCCCGGATCGGATGTGCTGCGGCCGGGTTGCGCTCAGTCCGCGACCCCCGCCCGCCCGATCAGCGCCATGAGCGTTCCGGTCATCGTTGCGACGAGCTTTTCATCCTGGCCCTTCACGGCATAGGCACGCGCCTCGCATATGGTCAGCGTCCTGCCTGGTTTCACCACGTCAGCGACGAAGCGAAACCGTTCGCCGTCCGCCGGGTTGAGTAGGTTGATCTTGAATTCGGCCGTCAACACTGCCGCGTCCGCTGGCATCAGCGAAAAGGCCGCGTATCCGCAGGCGCTGTCCAGCGCTGTCGACACGATTCCGGCATGCAAAAACCCATGCTGCTGGGTCAGTGCAACCTGATGTGCCATTTCCAGAACGATGCGGCCGGGTAACAACTCGGCAATGCTGATCCCCAACGTGTTCATCACCTTCTGGCGATCGAAACTGTTGCGCACGCGTGCGTCATAGTCGGGGTTTTTCGGTTTGAATTGTGTCATGGCGGGTCTTCCTCTTCGATTTCATTCGTCAATGACCAATCTTAGGCGGTCTTTGAGGCGCGTATCTTGTAGCGAAAGGTCAAAACGACGCGGAATAGACAGAGCGCGCAACGCGCCGGGCGGTTTGCCGGCGAAGATCCGGCAAGCGGCGGACAAGTGAGATTGATCGTAATATCCGGCGTCCAGCGCCAGATCGCTCAGCGGCAGGGTCTTTGACGCAAGCTGCCCGAGAGCCCGGCGAAAGCGTCGCAAGGTCGCAAGCCGCCGCCGCGACACGCCGGTTTCCGCCCGCACCTTTCGACGTTTGGTCCGGTCGCTGTAAGCTCCGGGTGGTGCGGCAAAGCGCAGGTCTCTCGCAAGGCCGTCAAGCACCGCGATGAGCGCAGGCAGGTCATCGTCCCCGGTCTGAACCCGGGCCAGTTCTGAGGCCAGCATGTCCAGCCCTTTGGAGTCGGGAAATCGCTGCGGTCGTGACGACAGTCGCAGCCCGGCCACGACACCCTGGAATGGCCTTGGGCGGGGCGAAAAATAGGGGCGCGGTTCTGCCAGCGATACGCGCCCGCCGCCGCTGTCGTCGCGCGTTACCGAAAGGGTAAAGAGGTCGGTTGCGAACCGCCCGCGTCCACCACCGCTCAGCACACCGGTATCGCGGAACACGAACAAATGGTCGATCTGTTTGGCCGCTTCCTCAGGCGGCGCCAGTTCGAGATAAAGCGGCGCCGCCATCAGGTTACTTGACGAAAGCATCCCGGTTCTCGGCGACGAAATCGGCAAATCGGCGCGCCGGGCGTCCCATCACATCGCTGACCGTGGTCTCGATGCCGGCAAGGTAGCCCTTGGGCGCGATGGAAGCCAATTCGACCATGGCTCTGGCGACCTCGTCCTGCATTCCGCCAGCCACCATGCCCGCCATGGCATTTTCGGCCGGCAGGGGTGCGCAGGAGACAGTGCGCCCGGTCACCCTGGACAGGAGGGCGGCGATATCTTCTCCGGTAAGAGCTTCGGGCCCGGTCAGACCAAGAGCCTTGCCTTCGTAACCCGGAGCGGTCAGCGCCTCGGCGGCGACATCCGCGATGTCGCGGGCGTCGATCCAGGCCACGGGGCCGCCCAGATCGTCATAGTACACGGCGTCCTTTGCAATGTTACCGGCCTGCCACAGCAGGTTCTGCATGAAATAGGTCGGCTGGACAAAGGTCCAGTCAAGGCCGCTTTGCTTCAGCAGCTCCTGGGTTTCGGAATGCCACTTTCCAAAGGTCAGCCCCGCCTTGGGCGACGCGCCAAGCCCCGTGGCCACAACGATATGGCGCACGCCCGCGGCCTTGGCCGCCTCGATCACGTTCGCCTTCCACTGGCGCATGTTCAGATGGGCAGGCGTGACCAGGTATATCTTTTCTGCCCCGTCACAGGCCCGCGCCAGCGCGGCAGGGTCCGTGAAATCCGCGACGACCGCCTCGCATCCTTTGGCCTTTAGCGCGTCTAACTTTGAGAGGTCGCTGGTGACAGCGCGCACGGTCGCGCCTTTTGCCAGAAGCGTGTCGACGAGGGGCGCACCAGTCGTGCCCGTGGCTCCGAAAACAGTGATCATGACTTTTCCTTTTGCAGGTCTGCGATGGGCTGAATGGTTTCCGGGTTGCTGATCGACGACAGATCGCCTGGATCTTCACCGAGAAAGGCGGCGCGCACGACACGGCGCATGGTTTTCATGCTGCGGGTCTTGGGCAGCGCTTCGACAAAGTGGATCTCGCGCGGGCGGAAGGGTTTCGAGACGATCTCCCCGACACGATCCTTGAGCCGGTTCACGAGCTCCGCGTCCGGCGACACATTTGGTGCCGCCACGCAGACGCAGACGACAGCCACGCCCTTGATGTCATCAGGTGCCGCGATGGCCGCGGCGTCCACCACCTCTCCGGTTTCGGTCAGGGCCGCCTCGATCTCGGGCGGGCCGATGCGTTTGCCGGCGATGTTCAGCGTGTCGTCCGACCGGCCCAGGATATACCATGTCCCGTCCGGATCGCAGCGCACCCAGTCGCCGTGCCGCCAGAGGCCGGGGAAGGTGGACCAGTAGGTGTCAAGGTAGCGATCGCGGTCCCCCCTGATGGCCGGGGTCAGACCCAGAGGCGGCTGGGTCACGACCAGTTCGCCGACCTCGCCCGGTGCGGCTTCGCTGCCGTCCTGGCGCAGAACCTTGGCCCCGACACCCAGGGCCTGGGCCGAAAATCCGCCGGGCTTGAGCTCGTGCAGCACGGTCGAGGTCAGGATCGCGCCAAAAAGCTCGGTCCCGCCCGAGATGTTCAGCGGCACGGCGCGGCGGCGACAGATATGATCGAGCTGCCAGAGCCAGGCATCCTCGGTCCAGGGCTCGCCGGTCGAGGCGACGATGCGCAGGGACGACAAGTCGTAGCCCGACAAAGATTCAGTATCCTGCGTCATGAACTGCCGTACCAGGGTCGGGGCCACGCCGAGATGCGTGACCTCCATCTCGGACGCAAGACGCAGCAGCCTGAAGGGATCGCCGGGCATTGATGGTGCGCCCTCGGCCAGCACCAGAGTCGAACCGGACAAGAGCACCGATAAAAGGGTGAGCGGTCCCATGACCCACCCCATGTCGGTCATCCAGAGGTGCCGGTCATCCCGTTTCATGTCGAGGCAAAGCAGGAAATCGGCCGTGGCCTTGGCCTGCACGCCCAAATGGGTATGCACGACACCCTTGGGCCGCCCGGTGGTGCCCGATGTATAGGCGATGAGAAAGGTGTCATCGGCACTGACGGGAACGGCGGCAAACTCCGGACTGGCGCGGCCCACTGTTTCGGTCCAGTCCAGATCGCGGGCCGGATCGGCCACCGCATCGCCGAACCGTCGCAGGCTGATCACGGTATGAACCGATGGTACGTCGGTCAAAGCTTGGGCAAGGGTCGCTTCCATCCAGACCGGCTTGCCTCGCCGGGGTGTGGCATCCGCCGTCAACACCGCCACGGCATCCGCGTCGTTCAGGCGCGATACGATGGCATGGGGCGCAAAACCGGAAAACAGCGGCACCGCAACCGCGCCCAGCCGGGCAATACCCAGAAGCGCGGCCTCGATTTCGGGGATCATCGGCATATAGATGCCCACCGCCTGACCGGGCCTTACACCGCGCGTGGCAAGGGCCGAGGCGACGCGGGAGGCTTCGGCGGTAAGGTCGGAATAGGTCCAGCGGCGGCGGCTTCCGTCTTCGCCGACCCAGTCGATTGCGACCTTGTCGCCCAAGCCATCGGCAATTCGGGCGTCAAGACAGGTTTCCGTCAGATTCAAAGTACTCCCGACGGCCCACCGGATCGATTCGGGCCCTTCGGAGATATCTCGCAACCGGCTGTAGGGCCGCGCGAACCGTATCCCGGCATGGTCAATGATCTGCCCCAAGAACCAGTCTGGGTCTTCATTCGAACGGCGGACGAGTTCCTCGTAACTGTCAATGCCGCAGCCCCTCAGAAATGCGGTCAGCGTGCTTGTCCGCTGGATGTCAGAGCCTGGCTGAAACATTCGCAACCTTTCTAGAATGAAAAAGGGCCGCATATAAGGCGCGGCCAGTCGGGGAGGTAACTCTTGGCACGGTATGGCAGCAGCGCCTTGAGTCCGGCGCTGCTGCCAGCGTTTTAACCGTGCATGGACAGGCCGCCCGAAACCGAAATCACCTGGCCGGTAATGAACCCTGCGTCGTCCGACGACAGGAAGCAGATGATGCCAGGGTAATCCGTCGGCTGCGCAAGACGCTTCATCGGAATCGCCCGCTTGAGACCTTCGGCGATCTTTTGACCGGCCTCGCCCTCGGCAACCTGAGCGAACAGCGGCGTATCGGTCGGGCCGGGGGCGACCGCATTCAATTGAATACCTTTACGCGCCAGTTCGCGCGCTACGGTTTTGGTGAACGAGATGATGCCACCCTTGCAGGCCGAATACACGGCTTCGCCGGATGATCCGACGCGTCCGGCGTCGGACGCGATGTTGACCACACGGCCGCCGCCGTTCTTGACCATGCCCGGAAGCACCGCGTGATGCATATTCAGCGGACCGTAAAGATTTATGTCGATGACCTTTTTCCAAAGGTCGGGATCGGTGTCGAGGAACGGTTTGATCACGTCCCAGCCCGCGTTGTTCACCAGCACATCAATCGGTCCGCCGGATTCGAACTCGGCGACGGCCTTGTCGACCTGTGCGCGATCGGTGATATCCGCCTGAAATGCAGTCGCTTTTCCGCCGGATTCAGTGATTAGTTTGGCGGTTTCATCCGCTCCGGCTTTGTTCAGATCGAAAACGGCGACTTCGGCACCCTCCGCGCCGAACCGTTCGCAAACCGCTCGGCCAATGCCGCTCCCACCGCCGGTCACGACGACCCGTTTTCCACTCAACCCTCGCATGTGGAGGTCCTCCTCTTCCGTTGCACCTTGAAAAGAGCTTGATTCGACACTCTCTCCGATGTAATCTAACAGTTGTTAGATTAATTGCAATGGACAGCCTCATCTACGACAAGTATCGACACTGGATGGCACGACAGATTGAAGATACCAGGATAGTGAATGACGATCTAAGCAAGTCGGAGAGGACCCGCGAAGCCATACTCGCTGCGGCCGCGCGACTTTTTCGGTATGAAGGCTATCACGCAACGACTATGCGCGACATCGCGCAGGAAGCTGGCATTGAGGCCGGCAGCATTTATTATCATTTTCAATCCAAGGACCAGATTCTGAGCGAAGTTCTCGATCTTGGCGTCCGTCAACTATATCAGGCGGTCAGTGAAATTGTTCGGTCGGCACCGACAAGTTCGGAGGATTTTCGCAAGACTTTCGGACTGCTGATTGAAACACATCTGACCTATCTCTTGACCGACAGCGACTTCACGTCAGCCAATATTCGGAACTATCCGATGTTGTCGGACGAAACACGCGCCCCGCATCGCGAATTGCGTGCATCATATGCAGGGGCCTGGGGCAAATTCCTGAATGACGCCAAACGCGCCGGCCACCTTCGAAGCGACATATCCACTGCTGTGATCCGCCAGTTCATCCTGAGTGCCATGAACTGGACCGTAGAATGGTACGATGTCGACAAGTATCCGGTGCGCATCCTCGCGGAACGAATGAGTAAGCTGATACTTGACGGAATGTGTCCACATCGCAAGGCGGGTACCGAAGGCTTGAAGCTGTGCCCCGCCACTCCCGCCAAAACCCCGGATCCCGACAGCAAGGCGGCTAAGACCCGTGCAGAAATTCTAAAGGCCGCAGCGCGCGTTCTGAGGGACAATGGCTACAAGGCGACCACGCTGAGAAAGATCGCGGAAGAAGCGGACATGAAAGCGGGCAGCGTCTATTACCATTTCAACTCCAAAGAAGCGATCGTTGACGAAGTTCTAAACGCCGGACTGAGGGACTTGCTATCAGGTGTCGAAGCCGCCGTTCGGAAATTCGATGCCCCGTACGATCATCACGCCAAGATAGCGACTGCAATCTGGGCGCACCTGGATTTCCTCTTCAAGGCAAGTGAATTCACCTCGGCGAATATCAGAAGCTATGGAATGCTCCCCAATCATTTCAGGGAGAGGCACAGGGGTATTCGCCATGAGTATGGAAAACTCTGGGATCGGATACTCCGTGAAGCTCAGGACGACGGTGCCATACGGTCGGATATCAAGATCGTCCCCTTGCGCCAGGTGATGTTGGGTGCCTTAAACTGGACGGTGGAATGGTTCGACCCGAACAAGGCAGGAGTGGAAGGATATCTATCACTGCCTGAATTCTCCAGCATGCTCATCTATCTGTTACTGGAAGGCATTTGTAACCGGGAAGCGGCCCCGTCCACAGGACAAGGTAGCCCTGAAAGCGGTTGCCCCGGTCAGACCAGAAGGAAGTGATACAGCCCTTCGGCAACCGCCTTTTCCCGATCCGTCTGCCAGCTGAGCACGCTGACGCTTGCCATCCGCTTGCCTTTGCGCGTGACGTTAGCGCGCGCAAAAAGCGGTCCCTTCACACCGGGTCTGAGGTAATCGACGGTCAGGTTGATCGGCTTGGCCGGAACGTCGGCGAAATCGGGCTGTACCGCGATGGCGGCAGTGGCCTCCATAAAACTCGCGATTATGCCGCCATGGTAGTACTCCATGATCGGGTTACCGATATGGGGGTCATCAAAGGTCATCTCCGCCTCAGCATGGAGACTGTCTAGACTTCTGACCTCAAAGTTGAGAAATCGGAAGAACGGCACCCGGGAAACATTGGCATTGACAGTTTGCACGTCCATCACGAGGTTTTTCCTTTTGTCATTGCGTCAAACAGGCTGGTTTCGCCGCGCGTCAATGCAAACGAGGCGGTTCCCCTGGCTATTTCAGCATCCTCATGGCCCGCGAACCAGACGCTGCCGGAATTGAAGGCGATGTGGCGGGTCTTGCGAAAACAATGCGCTTGAACGATGACATCCGCGCGCGAACGGGCCGGGCGCAGGTAATCAACTCTGAGGTCAAGAGTGGCCATGGTACTGACGCCTTCGATGGCAACAAAGTTCGCCAGTCCAAAGACACTGTCCAGAAGTGCCGTCAGGATACCACCGTGGAGCAGCGATTGTTCCGCATCGACGCAAAAGTCCGGATTGAACGGCATCCGAACCCGAACACGTTCGGTCGAGACCTCTTCGATCTCAAGCGCCATATGCGTTATCAGACCCTTGCCGCGCGCATTCCACATCTGCGCGATTTGCTCCATCTTCTTTTGGGTGATGTCTGACATGCGATCTTTCCTTTAACGCCCCGTGAAATTGGGTTTTCGTTTTTCGACGAACGCAGCAACCGCCTCGTGGTGGTCTTCGGTCTGATGCATGAGCGCCTGATAGGCCGCCGCGGAATTCAGAAAATCCGGCAGGTCCATCCGTTCGGCATTGCGCATCAGACGCTTGGCGACCCGCACCGCGCGCGGCGGTTTCGCGGCGATGACAGCGGCCCGTTCGCGGGCCCGTTCCATCAATTTTTCATGAGGCACAAGTTCAAGCACCATACCAAGCTCCAGCGCTTCCTTGGCCTCGACCATGCGCCCTGAGAAGGTCAGATCGGCGGCCTTCTGGTGGCCCAGACGACGCAACAGGAACCAGCTGCCCGCATCGCCCGGAATGATTCCGAGATTCAGAAACACTTCGCCGAACCTTGCTTTTTCCGACGCGATGCGCATGTCGCACATCATGGTCAGGTCGCACCCCGCGCCCACCGCCGGGCCGTTGACTGCGGCGATGGTCGGAATATCCATGTTGTAGAGCGCAAGCGGCAGCCGCTGCACCCCATCAACATAGCTCTGCGCCGCCGCCAGCGGCTCCTTGCGGAACACGCTGTCGGGATCGTTCATTTCCTTGATGTCGCCGCCGGCACAAAAGGCCGGGTCGGCGCCGGTCAGGATCATCACGCTGACCTGAGGATCGGCCTGCACCTTGGCGAAGGTCTCCAGAAGGGCAGCGATCATGTCGTTTCCGGTGACCGGGTTGCGCCGCTCGGGATCGTTCAGCGTAACCGTGGCGATCCTGCCGGAAATCTCCAGAAGGACTGGGTGTTTACTCATTCTTGCCATCTCCCCGTTCGCGTTTCTCGAACATCGCGGGGTTGATCATGTCCCGCGCGTCATGACCCATATGCAAGGTCTCACCGCCGTCTACATAAATGTCTTCTCCGGTGATGAAACCGCCAAGTTTCGAGGCCAGGAAAATGATCGTGCCTGCGATGTCCTCGGCCGCCCCCATCCGGTTTAGCACCGAGCGGTTCAGCTTTTTCCACTGTTCCGGCGGAATCGGATAGCGGCCAAGCGCATCGGTCTTGATCGTGCCCGGCGCGACACAGTTCAGCCGGATGCCGTACTCGCCCCATTCGGCGGCCAGCGTTTTCATCATGCCCGTTACACCGGCGCGGGCGGCGACGGTGTGTGTAAAGCCGGTAAGCGCGGTGCGCGCCGAGATGGCGGTGACAAACACAACCGATCCACCATTGTCGTACATGAAGTGATCCGCCGCTGCCCGGGTCATCTGCCAAGACCCGATCAGGTTGTTGCGGATCACGGCTTCGAAGCCCTTGTTGGTGATATCGCGGGCGGCCGCGATATACTGGCCGCCGGCATTGTTCACCAAAACATCCAACTGCCCATAGTGGTCCTTGATCCGCCCCATCGCAGCTTCGATACTGTCTTCGTCGCGGGTGTCTCCGGGCACGACAAAGGCCTCGCCCCCCGCCGCCCGGATCATTTCGGCGGTCTCTTCCAGCGGCTCTTCGCGGCGCGCGAACAGCGCAAGCCTGGCCCCGCAAGCGGCCATTTCGATCGCCGTCGCCCGGCCCATTCCAGATCCGGACCCCGTGACCAGGGCAACCTGGCCCGCCATGAGATCCGACGCGTAACGCCTTGATTTCGCTTCGCTCATGTTCCGCCCCTAATTCTTCAGCAATTCGCCAGAAATGATGAGTTTGCGAACCTCCTGGGTGCCTGCGCCGACCTCAAGCACGCGACCGGTCCGGTACAGCCGGTTCACTTCTGTATCACGCATGTAACCCGAGCCGCCGTGAATCTGGACAGCTTTGTCCAGCACGAAGGATGTCGCCTCAGCGGCCTTGTAGATCGCCGCAGCGGTGAGCTTGTGGATTTCGCCGCGCCCGCCTTCGCCCTCTTCGAGGCCTTCACACATGGCAGCGGTGCGCAAGGACAGGCTCCGCGCGGCCTCGATCTGCGTATACATGTCGGCCAGCATCGCCTGAACCATCTGAAAACTGGCGATCGGTTTGCCGAATTGCTGGCGTGTCTTGGCGTAGTCGATGGAAATATCCAGCGCCCGCTGCGCAATGCCCAGAGCGTTGAAACAGACGATGGCACGTTCCAGATCAAGTCCGGACATGGTAACGGCAACCCCGCCATCCAGCTTGCCGACCATGTTTCTGGCCGGAACACGGCAATCTTCGAATACCAGTTCGCCCGTCGGCGAGCCGCGGAATCCCATCTTGTTGAGCTTCTGCGCCACCTTGAAACCGGGCGTGTCGGTTTCCACGATAAAGGCGGAAATGCCCTTGGCCCCTTTTTCGGGCGATGTCTTGGCATAGACCAGCACCAGATCGGCAATCGGCCCATTGGTGATGTAGATCTTGGCGCCGTTCAGGATGTAGTCGTCGGCATCCTTTTTGGCCGTGGTCCGCATCGAGCCAAGCGCATCAGACCCCGCGCCGGGTTCGGTCAGACCCAGGGCGCCGATCAGCGTTCCGTTGCACAGACCTGGCAGGTATTTTCGGCGCAGATCGTCATTGGCGTTGCGATAGATGTTGTTGACGCACAAATTGTCATGCGCCACATGAGTCAGCCCAATCGCGGCAGAGGCCCGCGACAGCTGTTCGGTGATGATGCAGGCCGAGGTGAAATCCAAACCAGCGCCGCCGAATTCCGGCGGCACGTTCAGTCCCAGATAGCCCATTTCGCCCAGCTTGGGGAAAACCGAAGACGGCAGGTCATCAGTATCGTCCATTTCCGCATTCAGATGGTGGAATTCGGACATGAAGAACTTGCCGGCCTGATCGGCCAGGGCCTGCTGTTCGTCCGTCATGAAATGTGTTGGCAGAGCGGTGTCGTTGCGCAGTTGCTTGTTCATTGTCTCGTCCCCCTCAGGCGCGCAAAAGTTCTTCGGCAATGATGATCTTGCGGACTTCGCTTGTTCCCGCGCCGATCTCCAACAATTTGTTGGCGCGGAACAGCCGGTTGATCTCGGTGTCCTGCATGTAGCCAGAGCCACCATGAATATGACAGGCTTCGGTCACCGCCTTGTTGAATGCCTCGCCTGCGTAAAGACAGGCCGCCGCGGTCAGTTTGTGGATTTCGCCACGGCCCCCGGCCCCTTTTGGTAGGCCCGTACAGGCGGCCAGTGCCCGATAACCGAATGCGCGCGCGGTTTCGACCTCGGTGTAGATCTCGGCCAGTTTCGACTGCATCATCTGGAAACTTGCAATCGGTTTGCCGAATTGTTCGCGAATCTTGGCGTATTCCAGCCCTAGTTCCAGGGCGCGTTCGGCCATGCCAACGCAGACTGAGGCAACCATAGCACGCTCCAGATCCAACCCGCTCATTACCACCGAAACGCCGGTGTTTTCCGGTCCAACCATGGCGGATGCGGGTACGCGGCAATCCTCAAACACCAGTTCTCCGGTTGGCGAGCCGCGAAAGCCCATTTTGTCAAGCTTTTGCGCCACCTTGAAACCGGGATTGTCCGTCTCGATGATGAAAGCAGAAATGCCCTTGGCGCCCTTCGACTTGTCGGTTTTGGCATAAAGCAGGATCACATCGGCAATGGGGCCGTTGGTGATGTAAATCTTCGAGCCGTTGATGACATAATCATCACCGTCGCGGCGGGCAGTGGTGGCCATGGATCCGAGCGCATCGGATCCCGCACCCGGTTCGGTCAGGCCCAAAGCACCGACGAGCTCGCCCGAGCAAAGGCCCGGCACGTATTTCTTCACCTGCTCTTCGGAGCCGTTGCGCAGCAGGTTATTCAGGCACAGGTTGTCATGCGCCCCGTGCGAGAGGCCCACAGCCGGGTTCCACTTCGAAATCACCTCGGACACCAGCGCCTGGGTGAACTCGTTCTGCCCCGATCCGCCCAGCTCCTCCGGCGCGGTAATCCCCAGCAGGCCCAGCTCGCCCATCTGCTTGAACAGATCATCGGGCCACCATTCCTCGTCATCCATGCGCGCCTGCAGCGGGTGCAGCACCTCGCGCGATACCCGATCCACGTGATCGACGATCTGGCTTTGCTCATCAGTCAAAGAATAGTTCGCCCTGATGGCTTCCAGATCAGCCGCGATAGCCTCACTTTGAGTGGTCATATCATCCTCCCGAAAAATGTCGTCCGCAGTGTTGACCAAAATCAAACATATGTTAGAAAATAGATCAAGCCAAGCTTTTGACGACCTGACGTAAGAAAGCGCGGTGTCCTGAATACAGGGGGGGAGCTTCGGAAATGACTGAGAGCGTTGTTCAATCGCAGGCGCTCGGCAAAGAAGTGCGTATCACGATTCGACGTCCTGACAATCGAAATGCCCTCAACCGTGAGGTCGCAGACGGGATCATGGCCGCCATATGTGCTGCCGAGACGGACAGCGATTGCCGCGTGATCGTTCTGACCGGCGAGGGCGAGCGCGCCTTCTGTGCCGGGGGCGACATCAAGGCGGGGGCGGATGGCGGCCCGTTTGTTCAGGATCCGGCGGACCCGGATCATTTTGCCGGAAGGTTGTTCGAGACGATACAGGCGTGCCGAAAGCCAACGATCGCGCGCATCAATGGCGTCGCGATGGGGGCGGGAGCGGGCATCATCTGTGCCTGCGATCTGGCTGTGATGGCGGATCATGCCCGCATCGGAACGCCGGAAGTGAAGGTAGGTCTGTTTCCCATGACGATCGTGCCACCCATGATGCGCGTGCTGCCCCGGCGGAGGCTGATGGAGATGTTCATCACCGGCGTTCCTCTGACGGCCGAGGAAGCCCTGCAGTTCAATCTGGTCAACTATGTGACCGATGCCGCGGGGCTGGACGACAAGGTTGCAGAACTGGTTGCCCAGATCGCCGCGCAGTCGCCGAGCGCGATCCGGCTGGGAAAATACGCCTGTCACGCGATGGAGGACATGACCTATCCGCAGCAGATGCGGTTTGCAGAAACACTGTTACCGCGTGTGGCGCAGACCGAAGACGCGCGCGAAGGCTTTGATGCCTTTATTGAGAAGCGCAAACCCGAATGGACGGGCCGCTGATCAAACGGGGAGGAGAGGAATATGTCGGAACGAAAGCTGCGCATCGGATGCGCGTCGGGCTTCTGGGGCGATACGCCGGAAGCGATCGGTCAACTGGTCTCAAAGGGCGAGATCGACTATCTGGTGTTTGACTATCTGGCAGAGGTGACAATGTCGCTGATGGCGCGGGCCCGCGCCAAAGCGCCCGAGTCGGGCTATGCGCCGGACTTCGTCAAGGCGCTGGCACCCTGGTTGTCGGATATCAAGGCAAAAGGGATCAAGGTCGTTGCCAATGCAGGGGGCGTGAACCCGCGTGGCTGCAGCGATGCGCTTGCCAAAGCCGCCGCCCAGGCCGGGATCGATCTGTCCATCGGAGTCGTGCTAGGCGATGACCTGTTGCCTAGGGCCGATGAAATTCGCAAAAACGGTCAGACGGAAATGTTCTCGGGTGTCGCATTTCCAGATGATATCTGGAGCATGAATGCCTATCTGGGTGCCCGCCCCATCGCTGCCGCGCTGGATGCCGGGGCCGACATCGTGATCACCGGACGCTGCGCCGACAGCGCGGTCGCGCTTGGTCCCCTGATGCATGAATACGGTTGGGGCGACGATGACTGGGACAAGCTCAGCCAGGGATCGCTGGCCGGCCACCTGATCGAATGCGGCCCCCAGGGAACCGGCGGCAACTTCACCGACTGGCAGGACGTGCCGGGTTGGGACAATATGGGCATGCCCATCGTCGAGGTGTCCGAAGACGGCAGTTTCATCATGACCAAGACGCCTGACACCGGCGGGCTGGTCGTGCCCGGGTCAGTCGGAGAGCAGATGCTCTATGAAATCGGGGACCCGCGCGCCTACCTGTTGCCCGACGTGATCTGCGACTGGTCCGGGGTCACCCTGGAACAGGTCGGACCCGACCGGGTGCTGGTCAAGGGCGGCAGGGGGCTTGGGCGCACCGACAGCTACAAGGTGTCGGCGACCCATGCCGATGGCTGGCGCGCGGTCTCTACCCTGACACTGGCCGCGATTGACGCACCCGCCAAGGCCGAACGTGTGGCCGAGGCGATCCTGACCCGCTGTCGCCGGATTTTCCGCGACCGCAACATGGGAGATTTCCGGCAGGTCAGCGTCGAGGTGCTGGGGGCCGAGGCGGCCTATGGCGCAAATGCGCGCGCCCGGACCCGCGAGGTGGTGCTCAAGATCGGCGCGGTCCATGACGATCGCGCCGCGCTGAACATCTTTGCCGGCGAAATCGCACCGATGGCGATTTCGACCGCGCAGGGTCTGACCGGGTTCTTCGCCGGACGGCCAAAGGTGCAGCCGGTGGTCCGTCTATTTTCCTTCCTTCAGAGCAAGGCCGAGACCCCCGTCGCGGTCGAGGTCGACGGCAAGGATGTGCCCGTGAGCGTGGCCGCCACGCCAGTCCACCTTGATCCGCCTGCCGCACCGCCCGCAGATAGCCGCGAGCCCGGTCCGGACGTTGTCAAGGTCCGCCTCGTCGATCTGGCCTGGGGCCGCTCGGGCGACAAGGGGGACATCGCCAATATCGGCATCCTCGCGCGCAAGCCGGACTACCTGCCATATATCCGCTCGGCTCTCAGCGAAGAGGTGGTGAAGGACTATTTCGCCCATGTCTGCGACGGCAGGGTAGAACGGTTCGACCTGCCCGGAAGCCATTCGCTGAATTTCCTGCTGCATGACTCGCTGGGCGGGGGGGGCATCGCTTCGGTCCGCATAGACCCGCAGGGCAAAGGGTTCGCGCAGATGCTGCTTGATATCGAAATTCCCGTGCCAGCCGATCTGGCCGCACGTGACGGACTGAATGCCGCGGCCCGGAACTAAGAGGACGACACCATGACCATTTCGAAACTCCTGGTCGCCAATCGGGGCGAGATCGCGGCGCGCGTGTTGCGCACCGCTAAGGCCCGCGGGCTTGCGACTGCCGTGTTGCGTCATGTCGCCGAGCAAGAGGGGCCGGCGCATCTGATTGCAGATGAGGTCGTGATGATCGACGGCCCGACGCCCGTGGCCGCCTATCTCGATATTCCTCAGATCGTCGAAGCCGCCAAAGGGATCGGCGCGGACGCGGTTCATCCCGGCTATGGCTTTCTGTCAGAGAATGCCGGTTTTGTCGCGGCGCTGGAAAAAGCCGGAGTGACCTTTGTCGGCCCGACGTCCGAGGTCATCGACCTGATGGGGGACAAGGTCCGCGCCCGCGCCTTCGTCGAGGAACGCGGGTTTCCCGTCGCCCCCTCGGCCATCGAGGATGATGATCCGGCGAGCTTTGTCGAACGCGCCCGCGCCGTTGGCTATCCGCTGCTCATCAAGCCCTCGGCCGGCGGTGGCGGCAAGGGCATGCGCGTCGTACGCGAGGACAGCACGCTGGAGACCGAAATCGAAACCGCGCGCCGCGAAGGCGAACGATATTTCGGCGACGGGCGGCTTTTCGTCGAACGCTATATCGAACGCCCGCGCCATATCGAGGTGCAGGTGATGGGCGACGGACAGGGCAACGTGGTCCATTTCTGGGAACGTGAATGTTCGATCCAGCGCCGGTTCCAGAAGATTATCGAGGAAACGCCGTCACCGGCGCTGACCCCCGAGCAACGGGATGAGATCTGCGAGACCGCTGCCGGAATTGCCCGCGCCGTCAAATACCGCGGGGCAGGGACTGTCGAATTCATCTATGCACAGGATGGGGCCTTTTATTTCCTGGAAATGAACACCCGCCTTCAGGTCGAACATCCGGTGACCGAGATGGTAACCGGCTTTGATCTGGTTGCCGAGCAGCTGCGTGTCGCGGCGGGCGACGGGCTGAGCGCCGTGCAGGCGGATATTCCCCAAACCGGACACTCGATCGAACTGCGCATCTGTGCCGAGGATGCGACCGCCGATTTTCGCCCCGCGATCGGCAATATCCTGCTGCTGGACGAACCCCAGGGCGAGGGGATCCGCGTAGACAGCGGCATTCTGGATGGCGGCAAGGTAACGACCGACTTCGACCCGATGTTGTCCAAGCTGATCGTGCATGGCCCGGATCGCGCGCAGGCCATCGCCCGTGCCCGGAGCGCGGTGCAAAGCTATGTGATTCTCGGGGTAACGACCAACACTGGTTACCTGGATGCAATCCTTGCACATCCGGATTTCGCCTCTGGTGACGTTTCAACTGGCTTCCTGGCTGAACAATCCGAAACGCTGACCGCGCCGGGCGAAGATGTCTCTGACTTGCTGATGGCGGCGGCGGCCCTATCGGACGAGCGCCTGGTGAGTGACGTAATGCAGATACCGGAAATGTACCGCAAGATGGGTGGGTGGAGAAACTGATGCAACGGATTTTTCAGATGGACGGAGAAGAGACTGATTGCTGGCTGGGTCATGATGGCAGCCGGTTCGTGCTCAATACCCCCACTGGCGCTGTTGCCTGCCAATTGGACCCGACGGGTCTGCCGGGCGGTTACAAGCTGAGGGCCAAGGGTGTTGTGCGCGAATTGCGACTGGCCGTGGGGCCGGAAGCAACTTTTGTGCACATGGACGGGCGAACCTACGAAGTCGGGCGGGTTGATCCCGCCGAACGCCTGGCCGGAAGCGACGGTGGCGCGAGCGACGACCGATTGGTGGCGCCCATGCCGGGTGTCGTGGTGTCGGTTGCGGTTAAACCCGGCGATGCGGTTGAAGAAGGCCAGCCGCTTCTGGTGATCGAAAGCATGAAGTTGGAAACCACACTGACGGCCCCGCGCGACGGGGTCGTTGCCGAAATGCCATTCGCCGAAGGCGACAGTTTTGGTCTGAAAGACATCCTGGCCCAATTGGCCCCGGAGGAGGAGTGACAATGCGCAGGATTGAAAGTCTGATCGACACCAATGCCGCCGACTACAAGGCAAACTATGCCGCCATGTCTGAACGGCTGAAGGAATTCCACGCCCGCCAGCACGCGGCGCGTTTCGAACGCCCGCAACGCGATATCGACCGCCTTGCCCGCCAGAACAAACTGGGCGTGCGCGAGCGGTTGAAACTGCTGCTGGACCCCGGCACTCCGTTTTTGGAGTTTTCCACACTTGCCGCCTGTCGCGAATACGATGGAACCGTGCCTGGCGCCGCTGTGGTGACGGGCATCGGTATTGTGCAGGGTCGCGAGGTCGCCATCCACGCCAACGACGCTAGCGTCAAGGGCGGGGCTTGGTATCCACATACGGTCAAAAAGGTCGTGCGTCTTCTGGATGTCGCGCTGGAAAACCGCCTGCCGGTCATCCATATCTGTGACAGCGCGGGCGGTTTCCTGCCGCTGCAGCACGGGGTGTTTCCCGACCGGTATCTGGGCGGGCGGGTGTTCCGCAACCAGGTCAAGCTGAGCCAGGCCAATATCCCGCAGATTGCCGTGGTCGGCGGTCACTGCACGGCTGGCGGCGCCTATGTGCCGACGCTGAGCGACTACAACATCATCATCGAAGGCACAGGGGCGATTTTCCTTGGCGGTCCCCCGCTGGTCAAGGCGGCTACCGGCGAAGAGGTCGGTGTTCAGGAGCTTGGCGGCGCGGTCATGCACACCTCGGTATCGGGCACCGGCGACTATCGCGCCGCGACCGAAAAACACGCCTTTTCACTGGCCCGCGAGATTGTCGGCCAGTGGAAGCGCACGCCGAAAACGATCATCGAAACCGCGGCCTATGAAGAGCCTTACTATGACCCCAAAGAACTCTACGGGATCATTCCAAAAGACCGGAAAACCCAGTTCGACATGCGCGAGGTTCTGGCCCGGATCGTGGACGGCTCACGCTTTCACGAATACCAGCCGGACTATGGCACCACGATGGTGTGCGGCTTTGCCCATATCTGGGGTTACAAGGTCGGCATCCTTGCCAACAACGGGGTGCTGTTCAACGACAGTTCGCTCAAGGCAGCGCATTTCATGCAGTTGTGCAACCAGAACCGCACGCCTCTGGTCTTTTTCCAGAACATCACCGGCTATATGGTGGGCCGCGAATACGAAGAACGAGGCATCGCCAAGGATGGCGCCAAGATGCTGATGGCGCAGGGCGGCTCGGTCGTGCCGAAGTTCACAGTAATCGCCAATGCGTCTTACGGGGCCGGCAACTACGGGATGTGCGGACGGGCCTGGGACGCGCGCACGCTGTTCATGTGGCCCCAGGCCGAGATCGGCGTGATGGGGGCGGATCAGGCCGCAAATACCATGGCGGACGTCAAGATTCGGCAGCTTCAGCGCGAAGGCAAAGAGCTGACCGAAGAAGAAATCGCCGCGATCCGCGAACCGGTGCTGGAAAAATACAAGCGCGATGTCGAGGCTTATACCTCGACCTCGGAATTGTGGGACGACGGCATCCTCGACCCGGCGGACACACGCAACGCGCTTGGCATGTCGATTTCTGCCTCGCTCAATGCACCGATCGACGATCCGCACTACGGGATCTTCCGTCTGTAAAGGCTTGAGGGACGGCACACCGGGTCGGGGGGTGCCGTTCCGCGTCAAGGCGCTTGCATCTGGCGCTTTCGGAATCTGAAGTAGTCCTGACCGGTCCGGTTCCCGGACAGGTCAGGACGATGTCCGCCGCGCCTCCTGAATGGAGACGACGTCAGAGGCCGCCATGCCGGGCCGGTCTGCCTCGACCGCCTTCAGCGGCTCGACCGGCCTCAATCCGGCCAGACAATCGCGCGCAAGTTGCTGGTATTCCGCGGTGCCGCGCGTTTTCCACGCGATTTCTTTCTCGCTGACCTCGCGGATCACCTTTGCCGGCGATCCCACCACCATCGAACGCGCCGGAATCACGGTTTCGCCACGCACAAACGCCTGCGCGCCGACAATCGATTCCGCCCCAAGCTCTACACCATCCATAATGACGGAATTCATTCCGACCAGAGCGTTCCGGCCCACTGTGCAACCGTGCAGGATCGCGCCATGGCCGATGTGGCCGTCGCTTTCCACCACGGCGTCGCGGCCGGGAAAGGAATGGATGATGCAATTGTCCTGAACATTGGCTCCATCCCCGATCACGATCCTGCCGAAATCGCCCCGCAAGCTTGCTCCGGGGCCGATGTAGCATCCATGACCCAAGATGACATTTCCGATCAGAACGGCCTGGGGGTGGACATATGTATCCTCGGGCACGACGGGTATAAAACCCTTGAACTCATAACAGTATGCCATTCCGACCACCTTTCGTAAGCTGAGTGCTAAACGCTTGTCAGCGGTTGCGCCGGGACCAGAATCCCTCAATTGTGCCGCCGATCAGGGCGTGTGGCCCGAAAACAAACACAAGTTAGAAAATAGCGCAAGCTCCCTACGTCACAGCTTGGCGATATTGACACTTCCCAAGGTTGGGATTTAAAATCTAACAAATGGTAGAAAATAGGCTGGCGGACCGATTAGGGTGGCCTGACCGAACTAGGGAGAGAGAGAAATGACAGACAAAGCCTATGTTGCAGGCGTTGGGATGGTCCCGTTCCAGAAGCCGGGAAAATCCGAAAGCTACGATGTGATGGCGACCGCTGCGACCCGGTCCGCTCTGGCAGACGCGGGGTTGGATTATGATAAAGTCCAACAGGCCTATGTGGGCTATGTCTATGGCGACAGCACCTGCGGTCAGCGCGCCTTGTACCATGTCGGAATGACAGGCATCCCGGTTCTGAATGTGAACAACAACTGCTCGACCGGATCGTCCGCCCTGTTCCTGGCCAGGCAGGCAGTTGAAAGCGGCGCGGTCGAATGTGCTCTGGCACTTGGGTTCGAACAGATGCAGCCTGGCGCAATCGGTGCGATGTTCCATGACCGGGTCAGCCCGTTTGCGGCATTCGACAATGAAACCGACGAACTGGTTGGCAGTGCCGAGATCCCGCTGGCGCTGCGGTACTTCGGCGGTGCCGGCAAGGCGCATATGGACGAGTTCGGCACCCCCCTAGAAACCTTCGCAAAAATCCGCGCCAAGGCCAGCCGACATGCTGCGAAGAATCCGGTTGCCCTGTTCCGGCAGAAGGTGACGGCGGAAGACGTCATGGCCGCCCAGGTCGTCTGGCCCGGCGTCATGACCAAGCTCATGGCCTGTCCGCCAACCTGTGGCGCGGCCGCCGCGATCATTTGTTCCAAGGAATTCGCCGACAAGCACGGACTGGACAGTTCGGTTCGGATCGCGGCGCAGGCCATGACGACCGACGGCCCGGAAACTTTCGAAGCCCATGACATGCGCGAAGTGGTCGGCTTTTCGATGGCCAAGCGCGCCGCCGATCAGGTTTACGAGGACGCGGGCATCGGGCCCGAGGACGTGGATGTGGTCGAACTGCACGACTGTTTCGCCCACAACGAGCTTATCACCTATGAGGCGCTTGGCCTTTGCGGTCGCGGCGAAGCGGCGAAATTCGTTGATGATGGCGACAACACCTACGGCGGAAAATACGTGACCAACCCGTCGGGCGGTCTTTTGTCCAAAGGCCATCCGCTTGGGGCGACCGGCCTAGCGCAATGTACCGAGCTCGTTCAGCAGCTTCGCGGCCAGGCAGATGCGCGCCAGGTTGATGGCGCACGTCTGGCGCTTCAGCACAATCTGGGCCTCGGCGGGGCCTGCGTCACCACGCTTTATGAAAAAGCCTGATAGCGCCTTTCGGGAGGAATCAATATGACTGGAAAACTCGACGGGCGCGTGGCGCTGGTCTCGGGCTCGGGCCGGGGCATTGGCCGCGAAATCGCTCTCAAACTGGCCTCGGAAGGGGCCCGGCTGGTGATCAACGATCTGGACGCCGGTCCGGCCAATGAAACCGCCGAGGCGGTGCGCGCAATGGGAGCTGAGGCCGTGGTCTGTGCCGGCAGCGTTACCGAAGTCGGTTTTGCCGAACGGTTCATCAAGACCGGCGTGGACAGCTTTGGCGGGTTAGACATCATCGTGAACAACGCAGGCTACACTTGGGATAGCGTCGTTCAGAAGATGTCCGACGAACAGTGGCAGGCGATCATCGACGTCCACCTGACGGCACCTTTCAAGATCCTGCGCGCTGCCCAGCCGGTGATCAGCGCCAAGGCCAAGGAAGAGGCCGCCGCCGGGCAAGAGGTGTTCCGCAAGGTAGTCAACATCTCGTCCATCGCAGGGACCGGCGGCAATGCTGGCCAGATCAACTATTCCGCCGCTAAGGCCGGTATCCTAGGGGTCACCCGGACGATGGCCAAGGAATGGGGCCGCTATAAGGTCAACGTCAACGCCGTCGCCTTCGGCCCGATTCGCACCCGCTTGACCGAAGGCAGCGCGGATGGCGACAGCACGATCAAGGTCGAAGAAAAAGAGATCAAGGTCGGCGTGAATCCCGATCTCCTGTCCCAGATGGAGCGCATGATCCCGCTGGGCCGGGTCGGCACTCCGGAAGAAGCTGCCGGTGCCGTCTATCTGTTCTGTGCGCCGGAATCGAACTTCATTTCAGGCCAGCACGTCATCTGCGGTGGCGGTTTCGTGATCTAAGGCAGTTGCCCGGACCCGATGACGTGGTCCGGGCAAGCACATTAATGTCTGGGCGGCCTCTTGGCGGTCGCCAATGCGGAATTTTCCGCAAACTCTAGTCTGGCACGATCACGACGATTGACTCACTTGAGTTATTAACCTAACAGGCGTTAGTTAGGCGTTGGGGGATACGAAAGTCTATGGCACAAAACACGGCAATCAAAGTCAACGAGACATCGCGCAGCGCGGTTGGACGGGACGGGGTGCTGGACATTGCCGCGCGGCTTTTCCGCGAACAAGGCTACGGGTCCGTTTCGCTCCGAAAAATTGCCGAGGCCGCCGGGATCAAGGCGGGTAGCATATACTATCATTTCGGTTCCAAGGACGAGATCGTCGCGGCCGTTCTTGATGCAGGGATTCGAGTCGTTCACGCGAGCATGAGAGACGCCATCACCGACCTGCGGGCCGATACCGACGGCGAAACGGTACTGCGCGCCGCGATCCGGGCGCATCTGCGCGCACTTCTTGATGTGAGCGATTATACATCGGCGAATGTGCGTATTTTCGGGCAGGTGCCGCAATCCGTCCGGGATGCCAACTTGCCTACGCGAAGGGCCTATGAGGCAGAGTGGGACAGTCTTCTGTCCCAGCTTAAGAAAGACGGCACGCTGAAGCAAGACGTCGATATCCGTCGCCTGCGCCTGATGCTGATCGGTACATTGAACGCCACGCTCGATTGGTTCGACCCGGACCGCGGTAGCGCCGATGCGTTGTCACGCACCTATGCCGATGTGTTCCTCAACGGGATACTCCAAAGACAGGATACCTGACTTCATGGCACGTCTTGAAACAGCGGTGCTGACCGCATCAGAGACCTACACCCGCAACCACGCCGCACTAAGCGAGCGCGTCGAAACGCTGCGCGCGCGGATCGCCGAAGCAACGGCTGGCGGCCGCCCCGATATGGTCGCGCGGCATCGCAAGCGCAGCAAGCTGTTGGTCCGCGAACGGATCGACCTGCTGGTGGATCCGGGCACTGCGTTTCTTGAGCTGTCGTCGCTTGCCGCCTACGGTCAATACGGGGGCGAGGTGCCCGGTGCGGGGATCGTGACCGGTATCGGGATCGTCCACGGGCTGCCCTGCGTTGTGATCGCCAACGATGCGACAGTGAAGGGTGGGTCTTTCTATCACGAAACCGTGCAGAAACACATCCGCGCCCAGGAAATCGCAGCCGAGAACCGGCTGCCCTGCCTCTATCTGGTGGATTGCGGCGGTGCCTATCTGCCAGAGCAGGACCGGGTTTTCCCCGATGCCCGCCATTTCGGCAATTCCTTTTATCGTCAAACCAACATGTCCGCGAGCGGCCTGCCGCAGATCTCGGCGGTCTTTGGAGGCTGCACGGCCGGTGGGGCCTATATCCCGGCCCTGTCGGACGAAGTCATCATGGTACGCGGCAACGCACGCATCCATCTGGGCGGCCCCTCGATCGTCAAGGTGGCGATCAACGAAGAGGTTGATGGAGAAACATTGGGGGGGGCCGAGATGCATTCGCGCTTCTCCGGTGTGTCTGACCATCTGGCCGAGGACGAGTATCATGCGCTTGCTCTGATGCGCGACATCGTATCCGAACTGGGCCTGTCGCGCCCGATGGGTCCCGATGCAACCTGCGCGCCGCCGGCGCGCAACCCAGAGGAACTGCTTGGCGTCATCAGCGCCGATCGCAAACAGCCCTATGACATGCGCGAGGTTCTGCTGCGCATGATCGACGCCGGCGAATTCCGCGAATTCAAGCCCGGATGGGGTGAGACGCTGGTCTGTGGCACCGCGCGGATTCACGGCTATCGAGTGGGCATTCTCGCAAATAATGGGGCGCTTGTGTCCGACAGTTCGCTCAAGGGCGCGCAATTCGTGTCGATGTGCGATCAACGCAACATCCCGCTTTTGTTCCTCCACAACATCTCGGGCTTCATGGTCGGCACCGAAGCCGAGCGCGGCGGCATTGCCAAAGACAGCGCCAAGCTGGTCTATGCCATGTCGGTTGCCAAGGTGCCGCGCCTGTCGGTCCTCTTGGGCGGCTCATACGGGGCAGGCAACTACGGCATGTGCGGACGTGGTTTCGCCCCGAATTTTCTCTTCGCCTGGCCCACGGCGGAACTGGCCACCATGTCTGCCGACATCGCCACAAATGTGATGCTGGAACTGCGCCGCCAGAAAGGGGGCGACCCGGGCAAGATGGAGGCCGACATGAAGCTAATCGAGGAGCAGGTTCGGGCCCAGTACGGTGAACAGTCCGATCCCTATTATGCCACCTCGCGGCTTTGGGATGACGGGCTGATCGAACCCGCGCAAACCCGCGATATCCTTGGCCTGTGTCTGGCCATCGTGACATCGGTGCCCGAAGCCGGTCGCCATACGCCTGTATTCAGAATGTGAGGCTTCAAGTTGACCAATACCTACAACACCATCCTTATCGAAACCGATGCGCGTGGCGTCGCCAGGCTGACGCTCAACCGCCCCGACAAACACAATGCGCTGAATGGCGAATTGATCGCAGAGCTATACGATGCCGCCGAAAAGCTGGCTGCAGATGACGATGTGCGTATTGTGGTCCTGACCGGCGCGGGCAAGAGCTTCTGCGCGGGCGGCGATTTCAACTGGTTCGCCTCTAATGTCGAGAAAACCCGTAGTGAAAGGGTCGCACAAAGCGCCACGCTGGCGCGGCTGTTGCGCCGCCTTGACACGCTGCCCAAGCCCTTGATCGGGCGGATCAACGGCCCGGCCTACGGTGGCGGTGTCGGCATGATCTCCGTCTGCGACTACACCATCGGCGCCGAAGGCGCGCGCTTCGGTCTGACCGAGGTCAAACTGGGCCTTCTGCCCGCGAATATATCGCCTTATGTGGTGGCCCGCATCGGCAAGGTGCATTCGCGTGAAACCATGCTGTCGGGGGCGTTGTTCGACACGGCCCGCGCCGAGCGGATCGGTCTGTTGACCGAGGTTGTCGCGCCGGGCGACTTGGACGCCACGGTGAACCGGGTGGTGCATGATCACCTTCAGGCCGCGCCGGGTGCCGTGGCCGATACCAAGGCGCTGATCGCCTATGTCGCGTCCCACGATCTGGAGACCAACATGATCTACACCGCCGACCGGCTGGCCGATGCGTGGGAGACGGAGGAAGGTATCGAAGGCATCAACAGCTTCATCAACAAGGGCGTTCCGTCATGGCGGGTGAAATGAGCTTCACCCGCGTTCTGATCGCCAACCGGGGCGAGATTGCCCGGCGCATCCAGCGCGGGTGCCGCAAACTGGGGCTGGAAAGCGTAGCGGTGTTTTCGGACGCGGACCGCGACGCGCCCTTCGTGGCCGAGGCCGATCATGCCGTCTGCATCGGTGGGGCCGCCCCGTCAGACAGTTATTTGAACGTCGAGGCCATCCTTGAGGCCGCGCGGGCGACGGGCGCGGGTGCGGTGCACCCGGGATATGGTTTTCTGTCTGAGAATGCCGGTTTCGCGGCGGCGGTCGAGGCGGCGGGCCTTGTGTTCATCGGGCCGGAACCCGACGCTATCGCGCGGATGGGCTCCAAGATCGAGGCCAAGGCTGCCGCCGAAGCCGCAGGCGTGCCCGTCCTGCCCGGCTATCGCGGCGAGGATCAGTCCGATGCGCGCCTGCTACAAGAGGCCGAGGCGCTTGGCACCCCCTTTCTGGTCAAGGCCAGCGCCGGCGGCGGCGGACGCGGGATGCGGCTTGTCTCCGATCTGGGCGACGCACCCGAAGCGATTGCATCTGCCCGGGCCGAAGCGCAGAGCGCCTTCGGCGATCCGGCGGTGTTCCTCGAACGCTATGCGCCCCGTGCCCGCCACGTCGAAGTGCAGGTTCTGGGCGACACTCACGGCACCGTGCTGCATCTGGGCGACCGCGATTGTTCGCTGCAACGCAACCACCAAAAGCTGATCGAAGAAGCCCCCGCCGCCGATCTTCCCGAGGCTGTGCGCGACCGCATGCGTGCGGCAGCGGTGCGGTTGGCGCAGGCGATCGGCTATCGCTCCGCCGGAACGGTGGAATACCTCTATGACCCCGGGCGCGGTGAATACTACTTTCTGGAAATGAATACCCGGTTGCAGGTGGAACACCCCGTGACCGAGGCGATCACCGGCATCGATCTGGTCGAATGGCAGTTGCGCATCGCGCGGGGCGAGCCGCTGGCGCTGACGCAAGGCGATGTGCAGTTTGACGGGCACGCCATTGAAATCCGCATCGCCGCCGAAAACCCGGCCGAGAATTTTCACCCCGAAACGGGCGAGATCACCCTTTGGGCGCCGCCTGCGGATGTGCGGCTGGACACTGGGGTAGAGTGCGGTTCGGTCGTCGGCCACCACTACGATTCCATGATTGCCAAGCTGATCGTCCACGCGCCGGATCGGACCGGGGCGATCCGCCGGGCGATCACCGCGATCGATGCTTTTGCCGTCGGCGGCGTCGGCCTGAACCTGGCCTATCAACGCGCGTTACTGGCACACCCGGATTTTGCGGCGTTCCGTCACCATACCTCGGGCCTGCCCGAGATGTTTCCAGGCGGCTGGACTGAACCGTCCGCTGATCCCCGGGACATGGCCTTTGCCGCGATGGCGCTGCATCTGCGTCTCGTGCCGGCGGGCGCGTCGCCCTGGGAAAGCCTAGGGTCATGGCGACTCACAGCCCCTGCGGGACAGTCCGGCGCGGCCTTCTATTGGGACACAACCAAAGACGAACCGATCCGCATGTACGGCTCCGGGTCGGGGTTGACTGCCATTCAACCGGACGGCCAGACCATCACGGTCGAGAGTGCCGTTTTAACAGGATGCCGTCTGAGCGGACGCATCGACGGGGTTCCGTTTTCGCGCATCGCTTACGTCGTGCGCGCGCCGAGTCACTGGCGAGTGCACCTGCAAACCCCTGCTGGAATGACCGCGACAGACCTGCGTACGCTGGAAGACCAGCATCTGCAACGTGCCACCGGCGGGTCTGGCGTCGCTGACCTGTTGTCCGCACCCATGCCCGGCGCCGTGGCCGAGGTGCGCGTCGCACTCGGCGACCGCGTCAAAGCCGGTGACACGCTGGTGGTGCTTGAGGCCATGAAGCTGTTGCAAAGCCTGCCCGCGCCGGTCGCGGGCGTGGTGACTGAAATCTATTGTGCACCCGGCGATACGGTCGCCGGGCACGCCCCACTTATCAAACTCGATCCAGAGGAAAACACATGACCAGACAAGACAGCATTACTCAGGTCACCGGCCCGTTCAACGAAGACCTCGAGATGATCCGCAACCAGTTGCGCCGGTTCATTGAAGCCGAGGTGACCGCCAAGGCCGAGCCTTGGGAGGAGGAGGGCAAGGTACCCCGCGACGTGCTGCGCCGGATGGGTGATCTCGGCGTGCTGGGGATGCGCTATGACGAACAGTATGGCGGCGCGGGGCTGGACGTGATGTCCAGCGTGGTTTTGGCCGAAGAGGTCGGGCGATCCACTTTCGGCGGGTTCTCGGCCACCGTTCTGGTCCACACCGACATGGCCTCGCCGCATCTGGAAAACGCCGGCACGCCCGAACAGAAGGCGCGCTGGATGCCGTCGATCGTCTCGGGCGAAATGATCACCGCCGTTGCTGTGACCGAACCGGGCGCGGGCTCGGACGTGGCGGGCATGCGCTCCCGCGCGGTGCGGGACGGGTCGGATTGGGTGCTGAACGGCACCAAGATGTTCATCACCAACGGCGTGCATGGCGATCTCTACTTTGTCGGTGCCAAGACCGATCCCGATGCCAAGGGGTCGCGCGGGATCACCATATTTGCGGTCGAAAAAGGCACGCCGGGCTTTTCGGTCGGACGGGCGTTGAACAAGACCGGCTGGCTGTGCTCGGACACTGCCGAACTGATCTTCGAAGATGTCCGTATCCCGGCCGAAAACGTCTTGGGCGAGGTCAACCGCGGTTTCTATTCGGTAATGAAGAACTTCCAGAACGAACGCATTGTGCTGGGTGCGATGGCCTGTGCCGAAGCGCAAACCGCGCTGGACATGACCGTGGATTATGTCAAGCAGCGCAGGGCCTTTGGCGGCGTTCTGTGGGACAAGCAGGCCGTGCGCCAACGGCTGGCCGACTGTCAGACGCGGATCGCTGCAGGACGTCAGCTGGTCTATCACGCCGCCGGTCTGGATGCCGCGGGCGGTGACTGCGTGAAAGAGGTCTCGATGGTCAAAGCCTATTGCGGCGAACTGGTGAACAGCGTGCTTTATGACTGCGTCCAGTTTCACGGCGGTATGGGTTATATGCGCGAAACACCGGTGGAACGCATGTCACGCGATGCCCGTGTGCAGGCCATCGGCGGCGGGGCGAGCGAAGTCATGTTGGAAGAAGTCGCCAAGCGCATGTGAGCTTACTATCCAAAAAATTAACAATCTACAGAAACAAGGACGAAAAAGATGAATCTGGAAACCACTCAAAGCCAAACACTCGCAAAACTTACCCAAGAGATCTCGATAATTCTCGTCGGCACAATTCTTCTGACACTATCCGCCAAAATCGTGGTGCCGTTCTACCCGGTTCCCATGTCTACACAAACCCTGGTTGTCTTGGGTCTGGGCCTTTTCCTGGGGCCGGTGCGCAGTAGTCTTGTTGTTGTGACCTACCTTTTTGAAGGTCTGCTTGGCCTGCCGGTCTTCGCAGGCACGCCTCCGGCTCTGGCCGGACCGGCGTATATTGCGGGTCCCACAGGCGGATACTTGGTAGGCTTCGCACTTGCGGCGGCCGCCGCCGGGTGGATTGTTCAAGCACTGCAAGGACTTCGGCCTGCGTTCAGAGCATCTGTCGCGGTCTTTTTGGGTTCGATAGTCATGTATTGCGCAGGGCTGCTCTGGTTGGGTGGCTTTGTCGGCTATGGCGAAAAGTTGCTGAACGCCGGTCTTTACCCGTTCCTTCTCGGGGATCTGACGAAGGCGACAATTGCTGTAGTTCTGTATACTGCTTACCATAATCGCCGCGCTGTGTGACTGCCAGCCCAAGACTGTATCAGACTGTTTCAGTCTCATACGGGCCTGGTCCAATGTAAGTTGAAATAGTCCGATGCCGGATTTGACAGGCATCGGACGCCAGCCTGAGGTTTCCGGCGCCATGCGAGAGCAATGCGCAAAACTGTGCGAACCAAATTGTTCGCAATCAATACCTGGTCGCACACAATGAAAAGAAGCAGCATGTTTTTCTCAGAGCCGGAGCCTTGCCGCGCGAAGGGAGTCGAATTGGCCCCTGGAATTCTGAGGATCGTCGCGAACAATCCCGGAAAGATGACCTACCACGGGACAAATAGCTACATCATTGATACGCCTGATGGTCGGTTCATAATCGACCCCGGCCCAGCAGAAGACAGTACACATTTCGGGGCAATCATCGAAAATTTGGGGGCCAAACCATCTGGGA
Organism: Shimia biformata; assembly: GCF_016888515.1. Taxonomy (GTDB): domain Bacteria; phylum Pseudomonadota; class Alphaproteobacteria; order Rhodobacterales; family Rhodobacteraceae; genus Shimia_A; species Shimia_A biformata. The sequence continues at coordinate 2,587,262 of NZ_JAFEJK010000001.1, read as the reverse complement.
TTCTGCTCACACACCACCATTCTGATCATTTTGGAGTCGTCCCAGCCCTGCGAGCACGGACAGACGCACCTGTTTATGCCTCACGGGCATTCCCTGACGATGCATTTCGACCTGACCGGTTTCTGGAGGACGGACAGGTCATTGCCGGTCTTACCGTCCTGCACACACCTGGTCACGCGAGCGACCACCTTTGTTTCGCGAGACCTGACGGAGTGCTCTTCACGGGCGACCACGTTATGAGTTGGAACAGTTCGATCGTCAGCCCCCCTGACGGAAACATGCACGACTACTGCGCGCAGCTACAGCGGCTGATTGAGCGCGACGATAGGATCTACTTTCCGGGGCACGGACCTATACTCCGGGATCCGCAACCTTACGTCAAACGGTTGCTTTCCAACCGCATGCGTCGCGAGGCGGAGATCCTCGCCCACCTCTCAAACACCCCGGATTCGGTCCAGAATATCGCCGCTTCCGTCTACAAGAAAACCGACCCACAAATCGCAATGGCCGCAGGACGAAACGTTGCGGCGCATCTGGAGAAGCTGTTGTCTGAGTCGCGGGTGGTACAAGATGGCGGGGTCTGGAAATTAACATAAGAAGGATTATGCGCAACATGAAATTCCCCTATTTTCAATAGGTTTCGCCCTCTACCACCTCCCTGTGGGCGAACCTCTGGCGGCACCGACGCGGTCGGTGTCGCCCCTTTTTAACGAGCCAGGAATAAGTTCAACCGAGATCAGATCACGGGAACGTCCCAGCCGAATAGGACTGAAGAACCGAAGCAGAAAAGGCGGACACGAACCGGTGAGCATCGAAAAGGAAGAAGCGGTTCCGGTCGCGCGGCTTGTTGACGGTCGCAGTGATCGAACCGTTGGTTGGGTCTATCGCTGGAATACGTCAGAACTGTCCATCCTCTGGCTCGATCCCAAACGTACGGCACACCATATCGATCCCCCGTTAAGCCGGAACACGATTGCGAATGCAAAGACTGTCACCACCGATGAGGTTACTGACCTTTTGGAGGAGCTGTCGCTCAGGGGCTCAGCCGATCTGCTTTAGCATCAAGGCGCTCCAAGACAGTTACAAAAATTCGAATTTGACCGCTCGACGATAGTATATTATCGTAATCCTCAGATTCTGCATCACAGTCAATCGAGCTCTTGGATATGCGCAATTTCCTTCGTAATTTTTTTCTCGCTGTCGTCGCGGGAACGGCCTCGCTGAGCGGAGGTGGAAACAGCGCGTCGGCGCAGACCTACCCGATCGATTGCGCCATCCTGCTCTGCCTCTCCGGCGGCTGGCCGGCATCAGAGCCCTGTTCGCGGGCACGTGCAGAGTTCATACGACGGATCACGCCATGGCCTGTCGAGCCTCCCCTCCAGATCTGGCGTTGCCCCATGGGGGCCTCCTTCGAACCTGTAGACGACCCCGGTCGCACTCGGCGTGTCATTGACATCCTCTTCTCCAACGCTTCTACCCTGCCCCAGAACCTCGCGGAATCTGACCCCGAAAAAGCTGGCGCCCTCTTGCCTGCCGTCGTGCGGTCGAAAGGCGTCGAGCCACTACCTCACCCTGACGGGTTTGCGTTACATCTGATCCAGGACCGAGCCGACATCGACATCAGTGGACCGGAGTTCAACTTCATCCGCTCGATCCGTGTCTTCGATGTTCGGTATGCGCGCCAACACGAATCCCGCGACAGCGATTGCAGCCGTTTCGAAACAGTCCTTCTCGGTTCCTATGGAATCCAGGGCGATTTTTACTGGTCTCGTTCGTCCGTCGCCGCGTTGCCCGAGGCGCATGTCGGCTTGGAACGTTGGGGCGATCATTGCCCCTCCATCTATCACCGCTCGGTGTTCGTCGACTGGCGAGACTATGAGGGCAATTACGGGTTCGAGCAGGTGAACTACTAAGACGTTGTCCTCTGCACCAAACCTGCATTAGAGACCGTGGATCGCAGCGTCCCATAACAATCCGCTGTTATCATTGCCCTTCGGTCCCACCGAGGCTTGATTTCGTCATACCATCCGAGGCGACAGCCCTTCGCCTCGTCTTAAATCCGGTGATCGAGTTCCGTCGCCGCCTCGGCCGCTGCCAGTAGCGTAACCGCATCGATCTGCAGAGCACGCGCGAGTACGATCAACTCAACTACGTCGACCCTACGCTCTCCGCTCTCCAGTCGAGCGACGAAGGACTGGTGGCATCTGAGACGTAAAGCGAGCTCGGCCTGCGTTAAGCCAGCAGCCTTCCGCGCCGCAATCAAAGCGTCGCGAAGTGCCTCATGTCCCGAACTCCTGATCGTTTTCGCCACGTGTCACAAACCTCTTGTGACAGGGCTAATCTACTTTATAGATTATCTAAAAAGTGGATAATGAGCGTTTACATGATGATAGAGTCTCCGAATTGCACGCCGCCGATAGGGCCGGATATCACAAGACTGCGGCCCTTCGAAAAGGTCGCGGTCATTTCAATCGCCCATCAATTCCAGGAAACGACCGTAGTCCTGGCTCACCTCCCGAGCCTCTTCGAATGCTCGGGCACGCTCCTCCTCCAAGCACCGAAAGTAGCTTTGAATGTCCCGAATGTAGAGCTCAAAGTCGCTGCGGATGAGATCGGCATAGGCCCGCGCGGCTTCGGAATCGCTCGGCACGAACGGCCTGGGCGGCGGCAAACAGGACGCGGCGGAGGCTTCGCCCGCCAGGCACGTGACCAGAAGTATAGCTTGTGCCACGGCCATCATGCACAACCTGAGGGCGTCTAAACCCCTTATTTTCTTGATCAAATGCATGGGAACCGTCTATTCGTTAATTGAGCAAGAATCCGCTTGTCGCATCAAAAGTTTATCTTGTGCGTCGATACTATATCATCGTATGACTTGGTTTCAACACCTGAAGCCTGGTCATTCGCCCTATTGGAGAACGTGATCCGGGTGATGGACCTAGAAAAAGAAGCCCCGAATGTGGTCACCGAACCCAGATTCCGCGATCTGGTCGCCAGCGGCTATCGCGTCGAAGTTGTCTGTAAAGAAGACGCCTTCAAGAAAGGCCCCAACTGGCATGGGGTCTGGATTATGCGCGCTGTCAGCGACGACGGGATCGAGAAACTTCTGGTCACGGCCCGGACCCGAACCTCGCGCAACGACATCAAGATCCGCGAGATCAAGACCGTCACCGGCGTCATCTCCTTCCTGCAAGGGATCGGGTTCTCGCACGCCGATGTGCCTCTGGAAGAGGGCAAGCGGACGGTTCACAAGCTTTCCAGCGAAGAGATGGCTGCCAGCCGGGCTTAGCGCCCTTTTCTTTTCCTCCCTGGGCTTTCCGGCATCGGCAGACATGGTGCTGGTGATGGCGGGCGACGGTTCTCTTTCGCCCTCACGCCCCCAGGAACGGTTCGCGCGCAACTACAATGACGGGGTCGGCGTTGGCTCGGCTTCGGATGGGTTGCGCATTTTGGGCGAGGAGCGCCGCACTGAGCGACGTGAAGGGGTACGTGTCGCGGCGGTGACCCCTCGCGCGCCAAAGCCACACCCGGATATCCTCGCCGCGATTGAGGAGACCGGACTGCGCTACGCGAGCCACCCTGGGCTCCGAGCGGCGGATATCACCGTCACGGACTGGCTCCATCTCTATCGCGCCAATATCGAGATCGAGAGTGCGTACAATCCGCACGCCGTGTCCCATGTCGGGGCGGTCGGTCTCGGGCAGTTGATGCCCGATACGGCCCGCGCACTTAGCGTCGACCCTCATGATTGGAAGCAGAACCTCGACGGATCGGCCCGTTATCTCGCCTTGATGCTGGCCGAGTTCGGCGACGCGCGCCTCGCGCTCGCCGCCTACAATGCCGGGCCCGACGCCGTGCGCGAGCATTCCGGCATTCCACCGTTTCGAGAAACCCAAAACCACGTCCAGCGGGTGCTGGCCGTCTTCAACCGGCTGGAAGGAGCGTCCCCATGAAGCCATTGACGAAATCCCTGATCACCCTTGCCGCTCTCCTCATCGTTGCGGCAGAGCCGGCCCTGGCCCAGAGCATCGACCTCTCACCGATTCAGAGCTTATTACAGGGCATCGTGGACGCGCTGACCGGACCGCTTGGCGTCGTCATCGCCACCCTCGCGGTCCTCGGCGTGTTCCTCAGCTGGTTCTTCAACATCATCGATCTGCGCCAAGCCCTCTGGGTGCTGGTCGGCATCGCCGGCGTGGCCGCAGCTCCGACGATCGTTGCCGCAGTGTTTGGCTCGTAACCGGGGGCGAACGTGGCCGAACGATCGCCGCTATTCCTGGGCCTTGTCCGTCCGCCGAAGCTCCTCGGCCTGCCGATCATGTATGCCATGGTCTGGCTCTTTGGGTCGGTGCTGCTCTTCGTTTGGGTGCAGCATATGCTGGTGCTTGCGATCGCGGCGATCCTCTATCCGGTTCTCTGGAAAGCGGCTGATTGGGACCCCCGCTTCATCGATGTGATGATGACAGCGCTCCAGGAAACACCGCCGACGCGGAACCGGTCCATCCACGGGGGCGACAGCTATGCGCCATAGTGAAGCCCTAGGCGAGACCGTCGATGAACGCACCCTCATGCCGGACTGGTATGCCCGCGAGAAACGCCTCGCGCATATGCTGCCCTATGTCAGCCTCGTCGATGACCAGACAGTCCGCACGCGCGTCAACGAACTCTTCCAATGCATCCGCCTGAGTGGGGTGAACAGCTACACCACAGACGATGCCTACCTCGACAAGGTCACGGCGCTCTTCGCCCGGATCATCGCGCAGCTCGGGCCGGAGTTCAGCTACTACGTGCATAAGGTCTCGAAGTCGATCACCCCGGACCTGCTCCCGGTCCGGGGCGACGGCTTCGCGGCGGCGGTGGATGATGCCTGGCGCACAAAACTCGCCTCGGCCGGTCTCCGGGACAAGACCCTCACACTCACCATCATCCACCGCCCGCCGCCCAGGAGTTTCCTTGGTTTTGTGAACCGTTCCGCACCGGACCGTTTCAAGGAAGAGACCGCGAAACGGATTAGACGCCTCAAGGAGGCGGTCGGGGTCTTCACCTCTGGCCTCGCGGAAGTCAAGCCCCGCATCCTTTCGGCAGCTTCTGGCGAGTTGGCTGGGTTCCTCGGCGCACTCAACACCGGCCGCGAACTGCCGCTCTTTCCCGCAAACCGCTACGGGTTTTTGGCCTACAACGTTGCCAACACACGGGTGACGTTTCTGGAAGATCACTTCGAGCTCTCGGACGGCGTGGTCGGCCATCGCTTCGGCAAGAGCTTCACCATCGGCGAATATGCCGAAGGTACCACCTGCACCATGTTCGACATGCTGAACCTGCCGGTCGACATGATCGTCACCCATTCCTTCACACCGATCAATTCGAACCTGATGGCGGGCCGGATCAAACGCCAGAAGCGCCAGATGCAAGCCTCGCAAGACGCCGCTCTGTCGCTCCTAGAAGCACTCGACATCGCGCATGATGATCTTGAGGCCAAACGCCAGAGCTTCGGCGAGCACCACATGGTGGTGACCGTCTTCTGCGACAGCCTCGACGAGTTGCAAACCCTCGGGGCCGAGATCGTGAACGCCGCGGCCGCCGAGGGCGTGAAGATGATCGGCGAGCGGATGGCGGCAAAGTCGCATTATTTTAGCCAGCATCCCGGCAATCAGCCGAAACGGGTGCGCGCCAGTGCGGTCACCAACCGCAACTTTGCGGATTTCGCAGCACTTCATCGCACGCAGCGCGGGAAGGAAAAACACCAACTGCCCTGGGGCCAGGAGATCACGCTCCTCCCGACGCCGGAACAGAGCGCCTATCGTTTCTCCTATCACGAACAGGGCTCGCCAGAGAAAGAGCCGACCAGCGGGCATACCTTGATCTTGGGCCGACCCGGTTCCGGCAAATCCGTCCTCTCAGCCTTCCTGATGACTCAGGCCCGGCGCGTCGGCACACGCATCTTCGTCTTTGATTATCGGCTCGGGATGGAGATGGCCGTCCGCGCCAATGGTGGGCGCTACGCCTCGATCAAGGCGGGACAGACGACCGGTCTCAACCCGCTCTGGACCGAAATCGATGAGCGCGGCACCGCCTGGCTCTCGGATTGGCTCGCCTCGCTCCTCTATCGCTCTGACAAGCCCCTGACCCCGGCCCAGACCAACCGCATCCAGGAGGTGGTCCGCCAGAACGCCACAGCCACCAACCCGGCCTTGCGGAACTGGAAGGACTTCGCCTCGCTCTTTGTCTCGACCGACGACAATGGCGACCTGCATCAACGGCTCCTCGAATGGACGGAGGACGGCCGCTACGGCTGGATCTTCGGCCAGAGCCTCGAGGACACCTTCTCCCTTGATGGCGATGTCGTGGGGTTTGACCTGACCGGTATTCTCGACAGTGAAAGCGAGAAGGAACGGATGGCAGTCCTTTCCTATCTCTTCCGCCGCATCGAGCGCGAGATCGAGGACCGTCGCCCCACCATCATCGTGATCGACGAGGCATGGAAGGCGCTCGACAACCCGTACTTCGCCGAACGGCTCTCGAACTGGCTGGTGACCGCCCGGAAACAGAACACGGTCGCGGTGATGATGACACAATATGCGAGCCAGCTCGAACGCACGCGCACCGGCAAAACCATCGTCGAGGCGGTGCCGACGCAGATCCTGCTCCCCAACATCCGCGCTCATGCGTCCGACTACGCGATGCTCAACCTCTTCGAGAAGGAACTCGACGTGCTCCTGAACACCGGCAGCGACAGCCGCCTTGCCCTCATCCGCGACGACAGCGGCTCCGTGGTGGTCGATGCCGACCTCTCCGCCCTCGGTCCTCTCCTCACCATCCTCGGCGGCATGGAGAAGGGCGAAGCCCTCGTCGGCCCCGACTACCGCGACCGTCCTGATTTCTGGAGGCTCTCATGATCCGACCCCTCATCCTCCTCGCCGCACTCGGCGTTCTCTCTTCCTGCGCCGAATACCGCGAACCTCAGGCCAACTGTTTCGCCTTCCGCGCCTCGCTCGACCGGGAAGAGCCGGATTGCATCTTCACACCCATCGGAAACCCGGAAGACGGCGTTGAGGTCTAGGGTCGCACATATCCTCCTGGCGGCTCTCCTGCCGGCGGCCGCGCTCGCCCAGGGCGTTCCCACCAACGATTCCGGGCTGACGGCCCGCGATATCGTCGAGACGGGCGACCGGGACGCCGACCTCGCCGTCCAGCGTGAGAAGCTCGCCGTCGAAGAGTTGCTGACCGAGATCGAACGGGAACAGCTCGCCACGCTGCGCGCGATCCTCGACGCGCAGACGAGCTTCGGCGGCCAGGGACTGCCGGGCATGGTCGCAGACCTCGAGGGCGGCAGCGGCGATCCGGACCAGTCCGCAGCGGCGGTCTACGGCTCGGGCGACATCGATCCCAATCCGGGCGGCGCGGGTATGTTCGGAGATGCGGCAGAAAACATCGAGCAGCTGATCATCCGGGTCGCCCAGGAGACCCACGGGCGGCCCGGGGTCGGGCGGGCCGGTCTTTCCGTCGTGCAATGGCGCGCCCTCCTGCAGGCGCTCATCTGGCAGGAGAGCCGCTTCTCCATCGGCGCACGCTCGCCCGTGGGCGCCTTCGGCCTCACCCAGATCATGCCGGGCACCGCGAGCGATCTCGGGATCAACCCGGAATATTATGACAGCCCCTACCTGCAGGTCGAAGGCGGCGCGCGCTACCTCGCGGCCCAGCTCAACACCTTCGACGGCAACGTCGTCAACGCGCTCGCGGCCTATAACGCGGGTCCTGGCCGTGTGTTCGAATATGGAGGCGTACCGCCCTTCAAGGAGACCCAGCACTACGTCAGGGTCATCCCCGAACGCTACAATCTCTACCTCGCGCGGATCGGTGGCATCGAGGCGCTCGGCACGATCGACCCCGCGCTTCTCGCCAACGCCCATCTCTCGCTCAGCGGGTTCGGTGCCGCCTTCTACGGCAGCAATTCCCCCGCCGCCATCCGGCAGGCCGCCCTGCGCATCCAGGACATCGTCACCCGGATCGGCGCGACCCAGGACCTCCAGGAGAGCATGGCGCTCAACACCTATGCCCGCGCCGAACTCGTCCGGCTGATGGCCGCGCGCATTCGCCTGAAAGCCGCACGGACCCAACCGCTCAGCGCCGCCCAGCTGGCCCAGGCCGCGGCCCGTATGGCCGAGAACGAATTCATGGAGTTCACATTGGAGGATCTGGATTGATGCCCCGCAAAATGTTCATTTCAGCACCACTTCGCACGTTGACCCTGGCCAGCGTCTTGGCGCTTTGCTCGCCTTTCGTGGCCAGTCCCCCCGTCCTGGCCCAGGGCGTGCCGGTCGTGGATACCCAAAACATCGCCCAAAACATCCAGCAGCTCCGGCAGATGATCGAGGACGAGATCCTGCAAAACGAGCAACTCGTGCAGCTCCGCGAACAGCTTGCCACGCTTACGGAGCAGCTCGCCGAGCTACAACGAACGTATGAGGCGTTAACGCGTCTCGCAGAGTTGCCCGAGATCATCCGGACACAGATGGAGGACGAGCTGAACGGTCTCCTGGACCAGGAGTTCGGCGATATCATCGCCACCATTGAGGCGATCAAGACGGGGGATTTCTCCGGGCTCACCGGATCCGGTGCCAGCGAGATCGAAACCCAGATGGATAGAGTTCTGGCCGATCTCGGTTTCGACGAGGACACGCTCTCGGAAATGGCCCGCAGCGGCAATCCCGGGGCCGAGCGCGTGGCAACGCAAGCCACGACCGGCGCGCTGGTCTCGGCCGCGGCCCAGAACAGCTACGAGGATGCCGGGCAGTCGCTCGAACGCGTCGACCGGCTCGTCGGGCTCATCGACGACATGGACGAGATCAAGGAGAGCGTCGATCTCAACACGCGGGTGACGGCAGAGCTCGCCATCGCGCTCGTCGCCATGTGGCAGCTCGAAGCGATCCAGACCGTAGGGGATGGCACCGGCGGCGTGATTGATGCCGCCACCATCGCCGAAGAACAACGCTTCATGGAGTTCACGCTCCCGGAACTGAATGCGGATTGAGGACTGATTTTTTGGACGAAGAAACCGCCATCATCGAGGAGGAACTGGTCTACGGCGCGCTGAGACGGGAACGGCTCTGGCAGCGCCTGGGACTCTTCGGTCTTGGCTTTGGCATCCTGGGCTGCCTCAGCGCGGCCGCCGTGGCCATCCTCGATGTCGATCCGCCCCCTGTAGTGGTACCTTACGATCCCGCCACCGGCTTCGCCCTCCCCGAAGCCACCGTCGGTGCCACCACCGTCACCGAGAACCGCGCCATTATCGAGGCGGAGGTCTTCCGCTACGTGACCGACCGCGAGGTCTACAACCAGCTCGACAATGACGTGCGCATCCGCAGCGTGTTGCGCCGTTCGGACCGTGCAGCAGGGGCCTCACTGCGCCAGATCTGGAACTCGGCCAATGCCGACTATCCCCCGACCGTCTATGGACCCAACGCCCGCCTCGACGTCGAGATCCTCAGCATCAACCTGATCGGCAACAACCGAGCCACGGTGCGGCTTCGCAAGCGCCTGACTTCGATTCAGGGGGTTCAGGCGGGCCTCTTCACCGCGACGCTCCTCTTCGAGTTCCGCCCCGAGGAGAGCCGCTCCATCGACCAGGTTTGGACCAACCCGTTTGGCTTCACCGTCGTCGAATACGCGATCCGCTCGGACAGATTGGAGAACCAGTAAGTGCGTTTCCGGAACAATAAGTCAGAGAATTCCTTGCCAGCGCCCCAAATGCGCGAGACATGGCAGTGCAATAGCCATGCGAAACACACCGGACACGCCCGGGCGTTCCACGCGGCCATTTTGATGGTCTCACTGTTTGCGTCCCACGCGTCAGCCGAGGCGATCCCGCGCGGGGGACCCAACGACCACCGCGTGCGGGTCGCCTCCTATCAGGAAGGACAAGTCTACAGACTGAACGTTTCCCTGACCCATGTCACGACCATCGAGTTCGGCGACGGCGAGAGCATCCGCTCAATCATCGCCGGCGACACGGAAGGGTTTGAGATCGACGGCGTGCCCGGCGGGCGGGCCTTTGCGATTAAACCCGTCGCGCGCGGAGTCCATACCAACGTGACCGTCTACACCAACAGACGGAGCTACTATTTCAACGTGAACGAGGTCTCGAGTCCGACCTTCTATGTCGTGCAGTTCCGCTACCCCGAAGACAATCGCCGCCCTTCCAACGCCATCGCGCGCGCCGCACCGAACACCAATTTCGGGGCAAGCGCACGGACGGAGTTCACGCCGACCCGGGTCTGGGACGACGGCACCTTCACCTATTTCGCCTTCCCTCGAAACGCACCCGTCCCGGCGATCTTCCGTTACACGAACGGGCGCGAGCGCACGGTGAACACGGGCGCGGTCGAAGACGGTGTGATCCGTGTCTCGGGCGTGGGGCGCCAATGGGTGCTGCGTCTGGGCGAGGACGTGGTCTGTATCGAGGCGACGCCGCCCGCGGAGGCCGCCTCATGAGTGACAATAACACCGATCTCGAACAGCGCCTCGCCGCGCTCGAACGGGGCAATCCGCGCCACGGACCCGCCCCGAAACGCCGCTCACCGCTCCTCGCCCTCCTCCTCGCAGGGCTCATCCTGGCGGGCGGCTTGGTCCTCTTGCTGTTTTCGGGCCCGGAGGAAGAGGTCGCCCTGCCGACGGCCACCCCGGACGAGTTCCAAACCGAGGGTGACGGGTTCGGAGAGATCGAACCCTTCGTGCCGCCGCCCGCCCCGGAACCCGAGATCGTTCTCGTCGAACCAGAACCCAACGCCGAACTTCTGGCGCAGATCGCCGCACTCCAGGCCCAGATCGAGGAGCTGCGCGACGCGCCGGACACCGACGCCAGGGCGGATAGCGCGGCAGCCGAGGCGATCGATGCGCTGACCGCACGGATCGCCGCCCTACAGGACGCCTCCGAGAATGCTCAGGAACAATTTCAGGCCGAACTCGCCAAACGAGATCGGGAGCTGCAACAGCTGCGTATGGACCTGGACCTCGCGCGGTTGGAGGCCAACAAGCCGGCACCCGCCCCGCTCGGACCCACCGATGAGGAATTGCGTGCGCGCGAGTTGGAGCGCCTTGCCCGCGAGGAGGAAGCACGGCGGCTGGCCGAGCTGCAACGTCGGGCCGAGGAGGAGCGTGCCTTCCAGGAACGGCGGATTTCCTCCCCCGTCATCGCCTTCGGCGGAACGGGCGGCGCCAATGCGGGCGAGACAGAACTTACCGAGCGCACCTTCGGCGAGGTGACGGATTTCGTGCTGAACGGCGCGTTGCCGAGCGCCATCACACAAGCCGAGGTCATCGCCAACCCCTCGAACACCGTGATCCAGGGCACGATGATCCAGGCCGTGATGGAGACCGCACTCGACAGCTCGCTTCCCGGGCAGACCAGTGCCATCATCTCCGAAGACGTCTTCAGCTATGACGGCTCACGGCTCCTGATCCCGCGCGGCTCGCGCCTGGTCGGGCGCTACCGCTCTGGCATCGAGATCGCCCAGAAACGAGTCACCATCGCCTGGGACCGGATCATCCTGCCAAACAACCAGACCGTCCAGATAAGCGCCTTCGGGGGAGACGAGTTGGGCCGTTCGGGTGTCACTGGCTTCGTCGATACCCGCTTTGACGAGCGGTTCGGCTCCGCCGCACTGATCTCCATCATCACGGCCGCCCCGAGTGTGGCCGCCGCCCAGGTCGAGGATGAGACCACCGCGGACGTACTTGAAGATGTGGGCGATGACTTGGCGGACGCGACCGACAGTGTGATCGGCGACTACCTCTCCATCGGTCCCGTCATCTACGTCGATCAGGGCGCACGCGTCACCGTCATGGTCGACCGGGATTTGGAGATTTTCTGAGATGACCCTCTCCTACCTCCAGACCTCGCTCGATAAGCTCAAGGACGCCGCCCGCGATGACGTCATCGAGATATGCATCAACCCGGATGGCTCTTGCTGGGGTGAGTTCCAGGGGGATCACTTCATGCGGGCACTGGATCAGCGACTGTCGGTTACGGAGGTGCGCGATCTTGGCAACCAGATCGCCTCCTCAGCCAACACGACAATGAGCAAGGACAAGCCCATCGTCTCGGTCTCGATCACCTATCGCGACCGCCCCATCCGGGCCCAGGTCGTGACCCCGCCCGCAGTGCTCGAGGGCATGTCGATCTCGCTCCGCTTCTTCTCGAGCCTGCCGCTGGAACAGATCGAGCTTCGTTTCCTCTATGGCGAAGAGCGCAAGCTCGAGAAGTTGCGACAGGAGAAAAACCGCGCGCTGCGCGAGGTCGTTGCCGCCGGTGACATCTACGCGGCCATCCGCTTCTGCGTCGAGAACAAGCTCAACATGATCGTCTCCGGCGGCACCTCGACCGGTAAGACCGTCGCGGCCCGGAAGATCCTCTCCTACGTTCCCGATGAGGAACGGATCGTCACCATCGAGGAAGCCGCAGAGCTTCTCCCCGCTCAACCGAACGCGGTGACCCTGATCGCCAACCGGGACGCTGAGTTCCAATCCGCCGATGTGCTTCTGACCGCAACGCTGCGCATGCGGCCCGACCGGATCATCCTCGGCGAGGTCCGCGGTAAGGAGGCTATGACCTTCCTCGAAGCGATCAACACCGGCCATGGCGGTTCGATGACAACCCTCCATGCCGAAACTCCGCAGCTCGCCGTACAGCGTCTCGCCATCGCCGCGCTCAAGACCGAGATCCCGATGACCTACCAGGACATGGTCCAATACATCGAAAGCTCGATCGACGTGATCATCCAGGCGGGCCGCGAGGACGGCCAACGCGGCATCACCGAATTCTATCTCCCCGGAACCGATCTCAGCGGAGGCATGACCCATGAAGCGGTTTGAATACCAGATCATCACCTATCCGATGGACAAGAAAACCAGCCTGATCGCGATGCAGGACGATCTGAACGCACGTGGGAAAGAAGGCTGGGAAGTCGTATCGGTCAGCTCGTCAGAGTTCGCGCATCTTGGCCACACCGCGTTTCTGAAGCGCGAGATTGCCGAAGGAGCTGGCGCGAAATGAGAAACGCCTTGCTTTGCATCTCGATCACCGTTGTGGGGTTTCCGGCTGCCGCCGAACGCGACTTCGTCCCCTCTCTCGACAGCACGTCGGATGTCTGCATCGATCGGCCCGCTGAGCCTGAGTGGATGCAGAACATCACCGTGCGAGAGGCTTACAGACGTGTCCTGGTGCAAGACATTTACCGTGCTCAGAACCTTGAACGTATCGTCGAAACCGGATCCTGCACCTGCGACACACGCTTCCCGTCCTGGGAAGCGGCGGAAACGGAGTTTCGGGAGCGTTTCAACACAGCCGAACGATGGGAAATGCTGGAGGCCTCGGACACTTACAACCGGCGCGCCAACGCGTTGAGACCTGACGCGATGGCAATCTGCGAAGCCGAGGGCAACTGGTAGCAGATTATGAGCGTCGTCACCTACTTCGTCGAGACCTCCCAGGGCTACCTGGATTCTGCCGCAGAGACGCAGTTCGGCGCGGTGGCGGCGACAGTCGGCACGATGCTGGTTCTCGGAACGACGCTTGTGGTCATTCTGGTCTGCGTCAACATGATCTACCAGTACCGCTCCATGGATGGACGCACTGCGTTCTGGCTCGCGGTGAAAGTCGGCCTCATAGGGGTCTTCGCGACAAATTGGGTGCAGTTTAACGCCTTCTCCTCCGCTGTCCTAAACGGCATCGACAGCATCGCCGGATCGCTTGTCGCCTCGGTCGGCGGCGGCACGCCCGGACCGTCGGGGACCTTCGCCGAGGAATTCGACCGGCTGATCGCCGAACTGGGTGAATACCTGAATGCGGCCGGTTCTGAACTGAACTGGATGGCCGGGGCGTTGCTTGACGTTCTTGGCGTACTCCTGCTCTCGATCCTGGGCGGGCTCGCCGCATTCATTCTCGTGGCATCCCGGCTGATGATCGCACTCCTGATAGGCATCGCGCCGGTGATGATCTTCCTCACCCTCTTCGAGGTGACCAAGGACTATTTCGCGCGCTGGCTCTCGGCGCTGATCTCCTTCGCGCTCTATCCGATCGTCGTTGCAGGCGTTTTCGCGACAATCACCGGCGTCAGTTCGGCATTGATCGGCGAGCTCGGCGACCCTGAGGGCGCGTCCAACATCGGGGCCCTCATCCCATTTTTCATGATGGTGCTCATGGCCAAGGGGTTCATCATCGCGACGCCGTTCATTGTCCGCGCGATCTCGGGGAACATCATGATGCCAGCACTATCAGCAGGCCTTGGCGGTACATACGGGTTCGGTCGGGCGCTTGGCGGCAGTCAGCAGGCTTATAATCGGTATCTCATTGGAGGAGCGACTGGCGCTGAATATGCTGCGCTGCGTGCGCGGCAGTTCTTCGGGGTGCAGACAATGCCGCAGAGGCCGGGTGTTAGCCAAACCGTTCCGACGAACCCTGACACTGGTTCGGGCAGCTCAGGCGCGCGAATGCTGGCACAGTTGGCCCGCCTAAGCAGGCTGGGCCGAAGGTAGCATTGACCGTCAAAGGCTTCACCAGCGGGAACATGTTCTTTGCGAGCCTATACCTTTGCCTTCAGCAGAGCTCGCGGCAAACTGCCTGAACGGATTTACCTTGGCACCATCATGCCATGTCCGGGTGAAGTGGAACGGCATCGGCGCCGGTGTTGCTGTCTGGGACGTCTATCCTGTATCCCCTTCTTACATCAAAGCATTCGACGGCAAGCTTCCTTTGGGAAATTGCCGGTAGCGGGCAGTAAATTGCCGCGATGTTCTCGTTGAATTTTTAACTTGTCACTTGACAATTTAAGAGAGTGGAGTATCTAAGGTGCCAAGGAAGAAGCACACATCAAAGGAAATCGAGGCCGTCATCCAGGAGCTCGAAGAGCTGGGATGGGACCTTATTGAGGGCAAGGGGCACGCGTGGGGGATCCTCCGATGCCCGGCCAACGATAAGGATTGCCGCTGTGGCGAGTTTTGTCAGATGTCTGTCTGGTCGACCCCGAAGAATCCACAGCAGTTCGCGAAAAGGATCCGACAGAAGGCTCTGGCCTGCGTGAAGCTTCAGAAGAACGACGAAGGTAATGCCGATGGCTGAAGAATTCGAATTCGAACTGGTCTTTGCGCTCCCCGACGGAGAGCACGATGCGTTTGCGCTCTCTGACGCGGTCTTCGAGGCGGGTTTTGAAGATGCGCTCGTGGGCACCGGTCACGCCGGTCTCCTAGGTGTAGAACTGGAACTTGAAGGGGATGAGGCCGAGAGCGCGATCCTTGAAGCGGCGCGGGCGCTGATCAAGGCGTTGCCGCAGGGCACTGTCCTGCGCGAGGTCCGTCCCGACCTGGTGTCTCTCGCGGATGTCGCCGAGAAGCTCGAGGTGAAGCGACAGGCGCTCCAGCAGCGCAAGATGCCCCTCCCCGTTGCCGGTGGCCTCTACCGCATCGATGAAATGATCGAGGTTCTGATGGAGGCCTCAAAGCCGGCGAAGGGGCAGCGTCGTCCGCGCTTTAACCTGGCTTCCGCCGCGAAGTGGTTTCGTGCGGGCCCCGCGGCCCGCAGGGTGAACGCCCAGTTGACGATGCGTGAGATCGACCCTGCGACGATTGAGCGAGCCCCTCGACCAGAGCGCGACGATCCTGGTTTTCTTCACCCGTGACAATGGTCGATTCCGGGGCGCGGGCACAAGGCGCCATCGCGGCATGCTTTCGTGTCGCCCGCATGGCGGCTTAGCCAAGCCCGAATTTCTCGCCCGCCTCGCTGACTTTTGCTTCCGAACCGGACATCTCCGCCTCCAGCCGCTCCAGATCACTCACGGCGTCCTGCACCCGGACTACGTCGTCTTCTGTCGCAGCCTCCACCTCGAGATCTGCCTGCCGCCCGAACTCCATCTCGAACTGCCGCTGATCGTCCGCGAGGACTGCGGCACGACCGCACCGAAGCGCTTGAGCCGGGCCGGGCTCAATGGGTGCATTTCCTTCGGTTTTCGTAAGTCCCATCCTGGCCTCGAAATCGCGTTCCGTGAGACCAGACCCACGCGGAGCTGAAGGCATCGCCCGGACACTCAGGGGCAATTCCCCCATCGGAGGGACCGGCCCCTTCGGAAACGGCAGATCCCCCTCCTGCGCCGAGTGGATACCCTTGAAGAACGGATCCTCGTAGTAAACGACCCGCTTCGCCCGGACCGGCATCTGCGCGTCCACGACCACCACGATCTCATCAAGCGGCAGACGTCGCGCCTCGTCTTCCGGCAGGAGCGCGACTTCTTCCGTCCGCTCAGACTGGCTGCGACCCTCGAACGGGTTCTTCCCGACCGCGCGGGAACGGGTGACCACGGTCTTGGTGGTCTTGCCCACGGCCTTGCTCAACTCCTCGACGGTCTTTTCGTCCGAGGGCGTGAGGTAGAGCTTGATGCCTGCATTGCCCTGCAGCGCCCGCCGCGTGTTCTCGCCGTAGATCTCGTCGATGGCCGGGATGGTCTGGGTGACCACCGCGAGATGCCCGCGATAGGCGCGCAGCACTTCGATGCTCTCGGCCACGATCGGCATCTTTCCGAGCCGGTTGAACTCGTCGAGCATGATCATGACCGGCCAGGGCTCGTCGGCGCCCGGTTCCTTGTCCTGCAGGGCGGAGAGAAGATCAGAGAAGAACAGTCGGATCAACGGCGCCAGCGGTTTCACCATGAGGGGCTGCACGACGAGATAGACGCTGAAGGGTGTCTTGCGGATCGTCCGGAAGTCAAAATCCGATACCGCCGTCGCATCGTCGATCGCCGGGTTCTGCCACTGATCGAGGCCCGAGGTCATCAGGAGCGAGACATAGGAGGTCAGCGTGTCGTTGTTGGTCGAGGCCAGCCGCGTGAATATCAGCCGCGCCGCGGCGTTCTGGACCTCATGGGCGCGCGCGAGATACTCCTTCTGCTTCTGCCCGCCCGAGGCGGCGATGCGGTAGATCTCCCCGAGCGTCGGCCTGCGGCGTTGGAACGCGAGTAGCCCGGCCGCGACGAAGAGATCGATCCCGCCCTTCAGGAGGCCCTGCACGCGGTCGTTGTCGTTCTGAAGGAAGAGCGTGGCCAGGAGCTGCAGCTCCATCTGCTGGCGGGCCGGGTCTTTGAACTCGTAGATGCGCAGGAGCGGATTGTAGCGATGGGTGCGCCGGTCCTCCCAATCCGTGGGCGCGAACCGGAACACCTCGTCGCCCTGTGCCGCCCGGTGGCGGGCCGAGGCCTCGAAGCATTCGCCCTTCACGTCCAGCACGACCGCCGATCCCTGCCAGGTCAGCAGGTTCGGGATGACGAAGCCGGTGGTCTTGCCGCGCCCGGTCGGTGCCACGATGAGCGCGTGTGGGAAGGTCCGGGAGCAGAGAAAGGGCGCGCGGGAACCGGGCTTGCCCAACTTGCCGATCACGAAACCTGTGCCGGGCGCGCCGAAGAAGCCGTTCCGCTTCATCTCGCGGCGGGTCTGCCAATGGGTGTAGCCGAAGCGGGTGAGGGCCGAGCCCGACATCGCCAGGCTCATCATGAGGCCCGCCAGCCCGGCCCCGCCCATGATCAGGTTGATCAGGCGAAAATCATCGGGGCGGGCGGCACCGATCGCCCGGTAGTTCTGCGCGATGTAGAAGAAATCGATCTCGGCCTGGAAACCCAGGTCCCGGAACGTCACGACAGCCGAGGCGATGACGTAGCCGATCGCGATGGCGACGAGTGTGACCAGCACCACGCCGAGGGCGAGGCGGCCTTTCCCCATCCCTCCCATCAGTGGGTCTCCCCGCGCTCGGTCTCACCATCGACAAGATCGGCGCGGTGGATTTCGAACTCGCGGTCGGCGATCTCCTCGACCACGGCGCGGGTCGCCTCGCTGTTGGCGGTGGCCGGATCCGTCTGCAGGTAGGTCTTGGCGGCGTAGAGCCGGTCGAGACGGTCTTCGATCTGGGTCTTCAGCACGTCGACATCACCGTCCCGCAGCCGGTCGATCTGCGCCGCGTCCAGCTCGCGCTCGACCGCGGCGCGATAGGCCAGTCGCTGACCGTCATCCTGGAACGGCCCATGCAGATTGCCGGCCCGTTCATGGTCGACGACCCGCCGGATGTCCGGATCGGCAATCGGCGCGCCCTCGACAGCGTCCCCCTCGCGCACGTCCGAAAGCCGCCCGTCGCGCAGGTCGAGCGCCACCTCCTGCAATTCGTTTTCGCGGCGAACCTGGTCGATGGCCTCGGTGTCACGCAGTTCGGTGACGGCCGCATAGGTCGCGCCAAGCCCGCGGGCAAGATGCGACGGCATGTCGGGATAGCGCGCGCGGAACGCGTCCGTGACGGCCTCCGCAACGGGGGTCCGCGCGTCGCGACCCTCCATGATCCGGTCGACTTCGCGGGTGATCTCGCGGGCCCGATCCTCGTCGGTGATGTGCTCCCGGTAGGGTACGGACCGGTCGATCACGTCACCGGGGCGCGCGAGGAGTTCCGGATGCGCATCGAGGTACCTGCGTTGCTCTTCTTCGATACGCCGCTCCGCGCGGGAGACGATCTCCGACTCCCGCGCCTCGATCTGGTCTTCGGTCAGACCTTCCGAACGCATGTCCTGGCGGATGGCGCGCTCCATGTCCTCAGTGGCGTCCCGATGATAATGGACCCTCTCCGTCACGGTGCGATCTTCCACGACACCGTCCTCACGCAAGACCCCTGCCCGCTCCAGCGCGACGCCGAGCTGGACATGGGCCCGGTTGAGGGTCTCGCGCGCCGTCTCCAGATCCGCGCGGCGCTCGAGGTTGAGACCGTCCCTCTCGGCCACCCGCGCCAGATCGTCAGCGATCCATTGCCGCTCGAGCGCCGCGTTCTGCGCGCCCGTCTCCATCCGCGCGACCACCACGGACGAACTGATGCCGGTTCCGCGCAGCGCGGTGTCGACATGCGCCCGCACCTCGGGGTCGCGCAACCGGTCGAGCCGGGCCGCATCGATATTGGTCTCGGAATAGATCCCGCCGTCGGACGGCTTCTCGGTCAGTGTCACGGAGCGCAGCCCCAAGGGCTGCATATGCGCGAGCCGCGACTGGATCTCGTTGAGGCTGCGCTCGAGCCTCGGCCGTTCGGCCTCCGGCTTCGCATCAATCATGCCCTGCACGCGCGCGACCTGATCGGCATAGCGGGTCCTCAGGTCGTCGAACGATTGCTCCTCAGCCATGTAGACCCCTCCTTCCGATGTGAGTTTGCCGCCCTTCGCCAGCAGTTCTCCGGACCGGAACAGGGCATCGGCGATATCTTCGCGGTTGTCCGCGGAGGCCTCGGCTGCGAGCGAGTGATAGATGATCCGTGTATTGGCGATCTCTTCGAGAGCGCGATCCAAGTCTGCCCCGACCCGTGGCCGTGGTTCCGCGGCCCGCCCCTCAACCTTGGCCGCATAGACCTCGCGGGTGCGCGGCGGGTAGTGCACGACACCTCGGTCGAGCCGCCGCGTGGCCTCCAGACGCACGCCGAATTTCTCGGCCTCCTCGACCATGGCGAGGCGGAAGTCGTCATAGTTGAACCTGTGATCGCGACCCAGGAAGAAGAACTCGCCCTCCTGGGACCGGCGGTTCAATACTATATGCGCGTGGGGATGATCGCGATCCTCATGCACTGCGATGATGTAGTCGAAATGCCCCTCGTCGGACTGAAAGAACCGCTCCGCGACATTGGCGGTGATGTCGCGCACGTCCTCGCCCCGGGTGCCGATCGGGTAGGACATGAGCATATGCGTCGTCTGCCCGAGCTTGGGCTTGAACCCCGCGCTCCAGCGCTTGGCGAACCGCTCCGTCAGGTCCTTGATCTCGGATGCCTCGAGCTTCGTCTTCCCGTCCAGGAAGCCGCTGCTGTCCACGAGATGCGAGGACTTCGTCGTCAGGTAATCGAGCTGGTTCATCAGCTGCGATTTGGTATGCGTGCCCCCGCCCCGGATCGCCTTGAAGACCGCTGCACGGTGACCGGCGGCGGCCCGCACGAGCTGCCTCTGCCGGGACGCCTGCAGCCCCTGCATCGAGCCCCGAATGCGGCTCCAACCGTCCCGGAAGATTTCACCGGTGACGTCATGGACGGCATCATTCAGCCGCATGGGCAAACTCCCTCAGAGCGGCAGTGGCGGCGAGCTGCATGGCATCCCGACGACGGCGCAGCAGCAGATCGATCTCGTCAGCGGAATCAAGGATGAACCGCGCCAGACCACGCATCTGCGCGAGGCGCAGTTCGGACAACTCTGCGTTCGGTGCGGAGCCTTCCCCCTGCCCCGCCCGGCTGGCTTTCATCATCTGCTTGGCGACCTGTACGACGCCGTTACCGACCTCGTGCAGGGAGGCCCGGTAACGTGCCATCTCAGCCGCCAGCTGCGCGTCCGGAACGAAGGTTCCCCCCGCCGCCTGGATCAGCCGCCGGACCCCCTCCGTGCGGGTCTCGATCCCCGCCGCGGCCAGGACCTCATCCAGCGCACTAAGCTCTTCGGGGGTCAGTTTCACGGTCACGGCGGCCGTGGCCACGGCCGCATCCTTCTGGCGATCTTCGTCCGCCTTCAACGTGTACTGGATGGCCCGCGGCGTGACCCCGAACCGCTCCGCGAGCTCAGACGTCCCCACACCTTCTCCGGCCTCACGGATAATCTCCGCCCGCTCCGTCTGTGTCAGTCTCCTGGTCCGGCTCATACGAAGAAAGCCCCCCTATTTCCTGCCACCTTCATTCAAGGTCGCCCTCATCATACGAACCTATATGTTGCGGTCAATACAATATTATTGTAGATTGCCCCCAGGCGACCTTGAATTCCGCTTCAAGCCGAGCACCGCAGGTGCGAGGCCCGGCCCGAAGGGCCCAGCAACACCGACCATCTCCAACCGCACCTCGGCCACCTGTTGTCATGCCCGCGCCCGAGGGTCTGGCCGAACACGGACCCGTGTTCGGACGGAAGCGAGGGGCGGCGCATCTCTTCACCGACGGGGCTGACGGACAGGGTCAAGGGCGGCCAGATTTGGCTTGGCCCAAATCTCTGCCGGAAAAACCGGCGGGCTTCAGCCCGACTGTTATTCCGGATGGCCCCCTTGAGGCTGGCCGGCAGACCTGTTCCAGGCGATCTCTGAAATCCCCCGTCAGGACCGTGCACGGTCCTGACACCTTATCGGGGACACCGGCCGAAAGCAGGGGTCCCCGGTCTTGGCGCAGCCTTCCCTGAGACAGGGAAAGGGCCGCCTCTAGGGCGGCCCATCCTCCTGGGAGGATTACTCCTGCGGTTCCTTGGAGCTCGGCGGGAACATCACCAGCTCCTGGACCGCGACGGGGAAGTCGAGCTTGAGGCTGAAGAACTCCGAGCCGTCCCCGTTGCGGGTGTTGCGGAACATCGCGCCGACGCGCTGGAAGCGGGTGCGCTCCTGACCTTCGTTGTCGGTGAACTTGACGGGAACGGTGGCGACGTAGTGGTTGGTCATTTGGGTCTCTCCTTTTTGCGATGGGGATCACCCGGCACGGGGGGCAAGGGAGGTCCGCAAACACAAATGCGGAGGGTCCGCGCGCCCCGCGCGTGGAAACCGTATTTGTGTTTGCCGGAGCGTGAGCGGAGGGCACGGACCGCCCGACCCCGTGCGATCCACATCTATGAGCAAAGAGGGGAGACCCGGATGTGCACCCCGCCCCTCAGCCGTTTTCGGTCCTGTCGAGTTATGTCAGACATGACCATGTCCGCGCCGCTCTCATCCAACGCGGCGGCGGGATGGTTCGCCCAAGCCCGATCGGCACGACCGCGATCGTCTGCCTCAAACTCGACTTCCCCGTCGCAGTCTCGCGATCCGGGGAGGTGATGCATCCGCGGGCCTGGCAGCAGCGTTGCCCGCCCGGACGGGTCGCCGCCATCGGGCGGCGCAGTCGATGCGCTGCGCCCGCCCCAGCGATCTGCACCCGCACGGCCGGATCGCGGGGTTTCAGGCGCGCATGAGGGCAACCCCGCCGGCAGGGGCCCGTCTTGACCGAACCAGTCACGGATCATCGTGTGATCAGACCGCAGTATTTTGTCCAGTTGGAAGGGCGAGCTGTCCAGCCGGGCCTCGGTTTGGCGGGGCTGACGAGATCATCTTATCGACTTGTTGCTCGACACTCATTTTGCGTCCAACTCGCCGAACTTTTCCAAATCGATGATCCGTTCGGGCGGAGTGGCGACCCGTTGCATCATGCAACAGTCAGTTCGCAGCTTGGCAATATCGAAGCTGGGGTTCGCTACCTTGAATGCCCAGCTGTTCAGGAAGACGCGTGCAATCCCAGGAATTTCGCCCATGCCGGTGATGTCAGAATAGCTGAAGTGCGGATGAGCACCTCGCACGAGTTCTTCGCCACCAATGCGGACATGTACGATGATGGGAACGGTTTCCGAGTGGAGCAGGTGAAGGCCCGATTGATCGCCGAACAACCGCTGCACGACATGCTGATCAAACTCAGAGCCGTGACTCAAATAGTGGTCGAAACCATTCGCGAGACCCGATCGAGATAGACTGAAATGAACTTGTCCTTCCCGTCGGCCTTGCTTGTTTTTCGGGCCGACATCTTCAAGTACCTCGGCAAGTTGGTGTTCTAGATGATGCCACTGAGGATGGGTCTTGAGAATTTCTGTGAGTCTTTGCCTGCGGTCTGCGGCCACCAATGGACGCAGACCAAGTTGCTGCACAGATAGGATTTCGTCCGGCAGCAAACGTGTACCATGGAAGACGCAGAATTCATGTGCTTGCAGCCAATCGTAAATCGCGTCTGACGCCGTTTCGATGTCCGTATGCCGAACCACGGAGTCGCCCGCATCCTCGATGAATTCAAAATTCGATGAAGCGAGGGTTTCGATCGCTTCCTTGCCTACCAGATCAACTGCCAGTTCGCGGAAAGACCCCTCCCAGGTCTCAAACTGATCGTAGTAAATAGTCATTTCTCTGGGGACCTGTGACAGTTGCCAACTGGCTTACCCGTCTAGCGTCTCAGGGGAATCTTGCAAACGGTGTCATCGGCGAAAAGCTGCATCTAGTGAGTTCGATACGTCCGCTTGGTCGCATTTAGAGGCCGACGTGAAAACGACAAAAGGGCCGCCCAAAGGCGACCCTCTCTCATTCACGCGTCTGCCGACTTCTTCGCCGGATCGGCGACCCGCATGACGGTGAGCCCCTTCGCCTCGGCCTTCTGCCCGAGGTTCAGCGCGACCCCGTTGCCACCGAAGAGCACAACTCCCGTCGCAGCAAACTTGTCGTCCAGCATCTCATCGTTGCATTTGAAGGGTGCCGCCCGCCCATGCGCGGACCAGCGCGGATCGAAGCGCGCCTGCGCGACGCCGCGCGCCCGAGCCCACCGGGCGGCGATCATCTCGGCCCCGTGCTTGCCACCCTTATGGCAGAGGAAGATCTCCTGGTTGCGGTTCTGCCGGATGCGTTCGCGAACCTTGTCGAGTGTCGAGAAGATGACGTCGATATCGGTCCAGTCGGTCGCCCCCGACACGATCAGGGGAACCCCCTCGACCTTCGACTTCGCGGCCGTTTCGCGATCATGCTGTTCCAGCAACTGCCGGGCCTCGAAGACCGCTCCGGTCTCCTGAGCGCGAGCGCTGGCGCGCGATCCCGCGGCCGGGATGAAGGCATGGCCGGTCTCGAC
Organism: Shimia biformata; assembly: GCF_016888515.1. Taxonomy (GTDB): domain Bacteria; phylum Pseudomonadota; class Alphaproteobacteria; order Rhodobacterales; family Rhodobacteraceae; genus Shimia_A; species Shimia_A biformata. The sequence continues at coordinate 2,563,627 of NZ_JAFEJK010000001.1, read as the reverse complement.
CTCGTAGCATTCCGCCGCCGCCTCGCTCATCACCTCGATGGCCGCGACAATCTCGCGGACCTGCAGGAAGCGGGCCTGCGCCTCTTCGAGCGCGGTCTCGGCGATCTCCGATCCGTCGTGGGATTTTGCCAGGGCGCCGATCTTGTCGGCGGTGCGGTCGAGCTCCTTGCCGAGAGCGATCTTGCGGCGCTGCAGGATTGTGGCGAGCCCGTGCGCGAGCGGTTCGATCTCGGTCTCGAGACCGGTGCCGCGCAGCTGGCCGAGCAGGGCCTCGAAAGTCTCGCGGACGACGCTGTCGGTCAGGATGTGATCCTCGGGGATGGGCAGCTCCGCGTCTTTCTCCGTCAGGCCGAAAAGTTCGATGGTCTCGTAGGCGTTCGCGTTCTCGTAAGTCATGTTGGTGTCTCCAGATGTTCGGGGAACCACCACGGGAGTGTGGTGGCATGGCCGTACGTCTGGTTCACCGAATCTGTCCGGGTCAGGGACGGCGAAGCCGCCGGCGTGCCGGGCGCAAAAGTTTTCCGGGCGCATCGCCCACCACGGGCGCGTCATCGAAAACTGGACCGCCCTTTCGACCCGCGCCGCCTTCGCCGAAAAGTTTTGCGATCCTTGACGCGGGCTGATTTGGGGGCCATCCGGAGGATATGCTTCCGCACTCATGTGTGTGTTGTTGACGGTAGGTTTGCCCGACGCGAGCAGGCAAAGGGCGCGACCGGACGCGGGAGACGGATGGAGCGGCGGGATCGTTTTGCCCCGCAAAACAGACCGGAGCGCAATCCGGCGGAGCGGCCGGGGCGCGGCCTGCTCGCGAGACGGGCAAACCGGGATGCCAAGTGCTGCGCCGCGGTGAGGCCGCATGGCCGAATGCGCGACGGACCGCAGGGCCGTTCTCGCCTGCGACACGCGAAGCCGAGCGGGGGAGGCCGTCAGGCAGTGGGCGCTTCGGGCCAATTAATGCGATAAGGGTCTGAGAGTGTTACGCCCGGAAGAATGTGAACCCACCTGCAGAGGAGGCGGAAGTTGAAATATCTGATCCCGATCGTCGTGATCCTGCTGACATCACCAGCCATCGCGCAGGTGCAGATCCGGGACGCCGACACCATCGTCGTCTCCGGCACACCTGTGCGTCTGAATGGCGTCGATGCTCCCGAGCTCCGAACGCGGGCGGGCCGGGATGCCCGGCGCTGGATGGTGAACTACCTCGATGGCCGTTCGATAGAATGCGAGCTCAACGGCGAGCGGACCCATGACCGATGGGTGGGCATTTGTTACGCCGATGGTGAGGACATAGGCGCCGCGCTGATCGCGGCCGGTCACGCGCTCGATTGTCGGAGATATTCCGGAGGTCGGTATGCCCATCTGGAGACGCCGGCGGCGCGGTCGCGGATCAGGCGGGCGAGATACTGCTAGCGATACGACTGCCAGGGAGCTGCGCGACGTTCAGTGCGCGAATTTAATCCGACAACATCCCTGCCGCCCGCATGCTGAAGGCGTTCTTCTCCCGCCCGAAGCCGACGATGATGTGATCGTGGACCACGATCTCCATCACCTTGCAGGCCTCCACGATCTTGCGGGTGAGCTCGATGTCGGTCTGGCTCGGATGCGGATCGCCGGAGGGGTGGTTGTGGCAGAGGATGAGGGCAGAGGCATCGAGAACGAGGGCGGCGCGGAGCACCTCGCTGACATAGACCGGGACGTGATCGATGCTGCCGCGAGTCATGACCCTGTCGCGGATCAGCCTGTTCTTCCGGTCCAGAAGCAGCACCCGAAACACCTCGACCCGTTCATGAACGGCGTTCAGAGCCAGGTAGTCGGTCAGCATGGTCCAGGACTGCAGTGCGGAGGTCGAGCGGGCATGCCTGCGCAGGATGATGCGGGCGGCGTCGATGGTCGCGATCTCGGCTTCGGAGAAACCGGATGCGCCTCGTTCGGCGATCTTTTTGGGATCGTGCTGTATCATGTCGTTTCCAATCTTTTGAGAGGATCGCGGCCAGCGCCGCTCAGTTCATGCCTGCGATGACGAGGCCGGATTTCATGGTGGGGCGGCCACAGGCCTCGCAGAAGCCGGCGCGCTGGTCGGGTTCGAGATCGGCGGTGTGGTCGCAATCGGGTGCCATGCAGATCGCGGGCACGATGCTGCCCTGCGCATAGTCCTCCAGGAAGTCCACGACCTCTGCGTAGCCTTCGGCCTCGGCGAGCGTGACCAGCTTGGGATGGGTGAGATTGAACATGCGTCTAGTCCTACTGATGAGGTGATACGAAAAGAGGGGAGCCGCGTCACTGCGGCTCCCCTCGCGGGACCTGCCTCTTGGGGACAGGAGGCGCGGGCCGGTCGGAGACAGGACCGGCACCACCCCGTCAGGCCGTTTTGGGAGGAGGATCAGGCCTGCACGGGCGAAAGCGCCCCGGTTGCCCGGGGCGCCAGTTCTGTAGCAGTCGCTGCCTGTCAGCCGACCAGGGCGAGCCCGGCGTTGTCCGACCGGTCCTGGCCTGCACTCTCGACGAAGGGAATGATCGAGAAGGTCTGGCCGCCGCGCTGCTCCTCGTTCTGCACGGCGTTCACCCGCAGATCGCCATCGGGCGTGTTGATGAGGAGCGAGACATAGTCGTTGCCGGTCCGGTTGCTCTTCGCCATCCAGGCCGAGCCGACGCGGATCGGGTGGCCCTTGGGCGAGCTGACCTCGATCCGGTAGTCGGGATGGGTCTCCTCGGTCTTGAACTCGTTCTCGATGAGCATGAAGTCGAGGTCAAACATCATGTTGGCGATGTAACCGGCAAAGGCGTTGTCTGCATCCATCGCCGTCAACTCGCCCGAGATCGAACCGGACTTCATCGCACCGTTCGAGACCAGCGGGATGATCTCGAATTCACCGGTCATCGCTTCGCGTGCTTCCTTGGTCTGCACGGCGTTGACCCGGAAGGGCCCGAGGCCGACATCGATCTGCATCGAGATGTAATGGTTACCGGTGGTGTTGCCGGTCTCGTTCCAGGCCGTGCCGATGCGCACCTTGCGGCCCGACTTGTTCACCGCCGTCACATCATAGTCCGGGCTTCGCTCGGACATCTTCGTCCGAGTCTCGAGCTGGATGGCGATGTCAAACCGGGTCGAATGGATCATGCCGGAATAGGCGGTGGCTGCGGTTTCGGCATTCTTGGTCAGGGTTCCTGCGAACATAGGTCTTCTCCTTGGGTTTGCCGCTGCCCGGCACTTGGCCAGAGCACGCGGGATTGCTTTTCGACCCCTCATGGGATCGCAAAACCACAAAGCCCTCTTTCCTTTCTCTCCTGCCCGTCAGCCCGGCCCGGCGGTAGACGAGGTGTCCGACGTCGCCCCGCGCACCACCCTCCCCTGCGCTGTCGCGCCATCATGGCCCGGCTCCGATATGAAGAAGTCGGCCTCGGCTCCGTTCAGCCTACGGCCGCTCCGGTCGGTCAACCCGATCGTGCTGCCGTTCGGCACAAAGGTTATGAGGTATTGGCCAAGGCCGTCCCGATGCACCCGATACCCCTCATTCGCCCAGTGGACGGATTTGCCGGCATCCACGGCGAGCTTTATCTCCGCGACGTTCATCCGGATCTCCATTTCAGTATTGGTGTTGGAAACAAGAGAGGCCCGATCCGTGGATCGGGCCTCTGTGCAACCGCGATTGACCTACCAGTCGAAGACCTCGAGATAGGGGGCTGGCGGGACGTCTCGATCGAAGAGGACGTAGTCACACCCGGCATCCATCGCCAACGCCATGACCGCCTTGAAGGCGTCGCAGTCGACGCCTTCCGGCATGTCGGCGAGGGTTACAGGGACGGAGAACAGCCAGCCATACTCATTCTGCATGCTCGGCGATTTGGCAAAGAGCCCGTTCTCGATAGCCTGGACGGTTTATTCAGGCAGATGTGCGGTGCTGCAATCGTAGAACCTGCGAACGTTGCGCATCATGATCCCCTCGCCTCCATCCAGTCCTTGAGGCCGAGGATCGTCTTGCCCCCAGCCACCTCGGCCAGCCATTTCGTGCGCGGATCGCCGACGGGCTCATGCGCTTGCCGGTCGATCTGCCCGTTGGCCATCCAGGGCTCGGGCTGGATCCGTCCGAGCCAGTCGGCGAGGCTCGGAATGCGGCCCTGACAGTCTTCGCGGACATGCTGCTCGCCGATCCAGCGGATGGGAATCTCGCGCCCCGCCCCGTTGGTGAGGGAGAGCCCGAAGACACGTTCGGCCTCGAAGATGCCTTGCGTGTGATGGCGCAGAGCACGGTGGGTGAAGATGGCGAGATGCTCCTTTGAGGCATCGAACCAGTCGTGAACGGCCTGATAGTCGGATGGCGTTCCGCCATACTTCCGGGCGGAACTTTCGGCATGATGGAGGGGATGGGCCATGTCACAGGCCCTCATCGAAACTGTGGGAGCATTCAACGTAGCGGTCGGCATGATCGAGGGTGATGCTGTCGGCGATGACATCCCAGGTCAGCGTGCCGTAGCCGCCCTCGTTGTTCTCGAAGCCGGGATGCTGGTGATAGGCGACGGACCAGGCGAAGTCGCCAACCTTCGTGCAGAGTTCGTCAGGGAGCGCAATGCCTGCGGGCTGCACCGTTACGTCTTCGATATTGCCGGAATCGCCGTAGCCTTCGTATTCGGCGGTGACCTCGGTGATGCCGAGGCCTCGCAATTGCGGGAGCAGCTCGTTTCGGGTGGCCTTGTTGGCGGCTTCGCGCTCGGCCTGCCACTTTGCCATCGTCTCGGCAAAGGTGGTCTCGGAGTTGGTCATGGGTCTCGTCCTCTTGTCTGGGATTGGGGAAGGCGCCGAGGGGTCTGGAGACACGCCACGGCGGCGGAACGCGAGGGGGCAAAGCACCCTTCCGCGTTCCCCCGACCCAAGGCCCGCTTTTCCTTTCAGGCGGCGCGATCAGCCCTGGAGGCTGATCCGTCCGCCACGATCCGGCCGAGGATCGCAGCGGTATCGACGCCCTCCCCGTGGGGCACGAAGACCCGAAGCTGGAAGGCGATGATCTCGGTGAAACACCCCAGGGCCTTCAACCCGTCGATCGTGCCCCGGTCGGCCCCGTCGATCTCGAGACGGGCCGCGCCCGCGACCCGGCGGCGGGTGAGCGTGAGGCCGCGTCCCAGATCGACCGGCGCGGTGGATCCGAGCGCGGCCGTCAGCATGTCCCGCGGGGTTTTCGGGGTGCCGACCATGAACCGCGCACGCAGGGCCGCGGCGCCGTCCTCGCTGACGGTCCGGCCGATCATCGCTGTCTGTGCCTCAGGTGTGACGCGGTAGATGCGTTCGTTGCCCGAGGGGATATCCTTCCAGATCGGCAACAGCAGCCCGGTCAGCAGGTATAGCTTCGTCGTGGTCACCTTCGGCAGGCTGTTGGCCTCCTCGTCCCAGAGGCGGCGGAACTCGGGCTTTTCGATCTCTTCCCAGGCGGAGGCCTGGAACTTCCCTTCCTCGACATAGGTGGACCCGCTTGGCCGGGTCACCTTGCGCATGAGCGTGACGATCTCTTCGTCATACATCTGCATCGGACGCGAGGAGATCAGCGCCGCACGTCCCGAGGCACTGTTGATCATTGGCAGCTTGTCGGGGTTCCGGTCCAAAGCTTCTTCTGCGGAGAGGATATGGACGGGGTCCGTCACCTCCAGTCCGATGATCCGTGTCACCGCTCCGGAGCGCGGACAGGTCCAGAGATCCTCGGTCGAGACCTGCTCGATCCTCTCGCCGCGCAATGTCTCGACGCCGAGATCGAGTGTGCCTGCAGCCCGCGCCCGCTCGGTCTGATCGGCAATCCGGCTCATGAACTCGACAAAAAGTGCATTCTGCATGTGGATCGGCAGCGCCAGGACACGGTTGAGGAAGCGCTGGATCGGCGGCAACTCTTCCAGGAGCACGCCGTCCTGGTCGATCAGTCGAAGAGCTGTCCAATCGCTGAACTGTTCGTAGCTCATGGCCGCCGCGCGCCCGGCGGCGAGATCGGCGTAATAGCCTCGCAGCGCACCCCTTGCGATCGGGCTTTCGAGATTGTCCTCCTCGCGGAACATGCCCTGGGAGCCGGTCTCGCGCTGGCCCTTGGTGAGGGCGCCCAGCTGATCAAGCCGTCGGGCGATCGTGGAGGTGAAGCGTTTCTCGCCGTGCACATCCGAGGTGCAGACCCGGAAGAAAGGCGCGCTGACCTGAGCCGAACGATGCGTGCGGCCGAGCCCCTGGATCGCGGCATCGGCCCGCCAACCGGGCTCCAGCAGGTAGTGCCGTCGCCGTTTCTGGTTCTTGGCCGTTTGAGCGGCATGATAGGACCGGCCCGTCCCGCCGGCATCGGAGAAGATCAGGATGTCCTTCTCGCCATCCATGAAGGCCCGGGTTTCAGAAGAATTACTGCTGGCGGACCGCTTCTCGATGAAGAGGGCACCTTCGCTGGCTTTCAGGGGGCGGATGGAGCGCCCTGTCACCTCGGCCACGACCTCATCCCCGAAGGCCCAGAGGATCTGGTCCAGCGCCGAAGGGATCGGCGCCAGGGACATCAGCTCTATCATTGCCTCATCGCGCAAGGCCTCGGCCTCGCGGGAGACAACCAGGGCGCCATTCGCATCCCGCAGCGGCTCCGCGACCATGTTCCCGTCGATCTCCACGATCTTCTGGGCATGGATCGGGAAGGCCTGTTCGAGGTAGGAGAGCACATAATCCCGAGGCGTCAACGCCCCCTCGACCAGCTCGTCTTCGGGGTCCATCGCCTCGAGCCGTCGCTTCAACAGGCTCTCGCCCGTCGAGACCACCTGGATGACGCAGGCAAATCCCTCGGCCAAATCATCTTCAATGGCACGGATGACGGTCGGGGCTTTCATGCCCATCAGAAGGTGGTTGAAGAAGCGCTGCTTGGTGCTCTCGAAGCGGGATTTGGCCGAGGCCTTCGCGGCAGAGGCGTTCGTCTGACCGGAGGCATCATTGACCCCGGTCGCGGTCAGCGCCGCCTCGAGATTATGGTGGATCGTCCGGAATGCCCCGGCATAGGCGTCATAGATCTCGATCTGCGCCGGTGTCAGCGCATGTTCGAGCACGTCATATTCCACACCATCGAAGCTGAGCGCCCGCGCGGTGTAGAATCCGAGCGTTTTGAGGTCGCGCGCCACGACTTCCATCGCGGCAACGCCTCCGGCCTCCATTGCCGAGACAAAGCTCTCCCGGCTCGGGAAGGGATAGTCCGGACCCTGACCCCAGAGTCCGAGGCGGGAGGCATAGGCCAGGTTCTGCACGCTGGTGGCCCCGGTCGCCGAGACATAAAAGACCCGCGCCCGGGGCGTGGCGAGCTGCAGACGCAGCCCGGCGAGACCCTGCTGGGAGGGTTTGACCCCCCTGCCCGCGTCGGACCCCGCGGCGTTCTGCATGGCGTGGGCCTCATCAAAAGCCAGCACGCCGTCGAACCCGTCGCCCATCCAGCCCAGAACCTGGCTCAACCGGGTCATCCCGCATTTGCCTGCGGACCGGAGTGTCGCGTAGGTCACAAAAAGGATGCCATCGCCCATGGAGATAGGCTGGTCAGGCTTCCATTTGGAGAGCGGCTGGATGTCGGCGGGCGAGCCGCCGAGGTCGGTCCAGTCGCGGACTGCGTCCTCGATGAGCGTGGCGGATTTGGAGATCCAGACCGCCTTGCGCCGACCCGCGAGCCAGTTCGCCAGGATGAGCCCGGCGCATTCGCGGCCCTTGCCGCAGCCGGTGCCGTCGCCGAGGAAGTAACCGAGCCGATAGGCGTACGCCTCTGGATTATCATCGGCGCGGGTCATCCGGGACTGGTCTTCGTCGATCGTGAACCTGCCCGGCAGGTCGCGCCCGTGGGCGTCGTTTGCCATCAGGATGGTCTCGAGCTGGGCCTCGGAAAGATGACCCCCCTCGATCAGATGGCCAGGCAGCCGCAGGTCCGAGGCGGCTTCATTCGACGGAACCGGGGGCGCGACCGAGGCCATGGCAATACTCTCGACGAGCGGCGTGGGATGTTCCTGAGCCCCCGTGATCTCAATCCGCTGCGGGCGGTAGCGAGCGTAGATGTCCGAGACCGGGGTGTTTTCGCGGGGTGTGTCGAGGCAGGTGAAGGCCAGCGGGATGGCGGCATGCGATTTGGGTTTGGCAGACGCCGCTTGGGCGATTGGGCGCTGACGTGCAACAGGGACACCGACCCGGCGCGACCCAGTCCGAAACTGCGCACCGGTTTGGATCGAGGGAGTGGCAGTGCGGGTTGCGGCGATGTCATCGATGATTTGGCGCGCCGCGTCCAGATCGTCGACCATGGCACGGACGATCTCGATCTCCTCCTGCACCTTGTCGAAGACCATGAGCTGGGTTTCCACCGTGGTGCCGAGTTTGCGGTAAACGTGGACAGGGATCGTGAGCGCTAGGCGCGGCTTTGCGATGGCCGAGGCCCGTGACCAATGGGCCGCGTCCCGTTCCGGCGAAAATCCCATCGGCATGATTGCCACGAGACGCCCGCCCGGCGCGAGGCGCTTAGCCGCGGAGATCAGATGTTTCGCCGCGATGTGCCTGTCCCGCGAGCGATCGACCGAAGAGGCGAAGGGTGGGTTCATCACGATGACACCGGGAAGGTCGGGCACCGTCAGGAGATCATCAATATGTTCCGCGTCGAAGCCGGTCACCTGCGTGTCAATGGTCGCCTCGAGAAGCGCCCTGCGGAAGGGATCGATCTCGTTCAGCATCGGTTTGCCACCCGCGCGCACGGCAAAACCAGCCAGCGCGCCGGTCCCGGCGGAAGGTTCGAGGACGGTTTCGCCGGGGCGAATGGCGGCTGCGCGTATTACCAGTGCCGCAAAGGGCAGCGGCGTCGAGAACTGTTGCAGACGGATTTGCTGCTCGGAGCGCCGGGTCTCCGTCAGGAGCCGTGAGGCGAGCAATCTGGCCGTCGCGAGCACGTCCGAACCGCTGTCCTGCATGATCGTCGTCACCGTGGCGGCCTGCATCAGGTCATAGGCCATGCGCCAGGACCACGCGCCGCCGGCATCGCTGCCACCGAAAGTCTCGCGCATGATCCGAGCGAGCGATGAGCTCTTGAGCGGTTGCTTCTCAATCTCGCTGCCGATCAGGCGAATGGCCTGCAGAAGGTGAGGTTTCGATGGGAAATCGCGTGCGAGTGCCAGGCTTCGGTTGTCCATATCGTCTGTCCTTTGAGTCAGGTTGTGGGTCCGACAGGACAGAAAGCCGCCTCTGCGCTTTCAAACGCGCGGAGGCGGCTCAAGGCCGGACAGATGACGTCGCTGCCGGCGGTCAGGACCCCTTCCCGGCGAAAAATTCGGCCAGAACCGGACTCGCCGCACTCTTCGCCGAGCTGAGGAGTTCGGACCCGGCGAGCGAGGCTTTCGACAGACGCACGAGGTCGCCTGTCTCCTCGATGCGGTAGCAGCGACGCTTTTGCCCTCCGCGCCGGTAATGGGTGGCGGTCACGATCTGGCAGGTGCTGCCATCGGTCAGCGTTACCGGTGAGGCCAGTTTGATCTTGTCACCCTCGTCGTAGTCCGGGATTGCCGCCCAATCGCGGCAGCGCTGACGCCAAGCATGGGCATAGCTGTCGGGATCCTTCAACTCGGAGAGCAACACCAGAAGGCTGAGCGGCGCGCGGGACTCGACCGGGCCGACGCTCTCCTCCATGTCCTTGTAGCCCCAGCAGCCCTCGTCATAGCGGGTGAGGAAGACGGCGCCGAAGGTGATCGACCCGTCGGCATCGGTCACGTAGGTTCTGTCTTCAACCGGTCCGCCATCGATGTTGGTGAGCCTCAAAGCTGCATACCAGGTCGAGCCGACCTTGCAGGCCTTGAGCAACAATGTCTTGCGGGTATCCGTCTCGAAGGTGCAGAGCCGGGCGATTTCTGCCTTCTCCTCCGCGTAGGTTTTGACGCGGCGGTCGGTGTAGAAGAGCCAACCCACTATGCCGCCCTCCGGTCATCGATTTCGATGAGCGCATCGAGCGGCACGCGGTAAGGCAGCATATCGTCGAAATCCTCGCAATTGCCGCTATTCTGCACGAGGGCGTGGGTGTCGGTGGCGTCCTTCAGGATCACCCGGAACGTCCCGCCGAGACCGGAGGGCACGTCGTAGGTGCCGCCGATCAGGTAGTCAGCGGCGCGGCGCAGGAAAACGCAGATCGTGTGGCCATCGGTTGCCAGCCGGATAGTGTCGTGACCGCGGTCGATCAGCATCTGCACGTCATCGAGAATGTCGGTGTAGAACTGGCCCGTCAAATCGCGAAACGCCGCCTGCCGCGCCGCCATCCAATCCGGATCGCGGAACGGGTTGATGCCCTTGGCGAAGGCATATGTGGGATCGGCGCGTTCGGTGGTGACGATCCGCGTGGTCGAACCGTCGATGCCATTGGAGCGCAGATGCACACCAGTGCCGACGATCAGGATCAGGGCGGGTTTGCCCACCGGCCCGTTCCAGTTGGGAAGGAAGGTGGAGCAGCCGCGCGCATGCGCGATCTGCGCCGCGACGCTCGCGGCAGTGAAGCTAAGAAGGGACATGGGATTTACCTGTAAGATGGAGGGAAGGGTGCGACCCGCGCCGGACATGCCGAGCGGGCCGCCTGCTCGATCAGGCCGCTTTGGCGACCCCGGTTGCGTCTACGGGTGTCTCGGACTCGCCAGCATCAACCGGCTCGACACCTGCCGTCTGCATCATCGGAGGACACCAGGCCGCGACCGCCGCGCGCTGCGCCTCCGTCAGCGTGGCGAAAGGCTCCGCAAAGAGCTTTTCGCAGAATTCGACGACTTGCTTCTTGGTCGAAGAGGCCAATGTCACCGCCTCTTGTGCGAGCCCCAGCTCCTCGCCGAGAATCTTCAGAAGCCAGGCCTTCTTGAAGCGGTTGAAAAGCGCCGCATTCGGCGTCCAATGCGCCCGTATGTCCGGCATGATCTCGACTTCGAAGTCATGCATCAAGCTGTCGCGCTGCCTGTCCCGTGCGAAACAGGATTGCGTGGTCGCGGCCGTAGCGTAGGCGACGAGTTTCGCCTTCTCGCCCGCGTCAAGGGCCCGGAAGAGCGCAAACTGGTCGGCAGGGGACTTCGCGTCATCGGCCCAGGAGAGGTTGAGCGCGTCATGCGCTGCCGCCACCTGTTCGAGCGATGTGCCGTCGATCTCGTCCATCTTCGCGTGGGTGCGATACTCCTGTCGCGCGTCGACCTTGATCGCCTGGGTGACGCCCAAACCGCTGGTAAGCACATCCGTAACCAGCTTGAAGAGCGTGAGATCAAGCGTCGCCTCCGGGTGCTTGGCCATGGCCGCGCCGAGCGCCATTGCCCGTTCGGTCTTGAGATCCTCGGTGAGCGAGGCGGGATAGGTGATCTCATCGCCGTCTGCGGCGCCCTTGTCACTCGGTGCGCCGGTGCCTTTGCCAGACCGCTCTGTCTTGTCTTCAGGGCGCACCATCCCGACATGCAGGGAGATCTTGCCATGCGACCAGGACGCGATCACGCCGGAGCTGGCAAGATCCTCGGTGCTATAGGCCTCCCGGAGGTCCCGCGCCTCGGCTTCCAGCGCGTCCACGCGTTCGTAGAGTTCATTGTACGCCTCGTCCTCGAGTTCTTCGTTCTCCATCTCGTGTTCGAGTTTCTCAAGCTCGGCGGTGATCTCGTCGACGCGCCTCGAACCCTTCTCGTCGGGCTCGACCGGACCCGGATAGACCCGACCATAATCCGCCATGGCGGCATAGTCGTACTGAATGACCGCGTCGGCCCAGGCAAAGCCGATCTCTGCCCGAGCCTCTTCGGCGGCGGCGGCGAGTTTTTCCAGCAGGATCGTTTCGACCAGCGCGGAATCCTCGAGCACGGAATGCTCGTCCAGCAGATCGGCCGCGATGGCACCGCCGCGCGCCTCGTAGTCTTTACGCACGAAGGCCCCGATATCGTCGCTGACCTGGACACCGCGGGACTTCAGCGCGTTCCGCACGGTGTAGGCCTGGACATGGTTGTCCTCCTTGGTGAGCGCCTCGAAGACCTCGCGTTGCACCTCCTGGCTGGGATGATCGGCGAAAGCCTTCATCGTATCGAGCGTGATCGATTTGGCGCGGGCCGCGGCGCGGATGTCGGGATGGATGAGCCCATAGCGCAGACGGCCTTTGACAGCGGCGACCGTGGTACCGAAGGTCTTGGCGATGGTTTCCGGCGTCTGACCATCGACCTCCATCATCCGGGCGAAGGCCTCGAACTCGTCGATCGCGTTCATCGGGGCCTGGGTGATGTTTTCGGCGAGCGAGAGCGCGGTGGTCACATCACAATCTTCGGAGACCAGTCGGCAATCGATCTTCGTGCTGTTGGTGAAGCCCTTGGCGGCCTTGTCCGCAGCAAGTTCCAGCAGGGCCGCGTGTCGACGGCCACCGGCGAGCACCCCGAACTTGCCGTCGATCTTCTGGACGAGCAGCGGTTGCAGGAGGCCCAATACGGCGATGCTGGCCTTGAGATGCGCGATATTCTCGGAGGCGTAGGTCTCGGGGGAATTGGTCCGTACGTTTGCGGGATGGGCGACAAGATCGCCGATGGCGACGGTGGTGGGTTTGAACGACTGAGTCATGGCATGTCCTTCTCGACGTGATTGAGAGGGCCGCGAGTTTCCGTGCGACCGATCCCCGGATCCGGGAACCAACAGGACAAGAGGCCCACTTTCCCTTTCGGAGGGTCAGCGGGCCTGTCGGTGATGTAAGGTTGGGGTGCGGCCTGCCCTACCAGTCGCGCGCCATCATGATGGTAAGAACGCGCATGGTGGTTTCTGGATTGTCGGGAGCCTCGGCGCCGTAGCGGAAGTCGGAACCGGCCTCGTAGAGGTCAATTTTCCAGAACACAGTCTCGCCGCGGATCGTCACCGCCCCGAAATCGTGCCAGCCGTCAGGGTCATTGTCGGGGTCGAATGTATCGAACGCACCGGTGGCCTTCACGGCTTCCGTCACGAAACCATCGCCGGCCTCGATCAGGGACTGGGTCACGACGAGGCGGCCCTGGATCGCCTGATCCGGGGCGATGCCCAGACAGGCAAACCTGCGGAAGGCATCGTTATGGGCGGCGATGACGGTGGCGTTCGGTCGGGGATACTCTGCGGGTTCGGCATGGCTCATGGGGCTGTCCTTTCGGGATGTGTTGAAACCACCAGACCCAAAGCCAGCTTTTCCTTTCACACGCCCTACCAGCCCGGACAGCCTCGGACGTCATGCGGCCTGTTCCCCCTGCCCCGCCTCCGACACGGCGACGAGATAGTCGCAGGCGCGCTGCGCGTCCGCCGCATGTTTGAAGATCGCCCGCTTGTCTGAGCGGAGCACCCGGACCCAGTTGCTGAGATAGGCCGCATTCAGCTCCAGCGTATGCGCCGAAAACCCCAGCTTCTGACCCAAAAACACCGTACAGAGCTCGGCCACAATCTCTTCGCGGGCATATGCCGTGTTCCCGAACCGAGCGTCGCCATAGCTTCGGTTCAACCGATGCCGGGGTTTCGTCCAGTGACCCAGCTCATGACCCCAGACGGCGTAGAAATTCCGCGGGTTCTCGAAGAGCTCGATCGGGGGCATGTAAATCTTGTCGAGGTTCGGGACATAACATGCTTCCCGACCAGAGAAGCTGACATTGGCACCGATTGCCTCGAAGAAGCTCTGCATATGCGGGATCGGTGCGCGTTCGGGATGAACTTCCGGTTCGGCCGCAGCGGGATGGAAGCGAGGGTCCAACCCCTCGATCTGATCGGCGTTGAAGACGCGGTAGGATTTCATGAAGGGGATGGTTTTGGGGTCTTCGGTTTCCGCCTCCCCGCCGTGGGCGCTTTCGACCTGTTCGCGCTCGGCCGTTCCGTAGTAGACGACCACCGACGATTTCGAGCCCTTGATGACTTTCGCATCGAGCTCGTTCGCCTGCCTCAACGTCATCCAGTAAGGCGAGGCGTATCCGGCCATCATGGTGCGCATGGTCAGCAGGAAGTTGTTGACGCCCTGATAGGGTTCGCCGTTCTGACGGAGCGGCACGGAACTGCCGCCGACGGTCCAGGGCTTGCGCCAGGGCAGCACGCCCCGGTCGATGATCTTAATGAGTTCGTTGGTGATCGATGCCGCGGCGTCGAACTTTGGCTTGCTGGATTTGGCCATGATGATCTCCGATGTCTGGTAAGTGTGCAGACCCGGAGGTACCGTTGGGGAAACACCCTTGGTGGGGACGGCAGGGTCCGTCCAGAACCCTGCCAGACCCCCACCCCGTGACTCTGGATCCGGCAAAACCCAAAGCTTGCTTTTACTTTTTTCATATCACTGACACGAAGTGCCTTTCGGCATCCGTCCAGCGGAAGCCCAGAAATCTCGCCAAGCTGACGCTAAGACCCTTGAGCAAGACACCGAATTCGCTCATTCAGTGATCCCCACGTGCCTCGGTAGCTCAGCGGTTAGAGCTGACCGCTCATAACGGTTAGGTCGCAGGTTCGAATCCTGCCCGAGGCACCACGCGGACATGGTGGAATGGTAGACACCGGAGACTTAAAATCTCCTGCACAATCGAGCGTGCGGGTTTGAGTCCCGCTGTCCGCACCAGAATCGGCCCCGCAACGCTGCAGCACTTTTCGAACCCTCAAAAAGGCTGGCCAACAGGCGGCCTGCAAAGACGTTCAGGTCAATAGGAGGAGCCATTTTCGTTACCGTGCTCGGAGTAGTCCACGAGCATTGAGACTAAGGAAAGCAAGTATCCGTCGGGCTCTCAGACGAAGTAGCGAAATGAGGTCTCGCCCGGCTCAGCGTCTCCGAACTCGTCAAGGATGCCGCCGACTCGACGCGCGAACGACAAAGTCACGGGCCACTTCCCACGAATATCAGCCGTATTCCAATTCATGCGAGTGAGATTCAATACGTCTTGAGCAGCCTCAGTCTTACTACCACCTGACTGCATTCGGATTTCAAACGGCTGCGGAACATGAGGGCCAGGATACGTACCCAACTCGGGCATGAAGCCTGACGTGAATAAGAAGGAGGTACCAGAATTGATAGTGCAAAGTGTTCCGACATTCGGAGGATAGACCCCCAGCCTCAACAGACGCAAACTGCTCGGAACCAGCGTCACGAGATCAACAATGGGGATGTCAGTTAGTGCCGCCTTAATACCCGCAAGTTCGGCGGCATCGAAATATGTGGTCTTGTGCATTACCACTCGTACCGGTGGACCACCCGCACGCGTTGCATATTCCGCCACGATATCTTTTGAGAGATCGTATGCTTGCTCTTCGGAAAGGTGAACATTGCGGCTCTGATCGGGTGTGGCTGGTACGCCATCACCCCGGATTGCAAATCCTTCTCCCTCGCTCGAAAAAGCCTGCGCCAAACTGGATTGAACAATGTGGCGCTTGGTTGTTCTCAGGTGATGGAAAGATATTCCAACAAAGCACGTCTCAGGCCCCGTTTGGGGCAATCGCCATGGAACTCCACCCGCTTTGTAGTAGACACCAACTGAAAAGTTCCATGCTCTGGTTGCAGCATCTTGACCACGAGGCGTGTCCTCAAGAAGGTTCCGGGTGACCATTTGTATCGGAAGCTTGGCTCTGAGCGCACGCGCTTTAAGTGCATGGCGCAAGTCTCTCTTCAGAAAGTCCTCATCCGTCTGCTCGACTTCTTCAAATAGATCAAACAAATCAAGTTGACCATTGGCCCGAGACTTTCGAATTATAGCTGCAGCTTTCTTTTCCTCGGTTGTCGCGCTTCGCTCTACAGAGTGGGACTTCTTTAGAACCTCGTCTGGCATCGCCATTATGACCAAGTCAGGTCGATTGGAGTCGCGAGCGGCAAGGCTATCCAATGCATCAGCGTAAGCGTCCAGCACCTGCTCGAAGCGGCGGAATGGATCACTGATTGCGAGCGCAGTGCCGAGTTTGTCGCCTACCCCGCCCTCGTCTAGCCGAACAGTCCAACTGTCTTTAGTCACCAGTGCGCTGTGGAACGTCTCTTCGAAACCAGGAAACATCCGTCTCAGTTGTGTTTCGCCTTCCAAAACTGGGATCGGGTTCATGCAGCGCTCTAACCAAGCCCTAGTGAGATCGATCATCCATTGCGGGCCAATTATTCCGACGCCAATCTTCTGCTTCCTTGAAGCCGACCCAAAATGGAGGTCGAATGGCCCCGCCTGTGCCAGTCCTACCTTGGGATCCGAAACCGAAAGAGCACCACCAAATTGAAGGTTTGGGGGCGCCAACTCTTTGACTGACAGCTCTAGCGTCATTGGCCATCGTCCCCACTATCATCATCGGGAACATCTTGTGCTGCATCAACGTCGTCAATCGCTGCAAGATCTTCCAACTCTTGATCAGCCTCCAAAACCCTCCGTTCCAGTTCGTCCTCAAGGGTTCGACCATCACCAAATGCTGTCGACTTATAAGCAATTCCGGGGAACGCACTGTTGAGTAGTACTGTTGGCGCATAATCCGAAAGCGTGTTCCTCGTATCAGGTTTCAAGGCAAACACACCTTCAGCCTCCTCGGACAAACATGCCATCCAGAAAGTCACATCGTGCATCACACTTGGATTAAAGTCTCGGGCAGCCCTTTTTGTCGAAAGAATATTTATTCTATCTCTTCCTAAGTACCGGCGATTGCCGTCGCGAGTGAAGACGTAACCCGGGTTGATAAAGAGACCCCAGTCAATCCCAAAGGCCATCAAGGAGTATGTGAAGGCCTTATGTTCGTAGTAGAGAAGATCGTCAGAATCTCGCCTTGTACGAGCCTTCACAATGGTTCTCGTAGCGCGCTTCACGCGTCCCTGATAAGTGATTTTTCTTTCAGGCTCGTCGGTTTTGGGGAAGTGCGCCCTGCGACGATCCTCGTCAACAACCAGGCCGATTGCCCTTAGGTGTTCGTTCAACAGCTCATGCAGTAGCCTACGCATGATGTTCAAACCATTTCCCTGCTCAAAGAGCTCTGGGATTGTCAGTTCTTCGATGTCTCCATCGTCAAATGGCGTTACATAGTCACTTGTGATCCGCTCCAGATCGTAAAAACTAAAGAAGCGCCCATCTTGGACATATCCTGGAGGAACTGGAAGATCTCCGGCGCTTTTCCGAAGCCCTGATGCTGATCGCGCGGATGTACCGGCGTGCCAAATCTTTTCCGGCAAACCAACAAATTCCAAAAGATTTGTCGTGAACCGTACTGTTTCAGACTGATCTGCTACCGCCGTGCGAGTAATTTCATCTACTGCTTCTGGTCGGGCAAAAATCAGTACCTTAAACGCAGAATTCTGCTCCATCGGATAGAAATGCACATCACCATTATTGTCGATTGTGTATTGAAGCATGTCGGCTAGGCCTGAGCCGCGCCTTTCCATTTCGTTGCTACCGTAAAAGAAACTCGAAATGACTGGGTTTCGATAGCCCTTCAAAACACCCCGCGAACCTCCGCGTACAAGGCTCTCAATCGACTCTGCGCCGGTCCGTAGCGCGACTTCATCTATGAGACCCCCTGGACTTACCGTTTCAATCTCAGTCGGTGAAATCCTGATTTCTATTGGCGCTTCAACCGCATAATCCCGATGCACTAGTGCATTCACAATCATTTCATGGATAGCCAACGGATGATAGGGAGTTACTTGGCGGGATTTTCCATCTTTCAAGAGAAACGGCGAATTGAGGAGAGCGATCGTCTCCTCAAGTGTGTTTAGCTGGTTCCAAAGAGTACCACCAATTTCTCGCTCAACCAAAAAAACGTCAGCCTCGCCGGTGTCGATGAGATCAGCGTCATCGCCGAAGGCTCCGCGCAGCCATGATTCCGGACCTACAATGGTTAATTTGACCATTGCCTGGGCGAGGCGCTTGTTAGGAGTTCGAGCGAACATGACCCAAGCAGCGAGCGTAGGCGCCGAACTTTCCGGATCACCTTCAGTTTGATGCAGGAGCTTCTTAACAACCGCGCGTTCTTTGACCCAATCAGAGTTAAAGCGCTCAGGATAAGGTTCGTAGTGCTTGTCGGCGTACTGCTTCAACCGCTGGAAAAGAACCTGTTCATCCAGATCTTCGAACCGCCCGGATTGAAAAGGGCGCATGTCCAAAGGAAGAGAACTCGGGGCGCTGACCGGCCCAAGTTGTTTCAAGGGAGTCTGCCGAGCAACGAGTTGCTCCAGCAGGTCCGTCTTCAATAGTTGATCGAAGCCATCAATTGGAACCCGATTGAAGTTTGAACCAATCTTGTCCGCAAAAGATTGTACCAGAGGCGAGAGGGATTCGCCTATGCTGCGCTTCATATCGCACCAGAAGACCCCGTTTTTGAACCCATTTGCATAGTCAATTTGGTTTTCAAGAAGGTCTTTCATGACCGATGGCTCCATTCCGCGATACCCAACTACAATCAATGGGTGATCACGCAAAAGAGGCTTGATATGCTCGACGGTCTCTTGGTCCAACTTCAATACATCTTCGGCCAAATTCTTGTCGGAGTAGTGCTCAACCGATCCATGGATGTGGATTAACTGCGGGTTTGCTGGCGACGTTTTGAACTGGACCCAATCCGACGCAGTGCGGATCTTGACCAAGAAGGGCGGCACTGCTTCAAGAACGGCCGCTCGATCAATGCAATGATCAAAGTTTGTCGTTAGAACCGTTGCAACCCAACCGTTGTCTAAAATCCGTGCTAGCGCCCGATACCCCTGTCCGGGCTTCACACCACGGCTGATAAGTTGCTCGAAGAACTCTCTTCGATCCTGTCCAATTCCCAAAAGGTTGTCGATCGCAACAGGGTATTGGTCGGGGAGACCAACCCCCCGTTTGAACCAAGACTGCTGTTCAAGCCAAGGTATCCAATCAGAATCAACGACGCCTGGGTCCATCGGAGACCGACCATGCGACTTACAGTATGCCCACTTCGCTGCGCGGTTCACTGTTTCACCGGCCGCTGGCACACCGGATGTAACGGAAGCCCCTGCTCCTAGCAACAGAACCGGCTGGCGGTGCTCGGCGAGCAGTGTTTGCAGGCGTCCAACCTCTGCATGTCTAATTGATGATAGAACCTTGCTGTCCATCTGCTCGAATCGTGTTGTTTTGGTTTTGTTAGTTTATTATGCGGAACAAATTCAGAACATGCTAGACTGTTCACTGTCGCAAACCATAGGGTCAGAATGTCTTAGTCACTTTCCTTTGAGTTCAGATTTTTTGCATTCGCGTCATGCACATGACTTTCGGCGCCCAATGAGCGATCAACCGGACAGCGCCCGCACTGTCTGGATCGGCATGAACAGGCGCAACGGCTGATCTGGCAACGGGGTAAAACCGAACGCCTCGTAGTATGCTTTTCGGCGCGCCACGATTTCGGGGTTTCCGCAGTCGAACACATCGAGAAGGACGGCACAGGTTCCAATTTCGTCTGAGACGCGCCCAATCCGGTTGAGCGCATCGGCAAGCAATGCGCTGCCCAAGCCCTTTACCTGCATCGTTTGATCGACGCCGATCATGGAAATGAATGCAGCTGGCAGCATGCCATGCCTTGGCGCCTTCCTGGCCAGCTCATCAGGCATGTCTTCCGCAACAACCGCATGCATGTTGATCCCGTAGAACCCAAGGGTTCTACGGTCATCGTCTAGCACGACCCAGATCCGGACGACATCAGCCTTGGACCCCTTCTTGGCCGTCAACTTCAGGTAATTGTCGATCTGGGGGACACCACAGGAAAAAGCCGTTCGATCCTGGCTCTTGGCATCGAACGGCTCGATTGTGAACTTGGCGTCTACGGCGGCGTCAGTCGGCATTCGCGATCAGCGTCTCGCGCAATGCAAAAGCCTGCTTCAGCCGATTATTCGGCTTCGGAGGATTTTCGAGCGCGCCAAAGAACGCAGCACGATCCGCCTCGCTCTCCAACGCCGTCAACTTATGAGCTTCAATCGTCGTCTGCGCGGCCTTGTATGCAGCGCTCACAACAAAGGAGCTTACCTCAACACCGCTCAAGGTTGCTGCGCGACTGATCGCATCCTTCACCGAAGGCTGTGTACGCGCTTCCAGCCGAGCGCTCTTGGGCTCGTCGACAGCGACAGTGCTATCCTCAAACGCCAACATGGTTGCCTCCTTGATCCGAAACGACGTCAAGCGGCAAGATGCCACTCACACGCAGCTATGTACGGCATATCGTCGTACATGTCAAGTGTACGGCGAATTTCCGTACGCTAAAACAAAGCCTGACTAACACGTTCTCTGGGCGAGAGGCAAACTCACTTTTCTCGAACGGTCGTACCCGGGTTCGCCTTGCCATGCTTTGCCGTCACGAAGCGCCCGGAAATTGCGCTCCGATAGCTGCCACCGGTAGAACCACTCTTGCCAGGCGCTTCTTTTACCGTCGTGCGCGGATGTGACTTCCCATAAGCCTTTGTCACGTACCGCCCCGATTTCGCGCCGCGATAGCTCCCGCCGTTGCCTTTGCCTGCCATCTGAATTCTCCTTCTCAAGTCTGGCGTGTTATTGGGTCCCTCCGAGGCGGAGGGCTGGTTGGGTTCCAAACAAACTGAAGAACCTCCGCTGGAGGCCTGCGGGTCTTCATTGCAAAATCCAGTAGCTCAGAACCGGAGGTGTTCTTCTGGTCAGATGACCGACAGCACTGGGCGTATTTCCCGAATGGATGTTCGCATCCGCAAAACTCATCGTCACCGAGTTCGAGCAGTCTCTCAGCTGCAATCGGCACAGATTGCCGACCGGGCCATTTTCCGTATTTCTCGAGGTAGAGATGCCGCACGGCCCAGAGGCTATATAGGTCGAGCAGTCCGGTCACCGAACCGCCGGGAAGCCATGTCTTGTCTCGCGGCTCGAATGCGCAAATCGAGCCATCGGGAAAATTCGTATGCCTCGGCCCGATCCATGTTTTACTGACAGCAGTGGTCCAAAAGCCCCAGGCTTGAACCGGCCTTCTGGTGGTATAGGGAAGTTGAATGGCAAATGCGGCTCTTCTACCTAGGCCTTCGATCAGATCGCTCTCAGCGAAGAGCCACATCTGCCTTTCTTGAGGAAACGCGAGCAGACCCGGGTACGCGTCCCGGCATTCCCCTATGCCTTCCGCATAGCGAGACCGTAGTCCTGGCTGGACGAACGGTGCTCCGGAATCGGGCGCCCGGGATTGTCCGGTCGTCCCTTGCCCTCCGGCGGTCCGTTCCCACGGTCGGGTTGCGGATCGTGTCGATTGGTGCCGTGCATCAGCTATCTCCTGGCCCGAAGGTTTCAAGACAACCGAGGAGCTGTCGGGCCGAATGACCCCCCGATTGAACACGGTCGGCAGGATGCCAGCGTCGAGGCCCAAGCCGATGGCCTTCAGGTCGTCCTCGATGCTCTTCCTCATATTGAACCGCCCCATTTGCCGCAGTGTCTGTGCTTTACGGATTCGCAACAGCGTTGCTATAATGAAATCCTGAAACAACACATACGGGGCCAAAATGAAAATTGCAAGAGTCGAACACCATGCCTAGTGTGCAATTCGACGGGAACGGCTTCTACGCCGCGTTGGACGCGGTACGGGAGGAACGGAAGCTCACCTGGAGAAAGGTTGCAGAACAGTCGGGGGTGAGCGCTTCATCGCTCACGCGGATCTCGCAAGGGAAGAGACCGGATGTAGACAGCCTAGCATCTCTGTGCTCATGGGCGAAACTGAGCGCCGACGATTTCATGCGCGCGCACGACAGCAGTCAGAATGGCGAGCCCTCGTCGTTGACCAAAGCACTGATGTTGTTCCGCGCAGACCCAAACTTAGGAAAAGAACAGGCAGACGCTCTCGAGCGCATCATTCAATCCGCATATGAGGGCCTGAGGACGCACTGATGGCACTAAGGCGGGGCTTCAAGACCGATGCGGAATGGTACGCTCAGGATGTTCGACGCGAACTCGGCATCCCTGAAACCGGAAAACTGTGCCCATGGAGCCTCGCAAAACACCTTGAGCACATCGTTGTTGATCTTTCGTCATTCCAGAAAGAGCACCCACTCGACGTCGCACGCCTTCGGCAATGCACAGGCGCAAAGGGATTTTCTGCAGTCACCATTCACAAGGGTACTGCACGGCTTGTGATCTTGAACGATGGCCACGAGAAGCCACGTCAAACGGCGGATCTTGCTCACGAACTGGCACACGGACTCCTTCATCACGTCCCGCTGCCTTTGAGTGATGAAACTGGTGTACGCATGTTCAATGCCCGAGATGAAGAGGAGGCGCATTGGCTGGGACCAACCCTGTTGGTTCCAGGTCCCTCCGCCCACGCGATTGCGAGACAACGCCTTTCGATTGAAATGGCGGCAGCGCAGTATGGTGTGAGTAAGGAGTTAATGCGTATGCGGTTGAACATATCTGGCGCGTTTAAGCGTGCTAAAGCGGCAGGCTGGCGTTGACGTCTTATCACGTCCTCGCATAAACCTCCGCCTAGCTCGAGCTGTCTCGATCGAGGCTTTCAAATGCCTCGTATAAGGATAGGGATCGCCTGGGCAGGGTAGCCAACATCTCATCGACATCGAGCGCATATCGGTTCAGTAGGAAGGTGTCAGGTTTTCGGCGGATCTCGTAAAATTTCACCGTCGTGGGCCGATCTTCCAACGCCCTAACGACAGCATATTTGACTGCCAGCGGGCACCTCATCCCGAAGACAACCTCCTCCAATTCGATCGGAGAGTCCTGTGCACCACGTCGACCGATAAGCCGCCATTCTTTCTCGTAGCGCCAGTCCTGAGCTTTCTTCAGAAGCACAGCGTCGTCGACGACCTGGCGGGCGCCGCGATCACCATCTAACATCGCGAGAACCATACTGGCCGCGACCATACTGCTGCCACCGTACTTGATCTTGAAGACCTTGTTGGCGGCTTGTTCGGGCAGCGAGTACCCTATGGCGAGGCCTCGGTGCTGATCGCCGTAGTGGCTCCACATCAATGGACAATTATTGCGTTCGGCAAGGGACACGATGCCACCATCGTATCGACGGAGCAGTTCTTGCTGGATGGCTTGACCGAGAAGGAAGGCAACCGGGTTCTCCAATCGCAGATCGGGATCTGTCGCGTTGTACCGGATATTAGAAATGATCTGCTCCGCCTGACGCCGGCTAAGCTTTAAGATGTGATCACGTGTCTTCGGCCCCCTGTATCGTATCGTCGAAGCTGCCGCACTCAACTCGCCGTGCACGCGATGCTCGATCAGTTTGATCAGCATGGTTTCCAACTGATCTTCAGCCAAATCGATCTCGATGCTTGGCTTCGTGTCCAAAGGATCGTTGAAGGTACTGGGGTCAGCGAAATAGAGTTGGTCTTCGACCAAGCCGCTGAGCGTTCTGTCCGAAAACGCCCGATACTTGTAGAGTCGACGGGGGGTTTTCAACTACTTTCACCTCCTAGTTCGAGCTCCGGCAGGTCCCGTAAACTCTGCAGGTCGAACGTCACCAGAAACGTTTCGGTCGTCACGAAGGTATGCGGCGCTCCGGGACGCGGCGACCTGGGTCCGCTCGTAATCAGATCCTTGTAGCGCAGCCGGGCCAGCAGATCGCGGCTCACCTCCTTGCCGAAGATATCCGCCAGGCCCGCCCGGTCGATCGGCTGGTGATAGGCGATGGCGCAGAGCACCCCCATTTCCATCTCGGTGAAGGCCAGCGACTGCTCGCCGAGATCGGCCGCCGCCTTGATCGCCTCGGCGAACTGCGGTCGCGTCCGGAACATCCAGCCACCGGCTACCTGCGTGAGTTCATAGGGGCGGCCTCCCAACTCGGCCTGAATATCCTCGATCAACAACTCGACCGAGGCCCCCTGCCCCACCACGCGCGCCAGATCCTCGCGCCCGACCGGCGACGCACTTGCGAACAGAACCGCCTCGATCCGCCCCATCCATTCGCGCCAGCGCAACTCCGGCGGCAAGTCGTCCAGCTCCCGGTCAAAGGCAGCGCCGCCCTCATCCGCCGGTTTCCGTTTCCTGGTCGCTGTCGTCATGATGCGATCCCGTAGAGTCGGAAACTCGGCCGTCCGGTCAATTCCCGGGCCACGCCCAGCTCGACCAGCCGGTCGCAAAACCGCCGCGCGGCGCGATCGGTCATCGGAATCGAGGTCCCGCGAA
Organism: Shimia biformata; assembly: GCF_016888515.1. Classification (GTDB taxonomy): domain Bacteria; phylum Pseudomonadota; class Alphaproteobacteria; order Rhodobacterales; family Rhodobacteraceae; genus Shimia_A; species Shimia_A biformata. Next base: position 2,539,600 of record NZ_JAFEJK010000001.1, on the reverse strand, counting down.
TTCTTGGAGACAGCACCGACGCCGGGGCCACGGCATCCTCGGTCAGGAACAGGTCAACCGCTGCATCTGACCCTTTCGCCCGCAGCTTCGGCGCAACGGTGCGAAGCGTGTACGCACGACGGGCAAGGTCCCGCGCCAACCGGATCGACTCTTCGATAGCCTCGAGGATTCGCACCTCGACTGCCAGATCGGCCCCCTGCCCTTCTGCAACTAGGTCTCGCAGCGCCGCCTTTGTCATCCGCTGCGCTAACACCGGCAGCAGGGTTCTCCGGTTTAGCGCCCGCGCCAGTACCAAATCCGACAGAAGGCAGGCGGTCCGTTCAGCCCGGTCGTCGACCTCGAGCACGGCGCGCAGAGTTGCGACGCAACCCGACAACGGACCATGGGTCCGTGCGCGTTCCAATCCCACGTCAAGCCATGCACCCACCTCGCCCGCGAAGTCCAGACCAACTAGGTCGACGATCTCACCAGTCCCGCTCACCCGAAGCCGCACGGCCTCGCGCCAGAAGGCCAGCAGATCGCCATCCGGGCCCCGCGCCTCGCCTGGCGGTGCTAGGTGATAGGCATCGCGGATGTCCGCCTCCCTCGCCAGCCGCCCTTCCAGTTTCGAGGTGACCGTCGCCGCACTCAGTGCCAGCCGGTTGGCGAGCAGTTTCACGGGCACACCATGCCTGGGATCACTGATCAGCTGATCGAGCACCGTCAGCGCCGCCCCCGACCGAAAGGCCACAGTTTCAAGGGTTTCGGCACGCCTGGAGGTGACCCAGCCCGGCAGCTGCGGTAGGGTGTTCAGGTCGTCAGAGATGGTGGCGGGCTGATATGTCATGCCACAACACTAGTCTCTCGCGGCGCTTTCGTCCACAATATGATGCGCAAACCGCCCCGCTATGTCGCGCGCAATTACGTCCAATAAGTTTGCATTATCGTACTTTTCTGCGCTAGGCTCTGGATTATGAGCAAATCCCGCGAAAATTGTCGGATAGCCGGAATTCATGAGATTCAAGCACTTCCCTGAAAAGCGAGTCGGGGTTCATGAGATTCTGTACCGGTATTTATGAGACTGGATGAGTCGGTATTTGTGAGACTGGCGCTGTCTCGCGGCTTTTTCGGCAGTCTGGCGTGCTCTCTCGTCGCGCTCAGCGCGCCAGAACCGGGCCGAGATGCTGCGCCTCAACGAGAGAGGCCATGGGCTAATCGCCTGCCGGACCCGTCCATGCCCCTCCGCATCGCTCTCGAGCATGACTGAGATCGCCCATTTGACCGGATCCTCAATGATCCGCCCGACGCCGACCGTCAGCGCGAAACACTGCAAGAGCGAGCCCTGCGCCAGGGCGTGGAGACCCGGTCGCACCGGCTTGGCAAGCACTGGCGCCACCTGATCGTATTCGGGGACAACGACCGTCAGCGCCTGTCGGAGGATCGGCGTGGTCAAAAAATCATGATAGTCCCGGCGGTCTTTCAGAGACATTCGTGGCTGCTCGTCGACGTTCGGTGGCGAGGCGCGGCGATGCCGTGCGGTCAGAACCGTAAGCACCTCTGGCGCCGCCAAGGTCTCCTGCCCCGCGCCGCGCGCCCAGGCATCGAGATGCGCGGCACCGGCCTCGGCATGCCCTTCAAGTTTCTTGAAGCAATCCGCACCGAACCGGTCGGACAGGGTCTCGCCGGTGGCGTCCCGAAACTCCACACCATGCACCTTGCAGCGAAATCGCCACGGTAGCGCGGCGGCTTTGCGATGCAGGTCTTCGGGACAGTGCGGGCACGGAGACCGGTTCTTCCGCGCGATCATCAAGCGCGCCGCAGACCCCAACTCCCGGAAAGTCATGGCCTGCATCGCTTCGGGCGAAAGGCCGGTCCGAGCCGCGATCAGAGCCCCCTGCCCTTCCGAAAGACGCCATTCCAGGTCGAACACGTCGTGCCCCTTCAGGCCAAGCGCGGCGACGAACTCCGAAACCGTCATGGCATAGAACGGGGCCATGCGCGCGGCCCAGGAAGACAGCCGTTCGTCGGCCTCTGGGGCGTATACGACCGGCAGGCGCCCGCACCCCGTCACACCGGCTCTCCCAGGACCGCCTGCAACCGGTCGCCGCCCAGAATATCGCGCGAGAGGATGCGTTCCTCGCCACTTTCGATGGCGGCGATCGCCAGCTGCGACAAGATCGAAAAGATGCCCGAGGTGATGCCGCCAGTCACCTTGATCATCCGCGTGAGTGCCTTCTCGTCGATCTGGCTTTGGCGCCGAAGCGGCAGCGTGCGCGTGAGCGTGCTCATCAGTCCGTTCAGATCCTCGCCCTCGCGCCAAGGCGGCAACGCGAAGGCCTCGAAACGGCGCACCAGCTGATCATCAGTGCGCAGCGCGTTGCGAGCCTGCGCTGTACCAACACAGACCAGCGGGATGCGCAGCTCGTTGCCCAGAAAGCGCAGCATGTTCAGGAATCGTGCCTGTTCGCGGATCGTCCCCGCCTGCAGGCTGTGAATCTCGTCGATGACCAGCATCCCCGGACGCAATTCGGCGAGCAGACGCAAGGCCAGGCTTTCCAGCACAGACAGTGTCGCCCGCGGCGGCTCCGGGGCACCGATCGCCGCCAGGATCCGGCGGTAGAAGCGCGATTCATCAGGCCCAGACACCATCTGCACGGCGACAACCGGCATATGTAGCCGTCCGCTGGTCTCGTCGAAGCTCGATGCGTGATCGCGGGTGAACTTCTCGATGATCATCGTCTTGCCCATGCCGCTGTCACCAACAATGAGCAGGTTCGGCATGCGGGCGCGCTCGGGAAACGACATCAGCGTTTCCAGCTTCTCCAAGGCAGCCTCGGCCCTGGGATAGGAGATCCAGCGGTCGGCGCGAATCCGGTGAATGCGCTCCTCGGCGCTGAGCGCCGCGATCTTGCCGGCTCCTGGATAGAGATGCGGGAACTCAGTCATCGTCGTACCACTCCTCGACCTTGAAGCCGGGATGGCTGAGGAACGGGCTCCCCTCCCCTTCCGGCGCAGGCAGGGCATCTCGCGCGGCGGCATCCGGTGTCACATCGATCATCGGCAGAGGGGCCAGATGCGCCCGCCGCGCCTGGTGGCGCCGTATCGCCTTCGTCTGCCGCTCGGCGCTGTCGACGAGTTCGCGCTGCGCCTCGATCGTCCTGAAAATCAGTTCCTCATCTACCGACCGGCGCCCGGCCTCGCGCAAAGCGCGTCGCGCCGCGCGGTGTTCCCAGAGCGTGATCGCAGGCCGGGTCAGATCCGCCGGTCGGGCCTCGATGATCCCGTTCTCTGTCAGCACGAAGATGCGCGAAAGATCACGCGGGTCGTATTTGAGCGTGAACTTGCGGCTTTCCCGGCCCATCAGCCAGCGCAGCTCGTCCGCCCAGTAGCGGATGTGGAAGAGATGCAGACCGTCGCGCTGCAAAACCCGCTGCTCGGAGGGCAGAAAATCGACCAGGAACTGCCGTAGATCGACCGGCATGCGGGGCTTGGTCTCATCCGCCTGCGCCCCCCAAGCTGCTGACGGCGACTTTTCCAGCGCGCTGTGGACCCGGGGATGGTAGGAGCCGGTGATCTCGAGAGTGAGCCAGGTTTCCAGCTCTCCGAGAGTCATCACCGCCTCGGCCTCGGCGTCGAGATCGCCTCGCTCGAAAATGTTAGAGAAATGCGAGCCCGGCAGCAGGTGAATCGCGCCCATCATCGTGCCGATAAGGCGCTCGATATGGCCGCCATAGCGCGGCGTTCCCGGTGGTCTGTGCCGCAGGTCGATCTGATATTCGGAACAGGCCCGCTCGAAGGCCCGCGCGTGGAACTCCGCGCCATTATCCACGTAAATCGCGTTCGGGATACCCTGCGCAGCCCAATCCGTGCTGATACCTCGTGCAGTGAGCCAATGCGACTTGTCCATCACCGCATGGGTCAGGCACAGCGCAACAGCCAGAAGCGATGGCGGCTCCAGCGACAGATGAAACCCCAAAACCATGCGGGTGTTCACATCGATTGCCACGGTCAGCGTCGGACGACCGAGCGGGCGACGCGTCACCGGGTCGACCACTGTCACATCGGCCTTAGTATGGTCGATCTGGACGATATCGAGAGGGCTGTCTGCAGTAAGGCCTCCCGGCGTGGCCAGATGGCGTCGCTCGGCCTTGTCCTTGCCTTCACGCCGGGCCATCAGCTTTGCCTGATCGTGCCCCTCCAGCCAGCGGCCCAAACGCCGGATCGAGGGTGGAGCCAACCCTTGCGCCTGACAATCGGCAGCGATCTCCCGCCAGAACCGCGTCCTGGTGGGCTTGCGGCGGGTGGCATAGAAAACCCTGAAATGGTGGGACACGATCGCTTCCACCGCCGGGTCCAAGGGCTGCATGCCCGGTTTGGGCCCCCGGGTATCCCGTAGCAGTGCACTGGTCCGCCCGTCTTCGCGAAACTGCTTCACCAGACGAAAGAGCGTGGATCGGCTGACATTCAACTGGCGCATGGCCCAGTCGACATTGCCCTGAGTGAGCCGGACCGGCAGCTCCGCGATCACTTGCGCGCGGCGCTCGGCCTCTTCCCAATCCTTGTCAGCTGGAAATTTATCGGACATAACTTATTCAGTGCATGGATGCCGGATAGTCTCACCAATGGTGACTCAAATCGGCGTCCAGTATCATATACCCTGAATCAGTCTCAGAAATGCGACACAGGTAAGTCATTGAAAACAAATGGACCGCAGTCTCAGAAACTCCGGCAGACCGACAGTTTCATGGGTGGATTCGGCCGAAATCGCCTCTCACGTCGAGGAAATTTCCATCTAACCGGTGGACAGGCCTCTTGCTCAACCTGTGGACTCGTTCCGCCCCAGCGCCAATACCACGCTTTCCTTTGCCGCCCCGTAGGTTTCGCCCATCCGTGAGCCACGGCAATGGGGCGGCACGCCGGAACAGGACGAGGGCAGCCTCCGGCAGGACCGCGCCGGGCACCAGATCTGCTCCAAAGAGATCATGCAACATCACCAGCGTCAGAGCCCGCCAGCGCACTGATAGGTGCTGAAGAGGCGCAGGCCGACCGACGGCCGCACGGGCCTCGTAGGGACAATTCCAACCCGGTTCATCGTACCAGAGTGCGAGGACGGGTCGGGCCGCCCCGTCGCGATCGAGCGGCGCCCAAATAGTGCGAATTGCATATTCGAGTCGATCGAGACGGCCTGCGTCCCCTCTGACGATTTCGCTGATCTGGCGTTGGAGCTCAAGAACTCCCGCAGCGAAATCAGCCTTCCAAGGGTCCTCTGTCTCCCCTCCCCCGCCGCTCAGAACGGCATGGCACTTGCGACAGAAGGGGCGCAGCATGCCATTCAGCATGTGAAGGGAAAGCTTCAGGCGGCCGAGACAGGCATGGCAGCGGTCCAGGAGCATCGTTCGGTGCGACTGGCAAACCACCTGCTCCGCCAATCGCCAATGCCCCCGCAGATAGGCATCGCGACCGGCAGCGACATCCGCATCGAAACAGGCAAGACAGACCGGCACTGTCTCGGTCAGAGACCAGTCCAGAGGCCGAGCAGGATATCGGGAAGCCAGTGACCTGCGAAGAAGCCGTTCCGGATCGATCCTGCAGGCCTTCGCCCAAAGCCTGAGCAGCCCCAAATCCGGCGCCACATCGTCAACCTGCCGCGCGCCTGCGTCCCTACCCCCCTGCCCCGCCAGGTATACCATCAGCTCAAGGGGCTCCGCCCCGTAGCGCGCGGCAACCCGCGCCACCCAGGACGAAAGCAGTTCGTCGCGGAACGGACGCGGCGCGACGGGCAGTCTGGCCGGCACCATCATGCGACGACCCGTTGCTGCACGGGCTTCCCCCGCCGCCGAGCGGTCTGGGTCATCGAGACCAGCGGCAGCACCAGATTGTCGTCAAAACTATCCGCGTCGAGGCGCTCCTTACCCGACTGGACCGCATCTTCCGCCGCCGTCTCTATCAGGCGGAAGATGCGCGCCGTCACACCGGAGGTCAGCTTGTGAATCCGTTCTCTGGCCTCCCCGCTGATCAGATCGGATGCCTCACGCAAGGGCAGGATGCGTTCGAAACTTTTCAGGAGCCCGGCGAAGGCGGCATCGTTCTGCCAGGGCTTGAGATAGAACGCCTCAAAGCGCTCGGCCAGTTGTGCATCGGTCAACAGTGCCTGCCGAGCCAGGTCCGTTCCGGCACAAACCAGTGGAATCCGAAGGTCATTGGCCAGAAATCGGATCGCATTGAGAAAGATGCGTTGCTGCCGGAAGGTACCGGCAAGCATCCCGTTCACCTCGTCGAGAATGATCATCTTCGCCCCCACGGTCCGCAGCAGCGACCGGCAGATATCCTTCTCGCGGGCGAGCGTGCCACCTGTCATCGCCGGTACGCCCATGCTGGCCAGAAGTTCGCGGTAAAGATCGCGTTCGATGGGTTCGGATGGCACCTGCGCAACAACCACCGGGCGGTGGTCAACGCCGGTGATCTGGTTGAACTTCGGCGGGTGGTTGCGTTCAAACTTGCGGACGATCTTGGTCTTACCCATGCCGGTGTCACCGTAGATCAGCAGGCATGGCATCCGGTCACGCGGTGGATAGGTCAGCAGGTTCTCCAGACGTGCCAGAGCAGCCCCTGACTGATCGAAACCGATCCAGCGGTCGGCCCGGATCCAGGCGATGCGCTCATCATCCGGCAGCGCCGCGAACCGGCGGTAGGCCGGATCGAGATGAGCAATTTCGCGGCCTTCGGTCACGACCATTCCTCAACCTCGAAGCCCGGGTGGTCCCTGAGCACGTTCTCGCTTTCCTGGGGCACCGGGTCGGAATCCTCAGCCTCGTAGGCCCCTACCCCATCAAGCGCTCGGTCCCGTCGCTCGGAAAACCGCCTGGCTTCCCGTGTCCTTAAGCTGGCCGCATCAACAAGGGCGCGCTGTTCCTCGATCACCGCGAATATGAGGTCTTCGTCCTCGAGCGCGCGCCCACGCTCGCGCAAAATCGCCTGCGCACGACGATGCTCCGCAAGGGTGATCGACGGATGGCGCAGGTCCGCAAACCGCACAGCATAGCGCTGACCCTCAGGGCTCCGGACAAAGACCGTGGAGAGGTCGCGAGGATCGTAGGACACGCGCAATTGCCGGTCCTGCCGACCCGCCCAGAGGCTCAGGACATCGTCCCAATACCGCAGGCCGAAGAGATGGATGCCATCGCGGCGTACCATGCGTTCCGTGCTCGGCAGGAAGTCGATCCGGAACCCTTCGGGATCGTAAGGCTGGCGCAATGGTGCCTCGCGCCGCCCATAGGCCTCGTTCCAGGCCGCGACTGGCGGAATGCCGAGCGAGCGGTGCCGTTCGGCATGATAACGGGTGATTTCCAGCGCCAACCAGTGCTCCAGCTCGTCGAGCGTCATCGCCGACTTGCCCACGGAATCATAGTCGCCGCGGTCCTTGATGCTGCTGAAGGTCGATCCCGGCAGCAGGTGGACCGCCCCCATCATCGTGCCGATCAGCCGCTCGATGTGACCGCCGTAATGTGGCGCCCCGATCGGCCGATACTGCAACGAAATCCCGTGCTCCTCGGCGCCCCGCTTCATCGCTTTTGAGCGGAACTCCTTGGCATTGTCGACGTGAATGGTCTCCGGCAATCCCTCGGCGGGCCAGTCTGCGTCGATCCCCAAGCTCTCCAGCCAGTCGAATTTGGGCTGCACCAAGTGCTGAATGGCCAGTGCAACCGACAAGGCTGATGGCGGCTCCAGCGTCAGATAGAACCCTGCCACCATGCGGCTGGCGACGTCGATAGCAAGGGTCAGCCAGGGCCGTTGCAAAGGCTTCCGATGAACCCGGTCCACGACGATGACGTCCACCAACGTGTGGTCGATCTGAACCACCTCATAGGCCCGTTCGACCTGATAGCTGCCTGACACCGGGTGATGGCGCTGGCGAGAGGCCTTAGCGCCCTCACGCGCCGCCATGAGTTCCGCCGGATCTATCGCCGCCACACGGTCCCGCAGCGTGGTCCAGCACGGGGGACGCAAACCCCTCTGACTGCACCGCCTGCGCACCTCCTTTTGCAGGGCGTTGATGCTCGGCTTCTGGAGGGACTTGTAGAACTCCTCGATCGCCCCCGAAATCACCGCTTCGATCTCGTCAGGCAGCCGGCGGCTGCCCGTCGGTGTCCCAACCTGAGCCGCCAGCAACGAACTGGCGACCGGGCGCGCCTTGTACGCTGAGATCAATTCGTACAGGCGAGAGCGCTTGAGACCAAGATCGCGGCAGGCCTTCAGGAATTCGGCACGGTTCGGTGACGCGTTGCTTGCAAGGCGGCGGATCACAGCTTCTCGCGCGACCGCCTGTTCCCATGCTGCATCGTCGACGGCGTTGATGTCTGATCGATCCACCGTGGCCAAACCCGGAAAATAAGTGTCTTATGTCCGATAATGAAACTATAGTCCGGGAATGAAACAAGAACATGAACGCAATGATATCAATACGTTAGTGTCCACTCATGGAACAAGAACGACATGAATAGTCTCACAAATAGCAGCACCAAAATCGAGAAATCTGACACGCCTGAGGCTGAGACTTCGAGCTCGGCGTCCCATGATGCGCCTAACGGGAACGAGCGAGACGAGAAAGTCACTCTGGACGGGGCCTCAATCGCCCTGCCCTCTCATGTTGCCGGGTCCGGCACCCTCGATCGCTTGGTTGAGAACGCCCGCGACTATGCCAAGGCCTCGACCGCCGAGAACACCAACAAGGCCTATGCCGCCGACTGGAAGCATTTTGCGCGCTGGTGCAGGCTGAAAGGAACGGACCCGCTGCCTCCATCACCGGAAATGATCGGCCTCTACCTGACTGACTTGGCCGCGCCGACAGGCCCCTCCCCTGCTCTTTCCGTCAGTACGATAGACCGCCGCCTGTCCGGACTTGCCTGGAACTACGCGCAGCGTGGGTTCCCTTTGGATCGAAAAGACCGCCACATCGCCACCGTCCTGGCTGGGATCAAGCGCAAACATGCCCGCCCCCCGGTTCAGAAGGAAGCGATCCTGCCCGAAGACATTCTCGCCATGGTGGCTACTTTGGGCTTCGATCTACGCGGGCTGCGCGACCGGGCCATCTTGCTCCTAGGATACGCGGGGGGTCTCAGACGCTCCGAAATCGTCAGCCTCGATCACGGCAAAGATGTCACCCCCGACAGCGGCGGCTGGGTCGAGATCCTCGAGGACGGAGCGGTCCTGACGCTGAACGCCAAGACCGGCTGGCGCGAGGTTGAGATTGGCCGCGGGTCAACGGACCAGACCTGCCCCGTCCACGCGCTCGAGCGATGGTTGCACTTCGCAAAGATCGACTTCGGTCCGGTCTTCGTCGGCACCTCCCGTGATGGTAAGAAGGCTCTGGAGACGCGACTGAACGACAAACACGTCGCCCGTCTGATCAAGCGCACGGTCCTGGACGCAGGCATTCGATCCGAGCTACCCGAGAAAGAGCGCCTAGCGCTGTTCTCCGGACACTCGCTGCGCGCCGGCCTCGCCAGCTCAGCCGAAGTTGATGAACGCTACGTCCAGAAACAGCTCGGACACGCCTCGGCCGAGATGACCCGGCGCTACCAGCGCCGTCGCGACCGGTTCCGGGTGAACCTGACCAAAGCCGCCGGTCTCTGACCCCCTGCCCTATCACGCCGCCTGCCCGCTGAGCCTGCCATAGAAGCTGCGCTCGAGGTGCAACTCCCCTGCCCCGGCTTTCTCGACCATGCCGCGCAGATATCCGCCCGGCGAGGAAACCTCCCCTGTGCTGTGTTTCTCGAAGACAAGCGCAAATGCTGCCGTTGCCACTTGAGTGCCCATTCTGTCCTGCGCCGCGTTCCAGGCATGCTCCGAGATCCCGATCATTGGCCTAAGTTGCCCCGCAACCCGATGCAGATCGCCCCAATCCTTCAGGAATCCACCTAGATTGCGCGCCCAGGATGCGAATTCCGGACAGGCCTGCATGATTGTCGGAAGATCGAGCGCCGTCCGTTTCTTGCGCACTTCGGCCACCCAGTCTTCCAGCTCCTTATCAACCCGATCCTCGGTGTGAGCATTGGGTACCACGGCCGCCGCTTCCTCTTTTTCAGAGGAATTACGAGTTACAGGATCAAGTTGGTTTGTAATTAGTATATGAGGGTCAGAAATGGCCTCCCTGGGGTTCATTTTTTGAGTCTTTTCGAAGACTTGTGCCTTGGTTTCAGGCGTGTTTTCCACAGGCTGGACACCCTCCGTTGCCTTGAGATAGGCCGCCTCGACACGCTCCTGGAGCTCCTTGAACCATGTTAGCAGCCGCACAAGCTGTTCTGAGGTTTCATGGCGGCGCGGAAGCCGGTCCAGAAGCTCCTCGAAGAGACCCGTGAATTGAGTCCAGGGCCCTCGTAGCGCGCTGCTGACGGCCGCCTCGATCCGCGCGCGGATCATACGGCGTGCAACCGTGATCTGGCGCTTCAGGCGCTGACAGAGCTCGCGCTCGGCCTGCAAATCGGTATGAAGCTCCTCGAACTCCTCGACTCGCGCCGACAGCGGCGACAAATCAAAGCCATAGGCCTCGACGATGCGCCCCTCGGCGTCCCTGCGGCCCCATCGCTTGCCGTTTGGGCTGTCCTGGAAGGAGATCACGCCGATCTCGGCCAGCCGTCGCGCATGGCGTTTCAGCGCGGACAGCGAGAACCCGGTCTGCTCCATCAGATAGGCGTTTGACGCCCAGACGATCGGGCGCTGCCCCTCCTCCCAGTCCTGGGCTTGGGTAAACGCTCCGAGCGTGTCGAGGAGCATCATGTCTCCGGCCTTGAGGCCAATGTAGGCCCCCACCCGCTTCACTGCCACGAAGGCTCGTGTTTTGGGTACAGCTACCTGTTCACCGGCTTGGGCAAGTTGCTCTGCAATGCCAAGACCCGGTGTCGGCTTGCGCCAACCTGTATGTTCCATGCCTGTTTCTCACCTCCAGTTATGTGGAGGCAAAAGAAAGCCGTTCGCCGAAGTGGCGTTCTTGTTGACAGTGATTCGCGGGAGAGATATCTTCTAAGCGACCAAACTTTTCAGATTAGCTCTCAGGCCACGCTGCTTGGGGGCTTTTCTTTTGCCTAGATCATTGTTCTGACTGCTCCTCTTTCGTCGCGAGGAATTCACTGTACAGCTGATCGAGCCGGCCCGAGAGAAAGTCCCCGAACTCGGTCGAGTCTTGCGCCGTGAGTGAAATGCTGAATGCCTTTCCGGATCGGCCGATGACGCCTTTGATGCGGCCTTTGCCGGCGGTCCAAGTACGTTTCTTGGGCGTGGCACGCGTTTTTCGGCTTTTCGGCGCCCTGCCCGCTTCTGCTAGCTTGCTGTGCAGGAACTCGAAGCGTGCATCGCTATCGAGACCCTGAAAACCGTCGAACTCCAAAGCTCCTTTGAGGATCTTCTCATTCTTGGGCTCCGAGGCCAACTTCTTGAAATCCTCCCAACGATCACGCCCGATCTGCTTGGCTGGGCCAATCTGTTCGATGACGTTCCGCGGGACGTTCTGCGCCACTGAAAGCATGCGCGAAAGCAAAGTACCGTCAATGGTCAGGGCGGACTGGATCACGTCCTTTGCTTGCCCCATATCCAAAAGGCTCTTCGCAAATAGGGCCTTCTCAATAAATGAGAGATCTGCGCGCGCAGTGTTCTCCTGCCCTTGAGCAAGAATGTGGGCCACGTCGTCCATCGGCTTTACAACTGCGCGAACCTTACGGCCGAGCGCCGATGCAACTCGCACACGGCGATGCCCGAAGACGATCATGTAGCGACCATCTGCTTCTGGATGCGGTCGAAGCAATACCGGTGTGTCCTGGCGACCGGCCGCGATCGATGCTTTCAGTTCGTTGAACGCAATATCGTCATCACTAAGCCGATCCGAGACGAATGACACATCGATCAATTGCGGATCGATCTCGACAATGGTCTCGCCTTCAAGAAGACGCTTCGAGTTCTCCGCAAGGCTATCAATCGAAACCTTCATCGATTTCGAAGCACCGCGCATTGCGTATCCAGAGCGACCGGAATCCTTGGGCTGCTCCGGCGAGCCGGCCATGACGCTCTTCAGGAGGTCTTTGCGCGCCATCAAGCCATCTCCTTTTCGTCAGAATCCAACCTACGCGCTGCGCGCATTTCGACAGTTGCACGGCTGTCAAAACTGGCTCTCTGCACGGCTGTCAAAACCTCATTCATTCACGCCCCCAAGCCTTGTGGATCAGTTCGGCGATCTCGTCGTTCACATCATTCAACGAAGTCACTGCACGGTCGTAAGTAGTCCGCACGAACTGAGACCGCTCAACTTCGTAAAGCGTCTGTTTGGTGATCCCAGCGTCGGAGATCGCCGTAGATTTTAGCACAGGAGCCGACAGCATCTGATTTGGAAACATCGCCTGGAGGAACCCAACCATCTGCTTCTGGGGGCCGTCCGTTGGTTCAAATCGCGTTACAAGGTAACGGAACCACTTCAGGCGCATGTTCGCTCCAGCGTCACGGATCGTCTTCATGATCCCGCCCAGCATCAGGAGAAATTGGCTCATCGACATGACGTCCAGCATCTGAGGATGGACCGTCACAATGACCGAGGAAGAAGCCGTGAGAGCAGTGAGTGTGAGGTAGCCCAGCTGAGGAGGGCAATCGATCACAACCACGTCATAGCGGTCATCAACCTCGCTAAGCGCCTTCGATATACGAGTGAAGAAGGTACGGCCCTCATGGGGATCGCTACTCGTCAAAGCAACAGGGGTATCGTATTCGTACTCTTGAAGCTCGAGACTTGCCGGAACGATATCTAGGTTGGGAAAATTTGTTGGCCGGATCACCTCTGTGATCGGCTTGCGCTCGTCATCATACCGAAGTGTCTCGTAGAGCGAAGGCACGTTGTCGAGTTCAGGCTGAATGCCGTGCAAAGCTGTGAACGACGCTTGAGGGTCCAAGTCGATCGCAAGAACTCGATGCCCTTTCAACGCCAAGTGCTGCGCGAGGTGAGCGGAGGTAGTGGTCTTTCCCGAGCCCCCTTTGAAGTTCACGACAGACACGACGTGCAGTTCTTCGCCAGGTTGCCGATAGGGGACATAACGGCGTTTTCCGGGGCGGCCATGCTTGTCGAGATAAGCTCTCAGTTCCAGCATCTGCTCGGCCGAGTAGCTGCGCCTCCCGGACGACGATGTTTCAGGTTCAGGACCTTTGCCTTCGAGATGAAGCTTCTTAATGGTCGACTGCGTCACGCCGAGATAGTAGGCAACCTCGGCCAATGAAAACTGACGTAGACCTTTTTGAGCGTCGGGAGGATACTGTTCCTGACGCAACATATTGAGGCGGTCGGAAATCAACTCTCCTTGCTGTAGGATGATCTCGTCGAAGGATTGATCCTTCGTATCAGCCGTAAAAGACCGTTCTCGCATCTGCCTGCCCTCTAAATATCGCTTTTTCGGCGATTTCGCTCTTTAAACTGTCATCTACACGGAAAAATGAGTCTTAACAACGATTTTCACCCGATGGCTCGAACTCCACCGAGACACCTGCCGGCATAGATGTTCCGACAAATTGTAGTGATCGCGGAAGATGGCCGCCCAATATATGGGAACTTTTTCGACATCAGCAGATCAGAAGTTGACCTAGACTTCGCGTCTCTCCCGTCGCAATTATTTGTTTTTATTGCCTTTTCTATCTTTGCACGGCTGTCAAAACGGAACCAACTCGAGGCATAGACGCGCCTGTGCAAGCCGGAAAACCAAGACAAGGAAGCAGTATGTGTCAGCACGAACTTGGATCCGATCTGCAATCATTTACTTCGGCCAAGCGTATCCACCAGGGTACTCTAAAACATAAGCAAGTCTTACCAGAGGGAAGATAAACAGCGGGAATCGGCTGGGTAGCCCCAGCCGATTCTATGCTTCACGCTGCGTCTTTGGGACCCCAGGGGATGACGGCCTGCAGGGACAGATCGTCCTGGTTCGCGGCCTTGCCGAGGTTGGCGTTGAAGCCGTGGTCGCGGATGGTCAGCGTGAAGTAGTCGGCGCCGGTCTCCTTGTTCTGCTTCTTCCAGATGCCGCCGCACTCAACCAGCTTGCCGCGCGGGGAGCGGCCGAGGACGCGGTGCGCGGGGGCCAAAGGGTTCGTGCTCGCGACGGGTTCGACCGTGATGTCGAGATCGAAGGTCAGGGTCGAGATGGAGCCGACGCCCTTTGCGGTTTCGATGTCGGCGCTGGTGAATTTGATGCAGCTCGTGGTCATAGCTCTTCTCCTTGTTTGTGTAGCAATGATGGTCACCTGGCAGCTGGCCAAGGCCCGGCCAGACCGAAGGCGAAGCGTGAGCGGAGAGGGGCAGGCGCCGGTCTTTTTGGTCCGTGAGGAATGGCCCACCCCTGTTCTTTGGCGGGTTAGGGGGAAAAGATCGGCGGCGACCTTTGTGGACGGGACGACAGCTGCGACCAGCATGTCATGCAACTCAGACAAAGGGAGAAGAGCGGTAGCCGCGAAGGAAGGTAGGTGAACTGCCGAGGGAGATGCCGCCGATTGGCGATCTGGTGAAAAGCTGAGATATTAGCCCTGAGGTGCCGACAGGTCACACTCTCGGAAACACGAAAACCAACCTCAGCGCAGCGCCCCGGGCTAAATGACCGAAGATGTGGGGCTATTAGCAATCGGGAAGAAGCCATAGGGCAGGGTACCGGTCAGGAGAAAATGCCCGTTGAAGACCCTCAGCTCCGAAACGGCCATTAAGTTACCGTGCAGCTAATGGCGGCAACGAGCCGATTCTGTGGAAAAACAACTGTTTGCCTGCGCAGAAAGTGGCGGCCTGAAGAGCGCACAAAGACCTTTCCTTTCAGGCTGTGCGCGTTTTCTGCGGTGCAGGAAAGATCTTTGCCAGTTTCCGGAGGTTCTGGGCGGTTGCGGCGAGCAGGAATTCGTCATTTGCGCCGCATGGGCCACGTAGTCGGAGCCGTCCCAGGCCGAGGATGCGCTTGAGGTGCGCGAAGAGCATCTCGACCTTTTTGCGCAGCTTCATGGAGATGTCGTATTGCTTGGTCTTCGCGATGT
This sequence comes from Shimia biformata, assembly GCF_016888515.1. Taxonomy (GTDB): domain Bacteria; phylum Pseudomonadota; class Alphaproteobacteria; order Rhodobacterales; family Rhodobacteraceae; genus Shimia_A; species Shimia_A biformata. Next base: position 2,524,585 of record NZ_JAFEJK010000001.1, on the reverse strand, counting down.
CTCGGGCAATCTGACGGGCGTCTTCGTGTTCTTCGCGGGTGATCGATCTGGCATCTGCCTGCGGGCAGCATTTCGCCTTGGAGGGGCAGGCTTGGCAGGTCAGTTTCAGGGCACGGTATTTGGTTCTGCCCTTTCCGGTCGGCACCCGGTTCGGGTCGGAGTAGTTCCGACGGAATTGCTTCAACTCGTGGCCCTCGGGGCAGATGTATTGGTCGTTCTCGGCGTCCCACTCGAAGTCCGCCCGGCTCCATGTGCCGTCGGTACGTCCGGACTTGTCGAAGACCGGGATGTGCGGTGCGATCTTGCGCTCGACCAGCCAGCCCAGCATTGGCCCGGTGCCATACGCGGTGTCGGCGATCAGGCGTTCGGGATGCAGGTCGAACTTGGCCTTTACCCGATCCAGCATGGTCTTGGTCGAGCCGACCTCGGCTTGGCGGATAGATCTGGTGGCCTCCACATCCACGATCACGCCGTGATCCGTGTCGATTAGGTAGTTGTCGGAATAGCTGAAGAATGCCGGCCCTTTGCGCGCCGCCGTCCACTGGCTGGCCGGGTCGGAATGCGACGTGAACTTGGGCGTGACCTCGGTGGCCGCGCCGAAGGCGGCCTCATCCAGCGTGTCGAGATACTCGCGAACCGCGCGGGGCGCATCGACTGGGTTGATCCGCGCCGCGTCCCAGTCCTCCTTCGGTGTCGAGTTCTGCTTGTTCGCGTCTGCTTCAATGAGACTGGCATCTACCGCCATGCGCTGGCCGCTGACCAGGCCCTCTTCGATGCACCGCGCGACGGTCGTCTCGAACAGGTGGCGCAGCAGTTCGCTGTCACGGAACCGGCCATGGCGGTTCTTGGAGAAGGTGGAGTGGTCCGGGACCCGGTCACTCAGATCAAGGCGGCAGAACCAGCGGTATGCCAAGTTTAGATGCACCTCATCGCACAGCCGCCGTTCCGACCGGATGCCGAAGCAATAGCCAACCAGCAGCATCCGGATCAGCAGTTCGGGATCGACGGAAGGACGGCCGGTGTGGCTGTAGAAATCAGCGAGGTAAGCACGGATCGCGGACAGATCCACGAACCGGTCGATGGATCGAAGCAGGTGGTCTCGCGGGACGTGATCATCAAGCGAGAACTCGTAGAACAGCGCCGGTTGCGCCTCCTGCCTTGGTCCCATCATCGCCAATCCTCCCACCCATTGGCAGAATTGAATGGCCTGCCCCCTGAAAAGTGGTCCTCCCTGAAGTAGGCTTTCGAGCCAGATGGAGGATCAAGGAATGCCCCAGAAGAAGCATAAGCCCGAGGAGATTGTCGTGAAGCTCCGGCAGGTCGATGTGTTGGTATCGCAGGGCCGGTCGGTGGCCGAGGCGGTGCGATCGATTGGAGTGACGCAGTTCACCTACTATCGGTGGCGCAAGGAGTTTGGCGGCTTGAAGACCGACCAGGTGAAGCGGCTGAAGGTGCTTGAGAAGGAGAACGAGCGTCTCCGGAAGGCGGTCTCTGACCTGACGCTCGAGAAGCTGATCTTGGCTGAGGCTGCCAGGGGAAACTTCTGAGCCCCGCCCGCCGCCGTGCTTGCATTGAGCATATCAGGAAGAAGTTCCGGGTCTCGGAACGCCTCGCCTGCCGCGTGCTCGGGCAACATCGCTCGACCCAGAGAAAGGTGCCGCAAGGTCGGGCCGATGAAGAAGTCCTGACGGCGGACATCATCGCGCTCGCGTCGCAATACGGGCGCTACGGATACCGCCGGATCACAGCCCTGCTGCGTGAAGCCGGTTGGGCGGTAAACGTGAAGCGGGTCGAGCGGATATGGCGGCGGGAGGGGCTGAAGGTTCCCCAGAAGCAACCGAAGAAGTCGCGGCTCTGGCTCAACGACGGGTCCTGCATCCGTCTGCGGCCCGAGCGCCCTAACCACGTCTGGTCCTACGACTTCGTCGAGAGCCGGACCCACGATGGAAGGAAGTTCCGGATGCTCAACCTGATCGACGAGTTCACCCGGGAGTGCCTGGCGATCCGGATCGATCGGAAGCTCCGATCGACCGACGTCATCGACATGCTGTCAGACCTGTTCATCCTGCGGGGCGTGCCCGATCACATACGATCCGACAACGGCCCAGAGTTCGTGGCGAAGGCAGTGCGGGACTGGATCGCCGCCGTCGGCGCGAAGACCGCCTACATCGAGCCCGGCAGCCCTTGGGAGAACGGCTACTGCGAGAGCTTCAACGCAAGGCTCCGCGACGAGCTGCTCAACGGCGAGATCTTCTACAGCTTGGCCGAGGCGAAGATCATCATCGAGAGCTGGCGCCGGCATTACAACACAAGGCGCCCACACTCATCTCTGGGCTACAAACCGCCAGCTCCTGTGGTCGTCTTGTGGCCGGCTTCGCCACCCGGAACCGCTTCGCCGGCCACGCCAGCCCTAGCACCAAGACCCGTTATGCACTAAGACTGAAACCGGACCACTCGATCGGGGCAGGCCACCCGCACGAACAGAATCCGGCTGTGGCAGAGGCGAACGTGGGCGACCTTCACGGTGATTGTCACGCCGTCGATCACCACGATCTCGTGGCTCCAGTCAAACTGGTAGGCTTCCCCCGGATCGAAGCTTAGCGGCACATAGGCCGCGGCAGATGCCACCTCTTCCTCCTTGGACCAGGAGGCCGCGTATCGCCGGACGGCATCATAGCCGCCATCATAACCTCGGGCCCGAAGTTCTTCCAAGATCCGAATGCGGGTCAGTCGCTCGCGCTTGGGCTTCCGCGCATTCACCGCCAGCATCTCGTCCAGCATGTCTTTCCAGGGCCCGATCTTCGGCTGCGGCTGAATGGTTCGCTCATAGGTGAGCTCCGTCGCACCCGACCGGATCACCTTGCGCACCGTGTTCCGAGATACCCGCAGCTCACGGCAGATCTGCTTGATCGACTTCTTGTCCTGAAAATACGCCCGCCGGATCTTCGCTATCGTCTCCACGACCAACATCCCACACTGCGCTCCCCGATGACCTCGGGGGCATCATCCACATCATTGTAAGGGGGTCATTTTTGGACGCCGATCACCCCTCTACAGGGTCAATTTTGCATGCCGGTTCACAGATGGTTCTCGGTCTGCTGTTCACTGGGCTACCGTTCACGTTCACGGCGCTTCTCGGCTTCTTGTCCCTTTCCGGGATGCTGATGAAGAATGCCATTGTGCTGGTGGAAGAAATCGATCAGCAACGCGCCGAAGGTGTCGAGGACTATCAGGCGGTGATCGATGGCTCGGTCAGCCGTTTGAGGCCCGTCGTGCTGGCTGCGGGCACAACGATTTTCGGTATGATTCCGCTCTTACCAGACGCCTTCTTCGCATCGATGGCCGCGACGATCATGGGTGGCCTCGCGTTCGCCTCGATCCTGACGCTGGTCGCGGTTCCGGTATTTTATGCACTGTTCTTCCGGATCAAGCCGCCCAAAAAAGAAAACGCTACTTCAGGTTCCCCAGCGACAGCCTGAACGCAGATGCAGTTATAAGCGCTTCTCTGAGCGCCCTCGACCCATCTTAAGGACGGTGTAGGCATATTCCGCCGCCTCAAGCGCGCCTTCGAGAAAACCGCCGAATGTCGGAGCCACTTCGGTGCCGCCAAAGACGAGCGCTTCGTCCCGCAGGCCTGAAAGAACGCACGGCTGGCCATAATTCGTGAGGGCACGAAATACAGCGGAACTGCGGCTGGCAGCAGGCCAGGCGCACTCCCGCTCCATGGTCTAGGCCTTCAAGGCATGGACCGAGGCCCAACTGCTACGCATTCCCGGCAAGGGCGATCTCGCGAAGGCCTTCCGCTATGGTCTCAGCTGCTGGCCGTCATTCGAGCTCTTCCTTGGAGATGGCCGCGTCGGCATCGACGACAACACCGCCGAGCGCGTCATGCGCCCGATCAGCATCGGGCGAAAAAACTGGCTTTTTGCAGGCTCCGACAGCGGTGGCGAAACGCTGTCCCGGGCGATGTCTCTTGTCGAGACAGCCAAGATGAACGGCCTCGATCGGCAAGCCTGGCTGGCCGAAATCCTCGACCGCATCCACAATCACATGACCAACCCGCTCAACGAACCGCTTCCATGGAACTGGACGCCAATGAACTGATCCATGGTAACAACCGGGCGGTTACGTTTTCGGGGAGGTGATTACATTTGAATCTTGAGATCCGACTTCGCCTTTGCTAGGAATCGAACAACCATTAGAAAATTAGCAAAGTCGAAAGTGCAGATGTCTGGACCCCTTGATCAACTGAAGATTATAGAACTTGGTCACGTAATTGCCGGACCACTTGCGGCAGCTTTACTCTCGGATTTTGGTGCAGATGTCATCAAGATCGAAGCCCCCAACCGGACGGATATGATGCGCGACCTTGGACCCAAGGCAGAGGATGGGGTGGGCGTCTGGTGGAAGACTTTGGGCCGTAACAAGAAAACACTAGGTCTGGACTGGAAGTCCGACGAGGGCCGGGACATCCTGCGAAAGTTGGTCGAAGATGCCGACGTGCTGATCGAGAATTTCCGACCGGGTGTGCTGGAACGTGCCGGTGTTGGGCCAGACGTCTTGCACGATTGGAACCCGGACTTGGTTGTCTTGCGGGTTTCAGGTTACGGACAGGACGGTCCGATGCGCGACCTGCCAGCGTTTGGGCGTGCTGCGGAGGCCATGAGTGGATTAGCGCATCTGACCGGTTTTCCCGACGGGCCGCCGATGCACCCCGGCTTTCCGGCGGCTGACAGCACGACAGGGCTAATGGGCGCTTTGGGAATCATGATCGCGCTATTTGCTCGCGAAAAGGGGATAGCACGCGGTCAGGTCGTCGATATTGCAGTATTCGAGGCCCTGCTTCGGTTGATGGATTATCCTGTTCCCGCATTGACTGGCGCGAACCTCTCGCCGCGACGCAATGGGCTGCGCCAGCCGATGGACTTTGCTCCGGGGGGGATGTTCCGAACGTCCGATGGGGTGTGGCTGAGCGTTTCGGCAGGGAGCGCGGAAACCGCGCAGCGCCTGTTGCGGGCGGTCGGAGGCGATGCCCTCGCCGATGACCCGCGGTTCGCGACATTGGGCGAGATGTCGCGGCACATGACGGTGGTCTTTGACGCGATCAATGATTTCGTCACGCAGCACACGGCTAAGGAAGTGGAAGCGGTATTCGCCCGCCATGATGCGGTTGCCTCGCGTGTGTTGAGCGTCGAAGAGATCATGACGAACGAGCAGATACGCCATCGTGGGGACATCGTGTCGGTCGACGGCGAACAGACCCAGGTCATTGGTCCGGTCCCTCATCTCAGCGCGACGCCCGGTCAGCTTCGTTGGCTGGGACGACCGCCTAGCGCAGACAGCCAAAGCATTCTGCGTGATCTTGGTTTTAACGATGAGCGGATCGCTGCCCTATGTGAGGCTGGGCTCGTAAGATTGGAGGGAGGGCGCGCGCTATGACATTTCGATTGACCGCCGACCAACAAGAGATTCGCGACCAGATTCTGCGGATTTGCGCAGGGTTCGACGACGACTATTGGCTGGATCGGGATCGCAACGGTGGTTTTCCCCATGATCTGCACAGGGCAATGGCCGATGGCGGCTGGCTAGGTATCGCCATGCCAGAAGCTGTCGGCGGCGCGGGTCTGGGGATCACCGAGGCGACCATAATGATGCAGGCAATTGCCGAGTCGGGGGCCGGCGCAAGCGGAGCCTCGGCCATCCACATGAACATTTTCGGGCTCAACCCGGTGGTGAAGTTTGGGACCGATGAGCAGCGCGCGCGTATGCTTGGCCCTCTAATAGCAGGCGATGAAAAGGCCTGTTTCGCCGTAACCGAACCGACGACCGGGTTAGACACCACAAAGCTGAAGACCATGGCGGTGCGGCAGGGGGACAGATATGTCGTGCACGGACAAAAAGTCTGGATTTCTACCGCGCAGGTGGCGGACAAGATGTTGCTTCTGGCCAGAACAACGCGGCTAGAGGATGTGAGCAGCCCGACCGAAGGGCTGAGCCTGTTCTATACAGATCTCGACCGAAATTTCGTTGACGTGCGAGAGATCGAAAAGATGGGTCGAAAGGCTGTCGATTCGAACGAAGTCTTCATCGATGGATTGCCGATTCCGGCTGAGGACCTGATCGGGGAGGAGGGCAAAGGCTTTAGGCAAATTTTGCACGGGTTGAATCCCGAACGCATCCTGGTGGCCGGTGAATGCATCGGTATTGCGCGCAACGCACTGGCGCGAGCGGCGCATTATGCAAACGAACGTGTGATTTTTGACCGCCCGATCGGCCAAAATCAGGGTGTTCAGCATCCACTCGCCAAAGCCTGGGCGCGAGTGGAATCTGCCAATCTCATGGTGATGCACGCTGCAGCCCTCTACGATGCGGGAGAACCCTGCGGCGTCGAGGCGAACGCCGCCAAGCTTTTGGCCGCCGACGCCGCGGTCGAGGCGACCGAAGCCGCGCAAATTACGTTTGGCGGATTCGGATATGCTAAGGAATATCACGTGGAGCGACTGGTACGTGAAGCTCTGCTGTTCCGCATCGTACCGGTGACACCGCAGATGCTTCTGTCGTTCATAGCAGAAAAAGCCCTTGGACTTCCAAAGTCTTACTGATCGGAGATAACGGGCGGGGCTGGTGGGAAAAGTTGTCTTGACCAATTTTCTAACACCCGTTAGATTACTGGCAGCTGCCCCTAATGGGAATGGGAGGAGGCGTCATGAATAAGACGCAGTTTGGGTCTTCGAGGGAGGACCTATCAAAACGTGCAACCGTTTACGCAAGCGGTTTATTCACCGGCAAAGTCGTTGTGGTGACCGGGGCCGGAGGCGGATTGGGGCTGGCAATTGCGACCTTGTTCGCAAGGCTCGGGGCCAATCTGGCGATCAATGGACGCAACGAAGAGAAACTGGCTTTGGCCAAGGAGTTCCTTGAAAGTTTCGGGGGCGAAGTTTTCGCTGTGCCTATGACCATCCGGGAGCCTGAGCAGGTCGAGGATTTTGTCGCCAAGACGAACCAGGAGTTCGGGGCGATTGACGTATTGGTGAACAATGCTGGGGGTCAGTTTCCGCAAGCAGCGTTGGAGTTTAGTCCAAAGGGCTGGAATGCGGTCATAGACACCAACCTGAACGGCACGTGGTGGATGATGCAATCCACGGCGCGCCACTGGGTTGCCAACAAGCAATCGGGCTCCATCGTCAACATCGTGGCCGATATCTGGCGCGGCATGCCCGGCATCGCGCATACCTGTGCGGCCCGGGCAGGGGTAGTTTACCTGTCCAAGTCGGTTGCGGTGGAGTGGGCCCCGCACGGTATCCGAGTGAACTGCGTGGCGCCGGGTTGCTGCGAAAGCAACGGTTTCGGGAACTACCCTCCGGAGGGTTCTGCGACCTTTCAGGACTCCAACCCGATGCGGCACGCCGGGGACGAATGGGATGTCGCTGAAGGGGTTGTCTATATGGCGGCGAATTCAGGGAAATTCGTAACCGGAGAAGTTCTGAACATCGACGGTGGGCAGCAATTGTGGGGGGATCCATGGCCAACGGGGCGGCCGGACTACTTCCGGATTACCTGATGTTGGCCGTGAACCTTAGGGGGACAATGATATCTAGATGACGACTAAGATTAAAACAGCAATCGGAGCCGATGATGGGGCGATACTGGAGTGCAGCGGGGTCGAGCGACGGTTCGGCGGCATCGTCGCTGTCACCGGTGTGGACCTCGTCATTCGGCAGGGGGAAATCTTTGGACTTGTCGGCCCGAACGGCAGCGGCAAGACAACACTGACGAACGCAATTACCGGGTTCTACCCACCGAATGTGGGGACTGTCCGGTTGGCAGGAAAGGAAATCACGGGTACGGCACCTCACAAGGTTGCCAAGCTCGGCGTCGCCCGGACGTTCCAGAATCTTGCCTTGTTCAACGGGATGAGCGTTCTGGACAACATCCTGCTGGGGCGGCACATCCACATGAAACCGGGCGTTCTGCGCACCGCGCTTTACTGGTGGGCAGCACAGCGTGAAGAAATCGAAAACCGCAAGATCGTCGAAGAGGTGATCGAGTTTCTACAACTCGAGAGCATCCGGCATGAGTTGGTCGATGGCCTTCCGATCGGGTTGAAAAAACGGGTCGAGCTGGCGCGGGCATTGGTGGCCGAGCCACAGATGCTGATTCTCGATGAACCGATGGCCGGCATGAACCAGGAAGAGAAAGGGTATATGTCCCGTTTCATTCTGGATGCCCGTGCCGAACGCGGCGTCAGCGTTCTGCTGATCGAACACCATATGGATGTCATCACCGGCATTTGTGATCGGATGCTGGCCCTGAATTATGGTGAAATGATCGCCAGTGGCATCCCCAAGGAGGTTGTGAAGGACCCGCGGGTCATCGAGGCATATATCGGAGGGTCGCATGACTGATTTGACGAAGAAACAGTCTTCGGGCGGCGACACGATCGGCGCAATTCTGGCGCGGAACGCCTCGAAACACGGTTCGGAAATCGCGCTTCGCGAAAAAGAGCGTGGGATCTGGAAGGAAACCACATGGGCGGAATACGCCGAAGAGGTGCTGGCCTGCGCGGCCGGGCTTGAGAAAATCGGCGTAACACCGGGCAAGGCGGTGCTTATCCTGGGCGACAACCGGGCGCGGCTGTATGGCGGAATGCTGGCTATTTCGTTGCTGGGTGCCTATGCAATGCCTGCCTATCCCGGCGCGACGCTCGAAGAACTCCGGCACTTTCTTGGCGAAGTCGAAATCGTCGCGGCCATCGCCGAAGATCAGGAACAGGTTGACAAGATCCTGGAACTGAAGGACGCGGGCGCCGAGGGCATCGACCACATCATTTATGATGAAGCGCGCGGTCTTGGCTTCTACGAGGTTGAAGGACTGTTGTCCTGGGATCACCTGATCGAAGTTGGTCAGCACGATCTGAACGAAACCCCGGGCCTGCGTGAGGAACTGCTTAGTCGTGCGAAGCCGGAAGATCCGGCCATTTTTCTGCACTCCTCCGGAACGACGGGCGCGCCGAAGGGCATCGTACTGAGTCAGAAGAACGTTCTTGCTGCTGCTCGGAATGGACATGCGGCGGGTGCCTTCGACGAAAATGAGGAGATCCTCGCGTACTTGCCGATGGCCTGGGTGGGAGACTACGCCATAACCGTTGCCGCGGCACTCCTTTGGCGTTTCACCGTGAATGTGCCTGAGCGCCAGGAAACGGTCGTGCGCGACATGCGCGAGATCGCTCCGACATTCTATCTGGCGGCGCCAAGAAGCTGGGACCAGATGCTGACGACAATCCAGGTTGGTATCGAAAATTCGACCCCTTTAAAGAAGTGGCTGTACCATTTTTTCATGGATCGGGCCATCGCGGCGGAAACGCGCAAGCTGAATGGCAAAAGCGGCGGTGTTCTTGAGCCATTGGGCCGGCTTCTGGGCGAGGCGATTGTTTTCGGTCCGATCAAGGACCAGTTCGGGATGAGCCGCCTCAAGAATGCGTTCACCGGCGGTGAAGCGATCGGGGAAGACACCTTTGTGTTCTACCGCGCCCTGGGGATCAAGTTGCGTCAGCTCTACGGCCAGACCGAGAACAGCGCGATCAACGCGATTCAGGCTCCGGGCGAGGTCCGTCTTCATACGGTTGGCAAACCCGCGCCTGGCGTCGAGGTCAGCATTGCCGAAGACGGTGAGATCCTGGTGCGCTCGGACAGCGTGTTTAAAGGGTACTTCAACAAACCCGAAGCGACCGCCGAAGCCCTTGACGGCGGGTGGCTGCATACAGGTGATGCCGGCTATCTGGAGGACGACGGACACCTGGTTGTTCTGGGGCGTGTATCCGAGGTCATGCACACCGCCGACGGTGAACGTTACGTTCCAAACTACATCGAGAACCGGTTGAAATTCAGCCCGTATATCAAGGATGCGGCCGTGATTGGCGCCGGGCTGAAGGAACTGACGGCGATGGTCTGCGTGGATTTCGAGGCCGTGGGGCACTGGGCCGAAGTGAACGGCGTACCTTACGTGTCATATGCCGATCTTTCTCAGCGTGAAGAGGTCGCGACGTTGCTTCGCGAGGCCTTCCAACGGGTCAACAAGGCCGTCACCGAACCATTGCGCCTGCAACGCTTTGTCAGTCTGCCGAAAGAATTCGACCCGGACGATGGTGAAATCACGCGAACCCGAAAACTGCGGAGGAAGGTCGTTCAGGAACGCTATGCTGACGTGATCGCGGCGCTCTACGACGGTTCAAAAGAGGTCCATGTAAGCGCGCAGGTGACTTACGAGACCGGGGAAGTAGGGAAGGTCGAAAGAAGCCTTCCCATCAGGGAGGTATAAATGGACTGGGTCTTTCTATCAGAGCTTGCGATCAACGGAGCCTTGACGGGTCTGCTGTACTCGCTATTCGCCATCGGCCTCGTGCTGATTTACAAGGCATCTTCGGTGCCCAATCTGGCGCAGGGCGGGTTGACCATGGTCGGGGCCTATGTGGTCCTGGCGCTGGCACGCGACGTGGGTTTACCCTTGTGGCTGGCCATCCCTCTGGCTGCGGTTGTAATGTTAGGCCTTGGGTTCGGCATTGAGCGTGTTGCCCTGCGCCGTCTCGCAGGTCGGCCGGTTGTCATGATCTTGATGCTGACACTCGGCCTCGACATTTTCCTGCGGGGTACAACGCTTGCGATCTGGGGCGGGACGTCGCGTTCGATGGAACTGGGCGTCAGCTATGATCCGCTGTTCCTGGGCGACATCTTCATCAGCCGCATCCATCTGGTTGGTGCCGGTGTTGCGCTCGCCTTGTTTGTCGCATTCATGCTGTTTTTCCGAACCCGGACCGGGATCAAGTTGCGGGCGATCGCGGATGATTACATGGCTTCGTGGTCGGTCGGTATCGCGGTTGAGCGCGGCGTTGGGTTGTCCTGGGCATTGGCATCCGTTGTTGCCGTCGCCGCTGGCGTTATCTGGGGCGAGATTCAGGGTGTCGATCAGGCGCTGTCGCTGTTGCTTCTCAAAGGTCTGACGGTTGCCGTTCTCGGTGGTCTCGACAGTATCCTTGGCGCCGTGATCGCAGGCATCATCCTGGGCGTCGTCGAAAACGTTGGCGCTGATTTCCTCGATCCGCTTGTCGGAGGCGGAAGCCGTGAGCTTATCGTCGCTGCCGTGCTCATTCTTACCGTCATGATCCGTCCGCACGGGCTGTTCGGTCGTCACGACATCGAAAGGGTGTAAGGCATGTTTTACAGACTTTCTGGCGTCCATCACGCCAACTACGTTTCGGACAGCCGAATCTTCAAGGTGCCTGCTGACCGGAATCTGACAGCATTCATCTTCTTGATTGGCCTTGCCGCGCCATTCATCATCCCGTCGCTTTATCTGAACAGCTACATGCTTCCTTGGCTGATCTGGACGGCCGCCGCGCTTGGATTGAATCTGGTGACAGGTTGGGCAGGCCAACTTCACTTGGGTTATGCTGCAGTCATGGCCGTTGGAGCGTATTCGTCGATCCATGCCGCGCGTTTCGGGGTGCCGTGGGAATTCGCCCTTATCATCGGCGGATTGACGTCATCCGTGATCGGCAGCCTGTTCGCTTTTGCCGCTTTGCGGGTCAAGGGCCTCTATCTCGCTCTCACTACTCTCGCTATGCAATTCGTGATGGACTGGGTTCTGACCCACTCTCCGGCGATCTCGGGGGGCTCACACGCGTCGCTCCAGTCACCGACATTGGCGCTGCTCGGGCAAGAGATTACCACTGATACTGGCTTCTACTATGTCGCCTTCGGCTGGTGTGTGTTGGTGACGATCTTCATGCTTAATCTCAAGCGGACTGGACTCGGTCGCGCCTTGGTCGCTGTCCGGGAAAAAGACTTTGCGGCCGCGATCCTGGGTGTGAACAGTTTCTACTACAAAATCCTCGCATTCGCGACTTCTTCGTTCATCGCAGGCGTCAGCGGTGCGTTGCTTGTTGCCACCTTTTTCTTTCTCGCCGCACCCGAGCAATTCTCGGTTGCCGTTTCGATCCAGGTTCTTGCGATGGTGATTGTTGGCGGCCTTGGCAGCATTATCGGTTCCTATTTCGGTGTTGCCCTGATCCTTCTTGTTCCGGGTATCGTGAACGGTCTCGTCGTCACGTTGAGTGACGGGCTTGGCATGCAGATCGATGTTGAAACACTCGCTCACATCCCGAACGCAGTCTATGGCGCACTGATCGTCATTATCCTTCTGATCGAACCACTCGGTTTGGGAAAACTCTACGGCAACATCAGAGACTATCTGATGGTCTGGCCCTTCGATCAGTTCAAGAAATAGGGGAATGCCGATGCAAGAAAAAGTTGAAGCCCAGAACATTCTGTCCATGAACAGTGTCGAGGTGCTGTACGACAATGTAATGCTGGCGATCAAAGGTGTTTCGGTTCAGGTTCCAAAGGGCGAGATGATCGCACTTTTGGGTTCTAACGGAGCGGGAAAAAGCACCACGTTGAAAGCGATCAGCGGTCTTTTGAAAGCCGAGCGCGGACGCATCAGCCGAGGTGAGATAACGTTCCAGGGAACGGACATTACCGAAGCGCTCGCGCAAAAACGCGTCGAGATGGGCATCTGTCATGTCATCGAAGGGCGGCGGGTCTTCGAACACCTGACCCCCGACGAGAACCTGACCGCCGCCGCGCCACGCGGAATGTCCCGATCAACGCTGAATGCGGAAAAGGAAAAGATCTACGGATATTTTCCGCGGCTTGCCGAACGCAAAAATTCGCAAGCAGGCTATTTGTCGGGTGGTGAGCAACAGATGCTTGCCATTGGGCGGGCCCTCGTGACCCAGCCGAAGCTGTTGATGCTTGATGAACCAAGTCTCGGGCTTGCTCCGTTCCTGGTCGAGGAAATCTTCGGCATCCTGCAAAAGATCAATAAGGATGAGGGCCTGTCCGTCCTGCTGGTGGAACAGAACGCCTTGGCGGCTCTGGAAATCGTTTCGCAAGGGTACCTTATCGAAAACGGCCGCGTTGTTATGCACGGCACCGCCGAGGCGCTCAAATCTAACTCCGACATTCAGGAGTTCTATCTAGGCGGCGGAGAGACCGATTTTCACAACGTCAAGCACTACAGCCGACGCAAACGTTGGTTGAGTTGAGGTACTAATCAGAAGCTGTTCAGGGAGGAACAAATGAAGAAACTTACCAAAGCGTTGGCCGTATTATCAATGTTCGGCGGAGCAATGTTTGGCACCCAGGCGCTGGCCGAGCCATTCAAGATCGGCATCTGCTACGATCTCAGCAAAGCCTATACCTTTGCCACGCCGCAGGTTTCGCAGGCCGCGATGGACCTTGCCAAGCTCATCAACATGAAGGGCGGCATCGGTGGGGAACCGGTCGAAGTCATCGTGCGTGACCACGGGAACGAACCGCAGCGCGGAATCGAGTGCTACTCGAAACTCAGCCGCGAGGGCGTCTTTGTTTTCGATACCCTGTCCACTCCGGTGTCTCTGGCTATCCTGCCGCGGGCCATGGAAGACGGGCGTATCCTGATGCAGTCTCTTGTCGGGCGCGGCGATGCCGTTGATGGCACCGTCTTCGATTGGGTCTATCCGATCGGGCCGACCTATTGGGGACAGGCCGCCAACGATGTCGCCTACATCAAGCAATTGCATGACGGCGATCTGTCAGATGTGAAGGTCGGGTTTGTTTACTTCGATTATCCCTTCGGGCAGGAGCCGATCGAGATCCTGGAAACCCTGTCCGAGAAAGAGGGTTTCGAGCTTGAACTGTACCCCGTGCCACTGCCTGGCAGCGACCAGGCCGGCGTGTGGTCCAAGGTGCGCCGCGACAAGCCCGATCATGTGATCGTCTGGATGCTGGGCGGTGCCCATGTGGTTGCCTCGAAAGAGATGAAGCGCAATCGCATTCCGATGGACAAATACATCTCGGTCAACTGGCTGAACGAAGTCGATATCGCCAACATCGGTAAAGAGGCCGCCAAAGGTATCAAGCGCGGGACCAATGTCGTGGGCGGTCAGGATATTGCCCTGTATCAGGAAATCATGGCCGAGCTTTATGACAAGGGCGAGGGATCCGGCCCGATCGAGAAGACGCAGGACGTTTTCTACAACACCGGGCTGGCCATGTATTCGATCATGTTCGAAGCCGCGCGCAAGGCGGCGGAAGCCGAGGGGCTGCCGATCACTCCGACATCCTACAAGGCCGGACTGGAGTCGCTTGAGGGCTATGACGCGAACGGGCTGATGGCCCCCATTACGGTGACGGCCGAAGATCATGGCGGCGGGGGCAAGACCCGTATCGAAATGTGGGACGGAGAGACTTGGGTGCCGCAAACCGACTGGATCTCTGAGTACACGGACGTTGTGTGGGGTGTGGTTAAAGAGAGTTCCGCGAAATACGAGCAGTGAATGACTGATTGCAGGAAGTGTGACGCTACGCGGGGCGGCAGTGGCGCTTACGGAACGGTATCACCGCCCTACACTAAACCAACGGGAGATAGATAACATGAAAGTCAAACAGCACATTAAGGCAGTGGCCGTTGCTACTGCACTGGCAGCAAGCGCGACTGTTGCCTCAGCGCAGGACAAGGAGCCTATCCGCTTCGGACTCTGCTTCGACCTTAGTAAATCCTACACGTTCATTTCACCGCAGGTGGCCCAGGCCGCGCAGGACCTGGCGATGTACACCAACGAAAATGGCGGTATCGAAGGTCATCCGGTTGAAGTCATCATTCGCGATCACGGCAACGAACCGCAGCGCGGTGTGGAATGCTACGAGCAGCTCAAGCGCGAAGGCGTGTTCCTGTTCAACTTTCTGTCCACGCCGGTCACGAACGCGGTTTTGCCGCGTGCCATGAAGGACGGTAACGTACTGATGCAGTCTTTCGTTGGCCGCGGTGACGCGGTGGACGGCGAAGTGTTCGAATGGGTTTTCCCGGTCGGTCCGACGTACTGGCAGCAGGCGGCAAATGACGTTGCCTTCATCAAGGGTCAGATGGGCGGTGACTTGAGCAAGGCGAAGATCGGGTTCATCTATCTGGATTATCCCTTTGGCCAGGAACCGATCGAGATCCTGAAAACGCTTTCCGAAAAGGAAGGGTTCGAGTTGGAGCTGTATCCCGTACCCCTTCCCGGGTCGGATCAGGCCGGCGCATGGAGCAAAATCCGCCGCGACAAGCCTGACTACGTGATCAGCTGGCTGCTGGCGGGCGGGCATGTGGTCGCCTCGAAGGAAATGCGCCGCAACCGTTTCCCGATCGACCGCTATCTGTCGGTGAACTGGCTGAACGAAGTCGATATCGCCAATATCGGCGCACAAGAGGCGAAAGGCATCCTGCGCGGGACCAACGTGGCCGGTGGCCAGGAAGTTCCGATCGTCAAGACGATGCTGGACACCTACTATGCCAATGGCAAGGGCAGCGGTCCCGAGAGCCTGGTGCGCGACGTGTACTACAACACGGGCATGGCGATCTACTCGGCCGGTTTCGAAGCCGCGCGGATCGCAATTACTGAAAACGGTTGGCCGATCACACCGGAAAGCATGAAGAATGCCTATGAATCGATCGAGAACTTCGATGGAAACGGCATCATGGCCCCGGTTACAGTGACCGACAAAGACCACGGTGGTGGCGGCAAGACCCGGGTCGAGCAGTGGAATGGCGAAACCTGGGTTCCGCTGACCGACTGGAGCGCCGACTATCTTGACGTTGTTTGGGATGTCATCAAGCACAGCTCCGCGACGTTCACCGTCGAATAAGACAGAGCTTCCCCGCGGCAGACATGTCGCGGGGAAGCTTTCCGCAGTTAGATTGTCCCGAGAAAGCGAAGCAGGTATCATGAGCCCCATTGACGTGAAGATCGAAGACGGAATTGCGACCGTCTGTATCAACCGGCCCGAACGTAAAAACGCGCTTTCCGTGGCGGCGACGAACGGGCTGACCGACGCTTGGGAGAAGATCGAGGCGGATGACAGCGTTCGTGTGGCCATTCTGACTTCTGCCGATTGCGGCGTTTTCAGCGCCGGACTGGATCTGAAGGAAGCCACACAAATCGCACGCGACGAGGGTGTCGATATTCTGACCAAGATGCGCGACCCGTTTCACGAGACCATGCGCGCCTGCAAGAAACCGATCATCGCGGCGATGACAGGGTCGCTGATGGCGGGCGGCATGATGCTGACCTTGAATTGCGATCTGCGGGTCGGTCTCAAGGGGACCAAGGTCGGTATCACCGAAGTAAAGATCGGTCGTGGATCGCCCTGGGCATCGCCGGCACTGTCCATGCTACCGCAGCCCATCCTTATGGAAATCGTTCTGACCGGCGACTTGATGCCGATCGAGCGCCTGCACGAATACGGGTTCACCAACTATATCGAAGACACTCCCGATGCTGTCCGCGCAAGGGCATTTGACCTTGCCAAACGCATTGCCAGCGCGGCCCCGCTGTCGGTTGTTGCCGCGAAAGGCGGCGTTCGCGCGACCATGGACCTGGGCTGTGCGGGTGGCCTGAAAGAGGGCAAGCGCCTTCACGAGGTGGTTTACGCCAGCAACGACGCGATTGAAGGCCCAAAGGCCTTTGCTGAAAAGCGAGCACCCGTCTGGACCGGGACCTGATGGAGACTTGAATGACTGAGCTTATTCGCCTGGACAGGGAAGGCCCTGTCGGAATCCTGCGTTTTCTTCAGCCGACAAAACGCAACCCTTACAGCATCGGGTTCGTCGAAGAACTGGTGGCGCTTCTGCGCGAAGCCGAACGGGACGCTACGATCCGTGTCGTTGTTATGACCGGTGGCAATCATTTCAGCAGCGGCGGCGATCTTGTCGGGTTTCAGTCCGAGATCGCCAAAGGCGCGCGGGCGACGTCGGAAATGGTGGACCTGGTTCACGATGGCGGACGCGCGGCCTATCTGTTTCGCAAACCTCTGATTTCCGCGGTATGCGGCGTGGCTTTTGGCGCGGGCCTCAGCCTGGCCTTGTCGGCGGACATTGTCGTTGCCGCCGAAGATGCCCGGCTGTGCGAAGTATTTGCACGCGTCGGCGGTTGTCCCGACACGGGATCAAGCTGGCTGCTTCACCAGCGCGCCGGTGCGGGCGTTGCCCGGATGCTTGTGCTCACGGGCCGTGAAATCGACGGGCGCACCGCCAGGGACCTGCGCGTTGTCGAAGAATGCGTGCCGGCCAACCAGGTCGAGGTACGGGCGCTGGAAATTGCCCGCGAGATTGCAACGCACCCGATGTTTGGCGTTCAGACCGCCAAGCGTGTGATGCGCGCCGCAGCCGAGTGCAGCTATCTCGAGGCGCTGGATATCGAGCGCGATGCCCAAAGCGTTTTGCTGTGCGCGCATGACTTTCCCGAGGCCATGAAAGCGTTTTCGGAAAAAAGAACTCCAGAATTCAAAGACCGTTAGCTCGGTTGAAACCTTATCGCAAAACTCAAGGAGACCACGCCAATGAAGGTACTCGTGCCTGTGAAACGCGTGATCGACTACAACGTGAAGGTTCGTGTCAAAGCGGACGGAAGCGGTGTCGATCTGGCCAACGTTAAGATGTCGATGAACCCTTTCGACGAAATCGCCGTCGAAGAGGCGATACGCCTGAAAGAGGCCGGCAAGGCCGAAGAGGTGGTCGCGGTATCCATCGGCGTCAAACAGGCGCAGGAAACCCTGCGCACCGCACTGGCCATGGGTGCCGACCGCGCCATCCTGGTCGTTGCAGCGGATGACGTGCACCATGATATCGAGCCGCTGGCAGTGGCCAAAATCCTTGCCAAGGTCGTGGAAGAGGAACAGCCTGGTCTGATTCTCTGCGGCAAGCAGGCGATCGACAACGACATGAATGCCACCGGCCAGATGCTGTCAGCCCTGCTGGGCTGGTCGCAGGGTACCTTTGCCTCGGAACTGGACATCGACGGTGACAGTGCCGTCGTGACCCGCGAAGTTGACGGCGGCCTGCAGACCATCAAGGTCAAGATGCCCGCGATCGTCACCGTGGACCTGCGCCTGAACGAGCCGCGCTATGCGTCGCTGCCCAACATTATGAAGGCCAAGAAAAAGCCGCTGGATGAGAAGACCGCCGATGATTACGGCGTTGATGTCACGCCGCGTCTGGAAATCGTCAAAACCTCCGAGCCCGTGGCACGCGCGGCCGGTATCATGGTCGGCTCGGTGGACGAGCTGGTCGCAAAACTCAAAGAAGCGGGGGCTGTATAATGGCTGTTCTTCTTCTCGCAGAAGTGACCGATGGTGAACTGGCAATCGACGCAACCGCCAAGGCCGTGACCGCGGCCAAGGCCCTAGGCGATGTGACCGTTCTGTGCGCGGGCGCCTCTGCTGCTGCCGCAGGCGACGCCGCCGCCAAGATCGACGGTGTGACCAAGGTTCTGGTCGCCGAAGACGCATCGCTGGGTCACCGCCTGGCCGAACCGACCGCCGCGCTGATCGCATCGCTGGCCGGTGATTATGAACATATCGTCGCCCCGGCCACCACGGACGCCAAGAACGTCATGCCGCGCGTTGCCGCGCTGCTGGACGTGATGGTCCTGTCGGACGTGTCCGGCGTTGTCGATGGCAAAACGTTCGAGCGCCCGATCTATGCCGGGAACGCGATTCAAACCGTCAAATCGTCGGATGCGAAAAAGGTCATCACCTTCCGCACCTCGACCTTTGATGCCGCTGGCGAAGGCGGGTCTGCCTCGGTCGAAAGCATCGGTGCCGGGGACAACCCCGGCCTGTCGGAATGGGTCGAGGACAAGGTCGCCGCATCGGATCGTCCCGAACTGACCTCGGCCGGTGTGGTCGTGTCCGGTGGGCGCGGCGTCGGCTCCGAAGAGAACTTTGCCCTGATCGAGAAACTGGCCGACAAGCTGGGCGCCGCCGTTGGCGCATCCCGCGCCGCCGTCGACTCGGGCTTTGCACCGAACGACTGGCAGGTTGGCCAGACCGGCAAGGTGGTCGCGCCTGACCTGTATATCGCTGTTGGCATCTCGGGTGCGATCCAACACCTGGCCGGCATGAAGGACAGCAAGATCATCGTTGCGATCAACAAGGACGAAGAAGCCCCGATCTTCCAGGTTGCCGATTACGGTCTGGTTGCCGACCTGTTCGACGCCGTGCCCGAACTGACCGACAGGCTGTAAGTCATTGCGAAAAAATTACAAAAAGGCCCGCCTGTTTTGGCGGGCCTTTTTTGTACGAGCCGAATGGGCGGCGCGTGATTAGATAAATCCGGATGCGCACGGTCCGAAGCCTTGTGACGCCCCGTCAGAACGCCTCGGGTTCATTGCCAGGAAATAAAACACTTGTTAGATTTCTTCAATGCAAGCATGAACCGATAGGAATAAAACATGTCTCTGATCAAGAACTCCCCGAGTTGGGCAGTGGATGAACACAAGATGTTCGCCGATAGTACACGCAGGCTTTTCGATGCAGAGATGGCTCCGAAGATTGAAAAATGGGCGGAGCAGGGAATTGTTGACCGCGACTTCTGGAAAACAGTCGGTCAGCAGGGTGTCATGGGTGGCTCGATTGCCGAAGAATATGGTGGGTTCGGTGGCGGCATCGGGTTCGACGCGATTACCGTCTACGAGCAGGGGCGCACCGGTGATACGGGTTGGGGCTATGGGATTCAGTCCATCGTAATCCATTATCTCAACGCATATGGCAGTGAGGAACAGAAGAAAAAGTGGTTGCCGAAACTGGTCAGCGGCGACAGCGTTGCGGCGATTGCCATGACCGAGCCTGGAACGGGCTCTGACCTCCAGAACGTACAAACCTATGCGGAAAAGGATGGCAACCACTACAAGATCAACGGTTCGAAGATCTTTATCACAAACGGGCACACGGCGGATCTCGTTGTTATCGTGGCAAAGACCGATCGCAACGCCGGCGCCAAGGGCGTTTCGTTGATCGTTCTGGAAACCGAGGGCGCCGAGGGCTTTCGCCGGGGACGGAACCTGAAGAAACTGGGTATGAAAGGTTCGGATACTGCTGAGCTGTTCTTCGAGGATGTGCGCGTGCCCACGGCGAACCTGCTTGGTCCGGAAGAGGGGCAGGGGTTCTACCAGCTGATGAAGCAGCTGCCTTGGGAGCGGCTGATGATCGGCATTACCGCGCTCGGTTTTATTGATTTTGCGATCGATGAAACGGTGAAATATGTTCAGGACCGCAAGGCATTTGGAAGCCGGATCATGGACTTCCAGAATACACGCTTCAAACTGGCGGAATGCAAAACCAAGGCCGAATTGCTACGCTCCTTCGTAAATGACGGGCTCGCGCGTCTTGAAGCGGGCGAACTTGATGCGGCCACGGCTTCGATGGCGAAATGGTGGGGCAGCCAGACGCAGAACGAGGTCATGCATGAATGCCTGCAACTGCACGGCGGTTACGGTTTCATGATGGAATACCCCATCGCGCGACTTTATGCCGACAGCAGGGTCCAGATGATCTATGGCGGCACCAACGAGATCATGAAGGAACTGATCGCACGCTCGATGGATGTTTGATCCGTCCGGTGCCGGGTGGGGCTACTCCCTGCCCGGCCCCAGAATTTCGTCGCTGTGTTCCCCAAGTCGCGGGGCCGGGCGATGATCATGTCGCGCAGGGGTCGCCGAAAAGCGAACCGGCGGGCGTGTCGTCCAGATCGCACCTTCGGTCGGGTGATCAATCCGTTGAAAGAACCCGGTTGCGGCAAGATGGGGATCGTTCGGTAAATCTGACAGGTTGCGCACTGGCATGGCGGGTATGTCGGCCTGCTCCATGAGGTCAAGCCACTCATCTGTGGTCCGGGTCAGCGCAATGTGCGCCACCATATCGTATACTGCGCCGATGTTGCGGCTACGGGCGTCCATGTCCGTGACCCAGACATGGTCGATCATGTCATTGCGCCCAACCGTCTTGAAAAACCGCGCCCATTGTACGTTGGTGTAAGGCAGAATTGTGATGTAGCCATCTGCGGTCTGAACCGGACGCCGGTGCGGAACCAGCATGCGGGCATAGCCGAAATCCTGCGGAGCCTCCTCGAAGGTGGCGCCATCCATATGTTCGGCCAGCAGGAAGGCGGCCAGCGTCTCAAACATCGGAACTTCGACATGCTGGGCCTGTCCCGTACGCTCGCGGTGGAACAGGGCGCCCATCACGGCATAGGCGGCGGTGACCCCGCCAAGCTTGTCGGCCAGAATTGTCGGGGCATAAGCGGGCGGTGCCTCGGGGTCGCGCAAGGTTGCCAGGCTGGCCAATCCCGACACCGACTGGACGGAATCGTCGAATGCTGGCTTGGCGGCATAGGGCCCGTCCTGTCCGAAACCGGTGGCGGATACCGTGATCAGGTTCGGGTTTTCCTGGCGCAGGGTTTCGGGTTCCAAAGACAATCTGGCAAGCGCCGCAGGCCGGATGCTCGAAATCATCACATCGGCATCGATGAGCAGTTTGCGCAACTGATCGAGACCGGTTTGTGTTTTGAGGTCGAGTACGACACTGCGCTTGTTACGGTTGGCCCCCAGAAAAGCGGCACCCATCAGCTTGTTGCGCGATGGCTGGACCTGGCGAAGAAGATCGCCCTCGGGGCCTTCCACCTTGATCACATCGGCCCCCAGATCGCCCAGCATCTGCGTCGCCAAAGGTCCGAAAACTACAGAAGTCAGATCGACGATCTTCACGTCTTGAAGGATCGCCGGATTGTTCTCATCGGTCATTTGATTGTCCACTTAGTTGCCTACCGTTTTTTATGAACGACGGCCGAACTCGGCGCGAAGGGCCTTGCCTTGCGCATCGAAGGCCGGGCAGGGGCCCAGTGCCGTTTCGCCGAGGCTGCGCCGGATCGGGGGGGTCGGGACGTTGATTTCACCGGAAGGCGTGCGAATTACGGACCGGTCGAGCTGGGGGTGACCGGACAGGGTCGCCACGTCGTTCACCGCGCCCGAGGCAATGCCCGCAGCGTCAAGCCGCTTCAGCATCTCGGCGCGGTCATGCGAGGCGAACACGGCCTTGATGAGAACTTCGAGCGCGGGTTTGTTTTCAATTCGCGACGTGTTGTCATGGAACCGGGGGTCGGTTGCCAAAGCCGCATCGCCCAGTATGTGTTCACAGAACCGTTGCCATTCGCCGTTGTGTTGCACGGTAATGACGACAAGCTGACCGTCCTTGCATTCATAGGCCCCGTACGGGCAAATGACCGTGTGGTTCAGTCCGACACGAGGTGTCGGCTTGCCAAGGTAATCGTGATACAGCAGTGGAACCGACATCCAGTCGGCCATCACATCAAACATTGCCACGGAAACGCCGCTGCCCTTGCCGGTGCGATCACGCCCGACAAGTGCTTCGCAGATTCCAGCATGGGCTGTCATACCGGTGGCGATATCGCAGACCGACACGCCCACCCGTCCTGGTCCGTCGGGTGTACCGGTCACTGATGCCAGACCGCTCTCGCATTGCACCAGAAGGTCATAGGCCTTGGCGTTGCGCATCGGGCCGTCTTCGCCATATCCGGTGATGTCGCAGGTCACTAGACGCGGGAAGCTCTCTCGCAGACTCGCGGAATCGAGCCCCAGCTTGGCCAGCGCGCCCGGCAGCAGGTTCTGAATAAACACATCTGCGTTTTCCAGCATCCTGAGCAGGATTTCACGGTCTTCGTCGGCTTTAATGTCCAAGGCGACCGATTCTTTGCCTCGGTTCAGCCATGTGAAATAGGCGCTTTCACCGTTGGCGGCGGTATCGTAGGCGCGGGCGAAATCGCCTGCGCCCTTGCGTTCGATCTTGATCACGCGCGCGCCGGCGTCGGCCAGCCGCGAGGAGCAAAAAGGCGCGGCGACTGCCTGTTCCAACGCAACGACGAGTTTGCCGGAAAGGGGGGCTAAGTCTGAACCTGACATGAGTTTCTCTCAATTGATCCTGAAAGGTTGACTAAATCTAACAATTGTTAGAAAGATTATCAATACGCTTAAACAAAGACTGGGTCGCTTGAAGGAGAACGCCAATGCAGGATGCCAAAGGACCAGACCAGCTTTTCCAACGCGCGCTGGCAGAGGGAGAGATCCTGCTGCCCAAGTGCGACGACTGCGGGGCCTATCACTTTTTCCCGCGAGTCCTGTGTCCACATTGTCATGGCACCGCGATTTCGTGGAAGCAGGCCGGCGGCAAGGGACGGGTCCACACCACAACAGTCGTGCGCCGAAAGCCCGAACGGGGCGGCGACTACAACGTATGCGTCGTCGAGCTGGACGAGGGTGTCCGGATGATGAGCCGGGTCGAGGGCATTGCCCCGGGTGAGGTCGTCATCGACATGCCTGTAACCGCATTCGTGGGCGAGGCCGAGGGTGTTCCGGCCGTGCTTTTCAAACCGTCGGAGGGATAGGCCATGACCACTGAACTTCGGGGGAAATCCGCCATCGTGGGAACCGGTCATGCCGGTCTCGGAGAAGCCCATGGCCTGACGGCCTATGATGTCATGGCGCAATCTGCGCTTGCGGCGCTTGGCGATGCCGGGCTGAAACTGTCCGACGTCGACGGGCTGTTTTGCACCATGATGGAAGACAGCATGCCGGCGCTTATGGCGGCGGAGTATCTGGGCATCCAGCCCCGTTTCATTGATGGCACGATGTCGGGCGGTTCGTCCTTCGTAAACTACCTGACGTCCGCGACCATGGCGCTGGACGCCGGTCTGTGTGATGTCGCGCTGATTGTTTATGGCTCCAACCAGCGCACCGCGTCGGGCAGACTGGTGACCGCTTCACGTCCGCCGGCCTACGAGGCGCCGTATAATCCGCGCTATCCGATCTCGGCCTATGCGATGGCGGCGGCGCGGCACATGCATGAATATGGTACCACCCGCGAACAGCTGGCCGACGTGGCCGTTGCCGCGCGGGCCTGGGCGCAGCGCAACCCCGAAGCGTTCGAGCGCGGCCCGCTGACCCGCGAGGACGTGTTGGGTTCGCGCATGGTGGGCGATCCATTGACCGTGCGCGACTGTTGTCTTGTCACCGACGGTGGCGGCGCGATCGTAATGGTCCGCGCGGACCGCGCCCGGGATTTCCCGAAGGCACCTGCCTATGTGCTGGGCAGTGCTGCGGCAAGCTCGCACCGGCAGATTTCCCAGATGAAGGATTTCACCGTGACCGCGGCCCGCGACTCGGGCGCGCGCGCCTTTGCGGCGGCCGGAGTGACCCCTGCGGATATCCAGGCGGTCGAGCTCTATGATGCCTTCACCATCAACACGATTTTGTTTCTCGAAGATCTTGGGTTCTGCGCGAAGGGCGAGGGAGGGGCCTTTGTCGAGGGCGGACGCATCGCGCCTGGCGGCGTGTTGCCGGTGAACACGAATGGCGGCGGCCTGTCCTGCGTGCACCCCGGGATGTACGGCATCTTCACAGTGATCGAGGCTGCCCGTCAGATCCGTGGCGACGCGCCGGGCATTCAGTTGAAGGATATTGATCTGGCGCTGGCGCATGGCAATGGCGGTGTGCTGTCCAGCCAGGTCACGGCAATACTGGGGTCACGAAACACGCTCTGACGGCGATCAAGGGAGGAAAGATCATGCCACTGGATTTCGAAGCACTTTCGAATTGGGATTTCGAAGAGATCAAGCAGACTCTGACCGAGCGGGATACCATCCTTTACGCACTCGGGCTGGGGTTCGGCGAAGATCCGACAGACAAGAAAGAACTGGCCTTTGTCTATGAGGACGGTCTGAAGGCGGTTCCCTCTATGGCCGTTACCCTGGGGTATCCGGGCTTCTGGCTGCGCAATCCGAAAACCGGCGTGAACTGGCAGAAAGTGCTGCACGGAGAACAGTGGCTCGACATCTACAAGCCGCTGCCGACACATGGCCGAATTGTCGGCCGCAGCAAGATCGACTTTATCGCCGACAAGGGCGAGGGCAAGGGAGCCGTCATTTACCAAAGCCGCGATATTATCGACGCGGACAGCGGCGAAAAACTGGCGCGCGTGGCGATGTCGGCTTTCTGTCGCGGTGATGGGGGGTTCGGCGGTGAAAACCAGGCGGGTCCGGCACCCGCAGTGCTGCCTGATCGGGCGCCTGATCATGTATGTGATATCAATACCCTGCCGCGCCAAGCCCTTATTTATCGTCTCAGCGGTGATTTCAATCCGCTTCATGCTGACCCGGATGTTGCCCGTTCTGTCGGGTTCGACCGCCCGATCCTGCATGGTCTGGCGACCTATGGGCTGGCGGCCCGGGCGATTCTCAAGACGTTGCTGGACTATGATTCTGCCCGGCTTGTCGGTCTGGATGTTCGGTTCTCGGCGCCGGTCTATCCCGGCGAAACCGTGCGGTTCGAAATCTGGGAAGAGGACGGCGAGGCCCGGTTTCGAGCATCTATTCCGGCACGCGACGTGGTTGTTCTGAACAACGGCGCGGCGCGCTTCGCCTGAGGCAGTGAAGATGGCTCAACCGCTCAAGGATATCCTGGTGCTGGATTTCAGCACACTTCTTCCCGGTCCGATGGCGACGCTCATGTTGTCCGAGGTCGGCGCCGAAGTGATCAAGTTCGAGCGTCCCGGAGTCGGCGAGGACGCGCGCCAAACCGAGCCCAAGATCGACGGAGAGAGCATCGGATTTGCCGTGTTGAACCACGGCAAGCGATCGGTGGCCATCGACCTCAAGTCAAGGGGCGCAGTGGAACGTCTGCGCCCCTTGATCGAGAGGGCCGATGTTCTGGTCGAGCAGTTCCGTCCCGGCGTGATGGACCGGTTGGGGCTTGGTTATGAAGCGGTGCGCAAGATCAATCCCGGTCTCATCTATTGTTCGATCACCGGCTATGGCCAGACCGGACCAAAGGCCAGCGCCGCCGGCCACGACCTCAACTACGTCGGTGATGCGGGTATCCTGTCGCTCAGTCGTGGACCGGATGACCAGCCAACGGCCCCGTTCGGGCTGGTCGCCGATATCGGAGGCGGAACCTATCCTGCGGTGATGAATATCCTGCTGGCCCTGATTGCGCGGCAGGCAAGCGGGCAGGGAACGCATCTGGATATCGCAATGGCCGAGGGGGCGTTCGCCTTTGCCTATTGGGCCCATGCCGAAGGTGTGATTGCCGGGCAGAACATCGAAAGCGGTGGCAGCCGTCTGACGGGTGGCCTGGCCCGATATCGGCTTTATTCGGCTGCGGACGGGCGTCAGATCGCCGTCGGCGCGTTGGAAGAAAAGTTCTGGCAGTCGTTCTGCGATGTTATTGGTTTGCCGGTGGCCCTTCGCGATGACTGGTCCGATCCCAATGCCTGCGCCGCAGAGGTTGCACGTCGTCTGAGGGAACACCCCTCGACCCATTGGGAGCCTTTGCTGGCAGCGGCAGATTGCTGCTGTTCGGTCGTGAAAACGCCCGCCGAGGCGGCGCGCGACCCGCATTTCAAAGCGCGTGACGTGTTCGGGCGGACAGTAAAAATCTCCGGCCGGGACGCGCCTGCTTTGCCGCTGCCAATTGCGCCGGAGTTCCGTTCTTCCGGAAATTCGGTCGGAGTTGCAGCCACTCTGGGCGAAGACAATACGCGTTATGGCTTGGACCAACCAAAGACAGAGTAAATCCCGTTGACGGGCAGGTTTTGAATCGGTAATCTAACATTTGTTAGAAAAAAGGAGGGGCCAATGGACAAGTCTGACGATGACCTGCCGACTGAAGCTGAGCGTTATGTCATGCCATCGCGCTTTGTGGAAAGCGATAGCTTGGAAGTGCAGGGTTTCGTGACATCGGCTTTGCGTGATCTCCCTGTGGGCGCAACCAATCGCGACAAGGCGATCCGCCTGTTCGAAGCGGTGCGCGACGATATTCGCTATGATCCCTATTGTTTTGCGCTGGATGAGGACTCTTACCGTGCCAGCCGTATCGCTGGGGCGGAAGCGGCGTTTTGCGTTCCCAAGGCAATTCTTCTGGCGGCTTGTTTGCGTGCTGTGGGTATCCCCGCCGCTCTGGGGTTCGCGGATGTGCGCAACCACCTGAATACACCCAAGTTGCAGGAGTTGATGGGGACCGATCTCTTTATCTACCACGGCTATGTTCAGCTGTGGTTGGGGAATGAGGCCTACAAGGTGACACCTGCATTCAACATGGAACTGTGTGAAAGATTCGGGGTCAAACCCCTGGTCTTCGACGGCTATCACGACGCGCTCTTTCATGAGTTCGACGAACAGAATCACCGGCACATGGAATATGTGAACGACCGTGGTCTCTATTTCGACGCGCCGATGGGTGAGTTCCTGGTGGCGTTCAAGGAAACCTATCCGAAGCTGGAAGAATTCAACCGCATCCGGATATCCAAGGATGCGAGCGGATACGATGACGGTTTCGCAAAGGAGGGTGCCTCTTGAGGTATCTGGAAGACTTCTCGCCGGGCCAAGTCTATCGCTTTCGCAGCGCTCCGATGAGCGCGGATTCAATAAAGGCCTTTGCCAAGGAATGGGATCCGCAGCGGCTGCACACCGATGAAGACTATGCAACCGCCATACATGGCAGCCTGATCGCCTCGGGCTTTCAGACCATGCTTGAGGTGTTCAAGCCGGTCATGACCGAGATGATGGTCGATGTTGCCAATATCGGCGGCATGGGCTTTGACAATTTGCGCTGGCTGCGGCCTGTGCACCCGAACGAACCCCTTGATGTCGAACTGACGGTCAACTCGGTCACACCGTCAAAAAGCAAGCCCGACAGAGGTGTTTTGCACTATACGCTCAGCGCCAAAAACCCCGAGGGCGAGGTCGTTTTTTCGACCGACACCCCCGTGATGATCCAGCGAAAACAAAATGACACAAACTGATATCCTTTCCAGCGAACAAGAAGACCTTCGCCTGTTGCGCGAGAGCGTGCGCACGTTGTTTGAACGGGCGGGCGGAAGTGACAGAGCCCGACAACTCCGTGATGCCGGGGGCGGTTTCGATCCGGAGATGGTCCGGGAACTGGCCGAGGCCGGTGTTTTCGGCGTGGCGGTGCCCGAAGATCAGGGCGGGCTTGGCATGGGCCTAGCCGCCGGGGGTGTCATCGCCGAGGAAGTCGGCCGTGTGATTGCCCCGGAACCGGTCGTGTCGACGATCGGTCTGAGCCTCGGCCTTCTGCGCCGCCTTTGTCCGGATCATCCGAAGATGGCACAGCTCATCGGCGGCGAAATTTCATTGGCGGTTGCCTGGCAGGAACGCGGCCCCGACGGGGCGCCTGCCGATGCGACCTGCCGATACGCGGACGGAAAGCTGACCGGTGGCAAGGCCTGGGTCGTCGGTGCGATCGGTTCGCACGGGTTCCTTGTCGTGGCCGAACAGGATGATGGTCCGGTTCTGGTTCTGGCTGAGGCAGACGCGCAGGGGCTTGTCATCGACAAGCGGACGCAGGCGGATGGCAGCTCTCTGGGCGAGCTTTCGTTTTCGGGAACTCCGGCCGCGGAATTGGCCAGCAGCGGTGCGGTTCTCACTGCACTGGCCGAAGCTGTCGCCGATGCAACGGCGCTTGCCGCGGCCGAGCTTGTCGGCCTGAGCGAGCGCGCCTTCGAGATCACGCTCGACTACATCAAGACGCGGGAGCAGTTCGACAAGCCGATCGGATCATTCCAGGTCATCCAGCACCGTGCCGTCGACCTCAACGTGATGTGCGAGGTCGCGCAGGCCGGAGTGCGGGAGGCGCTTGCGCAGATGGACAGCGAAACCGATCCGAAGGTTCGGGCCCCGATTGCCAGCCGCGCCAAAGCGCGCGCCGTCACGGCCGCCAAGAAAATCACCCGCGACGCCATCCAGCTGCACGGGGCCGTCGGGTACACGGATGAGTTCGATATCGGGCTCTACCTGAACCGGGCGCTGGTGCTGTCGGCCTGGTTGGGCGACGATGCCTATCACAGGCGGATATGGTTCGAGGCACGCGAAGCAGAGGGGGCAGCACAATGACCGACTGGAACGCTATGACCGATGCAGAGTTCCGCAAAGAAGTGCGCCAGTTCTTCGAGGCGGAATATCCCGAGGAGCTGCGTCACCTGCCGCACCGACCGAAGTTCGCCGAGATCGAACATTGGCACCGCAAGCTTCACGCCAAGGGCTGGGTCGCGCCAGCCTGGCCCGCTGAATTCGGCGGTATGGGGCTGAACGCCGCCAAGTTGCTGATCTTTTACGAAGAGCAGCAGCGCTGGGGCGTCAATCGCGGCCGCGACATGGGCGTGCAGATGGTCGGGCCGCTGATCATCAAATTCGGCACCCAGGAACAAAAAGATTACTGGCTGCCGCGTATCCTGAGTTGCGAAGATATCTGGTGTCAGGGCTATTCGGAACCCGGCGCCGGGTCCGATCTGGCGAACCTGCGCACACGCGCAGAGATTGACGGCGACGACTTTGTCATCAACGGACAGAAGATCTGGACCACGATGGCGCATGACGCCACGCATATTTTCATGCTGGTGCGCACCGATCCCGATGCGCCGAAGAAACAGCAGGGCATCAGTTTCCTGCTCGCTCCGATGGATCAACCCGGAGTCGAGGTGCGCACCATCACGACCCTGTCGGGCGAGACCGAGTTTTGCGAGGTCTTCTTTGACAATGCACGGACGTCCCGCGAGAACCTCGTGGGCGAGCTGAACAAGGGTTGGACGATGGCCAAGGCTCTCTTGAGCTTCGAACGCATTTTCATCGGTTCGCCAAGTCTGGCCCAGAACGCTCTGGGACAGCTTGAAAGTTTTGCCCGTGGCCGTGGCGCGTTTGACGATCCGGTGTTCCGTGACCGCTTTGCCCAGGCGGCACTGGATGTGGAAGATCATGCCGCGCTTTATGCCCGTTTTGCAGATCAGCTCAAACGTGGCGAGACGCTCGGTGCGGATGTGTCCATGCTGAAGATTTGGGTGACTGAATGCTTCCAGCGCATCACCGAGCTGATGATCGAAGCAGCCGGTCCCGATGGCGGCTCCATCGGGCCGCTTCAGGTCGGCAACGTAAGTGTCGATGTTCTGGCGAGTTTCTACAAGGCCAGACCTACCACGATCTACGGTGGATCGAACGAAATCCAAAGAAACATCCTGTCCAAGGCCGTCCTGGGACTGCCTGGCTGAATCAATACCCCACGGAGGAAATAGAACCATGTCGGATCGTTATGCAAAATACGATAAACTGAAATTTGACTACCCGGCGGATCGCGTCCTGCGCATCACGTTCGACCGGCCCGAGACATTCAACTCGGTCGATGCCGAAACCCACACCCAGATGACGGACATGTGGATCGATATCGACCGTGACCCAGACATCAATTCGGTCATCGTGACCGGTGCGGGCAAGGCATTTTCCGCCGGGGGTGATTTCAGCCTGATCGAAAACATGATTGGCAATTCGCACGAGATCATGAAGACGTGGAAAGAAGCCAAGGATCTCGTCTATAACATCATCAACTGCAACAAGCCGATCATTTCCGCGATCAATGGCCCTGCGGCCGGCGCAGGCCTTGTGGTTGCCATCCTGGCCGACATCTCGATCGCCGGAAAGAAGGCCAAGATTGTCGATGGTCATCCCCGCCTTGGTGTTGCCGCCGGTGACGTCGCGGCGATTATCTGGCCGCTGCTGACCTCGATGGCCAAGGCGAAATACTATCTGATGACCTGCAAGCCGGTGTCGGGCGAAGAGGCCGAGCGTATCGGTCTGGTATCAATGTGCGTCGAGGATGACGAGCTGCAGCAGATCGCGCTGGATACAGCCGTCGAACTGGCCAACGGCTCGCAAAGCGCGATTCGCTGGACCAAGTATTCGCTGAACAACTGGCTGCGCCAGGCCGGGCCGATCTTTGATGCGTCGACCGCGCTGGAGATGCTTGGCTTCATGAGCGAGGACGTCAAGGAAGGTGTGTTGTCGCACCGCGAGAAGCGCGCGCCGAACTTCCGTAAGGACTGCCCGCTTTAACACCAGATTGGACGAGGAGGCATGGAAATGTCTGATGATATCTACAAAGATATAGCTCAAGCCTATGCCGCTGCGGCCGAAAAAGCTCCTGGCCTGAAATCGCGATTTACGGCTGCCGGATTCGATCCGGCAGCTGTCACATCGGTGGCGGACCTCTCGCGTCTTCCAGTGATGAAAAAAGAAGAGCTTCTGAAGATCCAGCGCGAGAACCCGCCCTTTGGCGGGTTCCTGGCCTCGGATCTGAAGGATGTCGGGCGGATCTACGTGTCCCCCGGCCCGATTTTCGAACCGGCCCTTTCGGACGGTGGCGGCCACGGCCTTGACCGGCTGTTCAAGGCGGCAGGCGTGGGGCCGGGGGATATCATCCTGAACACCTGGATGTATCATCTGGTGCCCGCGGGGCTTTTGTTCGACGAAGCGGCACAGGCCGCAGGCGCCACGGTGATCCCCGGAGGCGTCGGCAATACGGAGCTTCAGGCACAGATCATCGCCGAAACCGGCGTGACTTCGATCTGCGCTTCGACCGCGTTTTTCCTGACGCTGGCGGACAAGGTGATCGAAACCTATGGCCGCGACGCATGGAAGGTGAAGACAGCCTTCCTCGGCGGTGAGATGGGCGACTGGATGGCCAAGCGCCGCCGGATCGAGGCCGAATACGGCGTGTCCACCTGGGCCGCCTATGCCACCGCCGATCTGGGCCTTGTCGCCTATGAGGATGGCGGCGAAGGCTACCTGGTTCATCCCGACCGCGTGGTGCAGATCTGCGATCCGGTCAGCGGCGAACAGGTCGCTCATGGCGATCCTGGCGAGGTTGTCGTGACCGCGCGCGATTCCACCTGGCCGATGATCCGGTTCGGCACCGGCGACAGCGCCTTTGCCCTGGAAAGCAACGCGGATGGCACCGTCAGCCGGATTTCAGCATTGCAGGGACGGGTCGGGGCAGCGGTCAAAGTGCGCGAGATTTTCGTTTATCCGCGCGTGGTTGAAGAAGTTGTCATCGGCACGCCGGGCGCAAAGGCCGCGCAGGCCGTGGTAACGCGCGAGAACGATCGCGACATGATCCGCCTCTCGCTTGTGCTGGAAGACGGTGCCGACGCTTCCGCCGCAGAAGCAGCCGCCGCTGATACCTTCAAACTGCATGCACGAATTCGTGCTGACGAGGTGAACATTGTTTCGGAACTACCCGAAAATGCAGAACTGATCGTCAACCAAAAAGACCGCTGAGATCGGGTTCTGTGCGCTTTGCCTGAATCCGACCTTTTAGCCGACACTGGCACGCGGGTTTTCGTGGACCCAAGACTTTCAACTTGGCGAAGGTCTTGGGGATCCCGGCCCCGCGCGCCCGTGGGGTGTCGCGGAAAGCGGCACAGGTCAAACGTGGTCGAAATCGACTGTCAGTTTTTTGGTTTTCGGACGGGCCTGGCAGGTCAGGACAAAGTTCTCCTTCAACTACCGAGGCTCCAAAGCATAGTTCAGCGTCATCTCTGCCTCGCCTTCGATAACTTTGACGCGGCAGGTGGAACACATTGCGCCCTTGCAGCAATAGGGTAGTTCGATACCTGCTGCGGCGGCGGAGACCACGCTTTCCTGATCAGGTGTCATCACAAAGCTGCGGGCGGTGCCATCAAGGATCGCCGTGACCTGAACTCCTTCTCCAGTGGCGGCTTCCGCCGTAAGCGGCGCAAGCGTGACGGTGGCGGTATTGTCAGCATCGGCGGGAGCGAACAGCTCGTCATGAAAACGGTTCTCTTCAACGCCGAGGTCGCGGAGCGCGGTCTTGAGTTCCTGAATCATCTCGGCGGGGCCGCAAAGAAAAGCATCTTCTATTTCTGCCGGAGCGAACAGGGCACCGGAGAACTTGCGCAGCTTTTCCGCATCAAGCCGGCCCGAGAATAGTGGGGAATCGGTGCCTTCGCGCGTCAGTGTATGAAAAAGAGAGAACCGTCCGGGATAGGTATCCTTGAGATCGTTCAATTCGTCGCGGAAGATGATGGAACTTAGCGTTCGACTGCCGTAAAAAAGGATGAAGTTGGCCCCGGCCTCGGTGGCAAGCACCGAGCGGATGATCGAAATGATTGGAGTAGTTCCACTGCCCGGGGCCAGGGCGAGATAGGTGCGTGGTCCGCCTTGTCGTATCTTTGATCCGAATGTGCCTTCGGGCGTCATGACATCAAGTTCGGTGCCCGGTGGCAGTTCGCTATGAACGAAAGAGGAAAACGCTCCGCCTTCCAGCAGCTTGACCAGAACGCGCAACTCGCCATCGTCTCGGCCGGAGCTGACCGAATAGCATCGCCGCACACCATCGATATCACCGGCACGGCGCAGCGTGACGTACTGGCCCGGGATGAATTGATAGTCGTCCGCCAGATCTTCGGGATTGGGCGAGCATTTCGCCGAACTGCTGGCGGGGCAGGATGTCGACGTCACATTGGCCGCCCGCCGCGTCGCCCGCTTGTCTGAGCTTTCCGCAAAGATAGCGGCGGAAGGGGGGCAGGCCGATGTGATAGAGATGGACGTGGCGGACCCGGAGTCGGTGGAAGCCGCGCTGAAGGGACGGGTCTTTGACACTGTCATCAACAATGCCGGAACGACGGCATCTCTTCCCGCATTGGAACACGGGCCGGCCGAAATCGACGCGATCATAGACACAAATCTCAAGGGCGCATTTCATGTCGCACCGTATCGGTAGTGCCCCGTGGGGTGGTGTAAGAGGCCGCGCGCGAAGCCCTTGGCGTAGCGCAGCGCGCGGCCGGGCTGGCGGCCATCGCGCTTCTTCGTAGTCTGAGGTTGTTCGAAGACCGACGACAACGAAGGAGAGCACGATGACCGAGAACATGATCGACCTTCCGGGCATGATCGCCAAGAGCGATGACGCGGATTTCTTGCGCGAGCTGATCCAGGATGCCGCGCAGCGGCTGATGGATATCGAGGTGGCCACCGTTTGCGGTGCGGGCCATGGCGAGCGCAGCCCGCACCGGGAGAACCAGCGGAACGGCTACCGGCCGCGGCAATGGGATACCCGGGCGGGGACCATCGGCCTGAACATCCCGAAGCTGCGCAAGGGCAGCTATTTTCCGACCTTCCTGGAGCCACGGCGGACGGCGGAGAAGGCGCTGATGGCAGTGATCCAGGAGGCCTACATCCATGGTGTTTCCACGCGCGCTGTCGATGACTTGGTGCGCGCCATGGGGCTGACGGGCACCTCCAAGAGCCAGGTCTCGCGGCTCTGCGAGGAGATCGACGAGCGGGTGCAGGCGTTCCTGAACCGGCCTCTCGAAGGCGATTGGCCCTTCCTCTGGCTCGACGCCACTTATGTGAAGCTGCGTGAGGGCGGGCGGATCGTCTCGATGGCGGTGATAGTGGCTGTGGCGGTCAATACAGACGGGCGGCGCGAGATCTTGGGGATTACCGTCATGCCCTCGGAAGCCGAGACGTTCTGGGCCGACTTCCTGCGGTCTCTTACTCGGCGCGGCCTGCGGGGCGTGCAGTTGGTGATCAGCGACGCACATGAGGGCCTGAAAGCTGCCGCACGCAAGGTGCTCAGTGCCGGCTGGCAGCGCTGCCGCGTGCATTTCCAGCGCAACCTCCTGGCCCGCGTGGGCAAGACCCACAAGCCGGTGGTCAGCGCGGTGGTAAAGACCGTTTTCGCCGAGAAGGACCGCGACCAGGCCCATGCCCGCTGGCGTGAGGTCGCCGACAGCCTGCGGGACCGGTTCCGCGATGTTGCCGAGCTGATGGATGAGGCGGAGCATGACGTGCTGGCTTACATGGCCTTCGACGAGAGCCTGCGCTCGAAGCTGCACAGCACAAACCCACTGGAACGCGTCAACAAGGAGATCAAGCGGCGGACCAATGTCGTCGGCATCTTTCCCAACCGCGAAGCCGTCATCCGGCTGGTCGGCGCGCTCATGCTGGAGCAAAACGATGAATGGGCCGTCTCCCGCCGCTACATGCCGGTGGAAAAGCTGACGGCCGTGTGCAACGATACCGGCGCGGCGACGATGATCGCCGCGCAGTGAACGAGCAGCACCAGCTATGAAGAAGCAGGTGGACGCCAGTTCCTACACCATCTCCCGGGACACTACCCGGTGCCGACCTGCAGAGATACATGCCCGACTGCAACGTCACTGTGTTCCGCGACGGTACCAGGACAATCCTGTTTGATGTCGGGGCGGGCGCGGATTTCATGCCCACGGCCGGAGAATTGCCGGATGCGCTTGGCCAAATTGGTGTGTCGCTTGATGAGGTTACCCACGTTGTATTCACCCACGCACATCCCGATCATATCTGGGGCGTGCTGGATGATTTCGACGATCCCCTGATGCCCAACGCCACCTATCTGATGGGGCGGCGAGAATGGGACTATTGGTGGAACCCCGAAACCGTAAACAGCATCGGCCCCGATCGGGCGGCCTTTGCTGTCGGCGCAAAACGTCGGATGGAAGCCATTGAGGGCATGGTTGAACTGGTCGACGACGGACAGGAGATCCTGCCCGGAATTGCCGCTCACGCAAGCTTTGGTCATACGCCGGGCCACATGTCGTATGAAATCCGCAATGGCGGGCAGTCGGTTCTGATACTGGGGGATGCTGTGGGCAATCCGCATGTCGCGTTTGAAAGACCCGACTGGCCCAGCGGCACCGATCAGGATGCCGCGATGGCGGCTGCGACGCGGGCGCGCCTTCTGGACCACGCCGCCCAGGACCAGATGCAGGTCATCGGCTTTCATTTCCCGCAAAGCGGCATAGGCCGTGTCGAGCGGGCCGGGGACGCCTTTCGATATGTCGGAGAGACAGCATGATCCGAACAACGCTTGTTTTTGTCCTTTTCGCCGGAGTTGCACAGGCCAGCGAGGACATCGCCGACCAATATCCGCAAAGCCCGCTTTACTCGAAACCCGTAGAGGTCATCCCCGGCGTCTTTTCTGCGATCGGAGCCACCGCCCCGCCGACTTACGAAAACAGCGGCCATAACAACAACCTCAGCTTTATAGTGACGGGTGAAGGGGTGGTCGTGGTCAACGGCGGTGCGGCCTACGTGCTGGCCAAGGCGCTCCATGCCGAAATCAGGGCCGTGACCGACCAGCCGGTGACACTGGTTCTGAATGAAAACGGGCAGGGCCACGCGATGCTTGGCAACGGGTATTGGGCCGAACAGGGCGTGCCGATCATCGCCCATGAGGACGCCGCAGCGGAGTTTGAGGAATACGGGCCGCAAATCCTCGACGGAATGCGGCGCTATAACCGCGACAAGGCCGAGGGCACCGTCATAACGCCGCCGACCCAGACCTTTTCGGACGAATATGTCGTTGAGATGGGAGATTTCCGGATCGAGGCCCGCTATCTCGGCCCGGCGCACAGCCCCGGTGACATTTCGGTCTGGCTGCCCAGACAGGGGCTGGTGATTGCCGGAGACATGGCATTTCACGAACGCATGTTGCCAATCTTTGAAGACACGATAACAGCGGACTGGCTTGAGACGTGGGATGCTGCGTTTGAGCCTTTGAACGCGACTTACGTGATCCCGGGCCACGGTCACCCGACCAACATGGATCAGGTTCGCCGCTATACCCGCGACTATCTGGTTTTTCTGCGCGCGCGGATTGCCGAACACATGGACGCCGGTGGCGATCTGGCCGACGCCTATTATGTCGACCAAACCCCGTATGCCCATCTGGACACGTTCGAGGAACTCGCGACAAAGAACGCCGGTCGGGTGTTTGAACAGATGGA
The DNA here is from genome assembly GCF_016888515.1 of Shimia biformata. Classification (GTDB taxonomy): domain Bacteria; phylum Pseudomonadota; class Alphaproteobacteria; order Rhodobacterales; family Rhodobacteraceae; genus Shimia_A; species Shimia_A biformata. Next base: position 2,488,034 of record NZ_JAFEJK010000001.1, on the reverse strand, counting down.
ATTCGAATAAAGCTAAAGCCGCTGCAGGGCAGGCGTGCTTTGCAGGATGCGGTGGGTCGCCATCGCGCCCACCCACATCGACATCACGGCCAGCCATGCGGTCAACGACAGCGCCGCGCCTCCCGACATGCCGGCCCCCACCGCGCAACCTCCTGCCAGCATTGCTCCGAAGCCCATCAGTACCGCGCCGACCAGGTAGCTCTCCATCGGCTTCTCCGGTCCAAACCGTTGGATTTTCCATTCCCCGGCAAGGGCCGACGCAATGGCGGCGCCGACGGCGACACCCGGCACAAGCCCAAGGCCAAAAGACAGGGTGATCCGGGGTTCGGTGACCAGCGCCATCAGCGTATCAGTGGCCGGTCCGGTGAAGGTGACGGACGAGACTGGCACAACATCAAACGAGGCTTGGGAAATTGCGAAGGTCAGCGCCCAGCCCATGGCGACCGCCAGGCCAACAAGGATTGAGGCGACAATCCTGCCGCCCGGAACGCCCTTGCGCATGGAAAAGGCCAGCGCCAGCCCAAATCCGATGGCGGCCATGCCTACCACGACGGACGTAGAGAGGCCGACAAGCGCGGCAAGATCACGCGCCGATCCGCCGGGGATCGTCCAGAGTCCCGCCACGATCTCGCGCGGGCCACTCAGAAGCCCGCCAAGCGAGGCCTGCGCCGCCAGCGTTGCCACCAGTCCTGTGATCAGTGCACGCAGGTTGCCACCCGAGGCCAACACCAGAAGGCGCGATACGCAGCCGCGCGCGAGGATCATGCCCGCCCCGAACATAAGCCCACCGATGATCGCACCGCTGAGGCTGCCGACGGATGCAATGGCGCGGCTTTCCGACAGGTCCAGCCACCCGATCAGAACCAGGGTCTGAACCGCAAGCAGGGCGCTTGTAAAGGCAACCAGCCAGACGGCCAGCCGTGGTCCCAGCCGGCCTTCGGCAACTTCGACCGTTGAGGCCCGCAGGCAGAATTGCGAGCGTTGCGCGGAAGCCCCGAAGACCACGCCGACAAGGACACCGGCGAAAGCCAGTGTCGCCGCGCTGCCGATTGTATCCAGTACCGTTTCCATCGCACTTCTTTTCACGCGCCGGTAAGGGAACGTCCTTGAGATTGGTCAATCGGGTCGGACCGACCGCCTAGTTCCCGGCGGCGTCCGCCACGATCGCCATTAGCAAGTCCTCGACCTTGTCCATCGGACCTTCGGGATAATCGCGATGTCCGATTTGCACGTCGCCGTCGCGCGAGGTCACAAAGATCGCATAGGGGCAGTGCTGAATGTTCATCGGGTCGGCCTCCATCACCTCGCGCGAGACCTGGGCCGAGCAGAACAGGAAGATATCCGCCGCGTCGAAGATTTTGACCGCGCTGCCAACATCGGCGCCGGTGCGGTTCAGCATGTCACCGACATGGCTGACATAATCGATCACCAGACCCTTGCCGATGATTGCTGACTCTACCGCGAAAGTGGCGTCTTCGAAACTGCCGTCAAAGGGTACTGTGATGGCGTCTTCGGCCATCAGGGCACCGGCAGAAAGCGTTGCGATTGTGGCGACTGTAAACAGGTGTTTCATGTGTCTCTCCTTGTGCTAGAAAATTGATGGGCGCGAGGCCGCGCGATGGGGACGCGCCCCCGCGCGGCGCTTAGCCGAAGATGTCGGACGTAATGCCCGCGTACCAACCAAGCGATTCCTCGTATGTCGCGCGGCGCATTTCGGTGTTTTCACCCGTTTGGCTGACAAAGCCGTCGACCTTCGCGATTTTCTCATCCGTCGCCTCGTAGGTGGCACCCACCTTGACGCCGTCTTCGGTTGCCAGAAGCGACCAGCAGGTGTTCGAGAACTTGGCCGGGAAAACCTTGCTTCCCGTCAGCGCCCCCCGGATGGCCATCGCCGCGACCTTCGCCTGGCTGTTGGCGGCAAAGCCGGACTTCGGCATGTCACCCTGGGCGCTGGCGTCGCCAAGCACGTGGATGTTCTGGTCAATTCGGCTTTGCATCGTATGACCGATCACCGGTGCCCAGTTGCCCTCGGTTATGCCAGCAAGCGCGCAAATCCGGCCCGCCTTCATGGCCGGGATGACATTGCAGACATCGACCTTGGTGACCTCACCGTCAATGGTCAAAGTCATATCTTCCGCGTTGACCGATACATCGCCACCGCCGAAATCTGGCCCGATCCAATCGATCATACCGTCGTAGTACCGGCCCCAGGCTTCCTGGAACAATGCCATTTTCGAAAAACTGTTCTTGGGGTCGGCGATGAGGATCTTGGCGGTCGGGTTTTTCTCTTTCAACAGGTGCGCCACCATTGACACGCGCTCATAAGGTCCGGGCGGACAGCGGAACGGGTTGGGCGGGGCCACCATCGCAAATGTGCCGCCCTGTGGCATCGCTTCGATCTGGGCCTTCAGCAGTTCGGTCTGCGACCCGGCCTTGTAAGCGTGCGGCATCCTGTTCTGTTGGCGGATGTCCCAACCCGGAACGGCGTCTTCGACAAAATCAATACCCGGCGACAGGACCAGCCGATCGTAGGGCAGCACTGCGCCCCCGGCCAGCGTCGCGGTCCGCGCATCGCGGTCGATTCCGATGGCCCAGTCATGCACGACATTGACGCCGGTTTCCGAAGCCAGCTTGCCGTAGCTATGCGCCAGCGACGCCATTTCACGGAAGCCGCCGATGTAGAGATTGGAAAAGAAACACGTGTAGTAGCTTCGCGAGGGTTCGACCAGGGTAACGTCAATCGCGCCCTTGCTGTCTCTGGCGATGTATCGCGCGGCCGTGGCCCCGCCGGCACCACCGCCAACAACAACAACGCGTGGTTTTCCCTCGGCCATGAGCATTGGCGCGCCAACCACTGCGGTCGCGGCCATCCCGGTGCCGATGAAACCTCGTCTGTTGAATTTCATTGTGTCTCCTCCAAAAAATGAAGGCGCCCGAGGTTTACTCGAGCGCCGCGAAATAGGTTGCCAGTGCCGCGATTTCCTCGTCCGACAAACGTCCGGCCATCATCTGCATGACCGGGTGCGGGCGGATCTGCCGTTTGTAGGCATGCATCGCGAGGACAAAATCCTCTTCATACCAGCCGGTGATCGCCGGAATGCCCTGGTAATCGCCGTCTCGTCGGTGGCAGGTGGTGCATTCGGCGGCAAGATACTCGCCGTAATCTGGGTCGCCGACGATGCTGAGCACTTCGGGGCCAAGGACCACCTCTTGTTTCAATGCGGTTGGCGCGGCCTCGGGAATGTCCTGCGGGCTGGAGGAAAACTGGCGCAGAAAGGCCAGAACGTCACCCCGGTCACCTGCGTCCTCCATGCCGCGGAAATTCATGTTCGTGCCGGACACCAGAAGCTTTGGATTGGTCAGGTAGGCGTCGAGATTGCCAAGGTTCCAGACCATCCCGTCACGCCGGGCGCGGTTGATGCCTTCGGAATAGCTGAAGTCGGCGAACTGCGCGATCTTGCGGTCGAAGATATTGTTCAGATGCGGGCCTGCGCCCTCATCTGTTCCATGCGTCGCCCCGTCGCCGACCTGATGGCAACTGCCGCAGCTTTGCTGGAACAATCGCTCGCCTCGCGCCGGGTCCCCGATCCCGATCGCCGTTTCCTCGGCGAATGTGGCTGACCCGGTCAGGACAGCCAGCAGAACGAGAGGGGCCCAGCCACGCATCGCGTCACTCGACGCTTTGCAGATACGCAAGGACGGCGGCGATATCGTCTTCTTTCTTCAGACCGGCAAAAGACATCTTGGTGCCCTTCAGATAGGCCTTGGGCTTGGCCAGAAAAGCGGCAAGTTCCGCTTCGGTCCAGACGGCTCCGTTTTCGCCCAGTGCCTGCATGGGTTTGGAGTATTTGAAGCCCTCGACATGCGCGATCGGAGCATCAACGATACCGGTCAGGATCGGGCCGGTCTTGTTCTTTGCGCCGTCGCCCAGCTGGTGGCAGGACTTGCACTTCTTGAAGACCTTTTCGCCCTGTTCGACAAGGGCAGGGTCAAGCGCGGCGGTTTCCACCGGCGCCCGAGGTTCTTCGACGGGCGATGCAGCCTGCGCAGTGTCGTCAGAGTTGTCATCCTCTTCGGGCGTCACATCCAGAACGGCGGCCCGCATGGTGATTTCGACGCTGTCCTTGCAGTTGGTCATGCAGGGTTCATCGGTCCAGAAATGCGCCTCGGCGGTTTCCCGGTCGTCGATGATGAACCCACCCGCATTGGGTAACTCGACATCAATGAAATTCTCATGGTTCAACTCGAACTCGTCATCGACGAGGTCATTGGAATAGAGGATATAGGCGGTGATCGCATAGACCTCGTCAGCCGTCAGTGATTGGGCGTTCCCGAAAGGCATCGAGCGGTTCACATAGTCCCAAACCGTTGAAAGATAAGGCCAGTAGGACCCGACCGTTTTGAGCGGATCTTCGTGGTCCAGCGTGTCCATGCCGCCCGCCAGTTTCGGCCAGTTATCAACACCTTCGGCAAAATCGCCGTGGCAAATGGCACATTTTTCCGCAAAGACTTCCTCGCCGGTGAACACGTCGCCGGACCCCTGCGGCAACCCGGTCCCGTCGGGTGCTACGTCAAGGTCCCATGCCGCGATCTCGTCAGGTGTGGCAGCGCGGCCAAGGCCGAATTTCTCAGCCGCAACCGGTGCCGCCAAAAGACCCGAGGCGACAAGGGCTGTTGCGGCAATCTCAAGACACTTCGACATTTTCCGCCTCTCCGTTTGCTTTCACCCACCATGTCTGGATGCAGTTGTTGTGATAGATCGAGTTCAGCCCGCGCACCTCGCGCAGTTGCGCCTTGGTCGGCTGGACATAGCCCGACGAGTCGCGCGCGCGGCTTTGCAGCAGCATTTCTTCACCGTTCCAGTTGATATCCAGGTAGAAGCGGGTCAGCGCCTTGTCGGTGCCGGGCGCGGCCAGACGCGCCTCCTGCCAAGTCTTGCCGCCATCGGTGGACACGTCCACGCCAGTAATCGCGCCCCGTCCCGACCACGCAAGCCCGGTAATGACCAACGGACCGAGACCGTGTGTGATCGGTGCCTGCGGGCTGGGTGAGGTGACAACGGATTTCGCATCCATCACCCATGTCCATTTGCGGCTGGTGCCATCGGCAAGCGTGTCCGTGTATTTGCTGGTTTCTTCACGCGATTCAATGGGTTGGGCAGTGACCTCGATGCGCCGCAGCCACTTGATCCACATGTTGCCTTCCCAGCCCGGCACAACCAGCCGAACGGGATAGCCATGCTCTTTCCGCAGTGCCTCGCCATTGGCCTTGAATGCCACCAGCACGTCATCCAGCGCCTTTTCCATGGGGATCGAACGACCATTCGAAGACGCGTCCGCGCCCTCGACATAGACCCATTTGTCGGCAAGCTCTCCGGCTGTATCCAGCCCGGCCTCTTCCAGCAGCACCCGCAGCGGCACGCCGGAATACTCCATGTTGTGGATCATGCCGTGGGTGAATTGCGCGCCATTCAGCTGCGCACCCGCCCATTCCATGCCGGTATTCGCCGCGCATTCGCAGAAATAAACGTGGTTCTCGCGCGGGAACCGTTCCAGGTCGGCATAGGAAAACACCAGAGGCGTGTCGACCAAGCCATTGATCATCAACCTGTAATCGTCCTTGCGCAACTCGATCGCACCCGAGTGATGGCGCTCAAATGCACAGCCCTGCGGCGTGATCGTGCCGTCCAGCGCGTGGATTGGCGTGAAGTTGATCGACGAGATCGTGTCGGCGGTCAGCCATTCGACATTGCGGCGCACCACGTCGCCTTCAAACTCGATCGGCAGGCCATAAGGCGTGGCATCGACGCCATCGCCCGTGGCCTGCGCCCAGTCCTGCACCTGCGTGATCAGCGGATCGCCCGCCGCGCGCGCCGTGCCAGCGGCAACCGCGCTGGCGCTGACAGCGGCGGCCCCGGTCAGAAACTGCCGGCGCGAGGGTTTCGTGGTCTTGGAGTGTCCAGACATTCGGCTCTGTCTCCTCAATTCAGTGTGTTTCTGTAACGGGCCATTACGCCCCCACAACGGTTACGGTGTCGCGCGGCGTGGCCGACACGGTCCCGAGTTTCTTGATATGGCTTTCCACCACGTCCCAGATCTGCGGACCTTCGGTGCCTTCGTTGACAGAAGCCCAGCCCGCGACGACATAGGATTTTGCGGGGTCGATCGCCTCGCCCGAGGATAGCAGCGTCATGTCGCTGATGCGGCTGCCCTGCGGCTGGTTCACGTCGATGCGATAGCCCATGCCGCCGATGCGGACCATGTCGCCGCCCTGCTGGTAATAGGGATCGGGGTTGAAGATGTTGTCGGCGACATCTTCCAGGATCACCTTGATGAACTCTCCTGTCATTTCAGTGCGATAGGCCGCGCCATAGCTCATCGAAGTGACATTCCAGACATCCTCGCGGGTAATGTCGTCGCCGGGGATAAGGCTGGGCCCCCAACGCACGCCGGGGCTCATGGCGATCTCGGCGTCGCGTTCCGAAAGCAGCGCGTCGCAGATCAGGTCGTCCCATGTGCCATTGAAGTTGCCGCGCCGGTAAAGCGTGCCGTCGGTCTGACCCAGCACTTCGCGCAGGGCGGCCTCATGCGGGGCGCGTTCGTTGTCGATCAGGGCGCGCATCATCGGGTCGGGGGCGATCACGTCGCTGAGAATCGGGATCAGCTTGTGCCTGAGGCCCATCAGCTGCCCGTCGCGCACATCCAGATCGACGCGGCTGACGAACTTGCCGTTCGAGCCGCTGGCGATGATATGGGTCTGACCCACGAGAACTGGCTCGGGCAGGGCGTCATGGGTGTGGCCTGACAGGATCACGTCGATGCCCGAAACGACACCGGCCATCTTCTTGTCCACGTCGAATCCGTTGTGGCTCAGGACCACGACCACGTCCGCGCCTGCGTCGCGGACCTCGTCCACCATCTCCTGCATGTGTTCGTCGCGGATGCCGAACGAATATTCCGGGAACATCCAGCCAGGGTTGGCAATGGGCATGTAGGGGAAGGCCTGACCGATCACCGCGACCTTGGCGCCGCCGCGGTCGAAGAACTTGTAGGGCTTGAACAACTCGGCGGGCTCATCCCACTCGGCGTCAAAGATATTCTGACCAAGGGCGGCAAATGGCAGGCCCTCGACAATCTCGTTCACCCGATCTGAGCCAAGCGTGAACTCCCAGTGGAAAGTCATCGCGTCCGGCTTCAGCGCGTTCATCACGTTGACCATGTCCTGGCCCTGTGTGTGATGGCAGGTGTAGGAACCGTGCCACGTGTCGCCTCCATCCAGCAGCAGGGCGTCAGGGCGGTCGGCGCGGATGGCGTTGACAACGGTGGCAACGCGGTCCATGCCACCAACCCGGCCATAAGTCTGCGCCAGGGCGGAAAAATCGTTGTATGTCAGTGCATAAGCCGAGGCGCTGCCATCGGCAATGCCATAGGCCCTGCGGAAATCGGCCCCGGTGATATGCGGCACGGCTCCGCTGTTGTTGCCGACACCGATATTCACCGAAGGCTCGCGGAAATAGATCGGTTTCAATTGCCCGTGGATATCGGTGACATGGATCAGGCTGATGTTTCCGAAGGTCTCGAACTCAAGCAGTTGATCCTGCGTCAGCGCCTGCTGTGCCGCCAATTGCGACCAGCGTCCGAAACCGCTTGCACCCACGATGGCGGATGCCGCCATGGAAACCTGAAGAAAATCGCGACGGGATATCATCGGATAGGCCTTCTTTTTAACATTCACAAAAATGAATGTATATGAGAAAAGAAACCCGCGCCCTCGTGGAAGGCGCGGGCAGGTGGGTTAGTTGCGGACCGACGGACCTTCGACCGACAGGCCGTTGCCACGCGAGGTGACATAAAGTTCAAGCGCTATGAACTCCTGCGAACCGGGCTTGTACGTTTCCGCACGGGTGTCCCGTACGCAGCCCTTGAAGCGGCTGTGGACGCCGTTCAGTTTGGCGTTTTTCAGCCGGTAGGTCGGGAAGCCGTTGATCTGTCCCTGGCTCAGGTGGTCGGCGCGGATCATGTTGCCATAATTGTCCTCGTGGCAATTCGCGCAGCTCAGCTCAAGCTGGCCAGTGCGGGTGTAATAGAGTTCCTTGCCCATTTCCCATGTCTTCTGCGCCGGGCCGTCGATGGCGACATCCACAGGCATCCCGCGCGAGACTGACGACAAGAGCGCCTCCATTTCGATTGCGTCGCCGCCATCGTACTTCCACGCGTCGGCGCCCATGCGTTCGGTGCGACAGGCATTGACTTGCATCTGCAGGGTGCGGACCGCGCCGGCATCCTCGTTCCACTTGGGATAGGTCGGCTTCACACCCGCCATATCCGCCACATCGCCGTGGCAGTCGGCGCAGGATTTCCCCTCACTTCCTTCGGCGGTGTTCCAGGCGTTCATAGCGTTCTCGACAAACACCATGCCGGGGTTGTCGAAGTCATCGGCCTGCATCATCTGGGTCTCGTCCGACCGGAAGTGCCAGCCTGACATGACCTCGTCCATGACATCCGCCAGATGCGCCGGCGCCGCCGCTTTGGTGGTCATCTCGGTTTCACCGTTCAGGATCAGGTTGTCGTCATCAGGATCTGCCGCGGCCCACATCGGGACCGTCAAGATCACGGCGGCAATTGCTGTCATTGCCTTGAATTTCATCGCATTTCCTCCCTAGGTCCCCCCATCCCCGAAACGGGGACGGGTGTGCGTCTTGTCAGCGGGGCCAGCCCTCAGCCGATGGCGATTTTCTTGGTAGTGCCGTAGACATCACCATCGTCGTCGTACCAGGTGAACTTGAACTCACCGGCTTCCGGTACGATCGCGTCGAACTGGAAATATGGGTTGGTCGAGATCGCGGGGTGCATCTCGACATCGACGACCAACTCTCCGTTGAACTCGCAGGTAAAGCGGTTGATGATCGAACGGGGAATAAGGTTGCCGTCGCCATCCTTGCGCTGACCGGATTCCATCTTGTGGCTGATCAGGGTCTTGATGGTGATCGTCTCTCCGGCCGCGGCCGTTTTCGGGACTTTTACGCGGGGTTTTGCATCAGAAGCCATGTCCTGTTCTCCTTAACTTAGCCGCCGCAGCCGCCGATGGTCACTTTTACGGTTGCCGACGCCTTGACGAAGCTGCCGTCGGCCATCTTGGCCACGGCCACCACATCCTGCGTTCCGGCCAGCCGAATGCGGGTCGATGCAGCCTGATTTGCCGCAAGTGCGCCGAAATTGAATGTCGCCACGCCGGGGGTCGGGTTTCCGGTGGCCAGCACCAGGATCGACACCGCGCCCGGGGCGTTGACTTCGATCGGCACCGTGTTGCCGTTCTCGGCAATTTCGGGGGCAATCAGCTCAAGCCCGCCTTCACCGATCTCGGCGCCGCCGGTAAAAGCGGCAATCGCGTCGTCCGACAGGCTGGCCATCGCCGGCAGCGGAAGGGCAAGCGCCACAGCCGAACCGGCCCCGATGGCCAGAAAATCACGTCTGGAAAACTCCATCTTTCTCTCCTTGTTCAGGGAAGCCTTCACTCGTCCTTCAGGGTCATGAGGAAGGCGACTACATCTTCTATGTCTTGCGCGCTGAGAAGCGGGTCCAGCGGTCCGTCAGCAGCCTTGCCGGTATAGGCTTTGCCGGGGCGGACAAAGCCGTCGACCTTGTAATAGGCGGGCATGATTGTGCCCTCGAAGGTCTTCTTCGAATTGCTGAGGATGCCGCGCAGTTCAGCCTGGTTCCAACGGTCGGCCACTCCGTCAAGCGCAGGGCCGACATTTCCGGGAAAGGCGACATTCTGGGTTGTGATCTCGTGGCAGGCGACACAGTTGCCCAGCTTCTTCGAGCCATAGACCTCGGCCCCGCGTGCCGGATCTCCTGCCACCCCGGAAAGCGAGACTTCGACCTCGCCATATTCGCCGAAAACAACGTCCTGTGGGGCGACGCCCCCTGCAAATGCCATGCCGGCGGTCAGAGCCGACGCCAGTGATACTGTGAATAGCTTCATGTTTCCTCCCATCGCTTCCCGTCCGTTCGCTGGGTCGCTTTGCATACCGTAGGGCACCGGGCGGGAAGAACGCAACAACAAATTCAAAAGCGTGAATTTTATTATGTGTCGCGCTTGTGTCAGTCACTTCCGGCGGCGCTGCGTTCCTGAATGCGGCGGGCGTGGTAGCGCTGGAAATCTTCGCCGTTCTCAATCGCATAGCGCTTTTCAAGAACCCATGTGAAGAAGTCGAGCGTGGTGCTTTTGCCGAAGGCACCGGGCATGATCGCGACGGCGGATTCCGCCGCCGTCTGATCTTCGGGAACCTCTTCGGGCAGGAAGATCAGGGTTGGGGTGAACAGGATTCCCCACTTGCGGGCGAGGTCGCGCTGCTCGGATTCGTCGCCATCGAAATCCGTCGCCGTGGTGCTGCCATGCAGGTCGAACTGGACCACGAAGAAGTTGTCCTCGATCAGTTGCGAAAGGTCGGGTTGCGGGAAAACCTCTTCATGCATCTTCTTGCAGTAGATGCAGCCCTGCTGCTCGACGAACAGCACCAGCCGCTTGCCCTCGGCATTGGCCTCGGCGAGATCTTCGCGCAGGTCCTTGAACGTGTCCCGCATCCAGTGCGTCTTGTGCAGCCCATCGTCACCCATCTCGGCGGCGGCAAGGGGCATTGCCCCCAGCAGCATCAGCGCCAAAGCCATAGCCATCAATCGCATGTCCATCTTCCTCTCATTCAGCCTATGGCGCCAAGCCAGGGCAAGTAATCCAGCATCCATTGGGCGATCACGTTCATCAGGTTGGTGCCGATCAGAATGCCAAACAGGATCAGAAGCACCCCCATGAGTTTTTCGATGACCCCCAGATGGCGGCGGAAACGGGCCGTCCAGCGCATAAAAGGTCCGATGAACATGGCCGCCAGCACGAAGGGCGCGGTCATCCCGACGCCATATGTCAGCAAAAGAAGCGCCCCACGGCCCGCCGTTTCGGTGCCCGCGGCGGTAAACAGGATCGCTGCCAGTACCGGGCCGACACAGGGCGTCCAGCCAAAGGCGAAAGCAAGTCCGATAACATAGCTGCCGAGGATACCTGCCTTGTGCGTGTCGCCGATGTCGGCGCGGAACTGCCGGTAAAGGAACCCGACCCGGATGACGCCAAGGAAATGCAGCCCCATTGCAATGATCACGGCGGCGGCGACAAGGCGCAGCACATCAAAATAGGTGCGCACCCATTGGCCAAGCAACGAGGCCGACGCTCCTAGCGCCACAAAAACCGTGATGATTCCGGCGGCGAAGGAACAAGCTGAAATGATCGCCCGACGGCGGACGTCGGGCGGCACCTGCGCCTCTGCTGATATCTGTTGCATTCCGACGCCAGCCAGATAGCTCAGGTAGAAGGGCACGATCGGCAGGATGCAGGGCGACAGGAACGACAGAAGCCCTGCGATCAGCGCAGCCGCCAGTGAGATATCAAGCATGGTCAAAGCGGTCCTGATGCATTATAATTCAAACATACGAATTTGTGATGACGTTAACTGACGCAATCATACCCCGTCAATCGGAGCCGACCATGCGCCCGCACCTGTCCCGACTGTTTGCCGTTTTGCTGGCGGTTCTTCCTGCGCCCGCGCTGGCGGAACTGACCTTGTTGATGGTGGAGGAGCGGGGTTGTGTTTGGTGCGCACGCTGGGACCGCGAGATTTCGGAAATCTATCCAAAAACGCCCGAGGGCCGCGCCGCGCCGCTCCGGCGGGTCGATATTCACGCGCCGCTTCCGGACGGTGTGGCTGTTTCACGTCCGTTGGTCTTCACGCCCACATTTGTCCTTTTGGACGACGGCTCCGAGGTCGGGCGGATCGAGGGCTACCCCGGCGAAGACTTCTTCTGGGGACTTTTGGGGCGTATGCTGAATGACCACCTTGGGGCTCTCTCCGAGATACATACGGGGAACCATACGGGTGGAAAAAACCTGTTTCCGCTCACATCTGGATAATAGAATACAAAGGCAGTAAAGTGTCAGAATCTGAAATCAGACCAAACGAGGCAATTGTGGCCCAGACTGCGCAGAACCTTCCGGTTTTCACACCCGACATGTGTGCTGAAGACCTCGACAAGATGATGCAGAATGCTCAGACAGCGTCCAATTTCCTGAAGGCGATCAGCCACGAGGGGCGGCTGATGATCCTGTGCTACCTTGCATCGGGCGAAAAGTCGGTGATGCAGATGGAAGAGATGCTGTCGGCGCGTCAGGCGGCGGTGTCGCAGCAACTTGCCCGGTTGCGCTTCGAAGGACTGGTGCAAACCAGACGCGAAGGAAAAACAATCTTCTACAGCCTCGCTGATGATCGCTCGACCCGCATCCTCGAAGTTGTCTACGATCTTTTCTGCCGCGATGACTGACAGGTTCCCGATGGAAATGACCCCGAGGCGACTTCGACATGCTTGAGACACTGGGGGATGCCAATGCCGTTGCCCTGATCGGCCTTCTTGGTGGGCTGGTTCTTGGGCTGGCGGCGCGGATCGGCCGGTTTTGCACGCTCGGCGCGATCGAGGACTATCTCTATGCACAGGACGACAGGCGTCTGCGGATGTGGGCCATCGCGATCGGAGTTGCAATCATCGGTGCCCATGTGGCGATGGGCGGGGGCTGGCTGGACGTATCGCAGTCGCCTTACGTGAACCAGACCTGGAACCCGCTTGGCTCGGTTATCGGTGGGCTTTTGTTCGGCTATGGCATGGCGATCAGCGGCAATTGCGGCTATGGCGCGCTCGCCCGGCTCGGGGGCGGCGACCTGCGGTCCTTCGTAATCATCATCGTGCTTGGCCTGTCGGCCTATATCGTCATGTCAGGCCCGCTCGCACATCTGCGGGTCTGGCTATTTCCGGTTGAGACCGGGATTGCCCCGTCGCAGAGCCTTTCCGACCTCGCCATGCGCAAGACTGGCATTCCGGCCTGGCAAATTGGCATTGCCGTTGGCGGCGCCATCGTCCTATTCGCCCTGTCCGGCCGCGATTTCCGCAGGAATCCCCGGCAGGTGCTTTGGGGCGCGAGTGTTGGCCTTGCCGTGCTGTCGGGCTGGCTGGGAACCTATTGGGTCAGCGCAACCGGATTTGACGGCGAGCCGGTGCAGACCCACACCTTTGCCGCGCCGCTGGGTGATACGATGTTCTACCTGATGACCGCCTCGGGGAATACGCTGTCTTTCAGTGTCGGTTCGGTCACCGGCGTATTCCTGGGAGCGATGCTTGGCTCGTGGTCCAAAGGGCATTTCCGCTGGGAAGCCTGCGAGGACCCGCGCGAGCTCAAGCGGCAGATCCTCGGCGCCGCGATCATGGGGCCGGGCGCGATTCTTGCCGTCGGATGCAGCGTGGGGCAGGGGATCTCGGCCTTTTCACTGCTGGCCTACAGCGCGCCCGTGACCTTTGCCGCGATTTTCGCCGGTGCTGCCCTCGGGCTGCGTCACATGATCTCGGGCTATGCTTTCAGCAATTGACTCGCATCGCCGCGCGATACACCAACCGGACATGACGCCGCCCGTGTCCGCCGCCTGAGAACTGTGACCATGGTCCAGTCAGTGGGATGGCTGGGTTGGTTTCGCAGCGTCGCTTTGTTCAAATGAAATCGCCGTTCCGTTGCCTCCGCACTTGGCCCAAATCATCTGTCCTGTGGTGTGCTGGATGTCCGTTTCCCGCTTTCTCCCGGCAATGTGGAGGATCTCCTACACCAACGCGGCATTTATGCGACCAGCGAACCTGTCCGCTTTTGGTGGCAGAGGTTTGGCGCTGCCATGAGGGACTTCGGAAATGCGGATTTGCAAGAAACCGGCGGTTGGCTCAACATTCGAGTTGAGATTTCCCACCTGCCATTCCGACGACGGCAGGGGGCAATGCCCCGCTTCCGGCGGCTTCGGCGTTTGCAAATGTTCGAAACCGTCTGACGGTTCCCGTGTCAGGCCAGTTTGATCTGGCGGCGGTGCAGGCGACCATTGCATTTGCTACAGCGGAACACCGGCGTGTATTGGCAACCGCAGTCGTGGTGATGAAAGGTAAGCGGTACGCCGCTTCCGTCGTCCAGCCAGGTGTCGCCCCATTTTGCCAGCATGGAGATATAGGGAAACAGTGCCAAACCCTTTTGCGTCAGGCGAACGCCCTCGCTGCCGTCTTTCATCTTGCGGGTCAGGACACCCATGCTGACGAGTTCCTTGAGACGTTCAGACAACAGAAGCGGCGGAATCCCAAGATAGGATTCGAACTCGCTGAACCGGTGAAATCCGCGAAAGGCCGTTGCGATAATGGCTGGGGTCCAGCTGTCCCCGAGGCAAAGCAGCGTTTCGGTGTTGATCGAAAGCTCGGTTTCCTGTCTTAGCGCGGCGGCCCCTCTTCGGCGGGATTGGGTCGTGCTCTTGGCCTCGAACCCGGCACCTGGTCCCTTTTGGGCGAAGGTATTGAAGGGGGTCAGGGTGCCGGTGCAGCTGGAACAGCACAGCACGGGCTCGCAGGTTTCGCCACATGTCAGGTGCGTCAGAAAAGGACGAACGTGATCTTTGCCGGGTTGCGTCGAGATCTCCCAGGACCGGATTGCGAGCAGAACCTCCCAAAGATCCAGCCCAGCCTCGTCCAGCACATATTCGTTCCGACGGCCCGTCCCGGTTTTGCCAAGGATGCCGCAGGCCACAAGGCTGTCCAGCCGGTTGGACAGCACCGTAGGCGGGATGCCAAGATTTGCCTGCCAGTCGGAAAACCGGGTCGTGCCGCGAAATGCCTCGTGCAGAATTCGCAGAACCCATGCGTCCCCGACCACTCGAATGGCCCGAAGGACCGAGAATTTGGGGATCATCTTTGCAGCCACAGGCCGGACTCCTTGTGCAGACCGGCCTGGTGCCGTGGTCTTGGGTACTATCCCAAGCTGACGCCGCCTTCGCGCAGAAGGTCCGCCCCAGCCCAGAACGCATGCGCGCCCGTTGGGATGTGGTAAGGCATGATTACCCGGCAAATCGGGCCATCGCCAATGTTTTGTGCATCAAACAGGGCGCATTCGCCTTTGCCTGTTTCGACATTGGTCACGAACGTCACCAGATACCCGTCATCTTCGCCCTTGGAATTGATGCGCGGTGCAAAGGGCGCCTCGGATACGAACTGACCCTTGGGCATCATAAAGGTTTCGGTCTTGCCGGTTTGCAGATCGAATTTCTTGATCCCGTCCAGCAGCCACTCGCCCGGTTGGGGCAGGGCGTTGTAGCTATAGCGATAGGGGCGGCCATGAACGCGCCCGTTGACCATCGGGAATTCCGAGATCTGGTCGTCAAGCTGTTCTTCCCTGCATTCCCCCGTCTTCATGTTGAAGCGCCAGCGGTGCATGCGGGTTCCTGTGGTGTGCATGTCCAGCATCCGGCACAGACGGTCATAACCCTCGGGCGACAGGTCGCTCATGTCGGGCAGGGGGTTGGTCATGATGCAGCCGTCCATGATGACCCAGTCGCCTTCCTCATAGCTGTTGGACAGGTGCAGGATGTAGCAGGGCTCTGCTTCGAACCATTTGACATCTTCGCTGGTGCCGAAACGCGGAATGACGCCGAAACGGGCGGGCATGTCGCGGTGGAAATGCAGCCTGTGGCTGCCTTGTTTGAGCCGTTCGGGATCGAAGAACATCGGCAGGTCGTGCAGGATCGAGTAGTTCTCGGTCATGCCCATGTCATGTGGCCAGCGCGGGCCAGGCAGATCAATCGGCACGTAATGCACAAGGTTGTTGTCCCCATCGACAACGCCGTAGTGCATGTAAGGGGCGGTTTCCGAGAAGTTGAAGAACATCATGTGGTTGGTGACTTCGTCGACCTTGAAATGCGAACAAATGCCGCGATCTCCGAGAACCTGGCTCCAGTCTTCGTCCGGCCCGAGCGTTTCGAGCGTCAGCGGGTCAAGACGATATCCTTCCGAACATTGCGACATGGCCACGATGATCTTGCCTGCGTGAACCGCCACATCCGTGCCGGAGTTGTCTTTCATCTTGCCGATGCTGCCCCAACCGCGGCGGCCGTATTTCTTGGGTTCGATAATGCCGGGCCAGAGCGATTTTCCGGCGGCCTGTTCGGCCAGGAAACCGGTCGTGCGAGTATAGCGATTGCGATATTCCACCTTGCCCTCGTTAAACCAGATCGCATGCAGCATGCCGTCGCCATCAAAGGGGTGGTATTTACCGATCGGATCATGCACCTGGTTGTGGCCGTTGCGGACATACATGCCCTGCAGGTCTTTCGGCACTTCGCCGATCACTTGCAGGTCCGGTCCCTTGGCGGTGTATTCCAGCTCGATCGGCTTGTGGGCGCCGTTCAGATAGGGATTGTCATTCGGAAACTTCAGAGTTGAGTGACCGTGATCGAAAATGTCCAGCATCTTTCCTCCTAGATCGCGTGGCGTGTTGGCCGGTAGACATGCAGGCGATCCGTCCTGGCGATAGTTACGGAGCCCGGTTCAGCGCAAGTGCAATCTGTCTGGTGTCTCCGGGGGACGAAGCGCCTGGCGGAACCTTCAGGTCGACACTTGGGTTATGGTTGTTAATACAATAAATGTAGTATCGACGTTGCTACGTCAAGAGAAATGATAAATTCGGGCTGGCCTGACGCGCTGCGCCCCGACGACTTTAATGGTTTATGCCTGATTCCTGCCTGTTCTTGTGTGTAAATCCGCGAAATCGGCTCTGGTGCAGTGCGGTCGCGACGCATTTTTTGTTGCCTGTGCGGTCAAATGTGCTACTGTTATTGTACTAAATAAATATGGAAGATCAGATGGATCGGGCGAATCCCTTGTTGGGAAAGAGTAAGCAGTTTGAAGTTCTTTACGTTCCAGAGCTTTTGGGGCGGCAGAAGGGTCGTGCGCAAGAGCTCGCCCTGATCGACCCGCCAAACCGGCAGAAAATCACCGGCGGGACTCCTGCTCGGCTTACGTGGCGCGACGTGGAAGAGCGCGTTAACCGGCTGGCGCATGCTCTTTTGTCTGCGGGGATCTTGCCTGGGCAGGTTATTGTAACGCCTGCGCCTACGATTCATGAAACCATCCTGCTGCAACTGGCCATAATTCGCATTGGCGCTGTGGTGGCGCCGGTCCCCATCCAGTATCGCGAATACGAACTCACAAAGATTGCAGGCATGGCGAAGCCGGCCGCCTTTGTCGGGTTCGACCGCCTTGGTTGCCATGCAAATGCTGAAATGCTTGCGGGACTGGCGTCGGACCTGGGGGAGGGCGCCGTTGTGATGGCTTTTGGCAGCAACCTGCCCGAGGGGGTCATTTCGCTGGATGAATGGCTGGACGAGGACCGTCCGGGGCAGGCCGAGAGGCTGGCCGAACTGGATGCCCGTTTCCGGCCAACCGCAGATACGCTTGCCCTGATCATTTTCACGTCCGGCTCCGAGGCCGAGCCGAAAGCCGTACCCAAAACGCACCGGGCTTGCGCCGGTCTTGGACTGTTTTTGCATGATCTTGCGGGATTGCCCGATGGCGGCTGTATTCTGTCGCCCCGCATGCTGAACACGGCGGGCGGGATCACGACGGGTTTGATACCGTGGCTGTATCAGGGGGCGCGTCTCGTGTTGCACCACCCGTTTGACATGGATGTGTTTCTTCAGCAGATCGCCGACGAAAAACCGGAATACACCAGTTGCCCGCCCGCAATCCTGCACATGATCCTTCAGCGCGATGACGCAGGCGACCCGGTAGACCTTGGCCGGTTGCACCATATCACGTCAGGTTCCGAAGCCCTGAGCGCCAATGTCGTCACTGAGTTCAAGCTGCGCTACGGGATTGATATCGTAAATGTCTATGGCAGCAGTGAAGGTGCGATGCTCTATTCCTCGGAGCAGGACGTCGATGACCCGGATCTGCGCGCGACATCCTTCCCGGCCTTTGGCGGGCGGTTCGAGTCTCGGCTTGCGACCGGCAATGGAATCAAGACGCGGCTGGCTGATCCGGAGACCGGTGAAGAAGTCACCGAAGCCGGAGTCACAGGCGAACTTGAATTTGTCAGTCCGACCCTGTTTTCCGGCTATTTGGATGCGCCCGAGCGCACGAAGAATGCGTTTACAGATGATGGTTTTTACAAGACCGGCGACCTGTTTCGCTATACCGGCCCCGAGGGGCGTTTCCTGCGATTTGTCGGACGATCGAAAAACCTGATCGTGCGCGGTGGCCTGAACATATCGGCCGAAGAGATCATGGCGCTGGTGGCGGACCATCCTTCTGTCAAGGAAGCCGCCATTGTCGGACGGCCCAGCAAGAAGCTGGGTCAGCAGGTCTGTGCCGTGGTCGTGCTGCGTCCGGGCAAAACACTGACGCTTGAGGGGCTGAACAGCTATCTCAAGAATGATCGGCGGGTGTCGGTGTTCAAGCTGCCCGAGTTCCTTGAAATCGCCGAGCGCATACCGCGGGCCGCGGGTGGGAAGCCGGATATGGTTGCCCTGAGGAAAATGGCAGGGGGCGAGTGACCGCACCCTGGACGGTTACGAACCAAACTATGGCAGCGGGGTCGGTTGGCCTTCGTCAAAGAGCAATTCAACCCGCGTTCGTCTGAGCGGCATGTTGCAGCAGCTGCACCGGAACAGGGGCGTGTATTGGCAGTTGCAAACCGAGTGATGGAATGTCAGCGGAGCGCCGTGGTGGTCGGTCATCCACTTGTCCCCCCATTTCGCGAGCATCGCGATATAGGGGAAAATTTCCAGGCCCTTCCGGGTCAATCTGAACTCTTCCTGTGACTCGCCGTCCTCAACCGGGCGACGCCTGAGGACGCCGAGCGTTTCCAGATCGTTCAGGCGACCGGCCAGAACCGCCGGGGGAATCTTGAGGTAAGATTCGATTGCGTTAAACCGGGTCATGCCGCGAAAGCAGGTGGCCAGGATTGCCGGAGTCCAGCGGTCACCAAAGATCAACAATGTGTGGCTTTCCTCGCCGCTGCCATCGCCGCTTCGCAGGGCCGCGTTTCCGCGCCTGCGAGACTGCGGCGGCGCCCACTGCTCAAACCCCGCACCGGGGCCGGGTTTCGCCAGCGTGTTGAATGGCGTGAGGTCGGTCATGCAGGCGTTGCAGGTCAGAATGGGCCGCACGACCTCTCCGCAGTCGTGGTGGAATAGCTGGGGGCGCGCAGTCGAATGCTCGGGAAACCATTTCAGCTCCCATTCGGAGATGGCCAGAAGGACTTCCCAAAGGTCCAGTCCGGCTTCGTCAAGCCGGAACTCGAACCGTTTAGTGCCCTCGATCGGAGCGCGTCGCAGCAATCCGTGCCCGATCATCTGATCCAGCCGTGATGTCAGAGCGCTTTTCGAAATCTGAAGTGAGGTTTGCAACTCTGCAAACCGCCTGCAACCGTGAAATATGCGCACCAGAATCTTGAGTGACCACGCATCCCCGACCACCTGAATGGCCTTGAGAATCGAGAACCGTGGGAGCGTTTTGGGAGTCATGCGGCTAACCAAACTCGGTTCCGTTATCGCAGCGGCGGGATCACACCCGCTCGACAACGGTGGCTGTCGCAACCCCCGCCGCACCTGCAATGGCCGCAACTCCGTATCGCGACCCGCGAAGTTCCATCTCGTCAAGCATGCTGCCAATCAGCATGGCGCCGGTAGCGCCCATCGGGTGGCCAAGCGCGATCGAACTGCCGTTGACGTTGAAGCGGTCCAAATCAATGCCGAGCGCGCGCACGTAATGCAATGTCACGGCGGCAAAGCTGTCCCGGACTTCCCACAGATCGATGTCGCCTGGCGTCAGGCCCGCTCTGAGCAGCGCCTTGCGGGTGGCGTCGACGGCGCCGGTCTGGGTGATGGCCACATTGGCTTCGGCGGTTGCCAGAATGCGTCCTCGAGGTGTCAGGCCATGTGCCTGCGCTGCCGCCTCTGATGCCAGGAGGACCAGCGCGGCACCATCTGCCATCGCCGGTGCATTTCCCGCGTGGTGGACATGGTCGATCCGGCTCAACTCCGGGAACAGCTCCATCAGCCGGGCATCCCCGCCCTTGCTGCCCATCGCGGCAAACGCGGGCTCCAGCCGGGAAAGAACTTCGGCGGTGACGCCTGCTCGGATGGTCTCGTCCTGATCGAGGATGACCGCGCCGGTACTGTCCTTCACCGGGATGATCGACTTGTAGCGACCGGCCTTGCGGGCGGCCTCGGCTCGGTTTTGCGACAGGACGGCATAAGCATCGCAGTCAGCGCGGCTGATGTCATGCTGGGTCGCAACAAGATCGGCCCCAAGCCCGGGATGCACCGAGCCGACCGAGCGGGCCACGTCCTTGTCTGCGAACATCGCGCCCTCGTCGCTGAACATCGGTGTGCGCGACATCATTTCAACCCCACCGGCCAGCGTGATGGTGTCGTTGATGCTGGCCTGAGCGGCCATCTGGTTGACCGCTGTAAGCCCAGAGGCGCAGAATCGGTTGATGGTGGCCGCAGGCACCGTAGCAGGCCAGTTGGCCCGCATCAGGGCGACCTTGCCGACATTCGACCCCTGATCTTTTACCTGGGTAACACAGCCGAACAGCGCGTCGTCGACTTGGTTTTCGATGCCTGAATGCCGCTCACGCAGTGTGTTGCAAAGCCCGCCCAGCAGATCGACAGCCTTGACGGAAGCCAAAGCCCCGGTGGGCTTGCCTTTGCCGCGCGGGGTTCGGATTGCTTCAATAATCATAGCTATATGTGCAGTCATATTCAGGAGGTCCGATCAAAAATTTCTGTGATAACTACAATTGAAAGACTGTTTTTCTACTTGCGTCAAGCCGTTTTGCTCCAGGATCAGTCGGCCCCTTGCGGTCTGGAACAATAAGATGTGCGCAAAAAGCACAGTAAAAATAGATAGTTGGAGGAATCCCTCTGTCTTTGGTCCGTTTTGAAGAAAATTTTGACTTGATATTTGCCTCTGGCTTTGGTTCGTTAATTGAAGTTAGGTAGGCAGTGCGAGCGAGTCTGGGTTTATGGGGAAGCTAAGGTTCAAAGGTATTTTAAAGGTAGCTGCCTGCCAGCTCGCGTCTGCCTTTGCAGTGACAAAAGCTGCGCCAGGAACCTCCCCGGCCGCGGCACCACTCGGGGGGCAGTTCGACAAGGGTCGAGCGGTCTGCCGGTGGTGTCGCGACATTGGTTTTTTCGCAGGCCAAACCACCACTCACGGCCGGGTGCCGGTCGCCTGACCCTGCGACAGGCAATCCAAGGCATCCAATCAAACAGAATGACACATCAGGAGAAAAAGATGGCAAACCCAAGGATCCCGGATCACAGTGTCAGCGGGACCGGAGACACGACGGTTTTCCTTCTGCACGGCGCGTTCGGCGCCAAGGAATACTGGCTGCGCCAGATTCAGTCGTTGACGGCAGCCGGCTATCGCGTTGTCGCATGGGATGCGCCGGGCTATGGCGTCAGCCCCCTTCCTGCAAATTTCACGGTGGAACTGGCAGCCCGCGCAGCCGAGCAGTTGGTCCGTGCCGAGGGGACGGCAACCAACATCCTGCTGGGTCACAGCATGGGCGGGATGATCGCGCAGCGCTGTTACAGCTATTGCAGCGATGTCATTCACGGGCTGGTTCTTTCTGCTACCAGTGCCGCGTTTGGCAACAAAGGCGGGGACTGGCAGCAGGAATTCGTCCGTGCCCGGGTCGCGCCGTTGGACAATGGAATGACTCTGCCTCAGCTTGCGCCGAAAATGGTGCGCGCGATGACAGCCAACGGCGCCGGAGGCGACAATCTTCAAAGGGTGATCGACGTGATCGGCCTGATGCGTGAGGAAACCTTCCGCGCCGCCATCGTCGCGATTTCGCAATATGAGGGGCGCGATGTGCTGCCCATGATCACGGTGCCAACGCTGGTCATGTCAGGCGGGCATGATGCAAATGCCGCGCCGCCCAAGGTGATGGAGAAGATGGCCAGCAAGATTGCCGGCTCTGAATATGTCTGCATGGAGGATGTCGGCCATTTCGGATGGGCGGAAGATGCCGAAGGCTTCAATGCAATCCTACTCGAATTTCTGGACCGCAAGTTCGCAACACAAGCGGCCAAGATCGCATAAACTCATTTCAATGGAGGAAACGAAATGAAACACTGGATCAAGACAACGGCGGCAGGATTGGCGCTGGGGGCAATGATGTCGACGGCGGCAACCACGTTGCAGGCGCGCGAAATGAACGTTGCGACATACCTGCCTGCCGCTTCCGGCTTCGTCAAAGATTTGCTGGTGCCCTGGGCGGACTGGGTCAACGAAAGGTCGGGAGATGATTTCTCGCTTCGTGTGTTCGCCGGTGGCACGCTCAGCCGTGATCCGAACCAGCAGGACAAGATCGTCCGGGACGGTATTGCGGATATCGCCGTGATTATCCCCAGCCGTAACCCGTCCGAATACCCGCAGTTCAGCGTGTTCGGACTTCCCGGTCTGGCAAGATCCGGCGTATTGGGTTCGGCTGCGGCGTGGTCGATGTACAAGGACGGCAGCCTGCCGGACGTGTCCACCGTCAAGATTCTGGCGCTTTGGGTGTCCGACCCTTACATTGTGCATTCCAGCTCGCCCGTCACTTCGCTTGAGGATCTCAAGGGAAAGAAATTCCGGGCCATCGGCGCCACCCAGACGGACACTATTCTGGCGCTTGGCGGCGTTCCGGAAAACGTAAAGATCACCGAAACGCCGGAATCGATCATGCGCGGTATACTGGATGGTGCCCTGGCTGATTGGGCCGTGGCCAGCACCTTTAAGATCACCGAGGTGACCGACCATTCGTACGATGTCCCTTTGGGCACCCTGCCGTTTTTTCTGGGCATGAACAAAAACTCCTATGACGAGCTTTCCGATGAAAGCAAGGCACTGCTCGCCGAAGCCGGAGAGAAGTGGCAGGAGATGCTTGCCACCTTCTACAACGAGCAAAACGAAACGATCATTGCAGCCGCCAACGAAGCCGGCACGACAATCGTCCAGGCGTCCGACGCGGATATCGAACAATTGGTGGCAAAAACCCAAGGTGTTTATGCCGATGTGGCCGAACGTGCAGGTGCTGACGTGATCGACGCTTATCGCGCTGCGCTGGCCGCTTCGTCGAACTGATCCCGAAGCCTGAGCGGAGAGATCTCGATGTCGAATAGTCGATTGAATCAGCTAGTAGCAGCGGCCAATTGGATCAGTAAGCCTACGGCGCTGATCGGCATTCTCGCCCTTTTGGGTATCGCGATCCTGACAATCGCGAATGTCCTGGGCAGGTGGTTGTTGAACCAACCACTCATTGGCATCCATGATCTCTTCGGTCTTGCCATTGTTATTGTCGTGGCGGCCTGTTTTCCGACCGGTGTCATGCAGCGGCGCCACGTGTCCATCAAGTTCTTGGGGTTGGCCTTGGGGCCAAAGGCGACCAGGGTTCTGGACTCAGTGGCTGCGCTGGTTCTGGCGGTGTTTCTGGCCATTATCGCCTGGCAGGTCACGGTGGAGGCCATCGAAAAGACCTCAAGCGGTGAATACACACTGGTGCTGAAATTGTTGACCGGCCCTGTCTGGTGGGCGGCGTCCCTCATTCTTTGGATCAGCGTTCCGATGCAGCTTGTCGTCTTTGCCGACATTGCAACCCGGGTCGACCCACAACCAACCAAGGACTTCTAAAATGGCGAACGAACTTGTTGGCGTGTGCGGCCTTCTGTTTCTGATCGGCCTTATTGTCCTGCATATTCCCATCGGCGTGGCCATGGGTATTGCAGGGATCGTAACATTCGGCATCCTGCGCAATTTCGATGCTGCGTTTTCAGTGGTTGGCACCGAGGCAGCCTCTGCGCTTTCCAGCACGGAACTATCGCTGATCCCGCTATTCATCCTCATGGGGAACTTTGCGTCCGGCGGCGGAATGGCAAAGGATATCTACAGGCTGGCCGCGGCTTTTGTCGGACATATGCGAGGCGGCTTGGCCATGGCCACGGTTGGTGGCTGTGCTGGTTTCGGCGCGATCAGTGGATCTTCGATCGCGACGGTCACGACCATGACCAAGGTGAGCTATAAGGAAATGACGGAACGCGGGTACGCGCCCGCCCTGTCCGGCGGCACCATTGCCGCAGGTGGAACACTGGGCATGCTTGTGCCGCCCTCGATCATCTTCGTGCTCTACGCGGTGCTGACCGAGAAGTTTGTTCTGACCCTCTTTGCCGCAGCCCTCATTCCCGCCGCGCTTGCCGTTCTGGCCTATTTTGTGGCGATCCAGGTGTATCTGTTGCTTAACCCCGAGGCAGGACGTGCCGGAGACCGCGTTAGCTGGCGTGGTCGCTTGCTGGCCATTCGGGATGCGTGGACCACGATCCTGTTGGTTGCAACTGTGGCCGGAGGGATCTACTCGGGGATATTCACTGTGACGGAAGCCGCAGCCGTCGGTGCCGTCATGGCCCTGGGCATTGCGGTGTTCAAGGGAGAGATGACCTGGCGCAAGTTCTGGCTGGCGCTTCACGAAACAGCCGCCACCAGCGCGATGATCTATGTCATCGTAATCGGGGCAACCACATTCGGCTATGCCATCACGCTGTCCTTCCTGCCGGAAGTGCTGGTGAATTTCCTGAGCAACCTGGACGTTCATCCGCTGGTCGTCATCGCGTTCCTGATGGTCCTCTACGTGATCCTGGGCGCAATTTTCGACACGATTTCGGCGATGGTTCTGACCATGCCCTTTGTCTATCCGGTGATCCTGCAACTGGGATTTGATCCGATTTGGTGGGGGGTCGTCATGGTGGTCGTGATTGAGATCGGCATGGTAACGCCTCCGATCGGGATCAACGTTCTGGTGATGAAAACCATGTTGCCCGGCACGTCCCTGAAAACGATCTATTCCGGTATCATTCCGTTCTTGTTGGCCGATGTGGCACGCCTGATCATCCTGATCCTGGTGCCGGCCTGTGCGCTGTGGATACCGGAAATGATGGGTCTGCCACGATGACCGGGAAATTTGGTTCATATGAGCTTCGCCAAGAGCTTTGTGCACGCCTGAACACCACTCTTCCGGCTGTAGCGGCGCCAATGTTCCTCGTCTCGGGGCCGGAACTGGTCACATCGGTGTGCCGCGCCGGCATGGTGGCCGCATTTCCCTCTCTCAATGCGGTAAACAGTGATGAACTGTCCGGGTGGCTTGGCGATATCGCCGCTGGCCTTGCAGGGGCCGACGACGCGGCGGCGGTTGCCGTCAACCTCGTTACCCACCCCTCGAACCACCGGTTCGAAGATGATCTGGCAGTTTGTATCAAGCACAAGGTACCTTTGATAATCACCGCGCTCGGCAGCCCCGAACCGGTCGTCGCGCCGGTTCACGCATATGGTGGTTTGGTCTTTGCCGATGTGAACACGCCTGCACTGGCGCTGAAGGCCGCGCAACGAGGAGCCGACGGGTTGGTCCTGGTCTGCACCGGGGCAGGCGGGCACACCGGCGCAGTTTCCCCCTTTGCGTTTGTCAGCGAGGTAAGGCAGTTCTTCGACGGCCCAATCGTTGTCGCGGGCGGAATAGGCAGCGGTGCCGGTATTCGGGCGGTTCGATCGATGGGCGCGGACCTCGCATATCTTGGAACCCGGTTTCTTGCCGCCCATGAAAGCCGGGCCGTCGATGAC
This sequence comes from Shimia biformata, assembly GCF_016888515.1. Taxonomy (GTDB): domain Bacteria; phylum Pseudomonadota; class Alphaproteobacteria; order Rhodobacterales; family Rhodobacteraceae; genus Shimia_A; species Shimia_A biformata. The sequence goes on along the minus strand of NZ_JAFEJK010000001.1, from coordinate 2,462,490 downwards.
TACAAGAACATGGTGGTTGATAGCGGCTTTTCCGACATCCTGTGTACTGCCGCCATCACCGGCGCCCCGGCAAACAAGCTGCGCCCCAGCTTTGTTCGGGTGGGGATCGACCCGGACGCATTGCCGACCAAGGGCAAATTCGACCTATCGAACCTCGACACCGGCGAAGTCAAACGTTGGCGCGACCTTTGGTCTGCTGGCCACGGAGTCGGCGCGGTCCCCGAACGGGAATCCGCGGAAGACATCGTGACAGCACTGAAAACCGGGTTCGCAGCGTAGACAAAAAACTCTGGATGGATCTTTTCAGGGGGGAACTTGTTTGAGGCAGGCAAGACTGTTTTGTGACGTCCGTCCCTGCCCAAACGCCCCCTGTTTGGCACTGGCAATGGGGTGCTGACAAGGACCTTCGGTTGAAGCAGGCAGGGCGCTGATACAGCGTCCTGCTTTTTCAATACTCTCTTCGTTTCGTTGCTTCAAAACCAGTTCGGAGATCTTCCGCATGGTGGTGTCAGGTTTCCCGCTTATGCTCCAAAATGTGGAGGACCGTCTGAATAAGCGGGGCGTCGAAGAGGGCCATGAATCCGTTCGAAACTGGTGGCATCGATCTGGTCCGATGTCGTCATGTCAGAGCGATGGCGCTTGAATAGACCAAGACGGTTGCGTAGCGTCGTGCCATAACCTCAATCTGCCTCCCAAAAAGCCGGTTCGAGTCACACTCTTTGTAGGGCTGGTTCGAATTCGTCTGACAGCACCGCCATCACCACCAATGTGAAGCCATTATTCCCTTTTGCGTGGGTCTTACAGGCGCTTCCAAGGGCGACTCCATCAATTCTTTTCTCCTGTTCCCAATGCCTTTGGTGGGAAACCTTGGGTGATTAGACGGAAGACAATTTGACTTGGGTTGATGGCGGGTTACAGCGTGGGGATGACCGCAAGTTTTACCCGCATACCCGTGAAACGCTTGATGACAAGCGCGAAATTCGCCCCTAGCCTGGGCCGCGATGTCGAAAGCACCCTGGTCCGATGAAGAAAACGATCTGATTGTCGCGGATTACTTCGCGATGCTGGCCGACGATCTGGCCGGGCGGCCCTATAACAAGGCCGAACATCGGCGCATGTTGTTGCCGCTCTTGAACAACCGCTCCGGGGGATCGGTCGAGTTCAAACACCAGAATATCAGCGCGGTTCTGAAGGGGCTGGGCGAGGACTGGATTCCCGGCTACAAGCCCGCCTTCAATTTCCAGACCTCGCTGATTGATGCGGTGGCGCGATGGCTGGCGGTCAATCCTGCCTGGGCGGGGCGACTGCCAGGAACGCCCGCCGGGTTGCATGAGTCCGCGCCACTTTGGGTCGGTCCGGCGCCGACGCTTTCGAACCAGCCACCGCCGCAGGAACTTGAACAAATGCTGCACGTGGCCGCCAAGTTTGACGTCGCCGGGCGGGACGAGCGCAACCGCGCCCTTGGCCGCGCCGGAGAGGAGCGTGTGTTGGCGCATGAGCGGGCCATGCTCAATGCTGCCGGGCGAGATGACCTGGCGCGCAAGGTGCGATGGGTGTCCGAGGAGGATGGCGACGGTGCGGGCTATGACATTGCCAGCTATGCGCCAGATGGCCGCCTGCGGCTGATCGAGGTGAAGACGACGAATGGCTGGGAACGCACGCCGTTTTTCATCAGCCGCAACGAACTCGCCGTGGCCGAAGAGCGGCGCAAGGAATGGTGCCTGTTCCGGCTCTATCAGTTTTCACGCGAGGCCAAAGGCTTCGAACTGCGCCCGCCGCTCGATGCCCATGTCTCGCTGACGGCAACGACATTTCAGGCGAGTTTTCACTGACGGTCGTGCAACTAACCGTGACCCCGGTTGCGGCCGGGGCGGGCAGGCCGGGTATGTTCGGGGACCAGTCGCGATTGCCGTCAGAACGCGGCGCGGAACCTCAGGCCGAGCAGGGTGATCACATCCTCGGCCGGGAAAAGGGCGGGGTTCTTGATGATCTGGATGCTGGGGGTGATCTCGACGCCTTCGGTCAGTTGCACCTGCTTGAAAATCTCGATGGTGGTCTGGTCGCCAAGTGCCGTGCCGAATGTATCCCGGTTCGGGCGGCTCCAGTTGACGCCGACGCCAAGCATGGAACGGCTGGGGTCCTCGGAATAACCGAACCCGGCGCTGAGGGCGGCCTCATAGAGGCTGCCGCCGCCTTCGGACCAGCCGCCGCGCACGAAGGGAAGCCAGCGGTTGTTGACCGCCTGCGTATAGGAAAACGCGATCCCGTGGCCTTCGCTCGATCCGGCCTGGCTTCGGGCGTCGATCTGCCAGAGCGAGATATGGGCATTGTTCAGGAACAGCGCATCCGCGCCGCTGGTCCAGCCGAATTCCACGGTCTTGAATGTCTCGCCTTCGCCGAACAGCGTGTCGAACCCACCCAAGGGGTCGGTTGCGTCGCCATTGGCGTCGACCACGCTGGCCGCGGCATAGAAATTGTCGCTCAGGAACCCGCCGACCATGACACCCAGCGCCCCGTCGGGCAGGCCGCCGATGGTGCCGGACCCGGTCTGGAACGCCAGGTTAGAGAACCCGCTCCAGGGGCTGGCAAGGGCATAGACGTCCAGATAGTCGGTCACATCCAGCCATCCGGCATAGACGGTCGCGTTGCCGTCTGCGAAATCCTGCTGCCAGTAAAGGTGGGTTGCCCGCCAGCCCTGGTCGCTGAACACCGAACTGATCAGCCCGGCATAGCCAAGCTCGCCGCCCAGATCGGTTGGCGGGATGGCGCCATAGGCATGGCGGTTTTCGAACTTGAACACCAGAGAGCCGGTATTGGGCCCGTCCGGGTCGACAAGCGACCAGGTCCCGAACAGACGGAACGCGCCGCTGGCGGCATTGTCCTGCCCGGTCAGGCTGTTCGAGGCCTTGTATCCCAGCGCGTTGTAATCAAGGCCGAAATCCAGCCCGTAGGTATCCTTGATCCGTGTCTTCCGGTCCTGCCAGGTTTCCTGGCCGTTCACACCCAGAAGATCGTTCTTGTCCTCGCTGTCCGATGCCAGCACGCTTTGTGTCGCGCCGGGGCCGGACAGGGATTGCGATGCGCTTTCCGCAAAGGCGGGCGCAGCACTGGCGAGAGACAGGCCCAGGGCGGTCAGCAGATGTGAATACGGGACCAATCCCGGCTTTTTTGTCATATCGTGCCCCTTGGTTCCCTGAGCCTGTTCATGGTTTTGCAAATTCGTCAGAGCGTGTTCTTGAAGACTTTCCCGCCCTTCATGATCAGGCCAAGCCCGTCTTCCGGGTTGGCCAGAAGCGAGATGTCCTCAAGCGGGTTGCCGTTCACCAGAAGCAGGTCGCCATAGGCGCCTTTTGCGATCACGCCGATCTCGCCATCCTGATAGGGGTGACGTTTGCCGCTGCGCTTGAACAGTTCCGCGTTCAGCGACGTTGCCTGACGCAGGATATCCACCGGTTCGTAATACTTGGTGCGCGCGGTGAATTCCTGGCTCTGGTAGGCGCCGAGGTCGATCTTGCCAAGGATGTCGGTGCCAAAGGTCATCTTCAGCCCCAGTGCCTTCGAGCGTTCATAGCCGTTCTGCGCACCGGCCTGCGCCTCCAGGAATTTCGGCAGTGCTGATCCGGTCATGCCCGCCACTTCCGGCGTCACGCTGAAGGACAGGAACTGGGTCGAGAAGAAGATGTCATGGTCCTTCATCATCTGCATGGTTTCTTCCGAGGCAAAAAGACCATGCTCGATTGACCGCACCCCGGCGTTGATCGCGTTTTGGATGGATTGATCGGTATAGGCGTGGATCGTGGCATAGGTGCCCCAATGCGCGGCCTCCTGCACGATGGCGGTCAGCTCTTCCAGCGTGTACTCCGTCACGTCCAGCGGGTCATGGGCGCCTGTGATCGAGCCCGAGCCCATGATCTTGATCTGCGAGGCGCCATAGCGCAGGTTCTCGCGCACGGCCTTGCGGACTTCGGGCACGCCGTCGGCGATGATGGTCCAGCCGCGCAGATAGGCCGGGTCAAGCTGACCGGTGAAATGCGGCGACAGATAGTTCAGGCGCGGGTCGAAGTCACCGTGGCCCGAAGTCTGGGAAATGAAGAAGCCCGACGGCAGGATGCGCGGACCGGGCAGCACGCCGCTGTCGATCGCCTTCTTCAACCCATAGGACGGACCGCCCGCATCGCGCACGGTGGTGAACCCGCGCATCAGCATCCGGCGCGCACCTTCGGCGGCCATGGCGCCGGTGTATTCATGCGGCGAGTTGAACAGCAGCTCGTCGATTGTGTCGTTCCACATGATGTGGACATGGGCATCGGTCAGACCCGGCGTCAGGACCCGCCCGTCGGCGTCGATCACCTGGGCGGTCTGGCCGTCTTCGGTGCCTTCCGGCACGGCCAGGTTCTGGCCGATCTCCGAGATCATCCCGTTTTCAATCAGGACATCCATCCCGGAGATCAGATCAGCGTTCTGACCATCAAAAATCTGTGCGCCGCGGATCAGTACGGGGGCCGGTTGCTGTGCTTGCGCCAGCAAACCCGAGGGCATCGCCCCAACTGCAAGTGCTGCTCCGCTGGATTTTAGAAATGTACGACGATCCATTTGTCTTTCCTCTTGAAAATGTCGTTGTTGTGAAACGACGAACCTGGTTCTTGTTTGGTGCCCGGTCCGGCCACAGAGCCTTTAAAATATCACCTGATTGCAATGTTTCTGCGACGAGAGTCACGTGCATAGTGCGTTACTCTGGCCATCGACTGCAACCGGAAAGATGTTCGGTTTTTTGCGGCTTTCGGACCCTTTTTGTATTTTCTAAAAGGTTTACGTAACGTTCGGTTGGCAGATGCCAAGGCCAGCGTCGATTGTGGCCAAGCCTGTCCGTTGCCCCGCGCCGGCTCTATCCAGCGCCGCCCCAAACCAGTTGAAGGGGCGGCGCCATTGATCGTTTATGCCGGTTTAACCCTGGCAGGCGGCCTTGCCGTCTTCCATCAGCTTCATGATGGCGGGGCCGTCCTCGCCGAATTCGGCAACCATGGCCTCCCAGAACGGCGGCAGTTTGCTGCGGAAGGCTGCAACTTGCTCATCGGTCATGGTGACAACTTTGCCGCCCTGGGACTCGTGCAGCGCACGCATCTTGTCTTCAAAGGCAAAGATTTCGTCCATGATCGCCTTGGACGAGAAGGCAGGATCGGCAAAGGCGCGTTTGATGGCTTCTTGGTCCTCGTCGCTCAGCCTGTCCATGACGCGCTGGCTGACCGCCCACATGCCGGGGCCGTTGGCATAGTTGTATTCGTTCACAACCGGGTAGATTTTGCTCAGCCCCGAAGGGATGTAGAAGGTGTAGACCGTCGGATAGATGTCGATCAGGCCGGTCGATGCGGCCGAGGCAACCTCGCCCGGGCTCAGCGGCACCGGGTTGGCACCGAAGGCGCGCCAATGTTCGGTGTTCACCTTGTTGACCGAAATGCCGATCTTCAGACCTTTCAGATCGTCGGGGCTGGTGAGTGCCTTCTCGGACATGATGTAACCATTGCCGACCTCTGCCCAGGCACCGAAATAGACGCCCTTGGACGACAGGCGGGCGCGGATTTCGTCGGTCAGGTGATTGTCCTGTACGCAGGCGCGCTGATCGTTGTTGTCGAAATAGCCGTAAAGCTGCATCAGGCCCACTTCCGGCGCCTGCTGGCTGGCGGCGTTGACGGTGAACAGTCCCATCTCGATCCGGCCACGCGCCAGCTGTGCCAGCGTGTCGTTCTCGGTGCCGAGCTGCGAGTTGAAATAGGGCTCAACCTTGAGGCGGCCGTCGCTTTCCTTGGCGATCAGTTCGGCCAGACGGTTCACCTGAACGCCCCAGGGGGTCTGCTCGGGGGCGGCGGTGGCCAGTTTCAGGATGGTTTCTGCATGTGCGCTGGAAACGGTGGCCAGCGCCACCAGTCCGGCTGTTGCCAGCGATTTGAAAAGTGTCATGTTGTCTCCTCCTTGACACGGGTTGGTTGGAATTTTCGTCGGTTGCATTGCAATCACGGCCTGCCGCAGTTGTCGGCGGACCCTGATCCGGTGAGGGTCACATCATCAGGTCACCACCGTTCACGTCGATCGTCGCGCCGGTGATATAGGCCGCCTGATCCGAAGCCAGGAACGCCACCGCGTCCGCGACTTCACCGGGTTTGCCAAGGCGTTTTGACGGGCAGGCCTGCCGGGCGGCTTCGACAGCGGATGCGTCCAGGCCGACCTTCTCCATTTCTTCCTTCGCACCTTCGGTCAGGAAAGTGCCGGGCGCGACGGCGTTGACGGTGATGCCGAACTGCGCATATTCCCGCGCCGCATGCCGGGTCAGGCCAAGCAGCCCGGCCTTGGATGCGGTGTAATGCGCGCCCCCGAAAGTCGATGTCTGACGGCCCGCCGAGGACGAAATGTTGATCACACGGCCCGACCCTTTTTCGCGCAGCACCGGAAGCACCGCCTTCATCAGCAGGAAGGGGCCTCGCAGGTTCACCGCAAAGGTCGTGTCCCATTCCGACAGGGGAATGGTCTCGGCGGGGCTGTCGCCCTTCATGTAGCCGGCATTGTTGACCAGAATGTCGATGGTGCCGAAGGTGTCGATCGTGTCGGCCACCAGCGCGTTGACCGCCGCTTCGTCCGAGATATCAGCCACAAGCGCAACCGCCTTGGCGCCGGTGTCGCGCAGCGCAGCGGCAGTGGCTTCGGCCAGATCCTTGCGCATATCGGCGACGACAATATGCGCGCCATCCCCTGCCAGCCGTTCACAGATTGCACGCCCAAAACCCCGCGCACCTCCGGTCACGATCGCGACGCGGCCTGTCAGATCATAGATCGCCATGTTTTCTGCCTTCCTTGTTGTTGCGTTCTCGACAGTCGGTCGAAACGCGGTGTCAGTTGGTCAACGGCAGCGCCCGGCGCACGATGGCGTCGAACATTGCCACCCCATGCCCGATGACGTCGTCGTTGAATTCATAACGGGGTGAGTGCAGCGGCTCTTCCTCGCCGCCCTTGCCCTGTCCCAGCAGGAAGTAGCAGCCGGGGCAGTCGCGCAGGATGATCGAAAAATCCTCGCCCGCCATGACCGGTTGCAGCCCGTCCTCTTCGGTGGTCAGGGTCAGACCCGCATCCGCGACGGCAGTGCGGACCAGTGCGGCCGAGGCGGGGGCATTGGTGGTGATCGGCACCACCTCGCGATAGATCACCTCGGCCCGGGCGCCGAAACCGGCGGCGATCCCTTCGGCCAGTTGTTTGACGTCGCGGCCAAACCGGTCCTGTGCCGACTGGTCAAGACAACGCACGCTGCCCGCCAGACGCACCTTTTCCGGCAGCACATTCAGCGCGTCGCCGCCTTGCAGGAAGGGCAGGGTGGCCACGATCCGATGGCGCGGGTCGCGGGCATTGGCCAGAAGGCCGTTGATCCCCAGCACGATATGGGCCAGCGCGGTGGTCAGGGCGGTGGCGTCCTGCGGGGCAGAGCCATGCCCGCCCTGTCCGGTCAGCGTGATGTCCAGAAGCGACCCCGAGGCCATGACCGGGCCATTGAGAACCCCGACGGTGCCAACCGGCAGGTCCGGCCAGTTGTGCAAGCCATAGACCGCATCCATCGGGAACCGCTCAAGCAGCCCCTCGGCCAGCATCTTTTCCGCCCCGTTGCGGCCGTTTTCCTCGGCCGGCTGGAAGATCAGAAAGACCGTGCCGTCAAAATCGCGGCTGGCCTGAAGCACCTCGGCCGCGCCAAGCAGCATCGTGGTGTGGCCGTCATGCCCGCAGGCGTGCATCTTGCCCGGTGTCCTGGATTTGTGACCAAAGCTGTTTTCCTCGGTGATCGGCAGGGCGTCCATATCCGCCCGCAGCCCGATGGCCTTGCCGCCATCGCCGCGCCCGTCGATCCGGGCGACGATCCCGGTTCCGGCAATCCCGTCCTCGTATGGAATGCCAAGCGCCTCAAGCCGCGCTTTCACATAGGCCGCGGTTTCGTATTCCTCGTAACCCAGTTCTGGGTGCTGGTGCAGCCAGTGGCGGTCGGCGATCAGTTTTTCGATCAGCGCGGGATCAAGTGATATTGCCGTCAAAGTCATGCCCTCTCGATTTGGCGCCAGTCCAGCAGCACCTTGCCGCAGTTGCCCTGCGCCATGGTCTGGAACCCGCGTTCGAATTCACTTGCCGGGAAACGGTGGGTGATCACCGGTGACACGTCGAGACCGGATTCCAGCATCGCGATCATCTTGTGCCAGGTCTGGAACATGCGCCGCCCGTAGATGCCCTTGAGCGTAATGCCCTTGAACATCACGCGGAACAGGTCGACCTCGGCCTGCGCCGGAGGGACGCCCAGCAGGGCCATCTGGCCGCCATTGCGCAGCGCCGCGATCATGCCGTTGATCGCCGGGATTGCGCCGGACATTTCCAGACCCACGGAAAAGCCGCCCTCAAGCCCCAGGTCTTCGCGCACATCCTCAAGCGATTCCTGCGAGACGTCGACCGTGCGGGTGGCCCCCATTTTCGCCGCCAGATCAAGCCGGTAGCTGTTCATGTCGGTCACTGTGACCGATCGCGCCCCGACGTGACGCGCGACAGCCGCCGCCATCACGCCAATCGGACCCGCGCCGGTGATCAGCACGTCTTCGCCAACAAGGTCAAAGCTCAGCGCCGTATGCACCGCATTGCCCAGCGGATCGAGAAGCGCGGCGATCTCGTCGGGAATGCTGGCAGGAAGAGGGACGACATTTGTCGCAGGCACCGACACGTATTCGGCAAAGGCACCGTCACGCTGCACGCCGATCCCGCGCGCGTCCGGGCAGATATGCGCCTGACCCTCGCGGCAGAGGCGGCAGTGGCCACAGCCGACATGCCCCTCGGCGCTGATCCGATCACCAACCTTGTACTGTGCAACACCGCTGCCGACCTCGACGATCTCGCCGACGAACTCATGGCCCGTGACCGTGCCCAGCGGGACAAACTGGCGGACCATGTCGCCCCATTTGTAAATCGTCAGGTCCGATCCGCAGATGCCGGTGGTCCACACCCGTACCAGCACATCCAAAGGCCCGATTGAAGGCACGGGGCGTTCCGTGGCCCAGATTCCGGGCTCGTCTTTCAGCTTTCCCAGCGCCTGCATCAGATCACGCCTGTCTTGCGACCGGCCTCCGTGAAGATCTCGATCGCGCGATCCAGATGCGTGGTTTCATGCACCGCCGAGATCTGGACGCGGATACGTCCCTGACCACGTGGCACAACCGGGAAGGTCATCGGAATGACCAGGAGCCCGTTTGCAAACACCTCTTTGAACAGGCCAAAGGTCACGTCGTCGGCCCCCGTCATCACCGGCACGATTGGATGGCCTTCGCCGCCAATGGTGAACCCGGCGGCCCTCATGCCTGCGCGGAAATAGGAGGTCTTTTCCAAGAGCGCGGTGCGGGCGTTGCCGCCTTCGCCCGCCAGTTCAAACGCCTTGATCGCGCCTGCGGCGATCGAGGGGGGCACGGCGTTGGAAAAGATATAGGTCCGCGAGGTCTGGCGCAGCTTTTCCACCACGCAGGCACGCGCCGCGGTGAACCCGCCGGCCGCGCCGCCGATGGCCTTGCCCAGAGTGCCGGTGATGATATCGACCCGGTCCATCACGCCGCAATGTTCATGGCTGCCGCGCCCGGTCGCGCCGACAACCCCGGTCCCGTGGCTGTCATCCACGGCAACAAGCGCGTCATATTTGTCGGCCAGATCACAGATATTGTCCAACGGCGCGACCAGCCCGTCCATCGAGAACACCCCGTCTGTGATGATCAGCTTGATGCCGCTGCATTCCGCATCGGCCTTTTTCAGGCTTTGTTCCAGTTCATCCATGTCGCAGGACGCATAGCGGTACCGCTTGGCCTTGCTCAGGCGCACGCCATCGATGATCGACGCATGGTTCAGCGCATCCGAGATGATGGCGTCGTTTTCGCCGGTCAGAACCTCGAACAGCCCGCCGTTGGCGTCATAGCATGAGTTGTAGAGCAGCGCGTCCTCCAGCCCGACAAAATCGGCAATGACACGTTGCAGGCGGCGATGGACATCCTGGGTGCCGCACAGCATCCGACCGGCGGCGACGCCATAGCCATAGCGGTCAAGCGCACCGTGGGCGGCTTCGATCACCTCGGGGTTATTGCCCATGCCAAGATAGTTGTTCGAACAGAGATTGAGCAGCTTTGTGCCGTCGGTCAGCGTGATCTCTGCGCCCTGTGGCGTTGCAAGCTCGAATTCGCTGCGCAACTGACCCTTGGCGCGCAGCGCGTCCAGATCGGCGTTCAGCTTGTCATAAAAGGCGGATTTTGTAGTCACTTTGGATATCCTTTTTCGGTGCAGGCCAGTCAAGGAGTCGGCGACTGCTGTGATGACGGCGGACCAGGGGCGAAACTTCGCGTGGCAGTTCCCATGGGTCCGGGACGGGTCCGGGACGAGCGGCGGCGACTTTTGCAAGTGGCCGTTTCCTGTGCCAAATTTATTTGGTGGCCGGGCGGCGGTTAAGGTTCAAAGCGGACAATCAGAGGGTCATTTCGGACGATCTGCGAACGGTTCCCCGGCTGGCAATCTGGAATTGTCCGAAAATGTCGGGTCGTCATTGCTGGACAGAACCAGTTTGGACAGACGTCCCCTTCACTGGTAATTTCCCCAGATAGGGCCTATCTGTAGGCTTATGAAACGCCCTGTTCTTGACGCGCCGCATAGTATATCGCCCGCTCGCATCCTGCTCGCGCTCGACCTTGTGTCCGAATTGGACCTGTCGGCGGATCAGGCGCTGATGGGCACGGGGCTGACTGTGGAACAGCTTGGGTCACCCGACACCAAGACCTCCAGCACGCAGTTCACCACCGTTCTGTGCAACCTGGCGCAGATGACCGGGCGCTCTGACATCGGGTTCCTTCTGGGCAAACGCATCCGCGCGTCGGTTTACGGCATGTTCGGCTATGCCATGCTCTGTGCCCCGACCTTGCGCGCGGCGCTTGATACCGGCATCCGGTTTCAGAAACTGACAGGCGGGCTGGACAACCAGTCCTGGCATGTTGACGGGCAGAGTGTGGTTCTTCTGACGGTGGGCAGCGGCGATCTGCGCAAGATGGGGTTCAGTGAACCTGAGTCCATCGTGCTGCGCGATTTCCACACCGCAGCCACGGCACATGTTTTGCAGGACATCATGGGGCCATCCATGCGCGCCGACTGGGTCGGGCTGACCGGCGCGCCCACGCCACATGCCGGGGACATGGCGCGCGATCTGCAATGTGCCGTGCGGTTCGGGCAGGCCAATAACGAGATCCGCTATGACATCAACCTGCTGGATCAGCCGCCGCAGCTGGCCAACCAGGTGACCGCAACCGAGGTGTCGCAGACCTGCGCCAGCCTGCTTGATCAAATGCGGCTTGATGCCGGGATGACACGACGCGTCTATCACGAACTGACCAGCAATCCCGGCGTTTTCCCCGACCTTGAGGCGGTTGCGTCGAAACTGTGCATGACCTCGCGGACATTGCGCCGCAAGCTGACGGCCGAGGGCACCAGTTACCGCGTGATCCTGGACGAGGTGCGCTGTGCGCTGGCGCAGGATTACCTTGCCACGTCGGATATGCCGATCGGGGATATCGCCTTTGCGCTTGGGTTCGACGACACCCAGAGTTTCCGGCGGGCCTATCGCCGATGGACGGGGGCCAGCCCGTCACAGGCGCGGAGCGGCTATCCGAAATAGTCCCGCCGGGCGGTTCCACGAACTTACATGCCGGGTGTCTGTGTTCGACTTCGTGGCGAATTTGGGGGTGTTCGGGCATCCGGTTTCCGCCAGCGGCTTGGCGGTTGCCCCTCAACCCCGGTTTCAAGATGCGCAATGGCAACGCCGCCGTTTGGCGTGTCGCCGCCTTTCGAAGTGACAAGAACATGGGACAGGCGGGGACCTCCGAACGCGATTTTTGTGATGCTGTCGAAGGGCGTCTGGTAATGGGCAAGCGGCGTGCCGTCGGGGGCAAAAACCTCGATCGCGCCTGTGTCCACGGCGGCGATCCAATAGTTCCCGTCGCAATCCAGCGCGGCCCCGTCGGGGCGCCCGGACCGGGACGAGAAATCGACAAAAACCCGGTGTTCCTCAATCGGGGTCGGGCCGCTGCTCCACGGGATTGTCCAGACCTTCTGGTGTGCGGCATGTGAATCCGAGTAATAGAACCTGTCGCGGGCGGCATCGACGGCCATGCCGTTGGGAAAGGTCAGCCCGTCCCGCAGAACCTCGATGTTGCCTTGGTCCGAGACACGAACAAGTTTGCCCGCCCCCTGCGGTCCGTCAATCTGCTGAACGCTGGTCCAAAGGATGCCCGCCGGATCGACAACCGCGTCGTTGAACCGAAATCCCTTCAGGTCCAGCGCGACCTTTGCGGCAAAATGCGCGGTCTGGTCGTCGAACTCGTATATCCCGGTTTCCATCCCGACCGCGACGCTGCCCGTATCTGTCAGACAGACAAAACCGGGCCGTTCAGGCGTGTGCCAGACATCCGTCCGGCCCGTCGACCAATGGGTGCGGAACAGCTGCTTTCCGGCGCAGTCGACCCACCAGAAACATGCGCGGGTGTCATCGTAAACCGGGCTTTCGCCCAGTTCGGCGCGTGCATCGCCAAGGATCCTGAAGGGCAACGCGCCAAGCGGCTTGCCTGATTTCGTTACCACCGTGGCACCTTTCGTACAAAATCCGGGACGTATTTGAGCATTTCGTCGGTATCGTCGCGATCGACCATCATGGCCCGGTTATAGAGGTCATGCAATTCGGCGACGGCCTCTTGGTCCAACTCCACCCCAAGGCCGGGTCCCTCCGGCACACGCAGCTTGCCCGCGTCGAAACGCGGCGGGCCGCCTTGGACGATGTCCTTGGTTGTCCAGGCATAATGGGTGTCACAGTCATAGGTCAGGCTGGGTGTCGCGGCAGCCACATGGCACATGGCGGCCAGCGACACGCCAAGGTGAGAGTTCGAGTGCATCGACACGCCAAGCGACGCGGCACGGCAGATTTCGCCAAGATGGGACACGCCCGTCGCGCCGCGCCAATAGTGGTGATCGGCAAGCACGATCTGAACGGCGTCCTTGCGGACGGCCTCGATGATCTGCTCAAATTCGACGACCACAAGGTTGGTGGCCAGCGGCATGTCGATCATGGCCGAGAGCCGCGCCATGTCATCCATGCCCCGGCAGGGGTCTTCCAGGTATTCAAGCACGCCGTCCAGTTTATCGACGACCTGTTTGGCCGTTTCCACGGTCCATGCCCCCATCGGATCAATCCGCAACGGGTGGTGGGGGAAGGTCTCGCGCAGTTTCAGCATGGTTTCGATTTCCAGATCGGGGGCAAGGACACCCCCCTTCAGCTTCCAGGATTGGAAGCCGTGTTTTCCCCGGAACTCCTTGGCCTGTTCGATCAGCGCGTCGGGCGTCATGACCTCGCCCATGATATCGGGTCCGAACGTCAGATCCTGCTTAGCGAACTTGAAGAACAGGTAGCCACCAAAGGGGATGGATTTGCGAACCGCGCCGCCAAGCAGGTCAAACAGCGGTCTTCCGATGCTTTTGCCCTGGATGTCGAGCATGGCGATCTCGAAGGCGCTATAGACGACATCGGCCAGCTTGTGGTCCGTCAAGGCCGTCGCCGCATTGATTCCCCGGTTCGCGGGGATCGCTGAATCGATTCTGCGGCGCAGGTCGCGCAGGTCATAAGGGTCCAGACCTTCCAGCAGCGGGGCCACCTGATTCAGGCCCTTCAACGTCCGCTTGGCGCCATAGGTTTCGCTCAGTCCAACGATACCGTTGCTGGTTACGACCTCAATCAAAGATCGAAGAAAAACCGTTTGATGCACGCCTTTTGTGTTGGCCAGAGGGACGTCAGGAACCGCCAGCGGCGTGACCTTCACCTCGATAATCTGCATGGATCTCCCCTTTTTAGTTTTGCGTGGGATCGCGAATTTCGGTTGAAAGGAATTTACTACTAGTATACTAGAATGTGAAGCGGCTGTTCGGAATTTTGTTTCGATTGCCGATCGGAAGAGAACCAAGACCCGTCTTTCACCGGCAGAGAAAGGCGCACAGGAGGGGCTATGTCAGGAGTTCAGCTAGATGGCATCATCAAGGAATATGGTGCGATTAGAGTCGTCCATGGCGTCGATCTGCAGATCAAGGACAAGGAATTTGTCGTGCTGGTCGGCCCGTCCGGTTGCGGCAAGTCGACCTGCCTGCGGATGGTCGCGGGGCTTGAAGAGATTTCCGGCGGCACGCTGACAATTGACGGTCGTGTGGTGAACCGCGTCGCGCCGAAAGATCGCGACGTGGCAATGGTGTTCCAGAACTACGCGCTTTATCCGCATCTCGACGTCGCGGAAAACATCGCCTTTGGTCTGCGGATTCGGAAGGTGCCGAAAGAACAGATCGCCCAGTCGGTCAAGGAAGTGGCCGAGATCCTGGGTTTGACGCCCTATCTCGAGCGGCGCCCGGCGGATCTGTCCGGGGGCCAGCGTCAGCGCGTCGCCATGGGGCGTGCGATTGTCCGGCATCCCAAGGTCTTCCTCTTTGACGAACCCCTGTCAAACCTCGACGCCAAGCTGCGCACCCAAATGCGGGCGGAAATCAAGCGCCTGCACAAACGTCTTGGCGTGACCAGCCTCTATGTCACCCACGATCAGACCGAGGCCATGACGCTGGCTGACCGGATCGTGGTTCTTGCAAACGGCAGGATCGAGCAGATCGGGACGCCGATGGAGCTGTTCAACAATCCGATCAACACTTTCGTGGCCGGGTTTATCGGGTCGCCGCCCATGAACCAGCTGAAAGGGGTTGTGGAAGCCGGGCAGGGCGCGCCTGTCGCTCGGGTTGCGGACCAGCTGATCACGCTGCCGCCGCTGAAAGAGTTGCAGAACGCGGTTGGCCGGGAAATCATCGTCGGGATCCGGCCCGAACATGTCACGCTGGACAATGGCAAGCCGGGCACCCCGGTCCGGGTCGATCTGGACCTTGTGGAAACGCTGGGGTCCGAAGCCCTGTTGCATGCAACGATTTCGGACACGCCATTTGTCGTGAAGGTCGAGACCCATGACGGGGTCGATCATCTGAGCGGCGTCGATCAGTTCCACTTCCAGACAGACCGGATCAAGGTTTTCGACGGCCAGACTCAGAAGGCTTATGGGTACACGGCAGGAGAGGGGGCATGATGCGGGCCGAAGACACCCCGCCGGCCCGGGAACAGGACGCCAGGGTGCCCGGCGCGGCAAAAGCCCGCCTTGGGGCGGCCCTGGCGCGTTTCCTGTTTCGTCTCAGGCAGGACTGGCAGGTCTACCTGCTTCTGGCCCCGACGGTCATCTGGATCTTGGTGTTTCTCTACAAGCCCATGTACGGGTTGCAGATCGCCTTCAAGGATTACTCGATTTTCCGCGGGATCGAAGGCAGCCCGTGGATCGGGTTTGAACATTTCGAGACCCTTTTCGCGTCGGATCAGTTTGTGCGGGCGGTCTGGAACACCATCAAGATCAGCGCCTTGTCGCTGCTGATCGGGTTTCCGATGCCGATCATCCTGGCGCTGATGTTCAACGAGATCCTGAAAGATACCTTCAAGCGCACCGCGCAAACCATCGTGTACCTGCCGCACTTCATCTCGTCGGTGATCATTGCGGGCATCGTGATCACAGCCTTCTCGCCGTCGGCCGGTATCGTGAACACGTTTCTGCAATGGCTCGGACTCGAGCCGGTCTATTTCCTGACCAAGCCGGAATGGTTCCGCCCGATCTTCGTGGGAACAACAATCTGGCAGGAGGCGGGGTTTCAGTCGATCGTGTTCCTTGCGGCCATCGCCGGCGTGAACCCGTCGCTTTATGAAAGCGCGGTCGTTGACGGCGCCAGCCGCTGGCAAATGATGTGGAAGATCACCATTCCGTCGATCATGCCGACCATCATCATCATGCTGATCATCCGCATCGGCAACCTGATGGAAGTCAGCTTCGAGATGATCATTCTGCTCTATCAGCCCGCCACCTACGAGACCGCCGACGTCGTCAATACCTTCATCTACCGACAGGGGATTGTCGGAGGGCAATACGACCTGGCCGCCGCCGCGGGGCTGTTCAACGCCGTCGTCGCCTTTGTCCTGGTCATGACGGCCAACACGATTTCCAAGCGCCTGTCGCGCACGTCCTTGTGGTGAGGAGCTGATCGATGAGAAACATGAACCTCTATTCCCGCCGCGACAAGCTGTTCGTCTATGCCAATATGGTGTTGATCGGCATCTTCACGCTTTCGACCCTTTATCCGTTCATCTACATCGCGGCGATTTCCTTCAGCTCGGGTTTCGCGGCGACGGCGGGCAAGGTTGTCCTGACCCCGATCGAGATGACCTTTGCCGCCTATGAACGGGTCCTGTCGGCGCCAGAGTTCTGGCGCAGCTACATGAACACCTTCATCTACACGATTGGCGGCACAATCGTGAGCCTGGTGATCGTCATCCCCGGAGCCTATGCCCTGTCACGGCCCCAGCTCATGGGGCGGCGGTTCTTCAACCTGCTCGTCGCCTTCACCATGTGGTTTCATGCTGGCATGATCCCCTTCTGGCTGAACATGCGGGATCTTGGCCTGCTGGACAGCTACTTCGGCATTATCATCGGTTTCGCGGTCAACGCGTTCAACATCATCCTGCTGCGCAATTTCTTCGAAAGCATCCCGCGTTCCTTCGAGGAAGCCGCGCGTATGGACGGGGCCAACGAGTTCCAGATCCTGTGGAAGGTCTATATTCCGCTGTCCAAGGCCTCGATCGCCACGATCACGCTGTTTTGCGTCGTGGCGCGCTGGAACGGTTTTTTCTGGGCCATGATCCTGCTGACGGATGAAGGCAAGATTCCGCTTCAGGTCTATCTGCGGCAAACGATCCAGAGCCTGGGCGACGATGAAGAGTTCTCGGCGACATTGCTCACGGCGCCCTATTCGGTTGAGACCGTGACCGCGGCCATCATCGTCTGTTCGATCATTCCCGTCCTGATCTTTTATCCCTTCATCCAGAAGTACTTCAACAAAGGCATCCTGCTGGGCGGGGTGAAGGAATGACCATCAATTCAACGGCATCAAATCCTAGGGAGGAAACTATGCAACACCTGAAACTGGCAGCGCTGGCGCTGGCGACAACGGCACTGACGCCTGCGTTACCGGCCCTTGCCGACGATCATCACAAGATCACCGACAAGCCCCTTGAACTGACGGTCCACATGCACGGCAAACGCTATCAGTCATATGACGAAAGCTGGCCGGTCGAACGCGAAGCCTGCGCATGGACGAATGTCTGCCTGAAAAACGCCACTGTCGGATCGAACTCGAATGACAGCCGCGAAGCCATGAACCTTCTGCTGGCGTCGGGCGATCTGCCGGATATCGTGGGCTCCGAGATGTTCAAGGACGCGGCCAACCAATTCGGGCCCGAGGGCGCTTTTGTGCCGCTCAACGATCTGATCGACGAACATGCGCCGAACCTCAGGGCCTTTTTCGAGGCCCGCCCCGAGCTGAAGGCCGCGGTGTCGGCGGCAGACGGCAACATGTACTATATTCCCTACCTGCCGGATGGCAAATTCGGGCGCGGCTATTTCATCCGCTACGATTGGCTGGAAGCACTGGGGCTTGAGGTGCCGCAGACGGTTGCGGATTACGAAGCCGTGTTGACCGCATTCCGCGACCAGGACCCCAACGGCAACGGTATCAAGGACGAGATCCCGTTCTTCGCCCGCCAGTGGGAAGAACTGATCCGCCTGGTCACATTGTGGGATGGCCGGTCGTCGGGATCGGACACACCGCATGATTTCCTGGTCGAGGCGGGCATGATCCAGCACCCCTATGCGCAGGAAGGGTATCGCGACGGTATCAAGAACCTTGCGCGCTGGTATGCCGAAGGCCTTGTCGATGCCGAAGTCTTTACGCGCGGGTCCAGCGCGCGGGAATTCCTGCTGTCGGAAAACCTTGGCGGTTCGACCCATGACTGGTTCGCCTCGACTTCGGGCTATAACACGACGCTGTCTGACTCGATCGCAGGTTTCGAGTTCAAGGCCATGGCGCCGCCGGCCTCCCCAAGCGGGCGCCGGCTTGAGGAACACCGCCGGATTCCTGTGAAGCCGGATGGCTGGGCCATCAGCTATGCCAACAAGCACCCGGTTGAAACGATCAAGTATTTCGACTTCTGGTTCTCCGAGGAAGGCCGCCGTCTGGCCAACTTCGGCGTGGAAGGCCAGCACCATGACATGGTCGACGGCAAGCCGATCTTCAAAGAAGAAATCCTGACCAACGGCCGCCCGGTCAATTCGCAGATGTATGAAATCGGCGGTCAGTTGCCGGGGCGCGGTTATCATCAGGATTACAACTACGAAATCCAGTGGACCAATGAATACGCGCTGGAAGGGCTCGCGCTTTACGAGGCGGGCGACTATCTGACCGACCAGTTCCTTGGCGTTGCGTTCAACCAAAAGGAACAAAAGGTCTATGACAAGTACTGGAGCCAGATCCGCACCTACATGCTGGAACGCCAGCAGGCCTGGATTCTGGGCACAGGTGATGTGGAAGCCGACTGGGACGACTACTTGTCCCAATTGGACCGGATGGGCCTGAACGAGGTTCTGAAAGTCATGCAATCCGCCTATGACCGCCAGTATGGCAAGGGCTGAGTGCTGAAACCCCTGACGCCCGCCGGCACGGTCCGGTGGGCGTCACCTCTTTCCCAGGATTTGCCCGAACCAAGGACACAGGATGCCCACGCGCCCGAAACCCGATGCGACCGCCTATCTGGATGAACCACGCGCCGGGCGTCTGAACATCCAATACGCGCCGGAAAGCACTGACAAGCTGGTCGAGAATCCGCCGCGTTTCACCTGGCTTCCGGTTGTCGAGGAAGACGCCCGTTATGTGCTTCGCGTGTCGCAGGACGCCGCGTTTCCTGAACAGTCGACCCGGCTTTTTACCGATATACGCGTCAACTTCCTGACCCCGGATGTCGTTTTCGAGGCGGGCAGGTACTTCTGGTCCTATGCGCTTTGGGATGCCGCCGCCGAAAAACGGGCCAGCGACTGGAGCAAAACCCGCAGCTTTGATCTTGCGCCCGGCCTGCCAGAAGTGCCCCTGCCGACGCGCCCGCATCGATTTGCCTCTGCGTCGAAGGCGCATCCCCGGCTGTGGCTGGACGAAAACGGCATCACCGCTTTTCGCCAGGAACTGGCCCGCGACCCCGACCACTGTGCCTGGGCTGCGTTCTTTGACCAGTCCGTCATGCCCTGGATGGCGCGCGACATCATCGCGGAACCGGAAGGCTACCCCGACGATACCCGCGTCGCCAGCATCTGGCGCCAGACATATATCGAGTGCCAGGAACTGCTTTACGCGATACGGCACCTGTCCATTGGCGGTCGGATAACTGACGACGACAAGATGACGTGCCGCGCCAGGGACTGGCTTCTGGCCGCGGCCAGCTGGTCTCCGACGGGCACCACCTCACGGGCCTATACCGACGAATGGGCGTTTCGCGTCACCGCGGCGCTGGCCTGGGGGTACGACTGGCTTTTCGACATACTCAGCGCAGACGAGCGGGACCTGGTGCGTGGCGCTTTGCTCGCGCGCACGAAAGAGATTGCCGACCACATCATTCACGGTGCTGGCATTCACCTGTTTCCCTTTGACAGCCACGCGGTACGGGCGGTTTCGGCCGTGCTGATCCCGGCTTCGATTGCCTTGCTGGATGATGTTGACGAGGCGCGCGACTGGCTGGACTACTCGATCGAGTTCTTGTTCACCGTCTACTCGCCCTGGGGCGATGATCAGGGGGGCTGGGCCGAAGGGCCGCATTACTGGACCACGGCCATGGCCTATCTGATCGAGGCCGCCAACCTGCTGAAATCCTATACCGGCCTGAACCTGTTTGACCGGCCGTTCTTTCAGAAAACCGGAGATTTTCCGCTTTATGCCAAGGCCCCCGACACGCGGCGGTTTTCCTTCGGTGACGACAGCACGCTGGGCGACCTGCCAAGCCTGAAGGTCGGCTATAACCTCCGCACCTTTGCCGGGGTGACGGGCAATGGCACCTATCAATGGTATTACGACGAAATCCGGCGCAACGACCCCGGCACAGAGCTGGAATTCTACAATTATGGCTGGTGGGATCTGCGCTTTGACGAGCTTGTGCATCTGTCGATGTGGCCAGTTGTCGATCCGGTCGTTCCGTCCGGAATAGACCGGCTGCGGTTCTTCGAGGACACCGGCTGGGCGGCGATTCAGTATCGCATGGACGACCCGTCCAAACATATCCAGTTCCTCATGAAATCCTCGCCCTTCGGGTCGATCAGCCACAGCCACGGGGACCAGAATGCCTTTACCATGTCGGCCTTTGGCGAAGACCTGGCGGTCCAGTCCGGGTATTACGTCGCTTTCAACAGCACCATGCATCAGGCGTGGCGCAGGCAGACGCAGTCCAAGAACGCCATACTGATCAACGGCAAGGGGCAATACGCAGGACGCGACAAGGCCCGGCAAATTCGATCGACCGGCCGCATCCTTGTCGCCGAAGAACGCAAGGACCACATCTATATCAAGGGCTGCGCGACCCCGGCCTATCAATCCATGACCCCGGAGGTGACCGCGGTAGAGCGCGAGGTCTATTTCGTGCGGGACAGTTATTTTGTGATCGTCGACAGCGTGGATGCCACAGCGCCTGTTGATCTGGATTGGCGGCTGCATACCAATGGACCGCTGCACCTGGGAAGCAACGCCTTTCGCTATACCGGAAAGCAGGCCGGATTCTATGGTCAGGTCATCTGGTCCGAGGCCGGCAGGCCCGCGATGAGCCAGACCCAGGGCTATGACGGGGTCGACCCCGCCGAGCTGCAAGGGTTGCCGGAAGGATATGTGCTGAACGCGCATTTCCCGCAGGCGACACGTCACCGGATCGTCACGCTGCTGGTGCCCTATCCCAGCGACGACCCGCGCCGGGTTTTCCACTTTCTGGACGACCAGGGCTATGACTGCGACATCTATTTCACCGACGCCGAGGAAAACGCGTTCAAGATCGTCGTGAAGAAACTGGCCCGCACCGGCATCTAGGCGTCAATCCCGACAACGCCACGTTGCGACTGCCGTTGGCCATGACTGCGCAATTCAAGTTGCGGGTTGATCCCAGTGGCTCATGCCACCGGATGCCGTATCCATCGGAGTAAACCGCAAACCGGTGTGGGTAAACACCACCCGTTGAGGGGGCGGTGACGGGCAGAGATCGCGCATTGCCCCCGGTTGGGGCCCGACACCTGAGAGGGCGCCGGGCACCGTTGGTTCAGCGCGCCAACCAGCCGCCATCCACGTTCAGGACGGCTCCGGTCACGTATTTCGACGCAGGTGCGGCAAGAAAGACAGTCGTTTCGGCGATATCCTCGGGGTCGCCCCAGCGCCCGGCAGGGATACGCTCAAGAATGGCCTGGTTGCGCACCGGATCGGCGCGCAGGGCCTCGGTGTTGTTGGTGGCGATGTAGCCGGGGGCGATTGCATTGACATTGATCCCGTTCGCCGCCCATTCATTCGCGAGGATCTTGGTCAGCCCGGCAACCCCATGTTTCGATGCGGTGTAGGACGGCACCCGGATTCCCCCCTGAAACGACAAGAGCGATGCGATGTTGACAATGCGCCCACTGCCCCTGGGCAGGGCGGCCTTGGCAAAGGCCTGGCAGGTAAAAAAGACCGCCTTCAGGTTCACGTCCAAAACATCGTCCCAGTCCGCTTCGGTGAAATTCACGCTGTCCTCGCGCCGGATGATCCCGGCGTTGTTGACCAGGATGTCGATCCGGCGATCGGCAAAGACATCGCTGGCCGCCATCGGGTCGGCAAAATCCAGCGTCATCGTCTCGGCCTTGTCGATCAACGCGGCGGTGTCATCGCAGGACCGTCTGCCGGCACAGATCACATGCGCGCCCGCGTGCCCCATTGCCACGGCGATCGCCTGCCCGATCCCGGTGTTGGCGCCGGTCACCAGTGCCGTCTGACCTGCCAGCGAAAAGGCCGTCATCGCAGGTCCTCCATCGCGACCGGGTCGACATCCTTGTAGTCGACATTGTCGCCACCCATGGCCCAGCAGAACGTATAGCTGCCCGTGCCCGCGCCACAATGGATCGACCAGGGCGGAGAGACGACGGCCTCTTCGTTCTTCATCACGATATGCCGTGTTTCCTGGGGTTGCCCCATGAAATGGAACACGCGGTTATCTTCGGACAGGTCGAAATAGAGATAGGCCTCCATGCGGCGGTCATGCAGATGTGCTGGCATGGTGTTCCAGACCGATCCGCCGTGGAACATGGTATAGCCCATGACCAACTGGCAGCTTTCCATCACTTCCGGATGGATGAACATGTAGATTGTGCGCTCGTTGGCGGTTTCGGCGGACCCCAGATAAAGGCTTGCCGCATCCTTCAGGGACACCAACCGGCTGGGCAGGGCCCGATGCGCCGGGGTCGACACAAGATAGAACCGCCCATTGCCGCCAAAAGTGATCGGACCGGCCCCCATGCCCAGATAGAGAATGTCGCCGCGCCCGAGCGTATGGCTTTCGCCGCCAGCGGACACCAAAGCGGGTTCGCCAATGTTCAGTATGCCCATTTCGCGCCGGTCGAGGATCGAAGCGGTCCCGGCCTCTTTAACCTCATCCAGCACCAGGTCCTTTCCGTCCGGCACGACTCCGCCCACGATCATGCGGTCGTAATGCGTGTAGGTCAGGTTTATGCAGCCTGCTTCGAACAGTCCTGAAACGTGGAAATTGTCACGCAACTGCGTGGTGTCCATAGCCTTGGTTTCCACCGGGCCTACGGCGTAAAGCGATTTGACGTTCAACATTTGAGTGGCCTTTCAGAGAAAATCGTCGCGACGGGGGGTAAAGCAATCCACCAGCGTGCCCGGTTCCAGGCAGACGCAGCCATGGACGGCTTCGGACGGGATTACGAAACTGTCGCCGGCTGACACTTCGGTCACCCGGTCGCCCACGGTAAAGCGGAAGCGACCGCTTTCGACATAGGTGGATTGCACGTGCGGATGGCTGTGCAGCGTGCCTTCGGCGCCTTCTTCGGCAAACCGGAAGGCGACAACCATCAGGTCAGGGTGGTCAGCCAGGACCTGTCGAGTGACCGCCGGGCCGGTGTCGACAATCTGGAATTTAGTCAAGGTGTTGATCCTTTCTTGCGTTGGTCATGTGTCAGGCACCGCGTCAAAGCGGCGTGTGCAGGCACAGGAATTGAGAGGTTTGGATGATCTCGTGTGCGACTAGTATGATAGTATACTAGTGTGCAGAAGAAAAGCCCGAACAGAAACTGGCATGGCCGCGACTGCGGGCACAGCGTTGGTCCCGCCCGCCGCATTCAGGCAGATGGGCAAACGATCGGGCTCCAGACTTTTATGAGGGGGGCAGTGTAGTGTCTTCACCCTGCAAGGCGCGATGGCGGCCTGCGTTGCCGTTCAGTCCTCGAAGAAATGCGAATGGCTTTCGCGCAGGGCCTTGATGGTGTCGTCCAGACGCGACAGGTGCCGTTTGCCAACTGCAGCCGCGCCTTCCGGGTCGCGGGCATATAGGCGTTCAAGGATTTCCTTGTGATCGCGCAGGACGTCGCGCAGACGCTGAAGCTCTTGTGACTCGTCGTCGGTCGCAAGGCTCAGGCGGCACAGCCGGGCCACTTTGGACTTGTTTTCCTCAATCGCTGAAATGACAAACTCGGCGCGTCCCACCCGGCACAGGGTCTCGTGAAATTCATGGTCCAGCTTGTTGAATTTTCTTGAGTTCTTGGCCTCAATTGCCGCTTCTTGCTGTTTGATGATAGCGTCCAGCCGCGCTTTGTCCTTCTCGTCCCACATTTTGGCGGCGCGCCGCAGAACCTCGACTTCCAGGGCCGAGCGAATAAAGCGCGCACGGGTGATATCTTCGGTCGAAAACAGCCTGACTTCCGTTGCCTTCTGTGGCCGGATCAGAAGCAGGTCAATGTTCTCAAGTCGGGTAAACGCATCCCGCACGGGTTGTCTGGATACGCCAAACTGCCTTGCAACCTCGGCTTCCGAGATTTTTGTGCCGGGCAGCAAGCGCAAATTGACGATCTCATCCCGAAGAAACTCGAAGATCGACTGGACACTGGTCCGGCGGTTGCCCAGTTCGATTGGTGGTCTCATATCGTCCATGCGTGCGGCTTTCTGTAATCAGGCTTGAGTTTAGTATACTAGTCTGCGGTTGGAAATCAACGTGTGTCGCCGCTTGTTGGGGCGGCCTTCTGTTAGCGTGTTTCTGCAAGTATAATGTTGACAATCACACGATAAATGCAGATTGTGACGGGTGTGTCTCGTATCGCGGACCATGCGCAGGCGTGACGTCTTGTTGTTGCCCGTGCCCCGGTCGGCGTGCGGCGGAGAAAAGAGAGGAAAAATCATGCGGTTGACGTTGCTTGGAACGGGCTCGCCTGAATCATATCTGCGGCGTGCCTCGTCGGGTTACCTTGTCGATCTGGGCGGGGAAACCATCCAGTTCGACTGTGGCGGCGGAAGTTTTGGCCGGATGCTAGAGGCCGGATACAAGCCGACTGACATCGACCGGCTGTTCTTTTCGCATCTGCACACCGACCACATGATGGACTACGCCCGCCTGGTGCATGCCCGCTGGGATGATGGCAGGGGCGAACTTCCGGTCCACGGACCCGCGCCCATCGGCACTATCACCGAGCGTCTGTTTGGCAGGGACGGTGCCTATTTCGCCGATCTCACCGCCCGCACGGAACATGAGCCGTCCAAGGAAATCTGGCTTGAGCGCGGCGGTTCCCTGCCGCGGCCCTGGCCGGCGCCCAAGGTTGTCGAGGAGCAACCCGGATATTCCGTTCAGGGCGAGGGCTGGACCCTGCGGTCATGCAAAGTGCCACATGCGCAACCCTTCCTGACCTGTATGGGGTATCGGGTTGATTCAGCAGGGAAATCCGTCGTCTATTCAGGCGATAGCGGGCCTTGCGATGCCTTGACCGAACTGTCCAGGGATGCCGACATCCTGATCCATATGTGCTTCAACCTCAGCCAGGAGGCCCGTGGACCGGAATGGCTCTGGGGATCGTCGGGGCACAAGGAAGTGGCGGCAACGGCGGCGGCGGCAAATGTAAAAACCGTCATTCTCACCCATTTCCGGCCCCACATGGATGCCGAGGGCATGCACGACCAGATCAAGGCGGAAATGTCCGAAATTTACAAAGGTGATATCGTCATCGGCGAAGACCTGATGACGTTTGACCTCTGACAGCATGTGCCGGGGCAGGGCGGTCGCGTGTCAGTCGCGCGGCCGCATCGCTGACAGGTTGTGGATGGCTTGCCACAAGCCCGGTTTCGCATCTTCGCCGATCGCGTCGTCAATTTTCTGGCGGCGTGCCTGAAACGCCGGCGCCAGTTCGTCCATCAGCGCACGCCCCGTCGCGGTCAGGGTCACCATTTTCTTGCGTTTGTTGGTGCCATCCTGCCGGTATTCAATCAGCCCGCGCGCCTCAAGGCCCGATGCAGTCCGGCTGATCTGTGCGCGGTCAACCAGCATCTGGCGGCTGAGGTCCGACAGCGAAATCGCCCCGAAAATCGAAGCAACCCGCATGACACGGTATCCGGTCAGGTTCAGATCGTGCCCCGAGACGATGTCCAGAACCTGATTTTCCAGAATCCTGTTCACAAGCGCAATTTGAAAGGTCAGGTTGCTTTCAAGCTCCCGGACCTTTTCAAGCCGCGCTTCCAGTTCGTCCGCTTCCTGCAATTCGGGTCTCCTTCCATGCCGGGCAAAATCATGCCGGGACACGGTTATTTGTGCAAAGAATCCTAGTGGCACGCGCCGGTTATGCAACCGGAATCGACCCGTGGCCATCCGGCGGGCGCAAACAGGCTAGTCGCCGCTCGGGGTGTCGAACCGCGCCGTCAGCCCGGCCACTGCGACGGCGAACAGGATGCGGAACAGGTGGTGGACCGAGACCAGAACCGGGCTGGCGCCGATGCTGAGGGCAATCAGGCTCATCTCGGTGACGCCGCCGGGCGAGAAACTGATCAGCAGCGTCTGGAACGAAATCGGGACAAGCGGCGCCAGCGCAAGCGACATCAGCGACGCGATTCCAAGGGTCACGGCAGTCGACACGGCCCCCAGCCCAAGCGCCAGCAACAGACGGCGCGGCGTGGTCGTGGAAAACCGGGCGCCCAGGCTGGCGCCGACAACCAGCTGCGCGGCGTTCAGCAGAAGCTGCGGGCCCTCGACATCAATGACACCCGTCGCCTGCATCCCCGCCGTCAGGATCAGCGGCCCGATCAGCGCCGCGGCCGGAAGCCGCAGCCTTTTGCCAAGGATCCCCCCGGCAAGCGCCAGCACCACGACCAGCGCCCAGTCCAGCCAGCCGGTCGCGGATGTCTCAAGTGTCTGACCGGCGGCGCTGCCGACCGCTTCCCCGGTGACGGCCAGAAACAAGAGCGGCACGGTCACGATCACCAGCACGATGCGGACGAAATGTTGGATCGACAGCGTGACGGTATCCGCACCGGCGCGTTCGCCGATCTCGACCGACTCGATCAACCCGCCGGGCATGGCGGCATAGGTGGCGGTGGGGCGGTCATAGCCTCCGAGGTGACGGAAGATCGCGTAATTCGCGCCAAGCGCCATCAGGACGAAGGCGACCATCGCGCTCAGGGTGATCGGCAGGGCCGGGGCAAGCGACACCACATCCGGGGTGAAGGTCGTGCCGATCATCGCGCCGATCATGCCGATGAAGATGGCGCGCAGCCGGACCGGAAACCCCATGGCCTTGCCGGTGCGTGCTGCCAGCGTCAACGCCAGCGCCGCGGTTGCGACTAGGCTGCCCAGAAGAAACGGGATCGGCAACCCAACCGCTTGGGCGACAAGCGCGCCCAACAGTCCGGTTCCAAGAAGCAGGGCCAGTTCGGCAGGCTGTCTCATACGCAGGTTCATGGGGTGCCGTGTTGGAAGGAAAGGCGCGCCCGGACCGGCAAAAGCCGGGGTTGGTCCGGACGCGGTAGGATCAGGGGCAGGCTGCCCGATCGGTCAGCCGGGATGTGCCGGCATGTGGCCCACGCCGTATCAGGTGGCCGGTGGCGGGGTTGCCGAGGGTGCGCCCATCGTGGCGGCGATGTCCCTGCCGCCATAGGCCGCGATCATCGCGTCCTGATCGGCAAAGGCCCGCGCGTTCGTGGTCTCGGGGTCGCAGATCCGCCGCATCTCGGCCTGCATGCGGGCCAGGTCTTCGGCATGGGCGGGGTCCTCGGCCAGGTTGACCGCCTCATCCGGGTCTTCGGCCAGGTTGAACAGCTCCGGGGCAAAGCCGACATATTCGATCAGCTTGAAATCCCCCTTGCGCAGCATGAACTCACCCGACACCGCGCCAATGGCGTGGTATTCGCTGAAAACCGCGCGATCGCGATCCTCATCCGCGGCGGCGATGTCATAAAGCGACTGTCCCGGCCGTGTGCCCGGCAGGTCGGCATCGAAGTGGTCGATGATGGTTTCGGATACGTCCAGAAGGCTGGTCGTGGTCGCGCAGGTGGGCGGGGGCGCAGCGTCCAGACAGGGGGCAGGGGCCACGATCAGCGGGATCGCGGCGGATTCCTCGTACATGTTCATCTTGCCCCACAGATCGCGCACCCCGAGGTTCTCGCCGTGGTCGCTGGAATAGATGATCGTCGTATTGTCAAACTGGCCGCTGTCGCGCAGCGCCTGCACGATCCGACCGACATTGTGGTCCATGTAGCTGGTCAGCCCGTAATACGAGGCAATGGCGACCTGGCGTTCCTCTTCGTCCTTCCAGCCGTCTTCGGCAACCATTGCGGCGGCGCATTTTTCGATCCACGGGTGTTGGACATAGCCGTCCCGTTGCCGCAGCTTGTCCGGCGGCAGGGCGTCCAGCGGGTAGAGGTCATAGAACTCTTGCGGCGCGATCAGCGGGTGATGCGGCGCCACCAGCCCGACATAGAGGCACCAGGGTGCGGCGCTGTCGCGGGTCTCGGACAGCCAGTCACAGGTGCGGTCGGTGACGGCGCGGTCATATTTGGTATAGCTGCTTTCGCCGGGGCCGATCACGTCCCCCATCATGCGCACGTGCTTGTTGTAAACCCGTTCATCCTCGCGCCGGATCGACCCCCACACCATCCCGACGCCGTCGGCCACGTGCATCGGGATGTGCTGCATGTCGAACCCGGTGTCGTCACCATCCTTGCGATAATGCAGCTTGCCGATCGATTCGACGCGGACGCCCTTGTCCTGCAGCGCATGCCCCCATCCCCGGGGTGTTCCGGTATAGGGCATCGCGTTGTCCCATTTGGCGATGTCATGCACATATCGGCCGGTGGCAAAGGCAGCGCGGGCGGGAACGCAGATCGGCGACGGGGTGTAGGCGTTGGTGAACCGCGTGCCCCGCGCGGCCAGCGCGTCCAGATTGGGGGTTCTGGCCACCGGATGGCCAGCGCATGACATGGCGGTTGCCTGGTGCTGGTCTGACAGGATGACCAAGAGGTTGGGCGGGTTCTTCATCAGCTACTCTTCTTCCAGATTGGGAATGGGGACGTCGAAGTCAGTCTTTTCCGCCGCTTCGGCCATCACCCTGATAGCCTTGTAGATAACGGCTTGCTCTTCCTCGGTAAGCCCCGCCACTAGGTGTTTCTGGCGCGCGTCAAGTACGGGTCCAAGACGGTCATGGGCCGCGTATGCCTTCTTGGTCAGTTCGATGACATGCTGGCGTTTGTCGTCATCATAAGGGTGCAGCACGACATAGCCTTTTTCTTCAAGCGCACTCAGCATCTTGCTGAACTGACTCTTGTCGATGCCGGTTGCCTTGCGCACCGGGGTGGTCGTGTTTTCGATCCCAAGCGCAACAACGCGGACAATACGCCACTGCGCGAGGTTCAGATCGCCATAACGCGAGACGATTACCTTGGCCTGCGCGTTCAATGCCGAGTGAAGCTGGGCGATCTGAAATGGCAGAAGCAGGCCAAGGCCAATCGCGCTGGAAGGTGAATTCGTCATTGTCCAAAATCCCTCATTCCATTGGATTTTTGTCAGTTTGGTGGAAAAGTCAACAAGAACGTTGACTTTTCCACCTTATTGAGCGACAAGTGACGTTGAGGAATTTGCGCGTCAGGGAGGAAACCATGAACAAGTTTTTCAGATTCGCGGCTGTTGCAGCTGCCGCAATGACTGTGTCCACAGCCAGCCTTGCGGCGGACTGGTCACCACCCGGACCTATCAAGATGGTCATCGCCTTTGCCGCCGGGGGCGGCGCCGACACGCAGGCGCGGCTGATCGCCGAAGAGCTTGAGGCACGTCACGGCTGGAAGATCATTCCCGAACAGGTCACCGGCAAGGGTGGGCTGAACGCGGTCAACACCCTCAAGGACGGCGCGACCGATGGCACGGTCATCGGCATGATCGTCACCGAGACGCTGGGCTATAACATGGCGGCGGCCAAGGCAGGTCAGCCGACGGATGTGACGCCGATCACCACGACGGCGGGCACGCAGATGGCGATTGTGGCGCTGGCGTCGAAGGGCTGGAAAACCTTTGGCGACGTGATCGAGGCAGCCAGGGCAGGGGAAGATATCCGCTTTGGCGTGATGACCGGGATGCTGGGCGATCTGGCCTATGTCACGGGCAAGGAAAACGGCGTTGATTTCAACATCATCTCTGTGCGCGGCGGCAAGGCAGTCATGAACGGTCTGAATGCCGGCGACATGGACATCGGCTTTGGTGCCGGGATCCAGGCCAAGGCAGTGGCCGCCGGTGACATGGTCGAGCTGGCTTCGGCCAGAAGCGAGCCGCTGAAAGCCTCGCCGGATGCCCCGCTGCTGTCGGATTTCGGTGTCAGCTTCGTCAATGAAACGGCCTTTCTTTTCGCAGGCCCGCCGAACATGGACCCGGCCGCGCGCGACGCCATTGCCGCGGCCATCGCCGAGGTCGTGACCACCGAAGGCGGCAAGGCAAACGCGTTCATCACCAAGGGTTTTGGCGGCCCGGTCGTCATCTCGGGCGCCGAGCTGGAGATGGCCGTTCAGAAAGACTTTGACGCCTCGGGCGCATTGATCGCGGCAGCCGCCGAATAAGGCCAAGGGCTGCGTTTTCGGGCGGCGTTGACGCCGCCCGCTCTCTTCCGTCAACCTGTGAGACAGTTATGCGTAAACTCTCTGCCACCGTGGCACTGGGTCTGGGCTGCATTGCCTTTGGCTTGCTCATCGCCCTGATCTGGGTGCCTTTTGACACCGATACCGGCTTGGTCGAACGGTCGCGTGGGCGCTATATCGTCGGGGACAGCCTGGCGCCGACCCTGGCCGCCGTCTTTATCCTGCTGTCCGGGCTGATGCTGCTGGTCGAACGGCGCGACGGCGATGCGCGGCCCAGTCGCAACAACCTGATCTTCATCGGAGTCATGATCGCCTGCGGCGTCCTCAGCATCCTGGTGATGCGCTATAGCGGCCCGCTTGTCGCGCTGCTGTCGGGCGCGGATGAATATCGCCTGCTGCGCGACACGGCACCCTGGAAATACATCGGCTTCGTCCTTGGCGGGGTCACGATGATCTGCGGCATGATCGCCTTTGTCGAAGGGCGGTTCAGCTTGCGGGCCTTCTGGATCGCGCTGGCGGCGGTGGCGGGGATCATCCTGCTTTACGACGTGCCATTTGACGATGTGCTGCTGCCACCCAATGGGGATGTGTGATGACCGATCTTGGCGCAATTGACTACGTTTGGCTGGGCGTCCAGGCGGTCTTTCTGGGACCGGAAGCCTTTGTCCTCTTTGGTATCCCGGTTTCGATCACCCTTCTGATGGTGGCCTTCGGGCTGGTTCTTGGCATCGTGGTGGGCGCGACCCCCGGCCTGGGCGGGGTGATCGCCATGGCCATTTCCCTGCCGATCCTGATTTCGGTCTTCGGCTTCAATTCAGATGCATTGTTGCCGGTGATGGGGTTCCTGATCGGGGTGATGAAGGGATCGACCGTCGGCGGCGCCGTGCCAGCGATCCTGTTCAACACACCCGGCACGCCCGACGCCTTCATGACGACGCTGGACGGCTATCCGATGGCGCGCTCTGGCAAGGCGCGCAAGGCGTTGAAAATCGCCCATTTTTCGTCCGTCTCGGGCGATACGTTCTCGGATATCGTGCTGATCGTCTGCGCGCCGTTCCTGGCCATCATGGTCGAAGCCTATCTGGACCTGCCGGAAAAGACGGCGCTGTTGATCCTGTCTCTCAGTTTCATCGCCGCCGTGGTTGGCGGCTCGGCAGCGAAGGGGCTTCTGAGCTGCGGCCTGGGTCTTCTGGCGGTCTATATCGGCTCGGGAGAGGATTTCTATCCGCGCCTGAGCCTTGGCACCGACGCCTTGTCGGATGGCATTCCGGTGACCGCCGCCGTGATCGGCATCCTGGTCCTTGGCGCGATCTTCACCGAGTTGGAAGACCTCTGGCACCAGGCCCGCGAGTCCGGCCGGATCGAGGTGGCCAGGGACGAGGGGGACCAGCGGCTTCACTGGGCCGATATCCGGCGCATCCTTCCCTTTGTCGGGCGGTCGGCCTTCATCGGCACCGCGATCGGCGCGCTGCCGGGGATCGGCTCGACCCTTGCCGCGACGATTGGCTATGCCACCGGCAAACGGTTCTATGCCCGCAGGAAAGCCCCGGATGCCCCCGAGTTCGGCGAAGGCGCACCCGAAGGCATCGCGGCAACCGAGGCCGCCAACTCATCGGTGTCGGGCGCCAACCTGATCCCGGTCCTGTCGCTGGGCATTCCCGGAAACACCGCGGCGGTGTTCCTGATCCTTGCTGCCGAAAGCATCGGCGGCTTCAACCCCGGACCATCCGTGTTCAAGTTCTCGACCGACCTGAACCCGGAACTGGTGATCGCCTTCGGGCTGTTCACCACGATGATCCTTGCCAATCTGTTGAACTGGACCGTGGGCGGGGTGTTCATGCGGTCGCTGGGGGTGCTGGTGCGCATTCCCAAGCAATACCTGCTGCCCGTCGTCCTGCTGCTGACCCTGGCCTCGCTCTATGTCGAAGAGACCTCGATGAGTGCGATCTGGTTTGCCTTCGGGTTTGGCGTGCTTGGGTATTTCATGCGGCGGTTCGAGATTTCGCCCTTGCCCTTTGTCATCGCGTTTGTCCTTGGCGGACGTCTCGAAGACACCGCGCGCCAGGCCTTTTCCGCCACCGGCGGGGATCCGTTCTTCCTGCTCAAAAGCCCGGTCGCGGCCGCCTTCGTCCTGGGGGCCGTCGCGATCGTCTTCCTTTCACTTCGCAAACCAAAGGCAGCCCAGTCATGACCCGCCCCAATATCCTGTTCATCACGTCAGACCAGCAGCGCGGCGATTGCTATGGGTTCCGGGGCCGCAAGGTCCAGACCCCGCATCTGGACATGCTGGCCAGCGAGGGCACCAGCCTTGAAACCGTGGTCACGCCCTGCGTCGTGTGCCAGCCTGCACGCGCGTCGATCCTGACCGGGCTTCTGCCGCGCACCCATGGGGTGCATGACAACGGCATCGACCTTGACCCCGAGATCGGCGAACAGGGGTTTGCGGCCTCGATGTCCGCCGCCGGCTATCACACGGCGATCATCGGCAAGGCGCATTTCTCGACCTACCATACGTTCGGCGACAGCGACACGGCCGAGTCCATTCCCGGTTCGGCCAAGCTGCCCGAAGGCTGGCGCGGCCCGTATATGGGGTTCGATCACGCCGAGCTTGTCCATATCGGCCATAACTGGTGGCTGCCCGAAGAACCGCCGGGCGGGTTGGCCTATGAGGAATGGTATTACGCCGATGGCCGGGGCGAGCAGAAGAACAAGCTGTTGTGGGAAAGCCACCACGACCACAAGGACGCGCCCCAGGTCTGGTCGTCGAAACTTCCCGTGGCCTATCACAATTCGACCTGGATCGCCGATCGCGCGATCGACTATTTGAAACAGAAGGGGGATCAGCCGTTCTGCCTGTGGGTCTCTTTCCCCGATCCTCACCACCCGTTCGACTGCCCCGAGCCCTGGGCGTCGCTGCATCGCCCCGAGGACGTGGACCTGCCCGAACACCGCACCCGCGATTTCGAAGGGCGTCCGTGGTGGCACAAGGCTGCGGTCGAGACCAAGATCGAAGGCAAAGGCGCCGAGGTGCGCACATCCTATTCCCGCTACCCTGAAATCCCCGACGACCAGCTGCGCGAGGTGATCGCAAATACCTATGGCCAGCTGGCGCTGATCGACCATTCCGTCGGCCGCATCCTGGCCGAGCTGGAAACCAGCGGACTGGCCGATAACACCTATGTCGTCTACACCGCCGACCACGGCGACTGGCTGGGCGATCACGGGCTGGTCCTGAAGGGGCCGATGCCCTTCGAAGGGCTTTTGAACGTGCGCGCCATCGTCAAGGGACCGGACGTGCCTGCGGGCAAGGTCAGCCACGAACCGCTGTCGACGCTGGACCTTGGCGCGACCTTCATGGACTGGGCGGGCGTGGACAGCCTGATGCAGATTCACGGCCGGTCCATGCGGGACGTAATCTCGGGCGAGGGCACGCGCGATGCCGCATTCAGCGAATGGGAGCTTCTTCCCGGCCGCGTCGGTGTCGGCCTGTCGCTGCGCACGGTGCGCAGCCGCACCGCAAAGCTGACGATGGACCTGCAATCGGGCGCGGGCGAGATGTATGACCTCGAAAACGACCCGCAGGAACTGCGTAACCTGTTTGACAACCCCGACTTTGCCGCGCTGCAGGCGGAACTGACCGACATCCTGATGACCCGGCCCGATGACATGCGTCCGAACCAGACGCCGGTCGGCATGGCATAGGGAGGTCCAGATGCCCACGATCACCTGCGTCGAGGACTTCCGGCAGCTTTACAGGAAACGCGTGCCGAAGATGTTTTACGACTACGCGGAATCCGGCTCTTATACCGAAAGCACCTTTCGCCGGAACGAAGCCGATTTTCAGGACATCAAGATCCGCCAGCGGGTCGGTGTCGACATCACCGACATTGACACGAGTGCAACCATGGCCGGCGTGTCGGCCAACCTGCCGGTCGCCTTCGCACCGGTCGGCATGCTGGGCATCCAGAACGCCGCGGGCGAAATCAAGGTGGCCAGGGTCGCGCGGGATTTCGGGGTTCCGTTCATCCTGTCCACCATGTCTATCTGCTCGATGGAGCAGGTGATGGAGGCAACCGGCACCCCGTTCTGGTTTCAGCTTTACGTGGTCAAGGATCGCGAATTTGTGCGTGACCTGATCCACCGGGCCAGGGCCACCGGCTGTTCCGGCCTGGTGGTGACCATGGACCTGTCGATGCTGGGCCAGCGCCACAAGGACGTGAAAAACCAGCTCTCGATCCGTCCCAACCTGAAGAACATGCTGAACATTGCCACCAAACCCCGCTGGGCGCTGGAGATGGCAAGAACCCCCTACAAGAGTTTCGGAAACGTCATCGGCCATGCCAGGGGCATCGACGACCTCAGCAGCCTCTTGGTCTGGGCGGTCGAGATGGTCGACCCGTCGCTGGACTGGGACGATATCGAGTGGATCAGGAAGGAATGGGGCGGGCCGATCATCCTGAAGGGCATCATGGATGCCGCCGACGCCCGGGTCGCCGCAGATATGGGGATCGAGACAATCGTGGTCTCAAACCACGGCGGGCGACAGCTTGATGGCGCCGGAAGTTCGATCTCGCTTCTGCCCGAGATTGCCGATGCGGTGGGGGACCGGGTCGACCTGATGCTGGATTCCGGGGTGCGCACCGGCGCCGACATCTTCCGCGCCCGTGCGCTTGGCGCGTCGGGCGTCCTGCTGGGCCGAGCCATGGTCTATGCCCTTGGTGCGATGGGGCAGGCGGGTGTCGAAACCCTGCTTGCCATCCTGCAGAAAGAGCTGCGAACCACGATGGGGCTTGCCGGTAAGACAAGCACTGCTGCCATCGGCCGGGATGACGTCTATTGGTAGGCTTGCGACCGGATTTGGCGTCATCAGGGCTGTGAGAAATAGTCCGGGTACTGAAGCCGCAGCGTCTCGACCCGGCTGATCGTGCCGGACAGATGTTCCCGCATGGCCGCCGCCGCGCGCTCCGGGTCGCGGGCTTCCAGCGCTTCGATGACCTTGCCGTGATGCGTCAGGATCGTGGTCATTTTGCCCGCGACGGGAAGTTCCAGCCGCTGACACCGTGCCAGATGTCCCATCTTGCGGCGCACCATGTCGTTGACCCGACCCACACCCGCGCCCTCGAACAACGTGTCATGGAAAGAGCGGTCCAACTCGTTGAACAGTTCCATCTGATCCAGCTGCCCATCCAGCGTCGCTTGCATCCGCAGGATGGATTTGGCGCGGGCGATCGTGTCCTCGTGCCCGCCAAGCGCCAGCCGGCGCACAACCTCGCATTCCACGGCAACGCGCAGGAACTGGGTTTCGTGCAGCTGCACCACATCAATCCGCGAGACGGAGGTGCGGGATTGCGGAATGATCTGCACCAACCCGTCTTCCTCAAGCGCCTGCAACGCCTCGCGGACAGGGGCCTGGCTGACGCCGAAGTCGGCGGCAATCTCATTGCGGCTGAGGGGGGCGCCGGGAGGCAGGTCAAGGTTCAGGATCCGTTCGCGCAGGTCCTGATAGACCCGGTCGGGCGCCCCGCCTGACTTGGCGCCGCCAGTTTTGCCGCTGTTTGCGGGTGCGTGTGTCACTGTCTTTTGCATTGGATCCCACATGTGGTTCTGGCCGTGAGGATAAACAGTTGCCCGTCTGCGTCAACTAATATATTAGTACGATCAGCGCGCGGCAGCCGTCACATCCTTTGGAAGAGTGGTCCGGGCGGAAATATCTGGGGGAGTATCATGTTTATCAACGACTTGTGGGGCATTGTTGACGCAAATTGTTCGCGGGAATCGCTCCATCCGTTTGGATCCAGCCCAGCCATTTTGTCCGACATGCGGCGCGCCGCACCCGCGCTGACGTCCTGAGGGAGGGTCCGGTTTTGCCCAAACGTCCCGAGGATCTCCGCTCCGCCCGCTGGTTTGCCCCCGACGACCTGAGGTCGATGGGTCACCGCTCACGGGCCATGCAGATGGGGCTGGACGGGGCGGATTGGGACGGCAAGCCGGTGATCGCGATCATCAATACGTGGTCCGACCTGTCACCCTGCCACCACCACCTGCGCGACCGGGCCGATTATGTGAAGAAGGGGGTCTGGCAGGCCGGGGGGATGCCGGTCGAGATGCCAGTGCATTCCTTTTCGGAACAGTTCCTGAAGCCGACCTCGATGCTCTATCGCAATTTCGGCGCGATGGAGGTCGAGGAAACCCTGCGCGCCCATCCCTTTGACGGGGCGGTGCTGATGGGGGGCTGCGACAAGTCAACGCCCGCGCTGGTGATGGGGGCGCTCAGTGCAGGGCTGCCGTTCATCTTCCTGCCCGCCGGGGCGATGCTGCGCGGCAATTACGCAGGTCAGAAACTCGGCTCGGGCACCGATGTCTGGAAATACTGGGACGAGCGTCGCGCCGGCAACATCGGGGCCGAACAGTGGGACGGGGTGCAGGGCGGCATTGCCCGCAGCTATGGCACCTGCATGACCATGGGCACCGCCTCGACCATGATGTCGATCGCCGAGGGGTTCGGCCTGACGCTGCCCGGCGCGTCCTCCATCCCCGCGCCAGACGCGGGACACAAGCGCATGGCGGCGGCCTGCGGGCGGCGGATCGTCGACATGGTGTGGCAGGATATGACCCCGGACAAGATCGTGACCCCCGCCGCGACCGCCAATGCCACCGCCGTGGCCATGGCGACGGGCTGTTCGACCAACGCCATCATCCACCTGATCGCCATGGCGCGCCGGGCCGGGGTCGACTGGGGGCTGGACGATCTCGACCGGCTCGGGCGTCGCGTGCCGGTCTTGGCCAATATCCGGCCCTCGGGCACCGAATACCTGATGGAGGATTTCTACTATGCCGGGGGTCTGCCCGCGCTGATGAAGGAAATGGGCGACATGCTGGCCCTTTCCGCCCTGACCGTGAATGGCCGCACGATGGGCGAGAACATCGCCGATGCGGTCAACTACAATGACGACGTGATCCGCCCGGTCACCAATCCCGTTTATCACGAAGGCTCTTTGGCGGTTCTGCGCGGCAACCTCGCGCCCGATGGGGCGGTGATCAAACCCGCCGCCTGCGACCCGAAATTCCATGTTCACAAGGGGCCGGCCATCGTTGCCGACAGCTATCCCGCGCTGAAAGAGATCATCAACGACCCCGACTATCCGATGACCCCCGACCATGTGCTTGTGCTGCGCAATGCCGGGCCGCAGGGTGGGCCGGGCATGCCGGAATGGGGCATGATCCCGATGCCTCAGGCGCTGTTGAAACAGGGGCACCGCGACATGGTGCGGCTGTCGGATGCGCGCATGTCGGGCACCTCTTACGGGGCCTGCATCCTGCATGTCGCGCCCGAGGCTTTCGTCGGTGGCCCGCTGGCCCTGATCGAGACCGGCGACATGATCGAACTGGATGTGCCCAACCGCGTGCTGCGCGTCGATCTTTCTGATGACGAACTGGCCGCCCGCCGCGCCCGCTGGACAGCGCCCGAACCTCGTTACGAGCGCGGCTATGGCCAGATGTATACCCGCCATGTCGAACAGGCCGACAAGGGATGTGACTTCGATTTCCTGCGCACCGATTTCGGCGCGGCCGTCCCCGAACCCGACATCTACTAGGACCGTTCCATGCCCGAAGCCCTGAACCCGTCGCAGATCGCGTTCTTTGCCGAATATGGCTATCTCGTCGTGGAAAACCGCGTCCCGGCGATGGTCATGGCCGAGATCAGGCCCGAGATCAGAGCCGAAGTTGCGCGACTGCGCGATCCCGGCCCTGGCCTGTCGCGCCGTATCCAGCAGCCGCAAGCGCGGTCCGAGGCAATCGACGCGCTGATGCGGTCGGATCGCGTTCTTGGCCCGGTGCGTGACATTCTGGGGCCGGATGTGTGGCTTGAGGACGCGACACTGACCCTGAAACCGGCGGACAAGGGAACAGATATCCAGTGGCACCGGGATCAGGCGACGCCTGCCTATCACCGCGCTCTGGTGGTGCGCGTGTTCGTGGACGATCTGGGCCCGGACAACGGGCCGCTGATGGTGTTTCCGGGGTCACATAAAGGGGCGCTTGGTGATCCCCGACAGGGGGCGATCAGCGCGTTCGATCCTGTGGCTGCCGGGCTTGATCCGGTCGATGCCGTTGCGATGACCGGCCCGGCGGGGTCGATCACGATCCACCACGCGCGAACGGTGTATGGAGCGCTGCCCAGTCAGTCAGCGCGCGACAGCGCCTTCTTCAGTTTCAGGATGATGGCGGCGGATGACGTGCCACCTGCCAAGATCGACGAGGCGCTTGCAACAGGCGCCCTTGCCAGCCGTCTTCTATGCGGCCGACCAGATCGCACGCCGGTTGGCGGGGCGGTTCAGGCCGGTTCGCTCACCCCTTCCACCGCGCGTGCCCGGCACGCCTTTTGATGCAGAACGGAAGAACCCCATGACAGATGTTTCGAACGAAACCCTCGACAAGCTGCGCACCGTCAGCGTCGCCACACTTGCCACGGCGCTCTACAAGCGCGGGCTGCGCCATCAGGTGATACAGGACGTGCGCCCGGTGAAACCCAAGGGGCGCAACATGGTCGGGCCCGCCTTCACCCTGCGCTACATGCCCGCCCGCGAGGACCGCAACCAGCTGGTCGAGTTCCGCAACCCGGACCACCCCCAGCGCGTCGCGATCGAGACCTGTCCCGCCGGGCACGTGCTGGTCATGGACAGCCGCAAGAACGCAACGGCGGCCTCGGCTGGCGACATTCTGATCACCCGGCTGATGAAACGCGGCGGGGAAGGGGTGGTGACCGATGGCGGCTTCCGGGACGCGATGAATATCGGCGAACTGGACATGCCCGCCTATCATTCCCGCCCCTCAAGCCCGACCAACCTGACCATCAACGAAGCCATCGACATCAACGTGCCCATCGGCTGTGGCGATGCGCCGGTCTTTCCCGGTGATATCGTGGTCGGTGACGATGACAGCGTCATCATCATCCCCGCCCACCTTGCCGACGAGGTCGCGGACGAAGCGGTCGAGATGACAGCCTATGAGGATTTCGCGCTGGAACAGGTGCAGTCGGGCGCGCCGATCATCGGTCTCTACCCGGCCACCAAGGACGAAAACCTGCAGAAATTCGCCATCTGGCGCCGGGAAAACAACCGCTAAGGCCCCCCGGCGTCATCCAACCCAATTGCGGCATGAAACGCCGCGCGACCATCAAGGACCGTTGCCCCGGCGCGGCCCGAACCCAACAAAAGGAACTCTGACCCATGATCGCACCCAACGACCTGCGCGATATCATCCGCTCTGGCCTGTTGTCCTTTCCGGTAACGCCGTTTGACGACCAGGACCGATTTAGCCCCTCGGCATTTGCCGCCCATCTTGAGTGGCTGTCGCCGCATAAGATTGCCGGTCTGATCGTCGCTGGCGGCACGGGCGAGCTGTTCTCGCTGACGCCGGCCGAGGTGGTCGAGGTGGTCAAGACCGCGCGGGCGACCCAGCCCGGTCAGCCGGTGATTGCGGGCTGCGGCTATGGCACCAAACTGGCCTGCGAGATGGCGCAGGCGATCGAAGCCGCCGGGGGCGATGGTATTCTTCTGCTGCCGCATTACCTGATCACCGCGCCGCAGGCCGGGATCGAGGCGCATATCCGCGCCGTGTGCAATTCGACCAACATGGGCGTCATCGTCTATAACCGGGGCCAGTCGGTGGTTTCGGCTGAGACTCTGGCACGGCTGGCCGAGGATTGCCCGAACCTGATCGGATTCAAGGACGGTACTGGCGACATCGACACGGTCAAGCGCATCACCGTCGGGCTGGGCGACCGGCTGGCCTATATCGGCGGCATGCCGACGCACGAGCTGTTTGCCCAGGCGTTTCGCGGGGCAGGGGTGGATACCTATTCCTCGGCAGTGTTCAACTTTGTCCCCGAAACGGCGCTGGCCTTCCACGCGGCGTTCAAAGCGGGGGATGATGCCGCCTGTGACGCGCTTCTGCGCGAGTTCTACTATCCCTTCGCCCGCATCCGTGACCGCCAGACGGGATATGCGGTCTCGGCGATCAAGGCCGGTGTTGCGCTGCGCGGCTTCGATACCGGGCCGGTGCGGTCACCGCTGACCGATCTCACGCCTGAGGAACGCGAGATGATGGGTGCGCTGATCGAAGGGCGCGCCTGACGGTCCGCACAACCCGACCCGCCGCGCGTCGCCAACGGACTCGACGCGCGGCACGGTTTGGCATAGTCGATGGGCATGACCGACCCCTCGAAGCCCAGTTGCTGTCCCCCGGGTGGGACCAAGGACCAACCCGCACCAACAGATGCGGCGATCACACCGCGCCCGGACGGTATTTCCCTGCATGACACGGTCCCTGTTCCCGGCGGGCAGTCGCTTGTCGGGACCAATCGGCCCGAGATTTTGAATGACGGCGAAGACCCGATCCGCAAGAGCCGCGTCAAGCCGTTCCGCATCGCCACGACCACGGTCACCAACGCGCAGTTCCAGGCCTTTGTCAAAGCCACCGGCTATGTGACCGAGGCCGAGCGCTTTGGCTGGTCCTTCGTGTTCTGGGCGCAGGTGCCCAAGCGCGTCGGGCCGACGCAGGCGGTGATGGGTTTCGAATGGTGGCGCCGGGTCGACGGCGCGAACTGGCGCGACATCAACGGCCCCGAAAGCTTTGCCGAGGTCTGGCAACCGGATCATCCGGTGGTGCATGTGTCCTGGGCGGATGCGATGGCCTATGCGCATTGGGTGGGTGGCCGCCTGCCGACCGAAGCCGAGTGGGAACATGCCGCGCGTGGCGGGCTGGGCGATGTCCGGTTTCCCTGGGGCGACCGGGAACCCGATGACGATGCCTTCCTGCCCTGCAATATCTGGCAGGGTGCCTTCCCCGACCAGAACACCGCGGTGGACGGCTATGTGACCACGGCCCCGGCGCGATCATTCGAACCCAATGGCTATGGGCTTTACAACCTTGTCGGCAATGTCTGGGAATGGACGTCTGATCCGTTCCGCATCCGATCCCTGAAGAAAGCGACCAAGGCGCGGCTTGCCGCCATGAAGGGTTACAAGGTGTCAAAGGGTGGCTCGTTCCTGTGCCACAAGTCCTATTGCTACCGCTACCGGATCGCGGCGCGGTCGGGCAATTCGCCCGACAGCACGACCACCCACCAGGGGTTCCGGGTGATCTGGCCAGACTAATACGCCCCGGTCACAGCCGGACCGGGGCTTCGGCGCCACCCGACGTTTGGGCCATTGTTTTCAAACAACTTTCCCAACCACCGCCCGGCAGGGCGTTGGTGGTCTGTCGGTCGTTGCGGGGTTTCGGGTTGTGCAGCAAGGCGGAGGACTAGAGTGCTAAAGGGAAAAAATAATGTATGATTTGTGAAAATGAAGTGATATGTTGGCTGGGCGCTCGAATCGAGCAGACCAGACATGAAGGCACCCGGCATCAATGACAGTCAGCGACACCATGACCGATCAGGCGCACGCCACGCCAGACGCAACAATTGCATCCGCGCCCGCGCGCCTGGTCCGAGAGGGCGCACTGATCGCCGCGATCGTTCCTTTCAAGGTCAAGGTTGGCAATCGCACGCAGCTTCTGGTGAAAGTGACAACCGAGGACGGTCTGGAAGGCTGGGGTGAATCCGGTCTGACATCGCGCGAGGACGCGGTGATCGGCGCGCTGGGGGCGTTCTCGGAATTCCTGATTGGCCAGGACTCGCGCCGGATCGGACGGCTCTGGCAAGAGTGTTACCGCAGCCAGTATTTTGAAGGCGGGCGGGTGCTGACCGCCGCGATTTCCGCCATCGACATCGCGCTTTACGACCTGCTGGGCAAGCGGCTGGGTGTTCCGGTTCACCAGCTTCTGGGCGGCGCGCAGCGTGACCGGGTCGGGTCGTTTGCCACAAGCACCGCACGCAAGACCGATGAGGTGATCGCGGAAGTGAAAGAGCTGATTGCGGCGGGGTGGGACTGTGTCCGCATTGCGCCGGATTACGATGACGGCGATGTGGTGCATGACGCCCGGGCCTCGATCGCGCCGACCGTGGAAAAGCTCGGGGCGGTGCGCGCGGCCATCGGTCCTTCGGTGGGGCTGGGCATCGACTATCACCACCGTCTGTCCCTCGCCGAAGCCGCCCGGTTCTGCAATCTGCTGCCCGAGGCCACGCTGGATTTCCTTGAGGAACCCATCCGCTGCGAAACGCCGGAAAGCTATGCTGCCTTGCGCCGGATGACCAACGTGCCCTTTGCCGTGGGCGAGGAATTCGCGTCCAAGTGGCAGGCGGGGCCATTCATTGAGCAGGGGCTGACCCAGTTCATGCGGGTGGACATCTGCAATATCGGTGGCTTTACCGAGGCGATGAAAGTCGCAGGCTGGAGCGAGCGCCATTACATCGACCTGATGCCGCACAATCCGCTGGGGCCGATCTGCACCGCCGCGACCACCCATATGTGCGCCGCCGTGCCGAATTTCGCCTGGGTCGAGACCCGGCTTGATCCGATCAACACAAAGGGGCTGCAGGACACCACGATGTTCCCGGTGCAGGTCCGCATGGACGGGCCGTTCTATATCGTGTCCGACGCGCCCGGATTGGGGATCGAGGTCGATGAGGCCGCACTGAAGGCGGCCGGTGTCGCCGACCAGCAAGAGGTCCCGCATCTGCGTCACCCCGATGGGTCCGTCACCAACTGGTAACGGCGCAGATCAGCCCGGATCAGTGGTGTTCAGCTTCCATGGACCGTGCCACGCGCAGCTGATCGACCAGGTGGCGCCCGGCGTCGCTGATGTGTTTTTGCAGAACTTCGACCGCGCCCTCGACATCCTGCGCGCGGATGCGGTCGATCAGATCGCGGTGTTCCTGGATGATCGCTTCGCGGCGGCCAAGGGCGATTGGCACACGGGTGCTGATCGACGACATGATCTCGCGGTGCTGTTTCCAGACGTCATAGGCCACGCGATTGTAGTGGCGGCCATACATGGTCTCGTGAAAGGCGTCGTTCAATTCGGTGTGCCGGGGTTTGTCGGCAAAGTTCAGCTCTTCGATCTGTTGCTGGATGCGCTCAAGTTTTTCAACGTCTTCGGGGCTGGCCGTCTGTACGAACCAGCGCAGCAGATAGGGTTCCATCTGCAAGCCGACTTCGCTGACATCGCGGACAAAATCCATGTCGATGGGGCGGACCCTGGCCCCCTGATTGGGGGCGAACAGCACCAGGCCCTCACCGCGCAGCTGCTGCAGCGCTTCCCGCACGGGGTTGGTCGAGGTGCCATGTTTCTTGGCCAGTTCGCTGATCTTCAGCCGCTCATTGGCCTTCAGTTCGCCAGCAAGGATCTGGTGGCGGATACGTTCGTAAACGCCGCCGGATGAAAGTGTCGCCGCCCCGTCAGAGCCGGCCTTGGATACACGTACGGATGAGCCTGTCATGGCAGGATCATCCCATGATCAAGTCCGATAGTAAAGGATTTCCGTAATTGGGCATGAACTGAAATTGCATCACGATGTTTGATGTTATAAAAATAATGTATTAAACTTGGAGTGCCTTATGACGTACAACTACCAGGCCAGGCTGTGTCTCGACGCCGGGTCCATCTGCGGAGAGGGGCCAGTCTGGGACCACCGCTCGAAAAGGCTGTGGTGGGTCGACATCACGCGGGGGTGGTTTCATTACCTGGATCCCAAAAGCGGCGACACCGGGCATTTCGAAACGCCGCCGCTGGTCAGTGGCATCGTGCTGGCGGCGGACGGGGGGCTGATCGTGGCGACCTCGGCCGGGCTGCACCGTATGGACCCCGAAACGGGCCATTTGCGGTTTCTGCACGACCCGGAGCCGGACGTGCCCGGAAATCGCCTGAATGACATCAAGGTGGATCCGCGCGGCCGCCTGTGGGTGGGCACGATGAGCGAGGGCGCCAGGGCGCCCAGTGGCGCGCTATACCGCTATGACCCCGAGGGGTGTCGGCGGATGGCGGACGGGATGACCGTCACAAATGGCATGGGGTGGAGCCCCGATGAAAGCGTCTTTTACCTGATTGACAGCAAGCCGGCGGAAATCCTGGCCTTTGATGCCGACCCGGTCACCGGAACCATTGCCCGACGTCGCAGGTTCCTGCGATTTGACGACGGCAAACCGGATGGCATGTGTGTCGATGCCGATGGCACGCTTTGGGTTGCGATCTGCGACGCGGGTTATGTCGCGGGAATATCGCCCGAAGGTCGGATTGTCGCCCGGATCGAGGTGCCGGTCCAGCGGATCACAAGCT
The DNA here is from genome assembly GCF_016888515.1 of Shimia biformata. GTDB lineage: Bacteria > Pseudomonadota > Alphaproteobacteria > Rhodobacterales > Rhodobacteraceae > Shimia_A > Shimia_A biformata. The sequence continues at coordinate 2,418,144 of NZ_JAFEJK010000001.1, read as the reverse complement.
GCGCCTTTGGCGATGATGATCTGCGTACACTTTACATCACATCCGGCCTGTTTGGCCTGGATCAGGGACAGATGGCGGCCTATCCGACCTCGGGTGCGCTGTTTTCCGTCCGACTGCCTGTGCCCGGCGTCGCGCAGGTTCCAGCTGGCCCGTTGGGGGTCTGAGGACGCCGGGACGGGCGCTCCGGTCAGAGGATGCAAGACAGGAAAGAGGCGCCCGATCGGACGCCTCTTTTTTCTTGGGGCCACGGGATTTGCGCCTGTCCGCTCACCGGATGCGCTGGTCTGTTCCGGCATCGAACAGCAGGACGTCACCGGCGTTGAAGCCGACATCCAGTTTTTGCGCACCATTGGCCGGCAAAGCGCCGCGCAGTTCCACCACAAGCTGGTCCGCGACGGCATTGCCTGCCGTGCCATAGGCATAGGCCACACCGCCCAGGTTTTCGATCACGTCGATGTCCAGGCTCAGGCGCAGTGCGCCGTCGGGTGAAAACTGCTCGGGGCGCAGCCCCATCACGATCTGGCTGCCCACCGCAGGGGATGCCATGGTCTTGACCGGGATCTCCAGCCCGTCCAGCCCGTCAGGAGAGATCACGGTGATGCCGTCGCCGCTGGCAACCACGGTGGCGGGCAGAAAGTTCATCCGGGGCGAGCCGATGAACCCGGCAACAAAACGGTTGTCGGGATTGGAATACAGCTCAACCGGTGAGCCGGACTGCTCGATCCGGCCATCGCGCAGCACGACGATCACATCGGCCATGGTCATGGCTTCGACCTGGTCGTGGGTCACATAGATCATCGTGGCGCCCAGCTGCTGGTGCAGCTTGGCAATCTCGATGCGCATTTGCACGCGCAGTTCGGCATCCAGGTTCGACAGCGGTTCGTCGAACAGGAAAACGTCCGGCTGGCGCACGATGGCGCGGCCGATTGCAACCCGCTGCCGTTGTCCACCTGACAGCGCCTTGGGTTTGCGGTCCATATAGTCGTGCAGCTTCAGGATCTGGGCGGCATTGTCGACCTTCTGACGGATCTCCTCCTTGTCCGCACCGCCGATTTTCAGACCGAAACTCATGTTTTCGCGCACGGTCATGTGCGGAAACAAGGCATAGGTCTGGAACACCATCGCCACGCCGCGCTTCGCCGGGTCCGCATGGGTCACGTCACGTTCGCCGATGACGATGCGGCCGTCGGTGGTTTCTTCGAGCCCGGCGATCATGCGCAGCAGGGTGGACTTGCCGCATCCCGAGGGGCCGACGAAGACACAGAACGCGCCTTCGGGGATTTGCAGGTCGACGCCGTGGATGGCCTGCACGTCGCCGTATTTCTTGATGACTTTGCCAAGCGATACCTGGGCCACTGGGTTATCCTTTCTTAATTCGTGCGTCATTGACGCCAAGCAGGGCGGACATGCCACGGTCGGCGATGATCTCGGTCCCGTTGATAGAGGCGGCGGCGTCCGACAGCAGGAAGACGGCGGCATTGCCCACGTCTTCGACCGTGTTGACGGTGTTGTCGGGGTGCCAGCTGTTGAACATGGCGTCATTGACGGGGTCTTTCGCCGCCTCTTTGACAACCTCGGTCTGCGTCAGGCCGGGGCAGAGCGCGTTGACCCGGATGCCGTGACGCCCAAGGCTCCAGCCCATGGCGCGCACCATCGCGGTGATCGCACCTTTCGAGCCGGCATAAGCCTCGAATCCGGGATTGGTGCAGCGGGCGTGGTTCGAGGAGATATTGACAATCGCCCCGCCGGTGCCCTGGTCGACCATGATCCGCCCCGCCGCCTGACAGCCGAACAGGACCGAGCGGTGGTTGACCGTCCAGATCGTTTCCATCTGGTCGCGGGTCATCTCGAGAAAGGGCACGTTGATCGTGACCCCGGCATTGTTGACCAGCCCGTCCAGCCGTCCGTGGCGGTCGCGCACCGCATGAAGCGCGGCATCGAACCCGTCCAGATCGGCCACATCGACCTTGTGAAACTCGCCGCCCTCGGCGGTGACTTTTGCCTCGGCGCTGTCTGAGATGTCAAAGCCGATGCCGGTACCTCCAGCGGCGATCACCTGGCGCAGGATGCCCAGGCCGATGCCCGCACCCGCGCCGGTGACGACGATGGTCCTGCCTGACAGAAGCCCGCTCATTTCACCGCTCCTGCCATGGCGCCGGACATGATGCGGCGCTGGAACACGGCAAACAGGATCAGCAGGGGCAGGGACCCCAGCACGGCGGCTGGGAACAGCATGGTCGGGTCGATGCCGGTATTTCCGACAGAGCGATAGACCGCGATCATCACCGTGAACTTGTCCTTGTCGGTGAGCAGAAGCAGCGGATAGGTGAAATCGTTCCACACCATCAGCATCACGAACAGCGACAGCGTCGCCGTGACCGGGGCCAGAAGCGGGCGGATCACGTGCCAGAACACCTGCCAGTTGTTGCAGTTCTCAAGCCGCGCGGCCTCTTCCAGTTCAATCGGGATGGCGGCGATGAACCCGGTATAGAAGAACACCGCCAGCGGCAGTTTCAGAGAGGCGAAGGCCAAAACGATGCCGACATAGCTGTCCAGCAGCCCAAGGTCGCGGAAGATCACGTAGATCGGGGTGATGGTGACGAAATTCGGCGTCGCAAGGCCAAGCGCCATGATCATCACGATGATGCGGCTGATGCGGTTCTGGATACGCGCCAGCGGATAGGCGGCCATCGCGCCCGCCAGCACGACCACCACGATCACCGAAATGGTGATGCCCAATGAGTTGAGAACCGAGCGCACATAGCCCATCGAGGCCAGCGCGTTCATGTAATTTCCAAGATAAAGGCTCGACGGCAGCCCCAGCGGATCCTGTGCAATCTCGGTCGAGGTCTTGAACGACATCATCACCATGTAGAACAGCGGCAACAGCATGATGGCCACAAGAAACAGGACAAGGCCGTGGACCAGCACCGACTTGATGCGGCGCGCGATGTGCCCCCGGTCGACTTCGACCCTGTCGATGGAACGGATGTCGGTTGCAGTGGTCATGTCACGTTCTCCCGGTCACGAAGGACCTTGTTCTGAACCATGGCGACGGCGATGACGATAATCAGCATGACGATCGACAGCGCCGAGGCGAAGCCGAACTTGTACTGGCCAAACAGGTTGTCGATGATCTCGATCGACAGGGTTCGCGTGGCGCCGTCGGGTCCGCCCTTGGTCAGGATGAAGGGCAGTTCAAAGGTTTTCAGCGTGCCGATGGTGGTCAGGATCACGCTGACGGTGATCGACGGCCCCAGAAGCGGCAGTTCAAGATAGCGGAACCGTTGCCAGGACGATGCGCCCTCAAGCCGTCCGGCCTCTTCGATCTCGGTCGGGATGCCGGCAAACCCGGCCAGGAAGATGGCGCAGGTAAAACCCGAGAACATCCAGATCTGGGTGAAGGCGACGGCATAAAGCGCGATGTCGGGGTCGCCCAGCCAGTTCTGCGCCAGCGCGCCAAGCCCGAGGTCCGTCAGGGCAACGTTCAGCCCGCCGTTGATCGGGGAATAGATGAATTGCCAGATATAGCCGACCACGACGAAAGACATCATTGCCGGGGTATAGAGCGCAGCACGGCAGAAATTGCGGATCAGCGGCAGACGATGCAGCATGGCCGCGAAAAACAGCCCCGTGACGGTCAGCGAGGCCACGACAATCACGGTGAATTGCAACGTGACCCAGATCTCGCGCAGATACCGATCCCGCGAGAAGATGCGTTCGTAGTTCCGCCAGCCGATCTCTTTGGCTTCGCCGATGCCGGCGAAATTGGTGGTCGACATGTTGAAGGTCATGATGATCGGATGAACGAAAAAGACGATCAGCACGATCAGGGCGGGGATGGTGAACAGGTAAAGGGAAAACCTTGTGCGCATGTCCGGCCTCCGTCGAATGGGTCGTTCAGTTTGCTCCGGGCCCCACCGTCAAAGGCGGGACCCGAAACGGGGAGGAAGGGTTCAGAGGTTGTCTTCGACCACGTCATCCCAGCGCTGAAGAGTGTCCTCGTTCGGCTTCGAGATGTCGAGAAGGAACCCGGTCAGGCTGTCTTCCCATTCCGATTGCAGCGGCTTGGGATAGGCCAGGGTCGAGAAGGGCCACAGGATCAGGCTGCCTTCGGCGCGGGCGTGACCATAGGGCGCGGCCAGTGCGGGCATTGTGTCCGTGCCGCCGGTAAAGGGGCTATAGGCGCCTTCGGCCTCAAGAAAGACACTCAGGTTCTCGGGGTCGGCAAAGAACTCAACCCATTTCCGCGCCTCTTCGGGATGCTCCGAGTCGGTCGGGATCGACCAGCCGGGCCCAACCAGGTCCAGCGCCAGCCCGACGTCGGAATAGGCGGATGCCATCGGTGCGAACTGGAAATTCAGCCCCTCGATCTTCGAGAAATTGGCGATGTTCCATGCGCCCTGCGGCAGCATCGCGACGCGGCCCGACTTGAATTCTTCCAGCGCGGTCGACCATGGATCGAGACCGGCCTGAAGCTCGGGGTCGAAACATTCCGCATCCACCAGCATCCGTACCGAGTCCAGCGAGGCGTTGTAATTGGCGTCATCGACAAATGTCACCTCGCCCATGCCATAGGCGACGGGCGACGTGCCCTTGGGGTCAATCCCGTTTGCGCCGACCCAGAGCATGGCGGGGAACCCGCCTGCGAAGATCATCGGGCTGATGCCGTCCGCAGCCAATGCTTTGCAGGCCGCCACAACCTCGTCCACGGTGACCGGGGCCTTGTCGATACCGACCTTGGCCAGGAGGTCCATGTTGACAAAATTGCCCATGCCGATCACTTCCAGCGGCAGGGTCATGATGGTGCCGTCAATGGTGAAGGTTTCCTGCACGGCGGGGATCATGTTGCCGTACCAGGCGCTGTCGGTGCCAAGGTCCTTGAGGAACCCGGCGCCCCCCCAGAGCTTGACCAGAGACGAGTCCACCATGGTCACGTCCGGCGGGTTGCCGCCTTGCAGACGGGGTGGGATGACCTTGTCGACGTCCTTGCGGGCGACATAGGTCAGGTCGATCTTGATGCCGGGGTTTTCGGCTTCGAACTTCTGGATCAGTTCCGGCAGGCCCGCAGGCTGGGCTTCATTGCCTTTCCATGCGACGACATCAAGCGTGACATCGGCAAGCACGGTCGAGGCCAGAAGCGATGCGCCCAGGCCCAGGGTGATGGATTTGAGAATTCGTGAAGTTTTCATTGGCTCCTCCTTGATGGTCAAAATCATACATCATTTGTGCATTTAGTACATTGAAATTTCGATATGGGAAGCCAAATCGCGCGGTTTTGTCGGATGAGAGCGCTGTTTTCATGCTGGTTCAACCTGGCCGTTTTCGCAATAAAAGCTAATAATAACAACGTGTAAAGGTTATCCAACAAGGCAGCTTGCCAAAATGTCAAAAAATAATGTACACTTTTTGCATGACAGCACATTTGTGGCCGCAGAATCGTGGTGCAGACAGGTACAAGGACCGGAATCGATGACCAGACCCAACGTGATTCTCATCTCGACAGACCAGCAGCGCGGCGATTGCATCGGTCCCGAAGGTCGTGGTGTCCGGACCCCCAACATCGACCGGATCGGAGCGCGAGGGGTGCGTTTCAGCAATTGCATCACACCGCATCCGATGTGCCAGGCCGCGCGTGCCTCGATCCTGACCGGCAAGCTGCCCTACAGTCACGGTGTCCGCGACAATGGCCGTGATCTGGCCGAAAGCTTCGGGGCGCAGGGGCTGGGCGGCATTTTCGACGCGGCGGGTTATGACACCCATTTCATAGGCAAGGCGCATTTCTCATCGCAGCAGACATTTCAGCCCACCGGCCGGGTGGAATGCTACAAAAGCGCCAAAGATTTTCCGCAGGGCTGGCGCGGTGACTATTTCGGGTTCCGCGACGTGCAGATGATGCTGCGCCCGCACCACCATACCAAGTGGTACAACCCGCCCGAGGCGCTGAACTATGAATACTGGCTGGACCAGGACGGGCAGGGCGGGGTGCGCTGGGAAAAGGCCAAGGAACGGCTTGACCCGCAGACCGCGCATTTCCAGGCCTGGCGATCGGCGCTGGAAGAGGAATGGCATTCCTCGCCCTGGATTGGCGACCGGGCGGTCGAGATGATCGAAGCCAGGCGTGACGCGCCGTTTTTCGCCTGGGTCTCGTTTCCCGACCCGCATCCCCCGTTCCTGGCGCCGCGCCCATGGTGCGATGCCTATGGCCCGCAGGACGTCGAGATCGCCCGCCACCCGGTTCTGGACCTGGAAAATCGTCCCTGGTGGCATCGCAAGTTCATCGAAAGCCGAGACCGCACCAAGCAGGGCGCCGAACACAATGCCGGCGGGGTCGATTGGGGCCAGCGCGGAGAACTGAGCGAAAAGGCGCTGCGCGATATCACGGCGATCTATTTCGGCATGATCGAAGCGGTAGATCATCAGGTCGGCCGGCTTCTCGATGCGCTGGAAGCGCAGGGAAAGCTGGACAATACCATTGTCATTTTCATCTCGGACCACGGCGAATGGCTGGGCGATCACGGGCTGCTGCTGAAGGGGCCGATGCTTTACGACGGGTTGTTGCGGGTGCCTTGCCTGATTGCCGGGCCGGGCATTGCCGGCGGCAAGGTCGTCAAAGACCCGGTCAACACGATCGACATCCGTTCCACCGTGGCCGATCTCTGCGGCATCGCGGCGGAACCGGACAACGGCGCCTCATGGCGTCCCCTGTTCGACGGATCGGGCTCTCGTGATTTCGCCCTCAGCGAATACGAGGTCGACGCCATCCGCAGCGCCGTCGACCTGGACCTGCGCACCGTGAAAACCGCGCGCTACCGCATGTCGGTCGATCTCAATACCGAAACGGGTGAGCTTTATGACTTGCAGGAAGACCCGGATGAAATGGTCAACCTGTTCGACGATGCCGGGCAGGGGGCGGTGCGGCGCGAGTTGATGGAGATGATCCATGCCCGCGCCGATGACATGATCCCCGCCGCCGAGCGCGTAGGCTGGCACTGAGGGCGGGACATGAGGAAGAATATCATCCTGTTCCTGACCGACCAGTGGCGCTGGGACACGCTCAATCAGCCGGGGCATCCGGCAAAGCTGCCCAACCTCATGGCCTTTCGGGAGGAAGCGACCAATTTCACCAATGCCTACACGTCCGTGCCACTGTGTACCCCGGCGCGCGCCAGCCTGTTCACCGGGAAATGGCCCCACCAGACCGGCACGATGGACAATGTGCAGGGCAAGGCGTTCTATCCGCATGGCAAACTGCACCCGTCGCAGAAAACCTATATGGAACGGCTGCGCGACGACGGCTATGAGGTCTGCTTCATCGGCAAGTGGCATCTTGGCGACGGCACGCTGACGGATCGCGGCATCCCCGACACGCCCCTGTGCGATGGCGGGGATGTGCCGCTGATGCGGGTCGCGGATGACCTTGAATTCGCCGCACCGCGCAAGACGCCGTTCTATGGAACGCTCGACGCGGGCACTCCGCTGGACGAACAGCGCGTCAATATCGCGATCGACAGGCTTGATGCGCTTCAATCGACGGGCAGGCCGTTCTGTTTGATCGTCTCCCTGCATGGGCCACATTTTCCGCATCACGTGCCGCGCAGATATGTCGAGCTTTATGACGATCTGCCCGACGACTACATGCCCGACAATTACTGTCCTCAGTTCAGCGAAACGGGAAAACCCAGGGCGCAGTCGGCCTTTTACTGGCCCTGCCAGGACACAAGCGGCCTGACACAGCAGGACTGGCGGCGAACGGCGCAGCATTACTGGGGGTTCTGTTCGTGGATCGACGATCTGTTTGGCCGGTTCCGCGCCCGGGTACAGGATGCGGGGCTGGACGAGACATCGGTTCTGGCCTTCACCACCGACCACGGTGAGATGCTGGGCGCGCATGGCTGGTTCGACAAGGGGCCGTTCTTTTATGACGAGGTCATGCGTATCCCGATGCTGATCCGCGACCCCGGACAGGGAAAGGGGAATGGTCAGGGGGCCGAAACCGGGTCTTTCGTCAGTTTCCGCGACCTTTTCCCGACCCTCATTGACCGGGCCGGGGCGCATGAGGTGCTGTCTGTGGCGGAAGCCCGCCGCAGCTTCTGGAGCACCGGCGCCGACCACGTCACCTATTGCTACGACGCCTATCAGGGCCGCCAGTTCAAGTTCCGCGGCATTAGAACCGAGCGCTACAAATACGCCTGGAGCCCGCATGACATCGAAGAGCTCTATGACCTTCAAACCGACCTGCAGGAGCGCGAGAACCGGGCCGATGACCCTGATCTTGCGACGGTGAAGGCGGATCTGAACACGCGGCTGTTTGCCTGGATGAAAGCCGAGCGCGATCCGCTCTGGATGCAGGGGTATCAACTGCCGGTCGGCAGCTACATCGACGGGCGCGATGTCTCGGAACAGCATGTGCATAGTGAGTGAGGCGCAGATGATTTTTCCAACCCAGATGTATATCGATGGTGCTCTGACCGACGGGCAGGGACGGATCGACGTGATCAACCCGGCCACCGAGGACAGCGTGGCAACCGTCGCAGCCGCCGGTTTCGCAGATGTCGAACGGGCGCTGGCCGCCGCGCGCGACGCGTTTCCCGGCTGGGCCGCGACCCCGATCGCCGAGCGCCAGCGCTGGATGCGCCGCCTGCGCGACGAGGTGATCGCAAACGAGGACGACCTGCGCGCCTGTGTGCATCACGAGATGGGCAAGCCCTGGGCGCAGACCGAAGAGGACTGGGACCGCGTGGTCGCGTCGCTGGATTTCTACGCCGAGGAAATTGCGCGGCTTCAGGATTTCAGCCTGCCGGATCGTGCAGGCACCCATTCGCACCGCATGGTCTGGGAACCGGCGGGGGTGGCGGTGGCGTTCCTGGCGTGGAATTTTCCGCTGCTGAACCTGGCTTTCAAACTGGGTCCGGCGATGGCGGCGGGGTGTCCGATCATCATCCGGCCCTCGAACGAAACCCCGATCTCGGCCTATGCCATTGGCGAACTCTGCGCCGGGATCGGGTTGCCCAGGGGCGTGGTGCAGGTTCTGGCGACGGAAACCTATGCCGCGGCGGATGCGCTGTCGGCCTCGACCATCCCGGCGGTGCTGACGATGATCGGCTCGACCGAGACCGGCAAGCACGTGATCCGCACCGGGGCGACCTCGATCAAGAAATACGCAATGGAACTTGGCGGCAACGCGCCGGTTCTGGTGTTCGACGACGCCGATCTCGATCTTGCCGCGGACGTGGTCTGTGGCGTGAAGTTTTCAAACGCGGGCCAGATCTGTGTTTCGCCCAACCGGGTCTATGTCCAGCGCTCGGTTCTTCAGGCATTCACGGACAGGGCCGTGGCACGGGCCAGGGCCGCCAGGGTCGGTTTTGACCGAGATGACGACATCACCACCGGGCCCCTGATCAACGCCCGCGCCTTTGACCGCATCAAGGGGCTGGTGGACCGCGCGGTGGCAGAGGGTGCCACGTTGCTGGCGGGCGGTGATCGCCCACAGGGGATGAACCGGGGCCATTTCCTTGCGCCGACCGTGCTGGGCGATGTGACCGAGACGATGGACGTCTATCGCGACGAAACTTTCGGCCCGATTGTCAGCATCATCCCGTTTGACACCGAGGACGACCTGTTGCGGCAGGCCAATGACTGCGGGCAGGGCGGGTTGACGGCTTATGTCTTTACCCGCGACCTGGCGCGCGCGGAAGGTTATGCCGCCGCGCTGCGCTATGGCGAGGTTCAGATCAACGGCGTCAAATACGATATCGACCTGCCGCATGGTGGGATCGGCTATGCCGGGGTCGGGCATGACTGCTCGTACCTGGCGCTGCATGACTACCTTGTCCTCAAACGCATCACCCGTGCCCGGGACACCACCCTTTTTGAAAGCGTGAACGCATGAAGATCACCCGGATCACCAGCCACGTGCTGCAATATGACCTGCCATCAGAGCTGGGCTATTCGCAACAGTATTACACCCGCCGCACCGCGCATATCGTCGAGGTCGAGACCGACGAGGGCATCACCGGCTGGGGCGAATGTTTCGGGCCGGGCAACGTGGCGATTGCCAACCGGACCATCGTCGAGCAGGTGATCCAGCCGCTGGTGCTTGGCATGAACCCGCTGGACCGCGACGTGGTCTGGCACAAGGTCTATAACCTGTTGCGCGATCACGGTCAGAAGGGCATGCCGCTGCAATCGCTCTCGGGTGTGGATATCGCGCTGTGGGATATTGCGGGTAAGGTCGCGGGCCTGCCCCTGTGTCAGCTTGTCGGCGGGCGTCACCGCGACCGGGTGCAGGCCTATGGCTATGGCATGATGCTGAAACGCCAGAGCACCGAGGATCACGTCGCCCGGTTCCGGGACGAGGCCGCGATGATCCGCGACATGGGCTTCGCCGCGACCAAGATGAAGGTCGGGCTAGGTCCGAAAGATGACGTCAAGCTCTGCGCGGCGGTGCGCGACGGCGTCGGCGACGAGTTCCGCTTCATGGTCGATGCCAACCATTGCTACACCACGTCGGACGCGTTTTATGTCGGCCGGGCCCTTGAGGAACTTGACGCCTATTGGTTCGAGGAACCCGTCGCCCCCGAAGACCTGGACGGCTATCGCGAATTGCGTGCGGGGTTGAAGGTCAACATCTCGGGTGGCGAAGCCGAATTCAACCGCTGGGGCTGGCGGCAGATCCTGGAAAACCGGGGGCTGGACATCGCCCAGCCCGAGGTCTGCGCCCTTGGCGGTATCAGCGAATACCTGCGGGTTCTGGCGCTGGCACATGCCCATCACACGCCGGTTGTGAACCATGTCTGGGGCTCCGCCATCGCCGTCGCGACGAACCTGCATCTTCTGGCCGCCATGCCGCCCCTTCCGGGGGGTCTGTTCCCGTGGGAGCCGCTGTTGGAGTTCGACACCACCGACAACAAGTTCCGCGACAACCTGCTGACCGATCCCCTCGACATTCAGGGGCAGGTCAAGGCCAATGGCGGCTATGTCGCCATCCCCGAAGGTCCGGGGCTGGGCGTGACGCCGGACCGGGATTTCCTGAAACACTATGCCATTTGAACGGCCTGACCGGACAGGCCGGCCCTGCCGCCTGCAAGGAGCAAACCCATGCTGACCAATACCGCCGCCCTTGTTGCCGTCGACTGGGGAACAACCTGCTTTCGCCTCTGGGTTCTGGACCAGGGCGGCGCGGTCATTGCCAATCTGCGCGGGGCCGAGGGCATGTCGGTGCTGTCGCCGGACCAGTTTGCCCCGGTGCTTGAGGCCAAGCTGGATCAGCTTGGCGTGCCGGACGGGGTGCCGGCGGTGATCTGCGGCATGGCGGGCGCGGCGCAGGGCTGGGTCGAGGCCGCCTATCTGCCGGTGCCTTGCGCGGTGACCGATCTGGGTGCCCATGCGGTTCCCGCGCCTGGGGCACAACGCCCGGCGCATATCCTGCCCGGCCTGTCACAACGCGCACCGGACGACGTGATGCGGGGCGAGGAAACCCAGCTTCTTGGGCTGGTCCAGTCAAGCGGCGGGTTTGACGGCACCGTCTGCATGCCGGGCACCCATACCAAGTGGGTCACGCTGAAAGGGGGCGTGGTGGCGGGGTTCTCGACCGCGATGACGGGTGAAATGTTTGCCCTTCTTACACGCCAGTCCGTCCTGCGCCACGCCACCGGCGGGGGCGGCTGGGATACGGCCGCATTTTCAGATGCGGTCGCGGATGCGCTGGAGGCCCCGGTCTCGGTGCCAGAGGCGCTTTTCTCGATCCGCGCCTCATCGCTTCTGGGCGCGCTGGATGCGCCACGGGCACGCGCCCGGCTGTCCGGTTTCCTGATCGGGGCCGAGATCGCCGCGATGCGCCGCTATTGCCTGTCGGGTCCGGTCACGCTGATCGGGGATGACGCACTGGCCGGGCTTTACCGCGCGGCCCTCGACATTGCCGGGTTCGACGCGGTTCTGACCGATGCCGATGCCCTTACCCTGACCGGTCTCAGGACCGCAAACGCACAGATACCGGAGTACGCCTGATGAGCCGCAAGATCATCGCCATTCTTCGCGGGGTAACCCCCGACGAGGTCACCGCCCTTGCCGAGACGCTGATCGAGGAAGGCATCGACAGGATCGAGGTGCCGTTGAACTCGCCCGACCCGTTGAAAAGCATCGAACGCCTGGCCAGCCGGTTTTCAAAGGATGCGCTGATCGGTGCCGGCACGGTGCTGTGCGCGCAAGAGGTGGCCGAGGTCGACCAGGTCGGCGGCAAACTGATCGTGTCGCCCAATTGCGACCCTTACGTGATCCGCGCCACCAAGGTTCTGGGCATGGCCTCATATCCCGGTGTCGTCACCCCGACCGAGTGCTTTGCGGCGCTCAAGGCGGGGGCCGACGGGCTGAAGTTCTTTCCGGCCGACGTGGTGGGACCGGCGGGACTGAAGGCGCTGCGGGCGGTATTGCCGAAAGCGACCGAAACCTTCGTGGTCGGAGGGGCGACCCCCGACAATATCAGTCGCTGGATCGCGGCGGGCGCATCGGGGTTCGGTGTCGGTTCAGGCCTCTACCGCGCCGGCGACAGCGCCGCCGAGGTGCGGATCAAGGCCAGGGCCTGGGTGCGCGAATACGATGCGCTGGGGATCGCACCGGCCGCCGCGCTGTCGCTCTGACGGACGGGTTTGCCGATCTGGAGGGATCAGCCCACGGTCTTGCCGTGTTGCCGTCGCGCGGCGTCCAACTGGTCGATGTCCGGTGCGGTGACGTGACCACGCGCTAACCCTGCATTGAGCCCATTTTCAGCGCGCGGGTCGCGCTTGGCGGCAGGGATGGACAGGGGTAGGGTGGTGCGAAGGAGGATATCCATGAGATCCGTTCGCCTGCGCCTTCTGGTTCTGGCCCTTGCGCCGCTGGTCGTCCTGATGCCGCTCTTGCTGCTTCTGGGCATGGCGCGCTGGACCTCGGAATATGACGAGGTGCTGATTGCCAATGTGGGCAGTGACCTGCGCATCGCCGAACAGTATCTGGCCCGGATCATGGTCGGCACCGGGGATGAGTTGAAGGGCGTCGCGGAATCGGCGGAGTTTGCCCGTGTTCTGGATGGGAACACGACGCAGAAGGCGGCGTTTTTCGAACGCAAGACAGCCGATCTTGAACTGGACTTCCTCTATTATCTGCCCGCGGCCGCGGCTCTGGATCAGGCCGCCCGGTGGCCGGTCATCGCCACCGCGCTGGCGGGGCGGTCGGACACGCAGATCGACATCTTTGGCGCGGATGACCTTGCTGCTCTGCCCGGCGACCTCGCGGCCCGCGCCCGCATCGACCTGATCGAGACCGAAGCCGCCAAGCCGACGGATCGCACGGTCGAGGATCGCGGCATGGTCGTTCATGCCGCCAGCCCGGTGCAGCTTGCGGGGCAAGAGGGCGTGCTGGTCGGGGGTATCCTGCTCAATCGCAACCTGCAGTTCATCGACACGATCAACGCGCTTGTCTATCTCAACGCCATCACCGGCGGCGACCGGCAGGGCACCGCGACGCTGTTCCTCGAGGACGTTCGGGTCTCGACCAACGTGCGCCTGTTCGAGGACGTGCGCGCGCTTGGCACCCGCGTGTCCGCCGCCGTGCGCGGCGCGGTGCTGGACGAGGGGCGCACGTGGCTGGACCGGGCGTTTGTTGTGAACGACTGGTATATATCGGGCTACCTGCCGATCATCGACAGCTTCGGTCAGCGCGTGGGAATGCTCTATGTCGGTTTTCTCGAGGCACCCTTCGCCGCCGCCAAGCAAGAGGCCTTCATCCGCCTGATGGTGGCGTTTGCGGCCGTGCTGATCCTGTCGGTGCCGGTGTTCCTGTGGCTGGCCAAGGGCGTGTTCGCGCCGCTGGAACGCATGACCCACACGATGCGCAAGGTCGGGCAGGGCAACCTGTCGGCGCGCAACGGCAATGTGGGATCGCGCGATGAGATCGGGCAGGTGGCCGGACATCTGGACGACCTGCTGGACCAGGTCCAGGACCGCGACCGCCGCCTGCGCGCCTGGGCGGATGAGTTGAACACCCGCGTCGAGGAACGCACATCCGAACTGCGCGAGGCCAACGCCAAGCTGGAGGACACCTATCGCCAGCTTGTCATGAGCGAGAAACTGGCCAGCATCGGCGAAATCACCGCCGGGGTCGCGCATGAGATCAACAACCCGGTTGCGGTGATACAGGGCAATGTCGACGTCATCCGCGAGGCCCTTGGGGACAGGGCCGCGCCGGTCGAGACCGAACTGACCCTGATCGACCGGCAGGTCGCGCGGATCGGGGCCATTGTCGGCAAGCTCCTGAAATTTGCCCGCCCGACCGAGTTTTCGGATTCCGACGAGCTTGTCCACCTTGGCCCGATCGCCGAGGATTGCCTGCTGCTGGTCGATCATGTCCTGTCGCGTGGCAATATCGAGGTGCAGACCCGGCTTGAGGACGTGCCGCCGGTGCGCATTGATCCCGGCGAAATGCAGCAGGTGGTGATCAACCTGATCGTCAATGCGGCCCATGCGATGGGCGCGGCGGGGCGGCTGGAAATGACACTGGGCGAGGGGTGGCATGACGGGCGCAGGGCCGTGTGCCTGACCGTGCGCGACAGCGGACCGGGCATCCCCGAGGACAAGCTGCCCTCGGTCTTTGACCCGTTCTTCACCACCAAGCAGGGTGAGGGCACCGGGCTGGGGCTGTCGATCTCGCAAAGCCTGATCCAGCGGGCCGGGGGGATCATCACCGCCCATAACCGCGCCGAAGGCGGGGCCGAGTTCCGGGTCTGGCTGCCGGTGGCGGAACTTGAGGCGGCGGCCGAGTAGATGACGCATCTGTGACGTGGTGACGCTTTCCTTCCGGCAAGCCGCGCACTAGCGTTTGCCTGACTGAGAAAGAGAGGCTTCATGCGGCTGACACGACGCACACTATTGGCCGGGCTTGGCGCAACGACACTGCTGCCCCGGATGGCGCAGGCGGGCACGGGCGGGGTGACGCTGACGGCCCGCGAAGGCCGGGTTCAGGTGGCGCCATCGGCTTATCCCGAAACCACGGTCTGGGGCTTTGACGGCCAGGTTCCCGGCCCGCTTCTTAGGGCGACGCAGAACGACCGCCTGCGCTGCCGCCTGGTCAATGACCTGTCACAGCCCACCGCGATCCACTGGCACGGGCTGCGGGTGGAAAACGCGATGGACGGGGTGCCGGGCATGACCCAGGACCCGGTGCCGACCGGGGGCCATTTCGACTATGACTGCCGCCTGCCGGATGCGGGCACCTTCTGGTATCACTCGCACAACCAGTCGGCGGAACAGGTGGCGCGGGGGCTGTTCGGCCCGCTTGTCATCGACGAACCCGACGCGCCGGATGTCGACCATGACCTGATGGTTGTCGTCAACGACTGGCGCATGACCGAGGACGCGCAGATCCACGAAAGCTTTGGCCAGATGCACGATCTGTCCCATGGCGGGCGGATCGGCAACTATGTCCATATCGACGTCACCCCGCGCCCCGAAACCCTGAACCGCAACCAGCGGCTTCGCCTTCGGTTCCTGAACCCCTCGACCGACCGGATCCTGCAGCTTGGGGTGATCGGATTGACCGGCTGGGTCATGGCGCTGGACGGGATGCCGCTTGAGACGCCCGCGCCGCTGGCCGATTTCATCCTGGCCCCGGCGCAGCGGCTGGACGCGTTTGTGGATGTGACCGCCGGGGATGGCGAAACCGCGATGATCGTGCAGCATGAACGGGACGGCACCTTTGTTCTGGACGAGTTTCCGGTGACGGGCGCGGGTACCTCTCGGCCCAGACCCGCGCCCCCCGCCTTGCCGCCGAACCCGGTCATCCGGGCCGTCGCCGGACCCGACACGCGCCACCTGCGGATGGAGATGGAAGGCGGCGCCATGGGCGGCTTGCGCGAAGGCACCTACAAGGGCCGGAAAATGTCGATGCGCGACCTTGTCTCGAACGGTCAGGTCTGGACGCTGGGCGGCGTGGCGGGGCTGCCCGACGACCCGTGGGCGCAGTTGGAGCGGGGCGAAACCCTGCGCGTCACCCTGGTCAACAACACCGCCTTTCCCCACGCGATGCACCTGCATGGTCACCATTTTCACGAACTCCGCCCAGATGGTCCCGGCCCCCTGCGCGACACGTTGCTGGTGATGCCCTCGGAAGAACGCGACATAGCGTTTGTTGCCGACAATCCCGGCAACTGGCTGTTTCATTGCCATATGTTGTCCCATCAGACTGCGGGGATGAAAACCTGGATCAAGGTCGCCTGACGCGGCGCCGGCTTGGGCCAGAATCGCATTTGTCAAAAGGATGCAGAACCGCCGACAACTGTCGGTAAAGAAACAACTATTCGACGTTCTGACTCTGTTTGACTGGCGGTGTCGGGACAAAATGTCCAACTCGGCCCGCGATGCGATGCACAAGCTGGACAGCCTGCCCCAAATCACGGGCTGGGACGCAATGTCTCTGGCCATGACGGTCACAACCTGATTACGTCCCGCCAAAGGGAGGGCTATCGGCGCATGACCGATCTTTGGAGCGGACTGGCACAGGCGTTCTGGCTTGTGGTGACGCTGGATGCGGAACTGGTCGAGATTTCGGCCCGGTCGCTTCAGGTGTCGCTGACCGCGCTTGTCATCGCCTCGCTGATTGCCATGCCGCTGGCGGCGCTTCTGGCAGTGCGGCGGTTCCGCTGGCGTCGCGGCGTGATCGCCATCCTGAACGCGCTGATGGGCCTGCCGCCGGTCGTGGTCGGGCTGGTGGTCTACGTGATGCTGTCACGCTCGGGGCCGCTGGGGGTACTGGGGCTGTTGTTCACGCCTGCGGCGATGATTATTGCCCAGATCATCATCGTCGTGCCCCTGATCGCCAGTATCGCGCATCAGTCGCTGCGCGATCTCTGGCAGGAATATCACGACCTTCTGATCTCGATGAACGTGTCGCAATGGCAGAAGATGAAAACGCTGTTGTGGGATGCCCGCCGCGCCCTTCTGACCGCGTCCCTTGCCGGGTTTGGCCGTGCCATCGGCGAGGTCGGCGCGATCATGATCGTCGGCGGCAATATCGACCACGCCACCCGTGTCCTGACCACCGCCATCGCGCTTGAGACCGGCAAGGGCGATTTCGCGCTGGCGCTGGCGCTTGGCTTCGTGCTGATCGGGCTGGCGATCGCGGTGAACCTTGCCATCCACTGGCTGAGCCGCACCGAGCGGGAGGGCCGCTGGTGACCGAGCTGTTCCCCCTCAAGGTGCGTGGCGCCGCCACCGCGCGGCGCGGCAAGATGCTGGTCGGGCCGGTGGACCTTGACCTGTGCGGGCAGAAAGCCTGCGTGGTGATCGGGCCAAACGGGTCGGGCAAGACCTCGCTCTTGCGGCTGCTGCACGGGGCGGCGCGGCTGCATCGCGGTACGATCACATGGGCCTGTCCCACCGATGAGGCCCGCCACCACCAAAGCTTCGTGTTCCAGCGGCCGGTGATGCTGCGCCGCTCGGTGTTGGACAATATCGCGTATCCGCTTCTGGTGCATGGGGTGAAGAAACCCGCCGCGCTGGACGCTGCCCGCGACTGGGCCGGGCGGGTCGGGCTGACCGAGATGCTGCGCCGACCGGCCACGGTCCTGTCGGGTGGGGAACAGCAGAAACTGGCGCTGGCGCGGGCTCTTGTGACCCGTCCCAAGGTGCTGTTTCTGGATGAACCCTGCGCCGCGCTCGATGGCCGCGCCATGCGCGAGATCGAGGCGATCCTGACCGATGCCAAAACCGCCGGAACCAAGCTGATTATGACCACCCACGACATGGGGCAGGCACGCCGCCTCGCCGATGAGGTGGTGTTCCTTCTTGGCGGTCTGGTGCATGAAACCGGACCGGCCACCACGTTTTTTGACCACCCCGAAACGCCCGAAGCGCGGGCCTTTCTGAACGGAGATATTGTAGAATGATCAAACGCTTACTGGCAGGTGTTCTAGTGGCCGGACTTGCGACTGCAGCGCATGCAGGGGACGTGATGAAAATGGCCGTCACCACCTCGTTCCACAATTCCGGGCTGGCCGAGGTGCTGCTGCCCGAGATCAAGGCCGATCTCGACCTCGAGGTGCAGCTTCTGGTCGTGGGCACGGGGCAGGCGCTGAAGCTGGGCCGCGCCGGGGACGTGGATGCTATCCTTGTGCATTCAAAGGCCGCGGAAGAGGCATTTGTCGCCGAAGGCTTCGGCACCCACCGCCGCGAGATCATGTATAACGACTTTGTCTTCATCGGCCCCAAGGACGACCCCGCCGACCTCGGCGCGGCGACCACCGCCAGCGACGCCCTGCAAAAGATCGCGGGCGCCAAGGCCGTTTTTGTCAGCCGCGGCGACGACAGTGGCACCCACAAGAAAGAACTCAGCCTGTGGCGCGCGGCGGGGATCGCCGAGGACGGGTTCGGCGACTGGTACAAATCCGTCGGCGCCGGCATGGGCGCGGCGCTGAACACGGCCTCGGGCATCCACGGCTATATCCTGTCCGACCGCGCCAGCTGGCTCAATTTCGGCAACAAGGGCGACCTGGCGCTGTTGTTCGCGGGCGATCCGGTGCTGTTCAACCAATATGCCTATCTGCCGGTGAACCCGGAAAAGCATGGCCACGTGAAGGCCGGTCTTGCAGAGAAACTGGAAGGCTGGCTGGTCTCTGACCGTGCCAAGGCACTGATCAACGGCTACATGATCGACGGCGAAACGCTGTTTGTCTTCAACGCGGAGTAGCGGCAAGGGAGTTGCGGCGGGTGTCGGTGTCTGGTTTTGGGGCAGAGTGACCGGGGTACAGGGGCGGCACCTGGCGCGATGGGGCGCTGACTTTCGCGGTGGGGATGAGGGGCAGCAATGCGGGACAAAGATGTAATACGCCACCGCACAACCGATGGCGGTATTCGGTTGACAGCAAATACAGCCAAAAAAGGCCGACAAAGCCGATTTTCAATTCAGCTACTTATAGCGGCTTGCGAAGCCGCATGCCGAGAGTTCGATATCAGAAAAAGCGGCCGCCGCACCGCTATCTAGGATTGCTGAACTGTAAAGGTATCCAGAATGCTTGGCGTCAGGCCGATTTTGGAAAAAACGACCTTTAGGATCAATCATCAGATATGTTTTTAGCATATCGAAGTTGTCCTCGACACGCATGATAGAACGGTACGGCGAGTGGAAATCGACAAAGCGCGCGAATTCTTCATCCGACACGACTCCTGCGTCTGTTACCATCGGAAGTACGCGCAAAACCTTCCACTTTTCTGGATTCAATGAATCAAGCATCGGTGAGAGGTCCGCCGCGTAATTTGCGTCACTGACAACCGTGTTTATCTTGAACTTCATCGATGGATACAGTGCCCGTGTACGATCGATCGCATCGGATAGGGTCCGTAGGTCTAGAAGCCGGCCACGACGATCCACACGCCCAATTGCATGATTTGTTGACGCGTCGACTGCATCAATACTCAAACCCAGCCACTCAAGATGTGGTGCCAACGCGTACAGCGTCTTCTGATCTAGCCTGCTACCATTTGTGATGATCGATACGTCGAAATCGAGCTTTTTGGCTGTGCGGATTGCATGAAGCAGGGAAGGTATATCAAGTAGTGGTTCGCCACCTGCAAAGTTCATCCGAACCCGTTTCCAACTTAGGACAGACCTGAGAGGATTTGAATGGTTGGATGGAGAAAAAAATGCCCTCAATTCCTTCAGCAAAGCCTCAGTTGCCTTGTCGTTTCGAATCAAATCTCGCGTAGCTTTCTGATTACTCCATTTGGCGTAGCAGTAAGCACACCGATAGTTGCATGCCTCATTCACATGCCAGTTAATTACTAGTTGGTCGATATCGACCGGGGTATGGACAGAAGTGGTTTCCAACTGATCAAGTATCGTTGATTGTTCGGATAACATCGCTTTTCGCCACCTTCATAATGATTGCACTTAAATTTGCGACTTGATCGCCTATTCCACTTAAGGAGGTAATCACACCATGCAATATCGCTGTTGAAAAAATCTGTTCTGTCAGCGAATGCCGCGACTTAGCTAAATAGTAAGTTCAGCGACATATCCCTGCTGCAAATACGAATTGCAGCAATGTCCGGCAGTAACGCAGACATTGTAGGTGGTGGATGGATAGAAACTTTGGTCCCAAAGCTTTGAGGCCAATTTATCAGTTTTCCGATACTAGACACTCGCTGCGATGCAGAACGTTGACGCATTGGGCTCCAAGCTGCCATTCGCCGCATTATGCCTCAATGACCGCAATGGCCTCCAAAACGCCCGTTGCGAGGATCAGACCGAGCGGCGGCTATGTTCCCCACAACCAACCACCCCCCCCTCTACTCATCCACCGAGCCATGCACCGCGAACTGGTCCAGACCCGCGTCTTGCGGTTGGATGACGCGATAGGCTTCGCGCACCCCGGCCTCGGTCAGTTCGCGGGACACGGTCAGGATGGTGTTCTGGTCATGGTCGTCACACAGTTCGACCATCTGGGCGATTTCCTCTTGCGCGACGGGCCGGGCGGCCTCGACTGAAGGGGCGCCGTAATAGGTCACGAAATGCTGCGCCAGAAGGTCGGTCAGCGCGGCCACCTCGGACGGTTCGATCTGCATCACGCCGACAAAGGTCACACGCCCGCCGGTTTCAAGCCCGAACCAGCCATTGGCAAAGGCCTGCCGCGCCTTGCCGGTGACGTCGGCCTCGGTCCAGTTCGAGAACTCGAACCCGCCCGAAATGCACCATTCCCCGGTCCGGGCGGGGGTGGCAAAGACAAAGGTGTCGCTTTCGTCGAAATGCACGGCACGGGCCAGGTTCATGGGGTGTCCTCCATCACTGTGGTCAGCGGGATCAGGTGGGTTTCTCCGGCGTCATCGCGCAACAGCATGCCAAAATCCTCATCGACCCCAAGGAAGGTGCCGGTCAGGTCGCCGCGCTGCGCGGCCTCGCCGATGCCATGCGCCAGCCCGCGCCATTCGGCGTGCAGGGGGCGGGTGCCTTCGTCTTCCCAGCGGGTGATCCAGTTCAGCGTATGCCGCGCCCAGGCCTCCAGCAGGGCAGGCGGCGCGACCTCTGCGCAGCCTTCGGCAAACAGCGCGGTCTGGTCGGGTGTGTGGCCCATGTCCCCGGTCGGGGGCAGCAGGGGCAGGGTGAAGCCGATCAGCAACCAGTCTGGCACCGCGTCGGGGTCATTGTCCGACGCCGCGGCCTGAAACCGTCCGCAGGACGCGCCGTTGATGCGAATGCCGCCGTCCCATTCCAGATGGACCGCGACCTCGGGCGGGGCCAGCGCACCAAGCGCGTTCTGGAAGCCGACACCGCAGAGCGGCAGCATCGCCATCGCCTGTCGCAGCGGCACCTCGGGGGCAAAGACCAGCGCCGCCTGCATCTCGGCCGGGTCAAGACGATAGGCGATCAGCCCCGCGTCACAGCCCAGTGCCGCCCGCATCGCGCCATGTTCCATCGCGTCCGTCGGCGCGGCTTCACCATACATCAGTGGCGGGAAAGTGGGCGTTTCGCTCATGCGACCTCTGCTTCGACCAGTTTCGCGGCAAGGGCCTGAAACGCCTTTGCCTGTGTGCTGTCCGGGGCGCTGACCGTGATCGGCGCGCCGCCATCTGCCGCCAGCCGGGTCTGAAGGTCAAGAGGCAGTTCCGCCAGCAAAGGCACGCCCAGCTTTTCAGCCTCGCGCGCAACACCGCCATGGCCAAAGACATGCTCCTCGTGGCCGCAATTCGAGCAGACATGAGTCGACATGTTCTCGATCATGCCGATGATCGGCACGTTCAACTGCTTGAACATGTCGATCCCCTTGCGGGCATCCAACAACGCGATGTCCTGAGGGGTCGAGACCACCACCGCCCCGTCGATCTGCGCCTTCTGGCAGAGCGTCAGCTGCACGTCGCCCGTGCCCGGCGGCAGGTCGACCAGCAGCACGTCCAAAGCGCCCCATTGAACCTGCATCATCATCTGTTGCAGCGCCCCCATCAGCATCGGCCCGCGCCAGACTACGGCCTGATCTTCGTTCGTCATCAGGCCAATCGACATCATCGTGACGCCATGATTCCGCATCGGCAGGATGGTCTTGCCATCGGGCGACGCTGGCCGCCCCGACACCCCCAGCATGCGGGGCTGGCTGGGGCCATAGACGTCGGCGTCCAACAAGCCAACACGCCGCCCCGCCTGCGCCAGCGCGCAGGCAAGGTTCGCCGCCACGGTGGATTTGCCGACACCGCCCTTGCCGCTGGCAATGGCGATCACATGGGCGACGCCGGGGATTTTCTCGGGGCCTTTCGGCTGGGCCGGGCGGCTGGGTTTCAGGTCGGGCGGGGCCTTGTCGCTGTGGCCGGTCATCACAACCGAGACGCTGTCGACACCGTCAAGCGCCGCGATCAGCGCCTCGGCCTTGTCCTTGAGCGGGGTGAAGGCGGCTGCGTGTTGCGGTGCGATCTCCATGACGAAGCGCACCGCCGCGCCCTCGACGTTCAGCGCCCGCACGACGCCGGACGACACGATATCGCCGCCCGCGACCGGGTCGGCAATGGATTTCAGGGCGTCGAGTACCTGTTCGCGGGTTGCCACCGGGTCAGTCTCCCTTGATCTCGCCTTTGACCTCGTGGGTCATTCCCAGTTCCTCGATCGTGACAACCGCCTTGATCGCATAGGATTTGCCGCCGGTTTCTGCCCCGCGCAGCGCCTCTTCTATGGCCTGCTGCGAGGTCACACCGACCTGTTTCAGGAACTTGCGCATCGACATGTTGAAATCGTCGCTCATGATCTACCTCTTTTGCTTCAATTGACGGAACCCCGCGCTGCTGACTAGGCTTGGGGCATGGATTTCCTGCGTGGCATTCTTGTCTGTCTGCTGTTCGTGCTTGGCCCCGGCGCGGCGGTTGCCGACGACCGGCTGGTGCGCCTCAGCGCGCCTGATGTGCTGGTTCAGACCGGGGTTCTGAAATTCATCCTGCCGCGATTTACCCTGAAAAATCAAGTGCGTGTGCAACTGGTCGACGACCCGGAAAGCGCCGATGTGGTGCTGGGCGACGACGGCCGCGCGCTGTTTCACGGCGCAGGGCAGACGTGGCATATGGCGCTGCGCAATCCCGATCATCCGGGGGTGCGGAAACTGGCTGACTGGCTGACCTCGGAGGTGGGCCAGCGCACCGTGATGGGCTTTGCCCCCGAGGGCGCGGCCCTGTTCGGACCGCCCGAAACCAGCGCGGAAAAGACGGTTGCGCTGACATTTGACGGCGATCCCGCGCTGGGGCATGTCGTGTCGCGCCAGAAGTGCATCCGCTGCCACAGCGTCGACGATGAAAGCCGCATGTCGGGCATCGGCTCGACCCCCAGTTTCGCTGTTCTGCGTAGCCTGCCCGACTGGGAGGAACGCTTTGCCGTCTTTTACGCGCTGAACCCGCACCCGTCCTTCACCCTGATCCAGGACGTGACCCCGCCCTTTCCCGCAGACCGCCCGTCGCCGATCCATCCCGTCACCATGACGCTCGATGAGGTTGAGGCCGTGCTTGCCTATGTCGCCGGGATGGACCCGGCCAATCTGGGGGCGCCGCTGATCCATCAGTGATCGCGCCGCTTCGAAAGGTAGTCCTCGGTGGTGCGCGGGCGCGGACGCTCACCGCCCTGGAACGGGTTGTCGGTGGCGTGGAACTGGGCGTTGACGCGGCAGTCGTCGCACATCTGGATCATGCGCAGCTTGTCCTCTCCGGCGAACATCGAATGGCTGCGCAGTTTTTCGGTGATCCGGTCAATGGTGGATTTGACCCCGAACGGCGTGCCGCATTCGACGCATTCAAAGGGTTCTTCCTCGTTCAGCACCTGCTGAGACAACGCCGCTTCGGTCAGGTCCAGCCGGGGTTCGAGAGCAATCGCGTCCTCGGGGCAGATCTTGGCGCAGAGGCCGCATTGCAGGCAGGCATCCTCCTGGAACCGCAGCTGCGGCGCGTCCGGGTTGTCGCCAAGTGCCCCCGACGGGCAGAGCGACACGCAGCTGAGGCAGAGGGTGCAGGTCTCGGTATTGACCAGCACCGCGCCATAGGGCGCGCCGTCGGGCAGGGGCAGGGTTTGTGCTTCCGGGTGCAGCGCGCGGGCCGCCTGCCGGGTGATCTGGCGGCGCGTGCCGATGGGCCGCACCGGGCTGGTGATGGGGGCGGGGGCGGTTTCGTCATAAAGGGCGTCCGACAGCGCATCCGGGTCATCCAGATCAAGGATATGGACCGTCCCAGTGCCGCCGATGGCGGCGGCCAGCGCGACCTCAGCCGCCAGCGCGTCGCGGTCCGTGCCCGGCCCCGGCATGACCGAGACCGAGGCAAACCCGGCCCCCAGCGTCGCCACGATCTCGGCATGGCCAAAGGCACCGACGGCGGGCATCTCAAGCGGGATCACATCCGCCGGAAGGCCGCGCCCGTGGCGGGCCGCCAGCCGGATCATCTCGGTCCCATGTGCATTGTGCACAAACAGGCGCGGCGCGGTGCCGCCCGCGTCGAGATAGGCCCGTGCCAATGTCTGAACCCGCCGCATGGTCAGATCGACCGCCGGCGCGTCATAGGAGATCGCCCCCGAGGGGCAGACCGCGGAACAGGCGCCACAGCCAGCGCAGACCATCGGGTCCACCGTGACGTGGTCGCCACTGGGCGATATTGCCCCCGTCGGGCACAGGCTCAGGCAGCGGTCGCACCCGGTCTGCTCAGCGCGGGAATGGGCGCAGAGAAGCGGCTCGATTCGGACATAAAGCGGTTTCTCGAAGGTGCCGACAAGGTGGCTTGCCGCCAGCACCGCCGCCGAAACCGCCGCCGGGTGGCCGGGATCGGCGCGCAGGTAACCTTCGCGCTTTTCATGGGCGGGAAACAGCGGCGTGGCGCGGCGCAGATCAAGGATAAGATCGCACTCCGAGCGCCCGCCATCACGCGGTTCTGACAGGGTGAAACCGCCGCGCCCGCCGGGTTCGACCTGGCGCAGCGCGTCGATCACGACCTCGAACTGCCCCAGCGCGCCAGACGCCTTGCGCAGGTTTCCGACAACCACGTCGTAATCGCGGGTGTCGGGCAGATCGTCGGCGGTTTCCAACAGCACCGTGACGCCCAGGTGATCCTTCAGCGCATCGGCCGCCGCCAGCGCCACATCCGCCGCCCCAAGGATCAGGCAAAGCCCCTCGGAAATCACATCGACGGTCTTTTCCGCGTCGGCAGGAAGCATGGCCTCGGCGATCAGGGCGGACATTTTGGGTAGTGTCGGGGCCTGATCCGCGGTCCATCCGGCCCGGTCGCGCAGGTCGATCAGGGCGGGGGCTGGGCGGTCCAACTCATCGGCCAGGGCCTCGAAAACGCGCCCCTCCTGGGTGCAACAAAAAATCGCGTCTTCCTGTTCAAGTGCCGCCGCCGCGCGGTCGATCTGGGTGGTGCAGAGCGCCGAACAGGGGGGCGGAACGTCAAGCCCGGTGGCCTTTGCCAACCCGTCGGCGTCGATGCTCTGACTTCCAGAACAGTCACATGTTATCAACGACTTGGCCATGGCCTCCCCCTGTCCATACGGCGAAATTCTGCGCCCCGGCACCGGGGCGTTTCGCATGATGCTAGACATGATTCGAGGGGGCCGACAACCGGTTTTGCCCGGCGCAAGGTCGCCGCGCGGGGGTCGGTTTTGCCGCGAATCGACGGGATGATTCGGAAGTTGTGACGTCACGTCATTTCCGAGTAAAAAGGTCAAAATGGACAATTCGTCCCTGCGCCGTTTGTCGGACCGGTCGCTTTGCCCAATTTGTCCCGCTTTTGCCGATCTATGCGGCAGCGTGCAAAAACTCCTTCCCCGACGGCAACAGGTGGCCCATCCTGATTGCAAGAGGGAGAAGACGACTTGATCCACAATCCCGAGATGTACCGCACAATGCCGATCGGTGTTGTCCTGCGTCGCGCCCCCGGTGTGACGCGATGGGTGCCTTGGGTCTGGACCGCGACGGGCATTCTGCCCGGTGCCGGACCAGCCGAGTGGCACGAGTTGCGGCGCGATGGCGACACGGTCGAATATCACGCCGCCACCCTGACGCTGGAATTGCACGGTGCCGAGACCGAGGCCTATCTGCACGGGCTGTCTGCCGAGGTGCCCAGCCTCTACGTCGTGATGCGCGAGACCGGTGGCGACGACCCGCTGGACGTGGTGCTTGTCACGGCCTCACCCTATGAGGCGCAGGATTACACCGACAGCGGCGAAGAGATCGTCGAGAAGGTCGCCATGCCCGCCGGGCTGGTTGCCTGGGTGCATGAGTTTATCGAAGAGTTCCACCAGGACGAGGTCTTTGTGAAGCGCAAGCGCGACAAGAAGCGCATCGACCTTGTGCAGGATGGCATCGGCGACCCCCGCATCGGCAAGGCGGCGGATATCTATGCCTCGCCCAGCCTCAAGCGGAGGCGGTTGCAATGAGCGATTGCAGGAAAAGTGGGCACCGGTTTTCCGTCCGCAATCGCGGAGGTCAGTCATGAATGATTTCTGGTCCCGCCGCAAAGCCGCAGTCGAGGCCGAGGCCGCTGACGCTGAACGTGTGCGGCTTGAGGTCGAACAGGCCGCCGAGGAACAGGCGCTGGCCGAACGTAGCGACGCGGACCTGCTGGCCGAGGCCGGATTGCCCGACCCGGACACGCTGGACAGTGCCGAACAGGTGCAGGAATTCCTGAAATCCGCCCTACCGCAACGTCTGAAAACGCGCGCGCTGCGGCGGCTTTGGGGGTTGAACCCGGTACTGGCCAATGTCGACGGGCTGGTTGACTATGGCGAAGATTTCACCGACGCCGCCACCGTGGTCGAGAACCTGCAGACCGTTTACCAGGTCGGGAAAGGCATGCTCAGCGCCTTTGTCGAGGATGAGCCCTCCGAGACAGAGCCGGAAACAGAGCCTGAGGCAGAGGTCGAAGACGCAACCGAGGCCGATGTGCCGCAGGAAGAAGCAGCGCCGGTTTTGGCCGACACAGTGACCCCGGACCCCGATGCGGACGCACCCGCCGAAGCAATCCCCGAACCCGAGTTTGAGGGCGAACCCGCATTGCCCGCCGTGGCCGCTGGCCGCCGGATGCGCTTTCGTTTTGACACCGCCGAAGGACTGACATGACAACTGCCACCGATATCAAGATCGCCGAAGAAGACCGCCTGAGGGCCGATCTCTATAATTTTCTCGGGCTGATCCTGTCCGGCCCGCCTGACCAGATGCTTCTGGACCAGACCGCCGGGCTGTCGGGCGACGACAGCGACCTTGGGCAGGCGATCGGGGTGCTGGCGAAACTGGCCAGGGTGTCGAAGCCGAAGACGGTGGAAAGCGAGTTCAACCGGCTGTTCATCGGACTGGGCCGGGGGGAGCTGTTGCCCTATGCCAGCTACTACCTGACCGGGTTCCTGAACGAAAAGCCGCTGGCGACGCTGCGCCAGGACATGGCCGCGCGCGGTCTGGCGCGGGCGGAAAACGTGTTTGAGCCCGAGGACAACATCGCCAGCCTGATGGAAATGATGGCGGCCATGATCGTCGGGCGATTTGGCCCGCCTGCGGACCTTTCGACCCAGAAGACCTTTTACAACCGGCATATCGGCCCCTGGGCCAGCCATTTCTTTTCCGATCTCGAAGCTGCTGAAAACTCTGTCTTTTTCGCGCCTGTGGGCACGGTGGGGCGGGTTTTCATGCAAATCGAGGCGGAAGCGTTCCGTTTGAGTAACGAGTGATTTTTCCGGGTGCGGGATGTCCCCGCGCCCCAACCGGCGGGAGACCGCCACATGAGAGGAGGAGCTTTCATGAAAAAGGAAGAAGGCGCCACGCGCCGCGACTTCCTGAAACTGGCAGGAACGGCTGCCCCCGCTGCGGCCGTGGCCGTGGCGACCTCGGCCACCACGGCCGAAGCATCCGAGCCTGACCTGACATCGGACAAGATGCAGGACACCGCCCATACGCGGGCCTATTTCGCCTCGGCGAAATTCTAAGACGATGGCACGGCCCGGACCCGGGCCCTGTGAACCGACCGAAGGCGACTGGTTGCGTGACGCCCGACTGCCATGAGGTCTGAGCCATAACCAAGCAAGCAAGGCTTTCGCCGGGCGAGCAAGGGAGAGAGAAACATGTTGAGGAAAAAGACCAACGGGGTTGCGAGACGCCCCCAGCGGGATTCGATCCTTTCCGAGGTGGCAAACACCTCGGTTGACCGCCGCGCGTTCCTGCGCGGATCCGGTCTGGCCATCGGGGGCCTGGCGGCGGTCGCCGCGACAGGTGGCACCGTGACCCAGGCCAATGCCGCGTCCGGCACATCGGGCGCGATTGAATTGAAAAAGTCGGTCTGCACCCACTGCTCGGTCGGCTGTACCGTGGTTGCCGAAGTGTCGAACGGCGTCTGGGTCGGGCAGGAACCCGGCTGGGACAGCCCGT
The DNA here is from genome assembly GCF_016888515.1 of Shimia biformata. Taxonomy (GTDB): domain Bacteria; phylum Pseudomonadota; class Alphaproteobacteria; order Rhodobacterales; family Rhodobacteraceae; genus Shimia_A; species Shimia_A biformata. The sequence continues at coordinate 2,389,760 of NZ_JAFEJK010000001.1, read as the reverse complement.
TCAACCTGGGTGCCCATTGCGCCAAGGGTGCCTCGGTGCGCGAACACGCCCACGGCGAGCGCCGCCTCAAGTACCCGATGAAGAAAGAGGGTGGCGAGTGGAAGCGCATCAGCTGGGAACAGGCGATCAACGAGATCGGCGACGGCATGATGAAGATCCGGGACGAAAGCGGCCCGGACAGCGTCTATTGGCTGGGGTCGGCCAAGCATTCGAACGAACAGGCCTATCTGTTCCGCAAGTTCGCTGCCTACTGGGGCACGAACAACGTCGATCACCAGGCGCGGATCTGTCACTCGACCACGGTTGCGGGTGTGGCGAACACATGGGGCTACGGCGCCATGACCAACAGCTACAATGACATCCACAACTCGAAGGCCATCTTCATCATCGGCGGCAACCCGGCCGAGGCGCACCCCGTCTCGCTGTTGCACGTTCTGCGCGCGAAAGAGCAGAACAACGCGCCGCTGATCGTCTGCGACCCGCGGTTCACCCGCACCGCAGCCCATGCCGACGAATATGTGCGCTTCCGTCCCGGGACGGATGTGGCCCTGGTCTGGGGCATCCTGTGGCACATCTTCGAAAACGGCTGGGAGGACAAAGAGTTCATCCGCACCCGTGTCTGGGGCATGGACCAGATCCGCGAGGAAGTGGCCCACTGGACCCCGGAAGAGGTCGAGCGCGTCACCGGCACGCCGGGTGAACAGCTGCGCCGCGTGGCCCGTACCATGGCCAACAACCGCCCCGGCACCGTGATCTGGTGCATGGGTGGCACGCAGCACACCAACGGCAACAACAACACCCGGGCTTACTGCATCCTTCAGCTTGCGCTGGGGAACATGGGCACCTCGGGTGGTGGCACCAACATCTTCCGCGGCCACGACAACGTGCAGGGCGCAACCGACCTTGGCGTTCTCAGCCACACCCTGCCGGGCTATTACGGCCTGTCGGCCGGGGCATGGGCGCATTGGGCGCGTGTCTGGGAAGAAGATGCCGAGTGGCTGTCGGGCCAGTTTGCCAAGGTCACCGGCGCCGATGGCAAGGAGAAGTCGCTTCAGAACCTGACGGGGATCCCGGTCAGCCGCTGGATCGACGGCGTGCTGGAAGACCCCGAGAACATGGACAACCCCGACAAGGTCCGGGCGATGGTTCTCTGGGGACATGCGCCGAACTCGCAAACCCGCATGGTCGAGATGAAGAAGGCCATGGAAATGCTGGACATGCTGGTCGTGATCGACCCGTATCCCACCGTTTCCGCCGTGCTTCAGGATCGCACCGACGGCGTCTATCTGCTGCCGGCGGCGACCCAGTTCGAGACCTATGGCTCGGTCACCGCATCGAACCGCTCGTTCCAGTGGCGCGAGAAAGTGGTTGAGCCGCTGTTTGAAAGCAAACCCGATCACGAGATCATGGGCATGTTTGCAAACAAGTTCGGCTGGGCCGACAGGTTCTTCCGCAACATCGAGATGGACGACGAGAACACGCCGAACGTCGAAAGCGTCACGCGTGAGTTCAACAAGGGACTGTGGACCATCGGCTATACGGGTCAAAGCCCGGAACGGCTGAAGCTGCACATGGCGAACCAGCACACCTTTGACCGCACCACGCTGCGCGCCAATGGTGGTCCAGCGGATGGCGACTATTACGGTCTGCCGTGGCCCTGCTGGGGCACGCCAGAGATGGGGCATCCGGGCACGCCGAACCTCTATGACATGTCCAAACCCGTCGCCGAAGGCGGCCTGACCTTCCGTGCCCGGTTCGGGGTGGAACGTGATGGCGACAACCTTCTGGCCGATGGCGTCTATTCGGTGGGGTCGGAAATCCAGGACGGATATCCCGAGTTCACCATGCAGATGCTGATGGACCTGGGCTGGGACGGCGATCTCACGGCCGAGGAACGCGCCGCCATCGACGCGGTTGCGGGGCCCAAGACCAACTGGAAGACCGACCTTTCGGGCGGCATCCAGCGGGTTGCGATCAAGCATGGCTGTGCGCCGTTTGGCAATGCCAAGGCCCGCGCCGTCGTGTGGACCTTCCCCGATCCGATCCCCAAACACCGCGAGCCGCTCTATACGCCGCGACGTGACCTGGTGGCCGACTATCCGACCTATGAGGACCGGAAGTTCTATCGTCTGCCGACGATGTATGCCTCGATCCAGAAGCAGGATTTCAGCAAGGACTATCCGATCATCCTGACATCCGGTCGTCTGGTCGAATACGAGGGCGGCGGGGATGAAACCCGGTCGAACCCGTGGCTGGCCGAGCTGCAACAGGACATGTTCGTCGAGATCAACCCGCGCGACGCCAACAACCTTGGCATCCGTGACGGGTCACAGGTCTGGGTCGAAGGTCCCGAAGGCGGCAAGGTCAAGGTCAAGGCGATGCTGACCGAAAGGGTGGGCGAAGGCGTTGCCTTCATGCCCTTCCACTTCGGCGGGCATTTCCAGGGCGAGGACCTGAGGTCGAAATATCCGACCGGGGCCGATCCCTATGTCCTGGGTGAATCGACCAACACCGCCCAGACCTACGGCTATGACTCAGTGACCCAGATGCAGGAGACAAAGACGACTCTCTGCAAAATCTGGTCGGCGTAAGGAGGAAAGAGAATGGCTAGAGCAAAGTTTCTCTGCGACGCCGAGCGCTGCATCGAGTGCAACGCCTGCGTCACGGCCTGCAAGAACGAACACGAGGTTCCGTGGGGGATCAACCGCCGTCGCGTGGTGACCCTGAATGACGGCAAACCCGGTGAGCGTTCCTTGTCGGTGGCCTGCATGCACTGTTCGGATGCGCCCTGCATGGCGGTCTGTCCGGTCGATTGCTTCTATCAGAACGAGGAAGGCATCGTTCTGCACAGCAAAGACCTGTGCATCGGGTGCGGTTATTGCTTCTACGCGTGCCCGTTTGGTGCGCCGCAATACCCGCAGGCCGGCAACTTCGGGTCCCGTGGCAAGATGGACAAGTGTACCTTCTGCGCCGGTGGCCCGGAAGAGAACCACAGCAACGCTGAGTTCTCGAAATACGGCCGCAACCGGATCGCGGAAGGCAAGCTGCCGATCTGCGCCGAGATGTGTTCCACCAAGGCCCTGCTTGCCGGTGATGGCGATGTCGTGTCGGCCATCTACCGCGAGCGTGTCGTTGCCCGTGGCTTCGGCTCGGGCGCGTGGGGCTGGGGCACGGCCTACGATCAGAAAGGCGGGTAACTCCGCCGTGGCGGGGCGGCGACCGATCGCCCCGCCATTTCTCATTTTCATGACTGCCCGGGCGGACCGTCGCGGGCGGTGCCAAATTGACGCTTAGTTGGGGGATGACCCATGCTGCGCCATTTCATGGCCCTTCTTACATTGCTCCTGTTGAGTGCGCCGGGCCTTGTGCCTGTTGCCGCCCATGCTCAGGGGGCTGACACGCCGGCGATTGACCGCTCTGCCACAGGCGGGGCGCAGACGCTGGAAGACATCATGCGCCGCCAGCGCGGTGAAACCATCGACGACAGTTTCCGCTCGGACAACATCGGCGGCAACGCGGTGATGGCGCCGGGGCTTGGTCCCCTTGGCGGGGCCTCGGACCCGGAACTGTGGCGTGCATTGCGCTATAACAAGGCCGATGTCACCGTCAGTACCGGCGACGATGTCGGCAAGGTTCTGATGACCGATGGCGGCCTGAAATGGCTGACCTGGCGCGAGGGCCGCTTGCAGATCTGGGGCTTCTGGATGGTGGTCGGCACCGCTGGTGGTCTTCTGGCGTTTTTCCTTCTGCGCGGCCGCATCCGCATCGACGGGGAACTGACGGGCCGCACCGTCACCCGCTTCAAGGCCATTGAACGCTTTGGTCACTGGCTTCTGGGTATTTCGTTTCTTGTTCTCGGGGCGACAGGTCTGTTCGTGCTGTTTGGCCGCAAATACCTGGCCCCGGTGCTGGGCAAAGAGTTCAACGCCAACCTTCTGGCCTTTTCCAAGGTCGTGCATAACAACGTGGCCTGGGCCTTCATGCTGGGGCTGATCATGGTCTTCGTGATGTGGGTTGTTCACAACATCCCCAACCGCAGCGACATCACCTGGCTCAGGCAGTACGGCGGCATCATCGGCAGCGCGCACCCACCCGCCAAAAAGTTCAACGCCGGGCAGAAGATGATCTTCTGGTCCGTCGTGATCTTTGGCGCGGTGATCTCGATCACCGGCTTGTCGCTTCTGTTCCCCTACCGTTTCGTGTTCCTGGCCGATGTCTATGCCCTGATGAACGACTGGGGCCTGATGGCGCTGGTGGGGCTGGAAGAGCGGTTCGACATGACCGCGCAGGAGCAGATGCAGATGGCGCAGGCCTGGCACGCAATGGCGGCCTTCATCCTGATGATGATCGTCACCGCGCATGTCTATATCGGCTCGATCGGCATGGAGGGCGCCTTTGATGCCATGGGCACCGGCGAGGTGGACGAGGCATGGGCGCATCAGCACCACTCGATCTGGCTGGACGAGGTGAAGGCGGCAGAGGCGGGCAAGACCGGCGAAGCCAAACCCTCGGACGCCACACCCGCCGAATGACACGTCTGTCGGCGCTTCTGATCCTTGCTGCGTCGTCGCTGACGGCGCAGGAGTTCACCACGCTGAAAGGGCATGGCGGGCCGATCATGGGCGTCGCGGTGTCCCCGTCGGGACAAGTGGCAACCGCCAGCTTCGACAATTCCGTCGGCCTGTGGTCGGGCCGCGATCCGCGCTGGCTTGAGGGCCACGCGGCGGCGGTGACGGTGGTGGGGTTCACGACCCAAGGTATCCCGGTCAGCGGCGGCGATGATTTCGCGGTCCGGCTGTGGGGCGATCACCCCCGCGAACTTGGCCGGCACAAGGGCAAGGTCACGGCGCTGGCCCCGTCGCCCGATGGCGCGGTTCTGGCCAGCGGCAGCTGGGATGGGGCGATCCACCTCTGGCCGCTGGCAGATGGCAGCGCCGCGTCGCTGGCTTCGCCGGGTGCAGGGGTGAACGCGCTGGCCTATGATGGCGCGGGGCGGCTGTTTGCGGGCACATCCAATGGCGCGCTGCTGCGCTATGACAGCCCCGCATCAACGCCGTTCCCGCTGGTCAAACACGGTTTCGGGGTCAACACGCTGGCCCTTGGCGATGGCTGGGTCGCTTATGGTGCGGTCGATGGCGGCACCCGTGTCGTCGATGCCGAGACCGGCGCACAGATCGCCGATTTCACCCTGGACCGCCGTCCGATCCTTGCCATGGCGTACGACGCGGAGACCGCGCGGCTGGCGGTTGGGGACGGGCAGGGGTTCATCATGGTGATCGACACCGTCACCTGGTCCATCACCCATGACTTCCGCGCCGCCCGCGAAGGCCCGGTCTGGGCGCTGGCGTTTTCCCCCGATGGCGAGACGATCTATGCCGGGGGGCTGGATGACGTCGCCTATGCCTGGCCGGTCGCCCTGCTGGACGCGTTCGCCCCCGGCATCGAGGGCCAGCGGTCGTTCCTGCGCGATGCCGGCACCATGCCGAATGGCGAGCGTCAGTTCATGCGCAAATGCTCGATCTGCCACGCGCTGGACGATGGCCCGTCGCGCAAGGCGGGACCAAACCTGCACGGGCTGTTCGGACGACGCGCGGGCACGGTGCGGGGCTATGGTTATTCGCCAATCCTGCAAGGCTCTGATATCATCTGGGACGAACGTTCTGTCGATGCACTTTTCCACGTCGGACCGGATAATTTCATTCCCGGTTCGAAAATGCCGATGCAGGTCATCAGCGGGGCACAGGACCGTGCCGACCTGATTGCCTTTCTGAAAACCGCAACGCAACAAGACACGCAAGAAGGGGAGTGATCCCGGATATGAAGACCATTTTCGCTGGGTTTGCCGCCATGATCGTGATCGCCCTGGGCGCCGGATACGCGCTGGACAGGGCGGGTTTTTCAACCGCAGAACAAAGCGCCGGAGAGAACGTTCGGCTGGACTAGCGACAGGCTTGCGGTAAAACACCACCATGACCCAATCAGATGAATACGGCGGCACGCTGGCCGGCGCGTCGATCCTGGTGATCGACGACGAACCGGGGATGCGCAATTTCCTGACCAAGATCCTGGGACCGCGCGTCAAGCGGGTCGAACAGGCCGGGTCGCCGCAAGAGGCGTCGCAGCGGCTGGATGACGCCCATTTCGACCTTGTGATCCTGGACAATATCATGCCGGGGGGAACGGGGCTTGACTGGGTGGCAGAACAACGCCGCAAGGGGTTCTTTGCCGACACGATCCTGATCACCGCCTATGCCGACCTTGAAACCGCGATTGCCGCGCTGCGCGCCGGGGTCAGCGATTTCGTGCTGAAACCGTTTCGCGCCAACCAGATCCTTGGCGCGGTGGCGCGCACGCTGGATCGCAAATACCTGCGCCGCGACAACGTCCTTCTGCGCCGCGAACTTTACAGCGAGGTCGACCGGGGCCAGCTTCTGGGCACCTCCGAGGCCCTTTCGGAAGTGCGCAACATGCTGGCGCGTCTTGCGCCGCTGCCGACCCATGTGCTGTTCACCGGCGCCAGCGGAACCGGCAAGGAACTGGCTGCGCGCCAGATGCACCAGCTGTCCGATCGCGCCGAAAAGCCCTTTGTCGCGGTCAATTGCGCGGCCATGGCCCCGGACCGGATCGCCACCGAACTCTTCGGCGTGGTCGAGGCCGACGACCGCCTGAAACCGGGCCTGTTGCTGCTGGCGGATGGCGGCACCCTGTTCCTGGACGAGATCGCGCAGATGCCGGACCAGCTTCAGGCCGCGCTGCTGCGGGTGCTTGAGGACAAGAAGGTGCGCCCGGTCGGGGCGGAACGTGAAATCCCGCTGGATCTGCGCTTCCTCTTTGCCACCAATGCCGATCTGGACAAGGCAATGGACGAAGGCCGCTTCCGCGCCGACCTTTACCACCGCATCAACGTGGTCAAGATCGAGATGCCGCCGTTGTCGAGCCGCTCGGAAGACATCGTCGAACTGGCGTCGTTCTTCATGGCGCGGTTCTCGCGGATGCTGGGCATGCCCGCGCTGGAGTTGGACGAGGATTCGCTTCTCAAACTGCGCCGCTATGACTGGCCGGGCAATGTGCGCGAGTTGAAGAACATGATCGAACGCTCTGTAATCCTTGGAGAATTCCCGGAAGAATTCGCCGGGTCAGGCAGCGTGACCGGCGCGCGTGCGATCGAGGACCTCGACCTGGTGGTGCAGCGCCACATCATGCATGTGCTGGACAATTGCGACGGCAACCGCGCCGAAGCCGCCCGGCGGCTTGGCGTGTCGCGCAAGACCATCGACCGGAAAATGGCCGTCTGGGGCAGCTGACGTGACGGGCCGCCGACCGATTGCGCTGTGCGTTCCCCGCCAAATGCCTTGACTTCGAACGCGATATGCCCCACATGGCCCCTGTCGCTGCGCTGCCGCGTGAGTATGCCCGGCCCCGAGGAGAGGCCGACAGCGACCCAATCCACCAGTTCCCCATCACGCAGGGTTCGATGACAACACGGCCGGACAGTCGGGACACGCCCGTCTGAGCCCGAGGCCGCATGAACCCCGTTTGTGGCGCAATTCCGCGGCCACCAGAACCCGGACCCCTCAACCACAGGGGCCGAGAAAGACTTGATTTGTTTGACTTTGACATGCTGGGCCTCGCCCCGGCGCTGAACACCGCCCTGAAACAGGCGGGGTTCGATCAACCCACCCCGATCCAGGCGCAGGCCGTGCCTTATGCCCTTGAGGGCCACGACATCCTTGGGCTGGCCCAGACCGGAACCGGCAAGACGCTGGCCTTTGGCCTGCCGCTGATCGATCACCTGCTGGCACAGCCCGGCAAACCCGATCCCAAGACCGCCAAGGCGCTGATCCTTGCGCCGACCCGCGAACTGGTGAACCAGATCGCCGAAAGCCTGCGCAACTTGACCAAGGGCACCAAAATCCGCGTCGTCACCGTGGTTGGCGGCCAATCCATCGGCAAGCAGATCAACATGCTGACCCGTGGCACCGACATCCTTGTCGCCACGCCGGGCCGCCTGATCGACCTGATGGACCGCCGCGCCATCGACCTGTCGACCGTGCGCCACCTGGTTCTGGACGAGGCCGACCAGATGCTGGACCTCGGCTTTATCCACGCCCTGCGCAAGATCGCCCCGCAACTGGGCACCCCGCGCCAGACCATGCTGTTCTCGGCCACCATGCCGAAACAGATGGAAGAGTTGTCGGCCACCTATCTCGACAACCCGAAACGGGTGCAGGTGTCGCCTCCGGGCAAGGCCGCTGACAAGATCACGCAATCGGTGCATTTCATCGACCAGAGCCTGAAGCCCAAGAAGCTGCGCGAAATCCTGTCGGAAGACCTGAACGCGCTGACGCTGGTCTTTGCGCGCACCAAGCACGGTGCCGAGAAGCTGATGAAGGGGCTGGTGGCCGATGGCTATAACGCCGCCTCGATCCACGGCAACAAGAGCCAGGGCCAGCGCGACCGCGCGATCAAGGCGTTCCGGGCCGGCGAGATCACCATTCTGGTTGCCACCGATGTCGCCGCGCGCGGGATCGACATTCCCGGCGTGGCCTATGTCATCAACTATGACCTGCCGAATGTGCCCGACAACTATGTCCACCGCATCGGCCGCACCGCCCGTGCCGGACGTGAAGGCGAGGCGATCGCCTTCTGCTCGCCGGACGAGGCGGATCAGCTGAAGCAGATCCAGAAGGTCATGAAGATGGAGATCCCCGTCGCCAGCGGCACCAGCCCGCTGTCGGGTGGCGGTTCCGGCGATGGCGCCAAGCGCAACGGCAACCGCCGTCGTCGCGGTGGTAAACCCGGCGGTGGTCAGGGCCAGCGTCAGGGGCAGGGACAAGGACAGGGACAGGCACAGGGCCAGAAGGCGCCCGGCCAGTCGCGCCGCCGCCGTCCGCGCCGCCGCGCGGCCTGAGCGCCGGTTTCCAAAAAACGTCAAAGGGTCGCCTAGGTGCTGGGCGGCCCTTTTTTCTTTTTGTCGGCGCGGTCTTCCCGGTCTTCCTGATCTTCGTATTTCAGCAGCGCACGGGCAAATTGCGAAAACAGCGCGACAAAGACACCAATGCCCATGAAGATATAGATCACCGTAAAGATCTTGCCGATATCGGTCTGTGGCGCGAGATCGCCATAGCCGACCGTCGACATGGTGGCCGCGCTGAAATACAGCGCGTCGATCCATGTCCAGCCTTCGACCCGCACGTAAAAGATCGTGCCAGACAGCAGGATCAGGACGGCCAGCGTCAGCCCGGCGCGGAAATGCGGGACATTCCAGCTTCGGTAGATCGCCTTGATGAGACGCAGGACACTGATATAGAGGCTGATCACGACAGTTCCTTTCCGGGGCGGGTTCCTACCTACCTACACCGTCCGACCCACATTTGGTCAATTGGGATTCGCGATCACCGGTGCCTGACAGTTGAGGAACCAGCCCAGATAGCGGCGCACACGGGCCAAGAGGTAATGCCGGTGCGCCTCGATCGGATGGGTCAGTGCCCGGAACTGCATCGTCTGGACCGCGTCAAACAGGATCGATGCATCCAGGTCCGGCGTCTCGGAGCCGGCCTTTTCCGGCAGAACGCGCAACCGCGCGATCACGGCGTTGCGATAGGTGTCCATGCGCTCTTGCAGTTCGACCAGATGACCGGCCTCATAGGTGAAACGCATCTCTGCCATCAGGCGGATGCGCCGGTCCGGTGTCGGATTGTGCAGGTAATGGATCGCCAGATAAGCCAGCTCGTCCCGCAGCCCTTCCCGGAAGGCGAGCGAACTGGTCGGGGACAGGCCAGAGGTGTCGACCCGCTGAATAAAGGCATGAAGAGTCTCTTCCAGCTTGTCGGCCCAGACGGTCTCGATCATGTCCCATGCTTTCACCAGCATGTCTTCGAGGTTGTCGAAATGATAGGTCGTTGTCGACAGGCTGACCCCCGCTCTACGGGCCACGGCGCGATGGGTGACGCCGTTGACGCCTTTCCTGGCAACGATTTCAAGGGTGGCGGTCAGGATCTTGCGCCGGGTGCGTTCGCCTTTGGGCAGGGCGATATCGGGATCTGGGGTCATTGGCATTACCTTTGCCGTACACTGGTATGAACACACCAAGGGCAGGGCGGCCATCCGCGGTGATACGCAACAGGCAAAACGCGCCAACCTTCGGTCGCGTCATATCTAGGGTGTTGCCATTATGACCACCAGACGCGCGCCGTGGCAAGTTTGCCGAAATGCGGCGATGACGGCGGAAACGACGTGACGTCAGATCAGGTCGCACCCTCCTGGTGCTGCGCCTCCCAGCGTGCCCAGTCGTCGGCGGTGTCCAGATCGGTCAGGGCATGGGTGCCGGGCAAGGGCACCATCACCAGGCGCGACGCGGCGCGGGCAAGGATCTCGCGAGCGCCCTGGTCGCCTTCCAGCCGGGCGAAGCCGGGCAGGTCAGAGGGTGGAAACAGGACCGGGTGGCCGGGGGTGCCATCGGCGCCGGACCCACGCAGGATCGCGCCCACGGGCGCCGTGGTGCGGGCGGCGATCAGGGTGCGCAGGTCGTCGCTGTCGAGATCGGGCATATCCGCGGGCAGGATCATCAGCGGCAATGCGGGATCCGCCTGCGCCGCCCCCCGCACAAGGGACCGCGACATGCCCCGGTCGCGGTCGGGAACAGCCACAACCGTCACGTCCTTTCCGGCCAGCGCCGCTGCGCGGGGGTGATCCGTTGCGGGCAGGGTGACGATGACCCGAGCTCCTGTCGCCAGCGCCCGGTCAACCGTGCGCGCCAGAAGCGGCACGCCGTCGACCCGGCGCATCAGCTTGTCCGTGCCCGCCATCCGGGACGACGCGCCCGCAGCAGGGATCAGGATCGTGATCATGGCGCTTTTCCTTGGCTGTTTCACATGCCGGAGGCGGCGGAACGCCTCCGGCGGGAGTATTTAGGCAAGAAAGAAGCGGACGCGAAAGGGTCAACCGCGCATTCGGGCGCTATCCGGGTCAAAGAGCGGCGTCATCAGGCGGCGGGCGGGGCGCATCTGGCCGAGGATCTCGATCTCGACTTCAAGGTCATCGCGTAGCCTGTCGGTTGGAATGAACCCCTGCGCGATGGATTTCTGCGCATGGTGGCTGTAGCCGCCCGAGGTGCAGAAACCCACGACCTCGCCCTCAAGCCAGATCGGTTCATAGGCGGTGACATCGGCATCTTCGGCGTCGACCTCGAAGGCGCAAAGCGTGCGGGCGGGGCCGGTTTCACGTTCTGCTTCGGCGGCGGTTCTTCCAATGAAATCAACGTTCTTCTTGAAAGAGATAAAGCGGTCCAGCCCGGTTTCGGCCGCCGTGTAATCGGGTGAGAATTCGCTGAGCCACGAGCCGAAGAACTTGTCCAGCCGCAGCGACATCATCGCCCGCATGCCAAAGGGTTTCATGCCGTGGTCTTGGCCCGCACCCCAGAGCGTGTGCCAGAGCGACCGTTGCGCCATCGGGTCGCAATAGATCTCATAGCCGAGATCCCCGGTATAGCTGACCCGCTGCACAAGGCAGTCCGTCAGGCCAATCGTCATCTGGCGCACGTCCATGAAGCGCATGGTCGAAATGTCTGCCCGCGTGCAGGCGGCCAGCACCTCGCGTGCCTTTGGGCCTGCGATCTGGAACCCGTTCAGGCGATCCGAGATGTTTTCGACCGTGACGCCATCCGCCTCGTTCATCTGGAACCAGCGCATGTGATAGGCCTGACTGCCGTAAGAGGCGGTCAGCTGGAAGGCGTCATCGGCAAGGCAGGACACGGTGAAATCCCCGATCAGCCGGCCCTTGGGCGACAGCATCGGTGTGAGGCTGAGACGCCCCGGCGCGGGAATGCGCCCGGCCATGATCCTGTCCAGCCAGCCGCGCGCGCCGGGGCCGGTGACGAGGTATTTGCCGAAATTGTGAACCTCATTGATTCCAACAGCTTGGCGGACAGAGTTCACCTCGCGCGCGGTGGCGTCGAAGGCGTTGGAGCGGCGGAAACTGGGCGTTTCAAACCTCGGTTCAGGGTCTTGGGCAAAGTAATTCACCACCTCAAGCCCGTATTGATGGCCCCAGACCGCGCCCATCCCGTCAAAGATGTCATACATCGGGGTCTGGCGGAACGGGCGCGCCGCGGGGAGTTCCTCGTTCGGGTAAGAGACGGAAAACCGTTTCTGATAGTTCTCGATCACCTTGGGCCGGGTATAGCCGGGCGTGATCCAGTCGCCGAAGCGGGCGCAATCCATGGCGAAGGTGTCACGCTCGCATTCGCCCTCGATCATCCATTGCGCCAGCATCAGCCCGACACCGCCGCCCTGACTGAACCCGGCCATGACCGCGCAGGCCGACCAATAGTTGCGCATCCCCGGCACCGGGCCGACCAGCGGGTTGCCGTCGGGGGCAAAGGTGAAGGGGCCGTGGATCACCGACTTCACCCCGGCCGTCGCCAAAACGGGGAAGCGTTTATATGCAAATTCAATGCTTTGTTCGATCTTGTTAAAGTCGTCTGGCAACAGTTCATGGCCAAAATTCCACGGCGTCCCGTCCACCGCCCAGGGGCGGCAGGGCTGTTCGTAGAACCCGATGCACAACCCGCGCCCTTCCTGCCGCAGATAGCTTTCCCCGGCGGGGTCCATCACATGGGGATGTTCCTGTCCGCGTTCATAAATTTCGGGGATGTCGTCGGTGACGATGTATTGATGCTCCATCGGGTGCAGCGGGAAGTAGATGCCTGCCATCGCGCCGACTTCGCGCGCCCAGAGACCGCCGGCATTGACCACATGTTCGGTATGGATCGTGCCTTTGTCGGTCACCACGTCCCACGTGCCATCGGCACGCTGGTTGGTTCCCTTGACCATGCAATGGGTTTCAATCGTGGCCCCGCCCATACGCGCGGCCCTGGCATAGGCATGGGTGGTGCCCGAGGGGTCAAGATGCCCGTCAAGCGGATCGTAAAGCGCGCCGATGATGCCGTCGGTATTGGTGATCGGGGCGATCTTTTTGATCTCGTCCGGGGTCACGATCTCGGTCTCAAGCCCCATGAACCGGTGTTTGGCGCGTTCGGCCAGAAGCATGTCAAAGCGGTCGCGGTTGTCGGCCAGCGTCACGCCACCGACATGGTGCAGCCCGCAGGACATGCCGGTGATCTCTTCCAACTCTTTGTAAAGACGGATGGTATAGCCCTGAAGCGCGGCCATGTTGGTGTCGCCGTTCAGCGTGTGAAATCCGCCTGCGGCATGCCATGTGCTGCCGCTGGTCAATTCGGACCGTTCGACCAGCATCACGTCCGACCAGCCCAACTTGGTCAGGTGATAGAGAACCGAACAGCCGACGACTCCGCCGCCGATCACGACAACTCGGGTGGTGGTCTTCATGGATCGCCCCTTTGTTTGGTGCCCTGATGGTCAGGGCAGGGGGCGGGTGTCTCTTGTCAGGGGGCGACAGGTCGTGTCGTTTTTATCGGGTGCGGGGGGCTTGTTCAGGCACCGGCAAAGTCATCCGCATGTGCAGCACGCCCTTGTCGTCACGGCCAAAGGCGGGCGGGTCCGGGTCGGGGCCGAAGCCAAGCGAGTGATACAGCGGGATCGCCTCGACATGACGGTCGAGCGCGCCAAGCCGCATCTCGCGATAGCCCAGTTCGACCGCCCGCGCGATCAGGCTGTTGCACAGGGACCGGCCAATCCCGGTTCCGCGCGCCTGCGGCGCTACATACATGCGGTTCATTTCACACAAGCCATCCGTGACCGGTTTCAGCATCACGATGCCCACGGCCTCACCATCCTTGCGCGCCAGCAAGCACTCGCCCACGGGCGGGGTGAAATGGTCTCGGAACTGGGCCAGCATTTCCTCGAACCGCTGATCTTTCAAATAGGCATCCAGCGCTTCGATCCGCTCAGGGTATCGCTGTTTCAGCAGCGCGACGAAATCCCACGCGAGGCGGGTGGTCTCGGAGATATCGGCGTCGCTGCGGACGGGGTTGATGGAAACGGCCATGTCGCCCTCCGGTCATCCATGCGACAGGGTCTCATGAATCGCCGGGTGCGTCGAGCCTTGTGGATCAGGCTTTGCGCAGGGCCAGCCGGAACCACAGGATCGCGATGATGAGCGAGCCGATGGCGTTGAGGTTCGCCATGGTCAGGCCCAGCATCTGCCACGGAATTTCGTCGCACAGGACCGGCCCCGCGCCGTCCATGCTGAGAAGGCTTGAGGCGTCATCCAGCGTCAGCCCGCGCCCGGTGCAGCTTTCGGGGCCAAGCCACCATTTGCGTTCCACGCCCGAGTGATAGACCCCGATCAGCGAGGTTGTCAGCGTGGCCAGCCCCGCCAGCCAGATAAAGACCCGCGCACCAAACGCATAAGCCGCGACGCCAAACCCGATCGCCGCCCAATGCGGCCAGCGCTGCCAGTAGCACATCGCGCAAGGTTCCAGCCCGCCGATATACTGAAACCCCCAAGCCCCAAGGATCGAGGCGACGGAAAATCCGGTCAGGATCAGGATCATGGTGCGGGTGGGATACATCTCAGAGATACCTCAAGGCGATAAAACCGCCGAAAAGAAGCACCAGAAAGGCCGTGGATACAAGCCCGAAACGACGTTCGATAAAGTCGCGGATCGGGTCTCCGAATTTCCACAGAAGCGCAGCGACGATGAAGAAACGCAGGCCCCGCGCAAGGATTGCGGTGGCGATGAAGGTGCCGAACGGCATCGCGGTCCAGCCTGACATTATCGTGATAACCTTGAACGGGAAGGGGGTCACGCCCGCGCCCAAGACCGCCCAGAAGCCGAAATCGTTGAAGCGGGTCGAGAACTCGGCCATCGCGTCGGCCTTGCCCAGGCTCGCCAGAATCGGCTGGCCGATCTGGTCAAAGGCAAACATGCCGATGCCATAACCCAGCATGCCCCCCAGAACCGACGACACCAACGCCACGGACGCAATCAGCCAGGCGCGATGCGGCGTTGCCAGAATCATCGGGATCATCATCACGTCCGGCGGAATCGGAAAGAACGAGCTTTCGGCAAAGGCCACAACCGCCAGCGCCCAAATTGCCTTGGGATGCTCAGCCATGCGCAGCATCCAGTCATAGAGTTTTCTCAACATGGGCGTATCCCGGTGCCTGTTCTTGCCGTCTTGGGAAAGTATCCGGCCGCAGATTTCAAGCAAATAATGCGTGACAACGGTGCTATAGCCGCATTTGATTGGGAAATAGGAATGAAACGATGCCCGGTCCAATCAGTAATGTGTCGTGATGTGAAATCATTTATTGACCAACCGGTCGTTTTATTGAAATATCGGTCCGCACCCCCCACGCCATGAGGCAGGGGACCGGCGGCGAAATTGCGAATGGGGAGGATCCGCAATGAAACACAACTTGAAAAATGTCTTTGCCGGCGCCGTGGCGCTTGGGCTAATGGCCGGGGCCGCGGCCGCGCAGGAAGTTACGCTGCGCTGTCAGCATTTCCTGTCGCCCAAGGGCTCGGTTCCGCAGTATTTCATCGTGCCATGGGCCGAAAAGGTCGAGAAGGACTCGGGCGGCCGCATCAAGGTCGAGGTCTATCCGGCGATGCAGCTTGGCGGCAAACCGCCCCAGCTTTATGACCAGATCCGCGATGGCGTGATCGATTGCGGCTGGGCGCTGCCCGCCTATACGCCGGGCCGTTTCCCGGAATCGGAAGTCTTTGAACTGCCCTTCATGACCTCGATGAGCGCCGAAGCCTCGTCCAAGGCATTCTGGGAGTTCTATCAGAAATATGCGACCGAACGGTTCAGCGACATCCATGTCGTGGCGGTGCATGTGCATGGTCCAGGCGTCATCCACAAGAAGGGTGAGCCGGTCATGTCTACCGATGATTTCAAGGGGTTGAAACTGCGCGGTCCGTCGCGTCAGGCCAATGGCCTGTTGGAAACGCTGGGCGCCACCCCGGTCGGCATGCCTGTGCCTGCCTTCCCCGAGGCGCTCTCGAAGGGTGTTGTCGATGGCGGCGTGATCCCGTGGGAAATCGTCCCGCCGCTGAAAGTGCATGAACTGGCCGACAGCCACACCCAGATCGGCGGCGACCGCGCGCTTTACAACACCACCTTCATCTGGGGCATGAACAAGGCCAAGTATGACAGCCTGCCCGACGACCTGAAGGCGATCATCGACCAGAATTCGGGGATCGAGACCTCGGGCTGGGCTGGCAAGGCGATGGACACCGGCGACGCCGCGGGTGAACAGGTTGTGGCCGGCACCGACAACAAGATCCACACGCTGGACCCGGCGGTCGTGGCCGAGATCAGGGCCATCGGCGACGCCCAGACCGCCGCCTGGATCGAAGAGGCCACCGGCAAGGGGCTGGATGCCCAGGCGATGGTGGACGACGCCAAGGCGCTGGTTGCGAAATACTCGCAATAACGCAATCTGGGCGGTCCGGCTGATGCCGGGCCGTCCGTTTCGTGCGGCGCAGGTGACGGAACGGGGCCAGTGGCCCTTGGGTTCGGTTCATCCCGCGCGACGCACTCCGGCAGGCCGGGCGGGGCCCGCGCCGGACGACCTGATCAGGGGACAGGAATGGCAATAGCAATCAATGCACAGCGCCGGGCCGGGCGCGTGATCGAAAGCGTCAGCCGCTGGATGGCCTATGGCGGCGGCATGCTTCTGACGGCGATGGCGGTCATGACCGTGGTGTCGATCATCGGGCGGCTTGGCACGGGGATCGGCCTTGGCCCGGTTCCCGGCGACTATGAGCTGGTGGCAAACGGCTGTGCGCTGGCGGTGTTCTCGTTCCTGCCGTTCTGCCAGTTGAAGCGCGGCCATGTCACCGTCGATATCCTCACGGTTCAGTTTTCGCCCCGGATGCAGGCGGTGTTCGGGCTTCTGGGAGACCTTCTGATCGCGGCAGCCAGTTACATCATCCTGCGTCAGCTCTGGCTGGGGTTTGGCGAGAAGTTTCCCTTTGGCTCGGACGCGCTGCGCGACCGGCTGGCGATGGGCTACAAGCCCTATTTCCCTGAAACCACCTACGAATTGGAAATCCCGGTCTGGATTCCCTATGGCATCGCACTGGGAGGTGCATTGTTGTTCTTCATCGTCTCTCTCTACACCGTCTGGCGGTCGCTGAACTGGGTTCTTGAAGGCAGCGAGGGCGCGCTATGACCGGCCTTTCCCTTGCCATGACCGGCTTTGGCCTGATGCTTCTGGGCATCTTCCTGCGCGTGCCGATCGCGCTGGCGATGGCAATGACCGGGTTTTTCGGCACATGGTATGTGCTGGGCACGCCGGCCGCGCCGATGGCGCAGCTCAAGACCATGAGCTACGAGACGTTTTCAAACCAGGGCCTGTCGATTGTGCCGCTGTTCCTGCTGATGGGACAGTTCGCCACCCGCACCGGCATGTCCTCGGCGCTGTTCAAGGCGGCGTCGGACTGGCTGGGGCACCGGCGCGGCGGCATCGCCATGGCCTCGGTCGGGGCCTGTGCCGGGTTTGGCGCGATCTGCGGCTCGTCGCTGGCGACGGCGTCGACCATGGGGCAGGTGGCCCTGCCCGAGATGCGCAAGCGCGGCTATTCCGACAGCCTGTCCACCGGGGTTCTGGCGGCGGGCGGCACGCTGGGCATCCTGATCCCGCCCTCGATCATCCTTGTGATTTACGCGATCATGGCCGAGCAGAACATCGTCAAGATGTTCATGGCCGCCATGGTGCCCGGCGTGCTGGCGGCGCTTGGCTATATGCTGACGGTGATGATCTATGTCCACCTGCGCCCCGACAGCGCCACCACCGCCGACCGCGTGCCGCTGCGCGACCGCATGAAGACCTTTGCCGCCACATGGCCGGTGATCGTCATCTTCGGCATGACGATGGGGGGCATCGTCGGCGACTGGAACTGGGTCAAACCCGGCCCGCAGGCGCTGTTTACCCCAAACGAAGCGGCCGCCTTTGGCGCCACCGCGACGGCGGCCTATGGCATCTTTGCCGGCCGTCTCAGCCTTGACGGGTTCTTTCAGGCCATCCTTGAGGCAGCCAAGGCCACGGCGATGATCTTTTTCATCCTGCTCGGGGCCGAGATGTTCAAGGGCTTCCTTGCCCTGACCCGCGCCCCCGACATGCTGGCCGAGTGGGTGTCGACCCAAGGCTTCGCGCCGCTTGTGGTGCTGGCGCTGATGCTGGTCGCCTACCTGGTCTTTGGCTGCGTGATGGATTCGCTTTCGATGATCCTCTTGACGATCCCGATCTTCCTGCCGGTGATCGAGGCGCTGGATTTCGGCATGTCGGCCGAGGATACGGCGATCTGGTTCGGCATCCTTGCGCTGATCGTGGTCGAGGTCGGTCTGATCACGCCGCCGGTGGGGATGAACCTGTTTATCATCAACGGCGTGGCCCGCGACATCCCGATTTCCAAGACCTATGCCGGGGTCGCGCCGTTTGTGTTGTCGGACATGGTGCGCGTGGTGATCCTCGTGGCCTTCCCCCCGATCACCCTGTGGCTGGTGCATGTGATGTTCTAGATTGATCGGGGTGCGATTTCGCGCTGGACGCCGCCCGCGTGCTTCGCTAAATCACACCCCACGGAGCCCAAGTGGCGGAATGGTAGACGCAGGGGATTCAAAATCCCCCGCCTTAACGGGCGTGCCGGTTCGAGTCCGGCCTTGGGTACCACGGCTCCCTTACATTGTGTCTGTCATGGCGTCGCTGCTCGCGATGTACATGGTATTGTGACTTGCTGAGGGATCACTATGCTCGCCAGGAAGCAACCATGAGGAGAGTGCAGTGAAGGGCGCATTTTACGCCATGGCCGGTCTGATCCTGTCGGTATCGGTTGCCGAGGCGCAGGACATCCGCTGGCGGTCAGAGATCGCGACGCCGGGGGACTACGTGACCATCGACCAAAGCCAGGGTGGGCGTATCCACCATGTTTTCCGCGGCAAGTCGGGGCGCAGTTTCGTCATCGACAGCTATCGCGGCAAAAGTCCCGAAGGGACACCGGAGTTCACCACCTATGCCGACAAGAACGGCAACTACCTGCGCTGGGTGCGTCGCGACGGCTATGAAATCCGCTACAAGCCGCATGACTGCACCCGGA
Organism: Shimia biformata; assembly: GCF_016888515.1. Taxonomy (GTDB): domain Bacteria; phylum Pseudomonadota; class Alphaproteobacteria; order Rhodobacterales; family Rhodobacteraceae; genus Shimia_A; species Shimia_A biformata. The sequence continues at coordinate 2,370,727 of NZ_JAFEJK010000001.1, read as the reverse complement.
CATTGGGGCAATGCACCTATACCGAGATCCATTCGGACGGAAAGAAAAACAAGCGCACACGGGTCACCGAAGCGACCAGAGACGGATTCAGCTTTGGCGAGTTCGATGACAAGGGCAATTACCTGTTCGGCGGGCGGCTGGCGCTGGATTCGCACGGCTGGGCAGGCACCGGGCGCATCGAGGGCAACCAGGGTGTCCAGAAGTTCAGGCTGGTCAAAAGCAAATTCGCCAAACAATAGAGGCGATCCGCTGGTCGGTGTGCCTTCAGGTAGGAGGCGTCGATCATAACAGTCTTCTGTTCGCCGTGCTCGGCAGCCAGCCCCACGATCATCCGCGCGAATATGCCCTTTTGCTCCAGCGCTTCCAGCGGTTTCAAAAGCGTCTAATGTGGGCCATGGGCCGAAGGTGCGTCGCGCCACCTCAACCCATTGCGGTTGATAAAAACTGACCCGATCAGAACCCGCCTTTCGTCGATCCTTGGCTTACTGTGCGACTTTGGAAAGTAGGGTTTCAGACGCGCCTTCTGTGCGTCAGTCAGCCAGAAAAAATCGCTCATGTCTCCGCTCCGTTTTCGGAGCCGTGAACCACGCAGAGCTCGGGAAATCAACGCATCCTGACCCAAAAGAGAGAAACGCCAGACCAATCGTTCGGATTTCGTCGGTGGAGTGTTTTGGCGCAAAACCGGACAGCGTGCTTCAATTACATGCGCGTCGGACTCGCGAAATACTGTAACAGCCTGACACGTCTATTCAATTCCGGCCCAAGATGCCGATCGGTCGTTCCGTGCGGCGTCAGGCCGGGTCAACTTGGCGTCCTTCGTGGCGGTGTGCAGCAGCAAAGGGCGCTCAGACCTGCCAGGCATTGCCGCGCTGTGACAGGCTTTTCACCCGGCCTGCAGATGTTGCGCGGGCGAAGGCGCCTAGCGACACGGCCGATGCAATCAGGAAGGCCGCAACCAGAAGAAGCCCGTCGCCGGGGATTTTCTGCAGGGTTTCAAGCAGTCCCAACGGGTCCTGCAAACGCTCGGGAAGGTCGCTCCATGCGGGCAGGTACCGGTCAAGACGCGACAGGGAAACGACCAGACCAATCATCGACATGAGCATCAGAACAAGGGCAAAAAAGATCAGCACTGCAACGTCCTCTCAATGAACCGTGGCGGCCATCCTGCACGATGAGTTGGGCAGACTTGGGGCAATTCATGGCCGAATTGGTGGGGGAAACATGACGGGGCTGCGGCCTGTTGGACTTGCCAAAATGTTCAACCGGTGCGGGTGCATTGCACATCGTCGGTCGGGCGGGCGTTTTCGCGCTGGAGGTGCTTGCGGAACTGGGGCAGTCTGCGGGGGATGGGATCAAGGAGGGGGTGATGACCGATTTCTGCGCGCTTCTCGGGGTCAAGGGCGGCCCGGCGATCAGGCCGGGGTCGAACATGCCGACCTCGATCCTTGTTTCGCTTGCCGGGCGGACGGTGCTGGTGGATGCCGGGCTGGGTGTGACGCGGTCGCTCTGCGATCAGGGGATCGACCTGCGAGAGGTCACGACGATCTTTGTCACCCACCTGCATTCCGACCATTACCTTGAACTTGGCCCTTTGCTGCACACGGCCTGGACCGCCGGGCTGGTTGCGCCGGTCCGTATCTTTGGCCCGGCAGGATTGGAGCGCTATTGGCAGGGATTTCTGGCCTCGATGAAGGACGATATCGACCTGCGCATCGCCGATGAGGGGCGGGTCGATCTGGCCGGGCTGGTCACGATCCACCATTTGGACGAGGGGCCGGTGCTGCACGAGGATGGGTTTGCCGTCACCGCCCTGCGCAACGATCACCCGCCCTTGGTCGATACGTTTGCGCTGAGGTTTGAGGCCGGTGGCAAGCGGCTGGTCCTGTCGGGGGATACCGCCTTCATGGAGGAGATGGCGACCTTCGCCAAGGGTGCGGACCTTCTGGTGCATGAGGCAATGCTGACCGTCGGGGTAGAGGCGGTGATATCCCAGCTTGGACATCAGGACGACCGCCTGCGCCAGCATATCCTGCGCAGCCATACCCCGGCGGACATGGTGGGCCGCGTGGCGCGGCTGGCGGGGGTCCGGCATCTGGCGCTCAACCATTTCGTGCCCGACGGATTTCCCGGTTTTGGCGACGCGGACTGGACGCAAGAGGTGCGCCGCGCGTGGGACGGGGGGCTGACGCTGGGCAAGGACGGCCTGCGCATCGAGTTCTAGGGCCGCGGCCGGCGTAGCAGGGCGCTATACGAATTTGCGGAAGATCCGGGTGCGGTCGAACATCGCCTCAAGCTCGCTCATGCGGGCGCGGGTGTCGTCCCAGTTCTTTTCCTGCACGGCGGCGATGATCGTCTCGGTCAGAAGCATCATCGCAACCGTCGAATCCCAGGCCGAGGGCGCCTCGATCCGGCAGTTGAGCGTGATCGCGGCAAATGCGGCGACGGGGGATTGCCACTGATCGGTGATCAGGATGATCTCGGCCCCGCGCGCGGTGGCGATCTCGGCCAGCCGCAGGGCCGAGTTTTCATAGCGGCGGATGTCGTAGATCACGACGATGTCGCCCTGTTCCATGTCCAGAAGCGCATGTGGCCAGGCGTTCGACGTTGACCGGATGTGGCGCACGTCGCGCCGGATGACCTGCATATGCAGGTGGAAATACTCGGACAGGGTATGGGTGATGCGACCCCCGGTGACAAAGACACGGCGCGACTTGTCGGCCAGCATATCGGTGGCACGGTCAAAGGTGGCCACGTCGATCCCGGCAAGGGTCTGGCGGATATTGGACAGGACGCTGTCGGCAAACCGGTTCAGGATATGCGCGTCGGGGGCATCGCGCGACCATGTGTCGTGCTTGGCGATAGGGTCGGACATGGCGGCCTCGACCTCGGCGCGCAGCGCTTCCTGGAATTCGGGAAAGCCGGAGTAGCCGATCTTCTGCACCATGCGCGCCACGGTGGGGGTCGAGACATCGGCCTTTTCCGCAAGCCGCGTGATCGAGCCCATGCCCGATGTCGGATAGTTTTCCAGAATCACGCCGGCCAGCTGGCGCTCGGCGCGGGTCAGGGTGTCATAGGCCCGTTTGATCAGTTCCTGCGCGGTGTTTTCCAAGATGCCCGCCTTCTTTCCGCTGCTGTAAATGTAAGCATAATTACAAGAAACAAAAAACCGAAGAGAAATTTTCAGAAAGAATATTGACACCTCGGGTCTGGTTGAAGAAACCTGTTCGTGAACGGGGGAACGATGGCGAACAGGCAGATGGACAACAAGGTTGTGCAGGTGGAACGGGCAGGGGCCCCGTCGCCGGTGCTGTTTTTGTGTGAACACGCGTCAAACCGGTTTCCCAACCGGTTCGGAACGCTTGGTCTGACGCCTGATGTGATGGACAGTCACGTCGCCTGGGATCCGCATGCGCTGACGATCACCGAAAACCTTGCGGCGCGGTTTGACGCACCTCTGGTGGCAGGCGGCGTGTCGCGCCTGCTTTATGACTGCAACCGCGCGCCCGAGGCACCCGATGCCGTGCCCGCCCGCAGCGAGGTATTCGATATTCCGGGCAACGCCGGGCTGTCCGAGGCCGCGCGCAACCGGCGGGTCGAGGAAATCTATGACCCGTTCTGTGACGCGGTGGACATGACCATCGCCGCCTGCCAGCCGCAGGCCATCGTCACGATCCACACCTTTACGCCGGTCTATTTCGGCAAGCCGCGTGATGTCGAAATCGGCATTCTGCACGACACAGATGCGCGGCTCGCAGATGCCATGCTGTCGCGCGGGGTCGGGTCCTATGTCACGCGCCGCAACGACCCCTATGGCCCGCAGGATGGCGTGACCCATTCGCTGAAACTGCACGCGCAGACACGGGGGCTTTTGAACGTGATGATCGAGGTCAGGAACGACCTGACGCCGGACCAGAACGCCATGGACCGGGTCTGTGACGCGCTGGCCCAGTGCCTGTCGCAGTCGCTGTCCGAGGTTGGCGTGACCATGAAAGAGGGGGCATGATGCCAGGGTTCCTGATGGGATATGTCCGCGTGGTGGACGGCTTCAACCGGCGCATTGGCCGGTTCGTGATGTATGGAATATTCGTGATGATGGGGATCCTGCTGTGGTCCTCGATCTCGAAAACCTTTTTCCTGCCGTCGCTGTGGACGCTGGAAATGGCGCAGTTTGCCATGGTGGCCTATTACATCCTTGGCGGGGCCTATTCGATCCAGCTGGGATCGAACGTGCGCATGGACCTGTTTTATGGCGGCTGGAATGACCGCCAGAAGGCCTGGGTCGACGCCTTCACCATCTTCTTCCTGATCTTCTATCTCGGGGTGCTGCTTTATGGCGGCTACGAGTCCACCAGCTATTCGTTTCAGTATAACGAGCGCAGCCCGACCGCGTGGCGGCCCTATCTCTGGCCGATCAAGGTCATCATGATGTTCGGCCTTGTGATGATGCTTCTGCAGGCCATTTCCGAATTCTTGAAAGACGTGGCACGGCTGCGTGGGGTCGAAATCTGATGTCTTATGAAATGATCGCGATCCTGATGTTCTCGACCATGATGCTGATGCTCATGACCGGGCAGCGCGTGTTTGGCGCCATCGGCTTTGTCGGCGTGGTGGCGGCGGTGTTCCTGTGGGGGCCGGGGGGCAGTGACATCGGGTTTTCCGCCGCGATGAAACTGATGAAATGGTATCCGCTGCTGACGCTGCCGATGTTCATTTTCATGGGCTATGTCCTGTCGGAATCCAAGATTGCCGATGACCTTTACAAGATGTTCCATGTCTGGATGGGCCCGGTGCGCGGTGGGCTGGCCATCGGCACGATCCTGTTGATGGTGCTGATCTCGGCAATGAACGGGCTGTCGGTTGCGGGCATGGCGATCGGGGCGACCATCGCCCTGCCGGAATTGCTGAAACGCAACTATGACAAGCGGATGGTGACAGGCGTCATTCAGGCCGGATCGTCGCTTGGCATTCTCGTGCCGCCCTCGGTCGTGCTGGTGCTTTACGCCATGATCGCGCGTCAGCCGGTGGGTCAGCTGTGGCTGGCCGGCGTGGTGCCGGGGCTGATGATGGCGGCCCTGTTTATCATCTACGTCGTGATCCGCTGCCGCATCCAACCCGAGCTTGGCCCCGCATTGCCCGAGGCCGACCGCGACATCAGCCGCGCCGAAAAGATGCGCCTGTTGCGCGCCGGGGTGCTGCCGCTGGTGATCTTTGCCACCATGATGGTGCCCTTCGTGAACGGCTGGACCTCGCTTGTCGAAAGCTCGGCCGTAGGGGCGATCACCGCGTTCATGGCGGCTGTGCTGAAGGGGCGCATGACCCGCGAGGTGTTTGAAAACTCGGTCCGCAACACGCTGGGCATCACCTGCATGTTCATGTGGATCATCCTTGCCGCGCTTGGCTTTGGCGCGGTGTTTGACGGGCTTGGCGCGGTGCGTGCCATCGACAACCTGTTCACCGAGCAGCTGGGCCTTGATCCGTGGATGATCCTGATCCTGATGCAGCTTTCGTTCCTGTTGATGGGCACCTTCCTTGACGATACCGCCATGCTGGTCATCGTCGCGCCGCTTTACGTGCCGCTGGTGAAGGCGCTGGGGTTCGATCTGATCTGGTACGGCGTGCTTTACACGATCACCACGCAGATCGCTTATATGACGCCGCCCTTTGGCTATAACCTCTTTCTGATGCGGGCCATGGCCCCGCCCGAGGTCACCCTGCGCGACATCTATGGCTCGATCCTGCCGTTTGTTCTGGTGATGCTGCTGGCGCTGTCGCTGGTGATGATCTTCCCGCAGATCGCGCTGTGGCTGCCGGAATACGTGTATAACAAATAACCCACAGAAGACCCCTGACCGAAGGGGGCGAGACATAACAAGGAGAGAAGAGATGACCACAAGACGTAAGTTCCTTGCCACCGCCGGTGTCGGCGCGATGGCCGCTCCGCTGGCAACACCGGCGATCGCGCAATCGACCATCAAATGGCGGATGCAGACCTATGCCGGGCCTGCACTGGCCGAACACGTGATCGACCCCGCGATCAAGATGTTCAACAAGATCGCCGGCGACCGCATGCAGATCGAACTGTTCTATGCCGACCAGCTGGTGCCGACGGGCGAATTGTTCCGCGCCATGCAGCGCGGCACGATCGACGCTGTGCAGTCGGACGACGACTCGATGGCCTCGCCCACCGAAGTCACCGTCTTTGGCGGCTATTTCCCGTTCGCCTCGCGCTATTCGCTCGACGTGCCGGTCCTGTTCAATCAGTACGGCCTGAACGAGATCTGGGACGAGGAATATTCCAAGGTCGGCGTCAAGCACATCAGCGCCGGATCCTGGGACCCCTGCCATTTTGCCACCAAGGACCCGATCAACAGCCTTGCCGACCTCAAGGGCAAGCGCGTCTTCACCTTCCCGACGGCGGGCCGCTTCCTGTCGCAATTCGGCGTGGTGCCGGTCACCCTGCCGTGGGAAGACATCGAGGTCGCGGTGCAGACCGGCGAGCTGGACGGCATCGCATGGTCGGGCATCACCGAGGACTATACCGTTGGCTGGGCGGATGTGACCAACTACTTCCTGACCAACAACATCTCGGGCGCATGGGCCGGGTCGTTCTTTGCCAATATGGACCGCTGGAACGAACTGCCGGAAGACCTGCAAACCCTGTTCCGCGTCTGCTGTGACCAGTCGCATTACTATCGCCAGTGGTGGTACTGGGGCGGCGAGGCATCCTTGCGCGTGAACGGCACCAAGATGCAGCTGACCTCGATCCCGGATGCCGAATGGGCCACGGTGGAAGAGGCCGCGCTCAAGTTCTGGGACGAAATCGCTGCCGAGTCGCCGACCAAGGCGAAGGTTGTCGAGATCTTCAAAAAGTATAACGCTGACATGCAGAAAGCCGGACGGCCTTACCGTTACAGCTAAGCCGGTGTATGAGCGCCGCGAAGGGACATCCCGACGCGGCGGTCCCAAGACAATGCCTCGGGGTTCCGGCCCCGGGGCGGATGTACAAAAAGGATTGAAACATGGGTCAGGTGCTAAGCTTTGACGCGCTGAAACAACAGGTTGCGGATGGATCGGTGGATACGGTTCTGGTCTGCACCGTGGACATGCAGGGCCGTCTGATGGGCAAGCGGTTCCACGCCGGTCACTTCATCGCCAGCGCATGGGAGGAAACCCATTGCTGCAACTACCTCTTTGCCACCGACCTTGAGATGACCACGCCCGAGGGCTTTGCCTCGACCAGCTGGGAACAGGGCTATGGCGACTATGTCATGAAGCCCGACCTGGCGACGCTGCGCCCGGTGCCGTGGCTTGAGGGCACCGTCATGGTGCTGTGTGACATCCTGGATCACCACACCCACGAAGAGGTGCCCCACACCCCCCGCGCCATGCTGAAAAAGCAGATCAGGCGGCTGGAGGCGCTGGGATATGAGGCAAAGATGGCCACGGAACTGGAGTTTTTCCTGTTCTCGAAATCCTTTGACGAGATCAGCGCAGGCGGCTTCCGCGACCTGACCCCGATCTCGGCCTATAACGAAGATTACAACATCTTCCAGACCACCAAGGAAGAACATGTGATGCGGCCGATCCGCAATCACCTGTGGAATGCCGGCATCCCGATCGAGAACTCGAAAGGCGAGGCCGAGGCCGGTCAGGAAGAATTGAACATCAAATACGCGCCCGCGATGGACACCGCCGATTACCACTCGATCGCGAAACACGCGGTCAAGGAAATCGCCCATCAGCATGGCCACGCCGCCAGCTTCATGGCGAAGTGGAGCCATGACCGCGTCGGCTCGTCCAGCCATGTGCATCAGTCGCTGTGGCAGGGCAGTGAGCCGGTGTTCTTCGACCCGGCGGACAAATACTCGATGTCGGACCTGATGAAATCCTATGTGGCGGGCCTTTTGAAATACGCCCCCGACTACACCTATTTCCTGGCGCCCTATATCAACAGCTACAAGCGTTTCATGAAGGGCACCTTCGCGCCCACGCGCACGGTCTGGTCGGTCGACAACCGCACCGCGGCGTTCCGGCTTTGTGGCGATGGCACCAAAGCGGTGCGGATCGAATGCCGGATCGGCGGCTCGGACATCAACCCCTATCTGGCGATGGCGATGATGCTGGCCGCCGGGATCGCCGGGATCGAGGAGGGGCTTGAACTGGCCCCGCCGATGAAGGGCGACGCCTATGAGGGCACCGGCGGATCGATCCCCGGCAGCCTGATCGCGGCGCGCGACCGGATGATGAATTCGGACTTCCTGCGCGCGGCCTTTGGCGAAGACGTGGTCGCCCATTATGCCCGCGCCGCCGAGGTCGAGATCGAGGATTTCGAACGCGTGGTGACCGATTACGAGGTCGCCCGCAATTTCGAGAGAGCGTGAACGCAAGCGCCGCTTGCGTGCCTGCGGCGCGAGTATTTTTGCAAGAAAGAAGCCGGGGGTGGTTTGCCCTCGGCGGTGAATGAGGTGGACGAATGAGTTCCGTTTTGAAGTGTATCTCTCCCATTGACGGATCGGTCTATGCCGAACGCGAGGTTCTGTCGGCCGAGGCGGCACAGGCTGCCGCAGCGCGGGCGCGGGCGGCGCAGAAGGACTGGGCGGCGCGGCCGCTGGCCGAACGGATCGAACTGGTGATGGCAGGGGTTGCCGCCGTTGGCGCGATGAATGACGAGATCGTGCCGGAACTGGCGCATATGATGGGCCGCCCGGTGCGCTATGGTGGCGAGTTCGGCGGCTTCAACGAGCGCGCCAGCCATATGGCCAGGATCGCAGACGAGGCGCTGGCCGATATCGAAGTGGGTGAGGATGCCACGTTCAAACGCTTCATCCGGCGGGTGCCGCATGGGGTCGTCTTTGTCGTGGCGCCGTGGAACTATCCCTACATGACCGCGATCAACACCGTCGCCCCGGCGCTGATTGCCGGGAACACGGTGGTTCTGAAACACGCCACCCAGACCCTTTTGGTGGGCGAGCGCATGGCGGGGGCCTTCCAGTCCGCAGGCATCCCCGAGGACGTGTTCCAGAACGTGTTTCTCGACCATGACACCACATCGGCCCTGATCGCCGGGCGCGCCTTTGATTTCGTGAACTTCACCGGCTCGGTTGGTGGCGGCAAGGCGATGGAGCGCGCGGCGGCGGGTACGTTCACCGGGCTGGGGCTGGAACTGGGCGGCAAGGATCCGGGCTATGTGGCCGAGGATGCCGATCTGGAGGCGGCGGTCGACACGCTGATCGACGGGGCGATGTTCAACTCGGGCCAGTGCTGTTGCGGGATCGAGCGTATCTATGTCCACGAAAGCCTGTTTGACGCCTTTGTCGAGAAGGCCGTCGCCATCGTCAAAGGCTATAAGCTGGGCAATCCGCTGGATCAGGCCACCACGCTTGGCCCGATGGCGCATGAACGCTTTGCCGCCGAGGTGCGCGCGCAGATCGACGAGGCGGTCGCGGCGGGGGCGGTCACCCATATCCCGACCATGGCCGAGGATGACGGCGGCGCGTATCTCTCGCCGCAGATCCTGACCAATGTCACCCACGACATGCGCGTGATGCGTGACGAGAGCTTTGGCCCGGTGGTCGGCATCATGCCCGTGACATCCGACGCCGAGGCCATCGCCCTGATGAATGACAGCCAGTTCGGTCTGACCGCGTCGATCTGGACACAGGACGTGGACCGCGCCACGCGGATCTGCGATGCGCTTGAGACCGGCACCGTCTTCATGAACCGCGCCGATTACCTTGATCCGGGCCTCTGCTGGACCGGCTGCAAGGACACCGGGCGCGGCGGTGGCCTGTCGGTCATCGGCTATCACAACCTCACACGACCCAAGTCGTTCCACCTGAAGAAAGTCACGAAATGAATCTTGTAGGAAACTGGTCTTATCCAACCGCGATCAAGTTCGGCGCTGGCCGGATCGCGGAACTGCCCGCCGCCTGCGCGCAGGCCGGGATCAAGCGGCCCCTGCTGGTCACCGACAAGGGGCTGGCGGGTCTGCCGATCACGCAATCGACGCTGGACCTGATGGAGGCTGCCGGGCTGGGGCGGGGGCTTTTTGCCGATGTCGACCCGAACCCGAACGAGAAGAACCTCGAAGCCGGGGTCGCGGCCTACAAGGCCGGCGGCCATGACGGTGTGATCGCCTTTGGCGGCGGGTCCGGGCTTGATCTGGGCAAGATGGTCGCCTTCATGGCCGGTCAGACCCGCCCGGTCTGGGATTTCGAGGATGTGGGCGACTGGTGGACCCGCGCCGATGCCGATGTCATCGCGCCGATCATCGCCGTGCCGACCACCGCCGGGACCGGCTCGGAAGTGGGGCGCGCCAGCGTCATCACCAATTCCGAGACCCATGTGAAGAAGATCATCTTCCACCCCAAGGTGCTGCCAACCGTGGTGATCTGTGACCCGGAACTGACCGTGGGCATGCCGAAATTCATCACCGCAGGCACCGGGCTGGATGCCTTTGCCCATTGCGTCGAGGCGTTTTCCAGCCCGTTCTATCATCCCATGAGCCAGGGCATCGCGCTGGAAGGGATGCGGCTGGTCAAGGACTACCTGCCGCGCGCCTATGCCGATGGCAGCGATATCGAGGCCCGCGCCAACATGATGTCGGCGGCGGCCATGGGCGCGACCGCCTTCCAGAAGGGTCTGGGCGCGATCCATGCCCTGAGCCACCCGATCGGTGCGGTCTATAACACCCACCATGGCACCACCAACGCGGTCTGCATGCCCGCCGTGCTGGAACTGAACGCGCCCGAGATCGCCGACCGCTTCGACATGGCGGCGGCCTATCTTGGCATCTCAGGCGGGTTCGACGGGTTCCGCGCCTTCGTGCAGGAATTCAATGACTCGCTGGCTATCCCGCGCAAGCTCTCCGAGATGGGGGTCGGGACCGACCGCATCGACGAATTGACCGCTATGGCGCTGGAAGATCCAAGCTGTGGCGGCAACCCGGTGACGCTGACGGAAGAGAATGTGACGGAGCTGTTCAAGGCGGTGATCTGACGGCCGGACAGACCCGCAGCCCGGTGTCGACGCCGGGCAGAACAAAAAAGGGGCGCCGTTTCGGGCGCCCCTTTTCGTGTCTTGGTTCAACCGCCTAGTTCAGCAGAACCCTTGGCAGCCACAGCGCGATGTCGGGGAAGGCGATCACCAGCGCCAGACCGATCAGCTGCAGCATCACGAAGGGGATGATGCCGCGATAGATTTCCTGGATCTTCACCTCTTTCGGCGCCACCGCCTTCATGTAGAACAGCGCGAACCCGAAGGGGGGCGTCAGGAACGAGGTTTGCAGGTTTACCGCCAGAAGGATGGCGAACCAGTAGGTGACCTCGAACTTGGCGACGTGATCGCCGAAATCCAGCCCCGCGATGATCGGCGCGAAGACCGGCAGAACGATCAGCGTGATCTCGATCCAGTCAAAGAAGAAGCCCAGGATAAAGACGATGAACAGCACCGTGAACAGAACCTGCCACGCGCCGACATTGCCCACCCAGCTTTGCACGATCTCGTCGCCGCCAAGAAAGCGGAACACGGCCGAGAACAGGGTCGCGCCAAGGAAGATGCCAAAGATCATCGCGTTGGTCAGCATGGTGCGATGCACCACGTCGCTGACGACACGCCCGAAATGGCGCAGTTCGTTCCAGAACCCGCCGCCAACCGCGTGGTCGTCAAGGTCAACCTCGGACGGGGTTTCCAGTTCGAACGGCTTTACCCCAAGCCCCGGCAGGATCACCAGGTTGATCAGCCCCAGCAGAACCGCCCCCATGGCGCCGACGCCTGCGGCCTCGGTCGGGGTGGCGAAGCCGCCCAGGATCGAGCCAAGCACCAGCCCGATCAGCACGATCGGCGGCACGAAGCTGCGCAGCACCATCAGGAACACGCCGCCCTTGGTCTGCGGCCCGATATCGGCGTCCAGCTTGGGCGCCAGCGACGGGTTGATCGAGCAGCGGATGACGATATAGGCGACATAAAGCGCGGCCAGAAGCAGGCCGGGGAACACCGCCGCCACGAACAGGTTGCCCACCGAGCGGCTGAGCAGGTCGGCCATGATCACCAGCATGATCGAGGGCGGGATCAGGATACCCAGCGTGCCGGAGGCGGCAATGGTGCCGGTGGCAAGCTCGTGACTGTAATTGCGCTGGATCATCACCGGAAGCGCCAGCAAGCTCATCATGATGACCGATGCCCCGATGATGCCCGTGGTCGCCGCCAGGATCGTGCCCATCAGAGTCACCGCCAGCGCCAGACCACCAGGAACACGGCGCAGCAGGACCTGAAGGCAGTTCAAAAGGTCGCGCGCGATGCCCGAACGTTCCAGCATCGTGCCCATGAAGATGAACATCGGGATCGCGGTCAGGATCAGGTTTTCCATGATCCCGCCGAAAATCCGGCTGGGCAGAAGCTTCAGGAAGATGAACTGGAACTCACCCAGCGCCATGCCGATGAAGGCAAAGGCCAGGCCAACGCCGCCCAGGATGAAAGCCACCGGAAAGCCGGTGAACAGCATCACCCCGAGAACGACGAACATGTAAATCGGAAGGTAGTCGACCATGTCAGTGCCCTCCGCCAAACAGTTCGTCTTCCTCAGCGGCGCTGAGGTTGCCGGTCATGCCCGCCAGCGACTTGATCCACTGCGAGATCCCGGCCAGCAGCAAAAGCGCAAACAGGACCAGCAGGCCCGCCTTGACGATCCACAGGTTTGACAGCCCGGTCTGGGACTTGGAAATCTCGCCCGAGATGAAGCTTTGCTTCACAAACGGCCAGCTCAGCCAGAAGCCGATGACCGAATAGGGGATCAGCGCGACCGAGATGCCGATGAACTCGATGATATGCTTACGCCGGTTTGAGAAATTGTCGCGCAACAGGTCGATCCGCACATGGGCGTTGCGCGTATAGGCATAGCCGATGGCAAACACGATCAGGCCCGAGTGCAGCCAGTATTCAAACTCTTGTATCATGGTCGAGTTCAGACCGGCGGGTTTGGGCACGCCGAAATAGCGGGTGATGACGTCGTAACAGACGACCAGCACCAACAAGGCCCCCATCCAGCCCCCCATCGTGGCAAATATCCTTAGCAGCCGATCTATGCCCCGGCTGAGGGCCAGCAGTCCCTGCATGTGTTTCCCCTGTTGTCACGCCGGTTCTCTCCGGCTTGTGTCCGCCCAGTAAGCAGGCGAAGGGCCCGGCAAATCAAGTCGCCGGGCCCGATTGAAGACAAAACTGCCTTATTTGAGATAGCCAAGATCCTTCCACGCGGCGTATTCGGCGCGGAATGCGGTCATCGAATCCCAGACCCCTTTGAAGTCGGGGTTGGCGGCGATTTCCTCGGCCACGACCTCATCCCAGGCGGCGCTGAAGGTGCCCAGCATCTCGTCGCTCCACTTGTGGATGGTGACGCCCTGCGCGGCCATTTCCGCCAGCGCCTTGCCCTGGATCGCTTCACCTTCGGCCAGCTGGGTGGCGACGTTGGCGCGGCAGGCGGTCTTGATCATCGCCTGCTGACGTTCATCCATGCCGTCCCACTTGGACTTGTTGATCAGAAGTTCCTGGATGGTCGACTGCTGGTGCCAGCCGGGGAAATAGTAATGCTTGGCGATATTGTAGAAACCAAGGTTCTGGTCGATGGCGGGCATCGAGAACTCGGTCGCGTCGATCGTGCCGCGCTCCAGCGCGGGATAGATGTCGCCACCGGCCAGAAGCTGGGTGTCGACGCCCAGTTTCTGCATCACCTTCGCGCCCAGACCGAAGAAGCGCATTTTCAGGCCCTTCAGGTCCTCGGGTCCGTTGATTTCCTTGCGGAACCAGCCCGATGCCTCGGGTGCGATGACGCCACAGACCAGCGAATGGATGCCATCGCGGTTGTAGATCTCGTTCATCATGTCCTCGCCACCGGCATACCAGTGCCAGGCCAGGTATTCCCCCGCAGACGGGCCAAAGGGCACGGCGGCAAAGAGGTTATAGGCCGAGTTCTTGGAACCCCAGTACCCCGGCACCGACCAGCCGGCGTCAACCGAGCCGTTCGAGACGTTGTCATAGATTTCCAGCGGCGGCACCAGGGCGTTCGGTTCAAAGAATTTCACTTCGATGTCGCCGTTCGAGATCAGGTTCAGCGTGTTCTGAAGCTTGACGCCCGCTTCACCCAGCTGGATCAGCGATCCGGGGAAGGTCGAGGGCATGTTCAGCGTGACCTTGTCGGCCTGCGCCGCGGTTGCCGAGACCACCGCCAGCGTGGCGGCTGCAATTACGTGTTTCATGGTTTTCCTCCCATTGGTGTTCCGTATTCTCCTCGTGACGGAACGTTGTGATTAACGCTTGTCGGGGCGGCAAAGCCCCTGATTTTACCCTTTTTCACTCCCTCCTTTCATCCAACCGTAGGTCCTGACGGTCTTTGTCGCGACATATTTTTCCGTCGCGGCGTTGAACTCGATGAAATGGGGCAGCCCGAGATGGGTCTCAAAGGCGGCCTTGTCGGTGTAGATTTCGCAAAGAAAAACCTCGTCCGGTTCGTCGCCGCCGCCGCAGACATCAAACCGCAGACAGCCCGGTTCGCGCGCCATCGAATTCTGTGCCTGGGCGTGCATCAGCGGCAGGAATGCCTCCATCTGGCCGGGGTTGATCTTGAAAGTCACACAGACGACGAACATCAGCGGGTCTCCGGTTTGGCCAGCGCGACGCGACAGCCGGTTTCATTGCTTTGATAGGCGGCTTCGGTGGCGCGCATGACGGACAGGTATTCTGCGGCTTCGTTTTCGAACGGGGCGTCGCCCCGCAACGCCGCGACCACGTGGCGGTTCAGCAGATCGACGCAGCCGCCGCCAAAGGCCGTTTCATCAATCGGGCCGGGGACGGGGATGTCCTGCCAGTCGCGGCTGCCAAAGGCGCGGAAGCGCAGCGCGCCCATCCCGTCAAGCCGCAGGGTGCCGCCAGAGCCTTCGATCTCCATCTCGCCCATGGTGCGGCGGGGATTGTCGGTGGCGTGATCGGCGAGGCGGTTGCCGTCGAAAACCGAACGCGCCCCGCCCGCGTGGGTCATGGTCAATACGCCAGCGTCTTCTCCGGCCAGCGCCGGGTTCAGCTGGCGCAGATCGGCGTGGACATGCGTGATCTCGCCCAGAAGCCAGCGAAACAGGTCGACGAAATGCACGCCGGTTTCATGGATCAAAAGGCGCGGCATGGTCTGGAAGGCGGGTTGGCGATCCAGATAGGCCTCCGGGCCGCGCCCATCGCCGGGACGCAGGGCAAAGCGGACCTGGAACACCTCTCCCATCTGACCCGACTGAAGGAAGGATTTGACCGCGCGATGCCAGGGTTGGAACCTGAAATTCTCGTGTATGATCAGCGTTGTATCGGTCGAAGTTGATGCCATCGCCAGCGCCTCGGCTGCCGCGATGGAGGTGGTAAAGGGTTTCTGGCAGATCACCACGCGCCCCGGTTCCAGCGCGGCCCGCACCAGCGCGTCATGGGCGGGCGGCGGGGCGACGATATCGATGATGTCGGGTTTGGTTTCCGCGATCATCTGAGCCGCATCCGAATACCCCTTGACCCCAAGTTCCGCGGCAACCTCATCGGCGCGACCCCCGTCGCGGTCACAGACCCCGACCAGCGCCACCCCGTCGATCCCGGCCCAGCTTTTCAGGTGGAACTGGCTGAAATAGCCAAGCCCGATCACGGCCACGCGATATGTCGGTTCGCCGCTCATACCTTGCCCCCGAACCGCGCCCGCAACTCGGCCACCTGTGCATCCGTCAGCGGCGCGGTGTTCAAATTCTGCAACATCAGGAACAGCTTGGCGGTTTCTTCAAGTTCTTCCGTGGCATAGACCGCATCCGCCAGCGATTTTCCCGCCACGACAGGCCCGTGATTGGCCAGCAGAACCGCGTGATGGTCCGACGCCATCTCCTCAACCGCCTTGGCCAGTTTGATATCTCCGGGCGCATAGTAATCGATCAGGGGCAGGGTGCCGATCCGCATGACGTAATAGGCCGTCAGGGGCGGCAGCACGTCGGCTTTGTTGACATGGTGCAGGCACGAGACCGCGACCGAATGGGTCGAGTGCAGATGCACGATGGCCTGGGCGTCCGAGCGTTTGCCATACATCGCCGTATGCAGGAACGCCTCTTTGGTGGGCGCATCGCCGTCAATATGGTTTCCTTGGGCGTCCAGTTTCGAAATACGGGCCGGGTCAAGATCGCCCATGGACGATCCCGTCGGCGTCATCAGCCAGCCATCCTCGGTACGGACCGAGATATTGCCGGTTGATCCGAAAGTCAGCCCGCGCTCAAAGATCGAGCGGGCAAAGCGGACGATATCCTCGCGTTGGCGGGTCTCAGTCATGCCAGCCTCGCAAATGCTTTTTCGAAGAAGTCGGGCGTGCCGAAATTGCCGGATTTCAGCGCCAGCGCGATCTCGGTGCCATCGGTGGTCTGGGTCCACGGCACG
Source organism: Shimia biformata (assembly GCF_016888515.1). Taxonomy (GTDB): domain Bacteria; phylum Pseudomonadota; class Alphaproteobacteria; order Rhodobacterales; family Rhodobacteraceae; genus Shimia_A; species Shimia_A biformata. Next base: position 2,354,293 of record NZ_JAFEJK010000001.1, on the reverse strand, counting down.
CCGGGGTCGATCTCGCCGCAGATTTTCAGCGCGCGGATATCAAGGCCGCTGACCACCGCGCCCGAGGTCTCGCCGCCCGCAACGACAAAGCGGCCAAACCCGGTCTGCGACAGGGTGCGGGCGATGTTGGCAAAGGTCTCTTCGACCATGGCGCCCGCCTTTTCGACACCGTAACGGGCTTGCGTCGCGGCGACCTCATCGGGGTCGGCCGAGGCATAGATCAGGGCAGGGGCAGTGGCGGGGCGCTGATTGGCCCAGTCGACCGCGGCCCCGGCGACGTCCTCTCCGGCGGCGATGGCATCGACATCCAGTTTCATCACCGGCCAGCGGTCTTTCACAAAGGCAATCTGGCCGCGCGTTGCCACCGAACAACTGCCCGCCAGCACTATTTCGCGGCCCGCAACGCGGGGCATGGCGGTGGCGGCCTCGGACGGAGAGATGCCGAAATTCGCCGGCAACCCCATCGCCACGCCGGACCCGCCGGTGATCAGCTTGTGAAACTGCGCGGCGCGGCCAATGGCGCGCAGGTCGCGGTTGTCGATGGCATCGGCGACGGCATAGCCGCAGCCATCCAGTGCCAGCTTTATCAGTTTTTCTTCAATAGCTTCCGCGCCGTTCTTCACGTGGTCATGCGACACCAGCCCGACCCGTTTGCGCGACTGCGCCGTCATCAGGCGCACAAGGCTTGAATCGGTCATCGGGGTCAGCGGGTGATGCCGCATCGGGCTGTCTGACAGCAACTCCTGCCCGACAAACAGATGCCCCATATAGACCGAGCGCCCATTGATCGGGAAGGCCGGACAGATCAGCGCGATCTCGGCGTCCAGCTCGTCCATCAGCGCATCCGCAACGGGTCCGATATTGCCCTGATCGGTGCTGTCGAAGGTCGAGCAATATTTGAAAAAGATCTGCCCCGCGCCCTGTTGCGTGAGCCAGCGGCAGGCTTCAACCGATTGCCCCACCGCCAGTTCCGGCGCGATGGTGCGCGATTTCAGCGCGATCACGGCGGCGTCGATCCCGGTCAGATCCGGCACCGCGTCGGGCGTGCCGAACAGTTGCAGGACGGACATGCCTTCGTTCACCAGCGTCACCGCCAGATCGGTCGCGCCGGTGAAATCATCGGCGATGATGCCCAGTTTCAGGCTCATGGGTGGGCCTCGGCGATCAGGGTCGCGACTTCTTCGGTCACGGCGCGCGTGCCCATGTCGCCGCCAAACTCCATCGGGCGCAGTCGGTTCTGGGCAAAGCCCGCATCCACCGCGTTTTCGATCAACAACCCGGCGTCGCACATCGCCGGATTGCCCAGCTTCTCGCCAAGGTAATCCAGCATCAGCGCGCCTGACAGGATCGCCGCCAGCGGGTTGGCCTTGTCCTGCCCCATGATGTCGGGGGCCGAGCCATGGGCGGGCTGGAACAGCGCGTGAGCGTCACCATATTCGCCGCAGGCCGCCATGCCCATGCCGCCAACCAGCCCACCGGCAAGGTCCGACAGGATGTCGCCGAACATGTTCTCCATCACCATGACATCGAACTCCCAGGGTTTGCGGACAAGATCCAGCGCCTGCGCGTCGACATAGTTGTAACCCACTGGGGTATCGGGGAATTCCTGCGCGATCTCGTTGAATATCTTGCGGAAGAACGCCATCGATGTGAACACATTGGCCTTGTCGACGCAGGTCAGCTTGCCCGGTTTTCCACGGGCCGCGCGTTTCTGCGCCAGCCGGAATCCGAAGCGGCACAGCCGCTCGGTCACGTCGCGGGTGATGCGCAGCGTGTCGCGGACCTCGTCGTCGCCGATCACCTGTGACCGGCCATGCACGGCGGCGGAATAGAACAACCCTTCCGTCGACTCGCGCAGGATCACCATGTCGATCCCCTTGGCGCGCGGATCGGCCAGCCGTTGCGGGGCGTTGGGATAGGCTTTCACCGGCCGGACGCCGGCGTATAGCTGGAACCGGTCGCGCAGGCGCAGATGCGGCGAGATCTCGGTTCCGTCGGCATGGCGGATCGCGGGCAGGCCAATCGCGCCAAGGAAGATCGCGTCGCAGGTGCCGGCGCGTTCCTCGCCGCCCGGTTCGATGTCGATGCCGTGGTCGCGGAAATACCCCGCGCCGGCGGCAATATCGGTGGTGTGAAGCGCAGGCAGGCCCATGCGCGACAGGGCGGCGGTCACACAGAACAGCGTGGCGTCGGTGACGTCGATTCCGATGCCATCCCCCCGGATAACGGCGATATTTGCGTTTTTGGTCACGTGGTCAAATTCCTGATCTCAAAGCTGTGGCAACCCGAAGGTCTCAAGGATGTTCAGAAGTTCGCTGGCCGCACGGCGGCGGTGGTCGCGGAACAATTGCTCGACCCCCTCGGCATCCCCGGAGAGGAGAAGATCGAGGATGTCGCGGTGTTCACGGGTCGAGCGGACCGGCTTGTCGCGCATCCGAAGGGTTACCATTCGGGCGCGATGGGCCTGGTCGTAAAGCGAAGAGGCAAAGCCGATAAGACGGCGATTTCCGTGCAATTCCAGCAAGGTGCGGTGAAATCGGTCATCGGCGGCGGCCCATTTCTCAAGGTTGCCCTCATCCAGCGCCGCCTCCATGTCGTCGGTCGCGGCAATCAGCGGGGCAAGCTCGGCCTTCGAGGGGTTGCGCCGCGCCAGTTCCGCCGCGGCATGGGGCTCTAGCGCGCCAAGAAGGTCATAGATCTCGGTCATGTCCGACGCCAGCACCGGCAGGATGCGCGCGCCCCGGCGGGGGACAAGCTGCACCAGCCCCTCGGCCTCCAGCCGCAAAAGCGCCTCGCGGACCGGGGTGCGGCTCATGCCAAGCCGTTCGGCAAACTCGGGCTCGGGTGCCTGGAAGCCGGGCAACAGCCGGTTCGACAGGATTTCCCCCTTCAGGCGGGCATAGGCGTCATCGACGCGGCTGATACGGGCGGGTTTGGTCACGGCAACTTTCACTGATTCACGGAGCAGTTGCCATTGTGTGGCACATGAAAAACGCATCGTCAAATTTTTTAATGTATACATTGTTGAGGGGCGTGATATGAAAGCCGTGACACATGAACAAAGGGGGCAGGATGTCCGGGATCTGGTCAATCTACGCGGTGAAATACGCCGACAGGAACGCACGCACACGCGCCGACAGCTTTCTTGACGACGATCACCCCGCCGCGCCGCACGGTATGGATTACTTTACCTGGGTGCTTGAGGGGGATGGCCGCCGGATCGTGGTCGATACCGGCTATGAAGAGGCCGAGGGCAGGGCGCGTGGCCGTCCGATCCTGCGTGACCCGGCGCAGGCGCTGCTGGCGCTGGATCTTGATCCCGAGACGGTCGAGACGGTGATCATCACCCATATGCATTACGACCATGCCGGCGGGCTGACCCGATACCCGAAGGCCATGTTCCACCTGCAGGAAACCGAGATGGGCTTTGCCACCGGCCCCTGCATGTGCGACCCAGACCTGCGCGCGCCCTATACCGCTGACCATGTCTGCGACATGATCCGCCACCTCTATTCGGGGCGGGTGATCTTTCACAAGGGCGACGCCGAGATCGCGCCGGGGGTGACGGTCCACCGGGTTGGCGGTCACTCGAAAGGGTTGCAGGTGGTACGGGTGATGACGGCGGGCGGGCCGGTCTGTCTGGCGTCGGACGCATCGCATTACTATGAGAATTTCGAGGCCGGCAAACTGTTCCCCATCGTCGCCGACAAAGAGGAAATGCGCGCAGGCTTTGCCCGTATCGTGGAACTGGCCGAAGATCCGGCGCGCGTCATTCCCGGCCATGATCCGCTTGTGCGCGAGCGTTTCCCCGCCTACGGGCGCAGCGGGTTTGTCTGGAAACTGGGCTGAACCTCTTGGAATTTATGGGTTTCATGTTAGCTTTGCACGCGCAAGCAAGGGTGAAAGGCTGCCATGAACACCTATATCCGCGCCGCGGCCCTGGCGGTTTTGAAAACCTATGCGCAGGATCACGGGCTGCCGCTCAGGCCGATCATGGCGCGCTATCGCCTTGCGCCCGAGGTGCTGGACAGTGCCGACCGGGAAATTCCGTTCCTGTCCGCCATCGCCATTCTGGAAGAATGCGCGCGCGAATGGCAAATACCCGATCTTGGGGTACAACTGGGCAAGAAACAGTCCTTTGACGCCATCGGCGTGGTCGCGCTGGTGGTGCGGATGGAGCGCACGGTGCGCGACGCGGTCCAGGCGGTGCTGCGCAACCTGTTCCTGCACACCAACGCGGTGATCGTCGAACTGCGCGAACTGCCTGGCGGCAAATATGCGGAACTGTCGATGGATGTCCGCTCCGAGGGCACGGGCGCACGGCAGTACCGTGAAATGTCGCTCTGCGGGGTCAAGAACGACCTGATCGCCATTGCCGGGCGGAACCCGGTCTTCGTCAAGGCGCGGGTGCCGCATGGCCCGTCGAAAGGGCGCGAGATCCTGTCACGAGAGCTGAACTGCCCGGTCGAATACCACGCCCGCAGCTGCGCCGTGGTGTTCGAGGCGGATATTCTCGACCTTGCCATTCCGCAGTCCGACATCGCCTTTCATCCGATCATCAAGCGTTATCTCGTCGAGGCGACGCAGGAAAAACAGCGCGACTTCACCGAGGTCGTGCGGCTTGAGATATTCCGGCAAATGTCGTCGGGCGAGGTCAGCCAGGACAAGGTCGCCGACGCGATGCGGTTGCAGAAACGCACGCTGCAACGGCGGCTGAAAGAGGCCGGCACCAGTTTCCGCGAACTTCTGGACGGGGAACGCAAGCGCAAGGCGCTGACATTGGTGCAGCAGACCCGGCTGTCGATGTTCGAAGTGGCAATGGCGCTGGGATATTCCGATCAGACCGCCTTTAACCAGGCGTTCAAACGCTGGTATGGGCGCAACCCGCTGGCCATCCGGCGCGAGGATGACCGCCGCACGGCCTGAAGCATCGGGTTTCTGGAAAGTTGCGGAAGAGGACAGTCACTGGGATGGGCTGGGTAGGACCGCCCCCTTCCTTGCCGACCCCGCTTGGGACGGGCGGCAGATCCGCAATGTCGCAGACGACACGAGCAATGCCGCCGGATCCTTGCGAATTTCGAATGATTTGGGTGCCAGCCTGGAACCGGCACCCGACCCCGTGAGTGATTGCAGGTCCGATAGCGACCCGGGGCCATACGTTGTCTGGCACCGGACGACATGCCCCAACAGGGAGGGACGCGTGGGGCGCATTTGCCGCCCGGTGCCAGATGAAGATCCAACCCCGGCACTGGGAGGGAGGGAGGAAAATTGCCGGGGTCGGACCTGTTCGAATTACTTGTCTAAATCGTTGAAAATAAACCTTTTTGATTTCGGGGCGGGCCAAACACACCAACAACCGGCCCGCCCCTTTTGTTACCAACGTCACTCGTTACGAACGGCCAGCACATCAACACCGGGCACAAAGTCACCAAAAGGCCGTCCTTACTAAACTCTTGCCACCTCTTACGGTTTTGCCGGGGCCGCGGCCGTGAACTCGGCGGTGCGGTCAGGCAGGCTCCAGTTTGCCGGCAGCGTCATCGCGCAGGATGTCGCCAGTCCATGCAGCATCACCCGTGCCCGCCGGCGAAACGCCAGCCCGCTGCGGCCCAACCGGGACAGCACGGCACGGGTTTCGCCTTCGGACGCCGAGATGGCGTTGCGCCAGCGCCCGGTCACAAGCGCGCGGGTCGGGCGGAAAGAGAGTGCCGCAAGCAGATCGGTCGTCTCTTTCCGGGTGCGCACAGGCAGTTGCGCGATCTCCCGCTCCAGCGCTTTCGTCGCAACCTCAAGGGCTTCGGCGCGCTCTTCCGGGTCGGAGGGCAGGGACCGACCCAGCTCCGCCGCAAGGAGGCGTGACAGGACGACACGACCCTTGGGCGTAAGTTCACCAGACGAAGCAACCAGTTGCCCGTCGCGACCAAAAAGCGACGCGACCCGGGCCGTGACGGTCAGCACGGCACCACCCGGGCGACCGGGCGCGGCGCCCTTGTCACTGGGATGAAGAAATGCCAGAACCATCTTGTTTCTCCGTTTGGTTTCAAACTCTTGTCTTATCGAAGGGGGTGTTTCTTATCGCCCCTTCATGACCAAGAGATGGGTCGGTCCAGCGCCGTTTTCTTTGCAGCACATGCTGGAAATTTTGCATTTTGCGTCACCGGGCATGTCGTCTGCGCCCAAATCGGTATCCGGGGCCGGTTGACCTCTGGTCTGGGCGTGTCAAGTTGGCGTCAAAGCAGGAGAGGTCGATGAACATCTATGTCTTGGCACTGTTCGACGCGGTCCGGCGTTTCGTCGACCATGACGGATTCATGCGTTGCAGCCACATTGCCCTGACCATGATGCTGGCGCTGTTTCCCTTCTGCATCTTTGTCCTGTCGCTGGCGGTTCTGGTCGGGCCGACGACGGATGTCACCTATCTGATGGATTTTGTCTTTGGCTCGTGGCCGGAACAGGTGGCCGCGCCAATCCAGCGAGAGGTCTTGCGCGTCCTTCAGAACACCGACAGCGGCAGCCTGACCTTCGGTGCGGTCTTTACCCTGTTCTTCGCCTCAAACGGGGTCGAGGCGCTGCGCCTTGGTATCACCCGCGCCTATCGCGACCATGACCCGCGCCCGTTCTGGCGGACGCGGATCCAAAGCCTCGTGTTCATCTTCGGTGCGGCGGCGCTGATCTTTGTTTCGGGGACGGTGTCGGTGGCGATCCCGCTTTACCTGTCTTACGTCGAAGACGCCGTGGGGGTGGTTCCCGCCGAATGGCTGACCTTTCTGTCCACCGACCTTGTGCAATTCGTGGTTCTGGGCTGCGCGCTTTTGATCGGGGTCGTGGCCTGCCACAAATTCCTGCCCGGCCTGCGCCGTCCGGTGTCGGATCTGATGCCGGGTATCCTTCTGTCGATCGTCTTGTGGCTGGCGGGGGCCAAGGCGTTTGGTTTCTATGTCGCGCAGTTCTCGCGTTACAGCGTCACCTATGCCGGGCTTGCCGGGGTCATGGCGGCGCTGATGTTCCTTTACGCGATGGGCGCGATTTTCATTCTCGGGGCCGAGTTCAACGGCGCCCTGATCGCGCGCCGGGAAAACGCGACCGCTGACGCCTCAGAGCAGGGGTGAAAACAGCCGCGCGATGGGTGCCATGTAGCGGATGCGCCAGGGCTGCTGGGTGATGGTTTTCTCAAGCCGGTAGGCGTTCAGGAAATCGGTTTCCAGCATATCCGCCACATCCCGCGCCGCGTCGGTGTCAAAGAACAGCGCGGTGGCCTCGAAATTCAGCCGGCATGAGCGGTTATCAAGGTTGATCGTCCCGACCGAGGCGATGCTGTCATCGACCAGCAGCACCTTCTGATGCAGGAACCCGCCCTGATAGCGCCAGATCTCGGCGCCGCAGGCGCGCAGCTCGTCGAAATAGGCAAAGGCCGCGTGCCAGGGCGTGTAATGGTCCATTTCATCCGGCACCAGAATGCGCACCTCGACCCCTCTCAGCGCGGCAAGGCACAGCGCGGCGCGGACTTCTTCGGGGGGCACGAAATAGGGCGAGGCGATCCAGATCCGGCTTTTGGCGGCGGCAATGGCGGCGAGGAAGTAATAGGTGCCCGCATCCAGCCGGTCCGCCGGGCCGCTGGCCAGCAGAACCGCATCCATGTTCTGCGGCGCGGGGGTGACCTGCCAGCTGAGTTCGCCCAGGATGTCGGCATTGGTCGCCCAGTGCCAGTCCTCGACAAAGACCAGCTGCAATTGCAGCACCACGGGGCCATGCAGCATGACATGGGTGTCGCGCCAATGGCCGAACTTGGGGTCCTGGCCCAGGTATTCCACCCCGACATTGTGACCGCCGGTAAAGCCGGTTTTCCCGTCCACGACCACGGTCTTGCGGTGATTGCGGAAATTGATCTGGAACCGCTTGGTGGGGCCGCGCAGGGCGTTGCTGTCATAGACCTCGATCCCGGCGGATTTGAGTTCATCGACATAGGTCGCGGGCAGGCGCGAACAGCCGATCGAGTCATAAAGCACCCGCACCGACACGTCCCGCTTCCGCGCCGCAAGCAGCCGTTTCGCCAGATCCTGCCCCAGCGCATCGTCGCGCAGGATATAAAACTGCACCAGAACATAGCTTTCGGCACCGTCAATGGCGGCAAAAATCGCGTCAAAGCTTTCCTCGCCATCGACCAGCAGTTCCATCGCGTTGCCCGACAGGACCGGCAGCTCGGCGATTTGTTCGAACGCGCGATAGTTCAGCGCGCCGCCGTCGCCCCTGGGGCGGTATTCCTCGACCGCGAGGGCAACCCCGTCGATCACCGCCTGCGATTTCTGACGCGCGATGGTATAGCCGTGGATGCGGCTTTGGCCGAGGAACAGATAGGCGGCCACCGCGATGAACGGCGCCAGGATCAGGAACACCACCCAGGCCACCGCCCCTTGCGGGGTGCGTGAATAGCCGATGGCGCGAAAGGCAAAGATGACCGCCGCCACTTCCAGGGCAACGATCAGACCGGCGCCGAGAAGGGCGAAAAACTGAAAATCCATAATGTCCCTCTGGTTGAGCCGCGGGGGTGGTCAATCCGTGCAAGATAACCGACGCACAGCGATTGCCAATCCCGCCTGTCTACGTAATCTGTGCGCCGAGGGGGAAAACCATGACAGACCGGACCATTGGCACGTTTTTTGAAACCCATGCTGCGCGGTGGGGGCAGGCGGATTTCCTTGTGGCCCCGGCGGATGCGGGGCGGGACTACCATCCCGACGGGTTTCGCCTGACCTATGCCGATGCGCTGGCCGAAATCCGCCGCCTAGCCGGTCATTTCGCCGCCGCAGGGCTGGGGCACGGCCACCGGGTTGCGGTGCTTCTGGGCAACCGGCCCGAGATGGTACTGGTCAAACAGGCGCTGAACCGGATCGGGGCAGGGTGGGTGCCGGTCAATCCCGACTATCGCCCGGCCGAGACCGCCTATCTGTTGCAGGACAGCCGTCCGGTCCTGATCCTGACCTGCGCCGCGATGCAGGATGCGATGCAGGCAGGGCTGGCCACATCCGGCCTTGATATCCCGCTGGTCACGCTGGAAGAAATACCCGCTGCGCTGCCCGCCGCGCTGCCCCATGTCGCGTCCGCACCCCGTGCCGGTCAGCCCGTCACGGGCGAGAGTGAGGCCAGCCTGATCTACACCTCCGGCACCACCGGGCGGCCCAAGGGCTGTATCCTCAGCCATGACTACGAGATTTCGCTCGGGGAATGGTATGCCTCGGTCGGCGGGCTGTTGCAGTTGAAACCCCGCGAAACCCGCATCTATTGCCCGCTGCCGCTGTTCCATGTGAATGCCGGCATCTTGTTGACCTTCGGGGTGATCGCATCGGGCACCTGCCAGATCGCCGCCGAGCGGTTCCGCGCCAGCACCTGGTGGGCCGAGATCGCCCAGACCCGCGCCAATGCCGCCCATTACCTTGGCATCATCATCCCCGCGCTGATGAACGCGCCTGCCGCGCCGACGGATCGTGACAACGGGCTGGACTGGGCGGTGGGCGCGGGGGTCGAACCAACCCTGCACCGCGCCTTTGAAACCCGCTTTGGCTGTCCGCTGATCGAGGTTTGGGGCATGACCGAGATGTGCCGCATCCTGGCCGATGCCCACGCGCCCCGCCAGATCGACACCCGCGCCATGGGCCGCCCGGTGCCGGGGCTGGAGGTGCGTGTCGTCGACGAACACGACAAGGAGGTGCCGCGCGGAACACCGGGAGAAATGGTGCTGCGCCACTCGGCCGAAACTCCGCGCAAATGGTTTTTCTCGGGCTACCTGAACCTGCCGGAAGAGACCGAAAAATCATGGGCCGGGGGCTGGTTCCACACCGGCGACACGGTGGTCATGGACGACAGCGACATGGTGTTCTTCCTTGATCGCAAGAAGAACATCATCCGCAGGTCCGGCGAAAACATCGCCGCCGCCGAGATCGAGGCAGTTCTGCAGGAACATGAGGCCGTGGAACGGGTCGCGGTGATCTCGGTCCCGGACGCGATGCGCGACGAAGAGGTGATGGCCTGTGTCCAGACCACCGGCACCGGGTCAGAGACACTGGCGCGCGTGCTGTTTGACTGGTGTTTCGAACGTCTGAGTTACTACAAGGCGCCGGGCTGGGTGCGTTTTGTCGACGAAGTTCCGGTCACGGGTACTCAGAAAGTGCAGAAACACAGCCTTTTTGCCGACGGTGAAGATCCGACTTGCGGCGCGTTTGACTTCCGCGACTTGAAGAAACGCGGCTGAGGCGCGTCACGCCCCTTGCAGAAACGCCGCCAGCTGTCGTTTGAACCGCGCGCGATGGGCAATCGCGACCGCTTCCTGCGTGGCCGCGCCATACATGCCCGTCACAGTCGCGGTGGAAATCGCGACATATTGGGTGATCGCGATCAGCTGGTAGAGGGCGGCGAACAGGTCGGCCTCAGTCGCGTCCCGCCAGGCGGGGATGTCGCGCGCCTGCGCCATCAGCGCGTCCAGATAGGGCTGCAACGGGTAAAGCGCGGCATCGCCCGGACTGTCCAGAAGCGCGCGCACCACAAGCCGCGCGTCCTGCGGATTTCCTGTCTGGTCAAGGAACGTCGCCTCAAGATACCCCGCCAGCCGCTCTGCCGGGGGCAGGTGGGAAAACCCCTCAAGCCGCGCCAGCAGGCGGTTGCTGAGATCGGTCAGGACCTCGGCATATAACCCTTCCTTGCTGCGGAAATGGTGCAGGAAAGCCTGCTTGCTGACACCGGCCATCTTTGCCAGCGCCGCAAGGCTGAGACCGTGAAACCCGTGGTCGGAAAACCCGGCAGTGGCGATCTCAACGTAATGGCTGCGGGGGGCGTGGGCGGTCATGGCGGCTCCTGTTTTCGGGGTCAGGATAGCGTCACTCTTGCCAACTTACCAGATGGTAAGTATAACTGCTTACCATTCGGTAAGTTTGTGCGAGGAGGCGCCCATGGACCGCAGCGAAGAAATTGGCCTGATCGAGGAAATCATCGGCTTGGCGGAACAGAAATCGCCGTTTCTGGACGCCGAGGTCACCCATTCCCCGATCAGCCGCTATGCCAGCCCGGAACGGTTCCAGCGCGAAAAGGCGCTGATCTTCAAACGCGAGCCGCTGTCGGTTCTGCGGTCCGAGGAACTGGCCAACCCCAATGATTTCGTGGTGCGCGACGTGCATGGTCTGCCGGTCCTGTTCGTGCGCAATGATGCGGGCGAGGTGATGGCGTTCCTCAATGTCTGCCGGCATCGCGGCGCGACGCTGGAACGGGACGGGCAGGGCTGCAAGCGGGTCTTTACCTGCCCCTATCACGGCTGGAGTTGGACCAATCGCGGCGAGTTGCGCGCGGTGCCGCAGGAAAAATCCGGCTTTCCCGATCTGCCCCGCGCCGAACGCGCGCTGCGCCGCCTGCCGGTGGCGGAACGGCACGGCTTTGTCTGGGTGATCGCCGACCCCGATGCCGCCACCATCCCCGAGATCGGGCCGTGGCTGGGGCGGCTGGATGCCGATTTCCACTGGCTTGACCTTGCCGGACACCGGATCGTCGCCGAGGATACGGTCGACATCAAGGCCAACTGGAAAGTGCTGGTCGAGGGCGGGATCGAGGCCTATCACTTCCGCGTTGCGCACAAGGCGACCATCGCACCCTATTTCCCCGACAACCTGTCGACCTATGCCATGTTCGGCGCGCATATGCGCTCGGTCCTGCCGCGCAACACGATGGTCGATCTGGACCGTAACAATACCGACGGCTGGTCGATCCGCCGCGATGCCAACCTGCTTTACACGCTGATGCCGACGACCCAGCTTCTGGTGCAGCAGGACCACGTGATCTGGATCCAGTCCACCCCCCGGTCCGAAGGGCTGACCACGATGCGCCTTGTCACCATGGCACCCGAGGGGGCGGGGCAGTCGCAGGACTATTGGCAGAAGAACCACGCCATCACCATGGCGACACTGATGGAGGATTTCGAACTGGGCGAGGAAATCCAGGCGGGTTTTGCCTCTCGTGGCAACCCCAGTCACCTGTTTGGCCGGTTCGAGGGCGCGCTGAACCGGTTCAACCTTCTGGTCGAGGAAAGGATCAGCGGATAGCAAAAAAGGCGGGCCCTGGCCCGCCTTCGCGTAATGTTATGCCCGGCGGCGGCGACGTCCGCCGCGTCCGCCACGCCCCTGGTCTTCCTGTCCCGCTTTCGGCGGCGCCTTGTTGAAGCGGATCCACTCGGCCCCGCCGTCATCGTGGTTGGTCAGGAAGTTGGCGGCGCGGATCGCCTCCATCTCCTTGCCCGGACGGGGCAAGGTCGAGCCCATGCCGAACAGCTGGACAAAGGTCTCGTCATCCATGTCGGGCGGCAGGAAGATACCGGCGGCCTCGACCTCGGCCTTCTTCTCGGCGATCTTCTTGGGGCCAACCGGCAGGGCGACCGGGTTCATGATCGCGCTGGTCATGCCCGCGCCCATGGCCATCGGCAGAAACGCGTTGTTGATGCCGTGGCGGTTGGGCAGGCCGAACGAGATATTGGACGCGCCGCAGGTGGTGTTGACGCCCAGTTCCTCGCGCAGGCGGCGCACAAGGGTAAAGACCTGATGCCCGGCGGTTGCCATCGCACCAATCGGCATGACCAGCGGGTCGACCACGATGTCATGCGCCGGGATGCCGAAATCGGCGGCGCGTTCGACGATCTTCTTGGCGACGGCAAAGCGCACCTCGGGGTCTTCGGAAATCCCGGTGTCGTCGTTCGAGATCGCCACCACGGGGACATTGTATTTCTTGACCAGCGGCAGGATGGATTCCAGCCGTTCCTCTTCCCCGGTGACCGAGTTCAGCAGCGGCCGGCCATTGGCGGCCTCAAGCCCGTTTTCCAAGGCACCCGGTACGGAGGAGTCGATGCACAGCGGGCAATCGGTCACTTCCTGCACCTTCTCGACCAGTTCGCGCATCAGCGTCGGCTCGACAAAGTTGTTGTCGGCATAGCGCGGGTCTTCGGCCATCTTGTTGGAAAACACCGCGCCCGAGTTGATGTCCAGCACCGTCGCCCCGGCCGCGACCTGCGCCAGCGCATCCGACTGCACGCGGCTGAAATCGCCGCGCTCAAGCTCTTCGTTCAGGATCTTGCGGCCCGTCGGGTTGATCCGCTCGCCGATGACGCAGAACGGTTGGTCGAAGCCGATGATCGCGGTTTTTGTCTTTGATTCGATGACGGTACGGGTCATTCTTTATCCTTGGCTTGCTGCGGCGGGTACGGTCGAGACGCCGCCATTGTCGATGGCCCACTGGGCGTTGGTCTTGATCCCGCCCAGCGGGAAGAAATGGCAGGATTCGATATTGAAACCGGGGTTGGCGGCCTTGTGGTCGGCCAGCGCGGTGATGACTTCGGTCGGTTCGTAGGGCAACAACAGTTTCGACACATCCATCGCCCGTTTCTGCAGCACTTTCAGCGAGGGGCCGACGCCGCAGGCAATGGCGAACTTTATCAGGGTCTGGAGTTTCGCAGGCCCGGCAATGCCGATGTGAATGGGCAGGGTGATGCCCGCCGCCGCCAGATCATCAGCCCATTTGATGATCGGTTTCGCGTCAAAGGCAAACTGCGTGGCAATCGCCATCTGCGCATCCGTGGTTTCCGAGAATTTCTGTTTCCACTGAAGTGCTTGGTCGACGTTCTTCATGCTGCCGTCGGGGTCGATGTCGCGGTTGCCCTCGGGGTGACCGGCGACATGCAGGCGGGTGAAACCGGCCTTGTCGAACAGCCCCGTCTCCAACAGTTGCATGGACGAGTCGAACGTGCCCACAGGCTGCGCCACACCGCCCGCCAACAAAAGCGCCTGCCTGACACCGGCCTCACCCTGATAGCGCGCAATCCAGTCGGCCAGCGTCGCCTCGTCCTTGATGATCCGCGCCGGGAAATGCGGCATGACGTTGAATCCGTCCGCCGCCAGACGCCGCGCGGTGGCGACCATGTCGTCAATCGGGGTGCCGTCGATATGGGCGATGTAGACCCGCGTGCCTTCGGGCAGAAGGCTGCGGAAATCCTCGACCTTCTCGGCGGTGCGCGGCATCACCTCGATCGAGTAATCCTTGAGGAACGCCTCGACATTGGGCGAGGGCGTGTCAACCGGATCGGTTCTGCGCTTGAAGTTCAACAAAGCCATTGCGGTCTCCCAGAGGCGGCGGGGTGTCATGCCCAGCCATCATTGGCGATCAGCGCCTTGATGCGCGCCTGATCATATTCCGCTTCCAGACGCGAGGCTTCGGCCTCGGCCACGTCAGCGGGCTCTCCCTCGACCGGATAGGGCTCGGCTTTGCGCCATTCGGCGAGATAGGCGTCGGTTTCCGACGCCCCCACCTTCATGGCCGCGCGGTCGATCGCCTGTTCAAAGCGTTCGGCCAGCACCCGTTTCGCACCACGCCGCCCCTTGCCCACGATCACCTGGGCAGGGATGTCTCGCCAGTAAACAATGGTCACGTCCGGCATGGTCTGATTCCCCGGTTTCGGTTGATCCTTCCTAGATCACCACAAACCGTCCCTTATGTTCGTTTTCGACAGATGGTCCGCATTTGGCGACTTATCCATACCGTGCCGCAAAGTTGTGAACCACCGTGTTGGGCGTGAATTCTTTGCATGATCGTGATGAGCGATCCGAAGTTTGGGTCGCTTGAAGCGTCTCAGCGGCGCAACGACGACTGCGGGGGATTGCGCCGGGACAGACGAGTGACTAACCTGAGATCAACACGATATGGAGGGCGTGACTCATGGCGCCCAAGCGTCCCGAAGGTGCGGGCGCGTTCCCGAAACCGGTTGAGAGCCCCGCGCCGAACCTGCCGGACCCGAGCGAGCTTTATGCCGCGCTGGATCTGGGTACAAACAGTTGCCGCATGCTGATTGCCCAGCCCAAGGGCAACCAGTTTCACGTGGTCGACAGCTTCTCGAAATCCGTGCATCTGGGCGCGGGCCTGGAAAGCACGGGCCGGTTGTCGCGCGGTTCGATGCGGCGGACGATCCAGGCGCTGCGCATCTGTCAGCAGAAGCTGAAACGCCACAAGGTCAAGCGCATGCGGCTGGTGGCGACCGAAGCCTGCCGCCGCGCCCGCAATTCCCGCGATTTCATCAACCAGGTCCGGCGCGAGACCGGTCTGCGGCTTGAGATCATCCAGGCCGAGGAAGAGGCACGGCTGGCGGTGATATCCTGCGCGCCGCTGGTCTCGACCAAGACGGAACAGCTGCTGGTTGTCGATATTGGCGGCGGCTCGACCGAACTGGTGTGGATCGACCTGTCCGGCGTGCCGCCGATGCAGCGCCCCAAGGCGATCATGCGCCTGCATACCGGGTTTTCACAGGCCGACAGCCCGTTCCCGGTGGCGCGGGTGGTGGACTGGATCTCGGTCCCGCTGGGCGTTGCCACGCTGCGCGACCAGTTCCACGACGTCACCGACGACGCCGCCCGTTTTGCGCTGATGAGCTGGTTTTTCGAGGAAAACCTGGCCGAATTTGCGCCTTACAAGGATGAACAGCCGCGCGAGGGGTTCCAGATCGTCGGCACGTCCGGCACCGTGACCACGGTTGCGGCGTCGCATCTGGGGCTGCGCCGCTATGACCGCACCAAGGTCGACGGGCTGCGCATGACATCGGAACAGATCGACAAGGTGATCCGGGGCTATCTTGACCTTGGCCCCGCCGGACGCCGCCGCGACCCGCGTATCGGGCAGGACCGTCAGGCGCTGATCATGTCCGGTTCTGCGATTTTGCAGGCGTTGTTGCGCTGCTGGCCGACGGACCGGTTGTCCGTGGCGGACCGTGGCCTGCGCGAAGGGCTGCTTTACGCCCAGATGAGCGCCGACGGCGTGCTTGAGGACGGGCCGTTTTGATTTGCTGACCGCGTGGCATAAGCTGCGCGCCAGATATTACTTTTTGGCCTGTTACGAGCGATTCCCATGTCCGATCCCATTTCCGGTCCCACGTCCGATCCCAAGCTCAGCCCCGCACCTCTGACGTACAGATGGGTTGTCCTGGCTGCCGCGACTCTGATCCTGGCCATCGGTATCGGGGGGATCGTGAACGGCATGTCCGCCTTTATCGTCCCCATGCAAGAGGCCTGGGGCTGGCAGCGGGGGCAAACCTCGCTGATCAATTTCGCGGGCATTCTGGGTCTTGCCTTCGGGGGGCTCTTTTTTGGGCGCCTGTCTGACCGGACCGGCCCCCTGCGCCCGATCCTTCTGGGCGTGGTGGTGGTCAGCCTGACCTATGTGCTTGTCGCCTTCGCGGCGCAGCTTTGGCAGTTCTACCTGATCTTTCTTGTCGGCGGGTTTTTCGGGGCCGGAGCGTTTTACGTGCCGCTTCTGGCGCTGGTGCCGGCATGGTTCCGAACCGGGCCGGGCCTTGCCATCGGCGTGGTGTCGGCGGGGCAGGCGCTGGGGCAGGGCGGGTTCCCGTTCCTTGCCTCGTTCCTTATCGGGCAATACGGCATTCACTGGGCGTTTGGCATCTGCGGCGCGATCATGCTGGTGACCCTTGTGCCGCTGGCCCTGTTGCTGCGCAGTGCGCCGCAGGTGGAGGGCGCCGACAAGACGCGGGCCGAAGCGATCGAGCGTGGCCTGCCACCGACCCGCACCGTGGTGATCTGGCTATGTGCCGCCATCCTGTTGTGCTGCACCTGCATGTCGGTGCCGCTGATGCATCTGGTGCCGCTGATCCGCGATACCGGGATCGCAATCGGCGACGCGGGCAGCGTGATCTTCGTGATGCTCATGGTCGGGGTTCTGGGCCGCGTGGCCTTCGGGAAATTCGCCGACATGATCGGAGCGCTGAACGCCTATGTGATCGCTGTGGCGTGGATGACGCTTCTGGTGGCCGGATTCCTGCGGATCGACAGCCTTGGCGGATTCTATACCTATGCCGTGATCTATGGCTTTGGCTATGCCGGGGTGATGACGGGCATCCTGGCCTCAGTCGCGGCGCTGACACCGGCGGCAAAACGCGCCTCGGCCATGGGGTTTGTCACCCTGTTCGGATGGTTCGGCCATGCCATCGGGGGGTCGATGGGCGGCATCCTGTTCGACCTGACCGGTGATTATAACGCGACCTTTGTCACCGCGGCCTTGTTCGGCGCGGCCAACCTGATCGTGGTCACGCTGTTCCGTCTGCGACTGCGCGGCCCGCGCCAGCCCGCCGGGGCAGCGGCCTGATCGCGCATCTGACGCTTCTTGCTTGAGGCGGCGCCGTGAAGCGAATAGACAATCTGTTCTAGAAAAGGTTTCGGACGGGCAAAATTTTCTGGAAAATTTTGGTCCTCGGAAAGGGTACGGTCATGGCCAAGAACACATCCGGGCGCGGGCAGCGCGAGCTGAAGGTCAAGGTCAAGACCGCGCGCGGGCGCAAGCTCTCGTCGACGCGCTGGTTGCAGCGTCAGCTGAACGACCCCTATGTCAAACGCGCGCAGGCCGAGGGCTATCGCGGGCGCGCGGCGTTCAAGATACTGGAACTGGACGAGAAATTCCGCTTTCTCGTGCCGGGCGCGCGGGTCGTGGACCTTGGCTGTGCGCCGGGTGGCTGGTGTCAGGTGGCGGTGAAGCGCGTCAATGCGCTGGGTGAGAAATCCGGCAAGAAGATTGGCTCGGTCCTTGGGGTCGACCTGCAAGAGGTCGAACCAATCGCGGGGGCCGAGATCCACCAGCTGGATTTCATGGAAGATGACGCCGACCTGAAGGTCAAGGACTGGCTGGGCGGCAAGGCCGACGTGGTCATGTCCGACATGGCGGCGGCGTCCTCGGGGCATAAACAGACCGACCATTTGCGCATCATCGCGTTGTGCGAAGCGGCGGCCTATTTCGCCTTCGACGTGCTGGAAGACGGCGGCACCTTTGTTGCCAAGGTTCTGGCGGGCGGGGCAGAGGGTGAATTGCAGAAGCTTCTGAAACAGAAGTTCACCAAGGTCGCCAATGTCAAACCGCCGTCGTCACGCTCCGACAGTTCCGAGAAATTCGTGGTCGCAACCGGGTTCCGGGGCGGCGCGAAGGACGGCGATCAGGACGATCTGGGCTGAGGCCGCAGCGATTCTTCGGCCTGCCGGATGAAGTTGGCGCACAGGATCGGGTGCGGGGCTTCGTCGCGTTTCGGACGAAAATTCCGTCCCGCCAGGTTTTCCTGACGGATCAGTTCAAAAAGCCGCGCATGACGCGGCGGGCTGGCAGCGGTGAAACGCGCCCGGGGCACGTGTTGCATGACAGTCTCCACTGGTTAACAGCCGCGCGAGCAGGTGGCGGCAAACGTGATACCTAACTGCCGATCCGGGCAAAAACGGCCCAAAACTCGGTCTGAACAACGGTGATATTGTGACGATGCCCGCGGTTTCCAAGGCAGGGGCGCGCGGCGCAATGACGTGACGTTTCCCTGCGCGTCCCATCTCGAACCTTGAGTGACAGGGCGCTCCGCGCCACGATAAACCCAAGGGAGGACATCGATGACGGCGATCAGGATCGGCGGCGCAAGCGGTTTCTGGGGCGATGCGGGCCTTGCCACGCAGCAATTGTTGCAGGGCGGGCAGCTTGATTTCCTTGTCTATGACTACCTGGCCGAGATCACCATGGCCATCCTTGCCCGCGCCCGTGCGAAAGACCCCGAGGCGGGCTTTGCCACGGATTTCGTCACCACCGCCATGGCGCCCAACCTGCCCGAGATCGCGGCGCAGGGCGTGCGGGTTATCACAAACGCCGGGGGGGTGAACCCCATGGCCTGCGCCGCCGCGCTACGGGCGGAAATCGCGCGTCAGGGGTTGGCTCTGAAAGTGGCAGTGGTGCTGGGCGACGACCTGACGGGGAACCTCGACGCGATGGCCAGGACCGCCCCGGTCGAGATGTTCTCGGGCGCGCCGTTTCCGCCGCAGGACAAGGTCGGCAGCGTCAATGCCTATCTCGGGGCGTTCCCCATTGCGGCGGCACTGGACCGGGGGGCCGATATCGTGGTGACCGGGCGCTGTGTCGACAGCGCGGTGACACTGGGCGCGGCGATCCATGCGTTTGGCTGGCAGCCCGGTGATCTGGACGCGCTGGCGGGGGCATCGCTGGCGGGGCATGTGATCGAATGTGGTCCGCAGGCGACGGGTGGCAACTTTACCGACTGGCAGGATGTGCCCGGCGGGGCTGGGGCGGTGGGCTATCCGGTGGCGGTGCTGTCGCGTGACGGCAGCTTTGCCATTGAACTGCCCAAGGGCGCGGGCGGTCTGGTGACATGCGCCACGGTGGGCGAGCAGATCCTCTATGAGATCGGGGATCCGCAGCGCTATGTTCTGCCCGACGTGATCTGTGATTTCTCTGCCGTGTCGTTGAAACAGGTCGGGGAGACCGTGCAGGTATCAAATGCAAAAGGCGCTGGTGTTCCAGAGGCTTACAAGGCATGCCTCACGTGGCAGGATGGGTATCGCGGCGGAGGGTATTTCAGCTATTACGGACTGGACGCCGCCGCAAAAGCACGCGCCTTTGCCGATGCCGCGATAGGCCGGGCGCGGGACGCGCTGACCGCAATGAACGCCCCCGATTTCACCGAGACCAGCATCGAAATCCTTGGCGCGGAATCGCAATTCGGCGCCAATGCCCGCCCCGATCCAGCCCGCGAAGTGGTGTTGAAACTGGCCGCGCGCCATGGTGATGCCCGCGCGATTGGTCTGTTGCTGAAAGAGGCAACCGGGCTGGCGCTGGCCGCGCCGCCGGGTCTGAGCGGGTTTGCCGGAACCCGCCCGCGCCCGTCCCCGGTGCTGGCGCTGTTTTCCTTTCTGACGCAGAAATCCGACGTCACCGTGCGGGTCGAGGATGAGGCGGGAGAGATGCGGATTGCCCCCGCGCCACCGATTGCCGCCGCCGCCATCCTGCGCCCTGAACCGCCCGCAAAGCCAACCCAGACCGGCGCCACGGTACTGGTTCCGCTGATCCGCCTGGCCTGGGCGCGCAGCGGCGATAAGGGCGACAAGGCCAATATCGGCGTCATCGCCCGGCGCCCGGACCTCTTGCCGTGGATCTGGCACGGGCTGGACGAGATCCACCTGCGCTGGACCTTTGGCCATTTCTGCGAAGGGGCCATCGAACGCTATTACCTGCCCGGTCTCAAAGCGATGAATATCGTTCTGGATCAGGCGCTTGGCGGGGGCGGTACCTCGTCCCTCAGGAACGATCCGCAGGCCAAGGGCTATGCGCAACTGTTGCTTGCGACCGAGATCGAGATTGACCAGACCGTGTTGGAGACCCTGCCATGACCGCCTTTGCCACCCGGTTCGACGCCACCAGTGACGCCGCCTTGGAGGCGCGCGACGGGATGCTGGCGCTGGTGCGGAAAATGCGTGACGCCGAGGCCCGCGCCGCCGCCAAATCCGAAAGCCGCCGCCCGGTGTTCGATAAGCGCGGCCAACTGTCTCCGCGTGAACGGCTGGCGGCGCTTCTGGACCCCGGATTGCCCTTCCTGGAACTGTGCAACATGGCGTCCTTTCTGGTCGATGACCCGGATCCCGACACCTCGATCCCCGGTGCCAGCGCGCTGATCGGGATCGGTTTTGTCTCGGGCGTCAGGGCGATGATCTATGTCGACGACGCGGGCATCAATGCCGGGGCGATGACCACGAAAAGCGTCGAGAAATCATTGCGTTGCCTTGAGGTTGCCCAGAAACAGAAGCTGCCTTTCATCCACCTTGTCGAAAGCGCCGGGGCGGACCTGATGAACTACACGGTCGAGCTGTGGGCCCATGGTGGCGGCATGTTTGCCGGGCTCGCGCGGCATTCGGCGATGGGGCTTCCCGTGATTACCGTGCTGCATGGCGCATCCACGGCGGGCGGGGCCTATCAGCCGGGCCTGTCGGATTATGTGGTCGGCGTGCGCGGCAACGGTATGGCGATGCTGGCGGGGGCGGCGCTGGTGCAGGCCGCGACGGGCGAGGTCGCAAAGGACGCCGACCTTGGCGGGGCCGAGATGCACGCGACCACCACCGGGCTTGTCGACTACCTGGCCGAGGATGACGCCGCCGCGCTGCGCCACGTGCGCGCGGTCGTGGCCGGGCTGGGCTGGAACGACAGCCAAGCCGAACCGCGCCCACGGGCCTATGATCCGCCCGCGCTGAGCGCCGAAGACATCGCCGGGATCGTGCCGATGGACTACCGCACGCCATACGACATGCGCGAGGTGGCGGCGCGGATCGTGGACGGGTCGGACCTGCGCGAGTTCAAGCCGGATTATGGCCCGGCGACCCTGTGCATCCACGCCAAGATCATGGGCCATCCCGTTGGCATCATTGGCAATAATGGCCCCCTTGATCCCGACGGCGCGACCAAGGTCACGCATTTCCTGCAACTGATGGATCAGGCCGGGAGCGCGGTGATCTTCCTCAACAACACCACCGGGTTCATGGTTGGCGCGCAAAGCGAACATGCCGGCATGATCAAACATGGCTCGAAGATGATCCAGGCGGTGACCAATATCCGTGTACCCAAGCTGTCCTTCTATATCGGCGCCAGTTTCGGGGCCGGGAATTACGGCATGTGCGGCTATGCCTTTGGCCCCGACTTCCTGTTCACTTGGCCCAATGCCATGACCGGCGTGATGGGCGGGGGGCAGGCGGCGGCGACGATGGAGCAGGTCGCGCGCCGCACCGCCGAGCGCAAGGGCGTGACACCGGACGAGGGTCGGCTGGCGGCGCAGAGCGCAAAAATCGCGGCGCATTTCGACGCCCAGTCGGATGCGTTCTATACCTCGGGCCGGGTGCTGGATCACGGCATGATCGACCCGCGCGACACGCGCCGGGTGATCGGCTTCTGCCTTGATACCTGCCGCGCCGCGCAAACCCGCGACCTGAGACCCAACAGCTTCGGGGTGGCGCGGCCATGACCCAACCGATAAAAGCACCGATCAAGACGCTTCTTGTGGCCAATCGCGGCGAGATCGCGCTGCGCATCATGCGCACCGCGCGCGACAGGGGGCTGGGGGTCGTCGCGGTCTATTCCGATGCCGATGCGGGCGCGGCCCATGTGCGGTTTGCCGATCATGCGGTACGCATCGGCCCGTCCCCGGCGGCGCAATCCTATCTCTCGACCAAGGCCATACTGAAGGCGGCGCAACAGGCGGGTGCGGATGCAATCCATCCCGGCTATGGCTTCCTGTCCGAGAACGCAGGCTTTGCCGCCGCCTGCGCCAATGCGGGGCTGGTCTTTGTCGGCCCGTCGCCCGAGGTGATCTCGCTGATGGGGGACAAGGCACGGGCGCGCGAGGCGATGAAACGGGCAGGGGTGCCTGTCGTGCCGGGGTTCGAAGGCATGGCGGACGATGCCGCGCTTCTGGCCGAGGCGGATGCAATCGGCTTTCCGGTGATGATCAAGGCCGCGGCCGGTGGCGGCGGCAAGGGCATGCGGCTGGTAACCTCGCGCGAGGGGTTCGCCGAGGCGCTGACCCTGGCCCGGTCCGAGGCACGCGCCGCCTTTGACGATGACAAGATCATTCTTGAAAAGGCCGTGACCCAGGCGCGTCATGTCGAGATTCAGGTCATGGCCGACCACCACGGCAATGTCATTCACCTGGGCGAGCGTGACTGCTCGGTCCAGCGCCGTCACCAGAAGGTGATCGAGGAATCGCCCGGTCCGACCATGACGCCCGACCTGCGCGCGCGGATGGGGGACACGGCGGTGCGCGCGGCGCAGGCGGTGGGCTATGTCGGGGCGGGGACGGTGGAGTTCCTGCTGGATGGCGACGGAAATTTCTATTTCCTTGAGATGAACACACGCCTTCAGGTCGAACATCCGGTGACGGAAATGGTCACGGGGCTGGACCTTGTCGCGCTTCAGCTTCTGGTGGCCGAGGGCGCGGCGGTGCCCGTGACGCTGGATGATGTCCGTATCACGGGGTGGGCGATGGAAGCGCGGCTTTATGCCGAAGACCCGACCATGGGATTCCTGCCATCGGCGGGGCGGATCATGGCTTGGCGGCCCGCGCCCGAGCCGCTGGCGCGGACAGATGCGGGCATTGCCACGGGTGACATCGTGTCGGCCTTCTATGATCCGATGCTGGCCAAGGTGATTGCTTTTGGCGAAACGCGCGACGCCGCGCGGCAGGCGCTGATCGCGGCACTGGGCGAAACGGTGATCCTTGGCCCGGTCACCAACCGGGATTTCCTGATCGGGGTGCTGCGATCAGAGGCATTTGCAGACGGATTGGCCGATACCGGATGGCTGGACGGCGCGGATATGGCGGCGCTGCTGCCGCCGCCGATGACACCTGACCAAAGGGCCGTGGTCGCGGCGGTGGCCTTTCACGCAGAAGCCGACCGGAACCGCGCCCATGCGCTTGATATCCCGGACGAGTTGATGGGCTGGTCCAGCGCCGGGGAGCCGACAACCGTTCTGGACCTTGAGATCGACGGCGAACCCTGTCGATTCATGGTCCACCAATCCGGGCCGGATATGTTGCGCGTCGTGACCCCGGACGCAGATGACGTCGTGACAGGGCAGGGGCGGGACATGCGGGTCAACGGCGCTCTTGCCGGCATTGTCGAGGTCCGGGCCACGGCGCAGACGCTTGATGTCGTGTCGACATCCCGCACCATACGCGCGAGTTTTCCCGGCCTTGGCGGCGGGGCCGGGGCCGGGGGCGATGGCGGTCAGGTCGCCGCACCGATGCATGGCATCCTGACCGGGGTCCATGTCACCGACGGGGATCGCGTTCAGGCGGGCGACGCGCTGATGGTGCTGGAAGCGATGAAGATGCAACACCAGATACGCGCCACCAGACCGGGCATTATCCGCGACCTGACAGCGCAGGCCGGGGCGCAGGTGGCACAGGGGGCGCTGCTGTGCCGGGTCGAGGACGAAGGAGGTGACGATGCAGCAGGCTGAGGATTTTCGCCAGGAGACACGGGTGCTGGCAGCGGCCATTCGCGGGCTGTCCGAGGATGAATTCGACCGGGCCACTTTGTTCAAGGGCTGGACCATCGACCACGTGATCGGGCATCTGCATCTGTTCAACGTCGCGGCGCTGAAATCGCTGGAAAGCGACGCCGCCTTCCATGAGTTCTTCGCGCCGCTGGGCAAGGCGATGATGTCGGGTACGCCGATCCTGGATTTGCAATTCCCCTGGCTGGCCGGGCTCTCGGGCCGGGCGCTGGCCGATGCCTGGGAAGACACATCCGAGCGGCTGGCCGACGCCTATGCCCGCACCGATCCCAAGAAACGGCTGAAATGGGCCGGCCCCGAGATGAGCGCGCTGTCCTCGGTTACCGCCCGCCAGATGGAGACCTGGGCACATGGGCAAGAGGTGTTTGACCTACTGGGCCTGGAACGCCAAGAGGCCGACCGCATCCGCAACATCGCCCATCTTGGCGTGAATACCTTTGGCTGGACTTTCCGAAACCGCGGGCTGGAGGTGCCCGACCCCGCGCCCCACGTGACCCTGACCGCGCCGTCGGGGGCGGTCTGGGAATGGGGGATGGCGCAAGAGGACAACCGGGTCACCGGCTCGGCCGTCGGCTTCTGTCAGACCGTGGCACAAACCCGCAACGTCGCCGATACCGATATCGTGACCACGGGCGACACCGCGACGGCTTGGATGGAGATCGCCCAATGCTTCGCCGGCCCGCCCATCGACCCGCCAGCACCGGGGGCACGGTTTCGGGCAGAGTAAGTTTAATGCTTGTAATCGGACCCGCACACGCGGGCGCATTTTCCTCTAATGGATTGATCCAGAAGGAAAATGGCGGAGAGACAGGGATTCGAACCCTGGGTCCCCGTGAAGGGACAACGGTTTTCGAGACCGCCCCGTTCGACCACTCCGGCACCTCTCCGCGGGGGTCTGGGGGCGTCGTTTAATGGTGATTGAAACCGGGCGCAAGGGGGGAATTTGATTGTTTGCCCATCCTTTTGCTTTAGGTTGGAAAAAAACGCAGGCCACAGGATGAACCCCATGCAGATACCGATGCCCTTTCGTGTTGTGACACTGATCGCCGCGACCCTGATTGCCACCGTTCTGGCCACCCAGTTGCGGGCGGCGGATCGGGCGCGGGTTGAGGAATTCCTTGAAATCACCGGCTTTGACGTCGCGCTTGATTCGATCGAGCTGTCGGCTTCGGCCGCGCCAGCGATGCTGGGGCTTGAGGAGGACGCGTTCGGGGCCGACTGGGTGCGCCTGTCAAAAGAGGTCTTCGCGCCCGAGATCATGCGCGAACGCGCCACCGACATCCTGTCGGCCACGCTGACCGACGATCTCTTGGATCATGCCAACAGCTTTTATGCATCCGACCTTGGGCAGCGGCTGGTTCAGGCCGAAAACCTGGCCCATTACGACGATGACGAACTGATCCAGGAAGCGGGCGAGCGGATCGTCTCGGATCTGGTGCGCAAGGGCGCGTCCCGGCTTGACCTGTTCCGGCGCATGAATCACGCGGTTGATCCGCAGGACATCGGCCCGCGTGCGGTGCAGGAAATCCAGGTGCGGTTCCTTGTTGCCGCCTCGCTGTCGGGTGTCATCAACCTGCGCATCGACGAAGAAGGGCTGCGTGCGCTTTTGAAGGAAAACGAAAGCGAGCTGCGCGTTGAAATGGCGGCTTCGGCCTTGGCCAACAGTGCCTATACCTACCAGCAGTTCAGCGATGACGAATTAGAGGCCTATACCGAGGCGCTGGAACACCCGGACATGCAGACGGTCTATGAATTGATGAACGCGGTGCATTTCGAGGTCATGTCAAACCGCTTCGAAGTGCTGGCACGGCGCATGGGGGAATTGCACCCCGGCGAGGAACTTTAGCAGGCAGCCGCTCCCGGCGCCCGGTAACAGGCGCCCGGTATCAGGCGCCCGGTATCAGCCGGTCACTTTCTTGACGAACTGCGACTTCAGGCCGATCGGCCCGACGCCCGGGATCTTGCAATCGATGTCGTGATCGCCCTCGACAAGGCGAATGCCGCGCACCTTGGTGCCGACCTTGATGACGTCCGAGGTGCCCTTGAGCTTGAGGTCCTTGATGACCGTCACGGTGTCGCCATCGGCCAGGAGGTTACCGACGCTGTCGCGGATTTCCGGTCCGGTCTCCGCGCCGGCGGTCCATTCGTGGCCGCATTCGGGACAGACCAGCAGCGCGTCCATGGCATAGGCAAAGGACGACTGGCATTCGGGGCAGGGGGGGATGGTGTCGGACATGGCATGTGCTATAGACCGCGCGGGCGACAAACCCCAGCGCATTCTGGCGCGCGGGGGCAAAAACAGCCCTTGACTATTCCCCCAATTCGCCCGATAAGCCGCCCAACCCGGCGTGAAGCATGTGCTTTGCGCCGTGTTTTACTTGAAACGATCGTCCCCAACGGGGCGCGCTGTTCGAGGCGGCACAAGCCACAAACGCCCGATACCTTGAAAAAGGGGGCGGCCACAGAACGCGGTCAATATGAAGGAAGAAGGGCATGTTCGCAGTCCTGAAAACCGGCGGCAAACAGTATCGCGTCCAATCGGGCGATATCCTGCGCGTCGAGAAACTGGCAGCTGATGCCGGTGAGAAAGTTCAATTCAACGAAGTGCTGATGCTGGGCGGTGACAAGACCGTCGTCGGCGCGCCGCTTGTTGACGGTGCCGCGGTTCAGGCCGAGGTCGTCGACCAGATCAAGGGCGAAAAGGTCATCCACTTCGTCAAGCGTCGCCGCAAGCACTCGTCCAAGCGCACCAAGGGCCACCGTCAGAAGCTGACCCTGGTCAAGATCACCGAGATCCTGGCATCGGGCGCAGACAAGTCGGGCATCAAGGCCGCCATCGGCGCAGGTTCGGCCCCGGCCGCAGCTGCTGCACCGGCCGCGAAAGCTGCTCCGAAAAAGGCCGCTGCTCCGAAGGCAGACGCCCCGGCAGCCGCCGACGACCTGACCGCCATCACCGGCGTTGGTCCCGCAGCCGCCAAGAAACTGGCCGATGCCGGCATCACCAGCTTCGCACAGCTGGCCGCCGTTGACGTCGACACTTTCGATGCGGTCAAAGTGAAGCCCGAGTGGGTTGCACAAGCCAAAGACCTGGCCAAGTAAACCGAGAAATAGGAGACACACGATATGGCACATAAAAAAGCTGGCGGTAGCTCCCGCAACGGTCGCGACTCAGCTGGTCGTCGCCTCGGTGTAAAGAAATACGGTGGCGAAGCCGTCATTCCGGGCAACATCATCCTGCGTCAGCGTGGCACCAAGATGTGGCCGGGCGAAGGCGTCGGCATGGGCAAGGATCACACCATCTTTGCAACTGTCGAAGGCAGCGTGAAGTTCCACAAGGGCCTCAAGGGCCGCACCTTTATTTCGGTCCTGCCAGTGGCGGAGGCCGCAGAGTAAGCCGACCTTAAAGGTTTGAAGACATTTAGGGACCGGCTGCAAGGCCGGTCCTTTTTCGTTTTTTGCGGATTGGCCGCGGATGGTCAGGGACCGGACATATGGCAAGGCGACGGGAAACGGGTCGCCCCTTGTGATCGACGCGCCGGGTACCCATTTTTCAACGACCGCTCAGAGCAGTCGAAAACAGATTATGCAGCCCGGGGAGGGGCCGCAGAGCGGAAAAGAGGAGACTCCGCATGAAACTGGACATGATCGTCAACCAGCCCGTGGTTGAGACAGAGCGTTTGACCCTGCGCCCCCTGCGGCGCTCGGATGAAGGGCTGATCGAGATGTATGCCGGCACCGAAGAGGTCGCGCGCATGACCACCTCGATCCCGCATCCGCTGCCGCCCCTGTCGACCGAAGCCTTCATCCTGCGCGCGCAGGCCGAGGACCGGGTTGAAGACGTCTGGGCGATGGATGGTTCCAAGGCGGATGGGGCCGAGGTCATGGGCCTGATCAGCCTTGAACGGCTGGACCGCGACCAGTCCGAGATCGGCTATTGGGTCGCTCCGGCCTTCTGGAATACCGGTCTGGCCTCCGAGGCTGTCAAGGCACTGGTCGAGGCCAACCCCCTGAACAGCAAGACGATGTTCGCCGCCGTTTTTCAGGACAACCCGGCCTCGGCGCGGGTGTTGACGAATTGCGGCTTCCAGTATCTGGGCGATGCCGAAAGCTTCTCGGTCGCGCGCGACGCCGCGGTGCCGACCTGGACCTATACAAGAAAACTCGATTGAGCCGCCCCCTGACTTTGGGTAAGAGCAGGCAGGCCGCCGCGAAGGACGTGACACATGAAATTCCTCGATCTGACAAAGGTCTATATCCGCTCGGGCGGTGGTGGCGGGGGCTGTGTGTCATTCCGGCGCGAGAAATACATCGAATATGGCGGGCCTGATGGCGGTGATGGCGGCAATGGCGGCTCGGTCTATGCCGAGGCGGTCGAGGGGCTGAACACGCTGATCGACTTCCGCTATCAGCAGCATTTCTTTGCCAAGTCCGGTCAGCCCGGCATGGGCAAGCAGCGCACCGGCAAGGATGGCGACGACATCATCCTGCGCGTGCCCGTCGGCACCGAGATTCTGGACGAGGATCAGGAAACCCTGATTGCCGACCTGACCGAGGTCGGCGACCGCGTGCTTCTGGCGCGCGGCGGCAATGGCGGCTTTGGCAACCTGCATTTCAAATCCTCAACCAACCAGGCCCCGCGCCGCGCCAATCCCGGCCAGCCCGGAGTCGAGCGGACGCTGTGGCTGCGGCTGAAGCTGATCGCCGATGTCGGCCTTCTGGGGCTGCCCAACGCGGGCAAGTCGACGTTCCTGTCGGCCACGTCGAACGCGCGGCCCAAGATTGCCGATTACCCGTTCACCACGCTCTATCCCAACCTTGGCGTTGTCGGGGTGGATGGGGTCGAATTTGTCGTCGCCGACATCCCCGGCCTGATCGAGGGCGCGTCCGAGGGGCGCGGCCTGGGCGATCTGTTCCTGGGTCATGTCGAACGGTCGGCCGTCCTGCTGCATCTGGTCGACGGCACCTCGGAAACCATGGTCGAGGATTACCACACGATCATTCACGAACTGGCCAGCTACTCGACCGAACTGTCGTCGAAACCCCGCGTCACCGTGCTGAACAAGGTTGACGCGCTGACCGATGACGAGCGTGCCGAAAAGCTGGCCGAGCTGGAACAGACTTGCGGCGGCAAGGTTTACCAGATGTCGGGCGTCAGCCGCGAAGGAACGACCGAGGTGCTGCGCGCGCTTCGGGCCGAGATCGACGATGAACGGGTCCGCGTCAAACCCGTCGAGGAAGAGGCGCCTTGGCAACCCTGACAACCCTGACCCAATCCCGTCGGCTGGTGATCAAGATCGGCTCCGCCCTGTTGGTGGACCGCAAAAGCGGCGCGTTGCGCAGTGACTGGCTGACCGCGCTGGCGCAGGATGTGGCGATGCTGAAGGCACGCGGCGCGGATGTGGTTCTGGTCTCGTCCGGGTCGATCGCGCTGGGACGTGGTGTGCTTGGCCTGCCGCAAAACGACCTGCCGCTGGAACAATCCCAGGCTGCCGCCGCCGTCGGCCAGATCCGCCTGGCGCGCGCCTATGAAGAGGCGCTGGCGCCGCATGGGATTACCACGGCGCAGGTGCTGGTGACGCTGGAAGACAGCGAAAACCGGCGCCGCTACCTCAATTCCCGCGCCACGATGGAACAGCTTCTGTCGCTGGGCGTGGTGCCGATCGTGAATGAAAACGACACCGTGGCCACGGATGAAATCCGCTATGGCGACAATGACCGGCTGGCGGCGCAGGTGGCGCTGACGACCGGGGCGGATACGCTGATCCTGCTCTCGGATGTCGATGGCTTCTACAGCGCCAACCCGATGACCGACCCCACCGCGCGCCGTTTCGACGTGGTCGAGGATATCACCCCCGAGATCGAGGCGATGGCGGGCGAGGGCACCTCGGGCCTGTCCAAGGGCGGCATGATCACCAAGCTCTGGGCCGCCAAGACCGCCACGGCGGGCGGCGCGGCCATGGCGATCACCGAAGGCAGCGTGATGCGTCCGCTGACCGCGCTGGAAAACGGTGCGCCCGCGACATGGTTCACCGCCAAGACCACGCCGCAACTGGCGCGCAAACGCTGGATCGGCTCGATGAAACCGCGCGGCGCGATCACCGTCGACGCCGGGGCCGCCCGTGCGCTGCACATGGGCAAAAGCCTGCTGCCCGCCGGGATCACCTCCGTATCGGGCGATTTCGGGCGCGGCGATCCGGTTGCGATCCACGGGCCGGATGGGCACAAGCTGGGACAGGGGCTGGCGACCTATAATGCCGCCGAAACCGCCTCGATCAAGGGGCGTCAATCGGGCGAGATTGAAACGATCCTCGGCTATCCGGGCCGCGCCGCGCTGATCCACCGGGACGATATGGCGCTTTGACCTTCTTTCTTGCTAAAATACTCCCGCCGGAGGCATCTCCGGCATCCACTTCAACCAAAGGCCAGATCAGATGAAAGACATCGCAGACATCCCCGCCCTGATGGACGACCTTGGCGCACGCGCCAAATCCGCCGCCGCAGAGCTGGCCTTTGCCCCGCCAGAACAGAAGACAAAAGCGCTGAATGCCGCCGCCGATGCGGTCTGGGCACAGCGGGACGCGATCATTGCCGCCAATGCGCGTGACCTCGACTATGGCCGCGACAAGGGGCTCAGCCCCGCGATGATGGACCGGCTGATGCTGGACGAGGCCCGCATCAAGGGCATTGTCGACGGGCTGCGCGCGGTTGCGGAGCAGGATGATCCGGTGGGCGAGGTGCTGGCCGAATGGGACCGGCCCTCGGGCCTGCATATCCGCCGCGTGCGCACGCCGCTTGGCGTCATCGGCGTGATCTATGAAAGCCGCCCCAACGTGACGGCGGATGCCGGTGCGCTGTGCCTGAAATCCGGCAACGCGGTGATCCTGCGCGGCGGTTCGGAAAGCTTCCATTCCTCGGGCGCGATCCATGCCTGTCTTGTCGAGGGGCTGATCGCCGCCGGTCTGCCCGAAGACGCGATCCAGCTTGTCCCGACCCGCGACCGCGCGGCGGTGCAGGCGCTCTTGACCATGACCGACTATGTCGACGTGATCGTGCCGCGTGGCGGCAAGGGATTGGTCGGGCTGGTCCAGCGCGAGGCGCGCGTCCCGGTCTTTGCCCATCTCGAAGGCATCGTGCATATCTATCTCGACGCCGAGGCCGACCCGGTGAAGGCGCTGAACGTGGTGATGAACGCCAAGACCCGGCGCACCGGGATCTGTGGCGCGGCCGAGTGTCTGCTGATCCACAAGGATGTGGTCGATACCATCGGTCAGGGCGTGATCCGCGCGCTGATGGATGCCGGGGTGACGGTCCATGCCGATCCCGCGTTGCAGGCGCTGGACGGCACGGTTGCGGCAACTGACGATGACTGGGGCCGCGAGTATCTGGACATGGATATCGCCGCGAAGGTGGTCGAGGATATCGACGCCGCCATCGCCCATATCCGCACCCATGGTTCGGACCATACCGATTGCATCATCACCGAGGATGACGCCGCCGCCACGCGGTTCTTCCAGCGGCTCGACAGTGCGATCCTGATGCGCAATGCCTCGACCCAGTTTGCCGATGGTGGCGAATTCGGCATGGGCGCCGAAATCGGCATCGCCACGGGCAAGATGCACGCACGCGGCCCGGTGGGCGCGGCGCAGCTGACCAGCTTCAAATATCTGGTGGACGGCGACGGCACCGTCCGGGGCTGAGGTCAGGCGGAGGACAGGCGCAGAACCACGCGACCGGGCTGGACCTCGATCCGATGGACCAGCCCGCAATCGGCCAGCGCAAAAGGCAGAAGCGCGAACTCGACCTCTCCCGGTGGCAAATCGTCGCCGGGCGCGGTCAGCTTGGCGACAAAGGCGTCATCGGCGCGATGGCGTGGCGCGTCCGCAGTCAGCACCCAGCCGCCAGCCCCGCCAGAAATCGTGACCGGATCGCCATAAGGCAGCGCCTTTTGCAGGCACATCAGGGCAAGAAACAGGGCCTTGGCCTCGACCCGCGCCATGTCGCCGGTGGCAGCCCAAGTGACATGGGTGCGCCCGTCGCCTGCCAGGGCCGCCAGGATCTCGGCGGCCTCGCGTCCCGCCACCTGTTGCCCTTCACCGGCAAGGCCAAAGGCAATGCGGAACAGCCTGATGCGCGCGGCGGCATTGGCGACGCTGTCGGCAATCAGCGCCATTTCCGGCCCATCGACGAGGCCGGTCATTTCCAGAAGCTCCAACCCATTGCCGATGGCGCCGACGGGGGATATCAGGTCATGGCAGATGCGCGAGCCGACAAGAGTTGCTAAATGGGTGTCAGGTGACGGCACGGGCAGGGCCTCCGGGAAGGGGTGACATGGAAGATCTGAACGCATTTCTTGAACCCGGCATGCTGGTGCGCCATCCAGAGCATCCCGAATGGGGAACCGGACAGGTCCAGTCCAACATCAAGGGACGCATAACGGTAAATTTTCGCGAAACGGGCAAGGTGGTCCTCAATGGTTTTGTGGTTTCGTTGTTACCGGTGAATGAACCTTTAACTGATTGAGAAACGGTTAACACAACTTTTGCGGGCAGGCGAGGGGCCAGCGCGGCGGCAACAGTTGCCAAGTGTCGCATCCCTGCCTAAAAGCGGCGAAACCCCTTGCCGAGAGACACCCGCATGGCCGCCGACCAGCCCGATTTTGTCCTGAAACTGGCCGAGACCGATGACGAGCTGCGCGCCGCGCAACGGCTGCGGTATCGCGTCTTTGTCGAGGAACTGGGCGGTGGCGGCGCCATGGTCGATCACGAAAACCGACTGGAACAGGACCGGTTCGACCCGCATTTCGATCACCTTGTCCTGTTTGACCAATCCAGTTTCGCCGCGCCCGAGGACCGGGCCGTCGGGGTCTATCGCCTGCTGCGCGGCGAGGCGGCACAGGCGATGGGCCAGTTCTATTCCGAAGACGAATACGACCTGACCGTGTTGAAGAACAGCGGCCGCAACCTGTTGGAACTGGGGAGGTCCTGCCTGTTGCCCGACTATCGCGGCGGGGCGGCGATGTTCCATCTGTGGAACGGGCTGGCGGATTACGTGCTGAGCCACAAGATCGAGGTCCTGTTCGGCGTCGCCAGCTTCCACGGCACTGATGTCGCCGCGCTGGCCGAGCCGCTGTCGCTGCTGCATCACCGCCACCTTGCGCCCGAAGACCTGCGGGTGCGCGCCCAGCCCGACCACCATCAGCCCATGGACCTGATCGCGCCCGATCAGATCGACCGCAAACGCGCCATGGTCGAGACGCCGGCGCTGATCAAGGCCTATCTGCGGCTGGGCGGTTTCGTCGGTGACGGCGCCTTTGTCGATCATGCGTTCAACACCACCGATGTCTGTCTGGTGATGGATACGGAACGCATGAACGCCAAGCAGAAATCCATCTATACCAAGGGGTTGGGGCGTTGAGTTCAACCTGGGAAAGTCCCGAGGGCTATCCCGCCCCGCCGCGTATCTCGGTTTTTGGCTGGGTGCGGGTACTGCTGCGGGGGCTGGTGCTGGCGACCGTGGTTTTTGGCGGGCTGGCGGTCTTGTTGCTGATGCGGCTGGTCGAACGTCCGCTGTTTGGCCAGCGCCGCCCCTGGACCCCGTTCATCACGCAAGTGGTCTGCCGCAGCGCGTTTTTCATCCTCGGGATCGGGTTTTCGGCCCGAGGTGATTTGATGAAAGACCGGGGCGCGGTGGTGGCGAACCATTCATCGTGGCTGGACATCTTTGCGCTGAATGCCCGCAAGCGGGTCTATTTCGTCTCAAAGGCCGAGGTCGCGCACTGGCCCGGGATCGGCTGGCTGGCGCGGGCGACGGGCACGGTGTTCATCAACCGCGATCCGCGCGAGGCGAAACAGCAGAAAGAAATCTTTGAATCGCGGCTTCTGGCGGGGCACAAGCTGTTGTTCTTCCCCGAAGGCACCTCGACCGACAGCCGCACGGTTCTGCCCTTCAAGCCAACGCTGTTTGCCGCCTTCTTCAGCGACGAATTGCGCGACAAACTGCATGTCCAGCCCGTCACCGTGCATTACATCCCGCCCGAAGGGGTTGAGGACAAACGGTTTTACGGCTGGTGGGGCGACATGGAATTTGGCCCGCACCTGTTGCAGACACTGGCGGCATGGCCACAGGGCCGGGTGGAACTAGTCTATCACCGCCCGGTCGCGGTCAGGGATTTCGCCAACCGCAAGACGCTGGCCGCCTATTGCGAGGGGATCATCCGCGACGATTTGATGACGCGGATCGGGGAGGAATAGCGGTTCGCCCGGCGGCACGCCGGGCTGCGTCATGCTGGAAGCATGCCTTTGGCATGACCCGCCCCCATGGGGCTGCGCATTTGCGCCACCCCGCGGGACGGCGCAGCCCTTTTCGCTATTCCTTACCCTTTCGCCCGCATCAGCATCCCGAACAGGTCGCGCGGATCGTCGGGGTCGGCGAGCAGGTCTAGATCAAAGAAGAAATCCGTGCCCTTGATCCGGTCGCGCACGTAACGCAGGGCCGAGAAATCCTCGATCGCGAAGCCGACCGAGTCGAAAAGCGTGATCTGATCCGCAGCCCGGCGGCCCGCCACCTTGCCCGAAATCACTTCCCACAGCTCGATCACCGGATGATCCGCGTCCAGCTGCTGAATTTCGCCTTCAATGCGCGTCTGGGGCGGGTATTCGACGAAGATGTCGGACCGCTCAAGGATGCCGCTTGCCAGTTCGGTCTTGCCCGGACAGTCGCCACCGATGGCGTTGATATGCACACCCGCGCCAACCATGTTGTCCGACAGGATCGTGGCATATTGCTTGTCTGCCGTGCAGGTGGTCAGGATCTGCGCGCCTTCGATCGCCTCTTCCGGGCTGGAGCAGATCACGGTCCTCAACCCCGTCCCGGCAAGGTTCGCGGCGCATTTTTCCGACGCCGCGCGGTCCACGTCGTAAAGGCGGATTGTATCGACGCCGACAATCGCCTGCATTGCAAGGCTCTGGAATTCCGACTGCGCGCCATTGCCGATCATCGCCATCGTGGTCGACCCCTTGGGCGCAAGGTATTTCGCCGCCATGGCTGAAGTCGCGGCAGTGCGCATCGCGGTCAGCATGGTCATCTCGGTCAGAAGCACCGGATAGCCCGTGTAGACATCGGCCAGAAGGCCAAAGGCGGTCACGGTCTGCAAGCCTTCCGCGGTGTTCTTGGGGTGGCCGTTGACATATTTGAAGCCATAGGCCTCGCCATCCGAGGTCGGCATCAGTTCGATCACGCCGACGTCCGAATGCGACGCCACGCGCGGGGTCTTGTCGAACAGGTCCCAGCGTTTGAAATCATCCTCGATATAGCGTGCAAGCTCGGTCAGCATGTCCTTGATGCCGACGTGGTGGATTAGGCGCATCATGTTGTCGACGCTGACAAACGGCACCAATGCCTTGTCCGACGGGGTGGTCATCTGTTTGATTTCCTTGGGATTGATCATCATGTCAGGTCTCAGTAGCTGCGCGTCGGACGGTCAAAGATGCGACGCCCAAGGGCCGAGGCCGCAAGGTCCACCATCAGTTTCGTCGTCCGGCCGCGTTCGTCCAGGTAGGGGTTCAGTTCGACAAGGTCCATCGAGGTCACAAGTCCGCTGTCATGCAGGTGTTCCATGACCAGATGCGCCTCGCGCACGGTGGCGCCGCCGGGAACCGTGGTGCCGACGGCAGGCGCGACCGAGGGGTCAAGGAAATCGACATCCAGCGAGACATGCAGCATGCCACCCGCCGCCGCGACGCGGGCAAGGAAGGCGTCCAGCGGCTGCGCGATCCCGTGTTCGTCGATCTCGCGCATGTCGTGATAGCTGATGCCGGACTGCTGCAACGCCTCGCGTTCGGCGGTGTCGACCGAGCGCAACCCGATGATGCAGACGTTT
Organism: Shimia biformata; assembly: GCF_016888515.1. Classification (GTDB taxonomy): domain Bacteria; phylum Pseudomonadota; class Alphaproteobacteria; order Rhodobacterales; family Rhodobacteraceae; genus Shimia_A; species Shimia_A biformata. The sequence goes on along the minus strand of NZ_JAFEJK010000001.1, from coordinate 2,318,520 downwards.
TCTTCCGGGACAGGGTTCTGGACGGCGGGAAAGCCCTCAAACCCGTCCTTGCCGGTGAAATAGGCGACAGGCGTGCCGTGCAGGTTGCCCGAATCCGATGTCACGGGGGTGTGGAAATCGGAATGGGCATCCAGCCACAGCACGAATTGCGCCCGGCCTTGTGCGGCGGCGTGGTTGGCGACCCCGGCGACAGTGCCCGCCGACAGAACATGGTCCCCGCCAAGGAACATGGGAAACCCGTCCTTCATCGCGGCTTCGGCCGCATCCGCCAGCGCCTGCGTCCAGCCGATGGTCTTGTTCAACTGGTGAATCCGGTGGTCCGGTGCGTCGTGCCCGTGCGGGGCCGGGGTCAGGTTGCCCCGGTCGATCACCTCATGCCCCAGTTCGGCCAGGCTTTCGGCAAGCCCGGCGGTGCGATAGGCGTCAGGCCCCATGAGGCACCCGCGGCGGCGTTTGCCACTGTCAACGGGGGCTCCGATCAGGATGCAGGTTCGGGAAGTCATGTCGCGCGGCTCCAATCTGAATGAAATGGAAAATGTGATCGTTTCGGGTTGAGTAATAGCCCTCATTTTGTACATATCGGATCAAGTTTGTGCAATTTGGACGGATGAGTCGCCAAAATGGATGATGTGGACAACAAGCTGATCTCGGCCCTGCGGCATGACGCGCGGGCGTCGCTGTCGGACCTCGCGTTGCTTCTGGGCGTCTCGCGAACCACGGTGCGGGGCCGGATCGAGAGGTTGCGGCAGAAGGGCGATATCGTCGGGTTCACGGTGGTTCTGAAAGAGGACACCGCCCGCGACCCGGTGCGCGGGTTGATGATGATCGGCATCGAAGGGCGCGGGACGGACCGGATCATCCGGCAATTGTCCGGCCTGCCTGCGGTGCGGGCGATCCACTCGACCAATGGCCGCTGGGATCTGATCGTCGAACTGGGGACCGCAACGCTTGAGGAACTCGACGAGGTGCTGGCGCGTATCCGTCGTTTTGACGGGGTCGCGAACAGCGAGACCAACCTGCTGTTGGCGACGCGCAAGGCGGGGTAATCGCGGTAAGGGCAGCGTCCGTCCGAGGGTGGGCGTGAAGCGCCCGCCCGTGGGGGCGGACGGGCGCTGCCCGGCGTGCCGCCGGGCGAGAGATCGAAGTCAAACTATGCCCCAATCCGACACAACCTGTCGCAAATTCGCAATCGGGCGAACCCTGCACCCCCCATTCTCAACCCAGGCGCAATCGGGAGAGACCACATGCGAAGCCATGCACAGGCGGTTGTCATCGGGGGCGGGGTGATCGGCTGTTCGATCCTTTACCACCTCACCAAGCTGGGTTGGAGCGACGTGGTCCTTCTGGAACGCAACGAGTTGACCTCGGGCAGCACATGGCATGCCGCCGCCAATATCCACGGCCTGCATGACAGCGCCAATATCAGCCGCCTTCAGCACTATACGATGCGGCTCTATGACGAGTTGGAAGAAGAGACGGGGCAAAGCTGCGGCGTGTTCCGGCCCGGTTCGATCTATCTGGCCCAGACCGAGAACCGCGAACACCAGCTGCGCCTGCAGGCGGCCAAGGCGAAACTCTATGGCATGAACTTCCACGAAATTACCCGCGACGAGGCCGAACGCCTGCACCCGCTGGTCGATTTCGACGGTATCCGCTGCATCATGTATGAACCTGACGGCGGCAATGTCGATCCCTCGGGCGTGACCAATGCCTATGCGGTTGGCGCGCGGCAGCGGGGGGCGGAAATCCACCGTTTCACCCCTGTCACCGGCACCGAACAGCAACCCGACGGCACGTGGATCGTGCGCACGCCCAAGGGCGATATCAAAACCCCTTGGGTCATCAATGCCGCCGGTCTCTGGGGCCGCGAGGTGGCGGCGCTTGCGGGCATCACGCTGCCGTTGCAACCCACCGAACACCAGTATTTCGTGACCGAAACCATCGCCGAGATCGCCGCGATGGACCGCCGTTTGCCCTCGGTCGCGGACCGCGATGGGGAGTATTACCTCAGGCAAGAGGGCAAGGGCCTCCTGATCGGCGCCTATGAGCGCGACATGCGGTTCTGGGCGGAAGAGGGCACGCCGCTGGACTTTGCCCATGACCTGTTTCCCGACGATCTGGAGCGGATCGAGGAAAACATGATGCGTGCCATGACCCGCGTGCCGCTGGTTGCCGAGGCCGGGATCAAGCGGGTGATCAACGGCCCGATGATCTGGTCGCCCGACAGCAACGTGTTGATGGGGCCAGTGCCGGAACGAACGGGCTATTTCGTCTGCGGCGGCATTATCCCCGGTTTCAGCCAGTCGGCGGGCATGGGGCTGATGGCGGCGGATTGGATCGTCGAGGGCGAGATGCGCTATGACATGTTCCCCTGGGACGTTGCGCGGTTTGGCGCATGGGCCAATGACCGGGAGTTTGTGAAAGCCAAGGTGCGCGACGTCTATGCCCATCGCTTCGCCATCCATTTCCCGAACGAGGAACGCGCCGCAGGCCGCCCGCTGCGCACCCGTCCCGCTTATGAAACCCAGGCACAGATGGGCGCGGTCTTTGGCCTGAACTACGGCTGGGAGCATCCGCTGTGGTTTGCAGACACCCCCGGCACTGTCGACACCAACGGCTTCACCCGCCAGAACTGGTGGGGTCCGGTGGGGGACGAAGCCCGCATGCTGCGCGAGCGTGCCGGGATCATCGATATTTCGAACTTCGCAAAGTATGAGGTCGCGGGACCGGGGGCCGAGGACTGGCTGAACGCGGTCTTTGCCAACCGGATGCCAAAGGCGGTGGGCCGATCCTGCCTGACACCGCTGATCGGCAAACGCGGCGGGATCGCCGGGGATGCGACGGTGACGCGGCTGGCCGAGGATCGCTTCTGGGTGATCTCATCGGGCATGGCCGAACGCTATCACAAGCGGTTCTTCGACGCCGTGCCGCTGCCCGAAGGCACGACATTCACCAGCCTGACGGATAGGGTCTGCGGCTTCAATGTCGCTGGCCCCCAGTCGCGCAACCTGCTGCAACGTCTGACAAATGCCTCGCTTGCGCCGGACGACTGGCGCTTCATGGCAAGCCGCGAGATCGACGTCGCGGGTATTCCCGTCATGGCCTTGCGCGTGTCCTTTACCGGCGATCTGGGCTGGGAATTGCATTGCGCCGAGGCCGACCAGTTGCGGCTGTATCAGGCGCTTCTGGCAGCAGGAGAAGAGTTTGGCGCCGGGCCGGTGGGCAGCCGGGCGCTGATGTCGCTGCGCATCGAGAAGGGCTATGGCTCATGGAGCCGCGAATACAGCCCCGAATACTGGCCGCAAGAGGTCGGGCTGGCCGCGCTTTGCAAGATGGACAAGGATTTCTTGAACAAGGGCGCGCTGGAAACGGTCATATCCAATGCGCCGCGCGAACGGCTGGTGATCCTGCATCTGGATGAGGGTGACGTAACCGCCTCAAACGCAGATGCCACGGGGGGCGAGCCGATCTTCCTTGAGGGCAAGGGCGTGGGGCGCGTGACCTCGGGCGCCTATGGCTATTCGGTCGGCATGTCGCTGGCGCTGGGATTTGTCAAAGAGGGGCGGCCCGGTGACCGGGTTCAGGTCATGGTGCTGGGCCGTCCCCACGGGGCAACGATCCTTGCTGACCCGCCGTTTGATCCGAAGGGCGAGATACTGCGCAGTTAGGGTGTCGTCGGCAGGGTCGGGCGCTTGCGCGTCTCGCTCAGGATATTGAGGTAGTTGCCAAGGAAGATCACCACCGCGCCGACAAAGACCCAGATGTCCAGCGCCTCGCCATAGACCAGAAGCCCGACAACCGCGATGGCGGGCAGGCGGATAAAGTCGATGGGAACGACAACGGTGGCGGGGGCCAGTGACAGGGCGGTGGTCAGGCAGAAATGCGCCAGAAGCCCGGCCAGCCCGATCAGCACCAGCCATGGCACGCTGGCCGCTGAGGGCACCGCGAAATCGCCATCGAAAAACCCGCAGATCAGGCCAAAACCCAGTTGTATCACGGTGAGATAGAACAGAATGCAGGTGATGGTCTGGGTCCGCGTCAGCCGCTTGGTCAGCATGATCGAGAAGGCAAAGCCAATGGCCGACAGTGCCGCCGTGATCACGCCCGCACCAATCGGAACCGATCCGGGGCGCGCCACGATCAGGATGCCGATGAACCCCATCACCGCCGCCAGCGCCCGCATCTTTGTCAGGCGCTCGCCCAGAACCAGCGGCGACAGGATCAGCACCCACAAGGGCGATGTGAACTCTAGCGCAAAGACCTGCGCCAGCGGGATCAGGGTAAGGCTGTAAAACCACAGGTTCTGACCGGAAAAATGGGCGAGGTTACGGAAAAAATGCAAACCCAGCTGCTGGCGGTTGATCTGGTTCAGCGTGCCTGCAAAGCCCGCAACAACCAGCACGATCACCACGCCGACCATGCTGCGGTAGGTCATGATTTCGAACGTGTCCATCTCGAAGCTGACGGCGCGGCCCGCGACCGCCATCGAGGAGAACGAAAGGATTGCGCCCGACATCCACAGGCAGGCTTTCAACGTGTCGCTCATGGTCAGTTACTCCGCCACCGTGCAACAGCCGGTCAACAGGATCGGGGTCTGTCCGCGCTGGGTCAGGACATGGGCGCGGATCGGGAAACGGCCATGCGGGGTTTCGCATGCCACCTCATCGACCAGCAGGATGGCCGTGTCGGCCTCGGCAATCAGCGTATAGGCGCGCGGCCAGTCGGCGCGCCCTTCCGCGACCGAGCGTTGGGGGATGTCAAACTGCGTCTTGCGGCCAAAATCCAGCACGGCGACCGGTCCGGCATAGGTCAGGTACCAGTCGGGGTTGCTGCCTTCGCAGGCCAGCGGCAGGTCGGCCCGGACGGGCAGGGCGGATGCAAGCATCAGGGCAAAGGATGTGAAAATCGCGCGCATGTCTGTTCCCTCTTGGCCCTGTTAAGCCCGAGATCGAAGGAAGTTTCCAGCACATTCTGCACAAGTGAAGTTTTACACATGCCCCGACAGGCAGGACGCAAAAACGCCGCCCGAAGGCGGCGCTTTTGGTGGATTGTGTCAGGCCCCCGGCATAAGGTTCGGGGCGCTGAACCAGCGCCTTACTCCCACTCGATGGTGCCCGGTGGTTTCGAGGTCACGTCATAAGTGACGCGGTTGATACCCTTGACCTCGTTGATGATCCGGGTGGCGGTTTCGCCAAGGAAATCGTGGCTAAACGGGTAATAATCGGCAGTCATGCCATCGACCGAGGTCACCGCCCGCAGCGCGCAGGCATAGTCATAGGTGCGCCCGTCGCCCATCACGCCGACGGTGCGGACGGGCAGGATGGCGACAAATGCCTGCCAGATTTCGTCATAAAGCCCGTGCTTGCGGATCTGGTCGATATAGACCGCGTCCGCCTCGCGCAGGATGTCCAGTTTCTCGGTCGTGATCTCGCCGGGGCAGCGGATCGCAAGGCCGGGACCGGGGAAGGGGTGACGGCCGATGAAGCTCTGCGGCAGGCCCAACTCGCGGCCCAGCGCGCGGACCTCGTCCTTGAACAACTCGCGCAGCGGCTCGACCAGTTTCAGGCCCATCTTTTCCGGCAGGCCGCCGACATTGTGGTGCGACTTGATCGTGACCGACGGTCCGCCCGAGAAGCTGACGGATTCGATCACATCCGGGTAAAGCGTGCCCTGGGCAAGGAATTCCGCGCCGTCGATCGTGTCGGCATGTTTCTGGAATACATCGATGAACAGCTTACCGATGATCTTGCGCTTGGTTTCGGGGTCGGACTGGCCCTCAAGCTCACCAAGGAACAGCTCGGATTCGTCGGCGTGGATCAGCTGGATGTTGTAATTGTCGCGGAACATGCCGACGACTTCCTCGGCTTCGTTCTTGCGCAGAAGCCCGTGGTCGACAAAGACACAGGTCAGCTGGTCACCAATCGCCTCGTGAATGAGGATCGCCGCAACCGAGGAATCGACCCCCCCGGAGAGGCCACAGATTACCTTCTTGTCGCCAACCTGTTCGCGGATCTTGGCGATCATCTCGTCACGATAGGCCCCCATGGTCCAGTCGCCCTTGAAGCCCGCCAGCTTGACGAAATTCTCGTAAAGCTTGGCGCCGTTCGGGGTGTGATGCACCTCGGGGTGGAACTGGACGGCATAGAAATGCCGCGAAGTGTCGGCGGTGATGGCAAAGGGCGCGCCGGGAGAAGTGCCGAACACTTCGAAACCGGGGGCAATGGCGCTGACGTGGTCGCCGTGGGACATCCAGACCTGTTCACGCCCCTCGTTGAACCAGCCATCCAGCAGGTCCAGCTTGCCCTTGGGCTCGACATAGGCGCGGCCGAATTCGGCGGTGCCGTGGCCCGATTCCACCGTGCCGCCCAGTTGCGTCATCATCACCTGCTGGCCATAGCAGATGCCAAGGATCGGCACGCCATAGTCGAAGATTTCCTGCGGCGCACGGGGCGACCCCTCGCGCGTGACACTGTCTGGACCGCCCGAGAAGATGATCGCCCGTGGCGCCATTTCGCGGACCGTGTCCATGGTCACGTTCTGATAGGGGTGGATTTCGCAATAGACGTTCAGCTCGCGCAGGCGGCGGGCGATCAGCTGGGTAACCTGGCTGCCGAAGTCGATGATGAGAAGGCGGTCATGGGATGTCTCGGTCATGGATGCCGCTTAGGGAATTGGGGCGGATTCGGCAAGTGGGAAAGCCGCCGGAACCGGCGGCCATTGCGCCGGTCGCGGAACAGAAAACCCTTGCCTGATGTGGTTGTTTTGGCGCTGAGTATCCGGTGCGGACACACGGGCTGCGCATTTGGCGGGGTTTGAGAGAGGGAAACGGGACATGAGCGAACTTCCTGTGCTGGGGCTGGATCAGGCGGCGATCAACCTGACGGTGGCACTGTTCTGCGGGGCGCTGATCGGGTCGGAGCGGCAGGTGCGTCAACGTATGGCCGGGCTTCGGACCAATGCGCTTGTGGCGCTTGGGGCGGCGACTTTTGTCGTGTTTTCATCGCTTTATCCGACAGAACTTAGCCCCACGCGGGTTGGCGCGCAGGTGGTGTCGGGGATCGGCTTTCTGGGCGCGGGCATCATTTTTCGCCACGGGTTCAACGTGCATGGGCTGAACACGGCGGCGACGCTGTGGTGTTCGGCGGCGGTGGGGCTGATCGCCGGGGCCGGGGCCATCCTGTTTGCCGCGCTTGCCACCGGTGCGGTGATATTCGTGAACCTCGGCCTGCGTCCGCTGGTCAAATGGCTGAAAAAAACCACCCGCGCCGGTGTGCCGCTGACACAGGAGTTTCGCGTGGTGCTGCGCTGTGCCGCCGGTGACACGTCGAAAGTGCGCAAGCTGGCGCTGCAGACGATCGCACAAGCGGGCGTCCGGGTGCTGGGGTTTGACCTGACCCGAGACGAGGAAGAGGCCGAGTTGGAGATCATCCTGTCGGTCAACGATCTGGCCAGCGCCGATATCGACAAGGTACTGTCGCCGCTGATGATCGATCCGCGCGTCGATACGGTAAACTGGGACCCGGTGACCGAGTCCTGAGCGTCTGATCCGCGCAGATGTCGTTTTCTTTTGTCAAAGGCCGCAATCCGCATTCTGCGACGCGCCGCGCCGGGATAGATATCGCTCAGGCGAAGTGACCTGGACAACGTGATCTGGTGAAGGACAACGACATGGCAGATGTGGCAACCCGGCGGCGTGGCCGGTCAGGTGGTGGCGCGGCACGACGCGCCGAGCGCAGCGCGGTCAGTGTCGAGACCGCGAAATATATCGAGCGCAACATCCCCAATTTCGAGATCCTGAACGACGAGGCGCTTGAGATCATCGAGGCCAATGCCGAAACCGTGCTGGAAGAAATCGGCGTCAATTTCGTCAACAATCCGGGCGCGCTGGAGCTGTGGCGCGAGGCCGGGGCCACGGTCGAGGGTGAGCGGGTGCATATCCCGCGTGGTCTGGCGCGGAAATTGTGTGCTACCGCGCCGTCCAGCATCACGCAGGTCGCCCGCAACCGCGACCGCGACGTGGTGATCGGGGGCAAGTCGCTGGTTCTGGCGCCGGTCTATGGCCCGCCCTTCGTGCGCGACCTCGAAGGGGGGCGCCGCTATGCCACGATGGAGGATTTCCGGAAATTCGTGAAACTCGGCTACATGTCGAAATGGCTGCACCATTCCGGCGGCACGGTCTGCGAACCGACCGATATCGCCGTCAACAAGCGCCACCTCGACATGCTGCAGGCGCATATGACGCTGTCGGACAAGCCCTTCATGGGGTCTGTCACCGAACCCAGCCGGGCGCAGGACAGCGTCGAGATGTGCGAGATCCTGTTCGGCAAGGATTTCGTTCAGGAAAACACGGTGATGACCTCGCTCATCAACATCAACTCGCCCCTGACGTTTGACGACGTGATGATGGGGTCGCTAGAGGTTTACGCGAAGAACAATCAGGCCTGCATCATCTCTCCCTTTATTGTTGGTGGCGCGATGGCGCCGGTGTCGGTGGCGGGCACGCTGACGCAGGTTCTGGCCGAGGTGCTGGCCGGGATCGCCTATTCCCAGCTGATCCGCCCCGGTGCGCCGGTGATCTTCGGGGCCTTCGTGACCTCGATCGACATGAACTCGGGCGCGCCCACCTTCGGTACGCCCGAAGCCAGCCAGATCCTTTACGGCGCGGGCCAACTGGCGCGGCGCATGGGGCTGCCGTTCCGGTCGGGCGGGGGCTTGTGCGGCTCGAAACTGCCCGATGCGCAGGCCGCCTATGAAACCGCCAACACGCTGAATGCCGCCCTGATGGGCGGGGTCAACTTCATGCTGCATTCCTGCGGCTGGCTTGAGGGCGGGCTGGTCTCCAGCTTTGAGAAATTCGTTCTGGACGCCGATCAGCTTGGCATCCTGCACCACCTCGCCAAAGGCGTATCGGTGGATGAGAATGCACAAGCCATGGACGCGATCCGAGAGGTCGGTCCGGGCGGGCATTATCTTGGCTGTGGCCATACGCAGGCGAATTTCAAGACCGCCTTCTGGCGCTCCGGCGTGCTGGATTACAAACCGTTCGAGACCTGGGCCGATGAAGGCAGCCGCGACAGCCAGTCCCTGGCCGCCGCCAAGGTCAAAAAGATGCTGGCGGATTACCAGGCCCCCGCGCTGGATGTCGCGATCACCGAGGCGCTGGACGATTACGTCGCCCGCAAGAAGGCGTCGATGCCCGACAGTTTCCTCTGATCACACGGTCTGGGCGGCCCGGAGCAACCGGGCCTCGCCCATCAGCGCGATCATGACATCGACATGGCGCACCAGCGAATAGCCGGCGTCGCCCTCATGCCGCATGTCGTTCAGGGCTGATTCAATCTGCATCAATTGCATGATTGCCTCGCCATGCCGGGGCAGCTTTGCCGTGCCCAGATGACGGCGCAGGTGACGATCGCGCAGATAGTCGTCGGCCCCCAGCCGCGCCGCCCGGATCAACAGGCGGGGACGGCGCAGGTTGCTGAGTTGGCTCAGGATGTCTTGCATGTCTTTTCCTCGCTTTGGCTGGCCTTTTGATGGCACAACCTAAGCGAGTGTTGCGCGACTGTTGCACAAACAGAACGCTACGGCCTCTGTTTGTTTATCTTTTCGAAACAATCTGCGGCAAACACGGAAACTTTAATTCCTGAGTAACCAATGCTGGTCAATTTGTGGACAATTTTAGGGATAACCCTGTGGACAACCGAAATTTGAACATACCGGAGGATTGGCCGGCGGATGGATGTGACCAAGGAACTACCAGATTTGCCCCGTTGGGTTCCCGACGAGGTGCGCCACTATCTTGCGCATGTATCGCGGGGGGTTCCGATCCGCGCACTGGCGCGGGGGGCGGGGGTTCATCCGTCGACGATCCTGCGCCAGGTGCGACGTCTTGAAGCCCTGCGTGATGACCCGCTGGTGGATCACGCCCTTGACCGGCTGGACGTTCCGGTCGCCAACATCAGACATGAGGCTGCAATGAATTCTCAATCAAATGCCACGATCTCCGACGACAAGCTGAAGCAAGAATCGCGCCGCGTCCTGCGCCGCCTGTGTGAACGCGGCGCTGTGCTGGCGGTGGCCGAGGGGCTGCCCAAGGCGGTTGTGGTGCGCGAAGGCGAGGGCGGCAATGGCACCCGCACCGCGGTCGTGGACCAGCCCGTCGCCGAAGCGATGGCGCTGAACCAGTGGATCGAGGGCACCACGCGGGGCAAGGTGACCCGCTATCGCATCACCTCGGCCGGGCGCGCGGCCTTGTCGTCGATGATGGCGGCATCAGAGAACGCCGCCGCACGCGGCTTTGCCGAAGTGCAGATCGGGTTCGACGGTCAGCCGGGTCAGCGCGCCGCGGCAGGTCTGGACATGGCCCGGCTCAAATCCCGATTCTGCGCCGAAAGCCCGCTTCTGGGGCTGGCACGGCGGCGCGACAAGGATGGCAAGCCCTTCCTTGACGACAGTCTTGTCGCGGCGGGCGAACGGCTGCGCGAGGATTTCGAAATCTCGCAGATGGAGCCGGGCACCACCCAGAACTGGGACCATTTCCTGACCGCAGGTGTCGAGACAACCCGGCGCGGATCAGGTGGCACGTTTGGGGCAAAGGACCGCGTTGCGGCCGCGCTGGCCGATCTGGGCGAAGGGCTGGCCGATGTCGCGCTGCGCTGCTGTTGCCACCTTGAGGGGCTGGAAACGGCAGAAAAGAAACTGGGCTGGTCGGCGCGATCCGGCAAGATTGTCCTCAGGATCGCGCTGGTGCGGTTGCGCGAACATTACCGGCGCGGCATGAACGGGGCCGGGGACTATATCGGATAAAGCAAAACGGCCCGCGCGATGCGGGCCGTTTTTTTTTGTTTCGTCGCGGGAAACGATCAGGCCGCCGATTCGACCGCCGCACCTTCGAGATACTTCAGCAGGTTCTCGGGGCTCGACTCGCCATAGGGGTCTTCGCCGTGGTTGTCGGCCAGGCCCGGCTCTTCGAACCATGCCTCGACGACACCGTCGTTGATGATCGCCGCATAGCGCCACGAGCGCATGCCGAAGCCCAGGTTGTCCTTGGCGACCAGCATGCCGACCTTGCGGGTGAACTCACCGGACCCGTCGGGGATGACCTTGACGTTGTTGACGCCCTGCGCCTCGGCCCATTTGTTCATCACGAAGCTGTCGTTCACCGACATGCAATAGATGTCGTCAATGCCAAGCTCCTGGAATTTCGCAAAGTTTTCTTCGAAACCCGGCAGCTGATAGGTCGAGCAGGTCGGGGTAAAGGCACCGGGCAACGAGAACAGGATCACGCGCTTGCCCTTGAAATAATCGTCGCTGGTCATGTCCTGCCAGCGGAACGGGTTCGGGCCGCCGACGGCCTCGTCGCGGACGCGGGTCTTGAAGGTGACGTTGGGGATCTTGGCGCCGGATTGCATGGCGATTCTCCTGTTGCTTGTCGGAATTGCCCGCTACCTAGAATTGTTCCAAACCGGGTTCAACCGCCGATACCACCCCGGCCCGCGAATTTGCAATTTGCCGCCGTGGGCGGGCGTGAAAACGCCGCAAATCCATGCAGGATGCATAGCGGCTATGCGCCGCTGGTCCTAGCCCGGAACTGAGGCTATGTTACACGGGCAGCCACCGCGCCATGACGTGACGTCAAACCGGGCCACACCACCGGACCGGCGCGACATTCAAGGGAAGAGACCGTTGCGAGACCTGAAGATTCCAGAACAGCGCCACCCCGAAAAGGCGCACCGGCCCGACAACGCGCAACCGCGCAAGCCGAACTGGATTCGCGTCAAGGCGCCCACCGGCGCCGGCTATAACGCGACCCGCAAGATCATGCGCGAGAACAACCTTGCCACGGTCTGCGAAGAAGCCGCCTGTCCAAACGCCGGCGAATGCTGGTCTCAGGGTCACGCCACCATGATGATCATGGGCGAGATCTGCACCCGCGGCTGCACCTTCTGCAATATCGCCACCGGCAAGCCCGACACGCTGGATGCGTTCGAACCGGGCCGCGTGGCCCATGCGGTCGACAAGCTGGGGCTCAATCACGTGGTCATCACCTCGGTGGACCGTGACGACCTCAAGGATGGCGGGGCCGATCATTTCGCCCAGACGATCCGCGCCATCCGCCACAAGTCGCCCAAGACCACGATCGAAATCCTGACCCCCGACTTCCTGAAATGCGCGCCCGAGGTGCTGGAGGTTGTGGTCGAAGCCAGACCGGATGTGTTCAACCACAATCTGGAAACCGTGCCGGGTCTTTACCCCTCGGTTCGCCCCGGCGCGCGGTATTTCCACTCGCTTCGGCTGTTGCAGCGGGTCAAGGAACTGGACCCGACGATTTTCACCAAATCCGGCATCATGGTCGGCCTTGGCGAGGACAAGCAGGGCGTGCATCAGGTGATGGACGACATGCGCGCGGCGGATGTCGATTTCCTGACCATCGGGCAATACCTGCAGCCGACGCCGAAACACCACCGGGTTGACCGTTTCGTCACCCCTGAGGAATTCAAGTCCTATGAAAAAGCCGCCTATGGCAAGGGCTTCCTGATGGTCTCGGCAACGCCGCTGACGCGGTCGTCCTATCACGCGGGCGACGATTTCGCGAAACTGCGCGCGGCACGGATGGCGAAGCTGGGCGAGGCCTAGGAATAGCTGGGGGACAGAGCAGGGGGCGCTGCCCTTTGGCTTGAATACGCCTGCGTATTCAAGCGTCCCCGAGGTATTTGGGGAAAGAGAAAAGCCGCGCCCGGATCTGCTAGCGGTCGATCCGCCCCTTGGGAGAGCCATGCGGCGTCAGCGCCTCTGGCCAGCCAAGAAACCGCTCGACCGCAAAGATGCCTAGGCAGATCAGGATCACGGCAAAGACCAGCGCGACCCGCTTTTCAGACGGCGGGTTGCGGCCCCAGCGGGCCATGCGCAGGAAGTGGCGGATGTTCACTCCGTAAACCGGACCTTGCCGATGAACGGCAGGTTGCGGTTCCGCTGGGCGAAGTCGATTCCATAGCCGACGACAAATTCATCGGGGATTTCGAACCCGGTCCAGTCGGCCTTGATATCGGCCTCGCGGCGCGAGGGCTTGTCCAGAAGTGCTGCGGTTTTCAGCTTTGCCGGATGGCGCGATTGCAGAAGGTGCAGCACATGGGTCAGGGTGTGGCCGGTGTCGACGATATCTTCCACAACCAGCACGTCCCGCCCTTCAATTTCGCCGCGCAAGTCCTTGAGAATACGCACTTCCCGGCTGGATTCCATCGCGTTTCCGTAAGACGAGGCCTCAAGGAAATCGACCTCGACCGGCAGGTCCAGTTCGCGCACGAGGTCGGCGATGAACACGAAACTCCCGCGCAACAGGCCCACCACGACCAGCTTGTCGGTGCCCTTGAATTCGGCCCTGATTTCGCGGCTGAGGGCCTCGATCCGGGCCGCGATCGCCTTGGCCGAGATCATTTCGTCGATGACATATGGACGCTCTGACATGCTGTCCCCTTGATTTTCCGCCGCCAGCATACGAAATGGGCGGCCACTGTCCATGTCAAACCGGGGTGTCATGCCAACCCATTCCGAGACCCGCCCGCTGCCCTATTCCGCACGCCAGATGTACGACCTGGTGGCCGATGTCGGCAGCTATCCCAAGTTCCTGCCGTGGTGCGCGGCGGCGCGTGTGCGTTCGGTCACGCCCGAGGGGAACAGGGCGCTGATGCTGGCGGACCTCGTGATCTCGTTCAAAGTGTTCCGCGAACGGTTCGGCAGCCGTGTCCTCTTGGATCCCGAGGCCATGCATATCGACACCGAATATCTGGACGGGCCGTTCAAATACATGAAATCCAGTTGGGATTTTGCCGAGACGGACGGCGGCTGCGAGGTGTCGTTCTTCGTCGATTTCGAGTTCAAGAACGCGGTTCTGCAAAAGATCATCGGCGTGGTGTTCAACGAGGCGATGCACCGCATCGTGCGCGCGTTCGAAGCACGGGCAAAAGAGCTTTACGGATAGATGGGGGCAGGGCCGATGGGGATCACAACAGACTTGGCCCGGTTTGCCCGCCAGACCACATGGCAGGACATACCGCAAGCCACCCGCGACATGCTGGCGGGGTCGTTGCTGGACTGGATGGCGGTGGGGATTGCGGGCCGGGATGAACCCGTCTCGACCATCCTGCGCGACATGGTGGCGGATGAGGGCGGCGCGGGCCAGGCCTCGGTCTTTGGGCTGTCGACCAGGGTCCCGGCGCGGGCGGCGGCGCTGGCCAATGGCACGATCAGCCACGCGCTGGACTATGACGACACCCATTTTGCCCATATCGGCCACCCGTCGGTGGCGATTTTCCCGGCGGTTCTGGCGGTGGGTGAGGCACGAGGTGCATCGGCGGAAGAGTTGCGCGTTGCCGCTCTGATCGGGATCGAGGCGTCGATTCGCGTCGGTGTCTGGCTGGGGCGGGACCACTACCAGACCGGGTTCCACCAGACCGCCACCGCAGGCGCCTTTGGCGCGGCGCTGGCGGCGGGGCGGCTTCTGGGGCTGGACGAAACGGGACTGGCGGCGGCGCTGGGGCTGGTCTCGACCCGCGCGTCCGGGTTGAAATCGCAGTTCGGCACCATGGGCAAGCCGATGAATGCCGGGATCGCGGCCTCGAACGGGGTTGAAGCGGCGCAGTTGGTGGCGCGGGGTTTCCTGCCCAACCCGGCCGGGCTTGAAGCCCCGCAGGGGTTTGGCGCGACGCATCATGGCGTCGGCGACGAAACCGCGCTGGCGGGCTTGGGCGCAACATGGCTGTTTGATCGCATCAGCCACAAGTTCCACGCCTGCTGCCACGGTCTGCATGCCACGCTTGAGGCGTTGGCGTCCTTGCCCGCCATCGACCCCGACGACGTGCAAAAGGTCACGATCCGCACCCATCCGCGCTGGCTGACGGTGTGCAATCAGCCGGACCCGACCACCGGGCTGGGGGCCAAGTTCAGCTATCGCATGGTGACGGCCATGGTGCTGTCGGGGGTGTCGACGGCGGCGTTGGAAAGCTACACGGACGCGCTGTGCGCCGATCCTGCGCTGGTCGCGCTACGGCAGAAGGTCGAGGTTGTGGGCGCTGACCGCCTGACCGAGATGCAGGCGGAACTTCGGGTTGAACTGGTGTCGGGGGACGTGATCGACGTGGCCCACGACCTCGACGCGCCGATGCCGCTTGATGTGCGGCTTGAGAAGCTGCGGGTCAAGGCGGGCGCTTTGGTCGGTGGACCCCGCGCGGGGCGGCTTTGGGATTTGGCGAAGGCTGGGGATGCGTCGATCATCGGCAAGGAAATAGCCACCTAGACGCGCGATCACCAGACCGCGGGATGGCGACGCACTGTTTCAGGCAGGCGCTTTATGCTGCCTCATCCGTCGAGTCTTACAAGCGGAGCTGCGACCTCTCGAAATCGCCAGCCCGTGCGGGCGGTCTGGCGATCGCGCGGCGGCCTGCGGCCTTGATTCCGCGCGGGGGGGGCTGGCCATCGCGCGGCTCATCGAGAAACAAAAAAGGGCGGCCCGACGGACCGCCCCTTTCATGTCCATTCCCGAACCGAGTCAGGAATTCATGTCATAGGCCCGTTCACCGTGAACAGACAGGTCAAGCCCGTTGACCTCGGTCTCTTCATCCACGCGCAGCGGCGTGACCAGCGCGACCAGCTTGATCAGCACGAAGGTCACGACCAGGGTAAAGACACCCACCACGGCCAATCCGCCAAGCTGTGCCGCCCATGCGCCCTGACCGAAGACCGCGATCATGATCGTGCCAAAGATGCCGCCGACGCCGTGGACCGCGAAGACGTCCAGCGTATCGTCGATCTTCAGGACGTTGCGGATCACGTTCACCGCTTCCTGACACAACACGCCTGCGACCGCGCCGATCACCAGCGCCTCGACCGGGCCGACAAAGCCCGATGCGGGGGTGATCGAGGCCAGACCCGCGATTGTGCCTGTCACCAGACCCACGAGCGAGGCTTTGCCGTATTTGATCCGCTCCCACAGCGCCCATGTCAGTGATGCGGTTGCCGCCGAGATATGCGTTACCGTCAGCGCCATCGCCGCGCCGCCATCCGCCGCCAGCTGCGAGCCGCCATTGAAGCCGAACCAGCCGACCCACAGCATCGCCGCGCCGATCATCACCATCCACGGCGCATGCGGCGGGGTGGTGCGGTTCTTGCGCGGGCCCAGAACAACGGCAATCACCAGTGCCGCCAGACCTGCCGTTTCATGCACGACGATGCCGCCTGCAAAATCGCGCACCCCGGTTTCGCCGAAGATGCCGCCATCCGCCATCATGCCGCCGCCCCAGATCCAGTGGACCACCGGCGCGTAGCACAACAGCATCCACAGGCCCGAGAACAGAAGGACAAAGCCAAAGCCGATCCGCTCGACATAGGCGCCGACGATCAGGGCCGGGGTGATGATCGCAAAGGTCATCTGGAAGGCAAAGAACAGGACCTCGGGCAGGGTGCCTGACAGGCTGTCGGTGGTGACGCCCGAAAGGAACATCTTGTCCAGACCGCCCCAGACCCCGCTGGTGCCGCCGCCAAAGGCGATGGAATAGCCGAATACCAGCCACAGGACGCTCATCAGGCAGGCGATGGCGTAGGTTTGCATAAAGACGCTCAGCACGTTGCGCGCGCGCACCAGCCCGCCGTAAAACAGCGCCAGACCGGGCAGCGTCATGAACAGGACCAGGGCCGTGGCCACGATGATCCAGGCGGTATCCGCTCCGTTCATTGTCCCTTCCTTTCATTGGTTCTTGTTGTGGTTTCGCGTCACAAAGCGGATGTGACCTGCAAAACAAAGAGGCAAATGCCCGCAGCTGCGCCCGAAACATGGGCGGTTTTAGATATGCCTGAAATATGGGCAGCTATTGTGGGGTTGCGCCCGAAAAGGCGTCACAATTGGGATGCGGCCTGTGCCAGCAACGCCAGCGCGTGATTCCGTGCCTTTTCGCGCACCACGGCGCGGCCCGCTGCGCCAAACTCCACCGTTTCGGTGGTGCAGCTGCCCTTTGACGCGATCCCGAAACAGACGCGGCCCTCGGGCTTGAACTCGGATCCGCCGGGGCCGGCGATGCCTGTGACGGACACCGCAAGATCCGCGTCGCTGTTTGCCAGCGCCCCCAGCGCCATCTCGCGCGCCACCTGTTCCGAGACCGCACCATGCGCCGCCAGCGTTGCCTCGCGCACGCCCAGCATCTCGGTCTTGGCGGTGTTGGTATAGGTGACGAAGCCGCGTTCGAACACGTCGGATGACCCGGCGATATCGGTCAATGCGGCCGAGATCATGCCCCCCGTACAGCTTTCCGCCGTGGCGATGCGCAGGCCCTTCTCACGGCAGAGGTCCAGAAGGTCGGCCGGGCTCATAGCCCCAGAACCCCGTGGCTGATCCACGCCAGAACCCCGGTGCAGATGGCGGCGAAAACCCCCGCCCAGATGTCATCCAGCATCACCCCCAGCGCGTCGCCGCGCCGGTCGGCCTTGCCGATGATCGACGGCTTGGTGATGTCAAAGATGCGGAACAGAACGAACCCGGCGATCCAGCCGGGATAAAGCGCCAGCGCGGGCAATCCTGCGTGCCAGGCGCCAAATGACACCACCCAGAGGGCAATGAACTGGCCCGCGACCTCGTCAATCACCACCTCGCCGGGATCATGGTCGCCGGTTTTGGCGGTATAGCCCGCCGTCGCCCACCAGCCGACGAAAAAGGCGGCAACAGTGGCGATCACCAGCAGGGGAAACCCGCCCAGCCAGTGCAGCCCCAGCGCCAGACCGACCCCGACAGCCGACCCCCATGTGCCCGGCGCGGGCCGCAGGAACCCGACCCCGCCCACGGTTGCAATCATCGTCTTCATGGTTTCACCAGCGTCGCGGTGGCAATCGCCGCGATCCCTTCCTCGCGGCCGGTAAAGCCCAGCCGTTCACTTGTCGTCGCCTTGATCGAGATGCGGTCAGCGGCCAATCCCATGATCTCGGACATGCGCGTTGTCATGGCGGGTGCATAGGGGCCGATCTTGGGCTGTTCGCAGACCAACGTGCAGTCGATATTCGAGATCGAATACCCCATTTCGGCCGCCAACCCGACCGCATGCCGAAGGAAGATCGCACTGTCGGCGCCTTTCCACTTCGGGTCCGAGGGTGGAAAGTGGCGGCCAATGTCACCCTGCGCCAGCGCGCCATAGATCGCGTCCGTGACCGCGTGCATCCCGACATCCGCATCCGAATGGCCCTGCAGCCCGCGTTCATGCGGCACCTCGATCCCGCAGAGCGTCACGAATGTGCCGTCGCCAAAGCGATGCACGTCATAGCCATTGCCCAGCCTTACATCCATGTCGCCTGCCAACTCCTTTTCCAGACGGGAAAAATCATCCGCCGTGGTTACCTTCAGATTGCGTGTTTCGCCCGGTGTCAGGACAACGTCAATGCCCGCTGTGCGTGCGACCTCGACATCATCCGCCGCACCGCCGGGATGGGCCCGGTGCGCGGCAAGGATCGCATCCAGCCGGAACCCCTGCGGGGTCTGGGCGCGGAACAGGCCGGTGCGGTCCTGGGTGCCGGAAACATGCGCCCCGTCCACGCGCCACAGCGCATCGGTCACCGCGATCCCCGGTGCCGCGCCCTCTGCTCCCGCAAGGGCGTCGATGACCCCGTCGATCACCGCATGCGAGACCCCGGCGCGGGCGACGTCATGGATCAGAACATGGCTGAAACCACGCCCCTCCAGCGCCTCAAGCCCGGCCCGGACCGAGGCATCCCGCGTCGCGCCGCCATGCACGGTGTCGACGCCCAGCGACGCGCTTTCATCGGCGTCGTCGGGATGCACCACCGCGATCACGTGGTCGATGCGGGGATGGGACAGGAAGGCCGCGACCGTGTGATCCGCCAGCCGCCGCCCCGCAACCCGCTGCCATTGTTTCGGCACGCCGCCACCCGCGCGGGTGCCACGCCCGGCGGCCACGATCACGGCGGCGATTGTCATAGAAGTCATCGTTTTGCCCGTTCCATTGCCCCCTTTGTCTAGAACCTGCAAATGCGAGAGGCAATTGACCAGATATTGTCGCCCAAAAAATAGGCATTTGCGTATTTCCAACTCGTTTGACCGGATGGTAAGATTGTATGCCCCGGCCAAAAACGCTATTTCGAAGCCAATGCACAAGGATTAGGCACGTGACTCTGACGGTCGGCCCACTGACTCTGACACCTCCGGTCTTTCTCGCCCCGCTTGCGGGAATCACCGACATGCCGTTTCGGACCCTGGTTTCGGGCTTCGGCGCGGGGCTTGTGGTATCGGAAATGGTCGCCAGCCAGGAAATGGTCCAGGCCAAACCCGGCGTGCGCGAGAAGGCAGAGCTGGGATTCGGCGTGGCCAATACCGCCGTGCAACTGGCGGGCCGCGAGGCGCATTGGATGGCCGAGGCCGCGCGGCAGGTCGAGGCGAATGGCGCCACGCTGATCGACATCAACATGGGCTGTCCCGCCAAGAAAGTGACCAGCGCAAGCGGGGCCGGGGCCAGCGGGTCGGCACTGATGAAAGATCTCGACCACGCGCTGACCCTGATCGAAGCGGTGGTCGGCGCGGTCAGTATCCCGGTGACGCTGAAAACCCGGCTGGGCTGGGATGACAATATGCTGAATGCCGCCGAACTTGCGCGTCGGGCCGAGGGCGCTGGCGTGCAGATGATCACGATACACGGCCGCACCCGCTGCCAGTTCTACAAGGGCATGGCGGACTGGGCGGCGATCCGGGGCGTGAAGGACGCGGTGTCGGTGCCGGTGATCGCAAATGGCGATATCGTCGACACAAAATCCGCCCGCACCGCATTGGACCGCTCGGGCGCGGATGGCGTCATGGTGGGGCGCGGGGCGCAGGGCAAGCCGTGGCTGCTGGCGCAGATCGCGGCTGACCTGTTTGGCGGCGCGGCGCCGGAAGTTCCGACTGGAACCGCTTTTTCTGACATGGTTTCAGGTCATTACGAGGCGATCTTGACCTTCTATGGCCGGGAATTGGGCCTGAAAGTCGCGCGCAAACACCTTGGCTGGTACATGGACGTCGCCGGAACAGGCCCGCATCTGCGCCGTGCCATCCTGACCGCGAAAACACCGCAAGAGGTTCTGGCGCTTTTGCCCGACGCCCTCAGTCAACACCCGCAGGAAAGGGACGCCGCATGAGCGATGGTGCCACGCTTTGGGCCTCGATCCCGGTGCCGGCCATTCTGGTCGACAAGGACGATCGCATCAGCGACATCAACCCGGCGGCAGAGGGGTTCTTCAACGCCTCGGCCAAGCAGATGCGGGGTGATCCGATCTGGGACCGGCTGATGGTCGACGCACCGCTTGAAGACGCGTTCCAGCGCGCCCGCGACCACGGCACGCCGCTTTATGTGAACCATGTCGATATCGGCACCGGCGACGCGCCGCCGCAGCAGTGCAACCTGCAGATCGGGCCGCTGAATGGCGATCCGGGCACGATGATGTTCCTGATCTCGCCGCGCCAGCTGGCCGAGCGCATGACCCGTAGCCAGGGGGTGAAATCCTCGGCCAAATCCGCCATCGGCATGGCCGAGATGCTGGCGCATGAGATCAAGAACCCGCTGGCGGGGATCACCGGGGCGGCGCAGCTGTTGTCGATGAACCTTGGGCCGGACGACCTTGAGCTGACCGACCTGATTGTCGAGGAAAGTCGCCGGATCGTGAAGCTGCTGGAACAGGTCGAACAATTCGGCAACCTTGTTCCGCCGCAACGCAAGGCGGTGAACCTGCATGACGTTCTGGACCGCGCCCGCCGTTCGGCGCTGTTGGGGTTCGGCGCGCATATGGTCATTCACGAGGATTACGACCCCTCGTTGCCGCCCGCCGTGGGGGATGCCGATCAGCTGTTGCAGGTGGTTCTGAACCTGTTGAAGAACGCCTCGGAAGCTGCTGATGGAAACGGAACAATCCGGCTTCATACCTATTACGAACACTCGTTCCGCATGCGCCGCGCCGATGGCACCGGCCAGGCCCTGCCGCTGCAGATCGAGGTGATCGACGACGGCCCCGGGCTGCCGGACAATATCAAGGGCGACATTTTCGACCCCTTCGTATCGGGGCGTGAAAACGGCACCGGTCTGGGGCTGGCGCTGGTGAGCAAGATCATATCCGACCATGACGGCTGGATTTCGGTGGACAGCGTGCCGGGGCGGACCGTGTTCCGCATTTCCCTGCCGCGCGCCCCCAAGGAATTGACGATTGACGAGGAGAACAGCTGATGGATGGCACCGTTCTGGTCGCAGATGACGACCGCACAATTCGCACCGTGTTGACCCAGGCGCTGACGCGGGCGGGGTGCAAGGTTCACGCGACCTCGTCCCTGACGACGCTGATGCGCTGGGTGGGCGAGGGCAAGGGCGATGTCGTCATCACCGATGTCATGATGCCCGACGGCAACGGGCTTGAGATGCTGCCGAAGATTTCCGAGGACCGGCCCGGTCTGCCCGTCATCGTGATCTCGGCGCAGAACACCATCATGACCGCGATCCAGGCGGCCGAGGCCGAGGCGTATGACTACCTGCCCAAGCCCTTCGATCTGCCCGACCTGATGAAGCGCACCGCCAAGGCGCTTGAGGTCAAGCGCCGTTCGCCTGCGCCCGGGGCCACGGACATGCCCGAACGCGGGGACGAGTTGCCGCTGGTCGGGCGCACCCCGGCGATGCAGGCGCTCTACCGGCTGGTGGCGCGAGTGATGAACACCGATCTTCCGGTGCTGATCTCGGGTGAAAGCGGTACGGGCAAGTCATTGATTGCACGTGAAATTCACGATTTCAGCGACCGCCGCACCCTGCCTTTCGTGGTGGTGACCGCGTCGGAACTGTCGGATCTGGAAGGCCCGTCAAAGGTGCTGGCCAAGGCCAAGGGCGGCACCATCCTGTTTGACGAGATTGGCGACATCGGCGACGACATCCAGGCGCGGATCGTGCGCATGATGGACAATCCCGGCGACCATTCCCCGCGCTTCATGGCGACCAGCCAGGTCAACCTGAATGACGCGATGGAGAAGGGCCATGTGCGCCACGATCTCTATTACCGGCTGAACGGGGCGATGATCCATGTGCCGTCGCTGCGCGAGCGGGTCGATGACATCCCACTTTTGGTGGAACACTTCCTGACCAAGTCCGAACGCGACGGCGCGCCGATGCGGGTGTTCTCCAAGGACGCGATGGAACTGTTCCGCACCTATTCCTGGCCCGGTAACGTGCGTCAGTTGGAAAACGCGGTGAAACGGCTGGTGCTGACCGCTCGTGCGGAAGAGGTGACGCTGCCCGAGGCGGAATCGGTGCTGGGCGCGCAGCCGCAGACCGGGCCCTTGCTGGGCGCCGAGGATACCGAGAAACTGTCGGCCTCGGTCGCGCGGCACCTGCGGCGCTATTTCGATCTGCATGGCAACATGCTGCCGCCGGCCGGACTGTATCAGCGCATCCTGAAGGAAGTTGAACTGCCGCTGATCGAAATTGCGCTGGATGCCACCGGCGGAAACCAGGCCAAATGCGCCGATCTGCTGGGCATCAACCGCAATACACTGCGCAAGAAGATCACCGACCTCGATATCCACGTGACTCGCCGCAGGAAGTTGATGTAAAACTGCCACATAAGCGTTGCATCCGGGCCGCACCTCGGGTCAACTGACACAATATATGGCGGTATGCCGCAATCGCGGCGCAACATCGATTGAGGTTACTCTGGTGAGCAGTCGTGCGACCTCACGGCAATGGAACCGGTTCCGGCGGCTGCGGCGGCAGCGTCGCGTGCAAAACATTGCGACCTGGGGACTGGTCGCGATGGGACCTGTTCTGGCGTTCCTGACCTTTCTGGTCATGGGGCCGATGGATCAGGGCGCGTCGTCGGGATCGCTGCGGATCGTTCTGCTGACCGACCTTGTCTATGTCCTGTTGGTGGCGGCGCTGGTGCTGCAACGGGTGGCGCGGATGATCGCCAACCGCCGCGCCCATTCCGCCGGGTCGCGGCTGCACATGCGTCTGACCGGGGCGTTTACCGCGCTGGCGCTGGTGCCGACGATCACAGTGGCGGTCTTTGCCGGTCTCACCATCAATGTTGGGCTTGAGGGCTGGTTCTCGGACCGGGTGCGCGAGGTGGTCGGCAATTCGGTCCTGGCGGCGCAGGCCTATGAAGAAGAACATGTCGAGGCGCTGAAAACCGACGCCTTTGCGCTGGCCGGGTTCCTCGATGCCAACCGCCGCGCCAGTTTCTTCCTGTCCGACGGAGATGTGCGGGTGTTGCTGGCCAACGGCCAGTCGCAGATTCAGCGCGGGCTGAAAGAGGCCTATGTCATCGACGGCTCGGGCGAGATCCGGGCGCGGGGCGAGGGATCGTATCTGTTTGACTTCGAGGCGCTGACGCCCGCCCAGATCACCGAGGCGCGGGAATCAAAATCGGTGATTATCCGCGACTGGGACACCAATGAATTGCGCGCGCTGGTGCGGCTGGATGCTTTTGTCGACCGCTTCCTCTATGTCAGCCGCGAGGTCGATGGCTCGATCTTTTCGCTGCTCGATGACACCCGCGAAACCGCCAGCCTTTACAACCAGTTGGAAAACGAACGCGGGCGGGTGCTGTTTGAATTTGGGCTGGTTTACCTTGGGTTTGCCGTGATCCTGATCCTGGCGGCGATCTGGATGGGGCTGTGGTTTGCCGAACGCCTGTCGCGCCCGGTCGGGCGGCTGGCGGGCGCGGCGCAGCGGGTCGGTGATGGCGATCTGGATACGCAGGTGGTCGAGGAAGAAGGCGATGACGAGATTGCCATGCTGGGACGCTATTTCAACCAGATGACCCGGCAGCTGAAGGGCCAGCGCGAAGAGCTGTTGCAGAACACCCGCCAGATCGAACGCCGCCGCCGGCTGTTCGATTCGGTCCTGTCGTCGGTGACTTCGGGGGTTGTCGGGCTTGATCCCGAAGGCCGGGTCAGTTTCGTCAACCGCTCTGCCGAACGGCTGCTGGATTGGTCCGAAACCCGCGCGGACATGCCCTTGTCGGTGGCGGTGCCCGAGTTCGGCCCGCTGTTTGAGCGGTTGAAAGGCGACAGGCTTGAGGTGGCGCAGGACGAGATCCGCGTCACCCGCGGCGGGCAATTGGAAAACCTGCTGGTGCGTATGTCCACGCGGCGCACCAATGATGGCACGCTTGAGGGGTTCGTGGTCGCCTTTGACGATGTGACCGACCTTGTCTCGGCCCAGCGCATGGCGGCCTGGGGGGATGTGGCGCGGCGGATCGCGCATGAGATCAAGAACCCGCTGACCCCGATCCAGCTGTCGGCGGAACGGATCCGCCGCAAGTTCGCCTCGAAGCTGGGGGATGAGTCCGACACGCTGGAACAGATGACGGATGTCATCGTGCGTCAGACCAACGACCTGCGCCGCATCGTGGACGAGTTCTCGAAATTCGCCCGCATGCCTGAACCCGACCGCCGCCGCGAGGACTTGGTCGAGCTGTTGAAGGGGGCGGTGTTGTTGCAGGAAAGCGGCCAGCCTGACGTGCGCTTCGTGACCGAGATCTGCGAGGGTCCCGTGCCGGCGGACCTGGATGCCACGATGATATCGCAGGCGCTGACGAACCTGATTAAGAACGCCGGGGAAGCCATTGAAACAAGACAGGAAAAATCCCCGGATTTGTCGATCACGCCCGAGATTCGGGTGACCTGCGACATTGTTGAAGAAAGCCGCGCCGAGATCCGCATCGCCGACAACGGCATCGGCCTGCCGCTGGACCGGTCGCGTCTGTTCGAGCCATATGTGACGACGCGTGACAAGGGCACCGGGCTGGGCCTGCCGATCGTCAAGAAAATCATCGAAGAACATGGCGGCACCCTGTCGCTTGAGGACGCGCCGGTCTTTGGCAACGACGACCATTTTGGCGCGATGGCCGTGATCCGGCTGCCCATTGAAACGGTCCACGAAAGGGCCGAGCAAGTTGAGAAAGTGGTGAGTGAGACATGAGTGACATTCTGATCGTCGACGATGAACGTGACATACGCGAACTGATCTCGGACATTCTGCAGGACGAGGGGTTCACCACCCGGCTGGCCGGCAACTCGGACCAGGCCATGGCCGAGGTGACCAAGGAACTTCCGGCGCTGATGATCCTGGATATCTGGCTGAAAGACAGCAACATGGATGGCATCGACATCCTGAAGGCGGTCAAGCGGGATTACCCGGATGTGCCGATCGTCATCATTTCGGGGCATGGCAACATCGAGATCGCGGTCGCGGCGATCAAGCAGGGCGCCTATGACTTTATCGAAAAGCCGTTCAACATCGACCAGCTTCTGGTGGTGATCCGCCGCGCGATGGAAACCTCGCGCCTGCGCCGCGAGAACACGGCGTTGAAACGGCAGGACAACACCGTAGCCGAGATGATCGGTGACAGTGCCGCTTTCCGCACCATGCTGAGCCAGCTTGAAAAGGTGACCAAGTCCAATGGCCGGGTGATGCTGTCAGGGCCGTCAGGTGTCGGGAAAGAAGTCGCCGCGCGCTATATCCACGCCAATTCCAACCGCGCCAGCGGCCCGTTCCACACCGTCAGCTGCGCCGGGATGGAGCCGGATCGCGTCGAGGAAATGCTGTTTGGCCGCGAAAGCGGAGAGCGCGGCGTCGAACCCGGTCTCTTGGAACAGGCCAGCGGCGGGGTGATCTATTTCGACGAGGTCGCCGACATGCCGCTGGCAACCCAGTCCAAGATCCTGCGCGTTCTGGTGGACCAGCAGTTTCAGCGCGTCGGCGGCAATGACAAGGTGCGGGTTGACCTGCGGGTCGTGTCCTCGACCAGCCGCAACCTGGAATCCGAAATCGCTGCCGGTCGGTTCCGGCAGGAGTTGTTCCACCGCCTGAACGTGGTGCCGATCGAGGTGCCGTCGCTGGAAGACCGGCGCGAGGATATCCCGCTTCTGGCCGAGTTCTTCATCGAGTTGTTGCACAAGACGCAAGGCTTGACCAAGCGCGAGATCAGCGACGAGGCGGTCGCGATGATGCAGACCATGGTCTGGCCGGGCAACGTGCGGCAGTTGAAGAACCTGATCGAACGGGTGCTGATCCTTGGTGATGGCAATGGCCCGATCGAGGCGCATGAACTGGCCGGATCGGATGCGAAGCCCTCGGAAGAGGGGCGTGTGGTCCTGTCGGGCACGCTGGCGACATTGCCGCTGCGCGAGGCGCGCGAGGCGTTCGAACGCGAATACCTGCTGACGCAGATCAACCGCTTTGGCGGCAATATCAGCCGCACCGCCAATTTTGTCGGCATGGAGCGCAGCGCGCTGCACCGCAAGCTGAAGTCGCTTGGCGTGGTGACCACCAACAAGGCCGGCGCCCGTGTCGCCCGTGTCGAAGCGGACGAGGGCGCCGACACCGAACAGGCCGGATGATCGCTCAGCCTGCGGGCTTGGTCTTGGACAGATCGACGATGCCCGCGCTGCCGCCCTTTCCGCGCACGGCACAAATATTCGGGCCGGGATCGGGCAGGCGGGTTTCAAAGCCATAGCTGCGTCCGGCCAGCTGCTCATCCTTGCAATAGGGGATGGCCACGCGCTGATAGCCGCGTTCGGCCATGCACTGGTTGATGACCTGCTGGCGCCGTCCGGCGTTGGAGTCATAGACATCCACGGTATATGACACGATCTGGCCACCCGCGCCGTAGATCGGCCAGCGTTCTGTCACCATCCACACCGGGACCGTATTGGCGCCATAGGCGTTGCACTGGGCCTCATCCGCGGTTTTCTGCTGGACCGACACGCCGGGTTTGTAGAGCGGGGTGTATTCGGTGCAGGCGGCAAGAAGCGTTGCGCTGGCCAGGGTCAGGGGCAGAAATCGGATCATGATAAAATCGGTCCTATCGGGTTTTACTGGTCAAATGCGGGCATGCGGGGTGCTGTGTCCGGTCAGCCCGGATCAACCAGCGCCACGCCGGTTGTTGTCTGCGTCGCGCAGGTGGTCTCGGTTGGGCGGGTGCCTGCGCTGATCCGTGACTGGCCGCTGACCGCCTGGGTCTGCGCCTGCGAACAGATCGGCACGATGACCGGGGCATAGCCCTTTTCGATCATGCATTGCTGGCGATAACGGTTCCGGGCGCTGGCGTTGACGTCCTGCCGGGGCGTGAACGTATAGCCCACGCCAAGCCCCCAACCATAGGTTCCGGCGCCGACATAGGTCGAGGGATACTCGATCGGCATATAGGCGGCGGGGATCTGGGTCAGCGCCTCTTTCTCGCAGGCGGCGCGGTCCCGCTGGGCGCGGCTGTCGCTGACCCCGGCCTTGTAAAAGCTCTCGTACCGCGCCGGGGCGCAGGCCGAAAGCAGCGCGGCGGATACCGCCAAGCCGATGAAACCCTTGAATCTTGTCATTGCGGACTCCTTTGTCGAGGTCATCAAACGACATAGCGGCTGGCGCGGTCAATGGTAGTGTTTGACCTTTGCAAATCCTTCTGGCATCCAATGATCCAAGCCTTGAGGGGAATGCCATGAAGGTCATTATCTGCGGTGCCGGCCAGGTGGGTTGGCAGATCGCACGCCACCTGTCCGGTGAACGCAACGATGTGACGGTGGTGGACAACAACCCCGACCTGGTGCGCCGTGCGACGGATACGCTGGATGTGCAGGGGATCGCGGGCTTTGCCAGTTACCCTGATGTTCTGGACCGCGCCGGGGCAGGGGATGCGGATATGATCATCGCCGCGACCTATTCCGACGAGGTCAACATGGTCACCTGCCAGGTGGCCCATTCGGTGTTCCGGGTGCCGCGCAAGGTTGCGCGTCTGCGCTCGCAATCCTACCTCGATGCGATCTATTCCGACCTCTACCGCCGCGACCACCTGCCCATCGACGTGGTGATCAGCCCCGAGAAAGAGGTTGCCGAGGCCGCCCTGAAGCGGCTGTCGGCGCCATCCGCCTTTGATACCGAGACCTTCCTTGATGGCCGCGTCCAGATGCTGGGCCTGTCTCTGGACGAAGATTGCCCGGTTCTGAACACACCCCTGCGTCAGCTCAATGACCTGTTTTTGACCCTGCGCGCCGTGGTGGTCGGGGTGCGGCGTGACGGCACGCTTTTTGCGCCCGAAGCGGGGGATCAGCTGTTTGCCGGGGATGACATCTATGTCTTTACCTTCACCGAGGACGTCGGCCGCACGCTTGAGGTATTCGGCAAGAGCCAGAAGAAACAGGACCGGGTCATCATCATCGGTGGCGGTAATGTCGGCCTGACCGTGGCGCAGCAGATGGAAAGCCGCGCCGACCGCATCCGCGTCAAGGTGATCGAACGCGACCGCAAGATCGCCGAACGTTCAGCCGAGGCGCTGGAGCGCACGATCGTGCTGAATGGCGACGGTCTGGATGCCGCGCTTCTGTCCGAGGCGGGGATCGAGCGGACGGATGCGGTTCTGGCGGTGACCAATGACGACAAGACCAACCTTCTGGCGGCGGTGCGGGCGAAATCGGCGGGCTGTTCGATGACCATCGCGCTGATCAACGACCCGACCCTTGTGCCGCTGATGTCGCCCCTGGGGATCGACGCCTATATCAACCCGCGCGCCACCACCGTCAGTTCAATCCTGCGCCACATCCGCCATGGCCGGGTGAAAGGCGTCTATTCCATCGGCGACGCCGAGGCCGAGGTCATCGAGGCCGAGGTCCTGTCGACCTCACCCATTGCCGGGCAGCTGGTGCGCGACATTTCCTTCCCCGAAGGCGTGCTGATCGGCGCGATCCGAAAAGGCGATGAGATCGTCAAGCCGCTGGGCACGACCCGGATCGAAGAGGGCGACGTGATCGCCCTGTTCTCGATGGCCGATGACGTGCCCGAGGTCGAGCGCCTGCTGCAGGTCTCGATCGACTTTTTCTGACGATGCTGGCGCGGATCGGAAAACTTCCCCTGTTCCTCCTGATGCTGGGGGCGTCCGGGCTGATGATGTTCGTGCCCGCAGGACTGGCCTATTCCGGCGCGGATTTTCACGTCGGGCGCAGTTTCCTTTATTCGGGGACGCTGTTGATCGCGGTGTTCTTCCTGATTGCCATTGCGCTTGGCGATCAGCACGAAATGCAGACCCCCCTGCAACACCTGCGGGCGCTGTTTCTCAGTTTCACCCTGCTGCCGGTTTTCCTTGCCGTGCCCTTTGCCGAGGGGTTGCAGACGACGACGTTTTTCAATGCCTATTTCGAGATGGTCTCAAGCCTGACCACCACCGGCGCCACCGTGTTCGGCGATCCCGAGCGCCTGTCCCCCGCGCTGCACCTGTGGCGCGGGCTTGTCGGATGGTGCGGCGGGTTGATCATGTGGATCGCGGCGGCTGCGGTCTTTGCCCCGCTCAGCCTTGGCGGGTACGAGGTCACGACGCAAGGGGAGCCGGGGCAGGCCGACACGATGCGCGGACAGATGCAGGTGGCCGACCCGATGAAACGCTGGCAGCGCACGGCAGCGGCGCTGATCCCGATCTATGCCGGGCTGACGCTGGCCCTGTGGGTCATGCTGCTGGTTCTGGGCGACCGCCCGCTTGTCGCCTGCATGCACGCGATGGCAGTCATGTCGACCAGCGGCATCTCTCCCATCGGTGGCCTGCCCGAGGCCGGGTCAGGCATCCCCGGCGAGATCGTGATTTTCCTGTTCCTGTTCTTTGCCTTGTCACGGCTGACGTTTTCCACCGACAAGGGCGGCGCGGTGGGGGGCTTTGGCCAGCGCCGGCTGTTTTCCGACCCCGAGTTCCGTCTGGGCCTGATAATCGTGGTGCTGGCACCGACTTTGCTGTTCCTGCGCCACTGGGTCGGCGCCTATGAGGTGGACGAGGTCCGCGACGTCTCTGCCGCGCTTCTTGCGCTGTGGGGGTCGGTGTTCACGGTGATGAGCTTCCTGACCACAACCGGGTTTGAAAGCCATGAATGGCACGTGGCGACGGACTGGTCCGGGTTGCATACCACGGGGATCATCCTGATGGGGCTGGCGATTGTGGGCGGCGGCGTCGCGACCACGGCAGGCGGGGTCAAGCTGCTGCGGGTCTATGTCCTCTATCTGCAGGGCTATGGCGAAATGCAGAAGCTTGTGCATCCTTCGATCGTCGTGGCCAGCCGCAAGGAACGCCAGCGTATCCGCCGCAAGGGGGCGGTGATCGCCTGGGTGTTCTTCATGCTGTTTGCAATCTCGCTTGCGGTGATCGTGGCAACCCTGTCGGGATTCGGCGTGGATTTCGAACATGCGATGCTGCTTGCGGTGTCATCCCTGACGACCACCGGGCCGCTCAGCCAGATCGCAGACGAGACCCCGGTTCTGATTTCGACCTATTCGACCTCGGTCAAATCGGTTTTATGCGCGGCGATGGTGCTGGGTCGCATGGAAACACTTGCAATTATCGCGCTGATGTCGCCAGAGTTATGGCAGAAATGATACGCTTGGCGCATTTGGGATGGTGACGAACAGGGATTGGGGGTGGAAACTTGGTTTTCCGCACCTCATACTGTGTCGTAATGATTTGAACCCGCGGCAAGAAACAAGAACAAAGGGCTCTATTTGCGATGGCTTCGGACCGACAAAATCTCCAAGACGCATTTCTGAACCATGTCCGTAAGACCAAGGTTCCGGTGACGATCTTCCTGATCAATGGCGTGAAACTCCAGGGTGTGATCACCTGGTTCGACAATTTCTGCGTTCTTTTGCGCCGTGACGGGCAAAGCCAGCTTGTTTACAAGCACGCGATTTCGACCATCATGCCGGCGCAGCCGATCTCGCTTTATGAAGGTGAAGACCAGAATTGATGGACCATGATAGGCACGTAACCCGTGCCTGGGTGTTGCATCCCGAATTGAAAACCGCCCACAAGCGCCGCGACCCTGTGCGCGCGCTGGATGAGGCCGTGTCGCTTGCCGCCGCCCTGCCGGATATCGAGGTTCTGGGATCCGAGGTCGTGCGCCTGCCGAAACTGCATCCCGGCATGCTGTTCGGCTCGGGCAAGATCGACGAGATCAAGGCCCGTCTGAAGGCGGCCGAGGTCGAACTGGTGCTGATCGACGGCTCCGTGACCCCGGTGCAGCAGAGGAACCTTGAAAAGGCCTGGGGCGTCAAGCTTCTGGACCGGACCGGGCTGATCCTTGAGATTTTCAGCGACCGCGCCCGCACCCGTGAAGGGGTGTTGCAGGTCGAGATGGCGGCGCTCTCCTATCAGCGCACCCGTCTGGTGCGCGCCTGGACCCACCTTGAACGCCAACGCGGCGGGCTTGGTTTTGTCGGCGGCCCCGGTGAGACCCAGATCGAGGCCGACCGCCGCGCCATCGACGAACAGCTGAACAGCCTGCGCCGCCAACTGGCCAAGGTGGTCAAGACCCGCGAATTGCACCGCGCCGGACGCGCCAAGGTGCCGTTCCCGATCGTGGCGCTGGTGGGTTATACCAACGCCGGGAAATCGACCCTGTTCAACCACGTGACCGGGGCGGATGTCATGGCCAAGGACATGCTGTTTGCCACGCTCGATCCGACCATGCGCTCGCTTCAGCTTGTCGATGGCCCCGAGATTATCCTCTCGGACACGGTGGGGTTCATTTCCGACCTGCCGACCGAACTGGTCGCCGCCTTCCGAGCCACGCTGGAAGAGGTGCTGGCCGCCGACCTGATTTGCCATGTGCGCGACATCAGCCACCCCGAAACCACGCTTCAGGCCGAGGATGTGCAGGAAATCCTGACCTCGCTTGGCGTCGGGCGCGGCACGCCGCAGATCGAGGTCTGGAACAAGATCGACCTTCTGCCCGAGGATGAGGCCGCCGCCATCCGCGAACGCGCCGCCCGCGACGACCAGATCATCGCGATCTCGGCGGTGACGGGCGAAGGGCTGGAAACCCTGACCGACGCCATCAAGGACGCACTGGAAGGCGAACGGGTCGAGGCGACGCTGACACTTGGCTTCAACGAGGGCAAAAAACGCGCCTGGCTGTTC
Organism: Shimia biformata; assembly: GCF_016888515.1. GTDB lineage: Bacteria > Pseudomonadota > Alphaproteobacteria > Rhodobacterales > Rhodobacteraceae > Shimia_A > Shimia_A biformata. The sequence goes on along the minus strand of NZ_JAFEJK010000001.1, from coordinate 2,286,582 downwards.
AACGAAGGCGTGGTCGAGGACGAACAGCAGGACGAAGACGGCTTCCACCTGACCGTGCGCTGGACCGCAAGGCAACAGCGGAAGTTCGAGGGGATATAGGCGGCGCCTACTCCACCGGCACCAGCCGCGTCACGCCCACCGCCGCCGCCCGCGCAAGGCCTTCGTCCAGCGACATCGGGATATACTCGCCGCGCCGCCACAACAGCGACAGGTCGTCATAGTGGCGGGACAGGAAATGGCCCGATTGCCCGGTCGAGATCACGAAGACCGAGCTGTCGGGATCGGCAAAATCGTAGACCCCGCGATACCCCGCCGCATGCACGTTCTGGAACGGATCCGGCCCGGTGCCCGAGGTGCGCCCTCTGAGCAGGGTATTGTCACCGCCGCTGGTTGACTGGCGGATGTTGACGAAGAACTTGAGAAGCGGCACTTCGCCCAGAACCTGGTGATCGTGGGTGGCCTGATGCGCGTCGCCCCAGCGCAGGGATTCGATCTGGGTGCCATATTTCTCTTCGATCCAGATCAGCGCGTCATCGAGCGCCTGTTGCGCGATCTCGGTGCAGGTCTCGATCGGGGCGGACTGACGGACGTCGCACCATTCCCCCGCACCATCGACATCGCGGAACACGCGTTCGATGAACAGCGGCTGAAGATGCGGGAATTCCTTTTCCAGCGGCCCCAGGTCATCCTTCAGAAGCCGGGTCTGCAGCGCCCGCATCCACGCCGCGTAAAGCAGCGGTTCGGGCAGGTGTTCGTTCATTTCGCCGTTCCACTCGGCCAGAAGCGCAAGGGCGCGCTGGCGCTGGCGCTCCAGGGTGCCGTCCGGGGCGGCGGCCCCGGTGAACCACAGGTCGGCCCCCACCAGCGGCAGAAGCGACCGCGCCGCCTGGCTGACGGTGTCGGTCTGGGCCTCGATGAAACTGTCGCGGGTGTGCACCTCGCGCCCCTGCATCAGCCGTTCCCAGCGCTGGATGCGCTGGCTGTCGCCCCAGACGAAACTGACATGCAACGGGAAGGGGCGGTCGAGGATCTTGTTGTTGGTGTTGCCGACGATGCCGCCGACGGGCCGGATGAAGGCCGGGTTCGAGGCATAGGGCAGGCGACCGTTCCAGCGGTTTTCGGCCCGCCAGCCCAGCGCGGGCAGGCGGCCTTGCGTCCGGTGCGCGGCATCGCGGCGGGGAATGACGCCGATGGTTTTCATCGCGATCGACGTGGCATCGGCAAGGGTCAGGTTCTGGGCTGGCGCGATGAAGCCTTCCATCCCGGCAATCGCCTCGTCGATCGTGTCGCTGTAAAGCAGGTTGATCGCGGCGCTCATTGACGTGTCGGCGGGGCTGAGCGCGGTCCAGCCCAGCGCGGCAACATGGCCCGGCGGTGTCACCGTGCCCAGATCGTAATGCGTGCCCGGCAGGACCGGGCCGTTCTGGGTCCAGCGCAGGGTCAGCGTCACCGGGTCATGGTCCTTGATATTGACGATGGACTTGCGCGTCACGAAGGGCTTGAACCCGTTGGGCGTGCGGTATTCCTCGGGGTTTTCCGGGTTCAGTTCCTCGATAAAGACGTCCTGATCGTCGACATAGGCCGAGGTCAGCCCCCAGCCCATGCGGTCCGACCGCCCCACCAGCACCAGCGGCATGCCGGGAATGGTGCCGCCGATCACCCCGCCCGACGACAGCTCTAACCGCGCCAGATACCAGATCGCCGGGGCCGAAAGGCCCAGATGCGGGTCATTGGCCAGAAGCGTCCCGCCCGAGGCCGAGCGGTCCGGCGCCGCGGCCCAGGCGTTGGATGCCCCCGCCAGCCCGCGCTGGTGGAACGGTGACAGCGGGTGTTTCGCAGGCTTCGGCGCGGCGGCGTAATGCGTTGGGCCTTTGGGCATCAGCGCGGCATATTCCGGCAGCGCGGCAACGCCGGGGCCGGGGAAATCGGGCAGGATGTCCGACAGCCGTTCGATATCCGGCAGGGCCAGTGTCAGCCGCGCCCGGATCACCTCGGATTCAAGGTGGCCAGAAAGTTGCAGGGCCATGACTTTCTGGATGGCGATGGAATCGGCGGGCTGCCACGGCGCGACAGGGGCGTTGAACAGGAACATCTCGGGCGCGCCACGGCCCAGCGCCTTCTGGTTGACCTCGTCGATGCGGGTGTTCACCCCGTTGGCATAGGCGCGCAGGATCGCGGTGGTGCGGTCGTCCTGCACCTGCGCCGACTGCACCGCCAGCCCGTAAAGGTCGAAGCGCCGCAGCAGCTTGTCGATCTCGACCGTCGGCAGGCCAAAGACCTCGGACAGTCGCCCTTGCGCGGTGCGGCGCAGCGTGACCATCTGCCAGAGACGATCCTGCGCATGGGCATAGCCCAGCGCGAAAAACACGTCGCGGTCATCCTCGGCGAAGATATGCGGCACGTTGGCGTTGTTGCGCACGATCTCGACCGGGACATGCACCCCGGCGGTGCGCAGGGTCTTGTCGTAATCCGGCAGTGACCGCGAGGCGAGGTAATAGACAATCCCCACCGCCAGCACCACCAACAGCACCAGCCCGCCCGCAATGCGGATCATCCATCGAATGAATGTGCCCATGTCGCTCCCTCTTGGGCCGCGTCGGGCCCGTCGCCGTTTTGTCCCTTGATATCTATCCTTTGCCATTGGAAAACAACAGGGTCAGGATACGCGCGGGCCACGGCCCACGACAAAAAATCAGGAAGGATGACGGGATGGCGAAGGTAACGTTTCTGGGGCTGGGGGTCATGGGATACCCGATGGCCGGGCATTTGCAGAAGGCGGGCCATGCGGTCACTGTCTATAACCGCACCACGGCCAAGGCGCAGAAATGGGCCAAGGAACATGGCGGCGCCTTTGCCGCAACCCCGCGTGAGGCGGCGGAAGGGGCGGATTTCGTGATGGCCTGTGTCGGCAATGACGACGACCTGCGCGGCGTCTGCCTTGGGGCGGACGGGGCCTTTGCCGGGATGCGGGATGGCGCGATCTTTGTCGATCACACCACGGTTTCGGCCAAGGTCACCCGCGAGCTTTACGCCGCGGGGCAAGAGATCGGCGTGGCCTTCGTGGACGCGCCGGTTTCGGGTGGTCAGGCGGGGGCCGAGAACGGCGTCCTGTCGATCATGTGCGGCGGCGACGCGGCGGCCTATGACGCAGCCGAGCCGATTATGCAGGCTTATGGCCGCACGGTGAAACGGCTGGGCGACAGCGGCGCGGGACAGCTGACCAAGATGGTGAACCAGATCTGCATCGCCGGGCTGGTGCAGGGTCTCTCCGAGGGGCTGCATTTTGCCGAGAAGGCCGGGCTGGACATCCGCGAGGTCGTCGACGTGATCCAGGGCGGCGCGGCGGGCAGCTGGCAGATGGTGAACCGTCACGGCACCATGGCGGATGACGCGTTCAACCACGGCTTTGCCGTCGACTGGATGCGCAAGGATCTGGGTATCTGCCTTGATACTGCGGACGAGACCGGGGCCAGCCTGCCTGTCACCGCGCTGGTCGATCAGTTCTACAAGGATGTGCAGAAGATGGGCGGCGGGCGCTGGGATACCTCCAGCCTGTTCAAGCGTCTTCAGGCGCTTGGGTAAAACCGTTTCTATTCAAGATATTGCAGGGCGCGGCTGAAGTAGGTCGCGCCCGTTTCGTCGCGGTCTTCCAGAAGCGCGTCGATGGTCTGGTTATGCCCTTTGCGGGCGCAGGTCAGGACCGACACGGGCGCGGCTTCTTGGGTTGCGGCGTCGCGGGCCATCTCTGCGGCCTGCGGCGGGATCACCCGGTCGAACACGGAATGCAGCATCAATGCGGGACGTGTAGCGGGCCCAAGCGCCCATGGCCGCACGATGGCGGCGGACAGGGTGACGACACTTGCCGGTGGCTGCGGGAACCGGTCAGAAACAGGTTCCGACGCCAGGCTGAGCGCCGCGATCCCGCCAGCGGATACGCCGACCACGGCAGGTATTTTTTCTTTTGCATCAATGTCCTGCGACAGGGCGTTCAGGTGAGTCACAGCCCGCGCCATGTCGCGCCGCGCGGCCTCGAACGCGGCGCCGCACAGCCGCCGGGACAGGGGCAGCCCGGTTGCCTTGGCGCGTTTCATATTGGCGCGGATCTGCCGTTGTTCGTCAGCGGCAAAAGCGGTCAACGGCGTGCCAAGACGATAGCTGATCGAGGCCAGCGCAAAGCCCTCGGCGACCAGCCTGTCGCGCAGCGCCGGGCGCAGACCCGCCACGCGGTCGCCTTTGAAGAAACCGCCGCCATGGGCAAACAGAACCACCCGCTTTGGGGTTGTCTCTGGCAGGTAGAGGTCAAAACAAAGCCGCGCCCCCGGCATGTCACCGGATGGCGCGGCATATGGGATGTCCCGTTCGACCCGCACGCAGGTCAGGGAATGATGCGGTTGTATTTCGTGCCTTCCAGCGTCACGCCCAGCTTGATCCCGGCCTGGCCAAAGATCACCGCGACCACCGGTTGCAGGATATTCGTGGTTTCGGCAATCGCGGCGCCGCCCTCGTCGACAACCACGTATTTCACATTGGCGCCCACCGCCCAGCCCGAGGACGAGCGGAACTGGCTCAGCGCGCCTTCGGTCATGAAGAACAGCACATGGGCGTGCTGCGAGGCGCCGAACTGCAGCCCGACGCTGCCTTTGGTGGCCGAGTAATAGTCGACCGAGGTGCCGTTTACCTGCAGCGCCCCCTGGCCATAGCCGCCGCCAAACCCCAGGCCCGCCTCGGTCACAACCGGCATGACCAGCACGCCTTTTGCGTTGTTTCCAAGGTCCAAGGTGTTGGGATAATTGGTATAAAGATAGTTCAGGGTCTCGGCGACCCGTGCGTCGATCACCTGTGCGTTCGAATTGCCGATGCCATTGCCGCAAGCAGCCGTTACGCCTGCGCCGGCCAAAGCCCCAAACGCAAAGCCGCGTCGTGTCAAGTTGGTCATGATACTGTGCCTGTTCCAGTTCTGCCCGAAAAAATGTCGCCGGATTCCCGGTCGCTGGCCGCCACTATACGCAGCATGTGCGCCGCTGTCACTAGGAAGCCAGTCGGATCAGCAACTTAACGCCCGTTCAGGATCCTGGCGACCGCCGGCGCAAAATAGGTCAGTACGCCGTCACAGCCTGCGCGCTTGAAACACATCAGGCTTTCCAGCATCGCCTTTTCGCCGTCCAGCCAGCCGTTCTGGGCCGCCGCCTGGATCATCGCGTATTCGCCCGACACCTGATAGGCATAGGTCGGCGCGCCAAAGGTGTCCTTGGCGCGACGGCAGATATCCAGATAGGGCATGCCCGGTTTGACCATGACCATATCCGCGCCCTCGTTCAGGTCACGCTCGATCAGGCGCAGCGCCTCGTCACTGTTCGCGGGGTCCATCTGATAGGTCTTCTTGTCGCCTTTCAGCGCCCCCGACGCACCGACGGCATCGCGGAACGGGCCGTAAAACGCCGAGGCGTATTTCGCCGCATAGGACAGGATCATCACGTTCTTGTGGCCCGCCGATTCCAGCGCCGACCGCATCGCCCCGATCCGGCCATCCATCATGTCGCTGGGGCCGATGATATCCGCACCGGCGTCGGCCTGGGCCATGGTCATCTTGACCAGCGCCTCGACGGTTTCGTCATTGACGATCTCGCCATCGACGACATAGCCGTCATGCCCGTTGATATTATAGGGGTCCAGCGCCACGTCGGTCATCACCAGGAGGTCAGGCACCGCCGCCTTGATCGCGCGGATGGCACGGTTCGACAGGTTGTCGGGGTTCCACGCCTCGGCGCAATCCTCGGTCTTGAGCGACGGATCGGTATAGGGAAAGAGGCAGACCGCGGGAATACCAAGGGCATGCGCCTCGATCGCCGCCTCGACGATCTTGTCGACCGATCGGCGGACCACGCCGGGCATCGACGGCACGGGTTCCTCGACCCCTTCGCCATCGCGCACGAAGACCGGCCAGATCAGGTCATCCGTGGTCAGGGTGTTTTCGCGCACAAGCCCGCGAATGGCCGCCGATTGGCGGGTGCGGCGGTAGCGGGCGGCAGGGAAGGAAGCGGGCATCGTGGAACCTCTGATCTGATCGGCCCTGACCTGCCATGAATTTTGTCGCCGCTCAAGGCTAGGAATTGCCGCATGGGGCTTGTATGTGAAATGGAAACCACGAGACGAGCAGCTGCCTTGGACCTCTACCAGACCCTTTATGAACAGATCGACATGCGCTCTTTCTCGAACCTCTGGTTCTGGATCGCGCTTGCGGTGATGTGGTCGTCGGTCAGCCATTGGGTGCTGGGCGTGCCCTATGACCTTGTTCTCAGGGCGCGGCGGCGCGGCGGCGCGGCGCAGGAAGACCTTGAAGACATCGTGCGCATCAACACCAACCGCCTTTTGCATATCGGACGCGAGGCCGGGTTGTGGGTGCTGGCCATTGCCTGTTTCGTGCTGACGACGCTGGCGGTCACTGGTTTTGTCTATGGGTTCGAATTTGCCCAGGCGGTGTTCTGCCTGATGTTCCCCGGCGCGCTGGTCGGCATGATGAGCCTGTCCACCGCCCGCCGTATCCAGGATGAGGGCGCCAGCGGCGATTTGCTGTTCAAACGCCTTGCCCGGCACCGGTTCTATACCCAGCTTATCGGCATGGTTGCGATCTTCTGCACGGCGATGTGGGGCATGTATCAGAACTTCCAGGGGTCCCCTCTGGGGTAATGCGACATGGACGGCACATCTCATATCCGCGTCGGTGGCGCGCCCGAAGGCTTTGATGCGCGGCTGATCCTGGACGAGGTCGCCAAGTCCGGCGGCCCGGTGATTCACGTGGCCCGCGACGACAAGCGGCTGGCGGCGATGCAGGCGGCGCTGGCCTTTTTCGCGCCGGACATGCCGGTTGTGACCTTTCCGGGCTGGGATTGCCTGCCGTATGACCGCGTGTCGCCCAATGCCGATATCTCGGCGGCGCGGATGGCGACGTTGGCGGGGCTGGTCCACGGGATGCCGTCGCAATATGTGCTTCTGACCACGGTCAATGCCGCGACCCAGCGGGTGCCCGCACGCGAGGTGCTGCGCGAGGCGGCGTTCACCGCCCATGTCGGCCGCCGCATAGACGAGGACGCCCTGCGTGCCTTCCTTGTGCGCATGGGGTTCTCACAGGCGCCGACGGTGATGGAGCCGGGCGACTATGCCATACGCGGCGGCATCATCGACATCTATCCCCCCGGCGACAGCGGCCCGGTGCGGCTGGACCTGTTTGGCGACGTGCTGGACGGGGCGCGGCGCTTTGATCCCGCGACCCAGCGCACCACCGAAAAGCTCGACATGATCGAACTGGCCCCGGTGAGCGAGGTCATTCTGGATGACCCCGCCATCACCCGGTTCCGCCAGAATTACCGGATCGAGTTTGGTGCGGCGGGGACCGACGACCCGCTATATGAAGCGGTCAGCGCGGGCCGCAAGCATCAGGGCGTGGAGCATTGGCTGCCGTTCTTTCACGACCATCTTGAGACCTTGTTTGACTATCTGCCCAAGGCCACGATCACGCAGGACGATCAGGTTGATCCGATCCGGCTGGCGCGGTGGGACACGATTGCCGACCAGTATGAGACCCGCCGTCTGGCACAGGCAAACCGCAGCCGGCTGGACACGGTCTATAAACCCGTTCCGGCGGGGCTCTTGTATCTTGACGATGCGGCCTGGGAACAGGCGGTGGCGGGGCGTCGGGTGTTGCGCTTCTCGCCTTTGCCGCAGGCGTCAGGGCCGGGGGTGATCGACGCGGGCGGACGGATCGGGCGCAATTTCTCGCCCGAGCGCCAACAGGAAAACATCAGCCTTTTCGGGGCCTTGGCGGATCATATTCGCGCAAAGATGCAGGATGGCCCGGTGCTGGTCGCCAGCTACTCGGAAGGGGCGCGGGAACGGCTTGCCGGTCTGATCGAGGACGAAGGGCTGGCCGAAACCATCGCCATCACGGATGCGACAAGGATCGGCAAGCGCGGGCTTTACCTTGCGGTTCTGGCGCTGGAGCATGGGTATGAAACGCCCGATATCACTGTCATTTCGGAACAGGACGTTCTGGGCGACCGGCTGATCCGCGCGCCCAAGAAACGCCGCAAGGCCGAGAATTTCCTGACCGAGGCCCAAAGCCTGTCGCCCGGCGATCTGGTGGTCCATGTCGACCACGGTATCGGGCGCTATCACGGGCTTGAGGTCATCACCGCAGCCGGGGCCGCGCATGAATGCCTGAGCCTTGAATATGCCGAAAACGCACGGCTTTACCTGCCGGTCGAAAACATCGAACTGTTGTCGAAATACGGCCACGAAGAGGGGCTTCTGGACAAGCTTGGCGGCGGTGCGTGGCAGGCCAAGAAAGCCAAGCTGAAAGAACGCATCCGCGAGATGGCCGACCGGCTGATCCGGGTGGCCGCCGAACGCGCCCTGCGCACCGCGCCAGTGATGGAGCCGCAGCATCATGCGTGGGAAAGCTTCTGCGCGCGTTTCCCCTATCAGGAAACCGACGACCAGCTGCGCGCGATCGAGGACGTGCTGGGCGATCTGGGCGCGGGGCAGCCGATGGACCGGCTGATCTGCGGCGATGTCGGCTTTGGCAAGACCGAGGTCGCGATGCGCGCCGCCTTTGTCGCCGCCATGTCGGGTATGCAGGTCGCGGTGATCGCGCCAACGACGCTTCTGGCGCGTCAGCACCTGAAGTCCTTTCAGGAACGGTTCCGCGGATTTCCCATGGAAGTCAGGGGCTTGTCGCGCTTTGTCAGCGCCAAGGACGCTGAGAAAACCCGCGACGGTCTGGCCCGTGGCACGGTGGACATCGTGGTGGGCACCCATGCGTTGCTGGCCAAGGGTATCCGCTTCAAGAACCTTGGCCTGCTGATTGTCGACGAGGAACAGCATTTCGGTGTCGGGCACAAGGAACGGCTCAAGGCGCTGCGCTCGGATGTGCATGTGCTGACCCTGACCGCGACGCCGATTCCGCGCACGCTGCAACTCAGCCTGTCGGGGGTGCGGGACCTGTCGATCATCGGCACGCCGCCGGTCGACCGGCTGGCGATCCGCACCTATGTCAGCGAGTTCGACGCCGTCACCATCCGTGAGGCGCTGCTCAGGGAACATTACCGGGGCGGGCAGTCCTTCTATGTCGTGCCACGCATCAACGACCTGCCCGAGATCGAGGAATTCCTGCGCGACCAGGTGCCAGAGGTCAGCGTCGTCACCGCCCATGGCCAGATGGCGGCGGGCGAGTTGGACAGCCGCATGAACGCCTTTTACGACGGCAAGTTCGATGTGCTGCTGGCGACCACGATTGTCGAAAGCGGGCTGGATATTCCAACCGCCAACACCATGGTCGTGCATCGCGCCGACATGTTCGGGCTGGCACAGCTTTACCAGATTCGCGGCCGGGTCGGGCGCTCGAAGACCCGCGCCTATGCCTATCTGACCACGAAACCCCGCGCCAAGCTGACCCCGGCGGCGGAAAAACGCCTGCGGGTTCTGGGCAGTCTCGACACGTTGGGCGCCGGGTTCACGCTGGCGAGCCAAGACCTCGATATTCGCGGCGCGGGCAACCTCTTGGGCGAGGAACAGTCAGGCCAGATGCGCGACGTCGGTTATGAGCTTTACCAGTCGATGCTGGAAGAGGCGATTGCCAAGATCAAGTCGGGCGAGATGGAGGGGCTGACCGAAGCGGATGACCAATGGGCGCCGCAGATCAATCTGGGCGTGCCTGTCCTGATCCCCGAGGATTACGTGCCCGATCTGGATGTGCGTCTGGGATTGTATCGCAGACTCAGTGGGTTGCACAGCAAAGTTGAACTGGAAGGCTTCGCCGCCGAACTGATTGATCGCTTCGGCAAACTGCCGCGCGAGGTCAACACGCTGTTGTTGATCGTGCGCATCAAGGAGATGTGCAAGAAGGCCGGGATTGCCAAGCTGGATGGCGGGCCCAAAGGGGCGACGATCCAGTTCCACAATGACAAGTTCGCCTCGCCCCAAGGTCTGGTGCAGTTCATCCAGGATCAGCGCGGGCTGGCCAAGGTCAAGGACAACAAGATCGTCGTGCGCCGCGACTGGAAGAAAGAGGCCGACAAGATCAAGGGCGCTTTTGCCATTGCCCGCGATCTGGCTCAGAAAGTCATCGACGAAAAGAAGGCCAAACGGGGCAAGTAACCGCCGGGGCCCGTCACCGGGTTGCCAGCGTGAAGGGCATGCGACTAGGGTGGTCTGGAAACCAATTTTTCGGACCTGACATGATACCCAAATCCTTTTTGAGACCGATCGCCGCCGCCGCGCTTGCCGGCCTTGTGGCGGTTCCGGCCGTGGCGCAGGACGATGACCCCGTTGCCGCCAAAGACCCCGAAGCGGTCGAGATCGTCAATTCCGCCATGGCCTATCTGCGTGACCACGACAGCGTCGCCGTCGACTGGTTCGTCTCGTTTGACGAGGTGGTCGATGGCCGCGAGAAGCTGACCTTCCTGCGCAGTGGCACCAATCTTCTGGTGCGGGGGCAGGGCGTCTATGCCTATGCTGAGATGGGCGAAAAGACGCGGGAATACCGGTATGACGGCACCACGCTGTCGATCGTCGACCCGGTCGCAAACGCCTATGCGCAGACGCTGTTGAACGGCAGTTTCGAGAACATGGTCGACAAGGTCCGTGCCGAATACGATCTGCATCTGCCGATCTGGTCGGTTCTGAGCCGCAGTTTCGATGGCTATTACACCGACGCCGCCGAACAGGTGGCCTATGTTGGCTGGACGCGGGTTGCGGGTGAGGGCGCGCATCACATTGCGCTGTCGAATTACGACAGTGACTGGCAAGTCTGGATCTCCGACGACGCTGACGCGCCGCGTCTTTTGATGATGGTGGGGACCGATCCCTATAGCCAGGGCTGGCCGCAGTATCGTGCCTATTTCCAGAACTGGGATTTTGCGCCCGAGGTGCCCGAAGGCATCTTCCAATTCGTGCCGGATGAAAACGCCGACCGGATGAGCTGGCCCAGGGTCCTGCCGGGGCAGGAGGACTGATATGAAACGGTTTTTCACAGGATTTCTGATCGCGGCCATGGCCATCACCACCTCGCCGCAGGGGGTTGTGAGCTTGAGTTTCTCGGTGTCGCAGGCCGAAGCGCGCGGCGAAGGCCGCGATCGCGGGCTGTCGGCGCGTCCCGCTGCCCGTCCGTCGGGGGCCAAGACCCGGCCCGCGCCGCGCCCGCGCCCGACGGTCAAGCCGGCACCGCGCCCGACAATCAAACCGGCGCCGCGGCCGTCAACCAAGCCAGCGCAGCGACCTGTTACCAAGCCGGCGACTCGGCCCATCACCAAACCGGCGACGCGTCCCTCGACCAAACCGGCAACGCGGCCCGTCACCAAACCCGCCACGCGGCCCGTCACCAAACCTGCGACACGGCCCGTTACCAAACCCGCAACCCGGCCGACGACGAAACCCGCGCCCCGGCCCGAGACCAAGCCCGTGACGCGCCCCGACCGTCCCGGAGGCTGGAAGCCGCCGGGCAACGGCCAGCGCCCGCCCGGATCACGCCCGCCCGGTGCAAGCCGTCCGCCGGGAGGCCGCCCGCCGGGATCGCGCCCGCCCGGATCCCGTCCGCCGGGCTGGAAACCGCCGCATCACCGTCCGCCGGGCTACCGTCCGCCCTATCGCCCGCCGCCCTATTACCGCCCGCCGCATTACAACTGGGGCCGGTATTACTGGAATTCAGCCTGGGGCTGGTTCTTCACCGCCGCGGTTGTCGGCTCGACGCTGGTCTATACCGACAGCCTGTCCGACAAGGGCGACTGCCAGAAGGTCAAGGATCAGGGCGAGACGCTCTATCTGTGCAACGGGGTGCTGTATCGCGCGACCTATTACCAGGACCAGCAGGTCTATGAAATCGTCAGCGACGCCCCAAGCGAGGTCGCGGCCGAGCCGCAGACCGTCTTTGGCCTTGGCCTGACCGACCCGATGACACGCGGCGACGTGGTGCGCGATCTGCAATTGCGCCTGACCGATCTGGGCTATGACCTTGGCACGCCGGACGGGATCTTCGGCTCGTCAACCGAGGCGGCGCTGCAATGGTTCCAATACGACAGCGAGGTCGAACCGACCGGGGTCGTGGATGCCGAGACCGCGCGCCTTCTGGGATATGGCGATGAGGTTCCGGCCGGGGCCGAGGTCACCGCGCCGTCACAGGACGCGTCCCAGACCCAGCCCGCGCCGGATGCGCCTGCGGGGGCGTCAAGTGGCGGGGGTGGCGGCTCGGACGGTGATACGCCCGAGGAAACACCCGAAATAAAGCCTGAAGACACACCCAAGTCCGAATAACAGACCGGGCGCGCGCCTAGACTGTGGCGCGCGCCTCGATCCGTCGGATCCACAGCATCAGGAAGAACCCGATTGCGGCCTCGACGCCAAGCCCTGCGGCCAGCGGCACCGGGCTGCCGTCAAAGGCCAGGCCGACGGGGATCGCCAGCGCGGCGCCCAGAACCGTCGAAATCGCGCCCATGACGCTGGCGGCGGTGCCTGCCATGTGGCCGAGAGGCTCCATCGCCATGGCGTTGAGATTGCCCAGTGTCATGCCGGCCTGAAAGAACACGGTGGTCTGCCAGAATACGAACGCGGCAAACAGCCAGACACCATGCGGCGCAAGGGTCAGCGACAGGGCCAGCATCGCGAACGAGAACACGATCTGCGCCCCCAGCGCGACGGTGATCAGCAGGCGCATCCCCAACCGCACCACCAGAACGGCGTTCAGGAACGAGGCCGAGGCCGAGACAAGCGCAATGCCGCCAAACCACAAATGGAACGTGTCGCCGCGTCCGAAAGTGATGTCATAGATCTGCTGCACCGAGGAAATCATCGTGAACAGCATCGCCATGCACAGGGATTGCACCGCGGTCGAGATCACCACCATCGGAATGCCCAGCATCTCGCGCACACCGGAAAACAGCGTGTTCATCTGGAACGGACGCCGGTCCTCGCGGGCCAGGGGTTCGGGCAGGCGCAGACCCAGCCACAGCGCGGTGATGACCGAGAACAGGATAAAGGCCGCGAACACGCCGCGCCATCCCGCAAAGGCGATGATGCCTGCGCCAATCGTGGGGGCGAGGGCGGGCACGATGGTGAAGACCATCATCACGATCGAGACCAGCCGCGCCATTTCACGGCCCGACATCAGGTCGCGGATGATGGCCACCGTCACGATACGCGGTCCCGCCGCGCCGACGCCCTGAAAGAAGCGCCCCAAAAGGACCAGTTCAAGCGACTGCGCGCGCCATGCCAGCGCCGCGCTGACGGTGTAGAGGATCGCACCGCCGATCACCACCGGCTTGCGCCCCATCGCATCCGACAGCGGGCCGGTGAAAAAGGTGCCGACGCCCATGCCAAGAACGAAACTGGTCAGGATCAACTGGGCGCGATTGACGTTGCCGGGGCTCAGTTCCTCGCCGATTTCCGGCAGGGCGGGCAGCATCGCGTCGATGGAAAAGGCAATGGTGGCGAACATCATTGCACAAAGCGCCACAAATTCGACGCGAGGGATTGGCAGTTTGGCGGTCATTCGTCCGGTTTCTCATCTTCGTTGGCGACATCGGCGCGCAGCGATGTCTCGTCTTCTTTGCTGCGCCCCGACAACAGCCAGCGCGAGCGTCCCTTGCGGCGGCGGTGCGAGGCGACCTCGGCCACCTGCTGGATCACCAGCGCGAAAATCCCCAGCCCGATGAACACAAAGACCGTGGTGCCGATCTTGCCGATATTGGTGTCGGGAACGGGATGGCCGTAGCCGACCGTCGACAGGGTGATGACCGAGAAGAAATAGGCATCGACCCAGCTCCAGCCCTCGACATAGCGGAAGAACACCGTGCCGCCGCCGATGATCGGGATCAGCATCCCGATCAGGAAGACAAGGCGTTCGCGCGGGGTCATGTGTCGGGCTCGTTTGCTGTGATCTCCTCGATCACCTTCAGCCAGAGGTCGACCGGCTGCGCGCCGGGCACCGCGTGTTTGTTGTCGACGATGAAGGTCGGGACCGAGTTGACCCCCATCTGGCGGCTGTGGGCGTCGCGGGCGCGGATGTCGTCGATGTCGGCATCGCTGGCCATCAGGCGCTGCACCACGGCGGCATCCATCCCGGCGCTGTCGGCGATATCGGCCAGAACCTCGTGATCGCCAATGTCGCGGCCGTCCTGGAAATAGGCCTTGAACAGGGCGTTCACCACGGCGTTCTGCTTCTGCTCGATCCCGGCCCAGTGGATCAGACGGTGGGCGTCGATCGTGTTGGGCGTGCGCTGGATCGCACCGAAATCCATCGGCAGGCCGATCTCTTCGGCATGGGCGGCGATCTGGCCATAGACCTTCACGGCGCCTTCCTTGCCGCCGAATTTCGCCTCAAGATAGGCGCGGCGGTCCATGCCTTCGGCGGGCATGTCCGGGTTCAGCTGAAACGGGTGCCATTCGATCACAAAGGGATGTTCGGGCGATTTTTCAAGCGCGCGCTCAAGCTGGGTCTTGCCGATGAAGCACCACGGGCAAATCGGGTCGGAAAGAATATCAAGCTTGATCATCGCTGGGCCTCGAAGGTTTTTTGCAGGGCGCGTCGCAACAGTTTGCCATTGGCGCTGACGGGCAGCGCATCAAGCCGTTGCCAGAGGCGGGGCTGTTTATAGGCGGCGAGCGTCTGGCCCGCATATCGTGCCAGCGCCTCTTCGTCCAGAGGCGTCTGGCTGGTATAGAAGGCGGCGATCACGCGCACGTCCTGTTTTATCTCGACATCCGTCACGCCGATGGCCGTCAGACCGGGGAAATTGGCAAGCTTGGCCTCGACCTCAAGGGGCGAGACGCGGAAGCCGCCGGCATTCATCATGTCATCGGCGCGGCCGGTGTAATCGATGCAGAAATCCGCACCCATGACCCCCAGATCGCCGGTCAGGAACCAGTCGCCCTGACAACGCGCGGCAAATTCGTCGGGTGCATTGAGATATCCCCGCATCAGGCCGGGATCGCGGGTCGAGACGGCAATCTGGCCCTCTTCGCCAAGGGGAACCGGGCCGTCCTCACCGATGATCGCAATGCGGCGGCCCTGTTGCGGGCGGCCCAGCGTGCCGGGGCGGGCTGGATCGGAGGGGTTCGAGGAGATGAAGGTCGAACATTCCGACATGCCATAGGCTTCGTAGAGCTGACCGCCTGTTGCCTCGGCCCAGGCGTCGCGGATCGTGTCCGAGAGCTTTTCTCCGGCGGTCAGACCGTGGCGCAGGTCGGGCAGGTGCAGGTCGGGGTGATCCGACAGCATCTTGCGGTAAACGCCCGGAACGGCTGCAAAAATCGTGACCTTCTCGCGCGCGATCAGCTTCGGGAGCTGGTCGAACCCGACCCCGGCGGCGGGGATCAGGGCGGTCGCGCCCACGGTCCAGGGATCCATCAGCCCGGTGCCCAGCGTATAGGTCCAGTTGAAGGCGCCGGCATGCATCAGCCGGTCATCCCCGGTCAGTCCATACCAGCCCTCATGCATCATGCCCCGCGCCCAGATCGCGCGATGCGCATGGGCCACGGCACGCGGGCTGCCCGAGGTGCCGGAGGTGTAGATCACATAGGCCATCCGGTCGGGGTCGCCCATGTGGAACGGGGCTGGCGGCAGGTCGCGCATGGCATGCAAATCCGCCGTGGTGATGATCTGCGGGGGCATGTCGACCGGGCAGGCAATCGCCGGGTCGCGCAGGATCGCCTTGGGCGACAATTCGTCGATGATCCGCGCCACCTCGGGGTCGGTCAGTTGCGACGAGGTCGGCACCGGCACCAGCCCGACGGCAATGGCGCCAAGATAGGCAATTGGAAACTCGACATCATTGCCCAGCCGCATCAGAACGATGTCGCCGGGGGCCAGCCCGCGCGCCAGAAGCCCCGCGCCAGTGCCAAGAACCGCGCGTTTCATCGCGCCATAGCTCCAGTCGGCGCAGCCGCTGCCGGATACCACCGAAAGGGCAGTCTTGTCGGGCATGTCGTCGGCATGGGCCAGCACATGCGCGGCCATGTTGAACGGGCTGGGGCAGTCGGGCCAGGGGCCTTGATCGAAAACGGATAACATGACAACCACTTAAGGGCGTGGACAAAAACTTGCAAGTAACCCTGCGGCACCCTAAGAGCCATGCCATGACAGACATTGGACAAGACCCGAAATCCCTGATCCAGGTGGCGCGCGAAAGCGGCCATGCCGAACATGTCGAACCGCTCGACCTGGGCGAACGTGTGCGTGAATTGCGCAAGGCGGGCGGCTGGACGCTGGAACAGGCCGCGAAACAGGCGGGGCTGGCGCGCTCGACTTTGTCCAAGATCGAAAACGGCCAGATGTCGCCGACCTATGACGCCCTGAAGAAACTGGCGACGGGGCTGGAAATCTCGGTCCCGCAACTCTTCACCCCGCCGCAGAAGGAACAGGTCAACGGCCGCATGACGGTGGTGAAGTCGGGGCAGGGCGTGCATCAGGCCACGACGACCTATGAACACGAGCTTCTGGCCGAAACCCTGACCAAGAAGGCCATGCTGCCCTACCGTGCGCGGGTGCGGGCGCGGTCGATGGACGAGTTTGACGGCTGGGTCCGGCACGACGGCGAGGAATTCCTCTTTGTGCTGACCGGCATCATCCGGCTTTACACCGAGTTTTATGAACCCGTCGAAATGCGCCGTGGCGACAGTGCCTATTATGACGGCTCGATGGGCCACAACGTTATCTCGGTCAGCCCCGAAGACGCCACGATCCTGTGGGTCACGTCGCTGGTCTAGATACGAAACGAGCCCGGGGTTTTTCCCGGGCCCGCTTGTGATCTGAACTGTTGTCGCGCTTTAGCGTCCCGAAACGCTCTCGCCCGGCTCGCCGGTCAGCGTAGAGCCGATGTTGCCCCAGCCGCCATTGCCGCCGCCGCTGACATCGGACGCGGTGCCCTTGCCGTTGTTGCCCTTTTCCGGGTTGATCGCCCCGCCCAGAGTGCCGCCGCCGTTGCTCAGGAAGTCGGCCATTGCGCGCGCTTCGCTGTTCTTGTTGCCGCCGGCATAGGCCGCGCCGGTTGCAAGGGTCAGGGTGATTGCAGATACGATAATCGTCTTCATGGAATGTTTCCTCCTCCATCTGGTTTCGATGCGGAGGTTACGGGGCCGCGTCACGGCTGGATCATTTTTTTTCTGACACCTGCGCTGCGGCCGCGCCCATGCGCCGGTCGGTAAGATCAGCAGTTGGTATAGCGGTACGGGCCCCGCGCGACACCCACCCGCGAGACAAGCCCATACGCGCCGGGCACGTCCTTTTCGGCAAGTTGCCTGCGTTCGGGCGTTCTGCAAACCCGGTTGCAGCGCACCGCGTCCCACTCACCTCCGATCGGGAAGTCACCCTGATCGAACAGCGTTACCTTGATCCAAGGCCCGGTCCAGACCCGGCGGTTGCGGGTGTGGGTATAGATGCCGCGATGCACCTTCTCGATGAAAGTGATGGCGACCTTGTCATCCTCGGTGATGCGAACGGCGATCTTTTCCAGCTTGTAGATGCCATCGGAATAGTCGTTGAAATAGAAATACCTTGGGTTGTTCAGGTATCTGTCCCCGGTATCGGCGAAAAATGCCGGCAGCATGTCGGGGGCGTCCTTGGTCAAAGGTGTCAGGTCAATCACGTCGCTTTCTGGTAAATCCATCGAATGGTCCTTTTCCGTGCTTCAATGCCCCTTAACTCTAGGGCGCGCTCGGAACGAAGCAAGCCTTTGTAACAAATGACGGAATCACTCAGGCTACAAGCGCGACAAGGTCGTGGCCAGGTCGCCGTAGCCTGTGAACCGCCGCTCGAAGGCCAGGCCGAGGCGATCGGCGCAATCCTTTGCCTTCTGGGTCAGGGCGGGGTCGTCGGTCTGGGCCTGGTAGACAAGTTTTTCATAATTGCCGAAATACATGTCCCGCAACTCCGGGTGGCGGTCCAGGCCCATCGGTTTCCAGATGAAGGCGTCGAATTGACGGACGAGGAAATCGGTCAGGTAGAAGGTGGTGATTTCACTTTCACTTACCTCGGCAAACCGTTGGTTTCCTTCGTAGAAACTGTAGCAATGCGGGCCTTCGACCATCTCGACGCCCATCTGGTCACAGGCCGCTTTCAGCAACCCGCCGGTGCCGCAATCGGCATAGACCACAAAGATGGTGTCATAGGCGTCGCGGCTCGCCTCGACCTTCTGGCGCACGGCGTCGGTGATGCGGTCGGGATAGACGTGATAGATCGCGGGCAGGCAGGTCAGGTCCATGTGGTCCCAGCCATTGGCGGTTTTCAGGTCCAGGATCTCGCGGGCCAGCGCGCCGCAGGCGATCAGCAGGATACGCCCGCGGCCCGTCGCCTCTAGCCCGTCATTTGTCAGGGTCTGGTCGCTGGGAAGCTGCATTTTCTGCCTTTCAAAACAAAACGGCCCGCCGGGTGGGGCGGGCCGCGATCAGGTCAATTGCCCGCCCTCAGGCGCTGAGTTGGTTGTGGCGGCGGGACATGAAGTCCTTGGCGGTTTCCACCGCGACGGCGGCGTCCCGGCAATAGGCATCGGCGCCGATGGCCTTGCCAAACTCTTCATTCAGCGGCGCGCCGCCGACGAGAACGATGAAATCCTCGCGCATGCCTTTTTCGACCAGCGTGTCGATCACCACCTTCATGTAAG
The DNA here is from genome assembly GCF_016888515.1 of Shimia biformata. Lineage (GTDB taxonomy): Bacteria > Pseudomonadota > Alphaproteobacteria > Rhodobacterales > Rhodobacteraceae > Shimia_A > Shimia_A biformata. Next base: position 2,267,938 of record NZ_JAFEJK010000001.1, on the reverse strand, counting down.
GCATTGTCGTGGTCAGAAGCGCGGACATGCCAAGGATGTCGGCCTCTTCCTTTTCCAGCGCTTCAAGGTAGTTTTCGACCGGATTGTTGATGCCAAGGTCGACAACCTCGAATCCGGCGCCTTCCATCATCATCGAGACAAGGTTCTTGCCGATGTCGTGGATGTCGCCCTTGACGGTGCCGATCACCATCTTGCCGACGCGCGGTGCGCCGGTTTCGGCCAGAAGCGGTTTCAGGATCGCCATGCCGCCTTTCATCGCGTTGGCGGCCAGAAGCACCTCGGGCACGAACAGGATGCCATCGCGGAAGTCGTTGCCGACGATGGTCATGCCGCCGACAAGCGCCTTGGTCAGGATGTCATAGGGTTCCCATCCGCGTTCCAACAGGATGCTGACGCCTTCCTCGATCTCTTCCTTCAGACCGTCATAGAGGTCGTCGAACATCTGTTCGACCAGTTCCTCGTCATTCAGTTCCGACAGAACGATATCGTCTTCTTCTTCCGACATGTGCCAATCCTTGTTCGAGAGGGCCCGGGTTTTGCCCAGATTTCCGCGATTTGTCGCGGGCCGACTGTCTGAATAGCGACATAGGCGAAACCGCTTCCGACTTATAGCCGGGAAATGGGGCATGTTGGGTGAAACTTTCTCATGTCGATCTTGGGGTTGATTGCAATTGTTCCTGATTTGTTCCATTGTGGCGCCATGACAGCAACCACCCGCCCAGACATCGACCCTGACCGCAGGCGCGGGCGGGGCGCTCTGACCAATCAGAGCGGCCGCTTTGACCTTGTCCGGGTCGAGGAAAACGATGGCTGGGACATGGCCGAGGAACGGGGCGCGTTTCAAACCCATGTGACCGAGGAACGGATCGGCAGGCTGATCACCTATAACACTTCGCCCGACCTGCCGTTTGACCGCTCGATCAATCCCTACCGGGGCTGCGAACATGGCTGTGTCTATTGCTTCGCGCGCCCGACCCATGCCTATCTGGGCCTGTCGCCGGGGCTGGATTTCGAAACCCGGCTGGTGGCGCGGCCGAATGCGGCAGAGGTGTTGGAGCGGGAACTCAGGGCGCGGTCCTACACCGTGGCGCCGGTCGCGATCGGCACCAATACCGATCCCTATCAGCCGGTGGAACGGGACCGGGGGATCATGCGCGACGTGCTGGGGGTGCTGCGCGAGTTTCGCCACCCGGTCGGCATTGTCACCAAGGGTGCGCTGGTGGAAAGGGACATCGACATTCTTGCGCCCATGGCGGCGCAGGGGCTGACGCATGTTGGTGTGTCGCTGACGACGCTGGATGCCGACCTGTCGCGCCGGATGGAGCCGCGCGCGCCGTCGCCCGCGCGCCGGTTGCGGATGATCCGTTCCCTGAGCGACGCGGGTATCCCGGTTCGCGCGATGCTGGCGCCGGTGGTGCCGGGGTTGACCGATCACGAGGTCGAGCCGCTTTTGTCTGCTGCGCGTGATGCGGGCGCGTCGGCGGCAAGCTGGATCATGCTGCGCCTGCCGCGAGAGGTCGAGGGGCTGATGATGGACTGGCTGACCGCGCATTACCCCAACAAGGCCGAAAAGGTCATGGCGCGGCTGCGTGAGATGCATGGCGGCAAGGCCTATACGCCCGAGTGGGGGCGGCGGATGCGCGGTGAGGGCATCCATGCCGAGATGATTGCGCAACGGTTCAGGAAAGCGGCGGCGCGGCTGGGGCTGGATAAGGGTCTGCCGCCCTTGCGCACCGATCTGTTCCTGCCGCCGCTCGCGCGGGACGGGCAACTGGCCTTGTTCTAGCGCCGGTTCAAGTCTGGGCCATCAACTGCTGATAGATGCCCAGCCGGTCCGCCACCTGCCAATGACCACACAGGCGGTCGCCGTCGAACTCATAGATGGTGAGGCCGGTCATCGAGATCGGTTTGCCCGTCGCGGGGATATCGGGCAGGTCGCCAAGGTGGGTGCCAGTCCAGTCCCAGGCCACGGCGATACGGCGGCCTTCCTCGATCATCATGACCGGGGTAAAGGTCTGATCCGGCGCGGCGGCGCGGGATTTGACCAGCCGGTTGGCAAAGCCGTCGCGGGTCAGGGTCTGGCCGTTCCACGGATCGCCCGGGTCATTGTGGATCGTGTAGCTGTCGGCGATGAATTCATCGACTGCCGACACGTCTCCGTCCGACCAGACCCGGCGCAGGAATTCACTGAGAATCGGCTTGCGCGACATCTCAGGCGCGGCGGCGGCCACGGCGTTCGCGCTTGGGCGCGTCATCGTCGCCGGTGCCGTCCGACGCCGAGGAAAACGGCCCCAGAACATCGGTCACCTGTTCCAGCGTCGGGCGTGCGCCGCGCGGACGGGTTTCCAGCGCTTCTTTCATGGCGGCCAGATGGTTCGGCATGGTGCCGCAGCAGCCGCCGATGATCGTCGCGCCGCTGTCGCGGGCCATGACCGCATATTCCGCCATCAGTTCCGGCGTGCCGTCATAGTGGATGTGGCCATCGACATATTTCGGGATGCCGGCATTGCCCTTGGCGATGATCGGACGTTCGGTGCCCTGCGCGCTGAAGCCCTGCACGGTGCGCAACAGGTCCGACGCGCCGGTGCCGCAGTTGGCGCCGAAGGCAATCGGCGGGTTGGGCAGGCTTTCGACCAGTTGCACCATGGCGGCAGAGGTCACGCCCATCATGGTGCGGCCTGCTGTGTCAAAGCTCATCGTGCCGCACCACGGCATCCCGGCCAGCGCAAAGGCTTCGGCGGCGGCGCGGTATTCCTCGGGGGCCGAGATGGTTTCCAGCCACAGGACATCGGCGCCGCCTTCCTTCAGGCCCTCGGCCTGTTCATGGAAGATTTCCACGGCCGAAGCATGGTTGAGCGCGCCAACCGGTTCCAGAATCTCACCGGTCGGACCCACGGACCCGGCGACAATCACCGTGCGCCCCGAAGCATCGGCGATCTCTCGGCCAAGTTCCGCCGCCACCCGCGACAATTCGCGCGCGCGATCCTGGGCATTGTGCAGCTTCAGACGCGCCGCGTTCGAGCCGAAGGAATTGGTCAGGAACAGATCGCTGCCCGCATCCACGGCATAGCGGTAAAGCGTGCGGATCTTCTCGGGCTCGTCGGTGTTCCACAGTTCCGGCGGCTCACCGGATTCCAGCCCCATGTTGAACAGGTTGGTGCCCGTCGCGCCATCGGCCAGAAGCCAGTCGCGGGTCTGAAGAAGTTTCGAAAGCGCATCGGTCATCACGGGTCTCCTTTGCGCGCCCGTGTGTCATGGGCAGCCCGCAAGGGCAACGTCGAATTCTTCATGGTCATGATGAGGCCCGTGCAACTGCACCGCAAAAGAAAAGGCGCGCAATGGATAACCCGTTGCGCGCCTTCATTTAATCGGGTCAGGAGGCATCAGGCCTCGTTGACGATCTCTTCCTTGGCGTCGACCAGGAAAGCAGCGCGCTTGGCGCGAATCTCATCCGCGGTGATTTTGCCCTCAAGGTCGGCCACCACCTTGCGCACCACGTCTTCGTGGCCGGCTTCCTCGAAATCGGCCTTGATGACCGACTGGGCGTAGGCGGCAGCTTCGTCGCCGGATTTGCCCATGATATCAGCCGCCCAGAGGCCAAGTTTCTTGTTGGCGCGCGCCTCGGCCTTGAACTTCATTTCCTCGTCATGGGCAAACTTGTTCTCAAAGGCGTTTTCGCGATCGTCGAATGTGGTCATGTCTTTCGTCCCTAGAAGGCCAATCGTTATCACAGATATGCCTGCACCCGGCCCGGGCTTCAAGAGGGCAGCGCCGCTTGCGACAATGGCACCCATCCAGTAAGAGGGCGCCAGAACAGCGGGACTCAGGTCCCCCCGGATATGGGAAGGCACGTCATGGCGCGCGGCAAGAAGATTTACGAAGGCAAGGCAAAGATCCTTTATGAAGGCCCCGAGCCGGGCACCATCATCCAGTATTTCAAGGATGACGCCACCGCTTTCAACGCCGAGAAACGCGACGTGATCGACGGCAAGGGCGCGCTGAACAACCGCCTGTCGGAATATTTCATGCTGGGTCTGAACCAGATCGGCGTGCCGACGCATTTCCTGAAACGGCTGAACATGCGCGAACAGCTGGTGCGGTCCTGCGAGATCATCCCGCTGGAGATCATCGTGCGCAATTTCGCCGCCGGGTCGATGTCGAAACGGCTGGGGATCGAGGAAGGCACGCAATTGCCGCGCCCGATCGTGGAATATTGCTACAAGGACGACGCGCTGGGTGATCCGCTTGTCACTGAAGAGCATATCGCCGCCTTCGGCTGGGCCAGCCAGCAGGACATGGACGATATCCTCGGGCTGGCGCTGCGGGTGAACGATTACCTCTCGGGGGTGATGTATGGCGTCGGCATCAAGCTGATCGACTTCAAGATCGAGATCGGCCGCGTCTATGAAGGCGATTTCCAGCGTCTTGTCGTGGCCGATGAGATCAGCCCCGACAGCTGCCGCCTGTGGGACATCGAAACCGGCCAGAAGCTCGACAAGGACGTGTTCCGCCGCGATCTGGGCAGCCTGACCGATGCCTATGCCGAGGTCGCCCGCCGCCTTGGGCTGATCCCGAAGAACAACGGTGTCACCAAGCCGACCCTGATCAACTGAACCCGCCGCGCCCGGCAAGGGGCGCGGGTTTGAGTATTTTTGCAAGAAAGAAGCAGCCGAGGCTGCGTCAGCCGAACCGGAGACCAGACAATGAAGGCACGCGTCCATGTGATGTTGAAAAACGGGGTCCTTGACCCGCAGGGCGAGGCCGTGCGCCACGCGCTTGGGGCGATGGGGTTCGACAAGGTGGAAGGCGTGCGCCAGGGCAAGGTGATCGACCTTGAGCTTGCCGCGGGCGCGACCCATGACGATGTTGTCGAGATGTGCGAGAAGCTGCTCGCCAATACCGTGATCGAAAGCTACGAGATCGAGCTGGGCTGAGCCCGGCCCGACACAAAGGCCCTAAAACAGGAGAGCCGCCCATGCGCGCCGCCGTCATCGTATTCCCCGGTTCCAACTGCGACCGCGACATGGCCGTCGCGTTTGAACGCGCCGGTTTTGCCGTCGACATGGTCTGGCACAAGGATGTGTCGCTGCCCGAGGGCGTCGATATCGTCGGGGTGCCGGGCGGGTTTTCCTTTGGCGATTACCTGCGCTGCGGCGCGATTGCCGCGAACTCTCCGATCTGCCGAGCAGTTGTGGATCATGCCGAACGCGGCGGTTATGCGCTGGGGGTCTGCAACGGGTTCCAGATCCTGACCGAGACCGGATTGCTGCCGGGGGCGCTGCGCCGCAATGCCGGGCTGAAATACATCTGCAAGACCGTGCGTCTGGTGACCGCGACCACTGACACCGCCTTTACCGCCGCGTATGACAAAGGGCAGGAGATCGACATTCCGATTGCCCATCACGATGGCAATTACTTTGTCGATGACGCCAAACTGGCCCAGTTGCAGGACGAGGACCGGATCGCGTTTACCTATGCCCAGAACCCCAACGGCTCGGTTGCCGATATCGCCGGCGTGGTGTCCAAGAACCGCCGCGTGCTTGGCATGATGCCGCATCCCGAACGCGCGGCTGATGCCGGGCATGGCGGCACCGATGGCATCGCCATGTTCGATGCGCTGGCTTCCGCCTTCGTGAGCGCCTGAGACGAGGCGTCTCTTGAGCGAGGACGGGGCCGGGCGTAATCTCGGACGCATGAGCGAGAAACGCGCCCAATCCGACGCAGACCGGGTGCCGACGCCGCGATCAGCCACGACGGGCTGGCGGGCGCGGATACTGATCGCGTTTCTCTGCACCGTGGCGGCGGTGACGATCTGGGTCACCAACAGCGCGCTGACCGACCGGTTCACTGCCAATACCCGCAACCGCGCCGAGCTGCGGCTGGCGCTTTACTCAGCGAACCTTCAGGCCGAACTCAGCCGCAACGCCATCGTGCCGCAGCTTCTGGCCAAGGACCCGGCGCTGATCGGGGCGCTGCATTCCGGCGATTACTCGCAATCCACCGCGCGGCTGATTTCCTTTGTCGAGGAAATCGGCGCGGCGCAGTTGATGCTGATGGATGGCGATGGCCGGATCGTGGCGGCGACGGACCGCACGAAACTGGGCGGGTCGAACCGGCAAACCGAGTTCTTTATCAATGCGTTGCGGTCCAATGTTACAGTGTTTTCCGAAACCCGGTCCGAAGCGGGCGCATTCCGTTTCACCTATGCGCGCCGCATCGACAACCAGGGTCAGGCGCTGGGGGTCATCGCGGTTGATGTCGACCTGCAGAAGTTTGAACGCACATGGGCCGGTATTTCCGACGCCGTCTTTGTGACCAACAGCGAGGGCACGATCATCCTGGCCTCGGAACCGCGCTGGCGCGGGCTGACCGAGGCGGACGCGCTGGCACGGCAACCCGCCGACGGCGCCATCGAACGCGCGATCCGTGCAACCGCGGACTGGACCGCGCTTCCGGCCGACGCCTATCTGCGCGGCGAGGCGGTGATGCGCAAGGATGCGCGCATCCCGTTCCGGGGCTGGAGCATGACCTCGTTCACCACCTATACCTCGGTCCGCGAACGGGTGAATGCGGTGCTGGCGCTGGAGATCATGGGATTCGCCATCCTTCTGGCCCTGGGGTTCTATGTCCTCAGCCGCAAGACGGCGCTGCGGATGGCGCTGTTCCAGCGGGAATCGGCAAGTCTCCGCGCATTGAACCAGCGCCTTCAGCGCGAGATCGCCGAGCGTGAGCGGATGCAGGAAAGCCTGGCCGTGGCCGAACAGTCGCTGGCCCAAAGTTCCAAGCTGGCGGCGCTGGGGGAAATGTCCGCCGCGATCAGCCACGAGCTGAACCAGCCGCTTGCGGCGATGAAGACCTATCTGGCGGGCGCGCGGCTTCTGGTCAAACGCAACCGCCCGGATGAGGCACTGTCGTCCTTCCAGCGGCTTGACGACCTGATCGAGCGGATGGGCCAGATCACCAAGCAGCTGAAATCCTATGCCAGGAAGGGCGGAACCGAGTTTTACCCGGTCGAAATGCGCGAGGCGCTGAACTCGGCCCTTGGCATGATGGAGCCGCAATTGCGCCAGCGCAAAGTGCGGATTTCCAAGATCGTGCCGGAAGAACCGGTGCGCGTGATGGGGGACCGGGTGCGTATCGAACAGGTGATGATCAACCTGTTCCGCAACGCGCTGGATGCCACGCGCGGCGAGGCCGACCCCGAGATCGAGATCATCCTTGCGGCGGGCGAAACCGTGACGCTGACGGTGCGCGACAATGGTCCGGGGATCGAGAATCTGGACGATCTGTTCGAACCGTTCTTCACCACCAAGCAGCCCGGCGACGGGGTGGGCTTGGGGCTGGCGATATCTTCCGGTATCGTCACCGACCTTGGCGGCCGTCTGACGGCACGTAATGGTCAGGGCAGGGGGGCTGTATTTGAGGTGCAACTTCCTATCTTGAACGAGGATATCGAGGCGGCGGAGTAGGAAAAAGATGCCCCAGAGCATGAAAATCGCGATCGTGGATGACGAAAAGGACATGCGCCAGTCGATCAGCCAGTGGCTGGCCCTGTCAGGCTATGACACCGAGACCTTTTCCAGCGCCGAGGACGCGCTGAAGGCGCTTGGCCCGGACTATCCCGGCATCGTTATCAGCGACATCCGCATGCCCGGCATGGACGGGATGCAGTTTTTGAAAAAGCTGATGGGCACGGATTCGGCGCTTCCCGTAATTATGATCACCGGCCATGGCGACGTGCCGATGGCGGTCGAGGCGATGCGCGTCGGGGCGTTCGATTTCCTCGAAAAGCCGTTTGACCCCGAACAGATGAGCCGTCTGGCGAAAAAGGCCACCAACGCCCGCCGCCTGACCATGGACAACCGCGCCCTGCGCCGCGAGTTGTCCGACGGCAGCCAGCTGATGAAGAAGCTGATCGGCGCCAGCCCGGTGATGACGCGGCTGAAAGAGGACATCCTCGACCTGGGTCAGGCCGACGGCCATGTTCTGATCGAGGGCGAGACCGGGACAGGCAAGACGCTGGTGGCCCATGCGCTTCATGCGGTCGGCAGCCGGGCCGGGAAACGGTTTGTGCTGGTCTCCTGTTCCGCATTTGAGGAAGAGGCGCTGTCGAAACGCCTGTTTGGTCCGATGAACCCCGAGGACAGCCAGTTGCCCGCGATCGAGGAAGCCCGCGGCGGGACGCTGGTGCTTGAAGACGTGGAATCGCTCTCTGATACGTTGCAGGCGCGTCTTTTGAACGTGATTAACGAACAGGGCACCCCGGCGGAAACCCGCATCATCGCGATCTGCAACATGCAGGAGCAGGACCGCACCTGCGAGGACGCCCTGCGCCCCGACCTGTTCTATCGTCTTGCCGCGCTGAAAATCACCGTGCCGCCCCTGCGCCAGCGCGGAGAGGACATCCTGACCCTGTTCACCCGTCTGGCCGAGCAGTTTGCCGATGATTACGGCTGTGACGCGCCCAAGGTCAGCGCGCAGGAAGCGGCCCAGCTGTTGCAGGCGCCGTGGCCCGGCAATGTGCGGCAGCTGATCAACCTGGCCGAACGCGCGGTGCTGCAATCGCGGCGGGGCGGCGGGACCATCGCGTCGCTTCTGATGTCCGACCATGACGAGATGCAGCCCGTCATGACGACCGAAGGCAAGCCGCTGAAAGAATATGTCGAGGCGTTCGAACGCATGCTGATCGACAACACCATGCGCCGTCACAAAGGGTCGATTGCCAGCGTGATGGAAGAGCTGTGCCTGCCGCGCCGCACCCTGAACGAGAAGATGGCGAAATACGGCTTGCAGCGCTCGGATTATCTCTGATAGCGGGCGCGCAGCATTTTTTTCGGAGTTTTTTATGACCAAACCAATTGTTGCGGCGCTGATGGCGCTGACGGTTGCGGCACCGGCTGCCTATGCCGAAGAACGTGAAAAACTGGCCGAAGACCCGACCAAGATAGTCACCAAGCTGGGTCTGCGTCTGACCGACACCGCCACGGTGTCGGGCTCGATCGCCTTTGGCCCGGTCTCGAAGATCAACGCATCCTATTCCGAAACCGGGGAATGGAGCCTGGGCGCGTCCTATCTGTTTCCTTTCGGGATCGTGAATTTTGCCGCCTCGCAGCGTGACCTGAATTCGGGTGTGCAGCAGACCTCTTATTCGCTGGGCGGGTTTGCTCCGCTGGCACAGTTCGGCATCCAGCCCGGCAACTGGCAGATGTTCGCGGCCTTTGGCGCCAATTACACCGAAGGCACGGTTGAGCTGGAACATGGCATCGTGACCTCGCTCGAGGAAATCTCGGTCTCAAGCAAGGGTGGCTATGCCGGGGTGATGGCACTGTTGCCGCTGTCGGACCGCTGGACCCTGCGTGGCGTTGCTGTGGTTTCGGCGGGCAGCAAGGACTATCGCGGTTATTCTCTTGGCGGCGGCGTCAGTTTTGCGGCCACGAAGCGGGATACGTTCTCGATCTTCGCCAACTACTCGGACAGCAATCTGGGTCAGCGCGACGTGGTCGGAATCAGCTATCTCCGCGAGTTCTGAGGCCGGAAAATACAGGGGCAACCATACGGTCGCGACCTTTTGCCATTGTAATTCCCGCCTTCGTGGTCTTTATTGTCAGGACGGGTCGGCGAACAGACGGTTCTCCACCCGGCATGAGTTTCGCTGATCGTGACAGTTTCGGGACAGATGATCCCGCCTGCATGCTCAGGCAGATTGGACCCATATTCTTGGGTCGAAGGCACGCCCGGACCGCGCAAGCGACGGGCCATTTGATTGGCGGCACAACGGGACACTCTCGTAGCCGTCGGAGAAGAAACGCGATGGAACGCGTGCACGCGAAGACAAACGGAGCAGGGGCCGAAACCGGTCTCCCCATTGTCGTGCAGCGCCTCGCCCAGACAAGACACCCCCGCTACATCGCTTCACTTGGTCCCCCGGGGCCGCCTGTTCGATTGCGCGGGTGCAAACGGATATCATGGCAAAGAAAATGCTCATCGATGCCACCCACGCGGAGGAAACCCGCGTCGTGGTGGTTGACGGAAACAAGGTCGAGGAGTTCGATTTTGAATCCGAAAACAAGCGTCAGCTTGCAGGAAACATCTATCTCGCAAAAGTAACGCGCGTCGAACCGTCGCTTCAGGCGGCCTTCGTGGACTATGGCGGCAATCGCCATGGTTTCCTTGCGTTTTCGGAAATCCACCCCGATTACTACCAGATCCCCGTTGCCGATCGCGAGGCGCTGCTGGCCGAAGAACGCGCCTATGCCGAAGCGATGAAGGCGCGCGACGAGGAAGAGGAAAAACCGAAATCCTCGCGCTCGCGCAGCCGGTCGCGGTCACGCTCGCGGTCGAAATCGTCCGAAGCGAAGGCGGCTGAGGTCAAGTCGACCGAGGCGGAAACCGCCGCAGCGACGCCTGCGGTTGCCGAAGACGCGATCGCCGGGATGGAAACCATCGACCTTGGCGGGGATATCGACGAGACCGAAGGCCTGTCGCCGATGGAACTGGTCGCGGAAACCCCGGTTGAGGAACCGGTGGACAGCGCGGACGAGTCCAAGGTCGCAGAGGCCGAAGCGGTTGAAACTGCGGATGTGACCGAAGAGGTCGTGGTAGAGGTCGCGGTCGAAGAGACCGTGGAGGTTACCGAAGAGGTGGCCGAAGCCCCTGTTGAGCTTGCCGAGGCTGAGACTACCGAGACTGAGACCGGCGAAGACGGGGCCAGCGAAGATGCTGCCGACTCGCCCAAGGATGACGACGCGCCGGGCAAGACCATGGCCGCCGCCACCGAAGGCGAAGACGCGGTTGCAACCCGCGACCCGGAATCCGGTGACGAGACCGAGACCGACGCCAAGCGCGTCGAAGCCGAAGCCGACGCTGCCGAGCCTGAGACGTCAGATGACGACGACGAGGGTGACAAGGACGGCGACAACGACGACGAACCCGTCGAAGAAGCACGCGACACCCGGCGCCGCAAGCCCGAGGCCGCGGAAAAGGACGAGACCATCGAATCGATTGCCGATGACGATGACGAGGCCGACATCCGCCCGCCGCGCAAACCGCGCCCGCGCCGCTACAAGATCCAGGAAGTGATCAAGGTGCGCCAGATCCTTCTGGTGCAGGTCGTCAAGGAAGAACGCGGCAACAAGGGCGCGGCCCTGACCACCTACCTGTCGCTGGCGGGTCGTTACTGCGTTCTGATGCCCAACACCGCCCGTGGTGGTGGCATCAGCCGCAAGATCACCAACGCCGCCGACCGCAAGAAGCTGAAAGAGATCGCAAACGAGATCGACGTGCCGCAGGGCGCGGGTCTGATCGTGCGGACGGCAGGCGCCAAGCGCACCAAGACCGAGATCAAGCGCGACTATGACTATCTCAAGCGCTTGTGGGAACAGATCCGCGAATTGACGCTGAAGTCGATCGCGCCGGCAAAGATCTATGAAGAAGGCGACCTGATCAAACGCTCGATCCGCGATCTCTATAATCGCGACATCGACGAGGTGCATGTCGAAGGCGAGCGCGGCTATCGCATCGCCAAGGACTTCATGAAAATGATCATGCCGTCCCATGCCAAGAACGTGAAGCACTACACCGATGCGCTGCCCCTGTTCGCGCGCTATCAGGTCGAAAGCTATCTGTCGTCAATGTTCAACCCGACGGTACAGCTGAAATCGGGTGGCTATATCGTGATCGGCGTGACCGAAGCGCTAGTCGCCATCGACGTCAACTCTGGCCGGGCCACCAAGGAAGGCTCGATCGAGGAAACCGCGCTCAAGACCAACCTGGAAGCGGCCGAAGAGGTCGCCCGCCAGCTGCGTCTGCGTGACCTTGCCGGGCTGATCGTGATCGACTTCATCGACATGGATGAGCGCAAGAACAACGCCGCTGTCGAAAAACGAATGAAGGACAAGCTCAAGACCGACCGCGCCCGCATCCAGGTCGGCCGTATCTCGGGCTTTGGCCTGATGGAGATGAGCCGTCAGCGCCTGCGCCCCGGCATGATCGAGGCCACGACCCAGCCGTGCCCGGCCTGCCACGGCACCGGGTTGATCCGGTCGGACGACAACCTTGCGCTGTCGATCCTGCGCCAGATCGAGGAAGAAGGCACACGCCGCCGGTCGCGCGAAGTGCTGGTCAAATGCCCGGTGGCCATCGCCAACTATCTGATGAACCAGAAGCGTGAGCATATCGCCCAGATCGAGGCCCGCTATGGTCTGTCGGTCCGGGTCGAAGGCGACCCGCATCTGATCTCGCCCGATTTCTCGCTCGAGAAATTCAAGACCGCGACCCGTGTCGTGGCCGAGGTCGCCGCGCCGGTGGTGTCGGTCGATACCTCGATCATGGACGCGGTCGATGCCGAAGAAATTGACGAGGACGCGGCGGAAGAGACCGGCGCGACCGAGGAAAACGGCGAAGAAAAGCCCAAGAAACGCCGCCGCCGCCGTCGCCGCCGGTCCTCCAAGTCCAAGAGCTATGACTCGGATACGGAGTCGCAGGATGACGCGTCGGATGACGATGATGACGGTGGCGCGGCTGAAAAGCCGGACGAGGTGAAGTCGGACGAGGGTACCGATGCCAAGGGCGATGACGCCGAGGCCGCAAAGGTGGCCGAAGCTGAAAACGCCGACGCAGAGGAAAAGCCGAAATCCTCGCGCAGCCGGTCGTCCTCTAGCCGCAGCCGGTCGTCGTCCAGCCGCAGCCGGTCGTCTTCGAAGAAGAAGACGGATGAACCGGCGGAAGAGGCCAAGGCCGAAACCACAGCCGACGCCGAAGCCGACGTGACCAATGGGGCCGAGGCCGGGGAAACGGCGTCCACAATCGAGGCCACCCCTGAGACGGAACCGACCCCGGAAGTGCAGGTTGAGCCTGTCGAGGTGGCCGAGGTCGAGGCAGAAACCGCCGCCGAACCGGAACCTGTGGTCGAAACCCCGCCCGCCAAGCCCAAGCCCAAGCGCCGGGGCTGGTGGTCGATGGGCAGCTGACCCCATCCGTGACAAAAATAAAGAACGCCGTCGGGATCGCCCGGCGGCGTTTTTCGTTGTGGTAAAAGGGGGCAGATCAGGTGGGGGCGTCAGGCCTTGCGGCGCACGACAAACTCCAGCGTGCCATCATTTTCGCAAGACGTCACAAGGGAATGGCCGCTTTCATTGCAGAAATGCGGCACGTCCACGATGGCGGCAGGATCATCGGCCAGAAGCCGCACCGCAGCCCCCGGCGCCACCGCTTTCAGACGTTTGCGCAGTTTCAGGACGGGCAGGGGGCACAACAGCCCGATCGCGTCAATCTCATCATGGATGTCGTCACTCATGTTTCGACAGATAGGGTCTGGGTTTCGCCCTGTCCACAGGCTTGTTTCAAGGGGGGCACGGGGATGTGACAACCGCGCCCCGTGACCTTTGCCGATCCATGGTCTAAAGCGGTTTCATGTTCGGATTCGATATCATCGACGCGAGCCTTCTGCCCGCCCTGCTGATTGCGCTGACTGCCGGCGTGATCTCGTTCCTGTCCCCATGCGTCCTGCCCATCGTGCCGCCCTACCTGGCCTATATGAGCGGGGTGTCGCTGAACGATCTGAACCGGGGCGAAACCGGGCGCAACAAGGCACTGTTTGCCGCGCTGTTCTTTGTGCTGGGGCTGTCGACGGTGTTCCTGCTTCTGGGGTTCACGGCCTCGGCCATTGGCACGATGTTCCTGCAGTATCAAAGCTGGTTCAACACGGTTGCGGGCATCCTCGTGATGATCTTCGGGGCGCATTTCATCGGCATTTACCGGATCGGTTTCCTTGACCGCGAAGCGCGGCTGGATGTCGGCGATCAGGGTGGCAGCGCCTTTGGCGCCTATATCCTTGGCCTGGCCTTCGCCTTTGGCTGGACCCCCTGCATCGGCCCGCAACTGGGCGCGATCCTGTCCTTGGCGGCCTCCGAAAGCTCGGTCGCGCGAGGGACGATGCTTCTGGCGGTCTATGCCGCCGGGCTGGGCATTCCTTTCCTGCTGGTCGCCGCCTTCCTGCCGCGTCTTGGCGGGGTGATGGGCTGGATGAAGCGCCACATGGAACAGATCGAGCGGGTGATGGGCCTGTTGCTGTGGACCATTGGCCTGTTGATGCTGACGGGCGGCTTTTCGGCCTTTTCCTATTGGCTTCTGGAAACCTTCCCCGCCCTCGCGACGCTTGGATAAGGCCCTGTTCATGCCCCAATCCCTTGGTATCATGGGGCAAACGAGGCAGGGATGAGCGACCAGTCCAACACAACCGTCAAACGGCGCCGGGTGTTCTATATCCCCGGCTACGACCCGATTCCGCCGCGCCGGTATCGGGAACTCTATCGCACGGAAGGCGCAGATCAGGCGAAGATATCGGGCTATGAGGTGTCGCTGTCGCCGAAACCTTCTGGCGGCGCTTTCGGCTGGCATGTTCACGGCAGGATCGAAGGCCATGAAACCGAGGCCGATATCGAGGTTCTGGTCTGGTCCGACATCGTGCGCGACAGCATGGAACAGGGGATCGGCGCGACCTATTGGCAGCTTCTGCGCACCGCCTGGACCTATATGTCGACCGGGTCGCTGTGGCGGCTGATGCGCTTACGAAAAGGGCCGGTGATTGCCGCGCTTTACCCGGTGGGCTTTCTGATCCTTCAGGCGCTGATTGCGGCGATTGCGGCAATGGGCATGGCGAAGGCCGTCACTTGGGCCAGCCCGTCGATCCTTCCGCCCTTGGTGTCGTCGCTTGCGGGCTGGACGGTCGGCGCGATCCTGTTCATCGCGATCCTGCGCTGGTTCCGGCGGCAGGATGGCAGGTTCTTTGCCTATTACCTGATGCATGACTACGCCTATGGCGCCCGGACGCGCGGTGCCAACCCGCCGGAACTTGAGGCGCGCATGGCAGAGTTCGCCGATGCCATTTCCGCCGCATTGACCACGGATGCGGATGAGGTTCTGGTTGTCGGCCATTCCTCGGGCGCGCATCTGGCGGTGTCGGTTCTTTCCAACCTGATCCGGGCGGGACGGGTGCCCCCGGATGGCCCCGCGCTGGGGTTCCTGTCGCTGGGGCAGGTGGTGCCGATGGTGTCCTTCCTGCCGGATGCCACGCGGCTGAGGGCGGATTTGCGGTTCCTGTCGACGTGCGATGACCTTACCTGGATCGACGTCACCGCGCCGGGGGATGGTTGCGCCTTTGCGCTTTGCGATCCCGTTGCGGTCTCGGGTGTTGCGCCGCCGGATCAGCGCTGGCCGCTGGTGATCTCGGCCGCTTTTACCCAGACCCTCAGCCCGGCGCGCTGGCAAGAGTTGCGCTGGCGCTTCTTCCGGCTGCATTTCCAGTATCTCTGCGCCTTCGACAATCTTCCCGGCAGTCCTGGCGACTATGACTATTTCCGCGTGACCGCCGGGCCGCAGACGCTGGCTGCGCGTTTTGCCGACCGCAAACCGTCAAAATCGCGCCTGACCAAGCCGCTCAACAAATACACCTCGGTCTCATGATCCCGCCCAAGCCCCCCTCTCGCGAAGACCGCGTGTCGCTATTGCGCTATGTGCGCCTGTTCCGGCAGGACATCCTGTCGGCCCAGCCCGCGCGGCTTTACCGGGCGTGGATGGCCGAGTTCAGGACGCCGTTCTTCCGGTCTTTCCTGCTGAACCAGCCCGATCTGGTGAAAACCGTTCTGAAGGATCGCCCCGACGATTTCCCCAAATCGGGCCGGGTGAGCGAGGGGCTTCGGCCCCTCTTGGGCAACTCGGTCTTTCTGACAAATGGCGCGGTCTGGAAACGCCAGCGCCGCATCATCGACCCGGCCTTTGAAGGCGGGCGGCTGCGCGACACGTTTCCGGCCATGTGGCAGGCGGCGGATGCGATGGTGGCGCGGCTGGCGCACCGGACCGGCGCGCCGGTCGAGATCGAGGAAGAAACCAGCCATGCGGCGGCGGATGTGATCTTTCGCACGCTGTTTTCGATCCCGATCGAACACGAGGTCGCGGGGCAGGTGTTTTCCCAGTTCCGCCAGTATCAGCGCAGCCAGCCGATCCTGAACATCGCCGCTTTCGTGCCGCTGCCGAAATGGATGCCGCGGTTCTTCCGCAAGGACACGCGGGCGACAGCCAAATCCATCCGCGCCCTGATCGCGCAGCTGACCGATCAGCGCATGGCCGAAATCACGGCGGGCACCGCGCCCGACGATCTGGCGACCAAGATCATGACCACGCGCGACCCCGAAACGGGCGAGACGTTCAGCGCCGAAGAGATGGTCGATCAGGTGGCGATCTTCTTTCTGGCGGGCCATGAAACCAGCGCCTCGGCGCTGGCCTGGACGCTCTACTTGATGGCGCTTTATCCAGACTGGCAGGAGAAGGTGGCGCAAGAGGCGGCGGCGCTTGAGGGCTGTGACTTCAGGGTCATGCCGAAACTGCGCCTCAGCCGCGATGTCTTTCGCGAGGCGCTGCGCCTTTACCCGCCGGTGCCGATGATGGTGCGGCAGGCGACCTGTCCTGAACACTTCCGGGACCGGGATGTGCCGAAGGGCTCGCAGATGGTGATCTCGCCCTGGCACCTGCACCGCCACGAACGGCTGTGGGACAACCCGGACGGGTTCGACCCGACGCGCTGGGGGACTGAAAACGGCAAGACCTGCATGCGCGACGCCTATGTCCCGTTTTCCGCTGGGTCACGGGTCTGCACCGGGGCCGGGTTCGCCATGGTCGAGGGGCCGCTGATCCTGTCGAAACTGCTTGCGGCTTACCGCGTCACCCGAGTCGAGGGGCGGGACCCGATGCCGGTGGCGCATCTGACCGTGCGCTCGGACAAGGGGATATGGTTGCGGTTGGAAAGGCGGTAGGAGATTCGGTTCGGACAGCCCCCGACCGCGGGTGGGGGTGAAGCCCCCGCCCATGGGGGCGGTCGGGGGCTGTCCGGCGTTGCCGGACGCGCAAGATTTCAGTTCAATCCTCCCACCACCACACACCCGGCATCCAGTCCACCCCGTCGCCATAGATCGGGATATAGTCGGGGTGTTTCAGCTCTTTCACATGGGCAATCCGCCCCACCGAGAACTGCCAGATCGGGATCACGTAGCGCCCGGCGGTCAGCACCCGGTCCAGTGCCTGCGCGGTGGTCACGAAATCCTCATGGCTTTCCGAGGTCAGCAAACGGTCGATCAGCGCGTCCACCGCCGGGGACGCGACCCCGGCAAGGTTGGGTGATCCGTTCTGCGTCGCCGATTCCTGTCCCCAGTAAAGCCATTGCTCATTGCCGGGGCTCAGCGACAATGAGCGGCGATAGTCGATCATGTCATAGTCAAACGCGGTTTCGCGTTCGGTGAACTGCGCGTCATCGACCAGCGTGACGGTGGCGTCGATGCCAAGCTGTTCCAGCGATTTCACGTAAAGGTCCATGATCGCCTTGTCTTGCTGGTCGCCCTGACGCAGCAGGATTTCCATGCGGAACGGGTCCCCGGCGGCATTGCGCAGGGTGCCGCCCTCGGCCGACCAGCCCGCGTCCTCAAGAAGCTGCACCGCCTTGCGCATGTTCCTGCGGTTCCTGAGCGAGCCATCGGATTGCGGCAACCCGTATCCCTCAAGCGTGCCCGGCGGCAAATCCTCCAGCGTTTGCAGCAGCGCCAGTTCGGCACCCTCGGGCGCGCCTTCGCCATAAGCCAGTTGCGAGCCCGAGAAATAGGACGTGATGCGCGGCTGGCGCGATCCGGTCATCGTGTCGTTGATGAACTCGAAGTTGAAGGCATGGATCAGCGCGTCGCGCACGCGGATATCGTCAAACGGTGCGCGGCGGGTGTTGAAGGCAAACCCGGTCATGCCCGAGGGTTTCTGATGCGGGATCTCGGTCTTGATGACATCGCCCGCCTGCGCGCGCGGGAAGTCATAGCGCGATGCCCAGGCTTCGGCGTTGAACTCGCGGATAAAGCTGAGTTCGCCTGCCTTGAACGCCTCGAATTGCACGTCGCCATCGCCATAGAAATCAATGCGGATTTCGTCGAAATTGTGGGTGCCGCGCCGGAACGACAGGTCGTTGCCCCAGTAATCGGGGTTGCGTTTCAGCGTGACCTGACGGCCGGGATCGACATCGGTGACCACGTAAGGCGCGGTGCCGATGGGAATGTCGCGCAGCGGGTCGCCGTCCAGCGCCTTGCCCTCGAACTGCGCCTTTTTCAGGATCGGACGCAGCCCGGCAATCAGCGCCAGTTCGCGATCCTCTGTGTTGAACGTGAGCCGCACGGACCGTTCGCCGGTCTGTTCGATCTTCCCGACCTTGCCCCAGAAGCCCAGGTAGCGCGGGTGGCCTTCTGTCCCCAGCGTTTCGTAGCTCCAGATCACGTCTTCGACGGTGACCGGGCTGCCATCGGAAAACCGCGCCTCGGGGCGCAGCGTGAACTCGACCCATTCGCGGTTTGGCCCGGTCTCGACGGTTTCCGCAAGCAGCCCGTAAAGGGTGAAGGGTTCGTCCCAGGATCGGCCCATCAGCGATTCGTAGGCGATGAATCGCATCTGCCACGGCACGTTCCCTTTCAGCACAAACGGGTTCAGCGAATCGAATCCACCGGTGTTCCCCCAGACAATTCGCCCGCCCTTGGGGGCATCGGGGTTGGCATAGGGCAGGGCGGTGTAATCGGCGGGAAGCGCGGGCGCACCATACATCGCGATCCCGTGCGCCGGTTCCGCGACCGCCGTTCCAGCCATAAGAATCACGGCTGTCAGCGCCGAGAGCATCCGTTTCGGGGTGAAACAATGTGGTGTCATATCCGGTACAATCCCGCTCTTGCCTTGTTTTGTTGGCCGCCAAGCTAACGAGGGTTTCAAGCCTTATCAAACTTTTAGCTTGGATCAGAGCGAGGGATTGCTTATAAAGGTGGCACTGCTCGATAGGTTTCTTGCCTGTATGAAACCTGCCTCAATGACTATACCCCGGCTTCGGCCGGGGTTTTTTTTGGGGTGCGCAGTGTCCGGGCGTCGACCCCACCCCGGCCAGCCATTGGTGGAAATACGTAAGGGCAGTTTGTCCCCTTATGTTGCGCCTGCAGCATGATAGGATGCGCCCGACAAGAATCTTGAAGGGGGCAGACATGTCATTGAAAGGCAAAACCGCGATCATCACAGGGTCGAATTCCGGGATCGGGCTTGGCGTTGCGCGGGAACTGGCGCGGGCCGGGGCGGATGTGGTTCTGAACAGCTTTACCAACCGGGACGAGGATCACGCGCTGGCGGCCTCGATCGCGGAAGAGTTCGGCGTCACCGCGCGTTATATCCAGGCCGACATGTCCAAGGGCGATGCCTGCCGCGACCTGGTTAAGGACGCGGGCGGCTGTGACATCCTGGTCAATAACGCCGGTATCCAGCATGTCGCGCCAATCGACGAGTTTCCGGTCGAGAAATGGGACGCGATCATCGCGATCAACATGAACTCGGCCTTCCACACCACCGCCGCGGCGCTGCCCTATATGCGGGAACGCGGCTGGGGCCGGGTGGTGAATATCGCCTCGGCCCACGGTCTGACCGCGTCGCCGTTCAAATCGGCCTATATCGCGGCCAAGCACGGGGTTGTGGGCATGACCAAGACCGTGGCGCTGGAAACCGCGCAAGAGGCGATCACCGCCAATGCGATCTGTCCGGGCTACGTGCTGACCCCGCTGGTCGAGGCGCAGATCCCCGACACCATGCGCGAATACAACATGAGCCGCGAAGACGTGGTCAAGAACGTCATGCTGACCCGGCAACCGTCAAAAGAATTCGCCACGGTCGAACAGATCGGCGGCACCACCGTGTTCCTGTGTTCGGCTGCGGCGGATCAGATCACCGGCACCACGATTTCGGTGGATGGCGGCTGGACCGCGCTTTGATGTAAACAGGGATAAGGGGGCGCTGCCCCCGGCTTGAAAACGGTTCGTTTTCAAGCCTCCCCCGAGGTATTTTTGGCAAGAGGAAAAGGGCGATCAGGCCTTTTTCTCGAGCGGCTTTCGGGGGTCTTTCTTGTTCGGGTAGACCAGCCCGGCCGAGATCACCAGCTTGGCAGCGTCTTCCAGCGTCATGTCCAGTTCGATCACGTCTTCCTTGGGGAAGAACAGCAGGAAGCCCGAGGTCGGGTTCGGCGTGGTCGGGACAAAGACACCGACAAGGTCGCCGGCGGTGGTGGCGCGGTCCCTGACCTCGCCCTTGGCATCGGTCGAAATGAAGCCGATCGCCCAGATGCCCTTGCGCGGGTATTCGATCAGGCAGGCCTTTTCAAAGCTGCGCTCGGTCTGGGCAAAAACGGTTTCGGCGATCTGTTTCACGCCGGAATAGATCGAGCGCACCACCGGCATGCGGCTGACCAGCCCTTCGGCCCAGTGGATCAGCGACCGCCCGAGCAGCCCCTTGGCGATCCAGCCGACGATGATGGTGAAGATCAGGAAGATGATCACACCAACGCCGCGCAGGTTGATGCCGATGTATTTCTCGGGCTTGATGGTTTCCGGAATCAGCGGCAGGACAAACCCGTCGACCCAGCCCGCAAGCGTCCAGATCAGCCAGATGGTCAGGGCCACGGGCAGGATGACGACGATGCCCGTCAGGAAACTGGCACGCAGACGCGCGAACAGTCCTGGGCGGCGGGGTTTTTCGTCAAACGGGGTGGTCATCGGAGTCCTGCGAGTGTCTTTGCCCTAGGTAAGCAATTGGAACCCTGCGTTCAATCTCGAACCGGGCGGGGCGTCAATATTTCAACCCTGTTTGACCATTTCGCAGGCAATTTCCGCCGCAAGCCGGGCATTGTTCAGGACCAGTTCGATATTTGCCGCCAGCGAGCGGCCCTCGGTGATCTCGAAAATCCGGGCCAGAAGGAAGGGTGTAACCTCTTTTCCGGCGATGCCTTTGGCCTCGGCTTCGGATGTGGCCTGCTCGATCACCGGCAGCATCTGGTCGCGGGGGATTTCATGCGCGGCGGGGATCGGGTTGGCGATCAGCTGGCCACCGGGGATGCCAAGCGCGGCGCGTTTCAGGTGGGCGGCGGCGATCTCGGCCGCGGTATCAAGGCGCAGGGGCGCGGCCAGCCCGGACTGGCGCGACCAGAATGCGGGCAATTCGTCCTGCCCGACGACAATCACCGGCACGCCGCCGGTTTCCAGCACTTCCAGCGTCTTGGGCAGGTCGAGGATCGCCTTCGCCCCGGCTGCCACCACCGTCACCGGGGTCTGGGCCAGTTCGCCAAGGTCGGCGGAAATGTCAAAGCTGTCTTCGGCACCCTTATGCACGCCGCCGATGCCGCCGGTGGCAAAGACCGCGATTCCGGCCAGATGCGCGGCGATCATCGTGGCTGCAACGGTGGTTGCGCCATTGCCGCCGGTTGCCATGCAGACGGCAAGGTCGGCGCGGGACAGCTTGGCGACATTTTTGGCCTGTGCCAGTTGCATCAGCTGGTCATCGGTCAGGCCGATGCACAACTCGCCCTCAAGCACCGCAATGGTTGCGGGCACTGCGCCGCCCTGCCGGATCACATCCTCGACCTTGCGGGCCATCTCGACATTTTGCGGCCAGGGCATGCCGTGGGTGATGATCGTGCTTTCCAGCGCCACGATGGGTTTGCCCGCGTCGATGGCGGTGGCTACCTCGGGCGACAGGGTGAAAAGGGTCATTGTGCGTCCAATCCTGATACGTATTTGGCGGCGGCCGACAGCGCCCGCTCAAGTGCGGCGACGCGGGGTGCGCCATCTGCTTCGGCGGCGACATGGGCCGCCATGAAAGTGTCACCCGCGCCGGTGACGCGCGTGACTAGCACTTCGGGCGGTTGCCGGGTGATGACACCGTCGGCGGTGGCGTCGCTGGCGGATTTGCCACCATCGGTGACCAGCGCCCGTTTTGCGCCGCGTTTCAACAGCGTCTCGGCAGCCTCGGCCGAACTGGTGAACTCGGCCTGGCAGAGATAACCCGCCTCTTCGAGGTTCACGTAAAGCACCCCGCGCCTGTGGGTCAGGAAGGGCAGAAGCCGGGTGGCCTTGCCGGGCGAGGCCGGGGCGACGCGCAGGTCGGAAAGCGCGAAGGCCGGGTTCTGGGCGATGTTTTCCAGAAGCCGCTGGGTCAGGTTGCCATCCAGCATCACCAGCCCCTGATAGGGGGTCTCGGTCGTGCCAAGCGGACCCTGCAACAGCGCACGCAGGATCTTGTCCCCGGCCGCTTCCAGCGAATGGGCGTCGGCAATGGCGGCGATCAGCCCGTTGGCCCCCTCGACCGCCATGTAACGATCCGTGGGCAGGTCGGCGGACCGGTAGACATGGGTTGTGTCCATGCCCAGTTCGCGGCAGGCGGTGATCAGCTCCTCACCTTCCGGGTCGCGGCCAATGGCGGTCAGCAGCGCCGGGCGCAGGCCAAAGCGCGACAGCGTCATCGCAATGTTCATCGCCACGCCACCGGGCAGGCGGGTGATGCGGCCCGGCACGTCCGAGCCTTGCCGCATATGGCTGGGCGCGCGGCCGATCACGTCCCAGAGGACGCTGCCGATACAGAGGATGTCTGGCTGGTCTGTCATGTCAGGGCCTCCGCGCAGGGACATGCCGAATGTGTCAGCGCATCGCGGCCTGCAAGGTGGCAAGGACGGCAACCGGATCGTCGTGGCGCCAGATCTCGTCGCCGATGGCAAAGAAATCGGTGACCGGGGTCAGGTCGCGGATGCGGGTGTCGTCCAGCGCGCCCTCGGCGACGACGGGGACTTCGATCATCTCGGACCACCACTGGAACAGGTCACGTTCCGCAATCGTGCCATCGCCCAGCGGCGTGGCCGCGACGGGGCCGAAGCTGACGTAATCGGCACCGGCTTCGCCTGCGTTCATGCCCTCGTGCCGCGACGCGCCACAGAAGGCGCCGACAATGGCGTCGTCACCCAGTTCCTTGCGGGTCTTGCGGACCGAGCGGGCGGCATCGCCCAGATGCACCCCATCCAGCCCCAGCCGTTCCACCATCAGCATATGTTCGGCGATCACGATGGCAACGTCGCGGGCATGGGCGACCTCGCGGCAGGCATCGGCGGCGCGGGCGATCCGGTCCTCGTCCCGCGTGGCCAGTTGCAGGCGCAGGCAGGCGATCTCGGTTGCATCCAGCACCCGCGCCAGCATGTCGGGAAAGCGGCTGAGTTCGATCTCGGGCGGGGTCACCAGGTAGATCTGCGGCAGTTCGGACTCGGCCATGATTTGCTCCGGGTTTCGGGTTTGTTGAGGGCTGCTATATCGACTTGACCGCGAAATGCAAATGTCACTTCGGCGGCATCGGTCCGACGAAATCCAGCGCCAGCGCCAGCATCTGTGCGCGGCGGTCGTCATCCCCCATCAAGTCGTCGTCGGCCTCGATGAAGCCCCCCATGCGGCGGCCGGTGAAATCCATCTCGCGTGCGCCGTCGATGGCAAGGGCGGCGGCCTCGTTCTCCTTGCCGACCCGGAACATCGCGCCCGCCTTTGAGACGCCGCACAGCATGTTGCCGTTCACAAGGAAACACAGCCCGCCAAACATCTTTTTCTCGCTGATCCCGTCGCGCCCGATCAGGTCATCGCGCAGGACCGAGGCCAGCCCTTCGTCATAAGCCATGGTGCCCTCCTGTTTTCTGCCAGCATGGCAGGGGGCGGAGGTTTCGCCAAGGGGCACTGTCGGGTTTGAGTATTTGGGCAAGAAAGAAGGCGCGCGCGGCGGTTAACCTTGTCGCCTGTGGCATTGGCAGGTAAGAGCGGCGCGACTGTAAACAGGAGTGCGCCATGCCCACCGACAAAGCCCAGCCCGCCTTTGTGCTTGTGCGCCCGCAGATGGGCGAGAACATCGGCGGCGCGGCGCGGGCGATGTGGAATTTCGGACTGGACCGGATGCGGATCGTCGCGCCGCGCGACGGCTGGCCGAACCAGAAGGCGATCGCCATGGCATCCGGTGCGGGGCGGCTTCTGGATGAGGCGATGCTGGTTGACGAAACGGCGCATGCGCTGGCGGATTGTTCCTATGTCTTTGCCACCACCGCGCGGTCGCGCGGGCTGACCAAGCCGGTGGTCACGCCGGAACGCGCGATGGAGATCGCGGCCGAGAAGATCGGCGCGGGCGAAAAGGTGGCTGTCCTGTTCGGGCCGGAACGTTCGGGTCTGGAAAACGACGACATCGCCAAGGCGAATGCCATCATCTCGGTCCCGGTGAACCCCGAGTTCGCGTCGCTGAACCTGGCGCAATGCGTGTTGCTGACCGCCTATGAATGGCGGCGACAGACGGCAGATGTGGTGGCGGAAACCGTCGAGATGGGCAAATCCGACTGGGCCGAGCAGATCGAGATCGAGAAGCTGGCCGAACATTACGAGGGGCGGTTGGACGAGGCCGGGTTCTTTTTCCCGCCGGAAAAGGCCGAGGGCATGAAGCTGAACCTGCGCAATCTCTGGAGCCGGATGCCGCTGACGCGGGCGGATGTGCAGATGTTGCACGGGGTCATGCGCCAGATGGTGCGCTGGAAAGCCCGCGACGAGTGAGCGCATCGGCTTGAAGCCGGTGCCGCGCGGCCCTAGTCTCCGCCGCAAAGCAGAGGAAATGCGATGAGCCAGAAGCGCAGTATCTTTGAAGACGTCAGTGACGGTGACAAGAAACAGGCCGAAGCCCCCAAGGGGGGCGTGATCGACCGCGGCACAGGCGGCGCGCGGGGCGCGATCCGGGGCTGGTTGATGGTTCTGTTTGCGCTGGTCGTGCTGATGATTGCAGTGGGCGGGCTGACCCGGCTGACCGACAGCGGATTGTCGATCACCGAATGGCGACCCGTGACCGGGGCGATCCCGCCGATGGATCAGGCCGCATGGCAGGCCGAGTTCGACAAGTACAAGCAGATCGACCAATGGGCGATCCAGAACCAGTGGATGGAACTCTCTGATTTCAAACAGATTTACTGGTGGGAATGGGGGCATCGGCAATTGGGCCGCGCCATCGGCCTGGTCTGGTTCCTTGGGTTTGCGTGGTTTCTTCTGCGTCGCCAGATTCCCGCTGGCTGGGTGCCGCGTCTGGTCGGGATCGGCGCGCTTGGCGGGCTTCAGGGCGCGATTGGCTGGTGGATGGTGGCGTCCGGCGTGACGCAGGGCGAGGGCATGATCTCGGTCGCGTCCTATCGTCTGGCCGTGCATCTGGGGCTGGCCTTCGTGATCCTCGGCTTCATCGGTTGGTATATCCTGTTGCTGGGCCGGTCCGAGCGCGACCTGATGCAGGCGCGGCGCGGCGGCGAGGCGAAGCTGTTTTCGCTGTCCACCGGACTGTTGCACGCCGCCTTCCTGCAAATCCTCTTGGGGGCGCTGGTTGCCGGGATCGACGCGGGCCGCAGCTATACCGACTGGCCCCTGATGGGCGGGCAGGTGATCCCGCCCGACCCGACGGCGCTGGAACCGGCGTGGCGCAACCTGTTTGAAAACCCCGGTCTGGTGCAGTTCATTCACCGGGTCTGGGGATATTTGTTGCTGGCCTTTGCCGTGGTGGTCTGGCTGCGCGGCCGCAAATCCGCCAATGGCGGGACGCGCTTTGCCTTCAACGCCGCCTTTGCCGCGCTGCTGGTGCAGATCGTCATTGGCATCGTGACCGTGCTTTACGCCGCGCCGCTTCATATCGCCATCGTTCACCAGATCATGGCGGTACTGGTCTGGTCGCTGATCCTGCGGGCGCGGTTCCTGTCGCGTTTCCCGCTGCCGCAATCCATCCGAAAGGGATAATCCATGTCCGCATATGACGAACTGATGGCTTTCCAGCACCAGACCGAGGCGCTGGCGCAGGTGGCGGGCCGCCTTGGGTGGGACCAGGAAACCGTGATGCCGCGCGGGGCCGCGCCGCAGCGGGCCGAGGAAATGGCCGCGATGGAAGCGGTCCTGCATGCCCGCCGCACCGATCCGCGCGTGGGCGAATGGCTGTCGGCGGTGGACGAGGGCGCGCTTGATCCGGCCGCGGCCGCGCAGGTCCGCCTGATCCGCAAATCCTATGACCGCACGATGAAAGTTCCCGCCGATCTTGCCTCGGAAATCGCCAAGGTCACCAGCCGGGCGCAAGGCCAATGGGCCGAGGCCCGCGCCGCCGAGGATGTCGCCGCCTTCCTGCCCGTGCTGAAAGAGGTCGTGGCGCTGAAACGGCAGGAAGGTCAGGCGCTGGCCAATGGCGGTGATGTCTATGACGCCATGATCGACGATTATGAGCCGGACATGAAAGCCAGCGAACTGGCCGCCATGTTCGACGAAATGCGCCCCCGTCTGGTGGCGTTGCGGGGGGCGGTGCTGGAAAAATCCGGCCCGCGCGCGCTGGCCCATGTCTTTCCGGCGCGCAAGCAGATGCAGCTGTCCCGCGAACTGGCGCGCAGTTTCGGCTATGACATGAACCACGGTCGGGTGGACAAGGCGGTGCATCCGTTCTCGTCCGGGTCGGGGCTTGATGTGCGCATCACCACCCGCACCAACGAGTTGGACCCGTTCAACTGTTTCTATTCCACCATTCACGAGGTCGGCCACGCCGCCTATGAACAAAATATCGACCGCGCCTATCTTCTGACTCCGGTCGGGCAGGGCGTTTCGATGGGGGTGCATGAAAGCCAGAGCCGCATCTATGAAAACCAGATCGGCCGCAGCCGCGCCTTTACCGGCTGGCTTTATGAACAGATGCGCGACCAGTTCGGCGATTTTGGCATTGCCGATGCCGATGCCTTCTATGGCACGGTGAACCGGGTACATCAGGGCTATATCCGCACCGAGGCCGACGAGGTGCAGTATAACCTGCATATCATGCTGCGGTTCGATCTGGAACGCGCCCTGATGTCGGGTGACCTTGAAGTCGACGACCTTGAGGCGGCATGGAATGACCGGTTTGCCGCCGATTTCGGCTATGCCGTCGACAAGCCCTCGAACGGGGTTCTACAGGACGTGCATTGGTCGGTCGGGCTGTTTGGTTATTTCCCGACCTACAGCCTTGGCAATGTCTATGCTGGCTGCCTGCACGAGGCCCTGCGCAAGGCGGTGCCGGATCTGGACGAACAGCTTGCCGCCGGTGACACGTCACAGGCGACCGGCTGGTTGCGGGACAATCTGCAGACCCACGGCGGTCTGCGTCCCCCGCGCGACACAATCGAACATGCCAGCGGGATGGCGCCCAGCCCGGCGCCGCTGCTGGATTACCTTGAAACGAAGTTCCGGGCGATCTACGGGCTTTGACCCGGTGTGTATACGCTCCCGCCGCAAGTCCGGGCGGGATGCGCGTTGACTTGTAATTGGTTTGCCCCAGACTGCCCGCATGGGCAGGGGGCCTTGGTTTGGACAGGTGGTCATGACGGACGCAGGCGATATGAAAGAGCGGCGCAGCCTGAAAAAGGCGCTGGATTTTGTCGAGAGGCTGGGCAACAGGCTGCCGCATCCGACATTGTTGTTTGCCGGGCTGTCGCTTTTGGTGCTGGTGCTGACAGCGGTGCTTGCGGCGTTTGGCACCGTCGCCGAGACCGCCACCGGCCAGTTCCCGATCAACAACCTTTTGGGCAACGGGCCGGTTTCGATCCAGGACCCGCGCAACGGCGCGGTGGTGGCGACCTATTCCAGCGGCTGGACCTATGTCCTTGAGACCCTGACGCCGAATTTCATCAATTTTGCCCCCTTTGGCATGGTTGTCGTGATCATGCTGGCGATCGGGGTGGCTGAAAACGGCGGCCTGATCGGGGCGACGATCCGCAAGCTGGTGGTCAGCGTGCCGGGCCGGCTGGTGACGCCAACCGTGATCTTCGCCGGGGTGCTGGCCAATATCGCCGCCGACGCCGGGTATTTCGTGCTGATCCCGCTGGGGCCGATTGTGTTCTGGGGGCTGGGCCGTCACCCGCTGGCCGGGCTTGCCGCGGCCTTCGCCGGCGTGTCGGGGGGCTTTTCCGCCAACCTCGTGGTGTCGTCGATGGATCCGCTTCTGGGGGGCTTCACCCAACAGGCGGCGGCAATCGGAGACGGGCTGATCGGGACCGAGTTTTCCGAGACCATGAACATCGCCACGATGAACTATTACTTCCTGATCGTGTCGACCGTGCTGGTGGTCCTCTTGGGCACATGGGTGATCGAACGGGTGGTCGAGCCGCATCTTGGCCGCTATGCGCCGCCAGAAGATGCCGAGATCCCCGTCACGCCCGAGGCCCTAACCGACGCCGAACGCCGCGCCCTGCGCCGCGCCGGTCTTGCCGCGCTTGGCTTTGTCGCCGTGGTGGTGTGGATGGCCGTGCCGGTTCAAAGCGGGCTTCCGCTTCTGGGGGTACTGTCCACCGCCAGCCTGCCAGCGGAGCAGGTGGCCGCCATCGAAGCCCGGTTCGGCGCTGTCAGCTTCACCCATGCGCCGCTTTTTGGCACGCAGGTCATCGTGTCGCTGCTGTTTTTGTTCTTCCTGATCCCCGGTCTGGTCTACGGCTTTGCCTCGGGCGCCTTCAAACGCGGCACCGACGCCGTTCACGCGATGGAGACCGCCGCCCGCGCCATGGCCGGGTTTATCGTCATGGTGTTTTTCATGGCGCAGTTCATCGCCTATTTCAACGCCTCCAACATAGGCATCCTGATCGCCGTCAAGGGCGCCGCCGCGCTTGAGGCGCTGCCCGCCGACAGCATCTCTGGCACGATTGTCCTGATCTGCGGCTTTGTTGTCCTGTCGGGATTCATCAACCTGTTCATGGGGTCGGCCTCGGCGAAATGGGCGCTTCTGGCGCCGATTTTCGTGCCGGTGATGATGACCGTGGGGATTTCCCCGGCGGCGACGCAGATGCTCTATCGGATCGGCGATTCCAGCACCAATATCATCACGCCGCTGATGGCCTATTTCGCCTTTGTCATCACCATTGGCGCGAAATACCGACCGGGGTTCGGCATCGGGTCGCTGGTGTCGCTGATGTTGCCGGTCTCGATCACCTTCATGATCGGCTGGACGCTCTTGTTCCTTGTCTGGGCCTTCCTCGGCCTGCCGCTTGGACCCGGCGCAGAGGTGTTCTTTGCCCGGCCCTGATCCCGTGACACGGGCCGACAACACCCGCCTCAGCCTGTCCGCCGCCATCGCCTCGGTCTCTGTGGCGCTGGTGCTGATCGTGCTGAAGATCTGGGCGCTTTCGGAAACCGGGTCGCTGGCGATTGCCGCGACGCTGGCCGACAGTGCGTTGGACCTTCTGGTCTCGGCGGCGGGTCTGGCCGCCATCGCCTATGCCGCCAAGCCGCCCGACCGCGACCACGCCTTTGGCCATTCCTCGGCCGAAGACCTGGCCGCGCTGGGGCAGGCGCTGTTCCTGATCGGCGTTTCGGCGGGGCTGGTGGTGCTGGCGGTGCGCCGCTTCCTGTCATCCGAGCCGGTCGAACTGAGCGCCGAATCCTTCGGCATCACCATCATGGCCGTGTCGATCGCACTGACCGGGGCGCTGGTGATCTGGCAGCGCTATGTCGCGGCGCGGACCGGCAACCGGGTCGTCGCGGCGGACAGCCTGCATTATGTCGCCGACCTTTTGCCCAATCTGGGCGCGGTGCTGGCGCTGTGGGTGTCGGCGCGGTTCGGGATCACCGGGCTCGACAGCCTTGTGGCGCTGATCGCGGCGGGGGTTCTGTCCTTTGGCGCGCTGAAAATCCTGCGCGGGGCGTGGGACGCGCTGATGGACCGCCACGCCGATCAGGACCTTGTCGGCGAAATCGAACAGATCATCGCCGCCTATCCCGGCATCCTTGGCCATCACGACATGCGCACGCGCACCTCTGGCAGCCGGGTGTTTCTGGATTTCCACGTCGAGATCGACGGCACCCTGTCGCTGCATGACGCGCATGAGATTGCCGCCGGGCTGAAACGGCGCATCATCGCCGATTATCCGCAGGTCGACATCCTGATCCACAAGGACCCGGCGTAACGCCTATTCCGCCTCGCGGCAGACCATGACGCGGCCATCGGCGCGGGTGACGGTCAGCGCGCCATCCTCTGACCGATCGACCGTCCGCGCGTCGCCATAGCCGTCCGAGGTCAGCCGCCCCTCGGGGGTCACCTCATACTCCGCCTCCACCGTCTTGCCGCGCACCACGGCGGTATAGGGCACGGTCTCGGCGTCCGGGGCGACGGGGGCGATGGTCCATGTCAGCGGGATCTCTCCCTGAACACAGTCAAACGCCTTGCCGCTGATTGCCGTCAGAAGGTCGGGGCCGGTCAGTTCGGCGGCCATGACCGGGGGCGCGATCAAAAGGGCAAGGGGCAGGGCAAGGCGGGCAGGGCGCATGGAGGGCTCCATTATCTGACATGTTGCGTGCAGCTTATCCCCCGCAAAGGGCGCAAACCTTGACTTTTATCAGCCGCCGGGCGCGGGCATCAACCCGGGCCGCGGTCTGGCGAAACCGGGCAGTCCATCCAAAAAGAAAAGGGCGGCCCAGCGGACCGCCCTCATGTTCGCATATCGCAAGGGGTTACTCTTCGCCGCCCTCGTCCTCGTCGCCCTGATCGGCGATCCGCGCGACCGACACGACCTCTTCGCCCTTGCCGGTGTTGAACACCTTGACCCCGCCAGCCGAGCGCGAGCGGAAGGAAATCCCGTCAACCGGCACCCGAATCGACTGGCCTTTCGAGGTGGCCAGCATGATCTGGTCATCCATCTCGACCGGGAAAGACGCCACCAGCGCGCCGCCGCGCATCGCCTTGTCCATTGCCGCGACCCCCTGGCCGCCACGTCCGCGCACCGGGTAGTCATGGCTGGAGGAGAGCTTGCCCGCGCCACCCGAGGTGATGGTCAGGATCAGGTTTTCCGCCGCCGACATCTCGGCATAGCGTTCCTGGCTGAGTTCGCCTGCGACGACGTCATCCTCATCCGTCTCGGCCTCATCGGTCAGCCCGGCCACCGCACGGCGCATCTTGATGTAAGCCGCGCGTTCCTCTGGCGTCGCTTCGAAATGGTGGATGACGGACATCGACACGACCCGGTCATCACCGTTCAGCCGGATGCCGCGCACACCCGTCGACTTGCGGCCCTTGAACACGCGCACATCGGTGGTGCGGAAGCGGATCGCGCGGCCGGAATCCGTCACCAGCATGACATCATCATCCTCTGACGCGATACGGGCATTCACCAGTTCCACGCCTTCGGGCAGGTCCATGGCTATCTTGCCGTTGCGCATCACGTTGGTGAAATCCGACAGCGCATTGCGGCGCACATCCCCGGCGGAGGTTGCAAAGACGATTTGAAGATCTGCCCATTCCTCTTCCGGCCGATCGACCGGCATGATCGCCGCGATCGAAACACCTGTGGGGATTGGCAGGATATTGACGATGGCCTTTCCCTTCGACGTGCGGCTGCCCAGCGGCAGACGCCATGTCTTGAGCTTGTAGGCCATGCCATCGGTGGTGAAGAACAAAAGCTGCGTATGGGTGTTGGCCACGAACAGCGTGGTAACCACGTCCTCTTCCTTGGTCTGCATCCCCGCCAGACCCTTGCCGCCGCGCTTCTGGGCGCGGAAATCGGCCAAGGGCGTGCGCTTGATGTAACCGCCCGAGGTGATGGTGACGACCATGTCCTCGCGTTCGATCAGGTCCTCGTCATCCATGTCGCCGGACCAGTCCACGATCTCGGTGCGGCGCGGGACGGCGAACTGGTCGCGCACTTCGCGCAGCTCATCGGCGATCAGGCCCATGATCCGTTCACGAGAGCCGAGAATCTCAAGGTATTCCTTGATCTTGCCTGCCAGGTCTTCCAACTCGTCGGTGACTTCCTTGACCCCGATCTGGGTCAGGCGCTGCAGGCGCAGTTCAAGGATGGCGCGGGCCTGAATCTCGGACAGGTTATAGGTGCCGTCATCGTTCACCGGGTGCAGCGGATCGTCGATCAGCTTGAGATAGGGCACGATATCGGCGGCAGGCCAGCGCCGCTCCATCAGCTTGGCGCGGGCTTCTGCGGCATCGGCCGAGGCGCGGATCGTCGCGACCACCTCATCGACGTTCGAAACCGCCACCGCCAGACCACAGAGGATGTGGCTGCGTTCGCGTGCCTTGCGCAGGTCATAGGCCGTGCGGCGCGCAACAACTTCTTCGCGGAAGTCTATGAAAGACGTCAGGAATTTGCGCAGGGTCAGCTGTTCGGGACGGCCCCCGTTCAGCGCCAGCATGTTGCAGCCGAACGAGGTCTGCATCGGCGTGAAACGGAACAGCTGATTCAGCACCACATCCGCCGTCGCGTCGCGTTTCAGCTCGATCACCACCCGCACGCCGTTGCGGTCGGATTCGTCCTGAACATGGGCGATGCCCTCGATCTTCTTGTCGCGGGCGGCTTCGGCGATGCGCTCGATCATCGTGGCCTTGTTGACCTGATAGGGGATCTCGTCACAGACGATCGCCCAGCGGTCCTTGCGGATCTCCTCGATCCGGGTCTTGGCGCGGATGATGACGCTGCCGCGCCCTTCCAGATAAGCCTTCCGCGCGCCGGACCGTCCCAGCATGATGCCACCCGTGGGGAAATCGGGTCCGGGAATATACTCGATCAGCTGTTCCGAGGTCAGGTCCGGGTCGTCGATCAGCGCCAGCGTCGCGTCGCAGACCTCGCCCAGATTGTGCGGCGGGATGTTGGTCGCCATACCCACGGCGATACCGCCGGCGCCATTGACCAGCATGTTCGGAAACCGCGAGGGAAGGACCGTCGGTTCGCGGTCCTTGCCGTCGTAGTTGTCCTGAAAATCGACCGTTTCCTTCTCGATATCGGCCAGCATGAAGGCGGCGGGCTTGTCCATCCGCACCTCGGTATAGCGCATGGCCGCCGGGTTATCGCCGTCCATCGATCCGAAGTTGCCCTGACCGTCCAGAAGCGGCAGCGACATCGAGAAATCCTGCGCCATCCGCACCAGTGCGTCATAGATCGCGCTGTCGCCGTGGGGGTGGTATTTACCCATGACGTCGCCGACGGGCCGCGCCGATTTGCGATAGGGCTTGTCATGGCCATTGCCGGTTTCGTGCATCGCGTAAAGGATGCGCCGATGCACCGGTTTCAACCCGTCGCGCAGGTCGGGAATGGCGCGGCTGACGATCACCGACATAGCATAATCGAGATAGCTGGCGCTCATCTCTTCCTCGATGGTCACCGAGGGGCCATCGTGGTGCATACGCTCTGGCGTGGTTTCTTCTTCGTTTTCAGGGGTTTCCGGCGTGTCGTTCACGTGGATTGCTCGCTTCTTATTTGCCGTCCATATCTTGTTGCCATGCTTATATCAGAGGCAGGATATGGGGTGCAACGTCACAAGTCCGACGATATTGGCAGCCCCCCGAACAGAGTGCCAACATACTGTTTTTGTTGAAAATTAATTTCACCCTGCCTAGCATTTCCCTATGAGCAGTAAAGGAGACGCCAAAATGGAGAGGAGCGAAACGGAATTGCTTCTGAAGGGCTGGGGCGTGACCACGGCCGAGTTCTTCTATCACATGCCGGATCACATTCATGTCCTGAACAGCTATGTCTGGCAGGAGTATGACCTGGCGCCGGATTACCCGAAGATGTTCGAATTCATCGAGTTCTGGCAACGCGAACTGGACGGGCCGCTGCATTCGGTGCGGTTTGCCCATCGCAAGCTGGTGTCCGCCGGTGAATGGCGCAACGTGGTGGGCGAGTTCAAAATTCACTGACCGCTGACGCCACGTCCCTTTGGGTTTTGATCGCCCTTGCCGATTTTGCCGCTAGAGTTGGCGGCAAAACGGGAGGGTTTGATGAAACGGTTTCTGGTCACACAGGCGCAGATCGCGCAGACATCCATGGACGAACAGCCGTCACCGCCGCTGAAGGACGGTGAGGCACGGGCCGCGATCCGGCGGTTTGCGCTGACGGCCAATAATGTCACCTATGCCGCGTCCGGCTTTGCCATCGGCTATTGGAGCTTCTTTCCCACCGGGATCGACGGGCAGGGGCTGGTGCCGGTCTGGGGCTTTGCCGAGGTTGTCGAAAGCCGCAGCGATGACCTGACGGTGGGCACCCGGCTTTATGGCTTCTGGCCGCCAGCCGAGGAACTGGTGATGCTGCCGGAACGGACGGGCAAAGTCGTCACCGACCGCGCACCCCATCGCGCCGAGTTGCCGCCGGTCTATAACCGCTATGTCGAGGTCCGCGAGGGCGAGGCGGATGCCGAAGGGGTACAGGCGCTGCTGCAACCGTTGCTTGCGACGTCCTATCTGATCTCGGACTGGTTGCAGGACAATGCGTTTTTTGAGGCAGAACAAGTAATTGTCGGGTCTTCCTCATCCAAAACAGGTCTTGGGCTCTGCGCCTATCTGTCGGAAATCGCGGACCGCCCGGTGAAGGTGGTGGGCCTGACCAGCGACCGGAACCGCGCCTTTGTCGAAGGCTTGGGCACCTGCGATCAGGTGGTGACCTATGACGACATCGAAACGCTGGACCGGGTGCCGTCTGTCTATGTCGACATGGCCGGGAATGCGGATGTGAAACAGCGGCTGCATGCCCATTTTGACGACCTCCTGCGCCATTCCGCGGCTGTCGGCACCAGCCATTGGGACCAGTTCAACCCGAAACAGGTGCTGGCCGGGCCGCGCCCGCAGTTCTTCTTTGCCCCGGCGCAGATCGAGAAACGCCGCGCCGACTGGGGACCGGGCGAGATCGAGCGCCGGATTTCAGCGGCCTGGAAACGGCTGGCGGCGGATGCGGGATCGTGGATGGAGTTGCGCCATCATACCGGGATCGACGCGGTCGGGCCGGTCTATGACGCGCTGGCGTCGGGCCGCGCCAACCCGCGTGACGGCCATGTGATCACGCTCTAGGCGGAACAGCTGGCCCCGCCCAGAACGCAGAACTTGGCGCAATGGGGGTGGTTCAGCATGACGTCGCGCTCGGCCTGCTCAAGCGTTTCGCCCAGATCGAATTGCGGATCGTAGGGCAGCAGGGTGCAGGCGATCACGCTGGGCTTTTTGGCGCCCTTGTGCTTGACCACCATGCGCGACGAGGCGCACATGACATCACTTGGCGACTTGTTGAGGATACCCCAGCAAGCCGTTGTAATTTCTGGAACTTCGACAGTTTCATCCATCTCGGGGAAGATCACGGTACGGCCGGGATCAAAGGCGTCGATGTCATAGCCCCGGTCGGCAAACAGCCGCGCGAACCCGGCGCGGGTGTCGGCGTCGGTTTCTTCCCAGATGCTGCGCCCCGCGACGGCCATGTGAAACCCGTTGTCGCACAGCCAGTCCATGCCGCGCAGGGTCTTGTCGAACCCGCCCGCGCCGCGCAGCGCGTCGTGATGGGGGGCGGACCAGTGGTCCAGCGATACCCGCAGGGTCAGCTTGTCGCCGTAGGCGTCCCGCAGCGCCAGAAGCCCGGTCTGCACCGTTGGCCGCATCATCGGCAGCATGGCATTGGTCAGGATCAGAACCTCGTATCCGCGTTCCAGCGACAGCCGCGCCATGTCGATCATCTCGGGGTTCATGAAGGGTTCGCCGCCGGTAAACCCGATCTCGCGCACCTGCCAGTTCCGCGCCTCAAGCTGGTCCAGAAAGCCCACCACCTCATCCGCCGACAGATAAACAAGCGCGTCATTGGTCGGGCTGCTTTCGATATAGCAGTTCACGCATTCGATGTTGCACAGCGTCCCGGTATTGAACCAGAGCGTCTGCGGATCGCTCAGCGCCACCGAGGCGCGCTGATCCCCGTCGGCGGTCACGTACGGGTCGCGAAACTTGCCGTGATTGGCGGTATCCTTCATACTTCTCCCCGGATCGACTTTGTCAAAAACAGCTAACTTCGACGGGCGCGGAAGAAAACCCGCCCCGTGGCGATTGACACAGTTGTGAACCGGGCGAAACTGTGTATGTTTGCGCTAACATTTTGCCGGGGCCACGCACGGCCCTTTGAATTCGGGGCTTGGAGCAGGGGCTGACATGGTTTCTCGGATCATCCCGGTCGAGGCATTCGACCTGATCATTTTCGGCGGGACAGGGGATCTGGCCCGGCGCAAGATCCTGCCTGCGCTGTTCAAGCGCTTCTGCGCGGGCCAGATGCCGTCGCCCAGCCGGGTGATCGGCGTGGCGCGTGGCGACCTTGGCGATGCGGGCTATCGTGACGAGGTGCGCGCGGCGCTGAAGGAACATCTGGACGTTCCCGGCGATGACAGCGCTATTTCCGCCTTTCTTCAGCAAATACACTATGTCCGCGTCGATGTTCTGGGCGAAGACGGCTGGCAGGAACTGGCCGACATGCTGGAACCGGGGCGTATCCGGGCGTTTTACCTCTCGGTCGGGCCAAGCCTGTTCGGGGATATTGCCCGGCGGCTGCAGGCGGCGGGGCTGGCCGACAGCGAGTCCCGGATCGTGGTGGAAAAACCCTTTGGTCATGACCTCGATTCGGCGCGGGCGCTGAACCGGGAACTGGCGGGGTATTTCGACGAGGGCCAGATCTACCGGATCGACCATTACCTGGGCAAGGAAACCGTCCAGAACCTGATGGCGGTGCGGTTCGGCAACATGCTGTTCGAACCCTTGTGGAACGCGCAATATGTCGACCATATCCAGATCACGGTCGCCGAAACCGTCGGTGTTGGCGGGCGCGGCGCCTATTATGACCGCGCCGGGGCGATGCGCGACATGATGCAGAACCACCTGATGCAACTCTTGTGCCTGATCGCGATGGAGCCGCCTGCGAAATTCGACCCCGACGCGGTGCGCGACGAAAAGCTGAAGGTCATCCGCGCGCTGGAACCGGTCCAGCCGCATCACATCATCCGGGGTCAGTACACGGCCGCCGATGGGGTCAAAAGCTATCGCGAGGACGTCGGCAACGACCGATCGAAAACCGAAAGCTTCATCGCCATCAAGACCCATGTGTCGAACTGGCGATGGGCGGGGACGCCGTTCTATCTGCGCACGGGCAAGCGGCTCAAGGCGCGCGACAGCCAGATCACCGTGGTGTTCAAGGACGCGCCGCATTCGATCTTTGGTCCCGATTCCGGGCGTCACAACAACGAGCTGACGATCCAGTTGCAGCCCGATGAGGGCATCACGCTGGATGTGACCATCAAGGAACCGGGGCCGGGCGGCATGCGGCTGATCGACGTGCCGCTGGACATGAGTTTCGCCGAGGCGCTGGGGCCCGAGGCGGACGCGCCGGATGCCTATGAACGGCTGATCATGGACGTGATCCGGGGCAACCAGACCCTGTTCATGCGCAATGACGAGGTCGAGGCCGCCTGGGCCTGGACCGATCCCATCATCAAGGGCTGGGAGGCGCGCGGCGACGTCCCGAAACCCTATGATTCCTTTACAAACGGGCCGGATGACGCATCGCTCCTGATCCGTCGCGACGGCCGTGAATGGCGGAGTATCGGCCAATGAAATTCGAAACCTATGCCGATCGCGACATCCTTGCGATCGATCTTGCACAACGGCTGGCGGCGGATCTGGCGGATGCGCTGCGGCACGAGGATCGTGTCCTTCTGGCGGTGCCCGGCGGGACCACGCCGGGGCCGATCTTTGACGCGCTTTGTGCGGCTGACATCGACTGGGACCGGGTGGATGTGGTTCTGACCGACGAACGCTGGGTGCCCGAGGATCACGAACGTTCGAACGCGCGGCTGGTCAAGGACCGTCTTATCACGGCGCGGGCGGCGGCGGCGCGGTTCCTGCCGCTCTATACCCCGGCCCATAGCGCGGACGAGGTTCTGGCCGAGGTCGAAAGCCAGATCGCCCCGGAACTGCCCGTTGCGGTGCTGCTTCTGGGCATGGGCGCGGACATGCACACCGC
The DNA here is from genome assembly GCF_016888515.1 of Shimia biformata. GTDB lineage: Bacteria > Pseudomonadota > Alphaproteobacteria > Rhodobacterales > Rhodobacteraceae > Shimia_A > Shimia_A biformata. The sequence goes on along the minus strand of NZ_JAFEJK010000001.1, from coordinate 2,230,266 downwards.
GTCACTGTTCCCCGGCGCCGAGGGGCTGGAACAGGCGCTGGCCGAGGATGCGCCGATCCTTGTTCCCATCCGCCGCGACGACCTGCCGGACCGCCGCATCACCCTGTCGGCGCGCGTCTTGAACGGGGCGATCCGCAAACATGTCGTGATCACCGGCGAGGACAAGCGCAAGGCAATTGAAACCGCGCTTCACCTGCCGCCGGAAGAGGCTCCGATCCATGCCGTTCTGGACGGCGCAGTTATTCATTGGGCGAAGTAACATGTTCGAAAACCTGAAAGAAATGCAATCGCGTGTGGCGGATCGCGCGATGATGTCGCTGTTTGACGATGCAGGCCGGGCCGATGCGTTCTCGGTCACGGCCGACGGGCTGCTGTTTGACTATTCCAAGACCAATATCGACGACCAGACCCGCGCCGCGCTGCTGGATCTGGTGCGCCAAACCGGGGTCGAGGCCAAGCGCGACGCGATGTTTGCCGGTGAGAAAATCAACCTGACCGAGGATCGCGCCGTGCTGCATACCGCACTGCGCAACCTTGATGGCGGGCCGGTCACGGTGGACGGTGCCGACGTCATGCCCGGCGTGCGTGACGTGCTGGCGCGGATGGAGGCTTTTGCCGAACAGGTGATCGCCGGAACCTGGCCCGAGACGGGCAAGATTACCGATGTGGTCAATATCGGCATCGGCGGCTCGGATCTTGGCCCGGCGATGGCGGCGATTGCGCTGAAACCCTTTGCCAAAGGTCCGCGCTGTCACTTCATTTCCAATGTCGACGGGGCGGATCTGGCGGATACGCTTGCAGGTCTGGACGCGGCCACCACGCTGTTCATTGTCGCCTCAAAAACCTTCACCACCCAGGAAACCATGATGAACGCGCGCTCGGCGCTGGCCTGGGCCGAGGCGCGGTCGTCGGACGCGATCTCGCGCTTTGTGGCGATTTCCACCGCCGAGGATGAGACCGCGAAATTCGGCATCCCGCCAGAGCGGGTCTTTGGCTTCGAGGACTGGGTCGGCGGGCGTTATTCCATGTGGGGGCCGATTGGCCTGTCGCTGATGCTGGCAATTGGGCCAGAGGGGTTCCGCGATTTCCTGCGCGGCGGGCAGGCAATGGACCGCCATTTCCGCAGCGCGCCGATTGACCAGAATATCCCGGTCCTGCTGGCGCTGACCGGGGTCTGGCACCACCAGGTCTGCGGCTATGCCACCCGCGCAGTGTTGCCCTACGAACAACGCCTGCTGCGGCTGCCGGCCTATCTGCAACAGCTTGAAATGGAATCAAACGGCAAGCGGGTGACGCGGGCCGGGGATGCGCTGGATTGTGTCAGCGGCCCGGTTGTCTGGGGTGAACCCGGCACCAATGGCCAGCACGCGTTTTACCAGCTGATCCACCAGGGCACGGCGGACATTCCCTGCGAATTCCTCGTCGGTGCGAAGGGCCACGAACCCGAACTGGCCGCCCATCACGCCGCGTTGGTCGCCAATTGCCTGGCGCAATCCGAAGCGTTGTTGAAAGGTCGGTCCGAAGCCGAAGCCCGCGGTCAGCTTGAGGCCAAGGGCGTGACGGGCGACCGGCTGACGATGCTGGCACGCCACCGCGTCTTTCCGGGCAACCGGCCCTCGACCACGCTGGTGTACCCCAGCCTGACGCCCTTTGTGCTGGGCCAGATCATCGCGCTTTATGAACACCGGGTCTTTGTCGAGGGGGCGATCCTTGACATCAACTCCTATGACCAGTGGGGGGTTGAGCTGGGCAAGGAACTTGCCAATTCCTTCCTGCCCGCTGTCGAGGGCGCGGACCTGCCACAAGGCACATCAGGGTCGACGTCCAAGGTGCTGGAATTTATCAGGAAAAACGGGTAAGGGTCAGACGGTTCCGGCGCCGTCCCGGGCAATCAGAACCTGCCGGGTCGCCTCGGTCAGCGGCTCTGCGCCTGATCCGTCGGCAGCCACCGCGACAATGGTGGCGGTGGCAAATGTCGCCAGGCCGCCAGCGGACCAGACCGCGTGATCCATGGTAAAGGACGTGCGCCCCAAGCGGGTGGTGCGGGCGGTCACGACATAATCGGTGTGCAACTTCAACTCTTTGCGGTAATCGACTGATGTTGCACGCAAAACCCAGCGTGGATTCGGACCTTGGGTGTCGTCCAGCCCGTAATCGGCAAAATAGGCGATGCGCACGTTTTCGAACCAGGCCAGGTAGGACCGGTTGTTGACGTGATTGAGCGGGTCCAGTTCCGAAAACATCACCCGCCCGCCGATGCCAAAGGGCCAAGGCTCTTCGATCCCGAACCCGCGCAGATGTTGCTGGGTCAGGGGCTTGTGATAGGGCAGGTCCATGGGGCCTCGGTCGTGCTGGGAAGTTTTTGGAGCGGGTAACGGGAATCGAACCCGTAACTTAAGCTTGGGAAGCTCGCGTGATACCTTTTCACCATACCCGCCGCTGTGAGCGTGAGGTAGCCAAAGGCACGAGGGGCGTCAATAGCCCATCTGCGCCAAATGGCGGACGCAGGGATGCGGTTGCTACTTGCGCCGCCGCCTGCGGCGTGCACCTTCGGACCCGTCGCCGCCGCCGGTGTTGAAGGACACATCGGGCAGGCTGACGACCTGCATCAGGTTGGGGAAGGGCGCGGTGGCGTGGGGGATGGCGTTGGCGGCGACGAAATGTTCCTGGAACCGGGGTTCGATCGCGGTTTCGACCTTGGTGATCTCACCGACCACGCGCTCGATCTCGGCCCGCGCCGCGATGTTGCAAAGGGCGATGCGCGCGCCGGTGCCGGCGGCGTTCCCGGCGGAGGTGACCTTGTCCAGCGGGGCGTCGGGGATCATGCCCAGAACCATGGCATGTCTGGTGGAGATATGCGCTCCAAAGGCCCCGGCAAGGACGATCCGGTCGACGGTGTCGACGCCCATCTCGTCCATCAGCAGCCGCGCCCCGGCATAAAGCGCGGATTTGGCCAGCTGGATCGCGCGGATGTCGCTTTGGGTGACGGTGATGCGCGGGCCGCCTGTCGCGCTGGCGTCATGCAGCACATAGGCGTTGGTCCGGCCCTCGGCGACGCATCGCTGCGTGCCGGTCTGCGCCGCCGACCCGATCAGCCCGCTGGGGTCCAGAAGCCCGGCAAGGCGCATCTCGGCCACGGCCTCGATGATGCCCGAGCCGCAGATGCCGGTGATCCCGGTCACGGCGGTTGCGGCGTCAAAACCGGGATCGTCGGACCAGAGGTCGGACCCGATCACGCGGAAGCGCGGTTCCTTGGTGACGGGGTCGATCTCGACCCGCTCGATGGCACCGGGCGCGGCGCGCTGGCCGGAACTGATCTGCGCGCCCTCGAACGCAGGACCGGTGGGCGAGGAACAGGCCAGAACGCGGGTCTTGTTGCCCAGAAGGATCTCGGCATTGGTGCCGACATCGACCACCAGCACGAGGTCTTCGGACTTGCCCGGCTCCTCCGAGAGTGCAACCGCGGCGGCATCGGCCCCCACATGGCCCGCGATACAAGGCAGCACATAGACCCGCGCGGTTTCATTCATCGCGGTCAGGTCCAATTCGCGCGCGTTCAGCGAGACAGAGCCGGACGTGGCCAGCGCAAAAGGCGCCTGACCCAGTTCCACCGGGTCGATCCCCAGAAGCAGGTGATGCATCACCGGGTTGCAGACAAACACGGTTTCCAGGATCTGGTTCGGGTCGATCCCGGCCTCGGCCGCGATGGTTTCGGTCAGCGCATTGATGGCCACACGCACCGCGCGCGTCATCTCCTGATCGCCGCCGGGGTTCATCATCGCGTATGACACCCGGCTCATCAGGTCCTCGCCAAAGCGGATCTGCGGGTTCATCACGCCCGAGGACGCCTTGACGTCGCCATTTCTGAGATCACAGAGATGCGCGGCGATGGTGGTCGAGCCAAGGTCGATGGCAAGCCCGTAGATGCGGGTTTCCGAGAGACCCGGCCAGATGTCGAGGATACGGTGGCTTGTATCGTCATGGCCCTTATGCAGCGCGACCGTGACCTGCCAGTTGCCCTTGCGCAGCGTCGGTTGCAACCGGCGCAGGATGCTGAGGTCTGCCGTGATTCCGTCAATGCCCCACTGGTCCTTCAAAGCCCGTTCCAGCCGTTCCAGATCGCCGGTTGGCTCGTGCATGTCGGGTTCCTGCACCTCGACAAAGTAAAGATGCGTCGCCGGGTCCATGGTGATGGCGCGGGCGGTGGCGGCCTTGCGCACGACCTGGCGGTGGACCTGGCTTTCGGGCGGCACGTCGATCACGACGTCGCCCTTTACCGTGGCCTGACAACCCAGCCGCCGGCCGTCGATCATGCCGCGCTTGGACTTGTAGCGTTCCTCGACCGCGTTCCAGTCGGACAGCGCCTCGGGGGTCGAGGTGACGCCGTGTTTCGGGAACTCACCGAACGAGGGTGTGATCTGGCATTTCGAGCAGATGCCGCGCCCGCCACAGACCGAGTCGAGGTCGACGCCCAGCTGCCGCGCCGCCGTCAGGATCGGCGTGCCGACCGGGAACCGCCCGCGTTTTCCCGAGGGGGTAAAGATAACAAGGGGATCGCTGCTCATGTGTCCGTGGTCCTGTTCGCGCGTTCTGGCTGGATCATAACTGGCGCGTGGGCGCGGGAAAGGCAAGGAGCGGCGGGTTTTTGCCCGGGACCGTCATTGTATTGACTCACAGGTGGTCGGGACAGGGTCGCGCCCGATCCCGAGGGTGGGCGCCTTGTCGCCTCGAAGGTCAGTGAGACAAGCGAAGACCGTTTCATCTGGCGCGGCCCATCGTTCCAATCGCGCTCGCTTGTATTGCCAAAGGCAAACCTCTGGTTTGACGGGGCGGGGTCGGGCGCGACCCGGATCGCGGGCGATCCGGGGGCAATTTCTTACCGGTTTCCCCGCGAGACGGCGAATAGGGGTTTCCGTTTGGGGTCACCCATGCAATAGGGAAGCGCCAAACGAGGTAATCCATGGAGAGTTGTGATGGAGATTCGTGAGGCGCTCACTTTCGATGATGTTCTGTTGGTCCCGGCGGCGTCGAGCGTTCTGCCCTCGACGGCGGATACACGCACCCGCGTCACGCGGTCGATCACGATGAACATCCCGCTTCTCAGTTCCGCCATGGATACCGTGACCGAGGCGCGCATGGCGATTGCCATGGCGCAGGCGGGCGGGATCGGGGTCATTCACAAGAACCTTGATACCGAGGCGCAGGCGCGCGAGGTGCGGCGGGTGAAGCGGTTTGAATCGGGCATCGTCTACAACCCGGTCACGCTGCGTGCCAACCAGACGCTGGCCGATGCCAAGGCGCTGATCGAACGCTATAACTTCACCGGCTTCCCGGTGGTGGACGAGGCAGGCCGCATCGTCGGCATTGTCACCAACCGCGACATGCGCTTTGCGACCTCGGATGACACGCCGGTTCACGTGATGATGACCTCGAAAAACCTGGCGATCCTGCAGGAACCCGCCGATCTGGAAGAAGCCAAAAGCCTGATGAAGGCGCGCCGGATCGAGAAACTGCTGGTCACCGATGCCAAGGGCAAGCTGACGGGGCTCTTGACCCTGAAAGACACCGAACAGGCCGTTCTGAACCCCACCGCCTGCAAGGATCAGCTGGGGCGGCTGCGCGTCGCGGCGGCAAGCTCGGTCGGCAATGCCGGGTTCGAGCGCACCGAGGCGCTGATCGATGCCGGGGCCGATATCGTTGTCGTCGACACGGCGCACGGCCATTCGGAAGGCGTGATCGAGGCGGTGAAACGCGCCAAGGCGCTGTCGAACGAGGTCCAGATCATCGCCGGCAACGTTGCCACGGGTGACGCCACCCGCGCGCTGATCGACGCGGGCGCGGATGCGGTCAAGGTCGGGATCGGGCCGGGCTCGATCTGCACCACGCGCATGGTGGCGGGCGTCGGCGTGCCGCAGCTGACCGCGATCATGGATTGCGCCGCAGCTGCCGGGGACACGCCCGTGATTGCCGATGGCGGCATCAAGTTCTCGGGCGATTTCGCCAAGGCGATCGCGGCGGGGGCAAGCTGTGCCATGGTCGGGTCGATGATTGCCGGAACGGATGAAAGCCCCGGAGAGGTGATCCTCTATCAGGGCCGCTCGTTCAAATCCTATCGCGGCATGGGGTCGCTTGGCGCGATGGCGCGTGGTTCGGCCGACCGCTATTTCCAGAAAGACGCCGCCAGCGACAAGCTGGTGCCGGAAGGGATCGAGGGGCAGGTGCCTTACAAGGGATCGGCCAGCGCGGTCATTCACCAGCTGGTCGGCGGCCTGCGCGCGGCGATGGGCTATACCGGCTGCGGCACCGTGGAAGAGATGCGCAAGAACTGCAATTTCGTGAAGATCACCGGCGCGGGGCTGAAGGAAAGCCACGTGCATGACGTGCAGATCACCCGCGAAAGCCCGAACTACCGGATCGGCTGATGACACCCGGCGCGCGGGTTCAGGCCGCGATCGAGGCGCTTGACGAGATTCTGGCGGGCGCCCCGGCCGAGCGCGTGCTGACGTCCTGGGCGCGGCGCAGCCGGTTTGCCGGGTCCAAGGACCGTGCGGCGGTGCGTGACCTCGTGTTCTCGGGGCTCAGGCAGCGCAACAGCCTGGCGGCGCGCGGCGGGTCGATGACCGGGCGCGGGATCATGCTGGGTTATGTGGCGGCGTCGGGGGATGAGGTCACCGACCTGTTCTCGGGTCAGGGCCACGCGCCCACCGCACCGACCGAGGCGGAACAGGCGGCTTTGGCGGCAGACCCGGACCCGGAGGTGATCGACCTGCCGGACTGGATCGTGCCGATGTTCCGGGCGCGGCTGGGCGAGGATTTCGACGCGGTCCTGCGCCTCATGGCGGACCGCGCCCCGGTGCATCTGCGGGTGAACCCGCGCAAGGCGAGCCGCGACACGGCGATGGCGGCGCTGGCACAGGATGGGATCGAAACCGTCCCTCATCCAGCGGCTGATACCGCGCTTGTCGTGGTTGGCGATGGCCGCAAAGTTGCCCAGAGCGATCCTTATGTATCCGGCCTGATCGAGTTGCAGGACGCCTCAAGCCAGGCGGCGATTGCCGCGCTGCCTCTGACGGATGGTGACAGGGTTCTGGACTATTGCGCCGGTGGCGGCGGCAAGGTTCTGGCGATGGCGGCGCGGGTCGAAGGCCGGTTCTTTGCCCATGACATCGACGCCGGGCGAATGCGCGATCTGCCCCCGCGGGGACAACGGGCCGGGGTCGGTATTCGGATGATCGAGCCGGGGCAGGCCGCGCGCCATGCGCCGTTCGACCTTGTCTTCTGTGATGCGCCCTGCAGCGGGTCCGGCACATGGCGGCGCAGCCCGGATGCGAAATGGCGCTTTGGCGAAACTGATCTGGCCGCGCTTCAGGCGACGCAGGCGGCCATATTGGATGCGGCCGCCCCGCTCGTGGGGGCGGGTGGTCATCTGGCCTATGCCACCTGTTCATTGCTGCGGGCGGAAAATGAAGACGTGATCGACGCCTTTCTTGCCCGCAATGCCGGGTGGCAGGTGACAGGGATGCAGCAATGGACGCCGATTGATGACACGGACGGGTTCTTCCTTACCGTAATGACCCGCAGTCAGGGTGCATGACGTCAGGAATTCGCTTTATGCGGGAATGACTTTTGGCTTAACCTTCCATTAACTTTCTGGCGCGACTGTTTCCGCGCCGATGGGGATGGGAGTGATGGGGCAGGATATTTCCGGTTCAGCCGGCACCGCAGACAAACGTTTCAGTGCAGTGGGACAGGCCATGCCCGTCCTGCTGGTGATCTCGCTTTTCGTGCTGGCCTGGGCATCGGCCCCGTCGGTGCTGGGCAAGACCTTGTTTTTCGCCGGCTGTGTTCTGGCCTTTCTGCAACTCTTGGTCCTGCGGGGGTCAAGGCCTTCCGGCGAGCAGGCGACAGTCGACCCCGCGCAGCTGGATCACGTGCTGACCGATCTTGCCGGGCGTGGCGGGGTGACGGATGCGGCGGGTCGGGTGATATCGGCCCCGCATATCGGGCAAGAGGCCTTCGAAAGGCTGGTCAGCGCGAACCCAAGCCATCTGAAACGGGCGGTCGCTGGCGGGCTGTCCCGCACGTTGGCCTGTTCACAAGGAAGCCATGCGCTACCACAGGTGACCATCACCCGGCTGGCACCCGACGTTATTCTCTGGGTGCTGGACGATGCCGCGCCGCAGGGCGGCGACGCGCTGGAGGGGGTGCAATTCCCGGTGGTTCGTTTCTCGCGCGCGGGGGATGTGCTGCACCTGAACGCCGCCGCCCGCAAGACCGGCGCGGCTGGGCTGGGCCTGTCGCGGAGGCAGGTGGACAGCCTGTTTGATCACAAGTTCGTCGACCTCTCCGAGGACCACGCGGCCGTTCCGCTGGCCAGTGATGCGCGGGGATGTTCGGTTCTGCTTCTGCCGCGCCAGGTGGCGTGCCCGGCACCGGACGAGGTCGGGTTCGACACTTTGCCTGTCCCGCTGCTGCGTCTATCGACTGACGGCGTCATCGAACGCGCAAACGGAGCCGCGCGCCGCATGATCGGGGCGTCTCTGAGGCCGAACATGGCCCTTATTGATCTGGTCGAGGGGCTGGGCCGTTCGGTCAACGACTGGCTGACCGAGGCCGCGACCGGGGCCGGGGGCGTGCGGGCCGAATTCCTGCGCCTCAAGCGCCCGGAAGGAGAGGTTTTTGTCCAGGTCTCGCTTGGACGGGTGGCGGGGCGCGACGCGCCGCATCTTGTCGCGGTGCTGAATGACGCGACCGAATTGAAAACGCTTGAGGCGCAATTTGTCCAAAGCCAGAAGATGCAGGCGATCGGCCAGCTTGCCGGCGGCGTGGCGCATGATTTCAACAACTTGCTGACCGCGATCACCGGCCATTGCGACCTGTTGCTGCTGCGCCATGATCAGGGCGACCCGGATTTCGCCGATCTTGTGCAGATCAACCAGAACGCCAACCGCGCCGCCGCGCTGGTGGGCCAACTTCTGGCGTTTTCGCGCAAGCAGACGCTTCAGCCCGAACGGATCGACCTGCGCGACACCCTCAGCGACCTGACCCATCTGTTGAACCGGCTGGTGGGCGAAAAGGTGTCGCTCGTGCTGGAACACGACCCCGTGCTACCTTCGATCCGCGCCGACAAGCGCCAGCTTGAGCAGGTGTTGATGAACCTGATCGTGAATGCCCGCGACGCCATGCCGGATGGCGGGCGGATCACGATCGAGACCCGGAACCTTGACCTGCAGGACGTGATGGAACGGGACCGCGCTACCGTGCCGCCCGGCCAATACGTGCGCGTCACGGTGCGGGACGAGGGCACCGGCATCTCGCCCGAGGTGCTGGATAAGGTGTTCGAACCCTTCTACACCACCAAGCGCACCGGCGAGGGCACGGGGCTGGGCCTGTCCACCGCTTATGGGATCGTCAAACAAACCGGCGGCTTCATCTTCGTCGACAGCAAGGTCGGGCAGGGGACGTCGTTCCAGTTGATCTTCCCGGTCTTTCCTGAAGAACCGGCAAAGCCGGTCGCGCCAGCGCCGGTCGCGCGGGACACCAGCCAGAAGCGCGGCGACGGGGTTATCCTGCTTGTCGAGGACGAAGCCCCCGTTCGGTCCTTCGCTGCCCGCGCCCTGCGTCTGCGCGGCTATACGGTGATCGAGGCCGAAAGCGGCGAGCGCGCGCTTGAGATCCTTGATGACAGCGACCTTCAGATCGACCTGTTTGTCAGCGACGTCATCATGCCCGGTCTTGACGGTCCCGGCTGGGTTGCAAAGGCGCGGCAGGCGCGGCCCGATGTGCCCGTCGTCTTCATGTCGGGCTATGCCGAGGACAGTTTTGCCGACAAACAGGCGCGCATCGCCAATTCCGATTTCCTGCCCAAGCCGTTTTCACTGACCGACCTGACCGCCATGGTGCAGGACCAGTTCGCGCCTGCCTCAGCCGATTGAGTCATAAAGCGCGAATTCCTCGGCACATTTGCGGCGAAGCTTGGCCTCGACATCCGGTGACAGGGTCAGGGTCATCTTGGGCGAGACATTCTCGGCCCTGGTTTCGATCCTGCGGTTCAGCCGCTGTTCCAGAAAGGCAAACAACGCGTCTTGGTCCTCGTAGCGGAACAGGTGATTGACGCGGGTCCCGTTTGGGCGCGGCTCAAGGAACTTGGCCTGGCTGCCGACATTGGCAAAAGGCGGGCGGTCGCCCTTGCAATAGCCCTCGACAAATTCGTCAAAGCTCTTGTCCCTGGTCGAGGTGCGTTTGCCGTCAAGAAAAGGGCGCTGGCGATAGCGATACCAGCTTCCCAGCCAGCTGATCGGTTCCCGCATCACCGCCAGCGTTTCCATCCCCGACTCGCCCGCCGCCTTTTCGAACATCGGGCGGAAGAACCGGTTGTAGCGATAGATCGGCGCGTGTTTCAGTTCCGGCGGGTCGCGCACAACGATATCGGCCTCGGCACCCAGCGCCGATTGCAACGCCGTTGTCCCGGTCTTTGGAACCGACAGGATGACCAGTTTTTCTTTCCAGAAAACAAGCATTTCGCCCGATACCCTCAATGAAATTCAATTTGCCCGTGGCTTGTAAACTATCCGTTAACCGGGATGCGAAAAAGTGGGTGCGGGAAAGAATTTAGTTGAAATGTTCTCTTTTTGATCTCATAGAATGTGAGAACAAGAGGTGAACGAAGCAACCATTGCCGCCCTATTCGCGGTGTGGAATAAGGATAGAAACACATGGCAACGGCAGATCTTTTGATGATGAGCAGCAAGTCCTCGGCAGACAAACAAAAGGCGCTCGACAGCGCCCTGGCCCAGATCGAACGGCAGTTCGGCAAGGGGTCGATCATGAAACTGGGCGCGGACAACCCCGCGCAGGAGATCGAGGCGACCTCGACCGGGTCGCTGGGGCTGGATATCGCCCTGGGAATCGGCGGTCTGCCCAAGGGCCGGATCATCGAGATCTATGGCCCGGAATCGTCGGGCAAAACCACGCTGACCCTGCATTGCATCGCGGAAGAACAGAAAAAAGGCGGCGTCTGCGCCTTTGTCGATGCCGAACACGCGCTGGACCCGCTTTATGCCAAGAAACTGGGCGTCGATCTGGACGAACTGCTGATCTCGCAGCCCGACACCGGCGAACAGGCGCTTGAGATCACCGATACGCTGGTGCGCTCGGGGGCGGTCAACATGGTGGTGGTCGATTCGGTTGCCGCGCTGACCCCGAAATCCGAGCTTGAGGGCGACATGGGCGACAGTTCCGTCGGTGTTCAGGCCCGGCTGATGAGCCAGGCGATGCGCAAGCTGACCGGCTCGATCGCACGGTCGAACTGCATGGTGATCTTCATCAACCAGATCCGCATGAAGATCGGCGTCATGTTCGGCAGCCCCGAAACCACCACCGGCGGCAACGCGCTCAAGTTCTATTCTTCGGTGCGTCTGGACATCCGCCGCATCGGTGCGATTAAGGATCGCGACGAGGTGGTCGGCAACGCCACCCGCGTCAAGGTCGTGAAAAACAAGGTCGCGCCGCCGTTCAAACAGGTCGAGTTCGACATCATGTATGGCGAAGGCATCTCGAAAACCGGCGAATTGCTGGACCTTGGCGTCGCCGCCGGCGTCGTGGCCAAGTCCGGGTCGTGGTTCAGCTATGGCGATGAGCGGATCGGTCAGGGGCGTGAGAACGCCAAGACCTTCCTCAAGGAAAACCCCGCCATCGCGCATGAGATCGAGGACAAGATCCGCGCCTCGCACGGGCTGGAAATGCCAATGGGCGAAGACAGCCCCGACGAGGTTGTCGAGGGGTGACAGGACACGTCACCCGACAGGAACTGAATGCGGCGCTGCCGCATGTCATGGCCGCCCCCAAGGACGGGGCGGCCATTTCCATGTTGTGCCTGCGTCCCGCGCGTAACACGCGCAAGTTTGTCGACCGGATCGAGGTCACAAAGGACAAGGGCATTCCCGGCGAACGCTGGGCCACGTCGCCATGGCTGACCCTGCCGGACGGGTCGCCTGATCCGGCGATCCAGGTCTCGATCCTGCCGCAGCGGGTGCTGGATCTTGTCTGGCGCGACCGCGTGAACACCGTGCATCCGGGCGATACGTTCATCGTCGACATGGACCTGTCGGAGGCGAACCTGCCCGAAGGCAGCATTTTGCAGGCGGGCAGCGCGCTCTTGCGGGTGTCGGGTGTATTCAATGACGGCTGCGTCAAATGGAGGGCGCGCTATGGGGCGGCGGCCAAGGACTGGATCACCGCGTCCGGCCACCCCGAACTTCGGCTGCGCGGCATCCTGTGCAGCGTCGAACGCGACGGGGTGATTTCGAACGGTGACAGGCTGACAAAACAGGGGTTCTGACCCGGCATCTGGCGGCGGGGACGCTTTGCGCTGTGGACAGCCATCGCGCGGGGGGCTAAACCCGCACGGAACCACTGTTTCCAACGCCAAGAGACCCCGCCCATGCCGAGCCTCAACGACATCCGGTCCACCTTCCTGAACTACTTTGCCAAACAGGGGCACGAGATCGTGTCCTCGTCGCCCTTGGTGCCGCGCAACGACCCGACGCTGATGTTCACCAATTCGGGCATGGTGCAGTTCAAGAACCTGTTCACCGGGGTCGAGACCCGCGATTATTCCCGCGCCACCACCAGCCAGAAATGCGTCCGTGCGGGGGGCAAGCACAATGACCTCGACAATGTCGGCTATACCGCGCGCCACCACACGTTCTTCGAGATGCTCGGCAATTTCTCGTTTGGCGATTACTTCAAGACCGAAGCGATCCCTTTCGCGTGGGAGCTGATTACAAAGGAATTCGAGATCCCCAAGGACCGGCTTTATACCACGGTTTATCACACCGATGACGAAGCCTTTGAAATCTGGAAGAAAGTCGGCGTGCCGGAAAGCCGGATCATCCGCATCGCCACTTCGGACAACTTCTGGCAGATGGGGCCGACCGGCCCCTGTGGTCCCTGCACCGAGATCTTCTATGACCACGGCGACCACATCTGGGGTGGACCTCCGGGGTCACCGGAAGAGGACGGCGACCGGTTCATCGAGATCTGGAACGTCGTTTTCATGCAGAACGAACAGTTCGAGGATGGCTCGATGCGGGCGCTCGACATGCAGTCGATCGACACCGGTATGGGGCTGGAACGGATCGGCGCGCTGTTGCAGGGCAGCCATGACAACTATGACACCGACCTGTTCAAGGCGCTGATCGAGGCCTCGGCCCATGCCACCTCGACCGACCCTTACGGCGATCAGAACGTGCATCACCGAGTGATTGCCGACCATCTGCGGTCAACCTCGTTCCTGATTGCCGACGGGGTGATGCCCTCAAATGACGGGCGCGGTTACGTGCTGCGCCGGATCATGCGCCGCGCCATGCGCCACGCGCATCTTCTGGGCGCCAAGGACCCGGTCATGCATCAGCTTGTTCCGGCGCTGGTCAGCCAGATGGGGAATGCCTACCCGGAACTCGGTCAGGCGCAGGCGCTGATTCAAGAGACACTGAAACTGGAAGAAACCCGGTTCAAGCAGACGCTGGATCGCGGGTTGAAGCTGCTTGATGACGAATTGTCCGGTCTGGACGACGATGCCCCCCTGCCGGGTGCGGCAGCGTTCAAGCTTTATGACACCTACGGCTTCCCGCTCGACCTGACGCAGGACGCGCTGCGCGAAAAGGGCCGGTCGGTGGACACCGACGGGTTCGACGCGGCCATGGAAGAACAGAAGGCCAAGGCCCGTGCAGCATGGGCCGGGTCGGGCGAGGCGGCGGATAACGCGGTCTGGTTCGATATCCTCGACAGTGCTGGTGCCACCGATTTCCTGGGCTATGACACCGAAAAGGCCGAAGGCCAGGTCATGGCGCTGATCGCCGATGGCGCCGAGGTCGACAGGATCGACGCGGGTGGTGAAGGCTGGGTCGTGGTCAACCAGACCCCGTTCTACGCCGAATCCGGCGGTCAGGTCGGAGACACCGGGGTGATCCGCCGGCTGGAAAACCGCGACGACACCGCGCTGGTCGAGGACACCAAGAAATTCGCTGATGGCAAGGTCTTTGCCCATAAGGTCACCGTCAAATCCGGCGCGCTGGCCAAGGGCGACCCGGTCGAGCTTGAGGTCAACCACACCCGCCGCAGCGCCATCCGCGCCAACCATTCGGCCACCCACCTGTTGCACGAAGCCCTGCGCGAATGTTTGGGCGATCACGTGGCACAGCGCGGGTCGCTCAATGCCGAGGACCGGCTGCGGTTCGACTTCAGCCATGCCAAGGCATTGTCCGAGGCGGAACTGCAAACCGTCTCGAATGACGTCAATGCCTTCATCCGCCAGAACTCGGCCGTGGAAACCCGGATCATGACGCCGGACGATGCCCGCGAGATTGGCGCGCAGGCGCTGTTTGGCGAGAAATACGGTGACGAGGTGCGGGTCGTCTCGATGGGCCGCGCCGACACCGGCAAGGGGCTGGATGGCAAGACCTATTCGATCGAACTGTGCGGCGGCACCCATGTCCGTCAGACCGGGGACATCGGCGCCTTTGTGCTTCTGGGCGACAGCGCGTCAAGCGCGGGCGTGCGCCGGATCGAGGCGCTGACCGGGGCAGCGGCGCTGAACCATCTTGAGGCGGAGGCCAAACGCATGAGCGCGGTGATGACCATGCTCAAGGCGCAGCCGGCGGATGTGCTGGACCGCGTCAAGGCGGTGATGGACGAACGCAAGGCGCTGCAGAACGAGGTCGCGCAGCTGCGCCGCGAACTGGCCATGGCCGGGGGTGCCGGGCAGGGATCGGGCTCCGAGGTCAAGGAAATCAACGGCGTCAAGTTCATCGCGCAGGTTCTGTCGGGTGTGACGGGGCGCGACCTGCCGCCGTTGATCGACGAGCACAAGGCCGCCATCGGCTCCGGCGCGGTGCTGTTGATCGCGGATGCAGATGGCAAGGCGGCTGTGGCTGCCGGTGTGACCGACGATCTGACCGGAGACCTGTCGGCGGTCGATATCGTGCGCGCCGCCGTTGCCGAACTGGGCGGCAAGGGCGGCGGTGGCCGTCCCGACATGGCGCAGGGCGGTGGCAAGGATGCCGCAAATGCCGAGGCCGCGATCAAGGCCGCAGAAACCGTTTTGGAAGGATAAGACATGCCCGCACTCTGGATTGCCCATGTGACCGTCACCGACGACGCGGCCTATGCCAAATATGCCGAGCTTGCCGGCCCCGCGATTGCCAAGCATGGCGGGCATTTCATCGCCCGTGCCGCGCGTTACGTGCAGCTTGAGGGCAAGGAACGTCCGCGCAATGTCGTGGCGAAATTCCCCAGCCTTGAGGCGGCGGAAGCCTGCTATCACAGCCCCGAATATCAAGAGGCCCTGAGCCACGCGCGCGGCGCGTCGGAGCGGGAACTCGTGGTGGTTGAGACCAGCGAATAGGTTGGCGGGAAGGGACGCGCCCGACCCTGGGTGGGCGCATTCCTGACATTTGAACAAGGCGTGACAACGCGTTACGCGAAATGTTCATGGTGGCCACAACGTTCGATTAAGCGCCCTCCCGGGGGGAGGGTCGGGCGCGGCCCGGGCTGAAGCCCGTGCCAATTCCCACTTAAAGCGGCCTGATCTTCAGCTTGGTGATGCGGTTGTCGATGCGGCCCGACACCTCGAAGCGGAACCCGTGGAACGAAAACACCTGACCGACGGTCGGGATCGACTGGGCCTCGTGGATGACCAGCCCGGCGACGGTGTTGGCCTCGTCATCGGGCAGGCCCCAGTCCATTGCGCGGTTGAGGTCGCGGATGGTCATATCGCCCTCGACGACAAATGACCCGTCCTCGGCCCGGCGCACCTGTTGGGTGCCGTCGGGATCAAACTCGTCCGTGATCTCGCCGACGATCTCTTCCAGGATATCTTCCAGCGTGATCAGCCCCTGCAACGCGCCATATTCATCCACGACCAGCGCAAAATGCGTGTTGCGCTTCAGGAACTGGCGCATCTGGTCGTCCAGCGACGTGGTCTCGGGCACGAAATAGGGTTTGCGGGCGACCTCGCGGATGTCAAAGCTGGAGAGGTCGGAAAACGACGCATTGGCCCCGACCATCTGCCGATACATGCCGCGCAAGAGGTCTTTGGCGTGAACCACACCGATGATATTGTCTGGCTCACCCCGGAACAGGGGCAGGCGGGTATAGTTGCTTTCCAGACATTGCGACAGGATTTCCGCCGGGTCCGCATCGGCGTCCAGCATCTCGATGCCTGAGCGGTGCAACATGATTTCCTCGACCGTGCGGTCCGACAGGTCCAGCGCGCCAAGGATGCGGTCGCGGTCTTCCTTTTCAACGACGCCCTCGGAATGGCCCAGTTGCAGCGCCCCGGCGATTTCCTCGCGCACGGCAAGGATATGGCTGTCGGGGTCGGTCTGGACCCCGAAAACGCGCAGCACCAGCCGCACCAGCGCCCGCACCGCCGCAACCACGGGCGAGAACACCGTGATCACCAGTGCAATCGGGGCCGAGACCAGCGCCGCCGCTTTTTCGGAATTGGTGATGGCATAGGTCTTGGGCAGGACTTCTGCAAAGATCAGCACCATCAGCGTCATCACCAGCGTCGCCAGCGCGACCCCGTTCTGGCCAAAGAGCTTGGTGAACAGCGCTGTCGCCAACGACGTGGCAAGGATATTGACAAGGTTGTTGCCCAGAAGGACCGAGCCGATCAGCCGTTCGTTATCCTCGGTGATCTTCAGCGCCCGCTCGGCCCCGGCATCGCCCTTGTCGGCCTGCGCACGCAGCTTGCCGCGCGACGCGGCGGTCAGCGCGGTTTCCGAACCTGAAAAGAATGCCGACAAGACCAGAAGCGCCAGAATTGCCGCTGCCGATATCCAGAATGCCCCCTCAAGGGCCTCAGTGCTGACGTCCATAGCCTCAAAATCCATTGCCGTTCTGACGGTTATGGGATGTGGCGCGGCCACGATCAAGGCTTGGGCGGCGGAATTCTTGGCTTATTCGTCTTTGCCAGCTTCAGGGGCGGGTTTTGCCAGCGGGTGGTGGTCCAGCACCAGTTCGCGCAGCTGCGCGTCCAGCACATGGGTATAGATCTCGGTGGTCGAGACATCGGCATGCCCCAGAAGCGTCTGGATCGCGCGCAGATCGGCGCCATTGGCCAACAGGTGCGTGGCAAAGGCATGGCGTAGCGTGTGTGGCGTGACATTGGCGGGATCGACACCGGCGTGAAGCGCGAATTCCTTGATCAGAAGATAGAACCGGTGCCGGGTCAGGTGACCCGCCTTGCCTCGGGACGGGAACAGGTAGGGCGACGGGGGGTGGCCCTTGGCACGCGCGGCGTCCTCGGCGGCGTCGCGCAGGCCAAGCCAGGCCGTGATTGCGTCGCGGGCAGGGGGCGACAGTGGCACCATGCGTTCCTTGCCGCCCTTGCCCCGCACCAGCAGCATGCGCGGATCGCCCCGCGCCGCCGAGACCGGCAACGACACCAGTTCGCTGACCCGCATCCCGGTGGCATAGAGCAATTCCATCAGGCAGGTGTTGCGCACCCGGTCCGCGGTTGAGCGGCCGGACTGACGGGCGGCGTCGATCAGGCGCTCGACCTCGTCCAGGGACAGCGTCTTGGGCAGTTTGCGCGCCCGTCCCGGTCCCTTGATCTGAAGCGCGGGATTGTCGTCGCGCCAGCCTTCTTCATAGGCAAAGCGGAAAAACTGTTTCAGCGCCGACAGACGCCGCGCGCGGGTGGATTGGGCAAGGCCGATGGACTCGCAATGGACAAGGTAGGATTCGACTTCATTCCGGCTGGCACTCAGAAGAATAACTTGTTTGGTTTCAAACCATTCCAGCGCGTCCTTCAAGTCGCGTGCATAGGCGGACAGAGTGTTTTCCGACGCCCCGGCCTCGGCTGCCTGTGCATCAAGAAAGGTTGCAATGCGCTGCAGACTGTCGATATTCCGGGCCATCACCCGCCCCCCATTTACCCGCCCCGCCTGAGCAACAGCACCTGAAGCGCGGCGCGGCGTGCGGTGTCTTCAAGCCCGATGGCGCGGAACGTGGCCAGCGCCTGTGTCAGCGCCACGGGGTCGCCACCGGCACCGCGCTGCATCAGCACGATCGCCTCAAGGATCACCTCGCCCAGTTTGCCCTGCGCAAGCTGGGTGGTGAAGATCAGCGGCACCCCCGCGCCGTGGAAGGCGTCGGAAATGGCGCGCCGGGTCGGGTCGGGCGGAATGCGCGGCGGCGCGCCATCGGCCAGCATCGCGGCATAGTCCCTTGCCCCGAAAACCGCGGCGCGTTCATAGCTGTCTGACAGAAGCGCGATGTCACGGGCCAGGCTGCGCGCCACGCCGCCAAGGTCCAGTGCCAGCAGCGCATCGCCATAGATGCGGGCAAAAGGCACCTCAAGCCGCGCCCGCTTCATCGCCGACCACGCGGCAGGCAGGGTGGCGGCGACCTGATCCGCCGCGCCCGAGGCAATCGCCGCATCAAAAGACTGGATCGCCGCGACCCGGTCCCAGATCATGCCCGACGCCGCCGGTTCACGCTCGGTATAAAGCCCGATCAGGTGGTTTCCGGGGATGGCGGCGGTGCGGGCGAGCCGTTCGGCCGCCTCAAGCTGGGCTTTCCAGCCGGCGGTGTCGCGCAGGTCGGCATGGGCATAGGCCAGCGGCAGCGACCGGGTTTGCAGCGGTTCTCCGATGGCTTCATAGAGTCGGAACGTCAGCGGCGTGACCGGGTCGGTCCGCGCGGGCAGGGGGGTGCCCTCGAACAATTCCGGGTCAAGGAACCGCGCCAGCAGCGCATCCTGTTCCTCGGTCACCAGTTGCAGCACGCGGGCAGTGTCCAGCGTCAGCGCCGCCGCCGACCAATCCCCGGCGCGGGCGGTGCAGAAGATGCGGGCCGGGTATCCGGGCGCAAGATGCGGGGCGGCCATCAGCGCGTCACAGGCCCGCTGTTCCTGCCCAAGCAGCAGCGTGACATTGAACCACCGTTCGAACAGGGGCTTCGTCGTGGCGCCCGCCCGTTCGATCAACGCATTGGCCTGTTCCAGCGCGCCCATCTCGATCAGCTTGTCGATGCGCGCATGTAAAAGCGTGTCGGCGGTGCCGGCATCCGACGGCGGGTTCGCCTCGGCCAGAAGCAGGGTGAACAACAGTGCCTGAACCGCGGGCAGTTGCTGGGTGTCGATCTCGTCCAACAGATCCGCCAGCACCTGCGCGCGCGAGTTCTGCCAGAGCGAACTGGGCAAGCCGGTCACGTTCGACGGCAGCAACCCCACCGCGTCGCGCCCCGGCGTATCAAGCTGTTCGACACCGACGCTGGGTGACAGGGCGCTTTCGGTGACCGGCGGCCCGGACCCACCCAGCCCCATGTCCAGCGTCACCGTCGGGGTCTGGCGCAGCCAGTCGATCGCCGAAAGCGGTTCTTGGGCGCTGGCGGGCCCGGCGGCCAGCGCCAGCGCCAGAATCAATCGGCCATTAATCGCCATTCAGCGTCACCGGTTGGCGCACTTCCTGCTGCCGGGGCGAGAAATCGACGCCGAAGAGCGGCCCGAGGTAGGCATAGCTTACCAGGCCGACGGCGCTGGCCACGATCAGAAAAGTCATCAACCGCAAGAGTTTGCCCATGGTTGCCCCCGTTTTTTCCTGCTCTTTTCTGCGTTTATAACTGGCATTTCCGCCAAGATCACGTCATTCAGGCGCAAACCGGAAAAAATGGGCAAGGCTTGGCCGATCACTCGGCGGCGATCAAGGGAACGCGATGCAAGGCAGGTTGAAAAAGACCGTGGTGCTGGTGGGCATGATGGGGGCGGGAAAAACCGCCGTCGGCCGTGCCCTGGCCGCCCGGATCGGCGTGCCTTTCCTGGATTCCGATGCCGAGATCGAAAAAGCCGCCAACATGTCCATCGCCGAGATTTTTGCCCGCGACGGCGAACCGTTTTTCCGCCGCAAGGAAAGCCAGGTGATAGAACGGCTGCTGGACGAGGAACGCGGCATCCTGTCCACCGGCGGCGGGGCCTATCTGCAGGATCAGAACCGGGCGATGATTTCGGACAAGGGGATCGCGGTCTGGCTGGATGCCGACCTTGACCTGTTGTGGAGTCGGGTCAAGCACAAGGACACGCGGCCCTTGTTGCGGACCCCCGATCCGCGCGCGACGCTGGCCGAAATCTATCATCAGCGGGTTCCGGTCTATCGGATGTCGGAACTCAGTGTGAAGGCGCACCCGTCCTATTCCATCGACGAGATGGCGGCCAAGGTGGAAGCGGCATTGTTGACCCGTCCCGACGTATTGGAGGCATGAGCATGACCATCGAAACCGTGCATGTGGGACTGGGCGACCGGGCCTATGACATCAAGATCGGCACCGGGCTTGTGGCGGCGGCAGGTGACCATATCGCGCCCCTGCTGGCACGCCCGCGCGTGGCGGTTGTCACGGATGAAAACGTCGGCGCGCGCCATCTGGACGGGCTGCGCGACGGGCTTGCGGCCAAGGGGATCGACATGGTGGCCCTGACCCTTCCGGCGGGGGAAGGCACCAAAAGCTGGCCGCATTTCGAACGCACGGTCGAGTGGCTTCTGGCGGAAAAGATCGAGCGCCGTGACATTGTGATTGCCCTTGGCGGCGGCGTGATTGGCGACCTGACGGGGTTTGCCGCTGCCGTGCTGCGGCGGGGCGTGCGGTTCGTGCAGATCCCGACCTCGCTTCTGGCGCAGGTGGATTCGTCGGTGGGCGGCAAGACCGGGATCAACGCGCCGCAGGGCAAGAACCTGATCGGCGCGTTTCATCAGCCCGCGCTGGTTCTGGCCGATACTGGCCTCCTTGATACCCTGACACCGCGCGATTTCCTCTCTGGCTATGGCGAGGTGGTGAAATACGGGTTGTTGGGCGATGCCGCGTTCTTTGGCTGGCTCGAACAGAACGGACCCGCCCTGCGCGATGGCGACATGGGCGCACGGATCGCGGCGGTGAAACGGTCCTGCGAAATGAAGGCCGAGATCGTCGCCCGCGACGAGACCGAACAGGGCGACCGCGCGCTGTTGAACCTTGGCCATACCTTCTGTCACGCGCTTGAGGCGGCGACGGGCTATGGCGATCGCCTGCTGCATGGCGAAGGCGTCGCGGTGGGCTGTGCGCTGGCATTTGAACTCTCGTCCCGCATGGGGTTGTGTTCGCAGGAAGACCCCAGCCGCGTGCGCGCCCATCTGCGCGACATGGGGATGAAGGTCGATCTGGCCGATATTCCCGGCGATCTGCCGGATGCCGACACGCTTCTGGACCTGATGGGGCAGGACAAGAAAGTGGTGGATGGGCAGTTGCGCTTTATCCTTGCGCGCGGAATCGGCGCGGCCTTCGTGACCTCGGACGTGCCGCGCGACATGGTGCGCGATCTTCTGGCCGAGGCACTGGCGGCACGCGGATAAGGGCTGCGAAAGGCGGGGTCAGCCCGCCGCCTTCTGCACCAGCCGAACGCAGACCCGCGTCGCGATCTCCATGTCCTGCACCGAAATCCATTCGAGGGGGCCGTGAATGTCCTGCATGCCGGTGAACAGGTTGGGGCAGGGAATGCCCAACTCGGTCAGGCGCGAACCATCCGTGCCACCGCGGATCGGCACCGACCGGGTGGTCAGCCCCTCATCGGCGCAGGCAGCGCGGGCCAGATCCACGGGCGTCATATCTTTTTCCAGCCAATAGCGCATGTTGCGGTATTGCTTGGTGATCTGGCAGGTCACTTTCGCGCCGGGAAAGGCGGCTTCGGCATCGGCGCAGACCGATTGCAGCCGCTTGCCACGCGCCTCAAGCCCGTCCATCTCGAAATCGCGCAGCAGAAAGCGCAACTCGGCCTCGGCGCTGCCGCCTTCCAGCCCGTAGACATGGATGAACCCGTCGCGGTCGTCGGTGGTTTCGGGCGTTTCGCCGTCGACGTCGAGATCGGCGATGATCCTGGCCGCTACGTGCAGCGCGTTCACCATCTTGTTCTTGGCATAGCCGGGATGGGCCGACGGGCCGCTGATCTTTACGACGGCGGCATCGGCGGAAAAGCTTTCATATTCGATCTCACCCACCCGCGCGCCATCCAGCGTATAGGCGAAATCGACGCCGAAATCCCTGGGCAGCGCCTCGTCCACGCCACGGCCGATTTCCTCGTCCGGGGTGAAGGCAAGCCGGATTTTCCCGTGTTTCAGTCCCGGCGTGGTCAATAGGTGTTCGGCCAGCGTCATGATGATCGCGACCCCCGCCTTGTCATCCGCACCCAAGAGGGTCAGGCCGCTGGCGGTGACAATGTCCTCGCCTTTCTTGCCTTTCAGGTAAGGCGCGACATCGGCATTCAGCACCAGATCAGGCGCATCTGGATAGGTGATGTCGGACCCGTCCCAACTTTCATGGACACGCGGCTTCACCCCGGTTGCGTTGAACTGCGGCGCAGTGTCGACATGGGCGCAGAACCCGATCGCGGGCGCGCCTTCGACCGTGGCGGGCACTGTCGCCAGCACCGCGCCATAGGACGTCAGGGTCACGTCGGCCGCGCCCATCGCCTCAAGCTCGGCCACCAGATGGCGCGAAACATCAAGCTGGATCGCGGTCGACGGTTTCGACGCAGAGTCTTCGTCGCTCTGGCTGTCGATGGCGCAATAGGTGACAAGCCGCGCCTTCAGCGCAGCGGCAAATCCGGTCGCGTCTGTCATGGGGTGCTCCAGGTTGATCGAAGGATCAGAACGGGATTTCGTCGTCGAAATTCTGGCCGCCGCCGCCCGATTGCTGGCCGCCGCCATAGTCGCCACCCGACGGGCCGCTGTCATAGCCGCCGCCACCGCCGTATCCGCCGCCCGAACCACCGCCAAAGCCGCCGCCGCCACCGTCACCGCTGCGGCCATCCAGCATGATCAGCGTTCCGTTGAACCCTTGCAGCACGACCTCGGTCGAATAGCGGTCCTGACCCGACTGATCCTGCCATTTGCGGGTTTGCAGCTGGCCTTCGATATAAACCTTGGACCCTTTGCGCAGATATTGCTCACAGACCCGCACCAGCCCTTCCGAGAAGATCGCGACCGAGTGCCACTCGGTCTTTTCGCGGCGTTCACCGGTGTTGCGGTCCTTCCAGGTTTCCGAGGTCGCAATCCGCAGGTTGCAGACCTTGCCACCGTTCTGGAAGCTGCGCACCTCGGGGTCGCGCCCCAGATTGCCCACCAGAATTACCTTGTTCACCGATCCGGCCATACGTGCCACTCCCGTCAGAATCTGTTTACCGTTTGGACGAGGTTAGACCATCCTGACATGGTGAAGAAAAGCCTAATTTCGGCGGCGGAATTGTGCCCTTGCAGCGGGGCGGGCGCAAATCGCTGGAAAATCGGCGTGTTGTCGCTAATAATGCCGCAAATTTCTGGTGGGACAGGCATATATCGGCATGAAAGCGGTATCAGCCCTTATTTTCTTTGCGCTTATTTCTGCAAACGCGGCCGAGGCCGAGAGCGTTTTGTCGTCGAAATCCCGCAAAAACCTGTTCCGCAGCCAGACCAAGGTGCTGGATGGGCGCGCGGCGGAGCAATACAAGAACTCGGTCCGGCTGCAGCCCCGCCCGGTGCTGACCCCGTCGAAATGGGGCAATGGCAGCTATGACGGCGGCTATGACGGTCCCTATCTGTCCATGGCCATGGACGCGGCCATGAAACACGGCGTTCCGGTCGATCTGTTCCTGAAGCTGGTGCATCAGGAAAGCCGCTGGAACCCGAAGGCGCAATCGCACAAGGGCGCGCTGGGGCTGGCGCAGCTGATGCCGGAAACTGCGCGGGTGCTGCGTGTCGACCCGCTTGATCCCAAAGAAAACCTTGAAGGCGGCGCGCGCTATCTTGCCCGCCAATACAAGCGCTTTGGCTCGTGGCGACTGGCGCTCGCGGCCTATAACGCCGGGCCGGAAGCGGTCGAGAAATACGGCGGCGTGCCGCCCTACAAGGAAACCCGCGACTACGTCCGCATCATCTATGGCGGTTAGGCGCGCGGATCACTCCGCCGCGATCTTGATCACCGGGGTCATCTGCGACAGGATCTCTTCCGACAGGTGACACTTGACCTGATGGCCCTCGGCCAGTTGCCGCATCGGGGGGACTTCGCGGTCGCACAACCCGTCTGGCACCTGCGCTTTCCAGCGGCACCGCGTCTGGAACGGACAGCCCGAGGGCGGGTTCATGGCGGAGGGGATATCGCCTTCCAGCACGATCCGCTCCTTCTCGACCGAAGTATCGGCAATCGGCACCGCCGAGAGCAAGGCTTCGGTATAGGGGTGATAGGGCGGGGCAAAGACCTGTTCAGTGTCGCCCAGTTCGACCACGTGGCCGAGATACATCACCATCACCCGGTCACTGAGATAGCGCACGATCGACAGATCATGGCTGATGAACAGCAAGGTTGTCTTCTCGTTGCGCTGGATCTCCATCAACAGATCCGTGACCGCCGCCTGCACCGAGACATCCAGCGCCGAGACGGGCTCGTCCGCCACAACGATCCGCGCCCCGCCGGCAAAGGCGCGGGCAATGCCTACGCGCTGTTTCTGACCACCGGACAGTTGCCGCGGCATGCGCTCGGCAAAGGCGCGGGGCAGTTTCACAAGGTCCAGAAGCTCCAGCATACGGTCCCGGCGGGCGGCCTCGGTGTCGCCGACGCCAAAGATTTCCAGCGCGCGCATGATCTGGCGGCCCACCGTCATCGACGGGTTCAGCGTGTCAAACGGGTTCTGGAACACCATCTGCACATCTGCCACAGTCTTGGTGTTGCGGGCTTCGATCGGGATCTGTTCGATGTTCTTGCCATCCAGCAGGATCTGCCCGTCGGTTGCGGTCTCAAGCCCCATCAGCACCTTGGCGAAGGTGGATTTGCCACAACCCGATTCACCAACGATGGCCAGCGTCTCGGATTCCCGCGCCTCGAAACTGAGCGTTTCGTTGGCCTTCACAACCTTCTTGTTGCCGCCGCCAAACAGCGCGTTGGCCGCGACCTCGTAATATTTCTTGAGGTTGTCCATCTTCAGCACAACCTCGCCCACGGGCGCCTTTTCCTTCTGTTCACCCACCGTGATCGGCGCGTCCCAGTCAATCTCCTCGTGGCGCAGGCAGCGGGTCGAGTGGCGCTCATATCCCTTAACCGGCACCATGGGGATGTCCTGCGCATCACAGCGCCCCTCGACGAAATAGTCGCAGCGCGGCCCGAAATTGCAGCCCGGCGGCCGTTCATGGGGCAGCGGGAAGTTGCCCGGGATCGCCACCAATGGCCGCGCGTTCTTGTCCGCACCGGGCAGCGGGATCGAGCGGAACAGGGCCTGCGTATAGGGGTGCTGCATATAGTCGAAGACATCGGCGATCGACCCGCGCTCGACCGCCTCGCCGGAATACATCACGCAAAGCCGGTCACAGGTTTCAAGGACCAGACCAAGGTTGTGGGAAATGAACAGCATCGAAGTGCCGTATTTCTTGCCCAGATCCTTGACCAGATCGACCACGGCGGCCTCGACTGTCACGTCCAGCGCGGTGGTCGGTTCGTCCAATATCAACAAGGACGGTTTCGACATCAGCGCCATGGCGATCACGATGCGCTGCTGCTGGCCGCCGGACAGCTGGTGCGGAAAGGAATTCAGCATCCGCTCAGGGTCGGGCAGACGCACATCCGTCACCACTTCCAATGCGCGTGCATAGGCCTCTTGCTCGCCCACGCCCTCGTGGATCATCGGCACTTCCATCAACTGCTTGCCGATCTTCATCGCCGGATTGAGGCTGGCCATCGGTTCCTGATAGATCATCGCGATCTCGTTGCCGCGAATGTCGCGCAGTTCGGCATCCGACATTTGCGACAGGTCGCGGCCCTTAAACTTGATCGTGCCGCCGACGATGCGGCCGTTCTTGCCAAGATCCTGCATCACGCCCAGCGCCACGGTGGACTTGCCACAGCCCGATTCCCCGACCAGCCCGACGGCCTCACCCGGCATCACATTGACCGAGAAATCCATCACGGCGGGGATTTCCCTCAGCCGGGTAAAGAAGGAAATCGACAGCTTGTCGATCTCCAGGATCGGCCCGTCATAGTCATCCATCTTGCTCATGTTTCCGTCTCCTTGTTGGAGGTGAGTCCCGGTTTCTTCCGGGATTCGATCATTGTGCTGCGCATCCGAACCTAATGGCCCGGTCAAGATTGACCGTCACCGTGGAGACTCTTCGATAGCCGTTGAGTTGGAAGAAGAAGTCGCCTTCGTCCGGCTCCAGATTTGACGGGCCTTGTTGTGTGCCACAGATTTGCGCCGCCCGGATTTCGCATCCGTTTGTGCCGCTCTCGCAGAAGACAATCCAAGTCTTCGTGGATGACTCATAAGACGCGACTGTTTTGTGAATTCGCCAATTCACGATCTGTGTTGCGTGACCTTCTTTGCTTGCGTTTCCCATTCCCATCCAAACCAGCACGATCAGCAATGCGACCAAAACAAAGACGTGTTTTGGGCTAACGCGATGGGCGTGGTTCGGGTTTTGCACGGAGTCGGACATCAGTCTCTCAGGCTCTCCTCGCGCAGCCCGTCCGCCAGCAGGTTCAGCCCCAGAACCAGCGAGAGCAGCGCGAAGGCGGGGGGCAGGGCGGGGTGGGGATAGACCGACAACAGCTTGCGCCCGTCATTGATCGTCGACCCCCAGTCGGGGCTTTCCGGCGGCAGGCCGAGGCCGAAGAAGCCGAGAGTCCCGAGAAGGATGGTCGTGTATCCGATCCGCAGGCAGAAATCGACGATCAGCGGCCCGCGCGCGTTGGGCAGGATCTCCCACAGCATGATATACCACGGGCCTTCGCCGCGGGTCTGGGCGGCGGCGACATAGTCGCGCGTCTTGATGTCCATCGCCAGCCCGCGCACGATGCGGAACACGGTGGGCGAGTTCACGAAGACAACCGACACGAACACCACCAGAATGCCGCCGGGAATGTCGAACAGGTCCAGGTAACTCGGCAAGACGGCAATCGCCGATCCCTTGGCCGAAATCAGCGACAGGTAGATCCAGAACGCCACCACCAGGACCGCCGTCAAAAGCGGCGTGCGCAGGCGCGGTCGGGTATAGAACCGCGAGTTCAACAGGACCGCGAGGAAGATGATCGGGAAGATGAACAGCACCATCGCCATGTAATTGGGAATGCCGGTCTCGACGATCTCGGGTGTTACCAGAAGATAGAACAACAGGATCACCGGGAAGGCGAGGATCAGGTTGGCGAGGAAAGACAGGATCGTGTCCAGCCGCCCGCCGTAATAGCCCGCCGGCAGGCCCAGCGTGATTCCGACCATGAAGGCAAACAGCGTCGCCAGCGGCGCGATCTGCATCACGATCCAGCTGCCCGCGATCATCCGGCTGAAGACGTCGCGCGCGAGGTTGTCGCCGCCCAGAAGATACCACAGGTAATCGCCCTCCTCGGCACCGCTCAGCGGCGTGCCGGGGATCTTGTTCTTCATGCCCGATACCTGCCGCAGCGGGTCATGGGTGCCGATCATGTCGAAAAGCCCGGCAAAGATCGCGGTATAGACCCAGAACATCACAAGGCCGAACCCGATCATGCCGATCATGGAATCAAACAGCTTGCCATAAAGCCCCAGCCGCCGCTTGTAGACGATCGACAGAAGGAAGGTGACGATCAACGCCAGCCAGACCGGGGACAGCTGCGCGGCAATGGCGCCGATGATGCCCGTGGTCTCGACCGGGGTGACGATCCCGGCGACGATATAGATCGCAACCAGCGCAACAAGCGCCAGAAGCACGTATTTCACCGCCATCCCGATCAATGCGTTCGGCCCACGGTCGCGCGTGATCGTGCCGTCCTTGTGGATCGTGTCCGACACCGGGGCAAGGATGAAACTGGCCACGATCTGCACCGCCACCAGCGCCAAGAAGACATAGGCGACAGTGACAAAGATCGGGTCCATGTAGGTGCCGAAAGAGCCGGTCCAGGTTAGCTTTTCCATCTCTCTTTCCCCCTCACGAAATCCGGATACGCGGGTTCAGGTAGACATAGCCGATATCCGAGATCAGCTGTGTCACCAGCACCACCATCACCGAGACAACTGACACCGCCAGCAGCATCTCGATGTCATTGTTCCCGGCGGCGTTGACCAGTTGCCAGCCAAAGCCGTTATACGAGAACATGACCTCGACGATGACGACGCCGTTCAACAGCCACGGAAACTGCAGCATGATCACCGTGAACGGCGCGATCAGCGCGTTCCTGAGCGCGTGTTTGACCACGATATTGCGGAAACTGACGCCTTTAAGACGGGCGGTGCGGATATATTGCGCGGTCATCACCTCGGCCATCGACGCCCGAGTCATCCGCGCGATATAGCCCATGCCGTAAAGCGCCACGGTCAGGACCGGCAGGGTAAAGTTTTCCAGGGTCGCCTTGTCCATCGCGGTCTTGGCGGTCCCCTTGAACAGCGCCTTACCCTCGATCAGCCCCATCTCGTTCAGCCACGGCCCCAGCCCGTATCGGGTTGAGGCCAAAAGCGCGATGAAGATCACGCCCGAGACATATTCCGGCGTCGCCGTGGACAGGATCGAGACCGTCGACAGGGTCCGGTCGGTGCGGCTGCCTTCGCGCATCCCTGCCAGAACCCCGATGATCAGCGCCGAGGGCACCATCACCACCATCACCCAGAACATCAGACGGCCGGTATTAACCAGCCGCGACCCCAGAACATTTGCCACAGGCTCCTTGGCCTGGGTGGAAAAGCCCCAGTCACCCTGAAGGATGCCGCAATAGGCGGGTACGTCATCCGGCGTCATCCCCGGTCGCACGCATTTGCCGACCTTTGACCCGTCTTCCTTCACGGTGACATAGCCGGGCATCAGCCCCAGCCATTGGGCATATTTGACAGGTGTCGGCTGCAAATACCCCCGATCGCCGAGATAGCTGGCCACGGCCTCGTCCGACATGCGGAAGTTGCCCTGCGATTTCGCCAGTTTCTCTAGGTTCGGGTAAAGGTTTGTCATGAAAAAGACGATGAAGGTCAGGCAGAACGCCGTCACCACCATCATCGCCAGTCTCCGAAGTATGAACAGTCCCATCTGGTCCCCAGTCATTCGGTTCGACGGTTTTCCATGCGGGGAAGTGGTCCCTCATGGGTCGCGCGCGGTTCGGGAAGGGATCGGAGGCGCGGGCCGGTGGCGTGGCGCTGTCAGAATCTTTCCCCTGTCGGTCGCGGGGGCGGGACGGTTTGTCGTCTCTTCAGGTCTTGTCCCCGCGTCACCTCTATTCGGCACCATAACCGGGGGGCGGGTCAACATTCGTCTTCGTCAATTCCGTGTCAGAAAACGACATCGTGATGGCGAAAACAGACAAGTTGGCGTGGGGCCGCCCTAGTGGGTGTGCTGGGCGACGGTTGGGGACGGGACATTCGCCGCTTTCCGAATCTGGCTGGGGGTGCGGGCGAAATGCTGTTGGCTGAAGCGGGTGAAATAGGCGGCCGAGCCAAAGCCAAGTTCGCGTGCGATCTCGTTGATCGGCAGGTGCGACCGGGTCAAAAGCCGCCGCGCCTCGTGCTGGACCACTTCCGAAATCATGTCCGCCGCCGACAGCCCCGCGCGCGCCTTGCAGACCCGCGCCAGATGGGTCGGCGTGATGCCCAGCGCATCGGCATGATCCGCCGCCGTCAGGTCAGAGCCATATTGCAACGACAGCTGGTCACAGAATTTCAGCACGATCCGGTCGGCGGCGCTGCGAGCGGGCTCCGCTTCGGCCAGTTCCATCTGGCGGCGCAGCCAGATCGAGATCAGCGTGGCATGGGCGGTCAGCGCCTCGCCCATATGGGGTTTGCCCTCGTCCAACTCACGCCGTACTGCGTCCAGAAGCCCGGTCAGTTCCGACTGGGCGAACCCGTCCTGAAGCCTGAGATGCTGGGTCCGCTCTGGCAGGGGCACCCGCCCGTCGGCAGGGATCACCATGGCCTGTCCGATCACGTGGCGGTTCATGTCCAGCGCAAACAGCTTGCCCGCCGGGATGAATATGGCGTTATGGGCGCCGAACCCGCGCCGCAGTCCGTGCAACAGGATGCGACCCTGTCCTCGCGTGATCCAGAGAAACACGTGGTCCTTGCGCCGATGCAAAAGCTCAAGCTGCCACGGCTCGCCCATGCTCATCTGGGCAAGCGTCAGGATTCGGATACCGGTATCGGGTATCTCTTGCATGGCACCCCTTCCGCGTATGACCATATTCTATGGCAGCGAATGGGGGTTCAGGCAAGCGTGGGGTCACTTGGACGGGTCGATCCGGTGCCACGATTTCATGCGGGCGCGGAACCATGTGCGCTGGCGCTTGGCGAACTGGCGGGTGGCGATGGTGGCGCGGTCCTGCGCCTCGGCCAGCGTGATCTCGCCCTGCAAATGCGCGATCAGTTCCGGCGCGCCGATGGCCTTCATCGACAACAGGGCAGGGTCCCAGCGGCCCAGATTGGCCCGCGCCTCGTCCAATGCGCCCATGTCCAGCATCTGAGCAAAGCGTCCCGCGATCCGATCGTTCAGCCACTCCTTGGGGGCGTCGAACAGGATCGGGGTCGTGTCAGCCAGCGGCAACAGGGGCGGCGGCGTGTCATCCTGCCATTGTGACAAGGGACGGCCTGTGGCGCGCATGACCTCCCACGCGCGCTGCACCCGCATCGGGTTCTGTGTGTCGATCCGCGACAGGGTCTCGGCGTCTATCTCGTCCATCAGGGCTTGAAACCCCCGGTCGGCGACAATCGCGTTGGCCGCGTCGCGCACCTCTGGCGGGGTCGGCGGGATGTCGGCCAGCCCTTCGGTCAGCGCGCTGAAATAAAGCCCGGTGCCGCCGGTGATTATCAAGCGGTCCGGCCCCTCGATGAGCGCCTGAACCTCGCGCAGCCAGTGGCCGACGGAATAGTCGGCGTCAAAGGGCAGGTGGCCATAAAGCGCGTGCCGGGCCAGCGTCTCGTCCTCGGCCGAAGGCCGCGCGGTCAGCACCCGCCAATTGTCATAGACCTGGATCGCATCGGCATTGACGATCACGCCGCCCTGTTCCCCGGCGATCTTTAGGGCCAGCGCGGATTTGCCGCTGGCGGTTGGCCCGGCAATCAGCACATGCTGCCCCCTGTCTATGTCTTTTACCGAAACCATCTGCCCTCGTGCCATTACTGCGCCCGCCGCGGCGCGTCCTTTTTCGCCGGTCCGGGCATTTGCCGCATATCCGACATTGAACCCCGCCCGGTTTTCCGACATTTTGCCCGCGATCCTACTTCTTCGCGCAAACGGAGTGCAACATGGCCGATGATTCCCCCGTCACTTCCCCGACACCCGCCACGACCTACAAACGGGTGATGCTGAAAATCTCGGGGGAGGCGCTGATGGGGGATCAGGGGTTCGGCCTGCACCCGCCCACCGTTCAGCGCATCGCCAAGGAAGTGAAATCGGTTCACGACATGGGGGTCGAGATCTGCATGGTCATCGGCGGCGGCAACATCTTCCGCGGGCTGGCCGGGTCCGCGCAGGGGATGGAGCGCACAACCGCCGATTACATGGGCATGCTGGCAACCGTGATGAACGCGCTGGCGATGCAGTCCGCGCTTGAGGGTCTGGGGGTCTTTACCCGCGTGATCTCGGCCATTCGCATGGACGAGGTGGCGGAACCCTATATCCGCCGCCGCGCCGTGCGCCACCTTGAGAAGAAACGGGTCTGCATCTTTGCCGCCGGCACCGGCAACCCCTATTTCACCACCGACACCGCCGCGACGCTGCGCGCCAATGAAATGGCCTGCGAAGCCATCTTCAAGGGCACCAAGGTTGACGGCGTCTATGACAAGGACCCGGCGAAACATGACGACGCCGAGCGCTATGACAACGTCAGCTATGACGACGTGCTGGCCAAACGCCTTGGCGTGATGGATGCCAGCGCAATTGCACTGGCCCGCGACAACAGCCTGCCGATCATCGTGTTCTCGTTGGATGAACCCGGCGGGTTCCGCGGCATCCTCGCCGGTGAGGGCACCTATACAAAGGTCCAGTGAAGCCGCTAAGGTGACACCAACACTTCACTTCCGGGTCAGGACATTGTTCTGGCCCGCACCAACAAGAGCAAAAGACCATGTCCGACGAAGATTTCGAGATTGATACCGACGACCTGACCCGCCGCATGGAAGGCGCGATGGGGGCCCTGAAGACCGAGTTCGCCTCGCTGCGCACGGGCCGCGCCTCGGCCACGATGCTGGAACCGGTCATGGTCGAGGCCTATGGCCAGAAGACCCCGATCAATCAGGTCGGCACGGTGAACGTGCCCGAACCGCGCATGGTGACGGTCAACGTCTGGGACAAATCGCTGGTTAGCGCGGTTGAAAAAGCCATTATGAACAGTGGCTTGGGGATCAACCCTCAGACCAACGGCACGATCGTCATGCTGCCGATTCCCGAATTGAACGAGGAACGCCGCACCGAACTGGCCCGCGTCGCCGCGCAATATGCCGAACATGCCCGCGTCGCGATCCGTAACGTCCGCCGGGACGGGATGGACCAGATCAAGAAGGCCAAGGCCGCCGGCATGTCCGAGGATGACCAGAAGATCTGGGAAGACGAGGTTCAGGAACTGACCGACAAGTTCATCAAGCTGGTCGACGGGGCGCTTGAAAACAAGCAATCCGAGATCATGCAGGTCTGAACCGGATTTTGGCGCGAGGGCGCGATATGGGCAAGACAAGCAAACCCGACGGCGGCCCGCGCCATGTGGCGATCATCATGGATGGCAATGGCCGCTGGGCGCAGGCGCGCGGGCGGCCACGGCTGTTCGGCCACCACGCCGGCGCCCGCCGGGTGCGCGAGATCGTCGAGACCTGCCCGGACGTGGGCGTCGACTATCTGACGATCTTCGCCTTCTCGACCGAGAACTGGAAACGCACCCAGGCCGAGGTCGCCGGGCTGATGAGCCTGTTCCGCCGCTATATCTTCAAGGAAATGCAGGATTTCGTACGCCAGAACGTGCGCGTGCGGTTCATTGGCGACCGGGTCAAGCTGGACGCCAAGCTGCGCAACCTGATGGACGAGGCCGAGGCGCTGACCGCCCATTGCACCGGCACCAACCTGACCATTGCCCTGAACTATGGCGGCCGGGATGAGGTCGCCCGCGCCACCAAACGTTTGGCCGAGGACGTAGCCGCCGGGCGTCTGAAGCCCGAAAATGTGGATGAAGAAACCCTGCCAAGGTATTTGGATACTTACGTTTTGCCCGATCCTGATCTTGTGATCCGCACCAGCGGCGAGGCGCGGATTTCAAACTTCCTGCTGTGGCAGTCGGCCTATGCCGAGTATGAGTTCATCGACACGCTCTGGCCCGATTTCACCTCCGAGGAATTCACCCGTCTCGTCGGCGCCTATGGCGGCCGCGAGCGTCGGTTTGGTGCCGTGCCCGCATGAGTGGCGACGCAAAATGGGGTGATCTGCCCGCCCGTATCCTGTCGGCCGTGATCATGCTTGCCGTCGGTGTCGAAGGCTTGTGGCTTGGGGGCTTGTGGTTTCATGGCCTGGTGGCGCTGATCTGTGCCGGGATGATCTGGGAACTGACCCGCATCATGGGCACAAAAGCGGCCAGCGACGGGATCTGGCTGGGCGCGCTTTGCGGTGTCATCATCTTCTTTTCGCACCTGATCCCGCCCTTCTTCTTGCTGCCGGTCCTGATCGCGCCCGCGCTGACGGGCGCGTCCCGGCTGTCGAAGGATCACGCGATTTTCGTGGCCTATGCCGCAGGGTTGATGGTTGCCTGTTATGGGCTGGTAAAGCTGCGGGATTTCAACGGCTTGCCGTCTGTTGCCTGGCTGGTTCTGGTGGTCATCGCCACCGATATCGCGGGCTATTTTGCCGGGCGCACCTTTGGCGGACCCAAGTTCTGGCCCTCGATCAGCCCCAAGAAAACCTGGTCCGGCACCTCGGCGGGATGGGTTGCGGCGGCGGTTGTCGGACTGGCCTTCGGAGGCTGGAAACTGATGTTGATCAGCGTCCTGACCTCGTTTGCCTCGCAGATGGGCGATATTGCCGAAAGCGCGATCAAGCGCCGCTACGGGGTCAAGGATTCCTCGCATCTGATCCCCGGTCACGGCGGGCTTCTGGACCGGTTTGACGCCATGATGGGGGCGGCGCTGTTTGTCATGATCCTGTCGCTGGTCATCGCCCTGCCGCAGGCGGGCTGAGTGGGGGAGTGATGCGCAAGGTTTCCATTTTTGGCGCCACCGGGTCGATCGGACAAAGCACGATTGACCTGATTGCCCGCGACCCGGATGCCTATCAAGTGGTGGCGCTGTCGGGGGGCCGCAACGTGGCGCAACTGGCCGCCGATGCACGCCGACTGAACGCGCAAGTGGCGGTGACCGCCTTTGACGACTGTTACGACGATCTGAAAGCCGCGCTTGCGGGCTCTGGCATCGAAGCCGCAGCCGGGGCAGGGGCCATGGACGGTGCCGCAAAGCGCCCCGCCGACTGGGTCATGTCGGCCATCGTTGGCGCTGCGGGGCTGAAACCCGGCCTTCTGGCGCTGGAACAGGGGGCGACGCTGGCGCTGGCCAACAAGGAATCGCTGGTCTGTGCCGGGGAACTGGTCCGCCGCACCGCTGCGCAGAATGGCGGCACGCTGTTGCCTGTCGACAGCGAACATTCCGCCGTGTTCCAGGCCCTGATCGGCGAGGACCGCGCCGCCGTGGAACGGGTGATCATCACCGCTTCGGGCGGGGCGTTCCGCGACTGGAGCCTGGATCAGATGGCCGCCGCCACCCCGGAACAGGCCGCGACCCATCCCAACTGGGCCATGGGCCAGCGGATCACGATCGACAGTGCATCCATGTTCAACAAGGCGCTGGAAGTCATTGAAACACATGAACTCTTTGGGTTTCGAGAGGATCAGATCGAGGTCGTCGTTCACCCAGAGTCGCTGGTCCATGCGCTGATCGGGTTCAGCGATGGCGGCATCATGGCCCATCTTGGTCCTGCCGACATGCGCCACGCCATCGGCTTTGCCCTGCACTGGCCCGAGCGCGACCATGTCCCGGTCGAACGGCTGGACCTGACGCAGATCGGCGCGTTGACCTTCCGCGCCCCGGACGAGACCCGCTATCCCGCGTTGCGCCTTGCCCGCGAGGTGATGCAGGCAGGCGGGTTGATGGGCGCTGTGTTCAACGCCGCCAAGGAAACCGCGCTGGATGGCTTTCTTGGCCACCGCATCGGATTCCTGCAAATGGCCGAGGTGGTGGAAGAGGTACTGGCCCGGCTTTCTTCCGATCCGTGCCTTACCAATGACACGATGACCCTTGAAAGCGTGTTGGAAACGGACCAGATGGCCCGTCAGACCGCCGAAACCGTCATCAACGACTTACAGACCTAGGAAGACCTTTGGACATTCTCAGCCTGATCCCGCAATTCGGAAACACTCTTCTGGTGGTGATTGCCTTCGTGGTGGCGCTTTCGGTGATCGTGGCGATCCACGAATACGGCCACTACATCGTTGGCCGCTGGTCGGGCATTCATGCCGAGGTGTTTTCGCTGGGGTTCGGCCCGGTGCTGTGGTCGCGCCACGACAAGCGCGGCACGAAATGGCAGATCGCGGCGATTCCCCTGGGCGGCTATGTGCGGTTCATGGGTGATGCCAACGCCGCCAGCGGCAAGGACGGCGAGGCGATCGCCGCCATGGACGAAGACCAGCGCCGCCACACCATTCACGGCGCGCCGCTTTGGGCGCGCGCCGCCACGGTTGCCGCCGGTCCTCTGTTCAACTTCGCCCTGTCGATCCTTGTTTTTGCCGCGGTCCTTCTGAGCCGGGGAGAGATCGGCGACAAGCTTGTCATCGGACAGCTGCGCGACCTGCCTGTTCAGGGTGTTACCCTGCAGGAAGGGGACGAGGTGCGCGGCATTGCGGGCATCGCATTGCCCGGTTTCGATGACGACGAGGCGTTTTCCGAATTTTCCAAGGCGCTGCCGATCCAGCCGCTGCTGCCTTATGATGTTCTGCGTGACGGGCAGGAAATGACGGTCGACGGCCCCTATCTCTATCCGCCGCATGTCCTCAGCCTGGCGCCGCAAAGCTCGGCCTATAACATCAACATGAAGGTCGGTGACGTCATCACCGCGATCGACGGCCAGCCGGTGACCGCGTTTTCCGAGTTGAAAGAGGCGGTCGAAGGCAGCGATGGCCGGGTGCTTTTGCTGGATGTCTGGCGCGACGGTGAAACCCTTGAGTTCGCGCTGGCCCCGCGCCGCGTGGACGAGCCGCAGACCGACGGCGGCTTCAAGACCCATTGGCGCATCGGCATCGGCGGCGGGCTGGCGTTTGAGCCGGCCACGGTCACGCCGGGCATTGGCGACGCGATCTGGGGCGGGGTGGCTCAGACCGGACGGATCATCCAGGGCTCGGTCTCGGGGCTTTACCACATGGTCACCGGGGCGATCTCGTCCTGCAACCTGTCGGGTCCGATTGGCATTGCCCAGACCTCGGGGGCAATGGCCAGCCAGGGCACGGCCAGTTTCATCTGGTTCATCGCGGTGCTGAGCGCGGCGATCGGGCTTTTGAACCTGTTTCCGATCCCGATGCTGGATGGCGGGCACCTTGTGTTTTACGCTTATGAAGCGGTCGCGGGCAAACCGCCCAGCGATGGCGCGCTGCGCGTGCTGATGACATTGGGGCTGTTCATTGTCGGCAGCCTGATGATCTTCGGGCTGACCAATGACATGTTCTGTCCCTGACCCTTCCAGAAACCCTGTCAGAAACCCAACCTGAGCCGAAGATTAACGGCTTGGGTGTCATGTCGATGTCACCCGGTTGCCGCATTTCCGCCCGAATTCGTGACCATATCTTGGATCAGGATGAACCTGGACCAGAGAGGGTCCGAACACGCAAGGGCGGAACCGATGCACACGCTGGAACATGGATATCGCGCGATCTGGTTGCTGTTTGATGTCAACTGGGACCGGCTGCTGTTTCCCGGCGCCATTGTCGCGGCGCTGTTGCTGGCGACATATATGCGCAGCCTCGGCTGGCTCTGACCTGATCGGCGTTTTCAAACAGCAAAGCCGCACACCATATCTGGTGGGGCGGCTTTTGGCGATTACCATACCTGCACAAAAACAACATTTTCGCATTCTCTGACCTCAGGCGGTTCTGGCGTTTTGACAAGCGCTTCCGATCCCGATACTCACTTTCGCAACTGGGATTTGATTGGGAAGATTGGCATGGCCGGAATGCGGAAGGCACAAGCACGCGCCGCCACCGTGGATGCGACAGGTTTTCGAAAACTACTGGTCGCGTTTTTCTTTTTAGTTTCAATCTTCTTGCTCCTGCTGCCCAGCCTTGCCGAGGCGCAGGACTACCGCTTCTCCAGCGTCGCGGTGGAAGGCAACCGGCGGATCGAATCCACGGCCATCCTGACCTATGCCGGAATCGCGCGGAATCAACCGGTCACCGGCGGCCAGCTGAACGCTGCCTATCAGCGGGTTCTGGCGACGGGACTGTTCGAAGAGGTCGAGCTGGTCCCCAACGGGTCGCAGCTCATCATCCGGGTCAAGGAATACCCGACGATCAACATCATCAACTTCGAAGGCAACAAGCGCCTGAAGGATGAAAACCTGGGTCAGGTCATCGAATCCCAATCGCGCCGTGTGCTGAACCCAAGCGCGGTCGAGCGGGACGCCGCACGGATCGCCGAGGCCTACGCGCAGTCGGGCCGTCTTGCCGCGCGGGTCACGCCGCGCATCATCCGCCGCCCCGACAACCGCGCCGACCTTGTCTTTGAGATTTTCGAAGGCGACGTGGTCGAGATCGAACGCATCAGCTTCGTTGGCAACCAGCATTTCTCGGACTACCGCCTGCGTCAGGTGCTGGGCACCAAGCAGGCCGGGCTGCTGCGCGAATTCATCCGCCGGGACACGTTTGTCGAGGACCGGGTCGAGTTCGACAAGCAGGTCCTGCGCGATTTCTACCTGTCGCGCGGCTATATCGACTTCCGCACCACCAGCGTCAGCGCCGAGCTGAGCCAGGAACGCGACGGCTATTTCCTGGCGTTCAACGTCGAGGAAGGCCAGCAGTTCAAATTCGGCAAGATCACCATCCTGAGCGAGGTCAAGGGCCTCGATGCCGCCGAATTCGAGAAGGCGCAGAAGATCCGCAGCGGGCGCACCTACACGCCGCTGGATGTCGAAAACAACATCGCGCGCATGGAAACGCTCGCGGTGCGGCTGGGCTATGACTTCATCCGGGTCGACCCGCGCATCACCCGCAATGACCGCGACCTGACACTGGATGTGGAATTCGCGCTGGTGAAAGGTGACCGCATCTTTGTCGAACGCATCGACATCGAGGGCAACACCACCACGCTGGACCGCGTCGTCCGCACCCAGTTCCGCATCGTCGAAGGCGACCCGTTCAATGCCCGCGAAGTGCGCGAAAGCGCCGAACGCATCCGCGCGCTTGGCTTCTTCTCGACCGCAAACGTCAACGCGCGCGAGGGGTCTGCCCCCGACCAGGTCGTGATCGACGTCGATGTCGAGGAACAGCCCACCGGCTCGTTGTCCTTCGGCGGCACCTATTCGACAAATGACGGGCTGGGGCTTGTGATGCGGTTTTCGGAACGCAACTTCCTGGGCCGTGGTCAGAACCTGGCTGTGAACCTGTCGACCTCGTCCGAGATCGCGGATTACTTCTTTGGCTTCAGCGACCCCAACATCCTTGGCCGTGATCTTGAGGCCGGGATCGTGCTGCGCTACCAGGAAACGTCGCGTTCGATCAACCGCTTCACCCAGACGATCGGTGAGTTCCGCCCGTCGCTGTCCTTCCCGGTCAGCCAGAACGGACGTCTGTCGCTGAACTACCGTTTGCAGAACATCGCGATGGAGATTCGCGAGGACGAGGAAATCCCGACCTCGATCATCGACACCGAGGCCGCGCTTGGCGACGTCTTTCAAAGCTCGATCGGCTATACCTATACCTGGGACAGCCGCCGCAACGGGATTGACCCGAAAACCGGCTACAACTTCGAACTGTCGCAGAACTTCGGCGGGATCGGGGGCGATTACCAGTATATCAATACCGAGGCCAAGCTTTCGGCGGTGACGCGCGTGTTGCAGGAAAACGTGACTCTGCGGGCATCGCTGGAAGGGGGGATGCATTATTCCCCCGACAAGGACAGCCGGATCACCGACCGCTTCATCCTTCCGCCCCGTCAGATGCGTGGCTTCACGGTCTATGGCATCGGTCCCCGCGAAACCGGGATCACCGCAGATCAGAACGACGCGCTTGGCGGCACCATGTATGCCGTCGCCCGGTTCGAGGCAGAATTCCCGCTGGGTCTGCCGGAAGAGGTCGGTATCACCGGTGGTCTGTTCTATGACGTCGGCAGCCTCTGGGGTGTGGACCGCACCGGGGTTGGCACGGTTCAGGGCGCCGATTTCTCGCTGCGCCACGTGGTTGGTCTGTCGATTTTCTGGAACACGCCCATCGGCCCCTTGCGCTTCAACTTCTCGAAAGCTCTGAAGAAAGAGGATTTCGACGAAGAACAGTTCTTCGACTTCACCATCCGCGCCGAATTCTGATCGATGCGGGGGGCGGGCTTTCTGCTGGGGCTGTGGTTGGCGGTCATGTCGCCGATCACGGGCCATGCGCAAAGCTTCGGCGCGGTGGAAACCCCGATCCTGACGGTGAACTCAGAGGCGCTTTTTGAACAATCCGCCTTTGGCAAACGCGTCAGCGAGGAAATCGAGGCCGCGCAATCTGTGCTTCTGGCGGAAAACCGCAAGATTCAGGCGGAACTGACCGCCGAGGAACGGGAACTGGCCAACAAGCGCCCCAACATGGCGCCCGAAGATTTTCGCGCCGTGGCGGATGCGTTTGACGCCCGCGTCAAGCAGATCCGCGCCGAACAGGATGACAAGGCGCTTCAGATCGGGCTGAAACGTGACCGCGAGCAAGCCGTGTTCATCAACGCCGCGCGCCCCATCCTGGGGCAGTTGATGAGCGAACATGGTGCCTCGGTCATTGTCGAACAGCGCAGCGTATTGATGTCGGATTCCGCGATTGACGTGACCCGCGTCGCCATCGAACGGCTGAACGCCGAACTGGGTGATGGCGCGGGGCTGGCCCCCAAGGACTGACATCTATCCCATGTATGCCTGACCGTGCTTGCCCATTGGCTGGCGTGTTGCTAGCACAGGGGGAAGAAAACCTGGCAACAGACCAGCCGAAAGCGGAGCATCAGATGACCGACCAGACCCTTACCGCCGATATCCACCGTATTCAGCGTATCATCCCGCACCGCTACCCGTTCCTGCTGGTGGACAAGGTGGTCGACATCAAGGGCTATGAATCGGCGCGCGGCATCAAGAACGTCACCATGAACGAGCCGCACTTCCAGGGCCATTTCCCCGGCAAGCCGATCATGCCCGGCGTCACTATCGTCGAGGCCATGGCCCAGACCGCCGCCGTCATGGTCGGCACCGCGCTTGGCATGGAAGACAAGAACATGCTGGTCTATTTCATGTCGATCGACAAATGCAAGTTCCGCCGCATGGTGGTGCCCGGCGACGTGGTCGAGATGAACCTGACCACCCTGCGCGGCAAGCCCGGCGGCAAAGTGTGGAAATTTGCCGGCATCGCCACGGTCGAGGGCGAGATGGCAACCGAGGTTGAGTTCACCGCCATGATGGACCTGCCCAAGGAGTGACGCACATGTCGATTTCCCCTGACGCAAGGGTGCATCCCTCGGCGATTGTCGAGGATGGCGCACAGATCGGCGCGGGCTGCGTGGTCGGTCCGTTCTGCGTGATTGGCCCCGAGGTGGTGCTGCGCGAGCGCGTCGAGCTGCGCAGCCATGTCGTAGTCTCGGGCCGCACCGTGATCGGCGAAGACACGGTTGTGTTCTCTTTTGCCGTGCTGGGCGAAACGCCCCAGGACCTGAAGTTCAAGGGCGAGATCACCGCGCTGGAAATCGGCAAGCGCAACCGCATACGTGAACATGTGACCATGAACCTTGGCACCGAGGGCGGCGGTGGCGTCACCCGGATCGGTGACGACGGGTTGTTCATGGCGGGCTGCCACATCGCCCATGACGCCATCATCGGCGACCGGGTGATCGTGGTGAACTCGGCCGCAGTCGCGGGCCATTGCGTGATCGAGGACGATGTCATCATCGGCGGTCTCTGCGGCATCCACCAATGGGTGCGTATCGGACGCGGCGCGATCATCGGCGCGGTGACGATGGTGACCAATGACGTCATCCCCTATGGCCTCGTACAGGGACCGCGAGGAGAGTTGGACGGGCTGAACCTTGTCGGCCTGAAACGGCGCGGCGTGGCGCGGTCCGACATCTCGGCGCTGAGGGCCGCGTTCAGGGAACTGGCGCAGGGCGAGGGGACATTTGCGGCCCGCGCGCAGAAGCTTGGGGAAGACACCGACAGCGATTATGTCCGCGAGATCGTCAATTTCGTGATGGGCGACACCGACCGGTCGTTCCTGACACCGCGCTGATCATGGGACGTCTGGCCATCCTTTCCGGTGCCGGCGCATTGCCGGTCGCGCTGGCCGCGGCGCATCCCGATGCGGTGATCGTGACCTTCGCAGGCGTGGACCATACCCATGACCGACCCGTGTGTGAACACCGTTTCGAAAAGATGGGCGCGTTGTTTGACGACCTGAAGGCGCAGGGTGCGACGGATGTGGTCTTTGCCGGTGGCATGGCCCGCCCGCCGCTGGATCCGTCTGCCTTTGACGCAACCATGGCCGGAATTGCGCCCCGCCTTGTCGCCGCGTTGCAGGGCGGCGACGATGCGCTGTTGCGGCTGGTGATCGCGGTGTTCGAGGAGCAGGGGTTTACCGTGCGCGGCGCCCATGAATTGCTGCCCGGACTGACTGCGGAAGAGGGGCTTCTGGCCGGGCCAACGCCTTCTGAGCAACAGCAAAAGGATGCCAGCTTTGCCACCGATATCCTGCTGGCCCTGTCGCCTCTGGATGTCGGGCAGGGGGCGGTGGTGGCGGGCGGCCTTTGCCTCGGGATCGAGACATTGCAGGGCACCGACGCGCTGTTGTCCTTCGTCGCCGCAACCCCCGACAAGCTGCGCCGCACCAAGGGCGGTGTTCTGGTCAAGGCGCCGAAACGCGGGCAGGACCTGCGCGTCGACATGCCCGCGATCGGTCCCGACACGATCCGAAACGCCGCCGCCGCGGGGCTGTCGGGTGTGGTGATCGCAGCAAACCGCGTCGTTGTGCTGGACCGCGACGCCACCCTTGCCGCGGCCCGTGACACGGGTCTGTTCCTTCTGGCGCAGGCGCTCTGATGCGGGCCTTCCTGATCGCGGGCGAGGTCTCGGGCGACAAGCTGGGCGCGGCGCTGATGTCCGGCCTGAAACAGCTGGTGCCGGACGTGGCCTTCTCCGGGGTCGGTGGTCCGTTGATGACGGCCGAGGGCCTGACCAGCCTTTTCCCGATGGACGAACTCAGCCTTATGGGGATCGCCGAGATCGCGCCGAAATACTTCCACCTCAAACGCCGGATTGCCGAGACTGCGGACGCGGTGATCGCGGCACAGGCGGATGTGCTGATCACCATCGACAGCCCGGATTTCTGCCTGCGGGTGGCAAAGCTGGTGCGCGAAAAGGGTGGCCCGCGCATCGTGCATTACGTCGCGCCCTCGGTCTGGGCATGGCGCGCAGGCCGGGCGGCAAAGATGGCGGCCCATGTCGATCAGGTGCTGGCGCTTTTGCCGTTTGAACCGCCCTATCTTGAGGCTGTCGGGCTGCGTTGCGACTTCGTCGGCCATCCCGTGGTGGCCGAACCCGTCGCCACGGATGCCGAGGTGCTGGAGTTCCGCGAAACCCACGGGTTGCAGGATGCGCCGATCCTCTTGGTTCTGCCGGGGTCACGGCGCGGCGAGGTCTCGCGCCTCGCGCCGATCTTTGGCGAGGTGCTGGCGCGGCTGGCGCAGACCCGCCCCGACATTCGCCCCGTCCTGCCGGCTGCCGGCCCCGTCGCCGCCATGGTCCGGGCCGAGACACAGGACTGGGCCGTGGCGCCGCTGATCCTCGACCCGACGGAAATCTCGCCGGACAGGGCGGCACGTCAGAAACGCGCCGCCTTCCGCGCCGCCGATATCGCGCTGGCCGCTTCTGGCACCGTGTCCCTGGAACTGGCCGCCAGCACAACGCCGATGGTCATCGCCTATGACATGAA
This sequence comes from Shimia biformata, assembly GCF_016888515.1. Lineage (GTDB taxonomy): Bacteria > Pseudomonadota > Alphaproteobacteria > Rhodobacterales > Rhodobacteraceae > Shimia_A > Shimia_A biformata. The sequence goes on along the minus strand of NZ_JAFEJK010000001.1, from coordinate 2,187,105 downwards.
CTGGATCAGCCGCCAGATCATCGCCCAGATGCTGAAGATCGACACGGTGACGCTGGTCAATCTTGTGTCACAAACCCGTGCCGTGCCGGAGTTTATCGGCGCCAATTGCCGCGCCGACCGCATCGCGCCCGCGCTTCTGGACCTGATCGACAATCCCGCAACACAGATCGAGGCGATGGAAACCACCATGACCCTCTTGGGGCGCGGCGACGACGCCCCCGGATTGCGCGCCGCCCGCGCGGTGCTGGACGGGTTGGGGCAGGGGGGCCATCAGGGGGGCTAGCCCCCAGCTTTTTGCTGGTCACAAATACCCGAAATCCCGCCGCCTGCCACGCCAACCGGCGTCAGCAAATTACGCCCTTGCGCCCCCCGTCATTCCCCGTTATACGCGCGCCATTCAAACCCGCAGGCGGGGTTTGGGCCCGTTGGGGGAGACATCCCCAACAGTCCGCCGGTTGGAGCATCTGCTCTCACACCCCCGCCGAGGCGAAACCGGAAAAGGAAACTGACATGGCTCTTCCCGAGTTCACCATGCGTCAGCTGCTCGAAGCTGGCGTTCACTTTGGTCACCAAACCCAGCGCTGGAACCCCAAGATGGGCGAGTATATCTATGGCTCGCGCAATGGCATCCACATCATGGACCTGACCCAGACCGTTCCCATGCTGGACGCGGCTCTGAACGCAGTGCGTGACACCGTCGCCAAGGGCGGCCGCGTTCTGTTCGTCGGCACCAAGCGCCAGGCCGCTGGCCCGATCGCCGAAGCCGCCGAGAAATCGGCCCAGTATTACATGAACCACCGCTGGCTGGGTGGCACGCTGACCAACTGGAAAACCGTGTCGCAGTCGATCAACCGCCTGAAGGAAATCGACGAGAAAATGGCCTCGGGCGCCGAAGGCCTGACCAAGAAAGAGCGTCTGGGCATCGAACGCGACCAGGCCAAGCTGCAGGCATCGCTGGGCGGTATCCGCGAAATGGGCGGCGTGCCGGACCTGCTGTTCGTCATCGACGTCAAGAAAGAGGCGCTGGCCGTCGCAGAAGCCAACAAGCTGGGCATCCCGGTTGTGGCCGTGGTCGACACCAACTGCTCGCCCGCAGGCGTTGACTATGTCATCCCCGGCAACGACGACGCATCGCGCGCGATCTCGCTTTATTGCGACCTCGCGGCCCGCGCCGCGCTGGACGGCATGACCGCACAGCTGGGCGCCGCTGGCGTTGACCTGGGCGCAATGGACGAGGCACCGGCAGAAGACGCCGTGTCCGAAGAGGCCGCCGCCGAAGCCTAAGCGCACGCGTTCAAGAAACTGACACGGGGGCAGGGTAGGCCGGCCCCCGTATAATCCATGAGACGAGGAGAGCCAAAGATGGCGATCACAGCAGCTATGGTCAAAGAACTGCGCGAGATGACCGGCGCAGGCATGATGGACGCGAAAAAAGCGTTGACCGAAACCGAAGGCAACATGGACGAAGCCATTGACTGGCTGCGCACCAAGGGCCTGGCGAAAGCGGCCAAGAAATCCGGCCGGACCGCAGCCGAAGGCCTGGTGGCCGTTCTGGTTGACGGCGGCAAGGGTGTCGCGGTCGAAGTGAACTCGGAAACCGACTTTGTCGGCAAGAACGCCGAATTCCAGGAAATGGTTGGCGAGATCGCAACCGTAGCCCTGGGCGTCGAATCGGTCGAAGCACTGACCGAAGCCAGCGTCGGCTCGAAAAAGGTCAAGGACCTGATCACCGACAAGATCGCCACCATCGGCGAAAACATGTCGCTGCGCCGTATGGCGTCGGTCGAAGGTGAAAACGTCGTGTCCTATGTCCACAACGCCGTCACGGGTGGCATGGGCAAGATCGGTGTTCTGGTTGCCATGAACGGTGGCGACGAGGCGCTTGGCAAGCAGATCGCGATGCACGTCGCCGCTGCCGACCCGCGTCCGCAGGCGCTGACCGAGGCCGACCTCGACCCGGCTGTTGTCGAGAAAGAGCGTCAGATCCAGATCGACATCGCACGTGAATCCGGCAAGCCCGAAGCCGTGATCGAGAAGATGATCGAAGGCCGCATGAAGAAATTCCTGGCCGAGATCACCCTGATCAACCAGGCGTTCGTGGTGAACCCCGACATCACCGTCGGCCAGGCCGCCAAAGACGCCGGCGCCGAGATCCTGGGCTTCATCCGCATGGAAGTCGGTGAAGGCATCGAAAAGAAAGAAGAAGATTTCGCAGCCGAGGTCGCCAAGACCATGAAAGGCTGATCCGAGGGATCATCTGACCATCCGCAAATTGGCCGCCGTCCGGGACACCGGGCGGCGGTTTCCTTTTGTCGTGTTCGGTTTTCCCGGTGCCGGAAATGAAAAACGGCGCTGCCCGAAGACAGCGCCGTTCCTTCATAACACGCCCCCGAAACATGGGGATGAGGGGACGTCCGAAGGAGCGTCGGCTTGCAAACTGACTATACATCCACAAGCCGACATCCGGATTAGCCGGGTATCCACCAGAGCCCGAAAAACACGGGTATTGGCAAATACAAGTTCCAAGGCCAAAGCCACCACTCACGGAACAGCGACAGATTGCATCACATATTTGCCGGTTGCAAGTACAGGAAACCGTAAGTTTTGACGCGCTATGGCGTCAAATCAGGGTGTGTTGGTGAAAATCTGATGCTGAAATGCAGCTTTCATCAAGGCCTGTGCGGTGGTGTCCACGCAGAGCGACTCGCGCGCCAGTCTCAGGTGTTTTTCGACCGTTGCCGGCGTGCGGTCGATCAGGGTCGCGATGTCCTGAACCGTCTTGCCCATGCCGACCCATTCCAGCACCTCGCGCTGGCGCTTTGTCAGCTGCCGCTTGGGGCGGGTATAGGGCAGGGTGATGATCTTCAGGTTCACGATCGAGTTGATCAGGTGGATTTCACTGCCACGTTCCGCCCACAATGCGTCGACGTCCTCCTGTGACAGGCCGGGCTTCGCCGCCAGGGCCATCGCGCCCTTGAACCGCTGGGAACTGCTGGGAAAACTGATCGTGTACCCGGCGACCACGTTGAAGCGCCGGTTGAATTCCAGAACCTTCTTTTCGCCATCGCTGAGTTCATTCGCCGCCAGGCGGCGCATGTTTTCGCTCCAGCTTTTGGCGCCGGTATTGGACAGGACCCAGCTCATCATCGGGCTGTCGTAATAAAGCCCATCGCTGAGGAACGCGTCCAGATAGTCCCGGTCATGATTGGACAGGACGATAAAGTCCTCCATGTCGCCGAACCCGGTGGGCGACATGTAATTCGAGCAGCCATAGATCAGCCGGTCAAAGCCGAACTCGGCCATTTTCTCGCAATGCCGTTCCCACAGACATTCCAACGAGGTACTGTCAGCAACTTTTTGAAGATACTCGGTATTCACGTCTGACCTTTCAAATACGAGATCAGGGCCAACATGGCCAATCTATAGCTGTCCGTGCCAAATCCGCAGATCTGGCCAACCGCGACAGGGGCAATGAACGACTTGTGGCGGAATTCCTCGCGCGCGTGGATGTTGCTCATGTGAACTTCGATCGTGGGCAGTTCCACGCTGGCAATCGCGTCCATGATCGCAACGGATGTATGGGTATAGGCACCGGCGTTGATGACAAGCCCGGCATGAACGCCGCGCGCGGCATGAATGGCGTCGATCAGCGCGCCTTCGCTGTTGGACTGGAAGCAGGCGACGTCCACGCCATGCGCTGCACCGGTGTCGCGGGCAAGCTGTTCGACATCGGCGAGCGTTGCGGTTCCATAGACCTCGGGCTGACGCGTACCCAAAAGATTAAGGTTCGGCCCATTCAGGACGAGGATCGATGTCATTGGAAATTCCTTCAAAGTAGTCATCTTTACTATGTTCTTTGTTAATCATCTGTCCAGCGCTGCAATGTCGCAAAACCGGAATTGTGGTCCATGTGCTATAGTCTGTAATTAACATAATATTGATTATACGAATTGGGGATGACGGTTTTCCCGTCCAAGGCGCATGCCCCCTCATGCCCCCTAGCGATATGCGCCGAAGTGAATCAGGCGCGCGCCGAATTCATAGAACGCTGACTTGGCGCGGACCGCGGCTTCGGCGTAGCTTTGGGCCGTGTCCACTGGCAGTTCATCCTGCTGTCCACTCACCAACATCCGCGCGCAGCGCTGTCCAAAGACCGTACCCGGTGCGATACCACGGCCGGAATATCCCATGACCGCAACGGCTTGCGGACCGAAGTTGATAATTTTGGGAATGTGATCCGCCGGCATGCTGATCTCCCCGGACCAGAAACCGTCGAGCGCGGCGCTGGCCAGTTGGGGGAAAATCCTGTCGAACGCGCGCCGCGCCCAGTTCAGGTGAATGCGTCGCCCTGCCCCGTTGGGTCGTCCAATCGCCCCGAACAGGATGCGCCCCTGGCTGTCACGCCGCACCGAGGTCATGATCAGGCCCGTGTCCCAGCATCCTTCGCCGCCGGGCAGGATACTGGAAAGAATCTCGTCACACGCGGTATCGGGCCGCAGTGCCATCTGGAAATAGCTGACTTTCGGCGCGCGCGGCGTTCTGAACCCCGGCATGTCTTCATGGTAGGCGTTGGTCGCCACAAGCAGGGACTGCGCCCGCACGGTATGGTTCACCGCCGTCAGCTGCCATCCGCCGTTCTGATGCGAAATCCGTGTGACAGGCGTGTTTTCGTAAAGCCCTGCGCCCGCATCACGTGCCGCCCGCGCCAGGCCGCGGTTATAGGCCAGCGGATTGATGGTTCCGGCGCGACGGTCCCACAGCGCGCCGTGAAAGGCCCCCGATCCCACCCGCCGCGCGGTTTCGCGGGCGTCCAGAAGTGTCACGGGCGCCTGGCGCGCCTGTTGTTGCGCCAGGCGGTTTTTCAGCGATTTCAGTCCCTTGGAGGAATGTGCCAGGTGCAGCGTTCCGTTCCTGACCGGGTCACAGGCGATCCCGTGATCCGCGATCAGGCCGAACACAACCTCGGGCGCGGCGGCCAGAATGTCGTTCAGCCGACGACCCGGTGCAACGCCCATCTGAGCCTCGACCTGATCCGGCGGCAGCCACAGCCCCGCATTGACCAGACCGACGTTCCGCCCGGACCCGCCATGACCGATTGCATGCGCTTCCAACAGCGCCACTGACGCCCCGGCGCGGGCCGCTTCCAGCGCGGCGGACGTTCCGGTGAAACCGCCGCCGACGATGGCGAGATCGACGTTAAGATCGCAATCTAACACGTTAAAAGAAATAGATTCTTTCGACGACTGCTCCCATGCGTTTGATTCACGCGCCACGTCCCGACCCCGTTTGGTTTTTTGGCACTATGCCGCGCCAAAACGGGCTGGGAAAGACGAAAAACCGATCAGCCCAACGAGTAGCCCGCGCCGCGAACCGTTCGGACGGGATCTTCGCCACCATGCACGCACAACGCCTTGCGCAGCCGCCCGATATGGACATCCACGGTGCGGCTGTCGACATAGATGTCGCGGCCCCAGACACGGTCCAGCAACTGGTCCCTGCCCCAGACACGGCCCGGTTTTTCCATGAAGGTCGAGAGCAGCCGGAACTCGGTCGGACCCAGTTTCACTGGCTTGCCGTCGCGGGTGACGCGATGGGTTTCGCTGTCCAGCACGATATCGTCGAACTCAAGCCGCTGACCAACCGACGCAGGTCGGACCCGCCGCAATTGGCCGCGCACCCGCGCCATCAGTTCCAGCACCGAATAGGGTTTCACCACATAGTCGTCCGCGCCGGTTTCCAGCCCCCGAACCCGGTCCACTTCCTCGGACCGGGCAGATAGCATTATCACTGGAATTCCAGTGGTTTGCGGCTTGGTCTTCAAGCGTCGGCAGATCTCGATCCCCGAAACGCCGGGCAACATCCAGTCCAGCACGATCACGTCCGGCGTGACCTCGTCCACAAGTAAAAGCGCCTCTTCGCCGTCTTCGGCGGCCACAACGTCAAAGCCCTCGGCCTGAAGGTTATAGGTCAGGACTTCGCGCTGTGCCGGTTCATCCTCGACGACCAGTACGGTTGGGTGCGGCGTCGCCATGATTAATCCTCGTTATCGCTGTCCAGAATGGACAGATCGCGCGAGGTCGTATCCACCTTGGGGCGGGTTTCCTCGGGCATCTCTCCGGTCACCAGGTAGATCACCTGCTCGGCGATCGAGGTCACGTGATCGCCCATCCGCTCGGTGTTCTTGGCGATGAAATGCAGGTGCATGCAGGGGGTGATATAGCGCGGGTCTTCCATCATGAAGGTCAGGAATTCGCGGAACAGCGCGTTGTACATCTGGTCGATGTCGCGGTCGCGTTCCAGAATATCACGAGCCAGTTCGACATCGCGCTGGACATAGGCGTCGAGCGCATCCTTCAGCATCAATTGCACCTCGCGCGCCATGCGCCGCAGCGCCCCGCGCGACCCTTCAACCGGCGTCATATGCACCAGGACCGAGGTCCGCTTGGCCATGTTCTTGGCATAGTCACCGATGCGTTCCAGGTTGCCGGCGATCTTGATCACCGACAGGATCACCCGCAGGTCAATTGCGGTCGGCGCACGCAGCGCGATCACGCGGGCGGCCTCTTCGTTGATCAGCTCTTCCAGCTCGTCAATCGCGGCATCCGCGGCCCGGACCTGTTCGGCCAGTTCCTCGTCGCGGTTGTCGAGCGATTTCGAGGCGTCAAGGATGGCGGCTTCGACCAGCCCGCCCATTTTCATGATAAGGCCCTGGACCTCTTCGAGATCGCGGTCAAAGGCCGATGCGATATGGGTATCGTTCATGTTTACTGCTCCTAGCCGATCCGACCGGTGATATAGCTTTCCGTCCGCTCATCGCGCGGATTGGTGAAAATGGTCGAGGTATTGTCGTATTCGACCAGGTGACCAAGGTGGAAGAACGCGGTTTTCTGGCTGACCCGTGCGGCCTGTTGCATCGAGTGGGTCACGATCACCACCGAGTATTGCGCGCGCAATTCGTCGATCAGTTCCTCGACCTGCGCGGTGGCAATGGGGTCAAGCGCCGAACAGGGTTCGTCCATCAGAAGCACCTCGGGCTCGGTCGCGATGGCGCGGGCGATGCACAGGCGCTGCTGCTGGCCGCCCGACAGCCCGGTGCCGGGTTCGTGCAGGCGGTCCTTGACCTCGTTCCAGATCGCGCCGCGGCGCAGGGATTTCTCGACGATCTCATCCAGGTCGGCCTTGGACTTGGCCAGGCCGTGAATGCGCGGGCCATAGGCGATATTGTCATAGATCGACTTGGGGAACGGGTTGGGTTTCTGGAACACCATGCCGACCTTGGCGCGCAGCTGCACGGGATCGACGCGCTTGTCATAGATGTCTTCGCCATCCAGCCGGATGTCGCCCTCGATGCGGCAGATGTCGATCGTGTCGTTCATCCGGTTCAGGCAGCGCAGGAAGGTCGACTTCCCGCAGCCAGACGGACCGATGAACGCGGTCACGGTGTTGCTTTCGATGGCAACGCTGACATCCTTGATGGCATGCGTATCGCCGTAATAGACCTGAACGCCATTGGCTTCGATCTTGTTGGTTTTCTGTTCCACTTTGGCCCCCAAATTCGGCGCGTCATACATTGGATGTGTTCCCATTCTTACCAGCGGCGTTCAAACCGGCGGCGCAGCACGATGGCGATGGCGTTCATGATCAGCAAGAAGACCAGAAGAACGATGATCGCCCCCGATGCCCGTTCCACAAAAGCCGGGTCCGCGCGTTGTGTCCAGTTATAGACCTGCACGGGCAGCGCCGATGCCGGGTCAAAGAAGCCCTCGGGCGGGGCGGCCGGAAACTCGCGCACGAAGGCGACCATGCCGATCAGCAGCAGCGGTGCAGTTTCCCCCAGCGCCTGCGCCAGCCCGATGATGGTGCCGGTCAGGATGCCCGGCGCGGCCAGCGGCAGAACGTGATGGAACACCGCCTGCATCTTCGAGGCCCCTACCCCAAGCGCAGCGTCGCGGATCGACGGCGGCACCGCCTTGAGCGAGGCGCGCGTCGCGATGATGATCGTCGGCAGCGTCATCAGCGTCAGCACCAGACCACCAACGATGGGCGCCGATTGCGGCAACCCGGCAAAGTTGATGAAGATCGCAAGGCCGAGGATACCAAAGACAATCGACGGCACGGCAGCCAGGTTCGAGATGTTGACCTCGATGATGTCGGTGATCCAGTTCTTCGGCGCAAACTCTTCCAGATAGATCGAGGCGGCAACGCCAATGGGCAGCGACAGCACCAGAACCACGATCATCATGTAGAACGAGCCCAGGATCGCGACGCCAAGCCCGGCGGCCTCTGGCCTGTTTTCCGAGGCATCCGCCATGGTCAGGAAGCCCCAGTTCCACGAGGTTTTAAGGTGCCCGGCTTCTTTCAGCTGTTCGGCCAGCATCAGTTGCGCGGGCGACACGTTGCTGTCCCGCTCGGCCGATTCCATCGTCACCCGGCCCTTGAAAAACCCGTCGATACGGCCCGAGGCGAGGAAGCTGAACGAAACCGTCTCGCCCACGCGGGTCGTATCCTCATGCACGAAACGGCGCAGGTCGGCGGCGCCTTCCTTGGAAATCAGGTCGCCGGCTTTCTTGGCCGAGATGCCCTCGACGCCGATGCCCTCTTCCTCGAACAGCTTTTCGAACGAGGCCGCGATCAGGGGCGCATAGCCAAACGTGGTGACCTTGCGGATTTCCTCCGCGTTGCCGGTGCCCTTCTTGTCGAGCTTGGCGGGGTCGAGATAGACATCCAGCGTGATGAAGGTCTGCCGGAACGCGGACGAACCGTTGTGCAGGATCGACCCCAACAGGAAGACCAGCGCCAGCATCGCGATCACCACGGCACTCAGCCCATAGGCGCGGAACCGGGATTCTGCGGCGTTGCGTTTCAGCGTGCGCGCGTCCTGCGTCAGAAGCGAGCTGGAATGGCGCGGGGTTGCCCCGCCGGACGAGGTTGCGTCGGTCATTCGTACTGTTCCCGGTACTTGCGGACAATGTAAAGCGCCAGAACGTTCAGCCCCAGCGTGACGACAAACAGCGACAGCCCCAGGGCGAAGGCGACAAGGGTTTCTGGGCTGGCGAATTCGGTGTCGCCGGTCAGCTGGCTGACGATCTTGACGGTGATGGTGGTCATCGCCTCAAGCGGGTTGAGGCTGAGCTTGGCCGCCGCCCCTGCCCCCATCACCACGATCATGGTTTCCCCGATGGCACGCGAGGCGGCCAGAAGGATGGCGCCGACGATGCCGGGCAGCGCGGCGGGCAGGATCACCTGTTTCACCGTCTCCGATTGCGTCGCGCCAAGCCCGTATGACCCGTCGCGCATGGATTGCGGCACCGCATTGATCACGTCGTCGGACAGCGATGACACGAAGGGGATCAGCATGACGCCCATGACCAGACCCGCCGTCAGAACCGAGGACGAGGACGTGCCAAGGCCCAACGGCTGGGCGAAATAGTCGCGCAGAAGCGGCCCGACGGTGATCAGGGCAAACAGACCGTAAACGATGGTCGGGATACCGGCCAGGATCTCGACCGCGGGCTTCACAATCGTGCGCACCCGGTTCGAGGCATATTCCGACAGGTAGATTGCCACCAGAAGGCCAATGGGCACGGCAAACAAAAGCGCCACGAACGACACGTAAAGCGTGCCCCACAACAGGGGCAGGATGCCGAGGTCCGAGCCGCCCCGGAACTGCGGGTTCCAGGTCAGGCCAAAGAAGAAGTCAGCCGCCGAATGCAGGCCAAAGAAATTCGCCGTTTCGAAGACCAGCGAAAAGATGATGCCGACGGTTGTCAGGATCGCCACGGAAGACGCGAGGATCAGCAGCGCCTTGATCGCCGTCTCAGAGACGTTGCGGGCGCGGAAATCGGGCCGCAGACGCCGCAGCGACAGAACGAACCCGGCCAGCGCGATCAGGATCACCACCACCGACATCGCCATCTTCAGCGTCGCGGTGGCTGCGCGGTATTCCTTTGCGGCGGCCAGAACCGAGCCCTTGACCTCAGACGCCAGGGCCACCCCGACCCCGGCCAGAAGCGCACGGACATCGGTGGCATCAGCGGACAGGCTCGACAGGTCTGCTCCAGTCAGCGCGCCCCGCGCGACTGCAGTATCAAGCCCGGTGGCGATGCGGCGGATGTCGGCCATCACAAGGCTTTGCGAGCTGCCCTCGGCAATATCGGCGGGGGTAATCATGTCCGAAACGCGGTGTTCGACATAAAGCGGCTGCAACAGCAGCCAGCCGACACAGACCAGAAGCGCGGGAACGGCGGTGAACAGGAATACGGTCTGGCCGTAATAGTTGGGCAGCGAATGCAACCCGCGAATATCGCCGCCCGCCTTGGCCAGCGCACGCGCACGGCCAACGAAATAGCCAAGCGTTGCGAGGGCGATGACGGCAAGGATGACAAGACCGGCGTTCATGAGATCTCCATCGGGGCAGCGGGCAAAGGAAGGGTGGCGCCAGCGAACCGGCACCACCCCGAGGGAACATTTGGGAGGCTTAGTTCAGCGCACCCATGGGAACAGCATTGGCAACCATGTCCTGGGTCTTGGCCAGTTCCGGGTCGCTGACCAGACCGTATTCGGCCAGCGGGCCATCGGGGCCTGCGATCTCATCCGAGACGAAGAAGTCGATGTATTCCTGCAGGCCGGGGATCACACCCAGATGCGCGGTCTTGACGTAGAAGAACAAGGGACGCGACACCGGGTACTCGCCGGTTGCAATCGACTCGGTCGAGGGAACAACGCCGTCCATGGTGGCAACGGCCAGCTTGTCGGTGTTGTTCTGGTAGAACGACAGGCCAAACACACCGATCGACTGCGGGTTGGCGTCGAGGCGGGCCAGGGTCTCGGTATAGTCACCGTCGATATCGACCGAACGGCCATCGGTGCGCAGCGCGATACAGGCTTTCTCGGCCGCTTTCTTGTCGCCGCCATTGGCTTCCTTGAACATCTCGAAGGCGCCGGTGGCTTCACAGCCCGCTTCCAGCACTTTCACGTCAAAGACTTCGCGGGTGCCGTGCTTGGTGCCGGGGATGAAGGCCTGGATGTCCTGCGCGGGCAGATCGGGGTTGACCTGATCCCAGGTCGCATAGGTGTTGTCGACCAACTTGCCGTCGACCACAACTTTCGCGGCCAGCGCGTTGTACCAGTCGGCGGGGGTGAAGGCGAAGTCGGGGCCGTTGATGTCGGACGCAAACACGATGCCGTCATAGCCGATGCGGACTTCCATGATCTCGTTCACGCCGTTCGAGGCGCAGAGGTCGATGTCCGACTGTTTGATGCGCGAGGACGAGTTGGCGATGTCGATGGTGTTTTCGCCGACGCCTTCACACATCTTCTTGCGGCCAGCACCCGAACCGCCACCTTCGACCACCGGGGTCGGGAAGTCGAAGTTTTCGCCAAAGGCTTCGGCAACGATGGTGGCATAGGGCAGCACGGTCGACGAGCCTGCGATCTGGATCTGGTCGCGCGCGGCGGCCGAGGTTGCAGCAACAGCGGCAATGGCCAGTGCGGATGCGGTCAGTTTGATGGACATACGTATCTCTCCAAATTTCAACATGACGACCGTTGATGATCGTCTCGGGCGCCGTGCTACGCGGGCCGCGCAAAGCTTTTGTGACACGTATGTAACAACTGTATGACAGTCGCAGCTTCACAGGCCGCCCGCTGTCATGTTTGCGGAAGAATGACCGTAAAATCAGAGCCTTCGCCAAGCGTGCTTTCAATCGCCAGCCGTCCGCGATGGCGATTGAGAATGTGTTTCACGATCGCCAGCCCCAGTCCGGTGCCCCCCATGGCGCGGCTGCGGTGGGAATCGATTCGATAAAACCGCTCGGTCAGGCGGGGCACGTGTTTCTCGTCGATGCCGGGGCCGGTGTCGCTGACGGTGATCGCAATCGCCGGGCAGCGCAGCACGTGGTCGCGGGCAATCATGCGCGAGGTGATCGTGACGCGGCACCCCTGCCCGCCATATTTCAACCCGTTCTCGATCAGGTTGGTGAAAACCTGCATCATCTGGTCCCGGTCCGCGGTGACGGTGATCGGTGCGCCGGGCGCCTCAAAGATGATCTCACCGCCACGATCCTCGGCCACCGAGGATAGGTTGCGCGCCGTCGCCGCGATCAGCGGCACCAGGTCCACTTGAGCGGTCGGGCGCATCCGCGCCTCTTCCTCGACCCGGCTCAGCGACAACAGGTCGCCGACCAGCCGCACCATGCGCTGCGCCTCGTCCGCCATGGTGCCAAGGAAACGGTCGCGGGCGGCCGCATCGTCGCGCGCCGGCCCCTGCAATGTTTCGATGAACCCCATGATCGCGGTCAGCGGCGTGCGCAGCTCGTGGCTGACATTGGCGACGAAATCCCGGCGGATCTGGCCCGCCTGTTCAAAGCTGGTGACATCGGTGAAAGTGACCAGCACGCCCTCGGCCCCGGCCAGCGTGACATAGGCACAAGAGACGTCGAACCGCGTTTCCGCTGCCCCGTCTGTATGCTGATAGATCGCGCGCCTGGTGTCGCGGCTGGACAGGCAGTCGTCAATCGCACCGGCAAGTCCGGGCTGGCGGAAGACAAGGATATAGCTGCGCTCGGTGCCTGCCTGCGGATTGAGCGCAATGGCGGCGGCATTGGCCCCGCGCAGACGCGCATCCGGGCCGATCAGGACGGCGGGAAGCGGGATCGCCTCTAGCAGGCTTTTCAGGTCGTCCACGGCCATGATGCGCCCTCATGTGACAGGTCGCGCCGACCATTGTCGGAATTGGCGCTTTTGTAAACGGGCTTGATTAAGGCCCGGTTTAGCTGCGCCATCTCAGCTACTTAACAGCCAAAGTTAATGTGAATACCGCTGACCCGCCGTCACAGTTCGGTCAACCCGTCCCGGAATCGCCGCATGTTCTGCTGGTAATGCAGCGCCGACATCTGAAGCCCTTTCTCGGCTTTTTCATCCAGCGTCTTCACCACTTTGCCCGGCGCACCCATCACCAGCGAATTGTCGGGTATTTCCTTGTTTTCGGTAATCAGCGCCCCGGCCCCGATCAGGCAGTTCTTGCCGATTTTGGCGCCGTTCAGCACGGTTGCGCCCATGCCGATCAGGGAATTGTCGCCGATGGTGCAGCCATGCAGCATCGCCTTGTGGCCAATGGTGCAGCCCGCGCCGATGGTCAGCGGGCAGCCGGGATCGGTGTGCATGACGGTGTTTTCCTGCACGTTTGACCCTTTGCCGATCACGATCGCTTCATTGTCACCTCGGATGGTGCAGCCGAACCAGACCGACGCGCCGTCTTCCAGCGTCACGTTGCCAATCACGTTGGCGTCAGGCGCGATCCATGTGTCGTCGGCGATGGTGGGAGAGACCCCGTCCAGTTGATAAATCGGCATTATGACATCTCCTCAAACTCGGTTTGCAGGTTGCGCACATGGGCCAGCAGGTTGGGCTGCTGTTCGCGGCGCATGCGTTCGGCGGTGATGATAGTGCACAGGCTGGCCTCGGTCGCCTCCAGGTCATCGTTGACCAGCACGTAATCATACGCGCCCCAGTGCGAGATCTCGTCCCAGCTTTTCTGCATCCGCTTGGCGATCACCTCATCGCTGTCCTGCCCCCGGCTGACAAGGCGGCGGTGCAATTCGCGGATCGAGGGCGGCAGTATGAAGATCGACAGCGCGTGTTTGCCCAGGTCCGAGTTCCTGATCTGCAATTCGCCCTGCCAGTCGACATCGAACAGCACGTCATTGCCGGCCTCGATCGTTTCCTTCACAGGTCCGGCGGGCGAACCATAGAAATTGCCGAACACATGGGCATGCTCCAGCATTCTTCCTTCTGCGACCTCGCGTTTGAACTCTTCCTCGCTGAGGAAGAAATATTCGCGCCCGTGTTCCTCGCCCGGTCGCGGCTGGCGGGTGGTGGCCGAGATCGAAAAGCGCAGGCCCTCGTCCCATTGCATCAGCCGCCGCGCCAGCGTCGATTTCCCCGCGCCCGAAGGCGATGACAGGATGATGAGAAGTCCGCGTCTGTCCGTCATGTCTGTCGCCCTCATTCCACGTTCTGAACCTGTTCGCGCATCTGGTCGATGACCACTTTCAGGTCCAGCCCGATTGCGGTCAGGTCGCTGTTCTGTGCCTTCGAACACAGGGTGTTGGCCTCCCGGTTGAACTCCTGCATCAGGAAGTCCAGCTTGCGTCCGACCGGGCTTCCTTGGGTCAGAAGGTCACGCGCGGCGCCGACATGGGCGCGCAGGCGGTCGATTTCCTCGGTCACGTCGGATTTAACCGCGATCAGCGCCAGTTCCTGCGCCAGCCGTGCCTCGTCCATGCCGTCGGTGTTGTCCAGCACGCGGGCCAGGTTCTTTTTCAGGTTGGCCGCCATCTCGGTCTGACGGTCCTCCAGCATGGCCGCCGCGTCCTCGGTCAGCGCGGCGATCCGGTCCAGCTGTTCAGTCAGCACCGCCGCCAGCGCTGCGCCTTCGGTCCGGCGCATGGCCAGAAACGCGTCGATCACCTCGGGCAGTTCCGCCAGCATCGCCGCTTTTAGCGCGGCGGTGTCCTGATCGTCGCTTGGCGCATCAAGAACGCCACGCAAGGCAATGATATCACTGGCCTTTGATGTGCTGAGACTGATGTCGCGCTTGGCGGCTTCGGCCTCGGTTTCGGCAATTGCATCCAGCACGCGGGAAAGCTGCGCGGCATTCAGCGTCAGGGCGCCCTCTGCCTCGTCCCGCTGCACCCGCAGCCCCAACGAGACCGATCCCCGCCCCAGCCGTTTGCCCAGTTCCGCCCGGATCGCCGGTTCCAGCCCTTCGATCCAGTCCGGCACGCGCAGGCGCAGATCCAGCCCCTTGGAATTCACCGCCCGCATGTCCCAGGTCCAGGAATGCGGACCCAATGCGCCCTTTTGCGTGGCAAAACCGGTCATCGACAACAGCAAGACAACGATCCTTTTTTCGTTTTGTCCCTTGGACCTAGCGGGTTCGGCCCGGTTGGGCAAGCTGCATGGCCGCGGGTGCAGGTTAACCAATGGTTGCGGTTTTTCGCAAAATTTGCGGCAAATCTGGCAGGATGAATGCGGGTGGTCCGGTGAAGGGGACGGAAATGTTCGGTCGGTTCAGATTTGGCAATTCGCAGGCAACGCAGGGTGAGGCGTTTCATGCCCTCCGCATGGTCGAGGATCATTGGGCGCAATTACGCCGGGCCGGGGGCATTCCCGCCCGCACCGCGCTTGACCCGCGCGCCTTGCAGACCGCGCTGGCCCATTGCGTTGTGCTTGAGCGGATCGCGCCGGGCATGGCGCGAATCAGGGTGGCCGGGGCGCGGGTGAACGACCTTCTGGGGATGGAACTGCGGGGGATGCCGCTGAGTGCGCTGATCCTGCCGGACAGCCGCGACATATTCCGCTCGGCGCTGGAAGAGGTGTTTGACCGCCCTGCCCGCGCCAAGCTGGGGTTGCAGTGTGAAAGCGGCATGCCGGGCCAGATGCTGTTGCTGCCGCTTCTGGATCGCCACGGCAGGGTCACGCGGGCGCTTGGGTGCATCGACCATAGCGCCCGGCCGACAATTGGCCTGACGCGGTTTGGCATTGACGGCCAGGTGATCCGCCCGGTCAGCCCCAGGGTGCAACCCGCCGACCCGGTTCCTGCTTCGGACGTGGATCAGGACAGGACCGTGGCAACCCATGTGCCGCATCTGCGGCTGGTGGTGCGCTGAACCAAAGAAAAACCCCGGCGCGATGGCCGGGGTTTCCCTCGTTTGTGATGTAAGCGAGATCAGACCGCTTCGGCCTGTGCCTCCTGCCGCCGCGCCGACAGTTCCTCGGCGACGAGGAAGGCCAGTTCCAGCGATTGCGACGCGTTCAGACGCGGGTCGCAGGCGGTGTGGTAGCGGTCCGACAGGTCCTCTTCGGTCACGGCACGCACGCCGCCGGTGCATTCGGTCACGTCCTGACCGGTCATCTCGAAATGCACACCGCCGGGAATCGTGCCCTCGGCCTTGTGGACGGCAAAGAACTCGCGCACCTCGCGCAGCACCGACTCGAACGGCCGGGTCTTGTAGCCGGTGGCCGATTTGATGGTGTTGCCATGCATCGGGTCACAGGTCCAAAGCACGTTCGCGCCCTCTTCCTGCACCGCCTTGATCAGGCGCGGCAGGTGTTCGCCCACCGATCCCGCACCAAAGCGTGCAATCAGGGTCAGGCGGCCGGCCTCGTTTTCCGGGTTCAGTTTTTCCATCAGAACCTTGAGGTCTTCGGCGGTGGTGGTCGGCCCGCATTTCAGACCAATCGGGTTCAGAACACCGCGTGCGAATTCGACATGCGCGCCGTCAGGCTGACGGGTGCGGTCGCCGATCCACAGCATGTGACCCGAGCCGGCCAGCCATTTGCCAGAGGTCGAATCAAGCCGGGTCAGTGCCTGTTCATATTCCAGCAGAAGCGATTCATGGCTGGTGTAAAAGCTGACCGTGCGCAGCGCCTCGGCCTGGGCGCTGTCGATGCCCGCCGCCTTCATGAAGTCCAGCGTGTCGCTGATGCGGTTGGCCATATCGCGGTATTCGCTGGCCTTTTCGCTTTCGGTAAAGCCCAGCGTCCACGAATGGACCTGATGCACATCGGCATAGCCACCCGTTGAAAATGCGCGCAACAGGTTCAGCGTCGCCGCCGCCTGCGTGTAGGCCTGAAGCATCTTCTTCGGGTCGGGGATGCGTGCGGCGGGGGTGAAATCCAGCTCGTTGATGATGTCACCGCGATAGCTGGGCAGTTCGATGCCATTCACCGTCTCGGTCGGGGCCGAGCGCGGCTTGGCGAACTGGCCCGCCATGCGGCCGACTTTGACCACCGGCACCTTGGCGCCATAGGTCAGGACCATCGCCATCTGCAGCATGACCTTGAACGTGTCCCGAATCTGGTCGGCGCTGAACTGTGCGAAACTTTCGGCACAGTCGCCGCCCTGCAGAAGGAAGGCTTCGCCGCGCGAGGCGGCACCGAGTTTCTTTTTCAGCGTGCGCGCCTCACCGGCAAAGACCAGGGGCGGATACGAGGCAAGTTGCGCTTCGACCGCGTTCAACTCGTCCTTGTTCGTATACTCCGGCATCTGAATCCGGGGCTTGTTGCGCCAGTCAGATTTTTGCCATTCAGCCATTGTCTTTCTCCGGTAGGAAATGTTGCGTGGGTCTCTATACAAAAGGATGTTAGCGGAAACCATAGCAGATTGACCGCATGTCGGGCTGTTGTCCTCCCTTGACGATGCCGGACACATGACGCACCGTCACAAGAAGAATGACAAAAAACGACATCTGGTAGCGACATTGACCAAACCCCCGAAACATATCGTCGTCGAGATTGAAAACGCGCCGGACAAGCCGCGGCGTTTTGTCTTTGTGTTGCTGGACCAGTTTACCCTGTTGTGCTTTGCCGCGGCAGTGGAAAGCCTGCGAATTGCCAACCGGATGGCGGGAAAAGAGCTTTATTCATGGGCTCTGGCGGGCGAAGGCGGCGATACGGTGTCGTGTTCGGCGGGGGCTTCGTTCCATCTGGACCTTGATCTGGAAGAGCTGAACCGCGACGACACAATCATGATCTGCGGCGGCATCGATGTGCAGCATGCCACGACCAAACGTGTTCTCAGCTGGCTGCGCCGCGAGGCACGCAAGGGGCTGGTGATCGGCGGGCTTTGCACCGCGGCCTATACGCTGGCCAAGGCCGGGCTGCTGGACGGCAAGCGCGCCACGATCCACTGGGAGAATCAGGACAGCTTCACCGAGGAGTTCACCGAGGTCGAACTGACCAAGTCGGTGTTCATCGTCGACAAGAACCGCATCACCACGGCGGGCGGCACCGCGTCGATTGACCTGATGCTGAAGATCATCGCCGATGACCACGGCGAGGAACTGGCCAATGCGGTGGCCGATCAGCTGATCTATTCCTCGATCCGCACCGACCAGGACACCCAGCGCCTGTCAGTCCCGACCCGGATCGGCGTGCGCCATCCGAAACTGTCCCAGGTCATCCAGATGATGGAACAGAACCTGGAAGACCCGATCAGCCCGTCGATCCTGGCCTCGGATGTGGGCATGTCCACCCGGCAGCTGGAACGGCTGTTCCGGCGTTACCTGAACCGCTCGCCCAAGCGCTATTACATGGAACTGCGCCTGCAAAAGGCCCGCAACCTGTTGATGCAGACGGATATGAGCGTGATCAATGTCGCGCTGGCCTGTGGGTTCACCTCGCCCAGCCACTTTTCGAAATGCTACCGCGCGCATTACGATACCACGCCCTATCGCGAACGCGGCAGCCACGCGGCGCGGCTGTCGGTCTGAGCGGCTCAGAACAGCGCGATGATGTCGGCAAAATCGCTGTCATAGGTGACCGAAACCGTGCGCTGCACATTGTCGATCGTGTGCAGCACGACATAGACATAGAGGTACTGCCGTTCCTCGTTCCAATAGGCCAGCATCTCGTGGCGGAACCCGTCTTTCAGCGCCTCTGACCGCACCGTGGCGGTGCCGATGAAGTCGCTGGAATAATAGTTGGCGACCTGATCGTTGAACTTGCCCGCCTCTTCCACCGGGACCGCCGCTTCTCCCAGTAGGTATTGCATCGCGTCCCCCATGCGACGTGCCTGCACCATGGCGTCGAACTCAGCGCGGTTTTCGTTGTAGCGCGTGCGCTGGTTTTCCTGCGCAACGGTGGGCGGCGCGGCCATCAGGATCAGGGTAAGGGACAGGAAAGCGGCGCGAAGCATGGGGAAAACCCTTTGGTTGTGATGAATAAATCTGCCGCCAGCCTAGCGTGCCCGACTCAAACGGTAAACCGCGCCGTTGCCTTCCGAAACCACCCAGATCGCGCCATCGGGCGCCTCGGCCACATCGCGGGTTCGGGTGGTGAAGTCGCCGGTGATGCGCTCGACCTCTTTCAGCGGGCTGCCCGAAAGCCGCGAGAGATAGTCGAATTTCAGACTGCCGGTGAACAGATGCCCCTTCCAGCGCGGGAAAAGCCGGCCGGAATAGACCATTCCGCCAGAGGGCGCGATGGACGGGTCCCAATAAAACTCGGGCTGCTGCATGCCCGGTTTCGCCGTGCCCTCGCCGATTTTCGCGCCTGAGTAATGGCGGCCATAGGCGATCACCGGCCAGCCATAGTTCGCACCCTTCTGCACCCGGTTCACCTCGTCCCCGCCGCGCGCGCCATGTTCGATCACGACAAGGCGGCCGCTCAGGTCCAGTGTCGCGCCCTGCGGGTTGCGGTGGCCATAGGACCAGATCTCGGGCTGCGCCTCGTCGCGGCCCAGAAACGGGTTGCCCGGTGCCGGGGCGCCGTCGCGGGTGATGCGGATCACGCTGCCATTGTGCCGGGAAAGATCCTGCGCGGCCATGTCATCGCCCCGGTCGCCGATGGTGACAAACAGCGTGCCATCGCGGGCTTCGACGATGCGGCTGCCGAAATGCCGCCCGCCGGACGACCCCGGTGCCATCTCGAATATCTGGCGAAACCCCTCAAGCCGCCTGCCGTCCGCCGACAACCGCCCCTTGCCTACGGCTGTGCCCGCGCCGCCCTTCTGTTTTGTCGCATAGGTCAGGAAAACCTCTCGGCTTCGGTCAAAATCGCGTGGCACCATGACGTCCAGCAAACCGCCCTGCCCCCGCGCATACACTTTCGGCACGCCCTTCACCGGCGCTTTCGCGCCCTGCCCGTCCAACAGGAAAAGACGCCCGCCGCGCTCGGTGACCAGCGCACGGCCATCCGGCAGGAAATCGATGCCCCACGGCACCTTCAGACCCGCCGCCTGTTTTTGCACCCGCACCTCTCCGGCAGACAGCGTAAGCGTTTCCGCCACAGCCACACCGGGCATCAGAACAAGGAAAATCAGGACAATCAGGCGTGTCACATCGGCCCCCTTCGGCGCTGTTTCGGACTTATTTCCCAATTTAGCGCGCATGACGACAAAGTCTGCCTTCCCCAGCGGCAGTCAGGCGTAAATTGCCCTTTTCTTCCGCAGAAACCGCGCATAGGCTCAAGTCCGGTAAAACAATACCAACTAGGGAGTAAACTCATGAAAAAACTGCTTCTGGCAAGCGCCGCAACCGCAATCATGGCGGGTGCCGCTAGCGCCGAAGAGATCAAGCTTGGCATCATTCTTGGTTTCACCGGACCGATCGAATCGCTGACGCCGTCGATGGCGGATGGCGCGGAACTGGCGATGAAAGAAGTCAGCGAGTCGGGCAAGCTGCTGGGCGGAACCACCGTGACCCCGGTGCGCGCGGACTCGACCTGTGTTGACGCCGCCGCCGCAACCGCCGCCGCAGAACGCCTTGTTACCGCCGATGGCGTCAAGGGCATCATGGGCGCCGACTGCTCGGGTGTGACCGGTGCGATCCTGTCGAACGTGGCGCTGCCGAACGGCATCGTGATGATTTCGCCCTCGGCGACCTCGCCCGCGCTGTCGACCGCAGAAGACAACGGCCTGTTCTTCCGCACCGCGCCGTCGGATGCCCGCCAGGGTGTCGTGATGACCGAAGTGCTGATGGAAGAAGGCATCAAGGAAGTCGCACTGACCTATACCAACAACGACTATGGTAAAGGTCTGGCCGACAGCTTCCAGGCTGCGTTCGAAGCGGCAGGCGGCACCGTGACCATCTCGGCGGCGCATGAAGACGGCAAAGCGGACTATTCGGCCGAGGTTGGCGCGCTGGCCGCAGCCGGCGGTGAGCGTCTGGTGGTTGCCGGTTATGCCGACCAGGGCGGCAAGGGCATCATCCGCGCCGCGATCGACACCGGCGCGTTTGACACGTTCCACTTCCCCGACGGCATGATTTCGGCATCGCTGGAAGAGAACTTCGGCGACGAGATCGACGGCTCGACCGGCCAGCATCCGGGCACCGACAGCCCCGGCGTTGCGAAATTCTCGGAAATGGTCGGCGACATGTTCGATTCGACCTCGCCCTTCACGCCGGAATCCTATGACGCGGCTGCGCTGATCCTGCTGGCGATGCAGGCGGCCGGTTCGGTTGAGCCGGGTGACTACAAGGCCAAGGTGATGGATGTCGCCAACGCACCGGGTGAGAAAATCTATCCCGGTGAACTGGCCAAGGCGCTGGAAATCCTCGCGAATGGCGGTGAGGTCGACTATGTCGGCGCGACTGCGGTGGAGCTGATCGGTGGCGGCGAATCCGCCGGCAACTATCGCCAGATCCACGTCGAGGGTGGCAAGATCACCACGACCAAATATCGCTGATCCGTTGATGAGCGTTTGACATCAGAACAGCCCGGGACTTGCCCGGGCTGTTTTTCCATATATAAGGCGCGGCCAGAATCGCGCATATGGGGGGTACGCGTATGATCGTCGTTGAAGACGTTCACAAGCATTTCGGGGGATTCCGCGCCGTGGACGGTGCGACCCTGAAGATTGAACCACAGTCCATCACCGGTCTGATCGGCCCTAACGGGGCGGGAAAAACCACTCTTTTCAACGTGATCGCAGGCGTTCTTGAACCAACGTCGGGCCGCGTGACCATGGCCGGAGAGGACATCACCGGCCTGCCGCCGCACGAGTTGTTCCACAAAGGGCTGTTGCGCACATTCCAGATCGCGCACGAGTTTTCGTCGATGACCTGCCGCGAGAACCTGATGATGGTTCCGGGCAACCAGTCGGGCGAACAGCTCTGGAACACCTGGTTTGGCCGCAAGCGCATCGCCGACGAGGAACGCGCGCTGCGGGCCAAGGCGGATGAGGTGCTGGAATTCCTGACCATCGAACATCTGGCCGACCACAAGGCGGGTCAGGTCTCGGGCGGGCAGAAGAAGCTGTTGGAACTGGGCCGCACGATGATGGTGGATGCCAAGATCGTCTTTTTGGACGAGGTCGGCGCAGGCGTGAACCGCACGCTGTTGAACACCATCGGCGACGCGATCCTGCGGCTGAACAAGGAACGCAACTATACCTTCGTCGTGATCGAGCATGACATGGATTTCATTGGCAAAATCTGTGATCCGGTCATCTGCATGGCCGAAGGCAAGGTACTGGCCGAGGGCACGCTGGACGAAATCAAGGCCAACGAACAGGTGATCGAGGCCTATCTGGGCACCGGCCTCAAGAACAAGGACAAGGTGGGGGCGACGTCATGAGCAACGGCGACTATGGCGACCGCGGCAACAAGGACGCCTCGATCACCAATACCAAGGGCACCGGCACGCTGAAGGCGTCGCCGGGCACCGGGCGCAAGATGGACACAGGCAGCGCCTTCCTGATCGGCGACAGCATGACGGGTGGTTACGGCAACGGGCCGGACATCCTGCATGACTGCACCATCGCGGTGAACCCCGGTGAAATCGCCGTGATCGTCGGCCCCAACGGGGCGGGCAAATCGACCGGCATGAAGGCGGTTTTCGGGATGCTGAACCTGCGTCAGGGCTCGGTCCGTCTGGATGGCGAGGACATCACCGACCTTTCCCCGCAGGACCGCGTGGTCAAGGGCATGGGGTTCGTGCCGCAGACCAACAACATCTTCACCTCGATGACGGTGGAGGAAAACCTTGAAATGGGCGCCTTCATTCGCACCGATGATTTCAGCGAGACGATGGAGCAGGTCTATACCCTGTTCCCGATCCTGAAAGACAAGCGCAACCAGCCCGCCGGGGAATTGTCTGGCGGTCAGCGTCAGCAGGTCGCCGTGGGCCGCGCGCTGATGACCAAGCCCAAGGTTCTGATGCTGGACGAACCCACCGCCGGTGTGTCGCCCATCGTCATGGACGAACTGTTTGACCGCATCATCGAGGTGTCGCGTACCGGCATCCCGATCCTGATGGTCGAACAGAACGCCCGGCAAGCGCTGGAAATCGCCGACCGGGGATATGTTCTGGTGCAGGGCCGCAATGCCTATACCGGCACCGGCAAGGAACTTCTGGCGGATGAAGATGTCCGCAAGTCGTTCTTGGGGGGGTGAGATGAGATTCGTGTTTTCATCACAGCCGTCACATCAAATCAACAGCAAGAAAGGCGCGACAGTGCTTGCGGCTTTGTTGTTAGGCTTGGCCATGACCATTTCCGGCAAAGCAAACGCAGCAGATTTGGACTGTCATTTTGACATGCAATATTCGCACGCAACAGGAACGGACAGGCCGCTAAATCTTCTGGTCGTGTGGCCCAATCGCGGCACCAAGGCAACCTTTGTTGCCCCCGGTTCACACAAGGACGCCGATGTTGTCATTGATAAGCCAACCGGAATTGCGAGCTTCGTTACCACCTATCGCGGGGTGAACGCGCATTTCCTGACCGTCTATCCCGACGGGGGGGCTGTCTATACACTCCACACGAACTTACGCCACTTCGACAAAAACAAAGTCAAAACCGACAAACCCGATGGAACAACGGGTACCTGGATTGCAGGTGTCGGCAAATGCGAGGTGTTGACCTAATGGACCTTCTCAACGCCCTCGTGGCGCTTTCAAATTTTGTGATCATTCCCGCCGTTGCCTATGGCAGCCAGTTGGCGCTTGGGGCGCTTGGGGTGACTTTGATCTATGGCATCCTGCGGTTTTCGAACTTTGCCCATGGTGACACCATGGCGTTCGGGGCGATGATCGCGGTGCTGGTAACATGGTGGTTTCAGTCGATGGGTATCGGCCTTGGCCCGCTGCCCACCGCCCTTCTTGCCCTGCCCTTCGCCATTCTTGGCTGTATGGCGCTGGTCCTGATCACCGACCGCATGGTCTATCGCTTCTACCGCGAGCAGAAGGCCAAGCCGGTGATCCTTGTCATTGTCTCGATGGGCGTGATGTTCATCATGAACGGGCTGGTGCGTTTCATCATCGGCCCCAATGACCAGAGCTTTGCCGATGGCGAGCGCTTCATCATCTCGGTCCGTGATTTCAAGGCGATGACGGGCCTGAAAGAAGGGCTGGCGATCAAGACCACCCAAGGGATCACGGTTGTCGTCGCGGTGATCTGTGTGGCGCTGTTGTTCTGGTTCCTGAACAAAACCCGCACCGGCAAATCCATGCGCGCCTATTCCGACAACGAAGATCTGGCGCTGTTGTCGGGCATCAACCCGGAACGCGTGGTCATGTATACATGGCTGATCGTGGCGGCGCTGGCGACAACGGCGGGGGTTCTTTACGGGCTCGACAAGACGTTCAAACCCTTTGTCTATTTCCAGCTGCTGCTGCCGATCTTCGCCTCGGCCATCGTCGGAGGCCTTGGCAACCCCTTGGGCGCCATCGCGGGCGGCTTCATCATCGCCTTTTCCGAGGTGACGATCACCTATGCGTGGAAAAAGGTGCTGGGCTATCTGATGCCGGAGAGCCTTGAGCCGTCGGGCCTCGTGCAACTGTTGTCCACCGACTATAAATTCGCGGTCAGCTTCGTCATCCTGCTGATCGTCCTGCTGTTCAAACCCACCGGGCTGTTCAAGGGGAAATCGGTATGAGCGATACGATGAAAAACACCCTTCTGTTTGGTCTTGTCGCGGTTCTGATCCTCGGCACCGGGTTTGTGCAGTCATGGAATGTCGCGGTTCTGATCCTGAACATGGGGCTGATCTCGGCGATCATGGCGCTTGGCGTGAACCTGCAATGGGGCTTTGCCGGCCTGTTCAATGTCGGCGTCATGGGCTTTGTCGCGCTGGGTGGTCTGGCCGTTGTGCTGACCTCGATGCCGCCCTCGCCCGGCGCATGGGCTGCGGGTGGTGCCTGGCGGATCATCCTGGCGCTTGGCCTTGGTGCGGCCACGGTCATTGCCGCGGTCATGATCAACAAGCGCATGCCCAAGGGCCGCGCGCGCCTGATCACCATGCTGGTGGTGCTGGTTGGCGGCTTTTTCCTCTATCGTGCGGTGTTCGATCCCGGCGTCGCCTTTGTCGAGGCGATCACCCCGGCGGCGACCGGCAATATCGGCGGCATCAACCCCGGCGGTGTCGAGAACTTCAAGGCCCATGGTTACATGACGCTTGTGGGCTGGGGTTTTGGCGGTGTGCTGGCGGCCGGGGCCGCGTGGCTCATTGGCAAGACCGCGCTGGGGCTGCGCTCGGATTATCTGGCGATTGCAACGCTGGGGATTGCCGAGATCATCATCGCGGTGATGAAGAACGAGGACTGGCTGGCGCGCGGCGTGAAGAACGTGATCGGCCTGCCCCGCCCGGTGCCTTACGAGATCGACCTGCAGGAAAGCCCAAGCTTCATCGCGCGGGCCGAAGGGCTGGGGATCGACGTGGCCACGGCCTCGTCCCTGACGGTGAAACTGGGCTATTCGCTGTTGTTCGCCGCCGTGCTGATCCTGATTTTCGTGGCGGCGCAACTGGCGCTGAAATCGCCTTGGGGCCGGATGATGCGCGCGATCCGCGACAACGAGGTCGCGGCAGAAGCCATGGGCAAGGACGTCACCCGGCGGCATTTGCAGATTTTCGTGCTGGGATCGGCCGTCTGCGGGATCGCGGGCGCGATGCTGACCACACTGGATGGCCAGCTGACACCGGGCACCTATCAGCCCCTGCGCTTTACCTTCCTGATCTGGGTGATGGTGATCGTCGGCGGATCGGGCAACAACCTTGGCGCTGTGCTGGGCGGCTTCATCATCTGGTTCTTCTGGGTGCAGGTGGAACCGATTGGCCTGTGGCTGATGCAGGTCATCACCGCCGGGCTGGACGACGGCTCGGCGCTGAAATCCCACCTGATCGACAGCGCCGCGCATATGCGGCTGTTGACGATGGGGGTGATCCTGCTGTTGGTCTTGCGGTTCAGTCCACGCGGGCTGATCCCCGAGAAGTGACAAAAGAAAAGGGCGCTCATTCGAGCGCCCTTTGCCTTCGGCGAGAGTATTTCGCCCAAGATGAAACGGGACTACCGCCCCTTGAACAGCCCGCCCAGAATGCCGCGCACGATGCGGCGCCCGGTGGTGCCGGAAAGTTCCTTGACCACCATCTTTGTCAGCGCCTCGCCATAGGTGTCGTCGGCCTTGACCCGCAACGTATTGCGCGAGGAAGAGCGGCTGACGCGCGCGCCCGAGTAACGCCGCGCGGCATTGAATTCGCGCTGGGCCATGGGCATCTCGTCTTCCTGTTCCTCGACCCTGGCGGCCTCGGCTGCGGCCTCCTCGGCGCGTTTCTTCAGGATTTCATAAGCCGATTCCCGGTCCAGAAGCGCCTCGTATTTGCCAGCAATAGGCGAGGTGGCGATATGTTTGCGGCGCAGGGCAGTATCCAGAGGGCCAAGCTGTGACGAGGGCGGGCGGATCAGCGTTCGTTCAACCACGCCGGGAATGCCCTTGCGTTCCAGCATGGACGTCACGGCTTCGCCAACGCCAACCTCGCGGATCGCTTCCTCGGTCGAAAAGCGCGGGTTTTCGCGATAGGTTTCGGCAGCCAGTTTCAGGGCGCGGCGGTCCTTGGCGGTAAAGGCGCGCAGGGCGTGCTGGACGCGGTTCCCCAACTGGCCAAGAATGTCCTCGGGCACATCCGCCGGGTTCTGGGTGATAAAATAGACCCCCACCCCCTTGGAGCGGATCAGGCGCGCCACCTGTTCGACCTTGTCGATCAGCGCCTTGGGCGCATCGTCAAACAGAAGGTGCGCCTCGTCGAAGAAGAACACCAGCCTGGGTTTGTCGGGGTCGCCGACCTCGGGCAGTTCCTCGAACAATTCGCTCAGGAGCCACAGAAGGAAGGTCGCATAGAGGCGCGGGCTGCCCATCAGCTTGTCGGCGGCAAGGATGTTGATCCGGCCACGCCCGTCGGCATCGGTTGCCATGATGTCGGAAAGTTCCAGCGCCGGTTCACCAAAAAGGTTGCTGCCGCCCTGGTTTTCCAGAACCAGCAGCCGCCGCTGGATCGCGCCGATCGACGAGACCGAGATATTGCCATAGCGCAGCGACAGCTCGGTGCGGTTCTCTCCCAGCCAGACCAGCAGCGCCTGCAGGTCCTTGAGATCGAGAAGCGGCAGACCTTCTTCATCGGCCAGCCGGAAGGCGATGTTCAGAATGCCTTCCTGTGCTTCGGAAAGTTCCATCAGCCGGGCCAGAAGCAACGGCCCCATTTCCGCAACCGTGGTGCGGACCGGGTGGCCCTGTTCGCCCAGGAGATCCCAGAAGGTGACCGGGAAGGCGTCATAGCTATAGCTGTCAAAGCCGATCTTTTCTGCGCGGCTGGTGAAGGCATCATGCAGTTTGAAGGTTTCCGATCCCGCGGCCGCCAGCCCGGACAGATCGCCCTTCACGTCCGACAGGAACACCGGCACCCCGGCAGCCGAGAAACCCTCGGCCAGGATCTGCAAGGTCACGGTCTTGCCCGTCCCGGTCGCCCCCGCCACAAGCCCGTGGCGGTTGGCATAATCCAGCCGCAACCCCTGTGGCGTGCCGTAGTCTTCGCCGCCGCCCCCGATAAACACAGAATTTTCAAGCACCTTGCCAACCCATCGTCAGATTTCGTTCTTTCCAAAATACAATGTTAACCCCTCTGTGCCAGTCTTAGTTGGGGTCCCGGCCGGGAATGATCCGGCGGGAACCGTTTCCTCCCTGTTGGACTGGGCCGCGCCAAATGGGTGCGGCCATTTTTTCCTGAAAAAACAACTTCAAAAGTCAAAAATTCCCTGTTGACGGGTGGGTCATTTATTCGTAGCGTCCCTACCAGAGAATAAGTCGGCCAGTCCGACGGGGAGTGAAAATTGGAAAGGGGCCTGTTCTGCGGGCCCCTTTTTCCTTTGGGATGCGCTTTGTGAACGCGTGTCTGACCCGCGCCCCTGAACGGATGCAGACGGCGGAAAACCGCGGTCAGACAGGGAATTGATCCCGGTTGGCGCTGACACTGGCAAAATGGCGTGATATGCGGTCATCCAAGCAGTCAGATCAATCTTCACGGGACCCGAAATGATCAAGAAAATCTCGACACTTGCCGCCGTTTTTGCTCTGGGCGCGGGCCTTGCCACGGCGCAGGAAACCGGAACCCCGAAACCGGCAGAAGACCTGCCGCTGGGCCAGGCGGTGCAACCCCCGGCACCGGCACAGGCAGCGGAGATCACCAAGGAGCAGTTTGGCGACTGGGAGCTGCAATGCACCACGGACGCAAATGTCGAAAGCCCCTGCCAGATCTACCAGCTTCTGAATGACGTCGCCGGCAACCCGGTGGCCGAGTTCGTGATGTTCCCGCTGCAAAACCAGGGACAGGCCGTTGCGGGCGCAACCGTTCTGGTTCCGCTGGAAACGCTTTTGACGGCGCAGCTGACGATCTCGATCGACGATCAGTCGGCGAAACGCTATCCGTTCTCGTTCTGCAATCCGGTCGGCTGCATCGCGCGGCTGGGCCTGACGCAAGAGGACGTGGATGCCTATAAGAAGGGCGGCAAGGCGGTGATCTCGATCGTGCCCGCGATGGCGCCGAACCAGCAGGTGACGATCAACACCTCGCTCAAGGGGTTCACCGCGGCGATTGAAAAGGCCTCGGCCTCCGAGAAATGATCGCCAACCAGCAAAGCAAAAACGCCGCCCTGTTCCGGGGCGGCGTTTTTTGTTGGCGGCTTTTGCGGCGGTGGTCAGGGGGCCTTGCGCAGGGCCAAAACCGCGTTCAGCCCGCCAAAGGCAAAGGCGTTCGACAGGGCCACGTCGACCTTGGCTTCGCGGGCCTCGTTCGGCACCACGTCCAGCGCGCATTCCGGGTCGGGTTCCTCGTAACCGATGGTGGGCGCGATGATCCCGTCCTTCAGCGCCATGATACAGGCCAGCAACTCGACTGCGCCGGTGCCGCCGATCAGATGGCCATGCATCGACTTGGTCGAGGAAATCATCAGGCTGTCGGCATGGCGGCCAAACACATCCGCAACGGCGGCGCATTCGGTCTTGTCATTGGCTGCGGTGCCGGTGCCGTGGGCGTTGATATAGCCCACATCCCCGGCATTGATCCGTGCGTCCTTCAGCGCACCGGCGATGGCCCGCGCCGCGCCCTGTTTCGAGGGCATGACGATATCGGCCGCATCCGAGGACATTGCAAAGCCCGCGACCTCGGCCAGGATATCGGCGCCGCGCGCACGGGCGTGTTCATATTCCTCGAAGACAAAGATGCCCGCGCCCTCGCCCTGGACCATGCCGTTGCGGTTGGCCGAGAACGGGCGGCAGGCGTCCTTGGACATGACGCGCAGACCTTCCCACGCTTTCACGCCGCCAAAGCACAGCATCGATTCCGCGCCGCCGGTGATCATCACGGGCGCAAAACCGCCATGCACCATCTGGAAGGCCTGCGCCATGGCGTGGTTCGACGACGCACAGGCCGAGGCGACGGTAAAGCTGGGCCCCTTGAGGTTGAACTCCATCGACACGTGGCTGGCGGCGGCGTTGTTCATCAGTTTCGGCACGACAAAGGGGTGAACGCGGTTCTTCCCCTCTTCGTAAACGGTGCGGTAATTCTCATCCAGCGTCTGCATCCCGCCGCCGGAATTACCCATCACGACACCTGACCGCGCCGCCAGTTCGCCCGAGAACTCAAGCCCCGACTGCGCGATGGCTTCGCGTGCGGCGACCAGCGTGAACTGGGTGAATCGGTCATAAAGCGCCATCTGCTGGCGGTTGAACAGGCCCTCGGCCTCGAACCCCTGCACCTGCGCGCCGATCCTGACGGCCAGCCGTTCCACATCGCGCATCTGCAATTCGCCGATGCCGCAGCGCCCTTCGCGCATGGCCTCAAGCGTGTCCGCAACATTATGTCCAAGGGCGTTGATCGTGCCCGCGCCGGTGATGACAACCCGCTTCATCGCGCGTGCCTCAGGCCGCCTGCTCGGCGATCAGCTTTTCGATCCCCGCGATGATGGATTTCACTGACGAGATGTCGAAATCGCTTTCGGTGGGATCGTTGGCGTTGAACGGCACCGAGATATCGAACGCCTCTTCGATGGCAAAGATGCTTTCCACCACCCCGAGGCTGTCGATCCCCAGATCTTCCAGAGTGCTTTCGGGTGTGACGTCCGACGGATCCAACACCGCTTGCTCGGCGATGATCTCGATCACCTTGTCCTGAACGCTCATGTCTTGGTCCTTCTTTATCGGTCTGCGCGTGCTTTAGTCTGTCGCATCGCGCTTGGAAACCTGTTTCTTCATTGCAGCAACATCTGCCAGCAGGCGTGGCAGGCGGCGGAGCGACTTGTACATTTCGACATGCGTTTCCATTTTCACCGCCGGATAGCCCAGCATGACCCGGCCGGCGGGGATCTTGGTAAAGACCTTGGTTGCGCCGCCACAGATCACGTTGTCCCCGATGGATATGTTGTCGTTGACGCCCACCTGACCACCCAGAACCACGTTATTGCCGATACGTGTCGATCCTGCGACACCGACCTGGCCACACAGAAGGCAATCGTCGCCGACCTGAACGTTGTGGCCCAGGTGAACCTGGTTATCCAGCTTGGTGCGGTTGCCGATCCGGGTGTTGCGGATGGTGCCGCGGTCAATGGTGCAGTTCATGCCCAGTTCGACATCATCGCCAATGGTGACTGCCCCGACCGAGTGGATGCGGGTCCAGCTTTGCGACTTGGTTTCGCCCTGATCGCCCAAGGATGCCCGCGCCGCCTCGACCCCCGAGACTTCGGCGGTCACAAAGGAAAACCCGTCGCCGCCGACCCGCGCACCGGGCTGGGCGATCAGACGGTCGCCAATCGTGCAGCGCGCCCCGATCGAGACCGCCTCGCGCAGGAATGCCCCCTGCCCCAGCACCGCGTCGGCACCGATGAAACATTGCGGGCCAATCACCGATCCAGCCCCGATCCGGGCGCGCGGTCCGATCACGACAAAGGGGCCGATCTGGACATCCTCGGCAATCTCGGCGGTCTCATGGATGACGGCGCTGGGATGGATGCCCGCGCCATAGCTTTCACCGGGATCGAAGCTGCGGGTCAGTTCGGCCATGGCAAAACGCGGACGCGGCGCGATGATCGCCGCCTCAAGCCCCAGTGCCTGCCAGTCGGCCCCCTCCCACAGCATCGCGGCGCGGGCTTTGCCCTCGGCCAGTCCTGCGGCGTATCCGGGCTTCATCGCCAGCGCAAGGTCGTCCGGTCCGGCCCCTGCGGGTTCCGCCAAACCCTCGATCAAAAGACCTGTGGCGCCAAGGGCTTTCGCCCCAAGCGCCACGGCAATCTGTTCCACTGTATAGGCCATGCAAATCCCCGGCTGCTTGCCGGGTATTTAGCTTTGATAGCCGCGCAATTCCACCCCTTCCGCATCAAGAGCCGACCAGATCCTGGCATCGCGGCCATAGACGTCGCGGCGGTATTGCACCGGGCCCTTGGCGTTGGTGAAAGCGGTGCGATAGATGATGTGAACCGGGATCGGCTGTTCCAGCTCAACCGTGGTCTCTCGGCGGGTGTCGAGAATGCGGTGGAAGAACGCCTTGGGGTTCTCTTCCTGCACCGCCAGCAGCGTATAGGCGAATTCGAACGGTTGCTGCAGACGGATGCAGCCATGGCTGAAGGCGCGCGTTTCACGTTTGAACAGCGACTTCTGCGGCGTGTCATGCAGATAGATGTTGTGCTTGTTGGGGAACATGAACTTCACCAGCCCCAGCGCGTTTGACCGCCCCGGCGCCTGCTTGATGTCAAAGGGGAAGTTCTTGGTCGAGTATTCGGTAAAATCCATCCCCTCGCGGCTGACCCGGCGGCCCGCCCCGTCGATCAGCGTCAGATGCCCGACCGCGTTCGGGTTCTTCTGCAGCATCGGCAGATATTCCTTGGTCGCGATCGAGCGCGGCACGTTCCAGGTCGGGTTGATGACCATATGCTCCATCACATCCGAAAACTCAGGGCTGCGGCGGTCATGCATGTTCTTGCCCACGACCGAGCGGGTCATGAAGGTGACCTTGCCGTCATCGACGATCCGCGCGTGGAAATCGGTGAGGTTCACCAGCACGTGACGCGGCCCCCGGTCGAGGTTCAACCAGCGTTCCCGCTCAAGCGCGACGATCACCGATTTCAGACGGTCCTCGGGGCTGACGTTGAGCATTTCGATCGTGCCCGGCCCGGCGATGCCGTCGCTCTCCAGCCCATGCGCGATCTGAAACGCCTGCACCGCCCGTTGCATCGCGCCGTCATAGCTGCGCGACGCGCTGCGGTCCATGAACCCAAGCGCGATCAGCCGGTTCCTGAGGGCGACCACGCGGTCACCGCTGTCACCCGGTTCAAGCTTGCCCTTGCCCGGCACGGTCGGTCCCCAGCCGCCCGCCTCGATCAGCATTTCCAGCCGCATCTTTTCCTTCATCAGGCGCGGGTACTCTGCCGTGCGCGGCGGCAGGCTGCGCATATATGCGTCCGGCTCGCTTGCGATCAGCCCGGTCAGATAGCTTTTGCGCGGCCGCAAAGGCACCTCACGAACGATCTGTCCATCAACCTTCGACGGCACCAGCATGCCGGTCTGCACATCGCGCGCATAGCGCAGGAACGTCTTGGACAGCGCCACCTCGACAAAGCCGAGGTCGCGCGCTGATTTCACCGAGGCCATCTGCGCGGTCAACGCATCGGCGTCATAGCGCTGTGGTGCAAGCCCGTGGTTCGACACATTGGTCAGCGCCTTCAACAGCGCGGCCCGGCGTGCCGTCGCAGTGGCATCCGAACTGGTCCAGACCGGGGCATACTGCCGCTCGCGATAGAACGCGGCCAGGTCTCGGTCATCGGCTGCCGCCTCTGCCACGGCCTGTTTGAACGCGGTCACTTCCGCCGTGGCCGGCGCCGCAACACCGATCAGAACAAGAAGACCAAGAAACAGGACAATCCGGTTCATCAGGAACAGTCGGATGGGGGTCATCGGGAAAAAACCTCGCGCGTGTGGTACTCAAATCTACTGATTTTCATTTGTGCGGAAGACACTTGCCCCTGTCCATTCACATTTCCTTCAGGCCGGAAAACTTTGCCGCGGGTGATGCACGGTTGCGTCGTCGCCCGCGGCGTCTGAGGAAGCGCCACAACATTTGGCAGAATTTCAGCAGAAATTCGCCGAAAATCCTTGCGACTTCCCGTTTGCCTGAATCCGCGCTTGGTCCACGATTCGAATTGTGCCATAAGACCCGTGCATCTGGGGATGAGATGAAGGCCGCGTAACATCGCGGCGCAGGTAGCGTAGGGACAGGCGCTTAACTATGACGACGAGTAGCTCTTTGGGCATGACACGGCGTGGCCTTTTGCGGGCCTTCGCAGCAACCGCAATCACAGCGGCACCAACCTTCTCGCATGCAGCAGGTTTCCTTAGGGGGTCGGGCGACATCCGCCGGATACGGATGTATTCCGGCCGCACCGGGGAACGGCTGGACACGATCTATTGGATCGAAGGCGATTACATCAAGGAAGCGGTTGAGGAAATCAACACGTTCATGCGCGACTGGCGCACCAATTCGGCGACCAAGATCGACCTTCGCACCATCGACATCATGGCCGCCTCGCACAATCTTCTCGATGTCAACGAACCCTATATGCTGCTGTCGGGCTACCGCAGCCCCGAGACCAACGCCATGCTGCGCCGCAAGTCGCGCGGCGTTGCCAAGAACTCGCTTCACATGAAGGGTCAGGCCGCTGACCTGCGTCTGGCGTCGCGGTCGGTGAACCAGATCTTCAAGGCGGCCTCGGCCTGTAATGCTGGTGGTGTTGGCCGCTATTCGCGGTCGAACTTCGTCCACATGGACTGCGGTCCGATCCGCACTTGGGGCGGTTGAACTGGGCGGCTGATCTGGGCGGCTGAACCGGGCTGTTAACCCAAACCACCGATCACCGGACAATCACAGGGCGCCTTTGGGCGTCCTTTTCATTTTGCGAAGGTCATTGCGGATCAAGCTGATAGACGCGGCAGGGCTGATGGTTCTGCACCACCGTCCGCACGCCGCGTTTTTCCCGACTCTCGCCTCCGGCGCGCACGATCGAGACATCCGGCTTGGTCAGCTTGCCCGTCACCTCGAAGGGAAAGGCGCTGCGCGCCAGCGGCCGCGTTGCCGGGCGCGGTTCGCCCCGCAGTGCGATCTGGTTTGCGGGGATATTGATCTTGCCCTTCAGGATCACCTGCACGGCGTCGGTTTCCAGAACCACCTGGTTTGACGAGAAGGTGCCGTTGTTGACCGTGACCGGCGCCACGAGGCAGGCAATCGGCGCCCTGCCCCGTCCTGCCCGGCCCGAGAACAGCCACGGGAACACCCCAAGGCCCGCAAGGTCGATCAACGAGGTCGCGATCTCGCCGTTCTTCATGTCGAACCGCGCCCAGCCGGTTGTACGGCGCAGCAACGGGACATCGCGGCCCAGATCCAGCGCGACGCCAAAGCTGCCACCGATTTTGCCGCTTGCGTCCATGTCGATCCGCAAAAGCCTTAACACCCGCGACAAGGACAGCCCGCTCATCGTGCCGTCGACATGCAGCGTGCCGGGATCAAGGATCACGTCCGACGTTGCCCCCAGCGTCACATGCGCCCCGGCCACGCGCGCCGTGAGCGGCCCGGCTGACAATTTGCCCCGGTTCATCACGACCCGGCTGTCGATACCCGAAAACGTGTCATTCCCCGTCAGGTGGTCGACCTTGATTCCGAACTCAAGGTCAAGCCGCCGCAGAACCCGCAACAGCATCGTCCGGCCCGGATCCAGTTGCACCACAAGCGGCTTTATCGCTCGTCCGTCCGGGGCCACGATCAGGGGTTTCGGGACACGGCGATCCTGCATCAACGACGGCTGTTCGCGCGCGTGTGAGTCCTGCCTGTTCGCCTTTGCCATGTCGACGCCAGAGCGGATCAGGCCAAGCAAACCGTCCAGATCAATCGCGGGCGAGAACAGCGCGCCGCGCAGGATGTTCTTGCGCGCTGTTTCCAGGTGCGACAGGTCCAGCCGCGCCGTGGTTCCATCGACATCAAGCCCAAGAAACATCGTGATATCAGAGCCTTCTGCCTCGGCTCCAAGCTCCAGCGCCACGGTGCCGATGTCGCTGTCAGGCAAGCCCAGAACCTGAAGCACCGCCCCGGCCCCCGTCACCGACATATCCGCCGCAAGGCTGGCGCCACGAAACCGGGTCAGGTCGGCAACCCGCGCCTGCCCGCGGAAACGCCACAGATCCGACGGGGTGCTTTCGGCCACCAGACGTTCAAGCGCAACCACCCCGCTTTCGTCCGACAGGGCAAAGCTGGCCTGCACCCGCCCCAGTTCGTCCAGATCCTCGGGCGAAATATCGGGAAAGATCATGTCGGCATGGCCGTTGAGCTGGCCCTCGAAGCGGAACGCCTTGAGCGCCAGCAGGTCCAGTATCTGCCCCTCGGCCACAAGAAACGGGTCCGCCGGGTCTCCGCTTTGCAGCCGAATCCCCGTCAACTCAAGCCGCCCGTCCTCGGCCCGGAACAGTTTGCCGACGCGGGCCGGGCCGATCTGGTCAAGCTCGGTGTCAAAGGCATTGGTATGTGCATCAATCGCGGCCAGTTCGAACTGGCCCCGACTGCCAAGGATATCTGCCGTGACCCGCAAAACCCGGATATCGCGCAGCCTTTGCGCGGGCGGGATGGTTGCGGCGTCCTCGACCAGCCTGAGGTCAGTTGCCAGGTCTATGCCGTCCAGCGTCAGCAGGTTCCCGGCCCGTCCCCGAACCATCAGCGACCTGCCCGCCCCGGTCCGCGCCCCAAGGTCGATCCTGTCCAGTTCGATCACGCCGGGCCGGTGATCCAGCGCAAAGGATAGCCTGCCCGATCCCTCCACGTCACCTTTCAGCGCCACGAGGTCGAGGAATCCCTGAAGGTCAGGCGAGGTCAAGGTGATGTCGGCTCCGAACCCGTCCGTGACCCCGTCCCGGTAGGGCGCGCCGGAAATGTCCAACTGCTGACGGCCAAACATCGCCGCGATGGAAAAATCCGCACCGCGCGGAAAATCCCCGGTTACCTCAAACGGCTGGCCGTTCATTGCGCCATGGCTGGTCAGTGTCACCGGATTGTCCGACCCGGTGTAGTCCAGCAGAAACGCCTGAAGGTCGAACAGGAAGTCAAAGCCGCTTTGATCGTTGATGAGCTTTAGCCGGATGTTCTGGATATCAATCCGCTTGTCATAGAAAACCCGCAACAGATTGCTTTTGGGTTTGCCATTGTCCCCGGTTGCGGTGAACAAGCCGCCGGTCTGGGTCCAGCTGGTCCGCCCGGCGCTGTCGCGATAGGCCTCGGCATCCAGATCGCGCACAACAAGGTCCTGGATCGGGAAACGGCCCTCCAGAAGCGCCGCCAGCGGAACCGAGAATTGCGCCGCGCCCAATGACGCGGTGATGCGGTCCGGCATCGTGGTCGAGGGGATATGCGCGTCGACCACTGAAAACCGCAGCCGGCGCGACAGGGACACCGACACATCTCCGTCAATGATGACGGGTATTTTCAGCTCCTCGGACAGGGCGCGCGATACCAGATCGCGCCGCAGCTTGGAAAACATCGCGCTTTCCAGCACCAGCCACGGCAGCACGACCAGAAGCAGCAGAACAACCGCGCCCGCCCAAATCGCCCCGCGTCTCATTCGGCGACCTGCCTGTCCTGTTCCTCCTGGCATTTCAGAACCTCGGCGACGGCGCGTCTGGTTCCTGTCAGGCTGATTTCGAACTGGATGCCCCCGCTGCCCGCGATCGTCAGCGCGCGGCCCTGTTCAAAATTCTCAAGGAACTCGGGGTTGTTGAAAAAGGCTGACCCACCGCGCCAGTCGCCTTCGATGACCGAGCGGGTTTCGCCTTCAAACAGGTCGCGTCCGAAATCGAACCGGGCGATGCCGCTCTTGTTCGGTTCGATCCCGGTCCAGTCCCGGTTCAGCGCCGCGATATAGCCGCCATCTTCCTGCGGCAACACACCGACGCGCACCTTGGTGCCGTCCGCCATCACCGTTTCCATCAGGCAACCCCGTCCGACCGCCGGGTCAACGATGATCTGCCACGGCCCGGATGTGCGCCAGTCCTCGCGGCTCTCGGCCACGGCAATCACCGGCAGCACCCCCAGGGCGCACAGGATAAGGGCCTGTTTCATCGTGCAAATCCCGCAAGCTTCGTCTTGCGCAGGATAGCAACACCGCCGCCAAAAGAAATAGCGCCGATGCAAAGGTCGCAGCCGCGTCAGATCCAGACAAAAGGGAAGATGGCGCACCCGACAGGATTCGAACCTGTGGCCTCTGCCTTCGGAGGGCAGCGCTCTATCCAGCTGAGCTACGGGTGCCTTGGGCGGGGTATAGCCAGCGCGTTGCCCGCCCGCAATCGCAAAATGAGATCAGGCGAACAACTCGTGCGCCAGTTCCAGCGCGTCGACCAGCGTGTCGATCTCATCCGTGGTGTTGTAAAGTCCAAACGAGGCGCGGCAAGTGGCGGTCAGGCCGAGAAAATCCATCAGAGGCCCGGCACAGTGATGCCCCGCCCGCACCGCGACCCCGCGCTTGTCGAGAATCGTGGAAATATCATGGGCATGGGCCGCCCCGTCCAGCGTGAACGAGAAGATCGCCGCCTTGCCCGGCGCATTGCCCTGCACCTGAAGCCAGTTCAGCCCGGCGAATTTCGTCATCGCGTAATCGCGCAGGGACGCCTCATGCGCCGCGACATTTTCCATGCCAAGGTCCATCAGGTAGTCCAGCGCCACGCCGAATCCGATGGTCTGGACGATGCCCGGCGTGCCGGCCTCGAATTTCATCGGCGGGTCGTTGTAAATGACGCTGTCCTTGTGGACCTCGCGGATCATGTCGCCGCCGCCAAGGAAGGGGCGCATCTGGGCCATCCGCTCCTTGCGGCAGTAGATCGCGCCGGACCCGGAAGGGCCATAAAGCTTGTGACCGGTGATGGCATAGAAATCACAGCCCATGTCGGTCACGTCGACGGGCATATGGACCGACCCCTGCGAGCCGTCGACCAGCGTCGCGATCCCGCGTTCGCGGGCGGCGTGGCAGATGGTTTTCACATCGACCACGGTGCCAAGGACGTTGGAACACTGGGTGATGGCGACCAGCTTGGTCTTGTCGCTCATGGCGTCGATGACTGCCTGCGGGTCAAGGCTGCCATCTGCGGCGACATCCACCCATTTCAGCACCACCCCCTGCCGTTCCCGCAGGAAATGCCAGGGCACGATATTGGCGTGGTGTTCCATCACCGAAAGGACGATCTCATCCCCCGCCTGAAGCTGCGGCATGGCCCAGGAATAGGCCACCATGTTGATGCCTTCCGTGGTGCCCGAGTTCAGGACGATCTCATCCTCATCCGCCACGTTCAGGAAGCGGGCGATCTTGCCGCGCACGGCTTCGTAATTGTCGGTGGCCAGATTGGAAAGGAAGTGCAAACCCCTGTGAACATTGGAATATTCATGTTCATAAGCGCGTGTCACCGCGTCGATCACCACCTTCGGCTTCTGCGCCGAAGCGCCGTTGTCGAGATAGGTCAGCGGCTTGCCGTTCACCTCTCGGGACAGGATCGGGAAATCGGCGCGGATTGCGTTTACGTCATACATCAGACAGGTCCCATCGCGGCCAGGCCAAGCACGGCAAAGAAGACCGAAATCCCCAGCACCGCGCCCATCATGGTCATGAAAATCATCAAAAACGCCTTGCCCACAGAGCCAAAGCCGTGGGCCTCGTTCATGAAATTGGCAAAGATCCAGACGC
The DNA here is from genome assembly GCF_016888515.1 of Shimia biformata. Lineage (GTDB taxonomy): Bacteria > Pseudomonadota > Alphaproteobacteria > Rhodobacterales > Rhodobacteraceae > Shimia_A > Shimia_A biformata. Next base: position 2,148,582 of record NZ_JAFEJK010000001.1, on the reverse strand, counting down.
CGTAAAGGCTGGCGCCCAGATCGAAAATACCGGCCAGTCCCGGCAGGAACAGCATCAGGACCAGCGCCCCGACCTGCACCATAACCTGCAGGAATTGCAGCCAGGCGACCATCAACAGGATCGTCGGGAAGGCCGCGTTGCCCCCCATCGCACGCCCGCCCCAGAAGAACAGGAAGACCAATCCGATAGAGACGGATGCTAGCAACACGAACATGACACCAGGTGTTATGCGGAACAAGAAAAGCTCTGGTCTTCCTGCAAGCTCGCGAAGCACTTCTTCGGGGATCGGGAACAACAGGTTCGTGATCTGGAAGGCCAGCGTGTTGAGGACACAGGCGAGGACCAGCATGGTCCAGAGCGCCTCGCGCTCGAAATTCATCGCCATCAGGCGATGCGCTGCGGCCTTGGGGTCGCGGATGGTCTCGATGGTCAGGTCCTTCAGGAACGCGATCATGCCGCCCCCTTCCCGGCCACCAACAGGCCCGAGATCCAGAACCAGAGGAACACCAGTACCCAGATCAGCCCCACCGATTGCAGCCCGATGCCCGGCCCGATGAACCCGGCAATCAGCCCGTGCAGCAACAGGATCGGCCCCGTGGCCAGAAACGCCCAGAACAACGCGATGCGGGTGGCATAACCCGAGGGTTTGCGCCCCACCGCCCGCAGGATGAGGTTCGACAGAAAGGCCAGCACGTAAAGCGCAAGGGGGGCGATGAACATCCAGCCCAGAAGCGCGCCACCCAGCATCGGGTTCAGCTCGTCCCCGGTCAGATGCGCCTCGCGGCTGAGACGCGGCCATTGCGCGATGAACATGACAAGGCAGCCCGCCATCAGGATGGCAAGCGCGCGGTCTTCGCGCGGCCCCATGTCAAGGAACCGCCGGATCACCCGATGCGGTCCCCGATACATGGCCATCATGTCACGCGTGACGGACATCAGCCGCGCCGACGCTCCAGCCAGCCTTCGAGACGGCCGTTGATCTCATCCGCGATCTCTTCGTTCTCGATCTCGTCCACCGCTTCGGCAAGGAAGGCCAGCGTCAGAAGGTCGGTCGCGATGTCCTTGGGCACGCCACGGGCACGCAGATAGAACAGCGCGTCCTCGTCGATGGCGCCGGAGGTGGACCCGTGCGAACAGGCGACGTCATCGGCATAGATTTCCAGTTCCGGCTTGGCCAGGAACTGGCTGTCGTCATCCAGAAGCAGGCTTTGCGAGATCTGGTAGCCATCGGTCTTCTGCGCGCCGGGTTTCACAAGGATCTTGCCCTGGAACACGCCGGTTGCGCCGTTGCGCAGCACCTTCTTGAAGACCTGACGGCTTTCGCAGTTTACCGCGTCATGGGTGATGAAGACCGTGTCGTCATGGTGGAAATCGCCATCCCCAAGGCAGGCCCCGGCCACATGCGCCACGGCGTCATCTCCGGTCAGTTCGATCACGGTCTCGTTGCGGGTCAGGACACCGTTCACCGTGAGGGTGAAAGATTTATAGACGCTTTCCTTGCCCAGACGCGCGAACATATGCGCCGCCGCGCGGCGCTCGTGGTCGCGGCCCTGCGCGCGGATGTGGTGCAGCGTGCCGCCATCGGCGATGTCGATCTCGAAACACTTGTTGAACCGCGCCGCGGCGGGACCGTTTTCAAGGATCGTCGCCTCGGCCCCGGATTCGACCCGGACCACGTGATGCAGGAACACGTCCGAGGTTTCGGATTCGTGGGTATAGATCAGGCTGATCGGTTTCGACGGCTTGCCCGTGACGCGGATCGTGACCCCGTCGCCGGCAAAGGCGGTGTTCAGCGCCGCCAGCGGGCGTTCCACGGGGTCATGGCTGTTGGCTTCCAGCGTGCCATAGAAATCCTCGGCCCAGTGGTTGTCCTGACAGCAGACATCCTCAAGCCGGTCGATCTCGACCCCTTCCAGCGTCAGGTCGTCGGACAGATCGGCGTTGAACACGCCGTCGACAAAGACGATTTTCAGCCGGTCGATGGCGTCGAAAACCCAGGCCTCGTCCGACGCGAACACCGCCGCCTTGGGCGCCTCGGGCTGAACCAGCGTGTCGGGACGGGTGAATTTCCAGTATTCGTCGCGGCGCGCCGGCAGGCCCATCGCCCGCACCCGCGCCAGCGCCGATTGCCGGGCGGTTTTGGTACAGCCGACGTCCGGCACGGTCATCGCCGCCAGCCGTTCCTCGGTTGCATTCAGTTTGCGATCATCCAGAGCCATTACGCCACCTCGGAGAGAATGTCGGCATAGCCGTTCTGCTCGACCTCAAGCGCCAGTTCCGGCCCGCCGGTCTTGACGATGCGACCATCGGCCATGATGTGAACGACGTCCGGCTTGATGTGGTCCAGAAGCCGCTGGTAGTGGGTGATGACAAGGAAACCGCGCCCTGCGTCGCGCAGCGCGTTGACACCTTCCGACACCAGCTTCATCGCGTCGACGTCCAGCCCCGAGTCGGTCTCGTCCAGAATGCACATCTTGGGTTCCAGCATCGCCATCTGCAGGATCTCGTTGCGCTTCTTCTCACCACCCGAGAAGCCGACGTTGACGGGACGTTTCAGCATGTCGGCGTCAATCTTCAGGGTTTTCGCCTTGGCGCGGATTACCTTCAGGAACTCGGCTGCCGACATTTCCTCTTGCCCGCGTGCCTTGCGCTGCGCGTTCACAGCTGTGCGCAGGAAGGTCATGTTGCCGACACCGGGGATTTCCACCGGGTATTGGAACGCCAGGAACAGACCCAGCGCGGCGCGTTCTTCCGGTTCCAGTTCCAGCAGGTCTTCGCCCTCAAGCGTGGCCGAACCCTCGGTCACCTCATACCCGTCGCGCCCCGAAAGGACATAGGACAAGGTCGATTTGCCCGACCCGTTCGGACCCATGATCGCATGCACCTTGCCCGCCTCGACGGTCAGGTCGACGCCCTTCAGGATCTGCTTGTCCTCTTCTTCAAGTTTGACCTTCAGGTTCTTGATTTCCAACATGTTTTCTATCCTGACTTTCTCCGTGCAGCGATCCGTTGACCACCGCGTTATTCCTGCATCGCCATCAGGCGATCATTTGTTCCGTTCGTCTGGGCGGCTCTGCCCACTGAGTTGCCGTGTCTCGATCAGATGCACCAGCACCTTGCCCACAACCGCGCCCGCAACCGCCCCGACGCCGATGGCGAAAACCGGGTTCACGAATTGCATGTGGAAGATCTGGACATAAAGCACGCCCAGCCCCCCGCCCAGCACCGGGCACACATAGGGCGCGGCCGAGGCAATCCGTTGCGATGTGGTGGGCCTGTTATCCAACGGAGCCCTCCAGCGAAATCGCCACCAATTGTTGCGCTTCCATGGCGAATTCCATCGGCAGCGCCTGCAGCACTTCCTTGGCAAAACCGTTCACGATCAGCGCCACGGCCTCTTCCTCGTCCATGCCGCGCTGACGGCAATAGAACATCTGTTCGTCATCGACCTTGGACGTCGTCGCCTCATGCTCAACCCGGGACGAGTTGTTCTTGACCTCGATGTAAGGCACCGTATGCGCCCCGCATTTGTCACCGATCAGAAGGCTGTCGCACTGGGTATAGTTGCGGCTGTTCTTGGCTTTGGGGTGCATCGACACCAGCCCGCGATAAGTGTTCTGTGCAAACCCGGCCGAGATGCCCTTGGACACGATGCGGCTTTTGGTGTTCTTGCCCAGATGGATCATCTTGGTGCCGGTATCGGCCTGCTGGTGATTGTTGGTGATCGCGATCGAATAGAACTCGCCCTGTGAATCATCGCCGCGCAGGATGCAGCTGGGGTATTTCCACGTCACGGCAGAGCCGGTTTCGACCTGCGTCCACATCACCTTGGCCCGGTCGCCCCGGCAATCGGCACGCTTGGTCACGAAGTTATAGATCCCGCCTTTGCCGTTCTCGTCACCGGGATACCAATTCTGCACCGTGGAATATTTCACCTCGGCGTCTTCCTCGATGATGATCTCGACCACGGCGGCATGCAGCTGCGAGGTGTCGCGCTGGGGCGCGGTGCAGCCCTCAAGATAGGACACATAGCTGCCCTTGTCGGCGATGATCAGCGTGCGTTCGAACTGCCCGGTGTTCTCGGCGTTGATGCGGAAATAGGTCGACAGTTCCATCGGGCAGCGCACGCCCGGCGGCACATAGACAAACGAGCCGTCCGAGAAAACGGCACTGTTCAACGTGGCATAGAAGTTGTCGCTGACCGGAACCACCGAGCCGAGGTATTTCTTCACCAGTTCGGGGTGTTCCTTGATCGCTTCCGAGATCGAGCAGAAGATCACGCCCGCCTCTTTCAACTCCTTCTGGAAGGTCGTGCCGACAGACACGGAGTCAAACACCGCATCCACCGCGACCTTGCGGCCCTCGGCAGGCGCTTCGTCCGCACCTTCGACCCCGGCCAGGATCATCTGTTCCTTCAACGGGATGCCCAGCTTTTCATACGTGGCCAGAAGCTTGGGGTCGACCTCGTCCAGCGATTTCGGTTTCACTTCCATCGATTTCGGACGGGCATAGTAATACTGGTCCTGGAAATCGATTTCCGGGTAGTCGACCATGGCCCAATCGGGTTCTTCCTTGGTCAGCCAGCGCTCATAGGCCGCCAGCCGCCATTCGGTCATCCATTCGGGCTCTTCGTTGCGCTCGGAAATCAGGCGCACGATATCCGGGGTCAGCCCCTTGGGGGCATAATCCATCTCGATATCGGTTTCCCAGCCATATTTGTACTTGCCGCCAACCTCGCGGACCGCGTCGACGGTTTCCTGGTCGACGCCTTCCTTGACCTGAACGTCCTGCGTCTGTTCCAAAGTGGCCATGTGCTCTCCTGTCACGTCTCACGCCGCGCGGGCGCGGAATTTCTTTTCCTGGGTCAGCCAGGCCCTTGCAAAGCCCAGCACCTCTTGTTCCGTTGTCTCCGGCCCGAGCGAGACCCGGATGGCCCCGCTTGCCGCGCTGTCGTCGAAGCCCATCGCCAGCAACACGGCGCTGGCCCTGACCTTGCCCGAGGAACAGGCGGACCCGGCGCTGATCGCGTAACCGGCCAGGTCCATCTGCATCACCTGCGTCTCGCCCTTCCAGCCGGGCGTGACGATACAGGAGGTATTGGGCAGGCGTTTTTCGCCTTTCCCGACAAAAATGGTCTCTTTCGCGTCAGCGGCAAGGGTCTCTTCCAGCAAATCGCGCAGATTTGCAACCCGATCCCAGACCCCGGACGACAAGTCGCGGACCGCAGCGCTGGCGGCGGCGGCGAAACCGGCGGCACCGATGATGTTCTCGGTTCCCGCGCGGCGGCCCATTTCCTGCCCGCCGCCTTTCAGCTGCGCCGCAATATCCGTGCCGCGCTTGACCACCAGCGCGCCGATCCCTTTCGGCCCGCCCAGCTTATGCGCCGAAATCAGCGCCATGGTCGCGCCGGACCAGTTGAAGGCGATCGGCAGCTTGCCGAAACCTTGCGTCATGTCACTGACCAACAGACCCTCAGGCAGTTCCTGCACGATCCCGGTCTCGGAATTGGCGATCTGCAGCGTCGATGCACCGGGATCGGTGACCGTCACCATCCCGTCTGCCCCCACGGTCAGCACTTCCTCGACCCAGGCCCGCACCGCATCATGTTCGATGCCCGCGCCCTGAACGCCCCGCCCCTGCAGGGCAAGCGCCGCCGCCTCGGTGGCGCCCGAGGTAAAGATCACATCCGCCCCGTCCGCGCCAAAGGCCGAGGCAACCTCGGCCCGTGCCTTTTCCAGCAGGCCCTTGGCGGCCCGACCCTCGGCATGCACGCTCGACGGGTTGCCGACCACATCCATCGCCGCGATCATCGCATCACGCGCCTCGGCCCGCAGCGGCGCGGTGGCGTTATGGTCCAGATAGGCTCTCACCCCCGCCCCTTCCTCTTGCCGGAAATACCTCGGGGGTGAAGTTTGAAAACTCGGCGAGTTTTCAAACGAGGGGGCAGCGCCCCCATGCCCGCCAAAAGGTGCAGCGATCTCATTCGTCGTCCACCACGGCAAACAGGTTCGGCACCGCCGGACATGGGGCGATCTCGTTACGGATGATGTCGCTCAGCCGGGTCTGGTGCAGGAAGACATAGACATGGGCCGACAGCCCCTCCCACACGCGGTTGGCCATGGATTGCGCGCGCGATCCCGACAAACCACCCTTGGCCGCCGCGCCCGTGTGCAGCGCGGACACGGTTTCATCCACCGCGGCAAGGATATCGACCACGCGGATATCCGACACCGGGCGCGCCAGCTTGTAGCCACCACCCGGCCCGCGCACCGATTCCACCAGTTCCGCGCGGCGCAGCTTGACGAAAAGCTGTTCCAGATAGGCCAGGGAAATATCCTGCCGCTTCGAAATTTCGGCCAGAGTCACCAGCGCGTCCTCGGGCTGCAGGGCGATGTCGGCAAGCGCCACCAGCGCATAACGCCCCTTGGTTGACAGTTTCATCCCACGCGACCCCGCGAATTGATTGACGATCCCGCCTGCAATGCTTAAGTCGCTTGCAGCGTATCCGGCATGACCCGGAAGGTTAGAACCGTTCTAAGGTGCCTGAGGGAATTCGTCAAGAATTCAAGGCGCCCTTTTTGAAGGAGACGAGGGAGCAGATATGCCCGAGGTGATTTTTCCCGGACCCGAAGGTCGGCTCGAAGGCCGCTATCATCCCCAGAAAGACCGCGACGCGCCCATTGCCATCGTTCTTCATCCGCACCCGCAATTTGGCGGGACGATGAACAACAAGGTGGTCTACAACCTGCATTATGCCTTTTACAACATGGGCTTCACCGTGCTGCGGTTCAATTTCCGCGGCGTCGGGCGCAGCCAGGGCGAATACGATCAGGGCGTGGGCGAACTCAGCGACGCGGCCTCGGCGCTCGACTATCTTCAGTCGATGAACAACAACTCGAAACATTGCTGGGTGGCTGGTTTCTCGTTTGGTGCCTGGATCGGCATGCAGCTTCTGATGCGCCGTCCCGAGATCACCGGCTTTGTCAGCGTGTCGCCGCCCGCCAACATGTACGATTTCTCGTTCCTCGCCCCCTGCCCGTCGTCCGGTCTGATCATCAACGGCACCGCTGACCGCGTGGCGCCGCCGGCCGAGACCACGAACCTCGTCAACAAGCTGCACGAGCAGAAGGGCATCACCATCACCCATACCGAGATCGACGGGTCCGGCCACTTCTTCGAAGAGCCGCATATGGACACGATGATCGACCACGTGACGGGTTACGTGAAACGCCGCCTGACGGAGACCACGCGCTGATGAACACGATCGAGCGGCTTGCCTCGCAACTGGCCGACGACGTGCTGGCGGCGCAGAAGGAACTGGGCGAAGATCGCCTGTTCATGGAGATCGCGGGCGTTCTGGCGGCCGCGTCACAGACGCTGGAAGAGGCGTTCCTGACCGAATGCCGCGTGCGGCTGGCCGAGGAAAAGGCGCGTGACGCGCTCAATCGCAAGATGGCCGCGGCGCGCCGTGCCGCCGCGCCGCAAGCACCGCAATGACGACAGGCCGGAATACCCGGCTCGACGCCCAGATCGCCTTTCTCAACGAAGCGGACAAGCTGAAGTCGGTTTACCGCGCCTCGCGGCTGAACGATGACTCGCGGTTCGAGAATTCGGCCGAACACAGCTGGCATGTGATGCTCTACGCGGCGGTTCTGGCGGATCAGGCGCCCGCGGGCGTGTCGATTGACCGGGTGCTGCGGATGCTGCTGATCCACGACATCGTCGAGATCGATGCGGGCGACAACCCGATCCACGGCGATGTCGACCACGCGGCGCAGGAAGCGGCGGAACTGGCCGCCGCCGACCGGCTGTTTGCGCTGTTGCCCGACGACCAATGCGCCGAATTCCGCGCCCTCTGGGACGAGTTCGAAGCCGCAGAAACCGCCGATGCCCGGTTTGCCAAGGCCATCGACCGCCTGCCGACACCTGTCGCCAACATGGAACAGGGCGGCGGCACATGGGTGGAGTACGGCGTCACCATGGACCAGATGGACAAGCGCGTCGGCGTGCCGATCCAGCGCGGCGCGCCCGGCATCTGGGGCTGGCTGCGCCCGCGTCTGGTGGCGTTCTTCGACAAGATGTGACCGGGCGCAGGATCAATGGTCCTGACCCTACTCCGACAGCCCGCTCAACGCACCGCAATGCGGCCAGCCATAGCCCCAGCGCCACGGCAGGCCGGAACACGGCCCTCCGCCAACCCGCACCGCGTCATACATTGACCCGGCAATCAGGCGATAGGCGGTGTCGATCTGCGCCTCGCTCAGCCCGTATCGAGACATCAGAACCGCGCGCCGGTCCTCTGCCGTCGCGATCACGCATTGGCGCAGCGCCTCGTCCGCTGTTTTGCGGGCGGCAAAACTGGCCACCGGGTCGCTGTCCTCGCCGCCCAGGTGATAGGCGCGGTCATGGGTGACGCAGCAGTCCTGCCATGGCGGCGTTTCAAGGTGGATGTCGGCAAATTCCGGCACCAGCGTCGCCACGATCTCCCATGTGGCGGACATGCCGCCGGAACAGCCATCGGTCGTAAACGGCAACAGGTCCGCCCCGCTGTCGCGCACCGATTGCAGCCGGGCATGGGCCTGAACCTCGATCCGGTCGAACAGGGTCAGGTCTGCCTCTTGCGCCAGGGCGGGCATGGCGATCAGCGCCAGCAGCGCGGGTCTAAGGCTGATCGTCACGATAGTCGCCCTCGTCAAAGCCGATCCCCAGCCGGTTCGCCAGCGCCAGCACCAGCCGTTCGACGCTGGTCAGGTCCTGCCGTTGCGACACGACCTCGCGTGCCAGCGCCGGTTCATCGGTAATCAGCCCGTCCACCCCCATCGAGACCATGCGGCTCATCTCCAGCGGTTCGTTCACCGTCCAGACATAGAGTTTCTTCTTCGCCTGCCGCATCTCGCGCACCAGCCGCGATGTCAGGCTTGCCTTGTTGACCGCCAGGAAATCCACGTCCAGCGCCCAGATCCGCCCGGCGCTGGCCGAGGACAACAGCCCGACGTTCCACTCCGGGCGCAGCGATTTCATCTTTTCCGCCAGCGGCAGTTTCAGGGACATCGACATGACCTGATCCTCCATGCCCGTTGACGCCACCACATCCGCCACACGCCTCTCCAGCTGGTCATTGTGGCCATAATATTTCAGCTCGATCAGCACCCCGGCCCGGTCTTTCGCCGCCAGAAGGACATCGGCCAGAAGCGGCGTGCGCTGGTCGCCATAGGCGGGATCGAACCACGACCCGATGTCGATCCCGGCAATATCGCCCATCGTGGCATCCCAGACCTTGATCGGGTTTCCGGCGATCTTCATGAAATCGCTGTCATGCACGACGACAACCTCTCCGTCGGCGCTTTCCTGAACGTCCAGTTCGACCCAGTCCGCCCCGTCCTCGATCGCCTTTTCAAAGGACGCCATGGTGTTTTCCGGCCGCGCGCCTGCCGCGCCGCGATGGGCGATGATCTCGACCTTGTCGGCGGTCTGGACCTGCGTCACATCACGTGCCGACACCGCCACCAGCAGGGCCGAGATCGCCACCCCCGCCGCGACGACAAACCCGAATTGCCAGATCCTGCCGTGGCTGCCCGCGCCACGCGCATCGGGCCAGCCTGCCTTGTCCATCAGCAAAACCGCCAGCGCGCCGGTGGCCAGAGAGGTCACCACAAGGTTCACGATCCCCCACAGGACCGACATCACCAGAAGCCGCAGCACCAGCCGGTCCAGATCAAGGTCGGATTGCTTGACAAGCTGGTCGGACACCACCCCCAGCAGGACCGCCACCGCCGCGATCAGAAGGGTCGCGGCGATGCCCCACCCCGCCAACTTGATCAGCAGCGACAGCCGCTTGCCGCGCATCGCCTCGGTGCTGGCGCGGAAACTGGCTGCGGGAGGCGTGCCGGCAAACAGCACCATCTGCAGCGCCAGTGCCCAGCCCAGAAGCCGCCACAGCAACAGCGCCGCGCCAAGCGCCAGCACCGCCCCTGCCCCGATGACAACGCCCCAGAATTCCGGCGGGCGGTTCTGAAGGTAATAGTTGATGTCATACTCGGTCAGGAACAACAGATAGAGCACCCCCGCCACCAGCACGAAAGGCCCGGCCAGCGCCAGAATGCGCAGCGTCAGGCGCACGGCGAAGGACAGGACTTGGCGCGCCCGTGGCAGGACCGCCTCGATCCCCTCGGTCGCGCCCTTTTCGCCGGTGACGTGAAACCGCAGCGCGATGGCCATCATGAAACTGACATTCATCACCGTCAGGGTCAGGGCAAAGCCACACAGCAACAAAAGCGCGACAAAGCCCACCGGAGACAGGAGGAACAGCGCAATGTCGAAATCCGACAGCGCCGGCGCCCCGGACAGGCGCACCGCCAACCGGATGCTGAGCGCCAGAAGCGGCGCGAAAAACGCGGTCAGCAGGATGTTGAACAACAGATGGGACAACAGGAACGGCCACCGCAACCGCCATGCAAATCGGAACGCCTCGGCCACAGATAAATGGATCACGCGCAAATTCCTTCAAATACCTTTGTGCGGACCCTAGCCCCGCAATCGGTTCGGGTCGATAGTCCTGACGGGGGGATTTTCGGTATACAATCGCATACAAACACTTTCCCCGCCGTCGGAAATCCGCTAGTTACCCCGCAAGAGACCGCGACTCAGAGCCCGGAGATAGCCATGACCAAGATCAAGGTAGACAACCCCATCGTCGAAATGGACGGGGACGAAATGACCCGCATCATGTGGGATTTCATCAAGCAGAAACTGATCCTGCCTTATCTCGATATCGACCTTCTCTATTATGACCTCGGGATCGAGGAACGCGACCGCACCGATGACCAGATCACCATTGATGCCGCCGAAAAGACCAAAGAGGTCGGCGTCGCGGTGAAATGCGCCACGATCACCCCGGACGAAGCGCGGGTCGAAGAGTTCGGCCTGAAACAGATGTGGAAAAGCCCGAACGGGACCATCCGCAATATCCTTGGCGGTGTTGTGTTCCGCCAGCCGATCATCTGCAAGAACGTGCCGCGCCTTGTGCCGGGCTGGACCTCGCCCATCGTGGTCGGACGCCATGCCTTTGGCGACCAGTACAAGGCGACCGATTTCACCTTCCCCGGCCCCGGCAAGCTGACGATGAAATTCGAAGGCGAGGACGGCACGGTCATTGAAAAAGAAGTCTATGACGCGCCCTCTGCCGGAGTCTATCAGGCGATGTATAACCTCGACGCCTCGATCATCGACTTCGCGCGCGCCTCGCTGAACTATGGTCTGAACCTTGGCTGGCCGGTCTATCTCTCGACCAAGAACACCATCCTGAAAGCATACGACGGGCGCTTCAAGGACCTGTTCCAGAAGGTGTTTGAAGAAGAGTTCGAAGAGAAGTTCAAGGAAAAGGGCATCTGGTACGAACACCGGCTGATCGACGACATGGTCGCCTGCGCGATGAAATGGAACGGCAAGTTCGTCTGGGCCTGCAAGAACTATGACGGCGACGTGCAGTCCGACACGGTGGCGCAGGGGTTTGGCTCGCTTGGGTTGATGACCAGCCAGCTGATGACGCCCGATGGCAAGATCGTCGAGGCCGAGGCCGCCCATGGCACCGTCACCCGCCACTATCGCCAGCACCAGAAGGGTGAATCAACCTCGACCAACTCGATCGCGTCCATTTACGCCTGGACCGGCGGGCTGAAGCACCGCGCCAAGCTGGACGAGAACATCGCCCTGCGCGCCTTTGCCGAAACGCTTGAGCGCGTCATCGTCGAAACCGTCGAAAGCGGGTCCATGACCAAGGATCTGGCCCTGCTGGTCGGCCCCGATCAGGGCTGGCTGACGACGCAGGGCTTCCTTGAAAAGATCGACGAGAACCTGAACAAGGCGCTTCAGGGGTAGGTTCAGAACCTAGGTGTCAAGCCGGTTCACCTCGACCCCGTCGGGGCTGAACTGCGCGATGTGCCCGGGAGGCAGTTCGGTCCAGCCGCCTTCGGTGGTTTCCAAGGGTTCCGACACCACGGCCCAGCCTTCGCGGCTTTCGCTCCAGCGGTAGAACACCGACGGCGCGATGTCGTCGGAACTGTCGCGTGCGGCCCACAGGCTTTCTCCGTCCGAGAACGCCGAAGACAGGCGCATGTGGGGCGTCGTGCCAAACTGTTGCGACAACCCGCGCATCTGGCGCACAGAGGCCGCCAGCGCCGCCGCCGGATCGCCCTGCCCCGTCTCCTCCATCGCGCCAAGCATCAACAGGAACAGAACCTCGCTGTCTGTCGCCCCCTTGCGGCTGGCGTAAAGCGCGTCCGGCACGGCCATGTCCGCGCGTTTGCGGAACTGCTCGAACCCACCGACCTGCCCGTTGTGCATGAAGCTCCATTTGCCATGGGTGAACGGGTGACAGTTGTTGCGGCTGGTCGCGGTGCCGGTCGAGGCGCGCACATGCGCAAGAAACAGGCCCGAGCGCACCTGATGCGCCAGCGCGCGAAGGTTGGGATCGGACCAGGCGGGATAGATGTCGCGGTAAAGACCGGGCTCGTCCCGCTCGCCATACCAGGCGATACCAAACCCGTCGGCATTTATCGCGGTCTTGGCCTTGGTCGCGTCATGGCTCTGGATGATCAGCGAATGGGCGGGTTTGGTGATGACCTCTTCCAGAAAGATCGGCTTGCCCAGATAAGCGGCCCAGCGGCACATGCGTCCAGTCCCCCGTGTCAAAAACAGTTCAGGCCGACTTGAACGCCTGTTTGTCCCGGTCCGCAAGCGATAATTGCACCCCCCTTGCGGCCATCGGTCGCCTTTTGTCCGACGCCGATATGCGGTCAGACGCGGGTCATGACCCAAGACCCGGACACCACCGCCACCCGCAACGAACCGCATCGCGCCGCGATCTCGCACAGCCTGTTCGAGGATGCGCTGGCCTTTGTCTCTGGCACCACGCTTTGCGCGTTTTCGGTCCTGATCCTGACCCATGTCGGGCTGATCACCGGGCAGACGGCTGGGTTGGGCGTGTTGCTGAGTTATGTGTCGGGATGGTCCTTCGGGGCGGTGTTCTTCACCGTCAACCTGCCCTTCTATCTTCTGGCCTGGCGCCGCATGGGGCCACGTTTCACGGTGAAAAGCTTTGTCGCCGTCGCCATCCTGTCCCTGATGATGGAGGTGCTGCCCCGGTTCGTCACCTTCCAGATGGTGAACCCATGGGTTGGCGCGGCGCTGGCGGGGATCCTGTCGGGCATGGGGCTGATTATCCTGTTTCGCCACGGCGCGTCTTTGGGCGGGATCGGCGTTCTGGGTCTTTACCTGCAGGACCGCACCGGGTTCCGGGCGGGCTGGACCCAGTTGATCTTTGACTTGTGTCTTTTCTGCGCCGCCTTCTTCGTCTTGGACCCGATTATGGTTGCCGCGTCGCTTCTGGGCGCCCTGGTCACCAATGTGGTGATCGGCCTCAACCACCGCCGCGACCGCTATATCGCCACCTGACGCGCCCCCGTGGAACACGGCCCGCCGCTTTCGGAGAAAACCTGCGCCATTCCCTCTGGCCTTTTGTGCGCAGCCGATATAGGGCGGGCGCGAACAGGAAAAGAGACGCCCCATGGACCTTCGCAATATCGCCATCATCGCCCACGTGGACCACGGCAAGACCACGCTTGTGGACGAGCTTCTGAAGCAATCCGGGGCCTTCCGCGCCAACCAGGAAGTGGCCGAGCGCGCCATGGACAGCAATGACCTGGAACGCGAGCGCGGTATCACCATCTTCGCCAAGCCGACCTCGGTCGAGTGGAAAGGCACCCGCATCAACATCGTCGACACCCCCGGCCACGCCGATTTCGGTGGCGAGGTCGAGCGCATCCTGTCGATGGTCGATGGCGTTGTCCTTCTGGTCGATGCCGCCGAAGGCCCGATGCCGCAGACCAAGTTCGTGACCTCGAAGGCGCTGGCGCTGGGGCTGCGCCCGATCGTGGTCTTGAACAAGGTCGACAAGCCCGATGCCGAACCCGACCGCGCGCTGGACGAATGTTTCGACCTGTTCGCGTCGCTGGACGCGACCGAGGACCAGCTGGATTTCCCGCATATGTATGCCTCCGGGCGCAACGGCTGGGCCGATGCGGAACTCGACGGGCCGCGCAAGGACCTGCACGCGCTTTTCAACCTGATCGTCAACCACGTGCCCAAGCCGAAACAGATCGCCCATCAGGACGAGGATTTCCGCATGCTGGCAACGACGCTGGGCGCCGACCCGTTTGTCGGCCGCATCCTGACGGGCCGCGTGGAATCGGGCAAGCTGAAGGTCGGTCAGACCGTGCAGGCGATCAGCCGCATCGGTCAGAAAATCGAACAGTTCCGCGTCACCAAGATCCAGGCCTTCCGTGGTCTTGCACAGCAGGACATCGACGAGGCCGTCGCCGGTGACATCGTGTCGATCGCGGGCATGGCCAAGGCCACCGTTGCCGACACGATCTGCGCCCTTGCGGTCGAGGAACCGCTGGAAGCCCAGCCCATCGACCCGCCCACGATCACCGTGACCTTCGGCATCAACGACAGCCCGCTTGCCGGGCGTGACGGCAAGAAGGTGCAATCCCGCGTGATCCGCGACCGGCTGATGAAAGAGGCCGAATCCAACGTCGCCATCAAGATCGCCGACACGCCGGGCGGCGAGGCGTTCGAGGTCTCGGGCCGGGGCGAATTGCAGATGGGCGTGTTGATCGAGAACATGCGCCGCGAAGGGTTCGAACTGTCGATCTCGCGTCCGCAGGTGATCATGCGCGAAGAGGACGGTGTCACCATGGAACCGGTGGAAGAAGCCACCATCGACGTCGATGACGAATATTCCGGCGCGGTGATCGAGAAACTGACCGGCGCGCGCAAGGGTGAACTGGTCGAGATGAAACCGGCCGGCGCAGGCAAGACCCGCATCATCGCCCATGTCCCGTCGCGCGGGCTGATCGGTTATCACGGCGAGTTCCTGACCGACACGCGCGGCACTGGCGTTCTGAACCGCGTGTTCCACGGCTGGACCCCGCACAAGGGGCCGATTCCGGGCCGCCGCGCGGGGGTTCTGATCTCGATGGAGAACGGTGTCTCGGTGGCTTATGCGCTGTGGAACCTCGAAGAGCGCGGCAAGATGATGATCGGCGCGCAGGAACAGGTCTATACCGGTATGATCATCGGCGAACACAGCCGCGACAACGACCTTGAGGTGAACCCGCTGAAGGGCAAGAAGCTGACCAACGTCCGCGCCAGCGGCACCGACGAAGCCGTGCGCCTGACCACACCGATGAAACTGTCGCTGGAAGAAGCCATCGCCTATATCAACGACGACGAACTGGTCGAAGTGACGCCGAACACGATCCGGCTGCGCAAACGCTATCTTGATCCGCATGAGCGCAAGCGCATGTCCAAGACCAACGCATAAAACGCGTTCGTCGGAAACAGCAGGAAACGGGTCGCGGGCGCCATTGGCGCCCGTTATCTTTTGCGCCATGAGCATCATCCAGAAATCCATGTCCCCCCGCGCCTGGGGAGAACTGTTCCTCTTGTCGCTGATCTGGGGCGCGGTGTTTCTGGCTGTGCGGCTGGCGCTTGATGAGGTTGGTGTCTGGACCTCGATCGCCCATCGGGTGTTCTGGGCCGCCTTGCTGTTGTGGGCCGTGGTCTGGTGGCGGGCCGAGCCCGTGCCGCGCGGGATTGCCGTCTGGGCTGCCTTCGCCGGGATGGGCGTGCTGAACAACCTGATCCCGTTCTTCTTTCTGAACTGGGCGCAACTCCATATCGAAAGCGGGCTGACCGCGATCCTGAATGCGGGGACGGCCGTGTTCGGCGTTCTGGTGGCGGCGCTGTTTCTGGCCGATGAACGCCTGACGCTGCGCAAGATGGCGGGCGTGCTGATCGGCTTTCTTGGTGTTGCCACCGCCATCGGGCTGGACGCGCTCAGACAGTTCGATCCACGCTCAACCGCGCAACTGGCGGCGGTAGCAGCCACGATTTCATACGCCTTTGCAGGGGTTTGGGCGCGAAAGTTCATGTCCGGCCTGACACCACTGGTTTCGGCGGCGGGTATGCTGACCATGTCGGCGCTGGTCGCGGTGCCGGTGGCGTGGGTCGTGGACGGGCCGTTCACATTTGCCCTGTCGCCCCTGACCCTTGTCGCCCTGTTCTACTATGCCGTGATCGCCACTGCGGGCGCGTATCTCTTGTATTACCGCGTGCTGGCTGCCGCCGGGTCGGGCAACCTATTGATCGGCACGCTGATCATCCCGCCCATCGCCATCACCTTGGGCGCGCTGGTCCTGCACGAGTCGCTGCCCCCCCGCGCCTTTGCCGGGTTTGGCCTGATCGCGCTGGGGCTTCTGGTGCTGGACGGCCGCCTGATACGCAAAATCCCCGCTTTTGCCACGAAGGCCCCGGAATCCGACGGAAGAATTTGACCCTTTCGGCGCGCAAGGATACCAGTTGGGCCAAGCGATCAAGGGACTTGGAATGATTTACAAATCGCCGTCAGAGTGGCGCGACGCGCCGCAGAAGAAAGTGCTGCTGTTTGGCATGTCGGGGCTTGGGAAAACCCATGTCTCGAACACGTTGCGCGACAGTGGCGACTGGTTCCATTACTCGATCGACTACCGCATCGGCACCCGCTACATGGGCGAACATATCGCCGACAACGCCAAGGCCGAGGCGATGAAAGTACCGTTCCTGCGGGAACTTCTGATGACGGATTCGATCTATATCGGATCGAACATCACCTTCAACAATCTCGCGCCGCTCTCGACCTATCTGGGCAAGCCCGGCAACTCCGAAAAGGGCGGCCTGCCCTTTGACGAATACATGCGCCGGCAGGACCAGCACCGCATCGCCGAGGAAGCCGCGCTGCTGGACACGGTGCATTTCATCGACCGCGCGCATGACCTTTATGGCTATGACCATTTCGTCTGTGACTCGGGCGGTTCGATCTGCGAGGTCGTGGACCCCGAGAACCCCGATGACCCGATCATGTCCGCCCTTGCCGCGAACACGCTGCTGGTCTGGATCAAAGGCTCGGACGCGCATACCGAAGAATTGATCCGCCGTTTCGACCGCGCCCCCAAGCCGATGTATTACCAGCCCGAATTTCTGCATGCGCGCTGGTCGGAATACCTGTCGATGACCGGCCAGTCCGAGGCCGAGGTCGACCCGAACGCCTTTGTGCGCTGGACCTATGCCCAGGCGCTGGCGCACCGCCAGCCGCGTTACGAGGCGATGGCAAAATGGGGTGTGACCGTCTGCGCCGAAGAGGTTGCGGGCGTAAAAACCGCCGAAGACTTTGAAACCCTGATCGCCACGGCCCTTGAGCGTTCCTGACCGCTGGCCTAGATAAGACCTTCACCAAAACCCCGGAGACCTGACGATGCCCATCAAGATCCCGTCTGACCTGCCTGCCTTCGACGTGCTGACGCGCGAGGGCATCATGGTCATGTCCGAGGATCAGGCCGCCCGTCAGGACATCCGCCCCCTGCGCATCGGGCTGTTGAACCTGATGCCGAAGAAGATCCAGACCGAGAACCAGTTTGCCCGGCTGATCGGCGCGACGGCGCTTCAGATCGAACTCAGCCTGATCCGCATGTCCGAGCATCAGACCAAGAACACCGCCGCCGAACACATGGAAGAGTTCTATCGCCCGTTTTCCGAAGTGAAAGCGACGGGCGAGAAGTTTGACGGCCTGATCATCACCGGCGCCCCGATCGAACACCTGCCCTTCGATCAGGTCACCTATTGGGATGAGCTGCGCGAGGTGTTCGACTGGACCCAGACCCATGTCCATTCCACCTTTGGCGTCTGCTGGGGCGGCATGGCGATGATCAACTATTTCCACGGCGTCAAGAAGCATATCCTCGATGCCAAGGCCTTTGGCTGTTTCCGGCATCAGAACCTTGATCCCTCGTCGCATTACCTGCGCGGGTTCTCAGACGATTGCGTGATCCCGGTCAGCCGCTGGACCGAGATGAAACAGGCCGAGATAGACGCGGTGCCGGGTCTCAGGACGCTGCTGGCCAGTGACGAGGTCGGGCCGTGTCTGGTGGAAGACCCCGGCCACCGGGCGCTCTATATCTTCAACCATTTCGAATATGACAGCGACACGCTGAAACAGGAATATGACCGCGACGTGGCCGAGGGCACGCCGATCAACGTGCCGATGAACTATTACCCCGATGACGACCCCACCCAGCCGCCGCAGAACCGCTGGCGCAGCCATGCGCATCTGCTTTACGGCAACTGGATCACCGAGGTCTATGAATCCACCCATTACGACCTGGCAAAGATTGGCACTTAAGGCGCTGATCATACTTGCAATTGCCCTTCTGGGCTTTGCCCTGTTCGTGCTGTGGAAGGCCCGTTTGCACGAGGCCCGCGCAGTCGCCAGCCATCCGCCCGAGGGCCAGTTCGTCACCGTGGATGGCCATCGCGTGCATGTGGTGGTGCGCGGCGACGGGCCGGACCTTGTGCTGATCCACGGCTCAAGCGGCAATACCCGCGATTTCACCTTTGCGCTGATGGACCGGCTGGCGACGCGCTATCGCGTCTTTGTCGTGGACCGCCCCGGGCTGGGCTATACCGAGCGGATCAACAGGACCGGCGCGACGATCACCCAGCAGGCGGACATTCTTTCGCGGGCAGTGGCGGAACTGGGCGCGGCACAGCCGATTGTTCTGGGCCATTCCTATGGCGGCGCGGTGGCGCTGGCCTGGGCGGTCAACTTCCCCGACCGCTTGTCCGGCCTTGTGCCGCTGGCGGCGGCGTCGAACATCTGGGAAACCGGGCTGTCGCGCTATTACTGGGCCACCTCGCATCCGGTAATCGGTCCACTGGTGATCCCGGTCCTGACCGCCTTTGTCAGCGACGACTATGTCGAACAGGCGATTTCGGCGATCTTCGCCCCGCAATCGGCCCCCGAGGGCTATGGCGCCTTTGTCGGCGCGGGGCTGACGCTGCGCCGTGACTCGCTGCGCGCCAATGCCCTGCAGCGCAAGAACCTGCTCGGCGAAATCACCGCGCTTTATCCGCGCTACGGTCAGATTTCGGTGCCGACCGAGATCGTGCATGGCGACGATGATGCCACGGTGCCGCACTGGAACCACGCCGACCGGCTGGCGACGCAGATACCGGGCGCGGTTTACACATCGATGCCCGGCGTCGGTCACATGCCGCACCATGTCGACCCCGACGGCGTGATCGCCGCCATCGACCGGGTCGCGGCACGTGCCGGATTGCGCTGATCCGCTTAACCCTACATATTGAAAAGAAAAAGGGAGAGGTTTCATGCAGCTGCCATTCGACGGTGCCATCAGCGCCTATTTCGAAAACGAGGCCCCGGAATCCGTCCGCAACGCCATCCGCCACACCGACAAGGGCGATATTCTGGATACGTCCTTTCCCTATTCGGAACGGCTGAACCGCAAATCCTATGAGGCGGATTACCAGAAGCTGCAGATCGAACTGGTCAAGATGCAACGCTGGGTGCGCGACAGCGGTGCGCGGATCGCGATTGTGTTCGAAGGGCGCGACGCGGCAGGAAAAGGCGGTACAATCAAACGGTTCCGGGAGAATCTTAATCCTCGCGGTGCGCGGGTCGTGGCGCTGGAAAAGCCGACCGAAGCGGAACAGACGCAGTGGTATTTCCAGCGCTATGTCGATCACCTGCCCTCGGGTGGTCAGGCGGCGTTCTTTGACCGCAGCTGGTACAATCGCGGCGTGGTCGAAAAGGTCTTTGGCTTTTGCAGCGACGATCAGCGCGAACATTTCTTCCGGCAGGTGCCCGATTTCGAACGCATGCTGGTCGACGAGGGGATTTACCTGTTCAAGTTCTGGCTGAACGTGGGCCGCGCCGAACAGTTGCGCCGCTTCCTCAAACGCGAAAGCGACCCGCTGAAACAGTGGAAACTCAGCTGGATCGACGTCGAGGGGCTGAAACGCTGGGACGGCTATACCGATGCCATCCGCGAGACCTTTGAACGCAGCCACACAGACCACGCGCCGTGGACCGTGATCCGCTCGGATGACAAGCGCCGCGCGCGGCTGGCGGCGATGCGCACCGTCCTTGCCGCCATCCCCTATGACCGCAAGGATGAAACCGCCATCGGCAAGGTCGATACCGCGATCTGCGGCGGCCCCGATATCTGGCCCGATCTCAACCCCGACGGCAAAAATGCCTAAACGCGGCTATCATCACGGCAACCTGCGCCAGGCGCTGGTCGAGGCGGCGCTGAAGCTGATCGAACAGAAAGGCCCGACCGGGTTCACCCTGTCCGAAGCGGCAAAGCTGGCGGGTGTCACCCCGGCCGCGGTCTATCGCCATTTCGAAGGCCGCGAGGACCTGATCGCCGAGGCCGCGCGGCAGGGCTATGAAATCTTCGCCGACCTGATGCAATACGCCTATGACAAGGGCCAGCCGTCGGCGTTGGCCAGTTTCGAGGCCACGGGCCGTGCCTACCTCGCCTTTGCCCGCCGCTATCCCGGCCATTACATCGCGATGTTCGAAAGCGGCATCTCGGTCAACCGCACGCCGGAACTGGCCGCGGTTGCGGCGCGGGCCCGCGGCGTGATGGAACAGGCCGCCGCCGACCTGTCCCAGCATATCCCGCCGGAAAAACGCCCGCCTGCCTCGATGTTCTCGGCCCATATCTGGGCGATGAGCCACGGCGTCGTCGAACTTTACGCCCGCAACAGCCCCGGCACCCAAAGCCCGTTCTCACCCGAGGACCTCTTGGAAAGCGGAATCGGCGTCTATCTGCGCGGATTGGGATTGATCGACCGCGACGACGTGACGTAAGGGAAACCATGGAATATCTCGTTCACCCAAATGCCCAGCGTCTTCTCAATCTCTACAAGACGTTCGCCACGCTTCAGCTGATCAATTTCCACATCATCCTGTCGATCGCCCGGTTTTCCGACACCGAGTCGATCGTGAACCTGCAAGAGTGGTTCCCCAATATCCTGTCGCTGTGGTGGCAGGGGAACCTCTTGGACACGCTGTTTGCGATCTCGGCCTTTCTTGCGGGCTGCATGCTGTTCAAGGAATACCGCGAGACGGGCACCGTGGACGTGCGCGAATACTATCTGAAACGGGTATCCCGGCTTCTGCCGCTCTATTACCTGGCGCTGTTGCTTTATGGGCTGGGCCAGGGGCGCGATTTCTGGGACATGCTTCAGGCGGCGTTTTTCGTGCAATACCTTTTCGGCCCGACCCATCTGAACCCGGTGATCCCGGTGGGCTGGACGATGGAGATGATGATGTTCGTCTTTGTCCTGCTGCCCTTTGCGGTGATCGGGCTGATGAAGGTCAAACGGCCGATGCTGTGGATGGTCGCGGCAACGCTGGTCACGCTGGCGTTCCGCTATGGCTATATCCTGCAAAGCGGCGAAACGTTCAAATTCATGCTGCCCGACTCGTTGCTGTATCAAAAGGAAAGCGACGTCTATTTCGAAATCTATTTCCGCATCTGGTTCCGCATCTCGGGGTTCATCATCGGGCTGGCCTTTGCCTATCTGTTCATGGTCGACACCCGGTTTATGGAGCGGCTGCGCAATGACACCGGCTTTCGCTGGCTGCATGTGGTCCTGGCCTGGGTCCTGACGATCACCGGCACTTTCCTTCCGGTGCAGGACCCCAACAGCATCATCTATGCCGGAACCCCGGAATGGTTGTGGAAGATGTACTGGGCGCTGTCGCCGGCCTATCTCGCCTATGCCTCGATGGTGTTCATCTCGGTTCTGGCAACCGGGCGGATCACGGAAAAGGCCAAGAAGATTAAGTGGTGGGACATCCCGATGGCGCTGGCGTCGCGCAACCTGTTTGCGGTCTACCTGTTCCACTTCCCCTGTATCCTGTTGGCGGCGGTGATCTGGTTCCGCTCGACCGACCGGGCGGCGCTGATCGGCATCACGCCCACCGACTGGGCGGGGGTGTTCTTTGTGGCGACGCTGCTGACCTTCGCCATCGCGATCCCGCTGACCACCTTTGTCGAAATCCCGGTGCAACGTTTGCTGCGCCGCAAATTCAGCCGCAAGGAACAGCCCAAACCGGCGGAATAAGAGGCACAAACAGGCACAACACAAAAAGGGCCACCCAAACGGGTGGCCCTTTCCTGTCCGAAGACCGAAGCGGTTAACGCTTCGAGAACTGGAACGAACGACGTGCCTTGCGGCGGCCAAATTTCTTACGCTCGACCACGCGGCTGTCGCGGGTGAGGAAGCCGGCGGCCTTGAGCGCACCGCGCAGCGAGGGTTCGTAAAGCTGCAGCGCTTTCGAGATGCCGTGCTTGACCGCACCGGCCTGACCCGAAAGACCACCACCCTTGACGGTGGCATAGACGTCGAATTCACCGTCAACGCCGGCAACCTGGAACGGCTGGCGCAGGATCATCTGCAGCACCGGACGGGCGAAATACTTGTCCATTTCCTTGCCGTTCACGGTGACCTTGCCGGAGCCCGGCTTGATCCACACGCGGGCAACGGCGTCTTTCCGTTTGCCGGTGGCATAGGAGCGGCCCAGTTCGTCGCGGACGGGCTCACGGGGGGCGTCTTCGAAGGTGACAACAGCCTCGTCACCACCGGCGACGGCGTTCAGCTCTTCGAGCGAGTTGATTTGATCAGCCATTGATTAGCTCCGGGTGTTCTTGGAGTTCATGGATTTGACATCCAGGACTTCGGGCTGCTGAGCCTCATGCGGATGCTCGGCACCGGCATAGACGCGCAGGTTGGTCATTTGCTGGCGGCTCAGGCGGTTGCCCGGCAGCATGCGCTTGACGGCGGCGGTCACGACGCGCTCGGGGAATTCACCCTCAAGCAGTTGGCCCGCGGTGCGCGACTTGATGCCGCCCGGGTGGCCAGTGTGCCAGTAATAGTTCTTGTCGGTGCGTTTCTTGCCGGTCAGCTGCACCTTGTCCGCGTTGATCACGATGACATTGTCACCCATGTCCATATGCGGGGTGAAGGTGGCCTTGTGCTTACCGCGCAGGCGCATGGCAACGATCGAGGCGAGACGGCCCAGCACCACGCCTTCGGCGTCGATGATGATCCATTTCTTTTCGATGTCTGCCGGAGTAGCAGAAAAGGTTTTCATGGTCAGTCTACCTGAGTTTGGTGGACGCGGGGCACCTGTGACGGCCTCCCCGCAAATTCGATTGCGCGGTTATATAGGCTGTAAAAACACAGTCAAGCGCCGTTTGAGCGAATAAAATACGTGTTTTCAATAACTTGCAAAATAGGTATCTATTTACCCCACAAAATCACCGCTGTTTTCAGTCCCCGCGCGCCGGTGGGATGGAATAGGTCAGCGACGACCGCGCCACGGGGTCGGGCTTGCCTTCGGAATAGATCAGGACATCGATGACCGCCAGCGCCCGGCCCAGCTTCAACACCTTGCCTTCTGCAATCAGGTCGCGCCCCGCTTCGGGTTTGCGCATGAAGTCGATCGAACAACCCGTTGTCACGGCCAGCGCCTCGCGGCCGATCGGCGCCATGGTGGCGACATAGGCGGTCACATCGGCCAGGCTGAACATCGCCGGGCCGGACACGGTGCCGCCGGGACGCAGGTGGCGGTCGGCCACTCTCAGGCGCACTTTCACCGTCTGGCCATCCATATGCTCGATCGCGAAGTCGTTTCTGACCTGCGGGAAGACCTCGTCCAGAAAGGCCATCATTTCCTGCGCCGTCATCTTTGCCTGCATGCTTCCCTCCGTTTCGTCTGACAGTTATCGTGTCGGGCAGGCAAGCGGAGGGCAAGATGGCAATTCTGGAACGTAACGACACCAAGGCCGTGGCGCATCTGATGATGAACAGCCCCGAACGGCTGAATGCGCTGTCGGATGAGATGCTGGCGGCGCTGCAATCCGAGTTCGACGCGCTGAAAGACGACAGGTCTGTGCGCGCCGTCGTGATCTCGGGGGCGGGCAAGGCGTTCTGCGCCGGGCACGACCTGAAACAGATGACCGCAGGACGTCAGGCCGGGGATGGCGGCAAAGCCTATTTCAATGACCTGTTTTCGCGCTGCGCGGCGATGATGACGACGATTCGCGCCCTGCCCCAGCCGGTGATCGCCCAAGTCCATGGCATCGCCACCGCCGCCGGCTGTCAGCTGGTGGCCAGCTGTGACATGGCGGTGGCCGCAGAAGGCACCCGGTTCGGCGTGAACGGGGTCAATATCGGCCTCTTTTGTTCCACCCCGATGGTGGCGCTCAGCCGCAATATCCCCCGCAAGAAAGCGTTTGAAATGCTGACAACAGGCCAGTTCATCCCCGCGGATGAGGCATTGGCGCTGGGGCTGGTGAACAAGGTGGTCGCGCCGGATGCGCTGGCGGTGGCGACAGGCGAGCTGGCGCAAACCGTCGCCGCCAAGCTGGGCGCGGCGGTCAAGATCGGCAAAGAGGCGTTCTATGCCCAGCTCGAAATGGGGCTGGACGCCGCTTATGCCTATACCGGCGAGGTGATGGCGCAGAACATGATGTTCCGCGACACCGCCGAAGGGATCAGCGCCTTTCTGGAAAAACGCCCCCCCGACTGGGATCAGTGATCCGCGCCACATTCCGCCCAAACATACTTGCCATGTGCAGGATTCCGCCGATGCGAATTCGCGGGTTTAGGATCGGTTTTTCAGGAACCCGACCCCGCGACAGCCAATGCAACAAGGGGTTTGGCGCAACCATCCCTGGCAGGGAACCAGTTTTCCCTTGTTGTTTCCGAACCTTGGGTCGGGTTTTCGGAAAATTGACGCTAGGACCGGTGGCAGAATGATGTCATAACAAAGGCGTCGGCAACGACATGAAACACACGTTCGGGTCGCCATCTGGCGGAAGGTCCCTCCGGGTCAACTCTCTCTGATCCACATATTCCCACCAATGGCGACCCGAGTGATTTTGCCCCTGCCGCGCTTTCCCGTGCCCAGCCCCGTGCCAAGCGGTTCCCCCTTTTCAATTGCACCTCCCTGCCCTATCTGGGCGGCATGACGGAAACGCTTCACATCATCGGCGGCGGCATGGCGGGCTCGGAAGCCGCTTGGCAGGCCGCGCAAATGGGCCTCGACGTGGTGATCCACGAAATGCGCCCGCATGTCAAAACCTTTGCCCACCGCACCGGCAACCTGGCCGAGATGGTCTGTTCCAACTCGTTCCGTTCGGATGACGACGAACAGAATGCGGTTGGTCAGCTGCACTGGGAAATGCGCGCGGCGGGTGGGCTGATCATGGCCATGGCCGACAAGCACCGCCTGCCCGCCGGTGGCGCGCTGGCGGTGGACCGCGATCCGTTCTCGGAAAGCGTGACACAGGCGCTCTTGGACCTGTCGAATGTGCGTGTCGAATATGGCGAGATCACAGAACTGCCAACCGACGGCCACTGGATCATTGCCACCGGCCCGCTGACCTCGGCCGGTCTGGGCGCGGCGATCCAGGCGGAAACCGGGGCCGAACGGCTGGCGTTTTTCGACGCCATCGCCCCCATCGTCTATGCCGATACGATCGACATGGACGTGGCATGGCTGCAGTCGCGTTACGACAAGGGTGAGACCGAGGCCGAACAGAAAGCCTATCTGAACTGCCCGATGACCAGGGACCAGTACGAGGCCTTCATCGACGCGCTTCTGGCCGCCGACAAGACCGAATTCCATGAAGGCGAGACCGCCGGATACTTCGACGGCTGCCTGCCGATCGAGGTCATGGCCGAGCGAGGCCGCGAAACCCTGCGCCACGGCCCGATGAAGCCTGTCGGCCTGACCAATGCCCACAAGCCGGAAGAAAAACCCTATGCCGTGGTGCAGCTGCGCCGCGACAACGCGTTAGGAACGCTTTATAACATTGTGGGATTCCAGACAAAAATGAAATATGGGGCACAGACGGACGTGTTCCGCATGATCCCCGGTCTGGAAAACGCGTCTTTTGCCCGTCTGGGTGGCATCCACCGTAACACATTCATCAACTCGCCCACATTGCTGGACGACCAGATGCGCCTGCGGTCACGGCCACACATCCGCTTTGCCGGTCAGATCACCGGGGTCGAAGGCTATGTCGAAAGCGCCGCGATGGGGCTTCTGGCGGGTCGTCTGGCCGCGGCCGAAATCCTTGGCAAACCGCTGCCGACCGCCCCGCTGAACACCGCGATGGGCGCGCTTGTGCATCACATCACCGGCGGCGCCGAGGCGAAGACATTCCAGCCGATGAACGTCAATTTCGGCCTGTTTCAACCGGTTGACGGGCTGAAAGGCGGGCGTCGCGGCCGCAAGGACCGCTACAAGGCCTACACCGACCGCGCCAAGGCGGACTGGCAAGGCTGGCTTGATAGTCAGGCTGCGATACCGGCATGACTGGACGGCCCCGGCCCTTGGGCCTAGGCTGACCGCATGACCCGCAAATACCTCGACAGCGTCTATGACCATATCGGCAAGGGTGTGGCCGAGTTTTATGACGACTGGGCCGCAACTTACGAGGCCGAGGTCGCCGAGAACGGCTATGTCACCCCGGCCCGCTGCGCCCGCGCACTGGCGGCCCATGTCGCGGACAAAACGACACCGATCCTCGATTTCGGCTGCGGCACGGGCCTGTCCGGGCATGCCCTGCGCGCCCAAGGGTTCACGGTGATCGACGGCGTTGACCTGTCCGCAGCCATGCTTGAACAGGCACGCAGCAAGGGCATTTACCGGACCCTGACGCAGGTTACGCCAGACACGCCAATGGCGGCACCGCCCGGCAGCTATCCCATCATCGCCGCCATCGGCGTCATCGGCCCCGGCGCCGCCCCGCTTGAGGTGTTCGACACGCTTTTCGATCACTTGCCGAAGGGCGGGCACATGGTTCTGTCCTTCAACGATCACGCGCTGCAAGACCCCGCCTATGAAGGCCAGATTGACAGGGGTATCGCGGATCGGCAAATGCATGTCACGTTCCGGGAACACGGGCCGCACCTGCCCGCACGTAACATCAACTCCACCGTATATATACTTGAAAAGCTGTGACATTCCGAACCCGTTTTGCGCCATCCCCGACCGGTCCGCTGCACCTTGGCCACGCCTATAGCGCACTGCTGGCGCATGACATGGCCCGCGCCGCCGGGGGCAAGTTCCTGCTTCGGATCGAGGATATCGACCAGACCCGCAGCCGCCCGGAATGGGAGCAGCAGATTTACGACGACCTCACCTGGCTTGGGATCACCTGGGACGCGGACCCCACCCGGCAATCCGACAACCTGCCAACCTATCGCGCTGCGCTTGAAGATCTCTGGCAGCGTCACCTTCTTTTTCCCTGCACCTGCACGCGCAAGGACATTCTGGCCGCCATGTCTGCCCCGCAGGAAGGGGCAGACCCCACCTATGGGCCGGATGGTTTGATCTACCCCGGCACCTGCCGCAACCGGTCGCGCCCCGCGACCATGCCGACCGATTGCGCCCTGCGGCTCGACATGGAAGCGGCCTTGAACAGAGCTACAGATTTCCACTTCGAGGAAACCGGCACAACGCCGGGAACAATCCGGTTCGACGCTGATAAAATAACCTCAACAATCGGTGATATCGTGCTGTCCAGAAAGGATTTTCCCGGCTCGTATCACCTGTCTGTCGTGCTCGATGACGCCGCTCAGGGGATCACCCATGTCATCCGTGGCCAGGACCTGTTCGAGGCAACGAAAATCCACGTGATCCTGCAGAAACTGCTGGGTCTGCCGACGCCAATCTATCACCACCACGCGCTGATCCGTGACGATCAGGGCAAAAGGCTGGCCAAGCGTGACGATGCCCGCGCCATTGCCAAGTACCGCGCTGATGGCGCCGGCCCGCAGGACATCCGCGACATGGTTGGGCTCTAGGTTTTTACTGGTCGCAAATACCCGCGCCGCAGGCATCGCCCGACAGGGCGATCATTCCATCGGCGACATCAACTCGACCGTCTCGCCATCCCGCACGGCAGTATAGAAACAGCTGCGCCGGTTGGTGTGGCAGGCCGGCCCGGTCTGGCGCACCATCACGAGGATGCAGTCCTTGTCACAATCAAAGCGGAAATCGACCAGTTCCTGCACATGGCCCGAGCTTTCGCCCTTGACCCAGAACGCCTGCCGCGAGCGGCTCCAATAGGTCACGCGGCCGGTGTCCATCGTCCGTTCCACGGCTTCGACATTCATCCAGGCCATCATCAGCACCTCGCCGGTTTCGGAATCCTGCGCGATGGCCGGGATCAGCCCCTTGTCGTCAAATTTCAACGCGGTTGCCTCAAATGCCATGATCTGCCCTTTGCATCTGTGTCCGCCCCTTCTATCTATGAAAGAACCAAAGAAGGGAACCGCCCATGTCGCGCGATTCAGACCTGATCAAGCTTTACTCCGGTCAGATCCTGGCCCTTGCCGCCGAGATTCCGCAGACCGAGCGGCTGTCCGCGCCGGATGCGACGGTCAAGAAACGTTCGCCCCTGTGCGGCTCGACCGTCACCGTGGACATCACGGTCGAGGACGGGCGGATCAGCGATTATGGTCAGGATGTGAAAGCCTGCGCGCTGGGTCAGGCGGCGGCATCGGTGGTGGGCGCCAATGTCATCGGCCGCAACCGGGCCGAGATTGACGCCGCCCGCGCCGCGCTGAAGGCGATGCTGAAAGAGGACGGGCCAACCCCATCCGCCCCCTTTGACGGGCTCGAAGTGCTGCGCCCCGCGCGCGACTACAAGAACCGCCACGCGTCGATCATGCTGACGCTGGATGCGTTGTCGGAAGCCTTTGAACAGGTCGAACAGCAAAGCTGTGCCTAAAGCGTCCAACCTTTAACCTGAGTCAGGGAAAAGGTCGGACGCAGCGCGACATATCAGCGTTTCGCGCGCCCTGCCACAAACCCGTGATTCAGGTTTATGGCAGGACGCTCTAACATCAGCAACGCATCACAACACACTGACAATCCAATAAAAAAGCGCCGCACTTCCATGGGAAGGCGGCGCAGTCGAGGTGCGTTTCGCGTGTGGGGTCCGAAGGCCGGTCAGGACGATGAGGCAGGTCCATCAAACGGGTGCGGGACAGGCAGGGCCGTCTGGGTGCATCTATAGGGACAGGATGCGAGGGGCCTTCGGCACGGCAAACGCAGGCAGAAACTCAGGAAAAGCCGGGCACGTGCAGGGCAACGATCAGCATGACAACCAGCGCCACCGCACCGAGGGAATCGGCAAACAATGTCTCGCGCGAATTGGTGATCGCGGTCTTGATCTGGGTCATCATGGGTCGCTCTCCTGCTCGTCTTGCTTTGACTTTTGTTAACGTTTTGTTCTCATATTGAGCGAGGCAAAGCAAGAACTTTTTGAGAACATTCGTGAACAAAATGTTCCGCGGCAGGCTAACCCACTGAAATCAGGCGAATTGCCTGATCCTGCTCCATGAGCCACAACAGATCGCGCGCGGCCTTGCCCCGTGGCCCGGTCAGGTCGGGATCATCGGTGAGCAACTTGCGGGCATCGGTCTGGGCAATGGCCATCAGCCCTGCCTGCGCCTCAAGGTCGGCGATGCGGAACCGCGGCAGGCCCGATTGCGCCGTGCCGATCAGGTCGCCCGCCCCGCGCATTTCAAGGTCGGTCTCGGCAATCTTGAACCCGTCCTCGGTCTCGCGCAGCGTGGTCAGGCGTTTCGTGCCCGCCTCGCTCAGCGGCGATTGATACATCAGAAGGCAGGTCGATTCCGCCGATCCCCGCCCCACCCGGCCACGCAGCTGGTGCAATTGCGCCAGGCCAAAAATCTCGGCCCGTTCGATCACCATGATCGAGGCATTGGGCACGTCGACGCCGACCTCGATCACCGTGGTCGCCACAAGAACCTTGGTCTGGCCCGACTGAAACGCCGCCATCGCCGCGTCCTTGTCGGCGGGCGGCATCTGGCCGTGGACCAGCCCCACGACGCCCTCGCCCAAAGCTGCGCGCAGGTGTTTGAACCTGTCCTCGGCGGCGGTCAGGTCGCTGACCTCGCTTTCATCGACCAGCGGGCAGACCCAATAGGCCTGCCGCCCCTCGGCAATCGCGCCGCGCAGGTGTTCGACCACCTCGTCTAGCCGGCTGGTCGAGATCATCGCTGTCTTGATCGGTTTGCGGCCCGCCGGTTTCTCATCCAGCACCGACACATCCATGTCGCCATATTGCGCCAAGGACAGGGATCGGGGGATCGGCGTCGCCGTCATCACCAGCACATCCGCGCCATCGCCCTTGCGCCCGATTTCCAGACGTTGGCGTACGCCGAAGCGGTGCTGTTCGTCGATCACCGCCAGCCGCAGGTCGGCGAAATGCACATCCTCCTGGAATACCGCATGGGTGCCGACGAGGATCTGGATGTCACCCCGCGCCAGCGCCGCCAGTTTCGCCTTGCGTTCGGCCCCCTTGTCGCGGCCCGTCAGGATTTCCAGCACCACGCCCGCCTGTTCCGCCAAGGGCTGCAACCCCTGCAGATGCTGGCGGGCGAGGATTTCGGTCGGGGCCATCATCACCCCCTGCCCGCCTGCCTCGACAGCAACCAGAAGCGCCATGAACGCGACCAGCGTCTTGCCCGCACCGACATCACCCTGCAACAGACGGTTCATGCGCAGCGGTCTGCCCATGTCGCGGGTGATATCGTCGATCGCCCGCGACTGCGCCCCGGTTGGCGTATAAGGCAATGCTTTCAATACTTTGGACTGAAGCCGCCCGGTCGCCTCGCTGATCACGCCCTTGGCGCGTTGCAGCCGGGCGCGGGCCAGGGCCAGGGTCAGCTGGTGGGCAAAGAACTCATCATATGCCAGGCGTTCCCGCGCAGGATGGGTGGGGGCCAGATCCGCCGCCCCTTTGGGAGCGTGGGCCGCCAGCATCGCGTCGCCCCAATCGGGCCAGCGCGCCTTGGATTTCTGCGCCGGATCGATCCATTCCGCCACCTCGGGCAGCCGTGTCAACGCATCCTGCGCCGCTTTCGCCATCAGTTTCTGGCTGACCCCGGCGGTCAGCGGATAGACCGGTTCAAACTCGGGCAGGTCATCCTCTTCACCCGGCTTCAGGATATGGTCGGGATGCACCATCTGCGGGATGCCGTCGAACAATTCGACCTTGCCCGACACAAGCCGCCGCGCCCCTTCGGGCAGAACGCGGGTCAGATAGTCGCCACGGGCGTGGAAGAACACCAGCTGAAAGGCGCAGCGCGAATCCTCGACCGTGATCCGATACGCCCCGGTCCGGTTATGCGACGGGCGGTGACCGCCGATTTCGACCTCGACCGTGACCGTGTCCGGCAGGGTCGCATCCAGCACGCTGTCGCGCCGCCGCCGGTCGATCACTGAATAGGGCAGATGAAACAACAGGTCGCGCGGTTTCTCAATCCCGATCTGGCCCATCGCCTGTGCCGATTTCGGGCCGACGCCCTTGAGCCCGCTCAACTCGGCAAACAGCGGGAACAGCTTTTCGGGACGCGTGCTCATGCGCCGTCGATCAGGGCCAGCCAGCCATCTTCGTCGATGGTCCTGACCCCCAGTTCCGCGGCCTTCTTCGCCTTGGATCCGGCACCCGGCCCGGCGACCAGAAGGTCGGTCTTGGCCGAAACCGACCCGGCGACCTTGGCGCCCAGCTTCTCGGCCCGGGCCTTGGCCTCGGCGCGGGTCATCTTTTCCAGCGTGCCGGTGAACACAACGGTCATGCCGGCCACCGGGCTGCCGATGGTGTCGGGTTTTTCTGCCGCCTCGATGTCAAGTTCAGCGACCAGCGCGTCGATCGAGCGGCGCTCATCCGGTTGGGCGAATGTGCCGACCAGCGAACGCGCCATGACCGCGCCCACCCCGTCGATCGAGACCAGTTCCTGCCAAGCCTCGCCCTCGAAATCCGACGCGGCGGTGATCGCGGTCTCGAATGTGGCCCAGTCGCCGTAATGATTGGCGATCAGGTTCGACGCGGCCTCTCCTACGTGACGGATACCCAGCGCGAACAGCAGGCGGCCAAACGGAATCTTCCGCCGGTCCTCGATGGCGGCAAACAGGTTGGCCGCGCTCTGATCCCCCCAGCCCTTGCGGTTCTTCAGCTTGGTCAGGTTCTGCCCGTCGCGCTGCGCCAGGGTAAAGATGTCGGCCGGTTCGCGAATGGCAAGGTCGGGGTCGTCATAGAACATCTCGATCTGTTTGGCGCCCAGACCGTCAATGTCAAACGCCTTGCGAGAGACAAAATGTTTCAGCTTCTCAACCGCTTGCGCCGGACAGATGATGCCGCCCATACAGCGGCGCACCGCGTCCCCCTCTTCACGCACCGCATCCGAGCCGCATTCCGGGCAGACGGTGGGAAACACATACGGCACCGCATCCTGGGGCCGTTTTGACAGGTCGACATCCGCCACTTTCGGAATCACGTCCCCGGCGCGATAGACCTGCACCCAGTCGCCAACCCGGATATCCTTGCCGCCGCGAATTTCCGCACCCTTGCTGTCGCGGCCCTGGATGTAATCCTCGTTATGCAGGGTCGCGTTCGACACGACGACGCCGCCCACCGTGACGGGTTTCAGCCGCGCCACCGGGCTGAGCGCCCCTGTGCGGCCAACCTGGATGTCGATCGCCTCAAGCGTGGTCCAGGCCAGTTCGGCGGGGAATTTATGGGCGATGGCCCAGCGGGGCGTGGTGGACCGGAAGCCCAGCCTGTCCTGCAAATCAAGGCGGTTCACCTTGTAGACGACGCCGTCGATGTCATAGCCAAGGGTGGCGCGCTGGGTTTCGATTTCGCGGTAATGGCTCAGCGCCTCATCCACCGTGGCGCAGAGGCGGGTCAGTGGGTTGATGGAAAATCCGAACCTTCCAAGTGCCTGGATCGCCTCATACTGGGTGTCGGCCAGCGGCGACGACAGATCCCCCCAGGCATAGGCAAAGAAACGCAGCGGCCGGGCGCGGGTGATGTCGGGGTCCAGCTGGCGCAGGCTTCCGGCGGCGGCGTTGCGCGGGTTGGCAAAGGTGGCGCGGGGTTTCTTGCCCTGCGCAAGAAGGTCTTCGTTCTGGGCCGTGATCCCGTCGTTCAGCGCGTCGAAATCGGCGTGGCTCATATAGACCTCGCCGCGCACCTCCAGAACCTCGGGCGCATCGGTCAGCACCTGGGGTATGTCGGCAATGGTGCGGGCATTGGCGGTGACGTTTTCGCCCGTGGTTCCGTCGCCGCGTGTCGCGGCATGCACAAGTGCGCCGTTTTCATAGCGCAGCGACAGGCTGAGACCGTCGATCTTCGGTTCGGCTGTCAGCGCGATCCCGGCCGCATCCATCCCGAGATACTTGGCGGCGCGGGCCACGAAATCGGTGACATCCTCGTCCTCGAACGCATTGCCAAGCGACAGCATCGGCACCACATGGCGGATCTTGGCAAAGCCGTCGGCGGGCGCGGCCCCGACCTGGTCACTGGGGCTGTCGGCGCGTTTCAGATGCGGGAAACGTGCCTCGATCTCGGCGTTGCGCCGTTTCAGCGCATCGTATTCGGCATCCGAAATCTCGGGCGCGTCCTGGGTGTGATAGGCGGTATTGGCCGCCGCAATCAGCCCGGCCAGCCGCGCCAGTTCCTGTGCGGCCTGATCCTCGGTCAGCGAATCCACTGGTGTCTTGTCCGCCACGCACGCCTCCGTCACTTGCTGCCCAAGTGATAGGGCGCGCCCCGCGCAAGGTCCAGAGCCCGTCGCCGTTCACCCCGGTTTCAGGCCCGCAGCGCCATGCGTTCTTCGTCGAGGTCAGTGGCCTTGACCGGATCGCGCAGCACATACCCACGCCCCCAGACGGTTTCGATGTAATTCTCGCCGCCGTTTGCCTCGGACAGTTTTTTCCGCAGTTTGCAGATGAAAACGTCGATGATCTTCAGCTCGGGTTCGTCCATGCCGCCGTAAAGGTGGTTCAGGAACATCTCTTTCGTCAGGGTTGTGCCCTTGCGCAGCGACAAAAGCTCGAACATCTGGTATTCCTTGCCGGTCAGATGCACAGGCTGGCCTGCAACCTCAACGGTTTTGGCATCAAGGTTTACCTCGATTTCACCGGTGCGGATGACCGATTGCGAATGGCCTTTCGAGCGGCGGATAATGGCGTGGATCCGGGCCACAAGCTCATCCCGGTGGAACGGTTTGGTCAGGTAGTCATCGGCCCCGAACCCAAAACCCTTGAGCTTGTTGTCGGTGTCGTCCAGCCCCGACAGGATCAGGATCGGCGTTTCCACCCGACTCATCCGAAGCTGGCGCAAGACCTCATGCCCGTTCATGTCCGGCAGGCCAATGTCGAGCAATATCAAGTCGTAATCATAGAGTTTTGCCAGGTCGATGCCCTCTTCGCCAAACTCGGTGGCATAGACATTCAGGTTGGCATGGGTCAGCATCATTTCGATGCTTTTTGACGTTGTCGGGTCATCTTCGACCAGCAAAACACGCATTCTGTGACACCTCTTCATCATTGCTTGTTTGCAAGTCACCGTGACCAATAAAGGTTAACCAGCAATTACCATGTTTGAGAAAGTGGCACATGCAACCTATTGGTGTCTATACTTTTGCAGCGCCGTCGCCTTCAGACCGTCCAGGCCATGCAGTTGAACCGCGTTCAGCCATTCCTTGAATTCATCCTCACTCAGGTCATAACGCGCCAGGGCGTCCTCCATGGTGATCAACCCATAGGCGACACCACGCACCACGGCGGCCTTGCGCGACGCGACCCAGCGGCGGGTATTGGCGGGCGGAAGATCCGCCATGCTCATCACTTGTCCATCGGCCAGCCGCACCGTGCGCGGCCCTTCCACCTTCTTCAGAAACATCAAACTCTTGCTCACCTCGTTTGCAATGCTCGTGGGCAGACTGCCGGTTTCTGCTTAACGGGAGGTGAAAGCAGGGGTTGTGAGTAGGTTGCATTTTCCTATATTCCCATCGACTTCAGACCGGAGCGCGAAATGCCCCTAGATCAGGACCACCCCGTGAACTCGCTTGGCTTTGCCAAGCCGCCCGCCGAGACCCGTGTTGTCGTGGCGATGTCGGGCGGCGTGGATTCCTCGGTCGTGGCGGCCATGCTAGCGGATGAGGGCTATGATGTCGTCGGCGTCACGCTGCAGCTTTATGATCACGGTGCGGCGCTGGCCAAGAAGGGCGCCTGCTGTGCCGGGATCGACATCCATGACGCCCGCCGCGTGGCCGAGGAAAAGGGCTTTCCGCATTACGTGCTGGATTACGAGAACATCTTTCAGGACGCGGTGATCGACGAGTTTGCCGACAGCTATCTGGCGGGGGCAACGCCGGTTCCCTGTATCCGCTGCAATGAGCGGGTGAAGTTCAAGGACTTGTTGGAAACGGCGAAGGATCTGGATGCCGACTGCATGGCGACCGGGCATTACATCCAGCGCAAAATGGGTGACCATGGACCCGAACTGCATTCGGCGGCGGATGCCAACCGGGATCAAAGCTATTTCCTGTTTTCGACCACCCCGGAACAGCTGGATTACCTGCGCTTCCCGCTGGGCCACCTGCCGTCCAAGAACGAGACCCGCGCACTGGCGGCGAAATACGGGCTTTCGGTGGCGGACAAGCCCGACAGCCAGGATATCTGTTTCGTGCCCAATGGCGATTACGCTTCCGTGATCGAGAAACTGCGCCCCGGTGCCGCCGAACCGGGTGAGATCGTGCATGCCGATGGCCGGGTTCTGGGCACCCATCAGGGCGTGATCCACTATACCATCGGCCAGCGCCGCGGCCTTGGCATCGGCGGATTGTCCGAACCGCTTTATGTCGTGAAGCTGGATGTCGATCAAAAACAGGTCGTCGTAGGCCCGAAAGAGATGCTGGCGACGCGGGTCATTCCAGTGCGCGAAATCAACTGGCTGGGCGATGAACCGTTCGAGTCGCGCAAGGAATGGCATATCTCGGTCAAGGTCCGCTCGACCCGCCCCCCGCGCGAGGCGATCATCCGGCCGCTTGGCCCGGACACCGCCGAAGTGGAACTGCTGAGCCCCGAAGAAGGCGTGTCGCCGGGTCAGGCCTGCGTGTTTTATGAACCGACAGGCAGCCGCATCTTCGGCGGCGGCTGGATCTGGCGCGGGTATTGATCGGGATCACTGACCAGTGATCCACGTATCGGTCAGGTCAGGTCATGTCCGTCGCGGTGTCCAGCAGGACATATACCCCGACGGCGATCATCACCCAGGGCGCCAGTTGTTCAAACCGCTTGGACCACCAGGAATGGACGCCGGCCTGCCGCGCGGTCTTGACCCCGACCACAACCAGCGCGCCCCAGGCAAAAACCGCGCCCAAAATGCCAAACACGCGATGACCGGGGGCCGCATCTGCCAGAAGCGGTGTCAGCACGAACAGGCTGTCGCTTGAAATACTCAGGAAAACAAGCGTCAACGCCAGGACGGTCGATTCGTCATGCACGCCCGGCTCATCGCCATTCTTGCGTTTCAGCAACTCTCGCACACCCAGCAGGATCGGGATAATCCCCAGCCAGCCCGCCTGCGCCGAAAACCCAAGCTCTATCCCGTCGGCAATCGCCTTTGACGCAACCAGGACAAGCACTTGTGCGGCGATGAAGGCAATCAGCACGCGTCGCTTCGGCAGGCGCAAAAGCAGCGCCACAAGCATCGCCAGGTTGTCAATATTGGTCAGCACCAAAGCGACAGCGACAGAAATCCCGAAAAGCACGAGGCTCATGTCGTCTACTCCGAACCGCCTTGGATTGTCGTCTGAAAAGCGGTCAGCCCGCCGATCCCTGAAGAACCGGGCAACCTTTAGTCGGATAACCGAGCATTGCCAAGCGGCTTATGCGTCCAGTTCCGCATCCCAATAGAGAAAGTCCATCCAGCTGTCGTGCAGATAGTTGGGCGGGAATTTCCGGCCGGTGTTCTGCAACTGCTCGGGGGTCGGCTGGCGTGGCGGTTTGCGCAGCGACATGCCGCAGCGCCGCAGCGATTTCGAGCCCTTGCGCAGGTTGCAGGGCGCGCAGGCGGCGACGACGTTTTCCCAGCTGGTCACGCCCCCCGAGGCGCGTGGCACCACGTGGTCAAAGGTCAGGTCGCCCCTGCCCCCGCAATACTGGCAACAGAATTCATCCCTCAGAAACAAATTAAAGCGCGTGAAGGCCACGCGCTTTTGAGGTTTGACGTAATCTTTCAGGACGACGACGCTGGGAATGCGTATCACGGTCGAGGGACTTCGCACCACCTGATCGTATTCGGCGACGATATCGACCCGGTCCATATAGGCCGCCTTGATCGCGTCCTGCCAGGGCCAGAGCGACAACGGATAATAGGAAAGCGGCCGGTAATCCGCGTTCAAGACCAGCGCCGGATGATGCCTGGCACCCGCCGGTTCGCGCACGAACTCTGTCCTGAAATCGCCATCCATGGTCGCAACACCCTCCGCCTCGGCCGCCTTTTGTCATGGCCCAGAGGCAGGACATCCCGCCCCTGCTTTAATATCCACTATATATCGGGGTTGCCATCTGGCAAGCCCCACGATCATGTGAACACGAGAACGGGATAGAAGATGGATGTAACGCTGAAATGACAGGCAGAAGCGCGGTCAGAGACCCAGCTTGTCGCGCATGAAGGCCAGCGCCACAGACAGGCCGTCGGGCGCAATGCCATGCGCTGTGCCCTTCATGATATGGGCATAGACATCCTGGAACCCGGCCTCTTGCAGCGCTTCGGCCGCCTGCGGCAGCGATTGCGGCGGCACCACGTCATCCTGATCGCCATGCACCAGCAGGATCGGCGGCTTGCTGATGGCCTCGTCCTTCAGAAGTTCCGGCGACAACAGACGGCCCGAGAAGGCGACGATCCCGGCCACTGGGTCTTCGCGCCGGGGGGCAACATGCAGCGCCATCATCGTGCCCTGACTGAAGCCGAACAGAACGACCTGTTCGGGCAGCACGTCCTCGTCCACCATCACCGCGTCAAGGAAGGCGTTGAGGTCATCGACCGCCGCCATCATGCCGCGTTCGCTTTCTTCTTCGGACGAGCCGTCGATCCACGGGATCGGGAACCACTGGAAGCCAAACGGCATGCCCGGCACGGTTTCCGGCGCATCCGGCGCAAGGAACAGCGTGTCCGGCAGGTGATCGGACAGGGGATCGGCCAGCCCCAGAAGATCGGCCCCATTGGCGCCATAGCCATGCAGGAAGATCACCACCGAGCGGGTGGTGCCTGATTTCGGCTCTTTTCGGCCGGTGGTCAAAACGCGAGTCATCGGATTCCTTCCCTGTCCTTTGCCACCCGGTAGTACGCCCAGAGAAGCCGCGCCGCAACCGATCGCCACGGCGACCACGCCTCGGCCATTTGCCGCAGGGCCCGGTCGGTGGGGCGGGTGTCGAGGTCAAACAGCATCCGCGCCGCTTCCTGCAGCGCCAGATCGCCGGGGGCAAAGACATCGGCGCGGCCAAGGCTGAACATGGCATAGATTTCGGCGGTCCATGTGCCGATGCCGGTGATGGCGGTCAGGTCCCGGATCACCTGTTCGGTTGGCGCGTCCCGCAGGCTGTCATAGTCGATCCCCGCACCCGCCAGCGCTTGCGCATAGCGGACCTTCTGGCGCGACAGGCCCACCGCGCGCAATCCGTCCTCTCCGGCTGCGCAGACGGCCTCCGGCGTCACCAGCCCCGCGCCTTCCATCCGCGCCCAGATCGCGGCGGCGCTGGCGGTCGAGACCTGCTGACTGATGATCGCGCTCAGAAGTTGCGCAAACCCGTCCGGGCGGCGGCGCAGCGGCGGCGCACCGGTCAGCGCATGGGCGTGGGCAAATTCAGGATGGCGGGCGCAGAGCCACCCAACCCCCTCGGCCACGCAGTCCGGCGTTTCGATGATCCGTCCGATCGACATATTCCACCCTTTGCATTTTTCATGACCCTAGCGTCTGGACCATCCCTTGTTAACAGGATAACGGTTTCGACATGAGCATTCAGACTGATCCACAGGCCGTCGCGATCAGCGACGACAGCCGCGCCAAGCGCAACGTGTTTATCCTTGTGCTGGCACAGGCATTTCTTGGCGCGCAGATGCCGATGATCTTCACCATTGGCGGGCTGGCGGGGCAGTCGCTGGCGTCAAACCTGTGTTTTGCAACCCTGCCGATCTCGATGATCGTCATGGGCTCGATGCTGGCGGCAACGCCGGTCAGCCATATCATGCAGACATACGGACGCCGGGTCGGGTTCATGCTGGGCACGCTTGGCGGCGCGGCGGGGGCTGCGGTGGGGGCCTATGGGCTCTATATTGCCTCGTTCCCGGTCTTCCTGCTGGGCAGCCTTCTGACCGGTATCTATATGAGCGCGCAGGGGTTCTACCGCTTTGCCGCCGCCGATACCGCATCCGATGATTTCCGCCCAAAGGCGATTTCCTATGTCATGGCGGGTGGCCTGCTGTCCGCCGTGATCGGGCCGCAACTGGTCAAGGTGACCTCTGATGCGCTGGTCGTGCCCTTCCTTGGCGCTTATCTGGGGATCATCGCGATCAACCTTGTCGGCTCGCTTCTGTTTCTGTTCATCGACATCCCGAAACCTGCCGCGCCAAGTGCCGACAGCCCCAAGGGGCGCAGCCGGTGGGAGCTGATCACGACGCCGCGCATCGCGGTCGCGGTGATCTGTGCCACCGTGTCCTATGCGCTGATGAACCTGATGATGACCTCGACCCCGCTGGCGGTTGTGGGCTGTGGTTTTGACAAGGGCAACGCCGCGGATGTGGTCACGGCGCATGTGCTGGCGATGTTCGCGCCCTCGTTCTTTACCGGCCACCTGATTGCCCGCTTCGGGGTCGAGAAGATCGTCGCCACCGGCTTGATCATCCTTGCCGCCGCCGGCGCGGTTGCGCTGCAAGGTGTTGAGTTGGAAAACTTCTTCGTTGCGCTGGTCCTGCTGGGGCTTGGCTGGAACTTCGGTTTCATCGGCGCCACCACCATGCTGACCACCGCCCATGACGTGCATGAGCGTGGCCGGATGCAGGGTCTGAATGACCTGATCGTCTTTGGCGGGGTGACGGTGGCGTCGCTGGCCTCGGGCGGGTTGATGAACTGTTCGGGCGGCGATGCCCAGACCGGCTGGACCGCCGTGAACCTTGCCATGGCGCCGTTCCTGATGCTGGCGGGCGGCGCGCTGATCTGGCTGATGCTGCGCCCGCAGGAAACGCGCTGAGGCGCTGAAGCCCTAATAAAACCGACCCGAGACGCGCCGCCACAACAGCCGGGATTTTGCCGAGAAGTCGCTGATCCCCAGCCCACCTGCCGCAACAAGGCCGGGATCTCTGGCCGCCTGTTTCAGGATCGGCCCCGCCTGCCATGTCGTCAGCAAGGGCCAGGCCGCGCCACGGGTGATGGGCCCACGCGCAGACCGCAACCGCTCAAGCCCTTGCTGCGCCAGAAGCGCCACCGCCTCGGGCCGGCCATCGACCAGCGGCACCCGCCCGCTTTTCTCAAGCGCGGGGATCGCGCGCAGCCAGTTCGCCAGCCCGCTGGCAATACCGATGTCGCGCACCGTCTGTTCCGCACCATCCGCCGCGCCAAGCGCCCGGCACGCCACCCACAACAGGGTGCCGCTGGTGCGGTTGAGGTAATCGGCAAACTGCGCGGCATCGGCAAACGGGTCTTTATAGACGTCCCAGCGCCGCGCCGCGACCACGTCATCAAGAAGCTTCGCACCGTCGGCATCCAGAACCGTGGCAAGCGGTGTCACAACCTCGTGCCGTCGCACCTTTGCGCCGCTGGCAATCTCGTCCAGCGCATCGCGCCACCATTGCAGGCGCATCTCGGCGATCATTGGTTCCTGCGTGACCCATGGCGCGCGGGCGACTTCAAGGTTGAAGGCAAAGATCGGCAGCATCACCGCCCGCGCCGCCACCGGCGCGGCCATGATCGCGGCAAAACGTTCCGGGTCGCCGCGCTGCACCTCGGCGGCGCAGGCATTGAGGTCCATGTCATGGGTCGTCATGCCGGTTTCACCACCACAAGCTCATATCCAAAGGCCCGTCTATGCGCGCGCCATGTTGCGATTTCCGTCTCGGCGGCATCCAGCACCTCGGCCAGCGCATCATCCGCACCGGGGCGCAACGCCGCGATCCGCGCCTCTTGCGGGCCGAAATAGGCCTCCCACGCACCATCCGACACCGGGCGGCTGGCGATCACCCGGAACCCGGCAGAGGTAACCTCGGCCTCGATCCCGCGACGATCCTGCGGCACCATGCCTTCGAAGAAGATTTCGGCAATCGCCTTGGCATCCGGGTCAAAGAGACATGGCGCGGAAAAGGCAATTGCACCACCGGGGGCAAGAGCGGCGCGCCACGTGCGCAGCGCCTCGGGGATGCCGGCAAAATAGACCGCACCCGCGCTCCAGATCAGGTCGTATGGCCCGGTTTCCGCCAGCATGTCACCTGCCCGCGCCGTGACGCGCGGGTCATCTGCAAAACGCGACCGGATTTCCTCGACAAAAGGCGTGTGGCTGTCCACCGCATGCACCCGGCCCTGCGGCACCGCCTGCAACAGCGCAGGAATGTCACCGCCCGGACCGCTTCCGGCATCCAGAACCGCGCCGTTCGCCTTAGTCCCCGCGACGCGACAGGCCAGCGCGACCTCGTCCGGGTCCCCCGGCCCTTCGCGCGGGAGGTCCTTGTGCAGGGTGAAGAACGCGTCCCAGTCCATTCCGGTCAGGCCACCTTGTCGCGCACCAGTTTCCAGTTGATCGCGTCCAGAAGCGCCTCGAACGCGGCATCGACGATATTGGCGGACACACCCACAGTGGCCCAACGCCGCCCCTTGCCATCCTCGAAGTCGATAATCACACGCGTCACGGCCTCGGTGCCGCCATTGGTGATGCGCACCTTGAAGTCGACCAGATGCACGTCCTGAATCACGTCCTGATAGGGGCCAAGATCCTGCCGCAGCGCCTGCCAGAGCGCGTTGACGGGGCCATCGTCGCTCATCTCATCGGAATGTTCGTTCTTGAAATAGGACGTGGTCTTGTCGCCCGACGGCATCTGGACCGTCACCACCGCCTCGGATTCCACGACGATCTGGCCGCGCGCATTGCGGCGGCGTTCCGAGATCACGCGATAACGTTCGACGTCGAACCACGCCTGATCCAGCCCCAGTTCCGCCCGCGCCAGCAGTTCGAAACTGGCCTGCGCGGTGTCATAGCTATAGCCCGCCGTCTCGCGGTCCTTGATGACCGACAGGATGCGGCCAAGCGCGGGGTTGCCCTTGTCGACGCTCAGCCCGGCATCCGCCAGCCGTTTGCGCAGGTTCGACTGCCCGGCCTGGTTGGACATCGGGATGATGCGTTCATTGCCGACTATCTCGGGTTCGATATGCTCATAGGTCGAGGGATCCTTCAGGATCGCGCTGGCATGCAGCCCCGCCTTATGCGCAAAGGCCGAGGCCCCGACATACGGCGCCTGTTTCATCGGCACCCGGTTCAGGATGTCATCCAGCAGGCGGCTGGCCTGGGTCAGCCCCTTCAGATTCTCGACCGCGATGCCCGTCTCCAGCGTGCTGGCATAGGGTTCCTTCAACAACAGCGTCGGGATCAGCGTGGTCAGGTTGGCATTGCCACAGCGCTCGCCCAGCCCGTTCAATGTGCCCTGCACCTGCCGCGCGCCCGCGTCGATGGCCGCCAGAGACCCGGCAACGGCGTTTTCGGTGTCGTTATGGGTGTGGATGCCAAGATGATCGCCGGGGATGCCCGCCTCGATCACCGACTTGGTGATGGCGTTGATTTCCGCAGGCAGCGTGCCGCCATTGGTATCGCAGAGGACAATCCAGCGCGCACCCGCGTCATAGGCTGCCTTGATCGCTTCCAGCGCATATGACGGGTTGGCCTTGTAGCCGTCAAAGAAATGCTCGGCATCAAACAGCGCCTCGCGTCCCTCTTTCACGAGATGCGCAATGGATTTGGCGATGTTCTCGGTGTTTTCGGCCAAGCTGATGCCAAGCGCGGTCACGACGTGGAAATCATGGGTCTTGCCGACCAGACAGACCGCCGGAGTGCCCGCGTTCAGCACCCCTGCCAGCACGTCATCGTTTTCCGCGCTCATCCCGGCCCGCTTGGTCATGCCGAAGGCGGTGAAAGTGGCGTTCAGCTTGGGGCGGCTTTCGAAGAACTCGCTATCAGTCGGGTTGGCGCCGGGCCAGCCGCCTTCGATGTAATCGACGCCCAGCGTGTCCAGCACGGCAGCGATCTGCGCCTTTTCCGGGGTCGAGAACTGCACCCCTTGGGTCTGCTGCCCGTCGCGCAGGGTGGTGTCGTAGATATAGAGGCGTTCGCGGGTCATGGCTTGCACTCCTTGTCCGTGGCGCTTGCGTCACGGGCAGCGCCCGTCCGCCCCCCCGGGCGGGCGCTTCTCGCCCCCCCGCGGACGGGCACTGCCCTCATGTCGCGCATATACATCACAGCACCCCTTCCAGCTTCGCGGCATCAAATCCCGGACCCGGAACCAGTTCGACGCCCTCTTTGGACATCCGCACTTCGACACCAGCATCGATCAGCGCGGCCTTGATGCGGTCAACTTCCGAGAAATCCTTGGTTTCCATCGCCTTGGCGCGTGTATCAGCAAGAACCTTCGCCAGCCCGGATAGATCCGCATCCGGTGCATCGGCCCAGTCACCCA
Source organism: Shimia biformata (assembly GCF_016888515.1). GTDB lineage: Bacteria > Pseudomonadota > Alphaproteobacteria > Rhodobacterales > Rhodobacteraceae > Shimia_A > Shimia_A biformata. Next base: position 2,105,056 of record NZ_JAFEJK010000001.1, on the reverse strand, counting down.
TTTCATCGGTCAACAGACCGAGCATCTGCGCACCCGCCAAAAGTTCGGCGACGTCGCTCGCGTTGGCCAGTCGATGCAATTCTGTGATCGCACCCGCCGTGTTCAGATCGTCTGCCAAGGCGGAAACCACTGCTGCGGGCACGGTGGACGAGGGCTCGATGCCCTCGGTCAGCATACGCCACTTTCGCAGCGTCGCCTCTGCTTCGCCCGCCTTCTTCGCGGTCCAGTCCATCGGCTTGCCATAATGCGTGCTGAGAAACACGAACCGGATCACCTCGCCCGGCACGCCCTGATCCAGCAGATCGCGCACGGTGAAGAAGTTGCCCAGAGACTTGGACATCTTCTTGCCCTCGACCTGCAGCATCTCGTTATGCATCCAGACCTGCGCAAAACCACCTTCGGGATGGGCACAGCAGCTTTGGGCGATTTCGTTTTCGTGGTGCGGGAACATCAGGTCGTTGCCGCCACCGTGAATGTCGAAGCTTTCGCCCAGCAATTCGTAGCTCATCGCCGAGCATTCGATGTGCCAACCCGGACGCCCGCGCCCCCAGGGGCTGTCCCAGCCCGGCAGGTCATCGCTTGACGGTTTCCACAGCACGAAATCCATCGGGTTACGCTTGTAAGGCGCCACTTCGACCCGCGCCCCGGCGATCATGTCATCAACCGAGCGGCCCGACAGCGCGCCATAACGCTCATAGCTTTCAACCGAGAACAGCACGTGGCCCTCGGCGGCATAGGCGTGGCCCTTCTCGATCAGCCCCTCGATCATCGCCACCATCTGCGGGATATACTCGGTCGCGCGCGGCATGGCGTTTGGCTCCAGCGCGCCAAGCGCGCCCATGTCATCCAGATACCATTGCGTCGTCTCGGCGGTGATCTTCGAGATCGGCACGCCGTCACGCTCGGCCCGCGCGTTGATCTTGTCATCGACGTCGGTGAAATTGCGCACGTAGGTGACGTGGTCGGCCCCGTAGACATGGCGCAACAGGCGGTAAAGCGTGTCAAAGACCACCACGGGCCGGGCATTGCCGATATGGGCGCGGTCATAGACCGTCGGGCCACAGACATACATCCGCACGTTTTGCGGGTCGATCGGGGCAAAGACCTCTTTTCGCCGGGTCATGGTGTTGTGCAGTTTGATCGTCGTCATAAGCCCTCGCATGGCACGGCAGAACCCACCGGCTTGTCCATCACGCGGGACTTAGCAACTTCATCTCATGTTTGGAATAGAAGAACGCCCGCCAACGATGTCAGCGGATAATGCAGCAGATAATGATGGTCGCGTTCCTGGTCATGGGGCGACCCTAGGCCGCCGCATGTTGTTTGGCAAGTCTCAGTCGTAACTGACCAGTTCGAACTCGATCCCGTCCGGCCCATCGAAGTAGAACCGCCGACCGGGTTCGTAATCGGCGTGATTATGCGGTGTATAGCCCGCCGCCTTCACACGTGTCTCCATCCCGTCAAGGTCGTCAACCACCAGCCCGACATGGTTCAAGCCGTTGATCTGAAGGTAATTGTTCTGCGCCGGGCTGAGGTCCCCACCCGGAGAATAAAGCGCCAGATAATTGTCATCCGTGCCCACATGCACGGTAAAGCCATCGTTGATCGCGGGGCCCTGCCAGCGGATATGCCAGCCAAAGAGATCACACAGCACCGCCGCGGTTGCCTTGGCATCGGGTACGGTGACATTGACATGTTCCAGTTTCATTTGAAGTTCCTTTCGTGATTGAATTTCATCGACAATCACTCTAGTTTCTCAATATAGCTTGAACTCAATAGAAAAATACCAATGCAAAACAGACGCTTGCAAAGACATGGATTTTCAATTGGTGAAATCTCGGCGCGATCCGGCCTCGCACCCTCGGCGATCCGCTTCTACGAGGAAAAGGGATTCGTCCGCCCTTTTCGCACCGACAGCGGCCAGCGCCGCTTCGAACGCGCCGACCTGCGCCGGCTGTCCTTCATCAAGATCAGCCAGGCGCTGGGCTTCACGCTTGAGGAAATCGCCGAGGCGCTGTCGTCCCTGCCCGACTCCCGCACGCCGACCAAATCCGACTGGGCCAAGATCTCGCGCCGTTTCGGGGCCGAGCTGGACGCGCGGATCGCGCAGATGCAGGCGCTGCGCGCGCGGCTAGACAGCTGCATCGGCTGCGGTTGCCTGTCGCTGAAAACCTGCGCGCTTTACAATCCCAAGGACGCGGCCAGCCGGCTGGGACAGGGGCCGCGCTATGTCATGGGCGACAGCGCGGCGGATATCGGGGTGGACGAATGACCTTGCCGCGGGGCAAACTGAGCCCATGTCTCGCGACACCGTCAACGCCATCTGCGCCACCTTCCCCGGTGCCGAATGCTCCGACCCCTGGGGCGGCGGCCATGATGCGTGGAAAGTCGGCGGCAAGATGTTTGCCTGCGTCGGCACGCAAGGGACCGGCGTCTCGGTCAAGACCCCGGATGTCGAGACCGCACAGATGCTGATCGAGGTCGGCGAAGCCCAAAAAGCGCCCTATTTCCACCGCTCCTGGGTTTTGTTCCCGCTGGATGCGGGCGAGGACGCACTGCGCCACCGGCTTGAGATCGCCTATGACACGATCCGCGCGGGGTTGACCAAGAAGCTGCAGAACAGCCTGGCGCCGAGGGAATGAGGTTTCTCTCGGCGGCACCAGCGGACAGAGTCCGTCCACCTTAGGCCCAGATGCAGCGAAACGGTCTGGGGGGGGGCTCCGTCGCCTTGTGGGTTGGGTCGATCATTCTACCACATTTCAGCGCTTGCATAGCCCGGGAGGACACCCGTGCAGCGCCCGACCCCCCCCATGGGAGGGCGCTTCTCGCCCACCCAGGGTCAGGCGCTGTCCTTCTCGCCGCCGACCAACCCCCCGCGTGATACCCCCGATCACGGATTTTGATTTGACGAATCCGGCCCGATATGTGCCCCTCGGCGTTCCATTCACGGGGGGGGCGACATGCAGCTTTCACATCGCATCACACATCTGACCGGTGGCGGTTCCGACGGCTGGGACGTGTTCTACAAGGCGCGTCGCATGATTGCCGAAGGTCAGGACGTGATCGAACTGACTATTGGCGAGCATGACATCCGCACCGACCCGGTGATCCTCGATGCGATGCATCGCGCGGCGCTGGGCGGTCATACCGGCTATGCCATGGTGCCCGGCACGCCGGGTCTGCGCGACGCGGTGGCAGACCGGCTGACGGCACGCACCGGGGTTCCCACCACCCGCGACAACATCCTGATCACCCCCGGCGGCCAGTCGGCCCTATTCGCCAGCCATCACGCGGTCTGTGACGAAGGCGACCGGGCGCTGTTCCTTGACCCCTATTACGCCACCTACCCCGGCACCATCCGCAGCGTCGGCGCGGTGCCGGTCCCGGTGCCGACCCATGCCGAGGACGCGTTTCAGCCCCGCCCCGACGACATCGCCCGCCTTGCCAGCGGTGCCAAGTCGCTGCTGATCAACACGCCGAACAACCCCACCGGCACGGTCTATTCCCGCCAGACGCTTGAGGGGATCGCATCGGTCTGCATCGAAAACGATCTGTGGCTGATCTCGGACGAGGTCTATGACACGCAGGTCTGGCAGGGTGCCCACCTCAGCCCCCGCGCCCTGCCCGGCATGACCGACCGCACGCTGGTGGTCGGGTCGATGTCGAAAAGCCATGCCATGACCGGCAGTCGCATCGGCTGGATCGCCGGCCCTGAAGAGGTGATCCAGACCCTTATCACCCTTGCCACCCACACCACCTATGGCGTCGCGGGGTTCATTCAGGACGCGGCAGAGTTCGCGCTGGCGCAGGGCACCGCCCTTGAAGACGAGGTCTCGGCCCCGTTCCGCCGCCGCCGGGCGCTGGCGCAGGACATTCTCGAAGGTCAGAACGCCGTGGGCCTGATCCCGGCGCAGGGGGCGATGTACCTGATGCTGGATATCCGCACGACCGGGCTGAGCGGCGAGGATTTCGCCAACCGCCTGCTGGATGCCCACCGGATCGCGGTCATGCCGGGCGAAAGCTTTGGCCAGTCGGCGGCGGGCCATGTGCGCGTCGCCATGACCATCGACGATGACCGCTTTGCCGAAGCATTGCGGGTTCTGGTCGATTTCGCGGCCCCCCTGTCAGACTGACCAAAAACGACATTGCGTCGCAAACAGCGCTGCACGGCGCGCGATCCTCTGCCCCTATGGGCGAAGGAGACATGTCATGCAGGCAATGCGCAGCAAGATCACGCTGGTCATCGTCACCATCGGCGGACGCCGGGGGCGCGCCGCGCGTGGGCGGCCGGAACGGGTTTGACCGCCTTTTTCCCCTTTCCCGCCACAGGACGCCCTCCATGACTGACCACTCCCCCCGACGCTCTGGCCGCGCCGCACGACGCGCCGCCCGCGCCGCCCCGCTTGCCGCTGACACCCGCCCGGTCCGGGCCGGACTTGAGGGCGGGCAATACCGGCCGCTCTCTGACACCGACGTGACCCGCATCCACGAAGCGGCCCTGACCGCGCTGGAACAGATCGGGCTGGCCGACGCGCCACCCAGCGGGATCGACCACATGACCCGCGTCGGCGCCACCTTGGGCGCCGATGGCCGTCTGCGCTTTCCCCGCGCCGTGGTCGAAGCAGCGCTTCAGACCGCGAACCGGGATGTCACCCTGCCTTCGCGCGACATGAAGAACGACCTGCACCTAACTGGAAACAGGGTACATTTCGGAACCGCCGGAGCCGCCGTCCACATGGTCGATGTCGATGGCCGCAGCTATCGCGACTCGACCGTTCAGGACCTGCACGACGCCGCCCGTATCGCCGACAGACTGGACAATATCCATTTCGTCCAACGCCCAATGGTCGCCCGCGACATCCCCGACAACCGCGAGATGGACCTGAACACGATCTATGCCTGCTGTTCTGGCACCACGAAACATGTCGGCACCTCTTTCACCGAACCGGGGTTCGTCGCCGACGCGCTGGAGATGCTGCACATGATCGCGGGCAGCGAAGACGCATGGCGCGCGCGCCCCTTTGTCAGCAATTCCAATTGCTTCGTCGTGCCGCCGATGAAATTCGCCACCGACGCCTGCCTTGTCATGGAAGCCTGTATCGCGGGTGGCATGCCGGTCCTGCTGTTGTCGGCAGGCATGGCCGGGGCCACCGCGCCCTCGACCATTGCCGGGGCCATCGTGCAATCGGTGGCGGAATGCCTGGCGGGCGTGGTCTATGTCAACGCCATCGCGCCCGGTCATCCGGCGATCTTCGGCACATGGCCTTTCGGCCTTGATCTGCGCACCGGAGCGATGACGGTCGGCTCGGGCGAACAGGCGCTGCTGACGGCGGGTTGCGCCCAGATGCACAAGTTCTACAGCCTGCCCGGAGGCGCTGCCGCCGGTGCCTCGGACAGCAAACTGCCCGACATGCAGGCGGGATGGGAACAGATGTGTTCCAATGTCATGGCCGGGCTGTCGGGGCTGAACATGGTCTATGAAGCCGCCGGGATGCATGCCTCGCTCTTGGGTTTCTGCCACGAAAGCCTGATCCTTGGCGATGACCTGATCGGTCAGGCCTTGCGCTGTGTGCGCGGGATCGAGGTCGATGACACCACGCTGGCGCTGGATCAGATCGCCGAGGTCTGCCTTGGCGGTCCCGGCCATTATCTGGGCACCGGTGAAACCCTGGGCCGAATGCAGAAAGATCATGTTTATCCGTCACTTGGAGACCGAACCTCACCCAAGGAATGGGCCGAGAAAGGCAAGCCGGACCTGCTGAAAAACGCCACTTCGCGCAAACAGGACATCCTCGCCACCCCCAGCGCCGCGCGGTTCGATCCCGACCTCGACAGCGCCATTCGCGCCCGCTTCAAAATCCATCTTCCTCTTGCCTGAAATACCTCGGGGGTGAAGTTTGAAAACTCGGCGAGTTTTCAAACGAGGGGGCAGCGCCCCCTGTCCCGGCCTGACAAAAAAATTGGGGGGCCGAAGCCCCCCAAGTTTCGCCGTTCAGACTCACTTATGATTACTGCCCGAGGTTTATGCCTGCGGTCTGAACGTCGTCGAAGCGAGCGCACCCGCTCCGTGTCTCGTCAATTGCGCTTCAAGTAGGCCCGTCCTCTTTCGGTGATCCGGAAACCACGTGGAACGTCTTCAATGAAGCCTTCGCAAAACGGATTCCCCGGCGTTTTACGATGACACTTCAAGTTTCGTATCACCTGATCGATCTTTTGATCCGATCGATTTTGCAAGGGTGCTAGGTCCTCAACCGACAATGCGACCCGCTCTTTGACAGCTCGCCTAATTTCCGTCGTTGTCAATTCGCCCAGCAGGCTTTCATTCAACACCTCCAAAACAGGACGAGTCAGCTCGTTCTCATGAACCATCATTAGGTTCCTTCTCTGGTTATCCACAGGCTTAGAGCAGAAAGTTGGTGTTAAGTCTGTGGGTAAGTTGGTGCGTCATTGATCACCAATCCGCGATATGTTCACTCCTTTCCTATGCCCAAAAACGGGCAGATTGGTTTGCCTCCAGATTCGACGCAAAACACTCTGGAGGAGGCCCGGAGGCGGTGCTGCAACACCGCCTCCACCCTCATCTTCTTAGCTACACCCGCTGGTCGCGCCGCAGGTGTTGCATTTCATGCAGGTGCCGTTGCGCACCAGCGTGTAGTTGCCGCAATCGCCGCAGGCTTCGCCTTCGTAGCCCTGCATCTTGGCCTTGGTGCGGGCGTCCATGCTGACCGTGCCGCTGGCGACCGCCGTGGTGGTCGTGGTCGTGCTGACCGCTGCGGCGCTGCCTGTGCCAGTGGTCGTTTCCGGCACCAGCGTTTGCAGCGTGGCGACCGGGTCGGCAATCGACTGACCGCCGTTCAGCACCACCAGTTCCTGCGGAAGCCGCTTGCGCAGATAGCCCGTGGACGAGATTTGTTTCAGCACTTCCAGGGACTTGGACGCCGCGCTGTCGGACATTTCCTTGATGTTGGAAACGCCTTCCTCTTCGCCACGGCCCAGGTCATCAAAGGTCGCGCCTTCGGGTTTGACATGCGCCAGGTCGGTGCGGTCCAGGTAGCTGACGGCCAGTTCGCGGAACACGTAATCCAGAATCGAGGTCGCGTTCTTGATCGAGTCGTTGCCCTGCACCATGCCCGCCGGTTCGAACTTGGTGAAGGTGAAGGCATCGACGAACTCTTCCAGCGGCACACCGTATTGCAGACCGACCGAGACCGCGATGGCGAAGTTGTTCATCATCGCCCGGAACCCGGCGCCCTCTTTATGCATGTCGATGAAGATTTCGCCCAGCGTACCGTCTTCATATTCGCCGGTGCGCAGATAGACCTTGTGGCCACCGACAACCGCCTTCTGGGTATAGCCCTTGCGACGATGCGGCATCTTCTCGCGGTGCGATTTGACGATTTCCTTGACGATCACCTTCTCGATGATCTTCTCGGCCAGCACCGCCGCCTTTTCGGTGGGCGAGCCGCTTTCCAGCACCTCGGCCGCCTCGTCGTCATCCTCGACCAGCGCCGCCGCCAGAGGCTGCGACAGTTTCGAGCCGTCGCGGTAGAGCGCGTTGGCCTTCACCCCCAGCGACCAGCTGAGTTCATAGGCCTTCTGGCAATCCTCGATCGTGGCGTCATTGGGCATGTTGATCGTCTTTGAGATCGCGCCCGAGATGAAGCTCTGCGCCGCCGCCATCATGGTGATATGGCTGTCAACGCTCAGATAACGCTTGCCTTTCTTGCCACAGGGGTTGGCGCAGTCGAAGATGTGGTAATGTTCTTCCTTCAGGTGCGGCGCCCCTTCCAGCGTCATCGTCCCGCAGACGTGATCGTTGGCGGCCTCGATGTCCTTGCGGCTGTAACCGAGGTGACGCAGCAGGTCGAAAGACGGGTCGTTCAGCTTCTCGGCCGGGATGCCCAGTACGTTCTGGCAGAACTCTTCGCCCAGCGTCCACTGGTTGAACACGAAGCGGATGTCGAAGGCCGAGCCAAGCGCCGCCTCAACCTTGTCGATCTCGTTCTGGCCAAAGCCGTGGCCGATCAGCGAGGTGTGGTTGATCCCCGGCGCGTTGCCGATGCTGCCGTGACCGACGGCATAGGACACGATTTCCTCGATCTGGCTGGAGGAATAGCCAAGGTTCTCAAGCGCGGTGGGAACCGAGCGGTTGATGATCTTGAAATAGCCGCCGCCTGCCAGCTTCTTGAACTTGACCAGCGCGAAATCGGGTTCGATCCCGGTGGTGTCGCAATCCATGACAAGGCCGATGGTGCCGGTCGGTGCGATGACCGAGACCTGGGCGTTGCGATACCCGTGCTTCTCGCCCAGCTTCAGCGCCTCGTCCCACGAGGATTGCGCCAGCTTCACCAGCGTCTGATCGGGGCAACTGGCCGCGTCCATCGGGACCGGTTTCACTTCCAGACCTTCATACCCGTCGGTCGCGCCATAGGCCGCGCGGCGGTGGTTGCGGATCACGCGCAGCATGTGGTCTGCGTTGCGGGCGTGGCCCGGGAAGGCCCCCAGTTCGCCCGCCATTTCCGCCGAGGTCGCATAAGAGACGCCGGTCATGATCGCGGTCAGGGCCGAGGTCAATGCGCGGCCTTCGTCGCTGTCATAGCCGAAGCCCATGTTCATCAAGAGGCCGCCGATATTGGCATAGCCAAGACCCAGCGTGCGGAAGTCATAGGACAGCTTGGCGATTTCCTTCGACGGGAACTGCGCCATCATCACCGAGATTTCCAGCGTGATGGTCCACAGGCGCGTGGCGTGGATGTAATCCTCGGCCTGGAATTTGCCATCCTTCAGGAAGGTCAACAGGTTCATCGACGCTAGGTTACAGGCCGTATCGTCAAGGAACATGTATTCCGAACAGGGGTTCGAGCCGCGGATCTCGCCGTCTTCCGGGCAGGTGTGCCAGGCGTTGACGGTGTCGTGGAACTGGATGCCGGGGTCGGCACAGGCCCAGGCCGCGTGGCCGACGTCTTCCCACAGCTTGCGCGCCTTGATGGTCTTGGCGACGCTGCCATCGGTGCGGCGGATCAGTTCCCAGTCGGCGTCATCCTTGACCGCCTTCAGGAAGGCATCGGTGACGCGGATCGAGTTGTTCGAGTTCTGACCCGAGACAGAGGCGTATGCTTCCGAATCCCAGTCCGTGTCATAGGTCGGAAACTCGATCGAGCCATAGCCCTGCTTGGCATAGTCCAGCACGCGCTTGATATAAGTCTCTGGAATGGCAACCTTTTTCGCGTCGCGGATCGCCGCTTTCAGACCCTCGTTGGTGTTCGGGTCATAGGCGTCCTCTTCCTTGCCGTCCCATGCCTTGATCGCCGCGAAGATGCCATTCAGCTTTTCTTCGTGCATCTTCGAGCCGGCGACGATCGAAGCGACCTTCTGCTCTTCCTTCACTTTCCAGTTGATGTATTCCTCGATGTCGGGATGGTCTGCATCGACGATCACCATCTTGGCTGCCCGACGGGTTGTCCCGCCTGATTTGATCGCGCCGGCTGCGCGATCCCCGATCTTCAGAAAGCCCATCAGCCCCGAGGACTTGCCGCCACCCGAGAGCGATTCGCCATCGGCGCGCAGGGACGAGAAGTTGGTGCCGGTGCCCGAGCCGTATTTGAACAGGCGTGCTTCGCGGACCCAGAGGTCCATGATGCCGCCCTCGCCCACCAGATCGTCGGCGACCGACTGGATGAAGCAGGCATGGGGCTGGGGATGCTCATAAGCCGATTTCGACTTGGTCAGCTTGCCGGTCTTGTAGTCGACATAATAGTGGCCCTGACCCGGACCATCGATGCCATAAGCCCAGTGCAGGCCGGTGTTGAACCATTGCGGAGAGTTCGGCGCCGCCTTTTGCGTCGCCAGCATGAAGCGCATCTCATCGAAATAGGCCTGGGCGTCGGCCTCGGTCGAGAAATAGCCACCTTTCCAGCCCCAGTAGGTCCAGGCACCGGCAAGACGGTCGAACACCTGCTTGGCCGAGGTCTCGCCCCCGGTTTCGACGCCCTCGCCATCGGGCACCGAGCGCCACAGGAATTCCGGCACGCCTTTTTCCTTCACGCGCTTCAGCTTGGCGGGGACACCGGCCTTGCGGAAGTATTTCTGCGCGATCACGTCGGATGCGACCTGGCTCCAGGTGGCGGGCACTTCGACATTGTCGAGACGGAACACGATGGTGCCGTCCGGGTTGCGAATCTCTGATTCCGTGGTCACGAAATCCAGCGCCGCATATGCGTCTTGCCCGGCCTTGGTGAATTTTCTCTCGATCTTCATGGTCGCCCCAAAATGTTAACTCTATGTGTCCCGACATGACCGCGATGGGTCTCGTGCGGATGGGGCGACCCGCAGGGAAAGCGGTTCCGTGACGCCCTCGCCGTAAAGCGAAGCCGTTTATCAAACACCGAAACCTGTCCGGTCTATGAGAGGAGCCATTGTCCCTGCCCGATCGCTGTAGCCACTATATGTTGTGGCATTCCCGATCCGCTCACACAATCTGGCGTATCGGAGGGGCGAGGATCAAGAACTTTATTTTATCTAAACAGTTCTTTTTGCGGTTGACCGGTCCCGAATCTGCGGCCCCGACGCACCCACCCATTGATTCCAAATATTAACGCTGACCGGGTGGTCAAAAGTTGGTTGTTGAACCTCGGCGCGGAACGGCTTTTGAAACAACGGTTTTTTCACATTAGGTCAACAGCCCCGCCCTAACGCGAACACTACATATGGTGAAAAGATAAGCAATTCGTCTACATTTCGATGTGCGTCACGAAATTGTCGCAGATTTTGTCTTCGGCGACAGCACGGCGCAGGGGCGCCGCGATTCGCGCCCCATGGCACGTGTCATTTTCGTCGATTGTGGAAGATGGTCGGGACGGCAAGATTCGAACTTGCGACCCCCTGTACCCAAAACAGGTGCGCTACCAGACTGCGCTACGCCCCGGACCGAGGCGTGGTTTACCCCCGGTTGCCCGGATTGAAAAGCCCCAAAGCAGCCCCAGCGCAAGAACCGGCGCACTAAGGCGGAAAAATCGCGTCAGTCATCACAGGGCCAGGCCGCGCCGGACTGGTCTATGCGGGGATGGCGCAGCACGTCTCCCGCGGCCAGGCCCATCGCGCGCGCCATGCCGCCGTTGATCTCAAGCACGAACTGCGCCGGCCCATCCGACGGGATCTGGGTCCGGTCATGGGGAATCGCCTTGTGATGCACCTTGATGACCGTGCCGGTCTGATCGGCAAAGATCATGTCGAGCGGAATCAAGGTGTTCTGCATCCAGAATGCCACGGCGCGCGCGTCGGGGTACACAAACAGCATCCCTGCGCTTTTCGGCATCGCCTCGCGATACATCAGCCCGCGGGCGCGTTCCTCGGCGGTGTCGGCCAGCTCGATTGCAAACCGCGCATGGCCAAAATCCCCGCGGATTTCCACCCGGTCGTCACGACACTCGGCCTGAACCGCAGAGGCCAGCAGGACAAGACCAGCCGCCAGCCCCCCGCGGCGCATCAGAGGTTGTTTTCCTTGACCGCATGTTCCCAGGCCGCGACCTCGGTCGCCATACGGCCCCGTTTGCCGTCGATCACCCGCATGGCCAGCGCCTCTCCGGGCTGAAGATCGGCCAGCCCCGAGCGGCGCAGCACCTCGACATGAACAAAGACGTCATCGGTGCTGCCAAAGACATTGGCAAACCCGAATCCCCGCGTCTTGTCGAACCACTTGACCCGCGCAGGTTCCAGCGCGGCGGCGCGGATCGCGTCCTGATCGAGATCCCGCAAATCCTCAAGCGCGCTTTCCGCCGGGCTTTCCGGGGGCTCGATCCGAAAGATCTCGGTCGCCTGCTTGCCGCGATCCGTGTCCTGCATGGCGATCTCGATCCCGGCGCCATCGGCAACCGAGCTCTGGCCAAAATTGCGCAACACATTGGCATGCAGAAGAATGTCCTGAGACACCCCTTCCACGACGACGAATCCGAACCCTTTTACCGGATCGAACCACTTTACACGTCCCGCGATTCTCTCGCAGGTTTTATCGTTCTTGGTCAACGACATACCCTGAAACTTCCATCCCCACGGCGGTCAGCCTGCTAGAATTTGACGTAAACGGCAAGGGTAAAGTTGCATTGTTTTCAGTGATTTGCATTTCGCGTAACGTGGCTGTCACGGATTGAGACGCTGGATTTGCCAGGGTGACGCGGGGGTTTCGCGCCGCCAGACAAACCGGTCATGCAACCGGAACTGACCATCGGCCCAGAACTCGATTTCGACCGGGGTGATCCGGTAGCCGCCCCAGAACGGCGGGCGTTTCGGGGCGGTGCCATGCTGGGCGGTGACCTTGGCAACCTCGGCCATCAGCGCGGCCCGGCTGGACAGGGGCTGTGACTGTTGCGAGGCCCAGGCCCCCAGCCGGCTTTTCAGCGACCGCGACGCATAGTATTCATCCGCCTGCGGCCCCTCTTCCCGGCTGACCAGCCCGCGCACCCGCACCTGCCGGCGCAGCGATTTCCAGTGCATCACGAAGGCGGCCTTGCCCGCGCCGTCGATCTCTTGCGCCTTGGCGCTGCCGTAGTTGGTGTAAAATACGAAGGCGTCCGGTTCGATCTCTTTCAGAAGCACCATGCGCGCGTTGGGCAGCCCGTCCGAATCCACCGTCGACAGCGCGATGGCATTGGGGTCGTTGGGCTCGGTTTTCTCGGCCTCGGCCAGCCATTGGCGGGCGATTTCGAACGGGTCGTCACCCGCAAAAATTCCGGTTCTGTCACTCATTTAGCCCTGCTCCCTCTTGTCACTGACCCGGCGTCAAGCCCTTGAAGCGCCTCCCGCGATCGCCTAAAGGTCCTCGCATTGTCGCTGCAACAGGACTTTGGACGGAGACGAGGGAATGTCAAACAATCTGATGGCGGGAAAACGTGGCCTGATTATGGGCCTTGCCAATGACAAATCCATTGCCTGGGGCATCGCAAAGGCGCTGGCCGATGCGGGGGCGGAAATGGCGTTTACCTATGTGGGCGACGCGTTTCGCAAGCGGGTTGTGCCGCTGGCCGACCAGCTGGGCGTCGACACGCTGATCGACTGTGACGTCTCGGACGAGGCGTCGATCGATGCCGCCTTTGCCGAGATCGAGGCGAAATGGGGCAAGATCGATTTTCTTGTTCACGCCATCGGATTCTCCGACAAGAACGAGCTGCGCGGCCGCTATGTCGATACCAGCCGCGACAATTTCAAGCTGACCATGGATGTCAGCGTCTATTCCTTCACCGCCGTGATGCAGCGCGCCGAAAAGCTGATGGATGCCGGGGCCAGCGCGCTGACCCTGACCTATTACGGCGCCGAACAGGTGATGCCGCATTACAATGTCATGGGCGTCGCCAAGGCCGCGCTTGAAGCGTCGGTCATGTATCTGGCGGAAGACCTTGGCAAGGACGGTATCCGCGTCAACGCCATTTCCGCCGGGCCGATCAAGACGCTGGCCGCCAGCGGCATCGGCGATTTCCGCTATATCCTGAAATGGAACGAGCTGAACTCGCCCCTGCGCCGCAACGTGACGATTGATGATGTGGGCAAATCGGCGCTTTACCTGTTGTCCGACCTCGGTTCGGGCGTGACGGGGGAAAACCTGCACGTCGATGCGGGCTATCACGTGGTCGGCATGAAAGCCGTCGACGCACCCGATATCGACGTCGTGACAGGCCGCAAATGAGCGCCGCGGCGTTTCTGGCTGCTGTTTCCTTATGCCTGATGGCCGCGATCAGCCCCGGCCCCGCCGTTCTGATGTCGGCCCGGGTCGGGTTGCAGCACGGTTTGAAAACCGGGGCAGCCTTGTCTGTCGGCATCGGGCTGGGTGCGGTCATCTGGGCGGGCGCGGCCCTGTTCGGGCTGGCGCTTTTGTTCGAATACGCGCCCTTTCTTCTCACCGTCCTGAAAATCGGCGGCGCGGCCTTCCTGATCTGGACCGCGATCAAGATGTGGCGCGCGGCGGATGTGCCGCTTGAAGACGCCGCCACCGATGTCACGCCGACCTCTCCCTGGGCTGCGCTGCGGCTTGGCATCTGGACCCAGCTGGCCAATCCGAAACCGGCGGTGTTCTTCGGCGCGGTCTTTGTCGGCACGGTGCCGGGTGATGCCAGCCCACTGTCGCTGGCCCTGCTGCTGGTCTGCATCTTCCTTGGTGAATTCCTGTGGAACACCTGTGTCGCGCGGCTGTTTTCGCTGGACCGCACGAGGCAGGTCTATATCGGGCTGAAACACCTGATCGACCGGGTGTTCGGCGGGCTTCTGGCGGCACTGGGAATCAAGATCGCCGCGCTGTGATGCCGGGGCGGTCCCGCGCATAGCGCCGCAAGCGGATTGCGCCAAACGCAACATCTGCTAGAAGATTGCCAACCGAGATTTGCCGAGGATCACGATCATGAGCGACCGCCTGCCCCACGAAAAAGGGTTCCACATCAGCTGGGACCAGATTCACCGCGACAGCCGGGCGCTGGCCTGGCGTCTGGACGGCAAGGGGCCGGACGATGGCGCATGGCGGGCAGTCGTGGCCATCACGCGCGGCGGCATGGCCCCGGCGATGATCGTCAGCCGCGAACTGGACATCCGCACTGTCGATACGATCAGCGTGAAATCCTATCATTCCGGCGGCGGCAAACAGGACCAGCAGCGCGAGGCACAGGTGCTGAAAAGCCCCGATGCGACGCTGATGGGCGACGGCGAAGGCATCCTGATCGTCGATGACCTTGTCGATTCCGGCAAGACGCTGGAGCTGGTGCGGCAGATGTATCCCAAGGCGCATTTCGCCACCGTCTATGCCAAGCCGCTGGGCGAACCGATGGTCGATACGTTCATCACCGGGGTCAGCCAGGACACCTGGATCTTCTTCCCCTGGGACATGGCCCTGCAATATGTCGAGCCCTATCGCGGCACGGACTGAGGTTTGACTTGCTGGTCCGGGTGAACAATCTTCTGATCGGTTGTCACCGTTTGGGGTTCACCGGGCCAAATAGCCACAGCAGGAACATCGCCCCGAACGGGGACCAGAACAAGGCAAGCAAGACCCATCCAGTCGGATCACGACCGCGTTCCTCAGCCATATCAGCAACGATCATGAAGAGTTGCCAGATCAGCGTGATGAATGCCGCGACAGCGATCAGGACGAAGATAGCAGCAAAGAAATCTGACATAGTCTTCAGATATGTACGCCGCGTGAACGAGACAAGCCAATGACCCGCCCACGCACCAGCCAGACCTTTACGCCGCCGATCATGGAGGCGCAGAAATGGTTGCAAGGGGTTGAATTTACATCCGAAAAGCCGCTGATCAATGTCAGTCAGGCGGCCCCGGTTGCGGCACCGCCCGAGGGTCTGCGCCATCACATCGCCGATATCGCTGTGAATGATCCGTCGGCCCATCTCTATGGGCCGGTGCTGGGTCTGCCGGCGTTGCGCGCCGAGGTCGCAACACAGTGGTCCGCCGCCTACGGCGGGCAGATCGCCACAGCGCAGGTCGCCATCACCTCGGGCTGCAATCAGGCGTTTTCTGCCGCGATCATGGCGCTGTGCGGTGGAGGGGATGAGGTTCTTCTTCCAACCCCATGGTATTTCAACCATAAAATGTGGCTCGACATGCTGGACGTCACCGCCGTGCCACTGCCGACCGGGGCGGATTTGCTGCCCGATCCGGGACATGCCGAAACCCTGATCTCTCCCCGCACCAAAGCGATCGTTCTGGTCACGCCGAACAATCCCGGCGGTGTCGAATACCCCGCCGATCTGGTCCACGCTTTCGCCGATCTTGCCAGCCGTCACGGTCTGAAACTGATCATTGACGAGACCTATCGCGATTTCGACAGCCGCACCGGGGCGCCGCATGACCTGTTTGCCGACCCCGGCTGGGCGGAAACCGTTGTTCACCTCTATTCCTTCTCCAAGGCTTACCGCCTGACCGGGCACAGGGTGGGCGCGATGATTGCGGGCACGGACCTGATCGCCGAGGCCGAGAAATTCCTCGACACGGTCACGATCTGCCCCAACCAGATCGGCCAGCATGCCGCCCTGTGGGGGATGCGCAATCTGGCGCAATGGCTGGCGGGCGAACGGGCCGAGATCCTGGACCGCCGCGCCGCGATATCCGACCATTTCGGGCCACTGGCGGATCAGGGGTGGCGGCTGAAAGGCGTCGGGGCCTATTTCGCCTATCTCGAACATCCGTTTGACATGACCAGCCCCGACCTTGCCCGCGCGTTGGTGCGGCAGGCGCATGTGCTGCCCCTGCCCGCCACGCTGTTCACGCCCGAAGGTGATCCAGACGGCACCCGGCACCTGCGCATTGCCTTTGCCAATGTCGACCGCGCCGGGATCGCGGAAATGTCGGCGCGTCTGGCCGCATTCCGGCCCTGATCCAAAAGCTTTCCAAGCAAAACACGCCGCGCCTCTTGCCCCCCCTGCGCCAAGCGCTTAGACATCCGCGAACAGGTTTTTGCACTGCTAGTCAGAGAGGGCAGAATGTCGAAGGGCAATACATCCAAAACCTTGGTCTGGATCCTCATGGCCATGCTGATCTTCGGGCTTGGCGGCTTTGGCGTCACCAACCTTGGCGGCTCGGTCCAGAGCGTTGGCGATGTCAACGGCAAGGAGATCGACATCAACGAATACGCCCGCGCCGTGCAGAACGAGCTGAATGCGCTGTCGGCCCAGACCGGGCAGACGATTTCCTTCCAGACCGCGCAGACGCTGGGGCTTGACCGGGTTGTGCTGGGCCGTCTCGTGGTGGAACGCGCGATGGATGCCGAAACCGACCGCATGGGCCTGTCGATCGGCGATGAGAACCTGCGCGACGAATTGCTTGAAATTCCCGCCTTCCAGTCGATCGATGGCAGCTTTGACCGCGAGGCCTATCGCTTTGCCATGCAGCAGGCGGGCATGAGCGAATCCCAGTTCGAGGATTCGATCCGCGAAGACACCGTCCGCACCCTGTTGCAGGGCGCGGTTGCGGCGGGGGTGGTGATGCCCTCGACCTATAGCGATACGCTTTTGAACTGGGCCGGAGAGATGCGCGATTTCACCTGGGCACGGCTGGATGAAACCACGCTGGCAGCCCCGGTTGCGACCCCGACCGAGGACGAGCTGCGCGCGCATTACGACGCCAATATCGACAGCTACATGCAGCCCGCAACGCGCCAGATCACCTATGCTCTGCTGACCCCGGACATGATCCTGGATGAGGTCGAGATTGCCGAAGACGCGCTGATGGCGGCTTATGAGCTGCGCGCGGATGAGTTCAACACCCCCGAACGCCGCCTTGTCGAACGGCTGGCCTTTGCTGACCAGGCGGCAGCGGATGACGCGCGTGGCCGTCTGGATCGCGGCGAGGTCAGCTTTGAAGGGCTGGTCGAGGAACGCGGGCTGGCGCTGGCGGATGTCGACATGGGGGACGTGTCCCGCGTCGATCTGGGTGACGCGGCCGAGGCGGTCTTTGCCGCCGCCGGGAACGAGATCGTCGGCCCGGTCAATTCTGACCTCGGCCCTGCCCTGTTCCGCATCAATGGCATCCTGGCCGCCCAGACCACCACTTTCGAAGAAGCCCGCGACGACATCCGCGAGGAACTGGCCGCAGACAAGGCCCGTCGCGAGATCGATGCCCGTATCGGGCCGGTCGATGACCTTCTGGCCGCCGGTGCCACGCTTGAGGAACTGGCAGAGGAAGAAGGGCTTGAGATCGGAAAGATCGACTGGCACCCCGCCTCGGAGGACGCCATTGCTGGTTATGAAGCCTTCCGCGCCGCCGCCGAACAGGTCGCCGAAGGCGACTTCCCGGAAGTTGCGACGCTGGAAGATGGCGGCATCTTCGCCCTGCGGCTGGATGGCACCACCGAGGCCGCGCCGATCCCCTTTGACGAGGTCCGCGACCAGGTGGCCGAGGACATGACACGCATCCGCACCGTCGAGGCGCTGAATGCGGTGGCGGACAACCTTGTGACGCAGCTTGGCACCGAGGCCGATTTTGCCGCCTTTGGCCTGACCGCGGTTGAGGAAACCGGGCTGATGCGCTCGGATTTCATTCCCGCCGTGCCGCCGTCTCTGGTAGAGGCCGCGTTCGAGATGGCGCCGGGTGAAACCCGCAGCCTAGCCTCCGAGGATGCGGTCTTCGTGATCCGGCTTGACGGTATATCGCCTGCCGATCTGGACGACCCGGAAAACGCCGCCCTGCGCGCCTCGGTCGACGAACAGGTCGGGGCCGGTCTGAGCCAGGACATCTTCGAAGCCTTTGCACAATCGCTTCAGGCCATGTCCGACATCAACCTGAACCAACAGGCGCTGAACGCAGTTCACGCGCAATTCCAGTAAAGGCGAACCCGCGTGGCCCTGATCCCCGACTTCGACGCCTTCCGCACCGAATACGAGGCGGGCCGTAACCAGATCGTCTATACGCGGCTGGCGGCTGACCTTGATACGCCAGTGTCGCTGATGCTGAAACTGACCGGCGCGGCGCAGGATGCGTTCATGCTGGAATCGGTCACCGGCGGCGAGGTTCGCGGGCGCTATTCGATCATCGGCATGAAGCCCGACCTGATCTGGCAGTGTCACGGGGAAAAGGCGCGGATCAACCGGCAGGCGCGCTATGACGCCACCGCCTTCGAGCCGCAGGACGCCGCGCCGCTGACCGCGCTGCGCGACCTGATCGAGGAAAGCCGCATCGACCTGCCCGACGACCTGCCGCAGGCGTCGGCGGGGCTGTTCGGTTATCTGGGATACGACATGATCCGGCTGGTCGAACACCTGCCGAACGTGAACCCCGACCCGCTGGGCCTGCCCGATGCCTGCATGCTGCGCCCCTCGGTGGTGGCGGTGCTGGATGGCGTGAAGGGAGAGGTCACGGTGGTCAGCCCGGCCTGGGTCAGCGAGGGCCAGTCGGCACGCGCGGCCTATGCACAGGCGGCTGAACGGGTGATGGACGCGGTGCGCGACCTTGAGCGCGCCCTGCCCCAGGCCAGCCGCGAAATCGGCGAGGCGCATGAGATCGCGCCGCCGGTGTCGAATTTCACCAAGGACGGCTACAAGGCGGCGGTCGAAAAGGCCAAGGACTATATCCGCGCGGGCGACATCTTTCAGGTGGTCCCGGCGCAGCGCTGGACCCAAGCCTTCCCGCTGCCGCCCTTCTCGCTTTATCGGTCCCTGCGGCGCACCAACCCGTCGCCCTTCATGTTCTATTTCAACTTCGGCGGCTTTCAGGTGATCGGGGCCAGCCCGGAAATCCTGGTCCGGGTCTTCGGAAACGAGGTCACGATCCGCCCGATCGCGGGCACCCGTCCGCGCGGCGCGACGCCGGAAGAGGACAAGGCGCTGGAGCTGGACCTTCTGGCGGACAAGAAGGAACTGGCCGAACATCTGATGCTGCTGGACCTCGGGCGCAACGACACGGGCCGTGTGTCCAAGATCGGCACCGTGCGCCCGACCGAACAGTTCATCATCGAGCGCTACAGCCACGTCATGCACATCGTGTCAAACGTGGTCGGCGAACTGGCCGAGGATCAGGACGCGCTGTCGGCCTTCTTTGCCGGGATGCCCGCGGGCACGGTCTCGGGCGCGCCGAAAGTGCGCGCGATGGAGATCATCGACGAGCTGGAGCCGGAAAAACGCGGCGTCTATGGCGGCGGGGTCGGCTATTTCAGCGCCGGTGGCGACATGGACATGTGCATCGCACTGAGGACCGCCATCGTGAAGGACCAGAAGCTTTACATTCAGGCCGGAGGCGGCGTGGTCTATGACAGCGACCCCGAGGCCGAATATATGGAAACCGTGCATAAATCGAACGCCATCCGGCGGGCCGCCGCAGACGCGGCGCGGTTCACCGGCAACGGCAACAGCTGAGGTTTTGCGCCCTTAGGCCCGCGCGACGGTCCGTTCGATCAGCGCGTTGACTTGGTCCGGGGTCTCGATGGACGAGGAATGGCCCGCGCCGGTGAACACGGTCAGGTCCGCGCTTTTGATGGCGGCTTTCATGCGTTCCGATTTCTGCGGCACCGTTGCGACGTCCTGATCCCCGACACCGATGCCGACGGGCTGTTTGATCTGTGATAGAAGGTCGGTGCAGCCCTCGCGTTCGATTACCCCGACCACGGCGCGGGTAATGCCGATGCGGTCATTGGCGATCATGGCCCGCCGCCAGCGGGCGCGCTCTTCGGCGCGGGCGGGGTCGGTCAGAAAATCCTGTCCGAACATGATCGGCATGACCCGACCGGCGACAAACCGCAGCCCGACCCAGCGCGCGACGAAATTCAGCATCCGGTATTTCGGCCCGTTTTCCGGCGGCTCGGGATCGGCGGAGGTTTCCAGAAGGGTCACCGTGCGGATCATCTCGGGCCGCCGCGCCGCCAGCCGCATCCCGACAAACCCGCCCATCGACAGGCCAACGAAATGACAGGGCTCCACACCCAGATGGGTGATCAGCGCCGCCGCGTCCTCGGTCAGCGTGTCCATGTCATAACCCGAATCCGGGATGCCGCTTTTGCCCTGCCCGCGGTGATCGAAGGTGATACAGCGGAAACGGTCCTGAAAATGCGCCACCTGCGCGGCGAACATTTCGCCCGACCATAACAGCCCGTGGGAAAACACCAGCGCCGGGGCGTCGCCGCCGGTGTCTGTATAGTGCATTCTGGTTCCGTTCAGGTCGAGGAAGGGCATGGCGGGCTCCTCAGCATGCGACTCGAGAGTTTACTGCCCCGACAGTAACACAGCCGAGACGGGTGCAAGCGCCACTGTTGTCGCACGGTCCTGCAAGGCCCACAGAAGCAGCGCGGCAATCGTTTCCTCGCGCAGACGCCCGACCATGATCACCCCGCCTTCCTGCCCGGCGCGAAACGCCGCCTGGTCGAGGAATCGGCGGATCACGGTTGCGGTCTGGTTCTTGCTGTCAAAGTCGCGGAACACCGTCGCGGCGGGCACGCCGTCGCGCTGGGCCAGCTTGCGCGCCGTATCCAGCCCCTGCGGGAACAGGATCAGCCCGTGGCCTGTCGCCAGAAGCACGTCCGAGACCTGATCCGACAGGTCACGATTGCCCTGCAACCCATCGCCCATGCCTTCCATCACCGCGACCGCCTCGGGCAGAACCTGCAAATGCGCGCCAAGCGCAACCTCGACGTCGGATGGGGCGGCCCCGGCGGGGATGTCGATCATGGCGACCACCTCGAAGCCCCTGTCGCGATAGGCGGCGGCGCGCCGGGTCGCGTCAGGCGACAGCGTGTCGATGGCAAAGGTCAGGGGATAGGGGAAGCTTTCCAGCGCATCGAGCTGCGCCGTGCCGCTGCCGTCATCCATCAGCAGGATCGACATCAGCGGCTTGCCGTCGGGATTGTCGAAGGGCTGGGAAAAACGGTCAATCGGACGCGCGGCTTCATCCATCGGCTCGGCGCTTTCCACAGCTGCCGCGTCTTCGGTTGCGTCGTCAATGACGGTTGGCAGCCGCTTTGAGGCCTTGTCGGGGAAACTGTCCTTCAGATTGCCCGCAGGTTTCAGGACCGAAGCGTTTTCGTCGCCCGGCGCAGGCGGGTTGCCACGTTCTGCGGTGGGGGTCTTGTCGGTGTCCTCAGCCCCCTGAGACGCGGCACCGGTGCCGGCGGGTTTCAACTCGGCCGAGTCATCTGCCTCGGGTGCCGTCATGCCGGGTGTTTCGGGAAAGGCGCCCACTTCGGGCACGGGCGGCGGGCTGGGCTGGTCGGGGTTTGTGGTGATCGAAAGGTCGTCCTTGTTCACCGCGGCCCCCGGCGCGGTTGAGGTGGCCGGAACCAGAGGTGTCACCGGGTCGTCCGCCGTGACCGGGACCGAACCGTCGCCGCCCGCCTCGGGTGCGGGGATCGTTTGCGCGTCGCCGCCGGTTTCCGGCTTCGGGGCCGAGGCGGTGTCGGCAAGCGGCTGATCCTCCGGCGACGGGGTTGTGACAGCGGATGCCGCGCCCTCGGCCACCGCGTCGTCAGCCTTGGATACGGCCGCGACCTCGCCCGTCGTTTCGTCAAGCGCGCCCAACGTGCCGCTTGCCGCCGTGGTCTGTGGCGCGACAGTTGCGGGAAGCGGCGCAATCAGCGACGCCATGCCCAGAACGATCGCGGCCAGCAATCCGCCCCAGATGATGCCCAGTATCAATCCTCGAAACATGCGCTCTGCCCTCTTTGCCCGGTTTCGGCCTTGGATCGGGGGTTTGGCCCCCTTGCCCCTCTTGACCCTCCGGGCCAAGCCTGAGCATGTATAGCGCGACCGGGGCCTTGGGCTCCACCCTGTTTTGACGTCTGGCGAAGGATGTGGGCCATGCTCCTGCTGATCGACAATTATGACAGCTTTACCTACAACCTTGTGCATTACCTGGGCGAGCTTGGCGCCGACGTGTCGGTTTATCGCAATGACGCGCTGACGGTGCAGGACGCGATGGGGCTGAACCCCGCCGGTATCCTGTTGTCGCCGGGGCCTTGTGATCCCGATCAGGCGGGCATCTGCCTTGCCCTGACCGAGGCCGCAGCCGAAACCAAAACGCCGCTGATGGGGGTCTGCCTTGGGCACCAGACCATCGGTCAGGCCTTTGGCGGCAAGGTGGTGCGCTGCCACGAGATCGTGCATGGCAAGATGGGGATCATGCATCACGCCGGAAAAGGCGTGTTTGCCGGGTTGCCCACACCGTTCGAGGCGACACGCTATCACTCGCTGATCGTCGATCGCGAAAGCCTGCCGGACTGTCTTGAGGTCACCGCATGGCTTGAGGATGGCACGATCATGGGGCTGCAACACCGCGACCTGCCGATCCAGGGGGTGCAGTTTCACCCCGAATCCATTGCTTCGGAACATGGCCACGCGATGCTGAAGAACTTTCTCGACATGATGCCGACACGACAGGGGGAACCCGCATGAGCGACCGTCTGAAGCCGCTGATCGGCGCTGCCGCCGACCGTCCGCTGACACGGGAAGAAGCGGAAACCGCGTTCGAGATCCTGTTCACCGGCGAAGCCACCCCCAGCCAGATCGGGGGTCTGTTGATGGCGCTGCGCACCCGTGGCGAAACCGTGGATGAATACGCCGCCGCCGCCGCCGTGATGCGCGCCAAGTGCAACAAGGTTGCCGCGCCGGACGGGGTCATGGACATTGTCGGCACTGGCGGAGATGGCAAGCATACGCTGAACATCTCGACCGCGACGGCCTTTGTCGTCGCCGGGGCCGGGGTGCCCGTCGCCAAGCATGGCAACCGCAACCTGTCATCGAAATCCGGTACGGCGGATGTGCAGACCCAGATGGGGATCAACGTCATGGTTGGCCCGGACGTGGTTGAAAAGGCGCTTAAAACCTGTGGGATCGCCTTTATGATGGCGCCCATGCATCACCCGGCGATGGCCCATGTCGGCCCGGTGCGCGCCGAACTGGGTACACGCACGATTTTCAACATTCTCGGCCCGCTGACCAACCCTGCGGGCGCGAAACGGCAGCTGACCGGCGCCTTCACCCGCGACCTGATCCGCCCGATGGCCGAAACCCTGAAGACGCTGGGCTCGGAACGGGCGTGGCTGGTGCATGGCTCGGACGGCACCGATGAACTGGCGATTTCCGGCGTCAGCTGGGTCTCGGCTCTGGAAACCGACGGCACGATCCGCGACGCCGAACTGCACCCCGAAGATGCCGGATTGCCCGTGCGCCCGTTCGAACAGATCATCGGCGGCACGCCCGAGGAGAACGCAAATGCCTTCCGCGCGCTGCTGGACGGGGCCGAGAACGCCTATCGCGACGCGGTTCTGCTGAACGCGGCGGCTGCGCTGGTGGTGGCGGATGCCGCCAGCGATCTGCGCGACGGTGTCGAGAAAGCGCGTGAAAGCATCGACAGCGGTGCGGCGAAAGCCAAGGTCGAGGCACTGGCCAAGGTCACCTCGGGCGCGGCGTGAGGTCGGCGAAACACCAAGCCCGGAATCAAGGTGTCGCAGACACCGCCGGGCAGCGCCCGACCGCCCCCCGGGCGGGCGCTTTTGCGACCTTGCCATTTCAAAGCAACATCAGAGATATGCCGCGACATAAAGCGCAATTCGGAACCGTTTCGGCGCCCACCCGCGGTCGGGAACTGCCCGGCACACATTTGGGCCTCACCCAATGACCCCACCCGCCGCCTGGTCTCATCTGCCGTTTTTCACTGACGACATGCCCCGCATCGCCGCCGCGCTTGCAGCCGATACCCGCGAAATCCTGCCCCCAGACCACCAACGCTTTGCCGCGCTTGAGCGCTGCCCACCTGAGAAGGTGCGCGTGGTGATCCTGGGACAGGACCCCTATCCCACCCCCGGCCATGCGCATGGGCTGGCGTTTTCGGTGGAACCCGACGTGCGCCCCCTGCCCCGATCGCTGGGCAATATCTTCAAAGAATTGCAGTCCGATCTTGGCGCGGCACCGGATAACGGCGATTTGCGCTTCTGGGCCGATCAGGGCGTCCTGTTGCTGAACACCTGCCTCAGCGTTCCTGCAGGCGAGGCCAATGGTCACGCCCGGCTGGGCTGGCAGCGCCTTGCCGAACAGGTGGTTGCCAGCGTCGCAACCCGGCCAACCGCCTTTCTCTTGTGGGGAAAACAGGCGCAAGGTCTTGCGTGTCACATATCATCGCCTAAAGATGGCGGCGAACACCTGATCATCGAAACCGCGCATCCCTCGCCCCTGTCGGCGCGGCGCGGTTTCTTCGGAGCGCGACCGTTCTCGCGCGTCAACACCTGGCTTGCCGCCCGTGGTGAGCCCGCAATAAACTGGACGAGGGCATGACCGGAACGGTTCTGGACAAGATCAAGGCCTATAAGCTTGAGGAAATCGCGGCGGACAAGGCCGCCAAACCGCTTGAGGCGGTCGAGGCCGAGGCCCGCGCCGCCGGCCCGACGCGCGGCTTCGGCGAGGCGCTGAAACAGGCCAGCCGCACCGGGTATGGGCTGATTGCCGAGGTCAAGAAAGCCTCGCCCTCGAAGGGGCTGATCCGCGAAGATTTCGATCCCGCAACCCTGGCCAAGGCCTATGAGGCGGGCGGCGCGACCTGCCTGTCGGTCCTGACCGACACGCCCAGTTTTCAGGGCGCAAAACCCTTCCTGACCGAGGCGCGCCATGCCACCAGCCTGCCCGCGCTGCGCAAGGACTTCATGTATGACACCTATCAGGTCGCCGAGGCCCGCGCGCTGGGGGCGGACTGTATCCTGATCATCATGGCCAGCGTCAGCGTCACCCAGGCGCTTGAGCTTGAGGACGCCGCCCGCAGCTGGGACATGGACGTCCTGATCGAGGTCCATGACGCCGAGGAACTGGAACGCGCCCAGCACCTGAAATCCGACCTGATCGGCATCAACAACCGCAACCTCAAGACGTTTGAGACCACGCTGGACACCACGCGCACCCTGTCGAAACTGGTGCCTGCCGACCGGGTGATCGTCTCGGAAAGCGGTCTGAACACGCCCGAAGACCTTGCGGATATGGCCCGCTATGGCGCGCGTATCTTCCTGATCGGTGAAAGCCTGATGCGGCAGGACGACGTCGAACGCGCCACCCGCAACCTTCTGGCCAACCCGCTGACCGGGGGGTTCTGATGGCGGATCATCCCTCGGGTCTCAGCCATTTCGATGGTAAGGGCGACGCGCATATGGTCGATGTCTCGGACAAGGCGGTGACGTCGCGCGTTGCCACGGCTGTTGGCTACGTGAAGATGAAGCCGCAAACCCATGATATCATTGCAGAAGGTCGCGCCAAGAAGGGCGATGTTCTGGCCGTGGCTCGGCTGGCGGGGATCATGGGGGCCAAGAAATGCGCCGACCTGATCCCGCTGTGTCACCCGCTGCCGATCACCAAGGTCGCGGTGGAACTTGCGACCGACGCCGACCTGCCCGGCGTCCGCATCGAGGCAACGGTCAAGACCACCGGACAGACCGGGGTCGAGATGGAGGCACTGACCGCCGTCAATATCGCCGCCCTGACGGTCTATGACATGGCCAAGGCCGTGGACAAGGCAATGGAGATCGGCGGCATCCATGTCACGCTGAAAGATGGCGGCAAATCAGGA
Organism: Shimia biformata; assembly: GCF_016888515.1. GTDB lineage: Bacteria > Pseudomonadota > Alphaproteobacteria > Rhodobacterales > Rhodobacteraceae > Shimia_A > Shimia_A biformata. The sequence goes on along the minus strand of NZ_JAFEJK010000001.1, from coordinate 2,079,040 downwards.
CGTTACGAGGCGACATGATCCCTGTTTCCGAAGCGCTTGCACTGCTGTTTGACCTTGCCGCGCCCTTGCCGGTCGAGACGGTGGACCTGAAACGGGCCAATGGCCGGGTTCTGGCCCGCCCGGTGGCGGCGCAGCGCGATCAGCCGCCGTTTTCCGCTTCGGCCATGGATGGTTACGCGATGCGCGACGACGAGGTCGCCCTTGGCGCGTCGTTCACCGTGATCGGAGAGGCCGCCGCCGGACACGGGTTCGACGGCTCCGTGGGCCCCGGACAGGCGGTGCGCATCTTTACCGGCGCGCCCGTTCCCGAGGGCGCTACCCGCGTGGTGATTCAAGAAGATATCGAACGCGATGGCGATGCGATCACCATCGCCCGCGACCCCGGCACCAGCACGCATATCCGCCCCAAGGGGGCCGATTTCCGCGACGGCCAAATGGTCGACGCGCCCAAGATCCTGCGCCCGGCCCATGTCGCGCTTCTGGCGGCGATGAATATTGCCGAGGTTCCCGTGACCCGCCGCCCCAAGGTGGCGATTCTGGCTACCGGCGACGAGCTGGTCATGCCCGGAGAGACCCCCGGCCCCGACCAGATCATCGCGTCGAACAGTTTTGGCCTGAAGGGAATGCTGGAAGACCTTGGCGCCGAAGTGCGGATGCTGCCGATTGCGCGGGACAGCCGGGCCTCGCTGGAGATGGCGTTCTCGCTGGTGGATGACGCCGACCTGTTGCTGACCATCGGTGGCGCGTCCGTGGGCGATCACGATCTGGTCGGCGACGTGGCGGCAGAGCTTGGCATGGACCGCAGCTTCTACAAGATCGCCATGCGGCCGGGAAAACCGCTGATGGCGGGGCGTCTGGCGTCGGGGGCGATGATGATCGGGCTGCCGGGGAACCCGGTGTCGGCCATGGTCTGCGGCCATGTCTTCGTGGCGCCGGTGATCCGGCAGATGCTGGGCCTTGGCGCGGCGGCACAGGTTCGCTCCAGCGCGCCGCTTGCCCATGATCTGGACGCCAATGGCCCGCGCGAACATTACATGCGCGCGCGGCTGGAAGATGGCAAACTGACCGTGTTTGACAATCAGGACAGCGCGCTTCTGACGGTTCTGGCCGATGCCAATGCACTGGCGATCCGCCCGCCCGCAGACCCGGCCCGCGCCGCCGGAGACATGGTCGAATACCTGCCAATCTAGCGCCGAACCCGGCCCGCGACGCTTGTGTCTGATCCGCCGGGTTCCCGTGTCGTTTCACGTGTTGTCAACCAAACCGTTGACACAAAACGAGAACATGCGTAGAACAAACGCAAACAGGCAACGGAGGCAGTCATGCTGACGAAGAAACAGCTCGATTTGTTGGAGTTCATTCACAAGCGCGTTCAGCGCGACGGCGTGCCCCCCAGTTTTGACGAGATGAAGGATGCGCTTGACCTACGGTCGAAGTCCGGCATCCACCGCCTGATCACCGCGCTTGAGGAACGGGGGTTCATCCGCCGCCTTGCCCACCGCGCCCGCGCGATCGAGATCGTGAAACTGCCCGAATCCATGGGTGGCGTGCCCAGTGCGCCCACCAAGGGTTTCACCCCGCGGGTGATCGACGGGCCGCACCCCTCGCCCACCCAGCCCGCCAACATCCTGCCCGAAGAGGTGATCCTGCACGCCCGCGAGATCCCCGTCATGGGCAAGATCGCCGCTGGTGTCCCGATCGAGGCGATCAGCCATGTCGATCATCACGTCGCCGTACCGGGCCAGATGATCAGCACCGGGGGCAACCACTATGCGCTTGAAGTCAAAGGCGATTCCATGATCGAGGCCGGGATCAACGACGGTGATGTCGTGATCATCCGCGAAGGCCGCACTGCTGATAACGGCGATATCGTCGTGGCGCTGGTCGAGGATCAGGAAGCGACGCTGAAACGGTTCCACCACAATGGCCGCTCGATTGCCCTTGAGGCGGCGAACCCGGCTTACGAGACCCGCGTTTACCCCGAGGACAAGGTCAAGGTGCAGGGCAAGCTGGTCGGCCTGATCCGCACCTACTGATCTGCACTTGATCCGCACCCAATGGCCCGCCTCTAGCGGTCGTCGGTCGCGCGCGTGTTCCACAGGCGCGCGCCGCTGACCTGCCGTGCCGTGGCCTGCACAAACCCGCTCCCGCGCGACTTGATCGCCACCGCGCCCGACTGCGCCAGCACCTTGGGCCCAAGCGAGGCGCAGGGCAGCGGCTGATCGTACTCCATTGAAAAGACGACAAGATCACCGGGCGCGCAGCCGGTGAACCCGGCAAGCGCGCGTTTGCCGTGGACGTGGATCAGCGTGCCGCCGGGAATGGCAAAGCGGCGCAGGGCGCCGGTTTCGGGCCAGCGATGTGCCGCGCCCGGCTGATCCACCGCATCACCGTCGTTTTCCAGCCAGATACGCGCCACGAACCCCTGCCCCTTGTCCCGGCTCAGGGCGCGGCCCTCCGCCGTCATCACCCCGACCAGCCCGCCGGTGTCGGCAATCAGGATCGCCGGGCGGTCCGCCGTGCCCCAGAAGGCCAGCGCCACAATCATCGGCACGGCGCCGGCCACGCGCTCTTTTCCCTGCCAGATCACGGCAAATACCGCGCCAAGGCAGAACACAGGCAAGACCCAGGCGGGCGGCGCCATGACCGCGCCGCGCGCACCGTCCAGCCCCGAGACCCAGGCCGCAACCCAGAGAATCCAGTCCAGCCCCAGCCCCATGATGGCAAGGCCCAGCCCCTCAAGCCCGATCGGTGAGAGGCAGGCCGCCAGCACCGCCGCAGGCACCACCACCGCCCCCATCACCGGCACCGACAGCAGGTTGGCGATCAGCCCGTAATGGGCGATCTGGTTGAAATGGGCCGCCGCAATCGGGGCCGTGGCCAGCCCCGCCACAAGGCTTGAGATCACCACCGCCACCACTGGGCGCAGGACAGGCGGGCCAAGGCGGATGTTGTTGTCGCTGATGAACCGGAACACCGCGACCAGCGCGGTGGTGGCGGCAAAGGACATCTGGAAGCCCGGGCTCATCAATGCCTCGGGACGCAGAACAAGGACAATCAGCGCGGCGATGGCCACCGCGCGCAGCGACAGGGCGCGGCGGTCGACCAGCACCGCCCCCAGTGCCACCGCCGACATGATGAAGGCGCGTTCGGTGGCGACGCTCCCCCCTGACAGGGCCAGATAGCCCGCAGCAGCAAGGAACGCTCCGACCGCCGCGACCTTCTTGGCCGGGATGCGCAGCGACACGCGCGGCACCAGCGCAAGCCCCAGCCGGATCGCGGCAAAGACAAACCCGGCCAGAAGCCCCATATGCAGGCCGGAAATGGCCAGCAGGTGAGCCAGGTTCGACCGCCGCAGCGTCTCGATCGTGGCCTGCGACATGGCCGAGCGGTCGCCGGTGGTCACGGCGGCGGCGAAAGCCCCGGTTTCGCCCGGCAGATTTGATTGCACAGCGGCAGAAAGCGCCATGCGGGTGGCAAAGATCGACGGGGCATCGGGGGGCGGCGCAAGCGCCAGCGCCGGCACGCGGGTATAGCCCACCGCACCGATGCCAAGAAACCACGCGTGGCGCTGGAAGTCGAACCCGCCGGGTTCCGCCGGGCCGGAGGGCGGCGCGAGGTGGGCGGTCATGCCCACCAGCTGCCCCGGCTTTGGCGTCAGGAAACGCTGGTCGCCATGCAACGCCACCCGCACCCGCCCCGGTGTCCGGTCCCGCGCCACGCGATCCAGCCGCACATCCGCCAGGGTCAGGCGGATCACGTCGCTGGCCGAGCGGTCGATGGCCACGATCCGCCCCTCGACCGGGCCATAATAGCGGAAGGACAGGACCGGGTCGGCCACCAGATGGGCGCGGGTCGCGGCAAGGGCAACGCCCAGCAGGATCAGCGCAATGGCGCGTGTCGGCGGGGCCGGAACCTCGCCCATGAAGCGGCTGAACGTCAGCAGACCCGCCCCGGCGATGCCCAACACGGCCATCGACAGCACCGCAGGTTCGAATTTCAACAGGAAAAACACCCCGATCCCCAGACCGAGGCAGACCGGGGCCCACAACAGAAGATGCCCCTGTTGGCGCAGGATCGCCAAGCGGATATGGCCAAGGATCTCCACGGCGCGTCCCACCTTGTCCTAGCTTCGTCTGGCCGATAGACAGGCGCCAAATCTAACTCTCCCGTGGTTACCAAGAGGTTAATCCCGACATGTCCGACCAAGTCGTCACCCGTTTCGCGCCCTCGCCCACGGGCTATCTGCATATCGGCGGCGCCCGCACCGCGCTGTTCAACTGGCTTTACGCACGCGGGCGCGGCGGCAAGTTCCTGCTGCGGATCGAGGATACCGACCGCGAACGCTCGACCCCGGAGGCGACCGAAGCCATCCTGAAAGGGCTGACATGGCTGGGGCTGGACTGGGACGGCGACCCGATCAGTCAGTTCGAACGCGCCGACCGCCACGCCGAGGTCGCGCATCAGCTTCTGGCGGCGGGCAAGGCCTATAAGTGTTTTGCCACCCAGGACGAGATTGCCGCCTTCCGCGAACAGGCGCGGGCCGAGGGCAAGTCGACGCTTTATCGCTCGCCCTGGCGCGACGCTGATCCGGCGACCCACCCGGACGCGCCTTTTGTCATTCGCATCAAGGCACCGCAGGATGGCCAGACCGTGATCCGCGATCAGGTGCAGGGCGACGTCACGATCCGCAACGATCAGCTGGACGACATGATCCTTCTGCGCAGCGATGGCACGCCGGTCTATATGCTGGCCGTCGTGGTCGATGACCATGACATGGGCGTGACCCATGTGATCCGGGGGGATGACCACCTGAACAATGCCGCGCGGCAGATGATGATCTATCAGGCGATGGGCTGGGACGTGCCGACATGGGCGCATATTCCGCTGATCCACGGGCCGGACGGCAAGAAACTGTCGAAACGCCACGGCGCGCTGGGGGCCGAGGAATACCAGAAAATGGGCTATCCGGCGGCGGGCATGCGCAACTATCTGGCGCGGCTGGGTTGGTCTCATGGCGATGACGAGTTCTTCACCGACGACCAGGCCAAGGCATGGTTCGATTTCGACGGAATCGGCAAGAGCCCGGCGCGGTTCGACCTCAAGAAGCTGGAAAACCTGTGTGGCCAGCATATTGCGCAGGCCGACGATGCCGCGCTGCTGCATGAACTTCAGGCATATCTGAAAGCCACCGGCGCGGCCCCGGTTGACGCAGCGAAAACAGTATTACTACGGACTGCGATGTATTGCCTCAAGGAACGGGCCAAGACTTTCCCGGAACTTATTGAAAAGGCTGAGTTTGTATTGGCTGACAGACCCCTTCAGCCGGACGAGAAAGCGGCCAGGCAACTTGATACGGTATCCCGTGGTATACTGAATGAATTGACGCCGCATCTGCAAAATGCTAGCTGGACCCGAGATGGATTGGAGGCTGTCACCAGCTCTTTCGCGGAAGAAAAAGAGATCAAATTCGGCAAGATGGCAGGCCCTCTGCGGGCGGCTTTGGCAGGCCGGGCGGTGACCCCCAGCGTATTCGATATGATGCTGGTCCTTGGGCGTGAAGAAACAATCGCGCGGATCGAGGACGCGGCAAAAGGTGGCTGAGGCGCGCATGTGACGTGACCAAGGCCAATGCACGCCAATAGCCCGGACAAAACGGTTCCGGGACCGGAAGGAAGGGATCGAGAATGTCTGACACTCAAAAGACCGCGACGCTGACCATTGGGGATCAAAGCTATGATCTGCCGGTCTATTCGCCCACCGCTGGCCCGGATGTGATCGACATCCGCAAGCTTTACGGCACCGCCGGCGTCTTTACCTATGACCCGGGTTTCACCTCGACCGCGGCCTGTGAATCGACGATCACCTTCATCGACGGCGAAGAAGGCGTGTTGCTGCACCGTGGCTATCCAATCAGCGAACTGGCGGGCAAATCGCATTACCTCGAAGTGTGCTACCTGCTGCTTTACGGCGAACTGCCCACCACCGCGCAGCTTGAGGATTTCGAGACCCGCGTCACCCGCCACACCATGGTGCATGAGCAGATGCACAACTTCTTCCGTGGTTTCCGCCGCGACGCGCACCCGATGGCAACGCTGGTTGGCGTGGTCGGCGCGATGTCGGCGTTTTATCACGACTCGACCGATGTGAATGATCCCTGGCAGCGCGAAGTCGCGGCGATCCGCCTGATCGCGAAACTGCCGACCATCGCGGCGATGGCCTATAAATACTCGATCGGGCAGCCGTTTGTGTATCCGCGCAACGACCTGGATTATGCCGCCAACTTCCTGCACATGTGCTTTGCGGTTCCGGCCGAGGAATATCATGTCGACCCGATCCTGGCCCGCGCGATGGACCGGATCTTTACCCTGCATGCCGATCATGAGCAGAACGCCTCGACCTCGACCGTGCGTCTGGCGTCCTCGTCGGGGGCAAACCCGTTTGCCTGTATCGCCGCCGGGATCGCCTGCCTTTGGGGTCCGGCGCATGGCGGGGCAAACCAGGCCTGCCTTGAAATGCTGAAGGAAATCGGCACCCCGGATCGTATTCCTGAATTCATCGCCCGCGCCAAGGACAAGAACGATCCGTTCCGCCTGATGGGTTTCGGCCACCGCGTCTACAAGAACTTCGACCCGCGCGCGACGGTGATGAAACAGTCCGCCGACGAGGTGCTGGAGCTTCTGGGCGTCGAGAACAACCCGATCCTGGCGACCGCAAAGGCGCTGGAAGAGGCGGCATTGGCCGACCCCTATTTCGCCGAGAAAAAGCTGTTCCCGAATGTCGACTTCTATTCGGGCATCATCCTCGAGGCGATGGGCTTCCCGACCTCGATGTTCACCCCGATCTTCGCGCTGTCGCGCACCGTTGGCTGGATCAGCCAGTGGAAGGAACAGTTCTCGGATCCGGCCCACAAGATCGGCCGCCCGCGCCAGCTTTACAAAGGCGAGACCGAACGCTCCTATGTCGATATCGAGAACCGCTGAAGTAGAAAACGGAAACAAAACTATGGTTCGAGCATTAATGGGGGTTCTGGCCGGCGTCTTGTTGGCTGGATGTGCGGGTGAAATGACAGGGGTCGTGCGTGGTTCAGGCACGCCCGTCAAAATCGCCTACGAGCAAGGAATGGACCATGATGTCTACGTCATGCAGCTTGCGGGTGAAACGTATAGAGGCAAGGCAGTTCCAGCGAACTCACAATCAGGTTATGGCTGGACGTCTACTGGCGATGCAATTTTTGGAAGCACGACAAGTGGTGCCTTCGTGGCAACACTCCTTGGGAACAAAGGCTCATCTATGCGCTGCCAAATGAACTATGCTGACAGTTCCGGCTTTACTACTGCTGGTGGTGTAGGGCTCTGCAAAACCAGCAAAGGGCAGACAATCGACATTGTTTGGTAATCAATGCTTCTTAGCAAAAAGGCCGTCCCTCGGGGCGGCCTTTTTCTTTGGGATGGTGGCGCATTGGATGGCCCATAGTCTCGATACAGAGGGTCGCGCCCGGCACCGAGGGTGGGCGTATCGCGCCCGCCACCTCGCTGGAAGCGTGCCTTTTTATTTGAAGGCGCACCTTCGGTGCGACGGGGCGGGGTCGGGCGCGACCCGGATCGCGGGCGATCCGGGTGATAGGTTCGGGCGCGGCCCTTGTCCTCTTGCCAAACCATCCCCCTGCCCCTATCTAGCGCATCACGGTCCGCAGTTCACCGAGGCGCCGCCGGTCATCTGACCACGCTAAACCTGTTTGATATTACGACGACCTGCCTTCTGGCTTGTGCCGTCGACAAGGGCGGCCATCGCACCCCGCCGGGGTTTGCACGAGCATGACAACAGGAGTGCATATGATGTCGCGTGACGTGACACCTCTTTTCATTGCCGACGTATCGGCCTTTACAAAAACCCTGCGCAAGTCGCTGGCCGAGCAGGAAAATCTGCCCGGTCAGGCCGCCATGCTGGGGCTCGTGGCCAAGGCCGCAGGTTATCGCAATCACCAGCATCTGAAGGCGGCAACGCCCGAGGAACCGCAGCTTGACGACCTGGCGCTAAAACGCGCGCTTCGCGTCTTTGACGATCAGGGCCGCATGATCCGCTGGCCGAAATGGACCAAGGTGCAGGGGCTCTGCCTCTGGCCGTTCTGGGCGCGGATGCCGGCGCATCAGGACATGACCGAGAAAGAGGTCAACGCCATCCTCAAGGACGGTTTGGGTTTTGACGACCATGTGCTGCTGCGGCGCTCGCTGATCGACCACAGGCTGGCGACCCGCACCCGCGACGGCCGCGTCTATCGCCGGATCGAGCAGAAACCCAGTGTTGATGCGCTGGCGCTGATGGAGCGTTTGCGCGGACGCTGAAGGGCGGTTAGAAAACCCGTGCCGGGTCCATTCCGGCACGGGCAAGAGCGAGGGCCACATGACATCTGGACGCTATTTTGGCCTTTGGGCGCTGATCCTGTCCGGCTGCGCCTATACAAGCGAGGGCGAGTCGACCCATTTCCACCCCGAGAACCCGCACAAGGTCGACATCGTGATGCCCCCCAACGCGCCGTCGATCTCGCAGCAGTATCGTTATTTCCCGGAAATGAGCGAGGAAAAGCAACGGCTTGGCGACCATCTGGCGATTGACATCAAGGCCCCGATCGGCACGCCTGTCATCGCCGCCGCCGATGGCCGCGTCCGGGCGTCGTTCTATGAGCCGATCTTTGGCAACCAGATCGCGGTCGAACATGGGCGCGGGCCGAACGGCAAGGTGCTGATCACCCGCTACGTCCATCTGGACACGCGGATTTCCAAGGAAGGCGACGTGGTGAAACGCGGCCAGCAAGTTGGCACGCTGGGTCTGACCGGGGCGGCGGCACAGTTTCAGCCGCACCTGCATTTCGAAGTGCGCGAGAAACAGGCCGACGGCCATGAACTGCCTGCCGACCCGCAGTATTTCTGGATCGAGGGCGTCGGCCGGGTCACCTGTTTTGAGCCGGGCAAGACCATACCGTCCAACCCGGTCCTGTTCACCTACCCGGTGGTGTGCAGCTGATCAGCGCCCTTCGTAATGCGGCGGGCGTTTTTCGAGGAAGGCCACGACACCCTCGCGGAAATCGCGGGTCTGGCCGCATTTGCCCTGAAGCTGGGCTTCCAGCAGGAATTGGCTTTCGAAGTCATTGTGGAAGCTCGCGCGCATCGCCTCGACGATATGGCGATAGGCCACGGTCGGACCGTTGGCCAGATGCGTGGCACGGGCCTTCCAGGTTTCTTCGAAGGCGTCTTCGGTGGTGACTTCCCAGATCATGCCCCATTGTTCCGCCTGACGCGCGGTGATCTTGTCGGCAAACAGCGCCGCGCCGACCGCCTTGGCCAGACCAACCTGGCGCGGCAGGTAATAGGTGCCACCGGCATCCGGGATCAGACCGATGCGGCTGAAAGCCTGAAGGAAATAGGCGTTTTCGCTGGCGATCACCACGTCAAGCGCCAGGGCAAGGCTGGCCCCCGCCCCAGCCGCCGGACCGTTCACCGCCGCAATAGTCGGCACCGGGCAGTCACGGATCGCGTTCAACATCGGCAGGTATTCGTCGCGCAGCCCCCGTTCGAGGTCCATGTTGGCGACATTGCCGCCGTCGCCAAGGTCCTGTCCGGTGCAGAACGCCTTGCCCTCTCCGGTCAGCACGATGACCTTGGCCTTCTGGCCGAGGTCGCGAAACGCGTGGGTCAGCTCTGCCCGCGCCTGTGTCGACAGCGCATTCATGACCTCGGGGCGGGACATGGTGATGACCGCCATGCCGTCATCGATTGCAACTGAGATACACTGATAGTCCATGGGCGCCCCCTGTTTCCTGTCTGGGCGCTACACTAACGTCCCCGTAGCCGGGCGAAAGCGAAACCGTGCGTCAATCTTCAAGGATTTCTTTCAGCCGCGCTTCTTCCTCGGGGCTGAGACCGCCTGCATTGACCGCCGGGGCGCTTGCACGGCGGCGCAGGTAGAACCCCGCCGCCCCAAGCGCCAGCAACAGCGCCAAGGGACCGGCGGCCCACAACAGCATGTTGGAGCCGGTGGTCTTGGGGTTCAGAAGCACGTATTCGCCATAACGGTCCACGATAAACGCAATCGCCTGCGCGTCCGTGTCACCCGCCACAAGCCGTTCCCGCACCAGAAGCCGCAGGTCACGGGCCAGTTCGGCGTTGCTTTCGTCGATGGATTCGTTGCGGCAGACAAGACAGCGCAGGTCCTTGGACAATTCGCGCGCACGGGATTCCAGCACCGGGTCGTCCAGCACCTCGTCCGGCAGAACGGCCATGACCGGCGTGGCCGCCAGAAGCAGGATCGCAATCAGGCGTTTCATTCTGCGGGCACTCCTTTCGGGGTCGATTTGCGCGCCCCGGCCGCAACGCGGTAACGCCGGTCGCTGAGGCTGAGCAATCCGCCAAGCGACATCAGCGCACAGCCGATCCAGATCCAGTTGGTGAAGGGCTTGATATAGGTGCGCATGGTCCAGCCGCCATCCGCCTGCGGTTCGCCCACGACGACATAGACATCGCGGAACAGGCGATAATCGATCGCCGCCTCGGTGGTTGGCATGGTCGAGACAAAGAAGTCGCGTTTTTCCGGGTTCAGCGTGGTGATGAACGTGCCGTCCTTGAACAGCCGCACATCGCCCATGGTGGACATGTAGTTGGGGCCTCGGACCTCGCGGACACCGTCCAGCACCAGTTCATACTCGCCCACCGTGAAGGGCTGGCCGATATAGGCGACGCGAATATCCTCTTCTTCCCAGGCCATCAGCCCGGCGATGCCGAAGATGGTGATCCCGAACCCGGCATGGGCCACCGCCTTGCCCCAGTCCGCACGCGGCAGGCGCATCAGCCGCGCCATGCGGCCGCCGAAATCGCCGCGCCCGGTGCGGCTGATCAGGTCCGTCGCGGCCCCGGCCACCAGCCAGGTGCCCAGCAAAAGGCCAATCGGCCCCAGCAGGGTTTTCTCGGTCTGCATCGCCCAGACCAACCCGCCAAGCGCAACGGCAAGCACGGCGGCAGGCACCAGCGACCGCACCACGCGGCCCAGCTTGGCCCGTTTCCACGGCAGCATCGCGCCAATCGGCAGGATCAGCCCCAGCGCCACCATGAAGGGGGTAAACGCCATGTTGAAGAACGGCGGGCCGACGGACAGTTTGCGGGTAAAGAACATCTCGCTGACCAGGGGCCAGATCGTGCCGACAAAGACCACGAAACAGGCCACCGCCAGAAGGATATTGTTCAGCACCAGCACGCTTTCGCGGCTGACCATGGAAAAGACGCCCTTGGCCTCCATCGCCGCGGCGCGGGCGGCATAGAGCGTCAGCGCGCCGCCGACAAATACCGCGAGAATGGCAAGGATGAACACGCCCCGTTCCGGGTCATTGGCGAAAGCATGGACCGAGGTGATCACGCCCGAGCGCACGATGAATGTGCCAATCAGCGAGAAGCCGAAAGCCAGGATCGCCAGAAGGATGGTCCAGCTTTTCAGGGATTCGCGCTTTTCGACCACGATGGCCGAATGCAACAGCGCCGCCGCCAGAAGCCAGGGCATGAACGAGGCGTTCTCGACCGGGTCCCAGAACCAGAACCCGCCCCAGCCCAGTTCGTAATAGGCCCACCACGATCCCAGCGCGATGCCGATGGTCAGGAAGATCCACGCCGCAAGGGTCCAGGGCCGCACCCAGCGGCCCCATGCGGCGTCGACCCGGCCCTCGATCAGGGCGGCGACGGCAAAGCTGAACGCCATCGAAAGCCCGACATAGCCGAGGTATAGGAACGGCGGGTGCAGGGCGAGGCCGATGTCCTGCAACAACGGGTTCAGCCCCTGCCCGTCAAACGGTGGCAACCCGACCCGCAGGAAGGGGTTCGAGGTGAACAGGATAAAGCCGAAGAAGGCCACGGCAATCGCCGCCTGAACCGACAGAACGCGCGCCCGCAGCGTCGGCGGCAGGTTGCCGCCGAACCACGCCGCGCAAGCGCCGAACAGGGTCAGGATCAGCACCCACAACAGCATCGACCCCTCGTGGTTGCCCCATGTGCCGCTGATCTTGTAGATCATCGGTTTCAGCGAATGCGAGTTCTGGATCACCAGCTGCACCGAGAAATCCGACACCATGAAGGCATAGGTCAGCGCCCCGAAGGAAAACGCCGTCAGGATGAATTGCAACCCCGCTGCGGGCTCGGCCACGGCCATCCAGCCGGGCCAACGCTTGTGCGCGCCAATCAGGGGAACGATGGCCTGAACAACCGCGACCAGCGCGGCCAGGATCAGGGCGAAATGACCAAGCTCTGTAACCATGATCCGGGTTATAGGCCGGGTTGCGGCGGCGTCCAATGGCTTTCGTCAAGTGCGGGTGATCACTTTGTCGCGCCCTGCCCGCCTGCCTGCGCATGCCAGTCGGCCAATGCGGGATTGCCATCCGGCTCGGCTATCGACACGGCCATGGGCGCGGCGTCCGGGCGCAGCTGCTCCAGCGCCTCGATATTGCGGACAACCGTGCTGGTGCGGCTCAGCGTGTCGGCGACCGATTGCTGGAACTCCTGCCCCTTGGCCTGATGACGCGCGCCGAAATAGAAGCTGACGATGACGCCCAGAAGCCACCACAGGGGTTCGGGCACCAAAGCGATGCCCTGCATCCGGGTCGAGAACCAGACCGGCTCGACCATGGCGGCAATCAGAAGCGCCATGCAGCCAAAGGCCAGCATCGGGCGTGGCAGGCGGTTGACGCCGTCCATGATGCGGTCAAAGCGGCCCTTTCTGGGGCGGTCGAATTCCCTGACAAAGGCGGCGATTGCGGCGCGTTGCAGGTCATGGTCGCGTGTCGCCCCGGCTTCGGCACCTTCGCGAAACACCTCAACTGTTTCGCGCAAGGCATTGCGGCCATTGCCAAAAACCATCTCAAGAATCGATAGGATCAGCCCCATGACGCGGTCCTTTCGCGGAATTCCTCGTCGCTCAGGTGGTAGCGCGGCGCGATGAATTCCTCGGCGCGTTTGATCCAGCCCCCTTTGCCGCCTGCGCGGGTGCGGACGTATTTGCGCGACGCGGGCCGGGCGTCGGCAAGGGCGAAATAGTAATTGCGCCGGGCGATCCCGTAGGCATCCACAAACTGTTCCGGCGCAAGGGCAAAGGCGCGGTGACAGGCGGTTTCGGTCTGCGGCCCGATGGCCCCGTCCACCGTCACCTTTTGCCCCATCTCGCGCAACAACCGCTGCAAGACCTTCACCGCATTGGCACCTGCGTTGACATACATGTCAAAGACCGAGGGCCAGAGCGGTTCCGGCAGCCGCCCGATGCCGGGACGGTGGAAATAATGGTCGAGGAAAATGTCGCGCGCCCGGCGCAGGTCGAGTCGCCGCACATCGGCGGCGTCGACATCTCCGTCACCATCCAGATCCAGCCCCAGACGGCGCAGCGTATGCACCGTCACACCGTATTTCGTCGCCCCGCCGGGATCGTCGGGGTCATCGACAAACCCGCCCTCCCGCGCGATGATCTGATCCGCCAGTTCCCTGACCCGCCGCATGTCACATCCTTTCTGCCTTTTTCGGTCAGGATGCTGCGCGCGGCGTGGTTAATGGCGGGCTTGGCCACCGTGCGGGCCAGAAAAAAGCCCCGCCAGATCGCTCTGACGGGGCCAATGTCGGAACCTGTGGCAAGCGGTCAGCTTTCCTCGGCGTGTTGATAGACACCCTGTTCCTTCAGCGCGTCGATGACCTCTTTCGGCATATAGGTCTCGTCATGTTTGGCAAGGATTTCAGAGGCTTCAAAGACACCGTTGATGTATTTCCCGGTGCCGACCATCCCCTGATTTTCCTCAAACAGGTCCGGCAGAACCCCGGTATAGGCAACCTTCACCGACGCGCCGCCATCGGTGACGCTGAAGAACACCGTCTCACCCTGTCCGCGCACCAATGTGCCTTCCTCGACCAGACCGCCGATGCGGAACACCTCGTCCGGTGCGGGCGGCGATTCGACCACCTGGCTGGGCGAGCGGAAGAAGTTGATACCGTCGCGCATGGCATAGCCGATCAGCGCGGTCGACACGACCAGCGCCACGGCTGCAACAAGGATCACCTGGATACGGCGGCGTTTCTTGAGGTTCTTCATGGTTCCCCTTTCGCAGACCCCTTGCCCGCCTTTCGGAAAGACAGGTTAGGGAAAGACCGGGGCCAGCATCAGCCCCGTGGTTTCGTCAAGGCCCAGCATCAGGTTGGCGTTCTGCAACGCCTGCCCGCTGGACCCCTTGGTCAGGTTGTCGAGCGCCGCGATCACGATGGCGCGGCCTTCGATCCGGTCCGATGTCACCCCGATGTGGCAGAAATTCGAGCCGCGGATCGCCCGTGTCGACGGTGCCTCGCCAAAGGGCAGCACTTCGAGGAACGGTTCGTCGGCATAGGCTTCTGCCAGCGTCTTGTGTATCTCCTTCGCGTCGCCCTGCACATAGACCGTGGCCAGAATGCCCCGGTTGGCGGGCACCAGATGCGGTGTGAACTGGACCTTCACGGGCCGCCCGGCGATGGCGGAAAACTCCTGGTCGAACTCTCCGAGATGGCGGTGCGTGCCGCCGATTGCATAGGCGTGATAGCCCTCGGACAGTTCGGCATGCAGAAGGTTCTCCTTCAGCGACCGACCCGCGCCGGATACTGCACATTTCAGGTCCAGAATGATTTGATCGAAGTCAATCACCCCGGCGGCAATCAGCGGCCGCAGCGCATATTGGCCGGTGGCGGCGTTGCAACCGGTCCCCGCGACCAGACGCGCGGCCTTGATCTCGTCCCGATAGAACTCGGTCAGCCCGTAAACCGCCTCGGCCTGACAGTCGAGCGCGGCATGGTCGTTGCCATACCATTTCTTGTATTCCGCCGGATCACGCAGCCGGAAATCCGCCGACAGATCAACGATTTTCAGCGTCTTGGGCAGGTCACGGATCACTTCCTGGCTGGTGGCGTGGGGCAGCGCGCAGAAACACAGATCGACCTGTGAAAAGTCGATCTGGTCAATGGTGCAAAGCGCGGGCAGGTCGAGGTGGCGCAGATGCGGGAAGACTTCGGCCATGGTCATGCCGGCCTTGCGGTCCGCCCCCAGCGCGACGATGTCCATCGACGGATGGGTGGCAATCAGCCGGACCAGTTCGGCCCCGGTGTAACCGGACGCCCCGAGAATTGCGATCTTGTGGGTCATTTTGCCCATGTCCTTCTTGTCTGTGCGGGCCTGTCTGCACGACGGATCGCCCCGCGCCCCTTGTCCAAGGGGTGATGTAGTCGATTTGTCGGGAAATTTCGAGGGGCCGCGTCAGGCGGCCGCAAACTCGATTTTTCGTCGCAGGAATTGCGTGGCGCGGTCGCTGACGCGGCGCGGGTCGCCGGTGGTCAGAAACATCGACTCGGTTCCCGGCCCGATCATCTTGGGATGACGGGCAAGATAGTCGGCCAGCGACTCGGCGACGAGATTGGCCTGGCTGTAAACCTGCACATCCGCCCCCAGCGCGTCCTGGAACGTGTCATGCATCAGCGGGTAATGGGTGCAGCCAAGGATTGCCGCCTCGGGCGAAGGCATCTTGCGTTTCAGCGCATCGACATGGGACCGCACCAGCGCCTCGGCCAGGATCATGTCGCCATCTTCGATCGCATCCACGACGCCGCCACAGGCCTGCGCTTCGACATCGACGCCGATGGCGCGAAAGGCCAACTCGCGCTGGAAGGCACGGCTGGCGACGGTGGCGGGGGTGGCAAACAGCGCGACATGCTTGACGGCAACCTCGCGCGGGGGGCTGTTGTCCCCCCATTTGCGTTCGGTCAGCGCCTCGATCAGCGGCACGAAAACACCCAGAACCCGCTTGTCGGCGGGAATCCAGCTTTCCTGCATCCGGCGCAGCGCGGCGGCGCTGGCGGTGTTGCAGGCCAGGATCACAAGGTCACAGCCCGCGTCGAACATGCGCGATACGGCCGATGTGGTCAGCTGATAGACATCCTCGGCGTCCCGCACCCCGTAAGGCGCATGGCCATTGTCGCCGAAATAGACAAACGGCACATCCGGCAGCCGCCGCGTTACCGCGTCCAGAACCGTCAGGCCGCCAAGCCCGGAATCAAAAATGCCAACTGCCATGGCCCGTCCTCAAATCCGCCGCCCTCAGGCGCGATATTTCTGCTCGAATTCGAACCCGTAACCGGCATCGGCCAGGGGCTCTGGCGACAAAGCATAGGTTTGCGCGCGCAGAAAGTCCATGAGCCGCTTGGAGTCCTTTTGCCGCGCCGCCAGTTCGCCGGGATCGACCGGTTCGCCGATCACCACGCGCACCGGCGTATCGACGCGGCGTTTGAACTCGCGGATCAAAAAGCCCATGCGCAGCGTGAAATGCAGGTGGCTGGCGATCTGGAACAGGCGGCTGGTGTGGCCGTCAAAGAAAACCGGCACCACGGCGGCCCCGGATTTTGCCACCATCCGCGCGGTGAAATTGCGCCAGCCGGGATCAAGCGGACGGCCAAAGGGCCGTTCGGCGGTCGAGACCGTGCCACCAGGGAAAATCCCGATGGCGCCGCCCTGCCCCAGATAGTCCAGCGCGACGCGCCGGGTTTCCAGGTTCAGTTTCATCGCCTCGCGGGTCTCAGAGAAATCAATCGGCAGGACGATGCGGTTCAGGTCCTCGGCCTTGCGGAACACGTGGTTGGCGAGAATACGGAAATCGCCGCGCGTGTCCGACAGGATCTTGCCCATCATCAACCCGTCAAGGATGCCATAGGGGTGATTGGCAATCAGGATCAGCGGCCCGGTGCGCGGGATGTTGTCCAGCGTGCCGCCCATGACCTCAAGCCTCAGCCCATAGCGCTCGGCCATCACCTGCCAGAAATCCCGCCCCGCCGCGACGTCCTGTTCATACCCGCGCGCACGTCTGATCAACCCGATCCGTCCGGTGGCGTTTTCCATGACGCGGATCATCGCCCGGCCACCCCGCGTCTGGGCGGAATGGGCATAGGAAATCTCACGAGCGACGGCATTCTGCGACATGGCGCTTTCCGGGATCAGTTTGCGGGCGCTGTTTAGGGCCTGCGCTCACCCGCCGCCAGAGGGTATGAAAGGGCCATGTCAATTTGGCAAAAACCTGCGCTGAAAACGCATCAGCGGGTCGGGACGCGGAGGCCAGACATCCGGGGCTGTCTGGCCCTTTTGCCTTATTCGGCCGCCGCCAGCGGCGCATCGCCCTGTTTCAGCGCCGCCAGAAGTGCCTCGCGCTGTTTGGCGGCCTTTTGCTCATTGGCCTGCTTCACCGGGCCGAACCCCCTGATCTGCAACGGCAGCTCGGCAAGCGCGACGGCGGCATCAGAGGCCGATTTGCCATGTTCGGCAATCAGCGCCTTCATGTCGGCCTCGTATTGCCTGATCAGCGCCCGTTCCATCTTGCGTTCGGCGGAATAGCCAAAGACATCCAGTGGCGTCCCGCGCAGGCGCTTGAGCCTGGCCAGAATGCCAAACATCCGCTCCATCGTCGCGCCGTATTCCTTTTTCTCGGGGCGTCCGTTGGACCCTTCCTTGGCCAGAAGCGGCGGCGACAGGTGGTATTTCAGGGTGAAATCGCCGTCAAAGGTCTGTTCCGCCTTCTTCCGCGTTTCAAGATGCAGGCGCGCGACCTCGTATTCATCCTTGTAGGTCAGCAGCTTGTGATAGCCCTTGGCGACCGCCTCTTTCAGGCGCGGATCGTCGATCTGGTCCAGAAGCTTGCGGTATTTCTTCGCCAGCCCCTTGCCCTGATAGGCGATCAGGTGGTCGGCGCGGAACGCGATCTGTTCGTCCAGCGTTTTGGGCTTTGCCACCACGTTCGGCGTGACAAGGCGCGCGGCCTCTTCCGGGTGGGCCACCGCCCAGCGTCCGACCTCAAACGCGCGCTTGTTGCGTTCGACCGCCGCGCCGTTCAGTTCGATCGCCTGATGGATCGCCTCGTGGCTGATCGGGATCAGCCCCAGCTGCCACGCGCCGCCAAAGACCATCATGTTGGAATAGATCGAATCCCCCATGACGATCCGCGCCAGTTCCGAGGCATCAAACAGCGCCAGACCGTCCTTGATCCGAGCTTCAAGAGCAAGCTGCAAGCGACTGGTCGGCAAGCGGAATTCGGTATTGCGGGTGAACTCTCCGGTGATGATCTCGTGGCTGTTCACAACCGCCCCGGTGCGCCCCGTGGAGGTCAGGCCGAGCGTCTTGGCGCCCGCGGAAACCACAAGGTCGCCGCCGATCAGCGCGTCGGCCTCGCCGGTGGCGACGCGAATGGCGCTGATGTCCTCGGGCGTTTCGGCAAGGCGGCAGTGGATATGCACCGCGCCGCCCTTCTGGGCAAGGCCCGCCATCTCCATCATGCCGGCGGCCTTGCCGTCGATCTGCGCGGCCTGCGCCAGCACCGCGCCGATGGTCACGACGCCGGTCCCGCCGACGCCGGTGATGACGACGTTATGGGTGCCCTCGATGGTCTTGATCTCGGGCATGGGCAGGTCGGGCAGGTCGAGGTCCTTGGTTTCCTCTTTGCGGATCGTGGCGCCCTCGACGGTGACGAAGGAGGGGCAGAACCCGTTGAGACACGAGAAATCCTTGTTGCAGGACGACTGGTTGATCATCCGCTTGCGGCCAAGCTCGGTCTCGACCGGCTCGATCGACACGCAGTTCGACTGCACCCCGCAATCGCCGCAGCCTTCGCAGATGTCGGTATTGATAAACACCCGGCGATCCGGGTCCGGGAACTTGCCGCGCTTGCGGCGGCGGCGCTTTTCATTGGCGCAGGTCTGGACATAAACTATGGCCGATACACCGCTGATTTCACGGCATTCTTCCTGAACCTTCATCAGGTCGGCGCGTTCATGGAACGTCACATCCCTGGGGAAGGCGTCTTTTTGCACATCTTCTTTCTCGTCATAGACGACGAAGACCTTCTCGACCCCCATGGCGCGCAGTTCGGCGGCGATTTTCTGCGGGGAAAGCCCGCCGTCATTGGCCTGCCCGCCGGTCATCGCCACGGCGTCGTTGAACAGGATCTTGTAGGTGATGTTGGTATTTGCCGCCAGCGCCGCGCGGATCGCCTGAACGCCCGAGTGGTTATAGGTCCCGTCACCGAGGTTCTGGAACACGTGTTTTGTCTTGGAAAACGGCGCCTCGCCGATCCAGTTCGCGCCCTCGCCGCCCATATGGGTGAAGCCCATCGTCTCGCGGTCCATCCACTGCACCATGTAGTGACAGCCGATCCCGGCATAGGCGCGGCTGCCGTCGGGCACCCTGGTGGACGAGTTATGCGGACAGCCAGAGCAGAACCACGGGGTCCGCTGGGCGATATCCTCGGCATTGTCGGCACGGCGTGCGGCTTCGAGCGTTTGAAGCCCGGCCTTGATGCCTTCGGTGCCGCGGCCCTCTTCGATCAGGATCTCGCCCAGTTTCTGCGCGATCCAGACCGGGTCCAATGCGCCGCGCGTGGGGAACAGTTCCTCGCGGTGCAGACCGCCTGCCCCGCCCTTGTACCAGCCATAGACGCGATAGCGGTTGTCATCGAACAGCGCTTCCTTGATCTGGATCTCGATCAGCTTGCGCTTTTCCTCGACCACCACGATCAGGTCCAGCCCCTCGGCCCATTCGTGAAAGCCCTTCATGTCCAGCGGGAAGGTCTGGCCGACCTTGTAGGTGGTGATGCCAAGGCGTTCGGCCTCGGCCTCGGTCACTCCCAGCAGGCTGAGCGCATGTTGCAGATCAAGCCAGTTCTTTCCGGCTGCGACAAAGCCGATCTTGGCGCCGGGCTTGCCCCAGACGCGTTTGTCCATCTTGTTGGCGTGGCTGAAGGCTTCGGCGGCAAAGCGTTTATAGTCGATCATCCGCGCTTCCTGCGCGTGGGGCGTGTCGCCAAGGCGGATGTTCAGACCGCCGTCGGGCATGTCAAACTCGGGCAGCACAAGCTTCACCCGGTCCGGGTTGCCATCGACCACCGCGGTTGCCTCGATTGTGTCTTTCATGGTCTTGAGACCCACCCAGACCCCGGCAAAGCGGCTGAGCGCGATGCCATAGATGCCATAGTCCAGGATCTCCTGCACGCCCGCAGGCGAAACCACCGGCATATAGGCATCCACCAAGGCCCATTCCGACTGGTGCAGCACGGTCGAACTTTCGCCGGTGTGGTCATCCCCCATGGCCATCAAGACACCGCCATGCTGCGAGGTGCCTGCCATGTTGGCATGCCGCATCACGTCGCCGGTGCGGTCGACGCCCGGCCCCTTGCCATACCAGAGGCCGAAAACCCCGTCGAACTTGCCCTCGCCGCGCAATTCGGCCTGTTGCGACCCCCAAAGCTGGGTTGCGGCAAGGTCTTCGTTCAGGCCGGACTGAAACAGGACATCGGCCTCTTTCAGCTGTTTTTCGGCGCGCATCATCCAGCTGTCCACCGCGCCAAGCGGCGAACCGCGATACCCGGTGACATAACCGGCCGTATTCAGCCCGGCCTTCCGGTCGCGTTCCTTTTGCATGATCATCAGACGCACAAGCGCCTGGGTTCCGTTCAACAGGACCGGTGATTTCGTCAGATCAAAACGGTCGCTCAGAGAAACTTTCTGAATGCTCACCTTGCGCTCCCCTCGCTGGATGGCCTCTATTCAAATATAGGGCGATAATAGGTCATAATTCCTGACCCATCAAGATATTTTCATCACCTCGCCCAAGGTTATGCAGCAACGGCGGTTTTGTTTTCGCTTGGTTTCGCTTAACTGGATATAAACGTCGCGAAAGTTACCGGTATGGATTGGGACAAGCTCAGGATATTTCACGCGGTTGCCGATGCCGGCAGCCTGACCCATGCCGGCGATGTCCTGCATTTGTCGCAATCTGCGGTGTCTCGACAGGTGCGCGCCCTTGAGGAAAGCCTGAACACCACCCTGTTTCACCGCCATGCGCGCGGGCTGATTCTGACCGAACAGGGCGAGTTGCTGTTTGATGCCACCAGTGCCATGGCCAAGCGGCTGGATGCCGCCGCCGCGCGCATCCGCGATTCCGAGGAAGAAGTGTTCGGTGAGCTGCGCGTCACCACGACCACGGGTTTCGGCACGCTCTGGCTGGCTCCACGCCTGTCGAAACTTTATGAGAAATACCCCGACCTCAATATCGACCTGATGCTTGAAGAACGCGTGCTGGACCTGCCCATGCGCGAGGCCGATGTCGCCATTCGCATGAAAGAACCCAGCCAGGCCGACCTGGTGCGCAAGCGCCTGATGAGCGTGCGGATGCGGCTATATGCTACCGAACAGTACCTGAAGGACCACGGCACACCTCAGACGCTCGAGGACCTTGCCGGGCACCGTCTGATCAGCCAGAACACCACCTCGACACAGGTCGGCGCAGGCGCGTCGATGGTGCATCAATTGATGGCCTATAACATCTCGTCCCGACTGTCGGTGAACAACTATTTCGGGGTGCTGCACGCGGTTCTTTACAATCTCGGCATCGGGGTTCTGCCGGACTATGTGCTGCAGGATTTCCCTGAACTGAAGCGCGTCCTGCCCGACTTCGAAAGCGCGGAAGTGCCTGTTTTTCTGGCCTATCCAGAGGAGTTGCGGCACTCGAAACGCATTTCTGTGTTCCGCGATTTCGTGCAGGAAGAGATCATTTCACATCGCAAGCAGTTGAAAGAGCAAGGAAACCTGTGAGCCATGCGCCAGGCGCATAGCAGCAATGCTGCAGGTGCGGCATTTTTTTCCTTGATCGATTCATATCCGATACCTATTTCAGCTCTCGAAGACGGTGATTGCTTAAATGCGCATCATCTTCATACCTCCCTGTTGGACTTAAGGCCGAGCTTATGCTCGGCCCTTTTTTTTGCCCTGCACATAATTTGCCCAAAGCGCCGAAATTCGGCGCGCGATTAAAGCGGTGCAATTGCCGACGCGATTGCTAAACTGCGCAAAACACAAAAATCCATCAGGGACAGACCATGTTTCGATTCGCCCATTTGCTTTTGGCCATTTTCCTTATTTCCGTGACCGCCGCGGCGCCCGGCTTTGCCCAATCCGACGCGCCCGCCGCCGAAATGCCCGATCCGGCGCAGATGACCCCCGAGGCGATCGACGCCATGGTCGCGCGCATGTCCGACGACCAGGTGCGCGCCTTCCTGCTTGAGCGGCTTGATGCGGTGGCAGCGCAAAACGAAGGTGTTGTCGCGGAACAGGGGATCGCCGCGCGGGTACGGGGGTTCTGGACCGCTTTCACATCGCCGATGCGCGAAGCCGGTGCCAAGATCGCGGTTCTGCCGTCGGTGACCAAGCGCACTTTCAGCCAGTTCTTTGAAAACCAGGGCGGCGGCAGCGGCGTGATGACGCTGTTTGGCCTGATCCTGGTGGCATTGGCGATGGCCTTTGCCGTCGAACTGGCGGCGCGGAAACTGATCCGGCTGCAAGAGCCGTCCTCGACCGACGCCGAAGCAAGCCTTTTCGATGCCCTGAAGTTCCTGGGCCGCCGGCTGATGCGGGAAATCTTCGGGCTGATCGTGTTTTATGCCGTGCTGCGCATATTGGCCCCGTTGATGTTCAACCCGACACAGCTGAGCTTTGCGCAGCCCTTTGTCTATTACCTGATCTGGATGCCCCGTCTTGGCGCGGCCTTGTCGCGCTTCCTGCTGGCGCCGCAGAAACCGCGGCTGCGGCTGGTCAATGTCGACAACGAGGGCGCGGGCTTCCTGCATCGCAACCTTGTTGGCCTGATGATCTATGCCGGCTTCACGCTTTTCTTCGTGGGCTTCATGTTCAACAACGGCCTGCGGCCGGGCGAGACCAACCTCGGCTACCTGCTGGATTCGCTGATCTATGTCTATGTCATCTACCTGGTCTGGTCGTCCCGCGATGCGCTGCGCCAGATGATGCTGGGCACGGATGATGAGGCCGACCAGACCCGTTTTGACAGGAAACTTGCCTGGTCCTATCCCGGTTTTGCGATTGCGGTCGCGGTTGGCACCTGGGTTCTGGTCAATACGCTGATCGGCACGGGGCAGATCGCGCAACTGCTCAAGGGGGCGCATTACACAACGATGTTCTGGCTCTTGGCCGCGCCGGTGATCGACACGGGCATTCGCGGGCTGGTCAAGCATCTGGTGCCGCCGATGTCGGGGGGCGGCCCTGTCGCCGAAGCCGCCTATCACGCCACCAAGCGCAGCTATGTGCGCATCGGCCGGGTGATCGCGGTCGGGGTGCTTGCCTTCATCATCACCGGCACCTGGGACGTGAAGTTGCAGACGCTGCTTCTGGAAAACGCCGGGATCGGTGACAACTTGTTCCGCTTCCTGATGACGCTGGTGGTGGGCTATCTGGTCTATGAGGGCGTGTCGCTTTACATCAACCGCCGCCTGGCCGCCGAGCAGACCGCCCTTGGCATGAGCCAGGAGGACGCCGACGCCGAGATGGGCGGGGCCAGCGGGTCGCGCCTGTCGACGGTCCTGCCGCTGATGCTCTTGACGGCGCGCAGTGCGATCATCGTCATTTTCGGCCTTCTGGCCATCGGCAATCTGGGCATCGACATCACCCCGCTTCTGGCCGGTGCCGGCATCCTTGGCCTGGCCATCGGTTTCGGCGCGCAGAAGCTGGTGACGGATGTGGTGTCGGGCGTGTTCTTCCTGATCGACGACGCCTTCCGCACCGGGGATTATGTCGAGATTGACGGCACCATGGGCGCGGTCGAGAAGATCTCGGTCCGCTCGATGCAGCTGCGCCACCATCGCGGCCCGGTGCATACCATCCCTTATGGCGAGATCCCCAAGCTGACCAACTACAGCCGCGACTGGGTGATCATGAAGCTCAAATTCACCGTGCCCTTCGACACCGACCCCAACAAGGTCAAGAAGATCTTCAAGAAGATCGGCAACGAGATGCTGGAGGATCCGCTTTACAAGGATGATTTCCTGCAACCGTTCAAGTCGCAGGGCGTGTTTGATTTCGACGATGTCGGCATGGTGATCCGGGGCAAGTTCATGGCCAAACCCGGCAAGCAGTTTATGATCCGCAAGGAAATCTACAACCGCGTGAAAAAAGAGTTCGAAGAGGCCGGGATCGACTTTGCCCGCCGCGAGGTGCGTGTTGCCATTCCGGGGATCGAGTCGCATGACGAGATTTCAGAGCAGGACCAGGCCGCCATCGCCGCCGCCGCAGCAGCCGAGGCTGGAAACCAGCAATCCGGGGCATGACCCGCATCGCCGAAAGGTCTGGAAACATGACGACATTTCCCCCAGTTTCCCGCGCGCGGGCAAACGTGTCCGCGACGGTCAAGGTCGCGGCGATTGCGGCCGCCGTCCTTGTCGCCCCCCTGCCCGCCACCGCGTCAGGCGGTCTGTTTGAAACCACCGCGAAATCCGCGAGCCCAAGCGGGACCGAGGAAGACACGGTCGGGATCAAAAACGGGTCGTTTGTTGCGGCCCCCATTCCAAGCCGCAGCATCGAACTTGGCTTTGGTCTGGCGGGGATCGCCGCCTATCTGTTCCAGATGGACGAAGGGTCCAGCGCGTCCTATTTCGGGCTTGGCTATTTCGAGAGCGAAAACAACAGCCTGGCTTACGGTGCGGCGGGCAGCCTGAGTTTCGACAATGACAACTGGAAGCTGGGCGCCTATGCGGGCTATGCCGATATCAATTACAACATGTATATCGCCAACCTGCCCGTGCCGCTGAACCAGACCGGCGAGCTGGCCGATGTCAGCCTGAAATATCAGGTCGCCCCCGAGATCTATGTCGGTGGGGAAGTGCAGTATTTCCGTTCGCGTGTGTCGCTGAATTCCGGCGGTCTCTTGCCGCCCGAACTGACGCCAAGCGCGCGCATGTCGCTTCTGATCGGCTCGGTTCTGGCCGAATACGACACCCGCGACGACACGATCTATCCCACACAAGGCATATTTGCCGAGGCCAAGCTTTCTTACGGAACCGATCTGGACGGGCTGGTCGACGATTACCACCGCACCATCGTCAAGCTTCAGGGGCACTGGCCCCTTGGCGACAACGGCGTTCTTGTCGGGCGGTTCACCGGCTGCGTGAACTCGGCCTCGACCCCGTTCTTTTCCAAATGCGCCATCGGCGGCACCGACAGCCTGCGCGGGTTCGCGCCGATGCGCTATGTCGGCAATGGGCTGGCCTCGGTGCAGGGGGAATATCGCCATCGGTTCAACAACTGGTTCGGGGCGGTGGCCTTTGCCGGGGCGGGCATGACGGATTCCGATTTCGACGGCACCACCGGCAAACAGGTCCATGCCGCAGCGGGGATCGGTCTGCGGGTCCGGTTGAACAAGAATTTCCCGCTGGATTACAGCATCGACGCCGCGATCAGCGACGAGGGTGACCAATCGCTTTACCTCTATGTGGGTCAGCGGTTCTGACGTCCCGGCCCTGCGGCACGCTTTACCCTTCCCCTTCCCGGCCCCTTGTCATAGAAACCCGGCAAACTGCGGCCACCCGGGAATCCCAAGAGACATGCAAGAGCCTGCCATCACCCCCGACCTGATCGAAGCGCACGGGCTGAAGCCCGACGAATACGAGCTGATCCTGGAAATCATCGGGCGCGAGCCGACATTCACCGAGCTGGGCATCTTCTCGGCCATGTGGAACGAGCATTGTTCCTACAAGTCCTCGAAGAAATGGCTGCGCACCCTGCCCACCGATGGCCCGCAGGTCATCTGCGGCCCCGGCGAAAACGCCGGCATCGTCGATATTGGCGACGGCGACGCGGTGGTCTTCAAGATGGAAAGCCACAACCACCCCTCGTATATCGAACCCTATCAGGGTGCGGCGACCGGCGTCGGCGGCATCCTGCGCGACGTCTTTACCATGGGCGCGCGGCCCGTGGCGGCGATGAACTCGCTCTCGTTCGGTGAGACCAGCCACCCCAAGACGCGCCGCCTTGTGAACGGTGTGGTCGAGGGGATCGGCGGTTACGGCAACTGTTTCGGCGTCCCCACCGTGGGCGGCGAGGTGCGGTTCCACCCTGCCTATAACGGCAACTGCCTTGTAAACGCCTTTGCCGCCGGCCTCGCCAAGACCGATGGCATCTTCTATTCCGCTGCCTCGGGTGTCGGCATGCCGGTGGTCTATCTCGGGGCCAAGACGGGCCGCGACGGGGTTGGCGGCGCGACCATGGCGTCGGCCGAGTTCGACGACACGATCGAGGAAAAGCGCCCCACCGTTCAGGTCGGCGACCCGTTCACCGAAAAGCGCCTGATGGAGGCGACGCTGGAACTGATGCAGACCGGTGCCGTGATCTCGATCCAGGACATGGGGGCCGCAGGTCTGACCTGTTCCGCCGTCGAGATGGGCGACAAGGGCAAGCTGGGCGTCAAGCTGAACCTCGAAGACGTGCCGCAGCGCGAAGAGAACATGACGGCCTATGAGATGATGCTGTCAGAGTCGCAGGAACGCATGCTGATGGTCCTGAAACCCGAGCTTGAGGCCGAGGCCCGCGCCGTGTTCGAGAAATGGGACCTCGACTTTGCCATTGTCGGCGAAACCATCGCCGAAGACCGCTTCCTGATCATGCATAACGGCGAAGTGAAGGCCGACCTGCCCCTGTCGCCGCTCTCGGGCCGCGCGCCGGAATATGACCGCCCCTGGGTGGAAACCCCGGCCGCCGCCGCCATGGACGACGTGCCCCAGATCGACCCTGTTGACGGGCTGCGGGCGCTGATTTCCTCGCCGAACTACGCGGGCAAGCAATGGGTTTACGAGCAATATGACACCATGGTCATGGCCGACACCCAGCGCGCGCCCGGCCTTGGCGCGGGCATCATCCGCGTGCATGGCACCGACAAGAAACTGGCGTTCACCTCGGACGTGACCCCGCGCTATGTGCGTGCCAACCCGTTCGAGGGCGGCAAGCAGGCGGTGGCCGAAGCCTGGCGCAATCTCTGTGCTGTGGGGGCGAAACCGTTGGCGACGACGGATAACCTCAACTTCGGCAACCCGGAAAAACCCGAGATCATGGGCCAGTTCGTCGGCGCAATCAAAGGCATCGGCGCAGCGGTGGCCGCGCTTGATATGCCCATCGTCTCGGGCAACGTGTCGCTTTACAACGAAACCGACGGCTCGGCGATCCTGCCGACCCCGACCATCGGGGCCGTGGGCCTGATTGCTGCCGGAGAAGAGCCGATCACCGGCACTGCCCGCGACGGCCATGTCGCCCTTGTCATCGGTGAGACCACCGGCCACCTGGGGCAGTCGGCGCTTCTGGCCGAGGTGTTCAACCGCGAAGACGGCGACGCGCCGCATGTCGATCTGGACGCCGAGAAAGCCACGGGCGAGTTCATCCGCGCCAACCGCGACCTCATCAAGGCCTGCACCGACCTGTCGGATGGCGGCCTTGCGCTGGCGGCCTTCGAGATGGCCGAGACCGCAGGCGTCGGCGTGCATCTGGACAGCGACGACACCGCATTCCTCTTTGGCGAGGACCAGGCGCGTTACCTGATCGCCTGCAATTTCGATCAGGCCGAGGCGCTGATGGTCGCGGCGGGCAAGGCCGGGGTTCATATCGAAACCGTCGGGCGCTTTACCGGTGACACGGTGCGTTTTGGCGCCAGCGAAGCGCCGCTCTCCGAGCTGGCCGACATCTTCCGCAGCGCATTTGCCGGGGCGGTTGCCTGATCGACGTCTTGCAGCGCCCCGTCCGGGGCTCTACATCTTGGACAAGGACTATTGGGAGACAACCTGAATGGCGATCCAAGCCCATGAAATCGAAGCCCTGATCCGCGCGGGCTTCCCTGACGCCAAGATCATCGTGCAAGGCGACGACGGCGCGCATTTTTCGGCCGAGGTGATTGACGAGAGCTTTCGCGGCATGAGCCGCATCCAGCAACAACGGGCGGTCAACGCGACAGTGAAGTCGGCGATTGACAGCGGGGCGCTGCACGCCCTTGCCCTGACCACGCGCGCGCCGGCCTGACCCGGCCCCCAGAAGGAAAAAGACATGACTGATGCAAAGACCCTGATCGACGAAACCGTAAAGTCCAACGACGTTGTGCTTTACATGAAAGGCACCAAGGAAATGCCGCAATGCGGGTTCTCGTCCCGCGTGGCCGGTGTGCTGAACTACATGGGTGTCGATTACACCGACGTGAACGTTCTGGCCGATGACGCCATCCGCCAGGGCATCAAGGACTATTCCGACTGGCCCACCATCCCGCAGCTTTACGTCAAGGGCGAGTTCGTCGGCGGTTGCGACATCATCACCGAGATGACGCTGTCGGGTGAACTGGACACGCTGTTTGCCGAAAACGGCGTCGCCTTCGACAAGGACGCCGCCGACAAGATCCGCGAAGCCAACGCCTGATCCTGTCTGCAAGCGCAGCGAAAGAAATCAGCCGTCCGTTCCGGGCGGCTGTTTTTCTTTTAGCCAGCGGTTTGCCATCCATACCCCCCAGGCCAGCGCGATCGCCAGAAGCCCGCCGATGATGAACGTGCCGGGGCTGGCGTGGAAACGCTCAAAATACTGAGTGTAGAGGTGGATCGTGCCGAAGGTCACGGCGATATTGAACACCTTGCGCCGTCCCCTGCTGGCAGCCCAGACCGCCGCCGCCGCCAGAAGCACGGCCCAGGCCAGGCTGAAGGCATCGGCGCTGATTTTCGTGGCATTGGCGTTGAACGCATCCAGCATGGCGCGATAGGCGGCCTCGGGATCGGTGGCATCGGCGGGCACGTCGCTGCGGCGCGGACGCCACAGCCCCTCGCCCACCGTGTCCCCCCAGAGCGAGCCGATCCAGAAGGCGATGTTCATCCAGACAAAGCTGAGCTGCCCCAGAACCCGGGTATGACGCTGGTACCGTTCGCTCAGGTTTGCCCCGGCCCACAGGCACCCCGCCACCACCACCGCCATCTGCAGGATCGTCAGCGTGCTTTCGCGGATCACAACCCCATAGGTCGCGGTGACATAGAAGGTCTGCGAGGACAGCGCCGTGGCCAGCGGGATCAGCGACAGGACGGTCAGAAGCCGCACGTCCAGCACGATCCCGGCGGCAATCAGCATCCCGGCGGCGTAGTAATAAAGCAACCACAAGGGCGCAATGGGCGCTTCGGCCCCGACCAGCCCCAGAAGATGCAGGCAAAGCCCGAGAAAAGCCAGCCATCCCATCAGAAAGCGCAGGCCGCGCGGTCCTTTTACCCAGCCCGCCAGCGACAGGCCCGCGATCACCGCGCCAGGCAGGACAAGCGCGGCGGCATCGCTCAGGTCCGGCGCGATCCAGGCCATGCCGCCCCCGATGAACATGACCGAGCCGATCACGGCGCCCGCGTTGACAAGAAGTGTCAGAACCTGTGGCCCGCGCAGCAGGAACACCGCCGCCCCCGCCGTTACCACCGCCCCGAGAAGGCAGAATTCTCGTGGATCGTCCAAGAACGCCGCCGTGCCGCCGATCACCGCGATGATGCCGGAAAACAGCACGATATTGATGACAAAGGACACCATCTCGTCCCGCGCGCGGCGCTGGATTTCCTCGGCCTGCGCGGACGAGATCACGCCCTCGTCCACCAGCGTTCTGGTATCGGCCAGAACTTTCATCGCAGCGCCCAGGAAACAGGAAAGCGGAGACCGCTGGCCCCCGCTTCCTTGCTAACGTAACGGTTGTTCCGCATCAGGACGCGACTTTTTCCTCAACCTCGGCGGCCAGCGCCTCGGCCCGGGCCGCGAGTTCCGCGAGGGTTTCCGAGACCTCGGTCGGGATGACCGGCACCTCGACCTTGGCCGGTTCGGGTTTCGGGGCGTCCTTCAGCGACTGAAGCTCGGCGGTGACGGTCTGAAGCTTGCTTTCCAGCTCGCGCAGGCGGTCCTGCACCCCGGCGGTCTTGTCCGCCAGCATCAGACCCGCCATCAGAAGCATCCGCGCCTCGGGCAGACGGCCGATCTGGGCGACCAGCACTGATGCCTCGTCATCCAGCATCTTGGCCGCCGATTGCAGGTAATGCTGTTCCCCGTCCTGGCAGGCCACTTCAAAAACGCGGCCGCCGATCTCGATCTCTACCTCGGGCATCAGCCATCCCCCATTTCTTTGTTGTCGTTGGCACCACCAGAGGCGACCTCGGGCAGGTCATCGCCCAGCATCGGGCGCAGCACGGCGAGGATCGCCTCGGCCTCGGCCTGTTCGATGGCGCGCATGGTGGTCATTTCTTCCAGTTCGGCGCGCAGCGACTGGTCGACCAGCGCCGGATCGGCCAGGTTTGCCTCGAGCGCGGCGCGCATCTGCTTGTTGTTCGCTTTCAACTCGGCCAGGAACCCGCGCAGACGGCGCAGGCGGCGCGACAGCTGGTTCAGAAGCTCGCGCCCCTCGTCGAAATCGATCCCCGCGCCTGCGGGCGCAGGCGGGACGCTCGCGGCCTCGGCCGCCGCCGCTGCCGCCGCCTCTGCTGCGGCTTCGGCGTCATCGGCCAGCTTCGCGGCATGGGCTTCGGCGGCATCCGCCCGCGCGGTTTCGGCCTTCAGGTCGTTGGCCAGCGCGTCGGCCTTGTCGCCAAGCGCCTTCACCCGTTCCTCAAGCTGGGCCGAGGCGGTCTTTTCATCCTCGAGCGCCTGTTTCAGCGCGGCCATCTCGTCGGCATCGGCGGATGCCTCGGCCTCCGAAGCCGCGCCCGGCAGGGCGTCGATCCCGGCGGCGATCCGCGCCATGGCTTTCGACAGCCGGTTTTCCAGTTCGCTGATCTCACTCATTCGCCTCATCCCGTCAATCTTGCCCGTATCGGCACCCGATCCCCGTCCCCACGAATCACGAAATGCCCCGGCTTTCGACAATACTATCCAATGGCCTGATAAAATGCGCCCCCTTTGGGTTCAACCACTTGGCAGCCATGCTTGATCTTCCTTGCAACCCTGTTATTGAGCATCCGAGCCCTGTCGCGACCAGTCAAAGGAAGACCCACGTGGATATCGCTGCCCTTCGCAAGAAACACCCCGAACACTGGACTCTGTCGACCGCGATCCGCGCGCTGACGCTGGATGCGGTGACCGCTGCCAACTCCGGTCACTCAGGCATGCCCATCGGCATGGCCGACGTTGCCACCGTGCTGTTCGGCAAACACCTGAAATTCGACGCCGCCGCCCCGAAATGGGCCGACCGCGACCGGTTCATCCTGTCCGCCGGTCACGGCTCGATGCTGATCTATTCGCTTCTACATCTTGTCGGTGACGCCGAGGTGACCATCGACCAGATCAAGAACTTCCGTCAGATGGGCGCGAAAACCGCCGGCCACCCCGAGAACTTCCTTCTGGATGGGGTCGAGGTCACGACCGGCCCGCTGGGTCAGGGTATCTCGAATGCCGTGGGTTTTGCCATGGCCGAGGAAATGCAGCGCGCCCATTACGGCCGCAAGATCGTCGATCACTTCACCTATGTCATCGCCGGTGACGGCTGCTTGATGGAAGGCGTCAGCCAGGAAGCGATCGGCATTGCGGGCCGTCACAAGCTGGGCAAGCTGATCGTTCTCTGGGACAACAACAACATCACCATCGACGGCACGGTCGAACTGTCCGACAGCACCAACCAGGTCGCCCGCTTCAAGGCGTCGGGCTGGCATGTGCAGGAAATCGACGGCCACGACCCCGAGGCGATCGACGCCGCGATCGAGGCCGCGAAGAAGACCAAGAAACCGTCGATGATCGCCTGCAAGACCCATATCGCCCTGGGTCACGCCGCGCAGGACACCTCGAAAGGCCATGGCGCGCTGACCAATGCCGAGCAGAATGCCGCCGCGAAAGAGGCCTGGGGCTGGGCGCATGATCCCTTCGTGATCCCCGCCGACGTCAAGGCCAAGTGGGAAGCGTTCGGCGCGCGCGGCGCGGCGGAGCATGCCGCGTGGCAGGCCCGTTTCGCCGAACTGTCGAAAGGCAAGCAGGACCAGTTCACCCGCGCCTATGCGTTCGAGGCACCGAAGCGCCTGTCGGCAGTGGTCAAACAGCTGAAGAAGAAAGCCTCCGAGGAACTGCCCAAGGTCGCAACCCGCAAGGCATCGGAACTGGCGCTGGAGGTCATCAACCCGATCATGCCGGAAACCGTGGGTGGCTCTGCCGACCTGACCGGATCGAACAACACCAAGACCGGTGATCTGGGTGTCTTTGACGTCGACAACCGCAAGGGGCGTTACGTCTATTGGGGCATCCGCGAACATGGCATGGCGGCGGCGATGAACGGTATGGCGCTGCATGGCGGCATCCGTCCCTATGGCGGCACCTTCATGTGCTTCACCGACTATGCCCGCCCCGCGATGCGCCTGGCCGCGCTGTCGCAAATCCCGACCGTCTTTGTCATGACCCATGACTCGATCGGTCTGGGCGAGGACGGCCCGACCCACCAGCCGGTCGAGCATCTGGCGATCAGCCGCGCCACCCCGAACACGCTGGTGTTCCGTCCCGCCGACGTGACCGAGACCGCCGAGGCCTGGGAAATCGCGCTGACGCAGAAGAAAACCCCGTCGGTTCTGGCCCTGTCGCGCCAGAACCTGCCGACCGTGCGGACCGAGTTCAAGACCAAGAACCTTGTCGCGCAGGGCGCCTATGTTCTGGCCGAGGCCGAGGGCAAGCGTCAGGTCATCCTGATCGCCACCGGCTCCGAGGTCGAGGTAGCGCTGGCCGCCCGTGACAAGCTTCAGGCCGAAGGCATCGGCACCCGCGTCGTGTCGATGCCCTGCATGGAGCTGTTCGCACAGCAGGACGAAAGCTATCGCCGCAAGGTCCTGCCCGCAGGGGCCGCGGTGCGTGTCGGCATCGAGGCCGGCGTGCGTCAGGGCTGGGATCAATGGCTTCTGGGCGAACGCGCCCGCCCCGGCAAATCCGATTTCGTCGGCATGGACCGCTTCGGCGCATCGGCCCCGGCCGAGGAACTGTTCGAAAAGTTCGGCTTTTCGGCCGAGAACGTCGCCGAGAAAGCCAAGGCGCTGCTCTGAGCGGCAACAGCTTGAAAACAAAAGGGCGTCCCGGTTTCGGGGCGCCCTTTTTCCTTGGCGGGGTGTGATCTCAGGTCAGCGGGGTCAGGCCGGCAGGGAAAGAGCCACCCAAGCGGTCAGCACCGCGATGGGCAGGAACCCCAGCCAGGACAGGTGCCGCCCCCGCGACAGGACCAGCGCCAGACCCGCGCCGATCCCGCAGCAGGCCGAGACGGTAACCAGCACCGCAAGCGGCACTAGGTCGGGACGAAACTGCATCGTCATCAAAACCACCGCCTGCCCCCACCAGAACAGCGTCAACAGGTGCCACCCCGCCCAAAGCGTCACGCGGCTGTTGCGCTGGCTACCCAGGATCACCGGCAGGTCAGGCCGCGCCAGCAGCGGCGCAATCAGCCGCCGACCGCCAAGGACGCTGTGCATCAGCCCGACAAGCACAAGCAGCAAAGCCGCGATCAACAACATGCCGCGTCCCTCATGCCAGAAGGATCGCCGACACCCCTGCCCCGGCGATCAAGGCAAACAGGCTGGTCGACGGCAGGCGCAGCGGCGGGATGCCGCCCATCCGCTCGACCACGAAGCTGAGAACCGACAGGGCCGCGCTGAGCGCCGTCAGAAAGACCAGCGATGGCAGGTCCGGGTTAAGCGCAAGCCAGCCAAACCCGGCCGCCATGAAGAACAAAAGAACGGTGGTGATGTGCCAGCAATAGAAGGACAGCCATTTTGACAGGGCGGTCAAGGTGGCATTGCGCAAAAGCGGCGGCGTGACCTGCGGGCCACCAACAAAGGTATGCAGCGCAAAGGCCGAGGCGGAAATGGCGGCACAAAGCCAAATGGACAAGATCATCTGTTTTTCCTTTTACTAGAATCAATTTTCTAGTATCTTCCCCAATATGGGCAGAACGTCAACATTCACCGATGAACAGGTCTTTGCGGCTCTGGCACGGCAGGTCGCCGCAGGCGGCGATATCAAGATCCAGGAACTGGCCGGGGACACGGGCGTATCCATCGGGTCGCTTTATCACCGATACGGCTCTCGCGAGGGGATCATGGCGGCGGCGTGGCTGGACGCTGTCTCGGCCTTTCAGACCGGGTTCCGCGCCGCGTTGACCTCGGGCCATGACGACGCGGGCGAGCGCGCGGCGCTGGCCACCCCCCGCTTTGCCCGCGCTCAGCGGGACCGGGCGGTGATCCTGTGCGTCGGCCGCCGCGAGGCGCTGTTGAGCGACAATGCCCCCAAGGACATCCGCGAACAGGTTGCGCAGTTGAACACAAGCGCCGCCGCCCTGCTGGAAGAGTTCGCCGCGGCACGGGCCTATGACCTGACCGCCTGCCTACATGCGATCGTGGCCTTCCCGCTGGCGGCGGTGCGGCTTTACCTGCCACACCGGGCCGTGCCCGCGTCAGCAGACGCTTATGTCCGCGCCGCCTATCGCGCCACGATCGAGATCGACAAGCCGTCTTAGTGCGCCGCACCCTTGCCCGTTACAGCACCGATCAAGGGCACTATCACCTTGGTCGCCACCGGGATCAGCACGAAGCCAAGCGCCAGTCCGAAGATGCCGTCCATCGTCGCCTTGGAAATCCACTCGACCGCGCCGACCCAGGCCTCGGGTGCCATGTGACCCACCGCATAGGCCCAGTCTTGGATATGGTGGCCCAGCCAGCCGAACCCCATTTGCTCAAGCCCATGCACGATGATCGACCCGCCGACCCAAAGCATCGCCGCCGTCCCGACAATTGTCAGCAGTTTCATGAACTTGGGCATCACTTGCACCAGCCATTTGCCAAAGGTGCGGGTTGCGGACAGGCGGCCATGATCGGCCAGCATCAGGCCAAAATCATCCATCTTCACGATCAGCGCGACCGAGCCATAGACCGCGACCGTGATCCCGATGGCCACGACCGCCAGCGTCGCTGCCTCCATCCAGAAGGTGCTTTCCGGGATCGCCGCCAGTGAAATGGTCATGATCTCGGCCGACAGGATGAAATCCGTCTTGATCGCCCCGGCGACCTTGGTTTCTTCCAGGTGCAGCGGGTCGCCGGGCTTGTCCTCGGGGAAGACCTGCGTGTGGTCATGCGGGAACAGCGCATGCCATATCTTCTCGGCCCCTTCAAAACACAAATACGCCCCGCCGAGCATCAACAATGGCGCGATCAGCCAAGGCGCAAATTCGTTCAGCAAAAGGCCGATGGGCAGAAGGATCAACAACTTGCTGCGGAAACTGCCCCTGGCGATCTTCCAGATGATCGGCAATTCCCGCGCCGGTTTGAAACCGGTCACGTATTTCGGCGTGACGGCGGCATCGTCGATCACCGCCCCCGCAGCCTTGGCCCCGGCCTTGGCCGCGTTTGCCGCCACATCGTCCAGTGACGCCGCCGCGATCTTGGCGATCCCCGCAACATCGTCCAAAAGTGCCAGAAGTCCGCTCATGCCCTGCCCTTTTTGCCGTTCAGGGACAACCTGCCGCCCTACCCGCGCGCTTTCAAGCCCGATTGAAAAAGAAAACGACGGAACCGGTGCCCGGTCCCGCCGCTTTCGCTGCGATTTCCAATGGATCAGGCCGCCAGTCGCGCCCGCGCCATCTGATCCGCCACGTCCGAGGTTGCCTCTCCGCTGGCATCGGCGCGTTTCAGAATGTCGCCGATCGTGTCGTAAAGCCCGTGGATCTTGTCGGTGATCCGAGCTTCGTCCGGCGTGGTGTAGATCACCGAGGACGAGCCGATGATGCCCCCGGCATTGACGACATAATCCGGGACATAGGCAATCCCGCGCTGTTTCAGCGCCGCGCCGTGGCGGGGTTCGGCCAGTTGGTTGTTGGCCACGCCGCACACCACCTTGGCCTTGATTTCAGGGATGGTCGTGTCATTCAGGATCGCCCCCAGCGCGCAGGGCGCAAACACATCCGCGTCCACCGCGTGGATCACCTGCGGATCCACCGGCGTCGCGTCGTATTTCGCCGCGATCTCGGCGGTGACATCGGCGCGCACATCCGCCACGATCAGCTTGGCGCCCGCTTCGTGCAACTGCCGTGCCAGGTCGCCGCCGGTGCCGCCCAGGCCCTGGATCGCCACGGTCAGGCCGCCCAGATCATTGCGCCCCCAGACATGCGCCGCCGCCGCGCGGATGCCAACAAAACCGCCAAGCGCGGTGAAATGCGAGGTCTTGGCCCCCAGGTGCTGGCTGGCGCGGGCAAAGACAAAGTCACAGGTCTCGGCCAGGACATCGGCATCCTCGGGGCCGACGCCGACGTCGATCGCGGTCCAGTATTGCCCGCCAAGCGCCTGGATGTGACGCCCGAAGGCGCGCAGCAGCGCCGGCTTGTCATCCTTCAGCGGATCGGCGATCACCACCGCCTTGCCGCCCCCCACGGGCAGCCCGGCCATGGCGTTCTTGTAGCTCATGCCCCGGCTCAGGCGCAGCACATCGGTCAGCGCTTCACTTTCGTTGGCATAAGGGTACATCCGGCATCCGCCCGCGGCAGGCCCCGCCTTGGTCGAATGGATCGCCACGATCCCGCGCAGACCGGTTTCGGAGTCATGGCAGAATAGCACTTTCTCGTGCCCGTCGAAATCCTTGTGATCGTAAATCCGCATCGCGCCTATCCTCTTGCCTGGCACCGTTCCTGTCCCCATGATACCGCGTCGTGATGAGAGAATCCGTGCAATCACGCTCAGATCACGCTAAATTGCGATGCTACTTCACTACGAACTGACGGAATCTGAGCGATAATGACCACACCCACCCTTGACCCAACCGACCGCCGCATCCTTGACGTTCTGCAATCCGATGGCCGGATCTCGAACCTCGACCTGGCGGCCAAGGTCGGGCTGTCCCCCACGCCCTGCGCCCGGCGGGTGCGGCGACTGGAGGAAACCGGCGTGATCCGGGGCTATGGCGCGCGGATCAATCCAGCGGCGCTGGGACATGGCGTCAACGTCATCGTCTCGGTTCGGCTGGTGCGTCAGAACCCGCGCGACATCGACGAGTTCCTGCGCGCGGTGAAGGCGATGCCGGAAGTGACCGAATGCCTGCTGGTGACAGGTGATCTCGACTATATCCTGCGGGTGGCAGCGCCGGATGTGGACAGTCTCAAAGGGTTCTTTCTCGACCGGCTGAAGAAACTGCCCGGCGTGTCGAACACCACCACGAACCTGATCCTGGAAACGGTGAAAACCACGCGCTGAAGGAACCGCTGAAAAAACCACGGAGGCGCGGTGCCTTCCTCTTGCCGGAAATACCTCGGGGTGAAGCTTGAAAACACCTGTTTTCAAGCGAGGGGCAGCGCCCCTTGCGACAGTTGGCCTAGCGCCCCAGCCGCTTATAAAGCGCGTCACAGACCGCAGGCGTGACGAATTTCGACACGTCGCCCCCCAGCCGCGCAATTTCCTTGACCAGTTTCGACGCGATCGCCTGGTGTTTCAGATCGGCCATCAGGAACACGGTCTCGACCGAGGAATCCAGCGCCCGGTTCATGCCGACCATCTGGTATTCATATTCGAAATCCGCCACCGCGCGAAGGCCGCGGATGATCAGCCCTGCACCAACGTCGTGGGCGCAGTCAATCAACAGGTTCTCGAACGGATGGGCGACAATCTCGACCCCGGTTTCCTGTTGCAGCGGCGCGATTTCCGCTTCCAGCATGGCGACCCGTTCTTCCAGCGAGAACATCGGCCCCTTGTCGCGGTTGATCGCAACCCCGATGACAAGACGGTCCACCAGCGCGGTGGCCCGCCGGATGATGTCGATATGCCCGATCGTGATGGGATCGAAGGTTCCGGGGTAAAGACCTACGCGCATATGGGACTCTCCGCTTTTGTCGCCCGGGCCACGCAACAATATTGCGCGGCACATTGCAAGGGTGCGCGGCGCATATCCGAAGAACTACGGGACGCGACGCACCGTCACGCCCCGCGACATTCGCATCCTTGGGCCTAGTGGCCCATGATCATGCCTTCCAGCGCTTCTTTCTCCATCGAAAGCTCGGTCAGGCGCGCCTTGACCGCGTCGCCCAGCGTGATCAGCCCCAGCATCTTGCCGTCCTCGACCACCGGCATGTGGCGGAACCGGCCTTCGGTCATCCGCGCAAGGATATCGTCGGCCTTGTCTGAACGGGTGCAGGTCTCAAGGTTCGAGGTCATATAGTCATCGACCTTGTTGGACATGCAGCCCGGGCCGGTGCGGGCCAGTTCGCGCACGATGTCGCGCTCGGACAGGATGCCCTCGGCGGTGCTGCCATCGGACGAGATCACGACCGTACCGATGCGCTTCTCCGCCAGGATCTTGGCCGCGTCCGCCACCGTCGTGCCCGGCTTCACGGTCACGACATCTTCATCGCCCTTGGACTTGAGAATCTGCTGCACCAGCATGAATGGATCTCCTGTAAAAATATTTCGTAATTTCAAGCGTTGCCGCAACAAATGCCAAAGTCAAGTCAGCGCTTCGAGACGTGCGACTTCTTTGCGCAGGCCAAGGCACAATTCCTCGGCAAAGCGGTTCATCCGTTCCAGTCGCCGGTCATCGGCATGGCGGATCAGGTAGAAGCTGCGGGTCAGGCTGATCTGATCGGCCAGCACCTTCTCGATCCGCTTGCCTGAGGGGATGGCGAAATCATGCACGATGCCGATGCCGCCGCCCTGCCGCACCCAGTTGAACTGCACCGAGGCCGAATTGGACGACAGCCGCACCCGCTCGACCCCGGTGGCGTCGAGATAGTCCAGTTCCTTGTCAAAGATCATGTCGGGGATATAGCCGACGACAAGGTGCGATTTCAGGTCGTCCAGCGACGTGATCTCGGGGTGGCTGCGCAGATACCAGCGTGCCGCCGCCAAGTGCAGCTTGTAATCTGCGATCTTCTGCACCGTGACGCGCCCACCCGAGGGCGGACTGACCGCGATGACCATGTCGGCCTCACGCTTTGACAGGTTGATGATGCGTGGCAGGGCGACGATCTGGATATCAAGGTCGGGGTTGTCGCGGGCGATCTGGCTGCAGACCTGTGGCAACAGGAAATTCGCCGCCCCGTCCGGCGCGCCGATCCTGATCTGTCCCGACAGCCCCCCCGACTGCGCGCCCATTTCCCCGGCGGCTTCTTCCATGGTCTGCTCGATGCGGATGGCATGGCCCATCAGCCGTTGCCCCGCATCCGTCAGCGCATAACCCGTCGGAGACTTGGCAAAAAGCGGCGACCCAAGCGCGGTTTCCAGCCGCGCCACCCGGCGTCCGACCGTGGCCGGATCGACCTTCAGCCGCCGGCCGGCTGCCGACAGGCTTTCCTCGCGCGCAACGGCAAGGAAAACACGCAGATCGTCCCAATGCGTCGCCATGACCTGAGTCACCCCCTTTTGCAAAAATTCAAAGCGGTTTTGGAGTCTTGCCTCTTTTCCATGAGTTTTTGCAAGCCTATTGTGGCGCCAAAGCATTCAGGAGGACACTGTCATGCAAGAGCTGACCCATTACATCAACGGCGAACATGTCAAAGGCACGTCGGGCCGTTTCGGTGATGTTTTCAACCCCGCCACCGGCGAAGTGCAGGCACGCGTGCCGCTGGCCTCGAAAGAAGAGTTTGACCACGCCGTCGAAATTGCCGCCAAGGCACAGGTCGCATGGGGCGCGGTGAACCCGCAGCGCCGGGCGCGGGTGATGATGAAATTCGTCGACCTTCTGAACCGTGACATGGACAAGCTGGCCGAGGCGCTGAGCCGCGAACACGGCAAGACCTTCCCCGATGCCAAGGGCGACGTTCAGCGCGGGCTGGAAGTGGTGGAATACTGCATCGGCGCGCCGCAGATGCTGAAGGGCGAGTTCACCGACAGCGCCGGTCCCGGCATCGACATGTATTCCATGCGTCAGCCGCTGGGCGTGACAGGTGGCATCACGCCGTTCAACTTCCCCGCCATGATCCCGATGTGGATGTTCGCCCCCGCCATCGTCTGCGGCAACGCCTTCATCCTGAAACCGTCCGAGCGTGACCCCTCTGTGCCCTTGATGCTGGCCGAACTGATGGAAGAGGCCGGGCTGCCCAAGGGTGTTCTGCAGGTCGTGAACGGCGACAAGGAAGCCGTCGACGCGATGCTGTACAATGACACCGTGCAGTCCATCGGCTTTGTCGGGTCGACCCCGATTGCCGAATATATCTATGGCACGGGCTGTTCCCAAGGTAAGCGCGTCCAGTGTTTCGGCGGCGCCAAGAACCACATGATCGTCATGCCCGACGCCGATCTGGACCAGGCCGCCGACGCGCTGATCGGGGCTGGCTACGGTGCGGCGGGTGAGCGCTGCATGGCGATCTCTGTCGCAGTGCCGGTGGGCGAAGAAACCGCCGACCGCCTGATCGAAAAACTGGTGCCGCGTATCGAGAAGCTGAAAGTTGGCCCCTACACCGCCGGCGATGATGTCGATTACGGCCCGGTCGTGACCGCCGCCGCGAAACAGAACATCCTTGGCCTCGTCCAGTCGGGCATCGATCAGGGCGCGGAGCTGGTGGTCGATGGGCGCGATTTCTCGCTTCAGGGATACGAGGACGGGTTCTTTGTCGGTCCCCACCTGTTTGACCGCGTGACGCCGGACATGGACATTTACAAGAAGGAAATCTTCGGTCCGGTCCTGTCGACCGTGCGCGCCGGGTCTTATGAAGAGGCGATCAACCTTGCCATGGACCACGAATATGGCAACGGCACCGCGATCTTCACCCGCGACGGCGACACCGCCCGCGATTTCGCCAACCGGATCAATATCGGCATGGTCGGCATCAACGTCCCGATCCCGGTGCCGCTGGCCTATCACACTTTCGGCGGCTGGAAGAAGTCGGTCTTTGGCGATCTGAACCAGCACGGGCCGGATGCGTTCAAGTTCTACACCCGCACCAAGACCATTACTTCGCGCTGGCCGTCGGGCATCAAGGAAGGCGGAGAATTCAACTTCAAGCCAATGGATTGATCGAATGGTCAAATTGTGACTTAATGCACGGGCGGCCTCGGTCGCCCGTTTGCGTTGAATAACTGGAATTGACCGGGAATGCCCCTCGAATACCGAATAGTTTCAAAACGCAATCTGGTCTATGTCCGCTGTTGGGGCTACGTGGACGTGGACCAGTCCATGAGCGGAATTTCCGACTTCCGCGAAAACCCCGCTTTTCAGGCGGGCCTGTCGCAGATCCTCGACCTGACAGACGTGACCGAGTTCGAACGCGACTTTGCCAAGATCATGTCCCTTCAGGCCACGCAGGTCGAAGCGCTGACGGGGGCCGACGCCCCGGCCTATTTCATCTTCATCGCGCCCAATGAGCTGACCCAGGCCATGGCCAATAGCGCGCTGAAATCCTGGCGCGAGATTGACGCCGTCGTGCCGCTGGTGCTGAACAGCCTGCAGGACGCCTGCGATGTGCTGGGCCTGGACATATCGGAACTGGCGGACGTGCCGCAAAAGGTCACCTGACCTCTGCGACCCGAATTCCGTGTTATCCTTTCCCATCGAAAGGAGGCATGCACCATGATTATCCGTATCTTCCAGGTCACCACGCAACCCGGCAAGGAAGCCGAGTTTGCCGATTTTTTCCACAACACCGCCGTGCCCTTGATGCTGAAAACCGAAGGGCTGGCGGCAGTGCTTCCCGGTGCGCCCCGCGCCGACAGCCCCAGTGCGTTCTGCTTTGTTATGGTCTGGCGTGACCTGACCAGCCTGAAAGCCTTTGTCGGCGAGGATTACACCGATGCCCACATCCTGCCGGAAGAGGCCGCGCTGGTGAAATCCCGGTCGATCACGCATTACGATCTGGTCGCGGCAGGCACCACGGTTGCGGGTCTGGCCTGACGCGACACCACAGCGCCTTGATCTGACAGGGCTTTCCTGCTGAACTCATCCCATCGCGGGAGGATCAGATATGGCGTTGAACGAACCGGCCTTCACCATCGGCGTGGAAGAGGAATACCTGCTGGTCGACAAGGACAGCCTCGATCTGGCCGAGGCCCCGGACGGGTTGATGGACGCCTGTATGTCCACGCTCGAAGATCAGGTCGCGCCCGAGTTCCTGAAATGCCAGATCGAGATCGGCTCGAAGGTGTGCAAGACGGTGGGCGAGGCGCGCGATGACCTGCGCCGGCTGCGCAGCACCGTCGCGCGCGAGGCGGCCCGGCACAACCTGGCCCCGATCGCCGCCTCCTGCCATCCGTTTTCCGACTGGCGCGACCAGCACCACACCGAGAAAGACCGCTATAACGCGCTCAGCGATGATCTGGCCGGGGTGGTGCGCCGCATGCTGATCTGCGGCATGCATGTCCATGTCGGGATCGAACTGCCGGACCTGCGCATCGACCTGATGAACCAGCTGCGCTATTTCCTGCCGCATCTACTGGCGGTCAGCTGTTCCTCTCCGTTCTGGCAGGGCGAGGACACCGGCCTGAGTTGCTATCGCCTTACGGTGTTTGACAACCTGCCTCGCACGGGGCTGCCGCCGCAGATGGAGTCCTGGTCGGTCTTTGAACGCTCGGTCGCGGCGATGACGCAGATCGGCGTGATCGAGGACAGTTCGAAAATCTGGTGGGACCTGCGCCCCTCGTCCCGTTTCCCGACCATCGAAAGCCGCATCTGCGACGTGCAACCCCGGCTAGAGGACACGCTGACCCTGGCCGCGCTGACGCAGGCACTGACCCGGATGCTGTGGCGTCTG
Organism: Shimia biformata; assembly: GCF_016888515.1. Taxonomy (GTDB): domain Bacteria; phylum Pseudomonadota; class Alphaproteobacteria; order Rhodobacterales; family Rhodobacteraceae; genus Shimia_A; species Shimia_A biformata. The sequence goes on along the minus strand of NZ_JAFEJK010000001.1, from coordinate 2,036,482 downwards.
GCGGTCAAGAACCAGCGCTGGCGGCTTTATGATCGCTTCCTGGTTGAGGAAAACCGCTGGCGGGCGCAGCGTTATGGCATCTCGAACGGGCTGATCGACTGGGGTCGCCGCGAGATCGTGCCGTTTGAGGAACTGGCCGAGGAACTGATCGCGCTTCTGATGGAAGACGCCGAGGCGCTGGACTCGGTGGCCGAGATCGAACGCCTGCGCGACATCACCCGCACCGGCAACAGCGCCAGCCGCCAACGGGCGGTGTTCAATGACGCGGTGCAGGCCGAGTATGACCAAAGGGACGCGCTGCGGGCCGTCGTGCGCCATCTGACCGAGGAATTCCACGCCGACCTGTGACACCCGTTTTGAATTTTCGCGGCGTCGCTTTGCAAAATTTCGCGCTGACACATTGCTGCAAGCTTTCTATAATTTAACGAGTGTTCAAATACTGGGAAATGGGAGACCGGCATGGATTTCGCGCTGACCGAGGAACAGACCCTGATCTTCGACATGGCCAAAAGCTTTGGCGAGGAACATATCGCCCCTTTCGCGCAGGATTGGGAAAAACAGGGCACCATCCCGAAGGACCTGTGGCCGAAACTGGCGGAACTGGGGTTCGGCGGTCTCTATGTCAGTGAGGCATACGGCGGATCGGGCCTGTCGCGCCTTGATGCGACGCTGGTCTTCGAGGCGCTGTCGATGTCCTGCCCCGCCGTCGGGTCGTTCCTGTCGATCCACAACATGTGCGGCGGCATGATCGACAAGTTCGGGTCGGAAGACACCAAGCAGAAATGGCTGCCCGATCTCTGTTCCATGGAGAAAGTGTTTTCCTACTGCCTGACCGAACCGGGGTCCGGCTCGGATGCGGCGGCGCTCAAGACCCGCGCGGTGCGCAACAACGAAGGCTATGTGGTGAACGGCACCAAGGCGTTTATCTCGGGCGGGTCCTATTCGGATGCCTATGTCACCATGGTGCGCACCGGCGACGACGGGCCCAAGGGGATTTCAACCGTGGTGGTCGAGGATGGCGCGACGGGCCTGTCCTTTGGTGCGCTTGAGAAGAAAATGGGCTGGCTTGCCCAACCCACCAGCCAGGTGCAGTTCGACGATTGCTTTGTTCCGGCCGAGAACCTGATCGGGGAAGAGGGCAAAGGTTTCAGCTATGCCATGGCGGGGCTGGATGGCGGACGTCTGAACATCTCGGCAGGCGCGCTGGGCGGCGCACAGGCGGCGCTGGATGCGACGGTCGCCTATATGAGTGAGCGCAAGGCCTTTGGCAAACCGATCAACCAGTTCCAGGCGCTGCAATTCCGGCTGGCCGAGTTCGAGACCAAGCTCCAATCAGCCCGCACCTTCCTGCGGCAGGCGGCGTGGAAGCTGGACAATAACGCCCCCGACGCCACCAAGTTCTGCGCCATGGCCAAGCTGATGGTCACCGACAACGCGTTTGAGGTCGCCAATGGCTGTCTGCAACTGCATGGCGGCTATGGCTATCTGGCCGATTACGGGATCGAGAAAATCGTCCGCGACCTGCGCGTTCACCAGATCCTTGAAGGCACAAACGAGATCATGCGCCTGATCGTATCGCGGCAGATGATTTCGGACGTATAACAAAGGGCTGCATAGACCCGCGGGGTGGCGCAGAATGCGCCGCCCCATGGGGGCGGGTCATGCCGGAGGCATGCTTTCAGCATGATGCAGCCCGGCGGTGCCGCCGGGCGCAACACTGGAAACGGAGCAAACAAAAGTGTCTGACATCCACATCCGCATATCCGGCAAGACAGGCCGCATCACCTTCACCCGCCCCAAGGCGCTGAACGCGATGTCTTATGACATGTGCCTTGCCATCGAGGACGCGCTTGATGCCTGGGCCTCGGACGACGGGGTAAAGATGATCGTGATCGACGCGACAGGCGACCGCGCCTTCTGCGCCGGTGGCGACATTGCCGAACTTTACGAGACCGGAAAGGTCGGGGATTACAGCTTTGGCCGCCGTTTCTGGGCCGATGAATACCGCATGAACGCCAAGATGTTCGCCTTCCCGAAACCCGTCGCCAGCTTCATGCAGGGCTTTACCATGGGTGGTGGTGTCGGCGTCGGCTGCCATGCCTCGCACCGGGTTGTCGGCGACACCAGCCAGATCGCCATGCCGGAATGTGGCATCGGGCTGGTGCCGGATGTGGGCGGCAGCCTGTTGCTGGCCAATGCGCCGGGGCGGATCGGAGAATACCTCGGCCTGACCTGCGACAGGATGAACGCGGGCGATGCGATCCTTGCCGGCTTTGCCGATTACTACATCCCCGAAGACAACTGGCCCGCGCTGATTGCCGCGCTTGAGGAAACCGGCGACTGGACGCGGATCGACGCCGCCGCCCGCCCTGCCCCCGCAGGCACCCTAGAGGCCGCACAGCCCCAGATCGACGCCCTCTTCGCGGGCGAGGCGCTGGGCGACATTGTCAACCTTCTGACCACATCAGACAGCGATTTCGCCGCCGCCGCGCTGAAAAAACTGAACCGTGCCAGCCCCTTGTCCATGGGTTGCACGGTCGAGATGCTGCACCGTCTGCGCGGCGCGACCGACATCCAGAAGGCGCTGACGCTGGAATACCGCTTTACCTACCGGGCCATGGAGCATGGTGATTTCGTCGAGGGCGTGCGCGCCCAGATCATCGACAAGGACCGCAACCCGACATGGAAACACGACATTGACCGCTTGCCCGCCATCGACGTCTCGAAGATGCTGATGCCGCTGGGTGCGGACGAACTTACATTCGAAAAAAGGGAGTGAGCCACATGAAGATCGGATTTATCGGGCTTGGCAACATGGGCGGGCCGATGGCCGCGAACCTTGCCAAGGCGGGCCACGAGGTCATTGGCTTCGACATGGCGGAGGTGACGATCGAGGGCGTGACCATGGCCGCCTCGGGTGCCGAGGCCGCGACCGGGGCCGAGGTGGTCATCACCATGCTGCCCAACGGCCAGATCCTGCGCGCGGTGGCCGAAGAGATCATCCCCGCCATGAGCCAGGGCGCGGTGCTGGTCGATTGCTCGACCGTGGATGTCGAAAGCGCCCGCGTGGTGGCGGCGGCGGCCAATGCATCCGGCCTGCTGTCGGTGGATGCGCCGGTCTCGGGCGGGATCGGCGGTGCGTCTGCCGGCACTCTGACCTTCATGGCGGGCGGCACGGCGCAGGCCTTTGCCAAGGCCGAACCGCTGTTCGACATCATGGGCCAGAAGGCGGTGCATTGCGGCGATGCGGGCGCGGGTCAGGCCGCGAAAATCTGCAACAACATGATCCTTGGCGTCACCATGATCGCGACTTGCGAGGCTTTTGCACTGGCCGACAAGCTGGGTCTTGATCGTCAGAAGATGTTTGACGTGGTCTCGACCTCGTCGGGGTATAGCTGGAGCATGAACGCCTATTGCCCGGCCCCCGGCGTCGGTCCGCAAAGCCCCGCCGACAACGGTTACAAGCCCGGTTTCGCCGCCGAATTGATGCTGAAGGATCTTGGCCTCAGCCAGCAGGCCGCCGAAGCTGCGGATGCCGACACGCCGATGGGCCAGCTGGCGCGCGATCTCTATGATCGCTTCGTCAATCAGGAAGACGGCAAGGGCATGGATTTCTCGGCCATGCTGCCCCGGTTCGAAAAACGCGGGCGCGGCTGACCCAGGGGCAGCTTCCCGGCGTGTCACGGCGCGCCGGGAAAAGGTTGCAAAACAGACACCATTGCAGCTCAACCTTTGGGAATCTTAGCGAAATTCCCCACCCAAGCCTTGATCGCGCCACAAATACTGCGCAACAACTGGTCAAAACAGGACCGACAGATGTCCTGAAGAGGCAGATCAGGGACGAGCAGCCCCATGGCAACAGCGACCGAGCTGAACATCAACACGTCCGCGTCCGCGATGGACATGGCCAGCGAGATTTTTGGCGATCCCACCCGCATCGTCAGCGCAACCTATACCGGCGACAACCAGTCGTCGGGGATTTACACCGGCGCCGACACCACCAGCCCCGGCGTTGCCCCCGCCGACAGCGGCGTGATCCTGTCCACCGGCCATGTCGATGATTTCACCAATTCGCATGGCGGCACCAACACCAACATGTCCTCGTCGCGCTCGACCAACACAAGCGGCGAAAACAACAACGCCCTGTTCAACGAGATCGCCGGCGCGCGGACTTATGACGCGTCTTACATGACCATCGATTTCACCGGTACGGCGGGTGAACTTCTGACGGTGGATTTCGTGCTGTCCTCGGAAGAATACCCCGAATACCTCAGTTATAACGATGCGATCGGGGTCTGGATCAACGGCGAGCTGGCGACATTTTCGGTGGGTGACGGCACCGCGTCGATCAGCAATATCAACGACGCCAACGAGAACCTCTATATCGACAACACCAACGACCAGTACAACACCGAGATGGACGGGTTCACCGTCACGCTGACATTCACCGGAGTGTTGCAGGACGGGATCAACACGCTGATGATCGGGGTCGCGGATGCCTCGGACAGCAGCTATGACACCAACCTTCTGATCGCGGGCGGGTCGGTGCAATCGGCGATCGTGGCCCAGGATGACGACGTTTCGATCAAATACGGCGGCACCAAGGTGCTGGACGTGCTGGGCAATGACGTGTCCTCTGCCGGGCCGAACCTGACGATCACCCATATCAATGGCCAGCCGGTATCGGCGGGCGACACCGTGACGCTGGCCACCGGGCAGCAGATTACACTGAACCCCGATGGCACCTTTACCATCGTGGCAGATGGCGATGACGAGACGGTCTATTTCAACTACACGATCGAGGACGCAAGCGGCGAGACCGACACCGCCCTTGTCGAGATCGAACAGCGCGCCCCCTGCTTTGCCCCCGGCACCCGGATCGCCACCGACAATGGCGACGTCGCGGTCGAGGACCTGCGCGCCGGGATGCGTGTGCTGACGCTGGACAATGGCTATCAGCCGATCCTGTGGATTGGCCATTCGGTGCTGACACCACAGACCGACAACCTGCCGATCTGCATCCGCGCCGGGGTTCTGGACAATGACCGCGACCTTGTCGTGTCGCCCCAGCATCGCATCCTTTTGACCGGATCGCGGGCGGAATTGCTGTTCGGCAGCGACGAGGTGCTGGTCAAGGCCAAGGACCTCTTGAACGATATCTCCGTCACGCGCTGCCATCAGGCCGACCGTGTCGACTATTTCCACCTGCTGCTGCCCGATCACGAGCTGATCCTCTCGGACGGGCAATGGAGCGAAAGCTTCCAGCCCGGTCCGCAGGTGCGGCACAGCTTCGATCCCGCGCTGCAGGCCGATCTGGACCGCGCCCTGCGGTGTCGCGGCAGGCGCGACATGGCCGTTCGTCCCAGCCTCAGAAGTTACGAGGCCCAGGCGCTTCTGGCGGCCTGAGCGACGGGCCGGACGGCGCGTGACGGAACGTTCTGATCTGTCCTTCGCCACTGCGCCTGTTTTTCCGGTTCACCTTCCGATAAGGGCCTGAAACAGAACCCAAACTCCGTGGAAGGAAACACCCCATGCTGAAGAAAAACGTTGGCACCATCGACCGCATCCTGCGGATCATCCTCGGGATCGCCCTGCTGGTCGCCTATGCGATGACCGGGTCGCTGTGGCTGTTGATCGGGATTGTTCCGCTGGTGTCCGGGTTGATGTCCTCGTGCATGTTCTACTCGATCCTCGGCCTCAGCACCTGCCCCGTGAAAACCCGCTGAAGAAAAGCTGAGGATCGGCGTCGGCCTGCCGATGAAAAATGCGTGGGACTCCCTATCTGGAACATTGGCTTGCGACATGTCACACAGGCTTTTACGGAGGTTTCCATGAAAACACGCGTCATCTCATTGGCTATCGCCACCGCGCTTGTCCTGCCCTTGGCCGCACATGCGGACAACGGCAAGAACCACAAGGGAAACAAAGGCAACAAGGCGCCCGTGACGGCGCTGGCCGGATGTCCGCCGGGATTGGCAAAAAAGGCGGTGCCCTGTGTGCCGCCCGGTCAGGTGAAGAAGATCTTTCGCCCCGGCGATCGCATCCTGAAGGACTTTATCAAGCTGACCGACCCGAAACGCTATCGGCTTGATCCGGCGCTGACCTATCTGATCGCGTCCGATCACGTCTATAGCGTCGACCCAAAGACCAATGCCGTTCTGCGGCTGATCGGGGCCACTGCAGACATCCTGCGCTGACGCGCCGGGGACCAAAGGCGGGGGACATGCGCCCCCGGCCCCGGTTCTGTCCCGTCATTCCGCCGCCAGCGGCGTCCCGTTCAGCATCGCGTCCAGATAGCGCCCGGTATGGCTGCGCGGTTCCTTGGCGACGTCTTCGGGCGTGCCGACCGCCACGATCTCGCCGCCGCCATCACCGCCTTCGGGCCCGATGTCGATAATCCAGTCGGCGGTTTTCACCACGTCCAGATTGTGTTCGATCACCACCACCGTATTGCCCTGCTCGACCAGCTCGTGCAGCACCTCAAGCAGCTTGCGCACATCCTCGAAATGCAGGCCCGTCGTGGGTTCGTCGAGGATATAGAGCGTCCGGCCCGTCGAGCGTTTGCTGAGTTCCTTTGACAGCTTCACCCGCTGCGCCTCGCCCCCCGAAAGCGTCGTCGCCTGCTGGCCGACCTTGATATAGCCAAGACCGACACGGGCCAGCGCATCCATCTTGTCGCGGATCGCGGGCACCGCCTTGAAGAACTCCTGCGCCTCTTCCACCGTCATATCAAGAACGTCCGCTATGCTTTTGCCTTTAAAGCGGATTTCCAATGTCTCGCGGTTGTAACGCGCGCCTTTGCAGGTCTCGCATTCGACGTAAACATCCGGCAGGAAATGCATCTCGATCTTGATCACGCCGTCGCCCTGGCAGGCCTCGCAACGGCCACCCTTGACGTTGAAAGAAAACCGACCGGGCTTGTAACCGCGCGTCTTGGCCTCGGGCAGACCGGCGAACCAGTCGCGGATCGGGGTGAAGGCCCCGGTATAGGTTGCGGGGTTCGACCGGGGCGTGCGCCCGATGGGGCGCTGGTCGATGTCGATGACCTTGTCGAGATGTTCCAGCCCCTTGATCGTTTCACAGGGCGCGGGCGTCTGGCGCGCGCCGTTCAGCCGCATCGAGGCGGTCTTGAACAGGGTCTCAATCGTCAGGGTCGACTTGCCGCCGCCCGATACGCCGGTCACGCAGACAAACTTGCCCAGCGGAAACTCGGCTGTCACGTCGCGCAGGTTGTTGCCGCTGGCCTTGACCACGGTGACGGATTTCTTGTTGCCCTTGCGCCGCTCGGTTGGAACCGGGATCTCGCGGGTGCCGGACAGGTATTGCCCGGTCATCGAGGCGGGGTCGGCGGCGATCTCGGCGGGTGTGCCCTTGGCGACGATCTGGCCGCCATGCACCCCGGCGCCGGGACCGATGTCAAAGACATAATCCGCCTCGCGGATCGCTTCCTCGTCATGTTCGACCACGATCACCGTGTTGCCCTGATCGCGCAGGTTCTTGAGCGTGGTCAGCAACCGGCCATTGTCACGCTGGTGCAACCCGATCGAGGGTTCGTCCAGCACGTAAAGCACACCCGTCAGCCCCGACCCGATCTGGCTGGCCAGCCGGATACGCTGGCTTTCGCCGCCCGAGAGCGTGCCCGACGACCGCGACAGAGTCAGGTATTCCAGACCGACATTGTTCAGGAACCCCAGCCGTTCGCGGATTTCCTTGACGATGGCGCGGGCAATCTCCTGCCGTTGCGGGGTCAGGTGGTTCGGCACGTCCTCGATCCAGGCCAGTGCCTCGCGGATCGACATCTGAACCACGTGGCCGATGTGGCGCAATTCATCGCCGCTGCCGATCTTGACCGCCAGCGCCTCTTCCCGCAGGCGGTGGCCACGGCAGGTGTGGCAGGGGCGGTTGTTCTGGTAGCGCTCGAATTCTTCGCGGATCCAGTTTGAATCGGTCTCGCGATAGCGGCGTTCCATGTTTGGGATCACGCCTTCGAAGACGCGCGTCACCTGATAGACGCGGCCGCCCTCGTCATAGCGGAACTCGATCTCTTGCTCGCCCGAGCCATAGAGAAACACCTTCTGCACCTTCTCGGGCAGGTCTTTCCAGGGCGTGTTCTTGTCAAACCCGTAGTGTTTCGCAATCGCTTCAATGGTTTGCAGGAAATAAGGCGACTTGCCCTTGCGCCACGGGGCCAGCGCGCCGTCATAGACCTTCAGCGTTTGGTCGGGCACCACCAGCCGTTCGTCAAAGAACAGCTCCATCCCCAGCCCGTCGCAATCGGGACAGGCGCCAAAGGGGGCGTTGAAGGAAAACAGGCGCGGTTCGATCTCGGGGATGGTGAAACCCGACACCGGGCAGGCGAAGTTTTCCGAAAACGTGATGCGCTGCGCCTCGTCATCCTTCGGCGCGGTTTCCAAGACCGCAATCCCGTCGGCAAGGTCCAGCGCGGTGCGCAGGCTGTCGGCCAGCCGCGTTTCCAGCCCCTCGCGCACCACGATCCGGTCCACCACCACGTCGATGTCATGGCGGAATTTCTTGTCGAGCTTCGGCGGTTCGTCCAGTTCAAAAAATGCGCCGTCGACCTTGACCCGCTGGAAGCCCTGCTTGCGTAACTCAAGGAATTCCTTGCGATATTCGCCCTTGCGGTCGCGCACGATCGGGGCCAGCAGATAGGCGCGCGTGCCTTCTTCCATCTCCATGATCCGGTCGACCATGTCCTGCACCTGCTGCGCCTCGATCGGCTTGCCGGTGGCGGGGGAATAGGGCGTGCCGACGCGGGCGAACAGAAGCCGCAGGTAGTCATAGATCTCGGTCACCGTGCCAACGGTCGAGCGCGGGTTCTTCGACGTGGTCTTCTGTTCGATGGAAATCGCCGGGGACAGGCCGCTGATGTGGTCGACATCGGGCTTTTCCATCATGTCAAGGAACTGCCGGGCATAGGCCGACAGGCTTTCGACATAACGGCGTTGGCCTTCGGCATAGATCGTGTCAAACGCCAGCGACGACTTGCCCGAGCCGGAAAGCCCGGTAATCACCACCAGCTGATCGCGCGGAATGTCCACGTCGACGGATTTGAGATTATGCTCGCGCGCGCCGCGCACCTCGATGTTCTTCAACTCGGCCATGTCGCCCTCGTTAACTGATTTTTCAGATGTAGGCGAACAGGCGCGAGTCTCCAACCGAAAAATGAGAACATTACAGGAACTTTGAGAATTGATTTGTCCGCGCAGGCCTGGAATCGGCAGCCATCCGCATCCGTTATGACCAGAATTACGGCACCGCGACGAAATACGGACGCAGCACCGGGACGTTGCGGGTTTCACTTGATTGTCACGGCTCAGGCGGCATTATTCAGCGCATTCCACAAGAGCCATTTTACGAAAGACCTGATGATGCGCGTTTTACCACGTTCCGCCCGTGCCCCCCTTGCCGCCGCCGCCCTTGTTGCGGCCACCACCGCCCTGCCCGCCAGCGCACAGGACCGTCCGTCGGCGATCCTGGTCCTTGACGGTTCGGGGTCGATGTGGGGGCAGATCGACGGCACCGCCAAGATCACAATTGCGCAGGACGTGGTCGAGGGGCTGCTGACGACCCTGCCCCGGGATCAGGCGCTGGGGCTGACGGTCTATGGCCACCGCCGCAAGGGGGACTGCACTGACATCGAAACCATCGTCGCCCCCGGCACCGCCACCCGCGACCAGATCGCCGCCGCGGTGCGTGGTATCAAACCCAAGGGCAAGACGCCGATGCTGGACGCGGTCAGGCAGGCCGCCGAAGCGCTGCGCTATACCGAGGACGCCGCCACGGTGATCCTTGTTTCGGACGGGGTCGAGACCTGCAACGCCGACCCATGCGCCGCCGCCCGCGCGCTGGAAGAGGCCGGGGTCAATTTCACCGCCCATGTTGTGGGGTTCGATGTCTCGGACAAGACCGCGCTGGCGCAGATGCAGTGCCTGGCCGATGAAACCGGGGGCACTTTCCGCACCGCCTCCAATGCCGATGAGCTTTCGCAGGCGTTGACCGTCGTGACCGCCGCGCCGCCCGAGCCCGATCCCGCGCCCGAGCCGGTCAAGGTCACCATCGTGGCCACCGACGGCCCCGGCGGGCGCCATATCACCACGCCGCTGATCTGGTCGCTTTCAAGCGAGGATGACACCATTCATGACCAGCATTCGGCAGTCGATCTGGCCGAAGCCCTCTTGCCCGGCACCTACCGGGTCGAGGTGCTGCGCCCCGAGGACGAGGCCTCAGCCGAGGCCACTTTCGGCGTCGGCAAGGTCAACAAGACCGTGGTGGTCGAACTGCCCGAGTTCCGCCCCCCCGCCACGCTGGACGCGCCCGAAAGCGCGGTTGCCGGGGCCACGGTGCAGGTTGGCTGGACCGGACCGGACGCGCAGCATGACTATATCGCCGTCGGGGTGCCGGGTGACGACAACTATGTCCACTATACCTATACCCGCCACGGGCCGCTGCTGGATCTGGTGATGCCGCCGTCCGATGGCAATTACGAGATCCGCTATGTCCTGAACGAGGGCGCCAAGGTGCTGGCGACACGGCCAATCACCGTGACCCCGGTGACGGCCCTTCTGTCGCCCAGCACGGATTTTGTCGCCGGAGGCACGGCCCAGGTCATGTGGCAGGGCCCGGATTACGAACGCGACTATATCGCCATCGGCAAGCCCGGCGATGACGGCTATGTCAGCTATGTCTATACCCGCCACGGCAGCCCGGCAGAGATTGCCGTGCCCGCCGAACCCGGCACCTATGAGCTGCGCTATGTGATGAACAACAAGGCGACCGTGCTGGCCACCATGCCGATCGAGGTTCAGGACACTTCGGCCAGCGTGACCTCGCCCGGTACCGCCGAGGCGGGCAGCCGCATCAAGGTGGCGTGGCAAGGCCCGGACAATGAACGCGATTATGTCGCCGTGTTCCCGAAAGGGTCCGACAAATACGTCAGCTATGCCTATACCGGCAATGGCAACCCGGCCGAGATCGCCATGCCCGCCATTCCCGGCGCCTATGAGCTGGCCTATGTGCTGAACACCGGCAACAAGGTGATCGCGCGCGCCGACCTGACCATCGTCGCGGCAAAGGCCAGCGTTACCGCGCCCGCGACGCTGGAAGCCGGGGCGCGGGTCGATGTGCCGTGGCAGGGGCCGGGCAACAAGGGTGACTATATCGCGCTGTTCCGGCGCGGGACGGATGACTATGTCGCCTATGCCTATGCCCAGAACGGCAACCCCGCCAGACTGACTCTGCCCGGAGAGCCGGGCGACTATGACCTGGCTTACGTGCTGGACCGGGACAACACGGTGCTGACACGGGTGCCTGTCACGCTGACCGCTGCTGGCGCGACGCTGTCGGTGGATGGCACGCTGGAACAGGGCGGCACTGTCTCGGTCACATGGACCGGACCGGGGACCGAAGGGGATTATATCGCCGTCCTGCGCCCCGGAACCGACGACTACACGACCTATAGCTACACCCGCGACGGCAACCCGCTGACACTGCGCCTTCCGGCGGAAACAGGCCCGTTCGAGATCGCCTATGTGCTGGACAGCGGCAATACCGTGATCGAACGCCTGCCCGTCACGCTGACCCCCGCAACGGCCAGCCTGACCACCACCGGCGACATGGTAGCAAGCGGTCAGATCACCGTGGACTGGACCGGACCGGGCAATCAGGACGACTGGATCGCGGTGATGGATCGCGGCAGCGACAGCTATCACGGCTATGCCTATACAAGGGATGGCGGGGTGCTGACGCTGACCCTGCCCGAGGCGCCTGGCGAATATGACCTGGTCTATGTGCTGGGGGTCAGCGACCACGTGCTGATGCGGCAGCCGATCACGGTGAAATAACGCGTTCCGCGCAAACAAATGATTGGAAAAGGGGCCGGTTGCGGCCCCTTTTTTGTTGCGCGGGCGGGCGGGCAGCCCGTCATTCACCCAAACGGTTGACTGATCGCAGGCCGCGTGTTATTCACCCATATGGTTGAACGAAAGGATCCAAGCGCGCTCAGCGCCATTCTCAAGGCCGCGTCTGATCCGACGCGGCGGCAAATCCTCACCCTTCTGGCCCAGAACGGCCCCTTGAAGGTGACGGATATCGCCCGCCGCTTCGATCAGAGCCTCAATGCTGTTTCCAAGCATATCAAAACCTTGGAAGGCGCAGGGCTGGTCAGCCGCCTCACCGAATGGCGCGAACACCTGATCGAAGTGCAAATGGCCCCCCTTTCCGAAATCGACACCTGGTTTGCCGAGTTGCGCTCGATCTGGGCGCTGCGGCTGGATGCCCTCGACGCTGCCCTGAAGGAGGACAATGATGACAAATGAACTTTCGCTAGAGGTGTCCCGGCACCTGCCCTACCCGCCCGAACGCGTGTTCGACGCCTGGCTGGATCCGGTCATGATGCAGAAATTCATGATCCCCGGCCCCGGCATGACCGTGCCCGAAGCATCAAACGACCCACGCGTCGGCGGCCGGTTCCGCATCGTGATGCAGGCCCCTGACGCCGATGAGAGCTGGCCACACGAGGGCGAATACCTGGAAATCGACCGCGCCACGCGGCTGCGGTTCACCTGGGTATCGCCCTATTCGCAGGAAGACAGCGAAGTGACCCTGACACTGCGCCCCCGCGACGGCGGCACCGACCTGACCCTGACCCATGTCCGTTTCCCCAATCAGGAAAGCCGCGACAATCACGAAGGCGGCTGGACCTTGATCCTTGAAAGCCTGGAGGCTGCGCTATGACTGACATGAACTGGATTGCCTTTGCTGCCGGGTTTGTCGCCGCGGCAGTGTTTGGCTTCGTGGTCTACGGACCGTTTCTGGGCCTGCAGAAACGGTGGGCCGAAGGCAGCCGTATCGACCCGGAACCGCCTGCAAAAATGCCCATGGGACCAATGGTCATCAACTGGATCGCCATTCTGCTGCTGGCGCTGATCATCGGTCTTACCGAAACGACGCAAAGCCTTGGGGTCGCGCTGTTGGCGATCCTGTCGGCGGCGGCCTATGTCGCAAACACCGGCGCATGGGCGCAGAAATCGGGGTTCGCGATTGGCGTCGATGTCTTTTATGTGATCGGGTCGGGTGTGATGATGATCCTCGCCCACGCGATCCTTTAGGCGCGTGGGGTAGAGGCGTGGGGGCGCTGCCCCCTCGCTTGAAAACGGGGTTTTCAAGCTTCACCCCCGAGGTATTTCGGGCAAGAGGAAGGGGCGCGCGGGTGGCGCCCCTTTTTACATGTGGATCACACGGCCAAAGGCATCCAGCACGCTTTCGTGCATCATTTCGCTGAGGGTGGGATGCGGGAAGACGGTGTTCATCAGGTCTTCCTCGGTGGTCTCAAGCTGACGGCCGATAACATAGCCCTGGATCATCTCGGTCACTTCCGCGCCGACCATATGCGCGCCCAGAAGTTCGCCCGTCTTGGCGTCAAACACGGTTTTGACCATGCCCTCGGGTTCCCCCAGCGCAATCGCCTTGCCGTTGCCGATAAAGGGGAAGCGGCCGACCTTGATGTCATAGCCCTGTTCCTTGGCCTTGGCCTCGGTCAGACCCACCGACGCCACCTGCGGGTGGCAATAGGTGCAGCCCGCGATGCTTTCGGGCTTCACCGGATGGGGATGGCCGCCGGCGATCAGTTCCGCCACCATCACGCCCTCATGTGACGCCTTATGCGCCAGCCACGGCGCGCCGGCGATGTCGCCGATGGCAAAAAGCCCCTCGACCCCGGTGCGGCAGTATTCATCCGTCACCACATGGGTGCGGTCGATCTTGACGCCCAGTGCCTCAAGCCCCAGCCCCTCGACATTGCCGACAATGCCGACGGCAGAGATCACCGTGTCGAACTCGTGTTTCTCGACCTTGCCCTTGACCTCGATATGGGCGGTGACCTTGGTCTTGGCGCGGTCAAGCTGCTTGACCATGGCCTTTTCCATGATCGTCATGCCCTGTTTGACAAATTGCTTTTTGGCAAAGGCACTTATCTCGGCATCTTCAACCGGCAGCACGCGGTCCATCACCTCGACCACGGTCGTGTCGGCGCCCAGCGTGTTGTAGAAACTGGCGAACTCGATCCCGATCGCGCCGGACCCGATGACCAGGAGTTTCTTCGGCATGTGTGGCGGCACCAGCGCGTGTTTGTAGGTCCAGACACGGTCGCCATCTGCCTCAAGCCCCGGCAGTTCCCGCGCCCGTGCGCCGGTGGCCAGAACGATGTTTTTCGCGGTCAGATCCTCGGTGCCCTTGTCGGTCTTGACGCTGACCTTGCCCTTGGAGGGGATCGTCGCGGTGCCCATGAACACCGTGACCTTGTTCTTTTTCATCAGGTGGCCAATGCCGGAGTTCAGCTGCTTCGCCACCCCGCGCGAACGTTTCACCACCGCATCAAGGTCATAGCCGATCTTTTCCGCCTTCAGCCCGAACTCTCCGGCGCGTTCCATCAGGTGAAACACCTCGGACGACCTGAGCAATGCCTTGGTCGGGATGCAGCCCCAGTTCAGGCAGATGCCGCCCATGTGTTCGCGCTCGACAATGGCCACCGAAAGCCCCAGCTGCGCCGCCCGGATCGCCGCAACATAGCCGCCCGGACCGGCCCCAATGACAACGACGTCGAAATTCTTGGCTGACATGCGGCCTCCCTCCAGCATGGGTTTTGGTTGAGCCTAGTGCAGTTTTTCCGCCACTTCAACGCGGCCCTACACCGATGTCAGACAATGACAATTCCCGGACAATTCCCGGTTCCCAAGACGCGGATTTTGGTGTTTGCTCAACCTCAGGGATAAACGGAGAAACCGGCGATGAGACTTATTAGGAACCTGGTGCTGGCGATGATCAACGCGACCCTGCTTCTGGCCGCGATCTGCCTGTTTCTGCTCTGGCAATTGTCCGGCACGGTCGAGAAAGTCGCCGCCTCCTTTGCCGGGAACCTGCAAGTGCTGGAACCTGTCACGACCGAGATCGGCGGACTGCGCAGCGATCTGGCTGCGATGAAGGCCGACCTTGCGACGATGGGCGAGACGGCCGGTGGCACCGCAGGCGCAAGCGCCGCCCGGATCGAGGCGCGGCTTACCACGTTTGGCACCAAGCTTGACGCGGTTCAGACGCGCATCGACAATATCGCCTCCGAGCCGGAACGCCTGATGCGCATCGGTGTCGAAACCGCGTCCAAGAAGGCCGGAGAGACCATCCTGAACCTCAGCAATTGCGCCCTTTCCGACGATGTTCAGCCCGAGACAGTGAACGGCTGAACGAAACGGACATCAGGCGGCTTCGGCGGCCTGCAGTTCCTGCATGATGGTGCCATAGCCGCCTTCGGTGACAAAGGCGCGTTCCGGGTCGGTGAAACTGCGTGACAGGGCATCGTTGCGATAGGGGAAACGCCCGAAACGGCGGATGATCTCGCGGTGAACGCGCGCGTGCAGAAGGTTGTTTTCCGCCTCGGGCATCCGCTCGATGAACAGGCGGATACAGCGTTCCTGGTCACACAGGTTTTCCGAATGCATCAGCGGCAGATAGAAGAACTGCCGCGCCGGGGCGTCGATCCGCATGTCGAAGCGATGATGGATGGCCGCCTTTGCCGCCGCCATCGCCACCCGGTCCGAGGCAAAGCTTTTGGCGTCGCCGCGGAACATGTTTCTTGGGAACTGATCCAGCAGGATGATATAGGCCAGCGTTCCGCTGGGATAGGTCAGCCATTGCGCATAGCCGCCGTCCATCGCGTGTTCCCACGCGGCCAGAAAACGGTCGCGTATGGTCTGATCCAACGCGTCACTTGCCTCATACCAGCCGGAAGGCCCAACTTCGTCGAGCCAGAACTTGAGGACTTCTTCGGGGCTTGTCATCGCACCACTCCTTGCACACCGCATCCCACCAAGGTGACAAAAAAACGTTACACACCCAAAATGTGTGTTCGAAAGTAACAATTTACAACAATCGCGACATTTTCCGTGCGTGTGGCGCTAACGGTCACGTTTTGGGCATATCCTCTTCTTCCTGGGCGGTTTCGAAGGCATGTTCCTGCGCCACCTCGACGGCCACGGGCGAGGCCTGCGGCATCACCGGCGTATAGCTTTGCGTGTCCTCGACAGACGGTGCCGCACGGCGGGTCATCCGCCAGCCCGCGTAAGACCCAAGCGCCACAAGAAGGAAGGCCAGAACCGCGAAGAACCCCTGCGGGCCAAATGTCTCCATGATCCAGCCGGTCGCGATCGGGCCAAGGATCGCCCCCAGCCCGTTGATGAACAACAGCCCACCCGAGGCCGCGGCCATGTCTTCGTATTCGAGGAAGTCGTTGGTATGCGCGATCAGCAGCGAATAAAGCGGGTTGGACATGCCGCCGATGACAAAGGCGGCAAACAGCAACAGGTAATAGACATCCCAGAAGGCGGCGCCGACCAGCGCGCTGCCGCCGCCGATCAGGGCCACGATCATCACCAGAACCCGGCGGTCCATCCGGTCCGACAGCCAGCCAAGCGGGTATTGCAGCACCGTTGCCCCGACATAGAAGGTGGCGACGAAGATCGCGATCTGCTTGACGGTCATCCCGACCGAGGCGCCAAAGACCGCCGACATACCGAACTGCGCGGCAAAGACCCCGCCCATCAGGAACATGCCCACCGCGCCCAGTGGTGAGGTCTGGATCAGTTTGCGCAGGTTCATCGGTTTCGTGGTGTCAAAGGCCGGCGTGGGCGAGACCGACAGAAGGATCGGTGCGACCGAGATCGAAACCAGGATCGAGGGGATCACGAACAGCTCGTATCCCGACGGGTCCGCCACCAGCAAGAGCGCCTGCGCCACCACGATCCCGACCATCTGCACGATCATGTAAAGCGACAGAGCCTGCCCGCGGTTTTCATTGCTGGCGGCATTGTTCAGCCAGCTTTCGGCGGTGACATAGACGCCGCAGAAACAGAACCCGATGGCCACCCGCCCCAGCACCCACATCGCCGGATGCGCAATCGCCGGATAGAGGATCAGCACGGCGGAAATCCCCGACGCCAGCGCCGCAAAGACCCGCACGTGGCCAACGCGCCGGATCATGTTCGGCGTCATCCGCGATCCGCCCAGGAAGCCAAGGAAATAGGCCGACATGACCAGCGACATCTCGAAGGTCGAAAACCCCTCGATCTGGCCGCGCACACCCAGAAGCGTGCCCTGCATGCCGTTGCCCACCATGAGAAGGAGAACCCCAAGCAGAAGCGCCCAGGCGTGTTTGATGAAATCGATCATGTTCTTTTACTTTGCGTCCCTAGGCCTGTCGGCGTTGTGACATGGAATATGCGACAAATACATGTCCGGCTGCGAAGTTTACCAGCCCGTTTGCGCCCGGATCACCTGTCGGGGATCAGAAGCGAGGCGTCACCATAGCTGAAGAATCGGTAATCGCTGGCGACCGCGTGGTCATAGATCTCCCTGATCCGGTCCTGTCCCATCAGGGCCGAGACCAGCATCATCAGCGTCGATTTCGGCAGGTGGAAATTGGTCATCAGCGCGTCGGCGACATGGAAGGTGAAGCCGGGATAGATGAAAATGTCGGTAACCCCTTCCCACGGGGCAATCTGCCCGGTGTCGCGGGCGGCGCTTTCGATCAGCCGCAGCGCGGTGGTGCCGACCGGGATCACCCGCCCGCCTGCCGCCTTGGTCGCGGCGATTTCTTCCGCCGCCTGCGGGCTGACGCGGCCCCATTCGCCATGCATCTTGTGCTGGCTGACGTCCTCGACCTTGACCGGCAGGAAAGTGCCCGCGCCGACATGCAGGGTGACATGGGTGAAGGTGACGCCTTTTGCCTGGAGTGCCGCCAGCAGCGCCTCGTCGAAATGCAAAGACGCGGTCGGCGCCGCCACCGCGCCGGAATGCTTCGCCCAGACGGTCTGATAGTCGGTCTTGTCCTGCTCGTCCGCGGCACGTTTGGCGGCGATATAGGGCGGCAGCGGCATCGCGCCTGCCTCGGCCAACGCGGTATCGAAATCCTCGCCCGTGAGGTCGAACTCAAGCACCGCCTGCCCGTCGCCCCGTTCGACCAGCCTGGCCGACAACACGTCCGAGAAGTGGATCACCTCGCCGTCACGGACCTTTTTCAAGGGTTTCACCAGCGCCGACCAGCGCGCGCCACCCTTGGGTTCCAGCAAGGTCGCCTCGATCCGGGCGCGGGTTTCGCCCTGTTCACCGATGCGCCGGCGCTCGCCGAACAGCCGCGCCGGGATGACCTTGGTATCGTTCAGAACCAGCCGGTCGCCGGGGCGCAGCCAGTCGACCAGATCGCGCACGATGGCGTCGGTGATCCTGTCGCCCTCGGCCACCAAGAGACGGGCGGACGAGCGCGGCGACGCAGGTCGCGTGGCGATCAACCGCTCGGGCAGATCGAAGTCGAAATCGGAAAGCTGCATCGTGGGTCAGTTCTGTGGGCGGTTTGAGTCGAGATTGGGGGCTGGGCGGCGGAAAATCTCTCGGAAGAAGCCCGGCGTCAAGGCCGAAAGCGGGTTGACCGAAACCTGTGGATCAGAGGCGTCGCCGCGCAGGTTGTAGTTGAACCCGATCAACCCTTCGCCACGCTTGGACATGGGCCGCCCGACCGCGTTCACAAGGTAGATCGGCGACAACACCCCCTGCATGTCGAATGCACCGATCGCGGGATAGTAATGCCCATCCATCGAAATTCCCATCGACGCGCCGACCGCGCTGCTTTCGGCAACCGTCACCCGGTCCGGGGACATGCGGAACCGGGCATAGACATCGTTGAACGCGATCCCCTGCCCGTTCATCTGTTCCAGAAGGCCGACGACACTGATCGCGTTCAGCAACTCGGCAATGGCCGGGGCCTCGCGGACGCGCGTGTTGGTGACCTTCAATTCGCCGTCATAACTGCCCGCGCCATGCGGCAGAAGCGTCAGGTCCATCACCCCGCCGCGCGCCGATTTCAGCAATCCGGCGGCGGCAAAAACCGCGCCCGCATCGTCGGATTTGATTCGGAACGCACTGCGGTTGCCGACCGAGGTCATGGCCCCGGTGACCGACGGTCCGCCGTTGACGCGGCCGATGAAGACACCGTTGCGTCCGCCGTCAGTGAACTCTCCTGAAAACGACCGCAGCGCAATCCCGTCCGAAATCTGCACCTGTTCAAGCCGGGCGCGGATCGGTCCCCCGGTCGCCCCGCCCGTGGTCTCGCCTGCCGTGCGCGCGGGCATGCCGCGCATGTCCAGCTTGCCGCCCTGCACCACCAGTTGCGGCGGGACACCCGGCCCCTGTCCGCGCAGTTCCGCCTGGACATCCAGCCAGTTGCCCAGCCGCACGCGATCGAAACTGGCCAGTTTCAACCCGCCTTCCCGCGCCAGCGTGACCCGTCCGCGCGCCTCAAGGCCCTGCCCGTCCAGTTCCAGCCGGTCAACAACGGGCGTGTCGCCAAGCCAGCCCTCGACCTTCAGCCGGCCCCGCTGATCCGGCCCCTTGCGCCAGCCCAGCGGCGGGATCGTCAGGTCCAGCCCGGCAAGGTCCGAGGTCAGCGTGAAACGGCTTGCCTCGCCCTTTTCCAGCCGGATCTCCATCTGGCCCTGCCCCTCGCCGCCGATCCAGCCACCGGGCAGTTCGATCCCAAGGTCGCGCAGGCTGTTTTCGCTGAACCGGACGGTGCCCGAGACATGGCTCTTGCCCTTGTTCTCGGGTCCGCTCAACTGCTGCCACGCGGCGTTGAACGGCAGTTCGCCCAGCCGCCCGCGCCCGCCGATCCGCACACCGTCATTGGTGGCGCGCACTTTCAGCGCCGAGGACGCGATCACCTTGTCCCGCACGAAATGGCCGGTGCGCACCCCCGAAAGATTGGCGGCAACGTCGAATTTCAACTCACCGGGCTCAAGCTTTGGCCGCAGGTTGAAGCGCAATTCGCCCGACGCCTCGGCGCGGCCATCCGCCAGCGTGACCGGAAGATCGTTCTTGGTCATCAGGCTGAGGGGTTCGCGGTCCAACAGCGACAGTCCCGCCGTGATCGAGCCCTTCGCCTTCAACCCGACCCGCGCCGGCGGGTGTTTCTTGATGCGGGTATCAAGGATCTCGAACACGGTGCCGGTGGCATCGACCCGCCCGCCGGCATCGGCCAGAACCGTTCCCTTCTCGACATAGACCGAAAACCTGTTGTCCATCAGCGTGGCATAGCCAACCGCGTTTTCGGCAGGGGGCAGGGTCTTGGCGAATTTCACATCCGCGTCGTGGAACCCGAAATCCACGTAGAGATCGGGCCGCTTGCCGGGGACGAGATGCAGCGCGGCATGCAGGTTCTCAGCCCATCCGCCAAGGATATTCTCGTCAATCCACTTGCGGGTCTTACCCTTGGCGTTTTCCGGCCAGACACTGACCAGCCACTTCGGGTCCAGCCGATCCATCGCGCCAAACAGCGCCAGTTCCCAGCCCGCCTCGCCCGCCCAGAGCCGTCCGTCGAACCGCGCAAGATGCCCCCGGTCGCGCACCACCAGCTGCCCCAGCGTGACCTCGAACGGATCAAGTCGCAGGCGCAGGTCGGCAAAGGTTTCCTCGATCGTCAGCGGCTCGGCATAGAGGTCCAGCGGATTGGCGGTGACATGGGTGATCGTGAACTGGCCCAGCATCTCGTTGCCCAGAACCGGCCCTTCAGCGCTGTTGTCGCCCTTCAGGATCAGCCGCCCCTGGCCGGTCGCCGTGACCCATTCGCTTTCGACCGACACTTCCTGAAAGGTGACGATGGCGCTGGTCGGGTCATAGCGCAGATAGGCGCGGCCCGACTGGAACGGAACCGGGCGCGTGGCCTCGTTCGGACGCAGGACACCTTCGGCAATCTGCAGGGTTGCGTTCATCGGCAGCAAGGCGCCATCCTCACCCGCTTCGACCCGGACCGCGCCGGAAATCGGAGCGCGGATCACCCCCAGCCAGGCCAGCGCCGGCGATTGCAGGGCGATGTCCTCGGAGGGCATGTCGGTGAAGGTGAACCCAAGCGCCGCCGCCTGCGAGGTAAAGCTGGTTTCCAGGCTGACCTCCATCTGGCTGGCATAGTCGCGCCCGCCCAGAAGCGACAGGCTTGCGCCAAGACGCGCGCCGGTGTCGTCGCGGTCCAGCCGCATCTCGGCGCCGTCGATGGTCCAGCCCTGCCCGGCGCGCACGTCGTCATAGCGCAACGACACCGCATGGGCCTCGATCCGGCTGACCTGTGCCAGTTCCGGGCGCTTGAACAGGCGTTCGACCAGCGACCCGACATCGCCCAGCCCCGAGACGTTTCCGGTCAGCCCGCCGCCCTCGCCAAAGGCCAGGTTGAAACTGCCATCCGCCTCGCGTCTGAGGGTCAGCGTCGCGCCGACCAGCGACAGCGACCGGGGCGCAACACGGCCCGACGCAAGCTCGCCCAGGCTGAGGGTGGTGTCGATCTCGGCCAGCTCAAGGCTGACCCCGGTTTCGACATCGCCAACGGCGACGTTCTGCACCTGTAAACGCGGGTGAAACCCGTCCTCGAACACAAGCGAAACTTTGCCGAAATCAATGTCGTAATGCGGCGATTGCTCGGCCAGCACGCGCGACACCCTGTCCCGCGCCCAGTCCGGCAGTACAATCGGCCGCCCCGAGATCGCCACCCCAAGGACAAAAACCACGCAGCCCACCAGCGCCGCCGAAATCAGCGGCAGCAGCCCCAAACGCCTGTTACGCTGGGGTTTGGGACGCGTGTCGGGCGTCGTATCTGTCTGACCTTCCTGCGAAATCCTTGTGGATCCTTCTTGGTCGCCTGAGCTTGGTTGTTGCCTGCCGCGCCCTAGAATATACCCAACCGAGACGCGAACAAAGGCCAGAACAAAGGAACACGCTGCATGACCGAACCGGCCCCTGACTTCTCCTTACCTTCGGACGAGGGCGAAACTGTGACCCTGAGCGCGCTGAAAGGCGCGCCGGTGGTGCTGTTTTTCTATCCCAAGGACAACACGCCCGGTTGCACGAAAGAGGCGATCGGCTTTTCCGAGGCCCGCGCCGCGTTCGAGGATGCCGGGGTGAAGGTCTTTGGCATTTCCAAGGACAGCCTGGCCGCCCACAGCCGGTTCCGCGACAAGCAATCCCTGACCGTGCCGCTTCTGTCGGATGCCGACAGCGACGCCTGCGAGCGTTATGGCGTGTGGCAGGAAAAGAAGATGTACGGCAAGACGTTCTGGGGCATCGTGCGCTCGACCTTCCTGATCGACGCCGAGGGCAATATCGCGCGCGAATGGCGCAAGGTGAAAGTGCCCGGTCACGTGGACGAGGTGCTGGACGCGGTGAAATCACTGTGACGATGACGCTTTCGCAAATGGCGGTCGAGGTGCTGACCACCGCCGATGGCCGCAAAAAGACCGCGCTGGCCAAGGCCCATGCCGCCACGTGGTTCGCTGCGCGGGACGCGGGTGAGGCGTTGCCTATCGGTCATGCCGAGCCACCGCTGCGCCCGTCGCGGCCGGAAAAACCCGACCTGCTGGACCCGCGCGACGTGCCGAAACGCAAACCCGGCAGCCCGGCGGGGCGGATCGCGCTGTTGCACGCGGTTGCGCATATCGAACTGAACGCGGTGGACTTGCATTGGGACATCGTGGCGCGGTTTGCCGATGTGAACATGCCGCTGGGCTTTTACGACGACTGGGTCAAGGCGGCGGCCGAGGAAGCAGGCCATTTCAACCTTGTCTGTGACTGCCTTGAACGGATGGGCAGTCATTACGGCGCCCTGCCCGCCCATGCCGGCATGTGGCGCGCTGCCGAGGACACGGTGGACGATTTCATGGGCCGTCTTGCGGTAGTGCCGATGGTGCTTGAGGCGCGCGGGCTGGATGTGACGCCGGGCATGATCGAGATCTTTGAAAAAGCGGGCGAGGATTTGTCCGTCGCCGCGCTGAAGGTGATCTATGCCGAAGAAGTCAGCCATGTCGCCTATGGGTCAAAATGGTTCCACTTCCTCTGTGGCCGCCATGACCTCGACCCCAAGGAAGTGTTCCACCAGCTGGTGCGCAAATATTTCCACGGCGCCCTGAAACCGCCGTTCAACGAGGAAAAACGCGCCGAGGCCGGACTGCCGCCGGATTTCTACTGGCCGCTTGCCGAGGGCACCCCCGCAGGACAGCGATAGATCGGCGATCATCCGCGCAAATCAGCGACTTGAGCGCGCACCACGCCGACGCCCGCGCCCAAAAGCCTTGCCCGAACGTCACCGTCTGGTTAAGAACTTGCCGGGTAGCGACCGCCCGACAGAAGGCGGCGCCCGGTTTGTGGGGATGACAAGGGATAGACGCGGTGAGAACACGGCTTGCGATCAAGGTGCATGCTCTTCTTGAGCATTATTTCCCGGAACGCCGGTTGTTCCTCAGGTCCGACAGCGACACGCGCTTTATCCGACTGCGCCCCGAAACCCAGCTTTTTGCCTTTTTCGGCACCACGCTGATCATCGCCTGGACCATCATCGCCACCGCGATCATCCTGATGGACTCGATCGGCTCCGGCAACTTCCGCGAACAGGCCCGCCGCGACCAGCAGACCTATGAGCTGCGCCTGAACGAGATGTCCGCCGAACGCGACGCCCGCACCGCCGAGGCGCTGGCCGCGCAGGACCGGTTCAACGCCGCGCTCAAGCAGATTTCCGAGATGCAGACCCAGCTTCTGGCGTCGGAAGTGCGGCGGCAGGAAATGGAAACCGGGATCGAGGTGATCCAGACCACCCTGCGCCGCACCATGCGCGAACGTGAAGCGGCGGTAAAGGAACTGGCGGCGCTGAAATCGGAAGCCGACGGCACCATGACTGCGGAAAGCGGTCCACAGGCCAGCAGCCTTGTCGACATGCTGACCGCCGCGCTGACCGAAACCGCGCGTGAACGCGACGCCATCGAAGCCCAGGCGCTGGACGCCATCCGCGAGGCCGAGGAGATCGAACTTGAAATGGCGCTGATGCGCGAGAAGAACAACCAGATCTTCCGACAGCTCGAAGATGCCATGACCGTCTCGGTCGAACCTCTGACCAAGATGTTCCAGTCCGCCGGGCTTGATACGGACTCGCTTCTGAACCAGGTGCGGCGCGGTTATTCCGGTCAGGGCGGGCCGCTGACGCCGGTGACCTTTTCGACCAAGGGCGGCGAACTGACCGAAGAGGCGCAGCGCGCCAATGCCCTTCTGGGCGAGATGGACAAGCTGAATGTCTATCGTATCGCCGCCGAAACCGCCCCTTTCGCCCACCCGTTGAAAAGCGCCTATCGCTTCACCTCGGGCTTTGGCACCCGCTGGGGCCGCCCGCATAACGGCGCCGATTTCGCAGCCCGCCACGGTACCCCGATCCACGCCACCGCCGACGGGGTCGTGATCCATGCCGACTGGCAGTCCGGTTATGGCCGTCTTATCAAGATCAAGCACGAGTTCGGCATCGAGACCCGCTATGCGCATCTGGCAAAAATCCGCGTAAAAGTCGGGCAAAGGGTCTCGCGCGGGGACCACATTGGTGATATGGGCAACTCTGGACGCTCGACCGGCACCCATTTGCACTATGAGGTGCGCGTAAATGGCCGGGCCAAAAACCCGATGACATTCATAAAGGCTGGAAGCAATGTTTTCTAAGAGCAAGATCAACGACCCGGCGCCGAAGGCCGCTGACACCGCAAAACCCGCGGCGCCCGAAGCAAAACCCGCGGTCCCGCCCGCGCCCGCGTCGAGCGAGTTCAAGGCATCGGCCCCCAAGCCCAAGCCGCCGGCATCGGTCCTTTCGGCTGACCTGCACATCAGCGGCAACCTGAAGACCACCGGTGACATCCAGGTCGAAGGCACCGTCGAAGGCGACATCCGCGCCCACCTGCTGACCGTGGGCGAAACCGCCACGATCAAGGGCGAAGTGATTGCTGATGACGTGGTCGTCAATGGCCGCATCGTGGGTCGCGTCCGTGGTCTGAAAGTGCGTCTGACCTCGACCGCCCGTGTCGAAGGCGACATCATCCACAAGACCATCGCGATCGAAAGCGGCGCCCATTTCGAAGGCTCGGTCCAGCGTCAGGACGATCCGCTGACCTCGGGCAAACCGGCGGCGAAACCCGCAGCGGCGGCCCCGGCCCCCAAGCCCGCGGCGGCCCCGGCCAAGTAAGATTTCCCCCAAGGGGACAGGAAACACCGTCCGGTTCGCGCCGGGCGGTGTTTTTCTTTGCCCGCCAGCCGCCAAGTGCCGTCCCGGTGCAGCCGCCCATACACCCCCTGTGACGCGCAATTCTGTTGCTTTTGTCACGGCGCCATGCAAGCGTCGCGCGGCTCTGGACTCAGAGTCGCTTTCACCTTTTCAGGACTCCCAAACATGAAATTTCTGGCCACCGCAGCGGCGGCTGCCCTGATCTCGACCGCGGCCCTTGCCGAGGATATCGAGGTCTTTCTGGTCAATGACTCCAGCGCCGATCTGGTTGCGTTTTCCGTCAGCCCGGCCTCTGCCAACCAATGGCA
Organism: Shimia biformata; assembly: GCF_016888515.1. Taxonomy (GTDB): domain Bacteria; phylum Pseudomonadota; class Alphaproteobacteria; order Rhodobacterales; family Rhodobacteraceae; genus Shimia_A; species Shimia_A biformata. Next base: position 2,011,045 of record NZ_JAFEJK010000001.1, on the reverse strand, counting down.
GGACAACCTCCTGGGCGAGACGCGGCTGCAACCGGGATACGAGATCGGCGTGCTGATCGCGGACGGGCTGTCGACCTGCATCTACGACATCCGCGCCGATTTCGCAGATGGCACCGGGCTTGACGATTTTGGCGTCGATCTGTGCGAGATGGAGTCCTACACCTTCTACGACTGACCCTATTCCCCAACTCCTATTCCCCAACTCCTATTCCCCAACTCCTATTCCCCAAGCATCCACGTCCCATCGGGCCAGAAGGCGTGGAAGGCGAAGGCGAACATCACGTCATGGGGCATGTCGGCCCCGCCCGCATCGCGCACGCGGATCGAGCCGACATCGCGCCCCTGCGAAATCTCTCCGGCATCCAGCGCCGAGGCCTGCCCCGGCTGCCAGGTGATGCGCACCCCGGCCTCGGTCAGGTCCTCTGCGTCCCGCAGCCGTTCCAGGGGCCAGGCCCGGTCGCCGACGCGTACCACGCGCGCCAGCGGCGCGATACCGTGGGGCGGCATTTCGCCACTGTAAAGGAACGGCCGTTTCGATGTGTCATACTGGCGGTAGGGGTTTATCCCATATCGGCGATTGAAGGCGGGTTCGGCCATCACCAGCCCGTCCGGGTTACGCGCCTTGAACTGCGCCCAGCCCTCCATCCACGTTGGCAGGGTGGTCAGCGTGACCCCCGTCATCTCGCCCACGATGCCCTGCCCGATCGCCTGCTGCCACCAGCTTTCGGTTTCGCGGTCATACATCACCATGTCCGAGTTCCGCAGCTTGCCCGAGACACCAAACGTCAGGATGCGCCCGGCGACGCGGCGGTCGAAGGTGATGCCGGAATTGCACAAGGGGCAGAAGGTGACCGCCACGGGGATGTCGCCCACGGTGTCATTCACGATCTCATGCCAGGTCAGATAGCGGATCGGATAGGCACGCGGTTCGGCCCCGTCGATCTCGACCGTGATAACGGGTTCGGTGTCGCCGATGCGGGTTTCCTGATGGGCACGGATGAACTGCGGATCGCGAAGCGCGGGGATACCGTCCTTGGGCGGGCCGCCAGACATGATCTCGACCCAGTTCTCGATACTGGTGCGGCTGAAATCAGTGCGCGGCCACTCGTGTTTCCAGAAGTCCGGGTTGGCGCTGGCGGGGGTGGCGATGGCCAAGGTTGCGGCAAGAACAAGGCGTTTGAACATCTTCGGGCCTCCCATGTTTCTTGCATGGTGCAGTGAGTTGCATCGGAAACCTAGGAAAACAAGCTCACAAGACCGTGTGACATGTGACAGAGGGCAGCGCCCGACCGCGGGTGGGCGTGAAGCGCCCGACCGCGGGTGGGCGTGAAGCGCCCGCCCATGGGGGCGGACGGGCGCTGCCCGTGCCGCAAGCGGCACGGGCAAGGTCAGGTCCGTCCCGCCACTGCCTGATTTCGACTTGGGTCACCCGAGTTCGAGACAGCGACTTACAATTCTCCATCAAACCAAAGCATTTCAAGCCGCAAAGCGGTCGGGCTCTACCCTCAATCATCAGCCCTTCGCCAGAACACCCCGGAAGGCGCGCTCCAGTTCCTGCACTGCGTCGCGGTCGAACCATGCCCCATGAGACAGGATCACCCGCTCCGGCCCCCAGCCGATCATCTGCCGTACGGCCCCGGCCAGTTCTGCCTTGTCGAAGGTTGCCTTCATGTCGGGTGGCATCCGTCCCTTCGGCGCGGCGATCCCGGCGGCGCGGGTGATCAGCGCCATCCACCACGGCAGTTTCGCGGGCTCGAAATTCTCGATCAGGTCGGTCAGGATCAGGGTTTTTGACGCGTGGTGAAAGAACACCGCCTCGCGGTGGACCTTGCTGCCCGGCACGATCATCCAAGCAATCTGATCCGCCCAGTTCGGTGCCACATCCGGGCCAAACACATGGTCGAACCGCATGTCCATGCCCCGGCTGGCGGCGCGTTCCTTGACCCCCGGCGCGGCCCAGCGGATCGCGTCCGGGTAGGCGCGGTGCCATTCGGCGACATAGGCGTAGTGAATCCAGTTCGGCGCAATCAGATGGCGGACCGGCCCCAGCGCGTCGATCTCGGCGCGCAACCCATCCGTCAGCCTTGTCGGTGAATGCACCCACAACCCGCCGCCCTTCAACCGCACCACGGTGGCGCGGGTCGAAAACGGCAGGCCATAAAAGCGGATGGCGGGGCCGTCGATCACCCAGATGTCCGCGCCCACGGGCTTCGGCACATTGAGCGGCTCGTATCCGGTCCCGCCAGCCATTTTTAGTCGATCACAGTGACCGTTTTCATGACGTCGGGCTGGCCGATCACGGCACCGTTCTGTCCCTTGCCGCGCTTGATCGCGTCGACCACGTCCATGCCGTCCGTCACCACACCGACAACGGTATATTGCCCGTTCAGGAAATGCCCCGGCGCGAACATGATGAAGAACTGGCTGTTGGCGCTGTTGGGGTTCTGGCTGCGGGCCATGCCGACGATGCCGCGCTCATACGGCACGTCCGAGAACTCGGCCGGCAGGTCGGGACGGTCAGACCCGCCCATGCCCGCGCGGCTGAGGTTTTCACCCATCTTGCCGAACTGAACATCGCCGGTCTGGGCCATGAAGCCGTCGATCACGCGGTGAAAGACGACGCCGTCATAGGCGCCCTCTTCCGCCAGCGCGGTGATCTGGGCGACATGCATCGGCGCGACATCTTCCATCAGGTCGATGGTGATGGTGCCGTTGGCCTCGCCCTCGACCTCGATCTTGAGACCGGCGGCCATGGCGGGGCTGGCCATCAGCGCCAGCGCGAGAACGGATTTAAGCATCGACATCGGCGGCCACCTTCACGGAAATCATCTTGTCGGGGTTCGCGGGCGGCTCGCCGCGCACGATGGCGTCGACATGTTCCATGCCGTCGATCACGCGGCCATAGACGGTGTATTGCCCGTTCAGGAAATGGTTGTCCTTGAAGTTGATGAAGAACTGGCTGTTCGCAGAATCCGGCATCTGGCTGCGGGCGGCGCCCAGCGTGCCGCGATCATGCGGGATGCGGCTGAACTCGGCCTTCAGGTTCGGCAGATCGCTGCCACCGGTGCCGGCCATGCGCGGGTTATAGTCCTTCTCGGTATTGCCATTGGCAACGTCGCCGGTCTGGGCCATGAACCCGTCGATTACGCGGTGAAAGACCACGTTGTCATAGTGACCGCCGCGCGCCAGTTCCTTCATGCGCTCGGCGTGGCCGGGGGCGATATCGGGCAAAAGCTCGATCACGACGGTGCCGTTTTTCAGCTCCATCAGGATGGTGTTTTCGGGGTCTTTGATCTCGGCCATGGGGCGCTCCTCATTTGTCGGTTTGGCCTGACCCTAAGCAAGCGGATCGGGAAAGCCAAGACGCGCCATTGACCTCTGGGCAGAGACAGGGCAACAACCCGCCAACGGTTTTGAAAAAAGGGTTGGCAAGATGGCTTGGAAAACGCTGGATCAGATGCAGCTTGACGGCAAACGGGTTCTGGTGCGGGTCGATATCAACGTGCCCGTGGCGGACGGGAAAGTGACCGACGACACCCGCATCCAGCGCATCGTGCCGACCGTGAAGGACATCCTTGGGGCGGGCGGCCTGCCGATCCTGCTGGCGCATTTCGGACGGCCCAAGGGCGCGCGCGTGGCCGAGATGTCGCTGCAACAGCTTGTCCCGGCACTGGAAGCCGCGTTTGACGCGCCGGTGGTCTTTGCCGCCGATTGCGTCGGCCCTGCCGCCGAAGCCGCATCCGCCGCGCTGCAACCCGGTCAGGTGCTGCTTCTGGAAAACACCCGCTTCCATGCCGCCGAGACCGAGAATGACGCCGCCTTTGCCGCGAACATGGCCAAGCTGGGCGACATCTATTGCAACGACGCCTTTTCCGCCGCGCACCGCGCCCATGCCTCGACCGAGGCGCTGGCGCGTCTCTTGCCCGCCTGCGCGGGCCGCCTGATGCAGGCGGAACTGTCGGCGCTGGAAACCGCGCTTGGCACCCCGAAACGGCCCGTCACGGCGGTGGTCGGCGGGGCCAAGGTGTCAACCAAGCTGGAGCTTCTGGGCAACCTCGTCGGCAAGGTCGACAACCTCATCATCGGCGGCGGCATGGCCAATACCTTCCTTGCCGCCAAGGGGATCGACGTGGGCAAGTCACTGGCCGAGCATGACATGACCGGCACCGCGCGCGAGATCATGGAGAAAGCCGCCGCTGCGGGCTGCAATATCGTCCTGCCCGTCGACGTGGTCGTCGCCCGCGAGTTCAAGGCAGGCGCGGCGAATGAAACCGTTGCCGCCGACGCCTGTCCTGCGGATGCAATGATCCTTGATGCCGGCCCCGCCAGCGTCGCCGAAGTGTCGAAGGTTCTGGAAGCCAGCAAGACGCTGATCTGGAACGGCCCCCTCGGCGCGTTCGAGATCGAACCCTTCAACGCCGCCACCGATGCCGCTGCGCTGAAGGCTGCCGCGCTGACACGGGCGGGCGGGCTGATCTCGGTTGCGGGCGGTGGTGATACGGTTGCGGCGCTGAACGCATCCGGCGCTGCGGATGATTTCAGCTATATCTCGACCGCAGGCGGCGCGTTCCTTGAATGGATGGAAGGCAAGACGCTGCCCGGTGTTGCGGCCCTGATGGGCTAACCCAGCCGCGACAGAATTGCGCCCGTGTCCAGACCCGCGATCGCGCCGGGGATCGACCCGCGCGCCAGCCTTTTCCGCCGCCTCGCGCAGGGGCAGGTCGCTGGCCCACAGGTCGCGGCCCGTTTCGGGGTCGGGCTGGTTCTGGACCTCATGGGTTCCCAGATCGGCGCGGGGGGCAGTTGGGGTCATGGCGGGTCTCCTCATCCACTTGAGAAAAGACTGACGCAGCCACGGCTTTCAAACCAGCAGGACGCCGCGTCACCGCAAACATCGATCAGACCACCAGCACCACCAGCGCATGGATCGCCATGAAGATTACGATCAGCGATCCGACCGTGTAAAATGTCGCCCGGACCTCGTGGCTTTTGGCGGTGACATAGGCCCAGGCATGCAGCATTCGCGCCACCACGAAACCATAAAACAGGATTTGCGCCAAAAGGACCGGAGGCCCGATCACGACATAGATGAACCCCGCCATCCAGAAGCCGGGGATATTCTCAAGGTCGTTGCGGTGCATCCGCCGCGACCGATCGACATAGTCGTTGTGGTCCAGCTGCTCGGGACGCGGGTTCCTGTTGGTCGGCCCCGGCGCGATGTCCTCGGGGTTTACCAGCCCGGCATCCACCTTCAGCATCCGCTGCACCGTCATCCAGCCCTGCCCCATCACCTTCAGCACCATCAGCGCCGAGGCGATCAGGTAGGCCACGAAAACCGGGTTTTCCAAGGTCAATTGTTCCATTTTCGGCGTCCTCCTGCTGGTTTCACCCTAACAGTCCCGCTTTCCTTCGGTCCATGCCCCACTGTTCGCGCTAACCACATTGCAACCCTTCAAAGCCTGACCTAGAAGCGGGGCAACGGGCCCCGCCGGGGCCGGACAGTCATTTTCAGATCAGGTGGAATTGAGACATGCCCAACCAAGCTCAAGTCGAAAAAATCGGTGCCGGTCGCGGCTTTGTCGCGGCGCTGGATCAGTCGGGCGGATCGACCCCCAAGGCGCTGCGGCTTTATGGCATCGAGGAAGACGCCTATGGTTCGGATGCCGAGATGTTCGACCTGATCCACCAGATGCGTTCGCGCATCGCGCAATCGCCCGCCTTCACCGGCGACCGCGTCGTCGGCGCGATCCTGTTTGAAATGACCATGGACCGCGACATCGGCGGCAAGCCCTCGGCGCAATACCTGTGGGAAGAGCGCGGCGTGGTGCCCTTCCTGAAGGTCGACAAGGGGCTTGAGGACGAAAAAGACGGCGTCAAGCTGATGAAGCCGATGCCCGATCTCGACAAGCTTCTGGACCGTGCCGTGGAAAACGGCGTTTTCGGCACCAAGATGCGCTCGGTCATCGACGCGGCCAACCCCGCGGGCATCGCCGCAAATGTCGCCCAGCAGTTTGAAGTGGCGGAACAGATCATGGCGCGCGGGCTGGTGCCGATCATCGAGCCCGAGGTGACGATCTCGATCGCGGACAAGCCGGAGGCCGAGGACATCCTTCTGGCCGAGATCAAGAAGCAGCTGGATGCGCTGTCTGACGACAAGACCGTCATGCTGAAACTGACCCTTCCGACCAAGGCGAACCAGTACAAGGCGCTGGTCGATCACCCGCGCGTTCTGAAAGTTGTCGCATTATCAGGTGGTTACAGCCGGGATGAGGCCAACGCGCTGCTGGCGCAACAGACCGGCATGATCGCATCCTTCAGCCGCGCCCTGACCGAGGGCCTGTCGGCGCAGCAGTCGGATGCCGAGTTCGACAAGACACTGGACCAGACCATCGACAGCATCTTCAAGGCGTCGATTGCGGGGTAAACCACAGTTGAAACGAACCGCCCGGCGGCACGCCGGGCTGCGCCACCCCGCGGGTCTATGCAGCCCTAATCTCTAGCTGACCTACCCCTTCGGGTGCTGCGCCTTCATCTCCCAGCGGCCGCTTTCCTCGGACCAGTATTTCGCGGCGCAGCCCGCATCGGTCAGCCCCTTCCACTGGGTCCGGGCAATCCCCACGGCACCTTCATCATGGCCGTCAAACAGGATACAGACCCGGTCCGCCGCCTGCACTTCCTCCGCCGAAACCTCGGCCCCATCGATCACCATCAGGCAGTTCGCGCCGTTGGGATTGCCGTCCGCCGTGGTCAGCAGGATCGGCTGGTCGGCGTCATGCGGACCACCCGACAGGCCATGGGCCAGAAACGCATCTTCCGGCCCAAGCCAAAGCTTTTCGTCCAGCCAGTTCATCCGTTCAGCATCCCGCCCCCGGACCAGCACGCGCATCCCCGCCGCGCGCGACCTTTCCAGAAGCGTCGCCAGCGTGGTTTCGACCGGGTTGCGGGTCAGGTGATAGAAAAAGGCGTCGCCCAAGGTGTCATTCACCCTCGTAATTGTCGGCGATCAGCCGGTTCAGCGTCATCACGCCCCAGCCCGTCGCGCCCTTGGGGGCAAAGGCGCTGTCGGTCTTGAGCGAGGCGACCCCGGCAATATCGATATGCGCCCATGGTGTGCCTTCGGCAACAAAACGGTGCAGGAATTCAGCCGCGGTGATCGACCCGGCGGGGCGGCCGCCGGTGTTTTTCAGATCGGCAATCTGCGACTTCAGCTGATCGGCATAAGCCTGTCCCAGCGGCATCCGCCACGCGCCTTCGCCCTCGGACTCGGCCGCTTTCAAGAGTGCCTTGCAGAACGGATCGTCATTTGAAAACACCCCCGCCTTGTCATGCCCCAGCCCGATAATGATCGCGCCGGTCAGCGTGGCAAGGTCGATCATGCCGGCGGGTTTGAACCGGTCCTGCGCGTAATGCATCACGTCGCACAGCACCAGCCGTCCCTCGGCGTCGGTGTTGATGACCTCGATCGTGTCGCCCTTCATCGATTTCACCACGTCGCCGGGACGGGTTGCATTGCCCGAGGGCATGTTCTCGACCAGACCAACAAGGCCCACGACGTTGGCCTTTGCCTTCCGCAGCGCAATCGCGCGCATGACCCCGGCGACGACACCCGCGCCGCCCATGTCCATGGTCATGTCCTCCATGCCCCCCGCCGGTTTGAGCGAGATACCGCCGGTGTCGAACACCACGCCCTTCCCGACCAGCGCCAGCGGCGCGGCACCCTTCGCGCCACCATTCCACTGCATCACCACAACCTTTGACGGGCTGTCGGACCCCTGCCCGACCGCCAGCAATGCGCCCATGCCCAGTTCGGCCAGTTTCTTTTCCTCAAGCACCTCGACCTTGAGGCCAAGCGCCGTCATGTCCTTCAACCGCGCGGCAAATTCCGTGGTGGTCAGCACATTGGCGGGCTCGTTGACCAGATCGCGGGTGAAAAACACGCCCTCGGCCACCGCCAGATGCGGGGCGGCGGCGGCTTCGACCTGGTCGGGCCTGGTCGCCATCACGGTGACACCGCGCGTGTCCTCCTGCGAGGCGTCGGACTTGTGCGCGTCAAACCCGTAATCGCGAAGTGCCAGCCCCAGAACGATCTCATCAGCCCGCCGATGCGCGCCCGCCGCCAGCAGCAGCAACGCCGTTCCGCGCGCCTTGGCCAGCGCCGCGCCCGCCTTGCGCGCCTCGGCATGGCTGGCGCCACGGGCAAGGACCACCACGTCCACGGCATCCGCCGCCATGCCCGCAGGATAGGCCAGCGTGCGCAGATCTCCCGATTTCAGCTTGCCCGCGCCAGAGTCGATGATGCGCTGGATCGCGCCCTTGGTCAGCCGGTTCACCCGCCGGCCCGCCGGATCGATCCGCCCGTCCGGGTCAACAAGGATGGCCACGCGGCCCTTTGCCGCCGCAAGATCATCAAGAACGGTCTCTTTGAATGTGACGCTAACCGGTTTCACCACGCTGAATCTCCCCTCGATACGCTTTCCAAAGACCTAACCCGCCGCATGGCAGTTGGCCAGATAGCAGTTTTCCCCCGGTGCCAAATCCCCTATTGTCGCGACAATCGCAAAGGCTGATCGGGGGATTCTGGAAGGTGAGCCGGTTCGACAGATATTTACTGTCGCAGTTCTTGGTCCTGTTCGGATTCTTCGCGCTGGTTCTGGTGGCCGTTTATTGGGTCAACCGGGCGGTGATCCTGTTTGACCGCCTGATCGCCGACGGCCAGCCCGCATCGGTTTTCATCGAGTTTACAGCACTTTCCCTGCCAAAGGTGATTCAGCTTGTGCTGCCGATGGCCACGTTTGCCGCCACCGTCTATGCCACCAACCGGCTGACCAGCGAAAGTGAACTGACGGTGATGCAGGCCACGGGTTTCAGCCCCTGGCGGCTGTCGCGTCCGGTGGCCTATTTCGGCATCCTTGTTGGGCTGATGATGGCGATCCTGACCAATGTGCTTGTCCCGGCCTCGGTCACGGAACTGACCAAGCGGCAGAAGGAAATCGCCGAAAACGTCACCTCGCGGCTGTTGACCGAGGGCACGTTCATCCACCCTGCCGATGGCGTCACCTTCTATATCCGCGAAATCACGCCGACCGGGGTTCTGAAGGATATCTACCTGTCGGACCGGCGTCAGGACACGCAGGCCACCACTTATACGGCGGCCGAGGCCTATCTGGTGAAATCCGAAACCGGCCCCAAGCTGATCATGGTTGACGGTCTGGCACAGGTTCACGTCGAGGATGGCGAACGGCTTTATACAACCCGATTTTCCGATTTTTCCTATGATATCAGCGCCCTGCTGGATGAACGACCGCTGGGAATCCAACGGCTGGACGAGTTCGGCACGCTGGAGCTGTTGCGCAGCGCCGAGAAAATCGCCGCCGATCTCGACGAAACCGTCGGCGCCGTGATGGAAGAGGCGCACACCCGAATCGCGCTGCCGCTTTTGTGCGTCGTGGTGGCGCTGATCGGCTTTGCCACCCTGCTGGTCGGCGGCTACAGCCGGTTCGGGGTCTGGCGCCAGATCGCGGTTGCCTTTGTGCTTCTGGTCGTGCTTGAAGGCACCAAGTCGTCGATGATCGACCCGGTGCGGGGCAACGGCGATCTCTGGCCCCTGATCTATCTCTCGCCGGCGCTTGGCTTTGGCATCGCGCTGTCACTTCTGACCCTCGCGGCCCACCCGCTGCGCCTGCGCCGGAGGGCGGTGACATGACCGTCTATTTCTATTTCGCGCGCAAATTCGTCTGGATGTTCCTGGGTCTGGCACTGGTGTTTTTCGTGCTGATGGTGCTGGTCGATCTGGTTGAGCATCTGCGCAAATACGATGTCGACGTAATCGGGTTCTCCAATATCCTCAGACTGACTTTTCTGAACACGCCCAAGGGGTTGTACCAGATACTTCCACTGCTGACGATCCTGTCCACGATCACCCTGTTCCTTGGTCTGGCAAGGTCCAGCGAACTGGTCGTGGTCCGTGCCGCGGGGCGCTCGGCGCTGATGGCGCTGATGGCGCCGGTGGCGGTGGCGCTGGTGATCGGCGCGCTGGCGATCACCACGTTCAACCCGATCGTGGCCGCCACCACCGAACGCTATCAGCAGGTCAAGGACTCGTTCGGGTCCGATGGACAGAACGCGCTGTCGATCAGCCGCGAGGGGGTCTGGCTGCGTCAGGGCAGCAGCAACGGACAGTCGGTCATTCATGCCGGGCACACCAATGCCGACGCGACCACGCTGTTTGACGTGACCATCATCACCTATGCGCCGGGCGGCGGGCCGATCCGCCGGGTCGAGGCGGACAAGGCGACGCTTCTGGAAGGCGATGGCGAATGGGAGCTGATCAACGCCAAGCGCTGGCCGCTTGAGGTCGATGTGAACCCCGAGGAACTGGCCACCGTGCATGACACGCTGCGGGTGCCGTCGAACCTGACGCGCGCCTCGATCCGCGACAGTTTCGGCAATCCGAACACGATTTCATTCTGGAAACTGCCTGCCTTCATCTCGCGGCTGGAGCTGGCCGGATTTTCGGCGCGGCGTCACAAGGTCTGGTATCAGATGGAAATGGCGCAGCCGCTGTTCCTGATCGCCATGGTGCTGATCGCGGCGGCCTTCACCATGCGCCCGGTGCGGTTTGGCAAGACCGGCCAGGCGGTGCTGGCGGCGGTGCTGCTGGGATTTGGCCTCTATTTCGTGCGCAACTTTGCCCAGATTCTTGGCGAAAACGGACAGATTCCGGTCGCATTGGCGGCCTGGGCGCCACCGGTCGCCAGCGTCATGCTGGCCATGGGGCTCTTGTTACATATGGAAGACGGATGAAGACGGTTTTCCGTATATTTGTCATAGGCTTGTGGGCCGTACTTGCGACCGTCGCGCGGGCGCAAGCCACGGATGAGGTCGTGCTGATTGCCGATCACGTCTATCTCAGCGGCACCAGCCGACTGACGGCGGAAGGCAATGTCGAAGCCCTGCGCGGCGACATTCGCATCCAGGCCAGGAAGATCGTCTATGACAGCGTCGCCAACCGCGTCACCGTCACCGGCCCGATCCGCCTGACCCAGGGCGACAGCATCACGATCCTTGCCAGCGCCGCGGAACTGGACACCGATTTCAGAAACGGGCTGATCCGCAGCGCGCGGATCGTGATGGACAACCGCGTGCAGTTGATGACCCGGCAGATGAAACGCGTCGACGGCCGTTTCAACGTGATGGGCAAGACCTCGGTGACCTCGTGCAAGGTATGTGACAACGGCCAGCCTCCGCTCTGGCAGATCCGCGCCAAACGCATCGTGCATGACGAGGACGAGCAGCAGATCTATTTCGACAACGCCCAGTTCCGCGTCCTTGACGTGCCGGTCATGGTTCTGCCGAAACTGCGCCTGCCCGACCCGACGCTGGACCGCGCCACGGGGTTCCTGATCCCGACGATCCGCAACAACTCGAACATCGGGACCGGGTTCAAGCTGCCGTATTTCATCCGGCTTGGCGATCACAAGGACCTGACGCTGACCCCCTATCCCGCCACCAATGCAATGACCCTGGAGGGGCGGTATCGTCAGGCGTTCCGCAACGGGCGGATCACCTTCAACGGCGCCGTATCGACGGACAATTTCGGACCGCAGGAGTATCGCGGCTACCTGTTTGGCCAGGGCCGGTTCGAGTTGCGCGATGATTACCGGCTGACTTTCAACCTCAAGACCACCTCGGATGACAGCTACCTGCTGGACTATGACTATTCCACGCTGGACCGCCTGGACAGCGACGTGACCCTGCGCCGGTCGCGCCGGGACGAGAACACGCGCTTTGCCCTTCTGCATTACGAATCCCTTAGGGCACAGGAAAACAACGGCACCCTGCCCACGCTGGTCGCGGTGGCCCAGTCGGAACGGCGCTATTTCCCCCAAGCGATCGGCGGCGAGTTGCGCCTGCGCTATGACGTGCAGGGGCATTACCGCACCTCGTCGCTGGGCATAGACAGCGCCGACGACGACACGATCGTCGATGGCCGCGACGTTGCCGGGGCATCCGCCTCGGCGCAGTGGCGGCGGATCTGGACGGTGCTTGGCGGCGCCCGCCTTGGGGTCACAGGGGAACTGGCGGCGGATCTGTTCCACACCACCGACGACGACGCGCTGGAAGGCACCGAGGCGGGCGTGACCCCGCTGGTTGCCGCCGACCTGCGCTATCCGATGACCAAGGTCGGCGCGGATGGCCGCACCTATGTGCTTGAACCCGTGGCCCAGATCGCGTGGTCCGGCGGCAGCGATCTTGATATCGCCAACGAGGAAAGCACCCGCATCGAGTTCGACGAAGGCAACCTGTTGTCGCTGTCACGCTTTCCCGCCGAGGACCGGCGCGAACGTGGGCTGCGGGCGGCCTATGGGCTGAACTGGGCGCGCTACGCCCCGGATGGCGCACTGGCGCGGCTGTCGATTGCCCAGGTCTTCCGCCAGGACGCAGATGCCGATTTCACCCGTTCCTCGGGGTTGATGGATCAGGCGTCGGATTTCCTGCTGGCGGGCCAGTGGAAGACAACCAACGGCTTTGAACTGACCGCGCGCGGCCTGTTCGACGGATCGCAGGGCATCAACAAGGCCGCCGCCCGCGCCAGCTGGAAGAACCAGAAACTGCGGCTTTCGACCTCTTACATCTGGCTTGGCCCCGATCTGGCGGAAGACCGCGACACCGCGCTGTCGGAATGGGCGGTGGACTCGAAATACCGGATGAGCCGCCACTGGTCGGGGCTGGCCGACTGGCGTTATGACGTCGCCAGCGGCAAGCTGGCCGAGGCCGGTGTCGGGCTGGAATACCGCAACGAGTGTGTGAAATTGGACTTTTCGGTCTCGCGCCGCTTCACGTCTTCCTCTACGGTGCAACCCAGCACGAGCATCGGGTTTACCGTCGCATTGCTGGGTTTCAGCGTGCGCACCGCCGACAAGAGCTATGACCGGACGTGCCGGGGCAACGCAGGGTAAGAGCAGATGAACAGGATGATCCGTTCCGCAATCGGGCTTTTGATGCTGGCAGGCACGGCTTTTGGCGTGACAGGCACGGCACAGGCGCAATCGCCGTTTTCGCCGGCGGTGATCGTGAATGACGGTGCCATCACCTATTACGAGATTGACCAGCGCGCCAAGCTGCTGCGCATCCTGACCGGGTCGGTGAACCCGCTGGAACAGGCGCGTGAACAGCTGGTCGAAGACCGGCTGAAACTGCAGGCCGCCTTCCTGATCGGGCTGACCCCGACCGAGAACGCGATCAAGGCCGCCATGGAAGACTTTGCCAAGCGCGGCAACATGACTGCCGAGCAACTGATCCCGGCATTGAAAGCCGAAGGCATCGACGAGGAAAGCTTCCGCGATTTCGTGCTGACCGGTATCGCCTGGCGCGGTGTGATCCAGACCCGGTTCGGCGGGCGGGCGCAGATCTCGGAGGACGAGATTGACCGCGCCATGGCGTCGGGCAATGGCCAGGGCGGGATCCAGGTCCTGCTGTCCGAGGTCATCATCCCGGTCACCCCGCAGACCGAGGATCAGGTGCTTGCCGTGGCCAACCAGATCAGGAACCTGAAGACCGAAGAGGAATTCGCGCAGGCCGCGCTGCAATATTCGGCCTCTCCGTCGCGCCAGAACGGTGGCAAACTGGACTGGATGCCGATGACCGAAGTGCCCGGCCCGCTGCGGCCACTTATCCTGAGCCTGTCCATTGGCGAAGTGTCCGAACCTCTGCCGCTGCAGGGCGCGGTCGGGTTGTTCCGCCTGCGGTCCATCGCCGAAAGCACACCCGGCACCACCCCGATCGCCGAGATCGACTATGCCATGCTGTATTTCCCCGGCGGGCGCACCGAGGCAAACCTGAAGCGTCTGGACTCGATCCAGAACCGCATCGACCGTTGCGACGACCTTTACAAATACAACTTCGGCCAGCCGCAGGAACTGTTGATCCGCGAGGCACAGGCGCCATCGAAGATCCCCGGCAACATTCGCAGCGAATTGTCCAAACTGGACCCCGGTGAGACATCGACCGCCCTGTCAAGCAAGGACGGGCAGACGCTGATCCTGTTGATGCATTGCGGCCAGACCGCCGAGATCGGCCTTGATCTCAGCCGCGAGGACGTGGCGCTGGCGCTGCGCAACCAGCGGCTGGAAAGCTTTGCCAACGGCTATCTGGCGCAACTCATGGCCGAAGCCACGATCGAATACCGATGACCCTGCCCATCGCGCTGTCCTGTGGCGAACCGGCTGGCGTCGGGCCGGAACTGGCCGGGAAAGCCTGGGATGCGCTGCGCGACACGCTGTCGTTCTTCCTGATCGGTGACAAGGACCACCTGCCCGGCACCCTGCCGCATGTGGTGATTTCCGATCCCTCCGAGGCCCCCGCCGCCATGGCGCGCGGCCTGCCGGTGCTGCACCGCGATTTCGGCCCTGCGGTCACGCCGGGCGCGGCGAACCCGGCCCATGCGCGGCACGTGATGGACGCGATCCGCGAGGGTGTCGCGCTGACCATGGCCGGCAAGGCAGCGGCGATCTGTACCGCACCGATCCACAAGAAGGCATTGCAGGACGGCGCGGGTTTCCCCTTTCCCGGCCACACCGAATACCTGGCGCATCTTGCCGGGGTGGAGCGGGTGGTGATGATGCTGGCCTCTGACCAGTTGCGCGTGGTGCCCGCCACGATCCACATCCCGCTATCCGAGGTGCCAGCGACGCTGACGCCGGACCTGCTGCGGTCGGTGATCGAGATCACCCATCAGGGTCTGATCGACCGGTTCGGCATAGCTGACCCGGTGATCTTTGTCGCCGGGCTGAACCCCCATGCCGGCGAAGGCGGCAAGATGGGGCAGGAAGAGATCGACCTGATCGCGCCGGTGGTGCAGGGCTTTCACGATGACGGCATGCGGATCGCCGGGCCATTGCCCGCCGACACCATGTTCCACGCCGCAGCCCGCGCGCGGTATGACGCGGCAATTGCGATGTATCACGATCAGGCGCTGATCCCGATCAAGACACTGGATTTCGACCGGGGCGTCAATGTCACCCTGGGTCTGCCCTTCATCCGCACCTCGCCCGACCACGGCACGGCGTTTGATATTGCAGGCCAGGGCATCGCCAATCCGACCAGCCTGATCGAGGCGCTGAAACTGGCGCGGAAGATGGCAGACGAAAGCGGCACGGCATGAGTATTTGCACAAGAAAGAAGACATGAGCGGCATCGACACCCTTCCCCCCCTGCGCGAGGTGATCCAGACCCACGGGCTGTCGGCGCGCAAATCGCTGGGGCAGAATTTCCTTCTGGATCTGAACCTGACCGCCAAGATTGCCCGCAATGTCGCGGATCTGCCGAACTCGGACGTGCTGGAGATTGGTCCCGGCCCCGGCGGGCTGACGCGGGGATTGCTGGCCGAGGGCGCGCGCAAAGTGCTGGCGATCGAAAAGGACACGCGCTGCATGCCCGCGCTGGCCGAGATCGCCGCCGCCTATCCCGGACGGCTTGAGGCGATCAATGGCGATGCGCTTGAGGTCGATCCGCTGGCGCATCTGACACCGCCGATCCAGATCGCCGCCAACCTGCCCTATAACGTCGGGACCGAGCTTCTGGTGCGCTGGCTGACGCCGAGGGACTGGCCCCCGTTCTGGCAAAGCCTGACATTGATGTTCCAGAAAGAAGTGGCCGAGCGCATCATCGCGGCGCCGGGCAGCAAGGCCTATGGCCGCCTTGCCCTCCTTGCCCAGTGGCGGGCGGATGCGCGGATCGTGATGCACCTGCCGCCCGAGGCGTTTTCGCCCCCGCCCAAGGTTCACAGCGCCGTGGTGCATCTGACCGCCCTGCCCGAACCCCGGTTCGAAGCCGATGCCGCGATCCTCAGCCGCATCGTCGCCGCCGCCTTCAACCAGCGCCGCAAGATGCTGCGGGCGGCGCTGAAGGGTCAGGCCCCGGATATCCAGGACCGCCTGCTGGCCGCCGGGATCGCACCGACGGAACGGGCCGAGCAGGTGTCGCTGGAACAGTTCTGCGCGCTGGCGCGGGAGATTGCGAAACCCTGAGCCTGCGCCCCAAACAAGGACAAGAAAAAACCCGGCGCGTGGCCGGGTTTTCCTGATTTCTATTCCGCCGCTTCGGGATTGTCGCTGGGCGGTGGAGTGTCTTCCGCCTCGGCCTTCTTGGTCGGCTTGCGGCGCGGCTTGCGGGCCGGTTTCGGCTTTTCCTCGGCCTTGGCTTCGGGCGTCTCGACCAGGCCGCTGTCCTCGCCGCCGCCAACCTCGATCACGTCGGGCTGCGGCGCATCGCCGGGATCGGTCGACGGCTGGTTGTTGCCGTTGGATTCGCGTTCCTGACGCTCCATGCGTTCCTGGCGTTCGCGGTCACGCTCGGCCTGACGTTCGCGATTTTGGCGTTCCTGTTCCTCGCGCTTGGCTTCCTGCTCTCGCTGGGCCTCGCTCAGCATGCGCAGGTAATGTTCCGCGTGCTGCTGGAAGTTCTCGGTCGCCACGCGGTCGCCGGCCAGCTGCGCGTCGCGGGCCAGCTGGTTGTACTTGTCGATGATCTGCTGCGGGGTGCCGCGCACCTTGCCCTCGGGACCGGACGAGTCAAACACGCGGTTGACGATATTGCCTGATGGACGGTTGCGGTTCGACTTGTTCCGCGAGCGGGATTTGGATGATCTCATGGTTTAGCTGTCCAGCCTCGGTCTGCTAATGGTCTGCTGAGTCCGTTTCGCGCCTCTTGCGCTCTGAAAAACCGGAAACTCGACTTTTTGGCTTGGCGTCCAGTGGGACCGCCCGAAAGGGGCATCCACCACATGGACATCTTCTGACTAGAACGCTTCTGCCCCGCAGACAAGTCAAAAAACCGCGCAATTGAGTGATTTTCCGCGTCAAACGGGCGCAAGTGTCACGGTTTGCGGGCCGTCACCACGCGGTCGCGGCCATCGAGGTCGGGCAGAATCGCCACCTCGACCAGCCCAGCCGCCTTGAAAATCGCCGCCACGTCCGGCCCCTGCTGCCAGCCGATTTCGACCATGACCCGGCCGTTATCGGCCAGGTGGTCGGCGGCGCCTACGGCAATCCGGCGATAGGCCGACAGCCCGTCGCCCTCATCCGTCAGGGCCATGCGCGGTTCATAGGCCAGTTCCGGGGCAAGATCGGGCATTTCATCCAGCGCGATATAGGGCGGGTTCGAGACGATCAGGTCGAACCGCCCCACGACCGACGAGAACCAGTCGCTTTGCGCCAGCCGCAGCCGGTCAGCCACGCCGATCCGCGTGGCATTGTCGCCCGCAACGGCAAGGGCCGCTTCCGAGAGGTCCGTGGCCAGCCCGCGCGCCGCAGGACGCGCGGCCAGAAGTGAAATGATGATCGCGCCGCTGCCGGTGCCAAGGTCCAGCACATCCGAAAACCGGGTGTTCAGAGCGGCCAGTACCAGCGCCTCGGTCTCGGGGCGCGGGTCCAGCACATCGGCGGTCACCGTGAAGGCGTGATTGAAAAACGCCCTCTGGCCAAGGATATGGGACAGCGGTTCGCGGGCGATGCGGCGGTCAAGGTATTCGGCAGCACGCTGTTCGTCACCGGCGTCCAACGGTTCGCGCAGTTCCAGCGTCAGGCGGTCCGCCGGGATGCGCAGCGCAGCCGCTGTCAACAGCCGCGCATCGCGCGCCGCGCCGTCGATACCGGCCTGTGAAAGCGCCTCGGTTGCCCCTTTGACAAAATCGCCGATGGTCCGGCTCACCCTTCCATCTCCGCCAGCTGCGCGGCGCGGTCCTCGGTGATCAGCGCGTCTATGATCTCGTCCAGATCACCGCCCATCACCGCGTCCAGCTTGTAAAGCGTCAGGTTGATGCGGTGGTCGGTCATGCGCCCTTGCGGGAAATTATAGGTGCGGATGCGTTCCGAGCGGTCGCCGGACCCGACCTGAGACTTGCGGTTGGCGGACCGTTCGCTGTCGACCCGCTGCCGTTCCAGATCATAGAGCCGGGTCTTCAGAACCTGCATGGCAATCTCGCGGTTGCGGTGCTGGGATTTCTCGGAACTGGTGACGACGATCCCGGTCGGCAGGTGGGTGATGCGCACCGCCGAATCCGTGGTGTTCACGTGCTGCCCGCCCGCGCCCGAGGACCGCATCGTGTCGATGCGGATATCATTCGCGTCGATCTGGATATCGACATCCTCGGCCTCGGGCAGAACCGCGACGGTGGCGGCCGAGGTATGGATGCGACCGCCGCTTTCGGTTTCCGGCACCCGCTGGACGCGATGCACGCCGCTTTCGAACTTGAGCCGCTCAAAGACGTTCTGGCCCTTGATATGGCCAACCACTTCCTTGATGCCGCCCAGTTCGGTTTCCTGCATCTCCAGCACCTCGAAGGTCCAGCCGCGCGACTCGGCATAGCGCTGGTACATGCGCAACAGGTCACCGGCGAAAAGCGCGGCCTCGTCGCCGCCGGTGCCGGGGCGGATCTCGATGATCGCGGGGCGGGCATCGGCGGCGTCCTTGGGCAACAAGGCCAGTTGCAGCGCATGTTCCGCCTCGGGCAGAGCGGCCTTGAGCTGCGGCAGTTCCTCTTCCGCCAGTTCCGCCATGTCGGGGTCATCCAGCATCGCGCGCGCCTCGTCGAGATCGGCCAGCAACCGGCGATAGGCGGCGATCTGTTCGACCACGGGTTTCAGGTCGGAATATTCCTTGGCCAGCTTCGCGATCTCATCGCCCGACGCCCCTTCGGACATCGCGGCCTCGAGATATTCGAAACGCTGGGTGATCTGGTGCAGGCGGTCGGTCGGGATCATGCGCTTAAGTCCAACAATGCAGGCGCTTGGTCAAGAGGCCGGAAGGGAATATAATGGCGCCATGTGGCGTGCATTTATCCTGTCTGTTGTCTTGGCCTCGTCCGCACTGGCGGACGGGACGATCAACGGCGTGCCTGTGGATTGCTATTGCACCGACAGGAACGGCGAACGGGTCGAAATCGGCGAAATGATCTGCCTTCAGGTCGACGGGCGCATGTTCATGGCGCAGTGCCAGATGTCCCTGAATGTCCCGATGTGGCGCGAGGTCAGCCCCGGCTGCCTGTCTTCCGAGCTAATCCCCGGAAAGGTCAGCGAGCCAGCGGTCGACGCGCTCTGAGTTCACGCCGAAATCCCGGCGCCCGAACCGTGACCGCGAGTGTACCACCAGGTCATCCCCCTCCATCCAGGCGGTGACATAGTCGGGAAAGCCGACGACGCGGGTGCGGGTGATATAGGTGACCATGCCCTCATCCGTGCTGCCCGCCAGAACGTCGCTGCGCGCGTCCTGCGTGATAATCGCGTTCAGCTTCTTCAAACCGCCCGGACCGGTAGCCAACCGCCGCAGTGCGCCGTTGGAATAGGTCTTGTCGCGGTCGACCTCGGTTCTGACATGCCATCGGGCGGGATCGCTGGGGGCAAGACGGACATAGGCGAACAACAACAGGAACCCGATCGCCAGCACCCACAGAATCCACATGCCCAGTCTCCTCATAACTTCACACCCTCTGGCGGGACAACACCATCCCGCCAGAAACAGCGCCAAGGATCAAGGGCAAGCCCGCGAAAATGCTCAGACCGGAAGCGCGCGTTCGACCAGCCGGGCAAAGAACGACGCCCCGATGGGCGAGATTTCGTCGTTGAAGTCATAGTTCGGGTTGTGGACGCCCGGCCCCTCGCCCTGACCGATGAACAGATAGGCGCCGGGGCGGGCTTCAAGCATATAGGAAAAATCCTCGGCCCCCATTTCCTTGCCGACATTGTCCTGCACCGCATCCGGCCCCGAGATCTCGCGGGCGATATCGGTGGCAAAGGCGACCTTGTCGGCATCGTTCACGGTGGCGGGATAGCCCTTTTCATAGCGCAGTTCCGCCTTGACCCCGTAAGAGGCCGCCTGCCCTGCGACGATCTCTTCCATGCGGCGGATGATCATGGCCTGCACGTCCTTGTCAAAGGTGCGCACCGTGCCGTTCATATAGGCCGTGTCCGGGATCACGTTATCGGTCGATCCGGTGTGGATCTGGGTCAGCGACACCACCATTTCCTGCCGCGTGTCGTGGTTGCGGCTGACGATGGTCTGCAGCGCATTGGCGATGCCGACGGCGCACATGACCGGGTCGGCGGTTTCCTGCGGATAGGCGCCGTGGCCGCCGACACCCTGAATGTCGATATGAAACTCATCCACCGCCGCCATGATCGGCCCCGGAGTGGAATAGAAATGACCCAGGTCGATGCCGGGGATATTGTGCAGCGCATAGACCTCGGCAATGTCGAACCGCTCCATGATGCCTTCCTCGACCATGACGCCCGCGCCGCCGCCGCCCTCTTCCGCGGGTTGGAAGATCAGCGCCACACGGCCCTTGAAATTGCGCGTCTCGGCCAGGTAGCGCGCCGCGCCCAGAAGCATGGTGGTATGCCCGTCATGGCCGCAGGCATGCATCTTGCCCGGCACGGTCGAGGCATAGGGCAGCCCGGTCGTCTCCGGCATCGGCAGCGCGTCCATGTCGGCACGCAGGCCTATGGTCTGGCCGTCACCCTGCCCGTTGATGATCGCCACCACCCCGGTCTTGGCCAGCCCCTCGTGGATCTCGTCAACGCCGAACTCTTTCAGCCGCTCGACCACGAAGGCGGCGGTCTCATGGCAGTCGAATGTCAGTTCGGGATGGGCGTGCAGGTGACGCCGCCACGCTTTCATGTCTTCGGCATAGCCGGCAATACGATTGACCACGGGCATGGCGTGTTCCTTTTTGAGCAGAATCTGTGCGGTTGAGTGTAAAATCGCGTCCAAATTGAATTGGCGCCATTGCAAATATGTTACGAATTACCAAAAGGTCAATTGCACGCTGGATTTTATCTATCACTCGAATTAACGGTTTTTTTGCTTAATTGATCAAAAACGGAACTACACTAATGAAAAAAATAAGCTTTCTTGCCGCGTCCCTGGTCTCGGTCGCAATGACTGCACAGGCAGGATCAATGGAAGACGCGCCCGCGGATACCGCTGTTGCCCCCGTCCCGGTCGAAAACGTCTGGCAAGGTTTTTATGGCGGTCTGAGCTTCAGCGGCGTTGGCGGCGGCATCAATGAAAACACGTTTGGCGGCCCACAGCCGGAGTTGGAATCGACCAGCGGCGTTGGTGCATTTGTCGGTTACAACTGGCAACGCGGAAATGCCGTATTTGGCGGTGAACTGGCCTATACTTCGTTTGAAACGCCGTTCGAAGGGTTTGCCTCGTCGTTCCAGAACAATGCGATCGAACTGCGGGCACGTGGCGGCTATGCCATGAACAATATCCTGTTCTATGGTTTTGTCGGCTATGCGACCTCGGAACTGGATGATGCGGGCAATGTATTTGAACAGTCCGGCGCATCCTATGGGATCGGTGCGGAATACCTGATCAAGAACCGCTATTCGGTGGGTCTTGAACTGTCGCGCCGCAGTGTTTCGGGTGAAGATGCCCTTGCCTCGGGCACCCTGGGCACTGATGTCGACATGGTGACTTTCCGCGCTGGCTATCACTTCTGATCCAGCCCCCATCTACGCTTGATGACGCCCGTGCCCTTGGCATGGGCGTTTTCATTTGGTCATCTGCGCACAGCAGAACGAAGGATTCGCCATGACCGACGACGCCCTGATCCACAGCACCGACCCCACCCGTCAGATGGACCGCCTGCTGGAAATCATGCGCCGCCTGCGCGACCCCGAAACAGGCTGTCCCTGGGACATCGAGCAGGATTTTTCCACCATTGCCCCCTATACGATCGAGGAAGCCTATGAGGTGGCCGACGCGATCGAACGCGCGGCGTGGGACGAGCTGAAGGGCGAGCTGGGCGATCTGCTGTTCCAGTCGGTGTTCCACGCGCAGATGGCGGATGAACGGGGATTGTTTTCCTTTGCCGATGTCGCCCGCACCATGTCGGACAAGATGGTGGCGCGGCATCCGCATGTCTTTGGCGACGAAAGCCGCGACAAGTCGGCCGAACAGCAGACCCGCGACTGGGAGACCGTGAAGGCCGCCGAACGCGCGGCCAAGGCGCAGGGCGGCACGCTCGATGGGGTGGCGCAGAACCTGCCGGCGCTTCTTCGGGCGGTAAAGCTGCAAAAACGCGCCGCGCGGGTCGGATTCGACTGGCCGGACGCAGGCCATGTGCTGGACAAGATCGCCGAGGAAACCCGCGAACTGGTTGAGGCCCGCGACCGCCTGTCACAGGCCGAAGTCGAGGAAGAGTTTGGCGACCTTCTGTTTGTCATGGCCAATCTTGCCCGCCACCTTGACGTCGAACCCGAAGGTGCCCTGCGCGCGGCCAATGCGAAATTCACGCGCCGTTTCAAAGGGATAGAGGATCGTCTTGCGGCAGCAAACAAACGCCCCGAAGACAGCGACCTGGCCGAGATGGACGCGCTCTGGGACGCTGTCAAAGCCGAAGAGAAACGCGCCGGCCGCGCCTGACAGTCTTTTCCGACCAGTTCATTCAGGTATTGACCCGACCAAAAATGTCGGGTTTATACGGCTGCAATTGACTTGCAACACCAACAAGATGAAGACACCCATGTTTGATGCACTCAAAACCACCACTTTCGCAGCCGCGGCCCTTGCCATCGCAACCCCGGTCCTTGCCGACGAGGTGAACGTCTATTCCTATCGCCAGCCCGAGCTGATCAAGCCGCTGACCGATGCTTTCACCGCCGAAACCGGCGTCAAGGTCAACGTCGCCTACCTGAACAAGGGCATGATCGAACGTCTGCAGTCCGAGGGCGACCGTTCGCCCGCCGACGTGGTTCTGACCGTCGATATCTCTCGTCTGGCCGCCGTTGTCGCCGCGGGCCTGACCCAGCCGGTCGAAAGCGCCACCCTGACCGCCAACGTCCCCGCGCAATACCGCGACCCCGACAACCAGTGGTACGGCCTGACCACCCGCGCGCGCATCGTCTATGCCTCGAAGGACCGTGTCGCCGAGGGGGAAATCACCACCTACGAAGACCTGGCCGACCCGAAATGGAAGGGCCGCATCTGCACCCGTTCGGGCACCCACGCCTATAACATCGCGCTGACCTCGGCGATGATCGAGCATCACGGGCTGGAAGGCGCCAAGACCTGGCTGGAAGGCATCAAGGCCAACCTCGCCCGCAAACCGCAGGGCAATGACCGCGCGCAGGTCAAGGCGATCTGGGCCGGCGAATGCGACGTGTCGATCGGCAACACCTATTACATGGGCAAGATGCTGGCCGACGAGGAACAGAAAGCCTGGGCCGACAGCGTGAACGTGGTCTTCCCGACCTTCGAGGACGCCGGAACCCATGTGAACATCTCGGGTGTGGCGATGACCAAATCCTCGCCGAACAAGGATAACGCGCTGAAATTCATGGAATTCCTGACTTCGCCTCAGGCGCAGGAAATCTATGCCAAGGCCAATTTCGAATACCCGATCGCGCCGGGCACCAAGGCCGATCCGCTGGTCGAAGGCTGGGGCAGCTTCACCGCTGACGACACCAACCTGATGACCCTTGCGGGCCACCGTTCGGACGCGTTGAAAATCACCGAAGAAGTCGATTTCGACGGCTGATCCCGACGATCACAGGCAAGAAACCGGGCGGGCCTTGGGGTCCGCCCTTTTTCGTTTGTCCCAGAATGCCCGCCCGCATTGGCCGAACACCGCCGCCGGGCTGGACATCCCCCCGGCCCCTTGTCAGGGTGGCGCGAAACGAACCGGGAAAAAGACATGACCGCGCGAAAGATCATCATCGACACCGATCCGGGCCAGGACGACGCCGTCGCCATCCTTCTGGCGCTGGCCAGCCCCGACGAGATCGAGGTTCTGGGCATCACCGCCGTTGCCGGGAACGTGCCGCTGGCGCTGACCCAGAAAAACGCCCGCATCATCTGCGAACTGGCGGGGCGGCCGGATATCCGGGTCTTTGCCGGCTGCGAGGGTCCGCTGGGGCGCAAGCTGGTGACGGCGGAACATGTGCATGGGCAAACCGGGCTGAACGGCCCCGTCCTGCCCGACCCGACCATGCCCTTGCAGGATCAGCACGGCGTTGACTTCATCATCGAGACATTGCGCGATCAGCCCATGGGCAGCGTCACGCTCTGCCCGCTGGGACCGCTGACCAATATCGCCATGGCCTTCCGCAAGGCCCCCGACATTGTCCCACGCGTGCGCGAGATCGTGTTGATGGGCGGCGCGTATTTCGAGGTGGGCAACATCACCCCCGCAGCGGAATTCAACATTTACGTCGATCCGCAAGCCGCTGATATCGTGTTCAAATCTGGCGTTGATATCGTGGTGATGCCTCTGGATGTCACCCACAAGGCGCTGGTGACGAAGCCGCGCAACGACGCCTTCCGCGCCATTGGCAACCGGGTCGGCGAAGCGGTGGCTGAGATGACCGATTTCTTTGAGCGCTTCGACAAGGAGAAATACGGATCAAACGGCGCGCCGCTACATGACCCTTGTGTCACCGCCTATCTGATCCGGCCCGATCTGTTCACCGGCCGCCACATCAATGTCGAGATCGAAACCCGCTCGGAACTGACCATGGGCATGACCGTTGCCGACTGGTGGCGGGTCAGCGGACGCCCCGCCAACGCAACCTTCATGGGTGACATCGACGCCGACGGGTTCTTTGCCCTTCTGACCGAAAGGCTGGCCCGGCTATGACCACCGCCCTGCACCTTGCCCGCCCCGCCGATATCGACGTGCTTCTGCCACTGGTCGGTGCGTTCCACGCCGAGGAAGGCATCGCGCTGGATGACGATGACCGGCGCGCGGGGCTGATGCCGCTCTTGGAGGGCATCCCGCATGGTGCGGTCTATCTGATCGGCCCGCAACGCGCGCCGGTGGGCTATGTGGTGGTGACCTTCGGCTGGTCGATCGAGTTCGGCGGCATGGACAGTTTCATCGACGAATTGTTCATCCGGCCCGCCGTGCGGCGGCGCGGCATGGCCGGAGATGTTCTGATCGCGCTGCCAAACGCGCTGGCCGAGGCCGGGGTCAAGGCCATTCACCTTGAGGTCGATAGCGACAATGAATCGGCGCGGCGGCTTTACTCGCGCGCCGGGTTCGAATTGCGGGACCGCTATGCGCTGATGACGCGGCGCTTGTAAGTGGCGCCCTGTGACTTTGGCTATTCCGCGATTATATCTCTGACATGACCCTCTCGATTCCCTTCGACAACAGCTATGCCCGCCTGCCCGCATCGCTGTTCACCCGGCAGTCGCCCCAGCCGGTGACCGCGCCCGAGCTTCTGGCGTTCAACCGCGCTCTTGCCGCCGATCTCGGGATCACCGAGGGCGACAATGCCGAGATGGGCCGCGTCTTTGGCGGCAATGCCGTGCCTGCGGGCGCCGACCCGCTGGCGCAGCTTTATGCCGGCCACCAATTCGGCAACTGGAACCCGCAACTGGGCGATGGCCGCGCAGTTCTGCTGGGCGAGGTCGTGGCCGGTGGCAACCGCTATGACATTCAACTCAAGGGCTCGGGCCGCACGCCCTATTCGCGGGGCGGCGACGGGCGCGCGTGGCTAGGGCCGGTGCTGCGCGAGTTTGTGGTCTCGGAAGCGATGCACGCGCTTGGCGTGCCCACCACCCGCGCATTGGCCGCCGTTGCCACCGGCGACACGATCTGGCGCGACGATGGCCCGCTGCCCGGCGCGGTGCTGACCCGTGTCGCCGCCAGCCACATCCGCGTCGGCACGTTCCAGGTGCTGGCCGCACGCGGCATGACGGCCGAGCTTCAGGCGCTTTATGACCACGTCGTCGACCGGCATTACCCGGACGTGACCTCTCCGGCCGGGCTGCTGGACGCGGTGATCGCGCGGCAGGCAGAACTGATCCCGCACTGGATGTCAGTCGGGTTCATCCATGGGGTGATGAACACCGACAATACCGCGATTTCGGGCGAGACCATCGACTATGGGCCCTGCGCCTTCATGGACGAATACCACCCGAACACGGTTTTCTCGTCGATTGACAGGCAGGGGCGTTATGCATTTTCGAACCAGCCCGACATCATCGTCTGGAACATGGCGCAGCTGGCGACGGCACTGGTGCCGCTGATGCCGGATGCAGATGACGCGGTAAAAGAGTTCACCGCCGCCATTCACGGCATGGGACCGATGTTGCAGGCCAACTGGCTGCGCCGTTTTGCCGCCAAGATCGGGATTGCCGCGCCGAAATCCGAAGACCTGGAACTGGTGACCTCGCTGCTGACCCTGATGGCGCATGGACAATCAGATTTCACCAATACATTCCGCGCCTTGTCGGGCAAAGCTGCAGTGGATCAGTTCACCGACCGGGACGCGTTCCGGGCGTGGGAAACGCGTTGGCGCAAGCGGCTTGAGACCGAAGATGACCCGGTTCGGGTCATGGATGCCGCGAACCCGGCCTTCATCCCGCGCAACCACAGGATCGAAGAGATGATCGCCGCCGCGCAGACCGGCGACATGATGCCGTTCGAACGGCTGATGAACGTCCTGTCGCGCCCCTATGACGATCAGCCCGAAAATGCCGACCTGACCCGTCCTCCAACGGAGAACGAGCGGGTCATGGCGACCTTCTGCGGAACCTAGGATCTGGGTTTGCGGTTGATCAGCACCAGCCCCGCCGCCACCAGCCCCAGCGCCGCGATGATCGACGGGCCGATCTCCTCACCCAGAAGCCACCAGCCCAGAAGGACCGAAAAGACCGGCGACAGGAAGCTGAACGAGGCCACGGACGAGGCCGGGTAGACGGTCAGAAGGAAGAACCAGAACAGGAAGCCAAGCGAGGCGATGGCGACCGACTGGAACACCAGCCCTGCCACATGGCCCATGTTCGGGTCGCGCAGCAGGTCGCCGAACAGCGGTGCAACCAGCAACAGGATCGGCGCCGAGACGACAAGCTGCCACAAAAGCTGGCTTTCCGGGATCTCGCGCGAGATCGGCGTCAACCGCACCGCCAGCGCAATCCCGCCCCACGAGAGTGCGGCCCCCAGTGCGGCAAGGTCTCCGATCAGACTGGCGGTGCCGCCCTGCCGGTCCAGCATCGCTACCCCGACCCCGGCCATCGCCAGCAAAAGCCCGGTCAGGCGCACGGGCGTCAGGTGTTCATTCGGCAGGAAGACGTGACCGGCCAGCGCCAGCCACACCGGCATGGAATAGAAGATGATGCTGGTGCGGCTAACCGTGGTCAGGTCCAAAGCCATGAAAAGACACACGAATTCGAAGGCAAACAGCCCACCCAGCAGCAGGCCCGGCCAAAGCATGTCCCGCGCCAGACGCGCCGGTTTGCTGCGCAGCCAGATCCAGGCCAGCAGGACCAGAATGGCAAGACCCGACCGCAGCCCGGCGGCAAAAACCGGGCCAAACCCGCCATTCGTCAGCTTGATCACCACCTGGTTGAACGCCAGAAGCAGCGAGAAAAACGTCAGCGCAACGGCGCCGCCCAGATCGACATGAGATTTGCGTTCCATGCCTTCCCTTCGCGCCGGATCGTGAACATGTCAAGCAGTTCGCCCGCTGCGGGCAAAAACTTTCGTGACATTGGTCAACGGGCGGTTGCCTCTGGCCGGTTCATCGCCAACATTAGGGACATGACCCCGACCCTGCGCATCGCCAGCTATAATCTTCAGAAATGCGTTGGCCTCGACATGCGGCGGCGGCCGGACCGGACGCTGCGGGTGATCGACGCGCTAAAGGCGTCGGTCGTGGTGCTGCAAGAGGCGGACAAACGCCTGCCGCCGCGCCCCGCCGCCCTGCCCCGCGATCTTCTGGCAAGCCATGGCTGGCGGATCCTGCCCTTTGGCCAGCCCAAGGGATCGCTGGGATTTCACGGCAACGCCATTCTTGTGCGGCCCGAAGTGACCATGGTGGCGCGCGAAAAGATCGACCTGCCCGGACTTGAACCGCGCGGCGCGGTGCGGGCGGACCTGATGACCCCGATCGGCCCCCTGCGGATTGTCGGCGTGCATCTGGGGCTGTTGCGCCGGTATCGGCTGTTGCAGCTTCAGGCGGTGACACGCGGGCTGCGCGACCTGCCGCCAATGCCGACGCTTCTGGCGGGGGATTTCAACGAATGGGGTCCAGTTTCGGCGCTGGACACCGCCACGCCGGGTCTGCGCTTTGCCAAGGCCGCGCATTCCTTTCCCGCCCCGCGTCCCGTGGCGGCGCTGGACCGGTTCGCACTTGGTCCCGGGCTCGAGGCCGCGGCCACCGGGGTTTTTACCGGGCGCCCCGCGCCAATTGCCTCGGATCACCTGCCGGTCTGGATCGACCTGGCGCCCGCGACCCCGCCGGTCGCAGACACAGACCAGAAAGAAGCCGAGTTACAACCATGACCCGATACCTTGTTTACGACGTGTTTTCCGAAACCCCGTTTGGCGGCAACCAACTGGCGGTCATTCCCGACGCCACCACCCTGCCCGAGGACGACCTGCAGCGCATCGCGGCCGAGTTCAACTTCTCGGAAACCACCTTTGTCTATCCGCCCGAGGACCCGGCCCACACCGCGCGGGTGCGCATTTTCACGCCGACGATGGAGGTGCCCTTTGCCGGACACCCCACCATCGGCACGGCGATTGCGCTGGCCGATGCGGGGCATGCCCCCGAGATGGTGCTTGAACTGGGGATTGGCCCGATCAAGGCCCATGCCACGCCGCACTCGGCGCGCTTCACCACCACCGCCGCGCTGGACACCATCGCCCATCCCGACCCGGCGCTGATCGCCCGTTGTCTTGGGCTTGATGAGAGCAGCCTCGAAACCGCCACCCATGCGCCGGTCATGGCAAGCCTTGGACTTGCCTTTACCATCACCCAGTTGAAGTCCCGCGCCGACCTTGCCGCGATCCAGACCGATATCGGCGCCTTCCGGGACGGCAACGCCCGCTATCCCTCGGGTCTGGACTTTGCGCAGTTCGCTTATGTCCGTGACGAAACCGACGGGGACACGGTGCATGCCCGCATGTTCGCCCCGCTTGACAATATCCCCGAAGACCCGGCCACGGGCAGCGCCTGCGCGACGCTGGCAGCGCTTTTGTCTGCGCTGGAAGGGCGCGATCTGTCCCTGACCGTGCATCAGGGCGACGACATGGGCCGCGCCAGCGTGATCGGGCTGAAAACCGACGGCCCCGCCGTTACCGTCAGCGGCAGCGCCGTTCTGGTGATGCGCGGCGAACTGGCGTATTAGGCGACAAAAGGGTTTCGCAACGCGCGCGTTAGGGCTAGGAAAGTGGCCCAGACCAATCAGACCACAAGCGCCACGCCCAATGTCCGACACGATCCTTTCCCGCTGCGAGGCCAAGGGCCTGCGCCTGACCGACCAGCGCCGCACCATTGCCGCCGTGCTTGAGGAAAGCGACGATCACCCGGATGTCGAGGAACTCTATGCCCGCGCCTCGGCGCGCGACGCGGGGATTTCTCTGGCAACGGTCTATCGCACCGTCAAGCTGTTCGAGGAATCGGGCATTCTTGACAAGCTCGAGTTCGGCGACGGGCGCGCGCGTTATGAGGATGCCGAACGCGAACATCACGACCACCTGATCGACATCAATTCCGGCGAGGTGATCGAGTTCGTCGACCCCGAGATCGAGGCGCTTCAGGAAAAGATCGCGGAAAAGCTGGGCTATCGGCTGAAGGGTCACAAGCTTGAGCTTTACGGCGTGCCGATCAAGAAATCCTGACACCTCTGCCCGCACTTTACCTTTTGATCAAATACAGGTAGCGCGGAAGGACGCGCCCATTGGCGCCCCCCTTGGACCTCTGCGCGATGAACAACCTGCACAGCATCCTTCTGATGACCTTCTCGATGTTCTGCTTCGGGGTCGAGGATTTCATGATCAAGCATATGGCCGCGTCGCTGCCGCCGGGTCAGGTCCTGTTGATGCTGGGGTTTGGCGGCGCGGTGATCTTTGCCGCGATTGCCAAGGCGCGCGGCCAAGCACTTTTCCCGACCGGAGCAGGCACCGGAATGCTGTATCTGCGCAGCGCGCTGGAAGGCATGCTGGCGATCTGCATGGTGCTGGGCCTGTGGTTGGTGCCGCTGTCGGTTTTTGCCACCGTGTTGCAGACCAGCCCGCTGATGCTGACCATGGGGGCGGCGCTGTTTCTTGGGGAAACCGTGGGCTGGCGCCGCTGGGCGGCGATCTCGGTCGGCTTCTTTGGCATCCTGCTGATCATCCGCCCCGGCACCACCGGGTTTGACCCGGCCACGCTGCTGGTGCTGGCGGCGACGGTTCTGATCTCGGCCCGTGATCTGATCTCGCGCCGCTTGCCGAAATCCGTGCCGTCGCTGACGGTGGCGTTTCAGGGGTTTGCGGCATTGGTGATTTCCGGCCCGCTTCTGATGCTGGTGATGGGCACCGCGCTTGTGCCGGCAACCGCGGGCCAGACTGCGGGCATGGCAACGACTGTTCTGTTTGGCGTCATGGGCTATTTCGCGATTGTCGTCTCGACCCGGATCGGCGACGCCGTGGCGCTGGCGCCGTTTCGCTATACCCGCATGGTCTTTGCGCTGATCCTGGGCATCGTGATTCTGGGCGAGCGCCCCGAGATGCTGACCTATCTTGGCGCCGGGCTGATCATTGCCTCGGGGCTTTACACCTATCTGCGCGAACGCCGCATCGCCATGCAGATGACAGAAGCTCCGTTACAACCAAACTGTTAGCCCTAACCTGATAAAAAGTACGCTGTTAGCGATAACATGCCCTGTTGATTTTCGCGGCTTCGCTGTTATAGCTCTGCGCAACATTCCTCATTGCAAGGGCGACCCCCATGAGCACCATCATCGACATTCACGCACGCGAAATCCTGGACAGCCGGGGCAACCCCACGGTCGAGGTCGACGTGATCCTGGAAGACGGCACCATGGGCCGCGCCGCCGTGCCTTCGGGCGCATCCACCGGTGCGCATGAGGCGGTTGAAAAGCGCGACGGCGACAAGAGCCGCTACATGGGCAAGGGTGTGCTTGAGGCGGTCGCCGCCGTGAACGGCGAGATTGCCGAGGCGCTGGTCGGCTTCGACGCCACCGAACAGGTCGCGATCGACGAAGCGATGATCGAACTGGACGGCACCCCCAACAAGGGCCGCCTTGGGGCCAACGCCATCCTGGGCGTGTCGATGGCCGTCGCCAAGGCCGCCGCGGATTTCACCGCCCAGCCGCTGTTCCGCTATGTCGGCGGCACCTCGGCCCGCGTGCTGCCGGTGCCGATGATGAACATCATCAACGGCGGCGAACATGCCGACAACCCGATCGACATCCAGGAATTCATGATCATGCCGGTTTCGGCCGCCAATATCCGCGAAGCGGTGCGCATGGGATCGGAAGTGTTCCACACCCTGAAAAAGGAACTTTCCGCCGCTGGCCTGTCCACGGGCATCGGCGACGAGGGCGGCTTTGCCCCCAACATCGCCTCGACCCGCGCGGCGCTGGATTTCATCAAGGCGTCGGTCGAGAAAGCGGGCTACAAGCTGGGCGAAGACATCTTCCTGGCGCTGGACTGCGCCTCGACCGAGTATTTCGTCGACGGCAAATACGAGATGAAGGGCGAAGGCAAATCGCTGACATCCGCCGAAAACGCGCAATACCTGGCGGACCTCTGCAACGATTACCCGATCATCTCGATCGAGGACGGCATGGCCGAGGATGACTGGGAAGGCTGGAAGATGCTGACCGACCTGATCGGCGACAAGGTGCAGCTGGTTGGCGACGACCTGTTCGTGACCAACCCAGCGCGTCTGGCCGACGGAATCGCACAGGGCGTTGCCAACTCGATGCTGGTCAAGGTCAACCAGATCGGCACGCTGACCGAGACCCTGAAAGCGGTCGATATGGCGCATCGGGCGCGCTATACCAACGTCATGTCCCACCGCTCGGGCGAGACCGAGGACGCCACCATCGCCGACCTCGCCGTCGCCACCAACTGCGGCCAGATCAAGACCGGCTCGCTGGCGCGGTCGGACCGGCTGGCGAAATACAACCAGCTGATCCGCATCGAGGAACTTCTGGGTGAAACGGCGGAATATGCCGGACGCTCGATCCTGAAGGGCTGAGCCCGACAACCTCACAGTGAAACGGGGCGCGGCATCGGCTTGCGCCCCTTTTTTTTGTGCCCCAAGGCCGCGTCCCGAATGGGCCACGGCGGTTGCCTTCTACAGCGCAGGCGCCACAAGAGCTTGAACAATCCGGCGCTTGCGCGTTTAGTCGGGGCCATGTCACCCAAAGCCCTTATCTTTGATGTGTTTGGCACCTGCGTCGACTGGCGCAGCTCGGTTGCACGAGACGTTGCCGCCGCCCTGCCCGGTGTCGATGCCCTTGCCTTTGCCGACGCGTGGCGCGGCGAATATGACCCGGCCATGGCGCGGGTGCGCGACGGCAACCGGGGTTATGTCGCGCTGGATGTGCTGCACCGGGAAAATCTTGACCGTGTCGCCAAGCGTTTCGGTGTCGATCCGGGCAACCCGGACGCGCTGAACCAAGCCTGGGAGCGGCTGACGCCCTGGCCCGATGTCGTGCCCGGCCTGACACGCCTCAGGCGGCGGGCCATCATCGCGCCCTGCTCGAACGGGTCGATTGCGCTGATGACCCGGCTGGCGCGGTTTGCCGGGCTGCCGTGGGACTGTATCCTGGGCGCCGATATCGCGCAGGACTACAAACCCAACCCATCGGTTTACCTGGCCAGCTGCGCCGCGCTGCGCCTGCCGCCCGACGAAGTGATGATGGTGGCCGCCCACAACAACGACCTGGTCGCAGCCCGCGCCGCCGGGTTGCAAACCGCCTTCGTGCTGCGACGGTCGGAACACGGACCGGATCAGGAAACCGACCTGTCCCCAACCGACAACTGGGACATTATCGCCAATGATTTCAACGAGGTCGCCGCAATACTTGAGGCAAAATTCGCGGTTCCGTCGCCATGACAAACGCACAACAGATCATCCAACAGCTGAACCTGTCGCCCCATCCCGAAGGCGGGCATTACCGGCAGACATGGATCGCCGAGGCCGCAGGCGGCGACCGGCCCAGCGGCACCGCGATCCTGTTCCTGCTGGCCCACGGCGAGCGCAGCCATTGGCACCGGGTCGACGCGGTCGAGATCTGGCATTTCCACGCCGGCGCGCCACTGATCCTGTCGATCTCGGAAAACGATACAGGTCCCGCCGAACGGCGTGTCCTTGGCCCTGACCTGACTGCCGGCCAATCGCCGCAACTGATCGTGCCAAAAGACCACTGGCAGGCCGCCGAGACCACCGGGGACTGGACGCTGGTCGGTTGCACCGTGTCGCCGGGTTTTCAGTTCGACGGGTTTACCCTCGCCCCGGAAGGCTTTAATATTCCTTAGTCTTCTTCCGGCCTGCTGACCACGCCGCCCCCCACCAGCGCCCGCACGCCGGTGGTCGAGGGACAGGAGGTCGGCAAGCCCTTGGCGACCCGCACCGCGAGATAGGCAAAAGCCTGTGCTTCCAGCATGTCGCCATCCAGACCCACCGTCTCGACCGGGGCGACGGGACAATCAAGCGACACGCGCAGCATCTCCATCAGGACCGGGTTGTGCCGCCCGCCGCCCGTCACCAGAACCTGACCCGGCAGTTTCGGGCAGTGGATCATGCCTTGCGCGACGGCGGCGGCGCTCATCGCGGTCAGGGTGGCGACGGCATCGGCATCCGACAGTTCCCGCACCAGCCCGATCATTTCGGGAAAATCGTTCCGGTCCAGCGACTTCGGCGGCATTCTTGAGAAATACGGCTCGGCCAGAAACAGTTCCAGCGCCCCGGTTTCGACCCGCCCCTTGCGGGCCAGTTCGCCATCGCGGTCAAAGTCGATCCCCAGACGCTCGCGCACGAAATCATTGATTGGCGCATTGGCGGGACCGGTGTCAAAGGCGACCAGCGCGCCCTTGTCCTCGGGCCGGTCGCAGGACGGGTCGACCCATGTCACATTGCCCACGCCGCCAAGGTTCAGAAACACGACGGGCTCCGTCAGCCCGGCCCATTTTGCGCAGGCGAAATGAAAGAACGGCGCCAGCGGCGCGCCCTCGCCGCCCAGTTCCACATCGGCCGAGCGGAAATCCCACACCACCGGGCATTCCAGCGCCTCGGCCAAAACCTGACCATCGCCCACCTGCAACGTGCCGCGCCCGCGTGGATCATGGGCCAGCGTCTGGCCGTGGAAGCCGACAAGGTCAACGCCCTGAAACTGGCCCAGCAATTCGACATGGGCGGCCTCGACCACATCCGCCGCCGCCTCGACCGCGTCGCCCGACCAGCAGCCCAGCCCGGCGGCCAGAACCGCGCGTTCGGCTTCGGAATAGGGCCGGTAGGCGCTGTCGCCAAATGCGTGGATCACATGGCCGTCGGTCTCGACGATGGCCGCATCGACCCCATCCAGCGATGTGCCCGACATCGCCCCCAGCGCCCGCATCACCCGCCCCTTTTCTGCGTCCCTGTCACGGCCCTTCAACATGGCCTTTTCCTTTGCCCCTATGCCGCCTATACACGGCCCCGCAAACCATACGGGACCAAAGACATGACCTACCACCCCAAATCGGAATTCATCCGCGTGATGATGGAACGCGGTTTCCTTGCTGACTGCACCGATTATCAGGGCCTCGACGAGGCGCTGAACATGGGGGGTGTGCCGGGTTATATCGGCTTTGACGCAACCGCCAAGAGCCTTCATGTCGGATCGCTGATCCAGATCATGACGCTGCGCTGGCTGCAGAAAACGGGTCACAAGCCGATCACGCTGATGGGCGGCGGCACCACCAAGGTCGGTGATCCGTCATTCCGGGCCGATGAGCGCCCGCTGCTGACGCCCGACCAGATCGACGACAATATCGCCGGCATCAAGCAGGTCTTTGCCAAATACATCGCCTATGAAGATGGCCCCATGCCCTCAAGCAGCGAAGCGGTAGGGCGTGATAATGTCGCGCTGATGCTGAACAACGCCGAGTGGCTCGACAGCCTGAACTACCTCGATTTCCTGCGCGACATCGGGCGGCATTTCAGCGTCAACCGGATGCTGTCGTTTGAATCGGTGAAATCCCGGCTCGACCGCGAACAATCGCTGTCCTTCCTGGAATTCAACTACATGATCCTCCAGGCCTATGACTTCATGGAGCTGAACCGGCGCTATGGCTGCCTGGTGCAGTTCGGCGGCAGCGACCAGTGGGGCAATATCGTCAATGGTATCGACCTGACCCGCCGGGTGATCGACCACGAGGTCTATGGCCTGACGACGCCGCTTCTGACCACCTCGGATGGCAAGAAGATGGGCAAGACCGCCGATGGCGCGATCTGGCTCAATGCCGACATGCGGTCGCCTTACGAGTTCTGGCAGTTCTGGCGCAACACCACCGACGCCGACGTCGGCCGCTTCCTCAAGCTTTATACCGAGCTTCCCGTGGATGAATGCGACCGCCTTGGCGCGCTGGCCGGGTCCGAGATCAACGAGGCCAAGATCCGCCTTGCCAACGAGGTCACGACCCTGTGCCACGGGGCCGAGGCCGCCGCCGCAGCCGAGGCAACCGCGCGCGAGGTCTTTGAAAAAGGCGGCATTGGCGACGACCTGCCGACCCTGACCCTGTCCCCGGACGAGGTCGCGGGCGGTATCTCGATCGTGCAGCTGATCGTGCGCTCGGGATTGGCGAAATCGGGCAAGGACGCCAAGCGGCTGATCGCGGAAAACGGCGCGCGGCTTGACGACGCGCCGCTGACCGATGCGGGCACCATGATCGACGCGGCCGCGCTTGCCTCGCCGATCAAGCTGTCGGCAGGCAAGAAACGCCACGCGCTGGTGCAGTTGGAAAGCTGATCCCGCTTCCTCTTGCCACAAATACCTTGGGGTGAGCCTTGGGGACGCGAACCGCGTCTTCAAGGCGAGGGGCAACGCCCCTCTCCCAACTCCTGTTCCCCGGACTCTCCCGCAACGTCGCGTCGCGCTTTACAGCGAAGTTGACGTTACGCTATCTGAACGCATGTTCATTTAACCGGGAGGAACCGCCCCATGAAACTCGACACCACCTGCGCCGTGATCACCGGCGGCGCCTCGGGCCTGGGCGAAGCCACGGCCCGCCACTTTGCCGCAAACGGTGCCAAAGTCGCGCTGTTTGACCTGAACGAAGAGGCCGGTCAGAAGGTCGCCGCCGAACTGGGCGGCACCTTCCACAAGACCGACGTGACCGACGAAGACTCGGTCGCCGCCGCCATTGCCGCCGCCAGGGACGCCATGGGCAGCATCACCGCCGCCGTGAACTGCGCCGGGATCGCGCCCGCCGCGACGACCATCGGCAAGAACGGCCCGCACCCGCTGCACACGTTCCAGAAGACCATCGACATCAACCTTGTCGGATCCTTCAACGTCGCCCGCCTTGCCGCCGAGGTCATGGCGCAGAATGACGCCGAAGCGGATGGCGCGCGGGGTGTCATCATCAACACCGCCTCAATCGCCGCGATGGACGGGCAGCGCGGTCAGGCCGCCTATGCCGCCTCCAAGGGCGGGATTGTCGGGCTGTCCCTGCCCATGGCGCGCGACCTGGCCCGCTCGGGCATCCGCGTCATGGCGATCGCGCCGGGTATCTTCCTGACCCCGATGCTGAAAGGTCTGCCGCAAGAGGTGCAGGACCAGCTGGCCGCAGACGTGACCTGCCCGAAACGGCTGGGCGATCCGTCGGAATACGCCCGCCTTGCCGGGTTCATCGTCGAGAACGGCTATCTCAACGGCGAGGTCATCCGCATCGACGGCGCGCTTCGGATGCAGTGACGCGACATGGACAGCTGCGCGCCCCGGCACCGGGGTGCGCATTACCGGATATTTTCCAACCAACTGTTTTTATTATACCTTTGACGCTTGACCTCAACCTAAGTTGAGAGACTAGAACCTTCTGACCGCAAGCGGCCAATCACGGTGGTGGCTGCCCCCAATGGACAAAAGGTGCGCGTCTGGATGCATATTCTCACGGTTCTCGACCACCCCGACAAATCCTCGTTCAGCGCCGCTGCCGCGCGTTCTTTCATGGCCGGCGCGACGGCGGCGGGTCATAGCTGCGAGCTGGCCGACCTGCATGCCGAAGGCTTTGACCCGCGCTGGTCGATGGCCGATATCGACGCCGATGCGCGCCCCGAAACCACACCCCCGGACGTCCTTCAGGAACAGGCACGTGTGGCGCGGGCCGATGCGGTCTGTCTTGTCTTTCCGCTGTTCTGGTGGGGGATGCCTGCGATGACAAAGGGCTGGGTCGACCGGGTCTTTAGCTGGGGCTGGGCCTATGATCAGCTGGGCGACCCGGACCTGTCCCTGCAACGCCCCCGCAGCGGTGTGCTGCTGGTTCCGGCGGGGGCCAGATCGGACGAGATTCGCGCCAAGGGGCATTTGCAGGCGATGGAAACCACGTGGATTGACGGCACGTTTGGCTATTTCGGCCTGTCCCCGCGCAGGCTTGAGCTGCTGTGCGGCGCCAGGGGGTCGGCGGACCGTCGCGCCGCACTGCTGGCACGCTGCGCGCAGATTGGTGCCACCTTGCCCTGCCCCGGTGCCTGACAGCGGACACGCTTGCGTCGGCACGTATTTCGCCGCAGAGTTTGCCCATGCCCCGCCAGAACCGCGTTTTGCCTACAGGAGAGATCACCGCCCAGGACTGGCGCGGGGCGTTCATGGGCAATCGCGGGAATCTGCATGACGGGCGCGGTCTGACCCATCGGCGGTGGCGGCACAGGGCATGGGTGTGTTGCGTGTTGGATTTCAAGAACCGCCGCCGCCCGATCATGGCCCCCGGCGCCTATACCGAGTTGTTTTTCCACGATGAAGCGGTGGCTCTGGCGGCCGGGCACAGGCCCTGTGGCGAGTGTCGGCGCGAGGATTTCAACGCCTTTCTTCATGCTGCCGGGCATCATGGCCGGGTCACGGGGTTCGACGACAGGCTGCACGCCGCCCGCGCGGTGCCGCGCACCTTTGGTCAACGGCGCGACGATGCTCAGGTCACCACCCTGCCCGATGGCACATTCATCCTGACCGACACCGGCCCGGCGCTGCTTTGGCAGGATGCGATGCGGCCCTATCTGGGGGCGGGTTATGGTCCGGCGCGGCCCAAACCAACAGGACGGGTGACGGTGCTGACACCGGAACCGACGCGGGTGGCGCTGGCAAATGGGTATTGTCCGAAACTGGTGGTCTAGCCTTCGGCCTTTTCTTCCAGCATCAGCCATTCCTCTTCAGCGTCGGCCAGCGCCTTCTGGCGCTCGACCAGCGCTTCAGTGGCTTTCTGGAACTTCACCGGCTCCTTGGCGAAGAGGTCTGGGTCGGCCATGAACTCTTCCAGCTTGGCGATCTCGGCACCGAGACGGTCAATGATCGCGGGCAGTTTCTCAAGCCGGTGCTTTTCGGTAAAACTCAGCCCTTCCTGCGCGGGCTTGTCCTGCTTTAGCTTCTCGGCCTTCGGCTTTGATTTCTCAATCTTTTCCGACTCATCATCCTGCCGCTGGCTGCGATAATCGCTCCAGCCGCCGGCATAGACCGTGGCGCGGCCATTGCCTTCCATTGCGACGGTCGTGGTGGCGACGCGATCGAGAAAATCGCGGTCGTGGCTGACCAGAAGCACGGTGCCGTCATAATCGTCCAGAAGCTCCTGCAACAGATCCAGCGTCTCGACATCCAGATCGTTGGTCGGTTCGTCCAGCACCAAGAGGTTGCTTTCCCGCGCCATCAGTTTCGCCAGCAGCAGCCGCGCCTTTTCGCCCCCCGACAAGGATCGCACCGGCGCGCGGGCCTGGCGGTCGTCGAACAGAAATTCCTTGAGGTAGCCGACCACGTGTTTTGGCTGACCGCGCACCATGATCTGATCCGCCTTGCCCGAGACCCGCATCTCGGGGTCTCCGGTCAGGCTGTCCCAAAGCGTCATGTCATCGTCCAGCTGGTCGCGGCTCTGGTCGAAGATCGCGGGCACAAGGTTGGTGCCAAGCTGCACGGTGCCCTCATCCGGGGCGACCTGCCCCAGCAGCATCTTGATCAGCGTGGTCTTGCCCACCCCGTTCGGCCCGACAAAGGCCACGCGATCGCCGCGCTGCACCAACAGGTCGAACCCCTTGACGATGGTCTTGCCACCATAGGATTTCGCCAGCCCCCTGGCTTCGATCACCTTCTTGCCGGACTTCGGGCCAGAGGCCAGTGCCATCGCCGCCGCGCCCTGCCGCCGGATCATCGCCGCGCGTTCGGCCCGCAGGTCTTGCAGCGCACGCACCCGGCCCATGTTGCGCTTGCGCCGGGCGCTGATGCCTTCCACGGCCCAGCGGGCCTCGGATTTGATCTTGCGGTCCATCTTGTGACGGGCCATGTCCTCGTCTTCCCAGATCTTGTCCCGCCAGGCTTCGAAATCGGCAAAACCACGCTCTTGCCGACGCACCATTCCCCTGTCAATCCAAAGGGTTGCGCGGGTCAGTTCACGCAGAAAAGCACGGTCGTGGCTGATCAGGACAAAGCCCGCGCGGGTCGCCTTCAACTCGTCCTCAAGCCAGCCGATCGCCTCGATATCAAGGTGGTTCGTCGGCTCGTCCAGCAGCATCAGGTCCGGTGCTTCCGCCATCAGCCGCGCCAGCGCCGCGCGGCGGCGCTCCCCGCCCGAGGCCGTTTCGACCGCGCGGGCGGGGTCGAACTTGAGCCCCTCTCCGGCGCGCTCGACCCGGTACATCTCGCCCGGTTCCAGCGTGGCGGCGGCAAAATCGCCCAGGGTCGCAAACCCGCTCATGTCCGGGTCCTGCTCCATATAGCCGACCGACAGGCCCGGCGGCACGATCACCTCACCCGCGTCCGGTTCGACCAGCCCGGCCATCACCTTCATCAGGGTCGATTTGCCGGAGCCGTTACGCCCGACAAGCGCCACACGGTCGCCCGGCTGAACGACAAGATCAAGGTCATGGAACACCGGATCACCGCCAAAGGTGAGCGAGATGCCGGACATTTGCAAAAGGGGTACACGTGCCATGCGGCGGGGCTAAACCGGGCCTTGGGAAACGTCAATGGTCCTCAGACGGCGTTCACGTCGCCAGCCCGCGCAACAGGCGCTTGCGGGCGGGAGGAATGGCGTTGATCTCGACCCCGGTAAAGACATGCAGCGTGTTCAGGCTCTGGTCGACAACGGCGTGGTCACTGACCCAGCCGCCCATCAGAAGATAGGTTTTCAACAAGGGCGGCATCGCCTTTTGAGCCGCCTTCAGGTTGGGCTTGCGCCGCAGCCGGGCGGCAAAGCGGAACACGTTGGGCGCCTTCACCCGCGGCAGCCAGCGTTTCGGCGCAAGGTGGCGGTCGCGCAGCATTGCAAAGGCATCGGCATGGGCCTTGGCGTCAGTGCCGGAAAAGGACGAACAGCCAAACAGCATCTCGACCCCGTTTTCATCGACATATTGCGTCATGCCGCCCCAGGCAACGCGCAGGATGTCGGGATCGTGCCAGTCGGGATGGATGCAGAAACGGCCCATCTCGACCATCTTTCCGGCGAACCCTTCCAGCGCCGACAACTCATAGAACTGGGCGGAATAGCTGCGCCCGATCTCGGTGCCGTCGCGCAGGGGCAGGACCCGGAAACAGCAGACCAGCTGCCCGGATGCAATGTCGATCACCAGGAAATGGGTGCAGAACGGATCAAAGGCGTCCGCGTCCAGCGTGCCATCGTCATGGCCAAGAAAGGCCCGCCCCCGCAGCGCCTGGGCCGCGATGACCTCGGCCTCGGTGTCGGCCTTCTTCAACAGGTAGCGGCTTTTTCGCAGGCCCGGCATGATGCGCCCCGTCCTTGTCACGTCCACATTAACTTAGATCGTGGCTTCGTGACATGGCAATGACGCCCAGGGCACCGCTTCGTGACAATCGGCGAAGGACTGACGTTATGAGAAGAAGGAACCGGCGTCGAAATTGCCCAGGTTCTGCAGCATCTGCTTGAGGAAGTTCTCATTCTCAAGCCCGTTGTCGGTCACGCGCTTGGACAGCGGCACGACCAGCCCGTCCTGTAATGAGAACCGCTGCACGCCTTCAACGACGCCACGGTTGTTGAACGAGATCGCGACAAGCTGACGTTCGACCACCTCGGGGCGGCGGGCGCCGAAATGCTTTACCTTGCTGCGCACGTAGTAAAAGCCCGAGTCGTCCAGAACCCCGCCAGCGGTCGGGGTGCCAAGCGCCTCGGTCACGCTGTCGCGGGTGTCGACGCCAAGGCGAATCTCCGAGAGTTCGTCATCCGTGGGGACATAGCCGTGATTGCGATACTGGGTCGTGCAGGCCGCAACAGCCAGAAGCATCATGGCAAATGCCAGTGATTTGACCTGTCCGATGCGCGCCATGCGTGCTGCCCTCTTGCCTCGGCGGTAACCGCCTTTTATCCCGCTTACAGAATGAAACCGTTTGGTTCAAGAATGGAAAGTAGGGTCCGATGGCAGAGAGCAGAGACAAATCACGTGTTCTGAGGGTCGTTGACCTGGCCCAGAACCAGCCGACGCCGTTCGAGATCACACCCGACCGGGCCGAATTGGACGCCCTGGGTGACGAAATGGGTGTCGTTGCCCTGCGCAAGCTGCGATTCAAAGGCGCCCTGCGGGCCGAAGGCAAACGCGACTGGCGGCTTTCTGCCGAGATCGGCTTTACCGTTGTGCAGCCCTGCGTGGTGACGCTTGACCATGTGACAACCCGCGTTGATGCGCCGGTCGAGCGGCTGTTCCTTGCCGAATGGCACGACCCCGAGGAAGAGGATGCCGAGGTCGAAATGGACGCCGACGAATCCATCGAACCGCTGAAGGCGACAATAGATCTTGGGGCGATCCTGGCCGAGGCGCTGGCGCTGAACCTGCCGCTTTATCCGCGAAAAGAGGATGCCAGCCTTGGCGAAGCGGTCTTTACAGAGCCGGGGAAAAAGGCCATGACTGACGAGGAAACCAAGCCTTTTGCCGGGCTTTCGGCGCTGAAAGACCAGCTGAAGAAGGACGGCGAAAAATAGCGCTTGCACCGCGCGAGATTCGCAGTATTTTCGCGCGCTCATTGGAATTTAGCGTTGGACATGGCGCGCAGACGCGCGTATGGCCTCCACACGCTCAGGAAATCGGGCAATGATGCCCCTCAGGAAATAGGTTGCGACATGGCTGTCCAGCAGAACAAAGTCTCGAAATCGCGCCGCAACAACCGTCGCGCCCATGATGCGCTGGTTGCGGCAAACCCCAACGAATGCCCGAACTGCGGTGAGCTGAAGCGCCCGCATCACGTCTGCGCATCCTGCGGCCATTACGACGACCGTGAGGTTGTCTCGATGGTTGAAGAGATCGACCTGGACGAAGACGCGGCATAAGCCACGGATCTGCGCCCGCATGACCGCAATGCCTGAAAAGACAATCGCGGGTGCCGGGCGCACCATCATCTCTATTGACGCCATGGGCGGCGATCGGGGGCCGGCAACCGTTGTTGCCGGCATGTCTCATTCTGCCAAGAAGAACCCGGACATCGCCTTCATCCTGCATGGTCCCGAATCCGAGCTGCGCCCGCTGGTCGAGCGCAAGCGCGCTTTGGATGGCCGTGTTCAGTTCCGCGACGCAAAAGGCGTCGTGTCGATGGAGGACAAGCCCAGCCACGTGATGCGCAACGGCAAGGACAGCTCGATGTGGTCGGCTGTTGACTCGGTGCGCGACGGTGAGGCCGACGTCTGTGTCAGCTGCGGCAATACCGGCGCGCTGATGATGCTGTCGGTGGTGCGGCTGCGCAAGCTGCCGGGTGTGAACCGCCCGGCCATTGCGATTCTCTGGCCCTCGCGCAGCCCCCAGGGGTTCAACATCATGCTGGACGTGGGCGCGGATGTGCGCGCCGATGAAAACGACCTGCTGCAATATGCGCTGATGGGCGCATCTTATGCCCGGAACGGCATGGAACTGCCCCGCCCCCGTGTTGGCCTGCTCAATGTCGGCACCGAGGAACACAAGGGCCGGGCCGAGCTGAAGCTGGCCCATGACCTGATCTCGCAGAACGCCGGGGCCGCCAATTACGAGTTTGTCGGCTTTGTCGAAGGCAAGGACATCCCCGGCAACCGCGCCGATGTGATCGTCACCGACGGGTTTACCGGCAATGTCGCGATCAAGACCGGCGAAGGCACCGCCAGCCTGATCGGGGATCTTCTGCGCGAGGCGTTCAAATTCTCGCCCATGTCACGTCTGGCCGCGCTTCTGGCCTACCCGTCCCTGCGCCGCCTGAACAAACGCATCGACCCGCGCCGCGTCAACGGCGGGGTTTTCCTTGGGCTGAACGGCACGGTTGTCAAATCCCACGGCGCCGCCGATGCCACCGGGGTTTCAGCGGCCATCAAGCTGGCATTCAAATTGTCGCAATCGGGTTTCTCGCAAAAGCTGGCGGCGCGGGTTGCATCCGCTGTCAGCCTGCCGCAGAATGACGAGGCCGATGGGGGCAAATAACGGAAACGCATCATGACCATTCGCGCCGTCGTTCAGGGCGTTGGGCACTATCTGCCCGAACGTATTGTTCCCAATGCGGAATTTGAAACTTTCCTCGACACGACGGATGAGTGGATTCGCACCCGTTCCGGGATCGAGCGCCGCCATTTCGCCGCCGAGGGCGAGACCACGTCGGACATGGGCGCCACGGCCGCAACCCGTGCGCTGGAAAACGCCGGACTGACACCGGACGATATTGACGCCGTGGTGGTCGCCACCTCGACGCCGGACCTGACGTTCCCCTCG
Source organism: Shimia biformata (assembly GCF_016888515.1). Lineage (GTDB taxonomy): Bacteria > Pseudomonadota > Alphaproteobacteria > Rhodobacterales > Rhodobacteraceae > Shimia_A > Shimia_A biformata. The sequence continues at coordinate 1,967,384 of NZ_JAFEJK010000001.1, read as the reverse complement.
GTTGCCACCATGATCCAGGAAAAGATCGGCATGACCGGCGGATTCGGCTTTGACGTTCAGGCCGTCTGCGCGGGCTTCATTTTCGCGCTGACCAATGCCAATGCGCTGATCCTCTCGGGTCAGGCCAAGCGCGTGCTGGTCATCGGTGCCGAAACCTTCAGCCGCATCATGGACTGGGAAGACCGCGCCACCTGTGTCCTGTTCGGCGACGGCGCGGGCGCGCTGGTTCTGGCGGCCGAAGACGGCAACGGAGACGCGGCTGATCGGGGCATCCTCTCATCTGACCTGAACTCGGACGGGCGCTATCGCGACATGCTCTATGTCGATGGCGGGGTTTCGACCACCGGGCAGGCCGGCAAGCTGCGGATGCAGGGAAACCTGCTGTTTCGCCAAGCGGTTGAGAAGCTGGCGGCCACGGCACACAAGGCGCTGGAAAAGGTCGGCATCAAGGATAACGAGGTCGACTGGATCGTTCCGCATCAGGCCAATATCCGCATCATTCAGGGCACCGCCAAGAAGATGGGCCTGCCGATGGACAACGTGATCGTCACGGTTCAGGACCACGGCAACACATCCGCAGCGTCGATCCCGCTGGCGCTGGCCGTGGGTGTCGAGCGCGGCCAGATCAAGAAGGGCGACCTTCTGGTGGCCGAGGCGATTGGCGGCGGTCTGGCCTGGGGCGCGGTGGTTCTGCGCTGGTAATCGACCCCGCGACAAGCGGGTTAACGCCTGTCGCGCAACGATTTTTTCCGAACGCCGCCATTGACTCGGAAAAAACCAATCCCCTATGTTTGTCCAAACGGATCGCGGGGAGGATGAGATGAGCCAAAAAACGCTCACACGGATGGACTTGAGTGAAGCGGTGTTCCGCGAGGTTGGCCTGTCGCGCAATGACTCGGCGGAACTGGTCGAGGACGTTCTGGCCCATATCTCGGACGCGCTGGTGCGCGGCGAACAGGTCAAGATTTCGTCCTTCGGCACCTTCAGCGTGCGTGACAAGGCAGCCCGCATCGGGCGCAATCCCAAGACCGGCGAAGAGGTCCCGATCAATCCCCGCCGGGTTCTGACTTTCCGCCCGTCCCACCTGATGAAGGACCGCGTCGCGGCCGGAAACAGCAAGTAAGGCGGACAGGACACATGGCCAAATCCCCAGACGCCTTTCGCACCATCAGCGAAGTGGCCGATTGGCTGGACACTCAGGCCCATGTTCTGCGCTTCTGGGAAAGCAAGTTTCCACAGGTCAAACCGGTGAAACGCGCCGGCGGGCGGCGGTATTACCGCCCCGCCGACATGCTGCTTCTGGGCGGCATCAAACACCTGCTGCATGACGAGGGCATGACCATCAAGGGCGCGCAAAAACTGCTGCGCGAACAGGGGGTCAAGCATGTTTCGGGCCTGTCGCAGCCGCTGGATGACGATGACGACGCGGTGGTGCCCGCCAAGGCCGCACCGGACACGGATGCCGCAGAACAGGCACCAGATCAGACGGTGACGGACCTGGCAGCGGCAGAAGTGCCAAAGCCTGCCGACATCACAGCCGATGCATCACCCGAAACACCTGATATCGTGGCGGTCGACGCGACACCTGAGGCAGACGTCGCGCCTGCGAAAGACGCGGATCAGGTGCCGCCCGAATCCGACGCGCTTCCGGCGTTCCTGCAACAGCCCAGCTTTGACATGTCGGACCTCGATGAGGATGACGAAGTGGCGGCGGAGGTCGCCAGCGACTCGGTCTCCGAACCGCCCGCCACCGCGCCAGAAGAAGACTCTGCCGAAAGCACCCCCGACGCCACCACAGAGGTCGCGACAGACACGGCCGCGGACGATCCGGTGACCGACAGCACGGATACATCCCCTGCCCCCGCGCCGCTTGCCGCGCCGTCGCACGAGGCCACGGGCGACTCAGGCAGGGATCATCCGGCGGGGCCGCTTGATTCGCTTCTGTCAGCCCTTATGAAACACCGCGCGATCCCCGCCGAACACCGCGAAGCGGCGCGCCAGGCGATGACCCGACTCGAGGCGCTGGCCGCCCGTCTGAACGAAAGCGCCGAAGGCTGACGAGACTTGGCATTTTTGACTTGCCCTTGCCCCTCAATTCGTTATGAACGGCCCATCGTCGGGCTATGGCGCAGCCTGGTAGCGCGTCCGTCTGGGGGACGGAAGGTCGCAGGTTCGAGTCCTGCTAGCCCGACCAAAAAAATCGCCCGCGTGCCGCAAGGCCCGGGCGTTTTTCATATCCGGGGGGAATGAGATGACAGGCGTCCTGCCCTGCCAAGCCATTGAAACCATGATTGAAACCCGTCAGATCGCGGCCACCCGCCCGGTGGACGACGGCCAGGTGCAACCCGCCAGCCTCGATCTGCGCCTTGGCACGGTCGCCTATCGCGTGCGCGCGTCCTTCCTTGCCGGCGCGGGCCGCACCGTCGCCGACCGGCTGACCGAGTTCGAGATGCACCGGATCGACCTGTCCGACGGCGCGGTTCTGGAAAAAGGCTGCGTCTATGTCGTGCCGCTGATGGAAAGCCTGGCCCTGCCCGACGACGTGCAGGCGGTCGCCAATGCCAAAAGCTCGACCGGGCGGCTGGACCTTCTGACCCGCACCATCACCGATGGCGGGACCGAGTTCGACCGCATCGCGCCGGGATACACCGGCCCGCTTTATGCCGAGATCTGTCCCCGCTCTTTCTCAGTCCTCGTGCGGCCGGGGATGCGGCTCAACCAGATCCGGTTCCGCGCCGGGCAAAGCATCCTGTCGGACGCCGATTTGCGCGTGCTGCATGACCGCGCCCCGCTTGTGGATGGCGACCCGGTGATTGATGACGGGCTTGGCTTCTCGGTTGATCTGAAACCCGGCAAGGGCACGCTGGTCGGCTATCGCGCGAAACCGCATACCGGGGTGATCGACCTTGACAGGATCGGACAGTATGACCCGGCCGAATACTGGGAAGAACTGCACAGCAAGGACGGCCAGATCATCCTTGACCCCGGCGCCTTCTATATCCTTGTCAGCCGCGAAGCGGTGCATATCCCGCCCGCCTATGCCGCTGAAATGGCACCGTTTCTTGCCATGGTCGGCGAATTCCGCGTGCATTACGCCGGCTTCTTCGACCCCGGTTTCGGCCATGACGCCGTGGGCGGAAAAGGGTCACGCGGGGTGCTGGAAGTGCGCTGTCACGAGGCGCCTTTCGTGCTGGAACACGGGCAGGTCGTGGGGCGGCTGGTCTATGAGCGCATGTCAGACGTGCCGACCCAGCTTTACGGCGCGGGGATCGCGTCGAATTACCAGGGTCAGGGCCTGAAACTGTCGAAACATTTCCGCGCCTGAGGCGCAGTCAGGTCAGCGCAACCGCGTCATCCGGCGCGCCATGCGCATGGCCTGTTTGGTCTGTTTCATCTGCTGCTGGCCGGGCTGTTTGGCCTGCTTGCCACCCGCCTGACCACCCTGCCCTTTTCCACCGGACATGGCATTCATGCCCGCGCGCATACCGGAATTGACCGCCTTGCGGACAAAGATCCGGGTGATCATGTTGATCAGTTGGTTCATGTTCATCTTGGTCGCTCCGCGAACTGCCTCGGCGTAAAGATAAGAACCAATCGTGCCTATTTTAAGGCATTGGGATCAGTCTTCGAACAGTTCCGACTGGCCTTCGGCGTCCTCTTGGTCCTCGCCATCCTCACCCATCGGTCCCGGCACCGCCCCCGGGGGCGGGCGGTTTTCCAAAAGACCGGCGGCGCGTAGCTCTTTCAGCCCCGGCAGGTCGCGGGCGCTTTCAAGGCCGAAATGGTCGAGGAAAGACTGCGTCACAACAAATGTCACCGGGCGGCCCGGTGTCATCTTGCGGCGGCCAAAGCGGATCCACTCCATTTCGATCAACTGGTCGATCGTGCCCCGGCTGACCGACACGCCGCGAATCTCTTCGATTTCGGCGCGGGTGACGGGTTGGTGATAGGCGATGATCGCAAGCGTTTCGACCGCCGCGCGGGAAAGCTTGCGGGTTTCGACCGTTTCCTTCTGCATCAGGAAACCAAGGTCGGCCGCGGTGCGAAAGGCCCAGGCATCACCGACCTTGACCAGGTGGACGCCACGCCCCTCATAACGTTTGCGCAGATGCACCAGCGCCTCGGCCGCGTCGCAGCCATGGGGCATGCGTGCGTTCAGATCCTTGATCGAGACCGGCTCGGCGCTGGCAAACAGAATCGCTTCGCACATGCGTTCCTGCTCTGCCATCGGCGGGGCTTCGAACAGGCTTTCTTCTTTTGTTTCAATATCTTCAGGCATGATCTTGATCTCGTCTGCGCAGTTGGATCGGCGCGAATGTCCCGTTTTGCCGGATCTCGACCTTGCCTTCTTTCGCCAGTTCCAGCGAGGCGGCAAAGGTCGCGGCGGTGGCCGAGCGGCGGCGCTTGGGGTCATTGCCCCAGCCATCGGGCAGATAGGAGAGGATATCGGTCCAGGCCCCGGCGAACCCGATCAGCCCACGCATCCGCTCCAGCGCCTCTTCCATGGTAAAGACCGAGTCGCGGTCCATCACGAAGGGGCGGAATTCGTCCTTGGTGCGGATGCGGGCATAGCCCTGCATCAGGTCCAGAAGCGTCGCGGTATAACGCACCCGGCGCACCCGCGTCACATCCTCGGGCAGGCCGCGGGCAAAGAAATCCCGGCCCAGCCGGTCGCGCGCCATCAGCTTTGCGGCGCTGTCGCGCATCGCCTGCAACCGCTCAAGCTGAAAGGCCAGGTGTGCGGCCAGTTCTTCGCCTGTCGGCCCCTCTTCGCTGGGGTCAGGCGGCAGCAACAGGCGGGATTTCAGAAATGCCAGCCACGCCGCCATCACAAGGTAATCGGCAGCCAGTTCGATGCGCAGCGACTTCGCCTTTTCGACAAAGGCCAGGTATTGCTGGGCCAGATGCAGGATCGAAATCTTGCGCAGGTCCACTTTCTGCGTGCGTGACAGGATCAACAGGACGTCCAGCGGGCCTTCGAACCCGTCGACATCGACAATCAGCGCCTCGGCCGCAAGCCGTTCCTCAACCGATTGTTTCTGATCCGTTTCGAAGACGTCTTCAGCCATGTCCCTGCCCGCTGCTCAGCGCCTCAAATTCGGCTCTGAGGGCGGCAATGTCAACCTGCGCAGGGACCGGGCGGGCGGCAAGCACGGCCCGGGCGCGGGCCTCTGCCGCGTGGGTCATGTCGCCGGACGCCTCGGCCACGGCTTCAAGCTCGGACAAGACGCCCTTGCAATAAAGCACCACATCGCAGCCCGCCGCGATCGAGGCCCGAGCGCGGGACGCCAGATCGCCCGACAGCGCCTCCATCGAGATATCGTCGGTCATCAACAGGCCATCAAACCCGATCTCGTCGCGGATCAGGGTTATCATGGCGGGATCGGTGGTGGCGGGTTTGTCCGACAGCGCCTCGAACACGATATGGGCGGTCATGCCCATCGGCAGGTCGTTCAGGGCGCGGAAGGGTTTGAAATCACCCTCAAGCGCGGCACGATCCGCCGCGACGCGGGGCAGTTCCAGATGGCTGTCCAGCACCGCGCGGCCATGGCCCGGCACATGTTTCAGAACCGGCCAGACACCCCCCGCCAAAAGCCCGTCCGCGACGGCACGGCCAATCAGGGAAACCTGTTCAGGATCAGTGCCATAGCAGCGGTTCTTGAGGAACGGATGCGTGGCGTCCATGGCGACATCGACCATCGGCGCGCAGTTGGCGTCGATGCCAAGGGCCAGCTGTTCCTGCGCGATCAGGCAGGACCGCAGATACATCACCCGCGCGGCATCTTTCCCGGCGCGGGCGACCTCATCCAAAGGCGGCAGCCATTCGGTCGCCAGCGGCGGGCGCAGGCGCTGAACCCGACCGCCTTCCTGGTCAATCAGGATCGGCGCGTGATGCGAAACGCAGTCGCGCAATTCGTCACACAAGGACCGCACCTGGTCAGCAGTGTCGATATTGCGGGCAAACAGGATGAAGCCAAACGGACGAGCAGCGCGAAAAAACGCCTTTTCGTCAGCGCTTAGACGCAGACCTTCACATCCGAAAATGGTCGCGCCAAAGGCGCTCACCGTGCGACCACGGGGATACAGTCGGCACGTTCGGCCTTGAGGGCGGAACAGGTGCGGCGGGCGTCGGACAAATCGGCAAAGCCCATGGCGCGCAGACGATAGAAGGTCTTGCCGCCGCTGGATGCCTTCTGGATCACGCGGGTGCGGCCGTCGAGGATTTCCTCGAAGCGGTCGGACAGTTTGGACCACTCTGCCGCTGCGATCTCTGGCGAGGCGAAGGCGCCCAGTTGCACCAGACGGGTGCCGGGCGGCACGTTTTCTTCGGGCGTCACCACCGGCCCGGCAGCGATGGCCTTGGGATCGGCGGATGCCAGCACGACATCGGACGCAGTCGAAGGCCGCAGGCGCGGACGCGGCGACCGGTTGACCATGCCATGAGACTCCATGCCCGGCGCGGTCTTGGGCAGGTCGGGTTTCGCTTCGGGTTCGGCCAGCGCGGTCTTGACCGGTTCGGTCTCAACCGGATCGTCGCTTGATTCAAGCGCCGCGGTTTCCGCCGCGATTTGATCGGCAAGCGCCTTGATCGACGCCACCTGTTTCGGGTTCAGCGGCGCCGGGGCGACGATTTCGGCCTGCGCCTGCGTTTCAGGTTTTGGCGCAACTTCAATGGCTTGCGCGTCGACCTTCGGCAGGTTGGCCAGCGTCACCGCGCGGTCATCCTGGGTCAGGTCAATTGGTGACGGCGCAAGGACAAGACGGTCGGCGGGTTTCGCGGCGATGCCCTCGGCGGCCACCGAGTTGACGGCCAGCCCCTGGTGATCGGCCTGTTGACCGCCGGGGTTTTCCGGCGCCATCCGCATCGGGCCTTCGACCGCGCGCACCACGGGAACGCCGCTGACGTCCCGCATCAAAAGCTTGTAGCCCCAGACGCCCGTGCCCGCGACCAGTGCCAGGGACATGACCGCCCCCGCAACGCTGACCAGCGGTGCCATGGACCGTTTCGGGCCACCGTCACCGCCGGAGTCACCATAGTGACCGGACATTGGAATCTCTGCCATCATCGCCTCGCTGCCACCGGCGATGCATTGCGCCGGGGGTCTCTTGCCTTTTCCTCAACCCCCGGACTTGTGCGGTTTTTACCGCATCTCTTCGGCCGGGTTGACGCCAAGAATACCAAGACCTGCCGAAATGACAACGGCGACAGACCGGGCCAGCGCGATTTTTGCCTGACTTGTGGCCGGATCGCCCTCTTGCAGGAAGCGCAGGCCGGGCTGATCGTTGCCCCGGTTCCAGAGCGAGTGCAGGTCGCTGGCGAGGTCATAGAGATAAAAGGCCACGCGATGCGGCTCATTTGTGCGGGCGGCGATTTCGACCAGACGCGGCCATTCGGCGATTTTCTTGGCGACCGCGATCTCGGCCTCGTGGTCGAGCTTGGTCAGGTCGGCCGCGGCCAGCGTCGCGTCATCGACGGCAATCCCCGCCTCCGCCGCCTTGCGCAGGACGGAACAGACACGGGCATGGGCGTATTGCACGTAAAACACCGGGTTTTCACGCGACTGTTCCAGCACCTTGTCAAAGTCGAAATCCAGCGGCGCGTCATTCTTGCGGGTCAGCATCACGAAGCGGGTGACGTCGGGGCCGACCTGCTCGACCACGTCGCGCAGGGTGACGAAATTGCCGGCGCGTTTCGACATCTTGAACGGCTCGCCATTTTTCCACAACTTCACCAGCTGGGTCAGCTTGATATCCAGCGGCACCTTGCCATCGGACAGTGCGGAAACGGCTGCCTTCATGCGTTTGACATAACCGCCGTGGTCGGCGCCAAACACATCAATAAGCGCGTCGAACCCTCTGGAAACCTTGTCAAAATGATAGGCGATGTCCGGCGCGAAATAGGTCCAGGACCCGTCCGATTTCTTCACCGGGCGGTCGACGTCATCGCCATGTTCGGTGGATTTGAACAGGGTCTGTTCGCGGGGTTCCCAGTCCTCGGGCGTCTTGCCCTTGGGCGGTTCCAGCACGCCTTCATAGATCAGACCCTTGTCCTCAAGCGTCTTCAATGCGGCTTCGATCAGACCGGTGCCATAAAGCGACTTTTCGGAAAAGAACACGTCCATCTCGACGCCCAGCTGTTTCAGGTCGTCGCGGATGAGGTCCATCATCGCGTCCGTTGCAAACTCGCGCACCTCGGCCAGCCAGACATCCTCGGGCTGATCGACATAGGCGTCGCCCACCTTGTCTTTCAGCGCCTCGCCCACCGGGATCAGGTAGTCGCCGGGATAGGTGCCATCTTCGAACGCGACCTCCTGGCCATGCGCTTCGAGGTAGCGCAGGTAGACCGAACGCGCCAGCACATCAACCTGCGCGCCACCGTCGTTGATGTAGTATTCGCGGGTGACGTCGAACCCGGCGAAATCCAGCAGGGACGCCAGCGCATCGCCAAAGACCGCGCCACGGGTATGGCCGACATGCAACGGACCTGTCGGGTTGGCCGAAACATATTCGACATTCACGCGCTGCCCCTGCCCCATGTCCGAGCGGCCAAAGCCGATGCCGGTCTCCAGCACCTGTTTCACCAACCCCTGCCACAGGCCGGGCGCAAGGCGCAGGTTCAGGAAACCGGGTCCGGCGACCTCGGCGCTGGTGATGGCATCGACATCGGCCAGCTTGGCGGCCAGAGCCTCGGCAATGTCGCGCGGCTTCATCTTTGCGGGCTTGGCCAGCACCATCGCGGCGTTTGTCGCCATGTCGCCATGGGCGGCGTCGCGCGGCGGTTCCACCGCGACGTTGCCAAAATCAAGCCCCGCGGGCAGCGTGCCCTCGGCCACCATCTGCTCCAGCGCGCCGATCACGGCCACGCGAATGTCACTGAACAGGTTCATCTGTCTTGTCCTCATGCGTTTGGGGCGGGTTTACCACCCCTGTTCACGCCGTCAATCATTCGCCCAGCAATCGGGCATGTTCCTGAAGCGCAAAACGGTCGGTCATCCCGGCGATATAGTCCGACACGATCCGCGCCAGCGCGGTCTCATCCGTTGCCGCCTCGACATCCTTGCGCCAGTCCGACGGCAACAACTCGGTCCGTTTCATGAACAGCGGGAACAAGTCGTTCACGACCACCGTCACCTCGGCGCGTTTTTCCATGACCGAGGGCGCGCGATACATGCGGGTGAACAGGAAATGGCGGATTTCCTTCAGGTCCGACCACAGCGCGTCGGAAAACCGGATCACCGGGCGGCCAAGGTCGCGGATGTCCTGCGCCGAGGTCGCACCGCTGGTTGTCAGAAGATCGGAGGATGTGTCGATCACGTCCGACACCATCACGCCAAAGACCCGACGCAGCGCCTCGTACCGGCGGCGCTTGCGGTCGAGGCCGGGATAGAGGCGATCAACCTCGGCGAAACAGGCGCCGACGATCGGCAGGCTCTGAATGTCGTCTTCGGTGAACAGCCCCGCGCGCAGCCCGTCATGCAGGTCGTGGTTGTTATAGGCGATGTCATCGGCAAGCGCGGCGACCTGCGCCTCGGCACTGGCGAATGTGTGCAGTTCGAGGTCGTGAATGGCGTTGTAATCGGCCAGCGCATAGGGCAGATCGCCCGTCACCGGACCGTTATGTTTTGCAATGCCTTCAAGGGTTTCCCAGACGAGGTTCATCCCATCGAAATCGGCGTAATGCCGTTCCAGCGAGGTCACGATCTTGACCGCCTGCGCATTGTGATCGAAGCCGCCATAAGGGGCCATCAACAGGTCCAGCGCGTCCTCTCCGGTGTGACCGAAGGGCGTATGCCCAAGGTCATGGGCCAGAGCCACGGCCTCGGTCAGGCTGCCCTCAAGCCCCAGCGCACCCGAGATCGTGCGCGCCACCTGCGCCACCTCGATCGAATGGGTCAGGCGGGTGCGGAAATAATCGCCCTCGTGTTCGACGAAAACCTGCGTCTTGTGCTTCAGACGCCGGAAGGCGCCGGAATGGATGATCCTGTCGCGATCCCGCTGGAAACAGGACCGGAACGTGCTTTCCTCTTCCGAAAACCGCCGTCCCTTTACGGTTTTCGGATCCGAGGCATATGGCGCGTGCATGAGTTTGTCCCCGCTCTTGTCCTTGTCGCCTGCCGTCAGGCTTTCTATATTGCACTCTGCGCCCGGGTTGAACCGGGCATTTCGCGCGAACAACCCAATCGGAGCCCATGATGCAGATCCCGCCAAAAGTGACAGAGCGTGCATTTGAGCGACTGGCCGAAATCGGTGCAGGGGCGCAAGGCCAGGCATTGCGCGTCGCGGTCGAGGGTGGCGGCTGTTCGGGATTTCAATACGAGATCAAGCTGGATGACCCGGCGGATGACGACGTGGTTCTGGAAGGCCATGGCGAAAAGGTCGTGATCGATTCCGTTTCGCTGCCGTTCCTGGCCAATGCCACGATTGATTTCAGCGAAGAGCTGATCGGCGCGCGGTTCGTGATCGACAATCCGAACGCCACCAGTTCTTGCGGATGCGGAACCAGTTTCTCTATCTGATAGAGCGACTTACAGGCCGAACTTCATCTTCTTTGCGTGACGAATCTCGGCAAGCGGATCGCCGGGATGCGGGTGGGTTTCGCGGTTGCCGGAACCAGCTGGTCATAAACCAGGAACAGCCCCGCCGCGACCACGATCACCACGCCCAGATAGATGTTGGCCGCTGGGTATTCGCCGAAAAACACCGCGCCAAGGCCCACCATCCAGACAAACTGGAAGTTCAGAAGCGGGGTCACGGCAAAGGCCGCGAGGTGGCGCAGCGCGACCACCAGAAGCCAGCGCGCGACAAACAGGGCCACCGCATAGGCCACAACCCAGGCCAGATCGCCCGCGCCCATCGGCTGATAGACAAAGGGCAAGGCCAGCGCCATGGCAAGGAACAGGGACAGGTTGGGATAGAAAACCTGCGCCAGCGCGTTGCTTTCATAGCGCCCGATATAGCGGGCGAGAATCATCGACAACGTCCCCAGAACCGAGGCCGCCAGCGCCACCAGATGCCCGGCGGAAATCGCCGTGACACCAACCGGGAACAGGCACAGAACCCCTAGGAACCCGGCCAGAAGCGCGGTCCAGGCCACGGGGCGCACATGTTCTCCCAGGATCAGGCCCGAAAACACCCCGGCAAACAGCGGCATGAGGCCAATGAAAACAAAGACTTCTGCAAAGGGCAGCAGTTTGAACGCATAGAAAAACGCAACCGACCCGGCGACAGTCAGCGCCGACCGCAGCGCCATGGCGCGGGGACAGATCGTGCGCAGGTTTCCCCTGCCCCCGGCCCTGCCCTGCCCGGCCCGACCGCCAAGCCAGCTGAGCAAGGCGACGATGGCGCCGGAGAGACAGAAAAGCTGGGGCGCGGCATAGCCGGCGGCGATGAACTTGGTGATCGCATCAGCACAGGAAATCGCCAGCGTATAGGCCAGCGTCAGCCCCGCCCCCAGAAGCGCGGTATTGCGGACGGCGATCACAGCGCCGCCCCTGACAGGCTACCTGCCCGTGCAAACCCTTGGAAAAACGCATCAAAATCGCGACAGGATCCCTCAGCTTCGGTGATGACATGGCGGGCGTCCTCGGACATATGGTCAAGGACCACAGGGCGCATCGCCTCCCAGTCGGCCGAGCGGCGGTCGTCCAGCTTGTACATACATTCCGACAGTTCGCGCAGCGGCCCCGCCACCCCGTCGGGGCGGTAAAACGCCATGCGCTCGGGCGTCAGCGGTTTCACGAAGGCGCGCTGCCCGGTGGCGGCCAGCATCCAGTTGGTGACCAGGAATTCATGGTAATCGTCATGGCCGGTGGTCTGCCCGCCGGTTTCCACGGTGAACCGCTGGGTGTGCGAGATCAGCCAGTCCGACCATGCCTCGGGCACGTCGAACCCGCCCTGCACCAGCGCGACGCAGACTTCGGCCAGAAGGTCGGCATTCTGTTCAAGGAAGGCCATGACCCCGACAAATTCAAGCGATGTCGCTGTGTCGCGGTCCAGACCGGGATCGCGGCGGCCATATTCGGACAGGTAGAAAACCGCGTGGGTCAGCTCATACGCCGCCTTCTTGTTCGGCATCGAGAAGGTGGACGACCGCGCCATGAAGCGGCGCATCCGGTCCTCAAGCCCGTCATCAAACGGCAAGGGATCGACCCCGCGCCGCATCATCAGCCGGCGCGCTTCCATACGTTGCAGGTCCGACAATTCGGCCTCGGCCAGACCGGATTGCGCGGCCCAGCGGACCAGCACTTCGGATTTGCGGCCCTCAAAGCCGATGTCCTCAAGATCAAGGCAGATCGACAACAGGAAGCGGTAGTATTGCGGAAAGAACTGAAGCCGCTTTTCGACGTCGCGATAGAACCCGGCATAGGCGGCCAGCCCCTGTTCCGACACCTCGGCCCCGGTGCATTCCAGGATATTCAGTAGTTCGGCGTTTTCCTTCAGCCAGAACACGTCGTCGCCAAAGCGCCGATGCAGGGCGAAGCTCTGCATCAGGCTTGCGTGGCGGACGGGGTCCGGTTGCCGCTGGGACGGGACGTTCAGTGTCACGATATTGGTCATGTCAATTCTCCCTTATTGGTTTTGGGCCAAACGCCCCGGTCCCAGTGATCAATCAGAGGCCCGAGGTGAACAGCGCGGTGCCTTCCCCGGTTTCGGCCTTGGCTTCTTCCTGCGGGGCCAGACCAGAGGTGAACATCTGGGTCAGGCCAGAGGTGTACATTTGAGTCAGGCCCGAGGTGTACATTTCGACCGCGTCGCCGGTGGCCGCGTCGTCGGATTTTGCCGAAAGACCCGAGGTGAACATTTCAAGCCCTTCGCCCGAAGTAGCGTCGGCATTGGCCGCCGGAGCCAGGCCCGAGGTGTACATTTGGGTCAAACCCGAGGTGAACATCTCGACCGAGTCGCCCGCTGTGGTTGAATTACCGGATGCTTCGAGGCCCGAAGTAAACATCTGGGTCAGGCCCGAGGTGTACATTTCGACGGCGTCGCCGACGGTGGCATCGGTGCCCTTGCTTTCCAGTCCCGAGGTGAATGCCTGAACCAGGCCCGAGGTGAACATCTCGGTCGCGTCCCCCATCAGCGCATCACTTGCATCGGCAGACAGGCCGGACGTGAACAGCCCCGTTTCCAGCCCATCGTGGATGCTGGTGCCGCTGCGTGTTGCCGCACGGTTTGCAAACGTTTCGTTAACCAGTTGAGCGGATTTTTTGGCGAGCATTGGTAGTCCTCCAGTTGGTGTTTTGAACGACTCAACGCTTGCACCCTTACCGGGTTTCTCAAAATCATTTTTCTTGCTATGCGTGTCATTTTCCGTCTTGACTCGCCGATTCCATGATCCGCAAGTCATTGTTTTTATTGTATTTTCAAAATATTTCGATTTGCCACATTTTTGCCCGATTCTTGCGGACAGGCATTCGAGGCAGCACCAAATCAGTGGAGAATCACCCTTGGGTTCCGGCCGAAAAATCGGGACGAACCGGGCCATCGGCCGCCCGGATTTCGGGGCGGCAAAGTGATTCATTTTCACCCCCGGACGGCCAAGCCTTGCCAGCCGCGGCCCGGTGCGGGATACAAGTCGGGACAGGAAACGGAGTGCTGACAGATGAAAATCGCGACCTTCAACATCAACGGGATCAAGGCGCGCATTCAGGCGCTCCCGGACTGGCTGGACGAAGCACAGCCGGATGTCGCGCTCCTGCAGGAAATCAAGTCGGTTGACGAAGGCTTTCCCAAGGAGGTCTTCGAGGAACGTGGTTACCAGGTGGAAACCCATGGACAGAAATCATTCAACGGAGTCGCGATCCTGTCAAAGCTGCCGCTGGAAGATGTGACTCGCGGCCTGCCCGGAGATGACACGGATGAGCAGGCGCGCTGGATCGAAGCCACGGTAATTGGCGACCGTGCGGTGCGGGTCTGCGGGCTTTACCTGCCCAACGGAAACCCGGCGCCGGGGCCGAAATACGACTACAAGCTGGCGTGGATGGAGCGGCTTCACGCCCATGCACAAAAGCTGTTGGAGGCTGAGGAACCGTTCCTGATGGCGGGTGACTATAACATCATTCCACAGGACGAGGATGCCAAGCGCCCCGACGCATGGCGCGAGGATGCGCTGGCCCGGCCCGAAAGCCGCGCGGCGTTCCGGCGGCTCGTGAATCTGGGCTTCACCGATGCGTTCCGGGCGCGGGTATCCGGGCCGGGCCATTACTCGTTCTGGGATTACCAGGGCGGCGCGTGGGACAGGAATGACGGCATCCGCATCGACCATTTCCTGCTCAGCCCGCAATGCGCGGACCTGCTGACGGATGTCGGGATCGACAGCGGCATCAGGAACCGTCCGAAACCGTCGGATCACGTGCCGGTCTGGGTCGAACTGGACGCCTGAGCCCCGCTCAGCCGCCGTCGCGGGTCACATCGTGGCGATAGATCCAGTCGAACTGGGTCAAAAGGCGTTTTGGCGCCACGGTCGACAGCACCCGCATCCCCAGATGGGCGGCAAACCGCATTGGCGGGAAAGACAGGTGGTATTTCCAGGCATTGCCATTGGCGGTCTCGACAACCTTGCGGACCCGGTCCTCGCGGCGGGACTGGTAGCTGGCCAGACCGCTGTCGATTGAGGGCGCTGTGCCAAGCGCATCGGCCAGCACCCAGGCGTCTTCCATTGCCATCACCGCGCCCTGCGCCATGAACGGCAGGGTCGGATGCGCCGCGTCGCCCAGCAGCACGGTATTGTCACGGTGCCAGACCTTGGCGACAGGATGGCGGAACAGCCCCCAATAGCCCACGGTCTCGACGCGCTTCAGCATCTCGCGCACCTCGGCGCTGTAATGCGAAAAGGCAAGGCGCAGATGGGCGGGATCGTCCTGATGGCTCCAGCTTTCCTCGACCCAGTCGACCTCTTCCCGCACGGCGACGATATTGACCAGTTTGCCCTGCCGCAGCGGGTAGCTGACGATATGGCTTTTCGGGCCCATATGAACGCGGGTCAGGTTGGGGTGGCCAAAACCGTTGGGCACGGTGGCGCGCCACGCGGTCTGGCGGGTGAAAAACGGGGCCAAGGTGCCGTTCAGGACCGGGCGCAGCCGCGAATGCAGCCCGTCCGCCCCAACGACCAGATCCGAGGCAATCGCGTCGCCGTTTTCCAACCGCACCACCGGATGCGGGCCGGGTTCGATGGTATCGACCTTCTGCAACAGACGGATTTTCACACCGGCCTCGCGCGCGGCCCCGGCAAGAATGTCGATCAGGTCGGCGCGATGCACAAAGAAATAGGGCTGGTCAGCGGGCAACAGCCCAAGATCAAGCCGCGCCACAAGCCGCGCATCGGCATGGTTTCGCAACTCGATCGCGCGGGCCTGCACCGCCTGAACCCGAAGCGCGTCTTCCAGACCCAGCGCCCGCAGCACGGCGATCCCGTTCGGGCTGACCTGGATACCGGCGCCGACTTCGGTGATGGCGTCGGACTGTTCCAGCACGGTGACATCCGCCCCACGGCGGCAGAGCGCGATGGCGGCGGTCAGCCCGCCGATTCCGGCGCCGATGATCGTGACCTTGGTTGCGTTCAAATCCATGCCCCCATTTGAAACGAAAAACGCCGAGGCAAAAGCCCCGGCGCTTCACTTTCTGGTTCCCACCATGGGATCAATCGTCGCGGTGGACTTTTTCGCGGCGCTCGTGACGCTCTTGCGCCTCAAGGCTCATGGTGGCGATCGGACGCGCATCCAGACGCTTCAGCGAAATCGGCTCTCCGGTCACCTCGCAATAGCCGTATTCACCTTCGTCGATGCGGCGCAGGGCCGAGTCGATCTTGGCGACCAGCTTGCGCTGGCGGTCGCGCGTGCGCAGTTCCAGCGCACGATCGGTTTCTTCGGACGCCCGGTCCGCGACATCGGGAATATTGCGGGTGCTTTCCTGCAATCCCTCGATCGTATCGCGGCTGTCATCCAGGAGTTCGTTTTTCCAATTGATCAGTTTCCGGCGGAAATACTCGATCTGGCGTTCATTCATGAACGGTTCGTCTTCTGCTGGACGATAGTCGTCGGGCAGGAAAGTCTCGGCCTTCATGTCTGCTCCCTCTTCGTGGCTAACGTCCTTCAAAATATTCGTTCCAGACATTTCGCCCCCCTCTGAATGGCGCTGGATTACCCCAGCATTGGGGGATTGTCACTACCCCATAACACCGCATTGCGGTGAAATTTTGTTCACGATAGGGTGCCGGACGGATCAGGATTAACTGTAGGAAACGGCATGAAATTCGAAGGCACACGCGATTATGTCGCCACTGACGACCTTACAATCGCGGTGAACGCGGCGGTTGCGCTTGAGCGTCCGCTGCTGGTCAAGGGCGAACCCGGCACCGGCAAGACCGAGCTGGCGCGCCAGGTCGCCGAGGCGCTGGGGCTTCGGATCATCGAGTGGAACATCAAGTCGACCACCAAGGCACAGCAGGGTCTTTACGAATACGACGCCGTCAGCCGGCTGCGGGACAGTCAGCTGGGCGAAGAACGCGTGCATGACGTCAAGAACTACATCAAGAAGGGCAAGCTTTGGGAAGCGTTCGAGGCAGATGAGAAGGTCGTCCTGCTGATCGACGAGATCGACAAGGCCGATATCGAGTTCCCGAACGACCTTTTGCAGGAACTCGATAAGATGGAGTTCTATGTCTACGAAACAGGCGAGACGATCCGCGCGAAACACCGCCCGATCATGATCATCACCTCGAACAATGAAAAGGAACTGCCCGACGCTTTCCTGCGCCGCTGTTTCTTTCATTACATCCGCTTCCCTGATGCCGAGACGATGAAAAAGATCGTCGAGGTGCATCACCCCGGCATCAAAGAGGCGCTGCTGACCACGGCCCTGACGCAGTTCTATGAAATCCGCGAAACCGCAGGGTTGAAGAAAAAGCCGTCGACGTCGGAAGTGCTGGACTGGCTGAAACTTCTTCTGGCCGAGGACCTGTCGCCCGAGGACCTGAAGCGCGACGGTGCCAATGCGCTGCCGAAACTGCATGGCGCGCTTCTGAAGAACGAACGGGACGTGCATCTGTTTGAACGGCTGGCGTTCATGGCGCGGTCGGGGCGCTGATCGACGGGGTCTCGTGGTGAAACGTGGGACCCGGAAGAACACGCGCAGCGCCCAGGCCTGCCGCCTGCAGGACATATTGTTGCCGCAGCCGCAGGGCATGCTAGGGTTCAGGGTGCTGCGGCGGCGACGTATTTCAGGGACAGGGAATTTTCAAAGTGACATTGAAGGACACCGGGCAGGTGAAGATCCGCCCGCTGCGTGAGGAAGACCAGGCCGAATGGCGCCGTCTTTGGACCGCATACCTTGAGTTTTACGAGTCCGGCGTGCCGGAAACGGTCTATGCCTCGACCTTTGCCCGTTTGCTGGGCGATGATGCGCAGGATTATTCCTGCCTGGTGGCCGAGGGTGAAAACGGGCTTGTCGGCCTGACGCATTACCTGTTTCACCGCCATGCGTGGAAAGTAGAAAATGTGTGTTATCTTCAGGACTTGTATGCCGATCCTAATGTGCGCGGCCAGGGTGTCGGACGCAAGCTGATCGAGGCGGTTTATGCCGCCGCGGACGACGCCGGCGCGCCGTCGGTCTATTGGCTGACACAGGAATTCAACCACACGGCGCGAAAATTGTATGACCGCATCGGCACAAAGACTCCTTTTATCCGGTATGACAGGGTAGTCTGACAGTTCATGCGTTTGTTGGTTTTATCATTTGTTGCCCTCTTGGGCGCCTGCACGTCGGGGATGCAATCCGAAGCGCCGACTCGCGCGGCCATTGCGGACACAACCCTTCCGCCGATGAAAGTCTTTGCGACGCCCCAGCCGGTGCGCCCGCAGCGGTCCAACCGGGACATGTCGCGCGATTTCCTCGACCTTGCCTTCCGCATGGAAAGCGGGCGTCAGCTTGACCGTTTTACCCGTTTCGAAGGACCGATCACCGTTCGCGTGACCGGGCGCCCGCCGGCAACGCTGCGCGCTGACCTGACGCGGCTGCTGCACCGGCTGAGGACCGAGGCCGGGATCAACATCTCGGAAACCTCGAACCCCGGCGCCAATATCACCATCGAGGCTGTATCCCGTGCCAAGATCCGGCAGGCGCTGCCGCAGGCGGCCTGTTTCGTGGTGCCCAATATCTCGTCCATCTCGCAGTATCGCAACGCGCGCCGCACATCAGCAACGAACTGGAGCCTGTTGAAAACACGTCAGAAAATGGCTGTTTTTGTGCCCAACGATGTCAGCCCGCAAGAGGTGCGCGACTGTCTGCATGAAGAACTGGCACAGGCGCTGGGGCCGCTCAATGACCTCTATCGGCTGCCCGACAGTATCTTCAATGACGACAATATCCACGCCGTCCTGACCGGGTTCGACATGCTGATGCTGCGCGCCTATTACGATCCGGCGCTGCAATCGGGCATGACCCGCAACGAAGTGGCCAAACGCCTTCCGGCGATCCTGGCGCGGCACAATCCCGGTGGTGAGGGACGCGGATCCTATCGTCTGAGCCCGACGCCCGCGTCCTGGGTCGATGCGATCCAGACCGCGCTTGGCCCCGGCACCAGTGGCCCCAATCGCCGGGCCGCCGCGTCGCGGGCGTTGCTGATCGCCAAGAACGAGGGCTGGCACGATCACCGGCTGGCCTTCAGCCACTATGCCAATGGCCGCCTGATGCAATCCTATGATTCCGATCAGGCCCATACCCATTTCCTGCTTGCCGACCGCTATTACCGCCAGTTCCCCTTCTCTGGCCCGCATCACGGTTTTGTCGCCACGCAGCTTGCGGCCTATGCGATTTCGGCCGGGCGCGGCACCGAGGCGCTGGCCCTTGTCACCCCCCGCATCGACGAGGCGGCACAGTTCGAAAACGCCGCGCTGTT
This sequence comes from Shimia biformata, assembly GCF_016888515.1. Taxonomy (GTDB): domain Bacteria; phylum Pseudomonadota; class Alphaproteobacteria; order Rhodobacterales; family Rhodobacteraceae; genus Shimia_A; species Shimia_A biformata. The sequence goes on along the minus strand of NZ_JAFEJK010000001.1, from coordinate 1,948,492 downwards.
GTCGACGCTGATGCTGTTGCGCGCCGAGGCGCTGCAACTGGTCAACCGCAGCGAAGAGGCACGCAGCGTCCGGGTGGACAGTCTGGGCTGGGCGCGATACGGCTTCGGCGCGGACTGGGCCGTGCGCGCCAAGATGCGCGAGGTCGCGGCGCTGAGCCCGCTCAAAGGGGGATACTGATCCATGATCGTACTGACGGCCGCGATTCTCGGCGCCATTCTGGGTTTTACCATCGCCAAGCGGCGCAAGGGCAAGGCACTGGATATCCTGCAATACACGGTGATCTATGCGATCGCCTTCTCGCTTCTGGGCGTGTTTGCGACGCTGACCATTCACCGGATGGCGCTGTAAGCGATGTTCCTGCCGTTCTTCGATAACCTCAGGCAAGGCGGCGTGCCCGTCTCTCTGCGCGAATATCTGAGCTTTCTGGAAGGCATGAAACTGGGTCTGGCGACCTATGACGTAGAGGCGTTCTATTACCTCGCCCGCACCGCCATGGTGAAGGATGAGCGCAACCTCGACAAGTTCGACCGCGCCTTTGCCGCCACCTTCAAGGGACTGGAAAACATCCAGCTGGACGACGTGCTTGAGGCCGTGAACCTGCCTGCCGACTGGCTGGAAAAGATGGCCGAAAAGCACCTGACGGCGGAAGAAAAGGCCGAGATCGAGGCGCTTGGCGGGTTTGAGAAGCTGATGGAGACGCTGCGCGAGCGGCTGAAGGAACAACAGGGCCGGCACCAGGGCGGCAACAAGTGGATCGGCACCGCCGGAACCTCGCCCTTTGGAGCCTATGGCTACAACCCCGAAGGGGTGCGCGTCGGCCAGAAGGAAGGCCGTCATGGCCGCGCGGTCAAGGTCTGGGACAAGCGCGAGTTCCGCAACCTCGACGACACGGTGGAACTGGGCACGCGCAACATCAAGGTGGCGCTGAAACGCCTGCGCCGCTGGGCGCGCGATGGCGCGGCCGAGGAACTGGACCTTGACGGCACGATCCGCGCCACCGCCGAACACGGCTATCTGGACGTGAAAACCCGCCCCGAGCGGCGCAACGCCGTGAAGGTGCTGCTGTTTCTGGATGTCGGCGGCTCGATGGACCCGCATATCAAGGTGGTCGAAGAACTGTTCAGCGCGGCACGGGCCGAGTTCAAGCACCTTGAATATTTCTATTTCCACAACTGCCTTTACGAAGGTGTGTGGCGCGACAACCGCCGCCGCTGGAACGCCCAGACCCCGACATGGGAGGTGCTGCGCACCTATGGGCCGGATTACAAGTGCATCTTTGTCGGCGACGCCTCGATGTCTCCTTACGAGATCGCCTATCCCGGCGGCGCCAACGAACACTGGAACGCCGAAGCCGGGCAGACCTGGCTGGAACGCGCGCGCGATCAATGGTCCAGCAACCTGTGGATCAACCCGATCCCCGAGAAATACTGGCCCCATACCCATTCGATCCAGATGATTTCCGAGATCTTCGAAGGCAACATGGTGCCGATGACGCTGGAAGGGCTGGAACAGGGCATGCGCGATCTGACACGCTGATCCCTGCCCTTTGGGTCTTGCGCGTGCGGTCTGGAACGGCATAGCGTTCCGGCATGTCCACCGCACCAGAATACACTATCGACCCCGCCCGCTTTGCCGCCGATCCCTATCCCGATCTTGCCCAAATGCGCCGCGATGCCCCTATCTGCTTCGTGCCTCAGCTGAACGCCACGCTGTTCACGCGGCGGGACGATATCTTCCGTCAGGAAAAGCGGATCGAGGTGTTTTCCAGCCGCCAGCCCGAGGGGTTGATGACGCTGTTGATGGGTGAGAACCTGATGCGCAAGGACGGTGATGCCCATATGGCCGAGCGCAGGGCGCTGTTTCCCACACTCAGTCCAAAGACCGTGAAACAGCACTGGCTGCCCCTGTTCCGCGACGCCGCCGACCGGATCATCCGGGACCTGATCCCGCAACGGGGCTGCGATCTTGTGCGCGATTTTGCCATGCCGGTGTCAGCCGAGGCGTTAAAAGCCATCACGGGGCTGACCACCATGACCGCCGCCGAAATGGACGGCGTCAGCCAGGCGATGATCGACGGCTGCGCGAATTATCAGGGCGACCCGCAGATCGAGGCCGCCTGTCACCGCGCCACCGCCCTGATCGACGCCCATATCGACGCGCAGGTACCGGTCCTGAGAAAGCAACCGGACCCGTCCGCCCTGTCGGTCCAGCTGGAGGCGGGGCTGCCGATGGAATCGATCCGCGCCAATATCAAGCTGATCATCTCGGGCGGCCAGAACGAGCCGCGTGACGCGATTGCCGGCACGATATGGGCCCTGCTGACCACCCCCGACGCCATGGGGATGATCCGCAATGGCGGGGCGGGTTTTGTGGACGCGTTCCACGAATATGCGCGCTGGGTCTCGCCCATCGGCATGTCACCACGAGAGGTCGCGCAGGCGGACACGGTGAACGGCATCGACTTCACGCCGGGCGAGCGGGTGTTTTTCATGTTTGGCTCGGCGGGCCGGGACGAGGCGCATTTCGACGCGCCCGACAGGTTTGACATCACGCGCGACAATTCCGCCGCCATCCCCTTTGGCGCAGGGCCGCATTTCTGCGCCGGTGCGCCGGCGGCGCGCGCGATGATCACCGAGGTCGCGCTGCCGCTGGCCTTTCAGCATTTGCAGGATCTGGAGCTTGCCGGGCCGGTGCCATTTCATGGCTGGGCCTTCCGCGGCCCGTTATCCATGCCGGTCACCTGGTCCAACGGCTGACGATCCGGCGCCGGGGATGCGCCCGCACCCCGGCAACACACCGCCGCGAGCGGGCTTGCCCTTCGCGCGTCGCCGGACCATATCTTGACCATGCTGCGCTTCATGCCCATCCTTCTTGCCCTGCTTTACGGTATCGCCATGTACCGCATGTCGGCCTGGCGCACGGCAAAAGAGCTGGACGCGAAATCCACTGAACTGGTCGATCCGCTGCTCGTCACCCATATCCGCAGCATGGCGCGGGCGCTCGACCTGCCGCGCATCCGGGTGCATATCTACGAGATCGCGCCGATCAACGGCCTTGCCGCCCCGGATGGGCGCATCTTCATCACGCGCGGCTTTTACGACCGCTACCGCGCCGGAGAGGTCACCTCGGACGAGCTGGCCAGCGTGATCGCACATGAGCTGGGCCATGTCGCGCTTGGCCATTCGCGCCGTCGGATGATCGACTTTTCGGGCCAGAACGCGCTGCGCACCGCCGTGGCCATGGTGCTGAACCGCTTTCTGCCGGGGTTTGGCGTGCTGATCGCCGGAACGCTGACCACGCTTCTGGCGGCGCGGCTGTCACGCGGCGACGAATACGAGGCCGACGCCTATGCCGCCGCGCTCCTGACCAAGGCCGGGATCGGCACCGGGCCGCAGAAATCGCTGTTTAGCAAGCTGGAAAGCCTGACCGACGGCAACCGGGGCGCGATGCCCGCCTGGTTCCTGTCCCACCCCAAGACCGCCGACCGGATCGCCGCCATCGAGAAGCTGGAAACCGACTGGGGCGTCACCAAGGCCTGACCCGGCCTGACTTTCCTCTTGCCTGAAATACCTCGGGGTGAGCATCGAAAACTGTTTGTTTTCGATGTGAGGGGCAGCGCCCCTATGCCCCTGCCAGCGCCTTGCCCAACTTCGGCAGACGCGCCTTTTTCATAAGCTTGCGCATGGGCCAGTCCTGACCTGACAGGCGTTCGGCCTCGTGCCAGACCGCGTCGGCAACCGCTGCAACGCCCTGCGGATCCTCTTCCCAAATCCCGCGCAGCAAGCTGTCCGGGTCGATCCGGTCCAGCCCCTCTTCGCCGAGGATGTTGCGCGGAAAATCCTTGGCGTTCAGGGTCACGATGCGGTCAGCGGACCCGGCAATCGCCGCTGCCAGCACATGCAGGTCAGCCGGATCGGGCAGCCACAGCCGCGCCTCAAGCGAGGGTTTCCATGTGATTTCAGCCCCCGGCCACGCGGCCCGCACCAGCGCGATCTCGCCCCGGGCCTGTGCCTCTCCGCCCGGTCCCAGCTTGGCCGCCGCCCGCGCCCATTCCTCAAGGATGCGGGCCGACCAGAGCGGTGTGAAGGCGCCCGTGGCAGCGGTGCCCAGAAGCATCTCGCGCATCACTGTCGGGAACAGGACGCAGGTATCCAGCAAAAGCTTCACAGCCGGAAAAACAGCGCCTTGAGATAGCCCGATTCCGCCAGCTGCGGCAGTTGCGGGTGGTCCGGCCCGGCAAAGCCGGTGTGGATCAGCTGCGGCCGCCGCCCGGCCCGCCCGATCCCGCGCGCCGAGGCGTTGCGGAACGAGGTGAGGTCGGCGGCATGGCTACACGAGCAGAGGCCCAGATAGCCGCCCTCGGCCACCAGCGGCGCGGCCATGCGTGCGACGCGCTCATAAGCGCGCAGACCTTTTTCCAGCGCCGGTTTTGACGGTGCGAAGGCGGGCGGGTCGCAGATCACCACGTCAAACTCGGCACCTTCATCCTGAAGCGCCTGCAGGACTTCGAACGCATCACCCTTGCGGGTGGCGAACCGGTCGGCAAAGCCCGACGCCGCCGCGCCCTGCTCTGCCAGATCCAGCGCCGGGGCCGAGCCGTCGACCGCCACCGCGCTGGCCGCCCCGCCCGCAAGCGCGGCAAGCGAGAAGCCTCCGACATGGGAAAACACGTCCAGAACCCGCGCATCCCGGCAGAGACCGGCGGCGAAACCGTGGTTCGGGCGCTGGTCAAAGAACAGCCCCGTCTTCTGCCCCCCGGAAATATCGGCCATGTAGGTGGCACCGTTCATCACAACCGGGATGGGGCCGTCAGGCAGGGCTCCGGCCAGAACCGTGCTTTCCTCGTTCAGCCCTTCCAGCCCCCGCGCCCGGCCAGAGCCGTTCTTGTAGACAGTCGTGACGCCCTCAAGACGCAACAGCGCCGGGGTCAGCATCTCAAGATGGGTGTCGGCCCAGGCCGCGTTGGGTTGCAGGACCACCACGTCACCAAACCGGTCGATGATGACACCGGGCAGCCCGTCCGCCTCAGCGTGAACAAGGCGATAGAAGGGCGCGTCATAAATGCGGTCACGCATCGCGGCGGCGCGCGACAGCCGCGCAAACAGCCAGTCGGCGTCGACCTGCGCGTCGGTGTCGCGGTCCAGCACGCGGGCAAAGATGCGGCTTTGGGGATTGACGGTCACCAGCGCCAGCGGGCGGCGCTCGGCATCCTCAAGGATCGCAAGCGCACCGGGCGTCAGGCCCTTGGTGCGGCGGTCGGTGACGATTTCATTGTCGAAAACCCAGGGAAAGCCGTGGCGGATCGCCTGCGGCTTGGATTTCGGTTTCAGGCGGATAACAGGCAAAGGGGACGACATCATGTCGTCCCCTTACGCGTTTCGATGCGGTCTGAAAAGATCAGATCGGCTGGATCAGATCGGCTTGACCGGCGACAGCGGATCGATCCGCTTGGTCACACCGCCCCGCGGCGCGACAAATCCCTGGGGCTTCGTCATCTCGTCCTGGATCACGCGGGCCAGATGCTGGGTGATGCGGTATTTCTGGGTCAGGCCACGGGCCTCGGCCTGAAGCGCCTTGGAGCCGCCATAGCCATCAAGATCGGCCACGATTTCACGCGGGCCACGGATCACGGCACCGGTCTGCGGGTCGCGGATCGTCATGACGAAGGTGATCGCATGGATGCCGCCAATGGTATAGCGGGTCTTTTCGGTCAGGGCGTGGAAGCGCTTGACCTCGATCTCGACCTTCACGGGAAGGGCGCCCTTCAGGTCGCCTGCCCCCAGTTCGATGGCGTCGTCAAAGATCGCCGCGACCTGTTCATAGCGGTTGCCAATCGGGTCACCGCGCCAGACGATGTCGGCAGCGGGCCGATAGCTGTTGGCCTCGCTGACCTTCAACGTGGTGGGCACGTTGACGTCAAAGCTTGCCATCTTGAACGACGGCGCGGGCGCGGCCATCTCGGTCGGCAGGGTCTCAAGCGGGGCGTTCCGCGTTGCGGTTTCCACGGTGGCACAGGCCGAGACACTCAGGCCCATCATCACCATCGCAAGAAGTCCAAACCGTTTCATATTCCATTCTCCTTGGGCACAATTTCCCCTTGGGTGCAGGAACAATTTGATCCGAAATTGAGGCAGGATTGCGTCAAATGCGGCGCGATTTGAGGGAGTCTTGTCGGCGATACGGCGACAAATTCCCTTGTTTTCCGCGATTTTCCGGTCAGTTGCGGGCGCGTGTGCGCCATCCCCCCCGGCGGCGCGGGGTGCCGATCGACACCAGCCCTTCTTGCATCACGCCGGTCATCGGATGGTCCGGGTTGCCGGGGCCATAGGTGTCCAGCAGCGCCGTCAGCGCCGCCTTCTGGTCGGTGTTGTCCGCAAGGCTGAGTGCCCAATCAAGGAAGATCGACCGGCATTCGCCCAGCGTGATCCCGTCGATACGATAGGATTCGCGGATCAGCCCCTTGGGGTCGGCATCGCGGTGTGTCATGCAACGTCTCCGATCTTGCGGTTCAGGGCCGCGGTTACGATGGCATCCGCCTCGGTCGCCCTGCCGCGCAGGTCATTTGCCAGCGCCTCGACGGTTTCGGCCCCGGTTTCGCGCAGCAGGAAGGCACGCCCGCCCACGCCCAGTGTTTGCGGCGCCAGATCCTGCTCTCCCAGCAGTTTTTCCGACATGCGCACCCGCCAGAAAAGATCATAGGCGGCCTCAAGCGCCGTGCCTTCCTGTGGGGTGAGCCAGCCGATGGCGACGCCGGAACGCAGCCCGTCAACCACGCTGCGCGACGGCGAATGGGCCAGAAGCGCGGCGGCCTGGGACAAGAGTTCGATATCCTGCATCCGACCGGGACCGATCTTGGCGTCCCAGATGGATTTAGGGGTCTTCGCGGCGGCGATACGGTCGCGCATCTCGGCGACATCGGCACGGATCGCGGCCTCGTCCCGCGGCATGGCCAGAACCTCCTGCCGGAAGGTCTCGATCTCATCCGTCAGATCGGCGGGGCCAGCCACCGCGCGGGCGCGGGTTAGGGCCAGATGTTCCCATGTCCAGGCCTTGTTCTGCTGATAGTCACGGAACGATGTCAGCGAAGTGGCGACCGGGCCTTGCGTGCCAGACGGCCTGAGCCGCATGTCGATCTCGTAAAGCCGTCCCTGGCTCATCGGGGCGGAAATCGCGGTGACCATGGCCTGGGTCAGCCGCGCGTAATAGGCGCGCGAGGCCAGCGGGCGGCGGCCCTCGGACGCCTCGACCCCGGCGGCGTCATAGATCACGATCAGGTCAAGGTCCGACCCCGCCGTCAGCCGTTCCGCCCCCAGCGATCCCATGCCAAGCACCATCGCGCCGCGTCCCGGCGGGGGGCCGTGTTTGATGGCGAAATTGTCGGTCACAACGGGCAGAAGCGCGGCAACGGCGGCACTGGCAAGGTCGGCATATTGCTGCCCGGCCTCATCCGCCGGGATCAGCCCGCGCAGGTGATGCACACCCACCCGGAAATGCCATTCCTTGACCCAGCGGCGGGCGGCGTCGAGCTTGCGTTCATAGTCTTCCTCGGCGTCGAGAACCGCAGTCAGCGCCGATTGCAGCGCAACCGCCCCCGGCCAGTCGGCAAAGAAACCGCCGCCGATCACCGCATCGAACACCGCCGAGTTGCGCGACAGATACCGCGCCAGCCCCGGCGCGGTGCCGACGATATCAACCAGAAGATCGACAAGCTGGGCATTTGCCTCGAACAGAGAAAACAGCTGCACCCCGGCGGGCAGCCCTGCAAGGAACCCGTCGAGCGCCAGAAGCGCCTCATCGGGGCGCGCGGTGCGGGCCAGCCGCTTCAGCAACTCGGGCCTGAGCCGTTTGAAAATCTCGACCGCCCGTTCCGAGCGCAGCGCCGGATAGGTCAGCCAGCGAGCCAGAATATCCTCGTCAAAGGCATGGGCGTCCATGGGCTGGGCCGCGTCGGGGGCAAAGAAGCCCTCGGTCACCTCATGCACTTCGGTCAGGCGGGCGGCGACGTCGCGCCGGAAGGTGGCCTCGTCCAGCCCCATCAGACAGGCGATGCGGGCGATGCCCTCGGGTGATTTCGGCAGGTCGTGGGTCTGGGCGTCGTTGATCATCTGGATGCGGTGTTCCACCTCGCGGTGGGCGCGGTAGTGATCGCCCAGAACCTGCGCCGCCGCCTCGGGCACCCAGCCTTTTTGTGCCAGCAGACCCAGCGCGGGCACCGTGCGGCGGTCGCGCAGGTCGGGGTCCCTGCCCCCGGCGATGATCTGGCGGGTCTGGGTAAAGAACTCGATCTCGCGGATGCCGCCGCGCCCCAGCTTCATGTTGTGACCTTCCAGCGTGATCGGCCCGCCCAGCCCCTTGTGCTCGCGGATGCGCAGCCGCATGTCATGGGCGTCCTGGATGGCGGCGAAATCCAGGTGCTTGCGCCAGACGAAGGGCGTCAGCGCCTTGAGGAATTTCTCGCCCGCCGCCAGATCACCGGCCGAGGGCCGCGCCTTGATGTAAGCGGCGCGTTCCCACGTGCGGCCAAGGCTTTCGTAATAGCGTTCGGCAGCTTCCATCGCCATGCAGACCGGCGTGACAGCCGGGTCGGGGCGCAGGCGCAGGTCGGTGCGAAAGACATAGCCCTCACCGGTGAGGTCACTCAGCATCGCCGCCATGCGCCGCGTGGCACGCACGAAACTGGCTCGGGCGTCGTGGTAATCGGCGGCGTCAAAGCGGCTTTCGTCAAAGAGGCAAATGAGGTCGATATCCGAGGAATAGTTCAGCTCATGCGCGCCCATCTTGCCCATGGCGATCGAGACCATGCCACCTGCGGTCACAATGTCATCCTCGGTCGCGCCGGGCAGCTTGCCGCGCCTGATCTCGGTCCCGATGGTGACCTGCAACGCAAGCTGGCTGGCGAGATCGGCGAAATCGGTCAGTTGGCCTGTCACTTCTTCCAGCGACCAGACCCCGGCGATATCCGCCAGCGCCGTGGTCAGCGCCACGCGCCGCTTGGCCACGCGCAGCGCCACGGGCAGCTTGTCGGGCGCGGTGTCGCGCAGGGCGGCATATTCGGCCAGAAGCGCCGCCTCTGGATCGTCGAAGGCGGCGGGAAGCCAGTCGCGTTCCTTTTCGATCAGGGTCTTCAGATAGGGGCTGCACCCGCCCGTGCCCGCCAGAAGCGCGGCAAGATCGCCGTCAAACCCCGGCGCATTGGCCACTGTATCGGCGGCGCGTTCGGGGTCAAAGGCGATGGGCAGGCGGGTGATGCGGTTTGCGAAACTCATATGCCGACATTGCCAAAGGGCGCGACGGCGTCAACCGCAAGCGCGGGGCGGAAGGGGTGGAAAATGAGTATTTGGGCAAGAAAGAAGCGGCGGATTGAACCGCCTTTGCCCCGCCGCTAGTGTCAGCCGGGCAAGAGCGAGGGGTCGGAATGTCGAAAAGCATGAAACGGGTGCGCGCGGCGCTGGAAGCGGCGGGGATTGCACCCGATATCCGCGAGACCGGCGCGGCCCGCACCGCGCAGATGGCCGCTGACAGCGTCGGCTGTCACCTCGACCAGATTGCCAAGTCGATCATCTTTCGCGGTGCGACCTCGGGCCGAGCCATCCTGTTCCTGACCGCCGGCGGCAACCGGGTGGATGACAAAAAGGCCAGCGCCGTCGCGGGCGAGCCGCTGGGCAAGGCCGATGCCGCGCTGATCCGCGCCCAGACCGGGTTTGCCATCGGCGGCGTCGCCCCCATCGGCCATCTGAACCCGATCCGCGCCTTTCTTGATCCGCGTCTTCTGGAATTCGATACGGTCTGGGCGGCGGCGGGCACGCCACATCACGTTTTTCCGCTGAACCCACATGATCTGCCGCGGCTGACCGGGGCGCAACAGGCTGATTTCACGTCATAAATCAAGAAATGTAAAAAACATTCACATTGCCCCTTGCAATGCGCCGCCGTGATGCCGATCTTGGTAATGTGAAAGACATTCACATTGACGCCAACATCGGAGACCCAAATGACACCTGTTGCTACTGCTACGCCTCATACCGCCAACCTGAGTTGGCTGGGCAAGGCCGAAGCCTGGCTTGACAGCAAGGGCAAAGGCGCGTGGATCGCGGCCATGGTCCTTGGCTTCGTCTTCTTCTGGCCCGTCGGCCTGGCACTGTTGTTTTACATGATCTGGAGCAAGGATATGTTCAAGAAAAACCGGTCCTGCGCCCGTGCCTCGCGCCGGATGCACGTGATGACCCCCACCGGCAACACCGCCTTTGACGCCTATCGCGACGAGACCCTGCGCCGCCTTGAAGAAGAACAGAAAAGCTTCGAGGACTTCCTGCAGCGCCTGCGCGAGGCCAAGGACAAGGCCGAGTTCGACGAGTTCATGGATGAACGCGCCCGCAAGGCAGACGCAGCCGAGGACGCGCGCGAAGACGCCTGACGCGCCGGAACAAGAAAACCCACGGTCCCCGCTGCGGCGGGGATCTGTATTTCCCATTTGCCAGCCGATGACATGACCCAGACCGATTTCCGACTTCCCGACCCTGCCACCCAGCCCGAGTTCTATGCAGATGTGCCGACCAAACGGTTGATTGCCTGGATCATCGACATGGTGGTGATCGTTGCGATCTGTGCGCTGATCGTACCGTTCACCGCCTTTACGGGGCTGTTTTTCTTTCCCTTGCTGGTCCTCGTGGTGGGCTTCATTTACCGCGTGGTCACGATGGCCAGCGGCTCGGCGACATGGGGGATGCGGCTGGTGTCAATCGAGTTCCGCACCCAGTTCGGTGACCGGTTCGACCTGAGTTCGGCCTTCCTGCACACGCTGGGCTATTCGGTCTCGATCTCGATCCCGATCCTGCAGGTGATCTCGGTCATCCTGATGCTGACCTCGGCGCGCGGTCAGGGCCTGACCGATCATGTCATGGGCAGCGTGGCGATCAACAGGACCGCAAGATTCTGACGCTGATTAGGGGCTTGGCGCGGGAAAGCGGGGTTGTTATCGTCGCTTTTGCGACAAAGCCCGGAGTGCCATGCGCCACAGCCTGCCCCTTGCGCCCCAGTTCTATGTGACGGCCCCGCAGCCCTGCCCCTACCTGGACGGCAGGATGGAGCGGAAACTGTTTACCGCCCTGCAGGGCGACGGGGCAACGGTGCTGAACGACGCGCTGTCGCAACAGGGGTTCCGTCGTTCGCAGAACGTGCTGTATCGCCCCACCTGCGCCGAATGCTCAGCCTGTCTGTCGGCCCGGATCGACGTGTCGAAATTCACTGCGACCAAAAGCCAGAAACGTATCCTGCGCCGCAACGCCCATGTTGCGCGCAAGGCGTCCTCGCCCTGGGCGACGGAAGACCAGTACGAATTGTTCCGCGACTACCTAGACCATCGCCACGCCGATGGCGGCATGGCGGACATGGACGTGTTCGAATTTGCCGCGATGATCGAGGAAACCCCGATCCGCAGCCGGGTGATCGAATATACCGACACCGAGAGCCACGAACTGATCGGGGTCAGCCTGACCGATGTCCTGTCGGACGGGCTGAGCATGGTCTATTCCTTCTTCCGCCCCGATCTGCCCCGGCAGTCGCTTGGCACCTATCTGATCCTCGACCATATCGCCATCGCGCGCGAGGCGGGCCTGCCCTATGTCTACCTTGGCTACTGGGTGCCGGGCAGCGCCAAGATGGGCTACAAGGCGCGGTTCTCGGGGCTTGAGGTCTTTGCCGATGGCAGATGGCAGGAACTTGGGGACACCCATCAGTTCGATGCCCAGCTGCACCCGCTGTCAACCGCACCGATTGCCGAACAGGTGGCCAATATCTCGCTGCCTGATCTCTCGGTCCCGCATCGCAGCGACGACTAGCGCGCCCCCCAGATCAAAATGGTCCGCCGCGCCGTGCCCACCCGCACGCGCCAACCCTGCTGTTTACTGGTGCCAAATACCCTTGCCAAAGGCAAAGCGGGGGCCAAAAGGCCCCCGCTTTTCATATTATCCCGTGAGTGGGTGGATCAGTTCGGGATGAGGTCCGGCAGGATCGTCACGATCGCCGGGAAGAACCACAGGATCGCAAGCCCCACCACCTGGATCAGCACGAAGGGTGCGACCCCGCGATAGATATGGCCTGTCGTTACCTCTTTCGGGGCCACGCCGCGCAGGTAGAACAGCGCGAAGCCGAAGGGCGGTGTCAGGAACGAGGTCTGCAGGTTCACCGCGATCATGATCGTCACCCATTTCGGATCGAAGGTGCCGCCATAGATGACCGGCCCGACGATGGGGATCACGATGTAGATGATCTCGAGGAAGTCCAGCACGAAGCCCAGCACGAACAGCACCAGCATCACGATCAGGAAGACCGTCAGCTCGTTGTCGAAGGACTTCAGGAACTGCTGGATATAGTGTTCCCCGCCAAACGAGATGACCACCAGATTGAGCAGCTGCGAACCGATCAGGATGGTGAAGACCATGGACGTCACCTTGGCCGTCTCGCGCACCACCGGCGTCAGGATGCCCGCCTTGAACAGGACATAGCAGCTGAACAACAGGCCGAAGGCGGCATAGAGATAGGCGGCATAGGCAAACAGGAACGCGATCCAGCTTTCGACGCTGACACCTTCGGTATTGTTGATGCGCAGGTCGAAGTTCACCCCGATCAGGATGCAGAGGATCACCGCCAGGGTCGAGAAGATCACAACCTTGGGTGAGCGGTCCTCGTCGCGCAGGCGGCGGTAGGCCGCCAGCATGATCGCCCCTGCCGCACCCAGCGCGGCGGCAGGCGTCGGGTTGGTGATCCCGCCCAGGATCGAGCCCAGTACCGCAACAATCAGAACCAGCGGCGGGAAGACCACGCGGATCAGTTCGTTCTCGGCCAGGTAGCCGGCGGCACGGGTACATCCGTAAAGCGTGATGGCAAAGGGAATGAGCCAGATCACCACCGACACGCCAGAACTGGTCGACGGTGCGATCAGCAGCACATCGGCCATCAGGACCAGCACGATCCCAACCGCACCGATCAACAGCGGACGCACGTCACCCGAGGGCTTCACGCCGCGCGCCATCGCCAGCATCAGCGCCGCCGCCACCATCAGGATGGTGATGCCGGTGCCGATCGGGGCAGCGTTGGCTTCCTTCTCGGCGCGTTTCTCGGCAATCTGTTCCGGGCTCAGCCGTTCGGATTGCTGCACGCCACCGGCGGCGTCGATCGCCGCGGCCTCTGCGACCGCCGTGTCCCAGGCCGACTGGCCGTGAAGCTCGATCATCGAGGCCTTGCACTCGTCCGAGACATTGGTGCGCAGCGATGCGGCCTCGCCGATATCGGTGAAGCTGTCGACCTGCAGCGATTGCGAGCCGATCACGCCAACCTGCGCCAGAAGCATGGCACCGGCAATCAGTGCCACCGGAACGCCCAGCAGCCAGGTGAAGGCTTCGGACTTGGTCACGGGTTCATTGCTTGTCCCACCCAGTTCGACAGCCGGGGCTTTCGACGGGTTCACCAGCGCATAGCCGAAGGCATAAAGCGCATAGAGCAGCGCCAGCATGACGCCCGGCACAAGGGCCGCCTGGAACAGCGTGCCCACCGAGACAACCGCCGGTTCGCCGAGATAGGTCAGCGCATCGGTACAGCCCGCGGTCTGGGCGCGCGCCTCTTGTGCGGCCGAGTAAAGGTCGCCCGCCAGCGTGCCCAGAAGAACGATCACGATCGAGGGCGGAATGATCTGCCCCAGCGTGCCCGAGGCCGCGATCACACCGGTCGCCAGTTCCGGCGAATAGTTGTTGCGCAGCATGGTTGGCAGGCTGAGAAGACCCATGGTCACCACGGTCGCTCCCACGATCCCGGTCGAGGCGGCAAGGAAGGCGCCCACGACGACAACCGACACGGCCAGACCGCCCGGCAGCGGTCCAAAGACCCGCGCCATGGTGGTCAGAAGGTCGTTGGCGATCTTCGAGCGTTCCAGCGTGATGCCCATCAGGACGAACATCAGAACCGCCAGCAGGGTTTCGATCGACTGGCCCGCCAGCACGCGTTCGTTGATCCGGTTCACGATGAACGACACGTTGCGGTCCATCGCCACTTCCCAGCCCTTGGGGAAGACCGGTTCTTCGATCCGTGGCAGATCAGGGTATCGGAAAACCGATATCACGTCCGCCTTGACCCCGTCCGAGATCAGCTGTGCATAGGCCGCCGACCCGGTGTCGATTGCCTGGTGAATAAGAAGCCCGGCGCTGTCGAGCGCGGCGATGATCCCGAACGAGATGATGCCTGCGCCGCCAATGGCAAACGCCACCGGAAAGCCCGAGAGAATGCCTCCGAAGAGGCAGAGAAAGACGATGATCAGGCCGATTTCGACGCCATCGAGTCCAAAAAGCATGTTCCTGCCCCTATACCTTAGTGAGTGCCTTCATAGGCTTCTTCGCCCTCGCCCAGCGTATCGCGGTCGAGGTATTTACCGTCGCTTTCCAGCCCTTCCTTGCGCTCAAGGTAGCTGCGCCAGAAGAAGGCACAGCCATGCAGGAACACCATGCCTGCAAAGGCGACAAGAAGGATCTTGAACAGGAAATACGCGGTGAAGCCATTTGGCGACGGGCCGATGAATTCGACGTTCCAGCGCAGGGCGCGGGATTTCAGAAGCAGGCGGTCCAGCGCATCCGAGGCCGACGGGTTCGGCACGATCAGGTGGCGCCACATGAAGAACCAGCCATACATCCAGATCAGCACGGCCATCGGCAGCATGAAGAAGATCGAACCAAACATGTCGATGGTCTTCTTGGTACGATGCGAGACCGCGGCATAAACCAGGTCGACCCGCACATGCCCGCCCTGCACGAAAGTGTAGGTGGCACAGAGCGCAACGACCAGCGCGTTATAGAATTTCAGTTCTTCGGCATACCACGAGATGTCGAATTGCAGCGGGATGCCGAAGCCGAAGGCGATGTCGGGCCGGGTAAAGATCCGCTGCATGAACACGATGATGACCTGTTGCAGCACCATCAGAAGGCCCGCCCAGGCAAAGAAGCGGCCCGTGGTGTTGGCAAAGCCCTCAAGCACCCGCACACAGCCCCACATGAAGCTGTTTTTCCAGAGGCCGATCGCGGTGAACACCAGGAAGATGGTGAAAACCACGAAGAACAGCTCGACCGACCCGCCGTAATAGACGAAACGCATGATCGCCTGCTTGTCCGACCAGTCCAGCCAGAGCTGCGGATGCGTGATCGCGTAACCGAAATTATAGAAGGCCAGACCGATGTTCTGGAAAAACCAGACGATCAGGTCGATCAGTGCCCCCATCCCCGAGGTGCTTTCTTCCATGGAGTCCCCCACTTCAAAGTCTTGACCGTATCCGCCCGCCCCTCATTCGGGTGGATACGAAAAGGGCCCCGGCAATTGCCGGGACCCCGATGAGTTTCAGACCTTACTGGCCAAGCACGCGCACGCGCTGCTGGACATAGTAACCGTCCGACTTGTTGATCCAGCTGGCCGAGTTTGCCAGCGATGCTTCGAACGAGGTGCGGATCTCGGCGAACAGGTCGTCGCCCATGTTCTCGTCCATGACTTCTGCCGAGGCCTTGCCGAACGCATCCCAGACATCGTCCGAGAATTGCAGGGTCTTGACGCCTTGGGCCTGAAGACGGGCCAGGGCCGCACCGTTGTTGGCCAGGGTTTCTGCCAGCTGGTAATGCGTGGTGGCCATCGACGCATAGCGCAGGATTGCCTGATGCTGTGCCGACAGTTCGTTCCAGACGTCGAGGTTGACGTTGGCCGACAGCGCCGAGCCCGGCTCGTGGAAACCGGCGGTGTAGTAGACTTTCGCAACTTCCTGGAAGCCCGCGCGTTCGTCGGCCATCGGGCCAACCCACTCAAGACCGTCCAGCGCGCCCGAAGACAGGGCCTGATAGAGTTCGCCACCGGGGATGTTCTGGACCGATGCGCCCAGTTTGCCCAGCACCTTGCCGCCCAGACCCGGCATACGGAATTTCAGGCCGTTGAAGTCGGCTGCCGAGTTGATTTCCTTGCGGAACCAGCCACCCGACTGCGAGCCGGAGTTACCGGCCAGAAGGCCCTTCATGTTGAAGATTTCGCCCAGCTTGTCGTGCAGCTGCTCGCCGCCGCCATGGTAGTACCAGTTGGTCACTTCCTGCGCGGTGCCGCCAAACGGAACGGCGGTGAAATAGGCGTAACCCGGGTGCTGGCCGATGAAGTAGTAGTCAGCCGAGTGATACATGTCGGCCTGGCCCGACGACACGGCGTCGAACACTTCCAGCGCGCCCACCAGTTCGCCCGGAGCTTTCTTGTCGATGGTCAGCGCGCCATCCGACATCTCGGCAACCATGTTTTGCAGATAGGTTGCCGCGTCATCCAGAACGGCAAAGCCGCGCGGCCAGGACTGCACCATGGTCAGGGTGCGTTTGCCCTGCGCGTAAACCGGCGCCGCCAGGGTCGATGCCGCTGCTGCGGTGCCGCCAAGTGCAGAAGTTTTCAGAAAAGAACGACGATCCATAGAGTAAGGTCCTCCCAGATATTTTTCAGTCCGGCATGGGGTTTCCCATGCGGACGGATCGTTGCAAGTGTCGCAGAGCCTAGCCGTGACGTCGCGTTCTGAAAATACCGACAACTACGTATATCCCGCCTCGGGTGGCAGATTTTCTGACCAATTTGCTGCGTAGTGTTGGGTATTTTCAGCCGATTCGCAGGGGTGCGGCTGCAAAGCCCCCTATGATTCGCCGCAAAACACCCGTATCGAATCACCATGCGCCGATTTCTTTCGCAGATACGCCTGTCTTATGGGCAGAAGCTGTTTCTTCTGGCCACCCTGCCGCTGATCGTGGCGGTGGCGGCGATTTCGGTCGTGGTGGCGGACCAGTCGCGCGAACTGGCCGAACGCGAGATCGCGGCGCTTGAGACCCAGCTGATCGAGGCGAAAAAGGCCGAGTTGAAGAACTATGTCACCCAGGCGCGCAACGGGTTCTATTTCGTCTATGGCAACGCCGCGCCGGATGACGCCGCCGCCAAGGAACAGGTGATGCAGATCCTGGCCGCGATGATCTATGGCGATGAGGGGTTCTTCTTTGTCTATGATTATGACGGCACCAACCTTGTCAGCCCGCGCCAGACCGAACTTATCAACCAGAACTGGCTGGACCTGAGAGACAGCGAAGGCACGGCGGTCGTGGCGGAATTCCTCGACATCGCGCGGCAGGGTGCCGGGTATCTTGAACACCTGTGGCCCAAGCCCTCGACCGGGGAAGAGGCCCGGATGATTACCTATGTCACCTCGTTTCCGTCCTGGCGGTGGGCGGTCGGCACCGGCGTTTTCATCGACGACGTGCTGCAGACCACCGCCGCGGCGCGGGCCGAGGTCGAACACCGGGTCCAGCGCACCTTTGTCTATATTGGTGCGATCACCTTTGGCGCGCTGATGACCGTGTTCCTGACCGGCATTTTCATCAATATCCGCGAACGCCGGCTGGCGGATGCCAAGCTGAAGGAACTGACCCAGCGGGTGTTCGACGCGCAGGAAGAGGAACGCGGCCGGGTGGCGCGCGAATTGCATGACGGCATCAGCCAGCTTCTGGTCGGGGTGCGCTATGCGCTGGACAGCGCGCGACGGCGGCTTGAGGCCGGGGACGCGGGGGCCGCCGAGACGCTGGACAAGGGGATCAACCATCTCAGCGGCGCCATCGGCGAGGTCCGCCGCATCAGCCGCGACCTGCGCCCCGGGGTGCTGGACGACCTTGGCCTTGGCCCCGCGCTGAAGGCGCTGACGGATGATTTCAGCGAACGCACCGGCATCGAGACCGAGTTCAACACCGTCGTCTTCCGCAATCGTCTGGACCCGGAAGCCAAGATCGCGCTTTACCGGATCGCCCAGGAGGCGCTGACCAATATCGAGCGGCATTCCGGCGCGACCAAGGTCACGATCGACGTGCGCGGCCACAAGAAAGGCGCCACGCTCAGGATCGCCGACAACGGGCGCGGGCTGAACGCGACCCGCAACACCGAAGACGGCAAGACCCGCCCAGGCGGACTTGGCCTGCGCAACATGCAGGAACGGGTGGAACAGCTGGATGGGTCGTTGCGTCTCTTTTCCAGCCGCAGCGGAACCGTTATTGTGGCCGACGTGCCGCTGTCGCACCTGTTGTCGCCCGAAGCCGAGGCGACGTCGGAAGGAAAGGCCCGCGCATGACAGACCCAGTCACACATGCCCCCGTGAAAGTTGTCATCGTCGACGATCACCCGATGGTCGCCGAAGGCATCCAGTCGATCCTTGAGGATTACAAGGACATCACCGTTCTGGCGACGCTGTCGAACGGCCGCGCCGCGCTGGACGAGATGGCGCAGTTGCAGCCCGACGTGGTGCTGATGGACCTCAACATGCCCGAGATCGGCGGGCTGACCGCAACCGAGATGCTGCTGGAACGCGATCCCGGCCTGAAAATCCTGATCCTGTCGATGCATGACACGCCGGAATATATCTCGACCGCGCTGAGCCACGGCGCTGTCGGGTATATTCTGAAGGACGTGCCCACGGATGAGATCAAAACCGCGATCGACACGGTGATGCGCGGCGAGCGATACCTTTGCACCGGCGCGCGCGGGTCGCTGGAACCGCCCGAAGGCGGATCGCGCGAAAGCCTGACCAGCCGCGAACAGACCGTGTTGCTGCAACTGGCGCAGGGCAAGTCGAACAAGGAAGTGGCGCTGGCGCTGAATATCTCGGTCCGCACGGTCGAGACGCATCGCAAGAACATCAAGCGCAAGCTGGGCATATCCTCGACCGCCGGGCTGACGCGCTATGCGCTGGAACACGGGGTGTTGCAGGGGACCGGCGTCGGGCTTTGACCGCCCTGCCCCGGATTGCCGCAGCCGCGGGAGCCTCCGGCGGGAGTATTGTGGACAAGAAAGAAGCCGCGACGGGGCTGCGCCCCCCCTGATCCGGCGGTGTGAATTGCCAAAATGTCGCGACAGAGCGAGGCCCGCGCAATAAATGAAAAGAATTTCACCCCGTGGCGGTGTTTTCGTTCCGAATTTGCGGTTGACGCCGCGACGCAGCACCCATAATGTCCCGCGCAGACATGAAAGGGCTTTTTGCGATGAAGTCGCTAATCGTAGTAGTGGGAAGTTGGTGCATGGGCCGGTAACGGACACCATTACGGTTCCCCATGCGCCCCCGTCAGATCGCCGGGGGCTTTTTTATGTCGATGAAATGATGACGTCTAAACGGAGAGACACATGGCACGTCAGATGACCGGAGCGAAAATGGTGGTTCAGGCCCTCAAGGATCAGGGTGTGGACACGGTATTCGGCTATCCCGGCGGGGCCGTCCTACCGATTTATGACGAGATCTTTCAGCAGAACGATATTCGTCACATCCTTGTGCGTCACGAACAGGGCGCGGTCCATGCCGCCGAAGGCTATGCCCGCTCAACCGGCAAGCCCGGCGTGGCGCTGGTGACATCCGGCCCCGGCGCGACCAACGCGGTGACCGGGCTGACCGATGCGCTTTTGGATTCGATCCCGATCGTGGTTCTGACCGGCCAGGTGCCGACCTTCATGATCGGTTCGGACGCCTTCCAGGAGGCCGACACCGTCGGCATCACCCGCCCCTGCACCAAGCACAACTGGCTGGTGAAAGAGACCGACCGGCTGAGCCAGACCATTCACGAGGCGTTCCACGTCGCCACCTCGGGCCGCCCCGGTCCGGTGCTGATCGACATTCCCAAGGATGTGCAGTTCGCCAGCGGCGATTACGTGTCGCCCAAGGCGGCGGACACGTCGCGCTATCAGCCGCAGATGAAGGGCGATCTGGCCGCGATCACCGAACTGGTCGAAGCCATCGAAAAGGCCGAGCGCCCGGTGTTCTATACCGGCGGCGGCGTGATCAATTCCGGCCCCGCCGCCAGCCAGCTGCTGCGCGAACTGGTGGATGCGACCGGCATTCCGATCACCTCGACCCTGATGGGGCTGGGCGCATATCCGGCATCCGGCGAAAACTGGCTGGGCATGTTGGGCATGCACGGGCTTTACGAAGCGAATATGGCGATGCACGGCTGCGACCTGATGATCTGCGTCGGCGCGCGGTTCGATGACCGGATCACGGGGCTGATCTCGGCCTTTTCGCCGAAGTCGAAAAAGGCGCATATCGACATCGACCCGTCGTCGATCAACAAGGTCGTGAAGACCGATATCCCGATTGTCGGCGATGTCGGCCACGTGCTTGAGGACATCCTGAAGGTCTGGAAGGCGCGCGGGCGCAAGATCAACCGCGCCGCCGTGGACAAATGGCAGGGTCAGATCGACGAATGGCGCAAGGTCGACTGCCTGAAATACAAGCAGGCGGGCAAGGTGATCAAACCGCAATACGCGATCCAGCGTCTGGAAGAGCTGACCAAGGGCCATGACCGCTATGTCACCACCGAGGTGGGCCAGCACCAGATGTGGGCGGCGCAATACATGGGGTTCGAGGACCCGAACCGCTGGATGACCTCCGGGGGGCTGGGCACGATGGGTTATGGTTTCCCGGCCTCGATCGGCGTGCAGATGGCGCATCCCGACAGCCTTGTCATCAACGTTGCGGGCGAAGCCTCGTGGCTGATGAACATGCAGGAAATGGGAACGGCAGTGCAGTTCCGCCTGCCCGTCAAGCAATTCATCCTCAACAACGAACGTCTGGGCATGGTGCGCCAGTGGCAGGAACTTTTGCATGGCGAGCGGTATTCGCACTCGTGGTCCGAGGCGCTGCCCGATTTCGTCAAGCTTGCCGAAGCGTTCGGCGCCAAGGGCATCTATTGCGACAACCCCGATGACCTTGATGATGCCATCCTTGAGATGATCAACCACGACGGCCCGGTGATCTTTGACTGCCTTGTCGAGAAACACGAGAACTGCTTCCCGATGATCCCAAGCGGAAAGCCGCATAACGAGATGCTCTTGGGCGAGGCCTCGACGCAGGGCGCGATCGAAGCCGGTGGCGCGGTGCTGGTGTAAGGAGAGAAAAGATGGCTGCTCTAAAAATCAAGAAAGGCTCGACGAGCCACTCCGCTTACAACCTGCGCCCCGCTTTCTCGGATGTGCAGGAAAAGCATACGCTGGCCGTTCTCGTCGACAACGAACCCGGTGTGCTGGCGCGGGTGATCGGGTTGTTCTCGGGACGGGGATACAACATCGAAAGCCTGACGGTGGCCGAGGTCGATCACACCGGCCATCACAGCCGCATCACCGTGGTCACCACCGGCACGCCGCAGGTGATCGAGCAGATCAAGACCCAGCTGGGCCGGATCGTGCCGGTGCATGACGTGCATGACCTGACCGTCGAAGGTGCGGCGGTGGAACGTGAACTGGGCCTGTTCAAGGTCACAGGAGAAGGCGAAAAGCGGATCGAGGCATTGCGGCTGGCCGAGATTTTCCGCGCCAACGTGGTGGATTCGACGCTGGAAAGCTTTGTCTTCGAAATCACCGGCGCGCCCGAAAAGATCGACGCTTTTGCCGATCTGATGCGCCCGCTGGGACTGGTCGAGGTGGCGCGGACCGGGGTTGCGGCACTGTCGCGCGGATCCGCCTGACAAAACGCTGCCCCAAATGGGGGCGCAACCAATAAAAAGGGCCCTCAGCGGGCCCTTTTTTGTTTTCGATTGTGGGTAAGCCCGTTCAGACCGCGACCAGGTCCCTCATCCGGTCGCGCTGTTTCGGGAAGGGCAGAATACTCGCCTCTGACATGTCTGGCACCGGGCGGCGCGGCTTGACCCGGACCGCGTTGTGCTGGGCCGACAGCGTATCCGGCAAGGTGTCATAAGCCCCTTCCGCGACCCGCACCGGGTTACGCGCGTAGCGCAGGTTGCGGTCCTGGCTCAGCTCGAATTGCACCAGGTCGCCCGGATCCAGGTCCGGCAGGCTGCTGGGCATGTCATTGCCGCCATTGAAGAAGGCCAGATCACCGTGATCCTCACACCAGATCACCGCCTTGTTGTCGAGATTGTCACTCCAAAGGACGACGCCAAACATTTGAGTTCAAGCTCCTTTTCCTGCCTGACCCAAGTGTCACAAATCCAACATGTCACAGGTATTGAAAACTCAGCGTCGGTTTATTCGGAATTGTGTCGACATGAGCAATTATTGATGCCACTCTGCGTCAAGCTGACGCGATTTCGCGTCAAACAGTACAAAAATGCGCGCAATAGCTGATTGGTCTGGTAACCTTTCAGCCAGGAAAGAACAGGGAGAGACACTGGTTTGCCTTCAGGAGTCGCTGATCAGAACAAATCGCCGGCAGAGCTGCGCCGGATGTTTGGAGAAAATCTCAGGGTGCTGTCTCGGCAATATCCGTCGGTCTCGAAACTGTGCCGTGACCTGGGCATAAACCGGACCCAGTTCAATCGCTATCTGTCGGGCGAAAGCTTTCCCCGGCCGGACGTCCTGCACAGGATTTGCAATTTTTTCAACGTCGATGCGCGTATCCTTCTTGAGCCGCTGAACGAGCTTCAAGTTGAGAAAGGTGTACTCAACCATCCGTTGATCGCCGATTACGTCGGGTCAGGAATGACCGACATTCCCCAGGATGTGTTTCCCGACGGGTTCTATCGCTTCTCGCGCCGCAGTTTCATCGAGGCCGACCTGATCATCATCGGGCTGGTCTATGTCTTTCGCAAGGACCAGCACACGTTCATTCGCGGCTATGAGGCGAAAGAGGCGATGCGCCAGCAAGGTCTGCCGGTCGACCCCCAAACCCGCGAGTTCCGTGGCGTGGTGCTGCCACAGGAAGACGGCATCGGCGCGCTGGTGGCCCATCACAAGACCATGGCGACATCGTTCAACTATCTCAGCCGGGTTGCCTCGTTCCAGAACCATTACTGGATCGGTTACGCCACCCGCACCGTGCGCGAGACCGTCACGGGGCTGCGCGCGGCGCGGCTGGTCTACGAGCATCTGGGCAACGACACAGGCGCGGTGTTGCAGGCCGCGCGCTCGGTCGGGTTCTGCGGCCCTGACGAGCTGATTCCCTATCACCGCAAGCTGCTGCAACTGGACCGACCCTTCGCCTGAGACGCAAATGTCGCCATGGCCGGGGTGAAAGGTCGCTTCCCGGCGCGTTTTGCCCCCGTCCCTGCCCCTAGGCTTTCCCAACGCCAAAACGGGAGGGTCCGATGACGCTTGATCTGTCTGCCTTGCACGCGGTCCGCAGACCTGTCGACACTGCGCAGGGGCTGCCGAATGCCCATTACACCGACGAAGATGTGTTTCGCGAGGAAAACCGGGCGGTGCTGTTTTCGACTTGGGCCGGGCTTGCGGTGGCGGCGCAGGTGCCGGAACCGGGCGACGCCCTGCCCCTGTCGTTCCTCGGCATGCCACTTCTGTTGATCCGTGGGCGTGATGGAACGGTGCGGGTTTTTAACAACATCTGCCGTCACCGGGGCATGATCCTGGTCGAAGAACCAAAGAAGATCGAGGGCGCGATCCGCTGTCCCTATCATTCCTGGTGCTATTCGACCGAAGGCAGGCTGGTCACAACCCCGCATGTCGGCGGTCCCGGCCAAAACACGCATGACGCGGTGGATCGGACAACGCTGGGTCTGGTCGAGGTGCGCAGCCATATCTGGCGCGACGTTGTGTTTATCAACATCTCGGGCGACGCACCCGCGTTTGAGGTCGCCCATGCCAACCTGATCGCCCGCTGGTCCGAGGTTGACCGCCCGCTTTACCACGGCGGCACGGACAGCATGTTCTCGCTGGACGTCCAGACCAACTGGAAACTGGCGGTCGAGAATTACTGCGAAAGCTATCACCTGCCCTGGGTGCATCCCGGCCTGAACAGCTATTCCCGGCTTGAGGACCATTACAATATCATCGAACCGGGTCAGTATTCGGGTCAGGGCACGCTGGTCTATCGCCAGTTCGAGGGCAAGGACGGCGGACCGGCCTTTCCCGACTTTGCCGACATTCCCGACAAGTGGGACACCGGCGCGGAATATATCGCGCTTTATCCCAACGTGCTGTTGGCGGCACAGCGCGACCATGCCTATGCGATCATCCTTGAACCGGTCAGCCTGAACCGTACCATCGAACATGTCCACATCTACTATGCCACCCCGGACACGGATACCGGATTGCGCGCCAAGAACACCGAGCTATGGCGCGGCGTTTTCGAAGAGGATGTGTTTGTCGTCGAGGGCATGCAGGCCGGACGCCATGCGCCGCATTTTGACGGCGGGCGGTTCTCTCCGGCGATGGATGGGCCAACCCATTGTTTTCACGACTGGGTCGCGGGGCGAATTCTGGACCATCACGGGTTGCCGCAGGCGGCGGAATGAGCGATCTGCACAGGCGGCTTCTGGACGCCCATGCCCGCGATGACCGTGCCGCGCTGGTGACGCTTTATTCCGAAGCCGCGAACCAGGCCATATCCGAGGACGCGGCCGGTTTCTTCCTGACGCAGGCCTATGTCTTTGCGCTGGAAACCGGCCACCCGGACCGCGCGGCGCTGCATGATCGGCTGAAGGCGATGGGCCGCGAGGATTAGGCGATTTCGTCAGCCGTCTGGTCATGCGCCAGCAGCGAATAGAGATGCCATGTCGCATGCCCCAGAAGCGGCAGCACGATGAACAGCCCCAGGAACCCCGGCAAGAGCGCCACGAAGGTCAGCCCGGCAATGATCGCCGCCCAGATCATCATGGTCACGAAATGCGCCGCGACGAACTGGAACGAGGTGATCATCGCGGTCACGAAATCAACCTCCCGGTCCAGAAGCAGCGGCAGGGATATCACCGTGATCATGTAAAGCAGAACCGCAAACAGCGCCCCGATCACGGTGCCAACCACCAGCATCGCGATGCCGTTGGTGGTGGTATAGATCTCAAACGAGGTCGAGACATTGGTCATCGTCGCCATGCCAAGGAACAGCGCAAAGATCATATGCGCCAGGAAGAACCAGAACAGGAAAATCACGATGATCACCGCGCAGATCGACGGCAATTGCCGTTTGCTCTGCCGCCCGATGACGCCGAAGATGGCCGGGTAATCCATCGGCAGGCCCATCTCGATCCGGCGCGACACCTCGTAAAGCCCGACGGCGGCAAAGGGGCCGATCAGCGGGAAACCGATCGCCGCCAGCACCAGCCAATAGGATTGCCCGGTCGCGATCGTGACCCAGGCCATGAACCACCCCGCCAGCACATAGGCCCCGGCAAAGAGAAACCCCAGACCGGGCTGCGCCTTCATGTCCCGCCATCCCCGCGCCAATGCCTGACGCAGGGTCGACAGTTTCACATCCCGCAAATCGGGCACACCCAGTTCCGGCGTTTCCTGCATCCATTCCTCCCTGCCTCGCGTTTGAGGGATATTGAGACAGGGTTTGGAAGGTTAAATCAAGCTTTGCGAATATGGGGCGGGGTCTGCTGCGGCCAAAGCGTTGCCTCGTGATAGCTTTGAGCCATCGCCATCAGGCGGCGGTCATCCCCCTTGCGGCCGATCAGCTGCATGCCCATCGGCAGCCCATTGGCGCCAAATCCGCAAGGCAGGTTTACCACCGGCAGCCCCAGCAGGCTGGCGGGGACCACCACCTCCATCCAGCGGTGATAGGTGTCCATGGTCGTCCCGTTGATCTCTTTTGGCCAGTGCCACTCGGCCGGGAACGGCCAGACCTGCGCTGACGGCAGGACCAGCGCGTCATAGCTGTCAAACAGCCGCGCCGCGGCGGTGAACCATTGCGAGCGGATCGCCCCGGCCTTGTGGATATCGGTGGCGGTAAAGCCAAGGCCACGTTCGGCCTCCCATTGCGCTTCCGGTTTCAGCTTGTCGCGCCGGGTCGGGTCGGCCATGGCCTCACCCAGTTCACCGGCCACGGCCCAGCTGCGCAGGGTGATCCAGCTGTCCCAGATCGCGGCGGCGCTGAAGGGCGCGTCCAGATCGTCGACCCGCGCGCCAGCCCCGGCAAAGACATCCAGCCCGGTGCGGCATTGGTCCAGAATCCCGCCCTCGACCGGCAGGACCCCGCCCCAGTCGCCCAGCCAGCCGATCCTGAGCCCTTTCATCGGAACCTCGGGCAGGCGCCAGTCGATGGCGGGCGCGTTATGCGGCACCAGGGGGTTCGGCCCGCCGATGACCTGCATCAACAGCGCCATATCCGCCGGGCTGCGCGCCATCGGGCCGCAAGTGGACAATTGCTGCAGGAAGGTCTCGCTATCGGTATCGCGCGGCACCACACCCCAGCTTGGCCGGAACCCGTAGACATTGCAGAAGGCCGCCGGATTGCGCAGGCTGCCCATCATGTCGGACCCGTCCGCCAAGGCCACCATGCCCGTTGCCAGCGCCGCCGCCGCGCCGCCGGACGATCCGCCCGCCGAACGTGTCAGGTCATAAGGGTTGCGCGTCACCCCATGCACGGGGTTGAAGGAATGGGATCCCAGTCCAAATTCCGGCGTGTTGGTCTTGCCGATGAATATCGCCCCCGCCGCGCGCAGGCGCTCGGCGATCAGCCCGTCCTTTGCCGACACGGTTCCCGCAAACAGCGGCGAGCCCATCGACACGGGCAGGCCCGCCACATCCTCAAGATCCTTCACCGCCATCGGCAGCCCGTGCAACAGCCCGCCGCGCGGCCCCCGGTCTGCCGCACGCGCGGCCTCGATCAGCGTGGCCTCATCCTGTAGCGACACGATGGCATTCACATGCGGGTTCGCTTCGCCAATACGCTCAAGCGTCGCCACCATCAGCGCCTCGGCGCTGAGCGTCCCGGTTTCAAGATCGGTCAGGATCGCCCCCGCGTCCCGGTCAAGCAGATGTGCCATGCGTGCCTCCGTCGCCATCGTTGCGGGTCAGGCTAGAGCAACTCGACACGGGCGCAAGCCCGGTGCGCTGCTTTTTGCTGGGTGAAAATACCCCGGGGTGAGGTGCAAAAACGCGGATCCCCCGCGTTTTTGAGCCGAGGGGCAGCGCCCCTCTTCCTTAGTCCTCGGCCTGCGCTTCTGCGCGGCTTTTGCCCGATGCGTTCAGGGCCAGCGTTGCCGCCATGAAACCATCCAGATCGCCGTCCAGCACGCCCTTGGTGTCCGAAGTCTCGTGATTGGTGCGCAGGTCCTTCACCATCTGGTAGGGCTGCAGGACGTAGGAGCGGATCTGGTTGCCCCAGCCCGCATCCCCCTTGGCCTCGTGCGCGGCGTTAATATCGGCGTTGCGGCGGTCAAGCTCCAACTGATAGAGCCGCGATTTCAGCGCTTTCATGGCGATGTCGCGGTTCTGGTGCTGCGATTTCTCGGAACTGGTCACGACGATCCCGGTCGGGTGGTGGGTGATCCGCACCGCCGAGTCGGTGGTGTTGACGTGCTGCCCGCCCGCGCCAGACGACCGGTAGGTGTCGATGCGGATATCGGCGGGGTTGACCTCGATCTCGATATTGTCATCGACCACGGGATAGACCCAAACCGACGAAAACGACGTGTGCCGCTTGGCGGCGCTGTCATAGGGCGAAATCCGCACCAGCCGATGCACGCCGCTTTCCGATTTCAGCCAGCCATAGGCGTTGGGGCCGGAAATCTTGTAGGTGGCGGATTTGATCCCCGCCTCTTCGCCCGCGCTTTCGGACTGCAATTCGACCTTGTAGCCCTTTTTCTCGGCCCAGCGGACATACATCCGCGCCAGCATCGACGCCCAGTCGCAGCTTTCGGTGCCGCCCGCGCCCGAGTTGATTTCAAGGAAGGTGTCATTGCCGTCGGCTTCACCATCCAGAAGCGCCTCAAGCTCTTTCTCGGCGGCCTTGACCGCCAGCGCCTTCAGCGCGGCTTCGGCGTCCTTGACGACCTCGTCATCCTCTTCCATCTCGCCCAGTTCGATCAGTTCGATATTGTCGTTCAGATCGGTCTCGATGGATTTGCAGGTGTTGATCGCATCGACCAGCATCTGCCGTTCGCGCATCAGTTTCTGCGCCGCTTCGGGATCGTTCCAGAGGTCGGGATCCTCGACGCGGGCATTGAATTCTTCCAACCGATACTCGGCGGTTTCCCAGTTGAGCCGCTGCTTCAGCAACTCAAGGGATTTCTGGATTTCCGCCACCGTATTCTGGGCTTCCGCGCGCATGAAGAACTCCGCTTCGTCAGTTTCAGATCAGGGTGATAAACCACCCGTGATGGACGGGCAAGACGCGGCCCGTGTCTGGGCGGGGAAAACCGTTACCTGTCGCGGCCCGGCTCTGCGGGATTGGAGGAAAACAGCGCGATCTTGTTGCCCTGCGGGTCGCGCAGGTAGCTGACATAGAAATGCGCGCCATATGCGGCGCGAAATCCCGGTGCGCCCTCGTCCGTGCCCCCTGCCAGAAGCGCGGCGGCGTGCAGGTCGCGCACCTGTTGCTGGCCTTCTGCTTCAAACGCAACCATTGACCCGTTCCCCGCACCTGCCGGGCCGCCGTCAAAAGGCGGTTTGACGTAGAAATCCGGCAGTGCCACGGATTGGCCAGGGATGCGGGGCAGAACAAAACTCAGCCCCTCGGGACCTTCTTCCAGATGATAGCCAAGCGCGGGCAGGAAAGCGCAATAGAACTGTCTGGCAAGGTCGATGTCGTCGGCGCCGACGGTCACATAGGCAATCATGCGCCTTCCCCTTGTTGATATGCGGACGGTCTTTGACCGCCACCCCAGGCGTCTCTCAGTAAAGACCGCCGGACGAGACCGTGCCGAAATCCGCCTTTGGTCCCACGATGGCCTTTTCGCCGGTCGATGTCGTGACTTCGGTTCCGTCCGTCGATGTCACCTCTTCGAACAGCGGCAGGTTCGAGCCCATCGCGAAGCCACCGTCATAGGCGATTCCAAAGATCGGTTCCTCGCCGTCGCGGAAATATTCCGCAACCACCGACGGGCCAGAGGCATCGTCGGGAAGCCGTGCGCCGGTGTAGCGGTCGATCTTGATAAAGCGGCCCCCCGGCGGGACCTTGAACTTGCCGCCGCCGTATTTCTCGATCGCCTTTTCCATGAACTCCTGGAAGACCGGGCCGCAGGTGGTGCCGCCATAGCTGCCGCGACCAAGCGGGCGCGGGATGTCATGGCCGATATAGCAGCCAGCCGCGATGGTGGACGAGAAGCCGACGAACCAGACGTCCTTGGCCTCGTTCGTGGTCCCGGTCTTGCCGGCGATCGGCACCGGCAGGTTGATCTGGCTTGATGCGGTGCCGCGTGTCACCACGCCCTGCATCATCGAGGTCAGCTGATAGGCCGTCACCGCATTCATGACCCGCGTCCGGTTCGATACGATGCGCGGCCCTTGATTGGATGGAATGTCGGCAGTCGAACAGTCGCTGCAGTCGCGCTTGTCATGGCGATAGATCGTCTTGCCATAGCGGTCCTGCACCCGGTCAACCAGCGTCGGCTCGACCCGTTCGCCGCCGTTGGCAAACATCGCATAGGCCGCAACCATCTGATAGAGCGTGGTTTCTTCGGAGCCAAGCGAGTTGGCCAGGAACTGCCCCATGTTGTCATACACACCGAACAGTTCGGCGTAATGGGCGACCACATCCATGCCGACCTCTTGCGCCAGGCGGATGGTCATCAGGTTCCGGCTCATTTCGATGCCGGTGCGCAGCGGCGTCGGGCCATAGAACTGGTTGGTCGAGTTGCGCGGCCGCCACAGACCCTGCGGCGTGTCGATCTCGATCGGGGCGTCGACAACGATGGTGGCGGGGCTATAGCCCGAGTCCAATGCGGCGGCATAGACAAACGGCTTGAAGCTTGACCCCGGCTGACGTTCGGCCTGGGTTGCGCGGTTGAACACCGTGTCCTGGTAGCTGAACCCGCCCTGCATCGCCAGAACGCGGCCGTTGTTGACGTCCATCGCCATGAATGCGCCCTGCACCTCGGGCACCTGGCGCAGCGACCAGCGCACGAAATCGCCGCTGTCATCCTTGGTAATCGCACGCACCAGCACCACGTCGCCACGATCAACCAGATCACCGGCGACCTTGGCCTTGGGGCCGCGCTTGCCGTCTTCCAGAAGCTTGCGCGCCCAGGTCACGTCCTTGGCAGGAATCCAGTGGCCATCGCCATCCTCGGGCACACCTTCGATCCCGATCCGGGCGTCGTTGGTGCCGACCTCCAGCACGACTGCCGGATACCATTGCCCGTCGAGGTCGACGTCACGCGGCACCTCGACCTCAGCCAGCGCCGCGCGCCAGGCGTCTTCCGATGCCAGTTGGTCGTCGCTCAGTCTCTTGCCAGTGCCACGCCACAGCCCCTGCGCGCGGTCGTATTTCTCAAGCGCGTGGCGCAGCGCACGGGCCGCAACCTCCTGCATCTCGGGGTCGACGGTGGCGCGCACGGTCATGCCGCCGGTAAAGAACTCTTCCTCGCCGAAATCATCCGACAACTGGCGGCGGATCTCGTCGGTGAAATAGTCGCGCGGCGGCAGCGCGGTGCGGAAACTGTCGAAATCGCCATTCTGGACCGAGCGGATGGGCTTGTCGCGTTCCGCCAGATAGACCTCTTCCGAGATATATCCGTTCTCGGCCATCTCGCGCAGCACATAGTTGCGGCGGTTCAACAGGCGGTCGTGCTGGCGGACCGGGTGATACTGGCTGGGCGCCTTGGGCATCGAAGCCAGCGTCGCTGCCTCGTGCGGCTCAAGCTCGGTCAGGGCCTTGTTGAAATAGGTCTGGGCCGCAGCCGCGACACCGTAAGAGTTCTGACCAAGGAAGATCTCGTTCAGGTAAAGCTCTAGGATCTGGTCCTTGGACAGGGTTTCCTCGACCCGCGTGGCAAGGATGATTTCCTTGATCTTGCGTTCGATCCGGCGGTCGCCGGACAGAAGAAAGTTCTTCATCACCTGCTGGGTGATGGTCGACGCCCCGCGCACGTTCTGCCCGCGCGAGCGCACGGCCTCGACCGCCGCCGCCGCGATGCCACGCGCGTCATAGCCCGAATGGGAATAGAAGTTCTTGTCCTCGGCCGAGATGAACGCTTGTTTCACCAGATCGGGGATTTCGTCCGACGGAACAAACAGGCGGCGTTCGCGGGCGAACTCGTCGATGATCAGACCCTCGCGGCTGTAAATACGGCTGATGGTCGGGGGCTTGTACTGGGCGAGGCTTTCGTGGCTCGGCAGTTCGCGGCCATACATGTAGAACACCGCGCCGATAGACAGCGCGACGATCGCCACTGCCATGGTGACGAAAGTGAACAGCGTTCCCAGGGTGGACAGGAAGAATCTAACCACTGTGGCCTCTTTTGCCTTTATCGTCTCTATAGCTGTCCCATGGCGGGGGGTCAAAACACATCCCGATGAGATATCAGCATCTTCCCGCCGCTGACGTTTGGTCAACTTGGCAAAAACAGCGTTACTGGCGCATCAACGCGCGGGTGGCCTTGTCCTCGGAGAGCCACGCCAGCAGTCCGTCGCGTATCCCCGCCGCCATCAGCGCCCGCCAGTTCGGGTCGCGCAGGTTGTCGAGATCCTTTTGCGAGGACATGAAGCCCAGTTCGACCAGCACCGACGGGATATCGGCGGCCTTCAGCACGGAAAACCCCGCACTGCGGATCGGCTTGCGGTTCACCGACCCGGCATTGTCCCGCATGCCCTGAACCAGCGCCTTCGCCAGCTTTTGCGACCGCGGCTGGTTTTCCAACCGGGCAAGATCAAGCAGGATGTCGGTCACCTGGTCATCGGTGCCGTTCAGGTCCACCCCGGCAAGGATATCCGCCCTGTCGTGGCGCTCGGCCAGATAGGCCGAGGCCTTGTCGCTGGCTTCCTGGGCCAGCGTATAGACCGTTGCCCCCCGCGCACGCCCTTGCTGGATGCTGTCGGCATGAAGCGAGATGAACACGTCCGCCCCGACCTCGTGCGCGATCGAGATGCGCCGTTCCAGCGAGACGAATTCATCCTCGTCGCGGGTCAGCGTGACCTCGAACCGGCCCGAACGCCGCAGCATGTCGCGCAGTTCGCGGGCGAAACGCAGCATCATGTCCTTCTCGATCACGTCGCCCTGTTCTGCGCCGGGGTCGATGCCGCCATGACCGGGGTCCAGAACGACATGGATCGGCGCCCAATCCGGTTTCGCCGCCTTTGGATCGGCGGTTTTGGCCGGTTCCGGCAAGTCCCAGCGCGGGTCGCGCGGTGCGCCCGTGGTGGCGGCAAAGGTGGTGGCGTCGGACCGGGCGAGCGCAACCACAAGCCGCGCTGCGCCGCTGGTGGCATCGGTCCGCATCTCTGCTGTGTCGACGATCAGGGGCGTGTTCAGTGCCAGAACCATGCGGCTCCAGCCCGGCCGATACTGGCCAAAGCGCAGATCGCCGATATGCGCGCTGCTGCCCAGACCCTCGGCCGTCAGACCGCTCCAGTCGACCTCGCGGAAATCGAGGACCAGCCGACGCGGGTCATCCAGCGTGAACAGGCGCCATGGCACCCCCTGCGACAGCGCAAGGTCAAGCGTCACGCTTGCTTTCCTGTCCGTCAGCGACGACTCCGCGGCATCGACCCGCGCCAGAGCGCGCAATTCCTGCGCCATCACCCTGTCGCCGAACGTCAGGCAAAGGGCGGCAACAACCGCCATATATTTCAGAAATCCGCTCACACCTGCCTCATGTGTCTTGTTGGGCGCAGTCTAGGGCATCGCCGCCCGCCGCGCCATCCTGGGGTTCCTGGCCGTCAGATATGGCCACGTTCCGCCATGAACCGGCGCAAACGATCCAGCCCTTCGGCGATATCCGCACTGGACCGGGCATAGGAAAACCGGATCGTGCCCGCGCCCCGGACGGGATCGAAATCAAGTCCCGGCGTCACGGCGACCCCGGCCTGCTCCAGAATCTCGTTGCAGAATGCCAGGCTGTCATCGGTGAATTCGCTGACATCGGCATAGACATAAAACGCACCATCCGGCGGGGCGAACTTGGTGAACCCCGCCTTGGGCAGACCCTCGATCATCATCTGGCGGTTCTGGCGATAGACATCCATGTTTGCCTCAAGCTCGCCCTGCGCGTCCATCGCCGCCAGCGCCGCGACCTGGCTGGCATGGGGGGCGCAGATGAACATGTTCTGGGCCAGACGTTCGACCTTGCGGACGTGGTCCTCGGGCACGACCATCCAGCCGACCCGCCAGCCGGTCATCGAGAAATACTTGGAAAACGAATTGATGACATAGCAATCATCGGTGATTTCCAGCGCGGTGACCGCTTTGGCCTCGTATTCGATGCCGTGATAGATCTCGTCACTGATGAAAGCCGCGCCTTTCGCGGCACAGGCCTCGATCAGGGCCGACATCGCGGCGCGGTCCAGCATGGTGCCGGTCGGGTTGGCGGGGGACGCCACCATCAGCCCCTGCACGTCCAACCCGGCGAAATCGGCAGGCACGGGTTGCAGTCGGTTTTCCGGCGCGGTCTGCAAGTCCACCGGCACAAGGTCCAGCGCCTTCAGGATCTGTCGATAGGACGGATAGCCCGGCGCCCCGATCGCCACCCGGTCGCCGGTGTCAAAAAGCGCGGTGAACGTCAGAAGGAACGCCCCCGACGATCCCGGCGTCACGATCACGCGGGCCGGATCAAGCGTGACGCCATACCAGTCGTGGTAAAGCGCGGCGATCCGCTCACGCAGGGCGGGGATACCCAGCGCCACGGTATAGCCAAGGGCGTCGCGCTCCATATCCTGTGCCAGTGCCTGCCGCGCGGCTTGTGGCGCGGGCGTTCCCGGCTGCCCCACTTCCATGTGGATGATGTGTCGCCCGGCGGCCTCGGCCCGGCGTGCGGCCTCCATGACATCCATCACAATGAAGGGATCGACCACGCCCCGCCTTGAGTTCCGCATCGGTTTCGTCCTTATTGGCCCCATGATTAGTACCCTGTCAGGCACCCAGAGGTTTCACCGCGAATTGACGGCAAGGTCAATCCGTTGCCTGCGCATGGGGCTGGTGATGATGCTGGCCGTCCTGTTGGCTGTGCTGCCGGCGACGGCGCGGGCGGCATCGCTGATCCGCGACCCGGATATCGAATATGCGCTGGAGCGGGTGGCCGAACCCGTGCTGCGCGCGGCGGGGCTGGCGGGACAGGTGCGGGTTCTGGTCGTCAATGACGATTCGCTCAATGCCTTTGTCATCGACAACAACAATATCTACATCCATTCCGGCATGCTGATGCGCATGAGCGAGCCGGACATGCTTCAAGCAGTGATCGCGCATGAAGCGGCCCATATCACCAATGGCCACCTGACCCGGCGCATGGCCAACCTTGGCGCGGCGCAGAACATCGCCCTTTTGGGCCTTGCGCTGGCGGTTGCCGCCGGTGCGCTGACCGGCGAGGCGGGCGCGGCGGCGGGGATCGCCCTTGGTTCTCAGTCTTCCGCGATCCGGGGCTTCCTGTCCCACACCCGCGAAGAAGAAACCGCCGCCGACCGCACCGGCGCGCGTTACATGGCGGCAGCGGGGGTCGATATTCGAGGAGCCGTGCGGGTGCATGAGATGTTCGAGGGGCAGGAGAACCTGAACCGCTCGCGGCAGGACCCCTATATGCAAAGCCACCCGCTGACACGTGACCGGTTGCGGGCGATGCGGTCCATGGCCGAGATCCAGAAGGGCGCGACCGCCACCCCGGACGAGACGCGCTATTGGTTCGACCGCGCGCGCGGCAAGACTTCCGCCTTCATGCGCGCCCCGAAATGGACCATGCGCCGCGCCCATGACAGTGCCAGCCCCGACATCACCCTGATGCGAGAGGCCGTGGCCTATCACCTGCTGCACGACCGCGCCAACGCGATTGCCAAGCTGGATCAGGCCATTGCCATGCGGCCCGACGATGCGTTTTTCTGGGAACTCAAGGGCCAGATCCTGCTGGAAAGCCGCCAGTTCAACGCCGCCGTCGACGCCTATGCCCGCGCGGTCGAACTTGCGCCGGACAATGCCCTGTGCCTCGGCGGTCTCGGGCGCGCGCTTCTGGCGGCCGGACGGCCGAAAGAGGCGCTGGAGCAGCTGGAGAAATCCCGCTCGCGCGATTTCCGCGATGGCCGCGTCCTGCGCGACCTTGGCGCGGCCTACGCGCAGCTTGGCGACAATGGCATGGCCTCGCTTGCCACCGCCGAACGCTATGCCCTGTCCGGCAAGATCAAGGACGCCGGATTTCACGCAACACGGGCCATGGCCCTCCTGCCCCAGGGCTCGAACGGCTGGCGCCGGGCGCAGGATATCGAATATGCCGCCAAGCGTGCGGAAGCGCGCAAGAAATGATGGAGAGACACCGATGAAATTCCTTGCCACCACCGCTGCGGCGCTATGCCTGACCGCCCTGCCCGCCGCCGCCTTTGACATCGACAAGATGTCCGACAGCGAACGCGCCGCCTTCCGCGCCGAGATCCGTGCCTACCTTCTGGAAAACCCCGAGGTGATCTTCGAGGCGGTCGAGGTGATGGAACAGCGCCAGGCCCAGGCCGAGGCCGCGCAGGATATCGAACTTGTCACTGCCAATGCCGATGCGATCTTTAATGACGGATTCAGTTGGGTCGGCGGCAACCCCGAGGGCGACATCACCCTGGTCGAGTTCATCGACTATCGCTGCGGATACTGCCGCAAGGCGCATGACGAGGTGGTGGAACTGATCGAGTCGGACGGCAATATCCGCTTTATCGTCAAAGAGTTCCCGATTCTTGGCGAAGGGTCTGTCCTGTCGTCGCGCTTTGCCATCGCGGTGAAACATCTTTACGGCGACGAGGCTTATGAGGCCGCGCATAATGCGCTGATCAAGCTCAAGCAGGACGCCACCAAGACCACCCTGGGCCGTCTGGCGGAAAGCCTTGGCCATGACAAGGACGCGCTTTTCGCGGCCATGGACACCGACAAGGTCAATGAAGAGCTGAACGCCACCCGCGCGCTGGCGCAACGCCTGCGGATCTCGGGCACCCCGACTTTCGTGATGCAGGATGATCTGCTGCGCGGCTACCTGCCGCTGCAGAACATGCAGGCGCTGGTGGCGCAGAAACGGGGGTAATCCAACAGAGGTTCGCGTCTCTTCCGGCGTCGACAGATTGTTTTTTGCCGCCGGATCGCCCCCGACCCGCCCCCCAGGGCGGGGGCGAACCTGTGTCGAGACCGCTTTTCTACTCTGTGGCCGCCTCGATCTGGGCGGCCTTTTTCTCGACCTCTTCGACGATGTGGTCGATCATCTGGTCATTGGACATCTTGTGGCTTTGCTTGCCCGCCAGATAGACCATGCCCGACCCCGCCCCGCCGCCGGTAAAGCCGACATCGGTCATCAGCGCCTCTCCCGGTCCATTCACCACGCAGCCGATGATCGACAGGCTCATGGGCGTGTGGATATGGGCCAGACGTTTTTCCAGTTCGGCCACGGTGGCGATCACGTCAAACCCCTGCCGCGCGCAGGACGGGCAAGAGATGATATTGACCCCACGATGGCGCAGGCCCAGAGATTTCAGGATCTCGAAACCAACCTTCACCTCTTCCACCGGATCGGCGGACAGGGACACCCGGATCGTGTCACCGATCCCCATCCACAGGAGGTTGCCAAGGCCAATCGCCGATTTGATCGTGCCGGACACAAAGCCCCCCGCCTCGGTCACGCCAAGGTGGATCGGCGCGTCGGTGACATCGGCCAGCTGCTGATAGGCAGCGGCGGTCATAAATACATCGGATGCCTTGACGCTGATCTTGTAGTTTCGGAAATCATTGTCTTCGAGGATGCGGATATGTTCGAGCCCCGACTCGACCATCGCGTCCGGGCAGGGTTCGCCGTATTTTTCCAACAGGTGCTTTTCAAGCGACCCGGCATTCACCCCGATGCGGATCGAACAGCCATGGTCCTTGGCCGCCTGGATCACCTCTTTCACCCGCTTTTCATCGCCGATATTGCCGGGGTTGATGCGCAGGCAGGCGGCGCCCGCCTCGGCCGCTTCGATGGCGCGTTTGTAGTGGAAATGGATGTCCGCCACGATCGGCACCGGGCTTTCGCGGCAAATGTCGCGCAAAGCCGTGGTCGCGGCCTGATCGGGCGCCGAGATGCGGACGATATCCGCGCCGGCCTCGGCCGCCGCCAGCACCTGTGCCAGCGTCGCCTTCACATCCCCGGAATCGGTATTGGTCATGGTTTGCACCGCGATGGGCGCGTCACCGCCGACGGGCACGTTTCCGACCATGATCTGGCGCGATTTGCGGCGCTCGATCTGGCGCCACGGGCGGATGTGGTTGATCGACATAAGGGGTTCGTCCCGGATCTGCTTCACTCGGGCCTTATGTAGTCTGACGCGACAAAAGGGGCAATGCGACCTTGCGCATTGCTCATCGACATGATGACAAAAAGCGGGTCAGTTGTTGTCGGCCACCGGCCTTGCGGCTTCGGCCAGTGCGACGATCTTGGCCAGCGCCTCGTCGCTTTCGACATTGGCAACGGTGTATTTCGACTGGATCTCATCCACCCCCAGCGCCACGTCGCGCACGGTGCCGGTGCCTTCCCCGGCGGGGCCAAACAACTCGCCGTTCACCTTGAAGTAAAGCGACCCGGACATGCCGGCGCGCAAAGTGGGCGGTTCTTCGGTTGCGGGCAGCACATATTCCTCGCCCGCATCGAGAATCTTTTCAAACAGGACCGAGCCATCAGCGGACCGGACCCGCACCCAGGCCGGACGCACGGCCATCAGCACCACCTCTGGCGCGGCCTCGGCCAGAACCTTTGGTGTTGTGACGGGCGGTTCGCTGTCCTGCGGCACGGTTGCCATCAGGGTCGGCTCATCACGCCGGAATGCGCCGACGCTTTGCGGATCAAGGGTCGAGATCGGTCCATCCCGCGCCACCAGCACCGGCACCTCAAGCGCCTGTGGACGGTAAAGCCGGTCAAGTGACTCTCTCGGCGGCGCAAAGACGCCGGTGGCATCGGCGAGATCCGCCGCCTCCTCGGCCTCGCCCACAAGCGCGGGCTGCACCGTTTGCAGCGGGTCGAGGTCGGACAGGACAACCGGGGTCTGGTCGACCGGCGCAAGCTGCACGCGCTGCACCTCGTTCAGAACGGCCCAGCCGCCATAGCCGATCCCGGCAATCAGCGCGAGCAGCACCAGCGACGAGCCGATGGCCTGCGGTTCGATCCGGCTGAGCAGCGATTCCTGCACCGGGGTAAACGGCATGTTCGGTGTGACCAGAGGATCGCGGTCACGCGGAGCAGTTGTGCGCTTGGGTTCGGATTTG
Source organism: Shimia biformata (assembly GCF_016888515.1). Lineage (GTDB taxonomy): Bacteria > Pseudomonadota > Alphaproteobacteria > Rhodobacterales > Rhodobacteraceae > Shimia_A > Shimia_A biformata. Next base: position 1,910,390 of record NZ_JAFEJK010000001.1, on the reverse strand, counting down.
CGGATGGTCGACGCCTCGGCCGACATGCCATGCGCGGTCTGGAACCCGCTTTCGCGGCAGAACGCCTCGAATGCGCGCTCGGCGTCCATGCCCAGATAGCGGGCATAGGACCGCACGTATCCGGCGATGAAACCCGGTGTTTCAAAGGCGGTGGGATCGCAGTTCTCGATCGCGGCGACATAGCTGGCGCGGATACGAAGCTCTCGCTGCACATCCAGAAGCGATTTGCCCATGGTGGCGCGTTCGCCCCGCATCATGTCGCCAAGACGCAGGTCGTAGTCGTCAAAACCTTTTGGTTTTGCGACCTCCTCTTCGGAAATGCGCGGTGTCTTGCGCCCGATCATCCACTACGCCCCATTCGCAACGCCGATCCTGAACCTATCCCCTGATAGTAGAATCAGGCTCGGATCGGTCACTTCATTAGGGCAACTGTAACACAGCGCAACCGATTCTGCACATTCGCGTGATTTAGCCGGCGAGTTCGGCACGATTCAGCGCACAGTGCGACCACAGCTGGTCCATGGCGCGGATCAGCTTGTCCATTTCCTCGGGGCCGTGCACCGGCGACGGCGTGAAGCGAAGACGCTCGGTTCCGCGCGGCACGGTCGGGAAGTTGATCGGCTGGACGTAAATGCCATAGCCCTCAAGCAGCATGTCGGAGAGTTTCTTGGTGTGGACCGGGTCGCCCACGATCACCGGAACGATATGGCTGCCGTGGTCGATGATCGGCAGACCCAGACCCTTGAGACGCAGTTTCAGCGTCTTGGCCTGCTGCTGATGCAGATCGCGGCGCGCCTGGTCGGTCTTGAGGTGACGGACCGAAGCCGCCGCCCCTGCCGCAACCGTCGGCGGCAGCGAGGTGGTGAAGATGAAGCCCGGCGCATAGGACCGGATCGCGTCACACAGTTTGAAGCTGGCCGCGATATAGCCGCCCATCACGCCATAAGCCTTGGCCAGTGTGCCGTTGATGATGTCGATACGATGCGCCAGGCGGTCACGTTCAGTGACACCGCCGCCGCGCGGACCATACATGCCAACCGCATGCACTTCGTCGATATAGGTCAGCGCGCCAAACTCGTCGGCCAGGTCGCAGATCGCCTCGATCGGGCCGAAATCGCCGTCCATCGAGTAGACCGATTCAAACGCGATCAGCTTGGGCGCCGCCGGATCGTCGGCTGCAAGCAATTCGCGCAGGTGTTCGACGTCATTGTGACGGAAGATGCGCTTGGCGCCCCCGTTGCGGCGCACGCCCTCGATCATCGAGGCGTGGTTCAATTCGTCGGAATAGATGATCAGGCCCGGAAACAGCTTCGGCAGGGTCGAAAGCGTCGCGTCATTGGCGATATAGGCCGAGGTGAACAACAGCGCCGATTCCTTGCCGTGCAGGTCGGCGATCTCGGCCTCAAGCCGCTTGTGATAGACCGTGGTGCCCGAGATGTTGCGCGTGCCGCCCGAGCCCGCGCCGGTGGCATCCAGCGCCTCGTGCATTGCATCCAGAACAACCGGGTGCTGGCCCATGCCAAGATAGTCGTTGCCGCACCAGACGGTGATGGGCTGTTCGCTGCCATCGGGACGCCGCCATGTGGCGTGCGGATAGTTGCCCTTTTCCCGTTCGATATCGATGAACGTGCGATACCGGCCTTCGTCATGCAGCCGTTTCAGCGCTTCGTCGAGTTTCGCATTATAGTCCACGGGCGTTCCCTCCGTCTTAGTCCGGCCTGCGCGTGTCAGACCATTTCGCTTCGGCACGGCGCCCGAGCATTCAACTTATTGAATGGATATAGCGCGTACCGTCCTTGAGCAACAGGTTACATTTTGCCGCTCACCACTCCTTGATCTTGGTCAAGCTGGTCTGGACCTTTTCAATCGCGCTGATAGGGTCGCGCAAAACTGAGGTCAACCAAGGAGTGCGCGCATGTCGCTTGATCCCGTTCTTTCCCGTATCGATGCCGATCTGGACCAGTCCATCACCCGCCTGATGGAGCTTCTGCGCATCCCGTCGATCTCGACCGATCCGGCCTATCAGCAACCCTGTCAGGATGCCGCCGACTGGCTGGTCAAGGACTTGCAAAGCATTGGAATCGATGCACAAAAACGCCCCACCCCCGGTCATCCGATGGTGGTGGGCCATGTCGGGGACCCCGGCGATGCGGGGCCGCATGTGCTGTTTTACGGCCATTATGATGTACAGCCCGTGGACCCGCTTGAATTGTGGAACACGCCCCCGTTTGAGCCCGAGTTGCAGGACACGCCCAATGGCCGGGTGATCCGCGGGCGCGGGTCGTCGGACGACAAGGGGCAGCTGATGACCTTTGTCGAGGCCTGCCGCGCATGGAAGGCCGTTCACGGAAAATTGCCCTGCAGAATCACCTTTTTCTTCGAAGGCGAAGAGGAATCGGGCTCGCCCAGCCTGATCCCGTTCATGAAGGACCATGCCGAGGAGCTGAAAGCCGACATCGCGCTGATCTGTGACACGTCCATGGTGTCGCCGGGTGTACCGTCGATCGCCGGGCAGCTGCGCGGCATGCTGAAGGATGAATTCACCATCACCGGGCCGACCATTGACCTGCATTCCGGTCACTATGGCGGCCCCGGCCTGAACCCGCTGAAGGAAATCGCGCGGCTGGTCGCGTCCTTCCACGATGACGACGGTCGCGTCGCAGTCGAGGGGTTCTATGACGGTGTGCATGAGGTGCCCGCCGATCAGCTTGCCGCGTGGCAGGACTGTGGTTTCGACGAACAGACCTATCTGAACTCGGTCGGCTATACCGTGCCGCATGGCGAAAAGGGCTATTCCACGCTGGAACAGCAATGGGCGCGTCCGACGCTTGAGGTGAACGGGCTTTGGGGTGGCTATCAGGGGGCCGGGTCGAAAACCGTGATCCCCAGCCAGGCCCATTGCAAGATCACCTGCCGTCTGGTCGGCGACATGGACCCCGCGGCGCTGCAGAAGAAGATTCGCGCCCATGTCGAGGCCCGGCTCAGCCCCGACGCCAAGATCACCTGGGACAAGACACCCGAGGGATCGCCGGCATCGGTCATGGACACCTCCCGCCCCGAATTCGCCGCCGCCCGCGCCGCGTTGTCGGCGGAATGGAACCGCGAGGCGGTGGTCACCGGCATGGGAGGATCGATCCCGATTGCCGGGTTCTTCAAGTCGATCCTCGGCATGGAATCGATGCTGATCGGCTTTGCCCATGACGACGACGCCATCCACTCGCCCAACGAAAAGTACAATGTGGAGAGTTTCCACAAAGGTATCCGTTCCTGGGCGCGGGTGCTGGATGAAATGACCAAGGGGTAGCGAAAAGGGCAGCGCCCGACCGCGGGTGGGCGAGAAGCGCCCGCCCATGGGGGCGGTCGGGCGCTGCCCGGCGTGCCGCCGGGCGGAAAACAGACCAGACTGGCGCCAATCAGGACTCAGGTTTTTTAGGAGAAAAATGGCGCGGTTGACGGGGCTCGAACCCGCGACCCCCGGCGTGACAGGCCGGTACTCTAACCAACTGAGCTACAACCGCGCATTGCCCTTTTCGGGCTGGGTCTTTCAAGGCAGCGGTGGCGCGGTTGACGGGGCTCGAACCCGCGACCCCCGGCGTGACAGGCCGGTACTCTAACCAACTGAGCTACAACCGCTCGCTACCAACCCGGGCTGCCCCGGGCGTGAGCCGTGGTTTATGTCCCCCGTCCCGGCGCGTCAAGCGATTATCAGCGGCAATCCGCAAGAAATTTTCCACCACTTGGCATCAACCCGCCTGCCCCCGATCAGGGGAATTGAGCTTCGGCTTCTGCGCGGTCAAATGGGGTCACCCAAGATCCTCAGGAAAGAAGGAAAATCACATGACCAAACGTTTCGCCCTGCTCTGCGTCACCGCCGTCACCCTTGCCGCCTGCAGCCAGAAGGAACCGCCCGCACCGATCTATGGCCAGCCGGTTTTTGACAAACAGGGCAATGCCAGCTGCGAGGCCGGATACACGCTTGTCACAACCGAGACCGGCGCCGAGGCCTGCGCGCCCTTGAGCTAAGCAACACGAAACGGGGGCGGCGCGGCCACGGTTTTGGACCCCATGCCCATACCTGCGCCGGCCCCGACCAGACCCGCCCGAACGGTCATCGCAACACAAAGGTTGCCCGCGACTTGGTGCGATGAATTGTGGGGTAAATGGTGGGTCGTGAGAGACTCGAACTCCCGACATCTTCGGTGTAAACGAAGCGCTCTACCAACTGAGCTAACGACCCGTCCGGCGTGATCTAGCGAATGCGGGACGGCTGCGCAAGCCGCGAAATTCACGTCAGCCGCAAAAAGCCCATCTCGGCATCCGGCCCGACCAGCGTTTCACGCCCGTTTTCAAGCAGATAGACCACACCCTGATGGTTGGACAGGCGCGCCATGCCGTCACGTCCCAGCCCGCAGACCGTGCCGCGCAGAACCTGCCCCAGCATACCGTGGCTGACGATGATCGTCGGGCCGGTCAGGTCCGACAGGAAGGACGTGACACGCGCCACCAGCCCGTCATAGCCTTCGCCGCCCTGCGCCGCGGTATAGATATCGAGATCGGCCCCCGGCGCGGCCACGTCGCGCTTGAGCTGGCCTTCCCAATCACCCGAGTCGATCTCGGCGATGCGGGGGTCGGTGATCAGGTCGATCCCACCAAGGGCGATGCGGGCCGTGTGCTGTGCCCGTCCTTGAGGCGAGACAAAGGCGCGACCGCCGGATGCGACGAACCCGGTCAGGTGCGGCGCCAGGATATCGCGCTGCGTATGGGCCTGCGCCAGCCCCTCGTCGGTCAGCGGCGAATCCAGCCGCCCCTGGATACGTCCTTCGACATTCCATTCGGTCTGCCCATGTCGCAGAAACCAGATCGGGGGAAGATCGCGCATGACGTTTGCCTTTTTTCAAAGCTCTGCCTCAGGTCTGCCGAGGGGCGGCGGTCATACGGGGGTAATGGTGGGCGATACTGGATTCGAACCAGTGACCCCTCCGATGTGAACGGAGTGCTCTACCACTGAGCCAATCGCCCGTGCCGCGCCTTCTAGCCCTACTCTGCGGCGTCCGCAAGAGGGGCAGTCGGGGTTTTTGCGGGTGGTTCGCCGGTGCTGTCCGATTTGCTGTCCTTTACCTTCTGCGCTGACTGGCGGATGCGGGCCGTCAGCACCTTGGCACCGCCCTTTTCCTTGCTGCGCTGGATCTTGACCTTGCCCATCGGTTGAAGGTTCAGGTCGCGTTCCGCAGCCAGGGTTTCGCCCAGAATGGCAAGCGCGGCCTCGATCGCGGGCTTGGCAAAGCGCTTTTTTACGCCCGAGCGTTCGACCACGGCCTCGATCAGGTCGGTCTTCTTGAAATCGGGCAGCGTTACCACCGGTTCCGCTTCTTTCACGACCACGGGTTTCACCGTTTTGGCAGCCGGGGCTTTCTTGGTCGCCGTCTTGGTCGCCGTGGCGCTGCGCTTGGACGTGGTCGCGCGGCTGCGCGTGGTTGTGGATCTGGTGCGGGTGCTGCCTGGCGTTTTGGCCATCTCGATTCGCCTCGTTTGTTTCCATTTTGAGGACATAGTAGCGGGTTCCCCGCGATCCGGCCACAGATCAGCGCAAAACCCTGAAACATTGAAAGAAAAAGGGGCGCCAGTGCGGCGCCCCTTGATCGGTTTCTGTGCGGTCGGGATCAGTGGGCCGTGGCCCCTGCCCCTTTCTCGGCCGCCAGTTTCGCGGCGGCAGCCTCTTCCGCGGCCTCGTCCCATTCAATCGGTTCGGGCGTATCGACCAGCGCCAGTTTCAGCACTTCCGAGACATGTTTGACCGGAATGATCTTGAGACCGTCCTTCACGTTGTCGGGGATCTCGGCCAGGTCTTTCTCGTTCTCTTCCGGGATCAGCACGGTCTTGATGCCGCCCCGAAGCGCCGCCAGAAGTTTTTCCTTCAGGCCACCGATGGGCATGGCATTGCCGCGCAACGACACCTCGCCGGTCATGGCGATGTCCTTGCGGACGGGGATGCCGGTCAGCACCGAGACGATCGACGTCACCATCGCCAGACCCGCCGACGGCCCGTCCTTGGGCGTCGCGCCATCGGGGACGTGGACGTGGATGTCGAACTTCTCGAACTGCGGCGGCTTGACCCCGATCTGGGGCGAGATCGAGCGGACATAGCTGGATGCGGCATCAATCGACTCCTTCATCACCTCGCCCAGCTTGCCGGTGGTCTTCATCCGCCCCTTGCCGGGCAGCTTCAGCGCCTCGATGTGCAACAGATCACCGCCCACGCTGGTCCAGGCCAGCCCGGTCACGACCCCCACTTGGTCTTCCTGTTCGGCCAGACCATAGCGGAATTTCTTGACGCCAAGGAAATCGTCCAGGTTTTCCGGCGTGACGGTCACCTTGTCGGCGTCCTTGCGCACGATCTGGGTCACCGCCTTGCGCGCGGTCTTGGCGATCTCGCGTTCAAGGTTCCGCACACCGGCCTCGCGGGTATAGGTGCGGATGATCTCCTGCAGCGCCTCGTCGGTCAGTTTGAACTCACCCTTTTTCAGGCCGTGGTTCTTGACCTGCTTGTCGATCAGGTGCTGCTTGGCGATCTCGCGCTTCTCGTCCTCGGTGTAGCCGGCGAGCGAGATGATCTCCATCCGGTCCAGAAGCGGGCCGGGCATGTTGTAGCTGTTCGCTGTGGTCAGGAACATCACGTTCGAGAGGTCATATTCGACCTCGAGATAGTGATCGACAAAGGTCGAGTTCTGTTCCGGGTCCAGCACCTCGAGCATGGCCGACGCCGGGTCGCCCCGGAAATCCTGCCCCATCTTGTCGATCTCATCGAGAAGGATCAGCGGGTTCGTCGTCTTGGCCTTTTTCAGCGCCTGGATGATCTTGCCGGGCATCGAGCCGATATAGGTCCGGCGGTGGCCGCGGATCTCGGATTCGTCACGAACGCCGCCCAGCGAGATGCGGATAAACTCGCGTCCCGTGGCCTTGGCGACCGATTTGCCAAGCGAGGTCTTGCCGACACCCGGAGGTCCGACAAGGCACAGGATCGGGCCCTTGAGCTTCTTCGACCGCTGTTGCACGGCAAGATATTCGACGATCCGCTCCTTGACCTTCTCAAGGCCATAGTGGTCGGCATCCAGCACGGTCTGCGCCCGGTTCAGGTCCTTTTTCACGCGCGACTTGGTGCCCCACGGGATCGACAGCATCCAGTCCAGGTAGTTGCGCACAACCGTTGCCTCGGCCGACATGGGCGACATGTTCTTGAGCTTCTTCAGCTCGGCATCGGCCTTTTCCCTGGCCTCTTTCGACAGCTTCGTCGCGGCGATCTTTTCCTCAAGCTCGGCCACTTCGTTCGAGCCGTCCTCGCCGTCGCCAAGCTCTTTCTGAATGGCCTTCATCTGCTCATTCAGATAGTATTCGCGCTGGGTCTTCTCCATCTGGGATTTGACGCGGGTCTTGATCTTTTTCTCGACCTGCAGGACGGACATTTCGCCCTGCATCAGGCCAAAGACCTTCTCCAGCCGTTCGCTGACGGACAGCGTTTCCAGAAGATCCTGCTTCTGGTCGACCTCGATCCCAAGATGCCCCGCGACAAGGTCGGCCAGGCGATTGGGTTCCTGGGATTCGGCAACCGCCGAAAGCGCCTCTTCGGGGATGTTCTTCTTGACCTTGGCATAACGCTCGAATTCATCCGCGACGCTGCGCAGCAGGGCTTCGATCGTGGTGGCGTCGCCGGGGAGTTCGGTCAGCGCCTCGGCTTCGGCTTCGAAGAAGTCGTCGTTTTCCAGAAATCCGGTGATCGCGACACGCGACTGGCCTTCGACCAACACTTTCACCGTGCCATCGGGCAGTTTCAGCAGTTGCAGCACATTGGCCAGAACGCCGGTGCGATAGATACCGGTTTCATCCGGGTCATCGACAGAGGGGTCGATCTGGCTGCTCAGCAGGATCTGCTTGTCATCTGCCATCACCTCTTCCAATGCGCGCACCGATTTTTCGCGGCCGACGAAAAGCGGCACGATCATGTGGGGGAAGACCACGATGTCGCGCAGGGGCAGCACCGGATAGGAGTTGTTGAGGGGCTCTTGCATACTCGGTCCTTGTTCTTTGCAAACCAGCGCGGGTCCCGCTTGGCGGCAACCCTTCGGCCGGTTCCGTTTCCTGTCTGTCAAAGGTGGGCAGCACCCTGCACCATTTCAACCTTCGATCACGGGGTAACCACAGCATAGTGTGGCTGCGCCCGACCACAAGGCGGCATATGGCGCAAATGCCCCTTAATTGCGCTTAAGCGTGATAAGGCGGCGCACCTGCGCGGAATTCTCGCCCTGGGTGCCGTCCATGTTCATCACGCCCGACAGCAGGTCTTCGTTCACCATATGCAGGATGAAGCTGTAATCACGTGCGCCGCCGTCGGAATCGGTCAGCTTGCCGCCAAACTGGATGCGCATGATCTCGGACGGGCCGCAGGCCGGGGCGGTGCCCATCGCGTCGGCGTCCATCACCACCGAGGGGGCGTTTTCGTCCTGCCCTGGGTGGAATTCAAACTTGACGCCGTAATCGGTGGGATTGCCGCGCACAATGCGCACCTCGACAGCCTGCGCATTGCCAACCTTGGCATAAAGCTTGCCGTCCTGCATGACCATGGTGATCGCCTGACTGCCCTTGGCCGGAACCGGTTCGGTCAGCGACTTGGCCCCGGTCGACAGCACCATGACGCCCTTGCCGTTCTTTGCCGTGAATTCGCCCTGAAGCGCAGGCGCAACCACCGCGTTGAAATCCTTGTTGGTCAGTTGGCAGCCATCCAGATCGGCAGCAAGCACAGGTGTCGCAAGCGTCGCGGCAATAAGGGTGGCGGCAAAGGGTCGTTTCATGGCGTCCTCGCAAATCATGGTCGCCCAGAAGCTAGCCCAGCCCCGCCCGCGCCACAACGCGCAAATCCCGCCGCGGTTTCGCCGCAAGTCAAAGGGGTTCAATGTCCCCTTCCGCCCGCTGGCGGTGGAACTCGGCCTCCCACGCGTCAAATGTCCTTTCGGCAATCGCCGCCCGCATGCCTGCCATGATCTCCTGGAAATAGTGCAGGTTGTGCCATGTCAGCAGCATGCCCGAGATCATCTCGTTGGCGCGGAACACGTGGTGCAGGTAAGCGCGGGAATAGTTCGCGCAGGCGGGACAGGTGCAATCTTCGTCCAGCGGGCGCGGGTCGTCGGCGTGGCGGGCGTTCTTGATGTTGACGACGCCACGGCGGGTAAAGACCTGGCCCGTGCGGCCAGAGCGCGATGGCAATACGCAATCCATCATGTCGATGCCGCGTTTGACCGCGCCGACGATGTCGTCGGGCTTGCCCACCCCCATCAGGTATCGCGGCTTGTCCACCGGCAGGAAATCGGGCGCATAGTCGAGGCAGCCAAACATCGCCTCCTGCCCCTCGCCCACAGCCAGACCACCCACGGCGTAACCTTCGAACCCGATCTGTTTCAGCGCCTCGGCGCTTTCCTCGCGCAGGTCGCGTTCAAGCCCGCCCTGCATGATGCCGAACAGGGCATGGCCGGGACGGTCGCCAAACGCCTCGCGCGACCGATCGGCCCACCGCATCGACAGGCGCATGGACTCGGCGATCCGGTCACGGTCGGCGGGCAGCGCCGGGCATTCGTCGAAACACATGACAATGTCCGAGCCCAGAAGCCGCTGAATCTCCATCGACCGTTCCGGGGTCAGTTCGTGTTTCGATCCGTCGATATGGGATTTGAACGTAACGCCCTTTTCGGTCAGCTTCCTCAGCCCCGCCAGCGACATGACCTGAAACCCGCCTGAATCCGTCAGGATCGGCCGCTCCCAGTTCATGAACCTGTGCAAGCCCCCCAGCCGGTCGATCCGCTCCGCCGTCGGGCGCAGCATCAAATGATAGGTATTGCCCAAAAGGATATCCGCCCCGGTCGCGCGCACCGATTCCGGCATCATGGCCTTTACCGTCGCCGCCGTACCCACCGGCATGAAGGCCGGCGTGCGCACCTCGCCACGCGGCGTCTGGATGACGCCGGTGCGGGCCTTGCCATCGGTGGCGTGAAGCTGGAACGAGAAACGGCTTGTCATGAGGCACCTGTCTGGAGTTTGGTTCCCTTAACCGCATTTTGCCCGGCTTGTAAAACCGGTGCCGAATTCCCATGTGTATACAATAGCATACAATAGTGAGGTGACAATGTCCGAAGACCTGATCGTTGATGTCCTTTTGAGCAATATCGTCCTGATACTGGGCGCAATTTTCCTGATCCTGATCGTGCTGAAAGGCATTCGGATCGTGCCGCAGTCGGAAAAATTCGTGGTCGAACGCTTTGGCCGCCTGCATTCCGTCCTTGGGCCCGGCATCAATTTCATCGTGCCGTTTCTGGATGTGCCGCGTCACAAGATCTCGATTCTCGAACGGCAACTGCCCAACGCCACGCAGGACGCGATCACGCGCGACAACGTGCTGGTGCAGATCGATACCTCGGTGTTTTACCGCATCCTTGAGCCGGAAAAGACGGTGTATCGCATCCGCGACGTCGATGCCGCGATTGCGACCACGGTGGCCGGCATCGTGCGGGCCGAGATCGGCAAGATGGACCTTGATGACGTGCAATCCAACCGCAGCCAGCTGATCGACCAGATCAAGGCCAGCGTCGAAACCGCCGTGGATGACTGGGGGATCGAGGTCACGCGGGCGGAAATCCTCGACGTGAACCTGGATCAGGCGACCCGCGACGCCATGCTGCAACAACTGAACGCCGAACGCGCCCGCCGCGCGCAGGTGACCGAGGCCGAGGGCCAGAAGCGCGCCATCGAACTGAACGCCGACGCCGAGCTTTACGCCGCCGAGCAGACCGCCAAGGCGCGCCGCATTCAGGCGGACGCCGAGGCCTATGCCACCGAGGTCGTCGCCAAGGCGATTGCCGACAATGGGCTTGAGGCGGCGCAATATCAGGTCGCGCTGAAACAGGTCGATGCGCTGAATGCGCTTGGCAAGGGACAGGGCAGCCAGACGATCCTTGTGCCGGCAAATGCGCTGGATGCCTTTGGCGACGCGTTCAAACTGCTGAAAGGCGGTACAAAATGAGCGATCCGATCTGGACAATCTGGTGGGTCTGGGCGGCCGCTGCGCTGATCCTTGCCATTCTCGAGGTGCTGGCGCCGGGCTATGTCTTTCTTGGCTTTGCGATCGGCGCGGGCGCGGTCGGGCTGTTGCTGGCCAATACCGGTCTTTCGGCGGGTCTGCCGCTTCTGTTGCTGATCTTTGCGGCCCTGTCGCTGGTGGCGTGGTTCGCCCTGAAACAGCTGTTCCCGAAATCCACCGGGTCGGTCAAAACCTTCGACGAAGATATCAACGACTGACCAACACTCCCTAGCCCGCCCGTGTCCCCGGCGACACGGGCACGGCCTTTGCCGCTTTCACCCGCGATTTCCCCGCTTGCCCCGTTCCTCTGCCCATGCCACAGGCGGGCAACCGTGCCGTTTGGCACCGACTCACCTGACATGACATTGCCAACCGGAGACCCGCGATGACCGAGTCCGCCCCCCAATTGCTGCGCCTTGGCTGGGAAGAATGGGTCAGCCTGCCCGATCTCGGCCTGCCCGCGATCCGCGCCAAGGTCGACACCGGTGCGCGCACATCCGCCTTGCAGGCCACCCATATCGAACCCTTCGGCCCCGCCAATCGCCCCAAGGTGCGCTTTGCCGTGCATCCGGTTCCGGGCGACGAAACCCTGTTGATCCCCTGCTCGGCCGAGATCATCGACCGGCGCGAGGTCACCTCGTCCAATGGCGACAGCGAGATGCGCTTCGTGATCCGCTCGACCCTGTCGGTGGGCGGGCGCGACTGGCCGGTTGAGCTGACACTGACCGACCGGCGCGGTATGGCGCTGCATATGCTTCTGGGGCGGCAGGCACTGGGCGAGCATGTCGCCGTGGTGCCATCCGAGCGGTTCTGCCAGCCGGAACTGGAGTACTCGGTCTATGCCAGCCCCGCGATCCGCAAGACCGCCCCGGCCCGCGCCCTGCGCATCGCCGTTCTCAGCCGCGAGAACAACTATTCCACCCAGCGCCTTGTCGAAGAAGGTGAAAAGCGTGGCCATACGGTCGAGGTGATCGACACCACCCGCTGCTACATGGCGATCAATGCGCTGGCACCGGAAGTGCATTACGACGGCAAGCGCCTGCCCCGCTATGACGCGGTCATCCCGCGGATCGGCGCGTCGATCACGCAATACGGCACCGCCGTCCTGCGCCAGTTCGAGACGCTGGGCACCTATTGCGTCAACGGTTCCGATGCGATCACCGCCAGCCGCGACAAGCTGCACGCGCATCAGGTGCTGGCACGCCACAAGATCGGCATGCCCGCCACCGCCTTTGCCTCGTCCCCCAAGGACACGCGCAACCTGATCGACATTGTCGGCGGCGCGCCGATGATCGTGAAACTGCTGGAAAGCACCCAGGGCAAGGGCGTCGTTCTAGCCGAAACCAAGAAGGCCGCCGAATCCGTGATCACCGCCTTCCGGGGCTTGCGCGCCAATTTCCTCGTGCAGGATTTCGTCAAGGAAGCCGCGGGCGAGGATATCCGGTGTCTCGTGATCGGCTCGAAAGTGGTGGCGGCGATGAAGCGCACCGGGGCCGAGGGCGATTTCCGGTCGAACCTGCATCTGGGCGGCAAGGCCCAGAAAGTCCGCATCACGAAAGAAGAACGCGACGCCGCCGTCCGCGCCACCCGCGCCTTTGGCCTTGGGCTGGCCGGGGTCGACATGCTGCGATCGGACAGCGGGCCGAAGGTGCTTGAGGTGAACTCGTCCCCCGGATTGGAAGGGATCGAGGCCACGTCCGGCAAGAACATCGCCGCATTGCTCTATGACCAGATCGAGGCCCGCGCCCGCCCTGCCCCGTCGCGCCGCCGCATCGCCAAGGCGGGACAGGCGGGATAGCCACGGGAATAGCCCGGCTGCGGCATTTTCTGCACCGGGCCGCTCTGGACCTTGCCGGGTCAATTCCCTATATCTTCGCTCAGGAATATGAACCACTGACCCTAGGAAGCCCCATGGACCACGCCACCGATCCCGTTGAAGGCACCCCGCTGATTGCCCCCTCAAGCGTCGATCACCCGCTGCACGAGGCCACGGTCGAGGCCTGCCGCTCGGTCTATGACCCTGAGATTCCGGTCAATATCTATGACCTCGGCCTGATCTACACGATTGCCATCTCGGACGAGAACGACGTCAGCGTCGTGATGTCCCTGACCGCGCCCGGCTGCCCCGTCGCGGGCGAGATGCCGGGATGGGTCGAAGAGGCCGTCGGTTCGGTGCCGGGCGTGAAATCGGTCACCGTCGAACTGACCTGGAACCCGCCGTGGGGGATGGAGATGATGTCCGACGAGGCGCGCCTCGAACTGGGCTTCATGTAAGCGTTACCCAGCCGTCACCGAAATCTGACAGAACCATCGCGGCGGTGTCACATTCCGCCGCCAGAAGTGCGCGCATCCAACACCTAATGGAGAGTGATGATGCTTCGCACCACCCTGCTGGCCGCTGCCGCCAGCCTTCCTGTCATGGCCTTCGCATCCGAGGTCGAGCTGGGCCCGCGCCCCTATTACCTGATCGACCAGATGGCCGATGGCCCGCTGAAACAACAGCTGGACGCCTGCCGCGACATGGACTTCCGCCCGCACCCGTTCTCGATCGGGCACCGCGGCGCGCCGCTGATGTTCCCGGAACACACCGTTGAATCGAACCGCGCCGCCGCGCGCATGGGGGCCGGCATCCTGGAATGCGACGTGACCTTTACCAAGGACAAGGAACTGGTCTGCCGCCACGCCCAGAACGACCTGCACACCACCACCAACATCCTGGCCACCAACCTTGCCGACAACTGCACCGCCGGCTTCACCCCGGCCGCTGGCGACGCCAAGGCATCGGCCGAGTGCCGCACCTCGGACATCACCCTGGCCGAGTTCAAGACGCTGAACGGCAAGATGGACGCGGCTAACGGCACCGCCACCACGGTCGAGGCCTATCTGGACGGCACCGCAGGCTGGCGCACCGATCTTTATGCCACCAAGGGCACGCTGATGACCCATGCCGAGTCGATCGCCCTGTTCAAAGAGCTTGGCGCCAAGTTCACTCCCGAACTGAAATCGCCCTCGGTCGAGATGCCCTTTGACGGTTTCACCCAGGAAGATTACGCCCAGAAGATGATCGACGAATACAAGGCCGCCGGCATCCCCGCATCGGATGTGTGGCCGCAGTCGTTCAACCTTGACGATGTGCTTTACTGGATTAAGGCCGAGCCCGAGTTCGGCAAACAGGCCGTGTTCCTGGATGACAGCTATAATGACGCGGGCTTCGACCCCAACGATCCGTCCACCTTCCGTCGCCCGATGGCGGAACTGGCCGAGGCAGGCGTGCAGTATATCGCCCCGCCGATGTGGATGCTGGTCACCGTCGAAAACGGCCAGATCGTGCCCTCGGCCTATGCCGAGGAAGCCAAGGCTGCCGGTCTGAAACTGATCACCTGGACGCTGGAACGCTCGGGGCCGCTGGAAAACGGCGGCGGCTGGTATTTCCAGACCGTCAAGGACGTCACCAGCAACGACGCGATGTATTTCGAACTGATGCATGTGCTGGCACAGGATGTCGGGGTCGAGGGCATTTTCTCGGACTGGCCCGCCACCGTCACCTATTACGCCAATTGCATGATGGCCGAAGCGTTCTGATCTCCCCTGTCGGAAACGTGACGCCAACTGCGGCCCCGCGGGTGGAAAACCCCGCGGGGCCGTCTTGATGTGGCGCGTGGTCTGACCTATTTTGGGAGGGCACAAAGGAGCATCTGAAATCCATGTTTGGTATTCCCGGCAAACAGGCTGTGACCATGACCCCCCGCGCCGCGGCGCAGATCGCCCGGCTGATGGCGAAGAACGGGCATGAGGGCTTGCGCATCGGCGTCAAGAAAGGCGGCTGCGCGGGCATGGAATACACCATGGACTACGTCACCGAGAAAGACCCCCATGACGAGGTCGTGGAACAGGACGGCGCGCGCGTGCTGATTGCACCGATGGCCCAGATGTTCCTGTTCGGCACCGAGATCGACTATGAGGTCTCGCTTCTGGAATCGGGCTTCAAGTTCAACAACCCGAACGTGACCGAGGCCTGCGGCTGCGGCGAGTCGATCAAGTTCGAGGACATGGAGCCCCCGGCCCCGGCCGACGCGGGCGGACCGCCCAAACTTTCTTGACCTTTGGGCAACTTGCGCCGACAAAAGCCTCGACAATTCATTGATTGAGGAAATGGGCGGATGCGGCGGAAACTGGCAGCGGGCAATTGGAAGATGAATGGCACGGGCGCGGCCCTGTCCGAGCTTGAAAAATTGGCCCAAACGCCTGCTACTTCTCAGACCGATATCCTGATCTGCCCGCCCGCGACCCTTATCAGCCGCGCCGCCGACACGCTTGCCGGAACCGCCATTGCCCTTGGCGGGCAGGACTGCCACGCGCTGGAATCCGGCGCGCACACCGGCGACATATCCGCGCAGATGCTGGCCGATGCCGGGGCGTCGATGGTGATCCTTGGCCACAGCGAACGGCGCGAGGATCACGGCGAACGCGACGAGGATGTGCGCGCCAAGGCCCGTGCCGCGATCGACGGCGGACTGACCGCCGTGATCTGTGTGGGCGAAAGCCTGGCCGAGCGCGAAGCCGCCAATACGCTCGACATCATCGGCGGCCAGTTGGCCGGATCGATCCCCGATACGGCTACCGGCGAAAACCTTGTCATTGCCTATGAACCGATCTGGGCCATCGGTACCGGCAAGGTGCCGACCATCGCGCAAATCGGCGAGGTGCATGATTTCATCCGCGCCCGGCTGGAGCGCCGCTTTGGGGAAGGCGTCGGCCGCTCGACCCGCATTCTTTACGGTGGCTCGGTCAAACCCGACAACGCCGCCGAGATTTTCTCGGTTCCCAATGTCGACGGCGCGCTGGTCGGCGGTGCCAGCCTGAAGGCGGCAGATTTCAGCGCCATCATCGCCGCGCTGGACGCGGCGTGACCTTCATTCTTGCACAAATACTCAAATGAAAAGGACGGCCACGGGAACCAAGCCTCTCGCCAGTATTTTGTAATGTGGGTGCCGCCGAAACGGTGCGCATTTTTATTGCTTCCTTCATAATGACACTATATACAGTTCAACGAGACGACAGACCGGCTGCAACAGCGTCTCCCCGCCTTTGCAAGAAGGTCCACGCGCGAGCGAGATATCAAAGTGGAAGCTGGATCCTAGGGCTGCCTTCGGGCAGCCCTCTATCGTTTTGGGGCTTACCTCCGGGCAAATCGAATAGCTCGTCCCATATAAGTGTTTTGAATCAAAACAGAAAAACGAATAGAATTTGGGTTCTCCGGTGGGAGATATCCTGAGGCCGAAGCACGGTATGCGCTCTCAATTCGAAGCAAAACATGCTTGTTTCGCTTGCCGCCACTCTTTTTCAATTCAAAAAACACATGGTAGCGATCATTCCGAAAAGGAGTGTCGACGGTCAGGTAAACATAGTTCCTTTCTTCCCAGGTTTGAAAAACCTTGGTGTTCGGGAGATTTTGAATGATCCCCGGAAGGTAGAGAGCATCCTGATAGCGATTCGGGCAAAACACCCTGTTATCGAAACAAACGTGAGTTGCCGGGTCAGTATCAGTTGCGCTGCGCGTGAACACATGCGGAGAGTAGACTGCTCTGATCTTCCGGGCATTTCCGTCAGGTGTGATGCAAAGGAATTCATGAGGCTCAAGATGGGAAAGGGCGACTTCCTTTCCGGCGTAGTAGAACGGATCCCAATACTTCTTGGTGGTGCCCGGTTGTCCCGCCTGGTTATTTGATCCTGAAGCCATCTTGTCCTGAGTGCACAATGTAAACATGCAGAACTAAGGGAAAAAACAGAATCATTTCAACCACAAAAGAGGCAGTGGAAAGCACTTATTGAGGCCTGCCGCGGATTGTTGCGAGACATACCTCACCTGTCATCTCTAGTTTGAGGTTCGTTCAAGCTAGGTTCTCAGGCGATAGGTTGGCCACTTTGTGACCAACCAAAGAAATACTACAGCAACTTTGGTGAGAGGCGGCGCCGGGAAACCGGGCCGCCCTTCTCTGTTTTCACTGTCCGAAAGTGTTATTTCGTTATGATTTCCGGTCCCATGAAGGTTGTCGGCAACCATGTCGACAGGAACGGGATATAGGTCACCATGATCAGGAAGACGAAGAGAACCGCCAGGAACGGCAGGGCCGCGCGGACCACGTTCATCATCGGCATACCCGCAACGCCCGAGGTCACGAACAGGTTCAAACCCACCGGCGGCGTGATCATCCCGATCTCCATGTTCACCACCATGATGATGCCCAGATGGATCGGGTCGATGCCCAGTTCGATCGCAATCGGAAAGACCAGCGGCGCGACGATCACGATCAGGCCCGAGGGCTCCATGAACTGACCGCCGATCAGAAGGATCACGTTCACGATGATCAGGAACACGATCGGGCCAAACCCGGCGTCCAGCATGGCCCCGGCGATGCTTTGGGGGATCTGCTCGTCGGTCAGCACGTGTTTTAGGATCAGCGCGTTGGCGATGATGAACATCAAGGTGATGGTCAGTTTGCCCGCCTCGAACAGCGTGTCGCGCGTGTCGCGGTGGAAAAAGGCCGTCACCAGCGCGATGGGTTTCTGCAACAGGGTCTTGTGCGGCTGCCCGTCCTTGCCCGACAGCGGCCCCATGTCACGATAGACAAAGCTGGCGATCAGGAAGGCATAGATCGCGGCCACGGCTGCGGCTTCGGTCGGGGTGAAGATCCCGCCATAGATGCCGCCCAGGATGATGACGATCAGGAACAGGCCCCAGCCCGCCTCGCGGCCCGACTGGAACACCTCGCCCCAGCCTTTCCACTCGCCCTTGGGCAGGTCGCGCATGACGGCGATGATATAGATCGTGGCCATCAGCATGGTGCCGGCCAGGATGCCGGGAATGACACCCGCCAGGAACATCCGGCCCACCGACACGTCGGTGGCGGAGGCATAGACCACCATCACGATGGACGGCGGGATCAGGATGCCCAATGTCCCTGCGTTGGCGATGACACCGGCGGCAAAGTCCTTGGTATAGCCGACCTCACGCATCCCTGCGATCACGATCGAGCCGATGGCGACCACGGTTGCCGGGGACGAGCCCGAGAGTGCGGCAAACAGCATGCAGGCAAACACACCCGCGATGGCCAGACCGCCGGGGAAATGCCCCACGATGGCGATCGAGAAACGGATGATCCGCCGCGCCACCCCGCCGGTCGACATAAAGGACGACGCCAGGATGAAGAACGGAATGGCCAGCAGGGTATAATGCCCCGCCATCGCCTGGAATAGCGACTGTGCCACGGCTGCCAGAGAGGTATCCGACAGAACCAGCAGGAACAGGATCGACGACAGGCCCAGCGAGATCGCGATCGGCACACCGACCAGCATCAGGCCAATGACCATGGCAAAGAGAATGACGACGTCCATGGATCAGTCCTCGCGGTTCATATGCGCCACCTCGTCGACGGCGTCTTCGGCTTCGTGGCTGACGATCAGGCTGTCATTCTCACCGGTCCAGATCCGCACACCGGCCTGGATGAAACGAAACAGCAGAAGCGCACAGCCGATGGGCAGGATGGCATAGGGGATGAAACGCGGCATTTTCTCGTAATGCTCGCCCTCGTTCATCAGGGGTTCGATCCAGCGCAGGATCTCGGGCATGGGAAGTTCAAGAACCTCGTACCAGCCGCGATAGGACGTGCGCTTCATTTCCTCGAACCCGGTCGGGAACCAGTGGCCCGTTGTCTGGGGAAGGTTGGCGAAGTTGGCCCAGTAGTCCCAGGCGCCCTTCATCAGAAGCGCGGCATAGAAAATGCAGAGCGCCGCGGCAAACAGCGCCAGAAGGCGGCGCACGGGCGCTGAGAACAGGTTCACCACCGCGTCGACACCCAGGTGGGCCGTGACCTTGACCGCGTAGGAGATGCCGAACAGCACCAGCCACGCAAACAGGAACGACACCGCTTCCAGACCCCAGGTCAGACCCGTCTGGAAGCCATAGCGCAGCACCACGTTGATGAAAGTAATGATGGTCATCAGACCCAGGATGACGGCGATGGCCGTCTCCTCGAATTCGTTCACGAAACGGCCAAGCGGCGTCTTCGCGTGATAATGGGCAGACATGGCTGTCCCCTTGTCCCGAGTGTGTCCCGTAAAGCCTGCGATCCGGTCGGAATGTGCCTGACCCGGCTTGAAGAATACCCGGCCGCGCGACTGGCACGGCCGGGTATCCGGTCCCCTAAGGGTTACATCGCGGCGTTGATCGCCTGCGCCGCGTCGATGTTTTCCTGACCGACGTCGTCGCGGAACTGCTCCCACACCGGTTTCATCGCATCGACCCATTCCTGACGCTGCTCAGGGGTCAGTTCGCGGATCACCGATCCGGCATCCAGAACCGCCTGACGCGCGTCCGAGTCGACCTTGCCAACGGCTGCGTTCCGCTCGGTGGTGACTTCCGAAAGGATGGTCGCCAGCTGGTCACGCACATCGGCGTCCAGCGAATCCCACCAGTCGGTCGAGGTCACGACCATGTAGTCGATGATGCCGTGGTTGGTTTCGGTGATGCCGTCCTGAACCTCAAAGAACTTCTGGCCATAGATGTTCGACCAGGTGTTTTCCTGACCGTCCACGACGCCGGTTTGCAGCGCGCCATAGACTTCCGAGAAGGCCATGGGCTGGGGCGAAACGCCGATCGCTTCCATCTGTGCCTTGATTACTTCCGACGGCTGGACTCGGAATTTCAGGCCCGCGGCGTCAGAGGGCGAATTCAGCGGCTTGTTGGCCGACATCTGCTTCATGCCGTTGTGCCAGAACTGCAGGCCCAGAAGACCACGGCGGGCCATCGATTCCTTCATCGCCTGGCCGGTTTCCGAGTTCTGGAACGCGTCCACGGCTTCGATGTTCTTGAACATGAAGGGCAGGTCGAAGATGCGGAACACCTTGGTGAACTGCTCAAACTTCGACAGCGACGGCGCGGCCAGCTGGACGTTGCCCTGCAGGATGGCTTCCAGAACCTGGTCATCGTTGTAGAGGGTCGAGTTCGGGTAGACCTCCATGCAGGCCTTGCCGTTCATCTCTTCGTTGACACGCTCCATCAGCAGCGACGCGGCGATGCCCTTGGGGTGCTTGTCGCTGTTGGTCACGTGGCTGAACTTGATGACGACTTCGCCTTCGTCACAGGCGGCCGAGGCGGCGGTGGCGCCGGTGACGGCAAGGGCCAGCGCGGTGGCGGCGGTGGTCAGGAATTTCATGTGGGTCTCCTCCCAATGGTCAAAAATCAGTCATGTCGCCCCCGGTTTGGGCGCTACGTCGGGAAATGTGACGCCACGGCAGAATTCACTCAATCTTTTGTTACCGGACAAAACGCGCCCCCTGTTTAGGCCGGTTTTTCATGGTCTTAGAGCGATCTCTTGAAGTGCCGAAATCTCCGCGCCGCAGCATTCGTGCGGAAACCCGCACGCGCGATGCAGGGCGTTGTGCGGAAATCCGCACAAGCAGGGAAAGGTCAGGAATTCCCGAATCGGCCCTCGGGACATCGGACGAATCGACTCACGACACCCACTGTTTGCGCTAACGTATTGACGAGCAACGGAAAGCCAAATGTCGCGGGATGTATCAGCGGAAATCCTCGGGCTTCAGCCCGTGTTTCGCCAGCTTGTCATAGAAGGTCTTGCGCGGCAGTTTCAGCGCCTCGGCCGCCGCCGCCGCCCGCCCCTTGTGATTGCGCAGGGCCAGCGCCAGAAGCGAGCGTTCGACCTGCGCCATCTGCTCGGCCAGCCCAAGATCGGTGGCGGGTACCTCGTCCCCCTGCAACCCAAGGGCAAAGCGCATGGCGTGGCTCATCAGGGCGCGGGCATTGCCGGGCCAGTCCCGCGCCATCAGCCCCGAGATGACATCCGGCGTGATCTCGGGCGGCTTGACGCCGGCCTGTTCCGCCGCCTGCGCGACATATTGGCGGAACAGCACCGGGATATCCTCGGGCCGTTCGGACAGCGCCGGAATACGCACCTCCATCGCGTCCAGCCGGTAATAGAGATCGCCGTGCAGACGGCCATCCTCGACCGCGCGGCCCAGATCGGCGGTGCTGCCGGCGATCACGCGCGGCGGGTTGCCCTGTTCCAGCCGCTCCATCAGCGCGAATTGCGTCTCCATCGGCAAGGCGGCGATTTCATCGAGAAACAGGCTGCCGCCCTCGCAGTCGTCGATGGTTTGCAACAGTTCGACCCGCCCCAGCCCCGACGAGGCTTTCTTGGCGAAAGGCCATTTCGATTGCGGTGAACAGAGGTGGATCACCTCGGCCACCTTGGAAATCCCCACCCCCGGCGCGCCGGTGACAAGCACCGAGGCGTTGACACGAGCCACCGACCGCACCCGTTGGCGCAACTCCTCGGCCAGATGGGACGAGCCGAAGATCATCCGCGCCGCCGCGTCGCCGGTTTCCAGCTGCGCCTTCAGGCGGCGGTTTTCCAGAACCAGCCGCCGGGTGGTCAGCGCCCGTTCAATGACCGCGATCAGGTCTTTTGGCGCGCAGGGTTTTTCAAGGAAGTCAAACGCCCCCTGCCCCATGGCCCGCACCGCCATCGGAATGTCGCCCTCACCGGTCAGAAGGATCACCGGCAATTCCGGGTCGGTCTTGTGGGTGAAATCCAGCAGGTGAAACCCGTCGCGCCCCGGCATACGGATATCCGAGACGATGACCCCGTCGAACTCGGCCGAGATATGGTCCTTGGCCTCGATGAAGGACCCGGCTGTGGTCGCGTCGAAATCGGCAAGGTCAAGCGTCTGGCTCAGCGCCTCGCGGACGGCGGCGTCATCATCGACCAGCAACACTTTCCGGGTCATGCCGCCTGTTCCTCTTGCCAGCGTTCCAGTTCCACCGAAAAGCGCGCGCCCTCTTCGGTGTTCATGCCCCGGATATTGCCGCCGAAGCTTTGGACCAGCCCATAAGAGATCGACAGCCCAAGGCCAACCCCCTCGGCCGCGCCCACGGCCTTGGTGGAAAAGAACGGGTCAAAGATCTTTTCCGGCTCCTTGATGCCGGGGCCGGTGTCGCTGACATGGACGGTGACGCGCGCGCCTTCCTCGACCGTCAGGTGCAGGGTGCGGCGGGCGCTGTTTTCCATCGCGTCGGCGGCATTGGTGATGAGGTTGACCAGCACCTGCCCCAGCCGCACCTCGCCGCCGCGCACCCAGACCGGGTGGTGGGGGCGTTTCCAATGCACCTTGATGCGGTCCTTGGTCAGCCGGGTCTCGGTCAGTTCCAACGCGGTGTCGATCACGGCGACGATATCGACCCGCCCCATCGGTTCATTTTCGTTGCGGGCAAAGGACCGCAGGTTGCGGATGATCCGCGCCATGCGCGCCGCCATCTTCGAGATGCGGCCAAGGTTCTCGGCCGCCTTCTCGGGCTTGCCGCGCTCCATGAACAGGGCGCCGTTTTCGGCAAATTGCTGGATCGCCATCAGGGGCTGGTTCAATTCGTGGCTGATCCCCGCCGACATCTGCCCCAGCGCCGACAGCTTGCCCGCCTGCACCAGTTCCGCCTGCGCCCTTTTCAGCGCGGCCTCGGCCTCTTGGCGTTCGCTGATCTCGTGGCGCAGGACGGTGTTGGTTTCCGAGAGTTCGCGGGTGCGTTCGGCCACGCGTTCCTCAAGAACAAGGTTCGCCTCGAACAGAACCCGGCGGCGCTGCATCGCCTGATACAGAACCAGACCGAAGATCAGGAACACCGCGGCCGCAACCGCCGCCTGCAACCCGGCCAGCCGTCGGGCGGGGGCGATGTCGACAATCGCCTCACCCTGCATGCCGATCACCGGCAGGGGTTTGACGATATGCAGCGCCTGCGTCGGCAGATACGGCCCCCAGTCCAGTTGCCAGATTTCGCGCCCGTCCATCAGGCGGCTTTCGAACGGCGGGGTTTCCCCTTGCGGCGGCGTCAACCCGGCCTGCCCTTCGGCGCGCTTCCAGAACAGCATTTCCGAGCGGTTGGAGATAAAGACCTCGCCGCGATCATCGACGAACAGGACCGCCGGACGATCGCCGCGCCATTCCCATTCGACATATTCGACATCGACAATGACGGTCAGAACCCCGATCACCCGGCCATCGACCCCGAAGGTCGGCGCGGCGAAGTAAAAGGCACGGCGGTCGAAGCGCGGGCTGCGGGCATGGGCCGCACCAAGCGCCCCGTGCAGGGCGCGGCGAAAAAACGGCTGTTCCTGCAACAGGGCATAGACCGGGTCGTCGGGCTGCGCCGAGGCCAGAACCGCCCCGTCGCGGTCGGCATAGATCAGATCGAGCGCCGAAGTCTTGTCGGCTGCGGCGCGCAGCAGCTGCTCGGCGGTGTCGCGGTCGCCCGCCCCCCTGGTCAGCGCCACCAGTTCCGGCCGGTCCGCCATTAGAACCGCCAGTTCGCGATAGCGCTGCAACTGCGCCGTCAGCCGGTCCGAGGCCAGCGCAAGGTCGGCCTCGCCCCGTTGCGCCACCTGCGCGATCGCCTGACTCAGCCCAAAGCGCCAGACCCCGGCGGCAGCGACCACCGCCAGAAAGGTGAAAAGCGCGAGAATCGCAAATCTGTGGCGCACCAGGGCTGTCATGCTGCAAACACTAAAGCGTTTCGAGGCAAACGTGAATCACCAGTTTGACCTGCCCCCCGCGAAAGGCGCAAACACCGCCCGACTTGCCCCTTGCAATGCCCCCCGGAAGAACGGCAAATGTGGCCGATGAAACATCTCTCGCAATCCCCGACCGACCCGGATTTTGTCCAGAACCCCTATCCGTTCTATGAGCGCGCCCGCACGGGCGGCGATCTGTTCTTCTGGGAAGAATACGGCATGCCCGCCGCCGTCGGGCTGGACCTTGTGAACGCGATCTTCCGGGACCGCCGCTTCGGTCGCGAGGTGCCCGAGGAGAAACGGACACCAGTGCCGGATCACCTGACGCCGTTTTATGACATCGAGGCGCATTCGATGCTGGAACTGGAACCGCCCCGCCACACGCGGCTGCGGTCGCTGGTGCTGCGGGCGTTTACCTCGCGTCGGATCAAGGAACTGGGGCCGGATATCGAGAGCCTGAGCCATGCGCTGATCGACGGGTTCCCGGACGGTGAGTTTGACCTGCTTGCCGCCTTTGCCGATCCATTGCCGGTGACGATCATCGCCCGGCTTCTGGGTGTGCCGGAAGAGATGGGGCCGCAATTGCTGCGCTGGAGTCACGACATGGTGGCGATGTATCAGGCCAGCCGTACATCTGAGACGGAACTGGCTGCGGCGCGGGCGTCGTCCGAGTTTGCAGATTTCATCCGCGACTATATCAACAGCCGCCGCAGGGTGCCCGGCGATGACCTTCTGACCCACCTGATCGCCGCCGAGGAAGCGGGCGAGAAGCTGACCACGGACGAGTTGATCACCACCTGTATCCTGCTCTTGAATGCCGGTCACGAGGCCACGGTTCACGGGCTGGGCAACGCGGTGAAAACCATTTTGGAACAGGATGTTGTGGCGGCTTTCTCAAGTGGTGACGGGATCGACCTCGCGGTTGAGGAAACCCTGCGTTTCGACCCGCCGCTGCATATGTTCACCCGCTGGGCCTATGAGGATATCGAGATTGGCGGGCATGCTTTCAAACGCGGCGATCAGGTGGCGCTGTTGCTGGGCGCGGCGAACCGCGACCCCAAGGCGTGGGACGCGCCAGAGAGGTTCGACCCCACCCGCCCGATCAGGACCAACATGGCCTTTGGCGGCGGCCTTCATTTCTGCGTCGGCGCTCCGCTGGCACGGCTGGAGATGCAGATCGCGCTGCCGATCCTGTTTGATCGCTGTCCGGGGCTGACGCTGGTCGAAACGCCGCGCTATGCCAATGTCTATCACTTCCACGGGCTGGAACGGTTGATGGTGGCGCGCTGAGGCGCAAGACCGGGGGCCAGCCCCCGGACCCAGGCAAGAACCGGGGGCCAGCCCCCGGACCCCCGGTGTATTTCCGACCAGCAAAAAGGGTCAGAGCGGCAGGCTGACCGTCGACTTGATCTCTTCCATCGACAATAGCGCGGTCACGTTATGCACGCGGACCTCAGAGATCAGCGCCTGGTAAAAGGCGTCATAGGCGCGGGCATTGGCGACGCGGACTTTCAGAATATAGTCGATATCCCCCGCCAGCCGGTGCGCTTCCTGCACCTCGGGACGATCCTGAAGGGCTTTCAGGAACTTGGCCTGCCAGTCGGCCTCGTGTTCGCTGGTGCGGATCAGGACGAAGAAACAGGCTTCGAATCCAAGCGCCTCGGCATCAAGCAGAACCGTCTGCTGGCGGATCACCCCGGCCTCGCGCAGCTTGCGGATCCGGTTCCACACGGGCGTCTTCGACGACCCGACGCGCTTGGCGATTTCATCCAGCGACTGCGCGGCGTCACGCTGCAACTCGCCAAGGATTTTCCGGTCCATCTGGTCTATGCGAAACGACATTCCTGTTTCCCCCGATTTCACGAATTCTCTCTTACATTGTTGCGCCGAAAAGAACAAGCGTTTCTATTTTTGCGCAGACCTAGCGCAAAACAGGGACAATTTCCTATATTGCACCCAAGGAACGTGAGAGGGAATTGAAGGGCCATGCGGCACTTTCCGGTATATCTGGATCTGAAGGGACAAAGGATCGTCCTGTCCGGCGGCGGTGATGCGGCGCTGGCAAAGCTGCGTCTTTTGATGAAGACCGAAGCCCGGATCGAGGTTTTTGCCCAATCCCCCGCCCCTGAACTGACCGCCTGGGCGCTGGACGGGCAAATCGCGCTGCACCGTCGGCTGATCGAGCGCGGCGACTTTTTCGGCGCGGCGCTGGCCTATGCCGCCGACGAGGATGACGCGCTGGACGCCCGCACCGCGGCCTTTGCCCGCGCCGAGCGGGTGGCGCTCAATGTGGTCGACAATCTGGATGACAGCGATTTCATCACCCCGGCCATCGTTGACCGCGACCCGGTGACCATCGCCATCGGCACCGAGGGCGCGGCCCCGGTTCTGGCGCGCGCGCTGAAGGCCGAGCTTGAGGAACGGCTGTCCCCCAAGCTGGGCCTCCTGGCCCGTGTCGGCCAGGGGTTCCGCAAGGCCGCCGATGCGCTGCCCTTTGGCCGGGCGCGGCGCGACTTCTGGGCGGATTACTATTTCAACGCCGGACCGCGTGCCGCCGATGGCGGCAAGGACGCCCTGAAGGGGGCGCTCGATGACCTTCTGGCCGACCACCTGTCGCGTGATGCGGCGGCGGGTCATGTCGCCTTTGTCGGTGCCGGCCCCGGTGATCCCGAACTTCTGACCTTGAAGGCGCGCAAGCTTCTGGATGCCGCTGACGTGGTCATTCATGACCGGCTGGTGACGGGCGAGATCCTTGAACTGGCCCGCCGAGAGGCGTTGATGATCGACGTCGGCAAGACCGGGTTCGGCCCGTCAACGCCGCAGGAAAAGATCAATGCGTTGATCGTGGAACATGCCGCGAAAGGCGCGCAGGTCGTGCGTCTGAAAGGCGGCGATGTCACCGTGTTTGGCCGTCTCGACGAAGAGATCGACGCCTTGGACGCGGCGGGCATCAGCTGGCATATCGTGCCGGGCATCACTGCGGCCTCGGCCTCGGTTGCCGCGATCGGGCAAAGCCTGACGAAACGGGGGCGCAATGGCTCTGTGCGGTTCCTGACCGGGCATGACATGAAGGGCTTTGCCGACCACGACTGGAAGGCGCTGGCCGCCCCTGGAGAAGTGGCCGCGATCTATATGGGCAAGAAAGCCGCGCGTTTCGTGCAGGCGCGCCTGCTGATGCATGGCGCGGCGCCCGAAACCCCGGTCGCCATTGTCGAAAACGTCACCAGACCCGAGCAGCGGGTTATTTCCACTCCCCTCGCGACCCTGCCCGCTGCTCTGGCGGACGCGGCGCCCGAGGCCCCGGCCCTGATCCTTCTTGGCCTTGCCCCGCGCGCCGCGTCCGCCCCCGAAAACAACACACGTGAAACCACCACTCGCGAACAGGAGCTTGCCTGATATGGCCCGAGCCTTCACCCCGAAAGTCGTGACCGCGAATGCCCTGATCGAGGGCGACGTGATCTATCTGACCGAGGACGGTCAATGGACCCGAGAATTGTCGGAAGCCGCGCTTCTGACCGATGAGGCGGATGCGCAGCTGCGTCTGCTTGAGGCGGAACAGCAGCAGGGCGCCATTGTCGGCGCCTATCTTGCCGATGCGGTGGCCGGGCCGGATGGCCGCCCCGCGCCGACCCATTTCCGCGAAGAGTTCCGGCGCACCGGACCTTCCAACTATTTCCATGGCAAACAGGCGGAGGATCGTCATGTATAAGTATAACGAATTTGACACGGCCTTCCTTGCCGAGCGCAACCGCCAGTTCCGGGCCCAGGTCGAGCGCCGCATTTCCGGCGCGCTGACCGAGGACGAGTTCCGCCCCCTGCGCCTGATGAACGGGCTGTATCTGCAGTTGCACGCCTATATGCTGCGGGTCGCGATCCCCTATGGCACGCTGAACTCGGCCCAGATGGACACGCTCGCGCTGCTGGCCGAGAAGTGGGACAAAGGCTATGGCCATTTCACCACCCGCCAGAACATCCAGTACAACTGGCCCAAGCTGACCGATGTGCCGGATATGCTGGACGCCCTGGGCGAGGTTGGCCTGCACGCGATCCAGACCAGCGGCAACACGATCCGCAACGTGACCGCCGACCATTTCGCAGGCGCCGCGGCGGATGAGATCGAAGACCCCCGCCCGATCGCCGAATTGCTGCGCCAGTGGTCCACCGACCACCCGGAATTCCAGTTCCTCGGCCGCAAGTTCAAGATCGCCGTGGGTGCCGCCGAGCATGACCGCGCGGTTCTGAAGGCGCATGACCTTGCCGTGCGCGTGGTGAAGAATGACGCCGGTGAGACCGGATACCAGATCCTTGTCGGCGGTGGTCTGGGCCGCACGCCGATGATCGGCAAGGTGCTGAACGAGTTCCTGCCGCGCGAAGACCTGCTGCCATACGTCGAAAGCGTGCTTCAGGTCTATAACGTGCTGGGTCGGCGCGACAACAAGTACAAGGCGCGGATCAAGATCACCGTGCATGAGAACGGCATCGACACCATCCGCGAGATGGTCGAGGCGCGCTTCCCTGCGAACAAGGCGGCCTATCAGGGCTATGACGTGAAGCTGTTCGAAGACATCAAGGCGCATTTCGCGGCGCCGGATTACCTGAATGCATCGGTGGCGCCGTTTGAAGCGGCCTATACCAACGATCCAGTGTTCCGCTCGTGGGTCGATACCAATATCGCCACGCACAAGAACCCCGACTACGCGATCGTCACGATCTCGATCAAGAAACACGGGGACACGCCGGGCGACGCCACCGCCGAGCAGATGCGCGTGATGGCGGCGCTGGCGCGCGAGTTCGGTCATGACGAGCTGCGCATCAGCCACGAACAGAACGTGATCCTGCCGCATGTGCATAAATCGCTGTTGCCGGCGGTTCATGCCCGCCTGAAGGAACACGGGCTGGCGACCGCCAATATCGGGCTGATCTCGGATATCATCGCCTGCCCCGGCATGGACTATTGCGCCTTGGCGACGGCCCGTTCGATCCCGGTCGCAGAGCAGATCGCGACCCGGTTTGACGAGTTGAAGCTGGAGCATGACATCGGCCATCTGCAGATCAAGATCTCGGGCTGCATCAACGCCTGCGGCCACCACCATGTCGGTCACATCGGCATCCTTGGTCTGGATCGCGCCGGGGTCGAAAACTATCAGATCACCCTGGGCGGCGACGCCACCTGGGACGCCCATATCGGTGAGCGTGCCGGGCCGGGTTTTGCCTATGACGAGATCGTTCCGGCGATCGAACGGCTGGTGCTGGCCTATCTCGACCTGCGGGAAAGCGACGAGGAAACCTTCCTTGCCGCCTATCGCCGCCTTGGTGCGGCGCCGTTCAAGGCCGCTCTTTACCCAGAGGCACGGGCCAATGCCGCATGATGTGATTGACGGGGCATCCTCGTCCATTTCGCTTGTCGCGCCGGGGCCTGCGGCCCCGAACCCGCTGCAGGACAAGGTGGACGCGCTCAATGCCCGCTACAAGCACCATTCCGCGACCTCGGTGATCGAGGCCGCGCTGAATGACCCGGATGCGGGGAAAGTCGCGCTGGTGTCGTCCTTCGGGGCGGAATCGGTGGTGCTGTTGCACCTTGCCGCGATGGTGGACAGGAACGTGCCGGTGCTGTTCATCGACACCGAGATGCTGTTTGCCGAAACCCTGGTCTATCAGGCGGAACTGGCCGAGAAGCTGCATCTGCAGAACCTCAAGATCATCCGCGCGTCCGAGGCGACCGTTGCCGCCGAAGACCCCGATGGCACGCTGCATCAGCGCGACACCGATGCCTGCTGTTCATTGCGCAAGACCCGCCCCTTGCAAAAGGCGCTGCGCGAATATGACGGCTGGATCACCGGGCGCAAGCGGTTCCAGTCCGGCACCCGCGCCGCGCTGGATTTCTTCGAGGTCGAAGAGTTTACCGGCCGGATCAAGGTCAACCCGCTGGCCCACTGGGCGCCCGAAGACGTGCGCGCCTATATGGAAGAAAACCGCCTGCCCCGGCACCCGCTGGTGGCCAAGGGCTATCCATCGATCGGCTGTGCGCCCTGCACCAGCCCGGTGAAGGAAGGCGAAGACCCCCGCTCGGGCCGCTGGCGCGGGCAGAACAAGGATGAGTGCGGCATTCACATCATTGATGGAAAATTTGTCCGCCAAGGAGCAAACGCATGACTGTGATCGTAACCGACAAGGGCTTTGGCCCCGATGACTGGACCGGCGGGTTCACCGAGGCAAGCGAAGCCGCCAATGACGTGGTGGCACTGGACCTCGGCTCGGACGCCGATGCCGAAACCGTGGCGCTGACGCCGGCACTTGAAATGGTGCGCGTGGACTTTCCGTCCTTTGCCGATGGCCGTGGCTTTACCATTGCCCGCCGCCTGCGCCAGCGCGGGTTCACCGGGCGCCTGCGCGCCAAGGGCCATGTGATTTCCGACCAATACGCCATGGCGCGGCGGTCGGGCTTCGACGAGGTCGAGATCTCGGACGAACTGGCCGCGCGCCAGCCCGAAGCCGAGTGGCAGTTCCGCGCGGATCACACCGCGCATGACTATCAGTCGCGCCTGCGCCGCGCCGCCACGTAAACCCGCCAACGCATCGCAACTTTGAGATATGTCAAGGACGCGGCGCGCTGACGCCTTCTATTCCTGCCACCAGATGATATGAGGGGCGGCAAGCCCGCCTTGTGACCCAGATGAATGAGCAAACACCCGTGACCGACGCATCCGCCGCCCCCGCTACCAAAGTGCCCGCCCTGCCCGACGCCC
Source organism: Shimia biformata (assembly GCF_016888515.1). Lineage (GTDB taxonomy): Bacteria > Pseudomonadota > Alphaproteobacteria > Rhodobacterales > Rhodobacteraceae > Shimia_A > Shimia_A biformata. The sequence goes on along the minus strand of NZ_JAFEJK010000001.1, from coordinate 1,879,947 downwards.
AGACCGTCACCGAGGTCAAGCACTATACCGACCGCCTGTTCTCGTTCAAATGCACCCGGCCCGCGTCGCTGCGGTTCCGATCGGGTGAGTTCGTGATGATCGGTCTGATGGGCGACCCCGACCCCAAGACCGGCAAGCAGAAGCCCCTTCTGCGCGCCTATTCCATCGCCTCGCCGTCGTGGGACGAAGAGCTTGAGTTCTATTCGATCAAGGTGCCGGATGGCCCGCTGACCTCGAAATTGCAGCATATCAAGCCCGGCGATGAGATCATCCTGCGCCCGAAACCCGTCGGCACGCTGGTCCATGACGCCCTGCTTCCGGGCAAGCGCATCTGGTTCTTTGCCACCGGCACCGGCTTCGCGCCCTTCGCCTCGCTCCTGCGGGAACCACAGACCTATACCGATTACGACGAGGTCATCATCACCCACACCTGCCGCGAGGCCGGAGAGCTGACCTATGGCCGCGAAATCATCGAGTCGCTGAAAGAGGACGAGCTTCTGAACGAGGTGATCGGCGAAGGCTTCTGGAAGAAGATCAAATATTACCCGACCACGACGCGCGAAGAGAGCGCCAAGATGGGCCGGATCACCGACCTGATCAACTCGGGCGAAGCCTACGCCGACCTCGGCGTCGAACCGCTCAACCCCGACAACGACCGCGCCATGATCTGCGGCAACCTGGCGTTCAACCTTGAACTGAAGGACATGCTGGAAGCGGCAGGCCTTGAAGAAGGCGCCAATTCCAAACCGGCACAATACGTGGTCGAAAAGGCGTTTCTGGACTGATCCGAGCAGTCACTTGAGCTTAAAAGCCCCGGCGTAATGGCCGGGGCTTTTTTGTTTGACGGACGGGGTGATGTGAGGGCAGGACGAAGTGGTCAATGTCGGACAATGCCGGGGCCATAGCTAATGGACTGATCATTGACGAGAACGTGTCCTCGTCTCTTTAACTCGTCAACTAGCTCTTCCAGATTATCTTGATCCAAAGTCTTCCTGAATAGCGCGTTCACGGTTCCTTTGAGGGTTTTGATCCTTCTTGGGCGCGCAGTCCCTCTGGCCCTCAAGCTGTCAACTATCGCTTCGATCTTCTGGTCCAGCGAGTCCGCATTAGAAATTTTGACGAATGGGATCTCGGACAGATCAACATGACGTAAGGCGTGGATCTTCTGCTTCCGCATATGTTCAATCAGTGGGTCGAAGCCTTTGTCACGAGAAATCACGTGGAAGTACGCATTGGTATCCTTGGCTGCAATTTCGCCCATATGGAACGCGATATGAAAGTCCAATGCGTTCGCTCCATTCCCGGTTATCTTCTGATAACTCGCGTTTTCCCCCAGATCTTGAAGTGCGGTGGCAAAGTCAAAAGGCACACTCTTTTGGTTGGCCCCTACGAAGATCACTAACGTAAAGGCATGGCCTCGAAGCAACCCGAGGTTCTTGGGTTGAACATTCTCGAAATCGACCAGGATATAGTTGTTTTTCAAAGGTTTTGCTCCAATACAGCCCCAACGAAAACAGACTTTGGGAACAAGTCAAGTCGGTTCGATTTTTTCTTTCAGGACGCAAAGTGGTAACAGCCGCTTTGCCCCGACCCCAATCATGCGACTGCTCCCGAACACACCCACGCCATGATCCGCAAGTACCTGGCATTCAACTTCGAACTCAAGGACAAGCGGTTGGCGACGGGAATGAAAGAGGACGCCAATTGCGCCCCAAGCCCTTGGTGATCGAAATGGCGTGCTCCGATTATACGACCCCGACTGATTTCAGAGACCACCCACTCCCGACAGCGCAACAAAAAAGGCCGCCCGGCATGGGCGGCCTTTGTCGTTTTGTATGAGCGCGTTACTCCGAGGCTTCGGTGGTCGGCAGTTTCTTCTTGGTGGTATCCACCGCGTCCTTCACGGCCTCTTCCGCCGCATCCTGGGCCGCGTCGCTGGTGGCGTCTTCCATGGCGTCCTTGGCGGCGTCCCCGGCCGCGTCGACCGCCTCATCCGCCGGTTTCACCATCTCTTCGACGGCGCTGGCGGCGTCTTCTGCGGCCTTGTTCACGCCGTCGGCCATCGCGTCGCCGGCCTCCGAGGCCGCCTTGGTTGCGTCCTCGACCATCTCGCCGGCTTTGGCGGTGGCGTCATCGACCATTTCACCGGCCTTCTCCGCGGCTTCGTCGACGGCGTCCTTGGCGGCGTCAACCGCCTCGCCTGCGCTTTCCTTGGCGGCGTCAACCGCGCCTTCGACCTCTGTCTTGGCCTCTTCGCTCATCTCTTCGGCCTGATCGACCAGTTCCTCGGCCTTGTCCTTGATCTCTTCGGTGGCGATCCCGGCCGCATCCTTCAGGTTCTCGCCCGCGTCCTTCATCGCGTCCCCTGCGGTCCGCTCTTCGGGCTGCATCGCGGTATAGGCGTAATAGCCACCTGCCGCGACACCCGCCGCCAGCACGATCCAAATCAGGTTTTTCATGACAATTCTCTCCGTTGTCCAATTTCCGGGTGTTCGCTCCCCGGCCGTGGCAACACATGGTCGGAAGCGGCCTCGACCTCAAGGGGGAAAGTCACGAGTTTCCCGTCACTCCCAGCAGGAATCCGCTTGTAAGGCGGTGGTTCGCCCACTAATTTAGGCACCTGTCAACAATAGCTATCGAAGGAACGAAACCATAGCCCGCAGACCTCATAACGCGCCCCCGCAGCGCGATACCGGCCCCCGAGTCAACGACCGCATCCGTGCGCCCGAAATCCGCCTGATCGGCGCGGATGGCGAGAATGTCGGCGTCGTTCACCCTCGCGAAGCGCTCGCGATGGCGGAAGAGGCCGGACTCGACCTGGTGGAAATCTCTCCGAACGCCAATCCGCCGGTCTGCAAGATCATGGATTTCGGCAAGTTCAAATACGAACAGCAGAAACGCGAATCCGAAGCCCGCAAGAAGCAGAAGATCATCGAGGTCAAAGAGGTCAAGTTCCGCCCCAACACGGACACCCATGACTATGACGTGAAGATGCGCAACGTCTTCAAGTTTCTCGAAAATGGCGACAAGGTGAAGGTTACCCTGCGCTTCCGTGGCCGCGAGATGGCGCACCTGAACCTGGGCCGCGAACTGTTGGAGCGCGTCGCCGAGGACGTCAAGGACATCGGCAAGGTCGAGAACATGCCGAAGATGGAAGGCCGCCAGATGATCATGATGATCGGCCCGCTTCCGCAGAAGTGATCGCCATCGACACGTGATTATTTGAACGGTCCGGCTCGTCCGGGCCGTTTTTCGTTTGAGAGGGACGCAAATGTCAAAACCGAACAGAGTCCAGGCCAAATTCCAGGATCGCGGATTGTCCATGTGGGAAGGCCGGTTCGCAGCGTCCGACAGCTATGTCTTTGGCACCGATCCCGCCGCCTTTCTGACCGATCATGCGCAATTCCTTGAAAAAGGCGCCCGCGCGCTGGTCCTTGCCGATGGCGAGGGGCGCAATTCTGTGTGGATGGCGCAGCAGGGGATGGACGTGACCGCGCAAGAGTTCTCGCCCACCGCGCTTGGACGCGCCCGCGCCCTTGCCGACCAGAGGGGTGTTGCGCTTGATCTGGAACAGTCCGACATTTTTTCGCGCGACTGGGCGCCCGAACGCTTCGACCTTGTCGCCGGGATCTTCATCCAGTTCGCAGACCCAGAGGGCCGCCGCCGGATCTTCGACGGCATCAAGCGAACCCTGAAACCGGGCGGGCTGGCCCTGTTGCACGGCTACACGCCGAAACAGATCACCTATGGCACCGGCGGCCCGCCCTTTGCCGACAACATGTATTCAGAGGTCATCCTGCGCGGCGCCTTTGCCGGGTGGGAGGTTCTGGAGTGCCGCGAATACGACCGTGATATCCGCGAAGGCCGGGGCCATGCCGGGATGTCGGCGCTGATCGACTTCGTCGCGCGCAAACCCGCCTGACACCGCACCAGACATGAAAAGGGCGCCGGAAAACCCCGGCGCCCCTTCTTTCTTGCGCAAATACTCGCGCCGCAGGCACTAGCCGATCGCGGCCACCGCGCGTTTGGTCAAGACCCGCACCAGATGCGCGCGGTATTCACGCGACCCGTGCAGGTCCTCGATCATGATCGCCGGGTTCGGACGCAGGTCCATCAGCGCGTCCTCGCGGAATTCCTTGTTCAGGGCTTCCTCGGCCTCGCTCCAGCGATAGGCGCCATCCTCTGACGCCCCGGTCACGCCGACACGCACCCCGTTCGCGGTGCGGGCGACAAAGACCCCGACCAGTGCGAATCGAGAGGCGGGCTGCTCGAACTTCTGATAGTTCGCGCCCCCCGGTGGTACGTCGATGCGGACCGAGGTGATGATCTCGCCCTCTTCCAGCGCGGTGGTGAACATGCCCTGGAAAAAGTCATCCGCCGCGATCTCGCGCGTGTTGGTGATGATCGTCGCCCCCAGCGCCAGCATCGCCGCCGGGTAATCCGCCGACGGGTCATTGTTGGCAAGGCTGCCGCCGATGGTGCCGCGATTGCGGACCGCCGGGTCGCCGATATTGGCCGCCAGCGCCGCCAGCGGCGCACAGGCGTCCGCCGCGACCTCGGCATGGGTGGCCCCGCCGCCGATGGTCAGCACACCACCCTCGATCGAGACGCCTTTCATCTCGGCGATCCCCGACAGGCTGACCAGTTTCGACGGGCTTGCCAGCCGCTGTTTCAGCGTCGGGATCAGGGTCTGCCCCCCGCCCAGCGCCTGCGCGTCCTCGTCCTGCAAGGCGGCCACGGCCTCGGCAATGGTGGAAGGTCTCTCAAAGTCGAATGCATACATGATCTGTCCTCCCTCAGGCGTTCATCGCCGACCAGACCCGCGAGGGCGAAACCGGCATGTCGATATGGTCCACGTTCTTGCCGCCCGATTGCAGCGCGTCGATCACCGCGTTCACCACGGCAGGCGGCGAGCCGATGGCCCCGGCCTCGCCACAGCCCTTCACCCCAAGCGGGTTGTGGGTGCAGGGTGTCTGGCTGGAATGGTCGACTGTATAGAACGGCACGTCGTCGGCGCGCGGCATGGCATAGTCCATGTAAGACCCGGTCATCAGCTGGCCGTCCGCGTCATAGACACAGTTTTCCAGCAATGCCTGGCCGATGCCCTGACCGATCCCGCCATGGACCTGCCCGTCAACGATCATCGGGTTGATGATGTTGCCGAAATCATCCGCCGCGGCAAAGCGTTCGATGGTGACCTTGCCGGTCTCGGGGTCCACTTCCACCTCGCAGGCATAGGCGCCCGCCGGGAAGGTGAAGTTCGCCGGATCATAGAAGGCGGTTTCTTCAAGCCCCGGCTCCACCTCTTCCAGCGGGAAGTTGTGGGGCACATAGGCCGTCAGGGTGACATCGCCCCAGGCGACCGACTTGTCGGTGCCGGCAACGCTGAACACGCCGTCCTTCAACTCGATATCGGCATCAGACGCCTCAAGCAGGTGCGCGGCGATTTTCTTGGCCTTGGCGATCACCTTCTCGGTTGCCTTGACCATGGCCGAGCCGCAGACCGCAAGCGAACGCGAGCCATAGGTGCCCATGCCGAACGGGATCTTCGAGGTATCGCCATGCACGATCTCGATCATGCTCTCGTCGATACCGATCATATCGGCGACAACCTGCGGGAAGGCAGTTTCATGCCCCTGCCCGTGGCTATGTGCCCCAACCATGACCGAGATTGACCCGGTGGCGTTCACCCGCACCGTCGCGGCATCATAAAGCCCGGCGCGCGCGCCCAGCATGCCGACGATGTTCGAGGGCGCGATACCGCAGGCCTCGATATAGCAGTTCACACCCAGCCCGCGCAGCTTGCCCTTGGCTTCGCTCGCAGCACGCCTTGCGGCGAAACCTGCGAAATCGGCCGCGGCCTCAAGCTTGTCCATGGTGCCGTGGTAATCCCCGGTGTCATAGGTCAGCGCGACCGGCGTGTCATAGGGGAACTCGGTGATGAAGTTCTGACGGCGCAGGGCAACCGGGTCGACGCCCAGTTCGCGCGCGGCCTTGTCGATCACCCGTTCGATCTGGAACGTCGCCTCGGGACGGCCCGCGCCGCGATAGGCATCAACCGGAACCGTGTTAGTAAAGACCGCCTTCACGTTCACCTGGATCGTCGGCGTCTTGTAGTTCCCCGCCATCAGCGTCCCGTGCAACCATGTCGGCACCGAGGACGAGAAGGTCGACAGATACGCCCCCATATTGGCCAGCGTATTGGTGCGCAGCGCGGTGAAGTTGTTGCTTGCGTCCAGCGCCAGTTCGATCCTGGTGACGTGGTCGCGCCCCTGGGCGTCCGACATGAACGCCTCGGACCGGCTTGCCGTCCACTTCACGGGCCGGTTGATCGCCTTGGCCGCGAAAGTGACAAAGGCTTCCTCGGCATAGTGGAAGATCTTGGTGCCGAAACCGCCGCCCACATCCGGCGCCACCACGCGGACCTTGTGTTCGGGCAGGCCCAGCACGAAGGCGCACATCAACAGCCGGATCACATGCGGGTTCTGGCTGGTGGTATAGAGCGTATGCTCGTCCGTGCCACGGTTGTAATCCCCCACCGCCACGCGCGGCTCCATCGGGTTGGCGACAAGGCGCTGGTTCACCAGTTCCAGCGTGGTGACATGGGCGGCGCTGTCGAAGGCCGCCTGAACCGCCGCGTCGTCGGTTTCCCCCAGAACCCAGTCGTAACACAGGTTTGAGGTCAGATCGTCATGCACCTTGGTGGCGCCATCTGCCAGCGCCGCTTTCATGTCGACGACGGCGGGCAGGTCATCGAGGTCGACCTCGATCGCCTCGGCCGCGTCGCGCGCCTGTTCATAGGTGTCGGCAATCACGGCGGCAATGGGATCACCCACATGGCGCACCTTGCCCTGGGCAAGGATCGGGTGCGGCGGTTCCTGCATCGGTTCCCCGTGCCGGTCGGTCACACCCCAGCCACAGGGCATGCCGCCAACGCCTTCGAAATCCGCGCCAGTGAAAATCCGCACCACGCCGGGCATCGCCTCGGCCGCGCTGGTGTCGATCCCGTTGATCTTTGCATGGGCGACATCAGAGCGCAGGAAATGCACATAGGCCTGCCCGTTCACGTTGATGTCGTCTGTATAATTCCCGGCCCCTGTCAGGAACCGCACGTCTTCGCGCCGCTTGGGGCTGGCGCCTATGCCATGGTCCTTTGGCATCTCAATCCTCCCTGAAGGCAATTGCGGGCCACGCCCGCCCCCTTCTTTCTTGTCCAAATACTCAATTCCGCCACGCCTCCTCCCGGCGCGCCGGATAGAATCACTCGGCCGCGATGCCGCTGACGTCCTGACCGGATGCCGCCATGATCGCCTTGACGATATTGTGGTAGCCGGTGCAGCGGCAGATATTGCCTTCCAGGTAATCCCGGATTTCCGCCTCGGTGGGCGTCGGGTTGTCTTTCAAAAGCGCCGCCGCCGACATCACCATGCCCGGCGTGCAGAACCCGCATTGCAGCCCATGGTGGTCCTGGAACGCCTGCTGGATCACGTTCAGCGAGCCATCGGCATTGGCCTGGCCCTCGATCGTGCCGACCTCGGCCCCATCCGCTTCCAGCGCAAGCATGGTGCAGGCCTTGACCGCCTCACCGTTCACATGCACCACGCAGGCCCCACATTGGCTGGTATCGCAGCCCACATGTGTTCCCGTCAGGCCCAGTTGGTCTCTCAAGAATTGGCTGAGCAAGGTACGTCCTTCGACTGTGCCGGACGCAGACTTGCCATTCACGGTCATGCTGACCTGTGTCATTGGCTCCTCCCTAATTGAATTCATTATTTTGTTTATGACCTAGAGTTAAGCACGCGGGTTTCACGTTGAGAACCCGGTTTTTTCCAAACGGTCCGAAAATTGCCGATGGTCCAGTCACTTGACCGCGCCGGGCGGTCAGTTCCCGTCGCCCTCGATCGCGCGGCGGGGCATCGGGCGGGTGGGGATTTCCTTCAGCAGCCCGCCAACCCCCATCGCGGCAATGTCTCCGGCCGAGACCGGGATGCCGCAGACCACCCGCTCCAGCACCCAGTCCGCCCCGTTTAATGCCGGCGACCGCGCACATCCCGGCAGGCCGATGACCGGCGTAGCGCCACGGTTGCCAAGGAACAGAAGATTGCCGGGATCGACCGGCATGCCGAACCGCGCGACCGCGCCGCCCGCCTGCCGCAGTGCCTCCGGCGCGACGTCATGGGCGTCCGAGGTGGCCGACCCGGTCAGGATCAGGACCAGATCGCTTGTGGCCGCCTCGATCGCCGCGGCAATCGCGGCTGTGTCATGCGGCACCAGAAGGCGCGGCGCAAGGCTCACGCCCAACCGGTCCAGCCGCCCCGCCATCGACGCGCGGCCCTTGTCTGACGGCGTGTCAGAGCCGATCACGGTCTCGATCAATGTGGCAGTCTTCAAAACAGGCGCCGCCACCGCCAGCGCCCCCACCGCCGACGCGCAGGCATCCCGCAGCGCAGCCCCGCCAACCGCGTAGGAGATGATCTTGATCGTCGCCACCATGCCGCCCGCATCGACCCGGTGAAAGGGTGGCACGGTGGCAATCGTGATCATCGGGTCGCCGCCGTTGATTGCCGCAACCTTGTCGGTGGCCACCCGCACCACCCCCGGCCCGGTGGCATAGAGGTTCACCCGCCCGGTGCCTGCGCCCGAGATCCGCAGACCCTGAACATGCGGTTCCGGCACAATCGCGCGGGCAAGCTCAAGCGCCGCGGCGTCCTCGGTCACGTCGCCGGGGTCGGGGCGGGCCACCACCACGGTTGCGACACCCGCCGACATCAGCGCCGCCAGTTCGCCATCCCCCAGCACCGTGCCCTTGGCGATCCGCCGCCCGCCCTCGGGCTTGATCGAATGGGCCAGGATCGCACCCCTGGCCTTGCTCACGGAGACGGGGCCAAATTTCATGCGCCTTTCCTCAGCACCTGCACCATCTGCGACAGGATGGACACGGCGATCTCGGCCGGGTTTGCCGCGCCTATGTCCAACCCCACGGGCCCGTGGATGCGGGCGATTTCATCTTCCGCAAACCCATCATCCTGCAACCGCGCCACCCGCTTGGCATGGGTCCGGGTCGAGCCCAGCGCGCCGATATAGAACACGTCCGATTTCAGCGCGATATGCAGGGCGGGATCGTCCAGCTTGGGGTCATGGGTGAGAAGCACCAGCGCGGTGCGGGCATCCAGCCCCACTTTCGTCAACGCCTCGTCCGGCCATTCGTCCATTATCGTCTCACCGGGAAAACGCGCTTCGGAGCCGAAGGCGGTGCGTGGGTCGACGATAACGGGATCAAACCCGGCCAGCCGCGCCATCGGCACCAATCCTTGAGCGATATGGACCGCGCCCACAACCACCATACGCAGAGGCGGATTGTGGATGGCAACGAAACAGCCGTCTTCCTCAAAGCCCGAGCGGTCCATGCGGAACCGGTCGTCAAACCCTTCTGTCACCAGCACCCCGCCGCCCTGTTCGGGATGGGTGACATAGGCCACCGCCTGCCGCGCCGCCCGTGCCGCGACAAGCGCGGCCAGCACGCTTTCGGACATGACGGCACCGACGGGTTCGACCAGCACGCGGATCGTGCCGCCACAGGCCAAACCGACGGCAAAGGCGTCCCCGTCGCTGACGCCGAACTCCAAAAGGCGCGGCTTGCCGTCTTCCAGTGCGTCCATCGCCTCGACCATGACCGCGCCCTCGACGCAGCCGCCCGAAACGGACCCTTCCAGCCGACCATCACCCGAGACCGCCATCTGCGCCCCCACCCGGCGCGGGGCGCTGCCCCAGGTCTCGACCACGGTGGCCAGCGCCGCGCCATGACCCGCACGGTGCCAGTCCAGCGCGATTTCGGGGATTTGGTCGAAGGAGGTGGTCATGTTTGCTCCGCAGGTTGGCCGGTCCAATAAAAGATGTGCCAACATACCCCAAAGCGCAAGGAGACCCTGCCTGCGACGTCATCCCTGCCGCAGCGCCGCCATCAGCCGCGTCTTTTCGCCCGCATCGTCGGGGCGCGAGATCGCGGCGGCGAGGTCTTCCAGCGAGGCGATGTTATGCCCGGCGCGGAAGGCGTCGACATGGGGCAGCATGGCGCGGATGCCGGTGGCGCGGGGGGCGAACTCGTCCCAGCGCAACAGCGGGTTGAGCCAGATCAGGTGGCGTGACGACAGATGCAGCCGCTCCATTTCCGCCCTCAGCGCGCCCGCGTCGCCCCGGTCCAGCCCGTCGGTGATCAACAGCACCACCGCCCCCTGGCCCATCACCCGGCGCGACCAGTCGCGGTTGAAGGCGTGCAGGCAATCGCCGATCCTCGTGCCGCCCTCCCAGTCCTGCGCCTCGGCCCCTGCCGCCGCCAGCGCCGCATCAACGTCGCGGGTGGCAAGGTGGCGGGTGATATTGGTCAGCCGCGTGCCGAAGGTGAAACCATGCACCTTGGCCCAGCCTGCCCCCTTGCGGTTGGCCACGGCATGGAGAAAATGCAGCACCATACGGCTGTATTGGCTCATCGAGCCGGAAATATCGCAAAGCACGATCAGGTTGGGCCAGCGTGGGCGTGGGGATTTGCGGGCGATCCTCTGGATGTCGCCGCCGGTGCGCATCGCCGCGCGGATCGTGCGCCGCCAGTCGGCCTTGGCGCCCAGCGCATCCGGTTTGCCGCGCCGTGACGGGATCGGGCGCACCGGCAGGCTGAGCCGCGCCAGCATGCGCTTGGCCGCCGCGATCTCGCCCGTGTCCATCAGTTCGAAATCCAGCGTCCTGAGCCGTTCTTCGGCGGACATGGTCAGGGTCGAGTCGACCTCGACCTCGGTTTCGCCGCCCTCGTCGTCGGTCTGCGGCAGGTCACGCTCGACCCCATCGAGCAGCGCTTCGGCGGCGCGTTTCTCGCCGGCTTCGGCGACGCGGTCCTCCTGCACGCCGCGAATGGCGGGCAGCATGGCGGCCATCATCTGTTCAAGGTAGCGCGGATCGCGCCAGTAAAGCCGGAACACCTGCGCAAAGATCACGCGATGTTCGGGGCGCGAGACGAAACAGGCATGCAGAGTCCAGTAGAAATCCGTGCGGCTGGTAAACCCCGCCGCCTCGACCGCGCGGATGGCGTCGATCACGCGACCGGGGCCAATCGGCAACCCCGCCTTGCGCAGGGCGCGGGCAAAATGGGTGATATTGCCCGCCAGTTTCGGCGCGTCGGGTATGTCGAGGGGGATCTGTTCAGACATATGAGGCAACCCACCTCGACAGGTCATCTGCAAGCGATTGGTCAAACCAAGGGCAGCGCCGTCCCGCGGGGGGGCGTGAAGCGCCGCTCCGGGGGGGCGGGTCGGCGCTGCCCGGCGGTGTCGCCGGGCGCAAGCTCCTTGAAATCCGCGTCATCACACCGGCTCGAGTTCGGCGCGGGCTTCGTCCAGTAACCTCTGCGCTTCCGACCCCTGCAATTTCTGGATGTCGTCCTGATATTTCAGGATCGCGCCCAGCGTGTCGGCGATGACCTCGGGGCTGAGGTTGATCACATCCAGTGCCAGAAGGCATTTCGCCCAGTCGATAGTCTCGGCCACGCCGGGTTTCTTGAACAGGTCCTCGGTGCGCAGTTTCTGGACAAAGGCCACGATTTCACGGGCAAGGCTTTCCGCTGCCTCCGGTGCGCGGGCGTGCAGGATCGCCATTTCCCGCTCGAAATTCGGGTAGTCGACCCAGTGATAGAGGCAGCGCCGCTTCAGCGCGTCATGGACCTCGCGGGTGCGGTTCGAAGTCAGGATGACGATGGGCGGTTCCGGGGCCTTGATGGTGCCGATCTCGGGAATGGTGACCTGAAAATCGCTGAGGGCCTCCAAGAGGAAAGCCTCGAACGGTTCGTCGGTGCGGTCCAGCTCGTCGATCAGAAGGACCGGCGCGCCGCTCTGGTGCGGGCGCATGGCCTGCAACAGGGGCCGTTCGACAAGGTAGTCGGGACCGAACAATTCACGCTGCAAGACGTCACGGTCAGCCTGACCACCCGCCTCGGCGGTGCGGATCGCAACCATCTGCGCGGCGAAATTCCACTCATAGACCGCGCTGGCCGCATCCAGCCCTTCGTAACATTGCAGCCGGATCAGGTTGCGCCCCAGCACCGTGGCCAGCGCCTTGGCGATCTCGGTTTTGCCGACCCCGGCCTCGCCCTCTAGAAACAACGGCCGCCCCAGCCGCAGGGACAGGAACACCACCGTCGCCAGCGACCGGCCGCAGACATAGCCCGCCCCCGCCAGCCTGTCCTGCACCTCTGATATCGAGTTCATGCCCGTCATGCCGACCCCTCTTGCCTCTTGCCGCGCGCCAGGCCCAAGGCTGCCCGATCCACGCGCGACCGGTCAACCGTTGCATTTGCCGCGCCGGGGTGGAATTCCTTGTCGCGGCTTCATATTCTTGCCCAAGTGCCGGATTATTCGTGCGACAAGAACAGGTGGCATGACAAGCGCCGATCTCTGAGGACCCCGACCATGCAGGACACACCCAACGCGATGGAAACCCCGATGCTGGGGCTGGCGAAAGACGACTGGCTTCTGCGTCTGGACGAGATCGTGGACGAGGACGGCTATCTTCTGTCGCTGGGCGACCGGCACTGGGCGGCCTTCATCGAGGACAAGCCGACGCTGCTGGTCACGTTCGAATCGCTTCAGGCGATTCAGGATCGCGGCGACACCGGCCAGCCGCTGGGTTTCGAACTGGTGCGCGAACTGGGGTGGTCGCAGCTCGCATTTCTCAGCGACGGCGACACGTGGTTCCGCGACCCGGCGGTCTTTGCCTTTGTCGACCGGCTGGCCGATGACGGTTTCTTTGACGAGTTCGACCGGGTGCTGTTTTACGGCGCAGGACCGGGGGGCTATGCGGCGGCGGCCTTTTCGGTGGCGGCGCCGGGCGCGACCGTGGTGGCAGTGGAACCGCAGGCCACGCTGGACCCGCAGCTGGTCCCGTGGGAGGATCGGTTTCCGCAGATGCGCCGTGTCTCGTTCACCTCGCGCTATGGCTATGCGCCGCGCATGGTCGAGGCCGCCGAACGCGCCTTTGTGCTTTACGACCCGCACAGTGAACGGGACGCGGTTCATGCGGCGCTGTTTGCGCGGGATCATGTCGAGCTGTTGAAGACGCCGCTCTTGGGGGGCGATCCGGGTGGTGGGCTTGAAACACACCTGCTGGACACGCAAATCCTGTTCCGCCTGCTGGTCAAGGCAGCGGCGGGCAAGATGTCGCCAACCGCCTTTCACCAAATGTGGCGGGCGCGGCGCAACTATGGCCCCTATCTGCGGCGCCTTCTGCAAAGGACCGAGGACGCCAACCGCCCCTTCCTGACCGCGCTTCTGTGTTCGAATGTCACGCGCCGCATGAACGCGCCGATGTTCCGGCGCAAGTTGAAGCGATTGATCGGCAAAGCGGCCTGATCTGGCTGGAATATCCCGCCGCTTTTGTGGTAGCGGCACAGCATGACACAAAGCCTGACCATTCCCCGCCCCGATGACTGGCACCTGCATCTGCGCGACGGCGCGATGCTGCAAGCGGTGCTGCCGGAAACCGCCCGTGATTTTGGCCGCGCGATCATCATGCCGAACCTGGTGCCGCCCGTGGTGACGGGTGCGGATGCAGCGGCCTATCGCGACCGGATCATGGCCGCCCTGCCGGAAGGCATGACATTCGACCCCCTGATGACGCTTTACCTGACCGAGGCGACCGACCCGGCAGATGTGCGCGCAGCGGCAGAAAGCGGGCTGGTCAAGGCGCTGAAACTCTATCCTGCCGGGGCGACCACCAACTCGGCGTCGGGCGTGCGCGATTTCGACAAGGTGCGCCCGGTGCTGGAAATCATGGCCGAGATCGGATTGCCCCTTTGCGTGCATGGCGAGGTCACCGACAGCGATATCGACATCTTTGACCGCGAGGCGGTGTTCATCGACCGTGTGCTGGACCCGATCCGCCGCGCGACGCCGGGACTGCGGGTGGTGATGGAGCATATCACCACGTCAAACGGCGTTGACTACGTCAAGGCCAATGACCGGGACCTGGGCGCGACGATCACCACCCATCACCTGATCATCAACCGCAACCATATCCTGGTTGGGGGCATCAAGCCGCATTACTATTGCCTGCCCGTCGCCAAGCGCGAGGAGCACCGGCTGGCGCTGCGTGCCGCCGCGACATCCGGCGATGCGCGGTTCTTCCTTGGCACCGACTCGGCACCGCATCTGGACCACCTGAAAGAACATGCCTGCGGCTGCGCCGGCTGTTTCACCGCCACGAACACCATGCCACTTCTGGCGCATGTGTTCGAAGAAGACGGCGCGCTGGACAAGCTGGAAGGTTTCGCCAGCCGCAACGGGCCGGCATTCTATGGGCTGCCGGTGAATGCCGAGACGCTGACATTGGTGAAATCCGACACGGCCACCGCGTTTCCCGCCAAGATCGACACGCCGGACGGCCCGGTCACGGTGTTTGATCCGGGTTATCCCGTGCATTGGTCGGTTCAATAATGACGTTTTCACTGCTCCCCACAGAGGTTCGCGCCCGGCCCGAGGGTGGGCGCGCATTCGCGCCCGCCCTGGGGGGCGGGTCGGGCGCGAACCGGATCGCAAGCGATCCGGGAACACATCTTCTTACTCCAATCGCAGGAGCTCTCACATGATCCCCACCGCCTTCCCTCCGAAAGAGGAAATCGCCCGCCTGACCGCACGGATGCTGCTGGAAATCGGCGCGGTGAATTTCAATACCGACGAACCTTATACGCTGGCCTCCGGCCTGCCCTCGCCCAGCTATATCGACTGCCGCAAGCTGATCTCTTTCCCGCGCATCCGCGCCACGCTGATGGATTTCATGACCGTCACCGTGATGCGCGACGCCGGGTTCGAGGCGTTTGACAATATCGCCGGTGGCGAAACCGCCGGCATCCCCTTTGCCGCGCTGGTGGCCGAGCGCATGGCGCTGCCGATGACCTATGTGCGCAAGAAGCCCAAGGGCTATGGCCGCAACGCCCGGATCGAAGGCGCGATGAGCGAAGGCGAGCGGGTGCTGCTGGTCGAGGATCTGACCACCGATGGCGGCTCGAAACTGTCCTTTGTAGATGCGATCCGCGAGACCGGCGCGACCTGCGGTCATACCGCCGTGATCTTCTATTACGACATCTTCCCCGAGACGACGAAGACACTGGGCGATCATGGGGTGCAACTGCACTATCTCTGTACCTGGTGGGACGTTCTGGCCGAGGCCAAGGCGCAGGGCGCGTTCAGTGACGCGACGCTGACAGAAGTCGAATCCTTCCTGCGCGACCCGCGCGCATGGCAGGACGCACGGATGAAGAAATAACCGGATTTTTCGCAACGTCATAACGCGGCCACAGACCGCACCACCACAACATGTTGCGTCAGACCCCCGCTTTCTGCCAAGATAGCGGGGGTTTCTGTTATCCACAGATAACCCACAGAAAGATACAATTTGCGGTCGCCGCAGGCCTTGGACTAGAACCGCCTCAACGAGGACACCGGGACAGCCATGAACGAGATTGCAAATATCCGAACAGGCGAGGCACAGGCGGATTCCGCCGATCCAATGCCGCATTCCATCGAGGCCGAGCAACAGCTGCTGGGCGCGATCCTGACCAACAACGATATCTATGACCGCGTCGCGCAGATCATCACCGACAAGCATTTCTATGATCCGGTCCACGCCCGTATCTTCGAAGTCGCGGCCGCGCGGATCGCCAAGAACAACCTTGCCTCACCCGTAACGCTGAAGGCCTTTCTTGAGGATGACGAGGGGCTGAAGGAACTGGGCGGTCCCGCCTATCTTGCCCGTCTTGCCGGTGCTGCGATCTCGGCCTATGCCGCGCGTGACTATGCGCAGATGATCTATGACATGGCGATCCGGCGCGAGCTGATCAGCCTTGGCAACAACATCTCGACCAAAGCGGCGCGGGTTGACGTCGAAAGCGAGCCGAAAGAGCAGATCGTCGAGGCGGAACAGGCGCTTTACAACCTCTCGGAACAGGGGCGCACCGATACCGGGTTCGTCTCGTTCCTGAAGGCGGTCACCGAAGCCGTGCAATCGGCCAATGCCGCCTATGAGCGCGGCGGCGGTCTGGCGGGGGTGTCGACCGGGCTCATTGACCTCGACAAGAAGCTGGGCGGGTTGCACCCGTCGGACCTGTTGATCCTTGCCGGGCGCCCCTCGATGGGGAAAACCTCGCTTGCCACCAACATCGCCTTCAACGTCGCCAAGGCCTATAAGAAAGGCAAGAAACCCGATGGCAGCGAAGGCGCGGTCGAGGGCGGCGTCGTGGGCTTCTTCAGCCTCGAGATGAGCGCCGAACAGCTGGCGGCGCGGATCCTGTCGGAAGCCTCGGAAGTGCCGTCGGAAAACATCCGGCGCGGTGACATGACCGAGACCGAGTTCCGCCGCTTCGTCGAGGCCGCCAAGACACTGGAAGCCTGCCCGCTGTTCATCGACGACACCCCTGCCCTGCCGATCAGCCAGCTGGCGGCACGGGCGCGGCGGTTGAAACGGACCCACGGGCTTGACCTGTTGGTGATCGACTACCTGCAACTGTGCCGGGGCATGTCGGACAACCGGGTGAACGAGATCGCCGAGATCTCGATGGGCATGAAGGCCATCGCCAAGGAACTGAACATCCCCGTGATGGCGCTGTCGCAGCTGTCCCGTCAGGTCGAAAGCCGAGACGACAAGCGGCCACAGCTTTCGGACCTGCGCGAATCCGGCTCGATCGAGCAGGATGCCGACGTGGTGATGTTCGTGTTCCGCGAGGAATACTATGTCGAACGCGAAAAGCCGTCGGATGACAAGCTGGACGAAATGGCCGCGTGGCAGGAACGTATGGACAAGCTGCACGGCAAGGCAGAGGTTATCATCGGCAAGCAGCGTCACGGGCCGATCGGCTCGGTCGATCTCAGCTTCGAGGGCCGCTTCACCCGCTTCGGCAACCTTGTTCAGCCGTGGCAGCAAGGCGGCAACGACGAATACTGATCCCGTGTTCGTGATTTGCGGAAAGGCGATTCCGGTATAGCCTGCGTTCATGCGCGCCTTGATACCCATTGCCGCCTTTCTTCTCATGTCCCAGCCCGCCCTGGCCTGTGACACGCCCATTTGCGAGGTCGACCCCGACACGCTGGGGCTGGATCAGGTCATCACGTTTGACGACCTGCCGTCCTCATTCGGGGTGGGCCGCGAGGTGCCCGAGGTGCTGGTGCGCAAGGGGGCGCAGTTTGGCGAACGGTTTGCCGGGCAGATCCTGACATTCGATGGCGACTATGACCGCGCCGCCGGGGGCGCGATGGCGCCTCTGACCGTGCTGCCCGGCGTCAAGGGCCAGAACCTCGGCATCCTGCGGCTGATGGCGACATCGGTTCTGCATGGTCACGGCCCCGCCGGGTTTCCAAACCCGCAGGCGGCGGGCGAAGGCTCGGTTGCGATCCTGTTTGACCACGATCAGAGCGCCGTCGGGTTTGATATTCGTGGTGGCGAAGGGGGCGCGGCCTTTGTGACCTTTCTCAAACGCGACGGCACGGCGATTGGCAGCCTGACCATCGCGCCGCTGTCCGAAAAGGAATACGGGTTCCGACGCAGTGATGACACCCCGGACATCGCCGGGATGCTGATCGAAAACGCCGACCCGGAAGGCATTGCGCTGGACAATGTCCGCTTCCGCGAAGAGGTGGTTCTGGGGCTTCTGGCGATCACGGCACAGCCCTGACTTGATCATTTCAAAACCGCGCCCTAGGGTGCGCGCGTATTTGAAACCGGAGATCAAGTTTATGAAAACGCGTATTTTTCTTTCCATTGCCACCACGCTTTCCCTGACCGTTCCGGCATGGGCAACAGACGGTGATCGCGCCGATGTTTTGTTGCAGTTGATCCGTGACAATGGCTGTCAGATGACCTCCGCCGAGGCCGATCAGATGCTGCCCGAACACGGGTTCGACATGTCCCAGACCCGCGATATCGTGCGCGGCTGGGCCAAGGACGGGATGGTCGACATGAACGGCTTTGCCGGAATCAAGCTTTCGGAGAAAGGATGCAAGAGCTGACCCCTTGCAGCGAATCCCCTTCTGGGTCAGCTTCGTCTGAAAACAGATCAAACGGGGGACAACCGGATGCCAAAGGGTTACTGGATTGCGCGTGTCGATGTCGACGACATCGACACCTACATGAAATACGTCAAGGCCAATGGCGCGGTGTTTGATGCCTATGATGGCCGGTTCATCGTGCGTGGCGGGGCCTTCGAGAACCCCGAAGGCACCAGCCGGTCACGCAATGTGGTGATCGAGTTCCCGTCCTATCAGGCGGCGCGGGACTGTTATCACTCGGCGGAATACCAGAAGGTCAAGGAAATCCGCGACCCGGTTTCGTCCGGCGATCTGGTCATTGTCGAAGGGTATGACGGCTGATGTGGGACGCCCTGATGCGCCGGCTGTCCGGCAAACCCCAAGAACCCAAGCTGCCGGAACCCGATGAACACCTCGCGCTGGGGGCGCTTCTGGTGCGGGTGGCGAAATCCGACAGCCATTATGACGCCGTCGAAATCGGCGAGATCGACCGCATTCTGGCAGAAAGCTTCGGCCTGAACCCGGTCGAGGCCGCCAAGATGCGCGCGACCTGCGAAAAGCTCGAAGCCAAGGCCCCCGGCACCCCGGATTTCGCGCTGATCATCCGGCAGAACGTGGACTATCCGCACCGTCTGGACGTGATGCGCGCCCTGTGGCGGGTGATTATTGCCGACGGCGAACATGCGGTGGAAGAAGACGCCACCCTGAGCGAGATCGCCCATATCCTCGGCATCCAGCCCGAAGACCTGCCGGCCGCCGACTGACCCCGGCACAAGCGGCCGGTTGTCACAATTGCGACAAAGCGGGGCGGCCCCTCTGGTATCCACCCCGCCCTGCCCCTAGATAGCGCCCATGATTGCAGAACTCATCCGTCGCATTACCGCCCCCGCCCCGCCTGTCCTTGATACCAATGACGCGCGGCTGGCGCTGATGGCGCTTCTGGTGCGCATCGCGCGCTCGGACGGCGACTATGCCCTGTCCGAGATCGAGCGCATCGACCGGATTTGCGAAAAACGCTGCGGGCTGACGCCGAATCAGGCGCGGCTGTTGCGCGCCGAAGCCGAAACGCTTGAGGCCGAAGCCCCCGACACGGTGCGCTTTACCCGCGCAATCAAGGACGCGGTACCGTTTGAGGAACGCGTCGGCGTGGTCGAAGCCATGTGGGAGGTCGTGCTTGCCGATGGCTCGCGCGATGCCGAGGAAGAGGCCATCGTGCGACTGGCCTCGCATTTCCTCGGGGTGAACGACCGTGACTGCGCGCTGGCGCGGCAACGGGTCGAAGCCGCGTCATGATCGCCAGCTTCGGCATGTATGACCGCCCGGAAACGGCGGCGCTGAATGACCGGCTTTGGCAATTGACACGAGAGGCGCTTGGCGACGGCCCCGCGACGCTGGACCGCGAGACGCCGCTTTGGGACATCTGGCAATCCCCCGACCTTTTGCTGGCGCAGACCTGCGGCATGCCCTATCGCACCCGGCTGCATGGCACGGTCACGCTGGTCGCGACGCCTGACCACGGTTTTGACGGGGTGCCCGAGGGCCATTATTGCAGCGTGATCGTGACCCGCCGGGCCGATGCGGGCGCGCCGCTTGAAACCTTGCAGACGCGGCGCATGGCGGTCAACGACGCGCTGTCGCAATCGGGCTGGGCCGCCCCCGTGGAGCATTTCCGGGCAGCGGGCCTGACCATCGGTGAGACGGTCGAAACCGGTAGTCATCGCGCCTCGGCCAAGGCGGTGGCCGAGGGGCGCGCGGATTGGGCGGCGCTGGACCTTCTGAGTTGGGAGATGATGCAGCGGTTCGACCCGTTTGCCGCGCAGCTGACGGAACTTGCCCGCACCGCCCCCACCCCGGCCCTGCCCTTCATCACCGCGCAGACCCGTGATCCCGCCCCAATCCGTGACGCGCTGGCGTGCGCGATCGCCGCGCTTGCGCCCGATCAGCGCGACATGCTGGGCCTGGCCGGGCTGGTGGTGCTTTCCGCTGACGCCTATCTCGCGGTGCCGACCCCTGCGGCACGGTGACAATCCGGGCAGTCCCCCTGCCGAATTGTCGGAATTCACCAAGCGTCACCCGTTTTGCAAGTTGCAATCGGTCGTTTTTTCAGTTCCATTACGTGCCTGACAAAACCACTTCTAACGCAAAGCTGCCCCCTTGCCCGACACAACACCCGTTCTTGAAATCCGCAATCTTCACAAGGCCTATGGCGAGCTTGAGGTCATCAAGGGTGTCGATATCACCGCCCCGGCGGGCCATGTGGTGTCGCTGATCGGGTCGTCGGGATCGGGCAAGTCGACCATCCTGCGCTGTGCCAACCTGCTTGAGGACAGCCAGCAGGGGGACATCCTGTTCAAGGGCGAACCTGTCAGCTGGAAAGGCAGCGGTCATGGCCGCGTCCCCGCCGATCCGAAACAGGTTCTGCGCATCCGCACCAACCTGTCGATGGTGTTCCAGCAGTTCAACCTGTGGGCCCATATGACCATCCTGCAAAACGTGATGGAAGCGCCGCTGACCGTGCTGGGCCGCGACCGGACCGAGGTCGAGGCATCGGCCCGCGCCTATCTGGACAAGGTCGGGATCGGCGACAAATGCGACGTCTATCCGGCGCAGCTTTCGGGCGGCCAGCAGCAGCGCGCCGCCATCGCGCGCGCCCTGTGCATGGAGCCCGAGGCGCTGTTGTTCGACGAGCCGACCTCGGCGCTGGACCCGGAACTGGAACAGGAAGTGGTGCGCGTGATCAAGGCGCTGGCCGAGGAAGGCCGGACCATGCTGATCGTGACCCATGACATGAAAATGGCCCATGATGTGTCGGACCACGTCGTGTTCCTGCATCAGGGCCTGATCGAAGAAGAAGGCGACCCGGCAACCCTGTTCGGATCGCCCAAATCGGAACGGCTGCGACAGTTCCTAAGCTCGACTGCCGCCGCCTGAACAACCAACCAAAGGGAGCAAACCACATGAAGAAACTGATCCTCAGCACCGCCGCGCTGGCGCTGACCGCGGGTATCGCGGCCGCCGACGTGGTGCGCATGGGCACCGAGGGCGCCTATGCACCGTGGAACTTCGTCAACGACGCTGGCGAGATCGACGGCTTTGAGCGCGAACTGGGCGACGAGCTGTGCAAGCGCGCCGAACTGCAATGTGAATGGGTCAAGAACGACTGGGATTCGATCATTCCGAACCTCGTGTCGGGCAACTACGACACCATCATCGCGGGCATGTCGATCACCGACGAGCGCGATGAGGTCATCGACTTCACCCAGCCCTACACGCCGCCGGATCCGTCGGCCTATGTCGCCCTCAGCGCCGATGTGGACGTTGAAGGCGGTGTGATCGCGGCGCAGGCAGCGACCATCCAGGCGTCGTTCATCGCCGAACAGGGCTGGACCCTGATCGAATTCGCGACCCCGGAAGAAACCGTCGCCGCCGTGCGCAACGGCGAAGCCGACGCGGTTCTGGCCGACAAATCCTTCCTCGACACCGTCGCCGGCATGGACGGCCTCGTGATGCTCGAGCGCATGGAATCGATCGGTGGCGGCGTTGGCATGGGCCTGCGTGAATCGGATGGCGAACTGCGCGCCAAGTTCGACGCGGCGATCCAGTCGATGAAAGACGACGGCACGCTGAACGCGCTGATCGCGAAATGGGAAGTCGCTTCCCAGTGGTAATCTGATCCAACGTGATCACGGGATGCGCGGGGATTTCTTGCGCATCCCACTTTCCGCCTCTGTCCCGCTCGGGCCAACGACATGGCGGCGCCGCCCGTGAACATCAAAACGGACAAGGACGAGACGGGGCATGTTTTCCTATTGCGTAGAACCGGACACGCTTGAGGGGCTCACGTGGCTTTCCTGCTACCTGACCACCGGCAAGCATATGGGGCTTTATACCTCGGTCATCACCGTGCTGGTCCTGCTTGCGATCACGGCACCGGTGGCGCTCTTGTTTGGCTTTGGCGGCGCGACGGCCGCGCGGTCGCATTTCCTGCCGCTGCGCTGGTTCGGCAAGGGCTACAGCGCCATCGTGCGCGGGGTGCCCGACATCGCGTTTTTCATGTTCTTCGTCATCGCGCTGGACCAGGCGTTCGAATGGGTCCGCCATCAGGTCAAATGCCCCGACTGGCCCGACGCGATCCGTCAGGGCAACGACTTTGTAGTCTGCGCGCAGGCCAAGCTGCCGCTTTCGACGGCGCCGGAATGGGTGCATAACACCTACGCGTTCTTCCTTGCGGTTCTGACCTTTTCCATCGTGTTTGGCGCCTTTGCCGCCAACGTGCTGTTCGGCGCCATGCGCGCCGTGCCGCAGGCCCAGCTTGAAACGGCGGAAGCCTATGGCATGACCCGCCGCCAGACCTTCTGGCGTATCCTCGTGCCGCAGATGTGGGTCTATGCCCTGCCGGGTCTCTCGAACCTGTGGATGGTGCTGATCAAGGCGACGCCCCTCTTGTTCCTTCTCGGGATCGAGGACATCGTCTATTGGGCACGCGAACTTGGCGGCACGGTCAACGCCCGCTTCACCGACTACCCGCATGGCGACTGGCGCATGTGGTATTTCCTGGCGCTTCTGGTTTTCTACCTTGGCTTCACCAAGGTCTCGGAGGTCGTGCTGGACAAGCTGATGAAGCGGCTCACCCATGGTCAGGCCACCGCCGGCGGTGAAGCCCAGCGGAGGGCCAAGGCATGAGCTGCTTTGACACCATCCAGGCCTATGCGCTGCGCTCGATCGGCATTGGCGAACGGCTGCTTCCGCGTGAGGGCTATGACCTGTGCCAGCAGTTCACGCTGATCGGCTCGGGCATGATCTGGAACGTCTATTTCGGGGTCTTTGCCCTGTGTCTTGGGTTCTTCTTTGCCGTCGCGCTGGCGATGGGCAAACATTCGTCAAACCCGCTGCTGCGCAAACCGTCGGAATGGTTCATCTTCGTGTTCCGCGGCTCGCCCCTGTTCATCCAGTTCTTCTTTGCCTATTTCGTCTTTCTCGCGGTCAAACAGTCGATGCCCTTCCTTGGCGCCTTCACCGCCGCGTGGCTGGGCGCGCTTTTGGTGCTGTTCATGAACACCGCCGCCTATTCGGGCGAGATCTTCTATGGCGCGCTTCTGTCGATCCCCAAGGGCGATATCGAGGCCGCGGATGCCTATGGCATGACCGGCTGGACCCGGTTCCGCCGGATCACCTTTCCGACCATGCTGCGGCTGGCATGGCCTGCCTATACGAACGAGGCGATCTTCCTGTTCCACGCCACGACGCTTGTCTTCTTCTCGGGCTTCCCGGTGCTGAAACAGCAGGGTGATGCGCTGTATTACGCGCGGTATTTCGCGGACAAGACCTTCAACCCGTTCATCCCCTACCCGATCCTGGCCTTCTATTTCATCCTGCTGACGCTGGCGATTGTCGGCATTTTCGGCCTGATGAACCGCCGCCTGAACCGGCACCTGCCACAGGAACGGCGTCAGAAGATGCGCTTCCGCCCCAACTTGTTGCGCTGATCCCCGCCGATCCCGGCACCGCTTTGCGGCCTATATCGAATAATATGATCAAATTCATCTAGCGCGGCGCATGGGAGTCGGCTAGACATGGTCTCGACCGGACAAATGTCACGGAGGGTCCATGAACCTTGGCCAATTCAGCACGATACGAGTCGGCGCAGCCGATCTGAACGGGCAATGGCGCGGCAAGCGCGTGCCCGGCACTTACGCAACCAAGCTGGACAAGGGGGCCGTGCGCCTGCCCCTGTCTGCCCTGAATGCCGACATCTGGGGCGAGGATATCGCCGACAGCCCGCTGGTGTTTGAGCGCGGCGATGTCGATGGCGTGCTTTACCCAACTGACCGCGGCGCGGTGCCGATGCCGTGGCTCGCGACCCCGTCCGCGCTGGTCCCGATGTGGATGAGCCTTGAGGACGGCACGCCCTACCTCGGCGACCCGCGTCACGCGCTGAACCACGTGCTTGACCGCTATCGCGCCCGTGGCTGGGAGGTGATGGCAGCCTCGGAGATGGAGTTTTCGCTGGTTGACGATCAGGGCAACGCCCTGCGTCCGCCGCGCGATCCGCGCTCGGGGCGGCGGCTGCTCAGCGGGTCGATGTATTCGCTCGATGAGCTGGACGCGTTCGACCTGTTCTTCACCGAACTGCACACCGGCTGCAAGGCGATGGACCTGCCCGTGCAGTCCATCGTGAACGAGGCCGGGATCGGCCAGTTCGAGGTGACGTTCAACCATCAAGAGGCGCTTTACGCCGCCGATGACGCGCTTCTGTTCAAGATGCTGGTGCGCGGGCTGGCGCGCAAACATGGCATGGCCGCGACCTTCATGGCGAAACCCTATGCACAGGACGCCGGGAACGGCATGCATGTGCATTTCTCGGTCGTGGACAAGGACGGCAACAACGTCTTTGACAATGGTGGCGAGGAAGGCACGCCGCTGCTTTTGTCGGCCATAGCCGGTTGCCTTGAAGCAATGCCTGCCTCGACCCTGATCTTTGCCCCGCACGGCCCCAGCTATGACCGGTTCGCGCCCGGTGCCCATGCCCCGACGCAGGTCTGCTGGGGCTATGAAAACCGCACCGTGGCCATTCGCGTGCCCGGCGGTCCGACCGCCGCGCGACGGATCGAACATCGCGTCGCCGGGGGCGACGTGAACCCCTATCTGATGCTGGCGGTGATGCTGGGCGCGGCCATGGACGGGATCGACCGCGACCTGACCCCGCCCCCGCCGATCGAAGGCAACGCCTATGAGCAGGACTTGCCGACGCTGGCCGAGGACTGGGAAGAGGCGGTCGCGCTGTTCGAAAAAGATCCGATCATCGCCCGCGCCCTGCCCGGACAGCTGATCCGCAACCTTGTCCGCACCAAGCGGCAGGAGTTGGAGCGGCTGGACGACATCCCGTCGTCGAAACACTGGCACACCTATCTCGAGAGGGTCTGAGGACCCCCTTGCCGCAACCGACATGCTGAAGTAGCATGAATTTGATCAAAAAATCTGGTGACTCATGAAAATCGGCTTTCTCATTGCCGGCCACCTGCCTGACGAGCTTCAGGCCGACTTTGGCAACTATGATCGGCTTTATGCCGAACTCCTGCAGGGACAGGGGTTCGAGTTCGATCCCTATTTTGTCGTCGACAACGACTTTCCCGAGGACGTGCATGATTGCGATGGCTGGCTGATTTCCGGCTCGCGTCATGGCGCCTACGAAGACCACGACTGGATCCCGCCGCTTGAGGATTTCATCCGCCAGGCCGTGACCGAAAAGGTGCCGCTGGTCGGGGTCTGTTTCGGCCACCAGATCATTGCCCAGGCCCTGGGCGGCA
Source organism: Shimia biformata (assembly GCF_016888515.1). Taxonomy (GTDB): domain Bacteria; phylum Pseudomonadota; class Alphaproteobacteria; order Rhodobacterales; family Rhodobacteraceae; genus Shimia_A; species Shimia_A biformata. The sequence continues at coordinate 1,854,584 of NZ_JAFEJK010000001.1, read as the reverse complement.
AGGTCGAGAAGTTTGACGGCGGCTGGTCGGTGGGGCCGACCGAATACGATTTCGCCGGAACGCCGCTTGTCTTGAACGCATGGCATCAGGATCAGGTGACCGAGGTTCCGCCGGGGGCCACGGTCATTGCCTCGACCGATTTCTGCAAGAACGCCGCGCTGGTCTATGGCGACCGGGCGTTCTCGGTCCAGCCGCATCCCGAGTTCGGCAATGACTTCGTACAAGGGCTGATCGACGCGCGCGGGCGCGGCGTGGTGCCCGACCCGGTGCTGGACGGCGCGGTCTCTGCGCTGGACAAATCGCCTGCCAACCAGACCATCGCCGACCAGATCGCCGATTTCTTCCGCATGGAGCGTGACCAATGACCAACTGGATCGACAACCTGCCGGAACCGGCACGCGAATACCTGGACGGCAAGCGGCTGGACGAGGTCGAGTGCATCATCTCGGACCTGCCCGGCATTGCCCGTGGCAAGGCGGTCCCCGCCAAGAAATTCGAACGCCAAGCCCATTTCCACCTGCCGGATTCGATCTTTTTCCAGACCATTACCGGCGGCTGGGGAGAGGCTGCGGGCGATGATGGGTTTATCGAACGCGACATGATCCTGCGCCCGGACCTGTCGACCGCCACCGCCGCACCGTGGACCGCCGACTGGACGCTTCAGGTGATCCACGACGCCTATGACATCGACGGCGACCCGATCGAATGCGCCCCGCGCAACGTGTTGAAACGCGTGGTCGAGATGTATCGCAAGAAGGGCTGGGAACCGGTGGTCGCGCCCGAGATGGAGTTCTATCTTGTCGCGCGCAACATCGACCCCGCCAAGGCAATTGAGCCGATGATGGGCCGTTCGGGCCGTCCCGCTGCCGCGCGGCAGGCCTATTCGATGACGGCTGTCGATGAATTCGGCCCGGTGATCGACGACATCTATGACTTTGCCGAAGCGCAGGGCATCGAGATCGACGGCATCACCCAGGAAGGCGGCGCCGGGCAGCTGGAAATCAACCTTCTGCATGGCGACCCGGTCACGCTGGCCGACCAGGTGTTCTATTTCAAACGCCTGATCCGCGAAGCGGCGATGCGGCACAACTGCTATGCCACCTTCATGGCCAAGCCGATCAGCGACGAACCGGGCAGCGCCATGCACATCCACCATTCGGTTGTGGACCGCGAAACGGGTCGCAATATCTTTGCCGGGCCGCAAGGCGGCGACACCAGCGCGTTCTTCCACTTTATCGGCGGGTTGCAGAACCACCTGCCCGCCTCGATCGCGGTGCTTGCGCCCTATGTGAACTCGTATCGCCGCTACGTGCGCGAACACGCCGCGCCGATCAACCTGGAGTGGGGCCGCGACAATCGCACCACCGGCATCCGCATCCCGATCTCATCCCCCGCCGCGCGCCGGGTCGAGAACCGGCTGGCGGGCATGGATGTGAACCCCTATTTGGGCATCGCAGTCAGCCTCGCCTGCGGTTACCTTGGCCTGATCGAGAAGAAACGCCCCGACGAGCAGTTCCGCGGTGACGCCTATGAGGGCGAAGAGGACATCCCGCGCGAGTTTGGCGCGGCGCTGGACCTGTTTGACGAAGCCAAGGCGCTGCACGAGGTATTGGGGCCGGAATTCGCCCGCGTCTATTCCATTGTGAAGCGCACCGAATACGAGGAATTCCTTGGCGTCATCAGCCCGTGGGAACGCGAACACCTGCTTCTGAACGTCTGATCGGGGCGGCCCCGGACGGGGCCGCGCCTTCGGCAAGAGTATTTCCGCAAGAAAGAAGGGGGCCGGGCATGGACCTGTTGACCGCCAATGACCGTCGCGGGGAATATCCCGCAAGCTGGTATGCCGCCACCGTGGACCCGCTGCCGCCTTTCCCCGAGTTGAAAGGCGAGGTCACGGCGGATGTCTGCGTCGTGGGCGGCGGCTATACCGGGCTGTCGGCGGCGCTGCATCTGGCGGAACGGGGGTTCTCGGTTGCGCTGGTCGAGGCGCATCGCGTCGGCTTTGGCGCCTCGGGGCGCAATGGCGGTCAGCTGGGGTCCGGTCAGCGGCAGGAACAGACCGAGATCGAGCGGCTGATGGGGCTGGAGGATGCCAGGAAGATGTGGGCGCTGGCCGAGGATGCCAAGGCGCTGGTCAAGGGTCTGATCGCGAAACACCAGATCCCCTGCCATCTGAAACCCGGCGTTGCCCATGCCTGTTTCACCAAGGCCGAAGTCGAGCATGAACACCGTTATGGCGAACATCTGGCCAAGGTCTATGGCTATGACAAGCTGGAACCCCTGGACCGGGACGGGATGATGGCGATCTGCCCCTCGCCGAAATATGTCGGCGGGTCGCTCGATATGGATGCCGGGCATCTGCACCCCCTGGCCTATGCGCTGGGGCTGGCGCGGGCGGCGGACAAGGCTGGTGTTCGGATCTATGAGACCAGCCGCGTTCACAACATCACCGAAGGCGCAAAACCCGTCGTGCAGACCGACCGGGGCCGCGTGGTGGCGGACCATGTCGTCCTGGCCGCCAATGGCTATATGGGCGGGCTGAACCGGAAAGTGGCTGCGCGGGTCATGCCGATCAACAATTTCATCGCCGCGACCCGGCCCCTGACCAATGACGAACTGGACGGCGTGCTGCGCCGCGACGTGGCGATTGCCGACAGCAAGTTCGTGATCAACTATTTCCGCCTCAGCCATGACAAGCGGCTTCTGTTCGGGGGCGGTGAATCCTATGGTTATCGCTTCCCCTCGGACATTGCCGCGCTGGTACGCAAACCGATGAGCGAGATTTACCCGCAGTTGCGCGATGTCGAGATCGACTATGCCTGGGGCGGCACGCTTGCGATCACCATGCGCCGCCTGCCCTTCCTGTCGCGGGTTGCGCCCAATATCGTCAGCGCCTCGGGCTATTCCGGCCACGGGGTCGGCACCGCCACCCATGCCGGCAAGCTGATCGCGGACGCGCTGGCGGGCGAGGCCGAGGGGTTTGACACCATGGCACGCATTCCCAGCCAGCCCTTCCCCGGCGGCCCCATGATGCGCAGCCCCTTGCTGGTCATGGCGATGACTTGGTTTGCCCTGCGCGACCGGTTGGGCGTTTGATCACACACCAACCGATGACGTCGCGAAATCCCGCCATCTTACGGGCTTGGGAACTGGTTTCCGGCGTGAATTTGTTTTATGTTTTCCAAAGACAGAATTTGGGAAAGCCAAAACTATGACTTCGAGCCCCTCCTCCCACAGCCCGTCGCCCCTAGCCACGCCGCCAAATGTCTATGACGCCGAGCCGATCCCCGACGCGGTCCGCGCCGAGATTGACCGGCTGCTGCAATCGGGCGACTTGTTCCGTTACACGGCGGCGCAGGACGCGCCGGTCACGCTGTTGGAACAGGAGTTCGCGGCGCTGATGGGGTCACGCTATGCGCTGGCGGTGTCGTCCTGCTCGGCGGCGCTGTTTCTGTCGCTGAAAGCACTTGGCCTTCCGCGAGACGCACGCGTCCTGATCCCCGGCTTCACATTCGCGGCGGTGCCGTCGTCGGTTGTCCATGCCGATTGTGTCCCGGTCCTGTGCGAAGTGGGTCAGAATTACCGTGTCGACATCGCCGATTTCGAAGCCAAGCTGGACGGCGGAATAGAGGCCGTCATCATCAGCCACATGCGCGGCCATACCTCGGATATGGATGCGATCATGGCTTTGTGTGACGCGCGCGGCATTCCCGTGGTCGAGGACGCCGCCCATAGCCTTGGCACCACCTGGAACGGCAAGAATATCGGCACCATCGGGCGGGTCGGCTGTTTCAGCTTTCAATCCTACAAGCTGGTCAATGCCGGAGAGGGCGGCATTCTGATCACCGATGATGCCGACCTAGTGGCGCGGGCGGTGATCATGTCGGGGGCCTATGAACACAACTGGCAGAAACACGGGCAAGCCAAAGCCGATGACGCGCTGACATCGGCCTTTGCGCGCTGGCAGAACAACCTGCCGCTTTACAATCTGCGCCTGTCGAACCTGTCGGCCGCCGTGGTGCGCGCGCAGTTGCCGGAAATCGCGCGGCGGGTGCGTGATGGACGGCGCAACCATGACTATGTCGCGGACCGGCTGAACACCTCGCCCTGGCTGAATGTGCCGGAAAAGCTGGCACCAGAGGACCGCGCGCCGGATTCAATCCAGTTCAACCTTGTTGGCATGGACGATGTGCAGGTCACCGAGTTTGCGCAGGCGGCAGCGGATCGTGGCGTGAAGGTGCAGGTCTTTGGCCAGAGCCGGGACAATGCGCGGGCCTTCTGGAACTGGCAGTTCCTTGGGCAGATCCCCGCATTGCCCCAGACCCGCACCATGCTGATGCGGGCCTGCGACGTGCGCCTGCCCGCGCGGTTGACGCGGGCCGAGCTGGATGTGATCGCGGATGTGCTGATCGGTGCCGCGGACGCGGTCACGGCGGACAGAAAGGCCTTCGGCACCTGAGCGGCCTGCCTCTCAGGTGCAATGTCGCAGGACGGGTTGTGCGGTCACTTCAGCTTTGACAGCTTGTCCTGCAACTCGGCCAGTTGTTTCTTGATCTCGTCGAGATCCTCGCCCTCTTCTTCCGAGGTCTCCTCGGACGCGGGCTGGCTGGTGCCGGCGGCGGACCACGGGTTGAACCCGCCGGTCATTGCCTTCAGGAACGCCTCTTGCTGCGCCTGCATCGCTTCCAGACCCGGCATCTTGCCCATCGGATTGGAGGCCATGTTCTCCATCATCTTGGCCTGACCTTCGCGCAGCATTTCGAAGCTGGTCTGAAGAAATTGCGGCACCATCGACTGGGCCTGGGTGGTGTAGCTGCGCACAAGGTCGTTCAGCACGTTCACCGGCAGCATGTTTTCCCCGCGGCTTTCGTGTTCTGCAATGATCTGCAACAGGTACTGGCGGGTCAGGTCATCGCCCGTTTTCAGGTCGACGATCTGCACCTCGCGCCCGTCGCGGATGAACCCGGCAATGTCGTCGAGCGTTACGTAGTCGCTGGTCTCGGTATTATAGAGCCTGCGGCTGGCGTAGCGTTTGATCAGAAGCGGTTTCTTGTCTTCGGCCACGGGCATCTCCCCTACTTTATGCGCGCTGCAGAAAAGCTTATGCGAGCGCAGAATAAAAAGAAAGGGCGAGCCGACGGCTCGCCCACGCAATCTGCATCATCAGGGAGGGAGGGATGCAGAGATCTGCGATTTCTTACTTGGCGGTTGCCTTCTTGGCGACCTTGGCAACTTCGTCGGTTGCTTTTTTGACGGCGGCTTGTGCTTCTTCCGAAGCGTCTTTGCCAGCGGCCATCAGCAGTTCGACGGTTTCCATCTGAACTTTCTTGGCAACCTCGGCGAAGGCAGCCATGTTCTCGGCGGCAACTTCAGCCTGAGCCGAAGCGAAATCGGTGATCGCTTTGGCATAGTCGGCGGGGTCTGCTTTGGCTTTCGACAGGCCACCCAGCTTTTCGATGGTTTCTTTGGTCCACTTGGACGAGATTTCCGAGGATTTCTCGGCAGCTTCCAGCGCAACGCCGGCCAGCTTCTCGTTTAGGGTTGCGGTCGACTTGAACGCGTCTTCCATTGCTTTGGTGTCAACGGGGAATGCGCCCATCATGTCTTTCAGGATGGCGGTCATATCTTGGGTCTTTGCCATGGTATCAGTTCCTTAAAATGATGCGGGAGGGAGGACCCGCTTTGCTGCGTCTGCAAAGAATATGCTTTCTGCAGCGCAGCATTTCAAGTATTTTTTGCTGCACCGCAGAATAATTTTCGATTACGCAATAAAATCAGCGGGTTGCCTTGGCCACAACATAGGTTCCGGGGGCATCGCACAGCACCGGATGCTCCGAATCGCCGGGATCGCGGGCCGCGACCTGCTTGCCAGAGCGCGATTTCAGCCAGCCGTCCCAGCGCGGCCACCACGACCCTTCGGTGAAGGTCGCCCCTTCCATCCAGTCCTCGGCCGAAAGCTTGGTGTCGGCATTGACGTAATGGCCGTATTTCTTCTTCGAAGGCGGATTGACGATACCCGCGATATGGCCGGACTCGGACACGATAAAGGTCTTGGACTTGCTGCCCCACTGCTGGAACCCCTTGTAGCAGTCCTTCCAGCGCGCGATGTGATCGGTTTCGCAGGTGACGGCACAGACCGGCACGTCCACATCCTTCAGGCTCAGCGTCTCACCCAGGAATTCGATCCCGCCCTCGGCCAGCTTGTTGGCCTGGCACAGTTCGCGCAGGTATTCATGCGCCATCTTGCCCGGCAGCCCCGACCCGTCGCCATTCCAGTAAAGAAGATCAAAGGCCGGGGGCGTCTGGCCCATCATGTAGCTTTTGATCGCCGGACCATAGACAAGGTCATTCGAGCGCAGGAACGAGAATGTGCGCTGCATGATAAAGGACCGCAACAGCCCCTCATCCTCGATTTCCTTGTCGATCGCGTCGATGAAATCATCCGCCAGGAAGGGCGTGAATTCGCCCTGGTCCGAGAAATCCGTCAGCGCGGTAAAGAAGGTTGCCGATTTTACCGACTTGTCGCCGCGTTTCTTCAGCAGGGACAAGGTCAGCGCCAGCGTGGTGCCCGCGATACAGTATCCCACGGCGTTGACCTGTTTCTGGCTGGTCAACTTCTTGACCTCGGAAATCGCGGTCAGATAGCCGTCCTCGATATAGTCCTCCATCCCGACATCGGCATAGCTGCGGTCCGGGTTGACCCAACTGACCACGAACACCGTATAGCCCTGATCGACCAGCCATTTGATCATGCTGTTCTGTTCTTTCAGGTCGAGGATGTAATACTTGTTGATCCAGGGCGGGAAGATGATCAGCGGCACCGCATAGACCGATTCCGTGGTGGGCGTGTATTGCAGCAGCTCCATCATCCGGTTGCGGAACACCACCTTGCCCGGCGTGGTGGCGATGTTGCCCCCGACCTCAAAGGCGCTTTCATCGGCCAGCCGCACCACCAGTTCGCCGTTGTTGGCCTCAAGATCGGCAATCAGGTTCTCAAGCCCCTGCACCAGCGACATGCCCTCGGTCTCGACGGCTTTTTCCAGCGCATCGGGGTTCAGCCCAAGGAAATTCGTGGGCGCCATCATGTCGACGATCTGCTGCGAGAAATAGCTCAGGCGCTGCTTGTCCTTGTCATCCATGCCATCAATGTCATTGACCGCATCGGTGATCGCCTTGGCGTTCAGCATGTATTGCTGCTTGATGAAGTTGAAATAGGGATGGCTCTGCCACAGCGGGTTGGCAAACCGCCCGTCGCTGGGGGTCTCATCCTCGGGCGCTTCCAGCTTGCCCTTCATCAGGACATTCTGCGCCTCGACAAAATGCTTGACCGACTTGGCCCAAAAATCGAGCTGATGCTCGATGATCTTGCCGGGGTTGTTGACCATTTCCTGCATGTAGGCATTGGCCGCATTCACGAAGACATCCGTGTCCGGCGAGTTCAGATCCGGGCGCAGCGGTTTGCGGTGGGCCATGACTTCGACAAGGCGACGAGACAGCTGTTCAACCTTCGCCAGGTTTTCGTTCAGCTTGTCGAAATTTGCACCTGCGGCATTCTCGTTTGTTGTCATAATCAATATTTAGCCCTATTCTCGCCGCTGTGCAGCATGATGTTCGCGTGTATGATACACGGACGACTCAGCAATTCGGGACTAGTTAACCCGACGTAACAGGAGACGCCAATGCGATACATGGCCACGTATGACCTGATGGAGACCGTCCGGAACACAAACCAGTGGCTGGGCGCGTCGGCGCTTGCCATGGCATCGTATCCAATTTTCTCCATGGTTCCAAATCCTGCGTTGCAATGGATGGCCGCCTGGGGCGAAGTCACCGAACGCACCTTCCAGCGCATGGTCACGAAACCGGACTGGGGCATCCGCACCTTCACCTGCGCCGACGGCAAGGACCACCTGGTCAATATCGAGACCATTGTCGAGAAACCCTTTGGCGATCTGATCCATTTCTCGGTTTCCGGCCGAGAGCCGAATCCGCGCAAGGTTCTTCTGGTTGCGCCAATGTCCGGCCACTATGCCACCCTCCTGCGGTCCACGGTGAAATCCCTATTGGTCGATTGCGAAGTCTATGTGACCGACTGGCACAATGCGCGTGACATTCCGGTCTCGGCCGGCAAGTTCGACGTCGAGGACTATACCCTTTACCTTGTTGATTTCATGCGGGAACTGGGGCCAGACACCCATGTGATCGCTGTTTGCCAGCCGGCCCCGCTGACCCTGGCCGCAACCGCATACCTGGCCGAGGAAGACCCGTCTGCCCAACCCCGTTCGCTGACCTTGATCGGTGGGCCGATCGACCCAAACGCCGCGCCGACCGAAGTCACCGATTTTGGCCATCGCGTTACCATGGGCCAGTTGGAAGAGATGATGATCCAGCGCGTCGGCTTCAAATACCCCGGCGTGGGCCGCATGGTCTATCCGGGCCTGTTGCAGCTGTCGTCGTTCATGTCGATGAACGCCGAGCGCCACTCGAAGGCATTCAGTGACCAGATCACCCGCGTCATGCGCGGCGAGGCGTCGGATCACGATGCCCATAACCGATTCTATGACGAATACCTCGCCGTGATGGACATGCCGGCGGAATTCTACCTTTCGACCGTCGAGCGGATTTTCAAAAACGGTGAGATCGCGTCAAACAACTTCACCGTGGCGGGCAAGAAGGTCGATATTGGCAAGATCACGACCGTCGCAGTCAAGACGGTTGAAGGCGGCAAGGATGACATCTCGGCCCCGGGCCAGTGTGTCGCCGCTCTGGACCTCTGCACCGGCCTGCCGGACGAGAAGAAGGCCAGCTATGTCGAGCCGAACGCCGGGCATTACGGTATCTTCGCCGGGAAAAGCTGGCGCAACAATATCCGCCCGCTGGTGCTGGATTTCATCGACGCCAACAGCGACGCGCCCGACCTGGATGAACGAAAGAAGACAACCAAGAAAAAGGCCGCGAACAAAAACGCCGCGGCCTGACACCGGGTTCACATCTGACATCGAAAGGGGGCATCAGCCCCCTTTTTTGTGCCCGCGCCACCGCTCCCACAGCGGTTTGATGTCAAACCAGGCGATGGTCGCGCCCAGGGGGATCATCCAGAACCCGAGAACGGGCAGGAAACCAAAGACACCGCCCACCATCAGCACCAGCCCCAGCACAAGCCGCGCACCCGGCGGCACGCTGCGGCGCACGCGGACCAGAAACCGCAAAAGCGTCTGTTTCCAACTGCGGGCCGGTTCCCTCATCTCAGAACATAGGGCTGCGCCAGCCACCCCCTGAGCGCGGCGGTCGTGGCCTCGGGCTGTTCCAGCGTCGGCAGGTGGCCGGCATCCTCGATCATGGCGAGTTTGGCAAAGGGGATCAGTTCGGCCATGAATTCGTGCCGTTTCGGAGGCGTCAGCCGGTCCAGCGCACCGCACAGCAGCAATGTCGGCACTTTGCACCGTCGCAGCGTGCCCTGCTGATCGGGGCGCCGCTGCATCGCGCGGACCTGCCGGGTCATGACCTCGGCCCCGATCCCCTGCCCCATGCGCACGAAAAGATTGATCAGTTCCATCCGCTTGGGCCCCGGAGCGAGGTAGTCGGGCGACATGAAACCGCGCAGCGCCTCTTCCACGTGACCGGCCTTTGCCTGCACCAGGAGCGGTTCATAGGCCGCCGCGCCATTCGGAGTTTCGGATAGCGGGTTTGTGTCCAGCAGCGCCAGTCGCGAGACTCTGTCGGGGGCCTGCCGCAGCACCTCCATCGCCACGATGCCGCCCAGCGACAACCCGGCCAGCGCAAACTTGGCCGGGGCGCCCGCCAGAATCGCCGCGGCCATGTCCCGGACGGTGTCGCCCGTGGTGATCGGGCTGACCATGACGGGACGTTCCGCCGAAAACGTGGTGATCTGGGGCTCGAACACCCGCGCGTCACACATGAAGCCGGGCACCAAAACAAGGGGTTCGGTCATCGCGTATGCCTATTCATAGCCGTTCCAGCGAAACGCCCCGTCCGGTCCAAGCGCCGAGAACGGGTTATGAGCGACTTCCCAGACATGGCCGTCGGGATCGCCGAAATAACCGTGGAAACCGCCCCAGAACACCTCTTGCGCGGGTTTCAGCATACGTCCCCCTGCCGCCAGAGCCGCGTCGATCACCGCTGTGACCTCGTCCCGGTCGCGCGTGTTGTAGCTGAGCGTGACGCCGGAAAACCCGCCGATCGCATCGGCAGGAATACCCAGATCCTCGGCCAGTTTTGCGCGCTCATAAAGGCCAAGCGTCTGCCCGATCAGGTCGAACGCAACGACCCCGTCTGGGCTGTCGACGCGGGTCCATCCCAGTGCCTCGTAAAACCGCGCCGAGCGGTCCAGATCCCGCACCGCCAGCGTGATCAGGCTAACTCTTTGCTCCATTTTCATGCTCATGTATTACATGACCTTTTGCTTACAAGCCATTGAACCAGCTTAAAATATCCTGAATCGTATCATCGGTTTCTCCGGGTGATCGGATGTCGCCGGTGATCACGTGCTGATCCGGGTCGTCATCTGGTCCGGGCGACACGATGTCGATGACAACCGGCGCACCCCAGTGATCGGCCACGGTCTGGGTCATGTCTTCGCGCACCACACGGTCAGCCCTCGAGAACCGGAAATAGGCGGGCACGGTTGCCTGCCCGAAGTCCAGCCCGACCGCATCCTGCACCAGCGCCGCCATCTGCATCACGGCAACCGTGGGATAGCGCGTGGTCCAGTATTTCTCATGTTCGGCATTGCCCGCCTGCCAGCTGCGTTCCGCCCCTGCCACCAGCGGCACCCACCAGCGCGCGGCGGGCAATGTCAGAACCGGCGCCATTGGGTCATTGATGCCGAAATTCGGCGAAATGAACGCCATACCTGCCACATCCCGCACCAGATCGGGCTGCAGCGCAGCCTCGGCCACCAGCGTTCCGCCGGTCGAGGTCGAGATCACCAGCACCCGGTCGCCGATCCGCCGCCCGATTTCGATCGCTTCGGCGACATCATTCATCCAGTCCTGAACCGTCGCCTCGGCCAGCGCCGCGCCGGGCAATCCGTGCCCGGTCAGGCGGGTGTAATAGAGGTTGGCGCCAAGTGCCTCGGCGACACGATCCGGGACCGGGCGAATTTCCTCGGACGTGGCGGAAAACCCATGCACATAGACCACTGCAACAGGGGTCCGCTCCCCGGCATCGCCATGCCAGATCACGCGTTTCTGCACCCCGTCCGTCATCTCGCCAAACCCGGATTCGCGCGCCGCGAGATAGCTGTCGATATCCTCGCCAATATCCTGCGCAGCAAAGGTCGGCGTGGTCGAAATCCGCTCATATGGGCCGAAGGCCCAAAGCGCCAGACCAACGACGATCAGGACAACAAGCAATCGCCCAAGGAAACGCCCAATTGTTCGCATTAGTCAAATCCTCCCCTAAAAATCACCTCAGCAACCGACGTTTCAATCAGTTTTAGACAATCTTCGTCCGAGAAGCGGTGATCCTTGCCCTTACCCAGAACCAGCCGCATATCCGGTGACGCGGCGTGATTGAACAGCCGCAACGCGGTCTCGACCGACACGGCGGTATCCTCGTCCCCCTGCAACAGGCGCACGGGCATATCAAGGACCAGAGGAGACCGCAGCACCAGCCGGTTGCGCCCGTCCTCGATCATGCGCTTGGTGATGACATAGGGTTCCATGTAGTCCGAGGGCAGTTCGACATGTCCGACCTCGTCCAGCGCCTGTTTCTGGGCCTCGGAGAAGTTTGCCCAATAGCCATCTTCGGTGAAATCCGGCGCGGCGGCGATGGTCACAAGCCCGACAACCCGGTCGGGCCGCGCCTTGCACAACAACAGTGCCTGCCAGCCGCCCATGGAGGACCCCACCGCGATCACCGGCCCCTCGGTCAGCGCGTCGATCGCGGCCAGCGTGTCCTCGTGCCAGTCGCCGATGCAGCCCTCTTCGAACCGGCCCGAGCTTTCGCCGTGGCCGGAATAATCAAACCGCAGAAAGGCGCGTCCCGTCGCCCGTGCCCAGTCTTCCAGATGCACGGCCTTTGTGCCTTCCATGTCGGATTTCAGCCCGCCAAGGAACACCACGGTCGGCCCCTGCCCTTCGGTCTTGTGATAGGCGAGTTGTCGCCCCTTCGGGGTGGTCAAAAACTGCGTTGCGCTCATATGCCCCTCATTTCTTTGGCGTCAGCCTAGTGTGTTTGTTGTCAATGATGAATCGTTTTTTCGCAACGCCCGCCCCATTCCCACCGGCATGTGCAACCCAAGGCTTGACCTGAACCAAGCAAAGCGCGAAAAGGCGCGCGAACCATATACCCGCAACCGGGCGTTCCGTGGGCGCCAAACCGACGAGGAGCTTGAGGCTGATGGCCCAGATTTCCCTGACTTTTCCTGATGGCAATGCACGTTCTTACGACAAGGGCGTCACCCCTGCCGAGGTCGCGTCGTCGATCTCGACCTCGCTTGGCAAGAAAGCGATTTCGGCCACGGTCGATGGCAAACACTGGGATCTGCAATGGCCGATCGAGGCCGATGCCAAGATCGCGATCAACACGATCAAGGACAATGACGCCGAGGCGCTGGAGCTGATCCGCCATGACCTGGCGCATATCATGGCGCGCGCGGTGCAGGAAATCTGGCCGGATGTGAAGGTCACCATCGGCCCGGTGATCGAAAATGGCTGGTATTACGATTTCGACCGTCAGGAACCGTTCACGCCCGAGGATCTGGGCGAGATCGAGAAGAAGATGAAGGAAATCATCAACCGCCGCGATCCCGTCACGACCGAAGTCTGGGAGCGTGACCGCGCGGTGGCCTATTACGAAGCCAACAACGAGCCTTACAAGGTCGAGCTGATCGACGCCATTCCCGGCGACGAGCCGCTGCGGATGTATTGGCACGGCCACTGGCAGGACCTGTGCCGTGGTCCCCACCTGCAGCATACCGGGCAGGTGCCTGCGGATGCGTTCAAGCTGATGTCGGTGGCGGGCGCCTATTGGCGCGGCGACAGCAATCGCGCCATGTTGCAGCGCATCTATGGTGTCGCCTTCAAAAACAAGGAAGACCTGAAGGCGCATCTGCACATGCTGGAAGAGGCCGCCAAGCGCGACCACCGCAAGCTGGGTCGCGAGATGGACCTGTTCCACATGCAGGAAGAGGCACCGGGCCAGATCTTCTGGCACCCCAATGGCTGGACCATCTACACCCAGCTTCAGGATTACATGCGCCGCCAGCAACAGCGCGGCGGCTATGTCGAGGTGAACACGCCGCAGGTTGTCGACCGCAAGCTGTGGGAGGCCTCGGGCCACTGGGACAAGTACCAGGAAAACATGTTCATCGTCGAAGTGGACGAGGAACACGCCCGCGAAAAGGCCGTGAATGCGCTGAAGCCGATGAACTGCCCCTGCCACGTGCAGATCTTCAACCAGGGTCTGAAATCCTATCGCGACCTGCCCCTGCGCATGGCCGAGTTCGGATCGTGCAACCGCTATGAACCCTCGGGTGCGCTGCACGGGATCATGCGGGTGCGCGGGTTCACGCAGGATGACGCGCATATCTTCTGCCGCGAGGACCAGATCGAGGCCGAAACCAAGATCTTCATCGACTTCCTGTCGACGATCTACAAGGATCTCGGGTTCGAGAAGTTCTCGATCAAGTTCTCCGACCGCCCCGACACCCGCGCCGGGTCGGACGAGGTCTGGGACAAATCCGAGGCGGCGCTTATGGCGGCGACCAAGGCCGCGGGCTGCGAGTTTGAGCTGAACCCCGGTGAGGGCGCGTTTTATGGGCCGAAGCTTGAGTTCGTGCTGACCGACGCGATTGGCCGTGACTGGCAATGCGGCACGCTGCAGGTGGATTTCGTGCTGCCGGAGCGTCTGGACGCCAACTATATCGGTGAAGATGGTGCGAAACACCGCCCCGTCATGCTGCACCGGGCGACGCTTGGCTCGTTCGAGCGGTTCATCGGCATCCTGATCGAGGAACACGCCGGCAAGCTGCCGTTCTGGCTGGCCCCGCGCCAGGTGGTTGTCGCCTCGATCGTGTCGGATGCGGACGATTATGTGCATGAGGTGGTCGCGGCGCTGAAGGCCGCTGGTGTGCGCGCCGAGGCCGACATCCGCAACGAAAAGATCAACTACAAGGTCCGCGAACACTCGGTCGGCAAGGTGCCGGTGATCCTGGCCATCGGCAAGAAAGAGGTCGAGGACCGCACCGTGTCGACCCGGCGTCTGGGCGAGAAGCAATCCAAGGTCCAAAGCCTGGACGAGATTGTAACAGAATTGGCAGCCCAGGCCCTGCCGCCCGATCTGACCTGATCCCGGCTGCAACAATTGATGAAACATTTTGGGGCGCGATACGGGAAATCCGGTCGCGCCCCGGATTTTTTGTAAGATTTCCGACCTTCCAGCGCCGGAATCTTCACGAAACACCCCGGCAACTTCACGCACGCGTTATGCACAGGCCCGTGATTGGTCTGTCAGCACTGGCCTGTCTTAGGGTTTCCCCATGCCGCCCGGTTCGGGTGGCCTGAGTTCAACCAAACCTCGATAGGGAAGTATATTATGTCCAAAACCGTCAAAACCCTCGCCGTTGCCGGTGCCGTCGCAGCCGCAGTCAGTGCCCATGCCACCACCGCGGTCGCCGCTGAAAAAGAAAAATGCTATGGCGTCGCAATGGCCGGCCAGAACGATTGCGCGGCCGGTCCGGGCACGACCTGCGCAGGCACCTCGAGCGTCGATTACCAGGGCAACGCCTGGAAGCTGGTGGACGCAGGCACCTGCATGGAAATGGAACTGCCCTCGATGGCCGACGGCACCATGCGCAAGGGGTCGCTGGAAGCGCTTGAGCGTGACCTTCCGGCATAAGTTTCTGCGTGGCCCGGCAACCGCACGGGCCACGCGCCTTTTGCGCGTTTCGTGATATCATTCTCCCGACCACACGCGCACCAGCCAACCCAGGGAGGGTCACATGACCGTAAAAATCACACCCCGCGCCCAACCGCTGACACTTGCTGCCGCTGTTCTGGCGGCAATTGCGTCTCAGGGGTCCGAAGCCGCCGCCGCAACCAAAGAGAAATGCTATGGCATTTCGATGGCGGGACAGAACGGCTGCAAGGCGGGGCCGGGGACGACCTGTGCAGGCACATCGACGGTGGATTACCAGGGCAATGCATGGACACTGGTCGACAAGGGATCCTGCCTTGAAATCGAGTTGCCCGCCATGGCCGATGGCAGCCCGCGCCAGCCGTCGCTGGAGCCGCTTGACCGCGACCTGCCCGCCTGAGTTCTGCCTGAAGGGATTTGCCGATGTTCGACACCCAGCCACGCTTTCCCGAACTGCCCGCCCTGCCCGGCGTCGGCTACAAGCCACAGCATTTCGCCGCGATCATGGCCGACCCGGACCCGGTCGGCTGGCTGGAGATCCACGCCGAGAATTACATGGGCGCTGGTGGGCGCCCGATTGCCCAGCTCAGGCACCTGTCCGAGCGGTTTCCGATCTCGGTTCACGGGGTCGGCCTGTCGATCGGCGGTGAAGGGGCGCTGGACCCGGACCATCTGGCGCGGCTGAAACACCTGATCAACTGGCTGCAACCCACTGTTTTCTCGGAACATCTGGCGTGGTCCACCCATGGGGCCGAGTTCCTGAACGACCTTCTGCCCCTGCCCTATACCAACGCCACCCTGACCCGCGTCGCCGACCATATCGACCAGCTGCAAGAGGTGATCGGGCGACAGATGATGCTGGAAAACCCGTCAAGCTATCTGGCCTTTGCCGAGTCGACCTGGGCCGAGCCGGATTTCCTGTCTGAAATCACCAAACGCACCGGCTGCGGCCTGTTGCTGGACGTCAACAACGTCTTTGTCTCGGCCACCAACCTTGGCTTTGAACCGCGCGCCTATATCGACGCCTATCCGCTGGACAAGGTGGGGGAAATCCACCTTGGCGGCCATGACGAGGACGAAGACGACCACGGTGCGCCGCTCTTGATTGACAGCCACGGCAAGCCGGTGGTCGACCCGGTCTGGGCATTGCTGGATCATACGCTGGCCCGGTCCGGTCCGCGCCCGATCCTGATCGAATGGGACACCGATGTTCCCGACTGGCCGATTCTGGCCGCAGAAGCGACCCGCGCGGCAACAGCGCTGGCGAAGGTGGCGGCATGAGCGTGAGCCAGGACATCTTCCGCGCTGCCCTTCTGGATGCGGCCCAGCCCGTCCCCGAGGGGCTGCTGGACGGGCAAGGCCGGGCAGCGGGACGGCGCTATAACGTCTATCGCAACAATGTCGCGGTCTCACTGACCGAGGCGCTTGAGGTCGGATTTCCGGTCATCCGCAAGCTGATCGGTCCTGAGAATTTCAAGCATGTCGCGGGCCAGTTCCTGCGCGTCGCGCCGCCCACCTCTCCGCTGATGATGTTCTACGGGTCCGAGTTTCCGGCTTTCCTGCGTGACTTTGAACCGTTGCAGCACCTTGGTTATCTGAGCGACGTCGCCCGGCTTGAGCTGGCCCTGCGCCAATCCTATCACGCCGCGGATGCGGAAGGGATCGCGGCGGACGCGCTGGCCGCCGTTCCGCCCGAAGCGCTTGGCGCCCTTCGGCTTGAGCTTGCGCCTGCGGTGCGGATCGTGACCTCGGACTGGCCGATCTTTGACATCTGGCGTTTCAATACGTCCGAAAACGCCCCCAAGCCGCGCGCCGAAGCGCAGGATGTGGTCGTTCTGCGGGACGGGTTCGACCCCGAACCACATCTTCTGCCCAAAGGGGGCGCGGCATTTCTGACCGCTATCGGTAAAGCTGCGCCACTGGAATGCGCGGTTGACGCGGGCGGCGACAAGTTCGACCTGACACCTGTTCTGGGATTGCTTCTGAACACCAATGCAATCGCGGCCCTTCACCCGACAGGCCCAAACCACCGCCCGAACCACCGCCCAAGCCAAGGAACATGACATGAATACCCTGCTGTCCCTGCACAATCGCGCCTTTTCCCGTATCGAACGCAGCGAATGGCTGCTGCCCACGCTGGCGCGTTTCGTGTTCTGCGCGGTGCTTCTGGTCTATTTCTGGAATTCGGCGCTGACCAAGGTGGGTGACGGTTTTCTTGGAGTTTTCAGCCCCAGCGCGGGGGCCTATGCCCAGATTTTCCCGCGTGCGTTCGAGGCGGTGGGCTATGACACGTCCCAGATGTCGGTGCTGCACTGGGCCGTGGTGGTGGCCGGGACACTGGCCGAGTTCATCCTGCCCGCGATGATCCTTTTTGGCTTCCTGACCCGCCTTGCCGCTTTGGGCATGATCGGGTTCATCTGCGTGCAAAGCCTGACGGATCTCTATGGCCACCGGGCCATCGAACACTCGGCCACGGTCGGAGCGTGGTTCGACCGCATCCAGGACAGCGCGATCCTGGACCAGCGCCTGTTCTGGATCGCCATCCTTCTGGTTCTTGTCTTCAAGGGCGCGGGTCCGCTGTCAGTGGACCGGTTCCTGAAGGCGCGAAGCCAAGCGGTGTGATCCTGGACTCCTAGAAATGTGACTTGGGTTCGTCGGGTTTGCCGGCTGCAATCGCCAGAACCCCGGCAAGCCCGGCAAAGGCGATGGGGAACATGGTGAAGGCGTTAAAGCCAAAGGCGGCATACATGCCCGCCGACGAAATCAACAGTAGAACACCCCCCCAGAGCGCCCGCGCCCGTGCCATGGCGCCGCCTGCGATGGCCAACAGCGGCGCAAGAAGCGCGCCCGCCCGGATCAGGCCGACATTGTTCACCTGCTCTGCCAGGCCCTCGATCTCGCCATAGCGGTCGATGACTTCGGTATAGCCCCAGCTGAAAAAGCCGACGATCATTCCGACGATCCCAGCGATGATCCCAAGAACCAGTGCCGCGTTGCGCATGTTGCTATCCTTCTTGTTGTGGCACGCTAGATAAGGGCGGATCGCCCCTCAGCCAAGGGCCTCGCGCACCGCGTCGCTCCAGCCCAGGAACAGCGCGCCATCCTTTTCGATCAACGGTCGTTTCATCAGCGTCGGATGCGCCGTCAGCAATTCCAGTGGCGGTTTCGCGCGCTCATCGGCGTCAAGACCGCGCCATGTCGTTGACAGCGTATTAAGCAGCGCGCCCCCGAATTGGTCAAAGGCACGCGACAGAGTTTGTGCCGGAACGCCCTGATCGCGGACATCGACAAATGTCACATTATCAAGTTCTTTCAAAGCCTTGCGACACGTGTCACAGTTCTTTAACCCGTAAAGTTTCATGATCTGCCCGCACTCCTCGGTCTGACAGGGCATCGCTTCGGCGGATGCCCGATTACAGTTTTGCTTGCTTTTTACATATCCCGTGCAATCTTCATACTGTTAGCGATGGAATTGGTATTTTCTGACAACAATTGAAGACGACGGCCCTACCTCATGCGTGATCCATTGGGAAAACACGCAGCATTTTCCCCCGGGGCTTTGACTGAATGGAAGGAGAAGCGGTATGCCGACCGGCACCGTGAAATGGTTCAACACCACGAAGGGATATGGCTTCATTGCCCCCGATTCTGGCGGCAAGGACGTGTTTGTGCATGTGTCTGTCGTGCAGAAATCCGGCCTTGAGGCGCTGACCGAGAACCAGAAGGTCGAGTTTGAACTGACATCCGGCCCAGACGGGCGCGAAATGGCGGGCGAGGTCAGGCTGGCCTGAACACCCGCTGTTTCAGCGCGTGTAACACCCCTTTTCACCAACCGGGCACACCACGCCGGAACCGCGGCGCGGTGCATGGGATCGTGTCGCAACCTGATAGCTGACGGCCTGGTTGGGCACCCCACACCCGACCCCATCGCCATTGGTGACGGGCTGCATCCCATCGGGACAATGGTTTTCGGCACTGTCATAAGCCCAGACCGGATTGGCGGGCAAAACCGTGCTGGCGCTTTCCTCGGCCAGGGACAAACCCGGCATGGATATCAGGGAGAGGATTGAAAAGACCTTAACAGCGGACATCGCAATGATTTTCCATATTCGATTGATCAACCATCCAAGACTATCGCCCGGGATTGTCGTGATCAATTTCCATATCGGAAACAATGCGTTCAGGTTTCAGCGACGAAGATACTCATGCACGGTGCATCTCGGGGCCTCTGACCGCAGGTCCAGCTTTCCGATCTGACGCCAGTCATCCGCGCCAAAGTCCGGGAAATGCGTATCCGCCCCCTCAACCGAAAGATCGACCTCGGTCACCAGAAGCCGGTCGGCCCGTGGCAGAAGCCCTCCATAAACCCGCGCGCCACCGATCCCGTAGAGACGACGATAGCCCTCGGCCTCGGCGCGCTGAATGGCGGATTCCAGCGTCGGCACCACGGTCTCGCACAGGTCCGGCTGCGACGAAACCACGATATTGAACCTGTTTTTCAACGGCTTGACCGGCAGGCTGTCCCAGGTATTGCGCCCCATGATGATCGCACCACCGAGGGTTTCGCGCTGAAAGAACCGCAGGTCTTCGGGTGCGTGCCATGGGATCGTGTTGGCCTTGCCGATGGCCCCGTTCCGGTCACGGGCAACAATCAGGGTCAGCATGGCTCAGACCGCCACCGGCGCCTTGATGCCCGGATCGGGATCATAGTTCAGCACCTCGAAATCCTCGTATCTGAAATCGAAGATCGAGCGCACGTCGCGCGCGATCCTGATCTGCGGCAGCGGTTTGGGTGTGCGGCTGAGCTGCAGTTTCACCTGTTCGACATGGTTGGAATAGATGTGCCCGTCGCCGATCGTATGCACGAAGTCGCCCGGCTCATACCCGGTCACATGCGCCAGCATCACCTGCAACAGCGCATAGGACGCGATGTTGAACGGCACGCCCAGGAACATGTCGGCCGAGCGCTGGTAAAGCTGCAGATGCAGCTTGCCGTTCAGCACCTTGACCTGCCACAGCGTATGGCAGGGTGGCAGCGCCATTTCCGGCACGTCGCCGGGGTTCCAGGCGGACACGATCAGGCGGCGGCTGTCGGGCGTGGTCTTGATCATCTCGACCAGTTCGGCAATCTGGTCGACCTCGCCGGCGTGGAACACCTCGCGGCCTTCGACCTGCCCCGCCGGGATCAGCTTGGGGAAATGGCGCCATTGGTGGCCATAGACCGGACCAAGATCGCCGTTTTCATCGGCCCATTCATCCCAGATCGAAACGCCGTTTTCCTTGAGATAGGTGATGTTTGTATCGCCCGACAGGAACCACAGCAGTTCGTGAATGATCGAGCGCAGGTGCAGCTTCTTCGTCGTCACCAGCGGGAAACCGTCGGCAAGACGATACCGCGCCTGCAAGCCAAAGGTTGAGATCGTCCCGGTGCCGGTGCGGTCGGTTGTTTCTTCCCCGGTCTCAAGAATGAGCTTCAACTGGTCATGATACTGCTGCACGTCATCCTCCGCTTCTGCTGCCTGCCCGCGAATCTTCACCGGGGGCCAAACCACAATATATGGTAGCACGTCAGATGCCACCCGCAGAATGAAGAGTTTGCCGCCGATTTTTTCTTCTCTGGCTGCCTCTCGACATTCGGGCCCCAAAACCTAGACTATCGCCAAACACAGACAGGAGACGACATGCAGATCAAGTACTTGCACACCATGGTCCGGGTGAAGGACCTTGAAGAAACAATGGCGTTTTTCGCGCTGCTGGGCCTGAAGGAAACGCGCCGCTACGACAGTGACGCGGGGCGGTTCTCGCTGATCTTCATGGCGCCTCCCGGACAAGAGGACTGCCCGGTCGAACTGACCTATAACTGGGATGGCGACGACGGGTTGCCCTCGGACAGCCGCCATTTCGGGCATCTCGCCTATGAGGTCGAGAACATCTACGAAATGTGCCAGCACCTGATGGACAATGGCGTGACGATCAACCGGCCACCGCGCGACGGGCGCATGGCCTTTGTGCGGTCGCCCGACAACATCTCGGTCGAACTGCTGCAAATGGGAGAGTCGCTTGAACCGGCGGAGCCATGGGTGAGCATGGAAAATACTGGCCACTGGTAAGGGTTTACGCGGCGGTCTTGATGTTCTGGGCCAGCGCCGCGACCGCCGATTGCCGGCTGGCGCTTGTGCTGGCGCTGGATGTGTCGTCCTCGGTGGATGCGACCGAGGACGCATTGCAACGCCAGGGGCTGGCGGCGGCCCTGATCGCGCCAGAGGTCGAAGCCGCGTTTTTTGCCGCGCCGCAACCCGTGGCCCTGTCGGTCTTTGAGTGGAGCGGGCGCTGGAACCAGAAGATCCTTTTGGACTGGGTGCTGATCGACTCGCGCGGCGCGCTGGTCCGGGCGGCGGAAAGGCTGGCGCGCTCGACCCGCTCGACCCAGGAGTTTCCCACCGCGCTGGGACATGCGCTTGGCTTTGCCGCAACCCGCCTCGGGGCCGCGCCGCCCTGCCTGTTCCGCACCGTCGACATCAGCGGGGACGGCAAGAACAACGAGGGGTTCGGTGCAGCCGAAGCCTATGCCGCCTTTCCGTTTCAGGACGTTACGGTCAACGGGTTGGCGATCAACGCCGCCGATTTCGAAGGAGAGCTGGACCTGCTGGACTATTATCGGACCCAGGTTTTGCACGGGCCGGGTGCCTTTCTGGAAATCGCCAACGGATTTGATGATTTCGAGCGCGCGATGCGCAGGAAACTTGAACGCGAATTGCGCCCGCCCACGCTTGGGCTTCTGGAGGTGCGGCCATGAGATACGTGCTGGCGATGATCCTGTGCCTTTTGACCGCGACCGTGGCGGCGGCGCAATGCCGGCAGGCGCTGGCCTTGGGGCTGGATGTCTCGGGCTCGGTGGACAGCGCCGAATACCGAATCCAGTTCGACGGGCTGGCGAGCGCGCTTCTGGACCCGGAAGTCCAAGAGGCGCTGCTGGCGCCGGGCCTGCCGCCGGTTTCCCTTGCCATTTTTGAATGGAGCGGGGTCGGCACCCAGCGGCTTCTGGTTGGCTGGCAGGCGATCACGTCACAGGCGGATATCCTGACCATCGCCGCGGGGCTGCGGGATATGGGGCGGCAAGGCGGTGAAACCTCGACCGGGATCAGCGCGGCCATTGCCTTTGGCGCGGCACTTCTGGCGCAAAAACCCGACTGCTGGAAGCGCACGCTGGACCTGTCCGGGGACGGTTATGCCAATGCAGGCACCCATCCGCGCCAGATGCCCCATCCCGCAGGGATCACGGTCAACGGGCTGGTGATCGGGGCCCAGCGCGAGGGGCTGCGCGACACGGCCGCCCACTGGCAGGCCCAGCTTGAGCGGCTGGCGGAATATTACCGCGCCTATGTGGTCTCGGGGCCGGATGCCTTTGTCGAGATGGCGGGCGGCTTCGAGGATTTCGAGGCCGCCATGATCCGCAAACTGAAACGAGAGCTACAGGGGCTGACGGTGT
Organism: Shimia biformata; assembly: GCF_016888515.1. Lineage (GTDB taxonomy): Bacteria > Pseudomonadota > Alphaproteobacteria > Rhodobacterales > Rhodobacteraceae > Shimia_A > Shimia_A biformata. The sequence continues at coordinate 1,832,215 of NZ_JAFEJK010000001.1, read as the reverse complement.
CACAGATGGACACGTCCGAACTGACAAAAACACAACCGCGACAACCCGGCGGACGGCCCCCACGCGGTCAATAGATATAGCGGATCTGGTCGGTCCAATAGCGTTCGACCCGTTTCAGGTCGTGGGTGATGCCTTCGATCCCGGCAAGGTCCAGCACGCCCTTGGCCTCGATCCCGTCGGCGTGACGTTCAAACAGGGTGGCGACCACATCGCGGATTTCACGCCCGCGCGGGGTCAGGCGCACCCGGACGGACCGGCGGTCAATCTCGCAGCGCTGGTGGTGCATGAAACCAAGTTCGACCAGTTTCTTCAGGTTGTAGCTGACGTTCGATCCCTGGTAATAGCCGCGGCTTTTCAATTCGCCCGCCGTCACCTCATTGTCGCCGACATTGAACAGCAACAACGCCTGCACCGCGTTGATCTCAAGCACGCCGACGCGCTCAAACTCATCCTTGATGACATCCAGCAGCAGCCGGTGCAGCCGCTCGACCAGCGACAGCGCCTCAAGATAGCCGCCCATGAAGCCCTTGGCCTTGGCCCCGTTCCCCTGCTGCGGGGCCAGTTGTGAATGAATGCTCATATCCCTCTCCGACAAACAACGCTTTGCCGGAAACTGGAATAAAATGCCGAACAATCGGTTAAGTGAAACGGAGGCCGCTAAAATGCGACCTATTCTGCGCCGCTGATCGCAACCGAGATATCGCCGATCAGACCCGCGAACCGTTCTGGTGCTGCCGCCTGACCCGTAACCCATTGATAGAGGTCCTGGTCATTTTCGTGCAGAAGCGCGTCATAGAGGTCCAGCGCGGCGTCTTCCATCGCGTCGAGATTGTCCTCGGCGAAGCGGGTCAGGATGATGTCCATTTCCTTGATGCCGCGGCGCATCGACCGCATTTTCATCCGCTTCAGACGGTTTTCACGGGTCTCAGTCATCGTCTTTCAACCTTTGTTTCAAGGCCGACTCGATCCGGCCCAGCCGGTCAAGGTCGGCTTTCATCCGGGTGCGGATCGCCCCGATATCCGACAGAAGCGCCGCAATGGCCGCATCCGGCCCGCCCGTTCCGTTGTCCTCGGGGACCACACCGTCGCCCTCGCCGTTCAACAGCCAGCCGACCGACACATTCAGCAGCCCTGCCATCATCTGCAGCCTGTTGGCGCGCGGTTCCGAGATGTCGTTTTCCCAATCCGCGACGGTTACTTTCTTGACCCCCAGCCGCTTGGCGAACTCGGCGCGTTTCAGACCCGCCGCATGGCGCGCTGCCGAAAGCCGGTCGCCGAAAGTGGCCACGTCATCGCTGAACCAGTCCTGCCCCTGATCGGTCCCGTCCTGTTTCTGCGTCATGTGATCCTCATTCCTTTTTGCATTGCCAAGCTTGCGTCTTGTGCCAAATTCCCGCGCACCCTAAGACAAGGGCCAACTGATTACAAACGAGGTTCCCGATGTCCTTCCTCTCCGCGACACTTTCCCGCGTCAAACCTTCGCCCACCATCGCGATGACCAACAAGGCGGCCGAGTTGCGGGCGGCGGGGCGCGACGTGATCGGCCTCAGCGCGGGCGAGCCGGATTTCGACACGCCGCAGAATATCAAGGACGCCGCGATGCGCGCGATCGAGGCGGGCAAGACCAAGTACACCGCCGTTGACGGTATCCCCGAACTAAAGGCGGCGATCTGCGCCAAGCTCAAGCGCGACAACGGGCTGGACTATGAACCGGCGCAGGTCTCGGTTGGCACCGGCGGCAAGCAGATCCTGTACAACGCGCTGATGGCGACGCTGAACCCCGGTGACGAGGTGGTGATCCCTGCGCCCTATTGGGTCAGCTATCCCGACATGGTGCTTCTGGCCGGTGGCACGCCGGTGATTGCCGAGGCGACGCTGGAAAACGCCTTCAAGCTGACACCGGAAAAGCTTGAGGCGGCGATCACGCCGAAAACCAAGTGGCTGATCTTCAACTCGCCCTCGAACCCGACCGGCGCGGGATATTCCCGCGACGAGTTGAAGGCGCTCACGGATGTGCTGATGCGTCACCCGCATGTCTGGGTGATGACCGACGACATGTATGAACACCTGGCCTATGACGGGTTTCAGTTCTGCACCCCGGCCGAGGTTGAACCGGCGCTTTATGACCGCACGCTGACCTGCAATGGCGTATCGAAAGCCTATGCCATGACCGGCTGGCGGATCGGCTATGCCGCCGGTCCGAAAGAGCTGATCGCGGCGATGCGCAAGATCCAGTCGCAGTCGACCTCGAACCCCTGCTCTATCAGCCAGTGGGCGGCGGTCGAGGCGCTGAACGGGCCGCAGGATTTCCTGGCCCCGAATAACGAGATGTTCGTGCGTCGCCGTGACCTGGTGGTGAAGATGCTGTCGCAGATCGACGGCATCACCTGCCCGACGCCCGAGGGCGCGTTTTATGTCTATCCTTCCATCGCCGGGCTGATCGGCAAGACCACCCCGCGCGGCACGCTGATCGACAGCGACGAAGCCTTTGCAACCGCGCTTCTGGAAGAGGCCGACGTCGCGGTGGTCTTTGGTGCGGCCTTTGGGCTTTCGCCGAATTTCCGTGTCAGCTACGCTACTTCCGACGAGGCGCTGACCACGGCCTGCACCCGGATACAGGCCTTCTGCGCGTCGCTGAAATGAAGGGGACGACATGAGCGGCGAACTGCCCGACTATTTCTTCCGCGTCCGTGACAACGGCGCGGTGGTGTTTCGGATCGACACCGAGAACCGCCAGCGCCGGATCGACATGGACCAGATCGCGGTCGTCAATATCCGAAATGGCGAGATCAAGCCGCATGGCGACCGCGTGCTGACGGATGAGGATCTGGAAGAGATCCGCGCATGGATGGAAGACCGGCAAGAGGTGCTGGCCCATCGTGACATCGACGATATCTTCCGGGCGGTGGATTACCTGAACCTGACCGCGCATTGGGCCCAGACCCGCGCGACGGAAGAACAGCTGGACGAGGTCACGGATGCGCTTCTGTTGGCGATGCACGACCTGCGCTCGGTTCTGGTGCGCAAGAAGGCGGACCGGCTGATCAAGGGCGGCAAGGGTTAGGCGGCGCTGCTGGTCCCGGCGGCAATGCGCGGCAGGATCACCCGCCAGAACCGCCACATGAACAGACCACCCGCAAGGAACAGGCCCAGCGCGAGACCCAGCCAGACACCGACCCCGCCCATCCCCAGCGGGAACCCCAGAACATAGGCAAACGGCATGCCCGCCACCCAGTAGCTGAAGGCGGCCATATACATCGGCACGCGCGTGTCCTGCGCCCCGCGCAACAGGCCCAGCGCCACGACCTGCGCGGCGTCTGCAAAATGGAACAGCCCCGCCACCATCAGAAGGGTCGCGCCGATGGCGAGGATCTCGTCCCGCGCGGGTTCGCTCGGGTCGATGAAGGGCAGCATCATCACCTTGGGCACGACGAAGAACAGCACCATCGCCGCCAGCGCCAGCACCGTCATCAGCGCAATCACCGCCTTTGCGCCGCGCGCAAGGTGGTCCGGGTCGTTGCGCCCGATGGCATTGCCGGCGCGCACGGTGGCGACATTGGCCAGACCGACATGGATGATGAAAAAGACCGATGTGATCTGAAGCGCGATCCCATGCGCCGCCAGCGGCACGGTGCCGATCCAGCCGATCATGACGGATGAGGCTGCGAAGAGCCCCGTCTCCATCAGCATGGTCAGGCCAATGGGCAGGCCAAGGCGGAACACGGTCGACAGGAAGGTGACATCGGGCCGCCAGACGCGACGGAAAAGGCGGTGGTCGGGAAAGACCCGCAGCGCGTAAAGGATCACGCCGATCAGCGACACCACCTGCACCAGCACCGAGGCGATCGCGGCCCCGCGCGCTCCCAATTCCGGCATGCCCCAGTTGCCGAAGATCAGCGCATAGTTGGCAAAGGCATTGACCACGGCGCCAATCACCGTGACCCAGAACACGACCCGCGTCCGTTCCAGCCCCGCAAGGTAGTTCTTGAACACCATGACCTGAAGCGCGGGCAACAGGCCCAGCCCGGCAATCCTGAGATAGCTTTGCCCGGTGGCCGAGACCTCTTCCGTCTGGCCAAGCGCCAGCAGGAGCGGCCCCGAGAACAGGAAGATCGGCAAAACGATCAGGCCAAAGGCCACCGACAGCCACATGGCCATGCGCGTCGCCCGCCGGATCGAGGTCGCGTCATCCTGCGCGGCGGCATTGGCGACAAGCGGCATCGCGGCCATGGCAAAACCCGAGCCGAAGATGAAAAGCACGAAGAAGAAGCTGCCGCCGATCGACACCGCCGCCAGCGCCTCGACCGAATACCAGCCCAGCATGACGGTATCGGTCAGGCCGATGGCCATCTGCGCCACATGCCCGCCGATCAACGGCAGGCCCAACCGCAGGATCGCCCTGAGGTGTTCGGGATATGTCATCTGTTCGCTCACCAGACAGGCTTATGTCTGTTTCACGGGACTGGCAAGCATGTGATTTTGGAACGGCGGACACTCGCGCTAGGGTGGAGCAGACAAAACCCGGAGCCGCCCATGACCGACGCCTTTGATACGCTGATCCCGGATGCCCGGACCTTTCTGGGTGAACTGGACACAAACAACACGCGCGACTGGTTCAATACGCAAAAAGCGCGATATGACAGGGACTTGAAAGCGCCCGCGTTGCTGCTTCTCGATCAGATTGCGGGGGATCTGGGCAAGATGACGGGCGATCCCGTGACAACAAAACTGTTCCGCCCGCAACGGGACGTGCGCTTTTCCAAGGACAAGACGCCCTATCACACGCATCTGCACATGCTCTGGACCAGCGCTGTCGGCAGGCAGCAGCCGCTGGCATGGTTCTTCGGGATTTCCCCGGACTATATCTCGATCGGTGCCGGGGTCATGGGATTTGAAAAAGACGCGCTGATGAACTGGCGCGCCGCTGTCGACGGGCCCGAGGGGGCCGGGATTGCCGCCATCATCGACGCGGTACAGGCGCTTGGTGCGCGGCTGGACGAACCCGCCCTGAAACGTGTCCCAGCGCCTTATGACAAGGACCATCCCCGCGGCGATCTTCTGCGGCGCAAGGGGCTGGCGATGTGGTTTGATCTGTCCCCGGCTGAGGTCGAAAAAGGCGGCCTGACCAAAACGATCATGACCGCCTTTTCCCGGCTCAAACCGGTGCAGGATGCGCTGCGTCCCCTCCTCTGAACCCAGCGCACACCGATGAGCCTAAGCCCGTTGCGCCCCGTCCGGGTGGACCGCCTAGCTTCGCCGATTTTCAGGATGCAGTGACTTCCCGAGGATGTGATCCGAGCGATGGATCACGTGGCTGGCAGTGTTGACGATCAAGGGATCGGGCGCGTGGGCGATCTTGGGGTCTTTGCCGGGATAGTCAAGAGAATTCAGGAAATGCAGCATACAATTCAGGCGTGCGCGCTTCTTGTCGTTGGATTTGATCACCGTCCAGGGCGCGTCTGCGGTGTCTGTATAGAAGAACATCGCCTCTTTCGCCTCGGTGTAATCGTCCCATTTGTCCAAGCTGGCCTTGTCGATGGGTGACAGTTTCCATTGCTTCAGGGGATCGCTCTCGCGGCTTTTGAACCGGGCCAGCTGTTCGTCCCGCGTGACCGAGAACCAGAACTTGTAAAGCCGGATGCCCGAGCGCACGAACATACGCTCAAGGTCCGGGGTCTGGCGCATGAACTCAAGGTATTCATGCGGCTCGCAGAAGCCCATGACCCGTTCAACCCCGGCGCGATTGTACCAGGAGCGGTCGTAAAGGACGATCTCACCAGCGGTCGGCAAGTGGTCGACATAGCGCTGGAAATACCATTGCCCGCGCTCTTCATCCGTCGGCTTGTTCAGCGCGACCACGCGCGCCGAGCGCGGGTTCAGATGTTCGGTGAACCGCTTGATCGTGCCGCCCTTGCCAGCCGCGTCGCGCCCTTCAAACAGCATCACGAATTTCTGCCCGGTCTCCTGCGCCCAGTGCTGGACCTTCAACAGCTCGGCCTGAAGCCTGGCCTTCTGATGCTCGTAAGACCGCCGCGACAGCCGGGTTTCATAAGGGTATTCGCCGCTTTCAAAGGCGCGGCGCACCTCTTCGGCGGTCGGGGCCCTGCCCGTTACCGCGTGGGGCGCCGTGGCCGTGTCGGACAGAGTGTCGGACGGGGTTGCGGCGCCATTCTCTTTCGACATTTCGGATGCAGCTTTTTCGGTCGCAGGCTTTGCGGTCATGGGGTCCCTTTCACTGATGTCGGCGCAATCATAGCGCAGACCGCCGCCCCGCGCCTTGAGGCACATCAAGAAATCATGTGTCACGGCCACATCTTCCGGGCCACCGCATCTGCCATGGCCGCGCCGTTTATCCACAGCATATGGCCCACATGCCCCGCCAATTCGACATTCTGCCCTTTCGCCAACCCGCCCCCCCTGCCATAATATGCGCCAACCAAGACCAAGAATGAGCAGCCGATGGCCAACGATCTTCTCGCCGATACCGCCAGCCAGTCCTACGACGCCTCATCCATCGAGGTGCTGGAGGGTCTGGAACCTGTCCGCAAACGCCCCGGCATGTATATCGGCGGCACGGACGAACGCGCGCTGCATCACATGGTTGCCGAGATCCTCGACAACTCGATGGACGAGGCGGTTGCGGGCCATGCCAACCGGATCGAGGTGGAACTGCACAGCGATTACTCGCTGACCGTGCGCGACAACGGGCGCGGCATCCCCACCGATCCGCACCCCAAGTTTCCGGGCAAATCGGCATTGGAAGTCATTCTCTGCACCCTGCACGCAGGCGGCAAGTTTTCGGGCAAGGCCTATCAGACCTCGGGTGGTCTGCATGGGGTTGGCGCATCCGTGGTGAACGCGCTCTCGGATTCGATGGTCGTGCAGGTCGCGCGCAACAAGGAGCTGGTGGAACAGCGGTTCTCGCGCGGCATCCCGCTGGGTCCGGTCGAAAAGGTCGGCGCCGCCCCCAACCGGCGCGGCACCACCGTCACTTTCCATGCCGACCCCGAGATCTTTGGCCACCACCGCTTCAAACCCGCCCGCCTGTTCAAGTCGATCCGCTCCAAGGCCTACCTGTTCTCGGGCGTTGAAATCCGCTGGAAGACCGAGATCGACGATGGCGAAACCCCGGTCGAGGCGACCTTCCACTTCCCCGGCGGGCTGGCCGATTACCTGCGCGAGTCGATGAACGGCTCGTCCACCTATGCCGATCAGCCCTTTGCCGGCACCGTCGATTTTACCGAACGGTTCAACACGCCGGGCAAGGTCGAATGGGCGATCAACTGGACGCCGTCGCGCGACGGGTTCATCCAGTCCTACTGTAACACCGTCCCCACCCCCGAAGGCGGCACCCATGAGGCCGGGTTCTGGGCCGCGATCCTGAAGGGCATCCGCGCCTATGGCGAGTTGGTAAACAACAAGAAAGCGGGCCAGATCACCCGCGAGGACCTGACCACGGGCGGCTGCGCTCTGGTCTCGTGCTTCATCCGAGAGCCAGAATTTGTCGGCCAGACCAAGGACCGCCTTGCCACGGTCGAGGCGCAGAAACTGGTCGAGAACGCTGTGCGCGACCATTTCGACAACTGGCTGGCGGCAGACACGAAATCCGCCGGCGCGATCCTCGACTTCCTTGTTCTCAGGGCCGAGGAACGGCTGCGCCGCCGTCAGGAAAAGGAAACCCAGCGCAAATCGGCGACCAAAAAGCTGCGTCTGCCCGGCAAGCTGGTCGACTGTTCCGCCACCAACCGCGACGGCACCGAATTGTTCATCGTCGAGGGCGACTCGGCGGGTGGATCAGCAAAAATGGCGCGGGACCGCAAGACGCAGGCCCTGTTGCCCCTGCGCGGCAAGATCCTGAACGTGCTGGGCGCGGCGTCATCGAAGCTCGGCTCGAACCAGGAGATCAGCGACCTGACACAGGCGCTGGGGGTTGGCCTCGGCTCGCGCTTCAACGTCGACGACCTGCGCTATGACAAGGTCATCATCATGACCGACGCCGATGTCGACGGCGCGCATATCGCCTCGCTTTTGATGACCTTCTTCTTCACCCAGATGCGGCCCCTGATCGACCACGGGCATCTCTATCTGGCCTGCCCGCCGCTCTATCGCCTGACCCAGGGGGCCAAGCGGGTTTACTGTCTGGACGAACGGGAACGCGACGAATGGCTGACCAAGGGTCTGGGCGGCAAGGGCAAGATCGACGTCTCGCGCTTCAAGGGTCTGGGCGAAATGGACGCGAAAGACCTCAAAGACACCACCATGAACCCCGCGACGCGGAAACTGATCCGGGTGAGGATCGACGACGAAGTGCCGGGAGAGACGGATGACCTGGTCGAACGTCTGATGGGCAAGAAGCCCGAGAAGCGGTTTGAGTATATTCAGGAGAATGCGAGGTTCGTGGAGGAGTTGGATGTATAGGCGCCCAAAGTGTCTGTCCCTAAAACGTCTGAAAATGCATGAGTTCCACACGACTGTGCGCTACCTGCAACGTGAGCGAATTCAGTGGCCTGTCATGTTCAAGCTTTGTGGCCGCATACAAGACGAAGCAATTACTGACTTCGTCAAAACCACTGGTACAATCTTTCTAATGTACCTAATCGCGACTTCTCTAGAAAACGATGGTCGAATTGAACTAACTATCTCCAAGTATTCGATTGGAGTTGCAGCAGAGTTTTACTTCGCATTTCTAGCCTACGTGATCTTTGTCGGCTCGATGCAATTCAATCATTTGTCAACCTCAATGAGCCTGAAGAACTCGGTCTCCACACGGCTTCTGCTGAATGGTTTTTCCGCGACAACCTATGATGTTATCGAAGGTGGTAGCCGAAATGCGCTGGGAATCCCTCATTTCATCAATTCCTATTTCAAAGAACGGCTGCCGACGAGTACCCTGCTTGGTGTTTTTATGTTGCTCTCGATTTTCTCCGCGATGCTTCCACTTTTTTGGCCGCAGCATATGTATCGAGAGAATTGCAGTTGCTTGTCTCGTCAAAAAACAGCCACATTGTTGAAACCATTTGCGGCGGCATTGGCCTGTTTTTAGTTGCTTCGGCGTTCTTAAACTTGCTGCTGTTTCATTTACCGCTTCCGGTAAGAAAGAACGCTTTTGGAATAAGATGGGGTGTACTTTATCGTCTACCTCCTCACTCTTCCGACGACGCTAAGTTTGAACGCTAGCGAATCGACGAAACTAATACAAAACCATAAGGTGAGGCTCCAACCCACCGAACCCAAGGATGTCATTTCAAAGTTTGGGTATCCCCTACGTTTCCGCTTCCCAACAAACCCAGCGCCCGATCCCGAGGGTGGGAGCGGAACGCGCCCGCCCTGGGGGGCGGGTCGGGCGCGATCATCGTCGCAGGCGACGATGATGGGGGGAGTGGCGAGCGCAAGTTCTTTTTGCAGGCCGCCACCAACATCTCACCACAGGCGAGCCAGTACAGAAGCCGCACATTTGGAGCGACGGACGGTTAGGCGCGGTCATTTTCGCAGGCGCCAATGACTTACTGGCGGCGCGTGCCTCGCAATGAGTACGTCAAATCCAAGCGCCCTTGAAGGCATTGCCAAAAACTCTCGGAAATTATCGACCGATCACTCAAAAAATAGTTGACCAAAATTTGGGGTCGGGTTCTAGATAGGCCATTTAATCAACTCAAGAGGTAGCAAATGAAGGTCCACAAGCCAAAAGAGCTAAAAACAATACTTCACAGATACGGCGTAAGTTTCACTGATGATAAAGAGGTGAGCGATCTAATTGAAAAGGGATGGATCATACTCAGCTCGCATCAACTCCCGGATCCAAGCGCAAACGTACAACGCGTTTACTTTACAATGGCCAAATACTGATGGCATCTGACTAGCGGGCGCACTTGATCCCCCGCCGCGCCCTGCTAGGCTCCGCTCATGCGCGCGGTTCTTTTCCTGATTTGCCTCACCCTGATCTCCTGCGGACGGCCCCTGACGCCGACCGAGACCGCCTTTGCCGCCGACCTGACCGGCGACACGCTCGACACCGCGAAAATCCGCATCCACCGCGACGCACCCCTGGCCGTCACCACCCGCCAGCGCGAGACGCGGCCGCGTCTGACCTGCCGTGAGCGGATCATCCCCGAACCCACCACCGACACCGTGACCGTTTCAGCCGCCGCCGTGGTTTTCCAGAACCGGATGCATTTCGCGCCCAACTGGTCCACCGACGACTATATGCGCGACTACCCCCAGCGGATGAACCTTGTCGCCGCCATGCTGTTCGGGCACGAGTTGATCCATGTCTGGCAATGGCAGAACCGCGACGTCACGGGCTATACCCCGTGGCGCGCGGCGCGGGAACACGGGGGCATGGACGACCCCTATCTGTTTGATCTGGAAACAAAAACGCCGTTCCTTGACTATGCCTATGAGCAGCAGGCCAGCATTGTCGAGGAATATATCTGCTGTGCCGTGCTGGACCCGCAGGCCCCGCGCACGGGCCGCATGAGGCGGCTGATCGCACAGGCGATCCCCATCGACACCCTGCCCCGCCCCAATGACATATTGCTGCCTTGGGACGAGGCCCCGATCAATGGGATCTGCCGGTAACTCAGTGGCCGAACGCGCTGTCCGGGATCAGCTGATAGGATCCGCCGGCCCGCGCCCATTCCGCCTCAAGACAGGCGGTGCCCTCTTTCTGGAAATAGAAGGCATCGAACTTGTACCAGCCCGCCTGCGGCACGCTCACGGTCTTGGGTCCGGCGCTGCGGCACGGCCCGATTCCGTCGATCGTGGTGATACGCTGGCCGCCGATTTCGACGCGCAACCCGTCATTGGCATAGAACTCAAGCTCATAGTCGCCCGCACTGTCGAACTTGATGTAGCCCGAGATCTTGGCGCTGATCCTCTCATAGACGTCCGAGGTCATCACGTTCGCGCCCTTGCCCTGATCCGGCCATTGCAGCCCCGGCAGGGTCTTGCCCGGCTGACCCGAGAACTCGGCCCTGGCCTGGCTGATCGACCGCGGCCGCGCACCGAGCGAATAGCTGACACTCAACCCGCTGCGGACCTTGGGCTGCGGATTGGCGGGGGTCAGTTCCAACCCGGCCGCCATCGCCATCGATGCCGAGAACACGGCCGCCGTCAGGCCCAGAACAAATCGCTTCATAAAAACTCCCTCCCGAAAGGGTCAGATGGATTTGGACCAAGCCTAGAATCGCAAACGCGGCAGAACAAGCCCGCCGCGCGCCCTTCACGGGGATTTGCGGAAGTCAGCCTTTCGCGTCCCGATACCAGCGCACGATGGCGGCGCGTTCTTCGGGCTCCATCCAGCTGACATTGGCAGGTGGCATCGCCTCGGAGCGCCCGGCCTGAAGATAGATGTCGCGCGCGGCGGCTGCGATCTCGGTCGGGGTTTCCAGCAAGAGGTTCTTGGGCGCGCGGTGGATGCCGTCATAGCCCGGTTCGCGCGCATGGCACATCGAACAGCGGCCCAGGATGATGTCGCTGACCTCGTCGAACCCCGCGGCCTCGGCATAAACCGCCTCGGCCGGGGTGAAGGCGCGGGCCTCTTCGGTGTCATAATCCGACTGTTCCAGGGATGCGGTCGAAAGCCACATGATGCAGATGAACAGGATCGCGGTCACCGCCCAGGTCCACCAGTGCATGCCGCGCCCCGCGTGCATCGAGTTGAAGAAATGCCGGATCGTGACCCCCATCAGGAACACCAGCGCCGCGATCAGCCAGTTGTATTCCGTCGCAAAAGCCAGCGGATAATGGTTCGACAGCATCAGGAACACTACCGGCAAGGTCAGATAGTTGTTATGGGTCGAACGCAGCTTGGCGATCTTGCCGTATTTCGGATCCGGCGTGCGGCCCTCCTTCAGGTCTTTCACCACGATGCGCTGGTTCGGCATGATGATGAAAAACACGTTTGCGGTCATGATCGTCGCGGTGAAGGCGCCCAAGTGCAGCATCATCGCGCGGCCGGTGAAAATCTGGTTATAGCCCCAGCCCATCGCGACCAGCAGTACGAACAACAAAAGCATCAGCACGGTGGGATGCTCGCCCAGCGGCGATTTGCACAGGGCATCATAGACCAGCCAGCCGATGGTCAGCGAGGCGGCGGAAATCAGGATGCCTTGCCACAGGGCCAGTTCCGCCTTGTTCTGGTCGATCAGGTACAGCTCTCCGCCGACCCAGTAGACGATCATCAACAGCGCCGCGCCAGAAAGCCATGTCGTGTAGCTCTGCCATTTGTGCCAGGTCAGATGTTCGGGCATTTCCGAGGGCGCCACCAGGTATTTGACCGTGTGATAGAAGCCGCCGCCATGCACCTCCCATTCCTCGCCATAGGCGCCTTTGGGCAGGTGCGCCGCCGGTTTCAACATCAGGTCCAGGGCGATGAAGTAAAACGACGCCCCGATCCAGGCCATGGCGGTGATGACATGCAGCCAGCGCACGGCAAACCCGACCCAATCCCACATGATGGCAAGTTCAAACATCCTGGCTCTCCCCTTCGATTATTCCTTCCTGACACGCTAGCAAGCGTCGCGATTATCTTCTATCTTGGAAAAAACCCGAACAGCTTCAAAAAAAATCAAAGAATGAGCTATTTCGACAATATCCGCACCTTCGTCCGTGTCTATGAATTGGGCAATATGTCCGCCGCTGCCCGCGATCAACGCATTTCGGCGGCGGTGGCGTCGTCGCGTATCTCGCAGCTTGAGGACTATCTCAATGTGCGCCTGTTCCAGCGCACCACGCGGCAGTTGAACCCGACCGAGCAGGGGCGCATCTTTTACGAAGGCGCCTGCCGCATCCTTGAAGCCATTGACGAGGCCGAGGCCGCGGTGAATCAGGTGACGTCATCCCCGCGCGGGACGCTGTTCGTGGCCGCGCCCCTTGGGGTCGGGCGCCGCCTGATCGCGCCGGATGTGCCTGAATTCAAACAGGAATACCCGTTGATCGACGTGCGGCTGCGGCTGAGTGATCGCAAGCTTGACCTGACGGCCGAAGGTCTGGACGTGGCGTTTTTCCTTGGTGTGCCCGAGGATTCAAACCTGCGGATGAAAAAGATTGCCGACTGTCCGCGCGTGATCTGCGCCGCGCCGGACTATCTGGCGGCGCGGGGCACGCCGCAGAAACCGGCCGAGCTTGAGACCGGCGCGCATGACTGCCTGAACCTGCGCTATCCCGGCGCGCCCGAATTCCAATGGCCGCTGCAGACCCCGGAAGGCATCCGCAAGATCGCGGTGAAAGGCCCGTTTGAATCCGATGACGGCGACGTGCTGACGGGCTGGGCGCTGGACGGGCACGGGATCATCCTGAAGCCGGTATTCGAGATTGCCGAACACCTGTCATCGGGCGCGCTTGTGCCGATCCTGACCGACACGCCGCCGATTCCGATCCAGATGGCCTGTCTTTATACCCACCGTCGCCACCAGGACCCCAAGACCCGGCTGTTCATCGACTTCATGACCGGTCGCATCCAGCAGGCGCTGGCACAACGGCAAAAAGGCGCGACCTGAGCCGCGCCCTTCTTTCTTGTCCAAATACTCTCGCCGAAGGCGGCCCGGTTTAGGACCCGCGATAGGTCGAATAGCCGTAAGGCGACAGCAACAGCGGCACGTGGTAATGCGCCTCTGGGTCGCTCATGCCAAAGCGCAGCGGCACCTCGTCCAGAAACAGCGGGTTATCCCCCGCCTGCCCGGTTGCGCGCAGATAGTCGCCGCAGAAGAACACCAGCTCATACGTGCCGGTCGCGAAGTCGCCCGCAGGTAGAATCGGGGCATCGGTGCGGCCGTCGTCATTGGTCACGGTTTCGGCGATTTTTTCCCGGGCGCCGTCCTTGATGCGGAACAGCGCGATTCGGATGCCCTCGGCCGGGCAGCCGCGGGCAGTATCAAGCACATGGGTGGTCAGGTATCCGGCCATGAAATGCCTCATTTGTCAGCGTTCCGTCTCTTTATCCGACATCTGATGCCATTCGTCACGGGGGCGGCGCGAATAGCTCTTTCAAAAATTTCAGGAAAGTCTTGGCGATTATTTTGGGTTAGAACCAAATAAACGTGACACGGGAACACATATGACAAGATATAGTCGTGACATGCGGGGGCATGGACCAGATATGCCCCACCCTCACTGGCCCGGCGACGCCAGGATCGCGGTGCAATTTGTCCTGAATTACGAAGAAGGCGGCGAGAATTGCGTGCTGCATGGCGATGCAGCCTCCGAGGCCTTCCTGTCCGATATTCCCGGCGCGGCGCAATGGCCGGGTCAGCGCCACTGGAACATGGAATCGATCTATGAATACGGCGCGCGGGCCGGGTTCTGGCGCCTGCACCGTCTGTTCACCGGGGCGGGTATTCCGCTGACGATCTATGGCGTCGCGTCGGCCCTTGCCCGCAGCCCCGAACAGCTTGCCGCGATGAAATCGGCGGGTTGGGAGATCGCGTCCCACGGGTTGAAATGGGTCGAACACAAGGACATGCCCGAAGCCGAGGAACGCGCCGCCATTGCCGAGGCCGTGCGCCTGCACACCGAGGTTGTCGGCGAACGGCCGCGCGGCTGGTATACCGGGCGCTGCAGCGCCAATACCGTGCGCCTTGTCGCCGAGGAAGGCGGGTTTGACTATGTCTCGGACACCTATGACGACGACCTTCCCTATTGGCTTGAGGTCGGGGACCGGGACCAGCTGATCATTCCCTACACGCTGGAAGCCAATGACATGCGCTTCGCCACCAGCCCTGGCTGGATCACGGGTGAACAGTTCTATTCCTATCTCAAGGACGCGTTCGACACGCTTTATGCCGAAGGCACCGACGGCGCCCCCAAGATGATGTCGATCGGTCTGCATTGCCGCCTGATCGGGCGTCCGGGCAAGATTGCCGGGCTGAAGCGGTTTCTGGACTATATCGCCGGGTTCGACGGGGTCTGGACCCCGCGCCGCATCGACATCGCCGAACACTGGGCCAAGACTCATCCGCATCAGCGCCGCACCCGTCCCAGCCAGATGAGCCGCGAGGAATTCGTGGCCGCCTATGGCTCGATCTTCGAGCATTCGCCGTGGATTGCCGAGCGCGCCTTCGATCTGGAGCTTGGCCCCGCCCATGACTGCGCGGCAGGCGTGCATAACGCGCTGGCGCGGATGTTCCGCAGCGCGTCGCGTGCCGAACGTCTGGGCGTTCTGACCGCCCACCCCGACCTTGCCGGGAAACTGGCGGCGGCGGGACGTTTGACGGCGGAAAGCACCTCCGAACAGGCGGGTGCAGGGCTTGATATGCTGACCGATGAGGAACGCGAGACCTTTACCGCGCTCAACACCGAGTATGTGGACAAGCACGGCTTTCCCTTCATCATAGCGGTGCGTGACCATGACAAGGCGTCGATCCTTGCCGCCTTCAAACGCCGGATCAACCACGACACCGAAACCGAATTCGCCGAGGCCTGCAAACAGGTCGAACGGATCGCCGAGTTCCGCCTGATGGACCTGTTGCCGTGAGTTTGCGCGAAACAGCAGGGATGCGCCGGACCGAGGCGGGAGCAGAATGCGCCCGCCTGGGGGCGGTCGGGCGCATCCCGGATCGCATGCGATCCGGGGAGGTATCATGAAAACCATTGCTGCCCACCCTCTCACCGCCGCCGCCTTCGCCCCCTTTGGCGATGTGATCGAATTGCGCGACGCGCCCACGAAGCTGATCAATCAGGGCATGTGTGGTCGTCACCACGACCTTGCCGCGATGGATTTCAGCGAGGGCAAGGCCGGGATCAGCCTGTTTGACGCCAAACCCCGCGCCCTGCCCTATACGCTCGACATGGTCGAACGGCACCCCGATGGCTCTCAGGCGTTCATCCCGATGAGCGAGACCTCGTTCCTTGTCATCGTTGCGCCAGACGAAGACGGGAAACCGGGCACACCGCTGGCCTTCCTGACCCGGCCGGGACAGGGCATCAACTTTCACCGCAACACCTGGCACGGGGTTCTGACCCCGCTGGAGACCCCCGGCCTTTTTGCCGTCATCGACCGCATCGGCGACGGTCCAAACCTGGAGGAATTCTGGTTCGAACACCCTTACACGGTTGTTCGCGCCTGACCGGACGGGCGGCATGACGCGCCCGGCCTCACCCATCGAAGCCGCCACCAAAGAAGCGGCAAGATCCCCATACAACAAGGAGAAACGCGTATGGTTGACACTTCCATAGGGACAGCTGAGCAGCTGAAAGACCCCAATTACACGCCACCACTGGCCAAGGCGGTGCCGCTGGGCATCCAGCACGTGCTGGCGATGTTCGTTTCGAACGTCACCCCCGCCATCATCGTCTGCGGCGCGGCCGGGTTCGGCTTTGGCTCGAACTCACCCGATTTCCCGCAGATGATCTATATGATCCAGATGTCGATGTTCTTTGCCGGCGTCGCGACGCTGATCCAGACCATCGGCATAGGTCCGGCAGGCGCGCGTCTGCCCATCGTGCAGGGCACCAGCTTTGCCTTTATCCCGATCATGATCCCGCTGGTTGCAGGAAAGGGCGTTGACGCGATTGCCGTCCTGATGGGCGGTATCCTTGTCGGCGGCCTGTTCCATGCCTGCCTTGGCCTTGTCATCGGCAAGATCCGCTTTGCCCTGCCACCGCTTGTCACCGGCCTTGTGGTCACCATGATCGGTCTGGCGCTGGTCAAGGTCGGCATTCAGTATGCCGCCGGGGGTGTGCCCGCCATCGGGACCGAGGAATACGGTTCGGCCCAGAACTGGTTTGTCGCCAGTGTGGTGATCATCGTGACGCTGGGGCTGAAATTCTATGCCCGTGGCATGATCTCGGTCTCGGCCGTGCTGCTGGGCCTGATCGCCGGTTACATCGTCGCCTTCCTCATGGGCATGGTCAGCTTTGGCGGCGTCGGGCGCGCAGCCAGCTTTGCCCTGCCGAACCCGTTGCATTTCGGGCTTGAGTTCTCGGTCGCCGCGATCATCGGCTTCTGCCTGATGTCCTTTGTCTCGGCGGTGGAAACCGTGGGCGACGTGTCGGGGATCACCAAGGGCGGCGCGGGCCGTGAAGCCACCGACAAGGAAATCCAGGGCGCGACCTTTGCCGACGGTCTGGGCACCGCCGTATCGGGCCTGTTCGGGGCGCTTCCCAACACTTCGTTCAGCCAGAACGTCGGCCTGATCGCCATGACCGGCGTCATGAGCCGCCACGTCGTCACCATCGGCGCGCTGTTCCTGATCCTTTGCGGGCTGGTCCCGAAAATCGGCGCCATTATCTCGACCGTTCCGATCGAGGTCCTCGGCGGTGGTGTGATCGTGATGTTCGGCATGGTGACCTCGGCCGGTGTGTCGATGCTGTCGGATGTGAACTGGAACCGCCGCAACATGGTGATCTTCGCGATCTCGCTGAGCCTCGGTCTGGGCCTGCAACTGGAACCGGGCGCGCTGCAATACCTGCCCGGCACACTGAAGGTGCTGGCGACCTCGGGCATCCTGCCCGCCGCGCTGATCGCCATCGTGCTGAACCTGATCCTGCCCGAGGAACTGTCGGACGAGGCAACGGAAGAGGTCTCGGGCGGCATGGCGGGTCATTCCAAGGGCTCGTTGCCCAAGGACAACCACGTCTGAGGCGATCCGCCTGAAGAATCGGCCTAAAAAACGGCCTGAAAAAACGACAAGCGGCGCCCCTTGTGGCGCCGCTTTTGCGTTTCAATACCCGACCAAATGCCGCGCCCGGCCTTGGCGCGCCCCCCGGCCTCGGTTACACTTGCGGGCAACAAGAACAACACGGGCAGATTTTGGCAGGTGCGGCAAGTGACCCTCCAGATACCAAGACCACGTCCCATCACGCTGAAAACGGCGCGCAAGACCGATGTGCGCACCCAGTTCGGCGCGTTGGTCTATCGTATTCACAATGACAAACCCGAAATCCTGCTGATCACCAGCCGCACCTCGAAACGCTGGATCATCCCCAAGGGCTGGCCGATGCACGGGCTGACCCCGGCCGAAGCCGCGCTGCAGGAAGCGTTTGAGGAAGGTGGCGTCAAGGGCAAGGCCCATGATGTCTGCCTTGGGATCTACTCCTATTTCAAAACCTTCGAAGACAGGCGCGACCTGCCCTGCCTTGTCATGGTGTACCCGGTCAAGGCCAAGAAACTGCTGACCAGCTTCCGCGAGGCCGGGCAACGGCGGCGCAAGTGGTTTTCACCCAAGAAAGCCGCCGCCAAGGTCCGTGAACCGGAACTGTCGCAAATTCTGCGCAGTTTCGATCCGCGTCACCTGCGTTAGCTTGATTGCCCGCCCCGGCGCGATTATCTTTGTTCGACCAACAACCCGGACATGAGAGATGATCCGATTCACGCTGAAATGCGACAATGACCACCGGTTCGAAAGCTGGTTCAAATCCGGCGAGGCGTTTGACAAGCTGCACGCCGCCGGCATGGTCAGCTGCACCGATTGCGGATCCACCAGGGTCGAGAAATCGCTGATGGCGCCGCGCGTCCGCCCGGCACGAAACGCCGCCACGACGCCGGCTGCGGACAATCAACCGGACCGCCCGCTTTCGTCGCCCGAGACCGACGCCGAGGCGATGCTGGCCAAGCTGCGCCGCCACGTCGAGGAGAACTCGGACTATGTGGGCGACAAATTCGCATCCGAGGCGCGCTCGATGTATCTGGGTGAGACTCCGGCCCGCGCCATCCATGGCGAAGCCAAACCGGACGAGGCCAAGGCCCTGATCGAGGATGGCGTGCCCGTCGCGCCGCTTCCGTTCCGGCCAGCCCGCAAGAGCAACTGAAGGGACAGGCGATGCATGTGGTGATCACAGGCGCCAACCGGGGCATAGGTCAGGCGCTGGACGCCGCATTTCGTGCGCGCGGCGACGATGTGACCGGCACCGCGCGGCATGGCGGCGACGCCGTGCAACTGGACGTGACAGACCAAGCCCAGCAACAGGCCCTCGCCCGGAAACTGGACTGTGTTCCGGTCGACCTTCTGGTTTGCAACGCCGGGGTCTATCTCGACAAGGGACAGGGTCTGGCTGACGGGTTCGCGCCCGACCTCTGGACCCAGACCTTTGCGGTGAACGTGACCGGCGTGTTCCTGACCGTGCAGTCGCTCTTGCCCAACCTACAACTGTCTGCCGACCCCAAGATCGCGATCATCTCGTCCCAGATGGGATCGAACACCCGCGCGCCCGGCGGCTCCTATATCTATCGCGCCTCCAAGGCGGCGGCGCTCAATCTGGGCCGCAACCTGGCCTCGGACCTGCGCCAGATCGGAATCGCCGTCGGCATCTACCATCCCGGCTGGGTGCAGACCGACATGGGCGGCGGCGCGGCGGATATCACCGTCGAAGACAGCGCCGCCGGGTTGATCGACCGCTTCGAGGTGCTGTCGCTTGCCACAACGGGCTGTTTCGAAACCTGGGACGGCCGCCCCCACCCGCTCTGAGCCTTCTTTCTTGCCCAAATACTCATCCGGCGCGACCGTGCCGCCGGGCGTCCGGCGAAGGCTCTTTTCCCCTGCGACACCCGACCCCGCTTGCAACATCGTTGCGGGCGCATTAAACCGCGCGCAACAAAAGCGCCAAGGACAGACCATGCCCGTTCTCGTTATGAAATTCGGCGGCACTTCCGTCGCCAATCTCGATCGCATCCGCCGTGCCGCGAAACGTGTCGGAGTCGAGGTGGCCAAGGGCTATGACGTGATTGTCATCGTCTCGGCCATGTCGGGCAAGACCAATGAGCTGGTGGGCTGGGTTGACGAGATCTCGCCGCTTTATGACGCGCGGGAATATGACGCCGTCGTGTCGTCGGGCGAGAACGTGACCGCCGGGCTGATGGCGCTGACCCTGCAGGAAATGGACATCCCCGCCCGCAGTTGGCAGGGCTGGCAGGTGCCGGTCATGACCACCGACACCCATGCTGCCGCGCGGATCGAGGATATTCCGCCCGCGAACATCATGGCCAAGTTTGGTGAAGGCATGCGCGTCGCCGTGGTCGCCGGGTTCCAGGGGATCGGGCAGGATGGCCGTATCACCACGCTGGGACGGGGTGGATCGGACACGACCGCCGTGGCCTTTGCCGCCGCCTTCGACGCCGAGCGTTGCGACATCTATACCGATGTCGACGGCGTCTATACCACCGACCCGCGCATCACCGCCAAGGCGCGCAAGCTGGACAAGATCGCGTTCGAGGAAATGCTGGAACTGGCCTCGCTCGGGGCCAAGGTCCTGCAAACCCGCTCGGTCGAGCTGGCGATGCGCTACAAGGTCAAGCTGCGTGTCCTTTCGAGTTTTGAAGAACAGTCCGACGAAGCTGGTACGCTCGTCTGCGACGAGGAGGAAATCATGGAAAGCAATGTTGTTTCAGGCGTCGCCTATAGCCGCGATGAAGCCAAGATGACCCTTCTTTCGGTCGCCGACCGTCCGGGCATCGCATCGACGATTTTCGGCTGCCTCTCCGAGGCTGGCGTGAACGTGGACATGATCGTGCAGAACATCTCGGAAGAGGGCCGCACGGACATGACCTTCTCGCTGCCGATCGACCAGGTGAAACGGGCCGAGGCCGCGCTGACCGAGATCAAGGGCAAGGCGCTGAACTATGCCGAGCTGATCACCGATCCCGGCGTCTCGAAAGTGTCGGTCGTGGGCATCGGCATGCGCTCGCAATCCGGTGTCGCGGCCAAGATGTTCAAGGTTCTCAGCGACGAGGGCATCAACATCAAGGTCATCACCACCTCGGAAATCAAAATTTCCGTGCTGATTGACAGGAAATACATGGAACTTGCGGTGCAAGCCCTGCATGATGCCTTTGAACTGGAAAAGGCCGCCTGAGCGGACCTCTCGCGATTCCCTTTTCGCGGTTGGTTGGTAACGGGCGCGCAACCAACGGGATGAGATGGCAGAAAGACGCGACAGTGACAGCCGCATGCTTCTGGGTCGCCTGCGCGACGCCATGGCCGAGGATTCAGCAGGTCAGGCGCGGCTGAACAAGATCACCCACCTGATCGCCTCGTCCATGGGGACCGAGGTGTGTTCGATCTACCTGTTCCGGGACGAGGACACGCTTGAGCTTTGCGCGACCGAGGGTCTCAATCCCGAGGCCGTCCACCAGACCCGCATGCGGATTGGCGAAGGTCTGGTTGGCCGGGTGGCGCGCACCAAGCGTATCGTGAATACCGCTGACGCGCCTTCGGCCAAAGGCTTCCGCTACATGCCGGAAACCGGGGAAGAGATCTATTCCTCGTTCTGTGGCGTGCCCGTCCAGCGGCTGGGCGAAACACTGGGCGTTCTGGTCGTGCAATCGAAAAACAAGCGCGACTTTTCGGCAGATGAGGTCTATGCGCTGGAAGTCGTCGCCATGGTGCTGGCCGAAATGACCGAGCTTGGCGCCTTTGTCGGCGAAGGCGCGGCCCTGTCGGCGCGCCACCAGCAACCCGTGATGTTCCGGGGCAGCAGCGCGCAGGAAGGCGCCGCCGAGGGTCATGTCTGGCTGCACGAACCCCGCGTCGTGGTGTCGAACCCGGTGGCCGATGATCCCGAGGTTGAACTGACACGCCTCAATGACGCGGTCGAACAGCTGCGCGTGGGTGTCGACCAGATGCTGGCCGGGGCCGCCAATGGCGACAAGGATCAGCTTGAGGTGCTGGAAGCCTTCCGCATGTTTGCCAATTCCAAGGGCTGGATGCGGCGAATGGAGCAGGACATCCGCAATGGCCTGTCCGCCGAGGCCGCCGTCGAAAAGGAACAGTCCGCTGCCCGCACAAGGATGAGCCAGGTCACCGACGCCTATCTGCGCGACCGGCTGCATGACCTTGATGACCTGTCAAACCGTCTGCTGCGCATCCTGACCGGACAAGGCAAGGAAACCGGGGCCGACATGCCCGCCGATCCTATCCTTGTGGCCCGCAATATCGGCCCTGCCGAGTTGCTGGAATATGGCCGGTCCCTGAAGGGGATCATTTTGGAAGAGGGCTCGGTCGGCAGCCACGCTGCCATTGTCGCCCGCGCACTGGCGATCCCGCTGGTGATCCACGCCGAACGCATCACCACCGAAGCCCTGAACGGCGACCACGTGATGGTGGATGGCGATCAGGGCATCGTGCATCTGCGCCCCGAGGACAGCGTCGTCGCCGCCTTCCGCGACAAGATCGCCATGGCGACACAGGCGCAGGAACGCTATGCCTCGATCCGCGACAAGCCCGCGCTGACCAGGGACGGGATCGAGGTCAAGCTTTACATGAATGCCGGGCTGATGGCCGACCTGCCGTCGCTTGAGGGATCCGGGGCCGAAGGCGTTGGGCTGTTCCGCACCGAGTTGCAATTCCTGATCCGCAACCAGATGCCGAAACGGACCGAACTGGCCGCGCTTTACAGCCGCGTCATGGATGCCGCCAAGGACAAGCGCGTGGTGTTCCGCACGCTGGATATCGGCTCGGACAAGGTGTTGCCCTACATGACCCCGCAGGACGAGCCGAACCCGGCGCTTGGCTGGCGCGCGATCCGGGTGGGTCTGGACAAGCCGGGTGTTCTGCGGATGCAGCTTCAGGCGCTGTTGCGCGCTGCCAATGGCCGGCCTTTGACGGTGATGTTCCCGTTTATCGCGCAATATGACGAATACCGTCAGGCCAAGGCCGAGATGGACAAGGCGGTCGAACGCGAGCGCATCCTTGGCCACCCCCTGCCCGAGACGCTGGACGTCGGCGCGATGCTGGAAACCCCGTCGCTCGGATTCGCGCCGCAGAAGTTCTTTGAAGAGGTCGGCTTTCTGTCGATCGGCGGCAACGACCTGAAACAGTTCTTCTTTGCCGCCGACCGCGAAAACGAACGGGTCCGCCGCCGCTATGACACGTTGAATGTCAGCTTCCTGACCTTCCTCGAAGGCATCGTGAACCGCTGCAATTCAACCCGCACGCCGCTTTCCTTCTGCGGCGAGGACGCGGGACGCCCGATCGAGGCGCTGTGCCTTGCCGCAATGGGGTTGCGCAACCTGTCGATGCGTCCGGCGTCGATCGGTCCGGTCAAAAGCCTGCTGCGCCGGTCGAACCTGTCCGAGGTGCGGCAGGTCATCGTCGATGCGCGGGAACGCGGCGACCAGTCGGTGCGCCCCGCGATCATGGACTATCTGCGCAGCCAGCAGGCGTGAGCGATCAGTCGTCGGGCCGGGTCAGGGTAAAGACGTTCTCGACCACCGCGTAGTCGCGATAGCCGAGCCGCGACAGGGGCTGGAACGTGGTCACGTCGAACCGCCCGTCGCGCAGCGTGTCGGGGCGGATGTGAACCCCCGTTACCTCACCATGCACCACGAAATTCGCCTCTCCGGGCAGCTGCACGATCTGGGTCAGCTTGCACTCCAGCGATGCCGGTGCATCGGCGATGCGGGGGCAGGTGATGGTCTGGCACTCGGCCACGCTCAGCCCGGCGCGCGCAAACTCGTCCACGTCCTTGTCATAGGCCCCGGACGAGATGTTCATGGCATCGCGCGCCGACTGTTCGACGACATTGATGCAGAACACCCCGGTCTCGCGGATATTGGCCACCGAATCCTTGGTGCCGTCCTGATCCGGCTTGGCGCTGGTCGAGGCGAACATCACCTGCGGCGGCACATAGGCCGTCGCGTTGAAGAAGGAATAGGGCGCAAGGTTGCGCACCCCCTGCCCGTCCACCGTCGACACCCAGGCAATCGGGCGCGGCGTCACCAGCGCGTTGAACGGGTTGTGCGGGGGATTCGCCGGGTCCGCCTGATCGCCGAACATGGCCGGGCCGCGAAGGTCGGGGTCCAGAAGCTGATCTTGGGTGAGAAAGGGCATGGTGCGTCCTTAACCTGTTTATGGTTTCGGGCGAACCTAAGGTCTTTCACGCCGGGGTCAAGCCGCGCGCATGCACAGGTCTTGCGCGGGTCGTGTTGTTCTCTCGAAGGGGGGAAAGTGGTGGGCGACCCTGGAATCGAACCAGGCGTGCGTCTCCGCGAGGGAGTTACAGTCCCCTGCCACACCTTGCGGCCTGTCGCCCACTTTCCACGCGGGCAAGCCCGCGTCGTGAGGCGCTGTTTACGAACGCTTGGCGGGGGCGTCAACAAGAAAATCCCTTGCACCCGGACCAAGGGCGTCGCATTGCTGTCAGGAGATTTGGAACCGGGGTCGACGTGATGAAAAAGCCGAAGTGGGTGGTCGAGAAAGAACAGGCAAAAAAGGCCGCCGCAGCGGAAACCGTCTGGCTTTTCGGCCTGCATGCGGTGCGCGATGCGCTGATGAACCCGGCCCGCGAGAAGCTGCGCCTGATCCTGACCCGCAACGCCGCCGACAAGCTGGGCGATGCGGTGGCAGCAGCGGGAATCGAGCCCGAGATGGCCGACCCGCGCAAATTCCCCGCCCCGCTAGACCCGCAATCGGTGCATCAGGGGGCCGCGCTTGAGGTGAAGCCACTGAACTGGGGTCGGCTTGAGGACGTGGCAATGGGCGATGGCGACACCCCGCCGCGCCTTGTCCTGCTGGACCGTGTCACCGACCCGCATAACGTCGGCGCGATTCTGCGCTCGGCCGAAGTGTTCGGCGCGGGCGCGGTGATCGGCACCCGCCACCACTCCGCCCCCGAGACCGGCGCATTGGCCAAGACCGCCAGCGGCGCGCTTGAACGCCAACCCTATCTGCGTCTGACCAACCTCGCCGATACGATTCGCGAGTTGCAGGGCATGGGCTATCTGGTGCTGGGGCTGGATGGCGAGGCCGACCAGACCATCGAACAGGCGCTTGAAGGCCGCCGCGACCATGCCGTCGCGCTGGTTCTGGGGGCAGAGGGGCCGGGCCTGCGGCCCAAGACCAAGGAAACCTGCGACGCGCTGGTCAGGATCGACTTCGCCCGCGATTTCGGCTCGCTCAACGTGTCGAACGCCGCCGCCGTCGCGCTTTATGCCGCCCGGCCGTAACCGCTATTCGGGATCGTTGAGCCAGGGGATGAACCGCCCTTTGACCAGCCAACTGAACCCGAAGGCCCACAGCGCCACCGCCTCAAGCCAATAGGTCGCGTCGGCACTGTTCCATTTCGCCCGGCATACAGTATCGGGCTGGCACCAGAACTTGTTGACGGCAAGCCCGAGAATGGCGGCAAAGATCGCCAGCCCGCACAACACATAAATCGTGTTGCGCACCTTCTTGGTGGTGTGTTTGCCGCTCCAGACAAATGTCAATCGCTCGGGCTTTGGCTCTGCCCCGCTGCGCAGCGAGCGATGCGATTGGACGCGGGTAAAGACGAAGGTCGAGAATATGCCCAGTATGAGGAACATCACCGCGGCGCCAATGTTGTGCAGATTTCTGACCAGCGTGTTCTCGATCCCGAAGGCGGCCCAGAGGTCATAGCTTGGTCCCCCTGCCGCGTCGACAAACACCCTGGGCGGCGCCGCCGTCACCGGACAGCCGGGGTCCGAGGTCGGCGCGAAGGCAATGACCAGCGCAGCCAGCCCCGCCAGCCTCAGCGCATGCCAATGCCATTTGGTGAAGGTGCGGTAGCCGTCGGGCCGGGGCGCGGCCGGGTGGAAGAACAACAGCAGAATCGTGCCGATCAGAATGAGCGCCCCAGTGAAGACGTCCCCGCCGATCGCGGCATAATAATTATGGCTTATCGAATCCTGGACACATCCCCCGGTAAGCTTTGCCACCGCCATCAGCGCAAATGGAAGCCCCAGCGCAATCAGCCCAACGACACCGTTCACGTTGCGCAGAGAGATGGCGATGGGCAGGTCATCAGGACGGGACGGCATGGCGATCTCCTTTCGTGTGTGCCGGACCACTCTAGCACAACCAAAAGGATCATCAGCGCAAGATTCCGCGCCCGATGCCGGCCTTTGTTTACATTTCGTTCACAGCTTTTTGACAGGCTCTTTAAAACGGGAACTGATGCCCTATCTCTAGTTTACGAAGCGCGGGACCGGAACTCTTGCGCTTCACTTCACTGTCCCTCGTTCCGTGACTCGCGCCCAAGTTTTTCTTGGGCGCTTTTTTCTTCGTGTCACTCGGGCTAGCGTCGTCCGCATGACTTATTCCGACGACCATCTGAAATCGATTCTGAAACGCACCAAGGTGATCGCCGTGGTGGGCGTGTCGATGAACCCGGTGCGGCCCAGCTATTACGTGGCGCGTTATCTTGGGCTGAAAGGCTATACCGTTATCCCGGTGAACCCCGGTCACGCGGGCGCCACCCTGTTTGGACAGACCGTCCGCGCCTGCCTGAAGGACATCCCGGAACCCGTTGACATGGTGGATATTTTCCGCCGTTCCGACGCCGTACCGCCGATCGTGGACGAGGCGCTGGAATGTTTCCCCAATCTCAAGACCATCTGGATGCAGATCGGCGTCGAACACGCGCAGGCCGCAGCCAAGGCAGAAGCACGCGGCATCGACGTGATCCAGAACCGCTGTCCCAAGATCGAGTATCAGCGGCTGTTTGGCGAATTGCGCATGGGCGGGTTCGCCACGGGTGTGATCTCGTCCAAGCTCTGACACGGAAAACCCCGCCGCGCGGTTGCGCGACGGGGTCAATTTCAATTCAAGGTCAATGGCTTACTTGACGCGCGTCCAGTTCTGTGACGAACACAAGAGGCCCCCGGCAACACAGCCTTTCAGCTTCAGCTTGTCGCCGCTGACATCCATCTTGCCGACATAGATCTTGTCATTCGACGGGCGCCAGACCTCGCCCTTGTAATGGCCGTTGCCTTCGGGCGACATGCCCAGCACAAGGTCCTTGCCGATGTTCTTGGACTTGTATTCACCATTTGCATCGAAGGTTCGGATCATCTTGCCGCAGATCTTCGCCCCGCATTGCCGCATTTCGACATGGGCGTAAGAGCCGTCATCGACCTCGGTCTTCCAGATACCCAATGCGGGATCCGCCATCGAGACGCCCGCGCTCAGGATCAGCCCGGCGGCGGCCAGAACCAGTTTCTTCATGTGATGTGCCCTCCCTTGGCATTTGCCAAAAACTTTGTGCCAGCACCGGATTCCAATCAACCCTAACTTGGGGTCACGTTGCATTTCCGGCGAACCCATGCCAAAGGTCGCGGGGACAAATTCAGGAACGAAAACAGATGATCCTCTACCCCGCAATCGACCTCAAGGATGGCAACGCGGTGCGGCTTGTCCATGGCGACATGGCGCAGGAAACCGTGTTCAACGAAAACCCGGCGGCGCAGGCGCTGGAGTTTGTGAAAGCGGGCTGTGAGTGGCTGCATCTGGTCGATCTCAATGGCGCCTTTGCCGGAGAGCCGGTGAACGCCGCCCCGGTCGAGGCGATCCTTGAACAGACCAAAGTGCCAGCGCAGCTGGGCGGCGGTATCCGCGACATGGCCACCATTGCACGCTGGATCGACAAGGGGCTGGCGCGGGTGATCCTGGGCACGGTTGCGGTCGAAAACCCCGACCTCGTGCGCGAGGCCGCAAAGGAATTCCCCGGCAAGGTTGCCGTCGGCATCGACGCGCGCGGTGGCAGGGTCGCGACCAAGGGCTGGGCCACGGAAACCGATGTCGACGCCACCGAACTGGCGAAATCCTTCGAGGACGCAGGCGTCGCGGCGATCATCTATACCGACATCAACCGCGATGGCGCGATGAAAGGCCCGAACGTCGAGGCGACGGCGGCTCTGGCCAATGCGGTGTCGATCCCGGTGATCGCGTCTGGCGGCGTGTCGTCGCTGGATGACCTGCGCGCGCTCAAATCCTGCGGCGCGCAATTGAACGGTGCGATTTCCGGCCGCGCGCTTTATGATGGCGCCATTGACCTGAAAGAGGCCTTGGCGGTGATGAAAGCATGAGACGGCTGCAGAAGGTTCTGGCCTGGATACTGCTGGTCATCGGCCTTCTGCCTGCGCTTGCGCTTTTGTTTTCCTGGGGCACGGTCGAGGTGATGGGCTGTATGCATGTCTCGGCCGAGGGCTGCGCGCTGAAGGGGACCACGTTTGAGATCGTGATCGTGGGCCTTGTCTTCTTTGCCGGTTACTTTGCCTATTCCTGGCCGCTCGCGGCTGTTGGCGCGCTGTGGCTTCTGTTCATGCGTCGCCTCAAGAAAGCCTGACAAGATGTTGAAAACACGCCTTATTCCCTGTCTGGACGTTGCCGATGGCCGCGTCGTCAAAGGGGTGAATTTCGTCGGCCTGCGCGATGCGGGCGACCCGGTGGAAGCGGCCCGCGCCTATGACGCGGCGGGCGCGGACGAGATCTGTTTCCTCGATATCCACGCCACCCACGACAACCGCGGTGTGATGATCGACATGGTGCAGCGCTGCGCCGAGCAATGTTTCGTGCCGCTGACCGTTGGCGGCGGGGTGCGCACGGTGGCGGACGTGCGTCGTCTGCTTCTGGCCGGGGCGGACAAGGTGTCGTTCAACTCGGCCGCGGTCGCCAATCCCGACGTGGTCGCCGAAGCCGCCGCGCAGTTCGGTAGCCAGTGTATTGTCGTGGCCATCGACGCCAAGACGGTGTCTCCGGGCAAGTGGGAGATCTTTACCCATGGCGGCCGCAAACCGACCGGCATCGACGCCGTCGAATTTGCCAGGCTGGTGGTCGAAAAAGGCGCGGGCGAGATCCTTTTGACCTCGATGGACCGCGACGGCACCAAGGCCGGGTTCAACCTGCCGCTGACACGGGCGATTTCCGATGCGGTGGACGTGCCGGTGATTGCCTCCGGCGGCGTCGGCACGCTGGACCACCTTGTCGAAGGCGTCACCAAGGGCGGCGCGTCGGCGGTTCTGGCCGCGTCGATCTTCCATTTTGGCGAGTTCACCATAGCCGAGGCCAAGGCCCATATGGTCGCCGCCGGTATCCCGATGAGGCTGACATGAGCATCCTGCACGACCTAGCCGCCACGATTGCCCAGCGCGCCGATGCCGACCCGGAAGCGAGCTGGACCGCGAAACTGCTGGCGAAAGGCCCCGAGAAATGCGCCGAGAAGTTCGGCGAAGAGGCGGTCGAAGCCATTATCGAAGCGGTGAAGAATGACCGCGAGGGGCTGATCTCGGAATCGGCGGATGTTCTGTTTCACCTGCTGGTCATGCTGCAATCGCGCGGCGTGACGCTGTCCGAGGTCGAAGCGGAACTGGCGCGGCGCGAAGGCACCAGCGGCATCGCGGAAAAGGCCAGCCGCGGCTGAGTCAGCACACAGGTCGCGCCCGGCCCCGAGGGTGGGCGCCTAGCAATGCGCGACAAGGGTCGGTGTGTATGACAACCTTCCAACTGACTGAAACGTAACATCAAATCGCGCCCGCCCTGGGGGCGGGGTCGGGCGCGACCCGGATCGCAGGGCGATCCGGGGAAACCTATTTGAACTGGTTGCGCCTCAAGGCGTCCAGCGCAGGAAGTTACCGATCATGCGCAGGCCCACGTCCTGGCTTTTCTCAGGGTGGAATTGCATGCCCAGCATCGTGTCACGCCCGATGATCGCGGTGACATCGCCGCCATAGTCGACATGGGCAATCCGGTCATCGGCCTTGGCGACGTGGAACTGGTAGGAATGCACGAAATAGGTGTGGTCCCCGGTTGAAACCCCCTCAAGAACCGGGTGGGCGCGTTCGACCACAAGGTCGTTCCAGCCCATGTGCGGCACTTTCAGCGTCTTGTCGGCGGGGGTGATCCGCTCGACATCGCCTGCGACCCAGCCCAGACCGGGGGTTTCCTCGTATTCGTGGCCCGTGGTCGCCATCAGCTGCATGCCGACGCAGATGCCAAGGAAGGGACGGCCCTTCTGCTCGACCGCCTCGACCATGGCGTCGTAAATCCCCTTGTGGCCGCGCAGTTCGGCGGCGCAGGCGGGAAACGCGCCGTCACCGGGCAGGACCAGACGGTCGGCCCGCGCCACGGTCTCGGCATCCGAGGTGACCACGACCTCGCCCGCGTCGACCTCGCGCGCCATGCGCTGAAACGCCTTCTCAGCCGAGTGCAGGTTGCCGGATTCATAGTCGATAATGGCTGTCAGCATGGCCTTGGTCCCGTCGTTTCGGCTTTGCCCTTCACCTGACGGGAAAGCCGCGCAAGGTCAAGTCACTGTCGTGTCCCCAACCCGGTCGAGCAGCGCCATGACCTGTTCGAACGGGCCATCCTCGATCCGTTCCGGCGCCAAACAGCCCAGCCGCCCCGAGACGAACAACAGCGTGTAGCCGTGGATCAGCGACCAGACCTGAAACTCGATCACCTCGGGCTGGGTGCCTTCGGGGACGAAAGGGGCGCAGGCGTCGCGCAGGATCATGTAAGACGCCGCATCCTCGGGCCCGTTGCCCTCCTGAAGGATGTCTTCGGCGGGAACCCCGAACATGGTCTCCAAAAGCCCGCGATGCTTCAGACCGAACTCAAGATAGCCCCGGCAGATACCCCGCAGCCGGGCGCGCGGGCTGTCGCCTTCGGCCTTGGCCGCCGCCGTCATGCTGGCGGCGAATCTGTCGAAAGCCTCTTGCGCAATCGCCGTGCGCAGCCCGGCCAACCCATCGAAATGGTGCGCCGGCGCCGCGTGCGAAACCCCGGCGCGGGCGGCGCATTTGCGCAATGTCAGCGCATCCAGCCCGCCCTCTTCCAGCAGAGAAATCCCAGCCTCTATCAAAGCGTTACGCAGGTCGCCGTGGTGGTGGCGGGGGATGGTTGTCTGATCGGTCATTGAGGCAGATTAGCGTCAAACTTGACAGTGTCAAGAATCACGCTATCGTCGAGACAACTTTACACTGTCAAGTTTGCTTTGGAGATTGTCATGCCCCGTTACACACGCCTCTCATCCTTCCTGTTCTGGTTTCTCTGCCTTGGTGTCGCGCTGGCCTCGTTCCGGTTTCTGGCCGGTGGGGTCGAGGTTGTGATGAACCATGTCGCCTATCACGCCACGGAACGGACCGTGGCGTTTTTCGCCCATGTCATCCTTGGATCGCTGGCGCTGATGCTTCTGCCGTTCCAGTTCAACCGGACGCTGCGCAGCCGGCGCCCTGCCCTGCACCGCTGGATGGGGCGCGCCTATGGGCTGGCGATCCTTCTGGCGGGGATCGGGGGCGGGTTGATGGCGCTCAACACCACTGCCGGACCTATGGCCGCCTGGGGGTTTGGCCTTCTGGCCCCGGCGTGGATCGTCACCACCGCCGTTGCGATCTGGTACGCGATGCGCGGCGAAATCGTCCAGCACCGGCGCTGGATCATCCGGTCGGCGGCGCTGACCTTTGCCGCCGTCACGCTGCGGCTGGAACTGCCCCTGCTGGCGGTCACGGTGGGGATCGAGACCGGCTATCCCATCGTGGCGTGGCTGTGCTGGGTGCCGAACATGATCTGGGCCGAATGGTATCTGGGGCGCGCAAAAAGGCGGCCCACCGCGCTGCCCGCGTAAGGTCAGCGGATATGCAGGATCTCGTCGAAAACCTCGGGATCGAGGGGCGTGCCGTCGGGGGTGGCGGCATGTTCCCGGAACACCTTGAACCCGGACGGCACAAGGGTGCCGCGCGCGGCGCTGTCGAGAAAGATGAACTTGCTGTTCCCGGGTGAGAACTCGAACCAGCCGGGATCGTCGAATGTGCCTGCATAGACACCCAGACGGTCAGGCCAGCGTTCAAAGGTCAGGTGGGTCTTGGTGCCGCAGGTGGCGCAGAAATGGACCTGGACCTCTTTGCCGCTGCCGCCCGAGATATGCACGTAGCGGGTTGGCGTCCCTTCGGTGATCTCGAAGGCGTCAATGTCGAAGATCGGCTCGACCATGCCCTGCGCGCCGGTCGCGCGCTGGCAGAAGTGACAGAAACAGGCCGTGACCCACAAGGGTTGGGTCGTGACCCGATAACGCAGCTTACCGCATAGGCATCCGCCATCCTGCATGACCATCCCGCACCGCCTTTCCGTCGACAGAATACGGGACGATCATAACACAATTTAGCGCCTAAAGCGCGCCTTTGGTCGAGGGGATGGCATCGGACTTGCGCGGATCGGTCTCGACTGCCTCGCGCAGCGCCCGCGCCACCGCCTTGAAGGTGGCCTCGGCGATGTGGTGGCTGTTGAACCCGTGGATCTGGTCCACGTGCAGCGTGATGCCGCCGTGGGTCGCGAATCCCTGAAAGAACTCGCGCACCAGTTCGGTGTCGAATGTGCCGATCTTGGGGGTCGGCATCTCGACGTTCCAGATCAGGTAGGGCCGCGCCGAAAGATCGAGCGCCGCGCGCACCTGCGTGTCATCCATCGGCAAATGGCACGAGGCATAGCGGCGGATGCCCTTCTTGTCGCCCAGCGCCTGCGTCAGCGCCTGTCCCAGCGCGATGCCCACGTCCTCGACCGTGTGGTGATCGTCGATGTGATAGTCGCCCTTGGCCCGCACCGTCATGTCGATCAGCGAGTGGCGCGACAGCTGGTCCAGCATGTGGTCGAAGAACCCGACCCCGGTCTGGTTGTCATACGTCCCGCTGCCATCGAGGTTGATCTCGACGGTGATCTGGGTTTCCGCGGTGTTGCGGCTGACGGTGGCTGTCCGCATTGTGCTTGTCCTTCAGGGTCTTGTCGCGCGTGTTATAGGTTCCGCCGCCGCGAAGGGGAAGCGATACGTTTCGGGATTGTGCGCCCCGTGCCAAATGTGCCAGCCTGTGGCCGAACCGACATGAGGGCCCCATGACCACCTGCGTCTTTATCCAGATCCGCTGCAAACCCGGCACCACCTACCGCGTCGCCGAGGAAATCGCGCTGAAGGAAATCCATTCCGAGCTTTACTCGACCAGTGGCGAATACGACCTGTTGATGAAGCTCTATATTCCCGGTGACGCGGATGTCGGCAAATACATCAACGAAAAGCTGCTTGATATTCCCGAGATCGAGCGCACGCTGACCACGATGACGTTCAAGGCGTTCTGAGGGCAAGGCGTTCTGAGGGCATGGCGATCTGAGGGCCGCGACGGAGGAACGCCTCCGGCGGGAGTATTTGGGCAAGAAAGAAGCGGTCAGGGATCGGGGGATCCGTTGATCCAGGTCGCGGCGATGGCGCGGTCGTCGCCCATGATGATGGTGGGAAAAAGCGCCTCCCAGATCGTGTCGGCCTGCGCCGCCCGCTGCGCGATATCCGGGGTCGAGGCAAGGTCCACCACCACGATGTCAGCCTCCATGCCCGGTGCAAGATTGCCGATCCTGTCGCCCATGTGCAGGGTTTGCGCCGAGCCTTGCGTCGCCAGCCACCACAGCTGCGCGGGATGCAATGCGTCATGGCGCAGCTGGGCGACCTCATAGGCCGCCGCCATCGTGCGCAGCATCGAAAAGGACGAGCCGCCGCCGGTGTCGCTGGCCAGCCCGACGCGCTGCCCTGCCTGTTTCAGCCCGGCCATGTCAAACAGTCCCGAACCGATGAACATGTTTGAGGTCGGGCAATGGATCAGCGCCGCGCCGACATCTTTCAGCCGCTCCTTTTCACGCGGTTCGAGATGGATCGCGTGGCCATAAAGACCACGTTCCCCCAGAAGCCCGTGCGCCTCGTAGGTGTCGAGATAGTCGCGGGCCTCCGGGTAAAGGTCGCGCACCCATGCGATTTCGTCGGTCTGTTCGCTGAGATGGGTCTGCATCAGGCAATCGGGATGCTCGGCCCAGAGCGCCCCCAGCGCCGCCAGCTGGTCCGGCGTCGAGGTGGGTGAAAAGCGCGGCGTGATGGCATAGGTCAGCCGGCCCTGCCCGTGCCAGCGGCCAATCAGCGCCTTGCTGTCGTCATAGGCGGTCTGCGCGCTGTCGCGCAGGCCCTCGGGCGCGTTCCTGTCCATGCAAGTCTTGCCCGCGACAACCCGCTGCCCGCGCCGCAGAGCCTCGGAAAAGAAGGCATCCACCGACGCGGGGTGGATGGTGCAGTAGCTGGCCATGGTGGTGACGCCATGGGCGCGGGTCAGGTCGAAATAGCGCCGCGCGATCGTGGCGGCATAGTCGGGGTCATCAAACCGCATCTCTTCGGGGAAGGTATAGGTGTTCAGCCAGTCGATCAGCCGCTTGCCCCAACTGGCGATGATCGCGGTCTGGGGATAGTGGACATGGGCGTCGACAAATCCGGCCGAAATCAGCCCGTCGCCGTAATCGACCACCCGCGCGCCGGGATGGGCCGTCTTCAGGTCGTCGCCCTCGCCGGTGGCGATGATTCGCCCGCCTTCGATCAGCACCCCGCCGCGGGACCGGTGAATCGCGGCCCTCTCTACAGGCTGAAGGAACGGATCGCCTTGAAAGCTCAGGGTCTGTCCTAGCAAAAGCGTCTGGTCGGTCATGGTTCCTCCTGTCGGGGTCACGTTATCCCCCGGGAAATGGGCTGTAAATCGCTGCACCCCGTTGAGTTTTCCCGCCGCTTCGACATATGGTCCAGCCAGAACGAGTACGGAGGGTGGCATGACAGACGAAACCGACCAGATCACCCCGTCGCGCCCCCCCGAGGACGAGCCCGAGGCCACGCCCGAGGTCGAGACCGAGGAGACGCCGTACCAGCTGGATCCCAAGAGGATCTCGGCGATCCTTTATGCGGTCGAGACCGATGACCGCGAGGGGCTGACCGCGCTGCTCGAGCCGCTGCACCCCGCCGACATCGCCGACCTTCTGGAACAGATCAACGCCTATGACCGGCGCCGCCTGATCCAGCTTTATGACCGCGAGTTCGACGGCGAAATCCTGTCCGAGCTTGAGGAAGGCGTCCGCGAGGACGTGATCGACCTGTTGCGCCCCGCCGTCCTTGCCGACGCGGTGCGCGAGCTTGAGACCGACGATGTGGTCGACCTGGTCGAGGATCTGGACGAGCCGCAGCAGGAAGCCATCCTTGACGTGCTTGAGGATGCCGACCGGGTCGCGGTCGAACAGGCGCTGTCCTACCCGGAATATTCCGCCGGCCGCCTGATGCAGCGCGAGACCGCCAAGGCGCCCGAGCATTGGACGGTGGGCGACTGCATCGACTATCTGAGGAAGTCCGAAGACCTGCCGGACCAGTTCTATCACGTGATCCTGGTCGATCCCAAGATGCGGCCCGTGGGCAATGTCACGCTGGGGCGGATCATGTCGTCACCCCGCGCGGTGAAGCTGGCCGATCTGGTCGAGGACATCTTTACCGTCATTCCCGTCACGCAGGATCAGGCGGACGTGGCCTATGCGTTCAACCAGTATCACCTGATCTCGGCCCCGGTGGTGGACGAGGATGAACGGCTGGTCGGCATGATCACCATCGACGACGCCATGGTCGTTCTGGACGAGGAACACGAAGAAGACATCCTGCGTCTGGCCGGTGTCGGCGAGGAAAGCGCACTGTCGGACAACGTGACCGAGACGACGAAACAGCGTCTTCCGTGGCTGGCGGTGAACCTTGCCACCGCGATCATTGCCTCGCTGGTCATCGCCCAGTTCGAACATGCGATCGAGACATTGGTGGCGCTGGCGGTGCTGATGCCGATCGTCGCCTCGATGGGCGGCAATGCGGGCACCCAGTCGCTGACGGTGGCGGTGCGCGCGCTGGCGACAAAAGACCTGACAGGCGCCAACGTCTGGCGGGTGATCCGGCGGGAAACGCTGGTGGGGCTGGTCAATGGGATTGTCTTTGCGCTGGTGATGGCGGTGGTGGAACTGATCTGGTTCGGATCGGTCGGCATCGCCTATGTCATTGCTGCCGCCATGGTCATCAACCTTGTCGTCGCGGGGCTGGCCGGGGCCGGTATCCCGATCCTTCTGGAAAAACTGGGCGTCGACCCGGCGCTGGCCTCGGGGACATTTGTGACCACGGTGACGGATGTGGTCGGCTTTTTCGCCTTCCTCGGGATGGCCACATGGTTCCTGTTATGACCGGGGGCGCCGCGCTGGATCAGGTCAAGGCCGAGGCCCGCAAAGCCGCCTTTCTCCGCCGCAAGGCGGCGTTCGAGAGCGCCGGGCCGGGCCAATCGGGGTTCCTGTCAGAAGTGTTGGCGGGCTATCGCGGCGTGCCTTTGTCCGGTTACCTTCCGATCCGCACCGAAATCGACCCGCGCGCGGCCATGGCCGAGGCATCCGCCCACGGCCCCGTGGGTGTGCCGGTGATCCAGGGCAATGGTTTGCCGCTGAAATTCTCGCGCTGGGAGCCGGACATGACCCTGCGCCCCGGTCCCTTTGGGGCCGAGGTGCCAGAGGTCGATGACTTTTTCGAGCCGGAAATCCTGATCGTGCCGCTGGTCGCATTCGATGCGCGCGGCGGGCGTCTTGGTTATGGCGGCGGGTTTTATGACCGCACGCTGGAGATGCTGCGGGCCAAACGCGCCACCCTTGCCATCGGCTTTGCCTTTGCCGCGCAAGAGGCCGACGCCCTGCCGCTTGAGCCGACCGACCAGCCGCTGGACCTGATCGTCACCGAACGCGGTGTGCGGGACCTGCGCTGACATGCTATCCCAATTGAAACGGACGAAAGGGGCGGCGTGTACCGGCTGACTGAAGAAACCGATGCCGACTGGTGGGAGGTCGAGGCGCTTTATGACCTGTGTTTCGCACCGGGCCGCGAGGCGCTGTCGTCCTACCGGCTGCGCGATGGGGTGCCGCCGGTGCCGGACCTGCGCCTTGTCGCCCGCGACGAAGCCGGGGTTCTGGCGGGCGCGATCCGCTATTGGCCGGTGCATGTGGCGGGTCTTGATGCGCTTTTGTTGGGTCCGGTTGCGGTTCACCCGACGCGGCAGGGCGAGGGGCTGGGCGGTGTGCTGATCCGCGACAGCCTGGATATTGCCCGTGGTCAGGGCTGGAGCCGGGTGATGCTGGTGGGCGATGCGCCCTATTACAGCCGCTTCGGGTTTTCCCGGCTTGAAGGCGTCGTGATGCCGCCCCCGACCAACCCCGACCGCGTGCTGGGGATCGAGCTTGTGCCGGGCTGCTGGCAGGGAGTGCGTGGCGACGTAACCTCGGTCGCTGAGACCCCGGCAGGGCATCGGGGGCTTGAATAGCCCCCCTTCCCTGCCAATCTAATATCCATGAGCAAGGATGGTATGATCCTCGACCCGGCGGGCGTGCCGGTTGATGTCGAGGCCGAACTGAACCGCCTCGCCACGCGGTATCGCGGGGCGTCGGGTCTGGGTATCGAGCTTTTGAACCTGATCGGGGCGCAGGGCGAAACACTTCTGGACCGCCTTCCCCCCGCGGCGCGGGCCGGGCTGGACAGCGCCACGCTTGCCGCGCTGACACAGGCGATGAAGGCGGCGCAGGGGTCTCGGCGTATCGTGCCCAAAGGGTCAAGTGTCCTCAATACCTCGGTCGCCACCGCCCTTGGCGCGGTGGGCGGGATCGGCGGCGTCTCTTCGGCGCTGGCCGAGTTGCCGATCACCACAACGGTCCTGTTGCGCGCCATTCAGGATGTCGCCGTGCAATACGGGTTCGACCCCGAGGCAGAAAGCGTCCAGTTCGACTGTATCCAGGTGTTTTCCGCCGCCGGGCCGCTGGAAAAGGATGATGGCGCGGACCTTGCCTTTGTCTCGACCCGGCTGGCGCTGACGGGTGGCGCAATGCAGGTTCTGATCGCCCGTGTCGCGCCGAAACTGGCCGTGGTTCTGGGACAGAAACTGGCGGCGCAGGCGGTGCCTTTGCTGGGCGCCGTGGCAGGGGCGGCGACGAACTTTGCCTATACCAGCTATTACCAGGAAATCGCCCATGTGCATTTTGGCCTGCGCAAGCTGGCCATCGATGCCGACCGCGATCCGGGCGAGCTGACCGAGGCGCTGATCGCCCGTGTGAAGCCCAAGATCAACAAGGGCGCCGCCTGACGGCGACGCCCTGTTTTGAGTATTTCAGCAAGAAAGAAGCCGCTCTGGGTCTTGGCCTAGTGCCCGCCAAGGATGCCGGTGCGCACCGAGTAATCCACCGCGATTTCGTATTCCGGGTCATCGTCGCTGTCAATCATCAGGTGACCGGCGCGGGACAGAAGCTGGTGGCAATCCCGGCTGAGATGGCGCAGGACAACCTGCTTGCCTGCGGCTTCGTATTTGGCCGCGACAGCCTCGATCGCCTGCAATGCCGACTGGTCGACGACGCGGCTGAACTGGAAGTCGATGATGACATGATCGGGGTCGCGGTCGACCTCGAACAGTTCGATGAACCCGTCCGACGAGCCAAAGAACAACGGCCCCTGGATCTCATAGACCTTGGCGCCGGGATCGCTGTTGGATTCGCGCGTCACCGCATGGATGCGGCGCGCGTTCTGCCAGGAATAGGCGAGTGCCGAGACGATCACCCCGACCACCACCGCAACGGCGAGGTCTTCCAGCACCGTCACAACCGTCACCAGCACGATGACAAAGGCGTCCATCAACGGCACGCGGCGCATGATCTTGAACGAATTCCACGCGAAAGTGCCGATCACCACCATGAACATCACGCCGACAAGCGCCGCTAGCGGGATCTGCTCTATCAACGGGCTGGCGACCATGATGAAGAGCAACAGGAACAGCGCCGCCGCGATCCCGGCAATGCGCGTACGCCCACCGGATTTCACGTTGATCATCGACTGCCCGATCATGGCGCAGCCACCCATGCCGCCGAAGAAGCCGGTCAGCACGTTTGCGGACCCTTGGGCGATACATTCCTGGGACGCGCCGCCACGCTTGCCGGTCATCTCTCCGACAAGGTTCAGCGTCAGCAGGCTTTCGATCAGACCGATGGCGGCAAGGATGACGGCGTAAGGCAGGATGATCCACAGCGTATCAAGGGTGAAGGGCGCCAGCGGTGTGCCATAGATGCCGATCCCCTCGCCAAACGGGATGTGAAACTGCGGGAAACCGCCCTCGATCGAGGCCATGTCGCCGACGCGCGGCACATCAAGGCCAAAGCCGATCACCACGAAAGCGGTGACCGCGATCCCGGCCAGCGGCGCGGGGATCACCTTGGTCACCTTGGGCAGACCCCAGACGATCAGCATGGTCAGCCCGACCAGACCGAGCATGGTGTAAAGCTGCATACCCGACAGCCACTCGCCCCCGGTCATGCCGTGGCCATCCGAAACCATCGACCCCGGCACCTTGAACTGGCCCATCTGCGCCAGGAAGATCACGATCGCCAGCCCGTTCACGAAGCCCAGCATCACCGGATGCGGCACCAGCCGGATGAATTTGCCCCAGTGCATCACCCCGGCAATCACCTGCAGGATGCCCATCAGGATCACGGTGGCAAAGAGGTATTCGACCCCGTGCTCGGCAACCAGCGCCACCATGACCACCGCCAGCGCCCCCGTCGCACCCGAGATCATGCCCGGACGCCCGCCGATCACCGCCGTCACCAGCCCCACAAGGAAGGCCGCGTAAAGACCAACCAGCGGATGCACCCCGGCGACAAAGGCAAAAGCCACCGCTTCCGGCACCAGCGCCAGCGCCACGGTCAGGCCCGACAACAGTTCGATCCGCAGACGGCCGACCGAAAAGCCCTCGTCCTGCATCACCGAAAGATTGGGCGGGGAAATGTTGTTGGCCAAAAGAGCCAGCGCTGCGCGTCTCATGAAAATGTCCTGTCCGGGGGTTCGCTTGGTGTTCGCTAGATCGCGCTGTTAGCGCAAATGCTGCAATCGCACAAGGCAAGGCCCGGAATTCGCCGCCTCCGCCGCGCCCATGGTTGCATTTCCGCCCCTGCCCGCCCAAGAATGCGGGCACAGGATACGGGGAAGGATCACCACATGACCGACACCATGATCGCCGTGATCGGCGGCTCTGGCATTTACGAGATCGACGGGCTGGAAGGCGCGCGCTGGCAGGTGGTGGACACGCCATGGGGGGCGCCGTCGGACGAGATCCTGACTGGCTCGCTGGACGGGGTGAAGATGGCCTTCCTGCCGCGTCATGGCCGCGGCCATGTGCATTCTCCGACCACAGTGCCCTATCGCGCCAATATCGACGCGCTGAAACGGCTGGGCGCGACGGATGTGATCTCGGTCTCGGCCTGCGGTTCCTTCCGCGAGGAAATGGCGCCGGGAGATTTTGTCGTTGTGGATCAGTTCATTGACCGCACCTTCGCGCGCGAGAAATCCTTTTTCGGCACCGGCTGCGTCGCCCATGTCAGCGTCGCCCACCCGACCTGTCCGCGCCTGTCCGATGCCTGCGAAACCGCCGCCCGAGCCGCCGGGATCAGCGTCCACAGGGGCGGCACCTATCTGGCGATGGAGGGCCCGCAATTCTCGACGCTGGCGGAATCGAAGATGTATCGCGAAAGCTGGGGCGCGGATGTGATCGGCATGACCAACATGCCCGAGGCAAAACTCGCCCGCGAAGCCGAGCTTTGCTACGCCTCCGTCGCCATGATCACCGATTATGACAGCTGGCACCCCGACCACGGCGAGGTCGATGTCGCCGAGATCATCAAGACCCTGATGGGCAATGCCGACAAGGGCCGCGCACTGGTCAAAGGGCTGCCCGCACTCCTCAGCGCCACCCGCGAGCCCTGCCCGCATGGCTGCGACCGCGCGCTGGACTACGCCATCCTCACCGCCCCTGAAAAACGCGATCCCGCCGTGGTGGCGAAACTTGATGCGGTGGCAGGGCGAGTGTTGAACGGCTGACTTTTTACTGGTTCCAAATACCCAATCGCAACCGCGCGGCAGGCGCAAAGGAAGGATCAACACGATGCCCCTTGACCTCTGGCTGACCTTCGTCGCCGCCTCGACCGCGCTTTTGCTGATCCCCGGCCCGACGATCCTGCTGGTT
Source organism: Shimia biformata (assembly GCF_016888515.1). GTDB lineage: Bacteria > Pseudomonadota > Alphaproteobacteria > Rhodobacterales > Rhodobacteraceae > Shimia_A > Shimia_A biformata. The sequence goes on along the minus strand of NZ_JAFEJK010000001.1, from coordinate 1,791,645 downwards.
CTGTCCTATGCGCTGACCAAGGGGCGGTCGGTGGCGATTGCCACGGCGGCGGGGGTTGCGCTTGGCGACCTCATTGCGATGACCGCCTCGCTTCTGGGTCTGGGCGCGATTGTGCTGGCGTCGGCCACCGCGTTCACGGTGCTGAAATGGGTTGGTGCGGCTTATCTGGTCTGGCTTGGCGTCAGGATGCTGCTGTCGGCCAGGGATGCAGAGATCGGAGACCTCGTGCGCCCCTCGAAGCTCCAGTCGCGCGGGGTCTTTGGACATGCGGCGGCGGTGACGGCGCTCAATCCGAAATCCATTGGCTTCTTCATCGCCTTCGTGCCGCAGTTCATTGACCCCACACGTCCGCTGGTGATGCAGTTCGTGATCCTGATTGCCACATTCGTCACGCTGGCGGCGCTGAATGCGCTGGCCTATGCGCTGCTGGCGGACCGGCTGCGCAGCCGGATCGCGCGCCCTGCGGTGATGCGCGGCCTCACCCGTGCGGGCGGGCTGACCCTGATCGGCATGGGCGTCCTGACCGCCACCCTGCGACGCGGCGCTTGATCCCTTGCGCCCTGCGTCGGGCGCGCTACAACGGGGCGACCCGAACAACTGAGGCCCGTCATGCCCAAAACCACCGCCAAAAGCACCAACGTCAAGGATTACATCCGCACCATCGTCGATTTCCCGCACGAGGGGATCATGTTCCGCGACGTGACCACGCTGTTTGCCGATCCGCGCGGGTTCCGCATGGCAATCGACCAGATGCTGCACCCCTATGCGGGCGAGCAGATCGACAAGGTGGTCGGGCTTGAGGCGCGCGGCTTTATCCTTGGCGGAGCCATCGCGCACCAATTGTCGGTCGGCTTCGTGCCGGTGCGCAAGAAGGGCAAGCTGCCCGGCACCACGATTTCCGAGGAATACACGCTGGAATATGGCGAGGCGATTGTCGAGATCCACGACGACGCGATTGCGCCGGGTGAAAAGATCCTTCTGGTCGATGACCTTCTGGCCACCGGCGGCACCGCCGAGGCCGGGATCAAGCTGATCGAACGGCTGGGCGGCGAGATCGTGGCCTGTTCCTTCATCATCGACCTGCCCGAACTGGGCGGGCGCAAGAAGCTGGAGGACATGGGCATGAACGTTGATGTTCTCTGCGAGTTCGAGGGTCTCTGACCCCTTTTGACACGCTAAAGCACCGCGCCGGGATTCATGATCCCGGCCGGATCGAGCGCCGCCTTGATCGCCCGCATCGCCGACAGTTTGGCCGGGTCGCCGAACCGCCGAAGGTCATCCCGTTTCAGCCGCCCGATCCCGTGTTCGGCGCTGATCGAACCGCCGTGCCTGACCACCAGTTCATGCACCACGTCCTTCACCGCCCCACGCACGGCGTCATAGGCATCGCGGCTGCGCCCCCTGGCGGGAAAGACGTTGTAATGCAGGTTGCCATCCCCGAGATGGCCGAAACAATTGATCCGCATATCCCCCAGCGCGGCCACCGCGCCCTGCCCTTCGGCGATGAAACCGGCCACCGCGCCCAATGGGAGCGAAATGTCGTGGCTACTGATTGAACCGATCCGGCGATTGGCCTCGGGGATGTGTTCGCGCACCGACCACAGCGCCGCCGCCTGTGCCTGTGAACTGGCGATGACACCGTCGGTCACAAGCCCCCGGTCGAAGGCGTCAGCAAAAAGGCTTTCAAGCTGGTTATTCGGCGCGGTGCTGGCCGAGAGGCCCAGCTCGATCAGCACCACCCATTCCGGCGGCGCGTCAAAGGGCTGGCGGATGTCCGGCAGCGCCTCGGTCAGGAAGTCGAACCCCTGCCGGTGCATCAACTCGAAGGCCGAGACCGCCTCGCCCACCTGATCCCGCGCCAATGCCAGCAGGGACAGCGCCGCCTTTGGCGAGGGCACCGCCAGCATCGCGGTCTCTGTGCGTGCGGGCCGCGGAAACAGTTTCAGCGTGGCGGCGGTGATCACCCCCAGCGTGCCCTCGGACCCGATCATCAGGTTCCTGAGATCAAAGCCGGTGTTGTCCTTCCTGAGCCGGGTCAATCCGTTCCAGACCTCGCCCGAGGGCAGCACGACCTCAAGCCCAAGGCACAGGTCGCGGGCATTGCCATAGCGCAGCACGTTGACACCGCCGGCATTGGTGGCCAGCAAACCACCAATCCGCGCCGTGCCTTCCGAGGCCAGCGACAGCGGGAACAGCCGCCCCGCCTGTTCCGCCGCCGCCTGCACATCGGCCAGGATCGCGCCCGCCCCGGCGATCAGCACGTTTTCTTCCGGGTGAGTGGCGTGGATTGCCGACAGGCGCTCGACCGACAACAGGACGGGGGTCGGGCCATCGGGCATCACCTGCCCACCAACAAGCCCGGTGCCCCCCGCGTAAGGCACCACGCCGACGCGCGCCGCGTTGCAGGTACGCAGGATCGTCGCCACCTCGTCCGTCGAGCGTGGTCGCGCCAGCACCCCCTGCCCGCGAAAGCGCCCGCGCGGTTCCTCGAGATAGCGCGGCTCTGGCTCTGACAGCGTGTCAGGCGGCAGCAATTGGGACAGGTGGTCCAGGAAAGCGGGATCGGCGGGGTTCAGCGTCATGGCAACGGTCTAGCATGCCCACAACGCCAGTCCAGCACGCAGTCGCCCCTAGTCCTCAAGGAATCGCGGCCGCAGCACCACCACGGTCGGGCGGCTGGGCAGGTCACGCAGCGAGACCTCGACGCTGTTGTCGCCAATGTCGATCACGTCGAACGTCTCGGGCATGCCCAGAAGGAAGGCGTCCAGCGTCCATTCGTCGAACCAGTGCATCGGGATCACCACGGACGACCGCAGCCGCGACAGGATGCGGATCATGGTCGGCAGGTCCACCGTGCGCCCGCCATCCACCGCCGCCATCACCACATCCAGCCGCCCGATCCCGGCATATTGTTCCTCGTTCGGTTCGTGGTGGAGATGCCCAAGGTGACCCACGCACAGGCCCGCGACTTCGAAGATGAAGATCGAGTTGCCCTTCTCCTCGACCCCGTCAAACGAGCGGATATCGGTCGAGACATTGCGGATCAGCATGTCACCGACTTCAAGGTGATGCTCGATCCCCTGACGGTAAGGCCCCCAGCCTTTCAGCACATGGCGAATGGCGGGGTCGGGGCTGGCGGTCCAGTGGGTGGCATGGGCGTGGTTCATGGTGACGACATCGGGCACCAGCGTCGTCACGCCAAGAAAGCCGGTGTAATCCGTGACCACATTCACCCCGCCCGCCGACTGGATCAGGAACGAGGCATGGGCGATATAGCTGATACGCACCCGGTCCGGTGCGGGCGCGGTGCGAAAGGATGCCTTGTGCAGATAGGTCGCGCCGGGGATGGCCTCGGCCATGGCGATGCAATGGCTGGGCTGGCGGTCCTGAGCGGCCAGCGGCCCGGCAAACAGCAGCGGGGCAAGGACCAACAGGGCAAGGGCAAATCGTGGCATGGGGCGCACCTCCTGACGCAAGAGGATAGCACGCCGTCCCGCCGCGACCAGTCAGCCCACGTCGGTGCGCCCGCGCCGGTCCATGCGCAGCGCGGCATAAAGCACATGTGTCCGCCAGCGCCCGTCGATCTGCAGATAGGACTGCGCCACGCCTTCGTATTTGAACCCGGACTTTTCCAGCACCCCGCGGCTGGCGACGTTTTCGGGCAGGCAGGCGGCCTCGAGCCGGCTGAGGTCCATCTGGACAAAGGCATGATGCACCACCGCCTCTAGCGCCTCGCGCATATAGCCCTGCCGCGCAAAAGGTTCCCCGATCCAATAGCCCAGAGTGCCCGCCTGCGACGGGCCGCGCCGGATATTGTCCAGCGTGATCGCCCCCAAAAGCGCCTGATCTGAGCGGCGGAACAGGAACAGCGGCACCGCCGTCCCGTTGGTGATGGAGCGCTGCGCCCAGTAGACGCGGTTGGTAAAGCTCTTGCGGCTGAGGTGGTCCGTCGCCCAGGCCGGTTCCCAGCGGGTCAGGAACTCGGCACTTTCGGCGCGCAGGGCCGCCCAGTCACGAAAATCGCCATGCAAAGGCGGGCGCAGGGTCAGCCGTTCCGTTTCGATCCGAACCTTGCGCCGCGACAGGATCATCAGGCCGCGCGCCTCTGGTCGAGGGTTTCAAGGCTGGGCGCGCCGGACACCGGGCCATAAAGCGCCAGCGCCGCACGCGCCTTGACCGCCATCTGCTCCGCCATGGCGCGCACGTCGGCATCGGTCACGCCGTCGATCCGCTCGACCGTTTCCGACAGTGGCGGGATACGGTCCCAGATCGACAGCATCCGCGCCAGACGCTCGGCCCGGGCCGACGGGCTTTCCAGCCCCATCAGCAAGCCGGCCTTCATCTGCGTGCGGGCGCGGGCGATTTCGGCCGGGGTCATGTCCTCGGCGGCGCGTTTCATCTCGTCAATCGTGATCTCGGCCAGTTCCCGCACCTGCCCGCCGGACGTCCCGGCATAGATCGTGGTCATGCCGGTATCGGCATAGGCCCCGGTGGAGGCATAGATCGAGTAACACAGCCCCCGCTTTTCGCGGATCTCCTGGAACAGGCGCGAGGACATGCCGCCGCCAAGCGCGGTGGACCAGATCTGAGCGGCATAGATCGCCGGGTCACGATAGTCGGGGCTTTCCAGACCAAGCGCGAAATGCGCCTGTTCCAGTGCCTTTTCGGTGCGATACTCGCCGCCTGCAAAGGCCGCCGGGTCATAGCGCCCCGCCTGCCCCTTTTGCAGGTGCCCAAAGGTGGCTTCGGCCAGTTTCACGATCTCGGCGTGATCGACGCCCCCCGCTGCCGACAGGATCATGCGTTCCGGGCAGTAGTGTTCCCCTACGAAACGGGACAGGTCGGCACGGTCAAAGCTTTTGACCCGCTCCTCGGCGCCAAGGATGGTGCGGCCGATGGGCTGGTCGGGATAGGCGCGTTCCTGAAGCCAGTCAAAGATCACGTCATCGGGCGTATCCAGCGCCTGCCCGATTTCCTGAAGGATCACGCCACGTTCGACCTCGATCTCGCCCCTGTCGAAGATCGGGTTCAGCACGATGTCGGAAATCACGTCAAAGGCCAGCGCCACGTCACCCTTCAGGATACGGGCATAATAGGCCGTGACCTCGCGGCTGGTGTAGGCGTTGATATAGCCGCCCACATCCTCGATCGCTTCGGCGATTTGAAGCGCGCTGCGCCGCTTGGTGCCTTTGAAGGCCATGTGTTCAAGGAAATGGGCAATGCCGTTTTCCTCGGCCCGCTCATGGCGCCCGCCGGCCCCGACCCAGATCCCAAGCGCGGCACTTTCGAGACCGGGCATATGCTCGGTCACGATGCGGAAGCCATTGGACAGCGTGTGAAGTTCGATGGTCAACGGTTGGCAATCCGGTCTTTGATGAGGGTCTGCAATGCGCCCAGGTCATTGGGCACGCGGGTCACGCGCTCGGGTTTGTCCATCATGTCGGCCATATGCGGCGGCAATCCGGGGCGCTGGCCCATGGCCTTTTCCACCGCATCGGGGAACTTGGCGGGATGCGCGGTCGACAGCGTCACCATCGGGGTTGCGCCCAGATGTTCTTCGGCGACTTTCACGCCAACGGCGGTGTGCGGGCAATAGACCTGCCCCGCCGCCGTGTAACCGCGGGTGATCGTGGCCATGGTCTCACCTTCCGAGGCGCGGCCCGAGGCAAAGGTTTCGCGCAAGCCTTCCATCGCGCCCTGGCTGATGGCGAAGCTGCCCTGTTTCAACTCGTCCATCAGCTGCGCGACCGCCGCGCCGTCGCGGCCATAGGCGTCAAACAGCGCACGTTCAAAGTTGGACGAAACCTGAATGTCCATGGACGGCGAAATCGAAGGCGTCACGCCTTCCTTGGTATAGGCGCCGGTTTCCATCGTGCGATGGAGGATGTCGTTCTGGTTCGTGGCAATCACCAGCTGGTCGATCGGCAGGCCCATTTTCTTGGCGATATAGCCCGCGAAGATGTCACCGAAATTGCCCGTCGGCACGGTGAACGAAACCTTGCGATAAGGCGCGCCCAGCGACACCGCAGAGGTGAAGTAATAGACCACCTGCGCCAGCACCCGCGCCCAGTTGATCGAGTTCACACCCGCAAGGCGCACCCCGTCGCGGAAGTCGAAATCGTTGAACATGTCCTTCAGCGCCGCCTGGCAATCGTCGAAATCCCCGTCCAGCGCCAGCGCGTGAACATTGGCGTCATCGGGCGTCGTCATCTGTTTGCGCTGGATGTCCGAGACCCGGCCATCGGGGAACAGGATAAACACATCGACATTGTCGAGCCCCCGGAACGCCTCGATTGCCGCTGACCCGGTGTCTCCGCTGGTCGCGCCGACGATGGTCACCCGTTCGTCGCGTCGCGCCAGCGAGAACTGGAACAGCTGGCCAATGAGCTGCATGGCGAAATCCTTGAACGCCAGCGTCGGGCCGTGGAACAATTCCAGCAGGAAATGGTTTGGCGCCAGCTGCACCAGCGGCGCGCGGGCCTCGTGACGGAACCCCGCATAGGCGCGCGCGATGATGCCCCGGAATTCGTCATCGGTGAAGGCGTCGCCGACAAAGGGGCGCATGACGTGGAACGCGGCCTCTTCATAGCTCAGCCCCGCCAGCGCCGCGATCTGGTCCGGGGTCATGGTCGGCACGGTCTCGGGCACGTAAAGCCCGCCGTCACGCGCAAGGCCGGTCAGCATCGCCTCTTCAAAGGTCAGGTCGGGCGCGTTGCCACGGGTCGAGATATATTTCACCGGTCAGAAGCCTTTTTGTCTTTGCGCTGTCGGCGCAGGTAATAAAGCGTCATTGCCACCCATACAATCGCAAGTCCGTACCAGGTGACGATGTATTGCAGGTGATCGTTCGGAATCCCTTCCGTTGTCACCGGAAGCGGCGTCACGGGCGGGTCTGTTTGCGACGTTTCCCGCAGGATCACAAGGGTCGGTTCGGTGTTCAGCGCCGCTGCCATCGCGGGCACGTCGCGGGCGAACCAGATGTTTTCCTCAAGATCGTTGTCGGGGGTGAAACTGTCCACCTCGTCGGGCCAGTGCAGGTTGCCCGTCACTGTGGCGGGTCCGTCGGGGCGCGCATCGTCCTTTGCGCCGGTGCGGATGAAACCACGGTCAACCATGATGCGCCGCCCGTCGTCGGTCTCAAAGGCGGAAATGATGCGATACCCCGCCCCGACCTGTTTGACCGAGACCAGCACGTGCAACTCGTCCCCGGTATAGGTTCCGCTGACCAAGACCGGCAGGAAACGGTCGGCCTCCGGGTCGGGCGATGCGGGCAGCGCGACCGGCGCGGCCCCGATCCGGGCGTCTATGGCGGCGAGATATGCCTCTTTCTCGGCCAACCGCCGCACCTGCCAGTTGCCCAGCGAAACAAGGATCGCGGTGCCAAGGATGCCAAAGACAAGGGGCAGGATCAGACGTCGCAAGAGAGACCTCATCGGGAAACGAAAATCGCGGGCAGCCGGGGCCACCCGCGATGGGATTTAGTCGCATTGGCGGAAGATGATCAACCGCCGAAGACCCGCTTAGCCGCCCCAGATATAGACAGCGGCAAAGAGGAACAGCCAGACCACGTCAACGAAGTGCCAGTACCAGGCGGCGGCCTCGAAGCCGATGTGCTTTTCCTTGGTGAAGTGACCCTTCATCGCGCGCAGCATGCAGACGAACAGGAAGATGGTGCCGACGATCACGTGGAAGCCGTGGAAACCGGTCGCCATGAAGAAGTTCGCACCATAGATGTTGCCCGAGAAGCCAAAGGCGGCGTGGCTGTATTCATAGGCCTGGAACACGGTGAACAGGACACCCAGCAGAACCGCGATGATCAGGCCGTTGATCATGTCCTTGCGGTTGTTGTCATGCGCGATGGCATGGTGCGCCCAGGTTGCGGCGCAACCCGACAGAAGCAGGATCAGCGTGTTGATCAGCGGCAGGTGCCAGGGGTCGAAGGTCTCGATCCCGGCGGGCGGCCAGACGCCGTCGACGGCCGGGCTTTCCGGGCCCATCGGATAGAGCGCGTGCTTGAAGAAGCTCCAGAACCACGCCGAGAAGAACATGACCTCGGACATGATGAACAGGATAAAGCCATAGCGCAGGCCAATCTGAACGACGGGCGTGTGATCCCCGGCTTGGCTTTCGGCCACCACGTCGGCCCACCAGCCGAACATGACATAAAGCACGGCGACAAAGCCGATCAGCAGTACCCACGGACCAGCGTCGTGGAAAAACAGAACAGCGCCAAACAGCATGATGAACCCGGCGACAGCGCCCAGGAACGGCCAGAGTGACGGGCTCAGAATATGGTAATCGTGGTTTTTCACATGGGCCATTTTCTTATTATCCCTCGTTGGAAGGCTCAGTTTCTTTGGTTTCGGTCGGCTGCGTCAAGGCGGCTTGGGCCTCGGGCAGGTCGATTTCGTAGAACGTGTAGGACAGGGTGATTTCCTTGAGGAACTTGCCTTCGCGGTCCTTCACGATTTCGGGGTCGACATAGAAGCTGACGGGCATCGACACGGTCTCGCCCGGCATCAGCACCTGCTCTTCGAAGCAGAAACAGTCGATCTTGGTGAAATAGTTGCCCGCCGCATAGGGCGCGACGTTATAGCTGGCCGATCCCGCGACGGGGCGGTCGGTCGGGTTGTGCGCCTCGTAAAAGGCAAGGCCGGTCTCGCCGATGCGAATTTCCATTACGCGCTGGACCGGCTTGAAGGTCCAGGGCATGTCGCGTTCCAGCGAGGCGTCGAAGCGCACCTTGATGGTCTGATCGAGGATCACGTCCGACCCGGCATCAGCACTGTTTGTCGTGCCGCCAAACCCGGTCACGCGGCAGAACCAGTCGTAAAACGGCACCGACGCCCAGGCGAGCGCGCCCATCACCACGACCACGCCCACAAGCTGGACCAGCGTCTTATGTTTGCCTTCCATCGCCATCAGTTCTGCATCACCGCATTTGCGGGCTCGTAATCGCCACGCGTCACTTTTACCACGGTCAGGCCAAAGACGATCACGATGAACGCCGCCAGCACCAGACCTACACCAAGATTGCGCCCGAAACGGCGCTTGTGCAGCTCATGTTCGTCACGAAAGCTCATCTTACCAGCCTCCCAACCCATAGGGTTTCAGCGCGGCCTCGGCGAGGATCGCGCCGAAATGCAAGAAGAGATAGAGCAGCGACAGGGCAAAGAAAGCCTTTTCCCGCTTGTAATTGTCGGCCTCGGCGCGGGTCTCGTCCCGGCGCCAGATGGCCACGGCCCCGGCCACAAACAGCCCGTTCATCACCAAAGCGGTCACCAGGTAGACCGGACCGCCGATGTCGGTGAAAGCAATGCCCACCGCGATCAGCGCCAGAAGCAGGGTGTAGACAAGGATGTGGTTGCGGGTCGACTTGCGGCCATGGGTGACATGAAGCATCGGCACGCCCGCGTCCTTGTAATCGGATTTCATGAACAGGCACAGCGCCCAGAAATGCGGCGGGGTCCACATGAAGGTCAGGGTGAACATCAACACCGATTCAACCGAGATACCACCCGTCGCCACCGCCCAGCCGATCATCGGAGGGAAGGCGCCCGCGGCGCCGCCAATCACGATGTTCTGCGGCGTCCAGCGTTTCAGCCACATGGTATAGATCACCACGTAGAAGAAGATGGTGAAGGCCAGCAATCCGGCGGTAACCCAGTTGGCGGCCAACCCAAGCATGACGACGGCAAAGACCGACAGGGTGATACCGATCGAAAACGCCTCGCCCTCGGTGACCTTGCCCGACGGGATCGGACGGCCCTTGGTGCGTTTCATCACCCGGTCGATATCCGCGTCCCACCACATGTTCAGCGCCCCCGAAGCACCGCCGCCCACGGCAATGAACAGGATCGAGGCAAAGGCGATCATCGGATGCACAGCCACGGGTGCGGCCAGCAGGCCAACGGCGGCGGTGAACACCACAAGCGACATCACACGCGGCTTCAGAAGGGCGAAGTAATCGCCAAAGCTGGCCTCGTCCTCGTGTTTCCGGGTCTGGGTGTTGATGCTTGCGTCGCTCATCTTTGCCTCATTTGGTCGGGGGGCGTCCTGAAACGCCCCCGTCCCTTCAGGTTTCAGTCAGCCGAAGCGACCTGGAAGGTCTGCGGAAGACCCGCATATTCCTCTTTCGCGCCGGCAAGCCATTCCTGATAGGCTTCCTCGCTGACCACCTCGACGGTGATCGGCATATAGGCGTGGTCCTTGCCGCAAAGCTCGGAACACTGGCCGAAGTAAAGGCCTTCTTTCTCGGCCTTGAACCAGAGCTGCGCGATGCGGCCCGGCACGGCGTCCTGTTTCACGCCAAAGGCCGGAATGGTCCAGGCATGGATCACGTCCGCGCCGGTCACGTCCATCACGACAACCTTGCCGACCGGGATCACGACACGGGTGTCGGTCGCCAGCAGCCATTCGTCAGCCTCATAGCCGTTCTCGGCCAGCTGGTCCTTGGGCAGAAGGAAGCTTTCAAAGCCAAAGCCCTCATCGGTGTATTCATAGCCCCAGTACCACTGATAGCCGGTCACCTTGATGTGGATGTCGCCTTCGGGGATTTCCTGCTGATTGAACAGCACGGGCAGCGAAAACGCACCGATGAACACCAGGATGATGATCGGACCCACGGTCCATGCGATCTCGATCGGGGTGTTGTGGGTGAAACCCGAGGGGTTGGGGTTGGACCGGCGGTTGTAGCGCACGATGATGTAGGCCACCAAACCGACGACAAAAATCACGATAGCGGTGATGATATAGAGAATCAGTGTGTCCAACGAGTGGATCTGTTCTGCAAGTTCGGTTGCGGCGGGCTGCCAGCCCATCAGGCCATCAACCGGCTTGCCAACCCGTTCAACGTCCTGCGCCAGTGCAGGAAGGGCAGTGAAGGCAGCCAGAAGGCCCAGGAGTGTCGATAGATGTCGCATGATTCACCCTGATCGGTTGCGCGTTTTTCGTTCTGTTGCGGGGGGAAAGCCGCCTATTGGGGCGGAATCCCGTTGTTATGTCGGTGCTATCAACCATATTCTGACACACAGATAAAGACAGAGGCTTGCGTCAAACGGACGCTTTTTTTGATTTAGATCAAAAAGGCAGGAAAAAAATCACATGACAGAGATCAAATTTCGCCCTTTTCAGACCGTGCTGGACCGCGATCACGCGCTGGCCGAACTGCGCCGCGCCACGGCGGGCGCCGATGATGGCGAGTTGTTCCTCGAACGCCGCCGGTCCGAGGCGCTGGTCTTTGATGATGGCCGGATCAAGACCGCGAGCTATGACGCAACCGAAGGCTTCGGGCTGCGCGCCGTGAATGGCGAGGTCACTGGCTATGCCCATGCCTCGGAAATTTCCGCCGCCGCCCTGTCGCGCGCGGTCGAAACCGCGCGTCTGGCGGTGGGCGATGGCGGGGGCACGCTGGCGGCGGGTCCGGTGCCGACCAACCGCCGCCTCTATACCGATGACGACCCGATCGCCGGGGCCGCCTTTCCCGTGAAGATCGAGACATTGCGCGAGATCGACGCCTATGCGCGGGGCCGGGACAAGCGGGTGGTCCAGGTCTCGGCGACGCTGGCGGCCTCGCTTCAGGAGGTGGCCATCCTGCGCCCGGACGGGCAACTGATCGAGGACGTGCGCCCGATGACGCGGGTCAATGTCTCGGTCATTGTCGAGGAAAACGGCCGCCGCGAAAGCGGTAGCGCCGGGGGTGGCGGACGTGTGGGTCTGGACGGGTTGATGGAGCCCGCCGACTGGCAGGCCAAGGTCGACGAGGCGCTGCGCATTGCCGTGGTGAACCTTGGCGCGGTTCCCGCCCCCGCCGGGCATCTGCCCGTGGTGCTTGGCCCCGGCTGGCCCGGCATCCTTCTGCACGAGGCGGTGGGCCACGGGCTGGAAGGAGATTTCAACCGCAAGGGCAGTTCTGTCTTTACAGGCAAGATCGGCGAACAGGTCGCCGCGCGGGGCGTCACCGTGGTTGATGACGGCACCATCCCGGACCGGCGCGGCTCGATCACGGTGGATGATGAGGGCACGCCCAGCCGCCGCAACGTGCTGATCGAGGATGGGGTGCTGGTGGGATATATGCAGGACCGCCAGAACGCCCGGCTGATGGGGGTCGAGCCGACCGGCAACGGACGCCGCGAAAGCTATGCCCACGCACCGATGCCGCGCATGACGAACACGATGATGCTGGGCGGCGATGCTAATCCGGCTGATCTGGTTGCCGACATGAAGGACGGCATCTGGGCGGTTGGGTTCGGTGGCGGTCAGGTCGATATCACCAATGGCAAGTTCGTCTTTTCCTGCACCGAGGCCTATCGCGTCCAGAACGGCAAGGTCGGCGCGCCTGTGAAAGGCGCGACGCTGATCGGCGACGGCTTCACCGCGATGAACGGCATCCGCGCGCTTGGCAGCGACATGGCGCTTGATCCCGGCATGGGCAATTGCGGCAAGGCCGGCCAATGGGTGCCGGTCGGGGTCGGCCAGCCGTCGGTCCTGATCGAGGGGCTGACGGTGGGAGGGGCGGCGGCCTGAGGCGTGTTCTCGATTTTTTCCAATCGATTCATCCGCCGTTAACCAGTGGGCGGCTATTCCTGATTCCGCAGCAAGGCGGAGCCACGGATGCCAGAGGATCAGTTTTCTTCCACTCACCCCCAACTCCCACCCACCACGGAAGAGGATCGCTTTTCCTGGCTTCGCCTTCTGCGCTCTCGCCGGGTCGGAATTTCGACCTTCAACCGCCTGCTGGCGGAACATGGCAGCGCAGCGGATGCACTTCGCGCCCTGCCCGACATTGCCCGCGCCGCCGGGGTTGACGATTATGCCACCCAGGATCCCGCCGCGACCGAGGCCGAGTTGCGCGCAGGCGAAAAGATCGGCGCGCGGCTGATCTATCGGGGCGATGCCGATTACCCCGCCCTGTTCCATGACCTCACTGACGCGCCGCCGATGTTCTGGGCGCTGGGAAACACCGATCTGTTGAAACAGCCGACGGTTGCCATGGCGGGCGCGCGCAACGCGTCGTCCCTTGGCACCCGCATGGCACGACAGCTGGCGCGCGATCTGGGTGAAGCCGGGTTTGTCACCGTCTCGGGATTTGCCCGCGGGATCGACACCGCCTGTCATGCCGGGTCTGCCGAAACCGGCACCATCGCGGTCTTTGCCGGCGGGGTTGACCGAATATATCCGGCCGAAAACGCAACGCTTGCCAAAACGCTCGCGGAGACGGGGTTGCGGATCAGTGAACAGCCCATCGGGCTGGTTCCGCAAGCCCGTCATTTTCCGCCCCGCAACCGCCTGATCTCGGGATTGGCCCCGGCCCTTGTCATCGTCGAGGCCGCAGCCCGGTCAGGCAGCCTGATTACCGCGCGCAACGCGCTGGACCAGGGGCGCGACGTGCTGGCGGTGCCGGGCCACCCGTTTGATGCCCGCGCCGCCGGGTGCAACATGCTGATCCGGGACGGGGCCACATTGGTGCGGGGCGCCGACGACGTGATCGAGGCGATTGGGCATCACATCACCGCGGATGCAGCGATCCCCGACAACCCGCAGCCCGGCTTGCATCTCGTGCCGCCCCACGCGCCGGCTGAAAACACGCGCGACCTGCGCACGACCCATGAATTGCACATGCAAATCCTTCAGCAGCTTGGCCCCTCGCCCGTCGGCGAGGACCAGCTGATCCGCGACCTGGGCGCGCCCGCAAGCATCGTCAGCCCGGCCCTTGTCGACCTTGAGGTCGAAGGGCGGGTGCGGCGGCAGGCGGGCGGGCTTTTGTCACGCGCCTGACCCGACCCGTCGGACCCGCCTGCCCTGCCGCGCCTATTCGACCATGGCGCAGAACTCGGGGATCACGGGTTCGAACGCGGCGCACATCACCGGCTCGGCCCACCAGGCATCCGTGGCGCCAAGGGTCCAGTCGATGGCCACCCAGGTCCGCCCGACCTTGCGGTAAAAGGCGTTGTACCATGTGCCGTCCAGAAACTCCGGGTCCAGACGGCCCTGCGCGGCCGCAGGAGTCGCGGCAAGATCGATCGCACCGCCGCCGGGCCGCTGCGCCACCAGCGCGGCATAGGCGATGTCGCCGGCGACGCGCAGATCCTCGACCACGAACTGGATCGGCGCGCCCAGCTGCCATTCGGCATGCGCTCGCATCGCGTCCATCAGATCCTTGCGCGTCTCGGTGCCGCGCTGCGGTTCATGCCAGTCCTGAGCACTGACATCCCCGCCAATACACCCGATGGACAGCGCCACGGCCAATCCCAAAATCGTTGTCATTTTCATCTGCTCGCTCCTGTTGATCCGGCCACCAAAGACCGTTTATTGTTGCGTCTCTTGTGGCACATTGACATTCCCCCCTTCCACCCCACATTTTGCGCGGCCATAAAGCTCGTCCCGAGTCGAGAGGAAATTTAATGCCAGTTGTCGTCGTCGAATCCCCGGCTAAAGCCAAGACAATCAACAAATATCTGGGGTCCGACTATACCGTTCTGGCATCCTATGGCCATGTGCGCGACCTGCCTGCCAAGGACGGATCGGTCGACACCGACCACGATTTCGCCATGACCTGGGAGATCGGCAACGACAGCAAGAAACATGTCCGCGCCATCGCCGACGCGCTGAAAGAGGACAATGCGCTGATCCTCGCGACCGACCCCGACCGCGAGGGCGAGGCAATCAGCTGGCACCTTGAGGAAGCCCTGCGCAAACGCCGTGCGATCAAGAAAGACACCCCCGTCAGCCGGGTGGTGTTCAACGCCATCACCAAGTCCGCCGTGACCGAGGCGATGCAAAACCCGCGCGACATCGACCAGCCGCTGGTCGACGCCTATCTTGCCCGCCGCGCGCTGGATTACCTTGTCGGGTTCAACCTGTCCCCCGTGCTGTGGCGCAAACTGCCCGGCGCGCGCTCGGCGGGGCGCGTGCAGTCGGTCTGCCTGCGCCTGATCGTCGAGCGCGAGATGGAGATCGAGGCGTTCAATGCCCGCGAATACTGGTCGGTGAAGGCACTGCTGGCGACCCCGCGCGGACAGGAGTTCGAGGCCCGTCTCACGGTTCTGGGCGGCGACAAGCTGGACAAGTTCGACCTGGAAAACAGCACCGCCGCAGAACTTGCGGTTCAGGCCATCCAGTCGCGCGACCTGACGGTTGCCAGCGTCGAGGCCAAACCCGCCAGCCGCAACCCCTCGGCCCCGTTCATGACCTCGACCCTGCAACAGGAAGCCAGCCGCAAGTTCGGCATGGGCGCGCGGCAATGCATGAACGCCGCCCAGCGGCTTTATGAGGCCGGGCACATCACCTATATGCGGACCGACGGGATCGACATGGCACCCGAAGCGGTCGCCGCCGCGCGGGATGCGATTGCCGACCGGTATGGCAAGGAATACGTGCCGGATTCCCCCCGCATCTACAAGAACAAGGCCAAGAACGCGCAGGAAGCCCACGAATGTATCCGCCCGACGGATATGACCCGCGATGCGGCGTCGCTGAAACTGTCGGAACCCGATCAGCGCAAGCTTTATGACCTGATCTGGAAACGCACGCTGGCCTGCCAGATGGAAGGCGCGCGGCTTGAGCGCACCACGGTCGACATCGCATCCGCCGACGGTCAGGTCGGCCTGCGCGCCACCGGGCAGGTCGTCTTGTTCGACGGCTTCCTCAAGGTCTATGAAGAAGGCCGCGATGACGTTGTCGACGAGGATGACAAGCGCCTGCCCCAGATCACCGAGGGCGACAAGCTGGACAAGCGCAACGTCACGCCCGAGCAGCATTTCACCCAGCCCCCGCCGCGCTATACCGAGGCGACGCTGGTTAAGAAGATGGAAGAGCTGGGCATCGGCCGCCCCTCGACCTATGCTTCCGTGATTACCACGATCCAGGACCGCGAATATGTCCGCAAGGACAAGAACCGCCTGTTCCCCGAGGACAAGGGCCGGATCGTCACGATCTTCCTGCTGAACTTCTTCCGCAAATATGTCGGCTATGAATTCACCGCAGAACTGGAAGAGGAACTGGATGATGTCTCGGCCGGCAACCGCGATTACAAGAACGTTCTGAACCGGTTCTGGAAGGATTTTTCCGCCGCCATCGCCGAAACGTCGGAACTCAGGATCACCGAGGTTCTGGACGTGCTGGACGACGCGCTGGCGCCCCAGCTTTATCCGCCGCGAGAGGATGGGTCGGACCCGCGCATCTGCCCGAAATGCGGCCAGGGGCGCCTGCATCTAAAAACCTCGCGGACTGGCGGGTTTGTCGGCTGCGGCAACTATCCCGAATGCACCTATACCCGCCCCATCGCGGGCGAAGGGGCCGATGGCGACGAACGTGTATTGGGCGAGGATCAGGGCGACGAAATCTGGCTCAAGGCCGGTCGTTTCGGACCTTATGTGCAGCGCGGAGAGCCGACGCCGGAAAACAAGAAACCCCCGCGCGCCAGCCTGCCGCGTGGCTGGAACAAGGATGACATGGACCTTGAAAAGGCGCTTGTCCTTCTCAGCCTGCCGCGCGAGATCGGCGAACACCCCGAAGGCGGGATGATCACGTCGAATTTTGGCCGGTTCGGGCCTTATGTCATGCACCAGCTGCCCGATGAGGCAAAGCCGGTCTATGCCAACCTAAAGGACCCGAATGACGTCTTTGAGATCGGCATGAACCGCGCGGTCGAAATCCTTGCCGAAAAACGCGCGAACCCCGGTCGTCGTGGGTCAAGTGCATCCGCCAAGCCATTGAAAGAGCTTGGAGATCACCCCGAAGACGGTGGCCCGGTAAACATCATGGACGGCCGCTATGGGCCTTATGTCAAATGGCAGAAGGTCAATGCGACCCTGCCCAAGGACGTCAAGCCCGAAGACGTGACCATGGAGATGGCGGTGCAGCTGATCGCGGAAAAGGCGGCCAAAAAGGGCACCAAGCGCAAGACCACGAAAAAGAAGACGGCGGCCAAGTAAGCCGCTGGCACCTTTCTGCCCGTCCGCTGGTCCTCAAGCGCTTGTGAGTTGCGTTTCGGAGCCGCCGTGGACAGGGTGCGCCGACATAAGTGACGCTCGGACACTGGATATGACCAAGATCAAACTGACCCGCCGCACGCTTCTGGCTGCGGCCCCCGCAACGGCGGCCTTTCCCTCGCAGCTTTGGGCGCAGGCCGTCGAAACCCAGCCGCTGGACTCGACCGCCGAAGCGGTGGCCGAGACTGCCCCGGAAGAGGTTGAAACCGCCCACCGCAATATCTCGGCCTTCCGGCAGCAGGACTGGCGCGACCATTTCGATGACCTTGGCGTGGCGGCAATCCTGGCCGACACCACGTCCCGCGCGTTGCATTTCTGGTCGGGTGACGGGATGACATACCGGTTGTTCCCGACCTCGGTGCCAATGTCCGAGGACCTGACCAAGCGCGGATACACCAAGATCGTGCGCAAGCGCGTCGGACCGGACTGGACCCCGACCAAGTCGATGCTGGAACGCGACCCGACGCTGACCTACATGCCCCCCGGCCCCGGCAACCCGCTGGGCACGCATGCGATGTATCTGGAATGGCCCGCCTACCTGATCCACGGCACCCATGACGACCGCAAGATCGGGCGCAAGGCATCCTCGGGGTGCATCGGGCTTTATAACGACGCCATCGCGCAGCTGTTCGAGATCACCCCGGTCGGCACGCAGGTTCGCATCATCTGACGCCCATCCCCGGCCCATCTCTGGCCCGACCCTGCCCCGAACTACGGGGTTTCATACGTAGTAATACGCAAGCGGGCCGGATTCCCCCCGGCCCAGATTGACTTGTCCCTGCCCCCACGTCACAACCCCTTCAATTCAGGATATGAGGGGAGAGTCTCATGAAAAAAGTCTATCCGAACGCCGACGCGGCGCTGGACGGGCTGCTGGAGGACGGTCTGATGATCGCCGCCGGCGGGTTCGGCCTGTGCGGTATTCCCGAGCTGCTGCTGGAAGCGATCAAGAAATCCGGCGTCAAGGACCTGACGTTTGCCTCGAACAACGCCGGCGTTGACGATTTCGGCATTGGCATCCTCTTGCAGACGCGGCAGGTCAAGAAAATGATCTCGTCCTACGTGGGTGAAAACGCCGAATTCATGCGCCAGTATCTGTCGGGTGAGCTTGAGCTGGAGTTCAACCCGCAGGGCACGCTGGCCGAGCGTATGCGCGCCGGTGGTGCCGGTATCCCCGGTTTCTTCACCAAGACCGGCGTCGGCACCGTGATCGCCGAAGGCAAGATGGAAAAGCAGTTCCCGACCGGGCCGGATGGCGCGATGGAGGACTATATCATGGAGGAAGGCATCTTTGCCGACCTCGCCATCGTGAAAGCCTGGAAAGCGGATGAAACCGGCAACCTCGTGTTCCGCAAGACCGCGCGCAACTTCAACGTGCCCGCCGCGACCTGCGGCAAGGTCTGTGTCGCCGAGGTCGAGGAAATCGTGCCGACCGGCTCGCTTGACCCGGACGCGATCCACCTGCCCGGCATCTATGTGCATCGCATCGTCCAGGGCGAACACGAAAAGCGCATCGAACAGCGCACCACCCGTCCGCGCAAGGAGGCCTGATCATGGCATGGGATCGTAATCAAATGGCCGCACGCGCGGCTCAGGAACTGCAAGACGGCTGGTATGTGAACCTTGGCATCGGCATCCCGACGCTGGTGTCGAACTTCATCCCCGAGGGGGTCGAGGTGACGCTGCAATCGGAAAACGGCATGCTGGGCATGGGTCCTTTCCCTTATGAGGGTGAAGAAGACGCCGACCTGATCAACGCCGGCAAGCAGACCATCACCGAACTGCCCCAGACCGCCTATTTCGACAGCGCGCAAAGCTTCGCGATGATCCGCGGCGGCAAGATCGCCATGGCGATCCTCGGCGCGATGGAAGTGGCCGAGAACGGAGACCTTGCCAACTGGATGATCCCCGGCAAGCTGGTCAAGGGCATGGGCGGCGCGATGGACCTTGTTGCCGGTGTTGGCCGCGTCGTCGTCGTGATGGACCACACCAACAAGCACGGCGAGTCCAAGGTCCTGAAGGAATGCACCCTGCCCCTGACCGGCACCGGCGTCGTCGACCGCATCATCACCAACCTTGGCGTGATGGACGTGGTCGAGGGCGGCCTGAAACTGGTCGAACTGGCCGACGGGGTGAGCGAAGAAGAGTTCCGCGCCGCAACGCAGGCAACGCTGGTCAACTAAGCCCGCTGATTGTCAGAACGAAAAGGCCCGCACAATTCGAGCGGGCCTTTTTTGTTGTAAGGCGGGTGAGATCGTTTGGACACGACATTTGCGGCGAGGTGCGGGATTGTGCCCAAAACCGGACGCACGCACTCGGACCCGATGCGGTACTGAAGGCTGTTATCTGCTTTGCCATGCGACCTTAAAACGTTCGGCATGGAGCCGTCCAAGACAACGGTGTCTTTGTGAATCTCCCTGTTTGCACTACCCTGTGTGCTGCGCACGAGAGGAGCGAAGCCATTGGACCGCAAATTGGCAACGATCATGGTTGGCGACTATGTAGGCTCGACCGGGGAGATGGAGCTGAACGAAGAAGGCGCCTTGTCGGTCGTAATGCGCGGCCTTGACCTTGTGTCACGTTGCGTGAGCAAGCATCATGGAAGAGTGTTCAACTCTGCCGGAGATGCACTTCTCGCCGAGTTCGAAAGCCCGGTCAACGGCCTGAAAGCTGCAATAGAAGCACGCTCACTGCTTGCCACTGCGCCAGGCCTCACACCAAGATCTATGCGCTTTGGCTTGCATTTGGCCGATGTTGTCCGGGTAGGAGATGATCTGCGCGGCGACGGCGTCAATATCGCCGCGCGATTGCAGCAAATGGCCGATCCCGGTGAAATTGATGTTTCCACAACTTTGTTCGACCAAGTGCGGCGTGTGTCGCCTTGCGCATTCGAGGACCGGGGGGAACATCGTCTCAAAGGACTGAATGAGGCCATGCGGATCATGCGCGTAGGCGCTTCGGTGGATCGGCACGTATTTCAACTTGCACCAACCATCGACGCGCCAAAATCGGCGATAAAACCCAATTCCATTGCGGTATTGCCGTTCAACACAAGTTCCGGTGCGGATGAAGATCAAGAATTTCTCGCCGAGGGCCTGACAGAAGATTTGATCCATGACCTGAGCCTCATCCGCTCACTTTTTGTAAGTTCTCGAACCGCCTCTGGTGCGCTGCAAACCGATGATCCAAAGGTCATCGGGGACACTCTCGGTGTTTGTTATGTGTTGAGTGGAAAGGTGCGCAGAATGGGCTCGCGCATTCGCCTGAGCGTGACCCTGACCAGAACGAGCGACGGCGGGCTTGTGTGGTCTGATCGCATTCAAAGACCGTTCGACGAAGTGATCGACGCAATGGAGGATATCGTCGCGCGTGTCGCTGCAACTGTCTCAGGCAGGATCGATCACGAGGCAATAAGCGCAGCCCGGATGAAACGGCCAGAGAACATGACAGCCTATGAATACTATCTGCGCGGTTTGGAACAGCACCGTATGAGCAGCGTGTCGGACAAATTTTCACACGCGGCTCTCGAATGGTTTCGCAAGTCGCAGCTGGCTGATCCCAACTTTGCACGCCCCATTGCAATGGAGGTGTGTTCATGGAGCAGCATGGTGGATTTCGATCTGGTCAAGGCAGAAGAAAAATTGAACCGCGCCATGCAACTGGATTCCTCTGATCCCGAATTGCATCGAATTCTTGGGACACTTCAAATCAAGCTCAACCGGGATTACGATGCAAGCCGTCGGCATCACGAACTGGCGATGCAGCTTGCGCCCAATGATGCCTACATTCTCGGGCGTTGCGCAGCATTCTATGTCTTTGACGGACAACCAGAGCTCGCTTTGGAGTTGTTGGAGCGTTCCGCATCTCTTGACCCTTTCCTGCCGGTCTGGATCGTCGAGGAACGGGTGGCGGCACTCTATGCGATGGGACGGTTCTCGGACTCAAACAAGGAGGCTCGAAGCCTGAATTTCCAAACGCGGCGCTCGCGGCTTTATCGCGCGGCCAGCCGGGTCGCAAGCGGCGACGTGGAACGCGCACGCGAACTTGTCGCCGAAGCACTGGCCGACGACCCCAATCTCAGCTGCGAATACGTGAAGTCGCAAGAATTGATCCGCGACACTGCAGAACTTGAAACGCTTTTGGATAGATTGCGACTGGCCGGATTGCCGGACACCCCTCCAAGCGCCCCTTAGGACAAGATAGCGTGCCGTGTCAGACCATGCGCAATCGCGAGCGTGATGCCCTGCACTGCCCCCGTCACCACCGCCGTCTTGCCCGTGAGATCCGTCATTGCCCCCTCTTGCATGACAGCCGGGTTCCATCGAAGCGGGTCACGGGCCGCAAGGCACGGTCGTGCGGCTACGTATCTTCTTGAAACCCCGCGCCCCTTCGCGGCATTGTCCGGCCCATGGACATCATTGCCGACGCTTTTGACAATGCCCCCATCGGGCTTGCCGTTCTGGAAAATCGCCAGATCATCCGCTGCAACCGCGCCTTTGCCGAGATGTTCCGCGACACGGTCGCCGCGATCGAAGGTGAACCGATCGCGGCGTTTTATGCCTCGGAAGAGGATTTCCAGACCATCGGCGCCCGTGTCTATGCCCGCATGCGCGAAACCGGCCGGCACCATGACGAACGGGTCATGCGCCGGCGCGACGGGGATTTGTTCTGGTGCCGGGTGCGGGGTCAGTCGACCAGCCCGCAAAACCCGTTCCAGCGGTCGATCTGGTCCTTTGCCGACCTGTCCGAGGAACGCCCCGTGGTGGCCCTGACCCAGCGCGAACGCGAGGTGGCGATCCTGACGTGCCGGGGCCTGACCTCAAAGGAAGTGGCCCGCGAGATGGGGCTGTCCTATCGCACGGTCGAGGAATACCGCGCGCGGTTGCTCAAGAAATTCGGGGCGCGCAAGCTGGCGGAACTGGTGGCGAAACTGTCGGGCATGCCGCTGTGAGCGGTCGTTTTTGCCCCGCGCGGGACTGCAATCCACTGCTTTTCACTGCCACGGCTTTCACATATAACGCGACGCAGGGGAAACAACGATCCAGCGCCGCGAAAGCGCAGCAGAGGACAAAAGAAGCATGAGCAAGAAAAACCACGAAGCCGACGTCGCCTTTATCCAGGCGCTTGCAGAAATTCTGCGCGACAACGACCTGACCGAGGTCGAGGTGATGCGCGACTATGGTGAAGATGACAGCCTGAACGTGCGTGTCAGCCGCCAGACCGCCGCCGTCGCAGCCCCCGCTGCCGCACCGGTTGCCGTGGCCGCACCCGCCGCCGCTGCGCCCGCTCCGGCCGCCGCCGCGCCTGCCGCAGCCCCGGCTGCCGCATCCGACGATCCGGCCAGCCATCCCGGTGCCGTGACCTCGCCCATGGTGGGCACGGTCTATCTGCAGCCCGAACCCGGCGCGCCGTCCTTCATCTCGGTCGGGGCGCAGGTTGCCGAGGGCGACACGCTTCTGATCGTCGAGGCGATGAAGACCATGAACCATATCTCGGCCCCGAAAGCCGGCACCGTAAAGCGCATCCTGGTGGATGATGGCGACTCGGTCGAATATGGCGCACCGCTGGTCATCCTTGAGTAAGGCACTGACATGTTTGACAAGATTCTGATCGCAAACCGGGGCGAAATCGCCCTGCGCGTGATCCGCGCCTGCCGCGAGATGGGCATCCAATCCGTCGCGGTCCATTCCACGGCGGATGCGGACGCGATGCATGTGCGCATGGCGGATGAAGCGGTCTGTATCGGCCCGCCGTCCGGCACGCAAAGCTATCTCAATATGGCGTCGATCATTTCGGCCTGTGAGATCACCGGCGCGCAGGCAATCCATCCCGGCTATGGTTTCCTGAGCGAGAACGCCAATTTCGTGCAGATGGTCGAAGACCACGACATCACCTTCATCGGGCCCACCGCTGAGCATATCCGCATCATGGGTGACAAGATCACCGCCAAGGATACGATGATCAAACTGGGCGTGCCCTGTGTGCCCGGTTCGGCGGGTGGTGTGCCTGATCTGGACGCGGCCAAGGCCATCGGGGCCGAGTTCGGCTATCCGGTCATCATCAAGGCCACCGCCGGCGGTGGCGGGCGCGGCATGAAGGTTGCCAAGTCCGAAGCCGAGATGGAAAAGGCCTTCCGCACCGCGCGGGCCGAGGGCAAGGCCGCCTTCGGCAACGATGAGGTCTATATCGAGAAATACCTCACCACGCCGCGCCATATCGAGATTCAGGTCTTTGGCGATGGCAAGGGCAACGCGGTGCACCTGGGCGAACGCGACTGTTCGCTTCAGCGCCGTCACCAGAAGGTGTTCGAAGAGGCCCCCGGCCCCTGCATCACCCCCGAGGAACGCGCCGCCATCGGCAAGATCTGCGCCGATGCGGTCGCCAAGATCAACTATATCGGTGCCGGCACGATCGAGTTCCTCTATGAAAAGGGTGAGTTCTATTTCATCGAGATGAACACCCGTCTGCAGGTGGAACACCCTGTCACCGAAGCGATTTTCGGCGTCGACCTGGTGCGCGAACAGATCCGCGTCGCGGCCGGGCTGCCGATGTCCTTCGGTCAGGATGACCTGGCGATCAACGGCCACGCGATCGAGGTGCGCATCAACGCCGAGAAGCTGCCGAATTTCTCGCCCTGCCCCGGCAAGATCACCCAGTATCACGCGCCGGGCGGCCTGGGCGTGCGCATGGATTCGGCGCTTTATGACGGCTATTCGATCCCGCCCTATTACGATTCGCTGATTGGCAAGCTGATCGTGCATGGCCGCGACCGGCCCGAGGCGCTGGCGCGTCTGAACCGGGCACTGGGAGAGTTGATCGTTGACGGGATCGACACCACGATCCCGCTGTTCCATGCGCTTCTGGCAGAGCCTGCCGTGCAAAGCGGGGATTACAATATCCACTGGCTGGAACACTGGCTGGAACAGAACCTGTCCGCTGATTGATGACATAGGCGCGCCGCATGTCCGAGCTTACGCCCGAGATCCTGCTGCGCGCCTATGGCATGGGCATTTTCCCGATGTCTGAACACCGCGACGACCCAGAGATTTTCTGGGTCGATCCGCGCATGCGTGGGGTCTTTCCGCTGGATGGGTTTCACCTGTCCCGCTCCCTGCGCCGCCGCATCCGACGGGGCGGCTATGCGGTCACGCTGGACGGCGATTTTGCCGGGGTGGTCGATGGCTGCGCCGACCGTGCCGAGACATGGATCAACGACACGATCCGCGATCTCTATCAGGCGCTGCACCACCGCGGCGCGGCGCATTCACTGGAAATCTGGATGGACGACCTTCTGGTCGGCGGGGTCTATGGCGTGACGCTGGGGTCCGCGTTCTTTGGCGAAAGCATGTTTTCGCGCCGGACGGATGCGTCGAAACTGGCGCTGGCCTATCTGGTCACCCACCTGTCGCGCTGTGGTTTCACCCTGTTTGACACCCAGTTCACCACGCCGCACCTGCTTAGTCTGGGCGCGGTCGAGATCACGCGGGACGACTATCACGCGCAGCTGGAACAGGCGCTGCGGCAGCGGGCCGACATTTACTCTGAGGCGCTGCCCTCGGCGGCAGAGGTCTTGCAGCGCAACACCCAGACGTCATAGCGGGCATGGTCCATTGCGCTCAGCGCCGGGCTTGAGGCGATCATCCAGCCCTGGAAGACGGGCGCGTCCGACTTGCGTTCTTCGTAAACCGAAAGGAACGCATAAGCCTCGCCCGCGGCGTTGTCTTCGGGGTGACGGCACTGGGCAAGGTCGATCCGCAGTTCTCCGAACCGGCCGGAAACGCCGTTTTCCAGTTCGATATCAGCCACTTCCCCGGTCAGCTTGTCCAGCCCGCGCAGGATTGCCCCCTGCCCCGGCACGGCCTCGGTCACGGTTTCGCGCACGATGTCGTTGCTGTAGGTGCGCAGGAAAACACCGTTGTCCTCGCGCAGGTAATCCAGCGACGGTTCGTCATCCAGGGTCTCGATGATGATGGTCTGCGCGGTCGCCGGAAGCGCCAGCAGGCCCAGAGACAAGATCAGGGCGCGCATCATGACTCGTCACTTCCCGAAACGAATTTCAACAGAAGCGAGATCAGGCTGACAGAGCCTTGGGTGTCCTCGACCTCGGCACCGGGATCGAGGTTGAAGGGCGATCCGCCCGGCAGCAACTCGACAAAATTGCCGCCCAGAAGCCCCTCGGACGAGATCACGGCAGCCGTGTCATCGGGCAGGTCTATGCCGTTCAGAACGGTGAATTCGGTGTCCGCACGGAAGGTTTGCGGGTTCAGGTCGATTTTCGTCACCGTACCAACCTTGACGCCCGCCAGACGTACATCCGTTCCAACCGAAATCCCGTCGATTGAGCGGAAGGACGCGGTCAGCGGATAGCCCGCCGACGACGTGCCGAACCCCGAAACCTGGCTGACATAGACCATGAACCCCACCGCAATGGCGAGAACCCCGGCCCCGACTGCAATTTCTGTACGTGCTGCGGACATCGCGCGTGCCCTCCCGATTATTCGGGCGACCAGGCCTCGTAGTCGCGGCGGTCAGCCGGAACCGGCTGGCGCAACGACCCCGCCGGCGCATAGGCCATGGCGGTGCCGGTCAGGTTTTCCTGGTGCGGCTGCTCCCAGGGTTTATGCTCAAGCGGTTTTTCGGTCGGCGGCTCTTTCAGCGTGCGGTGCAGCCAGCCATGCCAGTCCGCCCCGATGCGGCTGGCCTCGACCTCGCCGTTGTAGATGACCCAGCGCTTCTTGTCGTCCTTGGTGCGGTAGAAGACATTGCCCTGCTCGTCCTCACCAACTTTCACCCCCCTGCGCCAGGTATAAAGCTGGGTGCCAAAGGTCTGGTCGTTCCACCAGCTGAAGATTCGGTTGATAAAGCTGCCAACGCTCATGAACGCCTCCAAGATTTGACTATTCATATGGACCAATCGCGGGCAAAGGTCCAGTGGGCGCAGCGACCGAAACGCATGCCTGCGACCTTGCGCGCAGAACGCCCCATGGGATTGATCGGGGGTTTCATCCAGGGATGTGCGCGCGATGCTCAGGGATTGCAAAGACCGGCCGCATCGCGCAGCGCTATGCAGAACCCGGTGCCAAGATAGGCGCTATAGACGGTATTGGGCACGCCGTCACGGGTATGCGAGTTCACGCCGACAACCCGGTTGTTGTTGATCCAGCCACCGCCGCTGGAACCGCGGGTCATGTCACTTGCCATCTTCACAAATGGCAGGCGGTCCAGAATCGGGCCCGACCCGGCGACATGGAACAGGCTTTGGCCATCGAAACGCCCCTCGGCGGGGTAGCCATAGGCGGTCCATTCAAAATGGCGAAAGTTGGGTCGGGCGATGAACCCAAGCGCCGACATGCCATGCAGGACGGGGTATTTCAGCTTGATCACCGCATAGTCATGCTCAAAGTTCCGATAGGCCCGCCAGAACAGCGACGTATAGGCCGCGACAGCCTGATACCGGCCGATGCCAGGAATGGGGTAAAGCGGCGCGAAATAGATATCGGTTGCAGCCACCCGGTTGTCATAGACGCAATGCCCGGCCGTCACCACGACATCAAAATTGCCGACAAGCTGCGCCGAACACACGTAATCCTTGCCGTTGAGCTTGAAGAAAAGCTTGCCGACCGAAGCCGCCGGCGCCCGGAACCGTTCACTGCGCGGCACCAGCGTCGCGATCCCCCCGGTCAGGGACGGATCGCCGAACAGGGGCTCTCCGTAAACCGGGCCGTTCGGGTCAACGGGTGGCTGCTCATCTTCGGTGAACGGGGGAAGCTGCGGCATCGGAAGGGGCTCGGCCCCTGCGATCATCTTGTCGACATCTTCGTCACTGGTCGTCGTAAAGACGATGTCGGCCCGGATGATCGCATCGTCGCTGCCCGGAATCGGGATTTCGCGTTCTTCCTGCGCCGATGCTCTGACGGGTCCAAGGACCGTCAGGACAGACAGAACCAAAACGATGACAGGTTTCATATCTACACGCCTTTGACCAACCTCCTGGTCAGGCTAGACGCGGCCCGGGCCGCGAGACAAGATGAAATGACCGGCACCGCCCCGGAAATCCGGGTCTGGGTTACGGCAGCCGCGCGGTGACCTCGATCTCGATCTTCATTTCCGATTCCTGCAGCCCGGCCACGATCATGGTCGCCGCCGGTTTCGCCTTGGCAAAGACCTGCGATGTGACCGGCCAGCAGGCGGGCCAGTCGGCCTTGTCGGGCAGGATGTAATTCACCCGAACCACGTGATCGAGTCCCGATCCCGCCTGTTCCAGCGCCTTGCCGATCGTGGCCAGCGCGTTCCGGCACTGATCCTCGACCGCTTCGGGCATCGACATGGTAGCATAATCATAGCCCGTTGTCCCGGCAACGAAGACCCAGCCATCGGCCACAACCGCGCGCGAATAGCCGATGGTTTCTTCGAAGGGGGAACCGGTTGAAATGTGTTTGATATCCATGTCGGTCCATTAGTCCCGAACCGGGATCCGTGCAAGCCTCAGCAGGCGCCCGGCGCGCAACATTGCCGGACGGTTGCGTTGCCGCCGCAGCAATCCTCGACGAGAAAGGCCATCAGCGCCCCGATCCTGGCATAGTCGGCGCGATAGATGATCTGACGCGATTGCCGCTCGGCGGTGATCAAACCGGCCTCGGTCAGGGTTTTCAGGTGAAAGGACGCGCGCGAGGGTGTCGCGCCGATGGCCTCGGCCACGGCCCCGGCGAGCAGCCCCTCCGGTCCGGCCCGCACCAGCGCACGCAACAGATCCAGCCGCGTCTGGCTGGCAAGGGCGGCAAAGGCATCAATGGCCTGTTCTGACTTCATATTTCAAGACCTCTTGAAATTAATCACATGCGTTGTTACCAATATTTCAACGATTCTTGAAATAGTAAAGGCAGCGCCATGACTCTTGAGGAATTTCTGACCCAAATGGACGGGGCCGACGATGCGCTTCCGCTGGTATTCGATAACATGGGGGAACCGATCGGCGGTGGGTATCACCTGACGGAATTCAGGGTGACCGACACCACGGCGATTGATTGCGGTGCAAATGTCTCGACCTGGCGCAGCGCGGTGATGCAGCTTCTGGACGGGCGCGGCGGCGACCACATGACCGTCGGCCGCTTTCGCGCCATCGCCCGGCACAGCCTGACCACGCTGCCGGACCTGGGCAGTCTTGAGATGAAAGTCGAATTCGGCGCCAATAACCGCGCATTGTCGATCTATGAGATCGGTGCGGTCATGCAGGCTCAGGACAGTCTGACCGTGCCTTTGATTTCGCAACGGGCCGTATGTCGCCCGGCGGCAAGAGCAGCCGGGACACTGTCCGACATCGGGAAAACAGCAAAGCGCCGGTGCTGCGCCTAGGGTCAGGCCCTTAGCCTGCCGTGGCCGGTTCCTTTTCGGCATCGGCATGGATCATCAGCGGCGCGGCGTCCTTGGTCACGGCCTCTTCGTTGACCACGACCTTGGTGACGCTGTCCATGCCCGGCAGTTCGAACATGGTGTCCAGAAGGATATCCTCGAGGATCGAGCGCAGCCCGCGTGCGCCGGTCTTGCGTTCGATGGCGCGCTTGGCGATGGCGGTCAGCGCATCGTCGGTGAAGCTGAGTTCGGTATCCTCAAGTTCGAACAGGCGCTGGTATTGCTTGACCAGCGCGTTCTTGGGCTGGGTCAGGATGGTGACCAGCGCATCTTCGTCCAGATCCTCAAGCGTTGCCAGAACCGGCAGACGGCCGACGAATTCCGGGATCAGGCCAAAACGCAGCAGGTCTTCGGGTTCGAGATCCTTGAAAATCTCACCCACGCCCCGTTCGTCATTGTCGCGCACATCGGCGCCAAAGCCCATGGCCGAGCCCTTGCCGCGCTGCGCGATGATCTTGTCGAGACCGGCGAATGCGCCGCCGCAGATGAATAGGATATTGGTGGTGTCGACCTGAAGGAACTCCTGCTGCGGATGTTTGCGACCGCCCTGCGGCGGCACCGATGCCACGGTGCCTTCCATCAGCTTCAACAGCGCCTGCTGCACGCCCTCGCCCGACACGTCGCGGGTGATCGAGGGGTTTTCCGACTTGCGGGTGATCTTGTCGACCTCGTCGATATAGACGATGCCGCGCTGCGCGCGTTCGACATTGTATTCGGACGCCTGCAACAGTTTCAGGATGATATTCTCGACATCCTCGCCCACGTAACCTGCCTCGGTCAGCGTGGTCGCATCCGCCATGGTGAACGGCACATCCAGAATCCGCGCCAGCGTCTGCGCCAGCAATGTCTTGCCGCAACCCGTCGGCCCGATCAGCAGGATGTTGGATTTCGACAGCTCGATATCACCCGCTTTCTGCGAATGGTTGAGCCGTTTGTAGTGGTTGTGGACCGCCACCGACAGCACCCGCTTGGCCAGTGCCTGCCCGATCACGTAATCGTCCAGAACGTTGCAGATTTCCTGCGGGGTCGGCACGCCATCTGCGGATTTCAGGCCGCTGGCCTTGGTTTCCTCGCGGATGATGTCCATGCAAAGCTCGACGCATTCATCGCAGATGAACACGGTCGGACCAGCAATCAGCTTGCGAACCTCGTGCTGGCTCTTGCCGCAGAAGCTGCAGTAAAGGGTGTTCTTGCTGTCACCGCCGGAATTCGTCGCCATGCTTTCCCTTTCAGGCCGATTGGCTTGGGGCGTCGAAACGCGCCCCGGGTTCTTGTCCTGTCATCCCAAGCTTAGGGCAGGCGCAAATCGGGCACAACCCAAACTGCGCCGCCCCGCACGGGTCTGTTACTCTTCGCCATCACCCTTGGCGCGGTTCTCGACGATCTCGTCGATCAGGCCCCAGTCCTTGGCCTCTTCCGGGCTCATGAAGTTGTCGCGCTCAAGGGCGGCTTCGACTTCTTTCAGCTTGCGCCCGGTGTGCTTGACGTAGATCTCGTTCAACCGGCGTTTCAGCTTCAGCGTTTCCTCGGCGTGGATCATGATATCCGTCGCCTGCCCCTGATACCCGCCCGAGGGCTGGTGAACCATCACGCGACTGTTGGGGAGCGAGAAGCGCATGCCCGGCTCACCCGCCGTCAGCAGAAGCGACCCCATCGACGCCGCCTGCCCGATCACAAGGGTCGAGACCTTGGGCTTGATGTATTGCATGGTGTCATAGATCGACAGGCCGGATGTCACCACACCGCCGGGGCTGTTGATATACATCGAAATCTCTTTCGACGGGTTTTCCGCCTCAAGGTGCAGAAGCTGCGCCACGATCAGCGACGACATGCCGTCGTGAACGGGACCATTGAGGAAGATGATGCGCTCTTTCAGCAGGCGCGAGAAGATGTCATAGGCGCGTTCGCCGCGGCTGGTCTGCTCCACGACCATGGGAACCAGCGTGTTCATATATGTCTCAAATGGGTCTTTCATATCCGCCTGCCTGTCTGATCTCACCTCTCACGCGCCGGGCCAATCCCGACCGTTCCAAAGAGTCTTAGAGGCGGCTTTCGGGGGCTGCAAGGGCAGCAGATGAAAATTGAGTGAACGAAATATTAATGCCCCGGCGCATTTGCCCGAAATTTAGCCCCCGACGCGACGAAACCCCGGCCCGGATACAACCAGAGGTTCCCATGCCAGATTGGTTGGTGTATGCGCATTTCACAGGCAGGTTTTCACCGGGATCGGGTCGTGTGCGGCACGAGACAATGAACGGGACTGGCCGGGCCTTTTGACTATGACTACGAAGAAGGGATTTGGTCGATGACCTTTCCTGCGTTCTCGGGCCAGATCCCCGACGACAAGATGGAACGCATGATGGAAAACGCCGCAAATGCGTCGAATTTCCTCAAAGCGATCAGCCACGAAGGGCGCCTGATGATCCTGTGCCACCTTGTGTCCGGCGAGAAATCCGTGACCGAGCTGGAACGGCTTTTGTCGGCACGTCAGGCCGCCGTGTCCCAACAGCTTTCGCGTCTGCGGCTCGAGGGGCTTGTGGTGCCGCGTCGTGACGGCAAGACGATCTATTACAGCCTGGCCGACGACAAACCCCGCCGCATGCTGGAAACGGTTTACGACCTGTTCTGCGACGTCGCCTGACGGCATCACCGGGCCGTTGGCCTGCAGACTATTGATCGCTTTCCGTCAGGCCGGGGATCACTCCTGTATGCTTTCCAGATAGGCCAGCAGCGCCGCCATCGGTCGCGGGGTCGGCGTGAACTGATCGGCTCCGGTCTGAACCGGGACAAGGTCGCCGGTCAGCAGATCGCCGAATTCAGGCATATCGACCCCTGGCACCGGGTCGCGGGAATAGCCGTCGATCTGGCTGAGGACGTCGGACACGGGGAATGTTCCGCCCGCCCGCCGCGAGATCGTGGTCAGGTCGCCCGGCGATTTGGGCAGCACGCCCGCAACCGCTCCGTCGCCTTTGCCCGCCGGCCCGTGGCACAGGGCGCAGTTCTCGGCATAGACCGCAGCCCCGTCTGTGGCATCGGGCATGTCACCGGTTGGGTCGCAGCCCGCCAAAAGGAAAAGGGCGCCAAATCCCGCGATCGCCCCCCTCATTTCTGTTTCCCGGCAATAAAGGCCAGAAGGTCGGCAATGGACCGGCTGGTCATGATCGGCTGGCCGGTCTCGGACTTGACCAATGTGTCATCGCCTTCGAAGAAGTGGCCATAGACAGGCATCGGGCTGCCATGAGCAACCAGCGGATCGCGCCCGTCGATGCGTTTGACCACCCGCACAACTGGGAAAGTGCCGCCATTGGTGGCGGCCAGTGTCGTCAGGTTCGTCGGCTTCATGTTCATCGCGCCCGCCATCGGCCCATTGCCATCAAGCTCTAGCCCGTGGCAGGTGGCGCAGTTTTCAAGATAAAGCACCTTACCCTCGCCGGGGTCCTGCGCATGGAGCGCGGAGGCGAGGAAGATACCCGCAACGCTCAAGATCATCGTTTTCATCGCCATCTCCTTCTGCCCCCGGTTTCCGGGCGAGTCAGTTCGCCTGAATGGTCTCAAGATAATGCACAACCGCGTCGATCTGCGAAGCCCCTGTCAAGCGCGGCAGGGTTTCGCCGAACTCAGGCATTGCGCCGCTGAAGTGGTCGGCGCGGCCCGGTCCCTCGATCACGGCGCGCACCCTATCCTCGGGGAAAGAGCCACCATTGTTACGCGCAAGCACCGTCAGGTCGGGCGGCAGGGTCAGCAGTTGCGCGGCAAAGTCACCGTCGCCATGTCCCCCCGGCCCGTGGCAGACGGCGCAATTCTGGTCATAGACCGTGCGCCCCGCCCCCGGCACCGCCGCGCAGCCTGTTACCACCGCAAGCGCCATCGCGCCCGTCACCCCGATCCATGATTTCACGGCCTGTCCCCATTTGTCTTGTCGCCCCACCCGCCCACTGTCGCCTGCAACGCGGGTGGTGGTCCTTGATCCCGATCATAAAGCGTTTCAAATCAGACGAAAAACCCGAGTTTAGCCCGAACCGCGGATGACAATCGCAAAAACAGCCGTCATTCTCGCCCCAACAAGGGAAACGCGACATGCTGGACACACAATCACGGGCCGAGACCTTTCTGGCCGAGAACTTTGCGCCCTGGATTCAGGCGTTGGACCTGTCGATCCCGGCGATCTCGGCGCAGGGCGTGACCATGACCATGCCGATCACCCCCGATCTTGCGCGGGTTGGCGGCATCGTCTGCGGGCAGGCCCTGTCGGCGCTGGCCGATACCGCCATGGTCTTTGCCGCGCTTGCCCAGATGGACAGCCCCCGGCCGATCGCCACAACCAATCTCGACACTCAGTTCCTGCGCCCCGGCATTGGCGAGATGATCCGCTGCGAGGCGCATGTCGTGCGCGCGGGCAAGGCATTGATTTTTGCCCATGCCGAGATGATTGCCGAACCGTCCGGCAAACCCGTCGCCACCGCCACCGCAACCTTTTTCGATCCCCAGTAGCCCGAGGTCCCCATGCCCCCCGTGACCATCTATGCCACCACCATGCTTGCCGCCGGCATCGGCATCCCGGTCCTTGCCGCGCTGAACGCCGCGCTGGGACAGCGGCTGGGCGCGCCTGTCGCCGCCAGCACGATCCTGTTCTGCGTCGCGCTTCTGGTGACGCTGGCGACGCTGGTAATCACCGGAGGCATTCCGGCGCTGGCCAAGGCGGTCGATGCGCCGAAACACCTGTTTCTGGCGGGTTGCCTTGTGGCTTTCTACGTGTTGTCGATCACTTTCGTCGCGCCGCATTTCGGCGTCGGCAACGCGGTGTTCTTCGTGCTTCTGGGTCAGTTGATCTCGGCCGCCGCGATTGACCATTTCGGGCTGTTCGGGGCGCAGATATCTCCGCTCTCGCTGACCCGCGCGGGTGGGATCGGGTTGATGGCGGCGGGCGTCTGGCTGACCCAGCAGGCGTGAGGTCAGGCCAAAAGACCGTTTTCCAGCCGCACCACCCGGTCCATCCGCGCCGCCAGCTCCATGTTGTGGGTGGCGATCAGGGCCGCCAGCCCCTCGCCCCGGACCAGCCGCATCAGCGCCTCGAACACCTGATCCGAGGTGCCGGGATCAAGGTTGCCGGTGGGTTCATCCGCCAGCAACAGGCGCGGACGGTTGGCCAGCGCGCGGCAGAAGGCGACGCGCTGCTGTTCCCCGCCGGACAGCGCGGCGGGGCGGTGGCTGGCGCGGTCCGCGACGCCGACCTCGGCCAGCAGGGACTGCGCCCGTGCCGCGGCATCCGCCCTGGCGACACCATCGGCAAGCTGCGGCAGGATGATGTTTTCCGCCGCCGAGAACTCGGGCAAGAGGTGATGAAACTGATAGACAAATCCGATGTCACGGCGGCGCGCGATGGTGCGGCGGCGGTCGCTGAGGCCGGTCATCACGGTGCCGCCGATCTCAACCGACCCGGCATCGGGCGTGTCGAGCAGCCCGGCAAGGTGCAGCAAGGTTGATTTCCCCGCGCCGGATGGCGCAACCAGCGCCACGCTTTCCCCGGCATGCACCGTCAGGGACGCTCCGCGCAAAACCTGAACTTCGCCCGGCAAGCCCTTGTTATAGATACGTTCCAGCCCCTCAAGGCGCAGCATCACGTCACTCATATCGCAGCGCCTCGACCGGGTTCAGCCGCGCCGCGCGGCGGGCGGGAAAGATGGTGACGACGAAGGACAGGAACAGGGACAGGCTTACCGCGCTCATCACGTCCTCCATCCGCAATTGTGCTGGCAGGTGATAGATGCCGCGCACCGCCGGATCCCAGACCCCGCCGCCCATGGCATAGTTCACAAACGAGAAAATCGGGTCGATATAGATTGCGAACAGGCACCCCAGAACGACGCCCATGGCCGTGCCGATGACTCCCGTGAACGCGCCGCAGATGAAGAAGACCCGCAGGATCGATCCCTCGGTCAGCCCCATCGTGCGCAGGATGCCGATGTCGCGCCCCTTGTTCTTGACCAGCATGATCAGCCCGGAAACGATGTTCATTGCCGCGATCAGGACAAGGATCGACAGGATGATGAACATCACGTTGTCCTCAACCTCAAGCGCGCGCAGGAACCCGCCCGAGGCATCGCGCCACGTCCAGATCAGCGTGCGTTCGCCCCCCGCCCGCATCAGGTCGAGCGCCATGGAGTCAATCGCCTCGGGCTCGGCCACCATGACCTCGATTTCGTCGGCCACGCCTTCCTTGTTGAAGAAGCTCTGCGCCTCGGCAAAGGGCAGATAGACCCGCGTGCGGTCGATGTCATAGCGCCCGGCCGAGAAGATATAGACCACCTCGTAGCCATTCACGCGCGGGGAGGAACCAAAGGCCGTGCGCACCCCGTTGGGCGAGATCAGCTTGATCCGGTCGCCGACCAGCACCCCCAGTTCCCGCGCCACACCCGAACCCAGCGCAATCCCTTCGTCAAAGCGTGACAGGTCGCCCTGGGCGGTCTCGGGGTTGACGATGCGGGGCAGGTTCTGCAAATCCGCCGCGTCGATCCCGAAAACCTCGACACCCGCGTTGCGGTCGGCGTGGTTGGCCATCACCTGGCCCTTGATCAACGGCGCGGCGCTGGTCACGCCCGGCACGGCCCGCATCCGCTCGGCCATGGCGTCGAAATCGTGGATCGTGCGGTCAAGGGTGCCGGCCTCGTTCACGGTGGCGGATTGATAGATGGTGACATGGGCATTGGCGCCAAGGATGGTGTCCACGAACTCGGCCCGAAAGCCCGAGCGCACCGCCAGCGTCGCAATCAGCGCGAACACCGCCAGCGTGATCCCGATCAGGCTGATCCAGGTCATCACGCTGACGCCGCCCTCGGCGCGGCGCGCCCGCAGGTATCGCCACGCGATCATCCATTCAAACGCCGCAAAAGGAGGTGGAGAAGCTGCCATGACTGCCTGACTCTTGTTTGCCCGCACCCTATGGAGGGCGGGTTTCGGGGTCAAGCTGGCCGACATTGCGGACCACCCGCCATTCGGCGCCGATCCGCCATTCCACACATGCGCAGGGCGCGCAGGGTTTCCCCTTGCGCGCCCCGTTCAAAGTTCCGTCAGATGTCCCGCCAGAAGCATCCGGGCTCATAGCCCGGCATAGATCCCGGCGATTTTGGCGACGGCCTGTTCGGGGGGCATTTCCTCGCTTTCACCGCTGCGGCGGCAGGTCACTTCGACCACCCCGTTCTTCAACCCGCGCGGGCCGACGGTGATGCGCCATGGCAGGCCGATCAGGTCCATGGAGGCAAACTTGCCCCCAGCCCGTTCGTTGCGGTCGTCATAAAGCGGCTCCAGCCCCAATGCGGTCAGCGATTTATAGAGCGCCTCACAGGCCGCATCAGCCTCGTCGTCGCCCTGCTTGAGGTTGACGATCCCGCAATGGAACGGGGTCACGCCCTCGGGCCAGATGATGCCCTTGTCGTCGTGGCTGGCTTCGATGATCGCCCCCAACAGTCGCGACACACCGATCCCGTGCGACCCCATGTGGACCGGGACGCTGGACCCGTCCGGCGTCTGCACGGTGGCGTTCAGCGCCTCGGAATACTGGGTGCCGAAATAGAAGATCTGGCCAACCTCGATCCCGCGCGCCACGCGGCGGCGGTCTTCGGGCACCTCGTTGAACACAGCCTCGTCATGGGTTTCATCGGTGCGGGCATAGCGGCTGGTGAACTCTTCCAGGATCGCCTGACACTGGTCGACATTGTCATAGTCGATCTCGCGGTCACCGAATTTCAGGTCGGTGATCTCGGCATCATAGAACACCTCGGATTCGCCGGTTTCCGCCAGCACGAGGAATTCATGGGTGTAATCCCCGCCAATCGGCCCGGAATCGGCGCGCATCGGGATCGCCTGAAGCCCCATGCGCTCATAGGTGCGCAGGTAACTCACCAGATGGCGGTTATAGGCGTGCAGCGCGTCTTCCTTGGTCAGGTCGAAGTTATAGCCGTCCTTCATCAGGAACTCGCGCCCCCGCATCACGCCGAAACGCGGGCGGATCTCATCGCGGAATTTCCACTGGATCTGGTAGAGCGTCAGCGGCAGGTCCTTGTAGCTTTTGACATGGGACCGGAAGACATCGGTGAACATCTCTTCTGCGGTGGGCGAATACAGCATGTCGCGGCCATGCCGGTCCTGCATGCGCAGCATTTCCTCGCCATAGCCGTCATAGCGGCCCGACTCGCGCCAGAGGTCCGCCGATTGCAGCGTCGGCATCAGCATCGGGATATGGCCTGCACGCACCTGTTCCTCATGCACGATGTTTTCCAGCTTGCGCAGCACCTTGAAGCCCAGCGGCAGCCAGGAATAGATCCCGGCCGAGGCTTGCTTGATCATGCCGGCACGCAGCATCAGGCGATGGCTGACGATCTGGGCTTCGGCGGGGTTCTCTTTCAGAACCGGCAGGAAATAGCGGGACAGGCGCATGGGCACTCCGGGCAGTTGGTCAGTGGCGTGATGTCAATTTCTCTGCCGGGGTTTAGGCGCTTGTTTCCTTTGGCACAAGGGGCGGCGTGGATTTCCGGGCTGCGCGGGCGCGGCGCGACAGGGGGGCGGACCGGCTGCAGGATCACGGCCGTTCACGGATGCGCGACCGCAGTCATCCAACCGCATGCCGCCCCCGTAATCCCGGTCACATGCACACAGCATGACAACTTGTCCAAAGGAG
This sequence comes from Shimia biformata, assembly GCF_016888515.1. Lineage (GTDB taxonomy): Bacteria > Pseudomonadota > Alphaproteobacteria > Rhodobacterales > Rhodobacteraceae > Shimia_A > Shimia_A biformata. The sequence goes on along the minus strand of NZ_JAFEJK010000001.1, from coordinate 1,754,571 downwards.
TGACCCCTTATGAAACGCACCACCGCCCTAGCCGCCGCTTTTGCCGCAACATTCGCCACCACCGCCGCCGCGTCGAACACCATCGTCGATATCGCTGCGGGCGACGACCGTTTTGAAACCCTTGTCGCCGCCGTCACCGCCGCCGGGCTGGTCGAAACCCTGCAAGGCGACGGCCCCTTCACCGTTTTCGCCCCGGTGGATGCCGCCTTCGAAGCCCTCCCGGAAGGCACCGTCGAAACTCTGCTGAAACCCGAGATGAAGGGCGATCTGACCAATGTGCTGCTGTATCATGTGGTGCCGGGCAAGGTGATGTCGGGCGACATCGCGGCCGGAACCGCCGGGGTCGGCACCGCGCTGGAAGGCGCCAAGATCTGCGTCACCAAATCTGATGGCGTGATGCTGAATGACGGGTCCGGCGCCGAGGCAATGGTCGTTATTGCCGATATCGAAGCCTCGAACGGCGTCATCCACGTCATCGACAAGGTCGTTCTGCCGGGCAACAACCCCGAGTGCATGTAACGTCCCCTCGGTCCTCGACCGATCCGGGCCGGGCTTTTGCCCGGCCCTTTTTGTTGGCTTGTGCCGCCATTGCCGGGAATGGGACTTGCATGCGTGCCGCCTATGGGCGATCTCTTTGGGAACGGATGAGGGAAAAAATGGCACTTCCGGTACGGGATCAGGTCAAATACTGGGGCATCGCGCTGGCGCTGTTCGTGCTGGTGCTTTGGTACCTGGGCGACGTGCTTCTGCCTTTCGTGCTGGGCGGGGCGGTGGCCTATTTTCTCGACCCGGTCGCGGACCGGCTGGAACGGATGGGGCTGTCGCGGGTTGCCGCGACCACGGTAATCTCGTTGGTCGTGGTGCTGGCGGTGTTCATCCTGCTGATCGAGGTCATACCAGCCGTGATCCAGCAGCTGGTCAACCTGATCGACACGCTGCCCGAGCTTTATCGACAGCTTCGCAGCTTCCTTGCCACGCATATCCCGTCGCTGTTTGACACCCAGTCGACCACCCACCAGGCGCTGCAATCCTTTGGCGAGACGCTGCGCGACAAGGCCGCCGTACTGGCGCAGGGCGTGTTTTCGTCCGCCATGTCGCTTATCAACGTGGTGATCCTGTTGGTGATCGTGCCGGTGGTCGCCTTCTACCTGCTTCTGGACTGGGACCGTATGGTGGCCGAGGTCGACTCGCTCCTGCCGCGCGACCATGTGCAGACCATCCGCCGCCTTGCCAAGGAAATCGACAACACCCTGTCCGCCTTCGTGCGCGGCATGGGCACGGTCTGTCTTGTGCTGGGCACCTACTATGCCGTGGCGCTGATGCTGGTTGGGCTGCAATTCGGGCTGGTGGTCGGGATGATCGCCGGGGCCGTGACCTTCATTCCATATGTCGGCGCCATCCTTGGCGGCGCGCTGGCGATCGGGCTGGGCGCGTTCCAGTTCTGGGGCGACTGGGTGTCGCTTGGGCTGGTTGCAGGCATCTTCGTGGTCGGGCAGGTGATCGAGGGCAATGTCCTCACTCCGAAACTGGTCGGCAGCTCGGTTGGCCTGCACCCGGTCTGGCTGATCCTGGCGCTGTCGGTCTTTGGCGCGCTGTTTGGCTTTGTCGGCATGCTGATCGCCGTCCCTGTCGCGGCCGCCATCGGTGTCCTGACCCGTTTCATGGTGTCGCAATATCGCGGATCGCGCCTATATCTCGGGCTGAGTACCGCCGAAAGTGAAGCTGACGACTGATCATGGCTGAACAGATAACAATGCCCCTGCCCGTCCGCGAGGCACTGGGGCGGGACGATTTCTTTGTCAGCCCAAGCAACGCCGTGGCGCTTGGCCTGGTCGAGACCTGGCCGAACTGGTCCGGCGGCAAGCTGTTGCTCTGCGGACCCGAGGGCGCGGGCAAGACCCATCTGGCCCATGTCTGGGCCGCCACCAGCGGGGCGCGGATCGTGGCGGCGGACACGCTGTCCGGGGCGGATATCCCCGCACTGGCAACCGGGCCGGTTGCGGTTGAGGACGTGAACGCCATTGCCGCCGACCCCGACGCGCAGAACGCGCTGTTTCACCTGCACAACCTCGTGCTGGCCAATGGCCACAGCCTGCTGCTGACCGGCACCGGCGATCCGAAATACTGGGGGCTGACCCTGCCCGACCTTGCCAGCCGGATGATGGGAACCACCGTGGCGGCGCTGGAATATCCCGACGACACGCTGCTGAAGGCGGTCATGATGAAGCTGTTTGCCGACCGCCAGATCATGCCGCCCCCGGATATGCTGGATTATCTCCTGAAACACATGGACCGGACATTTTCGGCGGCGCAGGACATGGTCGCGCGTCTGGACGACCTGTCATTGGCCGAGAAACGCCCGGTGAATCGCGCCCTTGCGCGGCGGGTGATCACGGGCAGCTAACCGCCGACCATGTCTGGACTTTTCCCCATCGGCGGGAAATACTGTCACTTCAGTTTCATGCTATTGTGGCACCCCTTATCCCCATGACCTATGCCGATTTCCTCAAATCCGACTTTCCCGCGCCCGTCGAACTGACGGATGTCGACCTGACCGGTCCGGGGCGTTTCCACAATCGCGAGCTTTCGTGGCTGGCCTTCAACTGGCGCGTTCTGGAAGAGGCGCAGAACCCGCGCGTGCCGCTGTTGGAACGGCTGCGCTTCCTGTCGATCTCGGCAACCAACCTTGATGAGTTCTATACCGTCCGCGTCGCCGGCCTGCGCGAGTTGCAGCGCGAGGGCAACACCACCCCTGCCGCCGACGGCCTGTCGCCCGCCGAACAGCTTGTGCTGATCAACGAGGACGCCCGCAAGCTGCTGCAATCCCAGCAGGCGGCCTTTGGCGTGTTGCGCGACGAGATGGAGGCCGAGGGCATCTCGATTCTGGATCGGGAACTGCTGACCGACGCGGACAAGGAGTTCCTTGCCGATGTCTTCCTGAACCGGGTGTTCCCGGTCCTGTCGCCACTGGCCATCGACCCGGCACACCCGTTCCCGTTCATCCCCAACGCGGGCTATTCGCTGGCGCTTCAGCTTGAGCGGAAGTCGAACAAGCGGGCGCTGAACGCGCTTTTGCCGATCCCGCACCAGATCGACCGCTTTATCATCCTACCCTCGGATGACGACCGCCACCGCGCCCTGCCGCTTGAGGAATTGCTGCTGCTGCATCTCGACAGCCTGTTTCCCGGCTATGTCGCCAAGGGGCATTGCACCTTCCGGGTGCTGCGCGACAGCGATCTCGAGGTCGAGGACGAGGCCGAAGACCTTGTCCGCGAATTCGAAGTGGCGCTGAAACGCCGCCGCCGGGGGGAAGTCGTGCGCATGAAAATCTCGTCCAACGCGCCGGAAAAGCTGAAGGCGCTGATCATGGACGAATTGCACGTGTCCGAGGACGAGGTCGTCGATATCGACGGCATGATCGGGCTGGCCGACCTTAAGGAACTGGTGCTGGATGCGCGATCCGACCTTCTGTGGCCCTCGTTCACCCCGCGCGTGCCGGAACGGGTGCAGGATTTCGACGGCGACATGTTCGCCGCGATCCGCCAGAAGGACATGCTGCTGCACCACCCTTACGAAACCTTCGACATGGTGGTCCGCTTCCTGCAACAGGCGGCCCGCGATCCCGACGTGGTGGCGATCAAGCAGACGCTTTACCGGACGTCGAAAAAGTCCCCCATCGTCGAGGCGCTGTGCGAAGCGGCCGAGGACGGCAAGTCGGTGACAGCGCTGGTCGAGTTGAAGGCCCGGTTCGACGAGGCCGCCAATATCCGCCAGTCGCGGCGGCTGGAACGGGCGGGCGCGCATGTGGTCTATGGTTTCATCGACCTCAAGACCCATGCCAAGATTTCAACCGTGGTGCGGCGCGAGGGCGACCAGCTGGTGACCTATACCCATTACGGCACCGGCAACTATCACCCCATTACTGCGCGGATTTACACCGACCTCAGCCTGTTTACCTGCGACGCCGATCTGGGCCGCGACGCCACCAAGGTGTTCAACTATCTTTCCGGCTATGTCGAACCGGAACGGCTTGAAAACCTTGCGATTTCCCCGATCTCGCTGAAACCCCGCCTCTTGGAGATGATCGCCGCCGAAGCCGACCATGCCAAGGACGGCAAACCGGCGGAAATCTGGGCCAAGATGAACTCGCTCATCGACAGCGACGTGATCGACGCGCTTTATGCGGCAAGCCAGGCCGGGGTGAAGATCAACCTCGTGATCCGTGGCATCTGCGGGTTGCGGCCCGGCATCAAGGGCCTGTCGGAAAACATCCGGGTGAAATCCATCGTCGGGCGGTTCCTTGAACACAGCCGGATTGTCTGTTTCGGCAATGGCCACGGTCTGCCGCACAAGAAATCCCGGGTGTTCATCTCGTCCGCCGACTGGATGGGGCGCAACCTTAACCGCCGGGTCGAAACGCTGGTCGAAATCAACAACAACACCGTCAAGGCGCAGATCGTCAGCCAGATCATGGCCGCGAATCTGGCGGATGTGGCGCAAAGCTGGGTGATGGCGCCGGATGGAAGCTTTGTCCGAACCGAAGTGCCCGAAGGCGAGTTTGCGTTCAATTGCCACAGGTTCTTCATGGAGAACCCTTCCCTGTCAGGCCGCGGTAGCGCCGGGGCGTCGGATGTGCCGAAACTGACCCATACCGAAGATTGACCCCTGCCCGCCACTGACGCATTTTGGGACAGGGACAAGACCGGGACACGACATGGACGCAACCGACGCCGCGCAAGAGTGGGGACCATTTGGCCGCCCGCTGTTTGATGACCCTTCGGCACGCAAGCTGAAACGCGTCGGCGTGGTGGACGTCGGATCGAACTCGGTCCGGCTGGTGGTGTTTGACGGTGCCGCCCGAAGCCCGGCCTATTTCTACAACGAAAAGATCATGTGCGCGCTTGGCGCGGGGCTCTCTGACACCGGGCGGCTGAACCCCGAGGGCCGCGTGCGTGCGCTGTCGGCGATCCGCCGGTTTCAGGCCATCGCCCGCGAAATCTGCCACGGGCCGCTGACCGCCGTCGCTACCGCCGCTGTGCGCGAAGCCGAGGACGGGGCCGCGTTCTGCGCCGAGGTGCTGGACACCACCGGGTTGAAGATCCACGTCATCGACGGCGCGGAAGAGGCGCGGCTGTCGGCGCAGGGCGTGTTGCTGGGCTGGCCGGGATCCTACGGGCTGGTCTGTGACATCGGCGGCTCGTCGATGGAGCTGGCCGAGATCGGCAATGACCAGGTCGGGCGGCGGATGACCTCTCCGCTGGGGCCGTTGAAGCTGAAGGATATCAAGGGCGGCAAGAAGGGGCGGCGGGCGCATATCGACGCGTCGCTGGACGTGATGCAGGAACAATTGGGCAGCCAGCGCAACCGGCTGTTTCTTGTCGGCGGCTCGTGGCGCGCGATTGCCCGGATCGATCAGGAACGGCGCGGCTGGCCGCTGCGGGTTCTGCACGAATACCGGATGACGCGGAAGTCGATCTATCGCACCGCGGATTACATCGCCGAAAGCGACCCCGAGGAACTGCGCCTGCGCTGCGGCGTCTCGTCCAGCCGGATGGCGCTGGTGCCCTATGCGATCGACGTGCTGAAAGGCGTCGTGCGCCGTTTCAGCCCGCATGACATCGCCGTCAGTTCCTATGGCATCCGCGAAGGCATGCTCTATGAACAGATGCCCGAACGGTTGCGCCGCCGTGACCCGCTGATCGAAGCCTGCCGCTTTGCCGAGGCCAAGGACGCCCGCATCCCCGGTTTCGGCAAGGCGCTTTACGAATTCATCCTGCCGCTGTTCAACGCGGTGCCCGACGACCGCCTGCGCCTGATCAAGGCCGCCTGCCTTTTGCATGACGTCAGCTGGCGCGCGCATCCCGATTACCGCGCAGAGGTCTGTTTCGACTATGCCACCCGCGCCAACCTGGGCGGGCTGAAACACTCGGAACGGATCTATCTGGGCATGGCGCTTCTGCACCGCTATCGCAACAAGCGCGAGGGTACGCGGTTTCAGGACATGTTCACCCTTCTGGACGAGAAACGCCAGCAAGAGGCCGAGGTGCTGGGCAAGGCGATGCGTTTTGGCGCGATGCTGTGGATGAAGAAGGATGCCAACCTTGGCACCCTGCGCTGGCACCCGAAGAAACGCGAATTGAAACTGACGCTTCCGGCCGAGGTCGCCCCGCTTTACGGCGAGGTCGCCGCCGCCCGGTTCCAGTCGCTTGTCGATGCACTTGGTGCCACAGGCAACGTGAAGATCAAAAGCTAACCACCTGTCAAAAGGCGTTAAAGTTCGATCTGACCGTCCTCTCCCATCTCGGGATCGGTTTCGGGGGTGTCCGGTTTGCGACGGATGATGATATCGCCGTTCGGCAGCATCTCGGGCGCTTCATAGGCCGACCAGTCGTCGACCTGTTCCAGCAGATCCGCCAGCGCCGGACCCATTTCGGCAAAGAAGCCCCGCATTGCCGGGCCCATTTCTTCGGCCAGGCCCTTCAGCTCGTCCATCGTGGGTTCCATCTGCTGCTGCAAACCCTCGAAGAACAGGCGCATGCCCTCTTCCATCAGGGATTTGCCGGTGCCGTCCTCTGTCGATTGCGACAGCACGGGCGACGCGGCAAGCGCAGCGCAGAGCGTCAGGGGCAGCAAGGGGCGCGACATGTGTTTCATGGGGGTCATATGGGGTCGCCGCCAAAAAATGAAAGGGTCAGATGTCAATATCCAGACTGACCGGGAAGTGGTCAGACGCGGTCAGAAGCGCCTGCCGCAACTCTGGCAGTTTCCAGCATTCGGGGTCATCGAACGGGTGCCAGATGCGCCACGCGGGGCGTTTCGCGGCCAGGTCGCGCGAGATCATGACATAGTCCAGAAGCGCCTGGATGAAGCGTTTTTCATGCGGCAGGTAGAACCGCGAGCTGGTCGGCAGCGCCCCGCGCCGGTTTTGAAACGCACGCTGGGCATTGGGATCGACCAGCGCAAAATCGCCTTCGCCCATCACGATCTCGACCGATGAGCGCCCGAACAGGTGTTCGTATTCATCCAGCCCCGGCCCGTCGTTGAGATCGCCCAGCACCACAAGCGACTCGCCCGCAGTCAGATGGGTGTCGATGCGCTGACGCAGCCAGATCGCCTGTGCCAGCTGCTTGCGCCGGTTGGCAATCGACTGTCGCATGATCGCGTCGCGTCCGCGCGCGCCATAGGGGGCCTTGGATTTCAGATGCGCCCCGATCAACCGCAGGCGGGTGCCGGACGCCGTGGTCGCCGCCACCTCGAGCGGGGGTTTTGAGAAGGTGACCAGGTCCTCGGTCGCGTCGATATCCAGGTCGATCCGAAACACACCATCAAAGCGCGGCGCGTCCTGGTGGCCTTTCTTGCCGGTCTCGTCGCCAATGGGATCGTGGCGCACCTGCAAGGCGTCCGGGTCATAGAGAAGCGCAATTTCCTGCTGCGTATCATTGGCAAACCCGACCAGCGCCTTGCGCGCCCGCAAACCGAAGGCCGCCGCGAAATTCTCCAGCGCCGCCTCGGTGGACCGGCGCGAGTTCTGGTCCGGGGCCTCGATTATCATCACCGCGTCGGCATCCAGCGCGGTGAACACGATGCCCAATGCTTCGATCTGCTGCTGGCGGGTGACGTCCTGTCGCCCGGACCAGCCGTCATCGACGATCAGCTGGTTGCGGTCATCAAACAGGGTGTTGAACCACTCGACGTTATAGGTGGCGATCCGCATCGTTTCAGGCCGGGGCCGAATGGGTGATTTCTTCCCACGCACGGTTGATGTCGATCATCCGTTTCTCGGCCAGCTTGACCGCCTCTTCCGGGACGCCCCGCGCGATCATGCTGTCGGGATGGGTGTCGCGCACCAGCCGCCGCCATGCCTTGCGGATCTCGGGCATCGGCGTATCCGGCGTGACCCCGAGAACCGTATAGGGATCGGGCTTGGCATCGGGCACAAACCGCGCGCGCATGGCGCGGAACTGGTTTTCGGGAATGCCGAATATCTCGGCCACCCGTTCAAGGAACAGGTCTTCGTTCGGGTGATAATCGCCATCGGCCATGGCGATGTGAAACAGCCCTTCCATCAGGTCGCCATAGACCTTGTGACCCGGCCCGAACAACCCCTTGATCCGAAGCGCATATTCCTCGAACCCGGCGACGTCCTGCCGGGCCAGGTTGAAGATGCGCGCCGCCCCTGCCTCGTCCTCGCGGGCGATCTGGAACACTTCGCGGAAGGCGGTGACTTCGTCGCGGGTGACCTGCCCGTCGGCCTTGGCCATCTTCGCCCCCAAAGCAATCACCGCAATGGTGAAGGCGATCGAGCGTTCGGGCGGGGCCTTCAGGCGATCAAAGACCTGGGTCAGGCTTTCACCATTCGCCAGCGCTGCAATCGCTTCGGATATGCGGGTCCAGATCGACATGGCCGCACCCTAGCTTGTGCGTCCGGGGATGTCAGGCGCTTTATCGGGTTGGGTTCACAGGATTTTCTGCATCAGCACAAGATCCATCCAGCGGCCGAACTTGCGCCCCACTTCCGGCAGGCGGGCGACCTCGGCAAAGCCAAGCCGCGCGTGAAAGGCGATCCCGGCGGTGTTTTCACCGGCGACGCCTGCAATCAGGCTGTGAACGTCATCCCTGCGCGCAACCTGTTCCAGCGCCGACATCAGCGCCCGACCCGCGCCCCTGCCCCGCGCCGCGTCACCCAGATAGACCGTATGCTCCATCGTATGCGCATAACCGACACCGCCACGGAACTGGCCGTAATAGGCAAAGCCGATGGCATTGCCGTCGGCTTCGGCAACCAGAAAGGCCGGCCCCCGCGCCGCGATCAGCGCCGCGACCTCGTCAACGGTCTTGGGCTGCGAGTTGAAGGTGGACACCGCCTCGCGGATTTCGCGGTTCCAGATGTCATTGATGGCGGCGGCGTCGCCGGGTGTGGCTGTGCGAATGTGGGTCAAAGCAGGCGGTTCCCATGAGGGGTGCGAATTTCGGCCACAAGGCCGGGTGTTCCGGTGACGAAGCTGACGCGACCGTCGGCCAGCGGCAGGCTGTCGGCGAGAGCTGCGGCATCTGGGTGGCGGACTTCAAGCGCGACGAGCGCACAGCCCGAGGGCGGCAGCCTTTCGCCGGGCAGCTCAGCGACCTGCCACTGGATCAGCGCGGGAAACAGGTTGTCAAACGGCAGCACGCCCGTGTCCGGCACCGCCATGCGCCAGCGCAGATCGCCGCGCTGCAACTGCACCGGCACCCCCGCCCCGCCGGGTGCCTCTGCCAACGCGCCATCAAGGTCATCGACCCGGCAAATCCAGTTCCGCAGATGCGGCGGGCCCGACAGCCGGTCCAGGTCGAACCAGCGCGGCGTCGCGGCCCCGGCGGCCTCCGGGTTGATCGAGATCGCCTCAAGATACAGCCCGTCCGCCAGCCCCAGCAGCCGGTTATGCGTGCCGAAATGGGCATGTTCCCCGCCCGGTCCCATCCTGACGCCCAGCCGATCCTCGACAAATCCGGCTGTCTCGTCCAAATTTTGGCCCGCAACCGCTAAATGATCCAATTTCACGTGGCGTCCTCAGCCTCTGGTAGTGAACCGGACGACGCCGGCAGCATCGTCCTATCACGAGATATTGCCCCGGCAACAGACAGGATCCGTCGCGCGATTGGCCGTTTCTTCAAACTTGAACCCACGGGCGGTATCCATTTGAAGTTGGCAGCCAATCGTCGGTGGGCGCAGCTTCACCAATCGCGAACTGCGCGACGATACCAAGCTGGGCGTTCTGGCCGGGTCGTGCGTCTCGGGTATCCTCAGCATCGTGCAGTTGTGCAGGGCTCTGTCCCCGCGCTTCTGCAACACGGTCTTTGACAGGGCGCTTCGCGGCAGTATCACTGTCGGATCAACGACGTATTGAAACACCATCTGATTGAGACCAAAGGCCCCCGGCGATGATAGAAAACCTGATTGTCCTGACCGTTGCCGCCCTGTGTTTCGCCGGTCTGTTCCTGGCCCCGTTTGCCCGGTCGCCCCTGTGGCGCGCGACGGTGACGCCGCTGGCCTCGATCATCGGCAGTGGGTTCCTTGTGTCGGCACCGCTTCTGGCGCGGGAATTCGGCGGCTATGCCGCGCCTGCGATGGCCTCGCTCATCGCGCTGGCCTGGCTGATCGGCGGTGCCATCCGCTATAACATCGCCCATGTCGAACAGATGCTCGCCACCGACGGCCAGCGCGCGGTGCATTCACTGGAGCGGCTCAGCCACTATGTCCTGGCCTTCGCCTATTTCGTGTCGGTCGCCTATTATCTGTCGCTTCTGGGCAATTTCCTGTTGCAGTCCATCGGCGCCCCGAACGAGGCGCTGGCCCGCTGGATCGCCATTGCGCTGGTCCTGTTCGTCGGCGGGCTGGGCTGGAGCGGCGGGGTCTCGAAAGTGGCCAAGATCGAGCGCTACGCGACCTCGCTGAACCTGTCGGTGATCGCGGCCTTCCTTGTTGGCCTTGTCGTTTTTGCCGTGACCACGGCGACAAGCGGCCAGAGCATCGCACCGCCGCCGGGCCGGTTCGATTTGGCCTCGATCCCGGTGCTGCTGGGCCTGCTGATCGTGGTGCAGGGGTTTGAAACCACGCGCTTTACAGGCGACGAGTTCGACCGCGCCACGCGGCAGCGCGCGATGAAGCTGGCGCAGATCATCGCGGCCGTCATCTATGTGGCGTTTTTCCTGCTGCTCTCTCCGCTGCTGACGACACTGGCCGATGGCAGCGGCGTGGCCGCGATCATCACCGTGTCGGGCGCGGTGGCGCTGGTTCTGCCGCTGGTTCTGACGCTGGCCGCCGTCGCCAGCCAGTTCAGCGCCGCCGTCGCCGACAGTATCGGCAACGAGGGGCTGATCCACGAGATTTCCCACGGCCGGGTCGATCCGCGCCATGGCTATCTGCTGATTGCGGTGGTCGGCATCGCGATCCTGATCTCGACCGACGTGACCGAGGTCATCGCACTGGCCAGCCGCGCCTTTGCGCTGTTTTACGCCCTGCAATGCGGGGTGGCGTTTCTGGCGGCAAGATCGCGGCCCGGCGATGGCGGCAAGAACATCGGGTTCGCGATGCTGGCCGTGCTGTCGACGCTGGTCTTTGTTCTGGGGGTTCCGGCGGAATAGGCCGGACAGCAAAAGGGGCGGCCCGGACAGGACCGCCCCATTTTTTTCAGGCCCGTTTCTTTCAGGCCACGCGGATCAGGCGCGGGCTTCGGAGATCAGGCGCAGGATGTCCTGAGCCGCCTCGGGGATATTGGTGCCCGGACCGAAGATCGCCTTGACGCCGGCCTTTTTCAGGAACTCGTAATCCTGCTGCGGGATCACCCCGCCGCAGATCACGATGATATCCTCGGCGTCCTTGTCCTTCAGCGCCTGGATCAGCTGCGGCGCCAATGTCTTGTGGCCCGCCGCCTGGGACGAGATGCCGACGACGTGGACGTCATTGTCCACCGCGTCCTGTGCCGCTTCGTCGGGTGTCTGGAACAAGGGGCCGACATCGACGTCGAAACCGATATCGGCAAAGGCGGTGGCAATGACCTTGGCACCCCGGTCGTGCCCGTCCTGCCCCATCTTGACAACCAGCATACGCGGACGGCGGCCTTCCTCGGCGGCGAAGGCCTCGACCGAGGCCTGGATCGCGGCAAAACCCTCGTCCCCCTCGTAGGCCGCGCCATAGACACCGGCCAGCGTCTTTACCTCGGCGCGGTGACGGCCGAATTCCTTTTCCATTGCCATGCTGATCTCTCCGACAGATGCCCGCGCGCGGGCCGCCTCTACTGCGGCCTCAAGCAGGTTGCCGCCTTCCTTGGCCCGGCGGGTCAGCTCATCCAGAGCCGACTGACAGGCGGTTTCATCGCGCGTTTCGCGGATCTTGTTCAGACGCGCGATCTGGCTTTCACGCACGGCCACGTTGTCGACATCCAGAATGTCGATCGGATCCTCTTTTTCCTTGCGGTACTTGTTGACGCCGACGATGACCTCGTCGCCCTTGTCGATCATCGCCTGACGGGTCGCGGCGCTTTCCTCGATCCTGAGCTTGGGCATACCCGAGGCCACGGCCTTGGTCATGCCGCCCATCTCTTCGACCTCTTCCATCAGCGCCCAGGCCTTTTCGATCAGCTCGTTGGTCAGGCTCTCGACATAGTAAGAGCCCGCCAGCGGATCGACGACCTTGGTGACGCCGGTTTCCTCTTGCAGCACCAACTGGGTGTTTCGCGCGATCCGGGCCGAGAAATCGGTCGGCAGCGCGATCGCCTCGTCCAGCGCGTTGGTGTGCAATGACTGGGTGCCGCCCAGAACCGCGCTCATCGCTTCATAAGCGGTGCGGATCACGTTGTTATAGGGGTCCTGCTCCTGCAACGACACGCCCGAGGTCTGGCAGTGGGTGCGCAGCATCTTGGAACGTTCCGACTTGGCGCCGAAATCGGTCATGACGCGGTGCCACAAGGTCCGCGCGGCGCGCAGCTTGGCGATTTCCATGAAGAAGTTCATGCCGATGGCAAAGAAGAACGACAGGCGGCCCGCGAACTTGTCGACATCCATGCCCGCCTCGATTGCCGCACGGACATATTCGCGGCCATCGGCCAGCGTATAAGCCAGTTCCTGCACAAGGTTCGCGCCCGCTTCCTGCATGTGATAGCCGGAAATCGAGATCGAGTTGAACTTGGGCATCTCGTTCGAGGTGTATTCGATGATGTCCGAGATGATCCGCATCGACGGTTCGGGCGGATAGATATAGGTGTTGCGGACCATGAACTCTTTCAGAATGTCGTTCTGAATGGTGCCCGCAAGGACCGACTTGTCATGGCCCTGCTCTTCCCCCGCCACGATGAAATTCGCCAGGATCGGGATCACCGCGCCGTTCATCGTCATCGACACCGACACCTTGTCCAGCGGGATGCCGTCGAACAGGATCTTCATGTCCTCGATGCTGTCGATGGCCACACCCGCCTTGCCGACATCGCCAACCACGCGCGGGTGGTCGCTGTCATAACCCCGGTGGGTGGCAAGGTCGAAAGCAACCGACACCCCCTGCTGACCGGCGGCTAGGTTGCGGCGATAAAAGGCGTTGGATTCCTCGGCCGTCGAGAAACCGGCGTATTGCCGGATCGTCCACGGACGGCCCGCATACATCGTCGCCTTGGGGCCACGGGTGAAAGGACCAAAGCCCGGCAGCGACCCGATATGGGGCAGTCCGGCGGTGTCTTCCTCGGTGTAAAGCGGCTTGACGTCGATGCCTTCCAGCGTCTTCCACGTCAGGTCATCCAGCGGGCGGCCCCGCAATTCCTTCTCGGCCAGCGCCTTCCACGCGGCAGTTTTGTCACTCATCGGATCGTCCTTTCGGTGAATCGGATCATTTGTGCCGGGTAAACCGGCGAAAAGGGGTCGTTTTGTCCGCCGCCGCGCCTATATTTTGAATCAACAGGAGGGATCATGCTGAAAAAGCTTTGCCTGATGATTGCATTGGCGGCGACGCCGGTATTTGCCACGGATGCGGTTCCGGTTTCCCCGGTGGACGCATGGCAAGAGGACCACACGACCCGGTTTACGGCGGGTGATGTGGTGCTTGATGATTTCAAATGGGTGGCGCGGCCCGTGGTGGTCTTTGCCGACACCGCCGCCGACCCGCGCTTCGTGCAGCAGATGGACCTTCTGTCCGAGCGCCCCGGCGATCTGGCCGAGCGCGATGTTGTCATCATCACCGATACGGACGGGGCGCATATGTCCGACCTGCGCCGGAAACTGCGGCCGCGCGGCTTCATGCTGGTGTTGATGGGCAAGGACGGCATCGTATACCTGCGCAAGCCGCAACCCTGGAGCGTGCGCGAAATTTCCCGGTCCATCGACAAGATGCCGCTGCGCCAGCAGGAAGAGCGAGACAGGCGGTAAGGCCCGGAATATGACCGAGGATTTCGCGTCACGGCATCGGTTCCCCGCGTGCCGCTTCCAGCACCGCATACCAGTCGCGGCGCGACAGTTTCACGTCCAGCGCCCGGACCGAGTCCCTGATCCGGTCAGGTGACTGCGTGCCGATGATGGCAAAGCTGGCCGCAGGATGGGCCAGCACCCAGGCAAGCGCGGCATGGTCGATGCCAACACCGTTTTCCGACGCGATCTCGTCCAGAACCGCCAGAACACGCGCCTCGACGCTGCCGGGTTCGCCGCGCTGCCCCGAGACCAGCCGCCCGCCCGCAAGCGGCGACCACGCCATCAACGCCAGCCCCAGTTCCTGCGCAAGGTCGGTGGTGCCATCGGTCAGCGGGTCGGTGTGAACCGCCGAGAACTCGGGCTGAGACACAACCAGCGGGAAATCCAGCTTGGATTGCAAGGCGCGGGTCTGGGCGGGGGTGAAGTTCGACACGCCCGCCTCGCGGATCTTGCCCGCCGCACGCAGATGCGTCAGCGCCTCGGCCACCTCGTCATAAGACGCCAGAAGATCGGGGCGATGGATCAGAAAGACGTCGATCCGGTCGGTTTCAAGCCGCTTCAACGATCCCGAGCAACTGTCGATCAGATTTTCCGCGCGGCTGTCATAAGGCAGAGGCGGGTGGATGCCCGCCTTGGTGACCAGAACAATCTGGTCGCGCAGGCCGGGCTGCGCCTTCAGCACCCCACCCAGTTTTTCTTCCGCCGCGCCAAAGCCGGGATCGCCAAACCCATAGATCGCAGCGGTGTCGATCAGGTTCGCACCCACCGACAGCGCCGCCTCGATCTTGGCTGTCGCCTCGTCCGGGGTCGACCCGGCAAAGCGCCAGCAGCCATAGGCGATACGCCCCGCCGTGAACGGGCCGATCCTTGCGTCTCGGGCGATGGGCAGGGCGTTGGTCATATCATTCGAACTCCATGATGACGTCATCGACGGCCAGGCTGTCGCCGGGTCCGGCGTTGATCTTGGTGACCTTGGTGGTTTTCTCGGCGCGCAGGATGTTTTCCATCTTCATCGCCTCGACGGTGCAAAGCGCCTGGCCTTCCTGAACCTCGTCACCCACCGCGACATCGACCTTCACGATCAGGCCGGGCATCGGGCACAACAGCATTTTCGAAGTGTCGGGCGGCAGTTTTTCGGGCATCAGCTTCGCCAGTTCCGCCTGACGCGGGGTGCGCACATGCACTTTCAGGTCGGCGCCACGGCTGCGGATGCGGAACCCGCCCGAGATTTTGCCAACCTTCAGCACCAGCGGCCCGTCGACATCGACGACGGCCAGCTGATCGCCCGGTGTCCAATCCGACGAAACGCGCAGCTTGGACCCGTCGGCAAACTTGATGGTCGAGCCTTCCTTGTCGGCCTTCACCTTGACGGCAAACTCCTGTCCTTGCAGCGACACCACCCATTTCTTGCCGACGCGACGTTCGTGATTGTCCATCCGCCCCGAGACACGGGTGCGGCGAATTTCAGCGACGCGGTGCATGGCGGCGGCCGCAGCCGCAATACGGCGCAGCGTGTCCTCGGGCAGTTCGACCCCTTCGAACCCGTCCGGGTATTCCTCGGCGATGAAGGCAGTGGTCATGTCGCCGCTGATGAATTTTGGGTGATCCATCACCGCGCTGACAAAGGGCAGGTTATGGCCGATGCCTTCCAGTTCGAACCCATCCAGCGCGTTGCGCATGGCTTCGATCGCTTCGCCACGGGTTGGCGCCCATGTGCAGAGCTTGGCGATCATCGGGTCGTAATACATGCTGATCTCGCCGCCCTCATAGACGCCGGTATCGTTGCGCACGGCAAAATCCTTGCCCTTCTTCGCCTTGTCCTGCCACTTGCCATTGTCGGCCAGCGGACCGGCAGCCACTTCGACCGGCGGACGATAGCGGGTCAGGCGACCAATCGACGGCAGGAAGTTGCGATAGGGATCCTCGGCGTAAACCCGGTTTTCAATCGCCCAGCCATTGATGCCGACATCGTCCTGCGTGATCGACAGCGGCTCGCCGTTTGCAACCCGGATCATCTGTTCGACAAGGTCGACCCCGGTGATCAGCTCGGTCACGGGATGCTCCACCTGCAGACGGGTGTTCATTTCAAGGAAATAGAAGTTTTTGTCGCCATCGACGATGAATTCCACGGTCCCGGCGCTGGTATAGCCCACCGCCTTGGCCAGCGCGACGGATTGCTCACCCATCGCCTTGCGGGTGGCTTCGTCAAGGAAGGGCGACGGGGCCTCTTCCACAACCTTCTGGTTCCGGCGCTGGATCGAGCATTCACGCTCGTTCAGATAGATGCCGTTGCCATGCGCGTCACACAGGACCTGAATCTCGATGTGGCGCGGCTGGGTGACGAATTTCTCGATGAAAATCCGGTCGTCGCCAAAGCTGTTCGCCGCCTCGTTTTTCGAGGACTGAAACCCCTCGCGCGCTTCGGTGTCGTTCCACGCGATCCGCATGCCCTTGCCGCCGCCCCCGGCGCTGGCCTTGATCATCACCGGATAGCCGATTTCGTTCGAGATCTTCACGGCTTCATCCGCGTCCTCGATCAGCCCCATGTAGCCGGGCACGGTCGACACGTTCGCATCCTGAGCGATCTTCTTCGAGGTGATCTTGTCGCCCATCGCCTCGATCGCGCCTTTCGGCGGTCCGACAAAGGCAACGCCTTCGGCCTCAAGCGCCTCGGCGAATTTCGAGTTCTCGGACAGGAAGCCATAGCCCGGATGAACCGCCTGCGCGCCGGTCTGCCTGATCGCGTCCATCACCTTGTCGATGACGATATAGGACTGGTTCGCGGGCGGCGGGCCGATATGCACCGCTTCGTCCGCCATCTGGACATGCAGCGCGTGCTTGTCGGCATCCGAGTAAATGGCGACCGTCTTGATGCCCATCTTGCGGGCGGTCTTGATCACGCGGCAGGCGATCTCGCCGCGGTTGGCGATCAGGATCTTTTCGAACATGCCTATTCCTTTCAGGTCTTGGCCGCCGCGACCGATGCGCGGCATGCGGAAACAACAAAAAGACCACCGGCACCAAAGGCACCGATGGTCTTGTCAGACGGGGCGGCAGATGCCGCGGAAACGATCAGATCATGCGCCGCGCAGGGCGCAGGGATCAGGGCTGTGTCAGTTGCACTTGCCCGGGTTGGCCTGGCAGTAGGCAACGTTGCCTGCTGCACCGACGATGGCGCCTGTTGCGGCATTGCCGCCGGTGACGATGGCTGCACCCGCGCCAGCGCCGGCCCCAAGAAGACCCTGTTCAAGCGCCGTGTCGCCGCACGCGGCAAGCGTGCCACAGGCCAGGCCGATGATTGCGAAACGTTTGAAAACTTGCATTTTGTTTTTTTCCTGCTCTGAGTGGAAATGCATGCAAGTGATGCGCCAATCCACCCCGATCCAGCAAGCGAAATCGCGCAAAACATGGGTTTTCGGCGCGTCACCGCCGTTTGCGGGCGGCCATGCCGGGCATCAAACCGGGCATTTTGCGAAAAAACGGGTGATCCGGCAGGGACACAGCCGGACCACCCGCAAGGGGAAGGGTAACGGAATACACTGTTACAGGCGGGCGTCCTGGTCAGTCGCGCCGCCATGGGTTCATTAAGGGTGCCAACATGCCCTGCCGCAACGGTTTTCTGCGCCACTGTCGCGGCGTTGGCCGCTTCCCGCGCAAACCCGGACCCCATCGGCGAAATCATGCCCACCCCCCGTCGAACGCATCCGGGAACGAGGCCCGCGCAACGGTCTCGTCGATGACCAGCAGCGCCTCGTAGCTGGCGGGATCAAACGGGTCTTCGGCGGGGATGACCTCGCGGCCGAACAGCCAGCTGAGACGGCCCGCATCCAGATTGCCCCGCTCGAACGGCTGGTCGCCGAACTGTTCCCACAGCGCCTGCATGAAGGCGGCATCGGCCCGCCGGTCGGCGGGCTTGCGGTCGCGGAAGCGCTCGCGCCGGATGATCGGCGTCACCCCTTTGGGATTGGGGCGGCGAATGGTGAACTGGAAATCGGTGCCCGGCAGACGGCCCGGGAAGCCGCGATGCTTCAGCATGGCGCGCCCTTTTCTGTTGCAAGAGGGGCGCGGTGTGGGACAGGCCCCGAAGCCTGTCCCGGTATCACGACCGGATTATTTGTATTTGCCGGTGTAAGTCGGTTCGACCGAGATCGGCTCGGGGTCGACCACGACATATTCTTCGACCGGCTCTTCGTTGGCACATGCCGCGACAAGGGCGACCAGCCCAATTGCCAGGAACTTGATGCTCTTTGACATCCGTTTCTCCACTTCTTCTTTTTTGGATCAGGGCGGGTTTGCCCTGCCTGCCTCTCATTCGAGTAGCCGGGAATTTGGGCATACTCGTGGCGAAGGATAGTGGATTTCCGTGCAAAAAGATACGGATAGGCCGCACAGTTGAAGTCCTGTGGCGCAAGGGTGACAAAAGCCCCTGCAACGGATTGATCGGCCGCAAGATATTGTGGTTTCATCAATACCCCTCCCAGATACAGGAGCCGTCCTCGACGGTGTAGGCCTCGAAATACTGGGTCACCAGCGGCGAGATCTCGCCAAACTCGGTCTCGCGGTCGGCCAGAGAGACGATGATCTGATCGACCTTTTCGCCGCTGGCCTTCAACTCGCGCAGCGCGCGGGTCTCGCAGAGATACTGGAAATCCGCCTCGACCTCATAGAACTCGACCCCCTGTCGCAGGATCGGCATGACATAGCGATAGCGCGCCACGCGGCTGCCATCCTGACGGTCCTCGTAGATCACTTCTTGCAGGTAAAGTTCGTTCCCCGAAGGCACCGGCGGCAGGTCATCAGCCGTCACCGCGCCACTTGAGGCCAGGAACAGGACGTCAGACATTCTGCCCCCCCCTGTTGCCCCGGTTGTCCCCGTTTCTCCGGTGACGGGCATGGCGCAGCCAGCGGGCGCGCCGCTCGGGACATTCAAGAACCTCGCGGATCAGCCCCTCGACATGGGCGCGGGGGAACTGACCGGAGACCTCTCCTCCTGCCGTCACGGTCAGCCCCCCGGCCTCGCGCGTGACCTCGACGACGGGCGAAAAGCCCTTGAGGTCCTGCAAAACCCGCCACATGTCCTGCCGCACCTGCTGCGCCACCCGAAGCCGCCCGGCATCCGGCAGGGACGTGCAGGCCGACACATCCAGCCGCGCCACGGGGCGGCGGGCCAGTGTCAGCGTCGCGTCCTGACGACGGATATGCCAGCGGGGATGGGTCATCACAGCCACCTGCGGGTTTCAGACAGATAGTCGCGATAGGCGTCGCCAAACCGCGAAACAAGATAGGCCTCTTCCCGCAGCACCACGCCGAAATGCAGGATCAGCCAGACACAGACCGCCCCCAACAGCGCCCAATCCAGCGAAAACGTCAGCGCCAGGCCCAGTTGCAACAGCACCATGCCCAGATACATCGGGTTGCGCGTAACCCTGAATGGTCCGGTCCGAACAAGCGTCAGCGCCGCTTGCCGCGGGTCGACATTGGTGCCCGCCGCCTTGAATGCACGGTCCCCGCTGATGGCAAGTGCCCCTGCCCCAACCAGAAACAACAGGCCCGGAATCAGGATGATGGGGGTGCCGGGCGCAGGCAGAAGCCCGACCGGAACAAGCCATTCCAGCGCCACCGCAGCCAGCGGAGCGGCCACCGACACGGTCGGCGGGAAAACAGCGATGTCCGGTCCGTCAGCCACCCGTCACACCCTTACAGCGGAATGTTGTCGTGCTTTTTCCACGGGTTCGTCAGCTTCTTGTTGCGCAAGCTGGCGAAGGCGCGGGCCACGCGTTTGCGGGTGCCGTGGGGCTGGATCACCTCGTCGATAAAGCCACGCTCGGCCGCAACGAACGGGTTTGCAAAGCGGTCTTCGTAATCGGCGGTGTGCTTGGCGATCTTGTCGGCATCGCCAAGGTCGGCGCGGTGGATGATCTCGGTCGCGCCCTTGGCGCCCATCACCGCGATTTCCGCCGTCGGCCAGGCATAGTTGAAGTCGCCGCGCAGGTGTTTCGACGCCATCACGTCATAGGCGCCGCCATAGGCCTTGCGGGTGATGACGGTCACTTTCGGCACCGTCGCCTCGCCATAGGCAAAGAGCAGTTTCGCACCGTGCTTGATGACGCCGCCATATTCCTGAGAGGTGCCCGGCAGGAAGCCCGGCACGTCGACCAGCGTCAGGATCGGGATTTCGAACGCGTCGCAGAAGCGCACGAAGCGGGCGGCCTTGCGGCTGCTGTCGATATCCAGACACCCCGCCAGAACCATCGGCTGGTTCGCCACGACACCCACGGTCTGCCCTTCCATGCGGATGAAGCCGGTGATGATGTTCTTGGCGAAATCCTCCTGGATTTCATAGAAATCGCCCTCGTCCGCAATCTTCACGATCAGCTCTTTCATGTCGTAGGGCGTGTTGGCGTTTTCCGGCACCAGCGTGTCCAGCGACATCTCGATCCGGTCGGGTTCATCGAAGAACGGGCGCACCGGCGGTTTCTGGCGGTTGTTCAGCGGCAGGAAATCGACAAGGCGGCGCACTTCGGCCAGCGCCTCGACATCGTTTTCAAAGGCGCCGTCAGCAACGGAGGATTTCTTGGTGTGAGTCGACGCGCCGCCCAGTTCCTCGGCGGTCACGACCTCGTTGGTGACGGTCTTGACCACGTCGGGGCCGGTCACGAACATGTAAGAGGTGTCTTTGACCATGAAGATGAAGTCGGTCATGGCAGGCGAATAGACCGCACCACCGGCACAGGGCCCCATGATGACGGAAATCTGCGGCACGACACCGGAGGCCATGATGTTGCGCTGGAACACCTCGGCATAACCGGCCAGCGAGGCAACACCTTCCTGGATGCGGGCCCCGCCCGAGTCGTTGATGCCGATCACCGGCGCGCCGTTCTGCATCGCCATGTCCATGATCTTGCAGATTTTCTCGGCGTGGGTTTCGGACAGCGAACCACCGAAGACGGTGAAATCCTGGCTGAAGACATAGACCATGCGGCCATTGATGGTGCCCCAGCCGGTGACGACGCCATCACCCGCGGGTTTCTGGTTTTCCATGCCGAAATCGGTGCAGCGGTGCGATTTGAACATGTCGAACTCTTCAAAGCTGCCTTCGTCCAGCAGAAGTTCGATCCGCTCGCGCGCGGTCAGCTTGCCGCGGGCGTGCTGGCTGTCGATCCGTTTCTGACCACCACCCAGACGGGCGGTTTCACGGCGTTGTTCGAGTTCGTTCAGGATATCTTTCATGGCCGGGGTCCCCTTGAAATTTGACGCAGTCTAGGAAATCGCTGCAACGCGGCAAAGGGAAATTGTGCGAATTTGCAAAGACATGAATAATGCGGCGCTTCAAATTGCAAAATTGCAAACTAGTTTAATGCTTAACGAGTTATGGACATTTCCACGAATCGCGCCTAACTCGAATGCATGGCGAACTCTTCCCGCGTCCAATTTCTGGACCGTACCACACCACCACATCTTGTCACGCTGATCCTGCTTGCAGGTATCGCGGCCCTGTCGATGAACATCTTTCTGCCAAGCCTTCCGGGGATGACGGAATATTTCGGCACCGAATACAGGATCATGCAGCTGACCGTGCCGATCTATCTGGCGATGAATGCGGTGTTGCAGGTTCTGGTCGGGCCGGTGTCGGACAAGCTGGGCCGCCGCCCGGTCATCCTGACCAGTGTCGGGCTGTTTGTGATTGCGACGCTGGGCTGCATCTATGCCCCCAACACCGCGGTTTTCCTGGCCTTCCGCATGGCGCAGTCGGTGATCGTGGCGGCAATGGTCCTCAGCCGCGCGGTGGTGCGCGACATGGTGAGCGAGGACAAGGCCGCCTCGATGCTGGGCTATGTCACCATGGGGGTTGCGGTGGTGCCGATGATCGGCCCGGTCATCGGCGGCGTTCTTGACCAGATGATGGGCTGGCAGGCGAATTTCTGGACGCTGTTCATACTTGGCCTGGCGATCTTTGCCATGGCATGGGCCGACCTGGGCGAGACACAGGTCAAATCCGGCCTGACCCTGCGAGAACAATACAGGCAATACCCGGAATTGCTGCGCAGCCAGCGGTTCTGGGGCTATTCTCTGGCCTCCGGCCTGTCGTCCGGCACGTTCTTTGCCTATCTGGGCGGCGCGCCCTTTGTCGGGCAGGTCGTGTTTGGCCTGCAACCCGCCGAACTGGGACTTTATTTCGGCGCGCCGGCGCTTGGCTATTTCTTCGGCAACTTCCTGTCCGGCAAGTATTCGTCGCGGATCGGGGTCAACCGGATGGTCTATTGGGGCAGCATGGTCACCACCTTTGGAGTCGCGCTGTCGCTGACGATCTTCCTGTTCGATGCCGGAACCGCGATCAGCTTCTTCGGATTGATGACCTTTGTCGGGCTGGGCAATGGCATGTCCATCCCCAACGCCACCGCGGGCGCCCTGTCGGTGCGGCCGCATCTTGCAGGCACGGCGTCGGGCCTGTCCGGGGCGATCATGATCGGGCTGGGCGCGGCGCTGTCGTCGCTGGCCGGCGCCTTGCTGACGCCGCAATCCGGTGCCGCGCCGCTTTTGTGGATCATGCTGACCACTGCGATTGCCGGTGTCATCGCCATCCGTGTCGTCATCCGTCGCGAGCGTCAAATCGGCATCTAGCCGCCGACGCTTTGCAAAGCTATGTTTGCACCCGCAAAGTCAGCAATGCGGGATGAAACGCGTCATGGCGACCCAGAAACTCTATGCCGGTGCAAAGCTGCGGGAAATCCGCATGCGCCTGAACCTGACCCAGAAGCTGTTTGCCGGCAAGCTGGGGGTGTCCCTGCCCTATCTGAACCAGATGGAAAACAACAACCGGCCCGTCTCGACCACGGTGGTTCTGGCGCTGGCGCAGGAGTTCGGGCTGGATGTGACCGAACTCTCGTCGGGCGACAGCGAGCGGCTGGTCTCGGACATGCGCGAGGCGCTGGCCGACCCGGTTCTGGCCGAAAATGACGCGCAGCTGGCCGATCTGCGGCTGGTCGCCTCCAACGCGCCGGGACTGGCGCGGGCGTTTCTGCAATTGCACCGCGCCTATCGCCAGACCCACGAAAGGCTGGCCTCGCTGGATGAGGCGCTGGGACGGCAGGAAATGCAGATGCAGCCCAGCCCCTGGGACGAGGTGCGCGATTTCTTCCACTATTGCGACAACTATATCGACGCGGTGGACCATGCCGCCGAACGGTTTGCCGAGAAAGCCGAAGGATCGGGCGACATTCGCGCCGCCGCGGTGCAGGCGTTGAATGCCGCCGGGGTCACGGTCGAATTCAGTGACGCCGCGCCCCTGCGCCGCTATGAACGCGACAGCCGCACCCTGTTCATCTCGACCCGTGTCCCGACCGAAACGCAGCGGTTCCAACTGTTGCTGCAGGTGGCGCTGATCGAGCGGGACAAGCTTCTGGAAGCAACACTGGACCTGGCCCGGTTCCAATCCGACGCCGCCCGCGACATCGCCAAGATCGGGCTGGCGAACTATTTTGCCGGGGCCGCGGTCATGCCCTATGGCCGTTTCCTGAAGGCGGCGCATGAAACGCGCCACGATCTTGAGGTTCTGGCCAACCGCTTTGGCGCGTCGATCGAACAGGTGGCGCACCGGCTCTCGACCCTGCAACGGCCCGGCGCAAAGGGCATCCCGTTCTTTTTCGTGCGGGTCGATCAGGCCGGAACGATCACCAAGCGCCACTCGGCGACGCGGTTGCAATTTGCCCGCTATGGCGGCGCCTGCCCGCTGTGGAACGTGCATCGTGCCTTTGAAACGCCGGGCCAGTTCCTGCGGCAACTGGCCGAGACACCCGACGGGGTGCGCTATATTTCATTGGCGCGGGACGTGTCGAAATCGGGCGGGCATTACGGCGCGCCGATCCGCCGCTATGCCATCGCGCTGGGATGCGAGGTGCGTTATGCCGACGCGCTGGTCTATGCCGACCACATGGACATCAACAATCCGCAAGCCTTTGAGCCGATTGGCATTTCCTGCCGCATCTGCGAGCGGACCGACTGTCACCAACGCTCGGTCCCGCCCTTGGAGCGGCGGCTGAACATCAATCCCGACCTGCGCGGGGTGGTGCCTTACGAGGTCGGCTGACCCCGGCCACCTTCGCCCCCTACCCGGCCCAGGTCTCGTCCAGCACGACCTCGGCCAGGTCCGCCGCCGTCGCCCAGCCGCGCGCGGCCAGTTCCGGCCCGTCGAACAGCTGATCGACATAGCCGACGCAAAGATAGGCGACGATGCTGACATGGTCGGGCAGGTTCAGGATGGGTTTCACGTCATCCTCGTTGAAGATGCTGACCCAACCGACCCCAACCCCTTCGGCCCGCGCCGCCAGCCACAGGTTCTGCACCGCGCAGACCGTCGAATAGAGGTCCATGTTCGGGTTATGCGTGCGCCCCAGCACCACCTTGCCGCCGCGCGTGCGGTCGCAGGTGACGCAGATGTTCAGCGGCGCCTTCTCGATCCCTTCAAGCTTGAGCGCGCCATAGGCCGAGCGTCTGGCCGCGGGAAACATCGCCTGCGCCTCGGTATTGGCCTGTTCGAACGCGGCCTTCACCTGCGCCCGCCGGCCGGGATCGCGGATCAGGATGAAATTCCACGGCTGCGACAGCCCGACCGACGGGGCGGCATGGGCGGCGGCCAGAATGCGGTTCAGGGTTGCGGGCTCGATCGGATCGGGCAGAAACTCGTTCCGCACATCGCGGCGGTGGGCGATGACATCGTAAAGCGCCTGTTTTTCCTGTGCAGAGAAAACGCGCGCGGATTGCGGTGCGCAGCTGGACGGTTCGGGCACGGGTGGCCTCCTTCAACGTGACACTGCCGCCGCGCCGTCCAAACGCGGAAGCTGATGTTGCCAGGCCGGTCTTCTGGCTTCGGATCACCTGAGACACGGCGCCTTCCCGGAGTGCTCCAGTGGCATGTGCCGTCTCATCCCCGTTACAGCGGCGGGCCCGCGCCGGTTCTTCCCCGGCTTCCCGATTCTCCCCTTGCAAGGGGCACCTGACATGCCTTCGGATGCCAGATCACAATCGTCATGGCAAGGGGATCGGCGGCGCGTCAGGCTGCGGGCAAGGATGAGTATTTGGACAAGAAAGAAGGGGGCCGCGGTTTTTCGCAGCCCCCTACGCCTGTCATTTCAGACAGATCAGTTCGCCTTGAGGTAGGCGTAAATCTCGTCCTTCAGCGCGCCGCGCCGCTTGCGCAGATCGACCTCGGCCAGTTCCTCGCGCGGTTTCACGTTGGTTTCGGCCTGATGCACCTTGCGATTGAGGTCGTGGTATTCATCGAACAGCTTGGCGAAATGCGCGTCCGAGACCTTGAGGTCGTGCATTTTCTCGACGAATTCCGGGAATTCCTCGGCCAGTTCATGGGGGGTATGGGACATGTGCGTGCGCTCCTTTTTTCTTGGCTTGGTCAGAGCCTAGACCCGCCCGCATCGCGCGCACTTTGACGCGGATCAAGAACGCCGTGAATCTTTGCGGATTTTAGCGCTGGCTGTGCTGCCAGTCGGGGTGCAGCCAGGGCTGGTCGTTGGCGGGGGCCAGCGGCGTGCGGCCAAGGATGTGGTCGGCGGCCTTTTCGCCCACCATGATCGAGGGCGCGTTGAGGTTCCCGTTGGTGATACGCGGGAAGATCGAGCTGTCAGCGACGCGCAACCCATCCACCCCGATCACGCGGGTTTCGGGATCGACCACGGCACCGGGATCATCCGCGCGCCCCATCCGGCAGGTGCCGCAGGGGTGATAGGCGCTTTCGGCGTGTTCGCGGATAAAGCTGTCGATCTCGTCATCACTTTGCAGCGCGTTTCCGGGCTGAATCTCGTGTTTGACGAAGGGCATCATTGCGTCCTGTTCGAATATCTCCCGCGTCAGGCGGATGCATTGGCGAAAATCCTGCCAGTCCTGTTCGGTCGACATGTAGTTGAAGCGGATTTTCGGTGCTTCGGCGGGATCGGCGCTGGCCAGCGTGACCGCGCCGCGTGACGGAGAGCGCATCGGCCCGACATGGGCCTGAAACCCGTGCCCCTCGGCCGCCGCCTGCCCGTCATAGCGCACCGCGATCGGCAGGAAATGGAACTGGATATCCGGGTAGTCGATCCCCGCCCGCGACCGGATGAAGCCGCAGCTTTCGAAATTGTTCGACGCCCCCAGCCCGGTCTTGGAAAACAGCCATTGCGCCCCGATCACCCCTTTCCAAAAGAGGTTCCAATAGCGGTAAAGCGTGATCGGCTGTTTCGAGGCATATTGCACATAGACCTCAAGGTGATCCTGAAGGTTGGCACCGACACCGGGGCGGTCGGCGATGACCTCGATCCCGTGGTCGCGCAGATCCGCCGCCGGTCCGATCCCCGACAGCATCAACAGCTTGGGCGAGTTGATGGACGAGGCGGCAATGATGACCTCTTTCTGGGCAGTGATGACCTCGGTCTTTCCGCCGCGGTCGATCTCGACCCCGGTGGCGCGGCCCTGTTCGATCACGACGCGCCGCACGAAGCCGCGCACAAGCGCGCAATTGTCGTGACGCAGCGCGGGCTTCAGATAGGCATTGGCCGCCGACCAGCGCCGCCCCTTCCATACGGTCTGTTCGAACGGGCCGAACCCCTCCTGCTGTTCGCCGTTGTAATCCCCGGTCACCGGATAGCCCGCCTGCCGCCCTGCGTCGACAAAGGCATGAAACAGCGGGTTTGTGCGCGGACCCCGAGTGACGTGCAACGGCCCGTCGCTGCCGCGCCAGGTGGGGTCGCCGCCGTGACCGCCGTCATGCCAGGTCTCCATCCGTTTGAAATAGGGCAACACGTCGGCATAACCCCAGCCATCCGCGCCGACCTCGGCCCAATGGTCGAAATCGCGGGCATGGCCGCGCACATAGACCATGCCGTTGATCGACGACGATCCCCCCACCACCTTGCCGCGCGGACAGACCAGGCGGCGGTTGCCAAGATGCGGCTCGGGTTCCGAGAGATAGCCCCAGTCATAGCGCGACATGTTCATCGGATAGCTCAGCGCGGCAGGCATCTGGATGAACGGCCCGGCATCTGTGCCGCCGAACTCGACCACGATCACCGACTTCCCGGCCTCGGCCAGCCGATAGGCCATCGCGCACCCGGCCGAGCCTGCGCCGACAATCACGTATTGCGCCGATTTCTGCGTCATTGCCGGGGCCTTCTTGTCCAGAGTCGAGATTTCTTGAATGGTGATACTAATTTTTAATTGTACAGACAATATTGCAACTTCCCCCCCAAGCGGCAAAATGCGCCCATGGGCAGAACACGCATCCGCGATATCCGGCACGAGGAACTGATACAGGCGACGATTTCGGCGGTGCATCGCCGTGGCTATGCCGCTGTCACCATGGCCGAAATCGCACGCGAGGCCGGGGCGTCGGCAGCCAGCATCAACTATTACTTC
The DNA here is from genome assembly GCF_016888515.1 of Shimia biformata. GTDB lineage: Bacteria > Pseudomonadota > Alphaproteobacteria > Rhodobacterales > Rhodobacteraceae > Shimia_A > Shimia_A biformata. The sequence continues at coordinate 1,727,244 of NZ_JAFEJK010000001.1, read as the reverse complement.
GGCTCCAAGGAAAAGCTGATGGAGGCGACCATGCGCCGCCTGCTGGAAACCTTGAAAACCGCGATGCTGGACCGCTATGCACTGGCCGGGTCACCGCGCGAACGGCTGATGGCGGTGCTGGACGCGAATTTTGACGACCGGCTTTTCACGGTCGAACAATGCTCGATCTGGATGCAGTTCTGGGCCAATGCCCCCCACACCCCATCGCTGGCGCGGCTGCACCGGATCAACCGCGCGCGGGTGACGTCGCATTTCCGCGCCGAGTTGCGGCAGCTTGTGTCCGCGTCGCGCATGGAAACCGTCCGCGAGGCGTTGCAGAACTACATGGATGGCGTGTGGCTGGAAGCAGCGCAGTCCGCCCGGCTTGACCCGGCCCACGCCCGCGCCGAGGCCCGCCGGGTGGCGCGGCTTCTGATCGACGCCGAGGAATAAGCCCGCCGTCAGGCCTTGTTTGTCGAAACGATCGACGGCGTGGTCTGACGCCGCTTTGCCATCGCCTCGCGCCAGGTCATGAAACTGATCGCGCCGATGATCAGGACACCGCCAAGAATGACCCAGAGGTCCGGCGCTTCGTCAAAGACCAGCCAGCCCAGAAGGACCGCCCAGACCAGTTGCAGGAAAGTGACCGGCTGGGTCACCGTGATCGGCGCGGCGGCGAAGGCAAGGGTCATGGTGTAGTGGCCCGCCGTGGCAAAACAGGCGACCGCGAACAGCGTCGCCAGATCCCACATTGTCGGCGTCACCCAGACCGCGGCGGCAAAGGGCGCAAGGCCGATGGTCACGGTGATCGACAGCATCCCCACCACCACCGTCGGCGAAACCTCGTCCGACAGGATCTTCGCGGTGAGATAGCCCATGGCAAAGAACACGGCAGTGCCCAGCATGGCGATATGGCCGGGGCTGACCTCTCGGAAACCGGGGCGCAGGATGATCAGCGCGCCCAGAAGCGCGACCACAATGGCGGTGATCCGCCGCGCCGCCAGCTTTTCACCAAGGACCAGCGCCGCGCCGATGGTGACATAGACCGGCGACAGGTAATTCATCGCCGTGACCTCGGCGATCGGGATGCGCGTCATGGCGTAAAACCACAGGATCACACCCAGCGTATGGGCCACGCCGCGAAAGGCAAACAGCTTGACCTGACGCCGTGTCAGGCGCTCTCGCAGGATCGGGCGGATCATCGGGATCAGGAAAACCAATCCCAGTACATAGCGCAGAAAGGCGGATTCGGCGGCCGGGACACGGTCGCCCAGCGTCTTGACCAATGCGGTCACGGCGACGAAACAGACGCCGGTAATCAGCATCCAGAACACGCCGACCATTGGCGATTTGCTTTGTGTATCGGGTGTCGCGGCATCCATGCCGATACTCATACCGAAATCACCGGCCTTGTCGAGATAGAAAACAAGTTAACGACTACCTGCCTTTGCTATGGGCTTCTTTCTTGCGCAAATACTCATATTTCGGCCCGGATCAGTTCAGCACCAACCCCGCCGCAATCGCCCACATGGTCACCCCAACCGCCACATCCAGCCCCTGCCAGGCGCGCGCACTGGTAAAGACCGGGCGCAACAGACGGGCGCCGAACCCAAGACAAAAGAAGAAAACAAAACTGGCCATGATCGCCCCGGCCCCAAAGCGCCATGGGTGGGCATATTGCGATGACAGGCCACCCAGCAAAAGCACCGTGTCCAGATAGACATGCGGGTTGAGCCAGGTCAGCATCAGGCAGGTTATGATCGCCTTCTGCAATGACGCCCCGTTGCCGCCGCTGGTGTCCAGCGCCTCGCCGCCGCGCCACGCGGCGCGGAAACTGATCGCGCCGTAAATCAACAGGAACGCCGCACCGCCATAGCGGGCAACGTCCAGCATGAGCGGGAAACGTTCGACCAGCGCGCCGAACCCCGCGACGCCCGCCGAGATCAGGATCGCGTCCGAGATCGCACAGGTCAGCACCAGCGGCAGAACATGTGTCCCCCGCAGCCCGTTGCGCAGCACAAAGGCGTTCTGCGCCCCGATCGCCATGATCAGCGAAAAGCTGAGTGCAAAGCCCGTGGTGAATTCCGTCATCATGCCGCGTATTGCCTTTCTGTTGCCTGCACGCCCGTGGTCGCCGGGATTGCCTACTGCGGCGATCTTGTTTAAGCAATTTAAACCTTCTGACCTATCATTAGGAACTTTAATGCAACTCGACCCCCGTCACGTCGCCACCCTTGCCGCCATTCTGGAAACCGGCAGTTTCGAGGCCGCAGCGCGGGATCTTGGCCTGACACAGGGGGCGGTGTCGCAGCGGCTGAAGGCGCTTGAGGACCGGGTCGGGACGATCCTTGTCCGCCGTGGCAGCCCCTGCACCGGCACCGAGACAGGCCGCCGCATCGCCGCCCATGCCAACCATGTCGGCCTGCTTGAGGCGCAGCTTGCCCGCGACATCGCCGCGCTGTCGCCGGGTGGTCCGGCGCGGGTGCGCGTCGCGGTCAATGCCGACAGCCTGGCGACATGGTTCCTGCCCGCGCTTTCGGGGATCGAGGGCATTCTGTTTGACGTGGTGGTCGACGATCAGGAGTTCTCGGCCGACTGGCTCAGACGCGGCGAGGTCGCCGCCGCCGTGACCGCCCTGCCCCGCGCGGTGGCAGGCTGCGATATCCGGCCGCTGGGGACGTTGCGCTATCACGCCACGGCCAGCCCGGACTACGTCGCGCGGTGGTTCCCCGACGGGGTCACCGCCCCCGCCATCCACGCCGCCCCCGCCCTGCGCTATGACGAAAAGGACGAGTTGCAGGCGCGCTGGATCAGGACCGTGACCGGCAAAAGCGTCGCGCCGGGCAACCACGGCCTGCCCTCGTCACAGGGTTTTGTCACCGCCTGCTTGCTGGGCATGGGATGGGGCATGAACCCCGCGCCGCTGGTGGCGGATCACCTGACACAGGGGACATTGGTCGAACTGGTGCCCGGTGTCACGCTGGACGTGCCGCTGTTCTGGCAAAGCACCCGCCTGTTGCGCGACGTTCTGGACCCGCTGGGTCGCGCGGTGCGGCGGGCGGCGCGGCGGGGATTGGCCATTCCCGACTGACCCCCCAATGAAAACGGCGCCCCAGACGGGACGCCGCTTTTTGACGTTTCAGGACCGGATCACTCGGCGCCAAGCTGCTCCATGACCTCGTCGGAGGCTTCGAAATTGGCCGTCACGCGCTGAATGTCGTCGTCATCCTCAAGCGCCTCGATCAGGCGCATCAGTTTCTGCATTCCGTCAAGGTCCAGCTCGGTCGTGGTGGTCGGCTTCCACACCAGACGGGTGGCGTCGGATTCGCCCAGTTCCGCCTCAAGCGCGGTCGAGACGTCGTTGAGGTCCGTGTCCGCACACCAGATGTAATGCCCGTCTTCCGAGCTTTCGACATCCTCGGCCCCGGCCTCGATCGCGGCCATCATAATGGTGTCGGCGTCACCGGCGCTGGCGGGATAGACCACCTCGCCCTTGCGTTCGAACATGAAGCCGACGGACCCGGTCTCGCCCAGATTGCCGCCGTTCTTGGAAAAGGTCGAGCGCACGGTCGACGCGGTGCGGTTGCGGTTGTCGGTCATCGCCTCGACGATCACCGCCACCCCGTTGGGGCCATAGCCTTCGTAACGGATTTCCTCATAGGCGTCGCCCTCGCCGCCGATCGCCTTCTTGATCGCGCGTTCGATATTGTCCTTGGGCATCGACTGGCCCTTGGCTTCCTTCACCGCCAGACGCAGACGCGGGTTCTTGTCCGGGTCCGGGTCGCCCATCTTGGCGGCGACGGTGATTTCCTTGGAAAGCTTCGAAAACAGCTTGCTGCGCGCGGCGTCCTGACGCCCTTTGCGATGCTGAATATTTGCCCATTTACTATGGCCGGCCATACGTCACGTCCTGTCGTGTTTTTCAGGTTCCGCCCCATATAGACCAGCGCATATGGGGTGTTCAAGCGGGCACGAAAAATCATGGTCGTCAGCGGGAAAGGAAGACGCTAACCTCGCGCCATGACGACAGATCAAATCATTCTTTTTTCGCTTTTCGGTGCGGTTTTCGGCCTGCTTCTGTGGGGGCGATTCCGCTATGACCTTGTGGCCTTCACCGCACTTCTGACCGGAGTGGTTCTGGGCGTGGTGCCCGTGAAGGACGCGTTTTCAGGTTTCGGCCATCCGGCAACGGTGGTTGTCGCGCTGGTGCTGGTGGTCTCGGCGGGGCTGGTGCGGTCGGGGGCGGTCCTGTTGATCACCCGCACGCTGGTTGACAGCGCCCGTGGTCTTGGCAGCCATATCGCGCTGATGGGCGGGATCGGCGCTGTGCTGTCGGCCTTCATGAACAACGTCGCGGCGCTGGCGCTGTTGATGCCGGTCGATATCCAGACGGCACGCAAGGCGGGGCGCAGCCCGGGCCTGTCACTGATGCCGCTTTCATTCGCCACCATCCTTGGCGGCATGGCGACGCTGATCGGCACGCCGCCGAACATCATCATCGCCGCGATCCGCGAAGACGCCATCGGCGCGCCTTACCGGATGTTCGATTTTGCCCCCGTGGGCGGGCTGGCGGCGATTGCGGGGTTGATCTTTGTCTCGCTCATTGGCTGGCGGCTGATCCCGAAACGCGGCGATGCCGGGGCGGAGGTCGCCGATATCGCGCAATACATGGCCGAACTGACGGTCCCCAAGGAAAGCAAGCTGATCGACAAGCGCTTTGGCGAGCTGCAAACCCAGGCCGATGAAGCAGACGTCGCGCTGCTGGGGGTGATCCGCGCGGGCAAGCGGCTTTATGGCAACGCCCGCCGCGTCGCGCTTCAGGCCGGGGACATCCTTGTCCTTGAGGCGACGCCCGAGGCGCTGGACGAGTTCCGCGCCGCGCTGTCGTTGGATTTCGCCGACGAAAAGCGCGAGGAAAAGCTGAAGGCCGCCGCCGACGGGCTGGATGTGATCGAGGTCGTGGTCTCGGAAACCTCGCGCATTGCGGGCAAGACCGCCCTGTCGCTGGGGCTGCCGTGGCGCATGGGGTCGGTGCTGATGGGCATTTCCCGGCAGGGCAAGCGCATCACGAAACAGATCCGCCGCGAGGTGATCCAGCCCGGCGATATCCTGCTTTTGCTGGTCCCCAAGGACCGCCGCGCCGATGTGGTGGACTGGCTGGGCTGCCTGCCGCTGGCGGAACGTGGGTTGGTGGTGACGGCCAATACCAAGACCTGGGCGGCAATCGGTGTCTTTGTCGCGGCGGTGGTGGCGGCATCGGTGGGGCTGATCTATCTGCCCATCGCGCTGGGTTTCGTGGTGGTGGCCTATGTGCTGATGAAGGTCGTGCCAATTGCCGAACTATACGACCAGATCGAATGGCCGGTTGTCGTGCTTCTGGGGTCGATGATCCCGCTGGGCGCGGCGCTGGAGACGGCTGGCGGCACCAAGCTGATCGCCGAGTCGCTGGTGGGGCTGACGGCGGGCATGCCGGCCTGGGTCGTGCTGACGGTGCTGATGGTGGTGACGATGACCCTGTCGGATGTGCTGAACAACACCGCCACCACAATTGTCGCCGCACCCGTGGGTATCCAGATGGCCGCGTCCTTGGGCGTGTCAGCCGATCCATTCCTGATGGCGGTGGCGGTGGCGGCGTCCTCGGCCTTCCTGACCCCGATTGGACACAAGAACAACACGCTGATCCTTGGGCCCGGCGGCTATTCCTTTGGCGATTACTGGCGTATGGGCCTGCCGCTTGAGGTGATCGTGGTTGCCGTGTCGATCCCGGCGATATTGGTGTTCTGGCCGTTGTGAAATGCTCAAGGGCAGCGCCCGGCGTTGCCGCCGGGCGACTGTCTTACCCGTAATGCGACACTTCCGTCCGCGCCAGCGCCGCCATGTTCAGCAGCCCCCGCACGGTGATCGACGGCGTCGCGATATGGGCGCGGTTGCCCATGCCCATCAGGATCGGACCAACCTCCAGCCCGTCCGCCACCGCCTTCAGAACGTTGCGTGTCGCGCCCGCCGCGTCAGTGTTGGAATAGACCAGCACGTTGGCCTTGCCGGTCAGCCGCCCATCCGGGAACAACCTTTCGCGCAGTTCGGGGTCAAGGGCGGCATCGGTCTGCATCTCGCCCTCGTATTCGAAATCCATCTCCTGCTGATCCAACAGTTCCAGCGCATCGCGCATGACCTGACCTGACCGGCTGTCGAGATTTCCGAATTGCGACCCCGAACACAGCGCGACTTTCGGTTCCACCCCGAAACGGCGCACATGGCGGGCGCAGGCGCGCACGGTCTGGGCCACCTGTTCGGGTGTTGGCTCGATATGGATATGGGTGTCGGCGACAAACAGCGGCCCCTTGTCGAGGATCATCAGCGACATGGCCCCCTGCGGACGAAGGTTTTTGTTTGCAAGCACTTGCGTGACATAGTTGAGGTGCCAGCGATACTCGCCAAAGGTGCCGCAGATCATCGCGTCGGCATCGCCGCGATGCACCGCGACGGCGGCAATGGCGGTGGTGTTGGTGCGAATGATCGCCTTGGCCAGATCCGGCGTCACCCCGCGCCGCCGCATGATGCCGTGATAGGTTTTCCAGTAGTCACGGAAGCGGGCATCGCTTTCGGGGTTCACCAGTTCGAAATCCTCGCCCGGCCTGATCTTCAGCCCAGCCCGTTCGATGCGCATGTCGATGACTTCAGGCCGACCGATCAGCACCGGCATGTCACCCGATTCCTCGATCAGCGCCTGCGCCGCACGCAGCACGCGCTCGTCCTCACCTTCGGCAAAGACCACCCGGCGATGGCTGGCGCGGGCGGCCTCGAAGACCGGGCGCATGATCATCGACGAGCGGAAGATCTGGGCCTCAAGCTGGGCTTTGTAAGCGTCAAGATCAATCTCGCGCGTGGCCACGCCCGAATCGATCGCGGCCTTGGCAACCGCATGAGCAATGACCGGTAACAGCCTGGGATCAAAGGGTTTCGGGATCAGGTAATCGGGTCCGAAATTCAGTGTCTCACCGCGATAGGCAACACCAACCTCGGCCGAGGTGGTTTCCCGCGCGATGCGGGCAATGGCCTCGACGCAGGCCAGTTTCATCGCGTCGTTGATCTCGGTTGCGCCGACATCCAGCGCCCCCCGGAAGATGAACGGGAAGCACAGCACATTGTTGACCTGGTTGGGGTAGTCGCTGCGCCCGGTGGCAATCAGCGCGTTCGGCGCCGCCTCGCGTGCCTCTTCGGGCATGATTTCCGGCGTCGGGTTGGCCAGTGCGAATATGATCGGATTGTCCGCCATCTGCCGCACCATCTCTTGCGTCAGCAACCCCGGCCCGGACACGCCCAGGAACAGGTCCGCCCCCTCCATCGCCTCAAGCGTGGTGCGCTTGTCGGTGGCTTGCGCGAACTCGGCCTTTTCCGGCGTCAGGTCGTTCCTTTGGGTGTGAACCACGCCCTTGGAGTCCAGCATCAGGATGTTTTCATGCCTGACCCCCATGGTCATCAGCATCTTGAGACAGGCAATCCCTGCCGCCCCCGCACCAAGCGCCACAACCTTGATGTCCTCGGCCTTTTTCTTGGCGACAATCAATGCGTTATAGGCCGCAGCTGAGGCAACGATCGCGGTGCCGTGCTGGTCGTCATGAAAAACGGGTATGTTCATCCGTTCCTTGCAAAGCTTCTCGACCAGGAAGCAATCCGGCGCCTTGATGTCCTCAAGGTTCACCGCGCCAAAGGTCGGCTCAAGCCGGGCCACGAGATCGGCCAGTTTCTCGGGGTCGGTTTCGTTCACCTCGATGTCGAAACAGTCGATCCCGGCAAACTTCTTGAACAGGACCGCCTTGCCTTCCATCACCGGCTTCGAGGCCTGCGCCCCGATATTGCCAAGACCAAGAACCGCCGTGCCGTTCGAGATCACCGCAACAAGGTTTGCCTTGGACGTGTAACGCGCGGCATCGGCCGGGTTTTTCTCGATCTCAAGGCAGGCTTCCGCCACCCCCGGAGAATAGGCGCGGCTGAGGTCGCGGCCCGTGGTCATGGGCTTGGTCGCGCGGATCTCAAGCTTACCGGGTTTCGGGAATTCGTGATAATAAAGTGCGGCCTCGCGGTCGCTTTGCGCCTTGTGATCCGGCATTGAACCCTCCCTCAAATCACGTGCGGACCGGCTATCGCCGTCCCATCAGGCGGGCCATGTCCAACATGCGGTTGGAAAAGCCCCATTCATTGTCATACCAGCCAAAGACCCGCAGCAGGCCGCCGACCGACAGGGATGTTTCGCGCCCCGCCACTATGAGCGACTCGGGCCGCGCCCGCAAATCCGTTGAAACAAGCGGTTTTTCGGTCCAGCCAAGCACCCGCCCGCTTTGCGCCGCCTCGCGCAGAAGCGCATTGACCGAAGTCACGTCGGCGGCACGTTCGGTCTGGATGGTCAGGTCGATGGCCGAGACCGAGGCGGTCGGCACCCGGACGGCGCGTGCCTCGACCCGCCCCGCCAGATGCGGCAGCACATCCCCGATCAGTTTCTGCGCGCTTGTGGTCGTCGGCACCATCGACAGCGCCGCCGCCCGGCTGCGCACGTGGTCGCCGCGCGGCTTGTCCACCGTGGGCTGGCTGCCGGTATAGCAATGCACCGTGGTCATATGTCCCGAGATCAGGCCGAACCGGGCATCCAGCAGCTTCAACAGCGGCGCCAGCGCGTTGGTGGTGCAACTGGCGTTGGACACGATGCGGTGGTCTTTCAGGTCGTCTTCGTTTGCCCCCAGAACCACGGTCACGTCGGCCTCGTCCGAGGGGCCGGAAATCAGCACCGCCCCGGCCCCGGCGCGCAGGCCGCGCTCGGCCACGGTGCGGGTTCCGGCCATGCCGGTGCATTCCAGCACAAGGTCGACGCCGGAAAGATCCATCCCGGCGATATCCGCCCTGCCATGGAAGGGGATCGCGCGGCCATCGACGACCAGCGCGCCATCCCGCGTTTCGACGCTGCCCGGATAGACCCCGAACACGCTGTCATATTCAAAGAGATAGGCGCAGGTCTCCAGGTCCTCGATGTCGTTGACGCCAACGATCTCGATATCGTCGAACCCGCCCTTGGCGTGGATGCGCAAAAGGGTCCGCCCGATGCGGCCGAACCCGTTGATGAATACCCGGATCGGAGCTGTGGTCATTGCCTGTTCCCGCGTGACATGTAGGACCGCCACTTCACCCGTTTCGCGGGCAAATGACCAGCCCAGAATGCCCTAGACCGCAACTTCGATCGCTACACCTTTTGCAATAGCCAACTCGACCACCGAGGCGGCCACCGCAAGGTCCTGCAACCCGACGCCGGTGCCGTCAAACAGGGTGATCTGGTCGGCGCTGACGCGGCCCGGTGCGGCGCCGTTGATGACGGCCCCGACTTCGGTGATGTCGCCCTCGCCGATCAGCCCCCCCAGAACGGCATGCTGCGCCTCGCCGATCGAGACCGATTGCGCCACCTCGTCGGTAAAAACCGTGGCCGCCGCGACCAGATCGGCGGACAGTTCCTGCTTGCCCTTGGTATCGGTGCCCATGGCGGCGATATGGGTGCCGGGGCTGACGTGGTCGGTGGTCAGGATGGCGTCGAAGCTTGAGGTGATGGTGATGATCACATCCGCCTCTTTCAGCCCTTCCAGCGGGACCGCCTCGAACGGCAGCCCTTTTTCGGATGCGACCTCTTCCAGACGCGACAGGTGTTCGGGATGCAGGTTCCAGCCGATCACCTTGTCGAAATCCCTCTGTTCCAGCGCGGCGCGCAGCTGAAACACGGATTGGTGCCCGGCACCGACCATGCCCATGACCTTTGCGTCCTTGCGGGCAAGATGGGCAATGGACACGGATGATGCCGCCGCAGTGCGCAGCGCGGTCAGAAGGTTGCCGCCCACCATCGCGGACACGCGGCCCGTGTCGGGGTCGAACAGGAACACGGTGGACTGGTGGTTAATCAGCCCGCGCCGTTCAAGGTTGTGCGGCCAGTATCCGCCCGCCTTGAGGCCCAGCGCGCCACCCGCCGCGTCGAACCCGCCCTTGAAGCCATAAAGCGCGTTCTCGTGGCCCAGCGCCTCGCGCACGACAGGGAAATTCCGCGCCTCGCCCGAGGCCATGGCCGCGAACACCTTTTCGACCGCATCAAACGCCGCCTCGCGCGACACCAGGGCCGCAATCTCGCTTTCAGGCACGATCCACATGGTCCCTGCTCTCCTTCCGTTTTGGGTGCGCCCCGACCGGGCCGGGGCGCGGATTGTGGCCTTGCGACGGAGGTCGTCAGGCCAATTGTTTTGCCTTGACCAGCCGGTCGTAAATGACCCCGCCCAGAACGGCGCCGATGATCCAGTTATAGCCGGACAGCACCTCGAACCACGGCACCCAGACCGTCGCCACCGAGAAGATCGCGGCGACGGCAAAGGCCTTTACCGCGACACCGTTCCAACCATTGTCGAAATGATAGGTGCCGCCGTCCATGTCATAGAGGTCATCCAGCACCAGCTCTTCCTTGCGGTGCAGGTAGTAGTCCACGATCATGATGCCGAAGATCGGGGCCAGCGTCGCGCCCAGCGTATTGACGAACCCGCTGATGCCGACCGACGAAATGAAGCTGACCCACAGACCGCCGATGACCAGTGCAAAGACCGAAGTAATCAGCCCGGCCGCGCGGAAACTGATCTTCTCCGGCTTCAGGTTGGCGATCCCGTTCACCGCCGGGATGAAGTTGGCCACCAGGTTGATGCCCACCGTGGCGGCAAAGAAGGTGATAGCGGCGATGATCCCCAAGAGCACGCTGTCGGTGCGTTCGACGATTTCCGTCGGATTGGTGATCTCTTCGCCGAACACCACCGCCGCGCCGCCGGTGGTCAGAAGCGCCAGCGCCGAGAACAGGATCATGTTGAACGGCAGGCCGGCAAGGTTGCCTTTAACCATGGCCGGGCGGTCCTTGGCATAGCGCGAGAAATCCGAGAAGTTGATCATCACCGCCGCGAAATAGGCGACCATGGTGCCGACGATGGCGATGAAGCCCTTGAACTCGGTCCAGACGGTGCCTTCGGGATTGGCAAAGATCGTCGCCGTGGCCGACAGAAGCTGCCCGTCCGACCGCTGCCACAGCACGATGACAAGGCCGATCATCACGAGGTAGACAAACGGCCCGGCAATGTTGAGGAAGGTTTCGACCCAGTTCATCCCGCGCCAGAAAATGACGATGTGAAAGGCCCAGACCAGCAGGAAGGACACCCAGTCCACCACGGTCAGACCAAGATATTCGGCGCCGCCACCGATGCCGGTGACCGAATGGATCAGCAAGGCCAGCGCGGTCGAGGCGAAATAGACCTGAACGCCGTACCAGAACACCGCCACCGTCGCCCGCAGAACCGCCGGCAGTTTCGCGCCCGACGTGCCAAGGCTGGCGCGTGCCAGAACCGGATAGGGGATGCCGTATTTCTCGCCCGCGGCGCCCGAGAGGTTGACCATCCACATGACAAAAAGCCCGGCCACAACCAGCGCGGCAAAGGCCGTCCAGCCGCCGACGCCATAGGAAATGAACAGCGACGCGACCAGTGAATAGCCAAACAGCGATTGCACATCATTGGCCCAGATATTGAAGATCGCGAACCATCCCCAAGTCTTTTCGTCGGCGCCAACCGGGTTCAGCGTGCCAGTGCCTTCCGGGTCCATCGTGCCGCCGTGTGGCACGTGATGTTGTTCAAGTGTTGTCATGTCGCGCTTCCTTTGCTGTTTGCATTCAAGTGCCGGGCACGGTTTGCCCTTAGTATGGCAGCCGAAGACCGGGCAACTCGCCTCGGGAAAAAAGCACGGATCCGCCGCAGAGGTGGCGGGAACCAGCCGACCCGTCAGCACCGTCGGCAAATCGGCGGCGTGTTTCCGCCAATCTGCCCGAATTTCAGACCACCTGAGGAATTAATACGCACGTCCGCGCGCCGAGACCGGCCACACCGCTTCGACCACGCCGTTTCGCACGCCGACATACCAGTCATGCACATTGGCGGTGGGGTCACAGTGGCCCGGCACCAGCCGCAGCTTGTCACCAACCTTCAGCGCGCCCTCAGGGTCCATGACCACGCCATGTTCGTCCGAGCATTTGATGTACTCGACATCGTCGCGGCCAAAGACCACCGGCAGGCCGCTGTCCACCGATTGCGCCTTGAGACCCGCATCCACGATGGCCTTGTCCGCCTTGGCGTGGCTCATCACTTGCGTGAGGATAAAAAACGCGTTTTCCCATTCGCCCCGGTCGATGCGGTTGCCATCCTTGTCAAGGATACGACCGTAATCAGCATCCATGAAAGCGTAGGAGCCGCATTGCAATTCATTGTAAACGCCTGAATTGCTTTCGAAATAATAAGACCCGGTGCCCCCGCCCGAGACCAGCTCGCAGTTGATGCCTTCCGCCTTCAGCGCGTCCACCGCCTCTTGCACCTGCGCAATCGCCACGTCCAGCTTGGCCTTGCGGTCGTCATAGCTGTCCAGATGCTGCATCGCGCCCTGATAGGCCTGAATGCCGGTAAAGCGCAGCCCCTCGGCGGCGTTGATCGCCCTGGCGATGTCCACCACGGCTTTGGACGTGGTCACCCCGCAGCGCCCCGCGCCGCAGTCGATCTCGACCAGGCATTCCAGCGTGGTGCCGTGCCTGGTGGCAGCCGCCGACAGTTCAGCGACATTGTCGATGTCATCGACACAGACAATCACCCGCGCGCCAAGTTTCGGCATCCGGGCAAGACGGTCCAGCTTGGCCGGATCGCGTACCTGGTTTGACACGAGGATGTCCTTGATGCCGCCGCGCGCGAAAACCTCGGCCTCGCTGACCTTCTGGCAGCAGACGCCAACCGCGCCGCCCAGACGTTCCTGGAGCTTCGCCACATCCACCGATTTGTGCATCTTGCCATGCACCCGGTGACGCATCCCGTGCGCCTTGGCATAGTCGCCCATCTTGGTGATGTTGCGTTCCAGCGCGTCGAGGTCGAGGACCAGCGCCGGGGTCTGGATATCCGCCTCGGCCATGCCCGGCTTGGCGGGAATGTCGAAGCCAACTTCATATGCGTCGAAGTTTGTCATGTCTTTCACCGTTTTGTCTCCAATGTGACAGGGGTGTCTTTGTTGTCCAAGCCCGCGCGCCTCGCGCGGGCAGCGCCCGACCCGCCCCCATGGGGCGGGCGCTTCTCGCCCACCCCGCGGGTCAGACGCCGCGAATCTTCAGGTTCCGAGCCAAGGCAGCCGATCCAGATCGACATTGCCGCCCGTCACGATCACGCCGACCCGCTTGCCCCTGAACGCCTGCGGGTTCTTCAGGATCACTGCCAGCGGCACCGCGCTTGAGGGTTCCATCACGATCCGCAGGTGTTTCCAGACCAGCTTCATCGCCTCGATGATCTCACTCTCGGAGGCGGTGTAAATCTCGGCCACGTGGGTCGACACGAAATGCCATGTCAGGTCTTTCAGCGGCACCAGCAGGCCATCGGCAATCGTCTTGGGTGCGTCATCGGCGATGATATGCCCGGCCTTGAAGCTGCGATAGGCATCATCCGCCTGCTCCGGTTCCGCCGCAATCACCGCCGTTTCGGGCGCCAGAGTCGACAACGTCAGGCAGGTGCCGGAAATCATGCCGCCGCCGCCAATGGGGGCGACCACGGCGTCCAGCCCGTCGACCTGCTCGACAAATTCCTTCGCGCAGGTCCCCTGCCCGGCAATCACCCGCGGATCGTTATAGGGATGCACAAAATCGCCGCCCGTCGCCGCCTGCACCTTGGCAAAGGTTTCCTCGCGGCTGCTGGTCGAGGGCTCACATTCGGTGATCATCCCCCCATAGCGGCGCACCGTATCCTTCTTGGCCTGCGGCGCGGTGCGCGGCATGACCACGTTGCAGGGGATGCCCCGCTTCATCGCGGCATAGGACAGGCAGGACGCATGGTTGCCCGAGGAATGCGTCGCAACGCCCTTGGCCGCCTGCGCATCATCCAGACCAAACACCGCATTCGCCGCCCCGCGCACCTTGAAGGCACCGGGTTCCTGGAAGTTCTCGCATTTGAAGAACAGCTGGCACCCCGCCAGTTCGTTCAGATAGTCCGAGACCCGCACCGGGGTCTGCCGGATATGCGGCCGGATGCGGTCATGCGCAGCCAGCATGTCATCATAGGTCGGGATATACATCGCACTATCCTTCATCACGCCGCCGCCTTCAGCGGGCGGGCCGTTTGGCGATAGACCTCCTGCGCCGCCGCCACGCCGGACCCCAGCGTGATATTCAGCCCCAGATCGGCCATGCACATCTCGGCCGTGGCAATGCCCGACAGCGCCATGACATCCGTCAAAGACCCAAGGTGGCCGATGCGGAACACCTTGCCGGCGACCTCTCCCAGACCGACACCGAAGGCGACGCCATAGGTATCGGCGGCATGGGTGACGATGTCGGTGGCATTGAACCCTTCGGGCGTGCGGATCGCGCTCACCGTGTCGGACCACAGGTCAGGCGACACCGCGCACAGCTCTAGCCCCCAGGCATGGACCGCCGCCCGCACCCCGTCGGCAATCCGGGCATGGCGGGCAAAGACATTGTCCAACCCCTCGTCCAGCAGCATCTGACAGCTTTGATTGAGCCCGTTCAGCAACCCGACCGCAGGGGTATAGGGATAACCATTGGCACCATAGCTGCGCCCCATGTCGCGGATATCGAAGAAGGTGCGCGGCAGGGTTGCGGTCTCGACAGCCGCCATCGCGCGAGGCGAGAATGCGACGATGGCCAGACCCGCAGGCAGCATGAACCCCTTTTGCGACCCGGTGACGGCAATATCGACGCCCCAGTCATCCATGCGGAAATCCATCGACGCGATCGAGCTGACCCCATCGACAAACAGCATCGCCGGATGGTTCGCGGCATCCAGCGCGGCGCGGACAGCGGCAATGTCGGATTTGACGCCGGTTGCTGTCTCGTTATGGGTTGCCAAAGCCACCTTGATCCTGTGGCCGGTGTCGGCGGTCAGGATCTCTTGGAACCGGTCGGCGGGAATGCCCTGCCCCCACGGGGTTTCGACCACCTGCATGTCCAGCCCGTGACGCTGGCACATGTCGATCCAGCGGTGGCTGAACATCCCGTTCCTCGCCGCCAGAACCGTGTCACCGGGCGACAGCGTGTTGGTCAGCGCGGTTTCCCAGCCGCCGGTCCCGGTCGAGGGAAAGAAAAACACCTCGGCGGTCTGCGATTTCAGCACCTGTTTCACACCCGCGCGCGCGGGATGCAGGATCTCGGCAAACAAAGACGACCGGTGGTCCAGCGTCGGCATGTCCACCGCGCGGCGCAGGCTTTCGGGCATATTGGTCGGGCCGGGAATGAAAACCGGGTTCTGGAAACTCATGGGAACGCCCTCCTTGGCATGTCTTGCAGTCAGGATGCGCCCCGCGCCACAGGAAGGCAATTTTTTCGAAATCATTTTTCGGCAGGCAAAATCGACCACTTACCCATTTCTTTTCAGCAACTTATAATTTTTCATTGAAAGAAAACGTTTTTCAAAATATTCAAGGAACTGTTCAAAACCCGATGAAAGTACCGCCATCATGCCCTCCTCTCACAAGCCACGGGGCCGCCCTAAATCCTTCCATGACAAGACCGAGGCCACCCGCATTCAGGCGCTCGATCGCGCGCTTGACGTGCTGGATCAGCTGGCGTCGGGCGGCGGGCAGACCCTCAGCGAGTTGGCGGCAGTGCTGGACCAGTCCCCGGCCACGGTCTATCGCATCCTGACCACATTCGCGGCGCGCGGCATGGCCGAAACCGACCCCGCCGACCAGACCTGGCACGTGGGCGCAAACGCCTTTCGCACCGGATCGGCCTTCCTGCGCCGCTCGTCCCTGGTCGAACGCGCCCGCCCGGTGATGCGCCGCCTGATGGAAGAAACCGGCGAGACCGCGAACCTTGGCGTCGAACGTGGCGATCAGGTCCTGTTTCTCAGCCAGGTCGAAACCCATGAAACCATCCGCGCCTTCTTTCCGCCGGGCACCCTGTCGCCCCTGCACTCGTCCGGGATTGGCAAGGCGCTTTTGTCGGTCGCGCCCGCTACGCGCATCGACCTCTTGATGACCCAAAACCCTGAAGCGTTCACGCCCAACACCATCACCGACGCCGCCGCCATGCACGCCAACCTGACCGAGGCCCGCGCCCGTGGTTTTGCCCATGATGACGAGGAACGCACCATCGGCATGCGCTGCCTTGCCGCGCCGATTCTGAACCTGCATGGCGAAGCGGTGGCCGGAATCTCGGTTTCCGGGCCGACGCACCGTCTGACCAATGCGCATATCACCGACATCGGAACCAAGGTTGCCGAGGCCGCAAAAGACCTCAGCCGCGCATTGGGCGCGGCTGTCTGATCTTCCTCTTGCCGAAAATACCTCGGGGGGGTCGGGGGGCTGGCCCCCCGTCCGGCGCTACAGGCTCATGTGACGGTTCACGTCCTTGTAAAGCAGGTAGCGGAAATTCCCCGGACCGCCGGCGTAACAGGCCTGCGGGCAGAAGGCGCGCAGCCACATATAGTCGCCCGCTTCCACCTCGACCCAGTCCTGGTTCAGCTTATAGACCGCCTTGCCCTCAAGCACGTAAAGCCCGTGTTCCATCACGTGGGTTTCGGGGAACGGGATCACCCCGCCGGGCTTGAAGGTGACGATGGTGACATGCATGTCGTGACGCAGGTCGGTCTGGTCGACAAACCGTGTGGTGCCCCAGACCTCGTTGGTGTCGGGCATCCAGGCCGGGGCGACATCCTGTTCATTGGTGACGAAGGCCTCGGGCGCGTCGATCCCGTCAACCGCTTGATACCGCTTGCGAATCCAGTGGAACCGGGCATGTGACTGCCCCTCGTTCAAAACCGACCAGTCCGCGCCGGGCGGGATGAAGGCATAGCCGCCCTCGCCCATCTCGTGCCTTGTGCCGTCCAGCGTCAGGGTGATCGCGCCGCCAACCACGAAAAGGACCGCTTCCACCCCCTGGTCCGGCTCAGGCCTGGTGCTGCCGCCACCGGGGGCAACCTCGGAGATGTAATGCGAAAAGGTCTCGGCAAAGCCGCTCATGGGGCGGGCAATCACCCAGAACCGCGCCCTGTCCCAATGCGGCAGGAACGAGGTCACGATATCGCGCATGGTGCCGCGCGGGATGACGGCATAGGCCTCGGTGAACACGGCGCGGTCGGTCAGAAGCTGGGTCTGGGGCGGCAATCCGCCGGTCGGAGCGTAATAATCGGTCATGTTGCGGCTTTCGTTGAACTGGGTCCATCAAACACCGAAGCGGGGGCAAGTGAAATGGCCCGCCCTCCTGAAGCATTACCTTGGATTCTTTGAAAATGGCGGCGCCCCATTGGGTAGGGGCGATCAATCCGCCTCGATCGGTTCGATCAATTCCGGCCCGGAGGCCCGGTTCGAGTTCACCTTGCGGTCGACCCGGTGGAATGTCAGCGCCTCATCCGGCGCGGCCTTCATCAGCGTGGCCGCGCCGTGGCCCGCCTCGCCCAGCCACAGCGCCCAGTCATCGGCGGGCAGGATGACCGGCATACGGTGGTGGATCGCCGACATCGCCCTGTTCGCGCCGGTGGTGACGATGGCGCAGGCCTCAACCGCGTCCTCGCCCCGGTCCCAGCGCCGCCAGACCCCGGCCATGGCCAGCGTCTCGGCACCTTGGATATACCACGGGAACCGCGTGCCTTCCGCGTCCTTGGTCCATTCATAAAACCCCGTCACCGGAATGATGCAGCGCCTTTCGCGACAGGCTTTGCGGAAGGCGGGTTTCTGGGCAATCGTCTCGGCGCGGGCATTGATCAGCAGCGGGCCGTCCGACGGGGTCTTGTACCAATGCGGCAGGAACCCCCAGCGCATCGCCACCAGTTGCCGGTCCGCGCCATCCGATTTCACCACATGGATGCGGTTTGTCGGGCAGACGTTATAGTTCGGCACCTCGGGCAGGTCATTGGCCGGCCGCGCGGCAAAAAGCTGGGCCATGGCGTCGGTGGGCAGAGTGATTGCAAAGCGTCCGCACATGACCTATCGCTACCACCAAATCCGCCTTCGCCGCCAGCCCGCAATTGCCATGCCATGCGCCTTGTCCGAGCGGCCCCAGACACCGATGGACCCGCCCATGTCGAACCCGATCCAGGCCCTTGCCGACAAATCCCTGGCCAAGCTGAACGCAGGTGATCTGACCGCAGCGCTGAAACTTGCGCGCACCGGGGCCAAGAAACACCCCAAGGTAGAGGCGTTCCCCAAGATCGCCGCCGCAGCGCTGGTCGGGATGGAGGATCACAAGGGCGCGGTGCCTTTTCTTGCCAAGGCCTACAAGCTGGACCCGGCCGATATCGAGGTCCGCCGCAACCTTGGGTTTGCACTGGCCTCGGTTGGTGAAACCGCCAAGGCCGACGGGCTGATCGACAGATGGTTAAGTGCGGACCCGGACAATCCGCATTATCACTATGTCCGCGCCTATTCGCTGACCCGGCAGGGACAGTTCGACGGCGCCGAACAGGCCGCGACCCGCGCCATCGACGCCGGTTTCAACCTGAAGGATGCGCTGGGGCTGCGTGCATTTGCCCGGCTGGAACAGGCCAAGTGGACGGCGGCGCTTGAGGATTGCAACCGCATTGCCGAGATCGACCCCTATGACATCGACGCGCTGACCAACAAATCCATCTGCCTGCGGGAACTGCGGCAAGACGACCAGTCGCTTGCGGCGGTGGATCAGGCGTTGTCCATGTCGCCCGACACAGCCGACCTGCACGCGATCCGGGCCGAGGTGTTGTTGCAGCTTGGTCGGCTGGACGACGCGACCGACGCGTTCGACAAGGTTCTGTCGCTGGATCCAAACAACGTACTGGCACTGACCAACCTCGCCCAGACCGGCACAGATGCGGACAATGTCGAAAAACGCCTGCAATCGGCAATCAAGGCAACCCCGGCCACATCCGAGGACAAGGCGCTGTTGCAGATCGCTCTGGGCAACTACCTGTTCCGCTGCAAGCGATACGCCGACAGCGCCCGCGCCTTTGACACGGCCAATGCCACGCGCGCGAAGTCTCACCCCTATGACGCCGACCGCGCCGAGGCCACGTTTGAACGGATGACCGCGCTGCATCCGGACGCAGACAGCCTGCGGTCCGGGGGCGATGCGGACGCGCCGACCCCGATCTTCGTGATCGGGCAGCCGCGCTCGGGCACGACGCTGACGGACATGATCGTCTCGGCCCATCCAGAGGTGCAAAGCTTCGGGGAACTGGGGATCATGGCAACGGTGGCAGAAAAGGTCATGGCGGGCGACGATCTTGGCCCGGCAGAGATGGTGCAGCTGTGCCGGGACAGGATCCCGCCGCTGAAAGACCCCAAACCCTATTTCGTCGACAAGACCCCGATGAACTATCAATACGTGGGGCTGCTGATGGAAACCTTCCCGAAGGCGAAATTCATCAGCATCGAACGTGACCCGCGCGAGGTGGCGTTGTCGATGTGGCGCCAGCACCTCAAGGGAACAGCGACCTATTTCACCAGCCGCACCGACTGGATGGCACATTCGGCCAACCTGTACCGCCGCTACATGACCCACTGGAACGCGCTGTTTGGTGATCGCATCCTGACCGTCCAATACCGCGACCTTGTGTCGGATGTCGAAACCGAGACCAAGCGGATCGCGGCCTATTGCGGGCTGGACTGGGTGCCAGAGATGATGTCGCCGGAAAAGAACGCCGCACAGGTGCGCACCGCGTCGATCCGGCAGGTGCGCCAGAAGGTGAACACCGGCTCAATCGGCAAGTGGAAGGTGCTGGAACAAAGCCTTCAGCCTTTTATCGACCGGCTGGACCCGGCGTTGTGGCCCGATCTGGACACAGATTGAAGCGGCGAAACAGGGCACGCGAAATAGCAACGGGGCGCCCCGAAGGACGCCCCGCATATCAGGCCGAAACCCGGTTTACTTCTGCATGATCCGCCCGTCGGTATAGGGCGCATAAGGCGCGTTCTTGGCCAGGTATTCCGCCGTCACATCGGCCAGGTCCGGGCCATAGTCATAGGCGTTCTCGGCGTCGCGGAACATCTTGTATCCGTCACCGCCGCCGCGCACATAGTTGTTGGAAACCAGCGAATAGGTCTTGGCCGGATCAATGGCGACCCAGTCGCCGCCTTCCATCACCATGACCTCTTGGATACGACCTTCGCCCGCCGCGACCGACGCGTCAAAGCTGAATTTCAGCCCCGCCACCTGTGGGAAACGGCCCGCGACTTCTTCGATCTGGCTGACGCCGTTTTCCAGCGCATCGATCACCGTCTGACCCGAGACCTGGAAGGTCGAAAGCGTGTTCTGGAACGGCAGCACGGTCAGCACCTCGCCCATGGTCACCGGCCCCGCGTCGATCGAGGCGCGCAGACCACCCGAGTTGGCGATGGCGATGGTCACGCCCTGATCCTTCACCCGGTCCAGCATCGCGTCGGCGACAAGGTTGCCCATGGCACATTCCTGCACCCGGCACACTGCGCGGTCGCCTTCGATGGCGGCGCCGGCCTCGGCGACCACCTTCTGGCGGATTTCCTCAAGCGGACCTGCCAGTTCCTTGATCCGCGCCTTGGTCGCGGCGTCTTCGGCGATGGCGGCGTCCATGATGATCGGCTCACCGGCTGCTTCGGTGATTTCCCCGGCATCGTTGAAGGTCACATTGAGTTCGCCAAGGAACTTGCCATAGGCATAGGCCTGCACGATCGCGGTATTGCCGACCATGGTCGGATAAGGCCCGTCCGCCCGGTCAGACGTGTTCGACAAAAGCGTGTTCGAGTGGCCGCCGACGATGACGTCAACGCCGGTGGTGTTTTCGGCCACGTGCTTGTCGACGACATAACCCGAGTGGCTGAGAACGATGATCTTGTTGACGCCCATCTCGGTCAGCTTGTCGACCTCGCCCTGCACCGCATGCACCGGATCGGTGAAGGTGATGTTCGGGCCCGGGCTGGCCAGTTCGTCGGTGTCCTGCGGGGTCAGACCGATCAGGCCCAGCTTCTCGCCGCCGCGTTCGATCACGGTCGATTTCATCAGCGTATCGGCCAGAAGCTCTTCCCGGCTGACATCGGCGTTCGACATCAGGACCGGGAAGTTCACCGAATCCATGAAGCCGCGCAGAACTTCGGGGCCATCGTCGAACTCGTGGTTGCCGACGGTCATCGCGTCATAGCCCATCTTGTTCATCATCTCGGCCGCTGCCGCACCTTTGTAATAGGTGTAGAACAGCGTGCCCTGGAACTGGTCACCGCCATCGACAAGGATCGAGTTGTTCGACCGCTTGCGCGCCTCTTCCACCGCCGTCACCAGCCGCGCCGAGCCGCCAAAGCACTTGCCCTCGGCATTGCTTTCCTCGTCACAGCCCGAATCGTATTTCGAGATCGGCTCGAACCGGGCATGGAAGTCATTGGTGTGCAGGATGGTCAGCGTATAGTCGGCTGCGGCCATGCCTGCTGTCATCGCCAGCGCGCCTGCGCTGGCCAGGAAATGCTTGATCATTGGAAATCCCCTCTTGGACTTTTTGTTATCCGGCAATCGTGACTCTGTTTGACGGGGCTTGTCAAAGCCTGTTTCGATGGCACCCCGCTTGACGTTGCTGTGCCAAGGCTTCATGTCAAAGCGATGAAGATTTACAAGATTTTCCGCGGTCCCGAATGGGCCGCCCTGCGCAGCGACGGGGAAACCCTGGGCGCGCCCGTAGATATCGCCGATGGCTATGTGCATTTCTCGACCGCAGAGCAGGCGGCGGAAACGGCCGCCAAGCATTTTGCCGGGGAAGAGGGGCTGTTCCTGTTGTCTCTTGAGACCGACAGGCTGGGTGACGACCTGAGATGGGAACCCTCGCGAGGGGGGCAGTTGTTCCCGCATCTCTATCGCAAGCTGCGGCTGGAAGACGTGGAATGGGCACAGCCCCTGCCCCTTGTCGACGGCAAGCATCAGTTCCCGGCAGGGCTGGGCATATGAGGGCGCTGGAACAGATCGGCCTGAAGGCGCTGCATTGCGTTGACCCCGAGACCGCGCATGGGCTGGCGATCCGCGCATTGCAGATGGGGCTGGCCCATGCGCCGGGCCGCGTGACCTCGTCCCGGCTGGCGACATCCTTTGCGGGCCTGGACCTGCCCAACCCGGTCGGGCTTGCCGCCGGGTTCGACAAGAACGCCACCGCGCTCTCTGGTCTTGCCCGCGCCGGTTTCGGGTTTTTCGAGGTCGGCGCCGCCACCCCGCTACCGCAGCCGGGCAACCCCAGGCCGCGCCTGTTCCGCCTGTCCGAGGATCGCGGCGCGATCAACCGGTTCGGCTTTAACAACGATGGCATGGACGCCATTGCCGAACGGCTGGCCCAGCGCCCCAAGGACGCGGTGATCGGGTTGAACCTTGGCGCCAACAAGACCAGCACCGACCGCGCCGGAGATTTTGTCAAAGTGCTGGCGCGCTGCGGCGAACACCTCGATTTCGCCACTGTCAATGTCTCGTCCCCCAATACCGAGAAGCTGCGCGATCTGCAGGGCAAGGCGGCGCTGTCGGCGCTTCTGAGGGGCGTCATGGATACCCGCGACACGCTGGCCCGCCCGATCCCGGTCTTCCTCAAGATCGCCCCCGATCTGAGTGACGCCGAGATTGCCGAGATCGCCGAGGTCGCCGCCGAACAGCGCGTCGATGCGGTGATCGCCACCAACACGACGCTGGACCGAAACGGCCTTGCCAGCCGCCACCGGGATGAGGCCGGCGGTCTGTCGGGCGCACCGCTTTTCAGCAAATCGACCCGCGTTCTGGCCCGGCTTGCGACCGAAACAGGCGGCACGATCCCTCTGGTCGGGGTCGGCGGCATCTGCACAGCCGAGGACGCCTATGAAAAGATCAAGGCGGGCGCCGGTGTGGTTCAGCTTTACACCGCGCTGGTCTATCGCGGCCTCAGCCTGGCCGAGGACATCATTCGCGGCCTCGACAGATTGCTGGACCGCGACGGGTTTTCGAACGTCACCCAGGCGGTCGGCACCGAGAAGGAGAAATGGCTGTGATCACCATCTGGCACAATCCGCGCTGCTCGAAATCGCGCCAGACGCTTGCGCTTATCGAAGACAAGGGCGCGGTGACAATCCGCAAATACCTGGAAGACGCGCCATCTGCCGAGGAAATCCGCGCCGCGCTTGACCTTCTGGGGCTTGCCCCGGTCGAGATCATGCGCACCGGGGAAGCCCGGTTTCGCGAGCTGGGCCTTGCCAAAACAGATGAGGGCGACAGGCTGATCGCGGCCATGGCGGAAAATCCGATCCTGATCGAACGTCCGATTGTCTTTGCCAATGGCAAGGCCGCCATCGGCCGCCCGCCGGAAGCGGTGCTTGATATCCTCTGACCTTCCTCTTGCGACAAATACCTCGGGGGGAGGTTGAAAATGCCCGCATTTTCAAGCGATGGGGCAGCGCCCCCTACCCGGTTGCCGCAGAGCGCTCCAGCGCAGGGTAGCGCAGGCCCAGCGTGAGCCCGCGCGCCACGAACGAGACCAGAAGCGCCAGCCACAGCCCGTGGTTGCCGAAGGTCGGGATCAGCGCGGCAACGGCAAGCCCGTAGATCACCAGTGACACCGCCATCATGTTGCGCATGTCGCGGGTGCGGGTGGCGCCGATGAAAATACCGTCAAGCATCCAGGACGCGATCCCCAGAAGCGGTGCCAGCACCATCCAGACCAGATAGGACCGCGCCTCGATCCGAACATCCGGCGCGGTGGTCATCAGGTCGATGATCGCCCCGCCGAACAGGGCAAAGACCACCGCCAGCCCGACGACACAGACCATGCCCCAAAGACTGGTCAGGACCGAGGCCCGCCGCAGCGCATCCCGGTTCATCGCCCCCAACGCCTGCCCCACCAGCGCTTCGGCGGCAAAGGCAAACCCGTCCAGCGCATAGGCCGTGATGTGCAAAAACTGCATCAGCACCTGGTTTGCCGCCAGCGTCACGTCTCCGAACCGTGCCCCGAGGAACAGGAACGACACGAAAATCACCTGCAGCATCAGCGACCGCAGCAGGATGTCTGTATTGACGACCATGACCTCGCGCAGGCGGGCTGCGTCGAAGATCCGCGCCCAGTCGCGCCATGCCGGGTTGCCAAAGGCGTCGCGGCAGATCCAGAGCCCAAGGCCCATTCCGCTCCATTCGGCGAGGAAGGTCGCCAATGCCACACCCTCGACACCCCAGCCAAGGCCCAGCACGAACCACAGGTCCAGCGCGATGTTGAGGCCGTTCATCCAGAGCTGGATCACCAGCACCGCGCGGGTGCGTTCCAGCGCGATCAGCCAGCCGGTGATGCCATAAAGCGTAATCATCGCGGGCGCGCTCCAGACCCGGATCGCCATGTAGTCGCGGGCCAGCGTCTCGACCTCGGGGCTGGCAGGCGACAGAAGGAAGGCACCGCGGAACAGCACAGCCTGCAACAGGATAATCGCGATACCGGCCCCTGCCCCGATCATCAGGGCGCGCATCAGCATCGCGGTGACTTCACCGGACCGACCCGCCCCCTGCGCCTGGCTGGTCAGGCCGGTGGTGCCCATGCGCAGGAAGCCGAAGACCCAGTAGATCGCGGTCAGGATGATCGCACCGATTCCCACTGCGCCGATCGGGGCGGCTTCGCCCAGTTGCCCCACAACGCCGGTGTCCACCGCGCCAAGGATCGGCACGGTGGCGTTAGACAGCACAATCGGAATCGCGATTTTCAGGACGCGGGCATGGGTGATGCCGCGCATCCGGGCCGGATCACTCATCGCGGCGCGGCATCAGGAAATGGCCGGTGCCTTGCGCGAACAGCTTGCCGCGCTGGTCCTGCCAGGCTTCCACGTGAACACTGGCATAACGCCGCCCCGAGCGGTTCACCTTGGCCCGCGCATAGGCGTCGCGCGGCAGGCCCGAGCGCAGATAATCCACGGTGAAATCAATCGTCTTGGGCAGGCGCGGCAGGTGGCCAATGGCCAGTTCGTCCGTGTCGATCTCGCCGCTTTCGATGTCGTCCCACAGATAGGACCAGCTGAGACCGATGATCGCCGTGATCTCAAGGAATGCCGCCGTTGCGCCGCCGTGCAGCGCCGGGATCAGCGGGTTGCCGATCAGCTTTTCGTCAAATGGCATCACCGCCGTCAGCTCATCCCCGCGGCGGTCGAACTCGACCCCGAGGAACTGGATGTAAGGAACCCCATGCACAAGCGCGTGCAGGGCCGCGTCGCGGCGTTGTTTGACCACCTGCACCGGTTCGGGACGTCTTGCCGCCATGTCACTTGCCCTCCACGGTAAAGGCGCCTGTCGCGGTGGCGACGGGCTTGTCTGTATCATCGTCCCAGGTGGTGGCGCGCACGAAGGCGACGTTGCGGGTGATGTGATAGCATTCGGCCCGCGCGCGGATGGTCTGGCCGGGTGTTGCGGCGCGCATATAGTCGATGCGCAGGTCGATCGTGGCGGTCCCTGCCGGGCTGGACGGGTGGCTCATCGCGGCCGCCCCGCAGCAGGTATCCATCAGGGCAGACACCGCACCGCCGTGAATCACCCCGGTTTCCGGGTCGCCGACAAGACGCAGATCATAGGGCATCTCGATCTCGGCGCATCCTTCGCCGATATCCATCAGCTTCATGCCCAGCGCGCGGGAATGGGGAATGGCACCGATAAACTGTTCCGCGATCCGCTTCTTGTCCACGTTCATGTCCTATCCTTCGTTCGATCCCGCCAAGATGATCCTCAAATCAAATCAGGAGCAAGGGGGCTGTTGCCCATCCCCGCGTCAGGTTTTAAGTTTGCCCCAAGGAGAATGCCACCATGAGCGAAACACGCCTGACGTTCAAAGAAATGTGCGAGAAGTTCGACGTGACGCCAAGAACGTTGCGTTACTATGAATATATTGAGCTTCTGCAACCCGAACGCCAGGGCCGGTCGCGCTATTTCGGGCCGCGTGAACTGGCGCGGATGACGCTGATTCTCCGGGGCCGAAAGTTTGGAATCAAGCTTGAGGACATCCGCCAGTGGCTTCTGATCTATGAAAAGGAAGGCACCGAGGCGCAGATGCGGGCCTTTGTCGAGATGGCAGACCAGCAGATGGCCGAACTGCAAGAGCAGAAACGCCAGCTGGAAGACGCCATGAACGAGTTGATGTCGCTGCGCAATGAAACCGCGCGCAGCCTGGGCGACCCGGTCTGACCCCCCACCCGATCCGGGTCCATCCTTTTCCCACCCGGTCGGGGCACCATGAAAATTTTGAAACAACACGGCGCGCGCCCCTGCAAATAAGGGCCGTTGCGCGGCGCCGTTGCGGATTGTCAGCAGGTTGACCCGAATTAAACTTACGTAAACGTCATTTTGTGACGTGACGTTTCGCTTACGTTGACGTCAAGCAGCCCCTATCTAGTGTCCCGAGGAAATTCCCAAGTGACGTCAATCAAGGTAGGAGGCCAAGACATTGACCGAACCCACGATGACAATCCGCGAAATGTGCGACGCGTATGACGTAACCCCGCGGACGCTTCGATTCTATGAAGCCAAAGAACTTCTCTTCCCGATCCGCGAAGGCCAGAAACGTCTGTTTACCAAGCGTGACCGCGCCCGCCTGAAGCTGATCCTGCGCGGCAAGCGCTTTGGCTTCAGCCTGGAAGAGATCCGCCAGTTGCTGGACCTCTATGACATGGGGGATCAGCAGGCGACCCAGCTGCACCGCACCTATGAGATCGCGCAGCAGCGCCTGAAGGACATGATCGAGCAGCGCGACGAGCTGAACGAAGCCATTGCCGATCTTACCGAACAACTGAAATGGGGTGAGCAAGTGCTTGCCTCGATCGACCAAGACAAAGCAGCCGAATAAGACAGGACACGCCAGATGCCCATCTACAATGCCCCCGTAAAAGACATGCAGTTCATCCTTCACGATGTTCTGAATGTTTCGACCTCCGACATCCCCGGATATGACGAGTTGGACGCCGATTTCACCAATGCCGTCCTGGAAGAAGCCGGCAAGCTGACCTCGGAAGTGCTGGCGCCGCTCAATGTCGTGGGCGACCACGAAGGCTGTCGGCTGGAAAACGGCGTGGTCTATACCCCGACTGGGTTCAAGGACGCGTTCGAACAGGTCAAGGAAGGCGGCTGGACCGGCCTCGACATGCCCGAGCAATATGGCGGCCAGAACATGCCTTACGTGATCGGCACCGCCGTGGGCGAGATGTTCTCGTCGGCGAACCAGGCTTTCACCATGTACCAGGGTCTGACCCACGGTGCGGCTGCGGCGATCCTGGCGCATGGCTCGGACGAGCAGAAAGACACCTATCTGCCCAAGATGGTGTCCTGCGAATGGACCGGCACCATGAACCTGACGGAACCGCATTGCGGCACCGACCTGGGTCTGATGCGCACCAAGGCGGAACCGGCGGGTGACGGCACTTTCAAGATTTCCGGCCAGAAGATCTTTATCTCGTCCGGCGATCACGACATGGCCGACAACATCGTCCACCTGGTTCTGGCCAAGATCCCCGGCGGCCCCGACGGGATCAAGGGCGTCAGCCTGTTCATCGTGCCCAAGTTCCTTGTGAAGGAAGACGGCTCGCTGGGTGAGCGCAACGGCGTCTCGGTCGGCAATATCGAACACAAGATGGGCATCCACGGCAACTCGACCTGCGTCATGAACTATGACGAGGCGACGGGCTATCTTCTGGGTGAAGAGAACAAGGGCATGCGCGCCATGTTCACCATGATGAACGAGGCCCGTCTGGGTGTCGGCATGCAGGGCCTCGCGCAGGCCGAAGCCGCTTATCAGAACGCGGTCGAATACGCCAAGGACCGGCTGCAGGGCCGCGACGTGACCGGCGCCAAGAACCCCGATGGCCCGGCCGACCCGCTGATCGTGCATCCCGACATCCGTCGCTCGCTGATGGACCAGAAATCCTTTGTCGAGGGCGCGCGCGCCTTCATCCTGTGGGGGGCAACCCTGATCGACGAGGCCCACCGCAAGGGCGACAAGGATGCCGACGGTCTGGTCGGGCTTCTGACCCCGGTCATCAAGGGCTTCCTGACGGACGAGGGCTATGACATGACCGTTCAGGCCCAGCAGGTCTATGGCGGCCACGGTTACATCGAGGAACACGGCATGAGCCAGTTCACCCGCGATGCCCGGATCGCCATGATCTATGAAGGCGCCAACGGCGTTCAGGCGCTGGACCTTGTCGGCCGCAAGCTGGCGCAGGACGGCGGCAAGCACGTCATGGCCTTCTTCGAGATGGTCAAGACCTTCTGCAAGGAAAACGGCGACGACGCGGCGATGAAGGATTTTGTCGATCCGCTGAAGAAAGCGTCCAAGGACCTGCAGGCCGCGGGCATGTTCTTCATGCAGAACGGCATGAAGAATCCAAACGCGGCTCTGGCCGGTTCCACCGACTTCATGCACCTCTTTGGTCATGTCTGCCTTGGCCTGATGTGGGCGCGGATCGCAAAAGCCGCGACGTCACAACTGGCGGCGGGAACTTCTGACGTTGCGTTTTACGAGACCAAGCTGGCCACCGCCCGCTACTACATGGCACGTCGTCTGCCCGCCACGGGCATGCATCTGGCGCGCATCGAAAGCGGTGCCGAGCCGGTCATGGCCCTGGCGGCAGAGGCATTCTGAGGCGCTCCGCCAAGCCATTGAAATAAAAGGGAGGACAGATGCCAAAACGATTCCGGCTGACCCGCCGCTTTCCGGTCGCAATGACCGAGGACGGCTATCGCCGCCTGCGTGACTTCGCGCAAGCGGCCGGGTTGGACGAAGGCGAGGCGCTGTCCTTCCTGTTCGAAAATTTCGACAGCGTCACCGACGCTGACAACCTGGCCTACCGGTTGCGTGTGTTCAATTCCGGGCTTGAGGCGCGAAAGCGCTGATGCCCCAGACGGAGTAGACAAATGGCTTCCAACTGGATGACCGACGAGCACCAGATGCTCGAAGACATGACCGACAAGTTCATTCGCGACGAATGGACACCGCGATTCGACAAATGGCGCAAACAGGGCGAGATGGACCGCTCGACCTGGAACGAAGCGGGCGAACTGGGCCTTCTCTGCCCCTCGATCCCCGAAGAATTCGGCGGCGTTGGCGGCGACTTCGGCCACGAGGCCGTGATCCTGATGTCGGGCAGCCGCAACAACCTGGCCTCGTGGGGCCATGGCATCCATTCCGGCATCGTGGCGCATTACATCCTGGAATACGGCACCGAGGAACAAAAGGCGCGCTGGCTGCCGAAAATGGTGACCGGCGAGATGGTCGGCGCGCTGGCGATGACCGAACCCGCCGCCGGTTCGGACGTTCAGGGCATCAAGACCAAGGCCGTGCGTGACGGCAATGCCTATCGCCTGTCGGGGCAAAAGACATTTATCACCAACGGTCAGCACGCCAACCTGATCATCGTCGCCGCCAAGACCGACCCGTCGGCCGGCGCCAAGGGCACCTCGCTGGTGGTGGTCGAAACCGACAAGGCCGAAGGGTTCAGCCGCGGCCGGAACCTGGAAAAGATCGGCTGCCATGCCGCCGATACCTCGGAACTGTTCTTCGACAATGTCGAGATCCCGCCCGAGAACATTCTTGGCGGTGAAGAGGGTCGCGGCTTTTACCAGATGATGCAGCAACTGCCGCAGGAACGTCTGGTGATCGCCTGTGGCGCGGTTGGCGCGATGGAAGGCGCGGTTCAGCGCACGATCCAGTATTGCAAGGAACGTCAGGCCTTTGGCGGCCCGATCATGCAATTCCAGAACACCCGCTTCAAACTGGCCGAATGCCTGACCAAGACCAAGGTCGCGCGCGCCTTCCTCGACGAGTGCATCGCCGAGCATCTCAAGGGCGAGCTGACGACGGAAAAGGCCGCCATGGTCAAATACTGGACCACGGATACGCAGGGCGAAGTGCTGGACGAATGCCTGCAGCTGCATGGCGGCTATGGCTTCATGCAGGAATATGCCGTCGCCGAGATGTGGACCGATGCCCGCATCCAGCGGATCTACGGCGGCACCAACGAGATCATGAAGGAACTGATCTCGCGCGGATTTGCAAAGGAGTAAGCCTTGACCGCCCACCCGGTTGCGATGACAGGATGCCTTCGGCGAGAGTATTTGGGCAAGAAAGAAGCGCCCGTTTCACTCCGCCGCCCGGGGCCGGTCTGTCTTGGACGCACCCGACCGGGGCGACGGAGCTTCTTCCTTGGCGATCATCGGCTCTCCAGCCTGTACCGCAAGACCAAGCGTGGCACGTTAACCCTAACACCGCGTAAACGTGCCACCTTCTTTCTTGAAGAAATACTCCACGGGGGTTTGGGGGTGTGAAACCCCCAACCGCTTAACAAAAACAGGGAAACGCGACATGACAATCAAACTCTATTGCTTCGGGGAAAGCGGCCATTCCTATAAGGCCGCGCTGGCGCTTGAATTGTCGGGGCTCGACTGGGAACCGGTGAAGGTCGATTTCTTTGCCGGAGAGACCCGCAGCCCCGAGTATCGCCAGAACGTGAACGAGATGGGCGAAGCCCCGGTTCTGGTCGACGGCGACGTGACGCTGACCCAATCGGCGATCATCCAGGACTATGTCTCGGAGAAATCCGGCAAGTTCGGCGGCAAGGACAAGGCCGAGGCGCGCGAGATCCTGCGCTGGCAATTCTGGGACAATCACAAGCTGTCGTCGATGGCCGGGCTGACCCGGTTCCTGATGAACTTCTTTCCCCCCGAGAAACAACCGAAAGAGGTGATCGGGTTCAACCTGGGCCGTCTCAAGGCCGCCTATGGCATTCTCGACACCCATCTTGAAGGCCGCGACTGGATCGTCGGCGATGGCATGACCAATGCCGATCTGACCTGCTGCGGATACCTGTTTTACGAAGAACCCTTCGGCTTTGACCGCGCCGAATGGCCCAATATCGACCGGTGGCTGACCAATATCCAGAACACCCCCGGCTGGAAACACCCTTACGACCTGATGCCCGGCTCCCCTGCGGACCGCGCCTAATTCGAGGAGAAGACGATGACCGAAGCCTATATCTATGACGCCGTGCGCACCCCGCGCGGCAAGGGCCGCAAGGATGGCGCCTTGCACGAGGTGGGCGCCGCCCAACTCAGCGCCGCCACGCTGAACGCGCTGAAAGAGCGAAACAACCTGGAAGGTCACGCTGTCGAGGACGTGATCTGGGGCAACGTCACCCAGGTCGCCGAACAGGGCGCCTGCCTTGCGCGGACCGCCGTGCTTGCCTCGAACCTGGATGAATCGATCCCCGGTGTCAGCATCAACCGCTTCTGTGCCTCGGGCCTTGAGGCGGTGAACATGGCGGCCAACCAGGTGCGAGGCGGTGGCGGTGACGCCTATATCGCCGGCGGCGTGGAAAGCATGAGCCGCACGCCCATGGGCATGGACGGCGGTGCGATTGCCGTCGATCCCTCGATCGCGATTGACAACTATTTCGTGCCGCAGGGTATCTCGGCCGACATCATCGCGACCGAATACGGCTTTACCCGCGATCAGGCCGACGCGCTGGCGGTGGAAAGCCAGAAGCGCGCCGCAGCCGCGTGGAAAGACAACCGCTTTGCCAAGTCGGTGATCGCGATCAAGGACGTGAACGGCCTGCCGATCCTCGATCATGACGAATACATGCGTCCTGGCACCGACATGCAAAGCCTTGGCGCGCTGAAGCCGTCGTTCAAGGACATGGGCGAGACCATGCCCGGCTTCGACAAGATCGCGATCATGAAATATCCGCATCTTGAGAAGATCAACCACATCCACCATGCCGGGAACTCGTCGGGTATCGTGGACGGCGCCGCCGCCATCCTGATCGGCAACAAGGAATATGGCGAGCGCATGGGCCTGACCCCGCGCGCGCGGATCAAGTCGACCGCGAAGATCGGCACCGATCCGACGATCATGCTGACCGGTCCGGTTCCGGTGACCCAGAAGATCCTGGCGGAAAGCGGCATGGAGATCGGCGACATTGACCTTTTCGAGGTGAACGAAGCCTTTGCCAGCGTCGTGATGCGCTTCCAGCAGGCATTTGACGCCGATTGGGACAAGATCAACGTCAATGGCGGTTCGATCGCGATGGGCCACCCGCTGGGTGCGACCGGCGCAATCATCCTGGGCACGCTTCTGGACGAGCTTGAGCGCTCGGACAAGGAGACCGGCCTGGCGACCCTGTGCATCGGGTCCGGCATGGGCGCAGCCACCATCATCGAGCGCGTCTGAGGACGGGGATCGGGGACAGGATCAAGGGCAAAGTCATGGCGGATGTGACCGGCATAAAAGGTGAAATCGTCGCGCGGGTTCGGGCCTTTCTCGATACTGCGCGGCGGACCGGGGCGCGGGGCGACTTCGCGCAGATGGAGACGTTTTACGACTTCCCGGTTTCGCTGATCTATGCCGACCACACCAAGATGCTTGACGCCCCGGCCGATCTGCACCGCCACCTAGAGAGCCTCAACGTGCTGTCGGACGGCTCGGCCGGCCCGATCTGGTATCAAGAGGTTCTGGCGGTGGTCAGCCCCGCGCCGGGTCTGGTCGTGGCGACGGTGGATGTTCACCGCATCACGCTGGATGCCCATCCCGCCGAGCCGCACCGCCAGACCCTTGTGCTGCGCGTCACCGCCGACGGATTTCGCTTTGCCGCGATCGTCAACCCGATCGTGGCGGGCTTCTGGAAAGAATCCGACCCTGCCACCTCATCACAGACCTGACAGAATTCCACCCCTTTAGGGAGACAGAAGAACATGACTGACTTCACCATGAACGTGGACGCCGACGGCGTCGCCATCATCACCTGGGACGTGCCCGGCAAAAGCATGAACGTGCTGAGCCGCGACGCCTTTGCCACGGTCGAGGGTTTCCTCGACGAGATCCTGGCCAATGACGACATCAAGGGTGCCGTGATCACCTCGGGCAAGCCGGATTTCGCGGCAGGCATGGACCTGAATGTTCTGGCGTCGATCCGCGAGGAAGCGGGCGACAACCCCGCCGAGGCGCTGTTCAACTTCACCATGGAAGGCCACCGCATCCTGCGCAAGATCGAGCGCCTGGGCATGGACCCCAAGACCAACAAGGGCGGCAAGCCGGTGGCGTGCGCGATGCCGGGCACCGGCCTTGGCATTGGTCTGGAAATCCCGCTGGCCTGCCACCGCATCTTTGTGGCCAACAACCCCAAGGCCAAGATCGGCCTGCCCGAGATCATGGTTGGCATCTTCCCCGGCGCGGGCGGCACCACCCGTTTCGTGCGCAAGATGGGCGCGGTTGCTGCGGCACCGTTCCTGCTGCAGGGCAAGCTGTCGAACCCGCAACAGGCGCAGAAGGCCGGGATTGTTGACGAGGTTGTCGATGATCCGGTCGCCGCCGCCAAGGAATGGGTGCTGAACGCCACTGATGCGGACCTGGTGAAACCCTGGGACCAGAAGGGCTACAAGATGCCCGGCGGCACCCCCTATCACCCCGCTGGCTTCATGAACTTCGTCGGCGCATCGGCCATGGTTCATGGCAACACCTGGGGCGTCTACCCGGCGGCCAAGGCGTTGTTGTCGGCCGTCTATGAAGGTGCGCAGGTGCCGTTTGACACCGCGCTGAAGATCGAGGCGCGCTGGTTCACCAACGTGCTGATGAACCCGTCGTCCTCGGCGATGATCCGCTCGCTGTTCATCAACAAGGGTGCCTTGGAAAAAGGTGCTGTGCGTCCCAAGGGGATCGAAGACCAGTCGGTCAAGAAGATCGGCGTTCTGGGCGCGGGCATGATGGGTGCGGGTATCGCGCTTGTCTCGGCGCAGGCCGGCATGGAAGTCGTGCTGATCGACCAGAGCCAGGAAGCCGCCGACCGTGGCAAGGCCTATACCGAAAGCTACCTCGACAAGGGCATGAAGCGCGGCAAGGTCACTGCCGAGAAGAAAGAGGCGATGCTGGCCCGTATCACCGCGACCCCGGATCTGGACAAGCTGCAGGGCGTCGACCTGATCATCGAGGCGGTGTTCGAGGATCCAGCCGTCAAGGCCGAGATGACCAAGAAGGTCGAAGCGATCATCCCCGAGGATGCGATCTTTGCCTCCAACACCTCGACCCTGCCGATCACCGATCTGGCCAAGGCATCCGTGCGGCCCGAGCAGTTCATCGGCATCCACTTCTTCTCGCCCGTCGAAAAGATGGCGCTGGTCGAGATCATCAAGGGCAAGGAAACCGGAGACCGCGCCGTGGCCAAGTCGCTGGATTACGTGCGCCAGATCCGCAAGACCCCGATCGTCGTCAATGACGAGCGGTTCTTCTATGCCAACCGCTGCATCATCCCCTACATCAACGAGGGCGTGATGATGGCGGGCGAAGGCGTGGCACGTCCGCTTCTGGACCATGCCGCCCAGCTTCTGGGCTTCCCGGTTGGTCCGATCCAGCTGGTCGACGAGACCTCACTTGATCTGGGTGCCAAGATCGCCAAGGCGACCATGGCGGCGATGGGCAATGCCTATCCGAAGTCGATTGCCGATGACGTGACCTTCTGGATGGTCGACGAGGGCCGCCTTGGGCGCAAGGCCAAGGCCGGGTTCTTCGACTATGACGAGAACGGCAAGCGTCTGGGCTATTGGGCCGGGTTCAATGACAAGTTCCCGCTGCTGGACGAGCAACCGGACGTGATCGAGGTTCAGCACCGCCTGATCTTTGCACAGGTTCTGGAAGCGGTCCGCGCGCTTGAGGCCGGTGTGCTGGAAGACATCCGCGAAGGCGACGTCGGCGCGATCCTGGGCTGGGGCTTCATGCCTTGGTCGGGTGGCCCGTTCTCGTGGCTGGACATCGTCGGCGCGGCCTGGGCAGCCGAGAAATGTGACGAGCTGACCGAGAAATTCGGCGACCGCTTCACCTGCCCGCCGCTCCTGCGTGAGATGGCGGAAAAGGGTCAGACCTTCTATGGCCGCTTCGGTCAGGAAGCCGAAGCCGCCTGATCCGGCCCCTCGAAATTGACAGCAAGGCCCGCGCTCTGGCGCGGGCCTTTTTGTTCTGTGGTCGCAGTTGTCGCGTCGCCAGCCGCTCGGTGCAGCATTGCGTCTCGGAGGCTGACAAATGCCGGTGCCAGATGATAGTTTCGCGCCATCGAAAAGCGGAGGCATCATGCGTAGCTTGCTTTTTACACCGGGCTCGCCTTTTGCCCGCGCCGTGCGCATTGTCCTTGACGAACTGGGACTTGACTATGAGCGGCGCGAAGAAAATGCCGCCCCCGGCGCGACGGAAACGCCCACCCTTCAGGTGCCCACATTCCGGGACAACGCGCTTGTGCTTTGGGAAAGCGGAACGATTGCCGAGTATCTCATGGCAACCTATCCGCACCGCCCGGAGAGTGCCCTGCCCCTGTCGGATCACATGTTCCGGCCCGGCATGGAATGGCAGGACAAACTGGTCTTTTCCACGATTCAGACCCTCGGAACCGCCGCGACAACCATTTCACAGATGACATGGACAGGGGTCACAGTCGCGGACAACCGCCATCTGCAAAGGTCGGCCTTGAAGATGATGCATATTCTGGACTGGCTCGAAGCCCGGTTGGACGACGCCGAAACCGGTTTCCAGCCGGGAACCGTGTCGGCGCAGGATATCTTCTTTGCCGCGCATGTGCGTTTCGTCCAGGCAAGGCCGCTGGGTATCGCGCTGGAACTGGACCGCGTTCCGAAGATCCGGGCCTTGCTTGACCGTCTCGACGCGCGGGCCAGTTTCGTCGCAAACCCGGTCTGGTGGTGGGAGCCGGGCGTCGTGGGGTATGAAGCAGATGGCACCCCGGTTTTCGAGACATAGATCAAACGGGGCGCAGACCAAGCTCTTTCCAGGGCCGGGTTATGGACCGCAATGCAAAGGTCTGTTGGACCGGATGGGCAGCCGCCACCGGCACCCGTTGTCAGAACACTGCGACCGAGTAATCCAGGATTTCGCCGAAATCACCCTTTGCCAACACCCGTTTGGCCAGGTCCAGGGGCAGCATGTTGTAGTTCCCGGCCACGCCGTAGCGCGGCAGGATTCCGGCGGCAAGGCCCCAGTGGGTCTGGCAGAACAGCAGCGCGCCATTGTCGGCAAAGACCATCTGATCCTCGCCAAAGACCGGCATGAACAGTTCGACCGAGGCCCGCGGCTCTTGCCGCGTGACACCCTGAAGCACCTCGAGCGCCGCGCCGGGGATCACCGCGAAGGGATCGCCGAAGGCGTCCGTGACTGTGTCGCTTTCGATCAGCACGCCCTGTGCCGGCATCACCAGCATGTCATGGCGGTTTCCGATCGTGTCCCGTTTCACCCGCAGCGGCCAAAGCTCGTCAGGGCAGGACGGCCCCGACCAGATCTGATCGCGGATCATGGCGACGCATTGCTGCATGCCGCCGTCGAAGGTCAGGATCCGTTCGCCGGCCTCAACCGTTTCAATCGGCACCCAGCCGTGATCGGTGGCCACAAGCGTCCCTTCGACAAGCCCGCATCCCGCGCCCTGAAGCCGCGCCATGGGTGTTGCTTCGACCGGTCGCCGCGACTTTCCCCCAAATCCTTTTTTTGACGTCCATCCAAACATGGTGCGAATCCATCACAACGGAACGGTTGTTCCCTCATGGCGAGTATTTGACCCAAGTTTTAAGGACTCGTTGCAGCGCGATTGGGGTTGTTTTGCGGCAATGTCGCCGGAGCGGAAACGGTGTGTGTGACGGCCCGTGTTTTGTTCAAGCTGCAAATGCAGTGCCTTGGCAGCGTGCGACACAGGCGGGCGGCAGGCTTTGACATCCCAGTTTTACCGTTTTATTTCAGATGATTACGGCACCCCCACCAACTTTCCGAGCTGACAAAAGTCGCTTCCGGCCCCGTGAACGAAAAGCGCGCCACTCACCGGGCGATGCGGCTGGTTTCGCCTTGTCTTGGCCACGATGTTGCGCGGGCGGATCCCCCGTTTGACATCGGCTGCGTTCCCCTCAGCCAACGCAACAGCGACTCTCACCCGTGATCTTACGGACTCCCCAATCCCCCCGGAGATGGAGTAGCGTTGCGCGGCACAGACGCGGTCGAGGGAGGACATCATGGGCTGGATGCAGGATGAAACCGGGTTGGACAAATGCGCGGCCAATTATGTGCCGTTGACCCCCCTGTCGGGGTTGAAGCGCGCGTCTCATGTTTTTGCCGGGGAACTGGCGGTGGTCTATGGCAGCCACCGCAAGACCTATGCCGCCTATTATGACCGCTGCACCCGCCTTGCGGCGGCGCTGAAAGGCATGGGGGTGAAACCCGGCGACGTTGTGGCGACAATCCTGCCCAATATCCCCGCCCATGCCGAGGCGCATTTCGGCGTGCCTGCCTGCGGCGGGGTTCTGAACGCGATCAACACCCGGCTGGATGTCGGCACCGTGGCCTATATCTTCGACCATGGTGCTGCCAAGGTCGTGCTGGTCGATACCGAGTTCCTGCCCCAGGCCGAGGCCGCAATTGCCGCCATGGATGGCCCTGCGCCGCTGATCGTCGAGGTGGCCGACGAACAGGCCGGGTTCCCGGCCACCGGGCGGCATGCCACCTATGAACAGATCCTGGCCAATGCAGCCCATGACTTTCACTGGATCATGCCAGAGGACGAATGGGAAAGCATCGCGCTGAACTATACCTCGGGCACCACCGGGCGGCCCAAGGGCGTGGTCTATCACCATCGCGGGGCCTATCTGAACGCGATGGGTCAGGTGATCAGCTGGGGCATGACGCTGCGCCCGATCTATCTGACCATCGTGCCGCTGTTTCACTGCAACGGCTGGTGCCACACCTGGATGATGCCCATGGTCGGCGGCACCATCGTCTGTTGCCGTGACATCACCGCACCTAATATCTTCAATGCCATCGCCGATGAGGGCGTCACCCATTTCGGCGGTGCGCCCATTGTGCTGAACATGCTGGTCAATGCCCCCGAAAGCGACCGCCGCTCCTTTGACCACGTGGTCGAAGTGTTCACCGCAGGCGCGCCCCCTGCCCCCGCGACCCTGGCCAAGATCGAGCCGATGGGCTTCAACGTCACGCAGGTCTATGGGCTGACCGAGGTCTATGGCCCCGCCACCGAATGCACATGGGGGCCGCATCTCGATCACCTCGAAGGCCCGGCCCGCGCCGCGATCAAGGCGCGTCAGGGGGTGGCGATGCCGTTCATGGAACATATCACCGTGGTCGACGCAGACATGCAGCAGATCCCGATGGACGGGCGCGAACAGGGCGAGATCGTGATGCGCGGCAACGGCGTCATGAAGGGCTATTTCAAGAACCCCGAAGCCACGGAAGAGGCGTTCAAGGGCGGCTATTTCCACTCGGGCGATATCGCGGTCCAGCACCCCGACGGCTATGTCCAGATCGCCGACCGCGCCAAGGACATCATCATCTCGGGCGGCGAGAACATCAGTTCCGTCGAGGTCGAGGGCGTGTTGATGAACCACCCCGCCGTGAACCTTGTGGCCGTGGTTGCCAAGCCCGACGAGAAATGGGGCGAGGTGCCCTGTGCCTTTGTCGAACTGAAACCCGGTGAGAGCGTCGCCGAAGCCGATCTGATCGCCTTTGCCCGCGAAACGCTGGCCGGGTTCAAGACGCCGAAAAAGGTGGTGTTCTGCGAATTGCCCAAGACCTCAACCGGCAAGATCCAGAAATTCGAGCTGCGCAAGACCGCCAAAGATCTGTGAACCAGACGGCGTTGATGATCCCGCCGCCCACGTGCTAACCTGCGCCAAACGAGGCAGAGCAGGCCCGCACCCATGACGGCATTGCACAAATACCAGCGTCTAGAGGCCGCCGGCCTGTGGCGGGCCTCGCCCGAAGCGCAGCGGCGCGACGTGATAGTGTCGATCGGGGATGCGTCGCTGACGATCACCGACCTTCAGGACCGGGTGCTGGGGCACTGGTCGCTTCCGGCCATCGAACGGGCCAATCCCGGCGCGGTGCCCGCGGTTTATTTCCCCGATGGCGACCCCGGAGAAACGCTTGAGATCGGCGGCGACGAGGTCGAGATGATCGAGGCCATCGAAACCCTGCGCAACGCGATTGCGCGGGGTCGGGCCAAGCCCGGGCGCCTGCGGTTCCTCACCCTGGCGGCCTCGGTCCTGTCGGTGGCAGCGCTGGGAGTGTTCTGGCTGCCCGGTGCGCTGCAATCGCACACGCTGCGCGTCGTTCACGAGGCCAAGCGCCACGAGATCGGCGACCGTCTGATTGCCGAGATGACTCGCCTGACCGGGGCACCCTGCGACGACGTCCTTGGCGCACCTGCGTTGCGCCGTCTGGCCGAGCGGTTGAAAGTCGAAACGCTGGTCGTGGTGCCGGGGGGCATCCGGGATGCGGTGTTGCTCCCCGGCGGAACGATGCTCTTGAACCGGTCGGTCGTCGAGAATTTCGACGAACCCGATGCAACAGCAGGCTTCATCATCGCCGAGGCCCTGCGCGGCGCGACCGTGGACCCCCTGCGCACGCTTCTGGAAGATGGCGGCGTCATGGCCAGCGTGCGCCTGCTGACCACCGGCTTCCTGCCCGAGGAAACCCTGCGGGCACATGCCGAAACCCTGTCGCTGCGCCCCTCGCCCCAAATGGACACCGATGCCCTGCTGGGCGCGTTCGAAGCGCAGCAGGTCAGCCCCCGCGCC
Organism: Shimia biformata; assembly: GCF_016888515.1. Classification (GTDB taxonomy): domain Bacteria; phylum Pseudomonadota; class Alphaproteobacteria; order Rhodobacterales; family Rhodobacteraceae; genus Shimia_A; species Shimia_A biformata. The sequence continues at coordinate 1,687,658 of NZ_JAFEJK010000001.1, read as the reverse complement.
TATGCGCTGGCGCTGGATCCAACCGGTGAAACCACGCTTGATCTTGTGGAACTTGGGGCCGTTCTGACCGAGCTTGAGCCGGTCATGTCAGACGGCGACTGGGTCGCGCTTCAGGGGATTTGCGGCGGCTGAGGCGGGCCGCACGGCTGAAACCGATCACTTGCGGATCATCGCCCCGGAAAAGCCCCGCGCCTGCAGTCTGGACAGGGCTTTCTGCGCGGCTGCGTCGCTGGCAAACGGACCCGCCAGCACCAGCCGGACCTCGGTGCCCTTCCGCTGATATTTACCGATCCGCACCGGCAGTCCAAGCCGCCGAACGCTCTGGGCCGCCGATTGCGCCGCGTCAGGCGCACGCATCCGGGCGACCTGCACATAGGTCGTGCCCGACAGCCGCATGGATTTCTGAGCCGGTTCCGACCGGGTCGAGATCACGGTGGCCCCCGCCGTCGTCCGCGATACGATCTCCGGGGTCTCATAGGTCTTGGGACCGTTCACCACGCGGGTCGCATAGGTGGCGGGCATCTGTTCATTGCGGGTCGGGGTGACAATCTCTCCTGTGCGGCGATCACGCATGACACGCGGCACGCGACGCTCCCAGATCTGGTCGGTCTGAGCGATCCCGGCCATGGTCATCTCGGCCCGTCGGGGGTTCAGACGCCCATCGTCAAACACCCGGCGGAACCCTTTTGGCACCGGTGGTAGCACTTCGCCATAGGCGTGGGTTTCATAGGCGCGTCGCGGTACGACACGCACATCCGGCCCCACCTCGCCACGGCGCACCACCGTTCCCGGTGCAACCGACCCGCTGGCAACCACGGACGGGGGCGTGTCCATGTATTGCGAGGCATCGCCTTCGGAATAGGGCAGCTCGGATTGCGGTCCGCAGCGCACTTTCATGCCCTTGTAGGTCGTCATGCCATCCTTGCAGATCGACGACGGACCCGAGGGGGCTGCGGGGGGCGTTGCGGCGGGCTGTTGCGGCTGGGTCTTGGTCGTGGTGGCCGGAGCAGCAGCGGCGGCAGGGGCAGCAGCGGCCTTGGGCGCGGGCTGTGGCTGGGGCTTTGGCGCAGCGGCGGTGGTCTTGGTGGTCGTCTTCGGCGCCGGCGCGGATTTCGCGGCCGGTTTCTGGGCAGAAGGTTTCTCAGCGGGGGCCGGAGCCGCGTCATTGGTAATCATCACCGATTTCGGCGCTTCACCAACGGTTTCGCGTGGCTGGGCTTCGGCAAATGTCGGTTTGAAACCGCACACGACCTTGCGGTCCCGCGTCACCCGCGGCACCCACATGACGTTGCCGTCAACACCTGCCCGCACATAGACGCAACCCTTGCTGTCTACGTATTGCAAACCTTTATAGGAAGACGGCGGAAACTCCGCCGGCTCGCTCGCTGTATGCAGGGTCTGAGCGTGCGTCGCGACGGCCAAACCCAAGGATCCTGCGATCGTGGCGATCGCAACTGCTCTCTTCAGTTTCATTCTTGCCCCCACAAGATATGGGGGCAATCTAAGCGCAAAACTCTAGATGAGTAAACCGCTCATATTGCAGGCCCAGCGTCTATTTAGTTCCGAACATGCGATCCCCGGCATCGCCAAGCCCCGGAACGATATATCCTTTCTCGTTCAGCCGCTCGTCCAGCGCCGCCGTCACGATCGGCACATCCGGGTGCGCCTCTTTCATCCGCGCGACCCCTTCTGGCGCGGCCAGAAGGCACAGGAACCGGATGTTGGTCGCACCGGCCTTTTTCAGCAGGTCAATCGCCGCCGCCGAGGAGTTTCCGGTCGCCAGCATCGGGTCCACCGCGATCACCAGCCGTTTGTTCAGCTCGGTCGGCACCTTGAAGTAATACTGCACCGGCTGCAGGGTTTCCTCGTCCCGGTAAAGCCCGACAAACCCGACCCGCGCCGAGGGGATCAATTCCAGCATGCCATCCAGAAGCCCGTTCCCCGCCCGCAGGATCGACACCAGCGCCAGCTTGCGCCCGGCCAGAACCGGCGCATCCATTTCCATCAGCGGCGTGTCGATGACCTTGTTCGTCATCGGCAGTTCGCGCGTCACCTCATAGGCCAGAAACTGGCTGATCTCGCGCAGAAGCTGACGGAAGACGGCGGTCGAGGTGTCCTTTTCGCGCATCAGCGTCAGCTTGTGCTGCACCAGCGGGTGATCGACGATTGTCAGGTGGTTGTCCATGTGTCCTCCAGTCGTTTGGCGATGCGCGCGCGGGTTTCGGCGTCGCAGAATGCGGCATCAAGTGCGGTGTCAGTGATGGCGCGGAAATCCTCGGTGGTCCAGCCGAAAGCCTGTTCCAGCCCCTCGTATTCCTTGCGCATCGTGGTGTGAAAGAACGGCGGGTCGTCGGTCGAGACGGTGACGCGCACGCCCATGTCGCGCAGTTTCTGGATCGGGTGATCGGCAAGCGTCGGGAACAGCCCCAGACGCACGTTCGAGCCGGGGCAGACCTCGAGCGTGATCGCGCGGTCGGCAAGTTCCGCGACCAGGTCGCGGTCCTCGATCGCGCGCACGCCATGTCCGATGCGTTCGACGCCAAGGTCGCGGATGGCGTCGCGGACCGAATCCGGTCCTCCAAACTCGCCAGCATGTGTGGTCAGGCGCAGACCGGCTTCGCGGGCGCAGTCGAAGGCCCAGGCGAAGTCGCCTTGGCTATACTGCGCCTCGTTCCCGCCCATGCCGAAGCCGGTGATCCAGTCCCCCGCCGTTTCCGCCGCGCAGCGGGCGCTGGCCTTGGCCTTGTCCGGCCCGAAATGGCGCACGCAGGTCACGATGCCGCGCAGGGTGATGCCAAAGCGTTTCTCGGCCTCGTCCGCGCCGTCCTGAATCGCGGCGAGGTAGTCCTTCCACGCCGCCACATCCCCGCCGCCGCAGAAATCCGGGCTGAGGAAGCTTTCGGCATATATCACGCCATTGGCGGCGCTTTCTTCGAGAATGGCCAGCGTCAGGCGGCGGAATTCCTCTGGCCCGGTCAGCACCTCGCAGGCGGCTTCGTATGTGGCCAGAAAATGCGGGAAGTCGCGGTAGTCATAGCCCCCGTCCCGGTCGAAAATACCGCTGAGGTCGTGTTTCTTCTCATGCGCCAGCTGGCGGATGAAGGCAGGCGGGGCCGCGCCTTCGTGGTGCAAATGCAATTCGATCTTGGGCAGGTCGGCGACGCTCACAGGAAACTCCTTCCCTTGCCGGTCTCGGCAAGTCCCAGATGGGTCGCGACCGAGGCCGCGACATCAACGAAATCAATGGTACCAGCAGTGCCCGTGCCAACGCCCGCGCAGATCACCGGCACCCGCTCGCGGGTGTGGTCAGATCCGGTCCAGGTCGGGTCATTGCCGTGGTCGGCGGTGATCAGCAACAGGTCGCCGTCGCGCAGGCGCGGCAGCAATTTGCCAATCTCGGCATCGAACCATTCCAGCGCGCTTGCATAGCCCGAGACGTCACGGCGGTGGCCATAGATGCTGTCGAACTCGACAAAATTGGCGAAGGTCAGGCTGCCATCCGCGGCAGTGTCGATGCGATCCCCCAGTGCCACCATCAGGTCGGCATCCGAGCCTTTCACGCAATCGTCGATCCCCACCATCGAGAAGATGTCGCCGATCTTGCCAATCCCATGCACCTTTCCCCCTGCATCCTGCACCCAGTTGGTCAGCACTGGCCCCGGCGGGGTGATGGCGAAATCCTTGCGGTTGGTGGTGCGGGTGAACCCGGTCTCGGCGTCACCGACAAAGGGGCGGGCGATGACGCGCCCCACCTTCATCGCGTGCAACATCGGGGCCAGTTCGCGGCACATGGCGTAAAGACGCTCCAGACCGAAAGTTTCTTCGTGGGCGGCAATCTGGAAGACGCTGTCGACGGACGTGTAGCAGATCGGCTTGCCCGTCTTCATATGCTCTGCACCAAGATCCTCGATAATAAGCGTGCCGCTGGCATGGCAATTGCCAAGGATACCGTCGGTCCCGGCAGCCTGCGCCGCCGCCCGCGTCAGGTCGTCGGGGAAGGACGGGGTGGTTTTCGGGAAATAGGTCCAGTCCCACGGCACCGGCAGCCCGGCCAGTTCCCAATGGCCCGACGGCGTGTCCTTGCCCATCGAATGTTCGGTCGCGGCGGCCCAGAAACCGGTCGGGTCGGCCTCGAGCCCCGGCGTTACGTCGCCAGAGGCCGCGCGCACCGCCGCGCCCAGCCCCATCGCGTCCATGTTGGGCAGGCGCAGGGGGCCGCTGCGCCCCTCTTCGGCGTTTCCGGCAGCACAGGCCTGCGCGATATGGGCCAGCGTGTTCGCCCCGGTATCGGGCACTTCGCCGTTGAAGAAGCGGTCGGCGTCCGGCGCGCCGCCACAGCCCACCGAATCCATCACCACCAGAAAAGCACGTGGCATCAGCCAATCCTTTCGTGAATAAGCGGCGGGATATCGGGCGCGGCACCGCCGATGTCAATGGCTTGCGCGACGGCATCCGCGGCGGCGCGGGCCGCTTCTTCGCGGGCGGCATGGATACGCAACAGCGGCTGGCCTTTGCTGACCCGCGCGCCAAGGGTGACCACTTCGGAAAAGCCGACGGCAGGGTCAACCACGTCGCTTTCCACCTGCCGCCCGCCGCCCAGCGCCACCACCGCAAGGCCCAGCGCCTCGCCATCAATGGCCGCAACGATACCGCTTGTTGGGGCGGGCACCTCGCGGATCACCGGGGCTTCGGGCAGGAAGCGGCGCCAGTTGTCGGTAAAGGCGACCGGACCACCCATCGCGGCGACCATGCGGCCAAACCGTTCGGCTGCCGCGCCATCCGCCAGCGCCTGTTCCGCCCGTTTGACCGCGTTCTCCAGATCATCCGCCAGCCCCGCATTGACCAGCAGCACCGCCGACAGCGCCACCGACAATTCCGCCAGCCGCCCGCGTTCTCCGTCACAGAGAACCCGCATCACCTCGGCCACTTCCAGCGCATTGCCCAACGACGGCGCAAGCGGCTGGTTCATGTCCGAGATCACCGCGCTGGTCGGGCAGCCCGCCATGTTCGCGGTCGACACCAGCGCACCTGCCAGTTGCCGCGCGTCATCGGCGGATTTCATGAACGCGCCCGACCCGCATTTGACATCCAGAACCAGCCCATCCAGCCCCGCCGCCAGCTTTTTCGACAGGATCGAGGCGGTGATCAGATCAAGGCTTTCCACCGTCCCGGTCACGTCGCGGATCGCGTAAAGCCGCTTGTCCGCGGGCGCGATTTCCGCGCTGGCCGAGACAATCGCCGCCCCCGCGTCCCGCACCACGGCGCGGAACTGATCCTCGGTCACATCGGTGTGCAGGCCGGGGATCGCTTCCATCTTGTCAAGCGTCCCCCCGGTATGTCCCAGCCCCCGGCCAGAGATCATCGGCACATAGGCCCCACACGCGGCAAGGATCGGGGCAAGGATCAGGCTGACACAATCGCCGATACCGCCGGTCGAATGCTTGTCCAGCGCCGGGCCGGGCAGGTCCCACGACAGCCGATCGCCGGAATCCCGCATCGCCAGCGTCAGCGCGACCCGTCCCTCTTCGCCAAGGCCGCGCAGACAGACGCCCATCGCGAACGCCCCGGCCTGCGCGTCACTGACCGAGCGGTCGGCAAGCCCGGCGGCGAACCAGCGTAATTCGTCCTGCGTTGGCACGTCCCCAAGGCGCAGCTTGGCGATGATGGCGCGGGCATCCATGTCAGGTTTTCTCCATGTGGTGATCGCCAAAGGCGCCGGGCAGAAGCTGGGCCAGCGTCATCTTTTCCACCGCCCCGTCGAGATTGGCGAGTGTCACCATGACGTCGCCGGTGCCGAACTCGGACAGTTTCTGACGGCAGCCGCCGCAGGGGGTGACGGGCACGGGGCTGTCGGCGACGACATAGACCTCGGTCAGCCGGGTTTCCCCTGCCGCGACCATGGCGGCGATGGCCCCGGCCTCGGCGCAGGTGCCCTCGGGATAGGCGATGTTTTCAACGTTGCAACCGCCATAGATCGTGCCGCTTTCACCCCGGATCGCCGCACCTACCTTGAAGTTGGAATAAGGCGCATAGGCCATGTCGCGCACGTCGCGGGCGGTTTTTTCCATGGTTCTCTCAGATGTCACGGGGCGTCTCCTTGATGGGTGGTGAAGCGGCCCGGCAGGGTCACTTCCAGAAGTTCGATATCATCGCTGGGATCAGCGTAGCGGGTTTTCATGCCCGGCGGGATGACAAAGGCGTCGCCCGGTTCAAGCGGGAACGGGTCGCGGCCATCGCCGTGCAACGTCATCGTGCCGGACATGACGAAGGTGAAATGGATGTCGGCGTCATGCCACGCCCAGCCCGTGTCCCCTGCCCCGCGTTTCAGCACCTTCACCCCGGCCACATCCTTCGTGTTGGCCGCAATGGTGGTGTCGCGGGCAATGAACCCGGCAAGGGCATGGTCCGACCACGCCGCGCCATCGGCCAGATTGTGCACAAACCGCTGCCCGCCCCATTCCCGGTCGGGGCGGTTGTGCGGGGTTGGCAGGGTCATGTCGTGGTCGATCTCGGTCACGTGGTCGGCCGGGACGCCGATCTCGATCACTTGCAAATCGTCCGACGCCTCGCAGACGCGGTGGCGGATTTCGGGCGGCTGGATGAAGCAATCCCCGGCATTCAGCCGCCGCATCCCGCCCTGATCCTCGTAAAGCACATCGACCCAGCCATGCACGCAGAAGATCAGCTGGAAGCCGACCTTGTGGTAATGCACCATGTCCGGCACCGGGCCGCCGTCGGGGATGCGGATATGGCTGGCGATCATCGCCCCGCCCAACCGGTCCGGCACGAGGTCGCGATAGTGCATCCCGGCCCGGCCAATGACCCAGGGCGCCTGATCCGCCAGTCGCCGCACCACGAAGGAATGCTGGGTTGGTGGCAGGACCAGGGGCGGGTTGACCTCGTCAATCTCGACCCTAGTGCCGTTGGGCGCGACCAGTTTACGCGCGCCTTCGGCAAAACCATCAGGATCTTCAGTCAGAATGCGGATTGTCCCCGGCGTTTCGGGGGCGCCCTTCTCGATACGGATTCGCAGCCCGTGGCCGGAAAACACCGCCACCGTGGGATCATCGGCGGGATAGATCATGTCCATCCGCATTTTCAACCGATTGGTAAAAAACGGAATATCGTCGCGCAGCTCCTGCGTCGGCAACCGAATTTCGGCCCGGGTCTCCATCCGCTTTACTCCCTTGTCCAGAAGGACAAGACTGCGACCATGAATTTGTTTTTGCAAGTGGGGTTCGCCGCCGCTTTCAGGGCGCGTCAAACTCGCGCCTTTCCCTGCGTCACCTGATAGTTTAAGGCTAAACTAAATCTGAAACCCGAGGCCGCACATGTCCGATAACAGCAATGAAACCCTGCGCCAGGCGGCGCTGTTCTATCACGAACATCCCAAGCCCGGTAAGCTTGAGATCCGCGCAACCAAGCCCCTTGCCAATGGCCGCGACCTGTCCCGCGCCTATTCGCCCGGCGTGGCCGAGGCCTGCCTTGAGATCAAGGACGACCCCGCCAACGCCGCCCGCTATACCGCGCGGGGCAACCTTGTGGCGGTTGTCTCGAATGGCACCGCGGTGCTGGGACTTGGCAATATCGGTGCGCTGGCGTCGAAACCGGTCATGGAAGGCAAGGCGGTCCTGTTCAAGAAATTCGCCAATATCGACTGTTTCGATATCGAGGTGGATGAAAAAGACCCCGAGAAACTGGCCGATATCGTCTGCGCCCTTGGCCCCACTTTCGGCGCGATCAACCTGGAAGACATCAAGGCACCCGATTGTTTCATTGTCGAAAAACTGTGCCGCGAACGCATGAACATCCCCGTCTTCCACGACGACCAGCACGGCACGGCGATTGTCGTCGGGGCGGCGGCAACCAATGCGCTGAACGTCGCGGGCAAGAAATTCGAGGACATCAAGATCGTCTCGACCGGGGGCGGCGCGGCGGGGATTGCCTGCCTGAACATGCTGCTGAAACTGGGCGTGAAACGCGAAAACGTCTGGCTGTGCGACATTCACGGGCTGGTTTACAAGGGCCGGACCGAGGACATGAACCCGCAAAAGGCCGAATATGCGCAAGACTCGGACCTGCGCACGCTGGATCAGGTCATCGACGGGGCGGACATGTTCCTTGGCCTGTCCGGGCCCGGTGTGCTGAAACCCGAGATGGCCGCCAAGATGACCGACAAACCGATTGTCTTTGCGCTGGCCAACCCGACGCCTGAAATCATGCCCGACGAGGTGCGCGCGGTGAAGCCGGACGCGATCATCGCCACGGGTCGCAGCGATTTTCCGAACCAGGTGAACAACGTCCTGTGCTTCCCCTTCATCTTCCGCGGCGCACTGGACGTGGGCGCGACCGAGATCAATGACGACATGGCCATCGCCTGCGTCGCCGGGATCGCGGAACTGGCCCGCGCCACCACCTCGGCCGAGGCCGCTGCCGCCTACAAGGGCGAACAACTGACCTTCGGGCGCGATTACCTGATTCCGAAACCCTTTGACCCGCGCCTTGTCGGGGTGGTGTCGGCATCTGTGGCAAGGGCGGCGATGGAGAGCGGCGTCGCCACGCGGCCCATCGACGACCTGACCGCCTATAAGCAGAAGCTGAACCAGTCGGTGTTCAAATCCGCGCTGCTGATGCGCCCCCTTTTCGAAGCGGCGCGCAAATCCGCGCGGCGGATCGTCTTTGCCGAAGGCGAGGACGAACGCGTCCTGCGTGCGGCGCAGGCGGTGCTTGAGGAAACCACCGAAACCCCGATCCTGATCGGCCGCCCCGAGGTGATCGAGGCACGTTGCGAACGTCACGGGTTGTCGGTGCGCCCGGGCCGGGACTTCGAGATCGTGAACCCCGAAAACGACTCGCGCTATCGCGATTACTGGACCTCGTATCACGAGTTGATGGAGCGTGACGGCGTCACCCCCGACATCGCCCGCGCGGTGATGCGCACCAACACCACCGCCATCGGCGCGGTGGCGGTTCAGCGCGGCGACGCGGATTCGATGATCTGCGGCACGTTTGGCGAATACCGCTGGCATCTGAACTATGTCACGCAGGTTCTGGGCCGGGACGGGCTGTCGCCGCATGGTGCGCTGTCCCTCATGATCCTTGAGGACGGACCGCTGTTCATTGCCGATACGCAGGTTCTGGAACTGCCCAACCCCGAAGACATCGCCCGCATCACGATAGGCGCGGCGCGGCATATCCGGCGCTTTGGTCTTGAGCCGAAAATCGCGCTGTGTTCGCAGTCGCAATTCGGCAACCACCGCGAAGGGTCCGGCAAACGACTGCGCGAGGCGATCGCGCTTCTGGACCGGAAGGGCTGTGACTTTACCTATGAGGGCGAGATGAACGTCGATACAGCGCTGGATGCCGATCTCTGCGCCCGCATCTTCCCCAATTCGCGCCTGAAAGGGGAAGCCAACTGCCTGATCTTTGCCCATGCGGACGCGGCATCCGGGGTGCGCAACATCCTGAAGATGCGCTCGGGCGGGCTGGAAGTGGGACCGATCCTGATGGGGATGGGCAACAAGGCCCATATCGTCAGCCCCTCGATCACGGCGCGGGGGCTTTTGAACGTCGCCGCGATTGCCGGCACGCCGGTGGATCACTACGGCTGATCCAATTCATGGCAGACGCCAAAGGGCCGCCGGACATGGTTTCGGCGGCCTTTTTCATGCCACCGGGCCAAGGCGTGAATTTACAACCAGCTCCCCCGTTTGTCCCGATTCTTTACAGATCAGATCGCTTTGCAGTAAAAAACTTCGCAACTTTGCAAACCCATCAGATTTTCGCAGCCAACCTATATTTGACCACTTGATTTGCAAAACTTTGCAACTCAAAACCACACACCTCTGCAAATTTTTCGCGATATTCTGCCACAGGCGGCACCATGACGCTTGCCGGTTGGCCCATCGCTCTCGTAACAAATTTGCATACCCCCGGAGGAGATTACGATGGCTTACAAAGACATTTACGAAGGCTGGAAGAAAGACCCCGAAGGCTTTTGGATGGACGCGGCCCAGGCGATTGACTGGGACCAGGCCCCGTCGAAAGCGTTGTTCGACAAGGGCGACAACCTTTTCGAGTGGTTTGCCGATGCCAAGGTCAACACCTGCTGGAATGCCGTGGACCGCCATGTGGAAGCGGGCCGTGGTGAGCAGACCGCCATCATCTATGACTCTCCCATCACCCACACCAAGCGCGAAATCTCTTTTGTCGAGCTGCGCAACCGCGTCGCGACGCTGGCCGGGGCGCTGCGGGCCAAAGGCGTGGAAAAGGGCGACCGGGTCATCATCTACATGCCGATGATCCCCGAGGCGCTTGAGGCGATGCTGGCCTGCGCCCGTCTGGGTGCGGTGCATTCGGTGGTGTTTGGCGGGTTTGCCGCCAACGAACTGGCGGTGCGGATCGACGACGCCAAGCCCAAGGCGATCATTGCGGCCTCCTGCGGGTTGGAGCCCGGTCGCGTGGTCCATTACAAGCCGCTTCTGGACGGGGCCATCGACCTTGCCACCCACAAGCCCGATTTCTGCGTGATCTTCCAGCGCGAACAGGAGGTGGCCGAACTGGTGCCCGGTCGTGACGTGAACTGGCACGGGTTCCAATACGGGGTCGAACCCGCCGAATGTGTGCCTGTCGAGGGCAACCACCCGGCCTATATCCTCTACACCTCGGGCACCACGGGCCAGCCCAAGGGCGTGATCCGTCACACCGCCGGGCAGTTGGTGGCACTGAACTGGACGATGAAGAACCTCTATAACGTCGAACCGGGCGACGTGTTCTGGGCCGCGTCGGACGTGGGCTGGGTCGTTGGTCATTCCTACATCTGCTACGGGCCGCTCATTCACGGCAACACCACCATCGTCTTCGAGGGCAAACCCGTCGGCACGCCGGATGCGGGCACTTTCTGGCGGGTGATTTCGGAACATAAAGTGAAGTCGTTCTTCACCGCCCCCACCGCTTTCCGTGCAGTGAAACGCGAAGACCCCAAGGGCGAGTTCGTCAGGAAATACGACCTGTCCTGCCTGAAGCAAGTCTATCTGGCCGGTGAACGCGCCGATCCCGACACCATCGTCTGGGCGCAGGACCAGCTGGGTGTTCCGGTGGTCGATCACTGGTGGCAGACCGAGACCGGCTGGGCCATTGCCGCCAACCCCCTGGGCATCGAGGAACTGCCAACCAAGCTGGGTTCGCCCACCGTGCCGATGCCGGGCTATGACGTGACCATTCTGGATGATGCAGGCCACCCGGTCGAACCCGGCACGCTGGGCGCGATTGCGATCAAGCTGCCCCTGCCGCCGGGCACCCTGCCGACCCTGTGGAACGCCGAGGACCGGTTCAAGAAATCCTACCTGACCACCTTCCCCGGATATTACGAAACCGGCGACGCGGGCATGATGGACGAGGACGGCTATGTCTACATCATGGCGCGCACCGATGACGTCATCAACGTCGCGGGCCACCGCCTGTCCACGGGCGCGATGGAAGAGGTGCTGGCCGGTCATCCCGATGTTGCCGAATGCGCCGTGATCGGCGTGACCGACCAGCTGAAAGGCCAGATGCCGGTTGGCTTCCTGTGCCTCAATGCCGGGGCGGACAAGGCGCATGACGATGTGGTCAAGGAAGTGGTGAAACTGGTGCGCGAAAAGATCGGCCCCGTCGCCGCCTTCAAGCTGGCCGTGGTGGTGGACCGGTTGCCCAAGACCCGTTCGGGCAAGATCCTGCGCGGCACCATGGTCAACATCGCCGATGGCACGCCCTACAAGATGCCGGCAACGATCGACGACCCGGCAATCCTTGACGAGATCAAGGAAGCGCTGCAAACCATTGGCTATGCAAAAGCCTGATACATCTCTGGCGGGGGCGGTGTGACGCCGCCCCGCCGCAGCGACCGGATCGCCGGAATCTGTGACTGGATCACCCATCATGGCGTGATCGGCACCCCGTTTGACACGTTGATCGAACCGTTTTGCGAGCGGCTTCTGGCCGCCGGCCTGCCGATCCTGCGCTGCAACCTGTCGATGCGCGCCCAGCACCCGACCATCGGCGGCGTGGCCTATCGCTGGAAACGCATCGAAGGCGTCCAGAACGAGGAATACATCCGCGACCCCAGTATCCAGACGGGCTGGGATGCCAGCCCGCTCAAGGTTCTGGTCGAGGGCGACGAGCAAGAGTTGCGCCGCCCCATCGCGCCCGACCTGCAACCCTTCGAATTCCCGATGTTCGACGAGATGCTGGCACAGGGCGCAACCGAGTATTTTGCCCAGCAACTGCGCTTTGTCGACCAGACCCGCAACGCGCCGGGACAAGAGGCCGACCCGGTCGCCAGCGCCATGGGGCTTCTGGCGTCATGGACCACGGACCGCGCCGGCGGGTTCGCGGAGGATGACATCGCCGACCTGCGCGCCATCCTGCCAGTTCTGGGGCTGGCGCTGAAATCCAACGCCAATTACCGCATGGCCCGCGACCTGCTCAGCGCCTATCTGGGCAATGACGCCAGCCGCCGGGTGATGCGCGGCGAAATCCTGCGCGGCACCACGGAACGGATCGGCGCGGTCATCATGATGTTTGACCTCTCGGGCTTCACCCGGTTGTCGGAAACGCTTGAGGGCGACGCGCTGATCGACATGCTGAACGACTATTACGGCATGGTGGTCGATCTGATCGAGGCGCGCGGCGGCAATGTGCTGAAATTCATCGGCGACGGTCTGTTGGCGGTCTTTGCCGACAATACAGAACTTGAGGCGGGCCGCGATGCGCTGGACACCGTTCTGGCAATCCGCGACGGCATGGCCGAAACCAACACCCGCCGCGCCGCCGAACAGCTGCCCGTGACGGGCTGTACCATGGCGCTGCATGCCGGTGACGTCGCCTATGGCAATATCGGCGGGCGCAACCGGCTTGATTTCACCGTGATTGGCCCGGCGGTGAACACCACCTCGCGGCTCTGTGGCATGTGCGCCCATGTCGATCAGCCGATCGTGATCTCGGCCCGCGTTGCGCGTCCGCACCTTCAGGCGCGTTCGGAACTGGTGTCGCTGGGCACTTACCGCTTGCGCGGCGTCGCGGAACGGCATGAACTGTTCACGCTGGATTGACGCGCGAAGGACTGACATGACCAATTCGAGACTGCCGGGTTTCCACAACCTGCCCCGCACTGCACGGCTGGACCGTGTCGCCGAAGCCACCGGCCTGCCCCAGGCCGACATTGACCACCTGACCGCAAGCGCCGCGTGTGACGGCGACCTGGCCGACCACCTCAGCGAAAACGTGATCGGCGTGATGTCGATCCCGCTGGGCGTGGCCACCAACCTGACCGTTGACGGGACGGACGTGCTGGTGCCGATGGCCACCGAAGAGGCTTCGGTCGTGGCGGCGGTCTGTAACGGCGCGCGGGCCTGCCGCGATGCGGGCGGCGTCACAACCGAGGCCGACCCGCCCCGGATGATCGCGCAGGTGCAGCTGTGCGACGTGCCGGACATGGCGGCAGGCATTGCGGCGCTGAACGCCGCGCAGGAACAGATCATCGCCGCCTGCAACGCATGCGACCCGATGCTGGTCCGGTTGGGCGGTGGCTGTGTCGAGATCGAACCACGTGTCGCGGGGCCGTTCCTCGTGGTCCACCTGATTGTCGATGTGCGCGACGCGATGGGGGCCAATGCGGTCAACACTATGGCCGAGAAAGTCGCGCCCATGCTGGCGCAGCTGACCGGCGGCACGGTGGGGCTGCGTATCCTTTCAAACCTCGCCGACCGCCGCCTTGTGCGTGCCCGCGCCGTGTGGCCCGCGGCGGTCATCGGCAACGACACGGTGGATGGCATCGTCTCGGCCTGGGCTTTCGCACATGCCGACCCCTACCGCGCCGCGACCCATAACAAGGGTATCATGAACGGCGCCTCGGCCGTGGCGCTGGCCACGGGCAATGACACCCGCGCGCTTGAAGCAGGCGCCCATGCCTTTGCCGCAAAGGATGGCTATGGCCCGCTGACCCGCTATCATAAGCTTGGAAATGGCGACCTGATGGGAGAGATCGAACTGCCCATGCCCGTCGGCATCGTCGGTGGCGCCACCCGCGCCCACCCCACAGCGCAGGCGGCGCTAAAGATCATGGGATCGCCCAATGGCGACCGTCTGGGCCGCGTGATTGCCGCCGTCGGGCTGATACAGAACTTCTCGGCCTTGCGTGCGCTGGCAACAGAAGGCATCCAGCGCGGTCACATGGGGCTGCATGCGCGCAACGTCGCGATCACCGCAGGCGCCACCGGAGACCAGATCGACCGCGTGGCACAGGCCATGATCTCACGAGGCGAAATCCGCGAGGACGTGGCGCGCAGCCTGCTGAGCGATACCTGACAACGGCATTTCCCTGGGGTTTCGCAGCAAACGCCGGGGGCTGACCCTGTTGTTCTGACGATGCGGCAACCGCCCCCGCGCGAAGGCATCAAGAGCGGGGCAAGCCTGCCGGGGGCATTTTGGGCCAATTTGTGTTATCATGGCGCAGGGGGGAAACGACATGTTTGATCTCGACACGTTCATCGCCGATTGCCGTTCCGCTGTCGACAAGGACCCGAGCCACAAGACCGTTGCAGAGCTGGTGCGGCGCGAGATGGCCGATCCGTCGGGCATTCTCAGCGCATTGGGCGAACCGACCGAGCCGGGGATCACGCCGCTCTATCAGTCGTCCGATCTGACAATCCTGAACCTCGCGTGGAAACCCTCGACGACGATCCCGCCCCACAACCATGAAATGTGGGCCGTGATCGGAATCTACGGAGGCCGCGAGGACAATATCTTCTGGCGCCGGATCAAGGACCACCCCGATGGGCTGATCGAAGCCGCCGGCGCCCGCGCCCTGACGACCGGCGATGTCTGCCCGATGGGGCCCGATATCATTCATTCCGTCACCAATCCGATTCCGCGGCTGACGGCGGCGCTGCATGTCTATGGCGGCGATTTTTTCGAAGCGGAGCGCAGCGAATGGGAGCCTGAGGGCCTGACCGAACATCAACTGGATATCGCACAGGTGCGTGCCCGCTTTTCCAGCTAGGCCCGCCCGGGAAGTGCGGCTCAGACGAACTGTTCGCGGATCAGCCGTTCTTCCAGCCCGTGACCGGGGTCGAACAGGATGCGGTGGGCGACGCTCATCTCGGACCGGATTTCGACCCGGACCACGTCGCGCACCGACCGGCTGTCGGCCTCGGCCATGACCGGGCGTTTGGCGGGATTGCGGATCTCGAAAACCACATTTGCCGATTTCGGCACCAGCGCCCCGCGCCAGCGGCGCGGGCGGAACGGTGCGATCGCGGTCAGGGCCAGCACATCCGACCCGATCGGCAGGATCGGCCCGTGGGCGGAATAGTTGTAGGCGGTGGACCCTGCGGGCGTCGAGATCAGCGCGCCGTCACAGACCAGCTCCTCCATCCGCAGCCGCCCGTCGATGGTGATCCGCAGCTTCGCCGCCTGCGGCCCCGCCCGCAGGACCGAGACCTCGTTGATCGCCAAAGCCTCGTGTTCGGTGCCGTCAACACAGGTGGCGCGCATTGAAAGCGGGTTGATGACCTCTTCCTCGGCGGCGATCAGGCGGTCGGGCAGGTCGCTTTCGCTGAACTCGTTCATCAGGAAGCCGACCGTGCCCCGGTTCATGCCGTAAACCGGCGTGTCCAGCGCCTGGGTGCCGTGCAGGGTCTGCAACATGAACCCGTCACCGCCAAGGGCCACGATCACGTCCGCCTGTTCCGGCGTGCAATTGCCATAGCGCCCGATCAGGGCGGCGCGGGCGGTCTGGGCGACCGGCGTCTCGCTGGCGAGAAAGGCGATTTTCTGCGTCATGTCCCTGCCCCGGCCCCGGCGTGACGGGCGGGGTCCTTATCTGCGGTTCTTGTTTCCGATCGAAGCACAAGTTCACCACATGCGCCACCCCTGACGCACTGATCGGTGCTTGCGTCGCTTTCGGCACTTTTCTTGGACGATCCTTTCCTTTACCAAGCCGCCAACCTCAATCCTGTTCAGGAGCGCGAACCCATGACCGCAGCCCCCCGTGACCCCGGTTTCTTCACCGAAAGCCTTGCCTCCCGTGATCCCGAGCTGTTCGGCTCGATCACCGATGAGCTGGGCCGCCAGCGCGACGAGATCGAACTGATCGCCAGCGAGAACATCGTCTCGGCCGCCGTGATGGAGGCGCAGGGCTCGGTGATGACCAACAAATATGCCGAAGGCTATCCGGGTCGGCGCTATTATGGCGGGTGCCAGTATGTCGACGTGGCCGAGCAACTGGCCATCGACCGCGCCAAGGAATTGTTCGGTTGCGAGTTTGCCAATGTTCAGCCGAACTCGGGCAGCCAGGCGAACCAGGGCGCGTTCATGGCGCTGATCCAGCCCGGCGACACGATCCTGGGCATGAACCTGGCCTCGGGTGGTCACCTGACCCACGGCGCCGCCCCGAACCAGTCGGGCAAGTGGTTCAACGCGGTGCAATATGGCGTGCGCAAGCAGGACAGCCGCATCGACTATGACGAGGTCGCGGCGCTGGCCAAGGAACATCAGCCCAAGCTGATCATCGCAGGCGGCTCGGCCATCCCGCGCCAGATCGACTTTGCCAAGTTCCGCGAAATCGCCGACTCGGTTGGTGCCTATCTGATGGTCGACATGGCGCATTTTGCCGGTCTCGTGGCAGCGGGCGAACATCCCTCGCCCTTCCCTTATGCCGATGTCGCCACCACCACGACACACAAAACCCTGCGCGGTCCGCGCGGCGGCATGATCCTGACCAATGACGAGGCGATCGCCAAGAAAGTGAACTCGGCCATCTTCCCGGGTCTTCAGGGCGGTCCGCTGATGCATGTGATCGCGGCCAAGGCGGTTGCTTTTGGCGAGGCGCTGCGCCCCGAGTTCAAACTCTATCAGCAGCAGGTGCGCAAGAACGCCGTGGCGCTGGCGGATCAGCTGATGAAAGGTGGCCTGGATATCGTCACCGGCGGCACCGACACCCATGTGATGCTGGTCGACCTGCGCCCCAAAGGCGTGAAAGGCAACGCCACCGAAAAGGCCCTGGGCCGTGCCCACATCACCTGCAACAAGAACGGCATCCCGTTTGACCCGGAAAAACCGATGGTCACCTCGGGCATCCGCCTTGGCACCCCCGCCGGCACCACCCGCGGCTTTACCGAGGTCGAGTTCCGCCAGATCGCCGACTGGATCGTCGAGGTTGTCGACGGGCTGGCCGCGAATGGCGAAGACAACAACGGTGCGGTCGAAGAGAAGGTAAAGGCAGAAGTCGCGGAACTTTGCGCGCGCTTCCCGCTTTACCCCAACCTCTGATCCACGTCGCACGCTGAAATCAGACCGCCGCCCCATCCCGGGCGGCGGTTTTTCTTTGCGCGGGAGTTCTCCCGCCCCTGACGGGTTGGGCATGGCTCACTTCGTGAGCCTGATTTGGGTATTTGGAACCAGTGAAGTGCTAGATTTCTTTTGGATTTGGTGTCTTGTTGTTCGGATGAACGAGCAGACCTCAAACACCCGCCGCATTGAACGCGCCCTTGGCGACTGGATGCGCGCCCGGCTTCCTTTCGCCATCGCCGAACTGGTGATGTTTTTCCTCAAACAGGGCTGGGCGGCGCTGTTTGGCGGGCTTCTCTTGATCGCGATGATCGTCACCGACCGGATCTGGCAGGAGGGCTGGGCGCTGGCGCGCTATGACGCGCTGTTTCTTTATGCGCTGGGGCTTCAGGTTCTGTTCCTTGCAACGGGGATGGAATCGATGCGCGAGGCGCGGGTCATCCTGCTGTTTCACCTCACTGGCACGGCGATGGAAATCTTCAAGGTCCATGCCGGAAGCTGGGCCTATCCCGGCGCGGGCGTTCTGAAGCTGTGGGATGTGCCGCTGTTTTCGGGGTTCATGTATGCCTCGGTCGGCAGCTATATGGCGCGGGTGATCCGGTCGTTTGACATGCGGTTTGCGCCCTATCCGCCGTTCTGGGCGACGGTTCTTCTGGCCACCGCGATCTATGTCAATTTCTTTGCCCACCATTTCCTGCCCGACATCCGCAACATCCTGTTCGTCGCCACGGTGGTCCTGTTCTGGCGCACCCGCATCTGGTTTCACGTCGGGGTGCGGGATTACTGGATGCCGCTGCCGCTGGCCGCCTTCCTGTCCAGCGTCTTTCTGTGGCTGGCCGAGAATGTCGGCACCGCAACCCGCATCTGGCTCTACACGGGACAGACACCGGGCGAATGGGTGTCGCTGGCCAAGATGGGCAGCTGGTACCTGTTGCTTTATGTCAGCTTCGTCACCGTGACCGTGGTGTTCCGCGATGCGCTGTCATCAAAACCGCTTACAGAAACCCGCGCTGTACCAGCACGATCACCAGCAGTGTCGCCACCGCAATCAGGTTGAACACCACCATCGCCGCGGTCGACAGGATCAGCCCGTTGCGGCGGTCCTTCGGGTCGATCTTTTTCAGATGGGCCATCACGTCCCTATACGCGGCCTCGACCGCGCCCTGATCCGTCATCATCCGAAGCTTGGGATGCTGCGCGCGGGCCAGGGCATCGGTGAACACCCGCGCCTGTTCTTGCAATCTTTTGGGCACCCGGCGACCGATCTTGCGCATCGCGCCCTCGGCCGATTGCGCGCTGACGCCGAATTTCTCCTGCGCCAATTGGCACAGGGCCTGTTCCTTGCGGTCCAGATCGTCGGGGGTCAACATAAGGCGCTCCGTCTTGGCATTGACCACTCTAGCGGGACTGGTCGCGGGGCGGCAACCGGGTTATGGACATTCCATGCTGAACCTCATCGAAACCGGTATCGAGACCGACAAACCCACCCTCTTGATCGCGCACGGGCTTTACGGCTCGGCCCGCAATTGGGGGGTCGTTGCCAAACGCCTGTCCGAGGACCGCCGCGTGGTGGCGCTGGACCATCGCAACCATGGCGACAGCCCGCGCGAGGACAGCCAGTCCTACGCGGACATGGCGGCAGACATTGCCGAAGTCATCACCCATTTTGGCGCGCCCGTCGACCTTCTGGGCCATTCCATGGGGGGCAAGGCATCGATGGTGACGGCGATTGAACATCCCGAATTGCTGCGCTCGCTGATTGTTGCCGATATCGCGCCCGTGGCCTATTCCCACAGCCAGGTGCAGTTCATCGACGCCATGCGCGCGGTTGATCTGAACAGGGTCGAAAAGCGCTCGGATGCGTTGGCCATGCTTGAGCGTGCCGGGGTCGAGGACCCGACGCTGCGGTCCTTTTTCACGCAATCGCTGGACCTGAAACAAAAGCGCTGGCGGCTGAACCTGGATGTGCTGGAACGTGACATGCCGGGCATCCTTGGCTTCCCCGATCTGGATGGACAGTTCGACGGCCCCACCCTGTTCCTGTCGGGCGCGCAATCGGACTATGTGACCGACGCCCACCGCCCGGCCATCAAGACCCTGTTTCCAAAGGCGCGCTTTGCCCGGATCAATGGCGCCGGCCATTGGCTGCACGCCGAGAAACCGGCGGAGTTCATCGCCTCGGTCCGTCACTGGCTGCACCGGATCGACGCTGCCTAGCCGTCTTCGTAGATCTTCTTTGCGATCAGGTAAGCCACGGGAAAGGCGGCCAGAAAGCCAATCAGCGCAAATCCCAGAATCGCGGTCACCGTGGTCATCCCGGTGGTCAGGGCCAGGATGATTCCGACGCCCGACAGGGTCGATCCGATGAAAAGATGCAGAATGGATGCAAGCCGGAACATGGCGGCCCCCGGGTGTTGACGACAGGCGGCACACTAGCGCGGTTGCGACCCCGAACCATGATCCACGTCAACCCGCCAGCCCCCGGCCGCCGCATCTGGAATGCATCTGGATTGGCGGCGCATTCATGTCCGGGGACTTGCGCGGGAAACCAACGAGGATTAGGACAAGAACGCAATCGAGGAGGCACGCGACACATGACGCGAATTCTGGTACTTCTGACGGCGTTTCTGGCGCTGACCGCCTGCGAGACGGCAAAGGGTGTCGGCAAGGATGTGGGCAAGGCCGGGGACATCATCTCGGACACGGCGACCAAGGTGCAGAAGCAATTCTGACACGCCCCGGACCGACCCGTGGCACGAACGTCAATATCTTGTTGATTTTGCGGATGCACACCGCTAGGGATGGCGTCACAGGTGCATAGACGCGGTATGCAGAACTGACGCACGGGCCTTGGAGGTGTTGCACCTCCGGGGCCCGTCTCGTTTCGGTGGTTCGTGATCCAGACCGGGGTCCGAATCCGAATGGCCCGTGCGACTGTTCCGTGAGCAAAAACTGCCTGTATGCGTCCCCCAAAATAGGTGAAGGCGCCAGGTGCTCAGACGCGGTCTTTGCAGCGTGGAACAGGTCCACATCCCTGACGCCTTCGATGAATTTCCCCGCCCGAGGACAGGTCCATTCGGTTTGCTCAGGTTCAATGAACCCTTGCAGCGGGCTTCGGATACATTTGGCGTACCAACGATCCGTCCCCCCCAGCCGACACATGACATTGCGCGAACGCAGCCTCACCCATCGGCCCACGCGGTGGCTTTTCCACTGCCTTCCCGCAACTCCCCCGAAAGGAAGCGGCGTTTCGGCCAGTGTCCCGGTGCCGTCAATGCAAGGCCGGTTCGGTGTAACCTATCCCGTCCCCGCTCAAGCCCCGAGAGACCTTCCGCGTCCCGCTCCGGGTCTTGCGACCCCTTGCGTTGATCTCAGGCTGGCTGATCCGGGGTGAGTCGGGCAAGGAAAAAATGACGGTTTTGTGAAATTTCTTGGGGGTAAGTTATTGGAACTAAATGGGGATTTCCTGTGGATAAGTTTGAATTGTCGTGATGGTGGAAGGGGTTGGCGCTGTGCTGCGGATGCGCGATTGCCGTCAATAACTGCGGGCAAACCGCGAGCTGTCGCGGATTAACGACGACCGCAGGGGGCGACTTTGCTTGGCCCGCTCAAAGAAAACAGCCCGGCGGTTGGGCCGGGCTGTCGTGTTTCGCTTGAAAAGCAATGCGTCAGTCGACGGTCACACCAACGTCGGCGTTCACACCAACGTCGGCTTCAACGCCACCGCCGTCAACGCCACCATCAACACTGGCCCCAACGTCAACACCGCCGCCACTTCCAGAGCCGCCGCTCCCGCCAGCGCTGGCATCAACATTGCCCGCAACGTCAACACCGCCGCCACTTCCTGAGCCACCGCTGCCGCCAGAGCCGCCGCCACTTCCTGAGCCACCGCTGCCGCCAGAGCCGCCGCCACTTCCAGAGCCACCGCTGCCGCCAGAGCCACCGCTTCCTGTGCCACCACTTCCAGTGCCGCCCGATCCTGTGCCACCACTTCCAGTGCCGCCCGATCCTGTGCCACCGCTTCCGGTGCCGCCCGATCCTGTGCCAGTACCGCCAGTCCCGGTACCAGTGCCGCCCGTCCCGCCGCCACTGGGATCGCTGGGTGTAACGCCGCTGGCACTTGCAAACGAAAGATCAGCTTCCTGATTGCGCCGCGTCAACTCGTCCTTGAGGATCGCCCCGGTTTTCCCGTCAACAACCGTCGCTCGCAAATAATCGGTGTTGTAGGAATAGATCGTATACTGTCCATTCCAGTGCTTTTTCATGCTGGCAACCACGAACCCGTCAGAACGGACCTGCTCGATGATCGGGGTTGTAAATTGGGTGTTTGCCATGGCTGGCTCTGCCAGACCCAAGGACGTCACCAGTGCAATACTTGTTACAGTCGCCTTCCACATAGAAGTCTTCCTTTCACTTTTTGAAAAATGGAGGAGCCTACCTTGCGGACACCCCAGAAATGGGGGGCGCCGTGGCGCGTCTGCGCCGTTTTGTCAGACGGACCGGCGGTTACCAGTCCGGGTGACCGAAGATGATCTGCGCAGCACGTTGCAACAATTCGACCGCCGGGTGTCCGACCTGATCTCGAAAAGTATCGCGTGCCTTGGAACGTCATCTCCACTCCTCCGGTAGCGGGACCCAATTGTGCACGCGAAAGTGGCATCTGAGAGGCATCTTTTAGCACCGCACACGTCAAACGTGTCAAAACGGCAACAACTACGACTGTAGGTAATATAGAAACGCTCTGTTTCCGGGGTCAAATATCCCAGAAAATCGTTTCTTTTTGGGACTTTAAATCGAACACAGGCCCACGACCTCTTGCCGAAAACAGGACACAGAGGCTGACATATCGGTCTCCGTCACAGCGCAACGGCCGCTTGTTCAGCAGGCGCATGAGATCAATCCGGCAAGACGCCAGCGCGCGCAGCGGAAGCCGCAACGCGAATCTTCGGGGTCACAAAGGGGAAAACGGACAGCCCTAGCTGTCCATCTTCAACGCGGAAATGAACGCCTCTTGCGGGATGTCCACCTTCCCGAACTGGCGCATCTTCTTCTTGCCCGCTTTCTGCTTGTCCAGAAGCTTGCGTTTCCGGGTGGCGTCGCCGCCATAGCATTTTGCGGTCACGTCCTTCCTGAGCGCCGACAGGGTTTCGCGCGCGATGACCTTGCCGCCGATGGCCGCCTGGATCGGGATCTTGAACATGTGGCGCGGGATCAGTTCTTTCAGCTTCTCGCACATGGCCCGGCCCCGCATCTCGGCGCGGTCGCGGTGGACCATGACCGACAGCGCGTCGACGGGTTCGTCGTTCACGAGGATCTGCATCTTGACCAGGTTGTCCTGCCGATAGCCGGTCATCTGGTAGTCGAAGCTGGCGTAACCTTTTGTTACCGATTTCAGGCGATCGTAGAAGTCGAACACAACTTCGTTGAGGGGAAGGTCATAGACAACCATCGCCCGTGACCCGGCATAGGTCAGGTCCATCTGGATGCCGCGCCGGTCCTGGCACAGTTTCAGCACGTCGCCCAGGTATTCATCCGGCACAAGGATCGTCGCCTTGATGCGCGGCTCTTCCATGTGGTCGACCTTGGAGAGGTCCGGCATGTCAGCGGGGTTGTGCAGTTCGATCATCTCGCCGTCGCGCATATAGACGTGATAGATCACGCTGGGCGCGGTGGTGATCAGTTCGATGTCATATTCGCGCTCGATCCGGTCGCGGATCACCTCAAGGTGCAAGAGACCAAGGAACCCGCAGCGGAAACCAAAGCCCAGCGCGGCCGAGGTCTCCATCTCGAAGCTGAACGAGGCGTCGTTCAGGGCCAGCTTGTCGATGGCGTCGCGCAGGTCCTCGAATTCGGCCGAGTCGACCGGGAACAGGCCGCAGAAAACCACCGGCTGCGCGGGTTTGAAGCCGGGCAGCGGTTTCTCGGTGCCGTTGCGCTCATTGGTGATGGTGTCGCCGACGCGGGTGTCGCGCACCTGCTTGATCGAGGCGGTGAGGAAGCCGATCTCGCCCGGCCCAAGCTCGTCAATGACCTGCATCGCCGGGCGAAACACGCCGATCCGGTCGACATGGTGCAGCGTATTGTTCGACATGAACTTGACGCGCATGCCCTTTTTCAGGACGCCGTCCATGATGCGGACAAGGACGATCACGCCGAGATAGGCGTCATACCAGCTGTCGACCAGCATCGCCTTCAGCGGCGCGTCGCGGTCGCCCTTGGGCGCGGGAAGGTGCTGAACGATGGCTTCCAGCGTCTCGTGGATGCCCTGCCCGGTCTTGGACGAAACCTGGATCGCGCCCGAGGCATCGATGCCGATCACGTCCTCGATCTGTTCCGCCACGCGGTCACAGTCGGATGCGGGCAGGTCGATCTTGTTCAGGACCGGTACGATCTCGTGATCGGCGTCGATGGCCTGATAGACATTGGCCAGGGTCTGCGCCTCGACCCCTTGGGTCGAATCCACCACCAGAAGCGAGCCTTCGACCGCGCGCATGGACCGCGAGACCTCATAGGCAAAGTCGACGTGGCCGGGGGTATCGATCAGGTTCAGCACATAGGTTTCGCCATCATCCGCCTTATAGTCGATGCGGACCGTGTTGGCCTTGATCGTGATGCCGCGCTCGCGCTCGATATCCATCGAGTCAAGCAGCTGTTCCTTCATGTCACGATCCTGCACCGTCCCGGTCTCTTGGATCAGGCGGTCGGCAAGCGTGGATTTCCCGTGGTCGATATGGGCGACAATGGAAAAATTGCGGATATGGGCGAGGTTTGTCATGGATGGCGATATGCTGTGAAACGCGGGTTTGGTCAAGGTGGGTTGATGCAAGCTTGCTCGCCCCGGCCGCATGAATTGAGCATAATTTGCCGTGATGCCCTTCCCACACCCTGCCGGGTCACCTAACTTGGACCAAAGACAGGGGAAATGACCCGATGCGCCGCCGCCTGACAATCCTGATGTGTGCCGACCTTGTCGGCTATTCCGCCCTGATGGGCCGGGACGAGGCGCTGGCCGTGAAATCGGTGCAGGAACTCAAACGCGAGCGGCTTGAACCGGTTGCCGCCAACCATGGCGGCGAGGTTCTGAAGCGCATGGGCGACGGGTGGATCCTGAGTTTTCCCGGCGTCGAGGCGGCGCTCAATTGCGCCGAAGAGGTCCAGTCGGCCCTTGTTGATCACGACACGATCAAGCTGCGCATCGGCTGTCACATCGGCGAGATTGTCGAGGATGACGATGATTTCTATGGCGCGGGCGTGAACATCGCCCAGCGGATCGAGACCGAAGCGCCCCCCGGCGGGCTGATGATGTCCGAGGATCTGTTCCGCCAGCTGTCCGAGGCGCGCCAGAAGGAACTGTCGGACGCGGGCGTGTTCCGGCTCAAGAACATCGCGGCCCCGATGCGGCTTTATCAGTGGCGGCCTGCGAACCTTGTCACCGCGCCGGATGCGGGCGCCCTGCCCTCGATCGGGTTTGACGCCGTCACCTGCGCCCCCGACACCGAAGATGCCCGCGCGGTGGCCGAGGATATCCATGACGGGCTGATCCAGCATTCGATGAAACGGACCGGGGTCAAGACCGTCAACACCGCCGCCGACCCGCGCACGCCGACGGTGTTTCTGGTCCGGGGCCGCCTGCGGATGGCGGGCAGCCGTGGGCGCTTCAACCTCAGCCTGATCCTGCGCGAGGACATGTCGACCATCTGGTCCGGCACCTACGAAGGCGACACGACGGATGTCTTTGCCTTCACCGACGACATCCTGCGCCGCGCCGAGGTCGATATCCGCATGCAGACGATCCGGCATGACGGCGACCGGCTGGCGCATCTGAAGGACGACCAGCTCAGCGTCAGCGAGCTGAGGGCGCGGTCGGCGCAGCTGTTCTTCAATCAGGATATCGACAGCTGGAAACGCGGGCTGGCGGCGCTGGACCGGGCGGTGGCGCTGTCGCCGCGTGATCCGATGGCGCTGGCGATGCGGGCGCAGCAGCTTCTGAACCGCTGGTCCATCGAATTTGCCGATCCCGACCCGGCGCTTCAGGCGTCGCTGGCGCGGGACTTCGACTTCGCGGTCGAGGAAATGCCGCACAGCGACTACGTGTTCTGGGCGCGTGGCGGGTTCCGGTTTCGGATGCTGGGCGACGTGGCCGCGGCCAAGTTCGACGTGGCCCGGTCGCTTGAGATCAATCCCGGCTTCCTTGGCGTGATCGAGTTGCAGGCGGCGATTGCGCTTTTCGAAAAGCGGTTCGATGAAGCGAGGGAGTATCTTGCCGGCTACACCCTGAGTGCCACCGAAGACCCGTTCAAGGTGTTCCGCCTGGCCTTTGCCACGCGGCTGGAACTTTGCGCCGGTGATTTCGAGCGCGCGGCGCAGCTGGCGACGGAAGCGGCCTATCTCAACCCCGGCGACCGCGGGCTGCACCTGTTGCGCGCGTTGGCCTGCGACAAGGCGGGCGACACGACCGGGCGGGACGCATCACGCAACGCGGCAGCGGCGATCGAAAAAGGGCCAAGCGTGACCATGCAGCGGCTGCGCTTGCCGGACGCGTTCCAATGGGTCAATGACGCGACACACCCGATGGCCGACCCGGTCTGATCAGCCCTTCAGCCGCCGCGCCGCAAGCCAGCTTGCCCCGGCCATCACCGCTGCCGTGAACAGGCAGAGCGGCAGCCCGCCGATCTGGTAGGACAGCCCCGACAGCAGCGTCCCGATCAGACGCCCGGCGGCATTGGCCATATAGTAGAAACCCACATCCATCGTCACCCGCTCGTCACTGGTGAAAGCCAGGATCAGGTAGCTGTGAACCGAGGAATTTACCGCAAATACAAAGCCAAAGACCAGAAGACCCAGTACAAGGATAACGGTCAGGTGCGGCAGGTCGGCCAGAACCGCCAGCGACAGCGCAAGCGGGATCAGGGTCAGCAGCCCGACCCAGAGGACGGCGGCATGGACGATCTCGGGCGTCGTGCGGGTCGTGGCCCGCAGCAGTTTCGGCGCGATGCCCTGAACGAAGCCGTAAAGGATGGTCCAGACCGCCATGAAACTGCCGATGGTGAAAAAGGCGGCGCGGTTCCCGGCCTCGGACCCGTCGGACAGAACGGCATAGAAGTAGATCGGGATGCCAACCACGAACCAGACGTCGCGCGCGCCGAACAGGAACATCCGCGCAAGGCTGAGACGGTTGATATTGGCGTCTTTTGAGAAGACCTGCGAGAATTTGGCGGATTTCCTGCCCGTGGGCAGGCCCGGCGGCATGAAAGCAATGACCGCGATCAGGATCAGCCCCAGAGCCGCGGCCATGGCCCAGACCGACGCCGTGAAGCCCAAAAGCGCCAGCAGCACCGCGCCGAGAAGAAAGCCACAGCCTTTGACCGCGTTTTTCGACCCGGTCAGCACCGCCACCCAGCGGAACAGCCCGCCCTGTTCCGACGGGGCCAGCAGTTTCACCGCTGATTTCGCCGACATCTTGGACAGGTCCTTGGCGATCCCCGAAAGCCCCTGCACCACCATGACGTAGACCACCGACGCCGTCAGCCCCCAGCCCGGATCAAGCTGCGCCAGCGCCACCAGCGCCACGATCTGGATCGCAAGCCCGCCATAAAGCGTCGAAGTCAGCCCGAACCGCGCCGCGATCCAGCCCGCCGACAGGTTGGTAACAACGCCCATCAGCTCATAGAGCAGGAACAGATAGGCCAGCTGCACGGCTGAGAAGCCCAGCGTGTGGAAATGTAACAGGACCAGCATCCGCAGCGCGCCATCGGTCAGCATGAAGGCCCAATAGGCGGCGGTTACGGCGATATAGGCGGAAAGGGAGTTTTCAGGTTTGCTCATCGGTCTCTCAGGGGCGCGTCCGACCTCGGAAGGGTGCGAATGCGCCCTCCCAGGGGGAGGTTGGGCGCGGCCCGGTGTGCCACCGGGCCAAGGGCATGATCACAGCGTCGCCATCACCATATTGGCCACATCCGCCAACCGGCAGGCATAGCCCCATTCATTGTCATACCAGGCAAAGACTTTTACCTGCCGCTTGTTCACCACCATCGTGGCGGGACCATCAACGATGCTCGATCGGTCGTCATCGGTGTAATCGGCACTGACCAGAGGCCGGGTCTCATAGCCAAGAATGCCCGCCAGACCGCCCTTGGACGCGGCCTCGAACAGGGCGTTCACCTCGTCGATGTCAGTGTCGCGGCGGACGTCGAACACGATATCGGTCAGCGACGCATTCAGAAGCGGCACCCGAACCGCGTGGCCGTCGATCCGGCCCGCAAGCTCGGGGAAGATCTGGATGATCGCCTTGGCCGACCCGGTGGTCGTCGGAATGAGCGAGTTCAGCGCCGAGCGTGCCCGCCGCATGTCCTTGTGCGCCTTGTCGACGATCACTTGTGTATTGGTGACGTCGTGGATCGTGGTGAAACTGGCCTGTTCGATGCCAAGGCTTTCGTGGATCACCTTGACCACCGGCGCGATGCAGTTGGTGGTGCAGCTGGCCGCCGTCACGATCCGGTGGATGGCCGGATCGAAGCTGTCATGGTTCACGCCATAAACAATATTGGCGACGGATGCCTCTTTCACCGGGGCCGACACGACGACCTTCTTCACCCCGGCGGCGAAATAGGGGGCAAGCTTGGCTTCGGATTTGAAGACACCGGTGCAGTCGATCACAAGGTCGATGTCCATATCCTCAAGCGGCAGTTCCTCAAGCGACCGGCTTTGGCAGAACTGCATCTCGTTGCCATTGATCAGCATCGTGTCCACACCATGGCTGATGGTGGCGTCCCAACGGCCATGGACGGTGTCGAATTCCAGAAGATGCGCGTGAACCTCGGGCGTGGCGGCGGGGTCGTTCAGCAGGACGATCTCTCCGCCGCAGCCCTGGTCGATCAACCGGCGCAACACCAGTTTTCCCATGCGTCCCAGACCGTTAATAGCAATGCGTGTCATTTTCTTTTCCTCACAAAGACGGGCCAAACATCGGCTTAGCCCGGAAACCAACTGCGCGTCCGATTGGCGAACGCAACAAGAGACAGCATGACGGGGACTTCGACCAGCACCCCGACAACCGTGGCCAGGGCCGCGCCCGATCCCAGTCCGAACAGCGAAACGGCCACTGCGACCGCCAGCTCAAAGAAATTCGACGTCCCGATCATCGCGCAGGGCGCAGCCACGTTGAACGGAACTTTCCAAGCCCGCGCCCAGACATAGGCAAGAAAGAAAATGCCATAGGACTGGATCAATAGCGGCACGGAAATCAACAGGATGACAAACGGTTGCGCCAAAATCACCGGAGCCTGAAAGCCAAACAACAGAACCACCGTCATCAGAAGCCCCGCAACGGATGCCGGGGCCACCTTTGATTTGAAATCTCTGACCGCGGCCTCTCCGCCCCGCTTCACCAACCGTCCGCGCGTGACCAGTCCCGCGGCAAGGGGCAGAAGCACATACAGCCCCACCGACAGGATCAACGTTCCCCACGGCACCTCGATATCAGCCACGCCCAGCAGGAAGGCGACAATCGGTGCAAAGGCGAACACCATGATGACGTCGTTCACACTGACCTGAACAAGCGTGTAGGTCGGGTCACCTCGGGTCAGGTTTGACCAGACAAACACCATCGCCGTGCAGGGCGCTGCACCCAAAAGGATGACACCGGCAAGATAGGCCTGCGCATCCTCCGGCGCGATCAGTTGGGCAAAGACATGTTCAAAGAACAGAACCCCCAGCGCCGCCATGGTGAAGGGCTTGACCAGCCAGTTGACCACAAGCGTAATGGCAAGCCCCTTTGGTCGCTCGCCGATATGGGCCAACGAGGCAAAATCCACCCCCACCATCATCGGAAAGATCATCGCCCAGATCAGCACCGCGACCGGTAGGTTGACCGAGGCGACCTCCCACCTGGCCATTGTCGCAAAAACGTCTGGAAAGATGCTGCCCAGCCCCAGCCCGGTCAAAATCGCCAGCGCCACCCAGAACGACAACAGCCGCTCGAATGTACCCAGCCCGGCCTCGGCACGCGTTGATGCATCTGACATTCTGTGTCCCATCCTTTATCGACGCGAGTTACCGCCCCGGGTGCCCCATCAGCATTTGCAGGCAATGTTTTCGATCAGAGGTTGGCAGAGTTCCGGCTGGCCGCCGCAGCAATCCTCAAGCAAAAATCCCAGAAGCGCACGCAGCCCGTCGGTATCGGCGAAATAGCGGATCGAGCGCCCCTCGCGCCGGTTCTTCACCAGCCCGGCATTCAGCATCACCGACAGGTTTGCCGAAAGCGTGTTCTGCCGGGTGTCCAGCGCCGACGCGATCTCGCCTGCGCTCATGCCATCCGGCCCGGCGGCCACCAACAGGCGGAACGCGTCCAGGCGCGTGGGTTGCGACAGGGCGGCAAAGGCGGAAAGGGCGTCTGATTTATCCATAGTTCACGAATTATGGAAGTTTCTGAGTCACCTCAAGCCTGAACTGCATCGGAACCCGTGAAATTTTTGTGACAGGTGGCGGGCCGGGGCCAGGTATCACGCATGCAGGTCCAGCGGACGGTCTTCCAGCATCGTTTCCATCGAGAAGAAACCCGTCACCGTGTCCAGCTCATAGCCTGTGGTCAGGCGGCGATAGACGGCGTCATACCCGGCCATATTGGTCGTGACGACCTTCAGCATATAGTCCCAGTCGCCGCCGATCCGGTGCATCTCCTGCACCTGCGGGATGCGGGCGACATGTTTGCGAAACCCTTCGGACCACTCCATCGAGTGATTGCGCGTGCGCACCATGACAAAGACGGTCAGGTCCAGCCCCAACGCGCGGGCGTCCAGATGCATGCGTGCGCCCGACATGATCCCGGTCTCTTCCAGCCGCTTCAGCCGCCGCCACAGCGCGTTCTGCGACAGGCCCACCCGGTCGGCGATGTCGCGCTGCGACAGAGAGGCATCCCGTTGCAGCACGTCGAGGATACGTCGATCAATATCATCAAGTTTTTCCGCCATATCAGATCATTTGACACAAAAATGGCAAATCTACAATCAAATATTGTGAAGATTCCGCGCCCCTTGGTGGTTACTTTCCTTGCCAGAAAAGAACAGGACCACCCGATGCCCCACACCACAGACGCCCTTGCCCGGTTCGAAGCCACCCTGCGCGACCAGCCCGATCCCATCGCCGCCATTGCCGCCGGGCAGATCGGTAAGGACCGCACATTCGATGGCCGGTTCGGGCCGCGCAAACTGGTCTATGCGGATTATGTCGCCTCTGGCCGGGCGCTGCGGCAGGTGGAGGAGTTCGTGATGGAACAGGTCCTGCCCTTCTATGCCAACAGCCACACCGAACAGAGCTTCTGCGGCGCGACCATGACCCGGATGCGGGAAGCGGCGCGCGCCGTAATCGCGGCGAAATGCGGAGCCGAGGCCGACACCCATGCCGTCATCTTCTCGGGCGCAGGCGCGACTTCGGGGCTGAACCAGCTGGTGCATCTGTTCTCGATCAAGGATGCGGTGGCGCGGGGCGAGGTCGTCACCGTTCTGCACGGACCATACGAACATCACTCGAACCTGCTGCCGTGGCGCGAAAGCGGCGCACAGGTGGTCGAGATTGCCGAGGCCCGGGGCGGCGGCGTCGACCTTGACCACCTGCAACGCGAACTGGACCGCAGCACGGCCCACGGTCCGGTGATCTGCGCCTTTTCCGCCGCCGCCAATGTGACCGGGGTCTGCACCGACGTCGCGGCGGTGACCAAAGTGGCCAAGGCCGCAGGCGCGCGGATTGTCTGGGACTACGCGGGCGGCGGTCCCTATCTTCCGGTTTCCATGACGGCATTCGGCGCGATCGACGCCATCGTCCTCAGCCCGCACAAATTCATCGGCGGCCCTGGCGCAAGCGGCGTGCTGATCGTACGCCGGGACACCGTCAGCGCCACCACCCCCAGCCGCCCGGGTGGTGGCACCGTGGCTTTCGTGAACGCCCACCGCCACGACTATGTTTCGCGGCTGGAACAACGCGAGGAAGGCGGTACCCCGAACGTGATCGGCGACATCCGCGCCGCGCTTGCGCTGATCGTGAAGGATGTGATTGGCCAGGATTTCATCACCGCGCGCAATGCCGCCCTGACCGCCCGCGCCATGGCAGCCTGGGGCGATGATCCGGCCATCGGCCTTCTGGCGGCGGACCGCGCGGAGCGTCTGCCGATCCTGTCCTTCGTGCCGCGCGGACCGGATGGCAACCGGCTGGACCACGTGCAGTTCACCACCGACCTCAGCGACCATTTCGGCATACAGGCGCGGGGCGGCTGTTCCTGCGCCGGGCCATATGTGCATCACCTGCTGGCGATCGACGACGGCTTGTCCGACAAAATCCGCGCCGGCATCCTGTCCGGCGACACCACGTCGAAACCGGGTTTCGTGCGGCTGAACCTGTCCTATCTCATGGACGACGAAACCGTTGATTTCATTCTTCAATCCGTTCCCGCCCTTGCCAAGGGACGGGGCGCGATGGCGGCCTGAGGGGGCCGTTTTCCCGACAGAAATCAGAACGGCGCGGCGGCTTGGGCCGCTGCGTCACTTCGCTTAACACTTGAAGAAAAATCCTGCCCCGCACAGTCTTCGCCCAAGGGAGGAGCATCATGTGGGTTCATGATCTGATTGCCGGGCATCCCGGCGACGCGCAGGCCATTGTCGATTTCAATGGCGACACGGTGACATATGGCGACCTGCGCCAACACGCGGTGGATCTGGCAGACATCCTGACGGATCGCGGCGTGCGCCCCGGCGACCGGGTCATGCTGGTGGCCGAGAACTGCGCAATGGGCGTCGTGGCGGTGATGGCAGCCAGCCGCCTGTCGGCCTGGATCCTGCCCGTGAACGCACGCCAGACGCCCGAGGAATTGCAGGCGATCCGCGACCATTCCGGCGCGCGGGTGATGCTGTTCACCGCCCATGTCTCGGACGAGGCGATGGCGCGGGCGACACATTTCGGCGCAGCCCACACCGCCGACCTGCCCTGTGGCCCGGTCTGGCTGACCGAAACCGCCGACACCAACCCGGAACCCGTCAGCGATGACCCGAAAACCCGGGTCGCGGCGCTTTTGTATACCACCGGCACCACCAGCGCGCCCAAGGGCGTGATGCTAAGCCACGCCTCGCTGTGCTGGAACGCCAATGCCTCGGCCGAATTGCGCGGCATGACGCCGGACGACACCGTGCTGGGCGTCTTGCCGGGCACCCATATCTTTGGCTTTTCTTCAACCATGCTGGCGACGATGCAGCGCGGCGCGACCATCCGCTTCCTGTCGCGTTTTACGCCTGAAGCCGTGGTCAACGCGCTGGCCGACGGCGCCAGCGTGATGCCTGCCGTGCCGCAGATGTATGCCCATATCCTGGCCTATCTTGCCCGCGAGGGCCGGACATTATCCGCCCCGAACCTGCATTACATCTCGGCCGGCGGCGCGCCGCTTGACCCCGACTGGAAGGCCCGCACCGAGGCCGTGTTCGGCCTGCCGCTGAACAACGGGTTCGGCATGACCGAATGCAGCCCCACCGTCGCCGCCACCCGCAACGATGCCCCCACCGGCGACATGAGCTGTGGCCCCCCGGTGCCGGATGTCACCATCAGGATCGGCAATCCTGATGAGGACGGGATAGGAGAGCTTCTGATCCGCTCCCCCGGCCTGATGCTGGGCTATTACCGTAACGAACAGGCCACCGACGACGCGCTGCAGGATGGCTGGCTGCACTCTGGCGACCTGGCGCGGATCGACGACAAGGGGCACCTGCATATCGTCGGGCGGTTGAAAGAGTTGATCGTGCGCTCGGGCTTCAACGTCTACCCGCCCGAGATCGAGGCCATGCTAACCCGTCACCCGGATGTCGATGTTGCCGCCGTGGTGGGTCGCCCGGTGCCCGGCGACGAGGAAATCATCGCCTTCCTGATGACCCGTGACGGGGTCGAGGCGTCGGACATCATGTCCTGGCTGCGCGAAAGGCTGGTTGCCTACAAGATTCCGCAGCATCTTTTCATTGTTGACGCCCTTCCCGCAGCCGCGACAGGAAAAATATTGAAACACAAGCTATTGGGGCACTTTTCTCATCTATTGAACGAGGAATGAAAGGCAACTGCCAAACACGTGGTCACAGGCAAGGTTGCATCACGCCCAAAATGCAGATTGATCGCACTTCCGACAACGCAGGTTTTGGGCGGCATGTTGTATTATGAAAATTGCTGCCTAGACAGATTGGATGTGTCTGACCCAGAATGTTCAAAAATGAAGAGTGCGGTTTCACAGGAAACGGCATCAAAACGGCAGAATTCTCGCGATTTCAGGCTAGTTTTCGCAGCCAATCTCGACCTGAGACTAGCGCCTCTTTCATCGTGAAAAATCCGCAAAAACGTGCCTGAGAACGGTCAGAGCGTCGTTTTGCGGTATTTGAACGCGCCCGATCCCCGCGCGATCACCTCTCCGGTTTCGTCGCTGACCGTGGCCTCGGCAAAAAACGACGACTTTCCACCGCCGGTCCGCATGCCCTCGGCGATCAGCAGATGCCCCTTGGGGCGGGACAGGAAATTCGTTGTCAGGGAAAGGGTTAGCGCCAGCTTCTTATGTGCCGCATCCCCGGTATAGCACCCGGCATACCCCATGACCGTGTCCAGGATCGTGGCATAGATGCCGCCATGCGGAATGCCAGCGCGGTTCATCAGGTAATGCTCGATCGGCAGTTCCAGCCGGGCATAGTCGACGTCCCAATGGGTCAGGCGAAACCCAAGGTGGCGCTGCAGGGCATAGCTGCCCTCGTCCAGCGCGGGGTCCAGCGGTGCGCGGGTCATATCGCGGTCAGCCCGCCATCAATGGCAATGGCCTGCCCGGTCATGAAACTGTTTTCCGGCGCGCAGATCCACAGCATCGCCTGCACCACTTCCTGCGGCTCGCTGACACGCGCCATCGGGATACGGTTGGCAATCTGGGCATAGGTGGTGTCGCGGTCCGCACCGGTGCGCGCCTCGATCTGAGACGCCATTTCCTGCACCATCGGAGTGGATGAGAAAGAGGGGCACAAAGCATTGACACGAATGTTCTTTCTGGCGTTCTCATCCGCCGCCGCACGGGTCAGACCGACCACCGCATGTTTCGCCGCCGCATAGGCCGAGATCATCGCCGCCCCAACCAGCCCGGCCGCCGATGCGACATTCAGGATCGCCCCGCCGCCCGCCGCGTGCATCATCGGCAACTGGTGTTTCATACCCAGAAACACCCCCTTGGCGTTGATCGCGATCGAGCGGTCGAATTCGTCCCCAGAGACCATGTGCAGGGGCTTCAGATCATGCCCCCACCCGGCATTGTTGATCGCCACGTCCAGCGTGCCGAACGCATCACGGATATGCGCGATATGGGCGATATGCTGCGCCTCGTCGGTGACATCCAGAACATCCGAGATTACCTCACACTTCAACGATGCCGCCGTCTCGGCCAAGCCTTCGGCATTCACATCCGACAGGGCCAGCCTCGCCCCCTCATCCGCAAAGCGCTGCGCTGCCATACGGCCAAAGCCGGACCCGGCGCCGGTAATCAGCACCACCTTGTTTTCAAACCGTTTATCCATGTTTCGATGCCTTCAAACCGGCGGCGGCAAACATCGGCACATAGGCCCCCATCTTTGCCCCGCGTTTCGGATCAGACGCATTGCCGTCCAGCGCCCGTTTCTTCACCCCCTGCAGGATCGCCCCCATGCGGAAGAAGCAGAAGGCAAGGTAGAAACCAAACCTGTCGATCTTCTCGATCCCCATGCGTTTGCAATAGGCAGCGATAAACGCGCCGTCACTGGGAATGCCCAACGCGGCCCGGTCCACACCGGCCAGCCCGCGCCCTTCCTTGCCCGGCGGCATCTGCCACTGCATGATCATCCCGGCGAGATCGGCATAGGGGTGGCCGATCGTCGACAACTCCCAGTCCAGCACTGCGGCCACTTCGATGCGATCCGGGTGAAACAGCATGTTATCAAGGCGATAGTCGCCGTGAACCAAGGTCCGCCGCCCATCATCGGCGGGGATGTTGCCGGCCAGCCAGTCGATCAACGCGTCCATGTCCGGCACGACCTCGGTCTCGGATGCGCGATATTGCTTGGTCCAGCGCCCGACCTGTCGCTCGAAATAGTTGCCCTCTGGCCCGTAATCCGAAAGACCCACAGCCCCGATATCAACCGAGTGGATCGCCGCCAGCACCTTGTTCATCTGATCAAACACGGCGCCGCGGTCCTGATTGCTCAGCCCCTCAAGGCGCGGATCGTCGAAATTGCGCCCCTCGACCCGCTCCATGATGTAAAACATCGAGCCGATAACGCTGTCGTCGTCACACAGCGCAAACATCCGGGCAACCGGCACATCCGTGCCCGCCAGCGCCGATTGCACGCGGAACTCACGGTCGACGGCATGGGCCGATTTCAGCAATGTTCCCGGCGGCTTGCGGCGCAGGACATAGTCGCGCGCGGGGGTTTTCAGCAGGTAGGTCGGGTTGGATTGACCACCGGCGAATTTCTCGGCCGTCAGCGGGCCTTCGAAGCCCGGCAGTGTCTCGGCCATCCACGCCGCCACCGCGCCCGTGTCCAACTGGTTTGCGTCCATCATCTCCTCCCCTTGGCGGATGCCGCTTCTTTCTTGTCGCAAATACTCCCGCCGGAGGCATCCATGGCCGACACCGGCGCAGGTCGATCAGGAATAGGTCAGCATCTCGTCTTCGTTTTCGCCCGTGATGAAAGGCGTTTCGTTGAAACCGTGCAGGTAATGGGCATTGGCGGTCAACAGGAACCGCGCCACGGCGCAGTTCTTGACCTGCAACTGCAGCGCGATCATCTGGTCGGCGGGGGCCGACATCACATCCGCCACGGTCATGCCGATCGCGCCACCAGACGAGACCGCCAACGCCACATGCGCGCCGGATGCGGCGATGGTGTCGCGGGCGTCGCGGACACGGGCCGTGAAGTCATCAAAGCTTTCGGGCGGAGCGTCGATTTCCCCCCGCTGCCATTCCAGCACGGTGTCGCGCAGGGCGCGGAAATGGGTGCGGCGGTCCGAGTTCAGCGCGGAAGGCCGGTCGCCGCGTGTCCTGTAGCGCGCCTCAAGAAGCCCGTGAAAATCAAATTCGTTCAGCCCTTCCAATACCGTGGGCGTGCGTGACAGCCCGGCGCCCTCGGCGATGCCTTCCCATGTCTGGCGGTGGCGTTTCTGGGCGCCGATGAAGATCGCGCCGGGGTCCACCCCCTGATGCGACAGCGCCTTGCCCAGCGCCACCGACTGGCGGTGGCCCAGTTCGGACAGGTTGTCGTAATCGGCGGCGCCGAAACTGGCCTGTGCGTGGCGGATGAGGTGCAGGATCGTGGTCATCCGACGCGATCCTTCAACCGGGCGAAAGCGGCCTTGTATTCAGCCTGCAGCCGCGCCACGAGGTCGGCGGTCGGGCCAACGGATTTGACCGCGCCAATCCCCTGCCCCGAGCCCCAGATCGTCTTCCATGCCTTTGGCTTGTCACGGTTTTCACCAAAATCCATGGTCTTCAGATCACCTGCGGGCAGGTTGTCGGGGTCCATCCCGGCATTTTCAATCGACCCTTTCAGGTAGTTCCCCCAGACCCCGGTAAAGAGCGAGGAATAGACGATATCCTCAGCCCCGCTTTCGACAATCATGTCCTTGTAACCCTGCACCGCGTTGGCCTCGTCCGTGGCGATGAAGGGCGTGCCGATATAGGCAAGGTCGGCGCCCATCGCCTGTGCGGCAAGGATCGAATCCCCGGTCGCGATCGACCCGGACAGAAGAAGCGGCCCGTCGAACCACTCGCGGATCTCCTGTACAAGGGCAAAGGGTGATTGCGGCCCGGCATGGCCCCCGGCCCCCGCTGCCACCGCGATCAGCCCGTCGGCGCCTTTCTCGATGGCTTTCTTCGCAAAGCGGTTGTTGATGACGTCATGTAGCGCGAT
The DNA here is from genome assembly GCF_016888515.1 of Shimia biformata. Taxonomy (GTDB): domain Bacteria; phylum Pseudomonadota; class Alphaproteobacteria; order Rhodobacterales; family Rhodobacteraceae; genus Shimia_A; species Shimia_A biformata. Next base: position 1,650,396 of record NZ_JAFEJK010000001.1, on the reverse strand, counting down.
CCCGCCTGCGGCATGGGCGGCTTCGTTCACCTCGACCCGCGCACCAAGCGAGGTGATCCAGATCGGAACCTTGTGGCGCACGCAGATGTCGATATCGCGTTCCAGCCGGGTGTTCGAGCGATGCACAATCTGGTTCACCGCAAACGGCGCGGCGGGGCTGTCGGGGTTTTCCTGGTTGTGGCGGTCCAGTTCCTCGGTGATCTGGGTCAGCCAGGTATCCAGCAGCGGATGTTCATCCGCACCCTCGCGCGCGTTCAGCGCCGGAAAGGACCCGACTATGCCCGCCTTGCATTGCGCGATCACCAGCGCGGGCACCGAGATGATAAACAGGGGCGAGCCCACCACGGGCAGGCGAAGGCCGCGCAGCTGCGGCGGCAGATGTTGGTCGTTGGACATGTATTTCTCCCTTGGCCGCAGGCTATGGCAGTTCCGGCCCGAGGCAAGAGGCGATGGCAATGACATAGCGTCACTTTTGCCGTCGGCGCGTGAGGGGCCGGGCGGGATCTGGGTATTTGGGACCAGAAAAAAGCCGGGTCAGCCCAGGAATTTCAGGATGCCCCGCGCCACCTGTTCGGGTTTCTGGTGCAGGACCCAATGATCGGCACCGTCGATTTCGGTGACGGTCAGGTCGTCACAGAACGCATCCAGCCCGGCGCGGGATTCGGGCAGAAGTGCGGTGTCGTCCCTGGCCCAGAGCAAGAGGTGCGGCATGGTCACGCGCACGGTGGCGGGGTCGATCTGCGACAGGTCTTCGGGCGGGATCGGCTCTCCGGGCCTGGCCACCTTGAGGGGCGTGGCGCGATACCAGTTGACCATCGCCCTCAGCCCGTCCTCTCCGCCCCAAGCGGCGGCATAGGCGGCGTGGCGGTCCGGTGTCAGCCACGACATGTCCATGTTTTCGGCGAAAAGCCGGGTCAGCGCGGCGAAATTGTCGGCGGCAAGCCGTGCCTCGCTGCCCTCGCGCCGGAGCCACGGGATATATTGCGAGGCGGCTGATTGCGCGCCGCCCGTGGCCAGTGCCGCCTGAAACGGCACCGGATGCACGCCATTGACGATGACAAGCTTGGCCAGTTTCGCCGGGTAGCGGAAGGCGAGGTAATAAGCCACCGACGCCCCCCAGTCGTGCCCCACCGCCGCCGCCGCGCGCCCATTGCCAAAGAGGTCAATCATCGCCGCGGCATCGGCGGCAAGATTGGGAATGGCGTAGGGTGCCACACCTTGGGGTTTCCAGCTTTGGCCATAGCCGCGCTGATCCGGCGCCACGACAAAATGGTCCTTTGCCAGAAGCGGCAGGACATCCTGATAGGCGCCGGAATACTCGGGGAACCCGTGCAGGCACAGGATCAGCGGCGCGTCAGGGTCTCCGGCGCATTGGGCAAAGAACGGGTTGCCGTTGATCTCGAAGCGCAGATCACGCATCGGGCAGCTTGTGATCGGCAAACTGCCGGCGCAGCGTCAGTTTCGAGACCTTGCCCGTCGCCGTCAGCGGCAATTCGTCGACAAAGGCCACGTCATCGGGCAATTGCCACTTGGCGAAATGTTCCGACAGAAGCGCCATCAGTTCCGGCACCTCGGGCCTGTCGTCCCCCGCCGGCACCACCACAAGGAAGGGGCGCTCATCCCATTTCGGATGCGGCAGCGCGATCACGGCGCAATTGGCGACTTTGGGATGCGCCATCACCACGTTTTCCAGATCGATCGAGGAAATCCATTCTCCCCCCGACTTGATCAGGTCCTTGGCGCGGTCGGTGATCGACAGGAACCCGTCGGCGTCGATCTTGGCAATATCGCCGGTACCGAACCAGCCTTCGGCGTCGAAGGCGTCCTTGTTGGCCTCGTCGTTCTTGTAATACCCGGCGGTGATCGCCGGGCCGCGCACGAACAACTCGCCTTCCGAGATGCCGTCATGGGGCAGGCGCTGGCCGTCCTCTCCGAGGATCTTCAATTCAACAAGGCAGGTGCGGCGCCCCTGTTTGGCTTTCAGCTTCAGTTTTTCATCCAAGGACAGATCGCCAAGATGGGTGGGCAGGTTGCCGGTGGTGCCGATGGGCGACATTTCGGTCATGCCCCAGGCGTGGCAGACATTGACCCCACCCTCTTCGAAGAAGCGGATCAATGAGGCAGGCGCGGCGGAGCCGCCGACCACCATGTCGCCAAGACCTGCGGGCATGCGGCCCTGTTTGCGAATCTCTCCCTGCAGCCCAAGCCAGACCGTCGGCACCCCCCAGGCGGAATAGACCTGTTCGCTGTCCATCAGCTTGAACAGGCTTTCACCATCCAGCGCGCCACCCGGAAAGATCAGCGAAGCCCCCGTCAGGGGGGCGGCATAGGGCAGCCCCCAGGCATTGACGTGAAACAGCGGCACAACCGGCAGCACCTTGCGCCCCGGCTTCAGCACATCCGGCAGGCCCACCGCCTCCATCATCGCGTGCAGCACGGTCGAGCGGTGCGTATAGAGCGTGCCCTTGGGATTGCCGGTGGTGCCCGAGGTGTAGCACAGGCCAGAGGCGGTGTTTTCATCCAGATGCGGCCAGTCGAAGGTCGTGGGATGTCCGTCCAGCAGGTCTTCGTAGCACAGGTAGTCGCCTTCGGGCATGTGGGCGCGGTCGGTCATCACCACCACTTTCAACCCCTTGGGCCAATGGTCGCGCAGGGCGGCAACGATGGGCACGAAGGTGGTGTCGACGAACAGCATCGTGTCCTCGGCATGGGTCACGATATAGGTCATCTGCTCGGCCGACAGGCGCGGGTTGATCGTGTGACAGACCGCGCCGATCCCCGAGATGGCGTAGTAGAGTTCGAAATGGCGGTAGCCGTTCCAGGCCAGCGTTGCGATCCGGTCGCCAATGTTGACCCCCTGCCCCTTCAGCCCATGCGCCAGCTGCGACACGCGGGCCAGCGTTTCGCGATAGGTGGTGCGCTGGATGTCGCCTTCAGTGCGGACCGAGACGATCTCGCCCGACGGGTGGATCTCGGCTGCGAATTTCAGGATGTCCGCAATATTGAGCGGCGTGTTCATCATCGACCCAAGCATGGTCCGGTCTCCTCCCCTGATCATGGCCTTTTGGCACGGCTTTGCGCCGCTTTCGGATACATTGTGTCATTGAATGGGGTTTTGGGAAGCGACGTAGCGGCATTTTTGTCGAAAATCGCACAACTCGCGTTCGCTGGCTCACAGCGGGCGCAATTGCCGGACCCTGCGGCGCGCCCTAGATAGGGGGGCGAAAGGAGACACGCATATGTCTATCAGACCCGTTCTCGAGACACGCAAGGCCATTCCCGCGATGGAAGGGGCCGGCGTGCATCTGCACCGCGCCTTCGGGTTCCAGGACCCGAGCGAGCTGGATCCGTTTTTGATGATGGACCACTTTCGCAACGACGATCCGCGCAAATACATGGCCGGGTTTCCGTGGCACCCGCATCGCGGGATCGAGACCATCACCTATGTTCTGGCCGGATCGGTCGAGCATCAGGACAGCCTTGGCAACACCGGCAACCTTGGTGCGGGCGACGTGCAGTGGATGACGGCCGGGTCGGGCATCCTGCACCAGGAAATGCCCGCGCCCGATCCGAAGGGTGTGAACCATGGCTTTCAGCTTTGGGCGAACCTGCCGCGTGATCTGAAGATGACCGATCCGCGCTATCAGGATGTCGAGGCCAAGGAGATTCCCGAGATCACCGAAGACGACGGCACCCGCGTCCGCGTCATCATCGGGTCGTTCTGGGGCAGGACCGGGCCGGTTGACGGTATTGCCGCCGATCCGATGTTCCTGGATATTTCGGTCCCGGCGGGGGTGAAAAAGACCTTCCCGATCGACACACGCCGCCGGGCGTTCGCCTATGTGTTCGAAGGCGACGGGGCCTTTGCCGATGCGTCGAAACCGACAGGTATCCTGCTGGAGAAAGAGGTTGCGGGCGAAGAGGTCAATATCCGTGATATGTCCGGCGACCGCACGCTGATCCGGTTCGGCAATGGGGACGAGGTCACCGTGCAGGCAGGCGAGCGCGGGGTGCGGTTCCTGTTGATCTCGGGCCAGCCGATCCAGGAGCCGGTGGCCTGGCACGGGCCGATCGTGATGAACACGCAGGAAGAGCTGCGTCAGGCTTTTGCCGAGTTGCGCAACGGCACGTTCATCAAGCCCGCGCATTGACCAGACAGGCTGGGGGGCCAGCCCCCCAGTCCTCGCCCCCCTGTCCCCCCGGGGTATTTCGGACCAGCAAAAAGTCAGGGTCTGGGCCAGACCTGCGGGAACCAGTCAGGGCGCAGGTGTTGGCCCTCGGTCATGCCATGGCCAGGAAACGGCGGCGAGGTGCGGCCCGGGCGGGTGACATAGCGCGCATCGTCCCCCACCAGACGCAGTGAAAAGGCGCGGCGGCGCGACGTGGTCTCATTGCCGCGCGCCCCGTGCAGGATGCCATAGTGAAACGCCACGGCGTCGCCCGGTTCCAGCGCCCATTCGCGGATGTCCATGCCTTCGGCATCCGGGTCTGGCACGGGCATGTAATCGGCTTCGTTGGGGTAGAAGTTTTCCTCGGACAGCCAGCGGGTCGGCAGGACCGGCTTCGGCCAGAGATGCGATCCCGCGACACAGCGCAGCGTGGCATCGGTGACCGGATCGACCGGCGCCCAGAAGGAAATGGTCTGACGCCCCTCGACAAAGTAATAGGGGCCGTCCTGATGCCATGGCGTCGGTTTGGACGTCCCCGGTTCCTTGACCAATACGTGATCGTGAAACACCTGCACCTTGCGTGACTGCATCAGGTCGGCGGCGACTTCGGCCACGGGAGAGTCGTGGATGACCGCGGCGAATTCGGGGATGCGCTGCCAGTTGCAATAGTCGTCAAAGAACCGGCCGCCCTCGCCCTTTTTCAGGTTTTCAGCCGCATAGGGCCCCGGCTGTTCCATGTTGGCCGCAATGCCGGCGCGGATCTGGTCGACGTGATCGGCCCAGAGCCCGCGCACGACAACCACGCCGTCGCGCTGATAGGTCTCGATCATCTCGGGCGTGACAAGGGGGTGGGTCATTCGGGGCGGCTTTCCATGGTGCGAACCGGTTTACGTTGCCACGGGAAGCCAGGCGGCAAAAGTGACAATCGCACCCGATCACACCGTGCGCGGCACGGCATGAACACCCATCAAAAGCCGACGGGGGTCGCCTTCGGCGCGCGAAATTTGGACAAGCACGTATGGCGCGAAGACGAGGATCCCCAAAAGGGCTGCCAATCCCGCGATCAGGAAACCACCCAGGGAAAACCCATGACGCCATGCGATCCAAAGCGCCGACAGGACAAGGTAGCAAGCGAAATCAAGGTTGAATTGGCCCTGCCAGCCAAGCGCCATGATCTCGGCCAGAAAAGGTGAGAGAAAGTCGATGCCTTCTTTGCTCATTGCGGCCGTCGTGGTCACGGCGACAATGGCGGTCATGGCAATCAATGTGGTTTTAAGTGTGGTCATTGCGTTCTCCTGGCGGTGCGGCTCAAGGTTTGCGGAATGGTAACGCGTGTCTGATCACGGCAACAATTACCTGAGAGGTAAGTGAATTGCCGCGAGCGACGTGCTAGAACGAGGCATGAGTGATTTTCCCCAGGCTTTGAAGACGTGGCGCTCGGCCCGGCGCTACAGTCAGCTGACCCTGGCGCTGGAAGCGGGGATTTCCAGCCGCCATCTTTCGTTTCTGGAAACCGGACGCGCCAGACCCAGCCGCGAGATGGTGGACCGGCTGGCCGAGTCGCTGCGCCTGCCGCTCGACGCCCACAACCGAATGCTGGTGGCCGCGGGATTTGCCGCCAAGTTCAGTGACCGCGATTGGAGCGACGACCAGATGGCCCCCATCCGTCAAGCGGTTGACCACATGCTGGTTGGTCACATGCCTTTTCCCGGCATCGCCCTGGACCGCTTGTGGACCATTCGGGCGATGAACCGCGCGGCGGCTGCGATCTTTGGCGGACTCGGGCTTGGAGACGGCGACAGTATGTTGGAATTCCTGGCTTCGGATCTCTTGCCCGGTATGATCGAGAACTGGCCAGAGGTTGCCCATCACACGAGCTTGCGCCTGCGCGCAGAAAGCATGGCGCAGGGCGGAATTCCCGAATTCGACAGCATTATCGACCATCTCGACAAAGCCGGCCTGTCAGCCAGGCGCGGCGCAATGCCCGTGGTGCCGACGATCCTGCGCTTTGGCGATCAAAGTCTGGCGATGTTCTCGACCATCGCGCAATTCGGCACCCCCGAGGACATCACGCTGGACGATCTCAGGATCGAACTGTTCTTTCCGATGGACGCGACGACGGCGGCTGCATTTGAAGCCATCTCACTCGGCTAGGGCCAGCCCCTAGGCCGACACTGCCCGGCGCACCATGTCCCAGTAGATGGTTTCGACCTCGTCCAGCGACAGCCGCCCGCCTTCGCGGAACCATGTGTTGACCCCGGTCAGCATGGCAATCACGGCAAGCGTGGCAACCTTGACGTCGGCAACCGCGAAACAGCCCGCCTGTTGCCCTGCGGCAAGGATATTTTCCAGGATATCCTCATAGGCGCCGCGCATGGCCTCGATCCGCGCGAAATTCTCCGAGCTGAGATTGCGCAGTTCCATGTAGGCGATGAAGACCTCGTCAGGCCGGGCCGAGTGATAGCGGATGTGGAATCGGGTGAACCGCTCAAGCGCGGCCACCGGGTCATCCAGCAGAGGCAGGGCGCGCACCTTGGCCAGAAGGTCGCTCAGATGCTCTTCCATGATATCGAACAGAAGGCTCTGCTTGTCGGGAGTATAGTTATATAGCGCGCCCGCCTGCACCCCGACCTCGCGTGCGATCTGGCGCATGGACACGGCGGCATAGCCCTGTTCCGCAAAGAGTTTCAGCGCCGCCGCGCGGACGCGGGGGCCGGTGATATCGGAATGGGAACCTTGGGTGCGTGCCATGCTTTCAGGATTAACTGAACAATCGTTTCTTTAAAAGGGCGACTTGCCCGGAACTCCGAACCGGGGCAAGAAGGGGGCGTTGCCACAAGGAAAACCGATGAAATCCGCGTCACTTGTCCTGTTCCTTTTGTCCTGCGCCGGGTGTTCGCTGACACCCGAGCTGGACGCGACCGTGGGTCTGGACAATGCCAAGGCCCCTTACCCGGCCCTGCAACCGCTGACCGAGTCGGATCTGGCCACCGACACCCAGCTGGATGAGGACAGCGCCGCCGCTTTGGACGCCCGTGCCCGCGAACTCAGGCGCCGGGCTGCCGCGCTTCAGGCGCTGCCGGTTGAATAGGCAGCGCATCTGTTCGCCCGGCTTTTCCCACCCGAGAGCCCCATGCCGCGTTGCACCGCCGCCCGTATCGGGATAGAGGGCTGGCAAACACCGCTTCTACCGAAAGTTTCAAGGAGACCGTGAATGACCAGCCCCTTGCGTCTTGGGATTGCCGGACTGGGCACCGTGGGTGTCGGCGTCGTCCGCATTGTTCGCCAGAAAGCCGATATGCTGGCGGCGCGCACAGGACGGCCGGTTGTGATCACCGCCGTTTCCGCGCGCTCGCGGGACAAGGACCGGGGCGTGTCGCTGACCGATTACGCATGGGAAGACGATCCGGTGAAACTGGCGGTGCGCGACGATGTCGACGTGTTTGTCGAGTTGATGGGCGGGCATGAAGGCGCCGCCAAGGACGCGATCGAGGCCGCGATTGCCGCTGGCAAGGACGTGGTGACGGCGAACAAGGCGCTGCTGGCCCATCACGGGCAGGCGCTGGCCGAGACCGCCGAAGCCGCCGGGCAGGTGATCCGCTTCGAGGCGGCTGTCGCCGGGGGCATCCCGGTCATCAAGGCGCTGACCGAGGGTCTGGCCGGGAACGAAATCACCCGCGTCATGGGCGTGATGAACGGCACCTGCAACTATATCCTGACGCGGATGCAGGATGCGGGGCTTCCATATGACGAGGTCTTTGCCGAGGCCGAGGCGCTAGGCTATCTCGAAGCGGACCCGAACCTTGACGTCGGCGGGATCGATGCGGGGCACAAGCTGTCGCTGTTGTCGGCAATTGCCTTTGGCACCGAGGTCGATTTCGACGGGGTCGAGCTGGAAGGTATCCAGCGCGTGTCGATCGACGACATCCGTCAGGCTGCCGACATGGGGTATCGGATCAAGCTTCTGGGCGTGGCGCAGATGACTGGCCGTGGGCTGGAACAGCGCATGTCGCCCTGTCTTGTCCCCGATGACAGCCCGCTGGGGCAGTTGCAGGGCGGCACCAACATGGTCGTGATCGAGGGCGACGCCGTGGGACAGGTCGTGCTGCGCGGCGCCGGAGCGGGCGAAGGCCCGACCGCCAGCGCGGTGATGGGCGATGTCTGCGATATCGCCCGTGGCTTCCGGCTGACGACCTTTGGACAACCCGCCAGTGAACTGGCCAAGGCCAAGCGCGCGCAGTCGAACTCGCCCGCGCCCTATTACCTGCGCATGTCGCTGAAGGACGTGCCGGGTGCGCTGGCCAAGATCGCCACCGCGCTTGGCGAACATGGCGTCAGCATCGACCGGATGCGCCAGACCCGCCACAACAAGGAAGACGCGCCGGTTCTGATCGTCACGCACAAGACCCAGCGCGCGGCGCTGGATCAGGCGATCGAGGCGATGGGCAGAACCGGGGTCATGACCTCGGAGCCCGTGGCACTTCGGATCGAAACCGTCTAAACATTACGCAAAAGCCAATTCTTCAAGAGGACAGGAAGCCGATGTCTCCCAAAGCCGAATTCCACGACCGTATGCTTTCGCTCGGGCTTGCCCGTGTTGCCGAACAAGCCGCCCTTGCCTCGGCCGACTGGGTTGGACGCGGCAATGAAAAAGCGGCGGATCAGGCCGCCGTCAACGCCATGCGCGAACAGCTGAACCTGCTTGATATCTCGGGTGTGGTGGTGATCGGCGAAGGCGAACGCGACGAAGCCCCGATGCTGTACATCGGCGAAGAGGTCGGCAACGGCAACGGCCCCGGCGTGGATATCGCGCTGGATCCGCTGGAAGGCACCACGCTGACCGCCAAGGACATGCCGAACGCGCTGACGGTGATTGCCATGGGGCCGCGCGGCTCGATGCTGCATGCGCCGGACACCTACATGGAAAAGCTGGCCATCGGTGCGGGCTACCCCGAAGGGCTGGTGACGCTGGACATGCCGCCCGCGACCCGGATTTCGGCGCTGGCCAGCGAAAAGGGCTGTGCGCCCTCGGATATCACCGTCTGCATCCTTGAGCGCCCGCGCCACGAGGACATGATCGCCGAGGTCCGCTCGACCGGAGCGTCGATCCGCCTGATCACCGACGGCGACGTTGCCGGTGTGATGCACTGCGCCGAAAGCCACATCACCGGGATCGACATGTATATGGGCACCGGCGGCGCGCCCGAAGGTGTGCTGGCGGCGGCGGCGCTGAAATGTATGGGCGGGCAGATGTATGGCCGCCTTGTGTTCCGCAACGACGACGAACGTGCCCGCGCTGAACGTGCCGGGATCACCGATTTCGACAAGGTCTATTCCCGTGACGAGATGGTGACGCAGGACGTGATCTTTGCCGCCACCGGCGTGACCAACGGATCGCTGGTGTCGGGCATCAAGCGCGAGCCGGGCTGGATCACCACCGAGACCCTGCTGATGCGCTCGAAATCCGGCTCGGTCCGCCGCATGAGCTATCGCACGCCGGTCGACTCGATCTGATGACGCGCGCGCTGGTCCTGATCGACATTCAGGAGGGGATGGACAGCCCCAAATGGGGCGCGCGCAACAACCCCGACGCAGAAGAAAACGCCGCCCGCCTGCTGGCGGCGTTTCGCAATGCGGGGCTTCCCGTGATCCATGTCCGCCATGAATCGCTGCGCCCAGAAAGCCCGCTGCACCCGTCAAATGGCGGCACCACGATCAAAGCCGTGGTCGCGCCCGAGGGCGACGAACCGGTCCTGACCAAACACACGAACTCTGCCTTCATCGGCACGGATCTTGAGGACCGGCTGCGGGCCGCCAAGGTGGAAAACGTCGTGATTGCAGGGCTTTCGACGCCGCAGTGTATCTCTACCTCGGTGCGGATGTCGGCCAATCTGGGGTTTGACACATGGCTGGCCCATGACGCCTGCGCCGCGTTTGAAACCCATGCCGATGTCTCATGGGGCAACGCCGCCCCCATGAGCGCCGAAGCGATCCACACCGCCGAAGTGTCGATGCTGCATGGCGAGTTCTGCCGCGCCCTGTCCAGCGACGCCATACTGGAGCGGCTATGAGTTTTCTCGGCGTCGAAAGCTCGCTCACCGGGCGGCGGTGGCTGGGACCGGGGGTCGAGACCGAACGTCTGGCCGAACAGCTGGCGCAGACCACCCCCCTGCCGCGCGCCCTGTGCCAGGTGCTGGCGCGGCTGGGCGTGCCGCCGGAAGAGGTCGATGGCTATCTGGAACCGCAGCTGCGCGACCTACTGCCTGATCCGCACAAGCTGAAGGACATGGAAACCGCCGCCAACCGCTTTCGCCGCGCTGTGAAGGCGGGGGAAAGGATCGCGGTCTTTGCCGACTACGATGTCGATGGCGGGTCGTCCGCCGCGCTGCTGATCGCGTGGCTGCGCGCCATGGGGCGCCCGGCCAAGCTTTATGTCCCCGACCGCATCGACGAGGGGTATGGCCCAAATGAGCCCGCCATGGCAGCGCTGGCCAAAGATCATGACCTGATCATCTGCGTCGATTGCGGCACGCTTTCCCACGGCCCGATCGCCGCCGCAAAAGGCGCGGACGTGATCGTGCTGGACCACCACCTGGGCGGCGAAACCCTGCCCGACGCGCTGGCCGTGGTGAACCCGAACCGGCAGGACGAAAGCGGCGACCTTGCCCATCTCTGCGCTGCCGCCGTGGTGTTCCTGTTTCTGGTCGAGGTGAACCGCCAGATGCGGGGAGACGGCGTCACCGGGCCGGACCTGATCGGGATGCTTGACCTTGTCGCGCTGGCAACCGTGGCCGATGTCGCCCCGCTCATCGGGGTCAATCGCGCGCTGGTGCGGCAGGGGTTGAAGATCATGGCGCGCCGCAACCGCCCCGGCCTTGTGGCGCTGGCGGATGTGGCGCGGATGGACAATGCCCCTAACACCTATGCGCTGGGGTTCCTGCTGGGGCCCCGCGTCAATGCCGGCGGCCGCGTCGGGCAGGCCGACCTCGGTGCGCGCATTCTGGCCACCGACGACCCGCACGAGGCGCGCGCGCTGGCGGAACGGCTGGATGACCTCAACAGCGAACGCCGCGAGATCGAGGCCGCCGTGCGCGCCGCGGCCATGGCACAGGCCGAGGAACGCGGGCTGGACGCGCCGCTGGTCTGGGCCGCAGGTGAGGGCTGGCATCCCGGCGTGGTCGGCATCGTCGCCAGCCGCCTGAAAGAGGCCACCAACCGCCCCGCCATCGTGATCGGGCTGGACGGGGACGAGGGCAAGGGCTCTGGCCGCTCGGTCTCGGGCGTGGACCTTGGCGCGTCGATCCAGCGCCTTGCCGCCGAGGGGCTGTTGATCAAGGGCGGCGGGCACAAGATGGCCGCCGGGCTGACCGTCGCGCGCGACCAGCTGGAGGCGGCGATGGCGCGGCTGACGGACCTTCTGGCCAAACAGGGCGCAGGTGCTGCCGGTCCCGCGGACCTGAAACTGGATGGCGCGCTGATGCCGGGTGCCGCGACCGTCGAGCTGATCGAACAGATCGACGCCGCCGGACCGTTCGGCGCCGGCGCCCCCGGCCCGCGCTTTGCCTTCCCCGAGGCCGAGATCCGCTTTGCCAAGCGCGTCGGCGACAGCCACCTGAAAGTGACCATCTCGGACGGGCTGTCCGCCCGCATCGACGCAATTGCCTTTGGCGCATACGACACGGCGCTTGGCCCCGCACTGGAAAACCACGGCGGCAAACGCTTCCACCTGGCGGGCCGGCTTGAGGTCAACACCTGGCAGGGCCGCCAGTCCCCGCAACTGCGACTGGAAGACGCCGCCGAAGCCTGACCCCGCTTCTTTCTTGCCGCAATACTCCGGGGGTGACGCTTGAAAACCGTCACGGTTTTCAAGCGAGGGGGCAGCGCCCCCTGCCCGACCGTCAAAAAATGCCAAACGGGATCAAATTTCCGCTTGCGCCTGCGGGGTGGTTTTACTAGATACCGCCTCACGCTTCGGCACGGCCCGTTCGTCTATCGGTTAGGACGCCAGGTTTTCAACCTGGAAAGAGGGGTTCGATTCCCCTACGGGCTGCCACCGAAGCTGTTTCCGAACATGGATCAAGACCTGACCATCGTTCCCGTGGCCCGTTCGTCTATCGGTTAGGACGCCAGGTTTTCAACCTGGAAAGAGGGGTTCGATTCCCCTACGGGCTGCCACTTTTCTCTCAGTTACCCGGCCAAGTGACGTTGCGTGCCAAGCGCTTCACAACGCTCTGTTTCCGCGTCACTCTGCGGTCAAGGGAGAGAGGCACATGATCGATCAGCAATATATCGGCCACAGGATGCCGCCGCACAGCGCCGTGGTGGAACATGGCCGTCTGAAATTCTTTGCCAAGGCCACGGGCCAGACCGACCCGGTCTATTGGGACAGCGAGGCGGCGAAGGCGGCAGGCCATGCCGACCTGCTTGCTCCACCAACCTTTGCAATCGTTCTGGCGCTGGAAAACGACCGGTCTTTTGCGCTGTTCGACCTGCTTGGAGTCGAGATTGGCCGCGTCCTGCATGGATCGCAGGATTTCCAGTATTTCGCCCCCATCGTCGCCGGGGATACGCTGACCTATCAGGACCGGATCGACAATATCTTTGCCAAGAAGGGCGGCGCGCTTGAGTTCGTGATCCGCAAGACCGAGGTGACGAACCAGCGCGGCGAAAAAGTGGTCGAGATGGCATCGACCATCGTGGTGAGGAACGGATGATGGCACTGACCTTTGACGCGCTTTCTGTCGGCGACACCCTGCCCGACCTTGTGACCGACAAGATCACCCGCACCACGCTTGCGCTTTATTGTGGGGCGTCCGGCGATCACAACCCGATCCATGTCGACATCGACTTCGCCCGCGCGCACGGGATGGAGGATGTCTTTGCCCATGGCATGCTGAACATGGCCTATCTCGGGCGGCTGGTGACGAACTGGGTGCCGCAGTCGGCGATCCGGTCGCTGTCGACCCGCTTCACCGCGATCACCCCGGTCAACACGGTGATGACCTGCACCGGCACTGTCGCGGCAAAACGGGTTGAAGGTGGCGAAAAGCTTGTTGAACTGGACCTCGTCGCCACCGCCTCGGATGGCGAGGTAAAGCTGAAGGGCAGCGCGACGGTTGCGCTGCCGGAATAATGGGAAGGCATCATGGCAAGACTTGAAGGCAAGACAGCCTATGTGACGGGCGGCGGGCGCGGAATTGGCCGCGCGATTGCGCTGAAACTGGCCTCGGAAGGGGCGAATATCGTGGTGAACGACCTTGACGCGGACCCGGCGCAGGAGGTTGCCGAGGCGATCCGCGCGATGGGCGTCAAGGCGCTTGCCCTGCCCGGCTCGGTCACGGAACCGGATTTCGGGGACCGGTTCATCAAGGCCGGGGTCGACGCCTTTGGCGGTGTCGACATCATCGTCAACAACGCGGGCTATACCTTTGATTCGATGATCAACAAGATGTCGGACAGGCAGTTCGACGCGATGATGGACGTGCATCTGAAGGCGCCGTTCCGCATCCTGCGCGCGGCGTCCCATTTCATCATTCCCGCGGCCAAGGAAGAGGCGGCCAATGGCTTCGAGGTGTTCCGCAAGGTGGTCAATATCTCGTCCGTGGCCGGAACCGGCGGCAATATCGGACAGGCGAACTATGCCTCGGCCAAGGCCGGCGTGATCGGGCTGACCAAGACGCTGTCCAAGGAATGGGGGCGCTACAAGGTCAACGTGAACTGCGTCGCCTTCGGCATGATCGCCACGCGGTTGACCGAAGCGGTCGAGGAGAAGACAACGATCAATGTCGAGGGCAACGAGGTCAATATCGGCATCCCCGCCAAGGTCGTCGAAGGGTTCGAGGCGATGATCCCCATCGGACGGTCCGGCACGCCGGAAGAGGCGGCGGGCGGTGTCTATCTGTTCTGCTGCCCCGAGTCGGATTTCGTCTCGGGACAGGTGCTTGTCGTTGGTGGCGGTTTCGCCCTGTAAGATTCGACCTGTAAGTTTCGCCCTGTAACCGGAGGACCGGAATGATCCTTGAAGGCGTCCGTATCATCGAGGTCGAGGGGCTGGGCCCCGGCCCCTTTGCCGCCATGCTGATGGCCGATCTTGGGGCCGACGTGATCGTCGTGCATCGCAAGGGCGGCAAGTCGACACCGGGCATGCCCGAACGGTCGCTTCTGGACCGGGGCAAACGCTCGATCGCGCTGGACCTGAAAGACGTCGATGATCTTGAGGTTTTCCGCAAACTGGTTGCCACGGCAGATGGGTTGATCGAGGGGTTCCGCCCCGGCGTGATGGAAAAGCTCGGGATCGGGCCGGAGGCCTGTCACGCGATCAATCCCGCGCTGGTCTTTGGCCGGATGACCGGCTGGGGACAGGACGGGCCGCTGTCGCGTGCCGCGGGGCATGACCTGAACTATATCTCGATGTCGGGCGCGGCGTGGTTTGCCGGAAATGCAGGCGACGCCCCCTTCACCCCGCCCACACTGGTGGGCGATATCGGCGGCGGGGCGATGTATCTGGCGGTTGGCCTTCTGGCTGGCATCCTGAAGGCGCGCGGCAGTGGTCGGGGCTGTGTCGTGGACGCCGCGATCTATGACGGATCGGCCCATATGATGAACCTGCTCATGACGATGTGGCAGTCCGGCGCCTTTCAGTCGGCGCGGGGTCAGAACCTGCTCGACGGCCCGCATTGGAGCCGCAGCTACCGTTGTCACGATGGCGGGTATATCTCGGTCCAATGCCTTGAGCCGCAGTTCTATGCCGCCTTCCTCGACCTGCTTGGCCTTTCCGACGATCCCGGTTTTGCGCGACAATATGATCGGGCGTCATGGCCCGAACTGACAGAACGGCTGGCGGCGATCTTTGCCACGAAACCGCGTGACGATTGGGCCGCGCTGTTTCTTGGCACCGACGCCTGCGTCGCCCCGGTGCTGAACCCGGAAGAGGCGCGCGACCATGCGATGAACGCCGCCCGTGGGACATGGGTGGAGGCCCACGGCACATTGCAGGCTGCCCCTGCCCCACGGTTTTCGACCGACACTGGCTGGACGGCCCCAGAAAGCCCCACGCGCGGTCAGCATGACGCCGAGATCAGGGCCGAACTGGGGCTTTGACTACTGCGCGAGGCCCAGCGCCTCAAGGTGGGCGACGCTGGCCTGCACCTGATCGAAATCGTTGATCTCGACAATCAGGTGGGGCGCGGATTTGCAGCGTTTCAGCGCCTCGAACACACCAAACCACGGGATATTTCCGCGACCCAGTGGCCAGTGCCGGTCAGCATAGCCATCTGTGTCCTGCAGATGCACATGGCCCAACAGGTCACCGGCATCGGCGATGAACATATCGCAGGTCGGCGCGCCGTCGACCCAATGCGCCCAATGCGCGTGGCCGGTATCGACCGAGAGGCGCAGGGCGGGGCTGTCTGCGGCCTCGACCACGGCGCGGCGGTCGCGGGGGTCGGTGTCCTTGATGTTTTCCAGAACCATCGTGACGCCCATGTCCTCGGCCCGCGCCAGCGCCGGTTTCAGCGTGTCCAGAATCGCGTTGCGCATTCCGTCGCGCAGTTTCGGCGCGCGGTCGAGGTTGGTCTGGTCCCAGCGGTCGTAAGGCGAGTGGATCACCATCTGCACCGCCCCAAGCCGTCCGCAGACATCCAGCGCCATATCCAGCCGCGCCTGCACGATGGGGCGGATGTCGCGGTCCTTCACGTCCAGCTCGAAGCCAGAAAACGGCCCGTGAATACCCAACCGCCCGGACCAGCCGTCCAGCTTCTTTTGGGCCATGTCGATGAACGTGTCGGGTTTTTTCAGGATGTCGGCCATGCAGAACTCGGGCAGTTCAAGGTCCCGGTTCTTTTCAAACAGCCAGTCGCGGTGGCGGTCCAGGTCCAGCACGCTGAGCTGCGCGCCGACAATCGGCAGATCACTCATGAAATCGGTCCCCGTTCTATCCTGCCTGCACCATGGCACAGAGGGTGGCAACGGGGAACATGCAGTTTCTGCGTCATGCGCATGGCGGGTCAGCGCAGGACATGCACCGCGCATTTGGCATGGCGGACGACCCGCGCCGCCGTCGAGCCAAGCAGATAATCCGTCAGGCCGGGGCGATGCGAATGCATCACGATGCAGTCGATCCCGTGTTCTTCGGCATAATCAAGGATCGTGCGCCCGGAATGGCCCGAGACCACGACAACCTTGACATCGGCCCCGCTGACTTCGGACCTGAGCCCATCCTCGACCATGTGCCGTGTCTTTTCCAGCTGGCCCTCGGGCAGTTGCTGGGCGACATATTCGGGGATGGCCTCGACCACGGTCAATGCCGTGATCGACGCCCCCTCATCGGCCAGAAGCCGGGCAATATCAAGCACCTGAGCGGTATGCGGATCGTGATCCACGGCAATCGGCACAAGGATATTTCTATACATGAGCTCCTCCTTTCTTGTCCGCTCCCTTTCTTCGTTCCTCTGGTCAGGACGATGCGCCGGGATCAGCGCACCACATGCACCGCGCATTGGGCATGGCGCACCACGCGCGCGGCGGTCGACCCCAGAAGGTAATCCTGCATGCCCGGACGGTGCGAGGCGACGATGATACAGTCGGGTTTGTTTTCCTCTGCCCAGTCAAGAATGGTGCGGGCGGAATGGCCTTCGACGACCACGGCCTCTGCCCCCGGCAGGTCCGACATGTTCGACAGCGCCGACTTGATGGCCTTCTTGGTCTCGGCACGGGTGTCGGTCGAGATATAGCTGATGGCGTATTGCGGCACCTGCTCCATCACGTGCAGCAAGGTAACCTTGCCGCCCTCGTCCAGCAGCACTTTGGCCACATCCAGCGAAGCCGGTGCATTGCGGTCATCGTCAAAAGAGACCGGAACAAGAATATGTTTGTACATGTCAAAAACTCCTGATGTTTGACAGGAGTGTATGAGAAGCAGCGGATGGCGGCCTTGATTCAGGTCATGTCGCAGCGCGCCGGAATCATCCCTCAGCCATAGGTCTTGGCGACGTCATACATCACCGGCTCGAAGCTGCGGCACAGCAGGTTGATCTTGCGATTGCGCTCGCGCATCTCATCGCTGCGCAGCATGGCCTGGAAATCCTCGCGCCGCTCCCATTGCGAGTAGTTGGCGATCCGGGTCTGCGCGTCGTTGACATGCAATCCGGCCGAGATGAAGCCCGGCTGCTTGGAGATGAACTCGTCATAGGCCGAGGTCAGCGCATCCAGCAGATCCTGGCAGGTTCCGGGGGTCATCTCGAAGGTGGTGATCACGGTTTGGTATTGATTGGATTGGGAAATCTTGGGCATGTGAACGGCTCCTCCTGGGATCAGGTTAGACCACGCCGGGGCGCGGTGGGAAGCGGGAAAACGGCGTCGCGGCGAATGGTTGGCGGGGAATTGAAATTCGACGGCGTTGGCGGCATACTGCGCCCGAGCATTGTCCTGCAAAAGATGACGGCCAAAGATGCCGCGCACGCAGGACGGAAAAAACGAGGCGATGAGGCATTCATGACCAAGGGTCTTTGCGTGGCGCTGGTGGCGCTGATGTTACTTCCCGCAGCGCCGGTAGCGGTGCAGGCCGGGCTGATGGACAAGGCTTGTCTCAAGTCCGACAGGCGTCAGAAATCCCGCCCGCTGTGCAACTGCATCCAGCAGGTCGCCAATCAGACCCTGTCGGTCAAGGATCAGCGCATCGCCGCGACCTTCTTCAATGACCCGCACCGCAGCCAGGAAATCCGCCAGTCCGACAATCGCGCCCATGAAAAGTTCTGGCTGCGCTACAAGGATTTCGGCGGCATCGCCGCGGCAAGCTGTGGCCATCTGGTGAAATAACACCCCCAGCACCATCACATTCCCGAATAAAATACCCGCGCGGGGCATATTGCGGCACTTGCCCCATGCCTTTGGTTTTTTTGTTAAAAAACGGTGGTCGCTTCTTGACCGCAGCCCCGGACAGTTTCACTATTTTGAAAACCACCGGAGGCCAGAATGCTTATCAAGGGCGTCACCCTGAAGGGGCTGGAAGTGTTCGAGGCGCTGGCGGCCAGCGGGTCGGTCGCGCAGGCGGCGCAGGCGACAGGCCTGTCGCAGCCCGCGGTCAGCCAGCAGATCCGAAACCTTGAATCCGCGCTAGGCACGGCGCTGGTGGACCACGGCAAGCGACCCATGTCCCTGACCCCGGCCGGGCGCAGCTTTCTGACACGGGCGCAGACCGCGCTGAGCGAATTGCGGCTGGGGCAATCCGAACTGGCTGTTCTCGATCTTGGCCACCTCAGCACGCTGTCGATGGGGATCATCGACGATTTCGACAATGACCTGACGCCGCGTCTGGCGACGATCCTGGCCGAGACGCTGAATGGCGGGCACCTGACCCTGCTCACTGCGCCGTCGCTGGGAATCACCACCGCGCTGCGGGATCGCAGCCTGCACCTGGGTGTTGCCGCCAGCAGCGGAGAGGTCATCGCCGGCGTGCAGGAAACCCGGCTGGTGCGGGATCCGTTCATTCTGGTCTCTCCGCGCGACACCGCCCCAACGGACGCCATGTCCGGTCTGCCGTTTCTGCGCTATGACGCAGACCAGCTGATAAGCCAGCAGATCGAAACCCAGCTGGCCCGTGCGGGCCAGACCTTCGACGACCATTTCCAGATCGGCAGCCATGTTGCGCTGATGGCACTGGTGGCCAATGGCGCCGGTTGGACCATCACCACCCCGCTTGGCTTCATGCGGGCGGGCCGGTTTCATGACCGGGTCGCGGCCCATCCCCTGCCCTTCGCGCCGTTCACGCGCACGATCTCGCTCTATGCCAGTGCCGACTGGCCCGAGGACGTGCCGGCGACGGTTGCCACAACCCTGCGGGCACTTCTGCGCGAACAGGTTATCGACCCGGCCCGCGCCGCGCTGCCCTGGCTTGGGGACAGCCTGTCGCTGATCGGTGACTAGGGTCAGGACCCATTGATCCTGCGCCACTGGTTTGGCAGATTTTCTGTCTGACCATGATCAGGGCCGCAGGAATAGTCGTTCTATTTCAAGGCCCTGAGAAGCCGTCAGGCTGAAAATCCGCCAAATCCGTCACGCCGAAGGCGTGCCGCTGTTGATTGGCGCTCCTTCGGAGCGACGGACGTCAAACCCGCTTCATCTCAGCGGCTTGGAGCGCTTGGAAATGGAACCACTATTCCCGGCGCGCTCCAAACCCCTGATATTTCGCGGGTTTGGCGCCAGTGATGCAGGATCAATGGGTCCTGACCCTAAACCCCGATATCCCGGCACAACCCTTTGGCGCAAAGCTCGATCAGGTCCAGCGCGCCGTCGAAATCGCGGGTGTAATAGGGGTCAGGCACCTCATCCATACCCGTATCCGGGGCGTAATCGGTGAACAGGCGCACGGGCGTTGTGCTGTCTTTGGGCCGCAGACGCTCGATATTGGCGATGTTGCTGGCATCCATGCCGATAATGAGGTCGAAACGGTCGAAATCGCGGGCTGAAAATTGCCGCGCACGCAGGTCGGACAGGTCATAGCCCCGCGCGCGGGCGGCGTCCTGCATCGGGCCATAGGGCGGTTCCCCCACGTGCCAGCTGCCGGTCCCGGCGCTGTCGGTGGCGCAGCCATGGGCGATCTGACGAAACACCCCTTCGGCGGCCGGAGACCGGCAGATATTGCCAAGGCAGACAAAGAGGACATTCATCGGCGCGCTCCTTTTCCTCCACCCTTGCCCGATCCGGCCACGATTGCCAAGGTAGCGGCGCAAGATCGGAGGGCGGCATGGCGGCAGACAAGATCGTGATCCTGACGGGCGCGGGCATTTCGGCGGAAAGCGGGCTGGGCACGTTCCGCGACGAAGGCGGGCTTTGGTCGCAACACCGGATCGAGGACGTGGCTACGCCCGAAGGGTTCGCCCGTGACCCCGACCTTGTGCATGGCTTCTACAACGCCCGCCGCCAGCACGCGGCAAAGGCCACCCCCAACGCCGCGCACACCGCGCTGGCCACGCTAGAGGCGAAGCATCCCGGCGAAGTGGTGATCGTGACCCAGAATGTCGACGGCCTGCACGAAGCCGCCGGATCGCGCAACGTGCTGCACATGCATGGCCGTCTGGCAGGCGCGCTCTGTGCCGCCTGCGACGCGCGGTGGGAGGCCCCGCCCGAGATGCACAAGCCCGATCCCTGCCCCACCTGCGGCGCGCCCGCCACCCGGCCCGACGTGGTCTGGTTCGGCGAGATGCCCTATTACATGGATGACATCTGGGCGCATCTTGCCTCGGCTGACGTCTTTGCCGCCATTGGCACCTCGGGCGAGGTCTATCCCGCCGCCGCCTTTGTGCGCGATGCCGCCATGGGCGGCGCGCATACGATCGAGATCAACCTCGCGCCCTCGTCCACCGTATCCGATTTTGCCGAGACCTGTTTCGGCAAGGCGACCGAAACCGTCCCGGCCTGGGTTGCCAGCGAATTGAAACGCGCCGCGGGCCGTTAGGTCAGGAACGAAAAAGGCCGGGATACACCCCGGCCTTTTCTTGTTTTACTTTTGGGAAGAACCACTTAGCTGTCGTTCTTCATCTTATGGCCGGAATGGTCCCCCGAGGGATTCATGGCCCCATGATCTGCTTTGCGGTCAAGATCGACGGGAATTTCGACGGTCACGTCGCCTGCCTTCTCAAAACTCAGGGTCACGGTAACGCTGTCGCCATGGTCCAACCCCGTCTTGAGCCCCATGAACATCACGTGATCGCCGCCCCGCTTCAGCATGTGTTTTCCACCGGCGGGGATGGCAAAACCATCCTCGACATGCATCATCTTCATATTGCCATTGCCGTCATCCTTGTGGGTATGCAGTTCCACCCGGGCGGCAATGTCGGACGAAACGCCGACCAGTTGGTCATCTTCGGCTCCGGTGTTTTCGATCACCATGAAGGCGGCGCCGGATTTCGACATCTTGGTCGAAACACGGGCATATGCATCGCTGACCGAAATGACGCTGTCGGCAAAGGCGGGCATGGCAAGGGTCGCTGCGGTCAGGGCAGCAAGGGTGAAAGTCTTGAAGGACATCGGTAATCTCCTGCGTGTAAAGGTCCTGTCAGGTCGGTTGAGATGACTTACAGGATCGCAGGTGGCCCCCGTGCTTTGGCGGTTCTGGGGGTCAGCCCCTCGGAACGGGGTGCGGGGGCGGACAGAATCGTCGTGAACCGAAGCGCAACCGGCGGCGCGACCGCCTCGGTCGGGGCCACGTGATCAAGCAATGACAGGCTGAAATCCGGGCAGATATGGCTTTCGCCGGTGGGCTGGCCGTCGGCATCCATCGCCACCATGACCGGGCCGGTACCGGTGCAAAGCTCCATCCAGCCCGCCGCACCGGGCATGCCACGCGCAATGGCCATGCTGTGCCCCGTCAGGACCAGCGCAGCGACCAGAATCGCCGAGAGATATGCGCGCATCGCGTTCATGGCGCGGACCCTAGACCGGTTTTCCCGGACATGGAAAGCGGCAAAAGGAAACAGCCCCGCCGGAGACCGGCAGGGCTGACTTCACTGTCCGATTACGTCAGGCAGATCAGGCGTTTGCGGCCTGTGCCTTGGCAATCTCTTTTTTCACTTTCAGCGCGTTGGCCGACAGCTCTTCGTCCTTGGCTTTCGCAAGGAAGGCGTCCAGACCACCGCGGTGATCGACGCTGCGCAGAGCCGAGGCCGAAATGCGCAGCTTCACGCCACGGCCCAGGGTTTCCGATTGCAGGGTGACGTCGTTCAGGTTGGGCAGGAAACGACGTTTGGTTTTGTTGTTGGCGTGGCTGACATTGTTGCCAGTCATCGGGCCTTTACCGGTCAGTTCGCAGCGGCGCGACATGGGTTCATCCTCGTCTTAACGGTCCACGGGGGTGGACCCCGTCAATGCAAAGGGGCGCCGCCAAGGACAGCGCCCGAAAACTCGTTTGGCGTCTTTAGGCCCGTTTTCCGGGGGCGTCAAGTGATTCACCGCGAAGATATCCACATCGCCACCAACTTGGCCGCCCCGGGCGATGGCGAAAAGGGGCATTGCCCCTCTGCCCGCCCATGGCGGCCATTCACCCCAAGGTATTTGAAGAAAGAGAAAGCGGCTTTTTTCTGGTCAAAAATACCCCTGCCCGACCGTGCGGGTCATTGACCAAGTTTCAGGTTTGCCAGGATCTCGTCCGCGGCGCGGGTCGGGGTCAGGCGGCCTTCAGCCACATCCTCGGACAGGCGGGTGATGCGTTGGCGGGTGTCGCCCTCATCCAGTCGCGCCAGCAGGCCCTGGCGCAACTCCTCGATGAACCAGTGCTGCGCCTGTTCCGCGCGGCGGCGGGCCCAGTGGCCGGTGTCGCGGCGCCAGGTCGCCAGGGCCTGCATCTCGGTCCAGGCTTTTTCGAGCCCGTCCTCCTGCAAGGCCGAGACGGTCATCGCCTTGGGGAAGCCTTCGGGGTCGCGCGCGCGTTTGCGCAGCAGGCGCAGCGCCCCGGAATAGTCGGCACAGGTGCGGGTGGCGGTGGCCTTCAGGTCGCCGTCAGCCTTGTTCACGAGGATGATGTCGGCCATTTCCATGATGCCGCGTTTCACACCCTGCAATTCGTCCCCGCCGGCAGGCGCCAGCAGCAAGAGGAACAGGTCGGCCATTTCCGCCACCATGGTTTCCGACTGGCCGACGCCGACGGTTTCGATCAGCACGACGTCGAACCCCGCCGCCTCGCACAGCGCGATCGCCTCGCGGGTGCGGCGCGCGACGCCGCCGAGGTGGGTCTGGCTGGGTGACGGGCGGATGAAGGCATTGGGATCGCGGCTGAGACGTTCCATCCGGGTCTTGTCGCCCAGGATCGAGCCGCCAGAGCGGGTCGAGGACGGATCCACCGCAAGGACCGCCACCCGCAGCCCCTGCGCGGTCAGCATCATGCCGAAGCTTTCGATGAAGGTGGATTTGCCCACACCGGGCGTGCCGGAGAGCCCGACCCGGATGGCTTCGCGGCCCGTATCCTTGAGCGCCTCAAGCAGTTCGCCCGCCTGTGCGCGATGATCCGCCCGCGCACTTTCGACCAGCGTGATCGCCCTTGCCAGCGCCCGGCGGTCCTGATTCACTATCTTGTCACGAAGCTCCGCGATATTCATAAGCCAGATCCCGTTTCAAAGTTCCGCTTTCATGCCCCGCATCCCCCGCCAATGTCCAGCCTTTGCCACCCGGCGACGATCAGGGTCGCTACCATGGGTCGCGGCCATTCTGTTGTCGGCGGCCCCGGCAGCCGCAGAACAGGTCTGGAGCACGCATGTCTTCGGGCTGAAGGTGGGTGAGTTTCGCATGTCGGTGGAAACCCGCGACGCGACCTATCGCGGCAGTGGGTTGTTCCGCACCGTCGGTCTGGCCGACCTGCTGCGCCATGTCGCGTTTTCCGTCAGCGGCGATGGCCGGGTGCGCAATGGCCGCCTTTTGCCCGAACGTTATCGCGGCCGGATCAACACCGGACGCCGGGAATCGGAAACCGAGCTGGCCATGTCCGGCACCCTGCCCCGCAAGGTGGCCGGAAACGGAGAGCCTGCCGTGCCAATCCCGCCCCCCATCCTGAAGGGGTCCAGGGATCCGTTTGCGATCCTGGCCGAAATCCTGCTGGATCGCGACGGCGAAACGCCCTGCACCTTTCAGGAAAAGGTGTTCGACGGCACCCGCGTCGCTGAGATCACGCTGATGACCGAGGACCGCGACGGCGATGTCGTTGTCTGTTCGGGCAGCTACACACGGATAGGCGGCTATTCGCAGGATGAACTGGACGAGATGACCGTCTCGCCGATCTCGGTCACCTATTCGGGTCAGTCGGGTGCGTGGCGGGCCGAACGGATCGACGCGGTGACCCGTCAGGGCAAGGCGACGCTGATCCGGCGAGAGTAACGCGCGCATTGGCGGGCTGGACCTTCCTCTATTGCACGCCGATAAGGGGGCATGACGCCTGACCGCCTGCCCATTCACGACGCCATCCGCCCCCTGCTTGATGCTTTGTCGACGCGGGCGCGCGCGGTGTTGCAGGCGCCGCCCGGCGCGGGCAAGACGACGGTTGTGCCGCTTGAAATTCTCAAGGCGGGTCTGTCGCAGGGACGCATCCTGATGCTGGAACCGCGCCGGCTGGCGGCGCGCACCGCGGCCGAGCGCATGGCCGACACGCTGGGCGAGACACCCGGCGACACTGTGGGCTATCGCGTACGGGGCGACGCGCGGATCGGCCCCAGGACTCGGATCGAAGTGGTGACCGAGGGCATCCTGACGCGCATGATCCAGTCCGACCCGGAACTGAGCGGCGTGGGGGCGGTGATCTTTGACGAGTTCCACGAACGGTCGCTCAATGCCGATCTGGGGCTGGCCCTGTGCCTTGAGATCGCCGGGGCGCTGCGCGATGACCTGATCCTTCTGGCAATGTCGGCAACGCTGGATGCCGGGCCGGTGGCGGCGCTGATGGGGGATGTGCCGGTCATCACATCGGAAGGACGGACATTCCCGGTCGAGACCCGCTGGCTGGACACGCCCGTGCCGAAGGGCACCCGCACCGAGCAGGCGGTTGCGCGTCTGGTGGAACGGGCGGTTGCCGAAACAACCGGCGGTGTGCTGGTCTTCCTGCCCGGCGAAGGCGAGATCCGCCGGGTCGAATCCGCCCTGCGCCTGCCATCCGATTGCATCGTGCAGCCGCTGTTCGGCGCGATGCCCTTTGACAAGCAGCGCGCCGCGATCCGGCCCGCCGGGACGGGCCGCAAGGTGGTGCTGGCCACCTCGATCGCCGAGACATCGCTGACCATCGAGGACATCCGCGTCGTGGTCGATGGCGGGCTGGCGCGGCGGGCGCGGTTCGATCCCGGCTCGGGCATGTCGCGGCTGGTGACCGAGCGCGTGACCCGCGCCGAGGCCGACCAGCGGCGTGGCCGTGCGGGGCGCGTGGCGGACGGCACCTGTTACCGGCTGTGGACCAAAGGAGAGGAAGGCGGCCTGCCGCCCTTCCCGCCAGCCGAGATCGAGGCCGCCGACCTGACCGGGCTGGCGCTGGAACTTGCATTGTGGGGGGCGGAACCGGGCGACCTGCCCTTTTTGACCCAGCCGCCGCCGGTCAGCATGGCCGAGGCGCGCGGGGTGTTGCGCATGCTGGGCGCGCTTGACGGGCAGGACCGGATCACGGCCCATGGCAAGGCGCTGGCGGCTTTGCCGCTGCATCCGCGGCTGGGGCATATGCTAACGGTGGCGGGTCGTCAGGCCGCACCTTTGGCGGCACTTCTGGCGGCGCGCGACCCGCTGTCGCGCGGGGCGCCGGTGGACCTGTCGCTGCGCGTCGAGGCGTTGACCGACCCCAAGGGCTTTGCCGAGCGGCGGTCTTTTGCGGTGAACCGGGCCGCGATCCATCAGATCCGGGACGAAGCAAAGCGACTGTCTCGGCAGACGGTCGAAGCGCCGAAACTGGGCCTGCCGGAAATGGCCGCCCTTGCCTATCCCGACCGGATCGGGCGGCACCGCAAGGGCGACGCCCCGCGTTTCGTGCTGGCGGGTGGCAAAGGGGCGGTTCTGGATGACGGTGACCCGCTGGCGGGGGCGCGCTTTGTCGTTGTCACCGACACTGACGGCAACCCGCGCGAAGCAAAGGTCCGACAGGCGATCCAGATCACCGAGGGCGAGATCCGGGCGCAGTTTGCCGACCAGATTGCATGGGTCGATATCTGCGAGTGGTCATCCCGCGAACGCCGCGTCGTTGCCCGCCGCCGCGAAATGCTGGGCGCGGTCACGCTGGATGACCGGGTGTGGAAGGACGTGCCATCGGAGGCGGTGGCAAAGGCCATGCTGGACGGCGTGCGCGATCTCGGGCTGACGTTGCCCCCCGCCGCCCGACGTTTTGTCGCGCGGGTCGAGATGCTGCGCGCCGCCGGGCACGACCTGCCCGATATGTCGGCGGAGGCATTGATGGCTCAGGCCGGGGACTGGTTGCTGCCGCATCTGACCGGGGTAAGGACGGCCGCGGACTGGAAAGGCTTTGATCCGCTGGATGCGCTGCGCGCGCGGCTTTCGTGGGATCAGATGCAGGTGGTTGACCGGCTGGCCCCTGCCCATTTCACCACGCCGCTGGGACGCCATATCCCGATCGACTATGACAGCGACCCGCCTGAAATCAGCCTGCGCCTGCAAGAGATGTTTGGCCAGACCAGCCACCCCACGGTGGGGCGCACGGCGTTGAAAGTCACCCTGCTGTCCCCAGCCGGACGGCCGGTGCAGACCACCACGGATATCCCCGGTTTCTGGGCCTCGTCCTATGCGGATGTGCGCAAGGACATGCGCGGGCGTTATCCCAAGCACCCCTGGCCCGAGGACCCGACCCAGGCCGACCCGACCCTGCGGGCGAAACCGCGCAAGCGCTGACCCCTTTTGGGCGAGCGATTTGTATTCCCTGCCCGGATAACGTATAGTTAACCCATAACAATTAAGAACCGAGCAGGCGGACACGGTATGACTGAAGCTCTGAAAGACGCGCTGGCCAGCGTTGTTGGCCCTCTTTTGCGACGCCCGAAACGGGTGCAGGTCGCGGCACTTTGCTATCGCGAGAGGAAGGGCGACAAGCAGGTTCTATTGGTGACCAGCAAGGACACCAAGCGCTGGATCGTGCCCAAGGGCTGGCCCATCGACGGGCTGGATGCCGCCGGTGCCGCGCTTCAGGAAGCCTGGGAAGAGGCCGGTGTGCGCAAGGCCAATATCTCCGACAAACCCCTGGGCAGCTTCCACTATGACAAGCGGCTTGACGGCGGCGCGCCGATGCCCGTCGAGGCGCAGGTTTTTGGTGTCGAGGTCAAGAAACTCGAAGACGAGTTTCCCGAAGCCGAGGATCGGACTCGCAAATGGGTGTCGCCCGAAAAGGCCGCCGAGATGGTAGACGAACCCGAGCTGCAATCCCTCCTGCGGCAAATATGACAGTTTTGTAACGGTTCTGTAACGACAGCGTTGCCATGAGAGGCAATTCCGTCTAACCCCCGCGCAACGTTTTTTGGGGGAACGAAAGTCATGTCGTCGAACAAGTTGGGCAACCAGTGGGCAACGCTGGACAAGGACCTCAACCGCATCAGCCACGTTGAATATGCCACGGCCTATGTGTCGCGGCCCCTGGTTGGTCTTGGCATCGCGCTGGCTTTCATCGTTCTGGCCGGGCTTGCAGCCAGCGTCCTGTTCGGAGATTTCCCGTCCAATTTCGTGGTGATCGCTGCTGCGGGATTCGGCGCGTATATGGCGCTGAATATCGGCGCCAATGACGTCGCCAACAACATGGGCCCGGCGGTGGGCGCAAATGCGCTGACCATGGGCGGCGCCATCGTGATCGCCGCCCTGTGCGAAAGCGCAGGCGCGCTTCTGGCGGGGGGCGACGTGGTCTCGACGATTTCCAAGGGCATCATCGACCCGGCGGGCATGGAAAACAGCAGCGTGTTCATCTGGGCGATGATGGCGGCGCTGATTTCATCCGCTCTGTGGGTAAACCTTGCCACATTCGTCGGCGCGCCTGTCTCGACCACCCATTCGGTTGTCGGTGGCGTCATGGGCGCAGGTATCGCGGCCGCAGGCTTTGGCGCGGTCAGCTGGCCGACCATGGGCACGATCGCGGCAAGCTGGGTCATCTCGCCGGTGCTGGGCGGGGCGATTGCCGCCGCCTTCCTGGCCTTCATCAAGGCCAATATCATCTATCAGGACGACAAGATTGCCGCCGCCCGTCGCTGGGTGCCGGTGCTGGTCGGGATCATGGCGGGCGCCTTTGCCTCTTACCTGGCGCTGAAGGGGTTGAAGAAGATCATCAAGATCGACATGCCGACCGCGCTGCTGATCGGCGTGGTTCTGGGGGCGCTGACATATGTCATCACCGCGCCGCTGATCAAGCGCCAGTCCGAGGGCATGGAAAACCGCAACAAGTCGCTGAAGGCGCTGTTCGGCATTCCCCTGGTCCTGTCCGCCGCGTTGCTGTCCTTTGCCCATGGCGCCAATGACGTCGCAAACGCGGTAGGCCCGCTGGCCGCCATCGTGCATGCGTCCGAGTTCGGAAACTTTGCCGCCAAGGTCTCGATCCCGATGTGGGTCATGGTGATCGGCGCGTTCGGCATCTCGTTCGGGCTGTTCCTGTTCGGCCCGAAACTGATCCGCATGGTCGGCAGCCAGATCACCAAGCTGAACCCGATGCGCGCCTATTGCGTGGCGCTGTCGGCGGCGATCACGGTGATCGTGGCAAGCTGGCTGGGCCTGCCGGTGTCGTCCACCCACATCGCGGTGGGCGGTGTCTTCGGCGTCGGGTTCTACCGTGAATGGCACGCCGAACGCCGGCTGCGCAATTCGGTCGCCAAGCGCCCCGAGGCAAAGCGCATCGCCCCCGAGGAACGCCGCCGCCGCAAGCTGGTGCGCCGCAGCCATTTCATGACCATTGTCGCGGCCTGGGTCATCACCGTGCCCGCCGCCGCCGCGATGTCGGCCGTAATCTTCCTGATCCTGAACGCGATTGTCGGGTAACAGCCCCGGCGCGGCCTATCCGCGCCGGATGGCCTTGGCCGACAGCCCCGGAGAACCGACCCCGGCCTCGCCTGCCCGGACAATCAGGGCAGCGACACGGGCATTCAGAACCGTGTTGACGCCCCTCTCCTGCCCCATGGCGACGATGCGCCCCTGCAATTCGTCGATTTCGGTCGGGCGGCCAAGCTCAAGGTCATCCCACATGGACGAGCGCGCATGCGGGTCAATCTCGAGAACCGCACGGGCGATGCGGGAATAAATCGGAGTCGGCAGGCGCAGGATGAACGGCACGAAACGCGCCGGCAGCCATTCCGACCCCGGCATGCGCGGGGTTATCCCATGCGCCTTCAGCACCGCCAGCGCCTCGGCGATCTGGTCCGCCAGAAGCTTGCGCCAGGACAGTTTGGACAGTTCTTCGCGCAGGGGCAGGTTCGACAGCGCATTGAGGGCATTGTTAAGGTTCATCAACAGCTTGCCCCATTGCAGCGCCGAGATTTCCTTGCGTTCATGGAAGGTCAGGTCCAGCACGCTCAGGTGCCGGGCCATGGCGTCCTTGCCCTTTTCGATCAGGATGTCGCCCGACGAACAGCGGTGAAAATGCCCACCGCCCATGTAGCTGACCGAAAACGGCACGATCCCTGCCCGGACGTCGAAGTCGGGCAGTTCCTCGCGCAGAATATCGACCGCGGTCAGCCCGTTCTGAAGCGAGATCACGATGGCATCCTTCGGCGCGTGGGCTGCAATCAGATGCGCCATGGTGCGCGTGCCGCTGGCCTTCACGGTGACAAGGATGATATCGGCGTGTTTCAGGCAGTCGGGCGTCAGCGACATCCCAAACGACCCCGGTGAAAGGTCTTCGTCGAGATCGTGGAAATCGGTGATCGTCAGACCCTGCCGGGACAGTTCGTCATAAAGTTTCTCGCGCAGGAAAAACGTCACCGCATGCGCCCCGCGCACCAGCATGCCGCCGACGAAACAGCCGATCACCCCCGCTCCGGCGACGACGATTTGCGGATATGGACGTTCGGAACTGGTGGGATTGGGCAAGCTATTCTCCTGCGGCGCACTCAAGTCGAGTATGCACGGCGCGCGCCCTCAGGCAACGCCGTGCAATACGCATCAGCGATAGGCAGGGTTTGTGGCGAATTTTGGGAATACCGCCACGGAGGCCGGGATCAGACCCCGAGGCACCAGCGCATGACGGCCTTTTGCGCGTGCAGCCGGTTTTCCGCCTCGTCGAAGATCACGGAATGCGGGCCGTCCATGACCTCGTTCGTGGCTTCCTCGTTCCGGTGCGCGGGCAGGCAGTGCATGAACAGCGCGTCCGGCTTGGCATGGGCCATCAGCGCGCCGTTGACCTGGTAGGGGCGCAGCTGGTTGTGCCGGCGTTCGCGGGCCGAGGGCGCGTCATGCATCGAGACCCAGGTATCGGTGACGACAAGGTCGGCCCCGGTCACGGCCTCGACGGGATCGCGGGTGATCTCGACCTTGCTGCCCTTGGCGCGGGCCTCGTCGATGAATTTCTGTTCCGGGTCAAGGGGTTCCGGCCCGGCAAAGGTCAGGTCGAAACCGAATTGCCCGGCGGCATGGGCGAAGCTGGCAAAGACGTTGTTGCCATCGCCGCACCAGACGACCTTTTTGCCCGCGATGGGGCCGCGATGTTCCTCGAAGGTCTGGATATCGGCCATGATCTGGCACGGGTGGGTGCGGTTCGTCAGCCCGTTTATGACGGGAACGTCGGCATGTTCCGCCATCTCGAGAAGCGTGGCTTCCTCGAAGGTGCGGATCATGATCATGTCGACGTAGCGCGACAGCACGCGGGCCGTGTCGGCGACGGTTTCGCCGTGGCCAAGCTGCATTTCGCTGCCCGACAGCACCATGGTCTGCCCGCCCATCTGCCGCACGCCGACGTCAAAGCTGACGCGGGTCCGGGTCGAGGGTTTTTCGAAGATCAGCGCGACCATCATGTCCTTGAGAGGCTGGTCGTCATCTACCGCGCCGCGCGGGCGACCATTGCGGGCCGCTTTCATGGCGTGGGCATCGTCGATCATCGCCCGCAGGTCGGTGACGCTGGTTTTGTTGATATCAAGGAAATGTCTCATGGCATCGTCTTTTCGTCTGTCTTTTCATCTGAGGCCGAGGCGGGTGGGGGTTTGCCACCCCCACACCCCCGGCGAGTATTTGGGCAAGAAAGAAGGTCAGGACGTCACATGCGTGGCGGCCTTGTCGAGCCGGTCCACGGCCTCGGCAATCTCGTCCTCGGTGATGGTGAGCGGGGGCAGAAGGCGGATCACGTTATCTGCCGCCGGAACGGTGATCAGGTCGTTGGCATAGCCGGCATTGACCACGTCGACATTGGCGACCTTGCACTTGAGCCCCAGCATCAGCCCCTGCCCGCGCACGGTTTCGAAAACCTCCGGGTGGGCGGCAACGAGGCCTTCGAGCTTCTGACGCAGCGCGCCAGCCTTGCGGTTCACATCGTCAAGGAAGCCATCCGCCAGAACGTTTTCCATGACCGCGCAGCCGACGGCGCAGGCCAGCGGGTTGCCGCCATAGGTCGAGCCGTGCGTGCCTGCGGTCATGCCGCTTGCGGCATCCTCGGTCGCCAGCACCGCGCCCAGCGGGAAGCCGCCGCCAATGCCCTTGGCCACCATCATGATATCCGGCGTCACCCCGGCCCATTCGTGGGCAAAGAGACGCCCGGTGCGCCCCACTCCGCATTGCACCTCGTCCAAGATCAGAAGCGTGCCGGTTTCATCGCAGATCTCGCGCAGGGCCTTCATGTCGGCATCCGCAAGGGGCTTGATGCCGCCTTCGCCCTGCACCGGTTCAACCAGGATCGCGGCAGTTTTGTCGGAGACAGCTGCGCGGGTGGCGTCGATGTCGCCCCAGTCGAGATGCACGAAGCCGTCGAGGATCGGGCCAAAGCCCTTGACCATCTTCTCGGACCCCGCCGCGGCGATGGCGGCAGAGGAGCGGCCGTGGAACGAGCCGGAATAGGTAATGATCTCGACCCGCTCGGGCGCGCCTTTGTCATACCAGTATTTCCGCGCCATCTTGACCGCCAGCTCGCAGGCCTCGGTCCCGGAGTTGGTGAAGAAGACGGTGTCGGCAAAGGTGTTGTCGACCAGAATGTCCGCCAGCTTCTGCTGCTCCGGGATCTGGTAGAGGTTCGAGACATGCCACAGTTTCTGCGCCTGATCGGTCAGCGCCGCGACCAGCGCGGGATGGGCATGGCCCAGCACATTCACCGCGATCCCCGCGCCAAGGTCGAGAAAACGTCGCCCGTCCGCCTCGATCATCCAGCTGCCTTCGCCTTTGACGAAGTTCAGGGGTGCCCGGTTATAGGTCGGCAGAACAGAAGGGATCATGGTCCAGTCCTTTGATTAGAAGCCTCGTGGATGCCCCACGATGGCGGTCAGGTCAACAATGTTGGAAAGGGTCGCGCTGGTTTGGCGCAAGTTTCGATCTTTTGATGCGCGGCATGCGCAACGGTCGCGCGGTCAGGCGCGGCGTCGGTCATGTCGGCGTCGGACGCCAGTATATGCCATGGTCAAGATCATGGGACGCACATAGACCCCAGCGCCGCGTTTGCAAAGTGAGAAGTGACGCAAAGGCATCGCGCATCGCCGATCTTGGCGCAT
Source organism: Shimia biformata (assembly GCF_016888515.1). Classification (GTDB taxonomy): domain Bacteria; phylum Pseudomonadota; class Alphaproteobacteria; order Rhodobacterales; family Rhodobacteraceae; genus Shimia_A; species Shimia_A biformata. Next base: position 1,618,109 of record NZ_JAFEJK010000001.1, on the reverse strand, counting down.
TTGCAACACCGCTTGCCATGCCGGGTTTTCGGGCGCATGAGGGCGGGATGAGTACGCCCCCGCCCAACCCGCTTCTGGCCGCGCTTCTGACGCTGGCCGCATCTGCCTTTGCCGCCGGAACGACCTTGCTGGCCAAGGCATTGGGGACCGATGCGCTGGGTCCGCCGCTGCATGCCTTGCAGATCAGCCATGGACGGTTCGTCTTTGCCTTCCTTGCCTTCTCGCTGGCGCTTGTGGTGATCCGACCCCGTTTCACCCGACCAAACCTGCCGCTGCACGGGCTGCGGTCCAGCCTTGGCTGGGGTGGCGTGACGCTGATGTTTGCCGCTGCCGCCTTTATCCCGCTGTCCGACGCCACCGCGATCAGCTTCCTGAACCCGGTCTTCGGCATGTTGCTGGCGATTCCGCTCTTGGGAGAGCGGGTTGGCCCGTGGCGCTGGGTCTCGGCCCTGATCGCGCTTCTGGGGGCGATGATCCTGATCCGGCCCGGCGCGGGGGCGGTGCAGATGGGCGCGCTGCTGGCGCTGGGGGCGGCTGTGATGCTGGGGGCCGAGCTGATCTGCATCAAGCGCCTGACCGGGCGCGAGCAGCCGTTTCAGATCCTGTGGATCAACAATGCCTTCGGGCTGGCGATCTCATCTCTGGCTGTCCTCTTTGTCTGGCGCGAGGCGACAGCGGCGCAGTGGCTGGCCCTGGCCGGGGTTGGCCTGTTGATGGCGGCGGCACAGCTGTGTTTCGTCAACGCAATGCGGCGGGCGGATGCCAGTTTCGTGGCGCCCTTCTTCTATGCCACGCTTGCCTTTGCCACCGGATATGACGCGATGATCTTTGGCGTCTGGCCGGATTGGGTCAGCTGGACCGGGGCGGGCGTGATCCTGATCGGGGCCGCGATCCTGGCCTGGCGCGAGGGGCGGGCCGGAGCCTAGCTTTTCAGCCGGTACCCGGTGCGCAGGAAGGACCAGCCCAGCAGACAGACCAACAGCGTCGTGGCCGACACAACGGCGAAGGACAGCGTCGGGGCCGAATCCGAAACCCCGATAACGCCGTAGCGCGCACCGTCGATCAGATAGAAGATCGGGTTGAAATGGGTGATGGTTTGCAGAACCGGGGGCAGTGCCTCGACCGAGTAGAACGTGCCTGACAGGAATGCCAGCGGGGTCACGATGAAATTGGTGATCGCCGCCATCTGGTCGAACTTGTTGGCAAAAACCCCGGCCACGATCCCGATCCCGCCCAGGAGCATGCCCCCAAGCGCGATGAACACGAAGGCCCACACCGGATGCGCCACGGTGATGCCAAGAAAGACCCAGAGCCCGATCAGGATTGCCAGCGCCACCATCATCCCGCGCGCCACGCCCCCGGCGAGATAACCCAGCAGGATTTCCAGCGCCGACAGGGGCGGCATCAGCGTATCGACGATATTGCCCTGCACCTTCGAGATCACGATCGAGGACGAGGTATTGGCAAAGGCGTTCTGGATCACCGTCATGGTCAGGATACCGGGCGCCAGAAAGGTGATGAAGGGCAGGCCCATGACCTCGCCCCGCCGCGAACCGACCGCGATGTCGAAGATCAACAGGAACAACCCCGCCGTCACCAGCGGCGCCAGCAGGGTCTGGGTCCAGACCACGGCAAAGCGCAGAACCTCGCGCTTGGCCAGCGTGTAAAGCCCCAGCCAGTTCATCCGCCCAAAGCGGCGCACGCCCATTTCCGGTTGATTCAACATGTGATTCCCTGCCTGTGCCTGATTCATTGTGTTGTCTCTCTGGGCCTTGTATCTCGGGGCCTTGTGCCTATTATAGGCGCCTGACCATTGAAATGAAAAAGCGGCCCCCAATCACGGCCGCTTTTTAGCTGGGGAAAGCCCCGGGGGAAAGCAGATGTCCTGGACCGACGAACGCGTTGAGTTGTTGAAGAAGATGTGGGGCGAAGGCCAGTCGGCCAGCCAGATCGCCAAGGAATTGGGCGGCGTGACGCGCAATGCCGTGATCGGCAAGGTGCATCGCCTTGGCCTGTCGAACCGGGCGACCTCGGCCGGGGCCAAGACCGAGGCGAAACCCGAACCCAAGGCGAAACCGGCGCCCAAGGCCAAGGCCGCGCCGAAGCCGTCGCCCAAGCCGGAACCCAAGACCGAACCGGCCGTGCCGCCGAAACCCGCCGGCGCGTCGCCCGCACGCAAGGCGATCATCCCCGCCGGCCAGCCGCTGCCGCCGCAGCCCTCGGCAAACGAGATCAGCCCAGAGGCCTTGGCCAAGGTGAACGAGGTCGAGAAGACCGCCAAGAAACTGACGCTGATGGAACTGACGGAACGGACCTGCAAATGGCCCGTCGGCGATCCGGCCACGGAAGATTTCTGGTTCTGCGGCCTGCCGGTTCAGCAGGGCAAACCCTATTGCGAAGCCCATGTCGGCGTGGCGTTCCAGCCCATGTCCTCGCGCCGCGACCGCCGCCGGTAAGCGGCGTCTTTCATATCGAATGAAAAAGGAGGTGCTGATGCGCCTCCTTTTTTGTCAGGCCTACGGGTTTGCGGGCACCTGAAGCCCGCCCCATTTACGGGGCGACTGCCCATAAAGGCGCTTGAACTCGCGGCTGAACTGGGACGGGCTGACATAACCCACGTCCATGGCTGCTTCGGCCACGGTTGTTCCCCCGGCAATCTTCATGGCTGCATTGTTGAGGCGCATGGATTTGACGAACTGGATGGGCGACATGCTCGTGGCCTGCTTGAACTTGCGGTGAAACACGGCGCGGCTCATCCCGGCCCGCGCGGCCAGGTCCTCGATCGACACCGGCGCATCCAGATTGGCCGACAGATGGGCAATGGAGCGGGATATGCCATTGCCCGCGCCAAAAGCCTGACGCGCGAAATCACCCGCCTCACCTTTCAGGACCGTGTAGTGCAACTCGCGCAGTCGTGCCGCCCCCAACACCGCCATGTCGGCCGGACTGTCCAGAAGCTGCAACAGCCTGAGCAACGCATCCGAAAAGTCCGCCCCCCAACGCGCCAGGCGAATCCCGCCTGTGACGGTTCCTGTTGCGGTTTCAGTTATCCTGCTTCCGGCGCTTTCCATCTCCATCACCAGTTCGGCCATCACCCGCGGATCAAGCGAGATATAAGCCCCCAGCAAAAGGTTGTCGGGTGATGCGGCAGGCGTTCCCGCCTGAACCGGCATCGACATCGGGCAGAGAAGGTAGCGGTCGCTGTCATAGATGAACTGCGCGCCCTCAAGCACGGCCTCTTTCGTTCCGCTGACGATGGCGATCACACATGGCTCATAGGCCACGGGCGCGCATGGGATCGGGCTACTGGCGCGGAACAACTGAACGCCCTCAATCCCGGTGTCAATCAACCCGTCCGACCGCACGCGGTTTTCGATGATCTGCTTGATGCGATGTTTGCTCATGCCCCATGCATTACCGCATCCCGTGCGACTTCGACAACCAAACCGAGACGATCAGGCAAGAATACGCGACAATCCGGGCTGTTTTCGCCCTTTTCCGAGATTTATCTACACGTCAGCAATTCGCCAGCGTCTGGCGCAGCGGTCGCCCGCAGCACAAAAGGACAACGATTATGAAAGACACACAATTCGGACCAGATGGCTGGACACCAGATCGACTGACCTCGCTCAAGGGCAAGACATTTGTCATTACCGGGGCGAATGACGGCGCGGGGTTTCAGGCCGCGCGCATCCTTCTTGGCAAGGGCGCGACGGTGGTGATGCTGAATCGCAGCGCCGAGAAATCGGCGGCCGCAATTGCAGACCTCAGAGCAGAATTCGGTGCGGCGGCTGAGGTGTCCTTTGTGCAAATGGACCTCGCCGACCTTTCCAGCGTCCGCCGGGCTGCGGACCAAGTGCTGCGCACGGTTCCACGCATCGACGCGTTGATCTGCAACGCCGCTATTGCGCAGGTGCCAACACAGAAATTGACCGTGGACGGGTTCGAAAGCCAGCTGGGAACCAACCACTACGGCCATTTTGTGCTTTGCGGGATGTTGTTTGACCACATCGAGCAATCACATGGGAGGATCGTGGTGGTGGCCAGCCTAGGCTACAAGATGGGGATCAGGACAATCCAGTTCGACGACATGAACTGGGACAAGAACTACAGCGCCAACCCGGTCTATAGCCAAAGCAAGCTGGCGCAGATGATGTTTGCGTATGAATTGCAGGATCGGGTGGTCGCGGCAAAGCGGACCGTCGATGTCTATGTCTGTCACCCCGGGTCTTCTGCGACCTCACTGATCACCACCAGCGCAAGCCGCACGATGCGGTTGATCTGGTGGCTCATGACCAAATCGCCGATGGTGCAAACTGCCGAAAGAGGTGCCTACCCGGAAGTCATGTGCGCCACGGAAACCGGGCTGGAGCAACGCGCCCTTTATGGCCCGACGGGGCGAATGGAGTTTGTTGGTCCGGTTGGCAAAGGCACGCTGGAACCCCACGCCCATGACAAGCCGGTCATGGAGAGGCTGTGGGACGTGTCGGAAGCGGCGACCGGGTTCCGCTGGACCATCTGACCGGACCGGGAATGGGATGTGACGTCCTACTTCCCTATTCGCCCCCCAAGAGCTTCTTCAGCGCCTTGTTGACCTCGTCATCGACTTTCTTTTTGACCGCGTCCTCGACGGTTTCGCCTTCTTCTGCGGTGACACCAAGCCGTTCGGCGACTTTTGCCTTGGCCTTTTCTTCGGCCTTCTTGCGTTCCTCGGCGAAGTTCTGGTTCAGAGCCGCTTCCATGTCAGGCCAGATCTTGGGGGCGGACCATGGGCCTTTCATGCGCACCGGCACGGCCAGCCCGTCGCCGGTGTCCTTCTTCAGCTGCGGGGTGAAGGTATAGTCGATATCCTGCGGCCCAAGGCCGACGCGCCCGAAACCCTTGGCCAGCACGCTGGGCAGATCCAGAAGCAGGTCTTCGTTCAAAAGGTTGCCCTCGGCGATCACAAGGGTCGCACCGAGGCTGTCAAAGATCGTGGTGCCGCCGCCGGGGGTGCCACGGAACAGCTTGTCCAGGTCGATACCGGCGATGCGGCCCTGGCCGAATTTCACTTCGCCATCCCCGCTGAGCGAATTCATGATCGCATGCACCGATTGACCTACCCCAAGGAACTTGAGCCGCGCATTCGCCCGCCCCGACAAACGGTCCATGTCCATCAGGTCCGTCAGCAGGTCCTTGGCCTCGACCTGCGCGACGGCCAGTTCGCCGCCGACTGACAGGCCGTTGCGGTTGTTGGCGACAAAGGTGCCGGTGATATTGCCCTGATAGCCCTGCATCTCGGTGATCGAGACCACGGCGCGGGCGCGGTCGATGGTGACCTGCGCGCGGGTCTTGCCAACCTTGAGGGACCCCATGTCGATGGCAGTGGCGGCAAGGCCGATCTCTCCGTCCACAAGACCCAGCGCGCCGGCGTCAATCGGGGTCCTGGACCAGCCCGCGCTGCCTGTTTCGGGGCCTGAGCCGCTGCCAAGATAGGGTTTCAGGTCCAGCGCACCTGCCACGATCTGGGCGACAAGACGCGGACGTTCCGCACCCGGAAACAGGTCAAGGCCCAGGTTGATCGTGTTTGCCCCAAGCGAGGCCTTTCCGCCGCGCAGGGACACCTGCCCCGCCTTGGTCAGCGTCACATCGCCCGACAGCCGCGCATGGTCACGGCTCGTGCCGCCGCTGACCCCAAGCGCGGCAAGGAAGGCGGCGGGGTTCTTCAGGTCCGTTTCAACCCGACCTTCTGCCTCGGGCGCGGTTCCGGCGCGGCCATCGAACGAGACCTGCCCGCCCTCGGTCTTCAGCACCGCCGTCAGGCGGGAAATGCCCCCGGACAGCATCGCCTCGGGGTCCGAGATACGGCTTGTCACGTTGACCACCTGCCCGGCCGGACGAACCCGAAGGTCAAGGTCGGCCGGCTGCCCCGCGCCAAGCCATGACAGGGTCAGGTCGAGGTCACTGAAATCCAGCCGGTCGCCGCCGTGGTCGATATAGGAGAGCCGCGCGTCCGAAATCTGGACCTTTTCCAGAACCAGCGAGTTGCCCGCACCGCCCCCGGATGCCGGGGCGGGTGCGTCACCGCTGTCTGAGGCCGAGAACGCCCAGTTGACGCGCCCGTCCTTGGCTTTTTCGAGGATGACAACCGGGCGCACGGCCTCGATCGCGGTGATGCGGATATCGCCGGAAATCGCACTGATGATGTCTACACCAATGGCCGCACTGTCGGCCCGGAACATCGGGCCGCTGTCAGACCAGTCAGCATTGCCGAAACTGACCGGGCCGGTGGTGACGCCAAGGATCGGATACCAGCTGATCCCGACCTCGCCTTCGAACTGCAAGTCGCGCCCCGTGGCCTTCTTGACCTGATCGGCGGCGATGTGGGCGATCTTTTCCCCCGGCAGGGTCAGCAGCAACACGATGGCCCCGATCACAAGAAGCACTATCGCGGTCAGTAGGGTCCAGATCAGGCGCATGCTCGTCACCTCGCAGTTTTTCTCAGCGTAACACGATTGATTCACGGAGCAAGGCAACTTGGCGTGAGGATTCTGGGTATTTGAAACCAGCAAAAAGCCGGGGTGCGAATGCAGCTTTGCGTTTCGCATGCGCCTGACATATATGGCCAGAATGAGCCAGAACCCGCCAGATCTTCGCCCCGACCTTGCCCGCGCCCGCGTTGCCGATACCTCTCGTCCCGGCCAGCCGACCATCGGCATGGTCTCGCTTGGCTGCCCCAAGGCGCTGGTCGACAGCGAGCGTATCCTGACCCGGCTGCGCGCCGAAGGCTATGGCATCTCGCCCGACTATTCCGGCGCGGATGCGGTGATCGTTAACACCTGCGGGTTCCTCGACAGCGCCAAGGCGGAATCGCTTGAGGCGATTGGCGAGGCGCTGGCGGAAAACGGCAAGGTGATCGTCACCGGATGCCTTGGAGCCGAGCCCGAGTATATCACCGGCACCCACCCCAAGGTGCTGGCGGTGACCGGCCCGCATCAATATGAACAGGTGCTGGACGCGGTGCATGGCGCGGTGCCGCCCGATCCGAACCCCTTTGTTGACCTGCTGCCTGCAAGCGGTGTCAAACTGACCCCGCGCCACTATAGTTATCTAAAGATTTCAGAAGGTTGCAACCACAAGTGCAAGTTCTGCATCATCCCCGACATGCGCGGCAAACTGGCCTCGCGCCCGGTTCGTGCAGTGCTGCGCGAGGCCGAAAAGCTGGTCGAAAACGGCGTGCGCGAATTGCTGGTGATTTCGCAGGATACCTCGGCCTATGGGCTGGACCGGCGCTATGACACCCACCCGTGGCAGGGGCGCGAGGTGCGCAGCCATATCACCGACCTTGCCCGCGAACTTGGGGGGCTTGGGGCCGGACAAGACCTTTGGGTGCGGCTGCACTATGTCTATCCCTACCCGCATGTGCGCGAGTTGATCCCGCTGATGGCCGAGGGGCTGGTGCTGCCCTATCTCGACATTCCCTTCCAGCATTCCCACCCCGATACGCTGAAACGCATGGCGCGCCCGGCGCATACCGCCAAGACACTGGAAGAGATCGCCCGCTGGCGCGAGATCTGCCCCGACATCACCCTGCGCTCGACCTTCATCGTCGGCTATCCCGGGGAGACCGAGGCCGAGTTCCAGCACCTTCTGGACTGGATGGACGAGGCGCAGCTGGATCGCGTGGGCTGCTTCCAATATGAAAACGTCGACGGCGCGCGGTCGAACGACCTGCCGGACCATGTTCCGGCCGAGGTCAAACAGGACCGCTGGGAGCGGTTCATGGCGCGTGCGCAGGCGATTTCCGAGGCGAAACTGGCGGCCAAGGTCGGTCAGGTCTTGGATGTGATCGTGGACGATATCGACGCCGACGGCATCGCCACCTGCCGCACCAAGGCCGACGCGCCCGAGATCGACGGAAACCTGTTCATCGACGAAGACACCGATGGCTTGGCCGTGGGTGATATCGTGGCGGTCGAGGTCGACGAGGCCGGTGAATACGACCTTTGGGGGCGTCGCCTCTGACTGTCATCATCAAGGGGGAGGATGGTACCGCCTCCCCGGCTTGAACGGGGGACCTCTGGATCCACAATCCAGCGCTCTAACCAACTGAGCTAAGGCGGCACTGACGCGCGATTTATCGTCACCGTCCGGCGAATGCAAGCATCTAAAGTGCAATTTTCCAGCTTTGTTCGACCAAGTCCACGCCAAAACTGCGCACCGGTTTCGACGACACGCAACGCCAGCCCGCCCGGCGGTAGAGGGCACAGGCCGCTGCGTGGCTTTCGTGGGTCCAAAGCTCCATCCTGCGATAGCCTTTTGTGCGTGCAAAAGACATGCAGGTTGTCAGCAACCGCTTGCCCAGCCCGGTCCCGCGCGCCTCTGGCACCACCAGGAACAGGCGCAGCTTGGCGGTGGTTTCGTCCAGCCGGACGCAGAAGATCGATCCCAGCCGTTCATCGCCCGCCCATGCGATCCAGCCCTGTTCGACATCCGGGTCGTGGTCGTGGAGGAAGTCTTCGAGAATCGTCTGCACAAGATCGCCGAAAGTCTCGTCAAACCCGTCCGACACGGCGTAGAGGTCCCGGTGCCGGGCCACCAGCCAGGGCAGGTCTTCAGCCCGGAAGGGTCTGAGGTCTATGGTTTTGTCCATTGCGTCCACCTTGCCAAGAAGCCGCAATCACGTTACCGCAGGACCAGTCACAGGAGAACCGGGCATGGGCATCAATACCGAACGCGACATCGAAGCCAATCTTCAGATCGGGCCGACCGATCAGGGTTTCGTTCGTATCTTCATTGAGGCAAACGGCACCGAGATCCCGATGGATTTCGACCCCGAGGAAGCCGAGGAAATCGCCGAGGAAATCCTTGCCGCCGCCGCCGCGGCCCGCAAGATCGGCTAAGGGCGGCAAGCCTAGTGCATCTTGCCGCGGATGCGTCGCACCATCAGCCAGACCAGCAAGACCACGGGCACCGTCAGCACGGCCTTCAGCTCGGTCTTGCCAAGGCCCAGCGTGTCGGCAAAGGGGCTGGTCAGGTAGCCTGCCAGTGACACGGCGTAATAGCTGATTGCCACCACGGACAAGCCTTCCACCGTTTCCTGCAACCGCAGCGCGGCATCGGCGCGACGGTCCATGCTGGCCAGAAGCGCCTGGTTCTGGGCCTCGCGTGCCACGTCAACCTTGGTGCGCAGAAGGTCACCGGCGCGGATGGCCCGGTCTGAAAGCGTGTCCAGGCGCGACTGGGTGGATTTCACCGTGCGCATTGCCGGTTCATACCGGCGCATCATGAATTCACCGAACGTCTGGCGACCGCTGAACCGTTCCTCACGCAGCACCTCGATCCGCTGGCTGACGATGGCCTCATAAGCGCCAGTTGCGCCAAACCGGAAGGCGCTGTCGGCGGCGATCCCCTCGGTCTCGGTCGACAGGTCCAACAGCCGGTCCAGCGCGGTGTCGGCCTCGCCCTCGCCCGTGCGCATGCCGCGCATCAACTCGGTCAATGCCTCGTCCAGTTCACCCAGCCGCGGGGCAAGGCGGCGGGCGCGTTCGAACCCAAGCATGGACATGGACTTGTAGGTCTCGATCTCGGTCAGGCGCTGCACGATGCGCCCCTGCCGGCGCGGGCCGGTGTCGGGGGCGGCAAACAGGGCCATGCGCTGATGCCCGGCAACGTCGATGCGGAAATCGGCGGCGATCACCGCCGAGGCATCCAGCACCCGCGACACGGCCAGGCTTTCGGGCACGAACCAGTCGCGCAGCTTCTGGTTCAGCGCCGCGTCCTCGGGAAGCGCCTCGATGCGGATCAGGATCGAGGTCATGCGCAGCCCCGGTGCATCCGCCAGCCAGTCGGCGGGGAAGACCTCGAACTCGGCGGGGTCAAAGGGACGGGCAGACAGGCCCTCGGAGAACACCGTATAGGTCACAAACTCGGTGTGCTGTTCCCATTTCAGCACGTGACGCCCCAACTGCCCCGAGTAATGCGTGGCGTCAGGCTGGGGATGGGCCGCTCCGAACCGATCGAGCAGCGCCAGAAGATGCGCGCGCTCTGCCTCGCGTGCGCCGCCCACCGCGTCGGCGGGCGTCTTCATCGCAAGAAACACCGCCCCGGCGGGGGCGGCGACGGAGGGAAACGGCCGCGCGTGCAACTCGTTGGAGAGGCGATACCGCAAGGGATGGTCGTGGATCGGGGACATGAGATTTCCTGTAAACGCGCCGCCACCATAGCCATTTTCCGTCATTTGTAAAGTTTTTCTTTTATTTCAATACCTTAACAGAATACCACGGCATACAGACTGCGAGCCCGCTTCTTTCTTGTCCAAATACTCCGGGGTGCGGGGTGGAACCCCGCGTGCCCGGGAAAAGAAAAAGGCGCCCACGGTGGAGCGCCTTTCTGTTGCTGTATTGCGACCGGATTACTCGATCAGGCCCAGCAGTTTGTCCAGCGACTGTTTTGCGTCGCCGTAGAACATGCGCGTGTTCTCTTTGAAGAACAGCGGGTTCTCGATGCCGGAATAGCCGGTGCCCTGCCCGCGCTTCGACACGAAGACCTGCTTGGCCTTCCAGCATTCCAGAACCGGCATGCCGGCGATGGGGCTGTTGGGGTCGTCCTGTGCGGCCGGGTTCACGATGTCGTTCGAGCCGATGACGATGGCGACATCCGTTTCCGGGAAGTCCTCGTTGATCTCGTCCATTTCCAGAACGATGTCGTAAGGCACCTTGGCCTCGGCCAGAAGCACGTTCATGTGGCCCGGCAGACGGCCCGCGACCGGGTGGATCGCGAAGCGGACTTCCTTGCCCTTGGCGCGCAGGCGGCGGGTCAGTTCCGCGACGTTCTGCTGTGCCTGTGCCACGGCCATGCCGTAACCGGGGATGATGATGACGCTGTCGGCGTCATCCAGCGCGGCTGCCACACCGTCGGCCTCGATCGCGATCATCTCGCCCTCGACCTCCATCTGCGGGCCTGCTGCGCCGCCGAAGCCGCCCAGGATCACGCTGACGAAGGACCGGTTCATGGCCTTGCACATGATGTAGGACAGGATCGCACCGGACGAACCGACCAGCGCGCCGACCACGATCAGAAGGTCGTTGCCCAGCGAGAAGCCGATCGCCGCCGCCGCCCAGCCCGAGTAGCTGTTCAGCATCGACACCACGACCGGCATGTCGGCGCCGCCGATGCCCATGATCAGGTGATAGCCGATGAACAGCGCCGCCACGGTCAGGATCAGCAGGGGCAGGAAGCCGCCCGAGTTCAGGTACCAGATCAGGCAGACAAGCGAGATCAGCGCCGCGCCTGCGTTCAGCGCGTGACCGCCCGGCAGTTTGACCGCGTTCGAGGTCACCTTGCCCGACAGCTTGCCATAGGCGATGACCGAGCCGGTGAAGGTCACCGCACCGATCCAGATGCCCAGGCTGGCCTCGACCCGCAGGATGTTGATTTCAACCGCATCCTTCTTGGCCAGAAGCGCGGCGAAGCCTTCCAGCGTCTTCTTGGCGGCGTCATCCATGGCCAGGACGTTGCCCAGTTCGAAATGGGCGTTGAAGCCCACGAACACGGCCGCCAGACCGACCAGCGCGTGCATGCCCGCCACCAGTTCCGGCATCTGGGTCATCTCGACCTTCGATGCCAGCTGATAACCGATCATGCCACCGGCGGCGATCAGGATGATCGACAGCCACCACAGGCCCGCACCAGGGCCGATGAGCGTGGCAAAGACCGCCAACGCCATGCCGACGATGCCGTACCACACGGCGCGCTTGGCGCTTTCCTGCCCCGAAAGGCCGCCCAGCGAGAGGATGAAGAGAACTGCGGCAACGACATAGGCCGCGGTCGTGAATCCAAATTCCATGATCCCGACCTCCTTAAGATTTCTGGAACATGGCGAGCATGCGCCGTGTCACGAGGAAGCCGCCGAAGATGTTGATCCCGGCAAAGAAGACCGAGATCGCGGCAAGCAGGATCACCAGGAAGCTCCCGGACCCGATCTGCATCAGGGCGCCCAGGATGATGATCGACGAAATGGCGTTGGTGACGGCCATCAGCGGCGTGTGCAGGCTGTGGCTGACGTTCCAGATCACCTGGAAGCCGACGAACACGGCCAGCACGAACACGATGAAGTGCTGCATGAAGCTGGCGGGTGCAACAAGGCCCACGCCCAGAAGCAATGCGCCACCCACGGTCAGCAGGGTCACCTGCTGCTTGGTCTGCGCCTTGAACGCGGCCACCTCTGCGGCGCGTTTTTCTTCCGGGGTCAGTTCCTTGACCTCGGGCTTCTTCTGCGCCGCGATTGCCTGCACTTTCGGCGGCGGCGGCGGGAAGGTGATGTCGCCCTCGAAGGTCACGGTGGCGCCACGGATCACGTCGTCTTCCATGTCGTGGTTGATCTGGCCGTCCTTCTCGGGCGTAAGGTCAGCCATCATGTGACGGATGTTGGTGGCGTAAAGCGACGAGGATTGCGCCGCCATGCGGCTGGGGAAATCGGTGTAACCGATGATGGTCACGCCGTTTTCGGTCACGATCTTCTCATCCGCGACGGTCAGTTTGCAGTTGCCGCCCTTTTCTGCCGCCAAATCGACGATGACCGAGCCCGGCTTCATCGCTGCGACCATGTCCTCGGTCCACAGTTCGGGCGCTTCGCGGTTCGGGATCAGCGCGGTGGTGATGACGATATCGACCTCGGGCGCCAGTTCGCGGAACTTGGCCAGCTGCGCATTGCGGAACTCTTCCGACTGCACCGAGGCATAGCCGCCCGTGGCCGCGCCGTCCTGCTGTTCTTCCTCGAAATCGAGATAGACGAACTCGGCGCCCATCGATTCGACCTGTTCGGCCACTTCGGGGCGCACGTCGAAGGCAAGGGTGATCGCACCCAGCGAGGTCGAGGTCCCGATCGCGGCAAGACCGGCAACACCGGCACCGACAACCAGAACCTTTGCGGGGGGAACCTTACCGGCGGCAGTGATCTGACCGGTGAAGAAGCGGCCAAAGTTGTTGCCCGCCTCGATCACGGCGCGATAGCCGGCGATGTTGGCCATCGACGACAGCGCGTCCATCTTTTGCGCCCGCGAAATACGCGGCACCATTTCCATGGCGATCACGTTCGCGCCCTTGGCTTTGGCGGCTTCCATGCCCTCTTCGTTTCCAGCCGGATTGAAGAAGGAAATCAGCGTCTTGCCCTTGGTCAGGCGCTTGAGTTCAGTGGTGTCCGGCTGGCGGACCTTGGCGACGATGTCGCAGGCCTTCCACAGCGCGGCCGGGGTCTTGATGATCTCGACACCCGCTTTTTCGTAAGCCTCATCCGAGAACCCGGCGGCAACGCCCGCCCCGGTCTCGATCGCACATTCGTATCCCAGCTTCTGCAACTGAAGCGCCGAGTCCGGCGTCATCGCGACCCGGTTCTCGCCTGGGAATACCTCTTTGGGTGTTCCGATCTTCACGTTTCAATTCCCCTTCGTTCAAGGTTTTTGCGTCTCTGCCTAGCACAGGCAGAGGCGCGCCCGATTTACAATGCGACCCGATGCTGCACAAGCAACATTCCGCGACGTCAGTCTTCGTCGCGCAAGGTCATTACAACCAACGTCGCGTCACTTGACAGTATCTTGCGTAAGCGGCGCGAAACTTTTTCCGCAAACGGTTCTCTTCCGGGATCACGAACCGGCGTTCGATGACCCACAGAAAGATCGGCACCAGGGGCAGCGACAGGACCGCGTCCCAGTAAAGGATCAACCCCAGAAGGATCAGCACGTCCCCGACATAGATCGGGTTCCGGCTGCGCTTGAAGATGCCCGTGGTGACCAGGTGGTCACTTTCGAGATGCGGGTGGATCGTGGTCTTCTGGCGCGACATCTCGGTTGCGGCCAGCGCCATCAGGATGACCCCGCCGCCGACAAGGATGCCGCCAAGGAATTCCGCCCAGGCGCCGCCAAAGCTCAGACCCAGGGTCCAGTACCGCGCCTGTCCCCAGGCCAGCGCAAGCGCGCCGACCAGCCAGACAGGGGGAAGGTCGATATTTTGCCGGATGCCCATCAGTGTCTCCGTCAAGACGAGTCTCGGGCATCTATTAGCGCCTTTGTCCGCATTTTCACACAGATACATTCGGGCAAACGGCATGATCCAGGCAAAGTGCCGCTCCGTCACGGGGCTGTGTTGTTGCCCGACGCCCCCGCCCCGGCCATTGTGTGGCACAACGAAAAAGGAGGTTTTGACATGAGCTTGAACGGAAAACACGCGCTGGTCACAGGCGGCGGCACGGGGATTGGGTTGGCCATTGCACGTGCGCTGGCGGAACAGGGCGCGGTGGTCACCATCACCGGGCGGCGCAAGTCGGTGCTGGATGACGTGGCGGGCGACGGCCTGTTCGCGTTGCAGATGGATGTGGCGGACGAGGCTTCGGTCGTCGATGGCGTCGCGGCGGCGGTCGCGGCGCGCGGGCCGGTGCAGATCTGTGTCGCCAATGCCGGGATCGCCGAAGGCAAGGCGCTGTTCAAGACCGACCTCGACTGGTGGCGCAACATGATGGCGATCAATGTCGACGGCGTGTTCCTGACGATCCGGGAATGCCTGAAATCCATGCATCAGACCGATTGGGGCCGGGTCATGGCGATCTCGTCCATCGCGGGGCTGCGCGGGCTTCAGGGCGCGCCGTGCTATTCGGCGACGAAACACGCGGTCAACGGCATGATCAAGTCGCTGGCGGCGGATTACGCGCGGAAACCGATCACCTTCAACTCGATCTGCCCGGCCTATGTCGAGACCCCGATCATCGACCAGAATGTCGAAAGCATCATGGCCCGCACCGGCATGAGCCAGGAAGAGGCGCTGAAGGTCATGGTCGGTGTCAACCCGCATGGCCGCCTGATCACCCCGGACGAGGTCGCGGCAGCGGCGCTTTACATCTGCGGCCCCAATTCCGACAGTATCCGAGGCCAGATGGTGCAGGTCTCGGGCGGCGAGGTCTGAGGCCATGACGCGGGACGAGTTCAACGCCTTTTGCGCCGGCTTTCCCGCGACGTCCCACGTCATCCAGTGGGGTAATGCCGATGTGTGGAAGGTCGCGGACAAGGTGTTCGCGATCTGCGGCTGGGCCGACGGGCGCGATGCCTTTACCTTCAAGGTCACCGATTTCGCCTTTGAGATCCTGCCCGACATGCCCGGCATCCGCCCCGCGCCCTATCTGGCGTCGCGGGGCATGAAATGGGTGCAGGTTTACGACGCGCCGGGACTGCCGGAGGACGAGCTGAAAGAGCATATCGCGCTGTCCTATCAACTGGTGGCCGAAGGGATATCCAAGAAGAAACGCCGGGAACTGGGGATCCCTGTTCCGGGCGAGGGTTGAAGCCCCCCTCACTTGCCCGGCGGCAGGCCGGACACATCACAACCCGTGATGCCCGCCATCACAAGAATTGCTGGTGCAAGGCGAATTTTCATCCGCTAAGGACTCTGCTCCAAGGAGACCCGCCATGACCAATTTTGCCGCCACGAAGCCCATGTTCACCCTGCCCGAGGGCATGATCTACCTCGATGGAAACTCGCTTGGACCGCTGCCCAAGGCCGCGCCTGCCGCGATGGAGAAGGTGATGCGCGATGAATGGGGCGAGATGCTGATCACCGGCTGGAACAGGGCCGGGTGGATGGACCTGTCGACCTCGGTCGGTGACCGGATCGCGCGGCTGATCGGGGCGGAACCGGGCCATGTCATCATGGGCGACACGCTGTCGGTGAAGGTCTATCAGGCGCTGGCCTCGGCGGTGGCGCTGAACCCCGGTCGCAAGGTGATCCTGTCCGACAATGGCAACTTTCCTTCCGACCTCTACATGGCTCAAGGATTGATCCGCACGCTGGGTCAGGGCCACGAGTTGCGCGTTGTCGATCCCGAGGCGGTTGAGGAAAGCATCACCGACGAGGTCGCGGTTCTGATGATCACCGAGGTCGATTATCGCACGGGCCGGCTGCACGACATGAAGCGGCTGACGGAAATGGCCCATGCCCACGGCGTTGTCACGGTCTGGGACCTTGCCCACACCGCCGGGGCAACCGAGGTGAAGCTGGCCGAGTGCAAGGCCGATTTTGCGGTGGGTTGCACCTATAAGTATCTCAATGGCGGCCCCGGCGCGCCCGCCTTCATTTATGTCAGCCCGCGCCATGTGGATGTCGCTGAGCCTGCGCTGTCGGGCTGGCTGGGGCACGAGGCGCCGTTTGATTTTGACCTTGATTACCGCCCTGCCCCCAGCATCGAGCGCATGCGCGTCGGCACCCCGCCGGTTCTGGGCCTGACCGCTCTGTCAGCGGCGCTGGATGTCTGGGACATGGCGGATATGGGCGACGTGCGGAAGAAATCCCAGGATTTGACCGATATGTTCATCACCGAGGTCGAGGCCCGCTGCCCTGCCCTGACGCTGGCCAGCCCGCGCGACCGCGATGCGCGCGGCTCGCAGGTGTCGTTCCGGTTCGCCGAAGGATACGCCGCGATGCAGGCTCTGATCGCGCGCGGCGTCGTGGGCGATTTCCGCGCGCCCGACGTGATGCGGTTCGGCTTTACCCCGCTTTACATCGACGAAGCGGATGTGATGCGGGCGGTCGAGATCCTCGCGGATGTGGTCAACAACGACCTCTGGGACCGCGCCGAATACAAGACACGGGCGAAAGTGACGTGATCCGTTTCATCAAGGTCACGCCCGGCGGCACCGCCGGGCAGCGCCCGACCCTCCCCCTGGGAGGGCGCTTCACGCCCACCCAGGGTCAGGCGCTGCCCTCCCCCCTATGCGGCACCCGACACCCCCTCTGCCGCCCCTTCGGCTGGGTCGCGCTGTGGCGTCGGCTGGCGATGACCGGCAATCTCAACTTGAAAGGCGTCCCCGTGATCCCGTGCTAAACTGACACCGATCCAACGGAGACGACCCATGACCACCGCTTACGATCCCGCCAAGGAAGGCGCGCAAATGGCCTTTGACGGCCGGATGTCCTATGGCGATTACCTGCAACTGGACAAGATCCTGACCGCCCAGCACACATGGTCCGACACCCATGACGAGATGCTGTTCATCATCCAGCACCAGACTTCGGAACTGTGGATGCGGCTGGCGATTCACGAGCTTGAGGCCGCCCGCGCCGCCATGCTGACCGGCCGCCGCCGCCCTGCCTTCAAGATGCTGGCCCGTGTCGCCCGTATCTTCGAGCAACTCAATTCGGCATGGGACGTGCTGCGCACCATGACGCCCAGCGATTATACCGCGTTTCGCGACAAGTTGGGGCAAAGCTCGGGCTTCCAGTCCTACCAATACCGCAAGATCGAGTTCATGCTGGGCAACCGCAACCCGGCGATGCTGCGCCCGCATGAACATCGCGACGACCTGACCCAGATGCTGACCGCAGAACTGGCGCAGCCCTCGCTTTACGATGTGGCGCTGAGGTTATTGGCGGTGCATGTCGACGTGCCGGAAGCGGTGCTGAACCGCGACCTGTCACACCCCTATGAAGCATCCGACGCGGTGCGCGAAGCATGGGCAACGGTCTATCGCGCGCCAGAAGATCACTGGGAGCTTTATGAACTGGCCGAAAAGCTGGTCGATTTCGAGGACTATTTCCGCCGCTGGCGTTTCAACCACGTGACCACCGTGGAACGGGTGATCGGCTTCAAACGCGGCACCGGCGGCACGGGCGGGGTGAATTACCTCAAACGCATGCTGGACGTGGAGCTGTTCCCGGAACTGTGGCACCTGCGGACCGAATTGTAAGCCAATATCGGGCGGTCAGACCATGATCGCCCGGCCAAATGTCAGCGCCAGCATGCGGACCGTGGCACAATAGTCGTCATAGCTGGGGCGTGGCAGTTTCTGGCCATGCAGGGCCGCCATCATCATGCAGGAGAACCGGTCCACATCCCCGCCAACACGGGTCAGGTTCACGCGGCGCGCGCGCTCTTCCTCGGCCAGCCACGCGCCATAGACTTCGGCCAGCCGCTGTTCACCGGCCTCGATGATATCGCTGGCCTGGGAATGCTTGGCATCCATCAACTCGTCGGCATGCGGGGATTCAAGGAAGATGCGCATCACCTCGCCGGTCTGGGCGGCAAAGGCCCGCACCAGCGCCTGATCCGCCGGCCCACCCGCACGTAGCGCCTCGGCCACCGAGCCGGCGACCTCGTCATAGTAGGCCATTGTCATCGAGCGATAGATGTCTTCCTTGTTGCGGTAATGCAGGTAAAGCGCCGCGCGTGACATGTTTGCGCCGCGCGCTATGTCCTCCATCGAGGTGCGGCGGATGCCATATTGCGAAAACGCGCCAAAGGCGGCCTCGAGAATTGTCCGCTGCTTGTCGGAAAGAGGTGTGGATTGAAGGGCTTGGTCCTGCATGACACCGATCTGACATTATTTGTCGAATTTGTCAATTGACACCCTGACACTTTTTGCAGATATTGTCAGAAATCCAGATAACGGGAGAGGTCCCATGTCCAAAACACTTACCATCAACGGCAAGACCCACACGGTCGACCTGCCCGGCGACGTGCCGCTTTTGTGGGTTCTGCGCGACGAGGTCGGGCTGACCGGCACCAAGTTCGGCTGCGGCGTTGCCGCGTGCGGCGCCTGCACCGTGCAGATCGACGGCGAGGCCGTGCGGTCATGTCAGGTGCCGCTGGAAGATGTCTGGGGCGAGGTCACGACGATCGAGGGCCACGGCACGCCCGACGCACTCAGCGCGCTGCAAGAGGCATGGATCACCCATCAGGTCGCGCAATGCGGCTATTGCCAGTCGGGGCAGATCATGCAGGCCGCGGCGCTGTTGGCACAAACGCCGCGCCCGACCGACGCCCAGATCGACGAAGCCATGAGCGGCAACCTCTGCCGCTGCGGGACATATCCCCGCATTCGCGCCGCGATCCATGATGCCGCCAACCGGATGGAGGGCTAAAACCATGAGCCGTATCGGAAAAATCGCCCGCCGCACGTTTTTGATCGGGTCCGTTGCCGTGGTTGGCGGCGTTGCCTTTGGCGCATGGTTCGTCGGCCGTCCCGCCCCGAACCCGCTGCAACCGAAGGACGGCGAAGCCGCCTTCAACCCCTTCGTCATGATTGATGACAAGCAGATCACCCTGTTCGCCCCGCGCGCCGAAATGGGTCAGGGGGTCGAAACCACATGGGCCGCGCTGATCGCCGAGGAACTGGATGTCACGCTGGATCAGGTGACGGTCCTGCACGGCCCCGCCGCCAAAGCCTATTACAACAGCGCCATGGTGGGCGAGGGTCTGCCGGGCAAGGGCTATGACAACAGTGAATTCTCGCATTGGGTCGGTGACAAACTGGGGCATCTGGGCAAGCTGTTTGACCTGCAGCTGACCGGTGGCTCGACCTCGATGAAAGACGGGTTCGAACGCATGCGCGAGGCTGGTGCCTCGGCCCGTGAAACGCTGAAAGAGGCGGCCGCCAAACGGCTGGGCGTCAAACGCGCCGATCTGAAAACGGAAAAAGGCGCGGTGATCGCCCCGGATGGCAGCCGAATTGCCTATACCGAACTGGCAGCCGAGGCCGCCGGGCTGGACCCGGTCACCGCAGACCTGCGTGATCCCGGTGAATGGACGCTGATCGGCCAGAACCAGCCGCGCACCGACATCGTCGCCAAGACCACCGGCACCGCCACCTATGGCGTCGATGTGCGCTTGCCGGGGATGAAATTCGCCTCGGTGCGGATGAACCCGCGCCTTGGCGCACCGATGAACGGGTTTGACGCCTCGGCCGCCCACACCATGCCGGGCGTCGAGAAGGTGATCGACCTTGGCACCGGTGTTGCGGTCGTGGCAACGAACACCTGGCTTGCGATGCAGGCTCTGGAAGCGATCAAGTTCGACTGGGGCGAGGCCCCCTACCCATCGGAAACCGATGCGGTGTTCGATACCATCGCCCGCGCCTTTGACGACAAGCCGAACTCGACCATGCGCGACGACGGGGATGTATCGGTCCTGCCCGAAGGCGCGACCGAAGTGACGGCAGATTATTCCCTGCCCTATCTGGCCCATGCCACGATGGAACCGATGACCGCGACCGCGCTTCTGGAAGAGGGCAAGCTGACGGTCTGGGCGCCGAACCAGGCGCCGACCATCATCGCGATGAAATGCGCCGACGCTGCGGGGCTTGAGACCGATCAGGTCGAGGTCAACACGACCTATCTTGGCGGTGGGTTCGGACGCCGGACCGAAGTCGACTATGCCGTCTACGCAACCCGCGTCGCCGCCGAGATGCCCGGCACCCCGGTGCAGGTCACCTGGAGCCGGGAAGAGGACATGACCCATGACTTCTATCGCCCCGGCGCGATGGCGCGGATGCGCGGCGCGGTGAAGGATGGCAAGGCGGTGCTGCTGGATGGCAAGGTCGCCGCGCAATCCTGTACCTTCCAGGCCATGACCCGGATCACCGGGCTGGGCGGCGGCGGGCCGGACAAGGTGCATGTCGAGGGCGCGTTCAACCAGCCCTATGCGATCCCGAACTACCGCATGGCGGGGCATCTGGCGCAGCTTGATGTCCCGGTCGGGTTCTGGCGCTCGGTCGGCAATTCGTTCAACGGCTTCTTCATGGAAAGCTTCATCGACGAGATGGCGATTGCCGCAAACCGCGACCCGCTTGAGTTCCGCATTGAACTGGCCGAGGCGGAATGGGCCCCGGCCGCGGGCGTGCTGAAAGCCGTGGCCGAGATGTCTGACTGGAAGGCCCGCAAGCGCCCCGGTCGCGGGCTTGGCGTTGCGATGATCTATTCCTTCGGCACGCCGGTCGCCGAGGTGATCGAGGTCGAGGAACAAGATGGCATGATCCGCCTGACCAATGCCTGGATCGCCTGCGATATGGGCATCGCCCTGGACCCGCGAAATGTCGAGGCGCAGATGTTCAGCGGCATGGTCTATGGGTTGTCCGCGGCGATGTTCGGCGAGATCACCTTCGCCGACGGCATGGTCGAGCAACAGAACTTCCCCGACTACGAGGCCCTGCGCATCCACACCATGCCCAAGGTCGAAGTGCGCGTCCTGGAAACCCAGGACCACCTCGGCGGCGCCGGAGAACCCGGCACCCCGCCCGCAGCACCCGCTCTGGCCAATGCAATCTTTGACCTGACCGGAAAACGCGCACGCCGCCTGCCGTTGATGCATGACTTCAACTTGTTCGTCTAGGCACGCTCGCAAGTTCCGGCGGCGCGGTTCAATCCCGCGCCGCTGAACCACTTTTTTCTGGAAATACGTCATCAGCCCGCTAGGGTCGAAGCTTGAGACAGGTAGTCCCGCGGGGGTCATTTCACACCGCGACAGGACCGGGCAGATTTCGAGGACGTATTTTCAGCATGACCACCTTTGAAACAGCACCGCCACAGCGCCCGACCCAGCAACAGCTTGACGCGATGGTCGCGGAACATGGCAAATGGCTGGCCGACCCGAAAACCGGCACGCGGCTTGCCCTTCAGAACATTGATCTGGTCGGCCTGCAGATGACCGGAAACCTCAGCCACGCTAAATTCGTGAACTGTCAGTTGCAGGGCGCCACACTGCGCAATGTCAGCATGTCTCAGGGCGAGTTCCTGAACTGCGACCTTTCGGCGTCACTTCTGGAAAACGTCCAGATCGGCCCCGGCCCCGGCATGATCCGCGACTGTACTTTTACCAAGGTCCGCACATCGAACCTGCGGTTCACCAATGCCCAGTTTTTCTCTTGCGGCTTTGTCGCGGCGGACCTGAACCAGACCGCGTTCACCTCGTGTTTCATGTCGGAATGCAGCTTCCGGGACGCCAGTTTGAGCGAAACGGCCTTCTCGAAGGGCACCCTTCAGCAGGCCAACCTGAACGGGGTGAGCCTGAGCGGCAGAAACTGGGTCAACGGCACCACGTTCAGCGGCGGCTCTGCCATTGGGCTGGACCTGACCGGGTTTGAAACTCTGAACGAGGCCCGTTTCCTCGGGGTCGACCTGACAAGGGCCAATGCAACGGGGATCGATTTCGGCGAAGACGGGCTGAACGTGAAATCCCTGGCCGGATCCCGGTTCATCGACGCCACCATGACCGGGTGCAAACTGGCTGGTCCTGACCTGCAGAACCTTGACCTGACCGGCGCCGACCTCAGCAATGCCGTCTTGAAAGGCGATATGCGCGGATCGGTTTTCCGTCGCGCCACGCTTGCGCGGACACAGCTTGCGTGGATCAATGTCGAAGCCTGTGATTTCACCGAGGCCAGCGGACCGTTCGAGACCGACAATATCCGCGCCGCTCGGGCTGATTTCACCCGCGCCAACATCGCCGGCGCCTACCTTGCCTATGCCGACCTCAGGGGCGCGATCTTCCGCGATGCCCGCCTCGATCACGCCCAACTTGGCGGCGCCGACCTTGATGGCGCGATCTGGACCACCGGCGACATCTGCCGGGCCGGATCGCTTGGCCGCTGCATCATTGCCTGACCACCCCAACCAACAAGGAAACACCATGTCCGACACCACCGAAACCTATGGCCTTGAACTGACCAGGGCGCCCGAATCCGTCCGTACCGAAGCCACCGTGATCTACACCTCTGGCGGAACGCTTGTGTCCGGGATCAAGGAAGCGGTGACGATTTCGATCAACGGCACCGAGGTTCTGAAACTCGACACGCCGAACGCACATGGAACCTGGACAAAAGTGGTCGACCTGACACCGCATGTCATCAAGGGCCAGCGCAACACGATCAAGATCGGCACCAATACCTATGATCTGGAGGTCCTGGGCGGCCGCATCGTGACCGAAGCCGAAGTGCGCATCCGCGTTGGCCGTCGCCGCCTGTTCCGGCAGGAATTCGAATGCGACTCCGGCTGGCGCAACAGTTTCGACACGCTGGTGTTCCCCGGCTAAGCGCCCGGCAGTATCACGCGCTTTTCAGCACCGGGGTCGCCCGCCTGCCAGATGCCCAGGCCCGCACCGCCTCGCCGAAAGCTCTGAACAAGGGCCGCGAGACCGGGTCGTTGGCGGCGTCCCATTCGGGATGCCACTGCACCGCCAGAGTAAAGCCCGGCGCGTCCTTGATATAGGTCGCCTCCGGCGTGCCGTCGGGCGCGAGCCCGTCGATCACCACCCGCGCGCCGGGGCGCTTGATGCCCTGCCCGTGCAGCGTGTTGGTCATCACCGATTGGCTGCCCATCAACGCATGAAACGGCCCGTTCTCGGTGAATGTCACCTTGTGGCGCAGGGCGAATTTCTCTTCCAGCGTGCCATCGGGCGGCATGCGGTGATTGTCGCGCCCCGGCAGGTCGCGGATTTCCGGGTAGAGCGAGCCGCCCATGGCGACATTCACTTCCTGAAAGCCCCGGCAGATGCCCAGAAACGGCTGCCCCGTCTCGACGCAGGCCCGCACCAAGGGCAACACGATCGCGTCCCGCGCCCGGTCGAAATCGCCATGCGCGGCGGTTGCCGCCTCGCCATATTCCTCCGGGTGGACATTGGGGCGCCCGCCGGTCAGCACAAACCCGTCGCAAGTCGCCATCAGTTCGGCGACCGAGACAAATCGCGGGTCCGCCGGGATCAACAACGGCATGCAGCCCGACACCCCCGCCACGGCCTCGGAATTCATCGTGCCGCCGGCATGGGCCGGATACTGGTCGTTGATCAGGTACTGGTTGCCGATGATACCGACGACAGGTCGCGTCATGTCCGCCCTCAAACTTGCCTTTTCAAGACAACATAGGCGCGCAAAAAAGGAATGGCAAAGGGAACAGGTACGGCCCTTTCCTCTTGCCCGAAATACCTTCGGGGGAGCGCGAGGGGGCAGACAGCCCCCTCGCCCCATCAGATCAGAGCGACGCTTTCAATTCCAGCCGCCGCGCGTGCAGCACCGGTTCGGTATAGCCCGAAGGCTGGACCCGGCCCTTGAACACAAGGTCACAGGCCGCCTGAAACGCCAGCCCGGAAAACTCGGGCGCCATAGGGGTATAGGCGGGGTCACCTTGGTTCTGGCGGTCCACCACGGCGGCCATCTTCTGCATCGCCGCCATGACCGTGCCTTCGTCGATCACGCCATGATGCAGCCAGTTCGCCAGCGCCTGTGACGAAATCCGGCAGGTGGCGCGGTCTTCCATCAGGCCGATATCGTTGATGTCGGGCACCTTGGAGCAGCCGACCCCCTGATCGATCCAGCGCACGACATAGCCAAGGATGCCCTGGGCGTTGTTCTCGATCTCGCGAGTGAGGTCTTCGTCAGAGAGGTTCACACCCTCCATGACCGGAATGGTCAGAAGGTCGGTCAGCGTGCCGCGCGGCCCGCCTGCTTTCAGTTCATCCTGTCGCGCCAGAACGTCGACCTTGTGGTAATGCGTGGCGTGCAGCGTGGCGGCGGTGGGTGACGGCACCCAGGCGCAGGTCGCGCCCGACATCGGGTGGCCGATCTTCTGTTCCAGCATATCGGCCATCCGGTCCGGCATTGCCCACATGCCCTTGCCGATCTGCGCCTTGCCCTTCAGCCCGGCCGCCAGCCCGATATCGACATTGCGATCCTCGTAAGATGCGATCCAGGGCTGCGACTTCATCTCGCCCTTGGGTTTCATCGGCCCGGCTTCCATCGAGGTGTGGATCTCGTCGCCAGTGCGGTCGAGGAACCCGGTATTGATGAAAGCGACGCGGTGCTTGGCGGCGCGGATGCATTCCTTGAGGTTGACCGAGGTGCGGCGCTCCTCGTCCATGATGCCCAGCTTCACGGTGTATTGCGGCAGGCCAAGGATCGCCTCGACGCGGGTGAAGATCTCGTCGGCAAAGGCGACTTCGTCCGGCCCGTGCATCTTGGGTTTCACCACGTAAACCGAGCCGGCGGCCGAGTTGCGCGGCCCGTCGGATTTCTTCAGGTCGTGCATGGCGATCAGCACGGTGACCAGCGCATCCATCAGCCCCTCGCCGATCTCGTTGCCGTCGCGGTCCAGAACCGCGGGGTTGGTCATCAGGTGGCCGACATTCCTGACTAGCATCAGCGCGCGGCACTTAACGTCAAACGGCGCGCCATCGGGCGCGGTATAGGTGAAATCGCCGTAAAGCTTGCGGGTAAAGGTCTCGCCACCCTTGGTGACGTCTTCGGCCAGATCGCCCTTCATCAGGCCCAGCCAGTTGCCATAGGCCAGAACCTTGTCTTCGGCGTCGACACAGGCAACGGAATCCTCGCAATCCATGATCGCGGACACGGCGGCTTCGAGGTTCACGGTGACGATATGGGCCGGGTCGGTCTTGCCGGGGCCGATGTCGGGGTTGGTCAGGATCTCGATCTTGAGGTGGTTGTTTTCCAACAGAACATGGCCCCAGCCGCCCTCGCTGGTGGCGTGGCCCTTGTATTGCGCCGGGTCGGCCAGCGCGGTTTTGCCATTCAGGGTTTCGATGTCGAGCGTCGCGCCACCTTTCAGCGTCGTGACCTCGGCCCATTTCGCGCCTTCCAGCGGCGCGGCCTCATCCAGAAACGCCTTGGCCCGCGCGACAACCCGCGCGCCGCGTGCCTCGTCATAGCCCTTCCCAGTCGGCAGGTCGCCCAGCGCATCCGTGCCGTAAAGCGCGTCATAAAGGCTGCCCCAGCGGGCATTGGCGGCGTTGAGCGCAAACCGGGCATTGGTGATCGGCACCACCAGCTGCGGGCCGGGAATTTCGGCGATCTCGGGGTCGATGTTAGAGGTCTCGATCTCGAAATCCGGGCCTTCGGGCACCAGATACCCGATCTCGGTCAAAAAGGCGGTATATTCGGCGGCGTCAAACGGCTGGCCTTTGCGGGCGATGTGCCATGCGTCGATCTGCTGCTGCATGTCTTCACGCACCGCCAGCAACGCCCGGTTCTTCGGCCCCAGATCATGCGCCAACGCGCTGAGACCGTCCCAGAAAGTGTCGGCTGAAACACCCGTGCCCGGAAGCGCCCGGGACTCGATGAATTCCACCAGCACAGGGTCGACCTGCAACCCTGCTTTTTCAATCCGATCCGCCATGCCCGACATTCCCTTGCATACTGTGGTATGCGTTCCGAGTTAGCGCGAAAGTTTCCTATAGGCAACAAACCGGTCCGGTTCCCTGACCAAATTCACTTGTTTGATTTTCAAGAAAACGAGAGGACGGTTTCAGTGCTGAAAAGATAATCACCTGAATAGGCGGTTTGCCATTTCGTCACGCCCGGCGGCCCGCCGGGTAGCAGCCCCCGCCGGGGCTATGCTGCACTCATCAACAAAAAGCCCACCTTGCAGCCCTGCGCCGATCTTCCTAACGTGCCGGGCGATCCAACGACGAGGAAACCAGATGCGCGACGCTGCCCCAAAGACGATCTATCTCAAGGATTACACCCCCTTTGGCTTCCTGATTGACGGGGTCGAGTTGACGTTCCGCCTGTCGCCCGGCGCCACGCGTGTCCTGTCGAAAATCCGTTTCCGTCCCAATCCCGATGCCACCGACACGCGGTTTTTCCTGCATGGGGAAGACCTGACACTGATCTCGGCGGCGGTTGACGGCCGCCCCGTCACTCCGCGCATCGTTGAGGGCGGGATCGAGCTTGACGCGCCCGACGCCCCGTTCACCTGGGAAGCCGAGGTCGAGATCGACCCCAAGGGCAACACCGCGCTTGAGGGGCTCTATATGTCCAACGGCATGTATTGCACCCAATGCGAGGCCGAAGGCTTCCGCAAGATCACCTTCTACCCTGACCGCCCCGACGTGATGGCCACGTTCAAGGTGCGGATCGAGGGGGACGAACCGGTGATGCTGTCCAACGGCAATCCCGGCGCATCCGGCCCCGGTTTTGCCGAATGGCACGACCCCTGGCCCAAGCCCGCCTATCTGTTCGCGCTGGTCGCCGGTGATCTGGTCAACCACCCCGACACATTCACCACCATGTCCGGCAAAGAGGTCGAATTGAACATCTGGGTCCGTCCGGGTGACGAGGGCAAATGCGCCTTTGGCATGGACGCGCTGAAACGGTCGATGAAATGGGACGAGGATGTCTATGGCCGCGAATATGACCTGGACATCTTCAATATCGTCGCCGTCGATGATTTCAACATGGGCGCGATGGAGAACAAGGGGCTGAACGTCTTTAACTCGTCCTGCGTTCTGGCCAGCCCCGAGACCTCGACCGACATGAATTTCGAGCGGATCGAAGCGATCATCGCGCATGAGTATTTTCACAACTGGACCGGCAACCGCATCACCTGTCGCGATTGGTTCCAGCTGTGTCTGAAAGAGGGGCTGACCGTGTTCCGCGACCAGCAGTTCACCTCGGACATGCGCTCGGCCCCGGTGAAGCGGATCGACGATGTTCTGTCCCTGCGCGCCCGTCAGTTCCCCGAAGACAATGGCCCCTTGTCGCATCCCGTGAGGCCGGAAAGCTTTCAGGAAATCAACAACTTCTACACCGCGACCGTCTATGAGAAAGGCGCCGAGGTGATCGGAATGCTGAAGCGACTGGTCGGGGATGAGGGCTACGCCAAGGCGCTGGACCTCTATTTCGACCGCCACGACGGGGATGCCGCCACGATCGAGGACTGGCTTCAGGTGTTCGAGGATGCCACGGGCCGCGACCTGACCCAGTTCAAGCGCTGGTATGCGCAATCCGGCACCCCGCGCGTCACCGTGCGCGAGGCGTGGGACGATAAAGGCACCTTCACCCTGCACCTGTCGCAGCACACCAAGCCAACACCGGGTCAGGACCAGAAACTGCCGCAGGTGATCCCGGTGGCGGTTGGCCTTCTCAATCCCAATGGAGACGAGGTCGTGCCGACGCGGATGCTGGAACTGACCGAGGCGGAACAGTCCTTTACCTTCGATGGGCTGTCGGCGCGCCCGATCCCGTCGGTCCTGCGCGGCTTCTCGGCGCCCGTGATCCTTGAGCAGGAGATCGACAATGACCGCCGCGCCTTCCTTCTGGCGCATGATACCGATCCCTTCAACCGGTGGGAGGCGGGGCGCGATCTGGCCCGCGATACGCTGATCTCGATGATCCGCGAGGGTGCGGCGCCCAATCCGGCCTATCTGGAAGGGCTGCGCGCGGTGATGCGGGATGACACGCTGGACGCCGCCTATCGCGCATTGATGCTTGGCCAGCCAACGCAATCTGAGCTGGCGGGTATCCTGTTTGACACCGGCACTACCCCGGACCCCGAGGCGATCCACGTCGCATCGGAAGCCCTGCGCGATGCCAAGGCACAGGCGCTGTCCGACCTGCTGCCGGGGCTTTACGACAAAAACCAGGTCGACGGCCCCTATTCCCCGGATGCCGACAGCGCCGGCAAGCGCAGCCTTGCCAATGCCGCCCTGTCGCTTCTGACCCGGCTGGATGGCGGCGCGGCGGCACAGGCACAGTATGACAGCGCCGACAACATGACCCTGCAACTGGCGGCGCTGGGGGCGCTTCTCGATGCCGGCAAGGGGGACGCCGCCCTGACCGCGTTCGAAGACCAGTGGCGGCATGACCGGCTGGTCATGGACAAGTGGTTCTCGCTTCAGATCGTGTATACCAAACCCGATGACGTGGCGGCGACCACCGAACGGCTGACACGACATGCCGATTTCGACATGAAAAACCCCAACCGCTTCCGCGCTGTCTTTGGCGCGCTGGCCATGTCCCATGCCGGGTTCCACTATGCCAGCGGCGCGGGGTATGACCTGCTGGCGGACTGGTTGATCCGGCTGGACCCGCTGAACCCGCAGACCACGGCGCGCATGTGTTCCGCCTTCCAGACCTGGACACGCTATGACGACAGCCGTCAGGCTCACGCAAAGGCCGCGCTGGAGCGGATCGCGGGACAGGCCAGCCTCAGCCGCGATACGACCGAGATGGTCAGCCGCATCCTGAAAGGATAACCCATGCGCCCCATCTGTCTGATCACCGGAGCCAGCGCCGGCATTGGCGCCACCACCGCGCGCATGGCCGCGCCGGATTTCGACCTTGTCCTGACCTATCGCGCGGATCGTGACGGTGCCCGGAAGGTGGCCGGGGACGCAGAGGCCAGGGGCGCGCGGGTCGAGGTTCTGCAAGTGGACGTGGCCGACCCCGAAGCGATCGACGTGCTGTTTGAGGCCATTGCCGACCGGTTCGGGCGGCTGGATGCGCTGGTCAACAATGCCGGGATCGTCGATGTCGCCACCACGGTGACGGGCATGGACCATGCCCGCCTGCGTCGCATGTTCGACGTCAACGTGATCGGCGCCTTCCTTGTCGCGGGCAAGGCGGCGGCGATGATGCAGGCGGGTGGCAGGGGTGGTGCCATCGTCAATATCTCGTCCATCGCGGCCAAGATCGCCTCGCCCAACCAATACGTGGACTATGCCGCCTCGAAAGCGGCCATCGATACGCTGACCAAGGGCATGGCGGTGGAGTTGGGGCCGGACAATATCCGCGTCAACGCCGTGCGCCCCGGCATCATCGAGACCGAGATCCACGCCAAGGGCGGCCAGCCCAACCGCGCTGCCGAACTGGGCCCATCCGCCCCGCTTGGCCGAGCTGGAACGCCTGATGAGGTGGCCGAGGCGATCCTGTTCCTGTTGTCGGACAAGGCGTCTTTCATCACCGGGGAAACGCTGGACGTGGGCGGTGGCCGCTGATGCCTGAGATCGCGCCAGAGACGCTGGAACACGTCAATTACGGCCGCAACAAGCGGTCTATCATTGCCACTGCTGCGGCCCTGGCGTTTCTGGCGTTCCTCTATTCGGTCGGCACCTCGCCCTGGATTCTGGGGTTTCTGTCGCTTTTCGTGCTGCCCGCGCTGATCGACGTCCTGCTGAACCCGGTCTCGACCCTGACCATGGACGCCACCGACCTGCGCTGGAAAAGCGTTTTGCAGGAAGGGCGCGTGCCGCTCTCAGAGATCGCACTTGTCCGCATGGACACGCGCTGGGACGTCTCGGTGCGGGTGACTTTGACCCTGACGGACGGCAAGAAACTGCGCCTGCCGCATGACGTGACACCGAACAACAAGCTGTTGGAACAGGCGCTGGCCGCGCGTGGGATCAAGACGGAACGCCACCATTTCCGCGTGATCTGATCGCACCCCTGCCCCCAAACAATCCGCAGTTTTCCAACTTGGTGCCACGTTTCGGCCCGATTGCACGTCGATAACTGACAGTCGAGGCAGTCGAGTCGAGTTTTTTACGGTATGAACGGTTTTACCCAACGCGCAAAATCCATCCTGGGTCGTATTCCCCGCACATCTGGCGGCGACGACGCACCGACGCAATCCACCGCGTCGCGCAAGGATTCCGCGACTGGACCGCAGAACGCAGATCCGGGAAAACCGCGTGATTTCAGATCCGTACAGGGTCAGATCGACATTCCGGTCAATGACGCGACCCCCGACCAGGTGGAAAGCGCCGCCTGCCAGGAAAAAGGGCAGTTCCTTGCCCGCCAGGACCGCTGGGACGACCTTTCCGACATGATTGCCGAGGCTGACGAAGCCCGCGCTGCCACGACATCGGGCACTCCGGTTGCCGAACTGCTCGCCTATGGCGCCAGGTCCGATGTCGTTCGCGCAGCCGAGCATTCGCTGCTGCACGGATTGCCCGCCAAAGGGTCCGATTTCTTTTCGGGCATCGAGGCACTTGAGATGGTCCTGCAGGACGAGCCCGACGACTACCCGCTCGCGCTGGTCGTGGCGCATATGCATATCGACGTCGGCTGGGCATGGCGTGGGGCGGGGTCGACCGACCACAACTCGGAGATCAACCGCGACGCGTTCGAGGCACATTTCGATCGGGCACGTGATATCCTGATGCCCTTCTGTCCACTGGAACTGGATTCGCCCGCCCTGGCCGCTGCCCGCTGCGCGCTTTTGCCGAGCGACCCAAATCCGCAACGCACGTTGGTCAAGAATTTCGAAGACCTGATCGGGCTTGACGCGACCAACCCGCGCCACATGCGCATCATGGGCAAGTTCCTGCTACCGCGCTGGTTCGGGGACTATCAGAAACTGGACCTGGAGGCCCGCCGCATCGCTGCCCAGACCTTCGAGACATGGGGCGCCGGTGGCTATGCCTGGGTCTGGTTCGACGCGCTTCTGATCGACCCCCTGGGGTTCGCCGCGGTCGAGATCGACTATTTCCTGGACGGAATCCGCGACATCCTTGCGCGCGAGACCGACCAGCATGTCGCCAACCTTCTGGCGGCGCATCTGTTCCGCAGCTGGCATATCGCGCGCGAACAGTATCACGAAAGCGGGCTGCGCCCCGACCTCGCGCCGTCGATCCGGCGCAGCTTTGAAACCGTCGTGACCGAGCGCCTGCGCGAGGTGCACCCGCTGGTCTGGGGGCACGCCGAATTCGGCTTTGAGAACAACGCCCGCGTGACCTCGCTTGAACGGCTGGCCCGCAAGGGTCGCGAGATCGCGCTGAATGCCGTTGCCCTGCCCTTTGCCGGCGGGTTGCAGGCCGGCAAGACGGTGCATTTCGACGAAAACGGCGTCTATATCGCCTGAACTCGATGGGCGGCGGGAAAACCGCCCTTGCCCGGACTTTCCCACTGTCCTAGAAGCATTTCGATTTCACGCCTGAAGGAGCGGTCGAGATGCTGGACCTGACATATGAAACCCCCAAGCCCAAGGTGATCGCGGGCGCCAAGCATGACTGGGAACTGGTCATCGGGATGGAGGTGCATGCGCAGGTTTCCTCGAACGCGAAACTGTTTTCCGGCGCCTCGACCAAATTTGGGGCCGAACCGAACGCCAATGTCGCTTTCGTCGACGCCGCGATGCCGGGCATGCTGCCGGTGATCAACGAATTCTGCGTCGAGCAGGCGGTGCGCACCGGGCTGGGGCTGAATGCCGAGATTCACCTGAAATCGGCCTTCGACCGCAAGAACTATTTCTACCCCGACCTGCCGCAGGGCTACCAAATCAGCCAGCTCTATCACCCGATCGTGGGTGAGGGCGAAATTCTGGTCGACATGGGGCCGGGTGTCGCCCGCAAGGTGCGGATCGAGCGCATCCACCTGGAACAGGATGCGGGCAAGTCGATCCACGACATGGACCCGAACATGTCCTTCGTCGACCTGAACCGCACCGGCGTCGCGCTGATGGAGATCGTTTCAAGGCCGGACATCCGCGGCCCGGAAGAAGCCGCCGCCTATGTCACCAAGCTGCGCCAGATCCTGCGTTACCTCGGCACCTGCGACGGCAACATGCAGAACGGCAACCTGCGGGCGGACGTGAACGTGTCGGTCTGTCGTCCGGGCCAGTATGAGAAATACATGGAAACGCAGGATTTCTCGCATCTCGGCACGCGTTGCGAGATCAAGAACATGAACTCGATGCGGTTCATCCAGGCAGCAATCGAATACGAAGCCCGCCGCCAGATCGCGATTGTCGAAGCGGGCGGTTCGGTCGACCAGGAAACCCGGCTTTATGACCCGGACAAGAACGAAACCCGGTCGATGCGCTCGAAGGAAGAGGCGCATGACTATCGTTATTTCCCCTGCCCCGACCTTCTGCCCTTGGAGATCGAACAGGCCTGGGTTGACGACATCAAGGCATCGCTGCCGGAACTGCCGGACCAGAAAAAGGCGCGGTTTGTCAATGACTTCGGCCTCAGCGAATATGACGCCAGCGTGCTGACCGCAGATGCCGAATCCGCCGCCTATTTCGAGGCTGTGGCCGATGGGCGCGACGGCAAGCTGGCGGCGAACTGGGTCATCAACGAGTTGTTTGGCCGTCTGAAGAAAGAAGATCACGACATCACCGAGTCGCCCGTGTCGCCCGCGCAGCTGGGGGGCATCATCGAGTTGATCTCGGCCGAGACCATCTCGGGCAAGATCGCCAAGGACCTGTTCGAGATCGTCTATACCGAAGGTGGCGACCCGGCACAGATCGTCGAAGAACGCGGCATGAAACAGGTGACCGATACCGGCGCCATCGAAGCCGCGCTGGACCAGATCATCGCCGACAACCCGGCGCAGGTCGAAAAGGCCAAAGTGAATCCGAAACTGGCGGGCTGGTTCGTTGGCCAGGTGATGAAGGCCACCGGCGGCAAGGCCAACCCGAAGGCGGTGAACGATCTGGTGCAGCAGAAACTGGGCGGCTGACCTGCGCGTCGCGTCTTGCGGCCTGCTTACCAAAAATTCACGAAACTTGGATCAGGCGTGCTACCTTTCTTTGATGAAAGGAGGGGCGCATGTCTGATCTGACGGATATCCAGGCCACGCTGGACGCGTATGCCGCCGCCTATTGCGCCAAGGATCTTGATCGTTTGATGGCCATCTTTGTCGATGGCGACGCGATTTCGCTGATTGGCACCGGAGCGGATGAGCTTTGCTCGGGGCGTGAACAGGTTGCAGCCGTTTTCGC
Source organism: Shimia biformata (assembly GCF_016888515.1). Taxonomy (GTDB): domain Bacteria; phylum Pseudomonadota; class Alphaproteobacteria; order Rhodobacterales; family Rhodobacteraceae; genus Shimia_A; species Shimia_A biformata. The sequence goes on along the minus strand of NZ_JAFEJK010000001.1, from coordinate 1,584,863 downwards.
GCGCAATTTCCGCGATGCGACGACGCATGGGTTCGACTGGGGCTGGACTGATATTTCCATTCACGGCGATGCCGCAACGGTGGCGGTAGCGCTGACCCTGTCGCTGACCGCCGGGGACAAGGACATGACCGTGCCGTTGCGTTGGACGGTCTCGCTGGTGCGCGTGGGCGGGGCATGGAAATGGGTCCACCGACATGCATCCGTGGCGGCAGGCGGGCAGGAAAAGGGAACGGCTTACCCGACCGCCAAATAGTCAGTTTCTTGCACCGTGGTCACGCAACCAGCGCGTCCGTCCGTTGCTCTCTGGCCAGGCGCTGGCGCAGGTCGGCAATCAGCCGCAGTTGTTCGCTCCGCTCGCCGTGATCGCGCAACCCGCGCAGACCCGCTTCGGCAGCGGACAATTGCGCCCGCAGCGCCATTGCCGCGGGGCGCAGATTGGCGCGGGTCATGATCCGGGCGACAAGCGGCGGTTGATCCCGATTGTCGCTGCCCGACGCCAAAAAAGCCCGCATTGCTTCGGGGCTCAGCGCCTGTTCGATGACGTTAACTGCTCTTTGGGTCATATCGGTTTCTCACTTGCGACCATTCTGACGGGGATGTGGGAAGCGACAGCCGATTCCCCAAATCCATAAGCCAATTCCTGCCGCAAAAGGCTTGATCCCCCGTTAACGCTGCCCATTGCGCTTGGGCGTGCCCCGCGTCATGTTTGTCGACGTGATGAAGGATCAAGACACCAAAACCCCCGCCCCGATCATGTCGGACGTTCTGGTTGTCGAGCCGCAATGGATCGACTGGAACGGACACCTGAACATGGCCTATTACAACGTCCTGTTCGACCGGGGCGCGGATCAGGCCTTTGCCCGGTTCGGCATCACGCCAGAGTACCTCAAACGCGGGTTCTCGACCTTTTCGGCGGAATTCCACGTCTGCTATCTGCGCGAAATCCACGAGGGCGCGAAGGTCCGGGTCAGCTTTCAGCTTCTGGACCATGACGACAAACGGTTCCATTTCTTCCAGGAAATGATCCACGAGGACGGCTGGGTCTCGGCCACGGGTGAGGGGCTGGGGCTGCATATCGACATGTCCGGTCCCCGCGTCGCCCCCTTCCCCGAGGACGTGGCGCAAAAGGTCAAGGCCATGATGGACGAACACGCCGCCCTGCCATGGCCGGACCGCGCGGGCCGCAAGATCGGCATCCCGCGCAAGGGCAAATAAGCCCCCGTTTCCGGTTTCGACAAGACTTTGGCGACAGGGCTGCTATAAGGCCCGGGTTGAAGCACAGGTAATTGATCGACAGATGACAGTTTACGAATACAAGGTCGTGCCCGCGCCGATGAAGGGCAAGAAGGCCAAGGGTATCAAGACCGCCGAAGACCGGTTTGCCTTTGCGCTAGAGGACGTGATGAACCAGATGGCCGCCGATGGCTGGGAGTTTCAGCGCTCTGAGACGCTGCCGTCACAAGAGCGCAGCGGTCTGACCTCGTCCACCACCCAGTTCCGCAGCGTGATGGTGTTCCGCCGTCCCAGCAGCGACGACATCTCGGGGTTTGAGCCCAGGGTTCTCGACATGCCAGACGTCGCCAAGCTTGCCGCGCCCGAGGGGGACGGGGACAGTGCAAGCGATGGCGAGAACGGCACACTGATCCTCAGGCACCCGACCAAGACGGGCGATGGCCCGCAGACATCGGATGACGCGCCCGACAATCAGGACACCGCCAAGGGCTGAGGCCCGCCCCCACGAGTGCATGGCCCCTGCCCGTCGGGTCACTCACCGATATCGAGCGACAGCGCGTGGATACGCCCGACCAGATCCGGCCCGAGGGCCGCATGGACCGCGCGATGGCGGGCGATGCGGGATTGGCCGGCAAAGGCGCCGCTGCGGATGCGCACGTTGAAATGGCTTTCCCCGCCTTCCTGATACCCGGCATGACCGCGATGCCGTTCACTGTCGTCGACGACCTCCAACTCACTGGGAGAAAACGCCTTTTCCAATGCTGTGCGGATTTCCTCTGTCACGCTCATTTTTTTGCCCGATCCCTCTTCAATCTGTCGGTCATTAGATTAAACTGCCCGCTCCGAGTCGAAAAGGTGAGTTGATGCGTAAACCAGATCCCTTCGGTTTCGATATGTCGGTCTCGTCGGCCAAGAAGAAAAACCCGCGCGGACGGCGGGGGATGTCGGGCGAGTCCGAGACCTCGACCCGTGTGTGCGAACACGAGGGCTGTAACGAGCCGGGCAAGTTCCGTGCGCCGCGCGCGCCGGACGTGCTGGATGATTATTTGTGGTTCTGCAAGGACCACGTGCGCGAGTATAACCAGAAGTGGAGCTTCTTCGACGGCACCACCGAGGCCGAGATGAACGCCCAGATGTCCAAGGACAAGGTCTGGGAACGCACCACGCGACCGATGGGTGACCCCGAAGCACGTGCATGGGCACGGCTTGGGATCGAAGACCCGCACCAGGTTCTGGGGGCAAATGCCACGCAGAACCCCGGCAAATCCGCAGGCGGCGGCAGCGGGCGGCGCCTGCCCCCGACCGAGCGGCGCGCGATCGAGATTCTGGAAGCCAAGGACAACTGGACCAAGGCCGAGGTGCGCAAGGCCTACAAGAAGCTTATCAAGATCCTGCACCCGGACATGAATGGCGGCGACCGCAGCCAGGAAGAACAACTGCAAGAAGTGGTCTGGGCCTGGGACCAGATCAAGGAAAGCCGCAACTTCAAGTGACCCGTGACGGGTCGCCCCTGTTCCAAACGCATTTCAAGGCCCCCGGCGCGGGGCCTTTTTCCTGCCCGCCTTGCCGGATGCCGGGATTGGCCCGCCTTGATCTTGGCGCGTGCTGCGTCATGTCCCTTCAAAAGGGCACGCGACCTGCCCGGATCGAAAGGGAGACCAATGCGTGTTCTGGCAAGCGTGATGCTGATCCTTGGCCTTGTGGCCTGCGGTCCGGCGCCGACCAGCCGGTCAGGAGGAGATATCCTTGTTATCGGCGACTCTGTCATGGCCTGGAACAAGGGCTTGGGTGCGGATATCGGCAGCGTGATCGGAGAGAGGCTGACCCGCAGCGTGGTCAACCGCGCCGTGGGTGGTGCCCGCATTCGCGCCGGTGGCGGCGCGTCGCTGATTGGTCTCAGCATTCCAGAACAGCTGACAGCTGGCGCGTGGGACTGGGTGGTCATGAACGGGGCGGCCAATGATCTTGGCTTCAATTGCGGCTGCACCAGATGCGCAGATGAGATCGAAGCGCTGATCTCGGCCGACGGGACGCGCGGCGACATTCCCGACCTGATTGCGCGGGCGGAAGCACAGGGCGCACATGTCTTGTGGATGGGATATTACGCGGCCCCGAACTCAACCGCATTTCCGGGCTGCCGCCCCGGTCTGGTCGAAATCGAAAGGCGCATTTCGCGGCTGGCGGCGGCCCGTCCCGGCCTGATCTTCGTGGATGCCGAAGACATATTTGACCCGCCGGATCCGACGCTGTTTGCAAGCGACAGGACCCATCCCTCGGTCAAAGGCTCAGCGATAATCGGCACCTATTTGGCGGACGTCATCGCCCGGCACTCTTGACCCGGCTCAACCGGGAACAAACACCAGGCTGACCCCATTGATGCAATGGCGTTTGCCCGTGGGCTTGGGGCCATCATCGAAGATATGCCCCAGATGCGATCCGCAACGGCGGCAATGACATTCGGTATGCACCCCCCAGAAGGTGCGGTCGGGCTTGGTCTCGATCGCGTTTGGCAGCGCCTTCCAGAAGCTGGGCCAACCGGTGCCGCTGTCATATTTGTGGCGGCTCGAATAAAGCGGCAGATCGCAGCCCCGGCACAGGTAGCGACCGGGGCGGGTTTCCTTGTCCAGCGGAGATGACCCGGCCTTTTCCGTGCCTTCCTTGCGCATGACCTTGAACTGAAGCGGGGTCAGCATCGCGCGCCATTCGGCGTCGGTGCGGGTGATTTCGAACGGGGCGGCCAGCGCCCGCCCCCCGGTGAAAGGCAGGCAGGCGGCCGAGGACGCAAACAGAAACAGGCGACGGTTCATCGGGACATACTCCGGGCTTTGCCAGCACTGTGGCGCAGGCCGCAAAGCCACGCAAATGACGCTTCTGCACGAGCATGTGAGAAATGCTGCAACGCCACGTCCCGCTTCCCCTTGTGATCCGGCGCGATATGTTGCACCAACACCGGGTTGAAGCCCGCATACGATAAAGGACAGGACGAATGGCTGATGGCATGATCGACGTCAACGCGAAACCAACCGAGGAAATCTCGGTCCGCGAGGTCTTTGGCATCGACACCGACATGAAGGTGAAGGGCTTTGCAGAAAAGAACGCGCGCGTGCCGGACGAGGATTCGACCTACAAGTTCGACCCCGATACGACGCTGGCGATCCTGGCCGGGTTCAGCCACAACCGCCGGGTCATGATCCAGGGCTATCACGGCACCGGCAAGTCGACCCATATCGAGCAGGTCGCGGCGCGGCTGAACTGGCCTGCGGTGCGGGTGAACCTTGACAGCCACATTTCCCGGATCGACCTGATCGGCAAGGACGCGATCAAGCTGCGCGACGGCAAGCAGGTGACCGAGTTCCACGAAGGCATCCTGCCCTGGGCGCTGCGCAACCCGACCGCCATCGTGTTCGACGAATATGACGCGGGCCGCGCGGACGTGATGTTCGTGATACAGCGGGTTCTGGAGCATGACGGCAAGCTGACCCTTCTGGATCAGAACGAGATCATCACCCCGCACAAGTATTTCCGCCTGTTCGCCACCGCCAACACGGTGGGCCTCGGCGACACGACGGGGCTTTACCACGGCACCCAGCAGATCAACCAGGCCCAGATGGACCGCTGGTCGCTGGTGGCGACGCTGAACTATCTGTCGATCGACGCCGAAACCAATATCGTCCTGTCGAAAGCGCCGCATTACAACACCGACGCGGGCCGCAAGATGGTGCGCCAGATGGTGACTGTCGCGGACCTGACACGGACCGCATTCATGGCCGGGGACCTGTCGACAGTGATGTCGCCCCGGACGGTCATCAACTGGGCGCTGAACGCCGAGATTTTCCGCAACGTGGGCTATGCCTTCCGCCTGACGTTCCTGAACAAATGCGATGAGCTTGAGCGCGAAACCGTGGCCGAGTTCTATCAGCGCCTGTTCGACGAGGAACTGCCCGAAAGCGCGGCCAGCGTCGCGTTGATTTGAGCCACAGCGCCCGCCCCGCCCCGGTCAAGCCGGCGGTTTGCTTTCAGCAAAACGGGGCGGGCGCTTCTCGCCACCCCGCGGGCCGGCGCTGCCTTCCCAGCAAGCCCGGCGATAGGATACGGTTAGACGCATGAAGAAACCCAGCGACAACCCCGCCGATCCGTTCAAGAAGGCCCTGGCCGAGGCGACCAAGGTCATCGCCGACAATTCCGATCTGTCGGTGACCTATACGGTCGACCCGTCGGGCGTGTCGGGTGACTCGATGCGCCTGCCGCAGGTTTCGCGCCGGATGACGCGGGACGAGGTTCTGCTGGCCCGTGGCACGGCGGATGCGCTGGCCCTGAACCACAAGTATCACGACGGCACCACCCATGCCCGCTATGCCCCGCAGGACGGCATCGCGCGCGAGCTTTACGAGGCGATGGAAACCGCCCGTTGCGAGGCGATGGGCGCCCGCGACATGCCCGGCACCGCCACCAATATCGACGCCAAGATCGCGCATGAAGCGCGCGGGCGGGGCTATGATGGCATCACCCAGTCCAGCGATGCGCCGCTCGCGGTGGCCGCGGGATACCTGATCCGCCACCTTGCAACGGGCCGCGACCTGCCCTCGGGCGCGCAGAATGTCATGGACCTGTGGCGCGGCTTCATAGAGCAGTCGGCGGGCGACCACCTCGACGACCTCAACGCGATCCTGCATGACCAGCAGGGATTTGCGAAATTCGCCCGCCAGATCATTTCCGATCTCGGTTATGGCGACCAACTGGGCGATGATCCCGACGAGATCGACGACGAAAGCCAGGAAGAGGCCGAAGACGCCGAGGATCAGGAAGACCCCGATTCCACTGGTCAGGAAGACGCGCAGGACGACGACTCGGAGGCCAATCCCGAGCAGTCGCAGGAAGAACAGCAGGACATGACCGAGGCCCAGGTCCAGATGGACGACATGGCCGAGGACGAGCTGACCGAAGAAACCGAAATGCCCGACGGCGAGGCCCCGCTGGAGCCGCCGCCCCCGCCTCCTGTCTCTGAGGCCGACCCCGACTATCGCGTCTATGACGACAGCCATGACGAGGAAATCGCCGCCGAGGACCTTGCCGAGCCGGTCGAACTGGAACGGCTGCGGGCCTATCTGGATCAACAGCTTGAGCCGCTGAAAGGCGCGGTCAGCCGGTTGGCGAACAAGCTGCAACGCCGCCTTCAGGCGCAGCAGAACCGCAGTTGGGAATTTGACCTTGAGGAAGGCATCCTTGATGCCGGACGTCTGGCGCGGGTGGTGGCGAACCCCACGACGCCCCTGTCGTTCAAGATCGAGAAAGATACCGAGTTCCGCGACACCGTGGTGACATTGTTGCTGGACAACTCCGGCTCGATGCGCGGGCGTCCGATCTCGATTGCCGCGATCTGCGCGGATGTTCTGGCGCGGACGCTGGAACGCTGCAACGTGAAGGTCGAGATCCTTGGCTTTACCACACGGGCGTGGAAAGGCGGGCTGGCGCGTGAGAAATGGCTGAACGATGGCCGTCCGCAGACGCCGGGCCGCCTGAATGACCTGCGCCACATCATCTATAAAAAGGCCGACGCGCCCTGGCGCCGCGCCCGTCCGAACCTCGGGTTGATGATGAAAGAGGGGCTGTTGAAGGAAAACATCGACGGCGAGGCGCTGGAATGGGCGCATCGTCGGATGCTGGCCCGGCCCGAGCAGCGCAAGATTTTGATGGTGATTTCCGATGGCGCGCCGGTGGATGACTCGACCCTGTCGGTGAACCCTGCGAACTACCTCGAAAAACACCTGCGCGACGTGATCGCGATGATCGAGAAACGGAAGTTCGTCGAATTGCTGGCCATCGGCATCGGCCATGACGTCACCCGTTATTACGACCGCGCGGTGACGATCACGGATGTCGAACAGCTGGCAGGCGCGATGACCGAGCAGCTGGCGGCGCTGTTTGACACCGATCCCCGCGCGCGGGCGCGGGTCATGGGGATCAAGCGGGCCAGCTGACGTTTCCGGCTTGCACCCGCCGCGCGGTGGCCTAGCCTGCACCCCGAGTCGCATCTTCGCCTCGGGAGGCCGCAATGTTCCAGGATTTCACCGCCACCACCAACCCCAATGACGGCCCGCCGCGCCTTGCCGCGTTGCGTGCCGAGATGACGGCGGAAGGGTTGGACGGCTTTCTGGTGCCCCGTGCAGATGTGCATCAGGGCGAATATGTCGCCGCGCATGACGCGCGTCTGGCCTGGCTGACCGGGTTCACCGGGTCGGCGGGGTTCTGCGCCGCCCTGCATAATATGGCCGGGGTCTTTGTCGACGGGCGCTATCGCGTGCAGGTCAAATCGCAGGTTGCCGACGTTTTCACCCCCGTCGACTGGCCCGAAACGCGGCTTGGCCCCTGGCTGTGCCAACACCTGCCCGAAGGCGCCAAACTCGGTCTGGACCCGTGGCTGCACACGGTTTCCGAGGTCGAAACCCTGCGGCGTGACTTGGACGCGCGCGGCATCTCACTGGTGCCGGTGGACAATCTGGTCGACCGCATCTGGGACGATCAGCCGGCACCGCCACTTGCCCCTGTCACCGTGCAGCCGGTTGAATTTGCAGGCAAAAGCCATGACGAGAAGCGCAGGGAACTGGCGCAGGACCTGCGCGACGCAGGCGACAATGCAGCGGTGATCACCCTGGCCGACAGCCTGGCGTGGCTCTTGAACATCCGGGGGGGTGATATTGAACGCAACCCGGTGCCACACGGGTTTGCGATCCTTTTTGACGATGGTCGGGTCGATTTGTTCATCGCGCCGGAAAAGATCGACGGGATTGTCGACCATTTCGGCCCGGATGTCAGCCTGCACAAACCGGCATCCTTCCTGTCACGCCTGACCGATCTTGCCGGTCCGATCCGGCTGGACCGGTCCAGCGCACCATTGGCTGTCGAAGCGGCGCTTGGCTCTGCCGGAATTGAGATTTCCTATGGCAACGACCCCTGCGCCCTGCCCAAGGCGCGCAAAACCGAGGCCGAGATCGCCGGCAGCGTCGAGGCGCATCTGCGCGACGGGGCGGCGGTTTGCGAATTTCTGTCGTGGTTTGACGACAAGGCCAAAACCGGCATTACCGAGATCGACATGGTCCGTCACCTGGAAGAGTGCCGCCGCGCCACCAATGCGCTTCTGGATCTCAGCTTTGACACCATCGCGGGCAGCGGGCCGCATGGCGCGATCATGCATTACCGCGTGACCGAGGAGAGCAACCGCACCCTGACGCCCGGCGACCTCGTGGTGCTGGATTCCGGCGGGCAATACCGCGACGGCACCACCGACATCACCCGCACCCTGCCCGTCGGCGCGGTGGGGGCCGAGGAAAAGGCCGCTTTCACCCGCGTTCTGAAAGGCATGATCGCGGTCAGCCGGATGCGCTGGCCACGTGGTCTGGCGGGGTGCCATATCGAGGCGATCGGCCGCCTGCCGCTGTGGATGGCCGGGCAGGATTTCGATCACGGGCTGGGGCATGGGGTCGGTGCCTATCTGTGCGTGCATGAGGGGCCGCAGCGCCTGAGCCGTGTTTCGGATGTGCCGCTGGAGCCGGGTATGATCCTGTCGAACGAGCCGGGATATTACCGTGAAGGCGCCTTTGGCATCCGAATCGAGAACCTGATCGCTGTGGAAGAGGCCCCCGCCCTGCCCGGCGGTGACGACCACCGCCAGATGCTGCAGTTCCGCACCCTGACCTTTGCCCCCATAGACCGCCGCATGATCGACCTGTCGCTGCTTGACAGCGAGGAACGACGCTGGATCGACGAATATCATGCGACGTGCCGTCAACACCTGTCGCCGCGACTGGCAAATGACGCCGCAATGTGGTTGGATCGCGCCACCGCGCCGCTGTGACACATCGCCAATCCGGGGATGGGTGACATGATCCTGTCATGTCCCGGCGCGACGCTGGGGCATGGGCTGACGGAGGACACGGACATGGCAAAACCTATTATCATTCGCAAGGCGGACGGAAACTGGACTGTGCGCGCGGGTGGGGCCGTGATCGCCGAAAGCGCCGACGCGCTGGAACTGACCGAAGGCGACTATCCCCCGGTGATCTATTTCCCGCGCAGCGACATCGCCATGGCCTTTCTTGATGTCAGCGATTACCGCACCCACTGCAAAGACAAGGGCGACGCGTCCTATTTCTCGATCATCACCAAAAGCACGACTTTGCCCAATGCCGCCTGGAGTTACGAGACCCCGCTGGCGGATGCGGCGCGGCTGGCGGGTCATATCGCCTTTGAAAAAAGTGACACCGTGGCCGTTGAGCGGGTCTGACGACCATCCGGTCATCCACTGAAAACCTGCAGACAGCGCGCATCTATTGCCGCGTTCCATCCCAAGTGTCGCCGCATTTGGCGGACAAATTGTTGCACGACACCAAAATCTTAGGCCGGCACGTTCCGGCAGGATGGGACAAAATTCGGCATGGGCGACCTGACCTATTACGCGCGGTTCGACAGCAATTCCGCCAATAACCCGGCTTTGAACCTGACGGGCGATCCGGCGATTCTGCTGACGTTTTCGGGCTACGATATTGATGGTAACGACGGCGACCTGAACCTGGACAAACCCGGACCGGATCAGGCCGACCCCGACACCGTGGTCGTCATCGACGGCACCGCCTATGAGTTTGTATTTGAACTGTCAGGCACCCTGCCTACCCAGAAAAAGGACGGTTCGCAGCAGGTGCCGGATCAGTTCGAAGGCGATCCGGTGGTTATCATTACCATCCTCGACTATCCGACCGTCGGGACAACGTCGCGTCTGGCCTTTTTGCCCGGGCAGGATGCATCCCAGACCGAGATGGACGCCTTTGGCAACGGCGCGATCGATATCCAGTCCGTGTCGACCTCGCCGGGCCCGACGCCGGTCTGTTTCCGGGGCGGCACACATATCCTGACACTCAATGGCGAGTGCCTGGTCGAAGACCTGCGCCCCGGCGATCTTGTTCAAACGGTCGACCATGGCCCGGTGCCGGTCCTCTGGATCACCGGCAGCCGGTTCAGCGCCGCCGCCTTGCGTTTCAATGCTGATCTGCGCCCCGTTTGCATTCCCAAGGGCTCCTTTGACCCCGCTACGCCGCACCGTGACCTCTGGCTATCGCCGCAGCACAGGATCGTTCTGGCGGGTTACGGGGTCGAACTGGTCTCGGGTCACGACGAAGCCTTTGCCAGCGCACGACATGTCATGGAGCATCGCACCCAACGCGGCAGCGACGTGGTCGAGGACGTGGTTTATTATCACATGCTGCTTCCGGCTCATGCCGTGGTCCTGTCCGAGGGGCTTGCCACCGAAAGCTTTTTTCCCGGCCCGCAGGCATTGCGGCACCTGTCCGGGGACGCGCGGGCCGAGCTAGAGCAACAGTTCCCCCAATGGTGCGCCGATGAAGGTGCCTATGGGCCGATGGCGCGGCCCGTCCTGACGCAGGCCGAGGTCAGATCGGTGCTGAACATCCAGTGGTCCGATTTTCAGGCCGCCTAGCTGTGTTCCTCGGCAGCGGTCGCAGCAAGGGCGCGGTTGTATTCCTTCAGCGCATCAACATGGAACAGCGCCCCGCGCAGTTCCGGGGGTTCCCCCTTGCCCTTGATCGACACCACCGGCAGGAACCGCGCGCCCGAGGTCTCGAAGATCGGCATGGCGGTTTCCAGCGTGGCATTGGCGTCAACATAAACCCCTTCGGAAATCATGTCCCAGCAGGCAGTTTTCTCGGCGCAGCGCGGGTCCTCAAGCGGTCGCATCACGCGTGAGACGCGGAACATCGACAGCAAGTATGCCTGCGGTCCGGCGGCGACATGGACCTTGCGCCGTTCAAGCTGGGTCAGGAAGAACGACCGGTCCACCAGCCGTGACCCCAGCGCGGTCGAGATCGAGACCGAGACCATCACCGCCAGCCCGGTCTGCCAGTCGCCGGTCAGCTCAAAGACAATCAGCGTGGTCGAGATCGGCGCCCCAAGGACCGCCGCCGCCACTGCCCCCATGCCCGCCAGCGCATAAAGCGTCGTGGTGCCGGACACGTCTGGAAAGACGCTGGTGGCGATCAGGCCAAAGGCAAGACCCGTCAACGCCCCCACCATTAGCGAAGGTGAGAACACCCCTCCCCCCATGCGCCCCGCCATGGTGAATGACACTGCGATCACCTTGAGGATGGCAAAGACAATCGCCTCATGCAGGACCAGTTGCCCGGTCAGCGCGGCAGAGGTGGTTTCATAGCCGACACCGATGATGTGCGGGAACCAGATTGCCAGCCCGCCCAGCATCGCGCCCGATATCGCGGGCCGCAACCAGCGCGGCATGCCCGTGCGTGCCTGGATCTGGTTGCCCATGTCCTCGGCCCAGAAGATCGTCCACATCAGGGCGACGGCAACCAGGCCCGAAACAAAGCCCAGCATCAGGAAGGCGGGAAGCTCCTGATAAAACTCCAGCGCCGAGGTGCCGGGCAGCACGAACTCGGTCACATCGCCAAATTCCAGCCGGTTCATCACCGTGCCCGCAACGGATGCGATCACGATTGGGGCAAAGGCGTGGACGGCAAAATGGCGAAGCACAACTTCCAATGCAAACAGCGCGCCCGCGATTGGTGCATTGAAGCTTGCCGAAACTGCCGCGGCCACGGCGCAGCCCATCAGGTCGCGGGCGGTGATACCATTGGCGTTGATCCGGTTCGAAACCCAGGTCGAGATCAGCGCTGCCATATGGACCACCGGCCCCTCGCGGCCCGTCGACCCGCCCGTCGACAACGTGATCCAGGAAGACACGGCCGAGGCGATCCCGGCCTTGGTCTCGACCCGGCCTTCGCGCAGGGCCGCGCCCTCGATCACGTCAGCGACCGAGCGCACCCGCCCGTCATCGGTAAATCGGTGCAGGATCAGACCGACGGCAAGGCCACCGAGAATGGGAAACAGCAACAACAGATACCACGGCAAGGTGCCGGCATGGGTGTGCAACAGGTTGATGTCATCGGTTCGATAAACCGTCGCCTGAAGCCAGATGATCGCCTTTCGGAAGTAAAGCGCCGCAAACCCGGCGCCAATGCCAATCCCCAGCGCGATGAACCAGAACTGGATCTGGCTTGGCCCCTTGGTGACCAGGACACGCCATCCTTCGCGGCTGGTCTCAGCGGCCTGCCGCAGACTGTCTGCCAGAAACGAGCGGATCGAATTGGACATGGTGCCCCAGGGTTGCCCCGGCCATCCAGTCGTCAGTCATGCCGGGTATTCCTTAACAGCTTTAAGGAGTTGCGAGGCAAAGGTTAAGTGAAAATACCGGTTTGCCGCACTAACCGTTCAGAAGTGCGGCAGCGGCGGCACGGGCTTCGCCGGTGATCGTGTCGCCCGAGATCATGCGCGCCAGTTCGTCGACGCGGGTCGTGGCATCCAGCGGCGTCACGGTCGAAAGCGTCTGTTCGCCTTTCACCGATTTCTCGACCCGCCAGTGATGCGCGCCAAGGGCTGCGACCTGCGGCGAATGGGTGACGACAAGCACCTGCCCGCCCTCGGCCAGTTGCTTCAGCCGCCGCCCCACCGCGTCTGCCGTCGCGCCGCCGACGCCTCGGTCGATCTCGTCAAAGATCATGGTCAGGCCGCTTTCCTCGGACGACAGGCACATTTTCAGCGCCAGAAGGAACCGGCTGAGTTCGCCGCCCGAAGCAATCCGCGCCAGAGGGCCAGAGGGCGCGCCGGGATTGGTGGCGACACGGAACTCGACAAGGTCGCGGCCCTGCGGCCCGGCCTCGCCTTCGGTGACATCTGTGGTGAAAACCGCGCGTTCCATCTTCAGCGGGGCCAGTTCGCCCATCACGGCCTTGTCCAGTGCCTTGGCCGCGCTTTGGCGTTTGGCAGTCAGCGTTTCCGCCGCCTTGTCGTACTCCGCCTGCGCATCCTTCACGGCCCGTTGCAGATCGTCGATCCGCCCGGCCCCGGCATCCAGCGTTTCAAGCCGCGCCCGGAGGCCGTCGGCAAACCCTGCCAGATCATCGGGGGCAACGCCGTGTTTGCGCGCCAAACCGCGAATGGCAAAAAGCCGTTCCTCGGTCTGTTCCAGCTCCAGCGGGTTGAAGTCGAGCGCCTCGAGCGCGCGCTCCACCCCGTCCGAGGCCTCGGCCAGTTCCGACAGCGCCCGTTCCAGCGCCGCGATCGGCGCGGTCAAGCTGTCCTCAAGGTCCGGCAGCGCGCTTTCCAGCCAGCGCAGCGCGTCGCCCATCGGTGCCTCGACCCCGTCCTGCCCCAGCGCCTGCGCCGCCCGTGCCACCGTGTCGCGCATGCGGTCGGCGGCCTGCATCGTCCGGCGGCGCGTATCAAGTTCCGCCTCTTCGCCGGGCTGTGGGTCAAGCTGGTCCAACTCGCCAACCGCGTGGCGCAGGAATTCCTCTTCGGCGCGGACCTCGTCAAGCGCGGCCTGCGCTTCGGACAGCGCCTTTTGCGCGGCGCCAAGGGTGCGCCAAGCGGTCCGGGTTTTGATCAGTTTGTCCTCGGTTCCGGCAAAGGCATCCAACAGCGCGCGATGGCCCTTCGGGTCCAGAAGGCCGCGGTCGTCGTGCTGGCCGTGCAATTCGACAAGGGTTTCAGAAAGGGCGCGCAGCACCTCGCCTGAACAGCGCCGGTCGTTGACCCAGGCCGTCTTGCGCCCGTCCCGCGCGTTCACCCGTCGCAGGATCAACTCGTCCCCACCGGGCAACCCGGCCTCGTCCAGAACGGCATGGGCTGCGTGACCGTCGGGCAGGTCAAAGACGGCGACCACTTCACCCTGATCGGCGCCCGCGCGCACCAGTTCCGCGCGCCCGCGCCAGCCCAGAACGAAACCGAGAGAATCCAAAAGGATGGACTTCCCCGCCCCGGTCTCGCCGGTCAGTACGTTCAGACCCGGCTGGAATTGCAATTCCAGCCGGTCGATGATCAGCATGTCACGGATATCAAGTGATCTCAGCATGATGCCACGCGATCCGACGTCAGAGCCATTCGCCCTTGACGGTCTGGCGATAGATCGAGGACAGCCAGTTGTTGCCGCGCGACTTCAGCTCTAGCCCGGCACTGGTCAGCAGTTTGTAGCTGTCCTGATACCATTCGGTCGACTGATAGTTGTGGCCAAGGATAGCCCCTGCGGTCTGGGCTTCGTCGTAAAGACCCAGCGACAGGTAGCTTTCGACCAGCCGGTGCAGCGCCTCTGGCGTGTGGGTGGTGGTCTGGAAATCCTCGACCACGACGCGGAACCGGTTGGCGGCGGCGGCGAACTGGTCGCGCTTCAGGTAATAGCGCCCGATCTCCATCTCTTTGCCGGCAAGGTGGTCAAAGGCCAGGTCGAACTTCAGCATGGCTGAGTCGGCATAGTCGCTTTCGGGATAATTCTCGATCACCGCCCGCAGCGATTGCAGCGCCTGGAATGTCAGCCCCTGATCCCGACCGACTTCGTCGATCTGGTCATAATAGCTGAGCGCCAGCAGGTATTGCGCATAGGCGGCGTCATCCTCGGCCGGATAAAAGTCGATGTAACGCTGCGCGGCGGCGCGGCTGTTGGGATAGTCCTCGGCCTTGTGGAACGAATAGGCCTGCATGATCAGCGACCGTTTGGCCCAGTCGGAATAGGGGTAAAGCCGCTCAACCTCGGCAAAGAAATAGGCCGCGTCCCCGGCCCTGCCGCGCTCAAGTTCAAACTCGCCACGCTCGAAAATCTGTTCCGCGGTATAGACTTCGGTCGACAATGTCCCGCGCTGGAACTTGTCGATTGATTTGTCACTTCCGCCGCATCCCGCAAGAAGGCCGGCGGAAAATAGCACCGCAACTGCCAGAATCCGGGATCTGCCCCCTGTCATGCTGCCAAACCTCTTGTTCGTGGCGGCAGGTTTTGCACCCACCCTCGTCCCAAGCTGTTAGCACAGAAAATCGCGGTGCAAAACGCCTTTGGCGTCTTTTCGCACCTGTCGTTCAGGCCGTTACCGGGATTTCGCCCTGATGCACGCCAACACCCGGCAGGCGGGCCGCCATGAGGGGGTCGCAGCGCACGACGCGATAGGCATCAGGCGTGTCGAACAGCGTGCGCAAAAGCTGGTTGGTCAGCGCGTGACCGGCGCGGATGCCGGTATAGCGGCCAATGATGGGTTTGCCCGCCAGATAGAGGTCACCCAGCGCGTCCAGCATCTTGTGGCGCACGGCCTCGTCCTTGTGGCGCAAACCGCCGGGGCTGAGAATCTCGGCCCCATCGACCACAACCGCGTTTTCAAGCGTGCCACCCAGGGCCAGCCCGTTGGCGCGCATCATGTCCACATCGGCCTTCCGGCAGAAGGTGCGGCTGTCACAAAGTTCGCGCACGAAAGAGCCGTTGGCCATGTTCAGGCCCTTGTCCTGCACACCAATCGCGGCGTCGGCAAAATCAATGTGGAAGTCGATACGCAATTCCGACGAGGGCGCAAGCTCGGCTCGGGCTTCGCCACGGGTCACCGAGACGGGCTTCAGGATCTCGATGGCGTAGATGTCACCGAACTGCGGCTGCACACCGGCATCGAGAATCCCACGAACGAAGGGCGCGGCGCTGCCGTCCAGAATCGGAACTTCGGGGCCGTCAATCTCGATCAGCGCGTTGTGAATGCCGCAACCGGCAAGCGCGGCCATGACATGTTCCACGGTCGAGACCGATACTCCGGCGTCGTTGACAAGCCGGGTGCAGAGCGCGGTTTGCTCAACCACACTCCAAAGTGCGGGGATCATCGCTTCCTGACGTTTTGCATCGGTGCGGCAGAACCAGATGCCATGATCTGTCGCCGCCGGACGGATGGTCAGCGTCGCGGGTTTGCCGGAATGAAGGCCGGTGCCCTGGAAGGTAATTGATGTCGTAACGGTGCTTTGCACATTTGGCTCCAGTGTCGCGAAGCCATCCCCAGTTGGCCTCGACCCTGACCTAATAAACCGCCCTGCGCATCACAATTCACATGTTGCAACGGTCTGAAACATGGAAGAAACAAATGGGCGAAACCCCGCCTCAGCGCACCCAATACACTGTTTTTAAAAAAGAAAGAGCCGCCCCAAGGGACGGCTCTTTGGTCTTCAGATAACGGGAATATTTCCCGATCAGTTGGCCTGGCGACGCAGGAAGGCGGGAATCTCGATCCGGTCCTGATCCTCGTCCTGTTCCGCTTCCGGCTGTGCCGCTTGCACGGCCGGTTGATTGCGCACTGCCGACGGAGCCGGGCGGCCCATCTCGGGCTGATCCTTGTGTCCGGTCATGCGGCCGATCAACGAATTGATGCCACCGCCAAACGCGGGCTTCTTGGCGCCGGCCGATGCCACCGGCTCCGGGCGACGCGCGGGCGCGGCGGGAGCCTTGGCAACGGCGGCCTGAAGCCGGGTCATGGTTTCGCTCGATACCGATCCTGCGGGCGGGCGCTGAGGTGCGACATAGGCCTCGGGCTCGTCATCCTCGTAAAGTTCCGGCTGCGGCTGAAACGCCTCGACGCGCGGCTGATAGGCCGGCGGCGGCAGATCGTCTGCGGCCTCTTGCTCGAAGATGTCCTCGACCTGTTCTTCGGCTGCGGCGCGTTGTGCGTCGAAGTCGCCGAACAGCGACGGTTCCTCGGTGGCTTCGGCAACCTCGGCAACAACCGGGGTTTCTTCGATCTCGGCGACCTCTTCGACGGCGACTTCGGCGCTGACGGTCTGGGTCAGCGGCTTGGCCATGGAGCGGCGGGGCAGCGGCATCGGGGCATCAGCCTCGACCGCGTCGATGCCGGTTGCGACGACGCTGACGCGCATTTCGCCTTCCATGCCAGTGTCCAGTGTCGAGCCGACGATGATGTTGGCATCCGGGTCAACTTCCTCGCGGATGCGGTTCGCCGCCTCGTCCAGTTCGAACAGGGTCAGGTCGTGGCCGCCGGTGATGTTGATCAGGACGCCACGCGCCCCTTTCAGGCTGATTTCATCCAAGAGCGGGTTGGCGATCGCCTTCTCTGCGGCCTGGATTGCGCGATCCTCGCCTGCGGCCTCGCCGGTGCCCATCATCGCCTTGCCCATCTCGTCCATCACGGCGCGCACATCGGCAAAGTCGAGGTTGATCAGGCCGGGACGGACCATGAGGTCGGTGACCCCTTTGACGCCCTGATAGAGGACATCGTCCGCCATCGAGAACGCCTCGGTGAAGGTGGTCTTTTCATTCGCCAGACGGAACAGGTTCTGGTTCGGGATGATGATAAGCGTATCGACAACCTTCTGGAGCGCCTCGACGCCCTCTTCGGCCTGCTTCATCCGCTTCGCCCCTTCGAACTGGAAGGGTTTGGTGACGACGCCGACGGTCAGGACACCCAGTTCACGCGCGGCCTGCGCGATGATCGGAGCGGCACCCGTGCCGGTGCCACCGCCCATGCCAGCGGTGATGAAGCACATATGCGCGCCAGCCAGCTGGTCGACAATCTGCTCGATGCTTTCCTCGGCGGCGGCTGCGCCGACGCTGGCGCGCGCCCCGGCGCCCAGACCTTCGGTCACTTTCACCCCAAGCTGGATGCGGTTCTTGGCATCGCTTTGCTGAAGCGCCTGCGCGTCGGTGTTGGCCACCACGAACTCGGCCCCTTCAAGGTTCTTCGCGATCATGTTGTTGACCGCGTTGCCCCCGGCGCCACCCACGCCGAACACGGTAATACGGGGCTTCAGATCCGCCTGATCCGGCATCGTCAGATTCAATGTCATAGAACGTTCCGCCTGTTGTTATCCCCCGCAAATTCCGGGGTCTTTCTGCCTATTCACGGCCATTATTAACCGTCACGTGGGGAATCGTCACCCAAAAAAGCAAAAAACACTACAAAATATGGCGAAAAATGCGGTCTCGTCTGCGGGATCTTGCCGAAACGCGCAGATTTAGCGGAATCAAAGGTGCGGGCAACTAGTCGCGCGAAATCGGCAAAGGCGACGGCGCGCTCTGCGACAAGGAAAACCATCCGATGTTTGGGCCCTGCTCGGCCTGGCTGCGGCGTCTTGAGTGCGCCGATCGCCGCCATTCTGAGCCATGCTGCGGCGCTGCGCAAGGGTCATTTTCAACTCATCGGCGGCCCGTCGCAGTCCAGCGGTTCGTCCGTGATCGACGTGGCAATCTGCACAACGGGCATGTTGAAGCGGGCAAATCGCACCATCAGCTGATCGCCTTTCCGAAAGGGATACCAACAGAAGGTTTTCTCGTTCGCCTGTGTCGGATAATGGAAACACAGCTCGCGGCCATTGATGAAAATCTGGCCGGGTCTGCAGCCGCCGGCCGCCGAACTCCAGACTGTCTCCGTGGAACTGAGGAAGTGTTCCACCCCGGCCAGCTGGCCCGTTTTCTGATAGCGGAATTCGACCGTCTTGCCTGCCACGCGATCCAGAAATTCCTGCGGCGAAATCAGTTCCTGCCCGGCAACATGCAGCGGGGCAAGGCACAGCATGGCGCACAGTGCGCATGTCGTTGCCCAGTCACGCCGCATGCCGGATCACCAGTTGTCCTTGAACCAGCGCACTGCGCGACGGATCGAGCGGACGGGATAGCGTTCCACCGGCAAGTCGAAGTCCCACCACTCATCCTGCGGGTGGGTGGCAAACAGGCACATGCCGACGGCACTGGCGAAGGCCGGGCCGGTTACCGCCTGCGGCAGGCCATGAACCCGCATCGGGCGGCCAAGGCGCACCTGCTGGCCCAGGATGCGGCTGGCCAGACCGTCAAGACCGGGAATCTGGCTGCCGCCGCCGGTCAGAACGATCTGCTGGCTTGGCAGGTATTCGAACCCGGCCGCGTCCAGACGGGCGCGGACCTCTTCTAAGATCTCTTCGACGCGCGGGCGCATGATGCCGATCAGTTCGGCACGGCTGACGGTGCGGCGGTCGTGTTCCCAATCGCCGGTCTCGCCCTCAAGCTCGATCATGTCGCGGTCGTCCATGCCGGTGGCCACGACGCCACCGAAGAATGTCTTGATCCGCTCGGCGGTGGCCGTGGGCACTTGCAGACCCATCGAAATGTCGCCGGTAACGTGATCGCCGCCCATACGCACGCTGTCGGCATAGATCATGTGTTTCTTGAGGAAGATCGAGATGCCCGTCGCCCCGCCCCCGAGGTCGATGCAGGCCGCGCCCAGTTCCTGTTCATCCTCGACCAGCGACGCCAACCCGGATACATAAGGCGACGACGCGATCCCGGCCAGTTCAAGATCGCAGCGCTTGACGCAATGGGCCAGGTTCTGGACCGCGATCTCATCCACCGTCAGCATGTGCATGTCGGTGGTCAGACGCTGCCCCATCTGGCCGCGCGGATCGGACAGGCCCGAGCGGTGGTCCAGCGCAAAATTCACAGGTTGGGCGTGCAGCACCTCGCGCCCCTCACCGTAATCGGGAACGTCGCAGGCGGCCAGAACACGCGCAACGTCCTGTTCCGTGACCACGTGCCCTTCAAGTTCGATGGCCCCGTCCAGCCCATAGGACCGCGGCTCGGCCCCGCCGAAACAGGCGATGACGTGGTCGACACGCACCTTGGCCATTTTCTGCGCCGCCTGGATCGCGGTGCGAATGGCGCGTTCGGTTTCCTGCATGGCGTGGATTTCGCCGAATTTCACCCCGCGGGACCGGGTTGTCGCCGCGCCGATCACGCGGAAACCGGATTGCCCGGCCATCGGGCCGATGCCCTCGACCTCGTTCAGCCGGTCAGTGCCGTCGAACCGCAGGACAAGGCAGGCGATCTTGGACGTGCCCACGTCCAGCACCGCCACCACGCCGCGCTGCATCGCGGCCTTGCGCATGTTGCGCATCGCGCGCTGGGTTTCGTAAAGCTCGGTCATTCTTCCCTCTTTTCAACTGGGGTCTGACGAATGCGCCACCATTCCTCCATGGCGCGCTCGGCTATTCTGATGGTGGGGCGCTCGGCGATGCGCATATCGACGGCAACCAGGTCACGGGCCAGCATGTCCTGGCTGTGGCCCAGCGCGATGACCCGCTCAAGCGCGGTCACGGCGTCTTCTTCCGGCAAGAGAATGCGCTGATCACGGTCCAGAACCACGTCCCAGCGGCGTTTGCCGACACGCACAAGCCCGATCACCCGGTCCGCGATCGGTGCCGCCGCCTCGTAAAGGGCCAGGGCCTCGTCCACGCGTTCTTCAGCGCCATCCCCGGCGATCAACGGCAGGTCTGCCCGCGCCGAACGGGAATTCACAGGGCGCACCACATAGCCGGCCTTGTCTACCGTCGCCAAACCCTGGCGTGACCGCCACAGCATGACCGGGTCGCGCTCGGTCACCGACACCTGCAGGATGCCGCCGGGCTTGATGCGCACCGTGGCGCGGGCCACGGCGGGCAGTTCGGCAACGGTCTGTTGGATCAGCTCCAGATCGAGGTCGAAGGAACTGATTGGAAAATCGATCGGCGTGACTTCGCGGATGTCCTCGGCAATGGTGCGGCTGGCCCCGTCGATGGCCATGACATTGACCATGAACTCTGGCCGCGTCTGGATCGAGTTGCGAAGATCACCCACCGCCATTGCCAGCTGGTCGCGGCGGTCTGCATCCGACAGGTAGATCCCGGCAACCGCCAGCGACAGCAGGAAAGGCAGAAAAACCCGCAGCGTCAGCCGGAACAGCGGCGTCAGCATCAGGCGCTGATAGCGATAAGCCAGACGCGACGGGGCCGGATCGCAGGGCTGCGGCTTTATCGGTTGCATGAGGCATCCTCCACCATCCAGCGGCAGAACTCGGGGAACGAGATCCCCTGCACCTGTGCCTGTTCCGGCGCAAGCGATGTCGGGGTCATGCCGGGCTGGGTATTGGTTTCCAACAGGACCAACCCGTCCAGCCCGCGCGCCTCGTCCCAACGGAAGTCGGTGCGGCTGACACCGCGGCAGCCAAGCGCGTCATGGGCACGCAGGGCGAAATCCATACAGGCGTCGAAAATCTCGGCCGGGATCTCTGCCGGCACCACATGGCGCGACCCGCCGGGCTTGTATTTGGCGTCGTAGTCATACCAGCCGTCGGTCAGGATATCGGTCACCGTCAGCGCCCGGTCACCCATCACCGTCGTCGTCAGTTCGCGTCCCGGCGCAAAGGCCTCGACCATCACGGTGTCGGGCATGGTGTCGGCCAGTTTCGGCGGGCCGTTTGCAACCTCGTGAACCAGATAGACGCCAACGGACGAGCCCTCGTTATAGGGCTTCACCACGTAGGGCGGTTCCATCACGTGGCGTTGGCGGACCTCGTCGCGCGGCGCCAGAAGGCTGTCGACCACGGGCAGGCCATGGGCGCGATAGGTGTCCTTGGTGCGCTCCTTGTCCATCGCAAGGGCCGAGGCCAGCACGCCGGAATGGGTATAGGGAATTTGCAGCCACTCAAGCAGACCCTGCACACAGCCGTCCTCGCCCCAGCGACCATGCAGGGCGTTGAAGACGACATCGGGTTTCAGGCTGTCCAGACGCGACGCCAGATCGCGGCCTGCATCGACCTCGACCACTTCGAATCCTGCGTCCCTCAGTGCGGCCGCGCATTCACGCCCGGATGCCAGCGAGACCTCTCGTTCCGCCGAGGGGCCGCCCATCAATACCGCCACTTTGGGGTTTGCCCTGCTCGACATAACCCACCGTGCCTCATTTTCTGCCGGACCTTTTTGGCCCTTGTTTCGGCTTGTTCAGCCTTGTTTTTATGACGAAATTGCGCCGCGTTCTTTGCCTGTCGACGCAACCCGCCTCATGCCGCCGGTTCGCCGACGCGCATGATTTCCCATTCTAGCTGTATTCCGCTGTTCTTGAACACCCTTTTTCGCACTTCCTCGCCGAGATTTTCAAGGTCGGCGGCGGTGGCGGTGCCGGTGTTGATCATGAAGTTCGAGTGTTTCTCGCTCATCTGTGCGCCGCCCACGGTGGCCCCGCGCATGCCTGCGTCGTCAATCAGCTTCCACGCCTTCAGGTCATGCACATCGTCCGCCCGCCCCGTGGACGAGAACCCGGCGGGGTTGCGGAAGGTGCTTCCGGCGGTGCGGTCCTTGGTCGGTTGGGTGGCGTCACGCTTGGCCAGCTGGTCCTCCATACGCGCGGCCAGCGCAGCAGGTTCCCCTTCCGGGCCTTGCAGTGTTGCCGAGGTCAGAACCCAGCCCTCGGGCAGATCGGTCTGGCGGTAGCGGAAGTTCATGTCATCCGCCGTCAGAGTGACGATCTTGCCCGTCCGCGTCACGGCGCGGGCTGTGACGAACACGTCCGCCACGTAAGAGCCATAGCAGCCCGCATTCATGCGCACCGCACCGCCGATGGCGCCGGGAATGGTGCGCAGAAAGGTCAGGTCGACGCCCGCCTCGCCCGCCCTGCGCGCGACATGGGCATCCAGTGCGGCAACCCCGGCGGTGACCGTGGTTCCGTCAACCTCGATCCCGTTGAACCCCCGCCCCATACGGATCACCACGGCGCGCAGTCCGCCGTCGCGCACGATCAGGTTCGATCCGACCCCCATCGGGAAGACCGGGATATCCGGGTCCAGCGCGGCAAGGAAATCGGCAAGGTCCTGTTCGTCGGCAGGTTGAAACAGCCAGTCCGCCGGACCGCCGACACGCAGCCATGTCAGCCCCGAGAGGTCCTTGTTCGGGGTCAGCTTGCCGCGTGTGGGAATATCGTCGGGACGCATCTTTGGTCTTTCGCTTTGGCCTGTGCCCCGCGCACATACACGAAGCCGGACGCAAATGTCAGCCCCCGGAGTGCTGTCCCCGGAACCGACTGCGCATGGCGGGCTAGCCCTGCCCCACCTGCCGCCGCAGCCAGCGCACGAGGTAGATCACCGGCCAGCGCAGAACCGACATACCCATCGCCAGCACGATCAGCCCGATCCAGATGCCGTTCTGATAGGTCACGAAACCAAGGATCGGAATGCCGACGGCGATCATGGCATAGGCGAATTTCCAGTGGTGGTCGCGCGACGGGAACATGGCGCGCAGGTTGGCCACGATGAGCCAGATCAGGGCAAGAACAAGGGAAATCGACATTGGCTGACCTCTTGGCTGTCAAAGGTTGGTGGCAATGTATAGCGCCAGCGCCGCCGCCGACAGCCCCAGCCCGATCCACGGAACCAGCACGGGCACCCGGAACCCGGTGGTGTCCGAGCGCCTTTTGTGCGCGATCAGCGCCATGTTCACCAGCAGGAACACGGCCAGAAGGATAAATGACGTCACCTCGGCCAGGGTTGCCAGCGGCAGGAACAGCGAGGACAGGATCGCCAGCCCACCGACAAGCGCCGTCGCCAGAAGCGGCGTGCCGGTACGGGCGTTCGCGACGTGGAACACCGACAGGGCGGGCGTGGTTTTGCCAAGACCGTAAAGCATCCGCGACGCCATCACGATCTGCGCCAGCACGCCGTTCAGCGCGGCAAAGACGGCAATGGACGAAAAGAACCGCCCCTCGCCCCCCATACCCGCGGTCCAGACGGCGGTCAGCGGGCTTTCGTTGCCGATCAACTGCGACACCGGAAGGGCACGCAAAGCGGCATAGGCCACGATGCAATAGATGATGGTGGTGATGACCAGCGATAATAGGATCGCGCGGGGCATGTTGCGGTTCGGGTCGCGCACCTCTTCCGCCATGTTCACCAGATCCTCGAAGCCGAGGAAGGCAAAGAACGCCAAGAGCGCCCCTGCGCCAACAGCGACCCAGGGGATTTGCGGCGGCGACAGGATCTCGGGCACGGGCGGGGCACTGAACCCGGCCCATATCACCAGCCCCAGCCCGCCCAGTTCGATCACCGTGCAGATGGCGGCAAAGACAAGGCTTTCAAGCGAGCCGAACATTGCCAGCGCGACAAGAAATCCGCCGACAACCACTAGCGCCAGCATCTCGGGCATGTCGACGACCTGCAAAAGATAGCCGACCCCGCCGCGCAAAACGGCAGCGGACGAGATGATGCCCGCGACCACGATCGCAAGACCGACGAAATTCGCCGCCGCCACGCTGTTGAAACCGCGCCCGACATAGACCGCTTCGCCGCCCGCTTCGGGCATCCGGGTGGACAATTCGCAATAGGACAGTGCGGTGGGTGCCGCCACGAGGCCCGACAGAAGGAAGGCCAGCGGCGACCAGACCCCGGCCTCGGCTGCAACCGCGCCGACAAGAACATAGATCCCGGCGCCCACCATGACACCGACGCCATAAGCCGTCAGAAGCCCCAGCCCGATCCGCCGCTTCAGATGATCCATGCGTCCCCTAAGACCCTTCCCAAAGCCTTGTCCCCGCCGGCCTTTCGCTCAGCGGTCGATTATCTGAGCCGATCCCCAAGGTTGTTGGCCCATGCGCTGATCGTGCCCGCGCCAAGGCATACAACGATATCGCCGGGTTTGGCCTCGGCCCGCACCAGCGCTTCCAGATCCTCTTCGCGGTCAATGGCAACCGCGTGGCGGTGGCCGTGACGGACCAGCCCGGCGACAAGGTCATCGCGGCTGGCGCCGGGGATCGGATCTTCTCCGGCGGCGAACACGTCCGAGATGCCGACAACGTCGGCCTCGTTGAAACAGGCACAGAAATCTTCGAACAGCGTCGACAGGCGCGAATAGCGGTGCGGCTGATGCACCGCGATGACGCGGCCCTCGCAGGCCTGCCGCGCGGCTTTCAGCACGGCGGCGATTTCGACCGGGTGGTGGCCGTAGTCGTCAATGATCGGGATGCCCTGCCATTCGCCGACCTTGGTGAACCGGCGGTTGACGCCGCCAAAGGCGGCCAGCGCCTCGCGGATTTCGTCCTTCTTCATGCCGAGATGCCGGGCGATGGCCACCGCCGCCAGCGCGTTTGACACGTTATGGTCGCCGGGCATCGGCAATGTGCAGCCCTCGATCACCGTGTCCTCGGCCGCAAGCCGGATGTCGAAATGCGCCACGCCTGCCTTGTAGCTGAGGTTGATCGCACGCACATCGGCCTGCGCGTTGAAGCCAAAGGTCACGACGCGGCGGTCGGTGATCTTGCCGACAAGGGTTTGCACGTCCGGGTCATCGGTGCAGCAGACCGCCAGCCCGTAGAAGGGAATGTTCGACACGAAATCGAAGAACCCTTTGTGCAGCGCCTCTTCCGTGCCCCAATGCTCCATATGCTCGGGGTCGATATTGGTCACGATGGCGATGGTTGCGGGCAGGCGGTTGAAAGTGCCGTCGCTTTCATCGGCCTCGACCACCATCCATTCACCGTCGCCTACACGGGCGTTTGATCCATAGGCATGAATGATGCCGCCGTTCACCACGGTCGGATCGAACTTCCCGTGATCCAGAAGCGCGGCAACCATCGTGGTGGTCGTGGTCTTGCCGTGGGTTCCGGCCACCGCGATGTTCGACTTCAGCCGCATCAGCTCGGCCAGCATCTCGGCGCGGCGTACCACGGGCAGACCCTGCTTGCGCGCCTCGTCCAGTTCCGGGTTGCCCGGCTTGATCGCGGACGAGATCACGATGACCTCGGCGCCCTCAAGGTTTTCCGCCTTCTGGCCGATAAACAGCTTTGCCCCCAGCCGCTCCAGCCGGTCGGTGATCTTGGATTTCTTCAAGTCCGAGCCCTGCACCGTGTAGCCATGGTTCAAAAGCACTTCGGCGATGCCTGACATGCCGATGCCGCCAATGCCGACGAAATGGATCGGGCCGACATCGCCCGGAAGTTTGGTGGCTGCGTTCATGGCTTAGTGGTCCTTGCTGGCCAGCCGCTCGACTAAAGCGACCAGCGCGTCTGTTGCATCCGGGTGCCCGACCGACAGCGCGGCCTGTGCCATGGCTTCGGCGGCATGCGGCTGGCTCAGGATGGTTGTCATCTGCTCGGCCAGCGCATCGACGCTGAACCGGCTTTCAGGGATCAGGATCGCGGCGCCCGCGTCGACCAGCCCGCGGGCATTGGCGGTCTGGTGGTCTGCGGTGGCGGCGGCAAAGGGGATCAGGATCGAGGGCCGGCCGATCACGCTGATGTCCGCCACCGACGACGCGCCCGAGCGCGAGATCACAAGCTGCGCCTCGCTCATCCGGGCCGGGACGTCGTGGAAGAAGGGTTGCACGTCGGCACTGATGCCATGTTCCGCGTAAAAGTCCGTCACCCGCGCGCCGTCCTCGTCGCGGGCCTGATGGCTGACGCGAATGTTCCTTAGGATTTCCGGCGGCAGCGCGGCAATGGCGGCAGGCACCACGTCGGAAAGGATGCGCGCGCCCTGACTGCCCCCCATGACAAGGATCGACATCGGGTAATCGCCCGGCGGGATATAGGCCGCGCCTGCCCGCTCGCGCACGGCGGCGCGGACCGGGTTGCCGACAGGTTCACCGGTGACGCCCGTTGGCAGGTCGGTTGGCCACGTGCCGCAGGCGACCACGTCGACGCGCGGGGCGAATTTCTGGTTCACCCGGCCAAGGACGCCGTTCTGCTCGTGGATCATGCGCGGCAGCTTCATCAGCCAGGCCGCCCCCATCGCGGGAATGGTCGGATATCCGCCGAACCCAACCACCACCATCGGCGGGTCTTTGCGCATCTTGTTCATCGCCGAGACCACGCCGCCCAGAATTCGGAACGGAACCCCCGCCTTGGCGAGGATTCCACCACGGGCAAATGTCGCGGACGAGACCTGTTCGATTTCGACCGAATGGGGGAAGCCACCGGTATAACGTGCCCCGCGTGCGTCAGTGGACAGTTTCACACGCCAGCCCTTGCGCAGCATGGCTTCGGCCAGTGCCTGAGCGGGGAACATGTGTCCCCCGGTGCCACCCGCCGCCATCACCAGCAAAGGCTGTTTTGTCATCTTGTGCGTCCCCTGAGAATATCCTCGATCTGCCCCTGCGGGCGGCTGCGGGTAAACGCCAAAAGCATGCCGACTGCAATACCCCCCGCAATCAGGGATGACCCGCCATAGGAGACAAACGGCAAGGTCATGCCTTTCGACGGCAGAAGCCGCACCGCCACGCCCATATTGACGAAGGCCTGCACGCCGAAAATGGCCGCCAGACCGGTGCCGGCCAGACGGGTAAAGGGATCACGCTCGCGCATCAGTCGGAAGAATGACCGCAGCACGATCAGGGCATAAAGGAAGATGATCGCCCAGACGAGGATCACGCCGTATTCCTCGGCGGCGACGGCGATGATGAAATCGGTATGGGCATCGGGCAGCGACCATTTTACCTGCCCTTCGCCCACGCCGACGCCAAACAGACCACCTTCGCGGATGGCGTTGGTGGCATAGCCGATCTGTGTCGTGGGATCGACGGTGCGGTCGAGGAAGCCGTCGATGCGGCGGGCGAAGTGTTCCGAGTTGGAATAGGCAAACTGCGCCGCCGGAAACAGCGCAAGGATGATACCGCCGATCAAAACCATCGGTGCGCCCGATACGAAATACATCACGCCCCAGCCAAACAGGATCAGGCAGGCCTGACCAAAGTCGGGTTGCAGCGCTAGGATCAGAACCACGGTGATCATCAGCATGAAGGACCACAGCCGCCCCGGTGGGCCGTTGATCTCTTCATTCGCGGCCATCAGCCAGGCGCAGACCACGACGAAGACCGGTTTCAGGAATTCCGACGGCTGAACCGAGGCAAAGCCCAGCGAATACCAGCGCATCGCGCCCTTGCCGAAATCGGTGCCGAAGAACGGCAGGCCCAACAACGCGATGAAAACCGCAACGAAACCAAGGACCGAAAGGCGCCGCACCAGTTGCGGTGACATCATCGAGGTGATCAGCATCGCCACCAGCGCCATCGTTCCGAATACCGCCTGTTTCTGGACATAGTGGAACGGCTGGAACCCGTTTTTCTCGGCCAGCGGCGGCGACGCTGCCAGCCCCAGCAAGATCCCGATCCCGAAAAGCATCAGGATCGCGGACATGGTCCACTTGTCCAGTGTGCGCCACCATTTCGGAAGAACCGGTTCGCCCCCGCGCACGGGAAGCGAGCCATATACCATCTCTGTCATTGCGTTACCGCCGATCTGCCTCAAATCGCCCGGTTTTCCGGGTCTGGATCGGAGACTAGCACGAGGATCACCTTATGGAAAGAAAAGAGGCGCCGTTCGGCGGATTTGCGGCGATGTGATAGGCTGGGCCGCAAACGGCATGAGGGGAAAGGAAATTGCGATGACCGGCACAAAACTGAGAGACCCCGAGGCGCTGGTCTCGGTTGACTGGCTTGATGCGCGGCTGACAGACAAAAGCCTGCGTATTTTCGACTGTTCCACATACCTTGAGTTTACACCCGACGAAGACGCGCCCTATCGCGTGGTCAGCGCGGCGGACAAGTTTGTCGACGCGCATATTCCCGGGTCTGCCTGCCTTGACCTGCAACGGGATTTCTCGGCCCAGGGCGCGGCGTTCAGCATGACCGCCCTGCCGCCCGATGACATGGCCGCCGCCTTCGCGCGCGCCGGAGTCAGCGATGACAGCCATGTCGTGCTTTACAGCCGCAATGGGCCGACCTGGGCGGCGCGGTTCTGGTGGATGCTGCGCTATGTCGGGTTTGACCGGGTCTCGATCCTGGATGGCGGGTTTCCCCAGTGGCAGGCGACGGGAAAGGCCGTTGAATCAGGACCTTCGGCCTATGCCCCCGGCCACCTGACCCCGGCGCCGCGTCCCGGTGTCTTTGTCGGCAAGGACGCGCTTCTCGCGGCGATTGACGATCCGCAGACCGTGACAATCAACGCGCTGATGCCAGATGTCCATTCGGGCCAGAACCCGCGCTATGGCCGGCCCGGACGCATCCCCGGAAGCGTGAATATACCGGCCCCGCACCTGTTTGATACCGACACACACCTTGCAAATGAGATTGACCGGATCGCCGAGGCCTTTGACGCGGTGGGCGCACGCGAAGCCGGGCAATGCATCACCTATTGCGGCGGAGGCATTTTCGCCACCTGGGACGCCTTCCTGCTGTACCAGCTTGGGCAGGACAATATCGCGGTCTATGACAATTCCATGAGCGAATGGGCCACCACGCCGGAATTGCCGATGGAAACGGACTAGCCCTCGGGCATGCCCGCCCTGCGCAACCCGTCGAGCCAGTGTTCGTGGTCATCAGGATATCGGATGGGCACAATATGGCGCACCTCGCTGACGGTTTGGCCGGGCATCTTTTCGGACAATCGCGCCAGCATCGCCTGCGCCTCGTCCATGCGGTCCAGCATGGCAAGCGCCGCCGTCTTCTGACGCAGCGCCGAGGCATAGCCGGGGAAGTCGCGCAGCACCCTGTCGTTGCAGCTGATGCAACCCTCGTAATCGCCGGAAAGATAGGCGCCGATGCCCTGGCCACCCAGCCAGAAGGCCCGGCCGGGATCGCGCGGCGACAGCGCCATAGCCTTGTTACAGCAGGCGCGGGCAAGATCATATTCGTTGCTGACACCGTGATAGGCCGCAAGAACACCATGCGCATTGGCCAGATTGGGGTTCAGGCGCACGGCTTCCTGCAGATGTGACAGCCCCTCGTTGAAACCGCGGCCAAACAGCACCGCCTTGCCCAGCGCGGACCGCGCCTGCGCGTCGCCGGGATCAAGCGCAATTGCACGCTTTGCAAGCGCGACGGCCTCGGCGATGGCCTCTTTCGCGTCGGGCCGCCACTGGTGCAGCATCGCGTCCAGTTCCGCCATCGCCCGCGTCACCAAAGGACCCGAGACGGTGGGGTCCAGCGCGACTGCCCGGTCCGCGTATTCCCGCGCCGCGACCCAGCCCTCGCGGTCGATCCGCCCGGCATGGTGACGGGCGCGCAGGTCCATTTCCCATGCGCTCAGATCGGTGTCCCGCTTGGCCTGCACGCGGCGTGTTTCGGCGGTCATCGTCTCGGGCAGGACCGCGCCGACAATGGCTTGGGTGATTTCGTCCTGAACCGCGAAGATGTCCGTCAGGTCACGATCGAACCGCCCTGCCCAGATATGAGTTTCGGTTTCCCCGTCGATCAGCTGGGCGGTGACCCGCACCTTGTTGCCCGCCTTGCGCACGCTGCCTTCCAGCAGGTAACGCACCCCCAGTTCTGCACAAAGCGCGCCGACGCTGACGGCCTGTCCCTTGAATGAGAAGGCGGTGTTTCGGGCAATGACGAACAGTTCGGAAAAATGGCTGAGCGCGGTGATGAGGTCTTCGGAAATCCCGTCGGAAAAGAACTCCTGATCGGCATCACCGGACATGTTGTCAAAAGCAAGGACCACGATTGAAGGTTTGCCCAGCCCGGTGGAGCGATGCACTGCAGGCACACCATCCGCGCGCCAGCGGAACACCGGGACATGACGGTCGATATTTTTCAGTTCCTGTGGACCAAGGTCTTCGAACCGGGCGTCGGTCTTGCCGGTCAGACTGTCATGCACCGCACCGGAAATGCAGATGCCATCCGGTTCGGCAAGTGCTTCGAGCCGCGCGGCGACATTGACACCGTCGCCATAGATGTCGCGCCCCGACACGATCACATCGCCAAGGTTGATCCCGATGCGCAACGCGATCGGCGTGTCTCCGACATGCGGCCGGCGGGATGCGGTGGTCTGAATGTCGCGGGCCGCAGCAAAGGCTTCGACGACGCTGTTGAACTCGACCAGCGCGCCATCGCCCATCAGTTTGACCACGCGCCCGCCATGGGCCGTGACCGCGGGCTGAAAATGATCGGACCGCAATCTGCGCAGGGCGGACAGAGTTACCGCCTCGTCGGATGCCATCATCCGCGAAAACCCGACGATATCCGCCGCCATCACCGCTGCCAGTCTGCGTTTCATCAACCCCCGGCCCGAACTTGCGCCTTTGCGTTCTGCGCTCGGTTCAGTCAGCGACAATTGCGGCAGTTTTTCAAGGATTTCC
Source organism: Shimia biformata (assembly GCF_016888515.1). GTDB lineage: Bacteria > Pseudomonadota > Alphaproteobacteria > Rhodobacterales > Rhodobacteraceae > Shimia_A > Shimia_A biformata. The sequence continues at coordinate 1,553,904 of NZ_JAFEJK010000001.1, read as the reverse complement.
CGCGTCCGCCCGTTGTCAGGCGCCCGAATAAGTGCCTCGGATCGGCTGCCCATTCTGTCGAACGTAGGCAATCCCGCGCCGGACAAAGGCCAGATCGGGCCGCGCCCACGGTGCGTTCGAGATATCGGCGACCTGCAACATGCCCTCGGCGTTTATCACGAAAAGTCCCGGCTCGGGGAAAGGACGATCGGTCTCTTTCGGGCTGCGCGGGGTTGAGATCCACAGACCCAGCGCCTGCATCTGCTGGGTCGTCATGCCATAACCCACAGGCAGGGTCAGCCCGACCTCATCGGCAAAGGCGCGGGCCTTGTCTTCGCCGTCACCGGACACGGCCACCACCTCGACCCCGTCTGCGGTAAAGCCATCAAACAGGTCCTGCAGCGTGGACAGGTATGCCTTGCAGAGCGGGCAATGCAGCCCGCGATAGACCACGACCAATTGCCAGTTGCCGGGCGTTTCGGTCACACCAAGCGTCAGCATCCCGCCCCCCAGCCGGGGAATGGTCTGGATCGGAAACGGGGCGGCTACGGCGGGTCGGGTCATCTGTTGTTCCTATGCGTGGCGTCTGTGTCCGGGCGAACGTGCCGTGGTCAAGCGAGAGTGACAATGGACCTCACGCAAGAGTGAGCGGCGCTTGACCCGGCGCTGTGAAACAGGCAGGTGCGATCCATGCAGTTTGACACGATCATCCTTGGCGCCGGGGCGGCCGGCATGATGTGCGCGGCCCATGCCGGGGGGCGGGTCGTGGTGATCGATCACGCCCGGGCGCCGGGCGAAAAGATCCGCATCTCGGGCGGTGGGCGCTGCAATTTCACCAATATCTATGCCGAACCGGACGCCTTCCTGTCGCAGAACCCGCATTTCTGCAAATCGGCGCTGGCGCGTTATACGCAATGGGATTTCATCGACCTTGTCGCCCGCCACAAGATCGCGTGGCACGAAAAGACGCTAGGCCAGCTGTTCTGCGACGACAGCGCCCGCCAGATCGTCGGGATGCTGGTCGACGAGATGACCCGCGCGGGGGCCGAGTTGTGGCTGCAAACCTCGGTCGCCTCTGTCTCTCATGACGGCGGGCAGTTCCGCGTCAGCGTGGACCGTGAGGGCAAGCGCCAAGACCTGACGGCGTCAAACCTTGTTCTGGCGACAGGGGGCAAGTCGATCCCCAAGATGGGGGCGACGGGGCTTGCCTATGACATCGCGGCCCAATTCGGGCTAACGGTGACCCAGACCCGCGCCGGGCTGGTGCCTTTCGTGTTTTCGGACGGACGGTTCAAGCCGCTGTCGGGCGTGGCCCTGCCTGTGCGTGCCACTGCGGGCGGGACATCCTTTGACGAGGCGATGCTGTTCACCCACCGTGGGCTGTCCGGTCCCGCCATGCTGCAAATCTCGTCCTATTGGCGCGAAGGGCAGGATATCACGGTCAACCTGCTGCCCGGGGGTGACGCCTTTGACGCGCTGCGGGCGCGCCGTGCCACAGATGGGCGGCGCAACCTGTCGACGGTGCTGGGGGACATCCTGCCCAAGCGCCTGGCCGAGTATCTGGCGCAGGACTGGACGCTGACCGGGAACCTTGCCGATCAAAGCGACGCGGCGCTGCGCGATCTGGCCGACCGCCTGCACAACCTGACCCTTCGGCCGACGGGAACCGAAGGCTATCGCACCGCCGAGGTCACACTGGGCGGGATCGATACCGACGCGCTGTCATCGCGCAGCATGGAGTCCAAATCCGTCCCCGGCCTTTATGCCATCGGCGAGGCCGTCGATGTCACCGGCTGGTTGGGCGGTTACAATTTCCAATGGGCGTGGTCGTCGGGCTGGGCCGCAGGCAAGGCAATTGCCGAGCGCGGCCCAAGCTGATTGGTTCAGTGATGCGCGTCGTGCTTGCCGAACTCGGCGGTCAGGCGCTGACGCAACTTCTTGGCTGCCCCTTTCAGGGCACCGGGAATATCCTCTGCCTCGTGGCTTGCCGCCATCGGTCCCTGCCCGCGCGGACGCGCTTCCATCGTGCATTTGATGTGGTCGGGGCCGTGCTTGTCGGCATTCTGGTCCTTGAGATGCACCTCGACGCGGGTCAGACGGTCCGACAGGTGTTCCAGATCATTGAGAACCGCGGCTTCCGCCACCTCGATCACACGCTCGTCACCATGGATGAAGTTGTCAGTGTTGACCTGGATTTGCATGATCGGACCCTTTCTTCTGATCGCTTGTCTTACACTCTCGACCTATGAACGCGGCCCACGCCGGACAAGGGTTCGCGGGCAAAAAACCTCAGCCGATTTCCGCCCGGACCCGCGCCGCGAAATCATCGCCGCGCTGCTCGAAATTGTCGTATTGGTCAAAGCTTGCGGCCGCTGGCGCCAGAAGCACCGTATCACCTGGCTCGGCCTCTGCCACGGCCCGCGCGACGGCCTGCTCCATGGTGGTGCAGACCTCGGTCTCGACCCCGGTCAGCTGCAACGCGAACCCGGCGGCCTCGCGTCCGATGACATAGGCCTTTGCCACCGATCCGGCGGCCTCAAGAAGCCCCTCAAGCCCGCCCTCTTTCTGCAAGCCGCCGCAGATCCAACGGATGCGGGGAAAGGCCGAAAGCGCCTTGGCCGCCGCATCGACATTGGTGGCCTTGCTGTCATTGACGAAGGTGACGCCGTCTTTTTCCGCGACGATCTGGCTGCGGTGCGGCAGACCTGCAAAGCTCTGGAACCCGGCCTCGATCTGGCGCGGGGCAAGGCCGACGGCGCGGCAGGCGGCATAGGCGGCGCAGGCGTTCTGGTGGTTATGCGCACCCGGCAAGCCCCTGATGGCGCGCAGGTCGATCGACCCGGCCTGACGGCCCTTGCGATACTCGGACAGGAACCCCTTGCGGGCAAACACCGCCCAGTCCGCCCCGGTCAACTTGGTCCCAGAGGACACGCGGATCACCCGGTCATCGCCGACGCCTTCGGACAAGACGCCCGCAAGAAACCGGCCCTCGACCTCATCGACACCGATCACCGCGCGGTCCGGTCCACCCAGCGTGAACAGCCGCCGCTTGGCCGCGAAATAGCCGCCCATGCCGCCATGCCGGTCCAGATGATCCGGCGAGAGGTTGGTAAAGACCGCCACATCCGGGGTCAGCGCGCGGGCCAGTTCGGTCTGGTAGCTCGAAAGCTCCAGCACCACCACCTCGCCATCCTCGGCCGGTTCCAGATCCAGCACACCGCGCCCGATGTTCCCGGCCAGCTGCGTCCGGCGCCCGGCGGTTTCCAGAACGTGATGGATCAGGGCGGATGTCGTGGACTTGCCGTTCGACCCCGTGACCGCGATCACCTTGGGGGCGGTGTCATAACCATCCCACTCCGGTCCCGCGAACGAGCGGAAGAACAGCCCGATATCATTGTCGACCGGCACCCCTGCCGCCAGCGCCGCCGCCACAACGGGGTTCGGCGCGGGGTAAAGATGCGGGATGCCGGGGCTGACGATCAGCGCGGCGATGCCGTCAAAGGCACCGGGTTCCAGAAGGTCGCGGCAGGAAAACCCTTCGGCCTCAGCCCGCGCCCGCGCATCCGGGTTGTCGTCCCAGCAGACCGGCGCGGCACCGCCCGCAACAAGCGCACGCGCCGTGGCCAGACCCGACCGTCCCAGCCCCAGAACCGCCAGTGTCGCGCCCTCATATCCCCTGACCGGATTCATATCCTGCCCCATCTCAAAAACTGCACCGGACCCGGCAATTCACTGGTCCCCAATACCCCCGCCGGAGGCGCACCGCGCGTCAGCGCGGCCTTGCCCAAACTGTTTGACTGCAGGTTCCCTGCACTCAAACGGGGCGGGAGCGCCTCAGCGGATTTTCAGCGTCGCCAACCCGATCATGGCGAGGATCAGCGAAATGATCCAGAACCGGATCACGATCTGCGGCTCGGACCAGCCTTTTTTCTCGTAATGGTGATGGATCGGCGCCATCAGGAAGACGCGTTTTCCGGTGCGCTTGAAATAAAGCACTTGGATGATAACCGACAGCGCCTCGACCACGAAAAGGCCGCCGACGATGCCCAGCACCAGCTCGTGCTTGGTGGCCACCGCAACCGCGCCCAGCGCGCCGCCAAGGGCCAGCGACCCGGTGTCGCCCATGAACACCGCCGCGGGCGGCGCGTTGTACCACAGGAAGCCAAGCCCGCCGCCCGCGATCCCGGCGGCGAAGATCAGAATTTCACCGGTGCCCGGCACGTAATGCAGGTCAAGATAGGTGGTAAAGTCAACACGCCCCACGGCATAGGCGATCACACCCAGCGTGCCCGCGGCGATCATCACCGGCATGATGGCCAGCCCGTCCAGACCGTCGGTCAGGTTCACCGCATTGGCCGCCCCGACGATAACGAACATCGCGAACGGGATGTAGAAAAAGCCGAGGTTCAGCAGCACGTCCTTCACAAACGGCAGAGCCAGCTGAAACTGCATGTCGGCCGGTTGCAGAACAGAGGCCCACCACGCGGCAATCGCGGCAATCGCGAAGCCGATCAGCAACCGCACCTTGCCGGAAACGCCCGCCGTGGTCTGCTTTGACACTTTGGCAAAGTCATCGGCAAACCCGATCAACCCGTAAGACAGCGTCACGAACAGGACCAGCCAGACAAACCCATTGTCCAGCCGCGCCCACAGAAGGGTCGAGGTGACCAGAGCGCCCACGATCAACAAGCCGCCCATGGTCGGGGTACCGGCCTTGACGAAATGCCCCTCGGGACCGTCATCGCGGATCGGCTGGCCTTTGCCCTGCTTGCGGCGCAAGACGTCGATCAGAGGGCGGCCGAACAGGAACCCGAACAGAAGCGCGGTCAGGAAGGCTCCGCCAGCGCGGAAGGTGATATAGCGGAACAGGTTGAAAAAGTCCCCGCCGTCCGAAAAGGCAGTGAGCCAATAGAGCATCAGGCGTCCTCGTCATTTGATTGCGGGGCGGGATGCCCGAGTTTTTGAACCGCGTCAACAATGCGTGACAGTCCCATGGACAGGGACCCCTTGGCCAGCACCACGTCCCCGGCATCGATCAGGTGGCGCATTTCCGCCGCCATTTCAGTGCTGGTTTCGGTCCAGAGCCCGCGTTTGCCATCCGGCAGGGCCTTGTGCAGGTGGCGCATCAGCGGGCCGATGCAATGCACCTTGTCGATCCCGTCCATCGCCGCGTGATCCGCCACGGCGCGATGTAGGTCGGCCTCGGTTGGTCCGAGTTCCTTCATGTCGCCAAGAAAGGCGATGCGACGACCCTTGCCGACCCGCCCGATCCCATCGACAACATCCGCCGCCGCCAGCACCTCGAGCGCGGCAGCCAGCGAGGTCGGGTTGGCGTTATAGGCGTCGTCCAGCAATGTCAGCGTCATGTCGGTTTCGACCGGGTCCAGCCAGATCGTCTGGCGCGCGCCGCGCCCGGTGTAGGGCTGCCAGCGGCCAAGGTCCCCGGCGGCGATGGCCGGGTCCGCACCCAGCGCGGCGGCAGAGGCCAGCGCACCAAGGGCGTTCATCGCAAAATGCCGGCCCGCGCTTTCGATCTTGAACATCATCGGACCTTCGGGCCCGGTTGCCCGGCAGATCGTACGGTTGCCCCGCAGCGTCACATCCGTCAGAACCCAGTCTGTCGCGGTCTCGCCAAACCACTCTTCCTTGCAACCAAGCTGTTTCGCAGTGGCCGCCAGAACCGGCGCCGTTGGAATGTCGGCATTCAGGATCGCCACACGGTCACCTTCCAGCCCCTCCATGATGCTGGCCTTTTCCGCCGCGATGCCCTCGATATTCTCGAACGCCTCAAGGTGGGCGGCGGCAACGGTGGTGATCATCGCCACATGCGGGCGGGCAAGCCGGGCCAGCGGCGCAATCTCGCCGGGGTGGTTCATGCCAATCTCGATCACCGCGAATTCGGTGTCCGCGGGCATGCGCGCCAAAGTCAGTGGTACACCCCAGTGATTGTTGTAACTCGCGACGCTGGCATGGGTGCGGCCCTGCCCCGACAGGATCGCGCGCAGCATTTCCTTGGTCGAGGTTTTGCCCACAGAACCAGTGATCGCCACGACCCTTGCATCGGTGCGGGCGCGGGCGGCGTGGCCAAGCGCTTCCAGCCCCTCAAGAACATCGGGCACAATCAGCAAAGGCGCGGATTCGTCGAGACCCTCGGGAATGCGCGAGACCAGTGCCGCCGCTGCACCCTTTTCCAGCGCCTGCGCGACAAACTCGTGCCCGTCCCGCGCCGCGGTCAGCGCAACGAACAGGTCGCCGGGTTCCAGTGTGCGGGTGTCGATCGAAACGCCGGTTGCCTTCCAATCGGTTGTTGCCTTGCCCCCTGTCGCGGCAGCGGCGTCGGCTGCGGTCCAGAGCGTCATGCCAGCCTCCCGTCCAGCGCGGCGGCGGCGACGCTGGCCTGTTCCGCATCGTCAAAGGGCAGGATGTCGTCGCCGACGATCTGACCTGTCTCGTGACCCTTGCCCGCGATCAACAGCGTATCGCCCGGCCCCAGCGCATCGACGGCGCGCAGGATCGCTTCGGCGCGGTCGGCAACCTCGGTCGCGCCGGGCGCGCCTTCCATCACCATGGCCCGGATCGCGGCGGGGTCTTCGCTGCGCGGGTTGTCATCGGTGACAAAGACCATGTCGGCATGGGCGGTGGCCGCCGCCCCCATCAGGGGCCGCTTGCCCGCATCGCGGTCACCACCTGCCCCAACGATGGCAATGAGACGCCCCATCACATGCGGCCGGATTGCCTTTAGCGCGGTGGCAACGGCATCGGGCGTGTGGGCATAGTCGACAAAGACCGCTGCGCCATTCGCGCGCGTCGCGGCCAACTGCATCCGACCCCGCACCGTCTTGAGTTCGTGCAGCACCTCGAACACGCGCTCGGGCTCGGCGCCGCAGGCGATTGCCAGCCCCGCCGCCAGAAGCACGTTGTCGGCCTGGAACCCGCCCAGAAGGTTGAGCCGCGCCAGGTATGCCCGGTTGCGGAAGGTAAAGCGGATGTCCTGCCCGGTGGCATCGAAACGCTGCGCGGTCAGGTGCAGGTCGGCGGGCTCTCGGCCCACGGTCATCACCTCTTGCCCGCGCGCCCGCGCAATCGCGGCCATGTCCGGCCCGCGCAGGTCGTCGGTGTTGATGACCGCCACGCCATCAGACGGCAATACGCGGGCAAACAGCCCGGCCTTGGCGTCGAAGTAATCGTCGAAACTGGCGTGGTAATCCAGGTGATCCTGGGTGAAGTTGGTAAAGCCTGCTGCCCGCAGAACGACCCCGTCCAGCCGCCGCTGTTCCAGCCCGTGGCTGGACGCCTCCATCGCCGCGAATTCGACCCCGGCTTCGGCGGCGGCGGCAAGGGTGCGGTGCAGCGTGATCGGCTCGGGCGTGGTATGGGCCAGCGGCGCGGTGAAATCGCCCTCGACCCCGGTGGTGCCAAGGTTGATCGCGGGCAGACCCAGTTCCTGCCAGATCATGCGCAGGAAGGTCGAGACGCTGGTTTTGCCATTGGTCCCGGTCACTGCCGCCATGATGCCCGGCTGTCGTCCGAACCAAAGGGCGGAAGTATAGGCCAGGGTCTGGCGCGGATCCTCGGCGACAATCAGCGCGGCATCGCTGGCCGCCAGTTCGTCGCGGGCGATGGCTGCGCCCTCGGCATCGGTCAGCACCGCCGCCGCGCCCATGCGGAGCGCGTATTGGATGAAAGTGCCACCGTGGATGCGGGTGCCGGGCATGGCGGCAAAGAGGAAGCCGTCCCTGACGTCCCGGCTGTCGACGGCAAGGCCGGTGATATCCGGGTTCCGCCCCGCGGCGGCGGTCAGCCCAAGGTCCGAAAGTCGTTTGGTCTGCGCTGCCATGGTGCCCCCGTCAGGTCAGCCTGTCTGTCGGGCCGGAATCCGGCCTAGTGTGCGGTCAGCGTTATACCAGCCAATTGACCGGGTTCAACGTCCGGCCGCATCCCCAGAAGCGGCGCAATCCTGCCGATCATCTCGGCCGCAACCGGCACGGCAGTCCAGCCCGCGGTGCGGCGCGGTTCCGGGCCCGAGGTCTCGACCGGTTCATCAAGCGTAACGATCAGCACGTATTTGGGATCATGCGCCGGGAACATCGACGCGAAAGTGGCGATCACCTTGTCATCGTAATAACCGCCGCCACGTTCCTTGGGCTTGTCCGCCGTGCCGGTCTTGCCGCCCACGGCATAGCCCGGAACCTCGCCCAGCGAGGCGGTGCCGTCGGTGACCACCTGACGCAGCATGGACCGTGCTTCACGGGCAGCGGATTCGGACATGACGCGCGGGCCGTTCTGCGGCGTGCTGCGGCGCAACAGGGTCGGCACCACCCGCTTGCCGCCATTGGCAATCGCCGCGTAACCGGCAGCCAGATGCAGTGGACTTGCCGACAGGCCGTGGCCGTAAGACACTGTCATCGTTGACAGTTCCGACCAACGCGGCGGCAACAAGGGTTTTGCGCCGCTGGCCTCGACCAATTCGACAGACGTGGGTTCGAAGAAGCCGAGATCGCGCAGGAAATCCTGCTGACGCTCGGCCCCGATGATCTGGGCAAGCCGCGCCGTGCCGATGTTCGAAGACTTCACGATCACCTTGGTCAGCGACAGTTGCGCGCCGTAGTTGCGGAAATCGCGGATCCTGAACTTGCCCCATTGCAGCGGTCCGGCGGTGTTGATCATCGTCGAGGCATTGGCCAGCCCAAGGTCCATCGCCTGCGCCGCGGTAAAGATCTTGAAGGTCGAGCCAAGCTCGTAAAGACCCTGCACCGCGCGGTTGAACAGCGGGCTGTCGGACGGGTTGCCCTCGGTCGGGGGGCGCGGGCGGTCATTGGGGTCGAAATCCGGCAGGCTGACCATCGAGATTACCTCGCCGGTATGCACATCCAGCAACACCGATGTCGCGCCCTTGGCGTTCATCAGCCTCATGCCGCCGTAAAGCACCCGCTCGGCTGCGGCCTGCACGGTCAGGTCAAGCGACAGGGTCAGCGCCTTGTCGCCATTGGCTGGGTCGCGCAATACGTCGTCAAAGTATTTCTCGACCCCGGCCACGCCAATCACCTCGGCGGCGCGCACGTCCTCTTTGCCAAAACTCGCGCCGCCTAGGATATGTGCGGCAATGGTGCCATTGGGATAAAGCCGCATCTCGCGCGGACCGAACAGCAGGCCGGGATCACCGATATCATGCACGGCCTGTTTCTGTTCGGGGCTGAGCTTCTTCTTGATCCAGATGAATTTCCGCTTGCCGGTGAAATCCTTGACCAGACGCTCTTCCTTGAGATCGGGGAAGATTTCCGCCAGTTCGCGCGCGACCCGTTCCTTGTCGATCATGTGATGCGGCTGGGCATAAAGCGAATGGGTTTCAAGGTTGGTCGCCAGGATGCGCCCCTTGCGGTCAACGATATCGGCCCGCTGCGCCACGATCCGGGCCCCCGCCGCGCTTGCACGGGGTTCCTGTGCCTCGGAATTGGCAAGAATCGTCATCTGGGCGCCGATCACGATGAAGGCCCCCAGGAACATCACGCACATCAACAAAAGCCGCCCCTCGGCGCGGGCACGGCTTTTGTCGCGCATTTCTTCATGGCGCTGGCGGATGTTCTCGCGCTCGATCGTGTCGGGGTTTTCCCCGGTGTCACGGGCCTTGAGGATGCGGGCCAGAGGGCGAAGCGGCGTGCGGATCATATGCCACCATCCTCCAGGTCTGCCCCGGTTGACGAGACCTCGGTCACGCCCTCGAACCCGAACTCGACCACGGGCGGGAACGACACCTGGTCAACTTTGCCAAACTGGTCGGGACGCAGCGGCAGAAGGCCAAGGCGGTCGAAATTCAGCTCGGCCAGATCGCGCAGCCGGTTGGGGCGGTTCAGATAGGCCCATTCCGCACGCAGAATGGACAAGCGCGACCGAGCCGCGCCGATGTCGCGCTGCAACTGCTCGCTTTCCGAGATCGCCTTCTGGGTCTCATAATTCTCGTGATAGGCCCAGAACGCCAGACCGATCACGCTGATTACCGTCAACACATACGCAAGCCCGCGCATCAGCGTCGCCCCCCTGTCATTGGCATGCCGATCTGCTTTTCGTTCACATCCCCTGCCGGCGCATCGGTCCGCCGTGCCACGCGCAGCTTGGCCGAACGCGACCGCGGGTTCCTGTCCACCTCATCCTGGTCCGGGCCAACGGCCTTTCGGGTCAGAATTTCAAAAGCCGGGGTTTCCCGTTCAATTTCAGGCGCATAGCGGTTGACTGTCTGCGACTTCCCTGCCCGCGCCTGCATGAAACGCTTGACCATCCGGTCCTCGATCGAATGGAAGGTGACCACGGCCAGAAGGCCGCCCGGCTTCAATGCCCGCTCCGCCGCCATCAGGCCACGGAACAGCTCTCCGTATTCGTCGTTCACCGCGATCCTGAGCGCCTGGAAGCTGCGCGTCGCGGGATGCGCCTGCCCCGGTTTCTGGCGCGGCAGGCAGGACGACACGATCTCGGAGAGATGCAAGGTGGTTTCAATCGGCGCTTCGGCGCGTGCCTTGACGATGGCACGGGCGATACGGCGGCTGGCGCGCTCCTCGCCATATTGAAACAGGATGTCGGCGATGTCGGCCTCGGCCGCGTTGTTCACGATATCGGCAGCGGTCGGCCCGGACTGCGACATGCGCATATCCAGCGGTCCGTCCTTCTGGAAGGAAAACCCGCGCTCTGCGAGGTCCAGCTGCATGGACGAGACACCGAGGTCCAGAACCACGCCATCCAGCCCCTCGGCATATTCGTCCATCCGGCCAAACACGCCCTCGACCATCTCGATCCGGTCGCCATAGCCCGCAATCCAGCCCGCCGCCATTTCAAAGGCCAAGGGATCGCGGTCGACGCCGATCACCTTGTCGGCACCGGCATCCAGCAGCGCGCGCGTGTAGCCCCCGGCGCCAAACGTGCCGTCCAGCCAGGTGCCCGAGACAGGCGCGCAGGTCTGAAGGATTTTGTCGATAAGCACCGGGATATGTGCTTGATCCGATCCCATCTTAATCCAGGTCCCCGTCCAGGTAGGCTGACGGGTCGAGGTCGGGATCAAAGCCCTCCTCGTCCAGCGCATCGATCGTGGCCTCGTCCGCCTCAGGCTTCCAGATTTCGAACGTGTCGCCGGATGCGATGAAACGGGCCATGCCCTCAAGTCCGATCTTTTCACGCAGCTTTGCCGGCAGAACGATGCGACCGGTTTCATCAACGGTGATCTCGACGGCCTGCGCCGAATAAAGACGCTCCAGCGCCTTTCGCTTGGCCGAACCACGGGGAAACCTGGAAATCTTCTCGTCGACCTCATCCATCGCCTCGATGGTGAACCCTTCGATATAGTCGCGCGTGGCGCCGCCATAGACCAGAATCAGGCGCGGCGGCAGGCCTTCGGTCCACTCGGGGTCACAGGATTCGATCACACGGCGAAAAGAGGCCGGGATTGACACCCTGCCCTTCGCATCGACCTTGTGGTCGCTTTCGCCTCTGAATCTGCGTGCCATGAAAGACCCGCTCCCTGTCCCAACAAGCCCCCGCCTGTCTCAATCTCGTTCCCCCGGAAATCCGCGGCCCGTTTTGCTGGGCCCTTTACGGGAAACGGCGGATTGATCTGCTGCCACTGATCAATCCGCCGCCCTCGTCCCGCCTTTGCGGGGTGTCCAGCTGCGCGCGCCACCTGGGGGGATGTCTGCTCGCCCGCGCGCCGGATCTCTTGGTTCGATGAAAGCGGGTGCCTGTATGAAACCTGACTTTGGAGTTCTCTGGGGGTCTTGGTTGCCCCTTTGTCTCCCGTCCTCATCGTGTATCTAGGGATGACATGGGAATTCATGGAAATCAACAAGTATTTGCACCCCATATGCACCAGATGTTGTTTCTCGGGGGGTGGAAAATCAGGATATTGATCAGTTATCCACAGAACAAACACACCATATTCCAAACATCGGTCGCTTTTCAACTATATATTGTGTCATTGATGGTGACCCAAATTTCTTCCCATGTTTTCCCAATATTTTCGGCACATCCGTCGAATCGCGGGCATCTGAACGCAATGTGTCCGGGAAAACACGGCGACAAATCGCGAAATTTTATAGAAATCCAGTATGATTCGGCGCATTGCGCTTGGCGTGGGAACCAATGACGCCCTCGCAACGCCCCATGAATTCCCATCTGGACCATGAATTCCCACGCTCCGCATGAGTTCCCATGCCGCAAGATCAAATTGTGTCTCCGGACCTGAAAACCATATAAGGCACCGGGGATGGCCGCATGCATCGTCGCTGCTGATTACCGTGATCGTTTCGGGCGCACAGACCAAGAGGCCACCCCCTTCATCCACCCACACTCACGCCGCCCGGCACCGCTACCCCTTGGCCAAAGCGCACCCAGCGCCCCCGCCCCGCACAGCATCCCGCCCAGCGCATAACAGCCCTGCGTCAATGCGCCTACCTAAATAGTTTAACGTTAAACTATAAGAAGTGAACGCCACGTAACCCAGGAGGAGGAGCGCTTCATGGCGACCGAGTTCCAAGACATTGATCCGGTGGAATCCCTTGAATGGCAGGACGCCATTGAAGATGTGATTGCACGTGATGGCGCCGACCGCGCCCATTTCCTGTTGGACAAGGCCGTTCAGCAGGCCCGCGCCGCTGGTGCCAACCTGCCGTTCTCGGCCACCACGCCCTATCAGAACACCATCCCGGCCGACGATCAGGCCGAGTTTCCGGGTGATCTGCAGATGGAATGGCGCATCCGCACCATCAACCGCTGGAACGCGATGGCAACCGTGGTGCGGCGCAACAAGGAATCTTCGGAATACGGCGGCCATATCGCGTCCTTCGCGTCCTCGGCCGTGATGTATGATATAGGGTTAAACCATTTCTGGCGGTCCAAGTCCGCAATCCATGGCGGCGACCTGGTTTTCTTCCAGGGTCACGTGATCCCCGGCATCTATGCGCGCAGCTTCATGGAGGGCCGCATCACCGAGGAGCAGCTTGAGAATTTCCGCTCCGAGGTCGCAGGCAACGGGCTGTCGTCCTACCCCCACCCCTGGCTGATGCCCGATTACTGGCAGTTCCCCACCGTGTCGATGGGACTTGGCCCGCTCATGGCGATCTATCAGGCGCGGTTCATGAAATACATGCACAACCGCGGCCATATCGACATGGCCGACCGCAAGGTCTGGTGTTTCCTCGGCGATGGCGAGATGGACGAGCCGGAAAGCCGCGGCGCCATCGACCTTGCCGTGCGCGAGGGGCTGGACAACCTGATCTTCGTCATCAACTGCAACCTGCAACGTCTGGACGGGCCGGTGCGCGGCAACGGCAAGATCGTGCAGGAACTGGAAGGCGACTTCCGCGGCGCGGGCTGGAACGTGATCAAGCTGTTGTGGGGCAAGGGCTGGGATCAGCTGCTTGAGAAAGACACCAGCGGCCGGTTGCGCCAGTTGATGAACGAAACCGTCGATGGCGATTACCAAACGTTCAAATCGAAAGACGGCGCCTATATCCGCAAGCATTTCTTCGGCAAATACCCCGAAACGGCGGCGCTGGTCGAGGATTGGACGGATGAGCAGATCTGGAGCCTCAACCGTGGCGGCCATGATCCCGAGAAGGTCTATACCGCGTTCAAACGTGCAACCGAGACCAAGGGCCAGCCGACCTGTCTGTTGGTCAAGACCATCAAGGGCTATGGCATGGGCACTGCTGGCGAGGGGCAGAATACCACCCACCAGCAAAAGAAAATGGCCGAGGATCAACTGCGCGCCTTCCGCGACCGGTTCGACATCCCTGTCAGCGACGAAGACCTGCCAAAAGCCCCCTTCGTGGCACTGAACAACGCGCAAAAGGCTTATCTGGCCGACCGCCGCAAGGCGCTTGGCGGGGCCTTCCCGAAACGCGACTGGCGCGACACGCCCAAGCTGGAAATCCCCGACCTGTCGAAATTCGAGGCCCAGCTGAAATCCACCGGCGAGCGCGAGATTTCGACCACCATGGCCTTTGTCCGCATCCTGACCACGCTGCTGCGGGACAAGAAGATCGGCAAGCAGGTGGTTCCGATCGTGCCGGACGAAAGCCGCACCTTCGGGATGGAGGGGCTGTTCCGGTCCGTGGGCATCTACAACCCGATGGGCCAGAATTACACGCCCGAGGACCGGGACCAGATGTCCTATTACAAGGAATCGGTCGACGGGCAGGTTCTGCAGGAAGGCATCAACGAAGCCGGCGCCATGGCCGACTGGATCGCTGCCGCCACTGCATACAGCAACCACGGCGTGCCGATGATCCCGTTTTTCATCTATTACTCGATGTTCGGGTTCCAGCGGATCGGCGACCTGGCCTGGGCCGCCGGCGACAGCCGTGCGCGCGGCTTCATGCTGGGTGGCACCGCAGGCCGCACCACGCTGAACGGCGAGGGATTGCAGCACGAGGACGGCCACAGCCACATCCTGGCCGGCACCATCCCGAACTGCATCACCTATGACCCGACCTTCCAGCACGAGGTGGCCGTCATCGTCCACCACGGGCTGCAGCGCATGTATGTCGATCAGGAAGACGTGTTCTTCTACCTGACCCTGATGAACGAGAACTATGCCCACCCGGACATGCCGATGGGCGTCGAGGACGAGATCATCAAGGGGCTTTACCGCTTCAAAGAGGTCAAGAAGCCCGGCAAGAAACATGTCACGCTGATGGGGTCTGGCACGATCCTGGTGCAGGCGATCAAGGCCGCCGAGATGCTGGAAGAAGATTTCGGCGTCACCTCGGAAATCTGGTCGGCGACCTCGTTCAACGAACTGGCACGCAACTGCCAGGACGTGGCGCGGCACAACCGCCTGAACCCGCTGGCAGAGCAGCAGGAAAGCTTTGTGTCGACCCAGTTGGCCAAGTCCAAAGGGCCGATCATCGCCGCCACCGACTATATGAAGAACTATGCCGAGCAGATCCGGCCTTGTGTCCCCCGCCGCTATACCGTGTTGGGCACTGATGGGTTTGGACGGTCGGACAGCCGAGTGAACCTGCGCCGCTTCTTCGAGGTCGACGCCAACCACATCGCTGCCGCCGCCATGGTGGATCTCTACCGCGAAGGCAGCATCACCAAGGCCGTGCTGGAAAAGGCGCTGGCAAAATATGACATCGACGGCGCCAAGCCGAACCCGCGTCTGGTTTGAGCGGGACGAGAGGAGAATTGAACATGGCTATTGAAGTGAAAGTTCCCGATATCGGCGATTTCTCGGACGTCCCGGTCGTCAGCGTTCTGGTGTCTGTCGGCGATGTGATCGCGGAAGAAGACCCGATTGTCGAACTGGAAAGCGACAAGGCGACGATGGAAGTGCCCTCGCCCGCCGCGGGCAAGGTGGTCGAGATCAAGGTCGCAGAAGGGGATAACGTTTCCCAAGGTTCTCTGGTTCTGATCCTGGAAGCTGACGGTGCAGCCGAAGCGCCCGCCGCAGCCCCTGCAGCCTCTGCAGCCGCACCAGCAGCGGCCCCTGCGCCCGCCGCGCCTGCGGCAGCCCCTGCCCCCGCGCCGGTCGTGACCGATGCCGGGTTCGGAAAGGCCCACGCATCGCCGTCGGTGCGCGCCTTTGCCCGGCAACTGGAAGTGGACCTTGCCAAGATCAACGGCACGGGCCGCAAGGGACGTATCCTGCGCGAGGACGTGACCGCCTTCCTCAAATCCTCGACCGCTTCCGCGCCTGCCGCAGGCGGCGCGCAGGGCGGCATGGGTATTCCGCCGATCCCGGTTGTGGATTTCTCGAAATTCGGCCCCACCGAGGACGTCGAGATGCCGCGCATCAAGAAGATCAGCGGCCCGGCCCTGCATCGGTCCTGGCTGAACGTCCCGCATGTCACCCATAATGACGAGGCCGACATCACCGAACTGGACGCCTATCGCAAGGAAATGGACACGGCGGCCAAGGAAGAAGGCTATCGCGTGACGCTCTTGTCCTTCGTGATCAAGGCCAGCGTTTCGGCGCTGAAACAGCACTGGGAAGTGAACTCGTCGATCCACCCGGATGGCGACAAGCTGATCAAGAAAGATTTCTACAATATCGGCTTTGCGGCGGATACGCCCAACGGCCTAGTCGTGCCGGTGATCAAGGATGCCGACCGCAAGGGTCTGGTCGAGATTTCTAAAGACCTGATGGAACTGTCCGCCAAGGCGCGTGCAGGCGAGTTGAAAGGCCCCGACATGCAGGGCGCGACCTTCACCATCTCGTCGCTTGGCGGCATCGGCGGCACCTCGTTCACCCCGATCGTGAACGCGCCCGAAGTGGCGATCCTTGGCCTGACACGGTCCAAGATGGCCCCGGTCTGGAACGGCGAGGAGTTTGTGCCGCGCCTGATGCAGCCCTTGTCGCTGTCCTACGATCACCGCGCCATTGACGGGGCACTGGCTGCACGCTTCTGCGTGACGCTCAAGACCCTGCTTGGCGATATGCGCAAGTTGATGTGGTAAGGGGGACAATCTGATGGACGTCAAAGTACCCGATATCGGTGATTTCTCGGAAGTGCCCGTGGTGGCGATCCTTGTGGCCGTGGGCGACACCGTGGCCGAAGAGGACCCGCTGATCGAACTGGAAAGCGACAAGGCGACGATGGAAGTCCCCTCGCCCGCCGCTGGTGTGGTGAAGGAAATCAAGGTCGCGGAAGGTGACAAGGTGGGCGAAGGATCACTGATCCTTGTGCTGGAGGCCGAAGGTGGCGCAGCTGCTGCCGAAGCCCCGAAACCCGAGGTCGCCGCCCCCGCCGCACCACAGGCTGTCGCGGCCACCGGAACTGCAACCGGCGCAGGCGATGTGCATGCCGAAGTGGTGGTTCTGGGCTCTGGCCCCGGCGGGTACACCGCCGCCTTCCGTGCTGCCGATCTCGGCAAGAAGGTCGTGCTGATCGAGAAGGACTCGTCGCTGGGCGGGGTCTGCCTGAATGTTGGCTGTATCCCCTCGAAAGCCATGCTGCACGCCGCCAAGGTCATCACCGAGGCCGAGGAGATGGGCGAACACGGCATCACCTTTGCCAAGCCCAAGGTCGATATCGACCAGCTGCGCAGCTGGAAGGAAAGCGTGGTCAAACAGCTGACCGGCGGTCTGGCCGGGCTTGCCAAGGGCCGCAAGGTTCAGGTCGTGAACGGCTATGGCAGCTTCACCGGGCCGAACATGATCGAGGTCGACAATGACGGCCAGAAGACCACCGTCAGCTTTGACCAATGCATCATCGCTGCCGGGTCCGAACCCGTCACCCTGCCCTTCATCCCGCATGACGACGACCGCGTGATCGACTCGACCGGGGCGTTGGAACTGGCTGACGTGCCGAAACGCCTTCTGGTTCTGGGTGGCGGCATCATCGGGCTGGAAATGGCCACGGTTTACGACGCACTGGGATCGAAAGTGACCATTGTCGAGTTCATGGACCAGATCATTCCCGGCGCCGACAAGGATATCGTGAAACCGCTGCACAAGCGGATCGAGGGCCGGTACGAGGCGATCCTGACCAAGACGAAGGTCACCGCTGTCGAAGCGCAGAAAAAGGGGCTCAAGGTCACGATGGAAGGCCCGGACGGAGAGGTCACGGATACGTTCGACAAGGTTCTGGTCGCTGTCGGCCGCCGCCCGAACGGGGCCAAGATCAATGCCGCCGCCGCAGGGGTTGCCGTGGATGAACGAGGCTTCATCCCCGTCGACAGCCAGCAGCGCACCGGACAGCCCCATATCTTCGCCATCGGCGACGTGGTCGGCCAGCCGATGCTGGCGCACAAGGCCGTGCATGAGGGCAAGGTTGCCGCCGAGGTCGCGGCTGGTCACAAGCGCCATTTCGACGCCCGCGTGATCCCGTCGGTCGCCTATACCGACCCCGAGGTCGCCTGGGTCGGCGTGACCGAGGCGCAGGCCAAGGCCGATGGCGTCAAGGTCGGCAAGGGCGTGTTCCCCTGGGCCGCGTCGGGCCGCTCACTGTCGCTGGGACGGTCCGAAGGCATCACCAAGCTGATCTTCGACGAGGAAACCGACCGCGTGATCGGCGCCGGGATCGTCGGGCCAAACGCCGGCGACCTGATCGCCGAGGTCGCGCTGGCGATCGAGATGGGGGCGGATGCCGTGGACCTTGGTCATACGATCCACCCGCACCCGACGCTCAGCGAAACGGTGAACTTCGCCGCCGAGATGTTCGAAGGCACGATCACCGACCTGATGCCGCCGAAAAAGCGCAAGTAACCCAAAAAAAACGCCGCCCCGGACAGACGCGGGGCGGCGTTTTCTCTTTCTCCAAATACCTCGGGGGTGAAGCTTGAAAACCTGTTTTCAAGCGAGGGGGCAGCGCCCCCTGCCCACACTTACAGCGGCCAGATCATCGGAATGATCGCCGAGGCCAGCAACCCCACCGACAGGTTCAACGGAATCCCCACCTTCAGGAAGTCGCTGAAGCGATAACCGCCGGGGCCATAGACCATCATGTTGGTCTGATAGCCGATGGGTGTCGCGAAGGACGCCGAGGCTGCCACCATCACCGCCACCACCAAGGGGCGCGGATCGATGCCCATCGCGCTGGCCAGCCCGATGGCAATCGGTGTCACAACAACCGCAACGGCGTTGTTTGACACCAGTTCTGTCAGGATCGAGGTCAGAAGATAGACCGCCCAGACCACCAGGAAAGGCGGCAGCTTGCCCAGAAACGGCGCGACAAAGCCCACGATCAGCGACACCGCACCCGAACTTTCCAGCGCCGCGCCGATGGCAAGCATGGCAAAGATCAGCGCCAGAAGGCGGCCATCGACAAAGGAAAATGCCTCGTCCGCGTCAATGCAGCGGGTCACCAGAACCACTGCCACGGCAAGGATAGACAGGAAGAAGATCGGCGCGACCCCAAACCCGGCCAGAACCACGATCCCCACCAGCGCGGCAAGGGCAATCGGCGCCTTGCCGCGGCGGAATTCGCGCTCTGAAGGCTGGCTTACGTCAACCAGTTCCATTTCACGCGCGAGGCGCTGGATGTCCTCGGGCGCCCCTTCCAGGAGAAGCGTATCGCCGACCCGCACCACCAGCTGATCCAGCTGCTGGCCGATATTCTGGTTCCGCCGGTGTACCGCCAGCGGGTAGACCCCGAAGCGGCGGCGCAGGCGCATCGAGCCCAGTGACCGGCCCACCATCTTGCAACCCGGTGTGATCAGAACCTCGACGGTCGAGGTCTCGACCGCGCCGACCTGATCAAGCCGCTTCAGGGATTTGTTGCGTTGCAAAGACAGAAGCTCGGTCATGCGGGTCCGCAGGACGACACGGTCGCCAACCTGCAATTCGACCCCCTCAAGATTGCGCCGCAGGGACAGGTCGCCGCGGATCACATCGACCAGCCGCACACCGTCGCGCTTGAACAGCTGAACCCCCTGGACCTCGCGGCCGATCAGGTTCGACTCCGGCGGGATCACCGCCTCGGTAAAGAACTTCTTGCTCGACGAGTCGCGCGACAAAAGGCTGGCCATGCTGTCGCGGGACGGCAGCAGCTTGGAACCGAAGGCCCAGAGATAGAACATGCCCCAGGCCACCAGGATCAATCCAAGCGGCGTGACCTCAAAAATGGTAAAGGGCTCAAGCCCCTGCGCCCGCGCGACACCATCAACCAGAAGGTTGGTCGAGGTCCCGATCAGGGTTAGCGTGCCCCCGAGGATCGCGGCATAGCTGAGCGGGATCAGCAGTTTTGACGCATGGGTGCCCAGGGTTTTGGCAAGCTGGATGAAGACCGGGATCATCACGACGACAACAGGCGTGTTCGACACCACCGCCGAGGCGACGATGACAAAGGCCATCAGCATGGCGATCGCCAGTTTCGGGTTGGTCTTGGCCTGTTTGTCGGCCATGTGGGTAAAGGCCGACAAAGCCCCCGTGCGCACCAGCCCGCCCATCACGATGAACATCGCCGCAATGGTCCAGGGCGCCGGGTTCGACAGCACGTCGAGCGCCATGTCATAGGGCAGCACCCCAAGAACCAGAAGCAGAGAGACACCGGTAAGCGCCACGACTTCCGCCGGGAAGCTTTCACGCAGGAAAAGGACAAACATCAAGGCGACCGTGGCAAGCGCAATCAGGGCCTGCGTGGTCTGTGAAAACTCAAAGAGCTCAAGCATCTATTTTCAGATCTCTCAACGATTGCCGCCATTCTTGCCGAATGCATCCGCCTCGGCAACAGGATTACCTTGTCGCGGCTGAACAAGGAACATGCCGGCCAGGATCAGCGCCAGCGCCGCCCAGACCCAAAGCGTATAGCGCTCGGCCAGCAGGATCATCGACCAGACAACGCCTGTGCCGGTGACGATATAGCTGACCTGCGCGGCAAAGACCGCGCCCGCCGCGCCCACCATCCAGACATAGCCCGTGTAAACCAGCACGTGGATCACCGACGTGCCCACCAGCGCGAACTCGGGCGCATTCCAGTCGGTGCGCGGGTCGATGAACTGGCCGGACACCACCGCCAAGGGCAGCGCGATCAGCGCGCCGACCACCGAGGCGCCAAACAGTACGTGACCGGGGCCAAGCCCATGCGTGCCCCATTTCGCAACGATATTGCCCTCAAACCCGTAACAAAGCGGTGCGATCAGCGCGACCGGGATCCAGACCACCAGCGCCGCATCCGGCAGGCTTTGTGGATTGGCAAGGAAGGCGACGCCAACAAACCCGGCAATCAGCCCGCCAAGACGCAGCCAGTTGAATCGGTCGGTCCCCATCATCAGC
The DNA here is from genome assembly GCF_016888515.1 of Shimia biformata. GTDB lineage: Bacteria > Pseudomonadota > Alphaproteobacteria > Rhodobacterales > Rhodobacteraceae > Shimia_A > Shimia_A biformata. The sequence continues at coordinate 1,533,224 of NZ_JAFEJK010000001.1, read as the reverse complement.
GCGATCGGAAAGGCAAAGATCGGCACCAGCGAAATCACGATCGCCATCACCCCGCCGGGCAGATGCGTTGCCGCCTTGTAGGAAAAGCTGTTGGGCACCACGGTTCCGATCAGGGCAATCAGGATGAAGAACCACAGGTGTTTCAACGGCAGGGTCACCGGCTTCCCGGTCGCCAGTCGCAGCGCCCCCAAGAACACGGCGCCGATCACCATTTGCCAGAAGATCAACCCCAGGGGCTGATACCCCTCGCTGACCGCGATCTTGGTCAATGGCTGGGTCAGCCCCCATCCCGCCCCAAGAAGAAGTAGGATGGCAAACAGCCGCCCCGACCCGAGGTTGCCGCTCATTCCGGTCCGGCCTGCGCTAGACGGCCGCCCTGCCGGACCATCTCGATCCGCGTGGCGGTGCCGGTCCTGTCGTCGGTCTCTATATAGACGCCGGACAACGTCGCCTCGCCCGTGGCCGGGGTGAAGCGCGACTTGGCCATGCCGGTCACGAAACGGCGCATCGGTTCGACCTTTTCCATCCCGATGACCGAGTCATAGTCGCCACACATGCCCGCATCCGACTGAAACGCGGTGCCGCCCGGCAGGATCTGGGTGTCGGCGGTGGGGACATGGGTATGGGTGCCCACGACCAGCGTGGCACGGCCATCACAGAAATGCCCCATACCCATCTTTTCGGAGGTGGCTTCACAGTGGATATCGACGATGCTGGCCTGCACCAGCCCGCCCCGCGGGTGCGATTTCAACACCGCATCAATGGCCGAGAACGGATCCGCGAACGGCCGCTTCATAAAGACCTGACCCAGGACCTGCGTGACCAGAACCTTGCGTCCGCCGCGCGCCTCGAACACGCGGTGCCCGCGCCCCGGAACGTCGCCTTGGGCAAAGTTCAGCGGCCGCAGGATGCGCGGCTCGGTCTGGATGAATTGCAGCATGTCCTTCTGGTCAAACGCATGGTCGCCCAGCGTCAGGCAATCCGCGCCCGCGTCCAGAAGCAGCTTGGCATGGGCGGCGCTGAGCCCCATCCCGTTCGACGCGTTCTCACAATTGACAACGACGAAATCCAGCCGCCAGTCGTCGCGCAGCTTTGGCAGCCGCTCGACAATCGCCGCGCGCCCGGCGCGGCCCATCACATCACCAAGAAAAAGGATCCTCATGTCACCCGCCTAGCGGCAAATCGCACAGCGGGCAAGCATGTGTCAGCCACGCTGCCGGATGACCTTGGAAAAATGCGAGAAAATCGGCTCGTTGGAACAGATCACCTCGCCATCCCCAAAGATATCGCCCCCTTCGCGCAGGGGTTCGATCAGGCCACCGGCCTCTTGCACCAGGATGATACCCGCCGCGATGTCCCAGGGTTTCAACCCGCGCTCCCAGAAGCCGTCGTAGCGGCCAGAGGCAACATAGGCCATGTCCAGCGACGCCGCCCCCCAGCGCCGCACACCGGCGGTGGCGGGCAAAAGACGGGCCAGGTCCTGAATCGTTGCCGGCAGATCGGCGCGACCACCAAATGGCAGGCCGGTGGCAAAGATCGACTCGATCATGCGGTGACGGCCCGAGACGCGGATGCGAGTCTCGTTCATCCAGGCGCCTTCGCCCTTTTCGGCGAAATACATCTCGTCCTTGGCGGCATCGAAGATGACCCCGGCGACGATCTTGCCGCGATGTTCCAGCGCAATCGACACCGCCCAGTGCGGCAGACCGTGCAGGAAGTTCGTGGTCCCGTCCAGCGGATCGACGATCCAGCGGCGGGTCGGGTCGGCGCCCTCGATCTCCTTGCCCTCTTCCTCGGCCAGCCAGCCATAGTTCGGACGTGCGCCCAGCAGTTCCTCTTTGAGGATCTTCTCAGCGGCAACATCGGCGCGGCTGACAAAATCGCCCGCGCCTTTCATCGACACCTGCAGGTTCTCGACTTCGCGGAAATCCTTGACCAGCGACCGCCCCGCCTTGCGCGCGGCCTTGATCATGATGTTGAGATTTGCACTGCCCGGCATCGGGTCACTCCTAGACTGGGATCAAGCCGCGCGTATACGCGTTGAAACCCGCCTTGCCAAGCCCCGAGCCACCCCATGCAGACACATCCCCGCCCTGCATCCCATGCAACCCGGAATAGCCGTGTTTCTGGCGCCGGTCACCGCAGGTCCAAAGGCAATTTCGGCGCGCCGAAAAAAGCCGTCACTTTTTTCCAAGAACCCTCTGGACACGCCCCGCCCCCCGACATAAAAGCACCGCACCCGAACGCAACGCCGTTCACCCGTGCCCGGGTAGCTCAGGGGTAGAGCAGTGGATTGAAAATCCTCGTGTCGGTGGTTCGATTCCGCCCCCGGGCACCACTAAATCCTGAAAAGTATATATTTATCAGTATGTTGCCGGACGGTTTCTACTTGGTTGAAGCCATTTTGTGGACCAATTTTGCAAAGCTGCAAGTAAATCAAAGATTCTGGGGTCGTACTTGAAGCAAGCGTAGTCACTACGCCCGCTACCAAACCCATTTATCATGAACATCGCTGACCTTTTAGTGAAGGTGTGCTCAACAGCCGCGTCAAGACCGCAAACGTCTGACACCTTGGAACAAGGGCAAGCACTTATGATTGGTTAACTCGGCGGCAACAGATCGCATTATAGTCTTGGACATCGGGACACTTTCACGGTTAGGTTGTTTCTTGACTAAGACCACGAGTTTTCGCATGCCCATACCCGATTTCGCACCCCATGGAGCGTTACCGCCTTTCATTTCAGGTCATCCAACCATTCCAAACGCCCGCTCGCCTTATCCGGCAACTATGCAGGAGGTCGTTGAACATTTCTGCACTTCGCCCGAACGGGCAAAGTTGCTAAAAGGTTTTAACGAGTACCGAAAGCACCTGCATACTGGGGGCTTCGTTTCAGGCTCTCAGTGGATCGACGGAAGCTTCATTGAGAACGTGGAAGCCCTGAGGAACAGAAGCCCAAACGACATCGACGTGGTAACGCTCTTCAACAGGCCGCTGAAGTACCAAAGCCAACCAAATAGCTGGAGTCTAGACTACGCGAACCAGATTCATGCCACTTTTTTTGACGCCGCCAAAATGAAACCGGTGTATCACTGCGATACATATGCTGTTGATCTCGATGCGGGTTCGCGTTCGTTGGTCAGAAACACAACATATTGGTTCGGACTCTTCAGCGACATGCGTGGCTCAGACGCAAAGAAAGGCATTCTAGAAATTCCTTTGGCTGTGGATCCAATGGAGTTTGCAGCTATTGATCAAGCTATAGGGATCAAGTTCAATGTCTGATCTCCAGAGATTATCTGATCTAGAAAGCCAGAAGGCAGAACTAGAAGCTCTCGTAGTCGAGGCCGAAGCAGACGGAGACATCGTGGGGCGTCTGAACTTTTCGACGCGTTTAGAGGCTGTCAACAAGGAGCTGGGTTCTCTTCGTGAACGCGATGCCCGTGTGGCGGAGATTTCAATCCTTTTCGATGGTGCACCTGTAGATGGATCACGCAGCATCGATGCTAGTTTTGCTGCGCAGGCCCTTTCGTACTTTCAGGGCATCGTGACAAGAATTTTCGCATCAAATTCAAGCGGCGAACTTGCTCAACGTGGCAAAATAAGAGGTTCGGATCTTTCAGCGCTTTACATACGCGGCGTCGCGACAGGTTCTTTCGGTTTCATTCTAGAAGAGAAGGATGCAAGTCAGATGAGCGCCGTAAAAACGCCTATCAGGGAAACATTGGAGGAGGCCACAGCGCTATTTAATGAGTTTACGCAGGAAGACGAAGACGATTTTCTGATCGACGTAGATGAGATCAATCCAAGGGTTTTTACAGCTCTGGCAAAGTTTTTTCGCCACCTTGAGAAGAACGAAGCGGCGCTAAAGGCCAATCTTCCGGATCGCCAATATAGTTTTGACCGGGCCGGAATTGAGAGAGCTTACAGGCGAATAACAGAAACGAACGTCAAAATTGAACCCGTTACATGGACTGGGACTCTTGTTGGGCTGTCTCCAATAAAAAGGACCTTCGATTTCAAGCGAGACGGCGCTGAAGAGATCATTTCTGGAAAATTCAGCCATCAAGTGAGCCAAGATTATTTAGAGAGAATTGAGAATGAAGAGGGAATAACTCTAGGTGATCGCTTTCACGCCGAAATTGAGATCGGTACAATTAGAAAACCCGACGGGACGATCAGTGTAAGCTATACGGTTACAGACTTAGTTCAGGCTCCACCTTATGGATCCTGAACCGTCGTTTCTAAACAGGTCACTCCGAGATCGATTTCAGCTTGAGGTATATTGTGGGTCTTGGAAGTTCGAAAGAACTTTAACCAAGCCTAAATCGGGACATACTCATTGAAACGCACAAAAGACCTTAGTAGCCCGATATTTACGCGGGCGACTCGTGGAGGCGATAGGCTCAGTTCTCCCTTCGCAAAGAACTTTCGTGTTGATGAGTGGAAAGAAGCATTGGAGGAAGCCGAAGGCAATGAGCGGGACGTCAAGCTATGCATGTCAGCGATCTTTTTCGGAAATCAGGTCTCGTCTCTCAGAGACCGGCATATAAAAAGAATCTTCAAAGACATAAGCAAACGCAGTGCATTGATTCTTGCCGTAGGGTCCGCCAATCGTAACTACTTTGCCCTCATTAGGGACTTTCGCGAGAGACAAGCCGAGCGCGCCAAGTCGAAAGACTCATCTCCTTTTCATCTGATGGAGATTGGCAAGGCTGGTAGTCAAATCGCCCCTCAAGAGAACATGTCTCCTGATGACTTGGTGACCGCAATTGTAGATACTCTGCCTCACTGGTTTTTCGAAGCAAAAGAACTGTCTGACGACCGTGAACCCATCGGAACTGACTTCGGGCTTTTGGAATTGAGAGCAGGTTGGGCGCTTTCAGTTGAGTCTGGTCTTAGAGACCTTTGGATGTCGGCGCTTTGGGAGGGACGAGAGTTAAAGGGAGACGGCGAGGGCCTGACCTTCGGCCCTGCGGATAGAGAACTTGACGGTTATTGGTACGCAAGCCAAATGCGCACGGAAGCGGCGCTTTGGGGGCCGCTTGCACTGTTTCACGACCTTCCAGAAGACCGAGACGACACGCAAGATATCAGGTCAGTTTTTGTTTCGCGCCTGCGAGGTGGGAGAACAGGGTTAGCGTTTCCGAAACCATCTGGAGGAAGGCTTCAGAAGCTTAACGAAACTTTGGGTGTACTAGAACGATCTTACATAGGCGACTATCTTGACGTGCCAATCGAGGTTGCGGGATCTGAGATCTCGATGCGACTTCTCATAAAGGCTCTCTGGGTATTGGGCGAACTAGGTGCTGCCATGCGCTTAAATATTCGCGCACGAATTATTCGTGGCTACCGAGATGCCAGAGAGTTCTCGCTTCGGGTGTCCAAAAAGGATTGTGTACGTGTATTCCGGGAGTGCTTGGGCATTGAGGAAAGCTTTGCTGCATCCGTCCTATCTCAACTTGTGCTATCACCGGACGATACAGGGAAGTGTTTCAAGGAAGGTGTTTGGTTGCACCCTTTAGTCGAACTTGACGAAGAGCATGTAATGATCGTCATGCCGTCGGTAGACGTTGGAACTAAAACTCGCTTTGTTGAAAGAACACTGACCGAACTCTTAGGGCCAGACCTAACAAAAGCGAAGAGTCTGGGAGGAACCTTTGAAAAGGGCACTCGTAAGCGCGTTCAAGCGGCCTTGGCAGGGAACAAGATCATAGACGACTTCGCATGTCTTCCACATGCCATCAATAAAGTTAGTGAAGGTGGCGAAGAAATCGATTTACTGTTTAGGATTGGAAGGCGTGTTATCGTTGGTGAGCTAAAATGTTTGATCGCGCCGAATGAATCAATTGAACGGTACAGCCATCTATCAAAGCTGGAGGAAGCTGCTGGTCAGGCCAGAAGAAAGGCTGAGTGGCTTTCTAAGAATAAGCACTTGGTCGAAGACGCGCTCGACGTTGATGGCGCCGAAATTGAAATAACTCCAATGGTTATTTTGAACCAGAGAATTGGTTCAGGCCTTGTCATTGATGAGGTTGTGATCACTGATGTCTTTCTGCTGGAGCTGTTTGCAGGCGACGGTTCGTATTCGTCAGGCGCGGCAATGACCAAGGGGAGGAAGGCTGTAGCTTTCGAAACGTTTTACACTACGCAAAAAGAGGCAGAAGATGCGATTCAGGATGTGTTTTCATCGCCCCCACCATTGAGGCCATTCATTGAGGGTATAGAGTGGGTGAACGTGGAGTTCCCTGCTGCATTTGGAAAAATTAGGCTTGAAACTCCACGGCTGAAAGATGGAGCGCTTGTAACGCCGGATTTAGAGACTGCGGCAGATATATTTTCCCTTGATGAGGCCCTTAGTAAGTCGTTCGAGGCAAAGGAACTACTGGCAAAGGGGAAATGAGATGGAGCGGAGGGAGCGATGTTGACCCCGGAGCAAGTTGCTCGACAACAGATCGATAGGCTTTTGAGTGGGGCAGGTTGGCTTGTGCAAAATCCTGATGAGTTTAACCGCAAAGCCGCACTCGGTGTTGCCGTGCGAGAATTCCAACTGACTACCGGCCCATGTGACTACCTCCTTTTCGTAGACGGCAAGGCCGCTGGCGTCGTGGAAGCGAAAAAGGAAGGCATGACGCTCAGTGGCGTTACGGACCAATCCGACAAGTACATGGGCGGATTGCCGGAACACCTCGCCAAATGGGATGACCTCCTTGTCTTCGACTATGAGAGCAGTAGTCAGGAGACGTTCTTCCGCAACATGCGCGACCCCAAGCCCCGCTCGCGGCGGGTGTTTGCCTTCCATAGACCCGAGACGTTGCACGGTTGGTTGAAGGCGCCACGAACCTTGAGAGCGGCACTGAACGATATGCCGCCTTTGGATGAAACCGGGCTGCGCGACTGTCAGATCGAAGCCATCAACGGCTTGGAAGTATCGCTCGCGGCAGATAACCCGCGTTCCCTGATCCAACTTGCGACCGGTGCCGGAAAGACCTTCACGGCATGCTCGTTCTCCTATCGCCTGATCAAGCACGCCGGAGCCAAACGCATCCTGTTCTTAGTCGACCGCAACAATCTTGGCGACCAGACGCTGAAGGAGTTTCAGAATTTTCAGCCGCCGGGTGCTGCCAACCGCTTCACTGACACTTACATCGTCCAGCAACTTCAAGGTCGCCGGATCGATCCCGACGCCAAGGTCGTGATCACCACGATCCAACGGCTCTACGCGATGCTGCGCGGACAGGAGATCGAAGAGGAAGACGAAGAAGCATCCGCCTTCGAGACGTGGCAGACAGAAGAGGGCGAAGTCCCGCCAGTCGAGTACAACCCGGAAATCCCCATTGAGACCTTCGACTTCATCGTAACCGATGAATGCCATCGTTCGATATACGGCCTCTGGCGGCAGGTCCTCGAATACTTCGATGCTTCGATCATCGGCCTAACGGCCACACCCTCGAAGCACACGCTGGGTTACTTCAACCAGAACCTCGTTGCCGAGTACCCCTACGAGCGCTCCGTCGCGGATGGTGTCAACGTCGGCTATGAGGTCTACCGCATTCGCACCAAGGTCACCGAGGAAGGCGGCACGGTCGACGCTGAGGCTGGCTATCAGGTCCCGATCCGAGACAAACGCACACGAGCCGTACGCTATCAGGAACTCGACGCCGATCTGGACTATACCTCGAAGGAACTCGACCGATCGGTCGTCGCGCCGAACCAAATCCGTACGGTGTTGGAGACGTACAAGAACCGCGTGTTTACCGAACTCTTCCCGGATCGCACCGGCGAATGGCTCCCCAAGACCCTGATCTTCGCCAAGGATGACAACCACGCCGAAGAGATCGTGCATGCCGTCCGCGAGGTCTTCGGCGAGGGCAACGACTTCGCCAAGAAGATCACGTACCGCAACACCGGCGAAGACCCCAAGTCGCTGATCAAGGCCTTCCGTGTCGACCCCTTCCCCCGCGTTGCCGTCACCGTCGACATGATCGCCACGGGGACCGACATTAAGCCGGTCGAAGTGCTGATCTTCATGCGCGACGTGAAGTCTGAGGGCTACTACGAGCAAATGAAGGGGCGCGGGGTGCGGACGATCCCGGATGCAGACCTCAAGGCGGTGACGCCGGATGCCCAGACCAAGACCCGTTTCGTGCTGATCGACGCCGTCGGCGTGTCGGAAACGAAGAAGAACGCCTCGCAGCCACTCGAACGCAAGAAGTCGATGTCCTTCGACCAGTTGATCGATCAGATCGCTCAAGGCCGCCGCGACGAGGACGCCCTGTCGAGCCTCGCGGGAAGGTTGGCAGCACTCGACCGCAAGCTCGTCCCTGAAGACCGTGGGCGCATTGCTGAGGCCACGGGCGGCAAGACGCCACGCGACCTTGCCAACGCCCTGCTGGACGCCATTGACGCCGACAAGCAAGTTGAGGCCATCGAACAGGCCCACGGCCCAGCGCCGACGCCAGAGCAGGAACAGGAGGTCATCGAACGACTGGTTGAGGACGCTTGCGAACCGTTTGACGCCGCGCCGGTCCGCAACTTGCTCAAGGACATCAAGAAGCAGACCGACATCGTCATCGACGAATTCACGACCGACGAATTGATCCACGCCGATTTCGACCTCAAGCACGCCGAAGAAAAGATCGCCTCGTTCAAGACCTTCATCGACGAGAACAAGGATGAACTGACCGCGCTTCAGATCATCTACAACCAGTCCTACGCCTCTCAGCGGCTGGCCAATGCGACGATCAAGGAACTGGCGCAGGCGATGAAAGACCCGCCGCACCATCTGCTGGCAGCGGATGTCTGGCAAGCCTACAAGCGGCTGGACGCCGCCACGGTGAAGGGCGCGCCGGTCGATCAGCAACTGACCGAGATCGTCAGCCTCGTGCGCTTCGCGCTGGGCTATGACAAGGTTTTGGAACCTTTCGCAACCAAGGTTGAACAGCGCTTCAACCTCTGGATCGGGCGTGAGAAGAATGCCGGGCGGGCCTACACCGAAGAGCAAATGGGCTGGCTACGCACCATTGCGGGCTTTATTGCCGCAAATGCTGAGATCGGTCCGCGTGACTTCTTGGAGGCACCGAGCTTGGCGGATGAAGGCGGAATACTGAAAGCTCGTGAAGTCTTTGGGTCCGGCCTGCATGATATGCTCGACGACCTCCAAGGGGCACTCGTGGCATGAAGATCATCAAAGAAATACCGGACAATTGGCAGTGGGTCACGCTGACGGAGATCGGTTCTTGGGGAAGCGGCGGAACACCGAACCGAACGAATGGTGACTACTACGGTGGCAACATCCCTTGGTTGAAAATCGGGGACCTGCATGATGGGTACATCGTCGAAGCGGAGACCTCGATCACCGACCTTGGCCTGTCAAACTCATCGGCCAAGATCATTCCACCCGGAACACTCCTTGTTGCAATGTACGGTTCGATTGGAAAGCTCGGGATTACCCGGATCGAATGCGCGACAAACCAAGCGATTGCGTTCTGCCATGTAAACGAAGAAATCGTGGATAAGCGCTTCGCATTATACTATTTGCGACTGGCTCGCGGTGAACTCGTAGAGCTTGGTCAAGGCGGCGGTCAACAGAATATCAGTCAGACGATCTTGAAGGCATTTCCAATGCCGATAGCACCCCTGCATGAACAACGACGGATCGTCGAGAAGCTCGACACGCTCTTCGCCCGGCTCGACAAGGGCGAGGAATCGGTGCGGGAGGTTCAGAAGCTCCTGACCCGCTATCGCCAATCCGTCCTGAAATCCGCCGTCACCGGCCAACTCACCACCGAATGGCGCGCCCAGCGCGAAGGGGTGTTGGAGCATGGTCACGATCATTTCGCAGCCATTCAAGAGGCACGTCAAACCCTGTGGAGCGGGCGCTACAAAAAGCCGGTCACGGCTGCGACCTCCGACATGCCCGATCTGCCCGATCACTGGACTTGGGCGTCACTCGCCTCGCTGATCTATAATGGCCCGACGAATGGCACTTCCCCCAAGGCGTCGAATACCGGCGAAGGAGTCAAGTCATTCAAATTGACGGCGACGACTTCCGGTCATTTCATTATTGACGAGAACACGATCAAGGTAGTCGGGGCGGTCATAGAGCCGGACTCGAAATATTGGCTAAAGTCCGGCGACGTGCTCGTACAGCGCGGCAATACCATCGAGTACGTCGGAACTGCCGCGATCTTTCCGGGGCCTGATAATGAATACATCTACCCTGACTTAATGATGCGCCTTCGTTTCACGGATGAATTGATGGCGCGCTGGGCTGTTGCGTGGATCAATTTCGAGTTCGCGAAACGCTACTTCAGGAAAAACGCAACAGGTACTGCGGGCAACATGCCCAAGATCAATGGAACGACGCTGAAGGCCCTCGCGGTTCCCATACCACCGCGACATGAGATCGAAGAGTGCATGCGCCTGATCGACGAAGCCGAAGCGAAGCATCGTCCTTTAGAGCAGTTCTGCGAAACCGAACTCAAGCGCTCCGCCTCGCTCCGCCAGTCCATCCTGAAAGACGCCTTCACCGGTCGCCTCGTCCCGCAAGACCCGAACGACGAACCCGCCAGCACCCTCCTTGCTCGGATCGCCTCTGAGAAGGCACCGACCAAGAAGCCCCGTAGAAAGGTGTCCGCATGAGTGACATCAAACTATTCCAACAGACCGGCGCGACCCTGTCTGAGCTTTCCAGTTCATCCTCAGCGCTGGAAAAGTCGTTGCAGACCCTGTTCGAACAGAACCTCGAGACCCTGCTGGGGGTGCGATTTCTGGCGTCGGAGTACGTCACCTCGAACGGCGGACGGATGGACACGCTGGGGATCGACGAGAACGGCTATCCGGTCATCATCGAATACAAGCGTGAGCGGAGTGAAAACGTCATCAACCAAGGCCTGTTCTACCTCGATTGGCTGATGGACCACCGGGGCGATTTCGAACTTCTGGTGCGTGACCGGTTCGACAAGGAGACGGCTGACGCCGTCGAGTGGAGCGCTCCACGTTTGATCTGCATCGCGGCGGATTTCACGAAGTACGATACCCATGCGGTGAAGCAGATGAGCCGGAATATCGAGTTGATCCGCTACCGCCGTTTCGGCAACGATCTGTTGTTGCTTGACTTGCTGACGGCAGTCTCGACCAAGCCCCTGCCCGTGGTCGACGCGGCAACCGGGAAGCCGCACAAATATAAGACCAATGCAGAGAGCTTGGCCGACGCTGACCAAGCGCTTACTGACCTCTATGCTGACATCGAGATCTTCATGATGGGGCTTGGGGATGATGTCGTTCAGAAAGAGCTTCGAAACTATTTCGCGTTCAAGCGGATCAAGAACTTCGCTTGTGTCGAAGTGAAACCGCAGATTCACGTGATCAGGCTTTATCTGAAGGTCGACCCGCCGAGCGTCGAGCTTGAGGAAGGATTCACCCGTGACGTGCGCAAGGTCGGGCATTTCGGCACCGGTGACTTGGAGGTCACCGTGAAAAACCACGAGGACTTTGAACAAGCCAAAGACCTGATCATCCAATCTTACGAGGCATCGTGATGGCTGCCCGCGTTTTCATGTCCTACTCGCACAAAGACGAGGCGCTTCGTGACGAACTTGAAGTCCAGCTTGCTATGCTGAAGCGGCAGGGGCTGATCGATGTCTGGCATGACCGTCGCATGGTCGCGGGCGACAGGCTCGATTGGACCATAAGCAAAGAGCTTGATGAGGCCGACATCGTCATTTTGTTGATCAGTCCGGATTTTCTCGCATCGGAGTATTGCTACAAGATCGAAAAAGGTCGTGCATTGGAACGGCATCGCGAGGGTACAGCGCGTTTAATCTCGGTGATCCTCCGTCCCTGTGATTGGACCCATACAGATTTGGCGCAGTTTCTGGTCACGCCAACAGATGGCAAGCCAATCACGACTTGGCCAAACCGGGATGAAGCGTTCCTAGATGTCACAAACTGGATACGCGGTGCGATTGCTGAAATCAGTGCTGCCAATGAACCGCAAGAGGTTCACGAGTATATCGAGCAGGTTGCGTCTGAAGCTGAGCTGGTCGCCGAACTACCGCGCTCTTCAAACCTGCGTCTCCGAAAGGAATTCACCGAAGCGGATAAGGATCGGTTTTTACTCAACGCATTCGAGTATATGGATCGCTTTTTCCAAGGGTCGCTTGAGGAATTGCAGGCGCGAAACAGCGGAATCGAAACCCGGCATCGCAAGGTCGACGGCAACACTTTCACCGCCACTATATACCGCGACGGCACCAAGGATGCCGCCTGTAGCATCCGGCTGGGCGGAATTCTTGGAAATGTGATCGCGTATTCCGACGGCGATGAAGCGCCACCAAACTCATACAACGAGAGCATATCTGTCGAGAATGACGATCAGAAGCTATTCCTCAAACCGATGGGAATGCCCCATTTCGGTCTGGGGCAGGACAACGACGCACTGAGCGAACAAGGGGCGGCGGAGTATTATTGGTCGCTCTTGATCCACCCATTGCAGGGCGATTGAAATGACGAACGAACAACTGGTCGCGAAAGTCTGGAACTATGCGCATGTGCTGCGCGATCAAGGCATTTCCTATGGCGACTATATCGAACAGATCACCTACCTTCTGTTCTTGAAGATGGATCAGGAGCGCGTCGACCTTCTTGGCGAGGCGTCGGCTGTTCCACCTGAATGGAACTGGACGAAACTGTCCGGCAAGACCGGCGATGAGTTGGAGCTTCAGTATCGCCACACGCTGGAAAACCTAGCCAAGGCGAGCGGGCTGATCGGTACGATCTTCCGCAAATCTCAGAACAAGCTGAGTGACCCAGCGAAGCTGACCCGTGTGGTTTCTCTGATCGACAACGAAGGCCCGTGGATCGGGATTGGCGTCGACGTGAAGGGCGAGATTTACGAGGGACTGCTTGAAAAGAACGCCTCCGAGGTGAAATCCGGAGCCGGTCAATACTTCACGCCACGCCCGATCATCGAAGCGATAGTCGATTGCGTCGATCCGCAGATCGGCGATACGTTGTGCGATCCGGCCTGTGGAACTGGCGGTTTTCTTTTGACAGCGTACGACCACATGAAAGGGCAGAGCCAAGACCGCGACAAGCTGAAGACTCTGCGCGAAGCTACGTTCGACGGTGTGGACATCGTTGACGAAGTTGTCCGATTGGCGGCGATGAACCTCTACTTGCACGGCGTTGGGAACGACAGCAGCCCCGTGCATCAGGGGGACGCGCTCGCGGGGGACCCCGGCAAAAGATTCGATGTAGTGTTGACCAACCCGCCGTTCGGCAAGAAGTCGAGCTACACCGTTGTCGGTGAAGATGGGCAAGTCGTGACCGAACGCGAGAACTACGAGCGCGAGGATTTCAAGTTCACGACCTCGAACAAGCAGTTCAACTTCCTTCAGCACATTATGACGATCATGGACACGAACGGTCGTGCTGGTGTCGTTTTGCCCGACAATGTGCTGTTTGAGGCCGGTCGTGCCGGTGAAGGTATCCGCAAGCGCTTGCTGGAAGGATTCAACTTCCACACCCTGCTGAGGCTACCAACGGGCATCTGGTACAGTCCCGGCGTGAAGGCGAATGTACTGTTCTTCGATAAGAAGGCTGCATCGCGCGAAGCCCAGACACGCGAGTTATGGGTCTATGACTACCGGACGAATATCCACAAGACTCTGAAGACCAAGAAATTGGTCCGCTCCGATCTAGACGACTTCATCGCGAGCTATAAAAGCCGAGTAGAGACGGAACGGTTTCGCCGGTTTACCTATGATGAACTCGTCGCACGAGACAAGTTGAACCTAGACATCTTCTGGCTGAAAGATGACAGCCTTGAGGATATCGACAGCTTGCCGGAGCCTGATGTTATTGCCGGTGAGATCGTAGAGAATCTTGAGGCCGCTCTAGAGCAGTTTCGAAGTGTCGCTGAAGATTTGACCACCAACAACTAATCGGTGCACTGAAAAAATCCATATCTTGCACTTGCATTTCCGGTCAGTAGCGGATGGAGGCAATTAAAAGCAAGGCGTACCCTGTCAAGGGTCCCCTCGTTACTTTGTATACTATATAGGTGTCCGCAAGGCTGTTATTCGGGACAAGGGGGTCCTGCGTCTACATATTGACACTTTTCTCAGCGTCCCGATGCTCCCTGAGAATCCGGAAAACAGACGCACGTCCAATCTCAAGCTGCTTCGCGATTTCGTCTGGTCTGAAGCCACGCTCTTTGAGTTTTAGGACTTCAGGCGCCTTCGCCCGTGCTGTGGGCTTACGACCCTTGTACTTTCCATCTTTCTTAGCCTTGGCGATCCCGTAGGCTCGGCGTTCTGCCAATCTATCACGTTCAAACTGGGCAACCGCTCCCATCATACGAACCAAAAGCATTTGCGTCGGGTCATTCGGATCCAGCGGGTTCTTGGATAAGTCAGGCAGGAGCCAGATGACATTTGGGTTTGTCGGGTTGGAGATCGCCGCGTCAGCGGCGGCGAGGTCCCGAAAAGCACGATCCATCTTGGAAGCGCAAATACAGATACGGCGCTCGGGCGTGGCCTCCCTGTTTGCTTTGGCAAGCATGTTCTCGAATACTGGGCGTGTGCCGCGAGTGCTTGCCTCTTCCATGTTCATGTGCGCGTCATCAACACCCAGCGTTTTGAGCGTCGCGATCTGATCCTCCCATCCAGCGGCTTGAGTGTCGCGATCTACAGAAACCCTAACGTATCCCCATTTTTCCATCTTTCGCGCCTCCGTATCATATGCCTTTAGAAGATATGATACTGTATCAATAGGGTGATTCGCCAGTCTTTTTGATACCATTCTCAGGCATGTCTCACTGTCCATCTGGGGACGTCCCTATTGATACTGAAACACATTCCAACGACATTGCGTTTTCGTTACGGTGTAATCTCTCAGTAGCATTCAAAGGACAAAAGAAATGGGTGATGCACCGTTGGCTGATGTAAACCAGATGGCGCGTGCCTTCTTGGAGCAGTTCGCTGAGTACTACTGGAAGCCGTTTCATGAGAAGCTGAAAGCCAATCCAGAGTTGAAGAGCAAAGTCCCATCGTTTCTGCAATACCACGACAACTTGGTTATATATTTTGGACGCACTCACATCGCTGTTGAGTACCTCGGTTCGGAGTTAGAGAACGAACCAACCGGTGAATATGCAATAAACCTTACGGCATTCGATTTCTCGCCGAAGGAAACTAACCTTCTTGAGCAGATTGTCGGCTTCAACCTCGGATCAACCATGGACGTTGCTTTGCCGCTACCACCCTATTCGGAGGATTTGGTTCTTGCATCGCAGGCCGGTTGGGAAAAGCTACATGAACTTAATTGGAACCACTCAGCGCAGGACGCCGTTTTTGGGTTCAACTGGAATCTACCCGAACCCACGGCTGGGCAATTCTGCCGCCTCGTAAACGCCAAGTTCTTTGACGCCAACGAGAGCGGTCTCATAACACGTCGAATCCAATGGATCGACTTTTTCCCAATTGAGTTTACCGAAGGAGACGGAGAGACCGATGAAATGGGCATTCCTGTACATTATTGGGGTGATCTTGCCGAAAACGATACGGAAGTACACCTCTCTCTCCCCAGCGACTACAAGTACCAAAAATTACCCCTAATCAACGACTTCGTGGAATTATGGGGAAATAGTGAAACAACCGAACCGCAGATTACCCAGTTTCTCGCGGAGGATCGACATAAGTTCATTCTTACAATGCGATTTGGAGCGCAGGAAATTGAAGCTGAGGCGCTGTGTAAATGGCAAAGCGAAGACCGAAAGGACATTAAGCCTGACTTCTTCGTCGTTAACACCAACGGCTACGCGGACATTGTGGAGTTCAAGTTACCCGAGATTGGAAAGTCTCTGGTCGTTGGGCGAGAAAATCGGGAAACATTTGGTGCTTGGCTACAGAGTTACATCGCACAAACCCGTGTTTATTCGGAGTTTTTTGATGACCCGAACAACCGAACTTGGTTCGAAGATCAGTATGGATTCAAAGTCCACAAACCGCGCCGCTATCTTGTTGTTGGTAGAAGAGCAGACTTTGAACCGGAGCAATGGCGATCTATTGCTGCCGATTACCGGGACATCGAATTGCTCAACTTTGATGACCTCGTTGATGGCGTGAAGGTGCAATTTTACATGTGAACCTTTTTCGTGTCACACTAAACAGGTCTCTGCGATGGGCGTGTGGTGACATTAAAAAGCATCTGGGTATGTTGCCCTGTGGTAAGGTAAGGCCTGCTGACGCAGGCCTGTGTCAATGTTAAACAGGAAAATTCACTCAAAGCTCTCGAGACGCACTAAATTTGTGCTGGCGATGGTCCATTGAATTGGAAGGCGTCTCAGCGACGTAAACGCGGGATTCTCTTGACCAAATCACTGAGGAGAGAGGCTGGTTTAACCGAAGGATCAGTCTGTTTCGTATGAGGTTGCAAATCCACAAGTTGCGTATTCATTGGGGCAACGCCCGGCGCATCGCATACTATCTCTTCGACAAGATTGTTTGAATTTGCAAACCTCAGATGTTCTCCACCGTTAAATTCATTGATTACTGTCGGCTTCTCAGACCGGTAAAAAAGGGCTTGGCGAGCATAAATCTGCAAGACGTCATTTAGTGACTTTGTTTCTGCCTGATCGATAACCAGTGTCGAAAGTCGTTTCTGAGGAGAGTATTGTAAAGGGATCGCGTACAAAACAGCGATTTCTGGCGTGATCGGCACCAGTATACGCGGCAAGTTGGGTGGGTTAGCGGGTGAAGTGAGATTGTGGTAGAAGCCGTCTCCATAGATAAACTCATTTTTAGCGGATTGAATTACAACCGCTATACCTCGCGCCCCGAACTGTTTTACGGCTTCATCATGCATATGGCGCAAGTTGGCTCCGATCAGGGAATTTCGTTCGCGTTCGGGCAGCGGCCCTCGGAGCTTCTCGGCAAGACTGACTGCGGCCTCTCGCGTCTTCGGGCTGCGGACCGCCAGCGAGACTATTCCCTCGACAAGCTGACTAAAGAATTCATCGCTACAGTCTTGATGGACAAATCTTTCACGTCTCGAAAACCCGCGACGATCATCAAATGCAAAGCCCTGAAGCTGTTCAATAACAAATGGAAAGTTCTGGTCGGCTTGCTGAAACACGCTTTCGAAGTTGGTATCCCAGACCGTTGTCTCACCGGGCTTTGAAGCGAGTTTGATGAAATGCCCGTTGCCTATCACTCCAAAGTTCTTCGGGGGGGCATGCCTTTCAGTTCCGTCAGGTAAAACCCAGTGAACTACCCCCGTATCATCCATCCAGTGTTTCGAAACGCATTCTGGCCACCAGTGGTGCCTTTCGGATTTGGATCCGCGCATTCTTTTTTCCGCCGCTCTTGGTTCAGCATTTTTGTGTTTGCACCCGCACCTTGCAAGCAGTCTGGTAGAAAAGACAACCGTCTCGGTAGCCTTGAAGGAACGCAATCTAGCCACTTTGTAGCGGTTATCCTCTCATTGCATCCACCATTGCACACATTGCCAAAACCTTTTCCTCCCAGTCATCGGCGTCACTTGCTGATTTTGTGAAATTCGCGAGTCGCGTTAAAATTTGGAGATTTCCTTTCACATATCCTCGAGATGAATCGATGCGGTCTAGACTCGGCTTTAGGTACTTGTTCGATTTACCCAATGCGAAATCGGTACCGGTCAGCTTGCACCGCATTTTCTGGCCGATCATGAGAAAGAGGATGTTTGCCTCTAACTCTTCGCTTGTCATGTCGGTGTCTTTTGCTTTCACGGCTCGAAGCACTGATTGTCCGTTTGCATAAGTAACAGTCTGCATTGCCGTCACTGCCATCCTGCGAACGTCAGCGTGAAAGGCTTCTCCGTTGTCCTTGGCCGAAGTTGAAGCAGACTTCTTTTCACAGAAATCGCGGTAGGTTACATTTTGAGCACCCTCCGGCGAAATGGAGTTGTTGAAAAACAGGATCCATCTTCCATTTCCAGATAACTTTGCGGGGAGAAAAATCCCTCGTTCTACCAATTCGAACTTTGCCTTGGCAGCGTCTCTCAACAAAGGCCCGGTACGACTGGACTTCAGCGCGTCCTTCTTTGTAGCCTCTTCAAGAATGAGGGCCTTACCGAAATCCGTACGTGAATCCAGCACCCCTGCCGACCGCAAAGTTGCGGAAATCACCACCTGTTCCATCGCCTTAAAATCACTCATTAACTTGCCTCCAGCGTTTGCACAGGGGCAGGTTCCTTCCTAAGTTCGTGTCATTCTACGACACGTAAAATCACATTTGTTAATGTTGCCGAGAGGGCCAATCCACAGTTTTCCGGATGTGCTAATTCCGGCCTTCGACGTCAATTGATCGAAAAAATACACAGGTTCGGGATAAACAAAATGTCGACAAGCCCATTCACGTAAACTTGCACATGTGAACCGAGTCCTTGCATTCGGAAATCGATGATTTCGCCTTAAAAACTTGGTTTTTCGGAAATGTTAAGGTTTGTATATTGCAAAACGGCAGGTGTTCAGGCGCTGGGGGCGACTTTGAGGCCTCTGCTGGAAAGACCAAAAGTGCCGCTTCAATAAGCGAGGCGACGTGGGCGACACGCTGGG
Organism: Shimia biformata; assembly: GCF_016888515.1. Classification (GTDB taxonomy): domain Bacteria; phylum Pseudomonadota; class Alphaproteobacteria; order Rhodobacterales; family Rhodobacteraceae; genus Shimia_A; species Shimia_A biformata. Next base: position 1,514,625 of record NZ_JAFEJK010000001.1, on the reverse strand, counting down.
CGACAAATTCTAACGGGTTGAGCGACACAAGACCCTTACAAACAAGGGGTGGGCGACACTGGGCGACATTCTCGGTTTCTATCGGGGTGTGGATCACCTGCGAAGTTGTGGGCACAGCGCAGCGTGGAGAGAGTCGACTATCTTTTTTCTCTAAATTGTCGCCCAGTGTCGCCCATCCCCTATTCTTATAGCACAAACGTCGCCCAATCGTGTCGCCCAACTGTCGCTCATGTCGCCCAATCGCGTAACGACTGAACGAAAAACCCCGCCTGACGGCGGGGAATTCCTATCTCTGTGGAACACTGTGCGATCACATACCCAACTCGGCGCGTTTCAGTTTCAGGTTCCGAATGGCCCTGCCATCACCCCCCGCCGCCTGTGCGACATGAGCCGGGAGTCTGCTCTGTGGCGTTTCCCGCGTTGACTTGGGAACCACAGCCTTCCCGAACACGTTAACAAGGTCGGGGCGCTTAATGTTCACGCCAAAGACTTCAGCGGGCTTAGCAATTCGGTTGTAGTCCAGATAAATGAATTCATCATCGTACCATCCAATTGGCGTTCCTCGTGCCTCATCGCCTGCGGCGCTCCCGACGATAGTTTCCTTGCCCGTCTCTTCGTTCGTCAGAACTTCACCGGCCTTGATAATCGTCCGATCCCACATCCCGTTCATTTTTGAAAGGACTGCATCCAGCAACGCACCGCCACCAGACGCCGCGCTGGCCTCATCCGAGTTAGAGAACACGTCCCATGCCTTCAATACAGCCTGTTTTATTGCGGTCTTAGCTCTGTCAGGATCACCCAAGACCCCGGCGTCAGCCGCGATCTGCCCCCCCCGGAAAACGATTGCGAAGGGTTTTGCGGCGCGTTCGATCACCGGGGGTTTCCCCTCTGAAAGCTCCGAGATGATGGCATCCACCTCGTCGGCAAGCTTCTGGCGATCAAATGCGATGCCGGAATCGATCATGTAACGGACCATCACCGGCCCAGCATGTCCATAGTTGTACCGCACGGCCTCAAGGATGCTCCGTTTGTCTTTCGAGACATGCACCCCGTCGTTGCCCACGTCGATGTCTGGAAACCGTGCGACCAGGCCGTCGCGATACTTGCCGCCGCCGGACTCGATCTCTTGCTTGATTCCGAATTCAGACGACATCACAACGAACGGGTTGAACTTGACCCGCTGGGCCAGTCCAATATTGCGGTCTTTCTTGCGAGCTTTGGAGACACCGACAGCCATTCCGAAAAGAACCGTCTCCAAGTGTTTTTTGTCCTGAAATGCACCGATTTCATCGAACATGAACGTAGTGTGCGTCGTGATCACACACAGGTCCTCGATTGCGTTTGTGGTCGTTTTCGCGCTGTGAAAACCGCCATCGCCTTCCTCAGGCGAACCGAACACGGACGCCCCCAGTTCCTGCCCTAGCGATTTTCCCAGCGTCGAATGCCCAGAATAAACGATCCCGCAAGACCGCTCTTTCAGGATACCTAGGAGCGGTCCTGCAAATCCAGCCGCAAGACCAAGCGGCCAATAGAAGTTCGTTTCGGTGTACTTGAAACTCTCGACCGCTGCCGCCGTGAACTTATCCACGTCACCGCGTGGTTTCACCACCTCGAAGCGGGCACCCTCAGCCAGACGCATCTGCCCTACACCGTCATTCGTCATGTATTCGCCGGTCGGCAGCATGTACCCGATAACTTCACCATGTTCATTTCGAACCCACCCCGGCGACTCGATGATGGGAATCTGCCGTTTCGGAGTGATGGTGTTCAACAGCATCTGTAGATTGATTTTCGCGTTCTTCCCGACCGGCAACCACAACCCACGATCAGACAGGACGTCGAAAACCGCCTTCGGGTCACTGCGAATTTCCGCAAGAGATAGCGTCACCTCGACCCGTTTCCCGTTCTCACCTTCAAACGAAATGACACGCCCCGCACCCTCTGTGCCATCGGCGTTCGACGAACGTCCGACAACATCAAACGCACCGCAGATTTCAACGGGTTCAGGCTGTTTCGGTTCATCGTTGCCGTTTTCTTTTGCTTCCTCGCAAGCTTTTGCCCACGCATCCATTTCGGATTTTGGGACCTTGCGATACATCTTATCGCCTAAGCGGCGGTATCGATCCGGCAACCAATCCTTGGTTGACTCGAACTCCCCCGCTGACGCGGGTTCTTGGCCTGCGTCAGCAGGGCCGGTGTCTTCTTCGCCTTCAGCCTCGCAGGCATCTTCCCACAAGGACTCGAAAGCCGTCGCTTGTTCCTGAACCTCCGCGAACCAGCGCCGCGCATTCTCAATCTGCTCCAAAAGATAAGATTCAGTATCGTACTTCGTTGCTTGCCTCCGATCTTTACCACGTTTCGCAGTGGCAATCGCTTCCCGTAGCAGAGTCAGAAGCTCGGAATCATCTGCGTCGGCTCCGTGCGCGCTGAACCATGAGCATGCCGCGCTGTAGATCGGGGCATTGAACCCCTTGCCCCCGGCGTGGTCCCCGATATTGGAAAGATGTGCCTCAAAGCCGCGACTGTTGCCACTCGGTTCTTTCGGTTCACACACTTTCGACTGCGCTTGCCCTTCTGGACGGAGACGTCGCCCGTGCTCTGTCTTCGCCTGTGTCTGCTTTGAAGCTTCCAGCGCCGCTGCAACCAACCATTCAGGAGCATCCGCGCAATCAATCTCTCCCGGTGCGCAGCCTTCTGCCCACTGATAATACCCGAGGCTTGGGTGTACGGAAGGAGCGGCTACGATACAGCCATTCTTCCCACGGATGTCGATCTTGGGGCCAATTTCGTTACTACTATTGTGGATTTGCGCTCTTGCCCTGAAAATTCGGTGCTGTCCTCCAGACCCACTGACCGACGTCCAAGTTTTCGGCAATTTGCCGTGCTTGGCCTCTAGATCGCGAACAGACTGCATCCCTGTTTCACCGTCTTCGTCCAAAACGAACATCCCGCAACCCGGTGGAAACGTTAGCCCGACATTTCGCGGCATCTCGACTGCCGCATACTTGCGAATGATGCCCTCCTTGTCGGCGGGGTACTCACCATCTCCGGACCAGCGCGCAATTAGCTTGTCACGGTCTGTCGTCGCCTCGTCTGGCCACCCCGCACCCCGCGGGTGTTTGATACCCTTGCCCGTCGAAAAAGTAGGATATCCGTTGTTGTCCAACCCGTGACAGTCGATCGCATAAAGACCGCACTCGGCGTAGTACATCGCCGCTGCCAGCGTATAAGCATTGTGTTCTGAAGATCCGTGGTATTTGGGGTCTTTGTAGTCACGCGAAATGCCAGCTTTTAACAAGATGTGTGCTGCATCTTTCAGGTATTTGCCGTGCGGGCGATTGCGTGCGTCAGCACGGGCGGCTTCGCCACGCGCAGTGTGATATGGATTACGACGCGAAGGCGTGCCAAACCCACCCTTGATGGGCAACTGGTCGAAGGGGATCAGCGGCTTGGCCTTCTTTTTGCTTGACGACTTTGCCGATTGTTTAACTGCGCCGGTGTCTTCTTGGGTCACTACCTCGGTTGCATTGTGTTTCATACAACACCTCCAATCGGCTCGAGGATGTCGTGGCCTAGCCTTCCGGCTAGCACCGCCACCTGCTCTTGCTTGTCGAAGAATTCAACCTGCTCAAATGCATCCCACACAATTTCGCCGGGAACGAGCGTTGTCTCGGAGATGTTCTCACCATGATAGTCCGTGTAGAAATCGCCCCGATGTACAAAACCATTCAGTCGCATCAGCAGCTCAACTTTCAAACCGGTTCGTTCTCGATACAAACCATCCACCGTATCTTTAGGCAGGACCAACCAATCAGGGTGTTCTGCGGCCATGTCTACGATGACCTCAATCATAGCCTCCACTTCGAACGCAGTGTTCAAGTAGGCCTGCAATAGAATAGTGTGGTTGGAAACAACCTCAGCCAACGCCCCACGCCTTGTATACAACGGGCTGCAAAGTTCGTCTGACGCCCCTAGGACGTCTGCCATTGCTGCGTGGAGTTTGCTTTGTTCAAGCTCAGTCAAAAATACACTCATTTTATTTCTCCTTAGCTACGCGCTCTATCTGAGCGCTGGACACATCTCTCCCGGCATCAGAAACACTGTTTCTGAATTAGGCGGATCACATTTTATTGGTGCCCGGTTTCATTGTTGCCCACACAACAGATGGGCGTTTCCACCAACCCGAGTATGGGTTGATGAGCATTCATATGACTATTCTTCTTTGCAGGTCAAACGCCCCTAAATGTCCGAAAATAAAGCATTTCGGACATTCGAAAAAACAAATTCGGACATTCACCACCAGAAGTCTCAACGGGTGATAGTCGCCCGAATTTTACCGAGACAAATTCGGACATTCGGAGATTTAATTTTCGGACTTTGCAGGCCTCCAAGTGCGACAATCTGTCCAAATTCTTCCTAATGAAAGCGGCCCTTGCGGCACAATGTGAGCGCCTCCGAGAGCCGAAGTCCGTGAAAGACCCACGTCAAAACATAGTCTCATAGTACACGTTCGACTTCAGATCGCATGTTCTTCATCAAATGGAAGGTGGCAGGCCCAGTCCTCTAGATAGTCCCGCAAAAGGGTCGGAGGGATCGAGGTGCGTGGCGCATTCTTATCGGGCGCAGTGCTCCAAACACCTCGACCAATATCTGCAGCCCCTATCAGTTCCGCAGCGCACTGTGCCATCTCAAGGTTGTCTGCAGCAACCGCCAAATCTGACATAAGGAAACAGAATTCAGAGCGCTGGGCATATTCCGCCAAAGCCGTTGCCAGCAATCCTGCCTCGCGAAGCATGGTCGGATCATGAGAGGCCCAATGCGCATAGCTGTGACGTGCCCTCTCTCTAGCATTTTGTTTGACATCCGTGACGCCCAGCGCTCGGCATAGCGCCAGATGCGCACGAGACTGCTCGATGTGCGTGAACTCCATCATAGCCCCGCCTCCAGCAACTCAGCGACGCGCGCGTCGAGAAAGGCGTCAAGTTTGCCGGACCGGCTCAAACTCACACGTTGATCCGGACGGAGCTTGGTCAGTTCGTCAGCTCGGATTTCGGCCCTTGCGGCTTCGTCAGAGAACGAGATGTTCCGCTGCGCCAAATCGTTGTTCCGCACGAGGGTCTGAACAAGGGAACGCCATTCAGTTGGTGTTTGCGGCAGGCTTTCCCTGATGCCTTCCAACTCCGCGAGGACGTCCGGATGCGTGGTGTTTTCTTGTACAAGCACATCGGTCATGATTGGAGCCAGACGGTCACCGAAGTTGCGGGCCAGCTCAACCTTCACCTGAGTGTGGATTGCATCCAACCGTTTGACTTGCTGCGGAGTCAGGGCTGCGATTATGTTCTGGATAGCCGCAAGATCAGACATTGTATCCTCCTGCTTGGAAGAGTTTTTTGATTTGTTCTGGCGTGGGGCTGAAGGCCTCTTTGATGCGAGGCAAGACGACTCCAATTGTATATAGGCGTTCGCAAGCGCCCCCTTTCTTTGGGGCTGGGGCAAGGATGAACGGCAACGGGAATGGCTTCGATAGAGCACGGTAGATGCGCCCCAGAGAAACCTCTGTCGCAGCCGCAATACGAGATGCGGTTAGCATGAGCTTTCTTTCTATTTATAGGAATTTCAGAGAACGCCCCCGGCGTACAGCACCATCCACCCCCGGTGTTGGTCCTGCCCCATAATTATACCACGGATCGCACTCCTGACCAAATCCAGCGGTCAAAACGGGTCAGCTATTTCGGGGGTTGGATTTATTTCAGGTCTTCAAGTCCATCAAAACGAGACCGGCGTATGAATTCATCGCGACTCATATGCCTCAGGTCGTCTTCTGACCCTTTATCTTCAGGTTCACCTCTTGCCCACTTTTCGACGTCCTCAACGGTGCGTCCAGTCTGAGTTTCCGCAATCGAAGACATTTTCCGAAGATGAGCTTCCTGTCGGCGTTTCGCTGAAAGGAGCCAATCCGACCATTTCTCTAAAATGACTCTCCTTTGGCGCAAAAGCCGCGCTCGGTTGTACGGAATTTCTTGCTTAGCTCTCACTTCGTGTTGGATAGACATCTCTGCCATGCGATTGTCACATATCTCATGCTCGCCAAGGTATGTCCTGAAAGTAGTTCGTAGGCCATGCGCAACCGCAAGGCATCCCGGTTTTGTGCTCGCCCACTCGTCGCGCTGCAGGCGATTGTTCAGGAAATTGACGTGGTACTGTCGGGTCTTTCGCCCATTAGGGTTGGGGAAAACGAGATCGCCAGAGTCCTTGAGAGAAAACGAGCGCGCGCGGCGGAGCAGTTCGAGTGCTGGTTGCGTTAGCGGAGCATCAAACGGCAGCCCAGTTTTCATGTTCTCGGGTGGGATCACCCAAATCGCCTCCTTAAGATCCACCTGCGCCCATGTCATCGCACTAATGTTTGACACTCGAGGGAGCGTTAATAGGTAGAAGGCGAGAGCTGTATCCAAGACATCTGAACCAAGCGATGCCCAAAGCTTGGGGGCATCGTTCCAGTGGAGAGCCGGATGGTGCCCATCATCTTGACGCTTCCTATCGGGTTTCTTGCGTGGAAGTTGCACCTTCGCCCGCTCGACAATTGTTGGGTCAACCCTGTCGTCTTGCGCTGACGCATAGTCGAGCGCCATTTTCAAACGGGTGAACACTTTGTCACCCGTGCTTGGCTTCGTTGTATATACTGAGCCGAGACGATCAATGATCATCTGCACTGAAATATCGGCGACACCGACGTCGCCAACCTCAGGTAGGATATGGTTCGCCACAGGAGACCACCAACGCCCTGCAGTCCCACCTCCTTTGAGTGCATGGCGCTTCTTTTCGAACAATTCTGTTATCGCTTGCTCGATTGTTAGACCGCGGCGAGTGGCTTTGTGCCGGTGTTCTCGTGGGTCTATGCCTTCGGCGGCGACGCTGCGGTACTCATCTGCAATTTCTCTGGCGCGGGCCAGAGAAATTGTTGGGTAGGGACCAAGTCCCATTTTTTGTCGCCCGAGGTCTTTGCGCCTTTTAACCGTGAACCGGAGGTGCCACGATGCCGAAGTCTTGGATCGAATGAGACAGTAAAGCCCACGGCCATCATGGTAGGTTCCCGGTGTCATAGATCGCAGTTCAGCGTCGGTAAGTAGGTATCTTGCCATGGACCAATTTATGGACCAATTTTTAGCTAATGCCTACGAAAATCTTACGCGATATGTTGTTAAGTTGCTGAAAATAATCATTCAATGTTCAGACCTAAGTGCATCGGATCACATTGTGATTCCGCCCCCGGGCACCACTTCCGCCTCATCTTTTCCCTGTGTTGTCAGTCTATGTCGCTCTTGGGCAACGGGTGCGTTTTGGTTTGTGTTCAGGTGCCGTCGACAAATGGCAGGTCGAGCGGTGGCAAGGCGTTTCTGGCGAGCTGGACGCGGTTGATCACCTTCGGCATTGCGATTTGCAGGTGGTCGAGTGCGAAGCGCTTGGCCTCATCCGGTTGGTTGCCGCGCAGGGCGGACACGATGTTCTGGTGTTCCTCGAAAAACGGCTCGTCTGCAGGAAGGTCGACCTCGTTGCCGAGGACATAGCGGCTAACGAGGTGTAGACAGTTCGTTCTGCGCAGGGATTCGGAAATTTCGGCGTTCGGGCAATCATTGACGCAGCTGATGTGCAGATCGTCCTCCATCCGGAACAGCATGGCAGGCGCGACGTTCGGGTAGTTTGCCATGGCCTTGGCCAGGTCATCTGACATCCTGTCGAGCTTCGCCACCGGGATTGTCGAACAGGCCAGGGCAAGCGCCTCGGGTTCCAGCAGCATGCGAAGCTGATAGAGGGCGGCGATGCGGTCTTCGTCCAGCGCGACCGTGTGCCAACGCGAGCTTTCGTCGCGGATGACAAGGCCGTTGGCCTGGGCCTGAAGCAGGACTTCGTGCATCACGGTCCGGCCCACGCCATAGTGCTGGGCGGCGTCCGATTCATTGATCCGAAGCTGGCCGCGAATAGCGCAGCGCACGAGTTGCGGTTCGACCTCTTCATAGAGCTTTTCCGACGACCGCACCTTCAGCGCGCCCGCTTCGCTGGAGCTGAGACCAAGGGTTTCCGCCGTGATCGGGCGGCGATCAATGGCGTCATTCTGCGTGCGAACGATGAATCCCCGGCCTGCGAAACGGGTCAGAAGCCCCTCTTCATGCAGCTGCGCTATCGCGGCCTTTACCGGCGTCCGGCTGGCGCCAATCAACTTCGCGATCGAGGATTCAACAATCACCCGACCCGGGTTCAACCGTCCGTCTTTTATGGATTTTTCCAGCAACGCATGGGTTTTGGAAACCAGGTTTTGGGGTTGTTCCTTTGCCTGCAACACAATTGCTCCGACCGTGATGTCCCGAAAATTTATAGGGGCCGGATCATCGTTTCACAACAGAACGTGGACATTTCAGCCTGACGACTTTTCAAATTGGTTTTTGTTGACAAGATCCATTTTTGACGGCTATCGATTGGTCACACACCGATTCCCCGTGACCGACAGGGGGACGCCAATGACAGGAGGAAAACTTGACCGGCAAGATCTACACAATCGCGTTTTACGACGAGATTCAGGATGAAGCGGCCTTGCAGGCCTATGCCGCCCTTGCTGCACCGGCAGTCCTGGCCGCCGGTGCCCGCTACCTGTCGCGCGGCGAACCGGTTGCGACCTACGAAGCGGGGCTGAAAGCACGCGTGACGCTGCTTGAATGGGACTCGCTTGAAGACGCGCTGGCGCTTTACGAGGACCCCGGATACCTGGCCGCGCTGGACAAGCTTGGCGGCACGGTCAAGCGCGATATACGCATCGTACCGGCCTTTGACCCAGACTGCCTGACCGCCAACAGCACGAAATCGGGTGGCGTCTGACATGTTGAAAACCATGGGTTTCCCGTCCCGATACATGCAGGGCCCCGGCGCTTTGGAACAGGCAGGGCAATTGCTTGGCGAGTTGGGGTTCAGTCGTCCTGCGCTGCTTTGCGACGACACGGTCCACAAGGTCGCCCTGCCCGGCTTGCTGCAATCGCTGGATGCGGCGGGACATGACTCTGGCGTGATCCGCTTCCCCGGTGAGATCAACCTGGAAACAGTGTCCGACTGCAATCACAGGATCGGCCAGCACCGGCCAGACGTCGTTCTGGGTTTGGGTGGCGGCAAGACCGTTGACGCGGCAAAGGCCGCCGCTGCCAATCTTGGCATTCCGGTTGTCATTGCGCCAACCGTGGCCTCGAACGACGCCCCGACCAGCCGGCTGATCGTGATCAACGACACCAGCAGCAAACCGGCCCGTATCGACTTTCTGACGCTCAACCCGATGGCCGTTCTGGTCGACACCCGGATCATCGTCGCTGCCCCGCCGCGCTTTTTCGCGGCCGGGATCGGCGACGCCATCAGCAAAAGCCTGGAGGCCCGGCAATGCGCCGCCTCGGGTGGGGTCAACTTCTTTGGCACCCCGCCATCGGCAACGGCAGTGATGCTGGCCGACCAGTGCTATCAGATCATCCTGCGCCATGCGACCGGGGCATTCGACTCGGTCTGCCGTCAGGATATCACCGCCGAAGTGGAAGACCTGGTCGAAGCCACGGTTCTGCTCAGCGGGCTGGGATTTGAAAATGGCGGGTTGTCGCTGGCGCATGCCCTGATCCGCGGCATCACCTCGATCCCGGCAACAAGCCGGAACCTGCACGGAGAAATGGTGGCCTTTGGCGCGCTGGTGCAGACGGTGGTTGAGGGCCGGTCGCAACAGGAAATCGATCAGCTGCTGACGGTGCTGGTGCATGTTGGCCTGCCGACGACTTTTGCCGACCTCGGCTATGAGGGTGTCATCTCCGAAGCCGACCTCGACCGGATGATCGCCCCTACCCTGGCCCACACATATGCCGCCAACATGCGGCCCGCCCTGACCCGCGACGCGCTGAGGTCCGGGCTGTTGAAGACCAATGAACTTGGAACCGCCTTTGGGCTTGGCCAGCCGGCCTGACCCAGGGGCGTTCCACAAACCACTCGTCGCGCAATTGATGGCTGGGGCGGCGGGACACACAAGCCATCACCTGGAGGAGAAACATGAACCGTATTACATCTACCCTGACCGGTGCCGCTGTTCTGGCCGCACTTGCCATGGCTGCTCAGGCCGAGACCAAGGTCGCGCATGTGCCGGGCGGACCACACCCGTTCTTTGCCGACTGGGGACCTGCATCCGTGGCCGCGCAACAGGACTTTGGTCTGGGTGCCGCGGATTACAAATTCCCGCAGAAATGGGAACTGAACCTGCAGAACGACCTGCTCGAAAGCCTGGTGACACAGGGCTACAACGCCTTTGCCATTCACCCCGGTGACCCGGTCGGCAGCGTTCCGACGCTGAATGAACTGGTCGGCACGGGCGCGCCGGTGATCGCGGTTTCGGCTTGCGTGAACGACCCGTCTGACGTGGCCTTCTGCCTTGCCTCGGACGCGGGTGTCTCGGCCTATCATGGCACCAAACACCTGATCGAAGCGATGGGTCCGGGCCCGAAGAAGATCGCGCATTTCACCGGCTGGCTGGTCGAACCGAATACCCAGCTGCGCATTGATGGCGTCGCGCGGGCCGCGGCAGAGGCCGGGGTCGAGATCGTCCAGGTCATCGCGGATATTGATGCGCCAGAACCGGCTGAGGAAAAGATCGGTGCCTATCTTGCCGCACATGGCTCGGAGATCGACGGCGTCATTACCACGGCCTGGGTTCCTGCCGTTGTCGCCTCGAATGCCATGCGCCGTATCGGGGACAAACGGATCAAGATGATCGCAATCGATCACGACGAGGTGGTCATGGATGCAATCAGGGACGGGTATGTGGTCGGTTCGATGCTGCAGAACCCCTATGGACAGGCCTATGTCGCGGCCTTTGCCGCGGACAAACTGCGCAACGGGTGCAAGGTCAGTGATGCCGCGCCGTTCGGGGACCACCCGCTGACCTCGCGGTTCATCGACTCTGGGGCGCCTTACATCAACGCCAGCAATGTCGAGACCCGCGCCGAAGTGGACAAGGCCCTGACCGCCGAGCTGTTGCAACGCGTCGAGACCGACTTCCTGAGTTGCAACTGAACGCCGGGGTGGTGGGCGCCGATGGGTGCCCGCCATTCACACCGCGAACCGGATGGACCGCCGCCCTGCACCGCAAGGCGGCTGGCCTCCAAACCAGGATAAATCCATGTCCCTAGTCACCACACAGCCAGACAGATCCGTCAGGATGCCCGACCTGAAGGGGGTGCTTCTGTCCAGCGAATTTGGCCTGTTCCTGCTGATCGTCCTCTTTGGCGGGCTGTTTTACTCTGTCTCGTCAGGCTTTCTGTCATCATTCAATATCGCCGCGATGAGCCGGGCCGCAGCGATCAATATCATGATCGGGTTTTCCATGATGGCGGTGATCGCGACCGGCGGTCTCAGCCTTGCGGTGGGCGCGATCGGCGCATGTGCGGCGATGACATGCGGTTGGCTGTTGCAGGAAATCGGCCTGCCCTGGCCGCTGGCGCTTTTGCTGGCGATCGCGGTCGGGGCCGCCTTGGGCGCGATCAATGGCGTGATCGAGGTCAAGACCGGGCTGCATAGTTTCATCGTGACGCTGGCCACCATGAGCCTGTTTTTCGGCATCATGATCTTTCTCACCCAGGCCCAGACCTATCGGGGTATCCCGGCTGATTTCGTCAGCTTTGGCCGGATGAAGGTGATGGGGATCTCTGCGGCCATGGGTCCGACCCTGATCGTCACCGCCGCCCTGATCGTGCTTTATGGCAATACCCGCATCGGCAAGGAAATGCTGGCGGCGGGCGCACGCCCGGAGGCGGCAAGGCTGTCGGGCGTCCGGGTTGGGCGCATGATCGTTCTGGCCCACGCGATCTCGGGCGGGCTTGCCGCTATTGCCGCACTGCTGCTTGTCGCCCGCAACGGAGCCGCCATCCCGTCGATGGCCGGCAACCTTGGGCAGGACTGGCTTCTGATCGCCTTCCTTGGCCCGGTGCTTGGCGGAGCCGTGCTGACCGGCGGCAAGATTTCGGTCATCGGCGCGTTTCTGGGCGCGGTGCTGGTCACCGTTCTCAGCAACGGGCTGCTTCTAATGCAAATCGGCGAATTCTGGCTGCAGGCCTGTCTTGGCGCGGTGCTGTTGCTTGCGGTGCTGCTGGATCTGGCACGGCGCAACTATCTCGAACGGAGAGCCAAACAATGACACGCAACCTGTTTCAATCCGACTGGGCGACCCCGATGCTGGTGGCGCTGACGATTGGCCTCCTCATCAGCCTGTTCAACCCCGCTTTTCTGGCGACGTTCAACCTGCAGGTCCTGCTAGAGGCCGTGTCGATCAATGTCCTGATCGCGCTGTCGCAGATGGTCATCATCGCCATTGGCCAGATGAACCTGTCGGTCGGTGCGCTAGGCGGGCTGGCCGCGGTGGTGTTTGCCGGTCTGATGGAGGTCTTTGGCCTGCCGCCCGCGCTTGCCGGAGCGCTGGCGCTGGGTGTCGGGCTGGCGGGGGGGCTGTTCAACGGGGTGCTGATCGGGATGACCGGCATTTCGGCCTTTGTCATCACACTTGCCACCCTGTCGATCTTCAAAGGGCTGAACCTTGCCATCACCCAGGCGCAGCCGTTCTATGAAATTCCCGACGCCGTGAAGTCATTTGGCAATGAAACCCTGTTCGGTCCGTTTCCGATCATCCTCGTACCGGCTGCGGTGATCGTTGTTCTGATGGTGGTTTTCTTCAACCGGATCCCGGTCGGGCGATGGCTGCTGGCCGTGGGCGGAAATGCACATTCAGCCGAGCTGTCGGGCATATCCATCACCCGCACCGTAATTGTTGCACATTGCCTGTCGGGAGTGCTGGCGGCATCGGCCGGGATTCTTCTGGTGGCGCGGTTGCAACTGGGCCAACCGACCATTGGCGATGACTGGCTGATCATGTCCTTTGCCGCGCCGATTATCGGTGGCGCAATCCTGTCCGGCGGCCATGTCAGCACCGTTGCAACCGTGTTCGGCGTGCTGATCGTGGCCCAGATCACGCAGGCGCTTGTGCTGTTCCACATCGACCCGTTCTTCGTCCAGGTGGTTTTGGGGCTGATGATCCTTGCCGCGGTCGGGGCAAATCAATTGCGCGATCTGCGCTTGCAGCGCGCCCCGCAGGAGTGACCAATGACCGAAATTGCTTTCGAAACACGCTCTGTCAGCAAGTTTTTTCCCGGTGTGAAGGCGCTGCAAAACGTCTCGATCCAGATGCGCAGCGGGTCAATCCACGCGCTTCTGGGCGAAAATGGCGCCGGGAAGTCGACCTTGATCAAGCTCATCACCGGGGTTTACCGCCCGGACGAGGGACAGCTTTTTGCCGGCGCGCAAGAGGTGCACTTCAACCGCCCGCATGACGCGATTGCCGCGGGTGTCGGCGTGGTGCATCAGGAACGCAACCTGATCCCGCGGTTTTCGGTGGCCGAGAACATGGCCATGGGCCAGACCACGATCGACCCGCTGAAACCCATCGACTTTCGCAGACTGAACGAATTGGCGGAACCCTGGCTGGACATGCTGGGTCTGTCGATCGACCCCGCAATCCAGGTTTCGCGGCTGAGCGTCGCTCAGATGCAGATGGTCGAGATCGCCAAGGCCCTGTCACAGCGGACCCGTGTGCTGTTGCTGGACGAACCCACCGCGTCACTGACGCCAACCGAATCCCAGGCTCTGTTTGACGTGCTGCACCGGTTGCGCGCCGACGGCGTCAGCATGATGTTCGTCAGCCACAAGCTGGAAGAGGTGCAGGAAATCTGCGACACGGTCAGCGTTCTGCGCGACGGCGTCAACGCGGGTGAGAACATCCCGATGCGTGATCTGCAGCGCAAGGATCTGATCCGCCTGATGATCGGACGGGACGAAACCATCCCCGAAGCGCGCCGTCGGCAGGCCTCAGCGCAGTCCGTGGCGCTTGAGCTGCGCGACCTGTCCACCAGTTTCGGCCATCGCAACGTGTCGCTCGACGTGCGCCGGGGCGAGATCGTCGGGCTTTATGGTCTGATCGGCGCGGGACGCACCGAGCTTGCCAAGACCATCATGGGGCTTGGCGCGCTTACGGGCGGCGAAATTCTGCGCGATGGCGCGCCCGTCACCATCACCAGCCCGACGGATGCGTTGCACCGCCACCGGATCGGCTATGTCAGCGAAAACCGCAAGGACGAGGGGCTGATCCTGGACCACTCGGTCCTTGAGAATGCCGGCATCACGATCTGGCGACGATCGGCGAACCGGCTGGGCTGGCTGTCACGGTCGGGCGTCAGGATGCGGACCGTGCCGTTTCTGGATCGGCTGGCCGTCAAGACCCCGTCCCTTCATCAGAAGGTCGGAAACCTGTCAGGGGGAAACCAGCAGAAAATCGCGATGGCCAAATGGCTGGCGGCCGGGGTTGACGTGCTGATCGTGGACGAACCAACGGTCGGGATCGACGTCAAGAGCAAGGCCTATCTGCACCAGTTGCTGCGAGAGCTGGCAGACGACGGAACAGCGGTTCTGCTGATCACCAGCGACCTGCCCGAGATGATCTCGCTCGCGGACCGCATTCTTGTGATGGACGAATTCATCCTTAAGGGCGCGGTTGCGAACACGCGCGACTACAAGGCCATGAGCCAGTCCGTGATGGAACATATCCACCATTCCACCGACGAGCTGCGGCAGGCGCAGGCGGCTTCGGCCTGACAGGGGAGATCAAACGTGAAATTCAACAGCTTTGCACAAAACCGGGTCGCGGTTTCGCAGATCGGGCTGGGCACCGGGCCACTTGGGGGGCTTTACACCGAATGCCCGCGCGATCGGGCAATGCAGGTTCTGGAATGCGCCTGGCAAAACGGCATCCGCTATTTCGATACCGCCCCCTTTTACGGTTATGGCCTGGCAGAACGCCGCCTTGGAGATTTCCTGCAGGGCAAGGATCAGGCCGACTGGGTTCTGTCAACCAAGGTGGGGCGGCTGCTGAAGCCCACCCCCGGCGAGGCTTCGGACCTCGTGGATTTCGTCAAGGCGCTGAAATTCGGGGTCGAATTCGACTATTCCTATGACGGGATCATGCGGTCGATCGAAGACAGCTATGCCCGGCTTGGGCTGACCAAGATTGACATCGCCTTTGTGCATGACATCGGCCAGCTGACCCATGGCCCGGACAAAAACAGCCATCACATGGCGCAGCTTCGCAACGGCGGCTTCCGGGCACTCGAAGAGTTGAAATCGGCAGGCGCAATCAAGGCCTGGGGCATCGGGGTCAACGAGGTCGACATCTGCCTTGAGATCCTGAAACAGACCGACCTGGACTGCATCCTGTTGGCTGGTCGCCACACCCTGCTGGACCGGACGGCCGCGGCGCGTTTGCTGCCGCTGTGCCGGGCGCGCAATGTGTCCATCATCGCGGGCGGGGTATTCAACTCGGGCATCCTTGCCACCGGCGCCGTGGACGGGGCGTTTTTCGACTACGGCCCCGCCCCGCAAGACATCAAGGCACGGGTCAGAGCCATGCAGGACATAGCCGCGCACGGCCGATACCCCTTGCCCCGCGCCGCGTTGCAGTTCCCCTTGCAGGAGCCTTCTGTCGCCAGCCTGCTGCTTGGAACCGACACCGTAGAAAAGCTGCGCGCCAACCTTGACGACCTGTCCCGGCCCCTGCCCGCCGGTGAGTGGCGCAAATTCGATCACCACGCTCTGACCGGGTGACTTCCCCCGTCGCCGACCAAAGCCCCCAACCAATCACGTCATCCCGAAGGAGCAGAAAATGAGCAAACGGGACATCATCGATCCCC
Organism: Shimia biformata; assembly: GCF_016888515.1. Lineage (GTDB taxonomy): Bacteria > Pseudomonadota > Alphaproteobacteria > Rhodobacterales > Rhodobacteraceae > Shimia_A > Shimia_A biformata. The sequence continues at coordinate 1,498,831 of NZ_JAFEJK010000001.1, read as the reverse complement.
ACCACCATCTTTGGACCCTGAAAGGCGACATGTATCCATGGTTGCGCAAGCCGATGCATGTGGGTGTCGGCGGCAACATTGAAAGCATTGCGTCGGACTATGTTCTTGACGACTACCGGGCCGACACCGGGTCCTATCACCTGCTGGCCTCGGTTCACATCGAAGCGGATTACGACCGGCCATTTGCCGTTGACGAAACAGCATGGCTTGCCCGGTTGCGGCAGGACCAGGGCGGGCCCGATGCGGTGGTGGCATATGCGGCGCTGGAAAGTGCGGATCTTGACCGCACGCTGGACGGGCACATGGCGCATGGCGATTTCGTCAAGGGCATCCGGCAGATCCTGTGCCACCATGACAATCCCGACTTCCGCTTTGTTCAGCGCGGCGACCTGATGCGCGACCCGCAGTGGCGCACCGGGTTCGCCGCGCTGTCGCGCCGGGGACTGTCCTTTGACATGATGATCTATCCCCACCAGCTGGCAGATGCGGCCGACCTGGCGTCAGATTTTCCGGACTGCCAAATCATCTTGAACCACGGCGCCATGCCATTTGACCGATCAGCCGAGGGGCTGGCGCACTGGCGGTCGGGCCTGCGCGATCTGGCACGGCGTGAAAACGTGGTGATGAAAGTGTCGGGGCTGGGTCAGACGGACTGGTCCTGGACCGTGGACTCGATGCGCCCGATGATCCGCGACCTGATCGAGATATTCGGCCCCGACCGCGCCATGTTCGCCAGCAATTTCCCCGTCGACAAGGCCTATAGCAGCTTTGATGCGCTGTATCAGACTTTCGAAACCGTGGTCGCCGACCTGTCGGATGACGAACAGGAGGCCCTGTTCTGGCGTACCGCGGACCATGTCTATCGGCTCGGGGTGGCACGGACCTGATCCATCGCCCCGGCCCTTCCCCGCAACTGCCGCCGACGCGCAGTCTTGTTTTCATGAACCAGGAGACCACACATGCCCTTAGAAGCCAAAGACGAAAACCCACGGATGCCGTACCAGTTGGCAAATCCCGCCGAAGCGCTGAGCGATATCGTGATCCCCGACGGCATACCCGACGACGAACGGGTTTGGGTGCCGCAGGCGGAAAACGTGCATTTCCGGCCACTTTGCCTGAACCGCAGCCAGGGCTACTGGATGAACCTATTGCGGGTCCGCAAGTCCGGCGTCCTGTCCCGGCACCGACATCCGCAGGGGGTGCATGGCTGGGTGTTGAAGGGGCGGTGGCATTATCTAGAGCATGACTGGGAAGCTGTCGAAGGCGGCTATGTCTATGAGCCGCCGGGCGAAACCCACACGCTTGTCGTGCCGGACGACGTCGAGGAAATGATCACCCTCTTCCAGGTCAACGGAGTGATGTATTACGTGGATCCCTGGGGCAAGGGCATCGGGTTCGAGGATGTCTTTACCAAGATCGACATGTGTCGCGCGCATTATGAAGCGGTTGGCCTTGGGGCCGATTACGTCGATCAGTTCATCCGCTAGCCGTCACGCCCCGCGCTTTGGCGGGGCCGTGGCCCCCGACCGCCGCTGACACCTGATGAAAAACACCGGACCGGCCCGCAACATGCGGGCCGGTCCGAGTTTTTTTAACCATGCGCCTTGTGGCTTACCGGGTCAGAAGTCCAACCCGATGCTGTGTTCAAGCCGCAGTTCCTCGGTCGACGGTGCCGAGAAGCGGGTGACAACCGAGCCGCGGCCATTTGCGAACTCGCGCCGCCGCACGAGATCGAGGCTGAACCGGTCGACATCGTCCAGTTGCTCGTAATCCAGTTCGAACCCATAGGTCAGGCCGGTCAACGGATTGCTGATCTCATTTGCGAAAGCCAGGCCGAACCCGCAGGCCGTGGTGCCGTCATACGAGGACAATTCGCAGGCCACACGCGGAGCGAAGCGAATCCTTGTGCTGGGCGTCTTGGCGCCGACACCCGTCAGGCTGCGATCCTGCGCGAACTCGACCTCGGCGAACAGGCGGCCACCGTTGTAGTTGCGGATGTCGATCGATCCGGTATCCGCGTTGGCAAGCTGCTGAACGGTGACCGAAGCGTCGCTGGCCGCAGCAAAGGCGACATCGACCCCAACCCGGGGGCTGAGTGTCATGGCGTTCAGCTGCGTCTGCCCCGAGACGGACGCACCGGCATAGACGGCCCCGTAATTGTAGTGCCCCGATGCCCCGATATCGTCTGGCGCTCCGGCAAAGGTCAGGTCGAAGCGATGGTGCCCGACCCCGCCCGCGGCATAGTAGTCAAGGAACAGACCCTGCCCCATTTCGCGTGCGCCATAAATGCCGCCGTTGACACCCAGCCCATTGATCGAGCCATCGGCCGGACCGTCCGCGTTGGTGCGGCTGCCATAGCCCCCCCAGAACCAGCCGCGCAGGTCGGACGCGGTGTGGAACCGCTCATTCTGTGCTGCGAACTGAAGCATGAGCTGCGTCCCCATGTCGTCGGAGCGGCTGAGCGAGAAACTTCCGTCGAGGATCTGGCGCTGTCCGGTCAGGCAATTGTAGAAATCCGATCCGAAAGTGCCGGAGGACTGACCCTGGCTGCCTTCGATACTGAGGCTGCCGTCTACGTCGAATTCTTCGACCGGACCGCACCCCAGGTGTTCCACCCCATCCTTCAGCCGCCGCAACGCGCCTTTGGCCATCCGGTTGAAGAACCGCTGCTGGGTGCGCACCGCTGCTTCAAGATCGTTCTCCAGGACCTCGGCCAACTGGTCACGGATCTGGTCGACAAGGTCATCGGTCACCGCGACGGATGCCAGGGACAGGGTCAGGCTGGCAAATTGCGCATCGGTGGAACTGACCGTCACCGTCGGCTGACAGCTGTGGCTGCCTTCGAACTCGTCATCGTCGACCGCCGTGATGGTGACCGATTGCGGCGTGTCATATGTCGCGGTCGTGAAGGTCAGCGTTGCCGGGGACACGTCACATTGCCCGTCGCCCGCAAACTGCAGCACCACGTCCACGACCGGAGCCCCCAGCAGATGGAACGACATCTGCGCGGTATCCTCGCCGTTTTCCGAGGCCGTGAGATCATCGTTTGTGACGGCGATCATGGCCAGGTCGTCATCAGCAATCGTCGCGGTTCGGGTCAGCTCGGCGGGTGTCGGGCTGAGGACCGTGGCGTCGTCCCCCGCGGACACGCCCGTCAGGGTCAGAATGACCGTTTCGCTTCCCTCGACAAGGACGTCCTCAAGAACTGCGATATCCAGAACCGCCGAGGTGTCGCCTGCCGGAAGGGTGATTGATCCGGGAACGGCAGTGAAATCCGCCCCCGAGGTCGCCGTACCCGTAAGGACATAGTCGATCACCGTGTCGATATTGGCGACCCGGCCCTGGGAAACCGTGAAGGACATGTCGTCCGGGGTACCGCCATTGGCCTCGGCGCCGTCATCCGACGCGACAACCGAAACCTGGTTCTCGGCGCATTGCGTCAGTGGCACGTTATTGGCCAGAACATAGGGGTCGCCGGCTTCGAAGGTGAAGCTCTCGTAAAACACCGGGTTCGCCGCTAACGACGGATCGGCCAGGAAGCCGGTCGTGCCGCTTTCGGTCGAGCCGAGAACGGCGGGATCGTCCGGCAGCAGGGATGTCACGTCCACTGCGCCCGACGACAGGCGCGCGGTGCTGGCGACGCCAAGGTCGGTCGGATAGGAATAGCTGACCGTATAGGTTCCCGGCCGCAGCGCGAACCACTGGAATTCACCCGATGAACCGTCACGCACGATCTGGATGTCATTGGCGATACCGACACTGCTGTTCGATCCCGACGGCCCGGTGACGGTGATGCCGCCACCGCTCAGGATCCGTCCGTCATCCTCGCAATAGAAATAGCCCTGCGGATCATAGTCCTGCGCGTTCGGGATACCGTCGCCGTCGCGGTCGCCGCTGCCTTCCTTGATGTCGGAGATGCCGTCGCCGTCACTATCGACAAGATCGGGGTTCGGGGTGCCGGACAGATGGACCTCGACCAGGATCGCGGGCCCTTCCTGGGTCAGGTTCGCCTCGGCGTCCTCTGCCGCGCCTTCGGGCAGGCCGATCTGCACGGTCCCGTCATGGTCTGGCGTGACGAGGAAACTGAAGCTTGTTCCGCCGCCGGTCAGGTCGCTGGCCACACCGTCCTGAATTGACAGGTCGGCAAGCTCGAAACCGGTGACCGCTTCTGAAAAGGTCAGTGTGACCGTGAAAGGATCGCTTTGCGGTCCGGCCGGCCCGGACAGCGTTGCCGTCGGCCCCTGAACGTCCTTGGCAAGAGTGGCCGTGGCCTGCGCCGCCGGGTTGCCCGCCAGATCCGAAGCATCCGCCGTCAGGTCAAGAGTGCCATCCGCAAGACCACTGAGATCCAGTGTCAGACTCCAGACCCCGCCCGAGACCGAGGCCGTGCCGGACACCAGTCCCGACCCGGTGTCCGTGACCTCTACCGACACCACCTGTCCGTCTTCCAGACCGCTTGCCGTGCCCGACACAAGGGCGGTGGACGCCTCGGCCGCATTCACGACATCGTCGGTCAACAGGGGGCTGTCGAAGGACAGGCCCGGTGCGTCCGCGTCCTTGCCGACGGTGTCTTCTTCCGGCGCGCTTTCATTGCCGGCGACATCGGTCAATGTGACCGAGAAAGTCAGCGTGCCGTCCGCCAGCCCGGTGACGTCGATCCCGGGTACGGTCTGGTTCGCGGATGTAACCGTGCCAGTGTCAGTGACCGGCGTGCCGCCACCGCTTGACGTGATAGTATAGGCATAGGTCGCCCCGACCTCGGCCCCCGCGAACTGGAAGCCCTGCGCCGTCAGGTTTGCCAGGTTCACCTGGCTATGTGTCAGTGCGATGCCCCACCCATCAGGCGCGATCTGGTCTATGGACCCGGTTGCCGATGCCTGTTCCGCCGCCGACCCATTGATGTCGCTGGCATCTGCCGTGACGGTAAATCCGCCCTCCCCCAGGCCCGACAGGTCCATGACGACACTCCAGGCATCGCCGGACACGGTGGTGGTGGTCTGGGTGCTGCCGCCGCCCGTCACGCTGACATTCACGGTGACAGTCTGGCCGTCCTCGATCTGAGACGTGGTGCCGGAAATCGTGGTCGTCGGAGCTTCGGATGCGTTAAGAATGTTGTCAGCGGTAATCGGCGTGTCGATCCCGATCACCGGAACCGACAGCGTGGCCTGTCCGGTGCCGGAATTGCCCAGCGACGATGTCAGCGCCCCGGTGGTGTTCACCAGCGCGCCCGTCCCCGTGGCCTGCACATCAACCGATACGGAGCAGCTTGCCCCCACCACGACGCTGCCCCCGGAATAAGAGACCGTGCCGGACCCGTCCGCCGCCGTCAGCGTCCCGCCCGTGCAGGTCGTCGATGCGTTGGCCGGTGTCGCCACGATCATGCCCGCGGGAAGGATATCGGTGACATCAAGGCTTGTAGCCTCGATCAGGGCGGCGCTGTTGTCGATCGTCCAGGTCATCGTTGTCGTGCCGTTGAGCGCGACGCTTGAGGTGGCAAAGGACTTGTCAAACCCGGGGACCGGTGCAGCTGTCACCGTTAGCGTGGCATTGGCCGTGCCCGAATTCCCCAGGTTCGACGTCAGGTCGCCGCTGGTATTGATCAGGGCGCCAGCGCTCAGGGCGCGGGTGGAGACAGACAGGGTACACCCCTCTCCTGCCACGATGGAACCGCCGGAATAGGAAACCACCGCGCTTCCCGGCACGGCGGTCAGCGTGCCGCCGATACATGTCGATACCGCGTTTGCCACCGGCGCAACGACAAGTCCCGCTGGCAGGTTGTCTGTGAAATCAAGGCTGCTCGCCTCAAGCGAGGACCCCGAATTGTCGATATAGAAGGTCAAGGTCGAGACATCGCCAAGCACCACCGATGCCGGGACGAATGCCTTGGTGAAGCTGGGCGCGGGTTCAACACTGAAACTGCCCGCGACGCCGGTTGTGACCAGAAGGCCGTTGTCAAACAGGTCCGCACCAGCCGAGGTATACCCCCCTGCGGCGGCACCTGCGGGAAGTTGCAGATCAAGGGTAAACTGGCAACTGCCACCGGCGGGCAGGCTGCCAGCCGAAAGGCTGACAACGCTAGTGCCCGCGACGATGGACCCGGCCCCGCAAAGACCGCTTCCCGTGCCGCCGGTCACGACAAGCCCGGCCAGCGTCGCGTCAAGATCGTCCGCGAACGTCAGGGAATTCAGCGCGGCAGAGGAATCGTTGTTCACGATTTCATAAGTGACTTGCGCCACCCCTCCGGGGGCATAGGCGCCACCGACAAATGTCTTGGTAAAGGTCGGCGGTGTCGCCGAAAGGACCTGAAGCGTGTCGCCCAGAGACGACCCGATCACCGCAACGCCTGCGCTTGCGCTGGGGGCGCCTGGCGTAAACACGACCGGGCCCGCAGGGGTTGCGCCCGGCACGGACAGTTCCACGGTCACGACACAGGACGCCGAAGCCGCAAGCGTGCCCCCCAATAGCCCGAGGATCGACGTGCTTTCTCCTGCAACGACGCCCCCGCAGGTGTTGGACACCACCGAGTCTACCAGCATGCCCGAAAGCTGTGCGTCCAGATCATGGCCAAAGGCGACACTGGTCAGCGCCACGGAGCCACTCAGGTTCTCAAGCGTATAGGTCGCGGTGCCGCTGCCGCCCGCAGCAATGTTGGCATCGACGAAGTCCAGCGTCAGGAACAGGATGTCCTGATTGATTTCAAGCTGCGTGTTTTCCGGCGGAAAATCGATACCAGTCGTGTCGATAGCGCTGGTTGTGAAAACATATGTGCCATTAGCCGCAGACGCAGGAACTACCACGGTCACCGACGCCTCGCAGGGGGTCCCTTCCGTGACTTCCATGCCAAAGAAAAATATGTTGGTTGAAGTGGCCGGAAGTGCGATGGCGCCAGGACCGCAACCGGCCGTATCTGCAAAGGTGACCGTTGCACCCGGAATTGCGGCGGCCACATCGACCGAAAAGAAATTGACGGTCTTCGTGGCGGTTGGATCCGGGTTTTCGAACGTATAGGTGAGTTCGACGGTCTCACCGGGAAGGGCCGTCGCGGGTGAGACAACCGAGGACACGGCAAGTGGTTCCACCTCGTAAACCGTCAAGTCGTCAGACGGGGCCGGTGCAGCCACGGGGTCAGTGCCGGTCAGTCCTGACAAAGCGCTCGCAGTATTGGTGTAATTGCCCCCGGTCGCGCCACCCGGGATGTCCACGGTCACCGTCACCTCGCAGGTGCCATCCGGCGCGAGGGTCCCGCCACTGTAGCTCAGGACCGAGGTTCCGGCCATCGTGCCGCCGCAGGTGTTGGCGGTGACCGCAGTTGCCGTTGCCCCCGAGACAAATGCATCAAGATCGTCGGTGAACGCCAGCGCAGTGGCGACCTGCGCGGATTCCGGCGCGCTGGTGATTGAGAATGTCAGGTCCACGGATTGTCCCGCGACAACCGTGTCTGCCGAAAACGCCTTGGAGAAACTCAGGCTCGCGCCACCCAGAACCTCAAGCGTATCGCTGGCAGGCGCGCCTTCTTTGCTGATGCCGTTGATCGTTCCGAAGATCGACGAGGTCTCGACCGGGTAGGAACCGGGCGCGGTGGCGACCTCGGTGCTGAGGGTGATCTGGAAGGTACAGCTGCCGCCTGCCGGCAGGGACCCCGCCTCCAGACGCACGTGAGGCGTCGCGGCAACGTCGATCTGGTAAGCAAAACTGCCGGTCCCGCAGATGTCCGAATAGGGGCCGCCCGTCAGAAACATGCCCGAGGGCGTGCCGATCGGATCATCGAATGTGATCGCGGTCGCGGCGTTGGTGCCGTCGTTGTTGGTTACCGTATATTCGACGGTGACGGTCCCGCCAGGGATAATCGGGTCGTCCGTGTAGGATTTGGTCAGGCTGACCGGCGCGGAATCCGCCGCTGCAACGATCAGGTCCGCACTGGCCGCCGTTCCTGCAAACGGGTTGCCATCCAGCAGCCCGGTCACGGTACTGGTCGTGTTGGTATAGGTGTCACTGACCGGCGACGCGGGCAGTTGGACATTGACGTCGATTTCGCAGGATGACTCGGGCGCGAGCGACACGTCGGATACCGAAACTGTGGAACTGCCGGATACCGTGCCGCCACAGGTGTCGCGCGTCACACCCAAGGACACCGTGCCGCTGAGGAACGCATCCAGATCATCGCTGAAGGCGATATCCGTCGCCGCCTCAGTGCGGCTCTGGTTCAACAACGTGAAGGTCAGCGTCGTGGTGTCGCCGCCATAGGCCGTGCTGCGGTCAAAGCTTTTGATCAGGTTGACGCCGTCGGCGCTGGGAAGCGGATTGACCGTGATCGAAATGCTATCCTGCGGCAGCGGATTGACCGAAGTATATTCCAGCGTCTGAACCAGGTCATACGTTCCCGGCGACACGGCACGCACATCGACCGAGACCAGACAGGAGGTCAGCGTATTCACCGGCAGGAAATAGCTGTGTTCGAACGTGTCCCCGGTCACGCTATTGGTCGCAGCGCAGGTCGAGGTGATATTGGCAGGATCGGCAAATTCAAGACCGGCTGGCAGCGTCGTCTGCAGCACCGCATTGGAAAAGCCCACGCCGAAATTGATCGAATAATCGTAGCTGAGCGTGAAATACCCGCCCGGATCCAGCGTGGTCTGGCTGGCCGACAGGGTCAGGCTGTCGAGCAACAAAACAGTGGCATCCAGGTCAGCCGTTGCCGCGACCGCATTGCCATTCGAAGTCACAAGGCTCCCGGATACAAAGTTGAACGTTCCCACGGACTGCGCGGTGACGGGCACGTTGATGTCGCAGGTAGTAAAGGCGCCGATGCGCTCTCCGCTGAACGCAATGCTCGATCCGCCCACAGGGGCGGTGATGGCTGCGCCGCAAGTGCTGGTTGCGCCACCGACGGCAACAACCATCCCGGCAGGCAGGGTCGAACTGTTGAGAAATGTGGCAATCGGATCGGGTGTATTATTGTCGATCGTGAAGGTTAGCTGGGACGTTCCGTCGACGACGATTTCGTCCGGTGTGAACACCGCGCTGAAGTCGGGCACGTCCGCCCAGGCGACGGTTGGCCCCAGTGTCGCAACCAAAAAACCTGCTGCCAAAGCCGTACGCTTGAATGCGTTTGAAATCGCGCTTGCCATCGTCCGTCCCCAAAACTGCCACCGCACATCGCACCCGGAGTTCCGTCCACCGTGCGGCGGAAACGCTTATCGGCCGCTTTCGGGCGGTGAGAATAGTCTGTTTTTTATGGCTAACAGAAAGCACCAAGGCGCCGCGTCCCGCAAGGATTGATACCGACGGGCCCACCCGTTCCGGCCCTCAACCTGCGCGGGTAGCATATTTGTCACACCCAACCGTTCCTCGCGCCAAGCGTGTGCGCTGCGCCAGTGACATCCGCAGCAACACCGCCCGATCAGAGGCTCACAGCGGCAGGGCCGAGCTGTCCTTGACTACATCGAGAATGACCGAACTCTGCATCTCGCGGACCCCCGGCAATGCAACCAGCTTGCTTTGCAAAAGCTGCTGGTAATGTTCGATGTCGCGGACGACGATCCGCAGATAGAAATCAAAGTCGCCAAGCACCAAAAGGGCAATCTGGATTTCCGGGATGGCACGAACCGCCTTCTGGAAATCTTCCAACGTTTTCTTTTCGTGGCTATGCAGCCTGATCCTGACGATCACCATGGTCTGGAAGCCCAGCTCGCGGGCATTCAGCATGACCCGCCGTCCCGTGATGACGCCTTTTTTCTGAAGCTGGGCGATCCTTCGGGAACAGGGCGATTGCGACAACCCGACCCGCTCTCCTATTTCAGTAACCGACAGGCTGCCGTCGCTCTGCATTGCCCGCAGAATCGCCTTGTCCACCTCATCCAGATCAAGCATGCGAAAAGCTCCTTTTGCAGATTTACGGCATCATTCATGCACACTTTGTGTCCACCAGCAAATACTCAGACAAAAATATGCCGAGCATTAGGGGTATCGTGCAGGCGGAATGGTGAAAAGGACCCCCGACGTGAAACAAGTAGCGATCCTTTCGGCGCGGCGGACGCCGATCACCGCGTTTCAAGGCGCAATGGGTGCGGCCTCGGCCCCGGAGATTGCCGCCAGCGCGATTGCAGCGGCGGTCTCGGATGCCGCCATCAAGCCAGAGACGATTGACGAAGCCGCGATTGGCCTGGTGCTGCCCGCAGGTGTCGGTCAGGCCCCGGCGCGGCAGGCCGTTTTGAAGGCGGGGCTTCCGCAGTCGGTCCCGGCGACCACGGTCAGCAAAGTGTGCGGCTCTGGCATGAAGGCGATCATCGACGGCGCGGTCCGCATTGGTGCGGGGGACGCGGACGTCATCCTGGCCGGCGGCATGGAGAGCATGACCAACGCGCCGCATTTCGTGCCGACGTCGCGATCCGGCAAACGTCTGGGGCACGGCACCATTGTCGACCACATGTTCCATGACGGGCTGGAAGATGCCTATGAGCCCGGCGCGCTGATGGGGCAGTTCGCGGAAAACTGCGCCGACACATACGGGTTCACGCGGCAGGAACAGGATGGTTTTGCCATCCGCTCGCTAGAACGCGCGCTGGCGGCACAGGAAGCCGGATGGTTCGACGCCGAAATCGCCCCTGTCCGGCTCAAGACCCGCAAGGGCGAAAGCGTGATCGAGCGCGACGAACAACCCGGCCTTGCCGACCGCGACCGCATTCCGCAACTGCGCCCCGCGTTCCGGGCCGATGGCACCGTCACGGCGGCCAGTTCGTCGTCGATTTCCGATGGCGCCGCCGCGCTGGTGCTTGCCTCGCGCGACAAAGTCGAGGCTGACGGCCTGACCGCCCGCGCCTGGATTGCCGGAACTGCGGCGCATGCTCAGGCCCCGTCCCTGTTCACCACCGCCCCTGTGTTTGCCACGCGCAAACTGCTGGACAAGTTGAACTGGTCGGCATCGGACGTCGATCTCTGGGAGGTCAACGAGGCCTTTGCAGTGGTAGCGATGGCGTTCATGCGCGACCTCGACATCCCCGAGGACCGCGTAAACGTGAACGGCGGCGCCTGCGCGCTTGGTCACCCGATCGGCGCATCCGGCGCGCGTATCGTTGTGACACTTCTGCACGCCCTTGAAACCCGCGGGCTGAAACGCGGCATCGCGTCGATCTGCATCGGCGGCGGCGAGGCGCTCTCAATTGCAATCGAAAGGCCCTGACATGACCGGCATCCTGACCGAGGAACAATCCCTGATCCAGAAAACTGCCCGCGACTTTGCACGCGATCGCGTTGCCCCGGGCGCACTGACCCGCGAAGCGGCGGGGCGGATCGAGGACGCGTTGATCCGGGAAATGGCCGAGCTGGGGTTCCTCGGGATGACCGTGCCCGAGGACCAGGGTGGCATTGGTGCCGATTATGTTTCCTATGCGCTGGCGCTGATGGAAATTGCCGCCGGGGATGGTGCCGTGTCGACCATGATGTCGGTGCATAACGCACCCTTCTGCGCAATCCTCAGCCGTTTTGCCTCGGACGCGCAACAAGAGCGTTGGCTGACGCCCGCCGCCGCCGGCGCGTTCATCGGGGCATTTGCCCTGACCGAACCCCACACCGGCAGCGACGCCGCCGCGATAACATGCAGCGCGACGCGCACCGATACCGGATACGTGTTGAACGGGTCCAAGCAGTTCATCACCTCGGCGCAGATTGCAGGCGGTGTGATTGCCTTTGCCGTCACCGACCACAATGCGGGCAAGAAAGGCATCAGCGCCTTTTACATCGAACCGGGCACACCCGGGTTTTCGGTTGGCGCACCCGAGAAGAAACTGGGTCAGAAGGCATCCGACACCTGCACCCTGAGTTTTGACAACCTTGAAGTCCCTGCGTTCAATCGCATCGGCGAAGAAGGCCAGGGGCTGGCGATTGCGTTGTCGTCGCTTGAAACCGGGCGCATCGGGATCGCGTCTCAATCCGTAGGCATGGCGCAGGCCGCGCTGGATGCGGCGGTGGCCTATGCGCAGGACCGTGTCGCCTTTGGCAAGCCGATTGCCCAGCATCAGGCCGTGGCCTTTCGGCTGGCCGACATGGACATGCAGGTCGAGGCCGCCCGCCAGCTGGTTCTCAGCGCGGCACGGCTGAAAGACAGCGGCGCCCCCTGCCTGCGCGAGGCCTCGATCGCCAAGCTCTTTGCCAGCCAGATGGCCGAACGGGTTGTGTCCGATGCGATTCAAACCTTGGGTGGCTATGGCTACCTTGCTGATTTTCCCGTGGAAAAAATCTATCGCGACGTGCGCGTCTGCCAAATCTACGAAGGCACGTCGGACGTGCAGCGCATCAATATCTCGCGCGCCCTTCTTGCGGGGCGCAGCTGATGAAACCGGAAACAGAAACCGCGACCCCTACGACCAGCACCGGCACCGGCACTGGCACTGGCACTGGCACCGGCACCGGCACCGGCACCGGCCGCCGCAAACGGGTCGCCGCAATCGGGAATATGCGCAATGACTGACGCCAAGCTGAGCTTTCCGCACCCGCCGTCACGCCCCGACCAGGCCCCTGACTTTTCGGGCATCGTCATCCCCGAGGCCGGCAGCCTGCCGGTGCCGCCCGTCGACATCACCGCCAAGGACTGCTGGCCCTTCGCCGTAGGTCTGATCCGGGTTCTGGACGACGACAACCAGGCAGTTGGTCCCTGGGCCGATTACCTTGGGGATATTCCCGCCGAGACGTTGCAGCTGGGTCTGCGCGACATGCTGAAAATGCGCGCGATCGACAAGCGGCTTCAGAATGCGCAGCGCCAGGGGAAAACATCGTTCTACCTGCAATGCACCGGGGAAGAGGCCATTGGCTGCGGGTTTCAGCGCCAGCTGGAACAGGGCGACATGAACTTCCCGACCTACCGGCAGCAAACCCTGCTGGTTGCGGCGGACTATCCGCTTGAATCGCTGATGGGGCAGCTCTATTCGAACGAGCTTGATCCGCTTCAGGGACGGCAACTGCCGATCATGCATTCGGCGCGGGACTATGGCTTCTTTTCGATCTCGGGCAACCTTGGCACGCAATATGTGCAGGCGGTTGGCTGGGCCATGGCCTGTGCGCTGCGGGGAGATGGCAAGATCGCGGCGGGCTGGATCGGTGACGGCGCCACCGCGTCGAACGATTTTCACAGTGCGCTTCTGTCGGCCTCTGTCTACCAGCCGCCGGTGGTTTTGAACGTCGTGAACAATCAATGGGCGATCTCGACCTATACAGGCGTCGCCGCCGGCAAAAGCGAAACCTATGCGGCGCGGGCGCTTGGCTATGGCATTCCGGCATTGCGGGTGGATGGCAACGACTATCTTGCGGTGCTGGCGGTATCGCGTTGGGCGATTGAGCGGGCGCGCGCCGGGTATGGCCCGACACTGATCGAGTGGTTCACCTATCGCGCTGCGGCGCATTCGACCTCGGATGACCCGTCGGCCTATCGCGCACGAAACGAAGCCGACGCATGGCCGCTTGGCGACCCGGTCGCGCGCCTGAAGGCGCATATGATCGCGCGCGGCGACTGGAACGATGCGCGCCACACCCAGGCCGAAGCCGAGCTTCTGGACAAGGTTTCCGAAGTCCAGAAGCGGGTCGAGGCGCATGGCACCTTCGTCAATCCAAAGCCGATTTCGCCCGCCGAAATCTTCCGTGGCGTCTATGCCGACCTGCCCGAGCATCTGCGCCGCCAACGCCAGGAAATGGGATACTGACATGACGCGCATGACCATGATCGAAGCGCTGCGCAGCGCGATGGATGTCGCGCTGAACACCGACCCGAACGTCATTATCTTCGGCGAGGACGTAGGCTATTTCGGCGGCGTGTTCCGCTGCACTGCCGGGTTGCAGGCCAAATACGGCGAGGAACGCTTGTTCGATACGCCGATCAATGAAAGCGCCATCGTGGGGCTTGCCGTGGGTATGGCGGCGCAGGGCATGAAACCCTGTGTCGAGATTCAATTCGCGGACTACGTGTTCCCCGCCTATGACCAGATCACCCAGGAAGCGGCCCGGTTGCGGCACCGCTCGAACGGCCAGTTTTCGTGTCCGCTTGTGGTGCGCATGCCGACCGGCGGCGGGATCTTTGGTGGCCAGACCCACAGCCAGAGCCCCGAGGCGCTGTTTACCCATGTCGCCGGTCTGAAGGTCGTGATCCCGTCGACGCCCCATGACGCCAAGGGGCTTCTGATCGCCGCGATCGAAGACCCCGACCCGGTGATCTTCATGGAACCCAAGCGGATCTATAACGGCCCGTTCTACGGCGACCACTCGGGCAAGTCGGTGCCCTGGTCCGATCACGCCGACAGCGAGGTTCCCGAGGGGCATTACACCGTGCCGCTGGGCAAGGCCGCGATCCGTCGGTCCGGGGCGGATGTCACCGTTCTGACCTATGGCACGATGGTCTATGTCACCGAGGCGGCGGTCAAAGAAGCCGGCGTCGACGCCGAGATCATCGACCTGCGCACGCTGCTGCCGCTTGACCTTGAAACCATCGTCGCGTCGGTCGAGAAGACCGGCCGCTGTGTCGTCGTCCACGAGGCGACCCGAACCAGCGGCTTCGGCGCCGAGCTGATGGCCGAGGTGCAAGAGGCCTGTTTCTGGCACCTACGGTCCCCGATCCAGCGGGTGACGGGATGGGACGCCCCTTATCCCCACGCCCAGGAGTGGGACTATTTTCCAAGCAGCGCCCGGATTGCGCGCGCGCTGACCAGCGCAATGGAGGACTGATATGGCGATCAGCGAAATCCGCATCCCCGACGTCGGAGAAGGTGTCGCACAGGTTGAACTTGTGGAATGGCAGGTGAAACCGGGCGACACGGTCCGGGAAGATGACGTTCTGGCCGCCGTCATGACCGACAAGGCGACGGTCGAGATCCCGTCGCTTTTCACCGGCACGGTCGTCGAACTTGGCGCTGAGGTTGGTGAAACCGTCGCTGTCGGATCGACCTTGCTGACCATCGAACACGACGGCGAGGGCAACACGGCCGCGCCCGCGCAAGAGGCAGAGCCCCCTGCCCCTGAACCCGCCCCCGCCCCGTCCGTTCAGCCTGTGGAAGCGACGAAACCCGCGCCCGCGAAATCCGGTGCGGCCACGCAAGCTGTCGGGTCTGTCGGCTCTGTCGGCTCCGCCCGCGCGCCGCGCGCCGAAGGCGGCCAGCCGCTGGCCTCTCCTTCCGTGCGCAAACGTGCCCGCGACGGGGGGATCGACCTCAGGCAGGTTGCCGGCACCGGGCCGGCGGGCCGGATCAGCCATGACGACCTTGATGCCGTCTTTGAACGCGGCCCCGGCGCCGCGCCTCAGGGTCCCGCAAGCCGCAGGCGCGAAGGTGGCGAGGATATCCGCGTGATCGGCCTGCGCCGCAAGATTTCCGACCGGATGTCGCTGGCCAATACCCGCATCCCGCATATCACCGTGATCGAGGAAATCGACGTCACCGCAGTTGAAGACCTGCGCGCGGCGATGAATGCCGACAAGGGCGACAAGCCCAAGCTGACAATGCTGCCTTTCATCGCGGCCGCGCTTGCGAGGGCTGTCCAGACCCACCCCGAGATGAACGCGCATTTCGACGATGACGCCGGTGTCGTGCATCGCTCGAACCCGGTGCATATCGGCATTGCGACGATGACCGACAATGGCCTGATCGTGCCGGTCCTGCGTCACGCCGAGGCGCTTGGCCCCTTCGCGGCCGCGGCGGAAATCGCCCGCCTTGCCGATGCCGCCCGCACGGGCAAGGCCACCCGGCACGAGTTGACGGGATCGACGATCACCATCACCTCTCTGGGACCACTTGGCGCTCTGGCCACGACGCCGATCATCAACCACCCCGAGGTTGCCATTCTTGGCGTGAACAAGATGTCTGTCCGGCCAATGTGGGACGGGCAGCAATTCGTGCCGCGCAAGATGATGAACATCTCGGCCAGCTTCGATCACAGGGTTGTGGATGGCTGGGACGCCGCAAGCTTTGTCGCGCTGATGAAGAAGCTTCTGGAAAACCCGGCAATGATCTTCATGGAGAGCGAATGATGAAACGCGAAACCTGCAAGGTGCTGGTCATTGGCGCCGGACCCGGTGGCTATGTCTGCGCCATCCGCGCCGGTCAACTGGGGTTGGACACGATTGTTGTCGAGGAAAAGACCCCCGGCGGCACCTGTCTGAACGTGGGCTGCATCCCCTCGAAGGCGCTGATCCATGCCGCCGAAGAATTCCACATCGCGACCCGGTTTGCCGCGCCAAACGACCTTGGGATCACCGCATCCGCGCCCGAGATCGACTTGGGCCAGACAATGGCGTGGAAGGACGGCATCGTAAAACGACTGACCGGCGGAGTGGGCGGTCTGTTGAAAAAGGCGAAGGTGCGCACCGTGTATGGGCGCGCAAACCTGATCGACGGCAAGACCGTGGATGTGGACAGCCCTGACGGACCGGTGCGCATCTCGGCCGAGAACATCGTGATTGCCACGGGATCACGCCCGCAGGCCATTCCCACCCTGCCTTTCGGCGGCGACATCCTGTCGTCAACCGAGGCCTTGTCCCTGACCCGCGTTCCGGGCCGCCTGAGCATCGTCGGGGGTGGATACATCGGTCTGGAAATCGGCACCGCAATGGCCAAGCTCGGCGCCAAGGTCACTGTGGTGGAGGCCGCGTCGCGGATCCTGCCGCAATATGATGCCGACCTGACACGCCCCGTTCTGAAACGCCTAGAACATCTGGGGGTCACCGTTCTGGCCGACGCGCGGGCCGATGGTCATTCAGACGGTGTCCTGACCGTAACGACCGCCGAGGGGCAGACCGCGATTCCATCCGACAAGAACCTTGTCACCGTAGGCCGTGCGCCTGTCACCGACGGGTTCGGGCTTGAGGGTCTGGGTCTGACCATGACGGGCCGGTTCGTGGATGTCGACGCGCAATGCCGCACCTCGATGCAGGGTGTCTACGCGATCGGCGATGTTACCGGAGACCCGATGCTGGCGCATCGTGCGATGGCGCAGGGCACGCTGGTCGCCGAGGTTATCGCGGGCGAGTCCCGCAGCTGGGACAAGCGGGCGATTCCGGCCGTGTGTTTCACCGACCCAGAGATCGTCACCGTCGGCAGCCTGCCGGATGGCAGCACGAACCAGGCGGTTGCCATGTTCCCCTTCGCGGGCAATGGCCGGGCCATGACACTGGGGCGGGACGATGGCTTTGTCCGGGTCGTCTTTGACAAAACAACAGAGCTTGTGACCGGTATTCAGGCCGTTGGTGTCGGCGTGTCCGAGATGGCGGGCGAGTTTGCGCTGGCGCTCGAGATGGCGGCAACCGTCACCGATATCGCCGAAACCATCCACGCCCATCCAACGCTTGGCGAAACCGTGCAGGAAGCGGCGCTGAAGGGGCTGGGACGGGCGCTGCATATCTGACGAAAGCACGCGCGGACCCGCCGCCGTCTACCGTGGCGCTGACCCGGTCAGTGCCGCAATTGCGCCACGCAGTTCAGCCAACCCGCGCAAACGCCCCACATAGGGGTAGCCGGGGTGGGCCTGACGCGACAGGTCCGGCCCCAGTTCGTGACCGTGATCGGGGCGGAAGGGAAGCTGCCAATCGGCGCGCCCTTCGCCACGCCTCCGCGCCTCTTCCGCAAGCCAGACCCGCAAGATGGAAACCATGTCGGCATCACCGCCGAAATGATCCGCCTCATGGAACGAGCCGTCGGGCGACTTGGTGACATTCCTCAGATGCAGGAAATGCGTGCGGGCGGCGAAACGCTGCGCCATGTCGGTCAGGTCATTGCCTTGCCGTGCGCCCAGCGCGCCGGAACAGAAGGTCAGCCCGTTGGCCCAAGCGTCCTGCTGCGCCAGAATCCAGTCTATGTCCTCTGCGGTCGAGACGACGCGCGGCAATCCGAACACCGGGCGCGGCGGGTCATCCGGGTGAACACAAAGCGCGATACCAAGGTCGTCGGCGGTTGGCACAACTTCGGCCAGAAACCGCGCGAAGCTGGCCCGCAAATCATCGCGGGTGAACCCGGCATAACGCGCCAGCTCTGCCTTCAGCGCCTCGACGGAATACCTGTCATATGCCCCCGGCAACCCCGCCATCAGACAGGCCAGAAGGGTCGATTTCTGGTCGTCCGAGGCGGTTTCGACCCACGAAAGTCCCGCGTCGATGACCTCTGGCGCATAGTCCTCGTATGCGGCGTGACGGCCAAGGATGCCGATTTCGAACCCGGCCATCACCGGTTCGCAGAACACAAGCGCGCGCCCGCCGCCGCGCACCGGGGCGGCATGATCCGTGCGCAACCAGTCGATCACCGGCATGAAGTTGTAGCACACCGTCCTGACCCCACATTCCGCGAGATTGGCCAGTGATTGCCGATAGTTGGCAAACAATCGGGCAAGGTCGCCCTCGCCACGTTTGATGTCGTCGTGAACGGGCAGGCTTTCGACCACGCTCCATGTCAACCCAAGCGACCTGTTGCCTTCGATCTGCGTTTTCCGGGTTTCGATGTCCTGAACGGACCAGACCTCGCCATAGGGGATGTCATGCAGCGCCGTGACGACCCCCGACGCCCCGGTCTGGGCAACCTCGGCAAGCGGGATTTGATCCAGAGGACCGAACCAGCGCCAGCATTCCTTCATTGCTGCAACCCTTGCCAGTCAATGGACATCGACAACGCCACGGTCGCGCCCCTGTCCAGTGCGATCAGTCCTGGCTGTCCCGGCATGTTATGGGCATCGACGGCGTGACTGACCGGTTCGAAACAGAAGAAGTCCGCCGAGGCCGATGGCGAATAGACGATTGCGACATCCATCGGCGAAACAATCGTGACGGCGATCCCAAGCGTCGGCTGCAGGACCGTGGCCGGGCCGATCCAATTGCAAAACGCATTGTTGACCAACCCTTCGGGCAATGCACGCGGTGTCAAGTAGTCCCAGTCACCCGAGGCGGCCACCTCGTCGCTTGGCAGGAAGCGATCATCCTGAAGCCAGACCGTTTCGGCGTGGAACCAAAGCTTGGTATCCGCAAAACGCGGCAGCCACGGATGGAAACCACCACCAAACGGCAGGCGCGGGCCGGTATTCGTGATCTCAAGCTGCGTCCCGAATGCCCCGTTCTTCAGCGAATAGACAAGCCGGGCGGAATAGTGCCATGGCCCGATCGCGCCATCGTCCAACCTCAGCACGACTCTGCTGGGGTCCGAGACCTCAACCTGCCACCGGCGCTGAAAACCGTCGCCGTGGATCGGCAACCCTTCCCCATCGAGGTTCGGCGGCACATCGAAGTGCTGCCCTTCGAACACAAACCCGGCACCGCCGATGCGGTTGGAAAACGGCACCAGCACGTTCGAGGCAAGGTCGAAGGGGCGGTCACCTGCAAGTGGCCGCAACACCGGCACGTCACCCGCATCGGTTTTGGCCCACATGCCCGCAACGCCGCCCCCAAGGTCGGGGGCGATCGTCACCCGCGTGCGGCGGTCCTCAAGTTCCAGGAGCGCGACCACCCTGCCAGCCCCCGTCTATGCCAATATTCTGTCCGGTAATCACACGGGCCTCATCCGAGACAAGGAACGACACCAGATCGGCGATATCCGCCGGTTCGATCCGCGTCTTGAGGCATTGCTGTTCCAGCACCCAGTCGGAATATTCCTGCGCCTTGTCCGCAAAGACACGCGCCTCGGCCTCGCTGACAACGGCGCCGGGCGCAACGCCGTTCACCGTGATGCCATGCGCGCCCAGCTCGCGCGCCAACGTCACCGTCAGTCCAAGCAACGCGCCCTTGGACGCGACATACGGCACATAGCCGTCAAGGATGCCCTTCAGAGTGACCGAGGTGAAATTGATCACCCTGCCCCAACCTTGCGCCTTCATATGGTCCGCGCAAACCGCCGTCAGCGCAAAGGCTGCCGACGAGTTCACGCGGATCTGGTCTTCGTATTCCGTGAGTGTAAAGGCATCATAGGGCCGGTTGATAATCAGCGCGGCGTTGTTGATGAGGATGTCGAAACCGCCGGTCTGTTCGGCAACGCTGCGCACCGTGGCGCTGGCGCTGTCCAGGTCGTTCAGGTCGCAGGGGAGAAAGGCTGCCCCCAGTTCCGTCGCCCGCGCCGGACCGTTTTCGACGCTGGGGTGTTCGAGCACGGTGACCTGCGCGCCGTCGGCGATCAGTTTTTCGGCCTGCGCCCGACCGAGGGACCCAAGCCCCCCGGTCAGCAGCACCTTGCGTCCTTTGTGTCGTGACATCGTGTCCCTCCTCACAGCACGTCCAGGATTTCGTCCATCGACGTGTCCTCGACCCGCTTGTCCAGAACCACCTCGCCCCGTGCCATGGCCACCATACGGTCACAGCACTCAAAGACATGGTGGATGTTGTGGCTGATGAAGATGCCGGGAATACCCAGTTCCTTCAGTGACTTGACGAAACCCAGCACCTTCTGGGTCTCCTTGACCGCAAGGTGGTTCGTCGGCTCGTCAAGGATCATCACCTTGGACTTGAAATGCATCGCACGGGCAATGGCGACGCCCTGTCGCTGACCACCGGACA
The DNA here is from genome assembly GCF_016888515.1 of Shimia biformata. Classification (GTDB taxonomy): domain Bacteria; phylum Pseudomonadota; class Alphaproteobacteria; order Rhodobacterales; family Rhodobacteraceae; genus Shimia_A; species Shimia_A biformata. Next base: position 1,478,334 of record NZ_JAFEJK010000001.1, on the reverse strand, counting down.
ATTCGCCGACTAACGCATCCGGCGAGCGCAGATGCAGGTCCACATCGGCAATTGCCTGCACCGATTCCTCGGCCATCTTCTTTGTATCGAGGATACCGACCCCGCCGATGGACCATTTCAATGGCTCGCGGCCGATGAACATGTTGCGGGCGATCGACATGGTCGGGACCATCGAGTTGTATTGATAAATGGTCTCGATCCCCGCCTCCATCGCGTCCGCCGGCCCCTTGAACGAGACCTTCCTGCCTTCGAAGAAAATCTCACCCTCGGTCGGCGCCTGCGTGCCGGACAGGATGTTGATCAGCGTGGACTTCCCGGCGCCGTTGTCCCCGACGAGGCCGACAGTTTCGTTTCGGTGAAAATCCAGCGTGACCCCTTTCAGCGCGTGAACGCCCGAGTACCACTTGTGCAGGTTCCTGACCTGAATGATCGGTTCACTGGTCATTTGCCTGTCTCCACCTTGATGGATTTTGCAGTTTTGCGCAGCCATGCGTTCAAAATCACGGCAAAGACGGTCAGCGCGCCCAGCGCCATCTTGAACCAGTTGGCATCGACCTGGGACAGAACCAGCCCGTTGTCGATCACCCGGATCAGGGTGGCACCGATGATGCCGCCAAGGATGGTGCCAATCCCGCCGGTCAGCGCGGTGCCACCAATCACGGCGGCGGCGACGGCCTGAAGCTCAAGCCCTTCGCCGATCGACGGCAGCGGCGCGCCAAGCCGCATGACCTGAAGCGACCCGGCAAGACCGGCCAGAAGCGAACACAGCATGAAACAGGCGACTTTTACCCGCTTCGTGGGAATGCCCATCGACTGCGCGGCAGGCAGGAAACCACCCGTGGCGCGGACCCAGTTTCCGAAATTGGTGCGCGACAGCAAAAGCGTGACAAGCACGGCGATGGCGACAAACCAGAGGAACGACATGCGGAACATGTCTCCGGGGCCGACATAGGCCACGAACAGCCATTTCGGAAAGGCGCCGTTCGGCAGCAAGGGCGGGAACCCGCCAGAGATCACAACCGTCACCGAGCGGGCGACGAACAGCATGCCCAGCGTGGTGATAAAGCTGGGGATGGCGAACTTCACGGTCAGCACGCCATTGATGAACCCGACCAGAAGCGCCACGCAGAGGCCAAGCGCAAAGGCGGGCAGAAATGGCCAGCCGGCTTCCAGCATCACGGCCATCGACATCGGGGTCAGGGCAAAGACCGATCCCACGGACAGGTCGAATTCGCCACAGATCATCAACAGGGTCACGCCAACGGCGACAAGCGCCACTTCGGGCAGAAGGCCAAGGATACCTTGCAGGTTGGCCGCACTCAGGAACACGCCGCCCGAGCGCGCCTGGAAAACGATGGTCAGGATCACCAGGAAGGCCACGCCGGCCAGCTCTGGTTTCTCCAGATAGATTTTCATGAAACGTTTCATGTCGGGATTCAGTCCTTCGGAGAAGCGATTCCGAGGCCGTCGCCGGGGAAGTGGTCGGCGACGGCCCCAGCCGATCTGATTAGCGCAGACCCTGCTTGGCCAGATCCCACAGCGCGGGGACGTCTTCGGCCAGAACGATGCCCTGTCCGGTGTCCACATCGGTGGGCGACAATTGCACGGTATGGGCCAGATAAGCCTGCATGACGGGGATGAAGCCCTGCATGTAAGGTTGCTGATCGACCTGAACCTGAATGTATCCCGCTTCCATTTGCTGAAGCACTTCGGCTACGATGTCAAAACCGCCCATCAGGACTTTGCCAGGTTCTACGCCGCGGTCTGCCAGGACTTGAGCGACGTAGGCATGCCAGAGGCCTGTATCGAAGTAAGCGGTCGTGTCGGGGTTTGCGTTCAGGTAGGCTCCGACACGTTCAGCCACGACAGCCCCATCGGTCCCGGTATCGAGGCGCACGATGTCGACCTCGCGGTCGGGATTGGCGGCCTTGAACTCTTCCAGAAACTGCATGACACCCGCGCCACGCTGTTCCGACCAGTTCTGGCCTGGGGCCGAGATACCGACAACGGCCTTGATCGGGCCTTCGGCCGGGAAAAACTCGGACATTTTCTTGCCCAGCGAATACCCGGCGGGGACGAAGCCCTGTCCGACAAAGGCGGCGCGCGGGTTGCCGTCGGCGCCTTCGGTATCATCGACGTTCACCGCCATGGTGATCACGCCATTGTCCACCGCGCGCTGGAGGATGTCGTCAAAGGCGTTGTTGTCCACGATCGAGGTCAGAAGCGCGTCGGGGTTGCCAGCCAGCGCCGCCATCATGTTGGCCGCTTGCTGGTCAATCGCGCCCTCGGTCTGGGTAAAGATCATCTGGCAATTTGCCTCGATCTTGGCACAGGCGTCGTCAAAGCCCTTTTTCACCGCCTGCCAGAACGGGTTTGATGCGGATGAATGGTGCGTGAACACGATGTTCATCGGCCCCTCCGCGACCACCGGTCCCGCGGCAAGCGCGGCAGCCAGTGCAGTTGCACCTAGTAGTTTCCTCATCGGTTACTCTCCTCCCTGAGTATTGCGTCAGATGTCGGACGCGGTTGTTTCCCGGCTGAGGACGGTAAACGCCCTGCCCAGCTCGGGGTTCAGTTCCATGCCAAGACCGGGGCCCGGCGGAACGGTGATCATGCCGTTGGTGACGGTGGGCAGCGCGGTGACAAGATCGCGGTACCAGGTCTTGTAGAAAGCGCGCACGCTTTCCTGCACCAAGGCGTTTGGCGCGTTCAGCGACAGGTGGGTCGAGGCCCCAAGGACCACAGGCCCGGTGCAGTCATGCGGCGCGATGGGCAGATGCCACGCCTCGGCCATGGCCGCGATCTTGCGCGCCTCGCTGAGGCCGCCGCACCACGAGATATCCAGCATCACCACCCCCGCGGCGCCGGTTTCCAGCAAGTCCCGGAACGCCCAGCGGGTGCCAAGGGTTTCGGACGCGGAAATCGGGGCGTGGCTGACCTCGGCATAACGTTTCAGGCTCGACAGGCTGTCCATCTTTATCGGGTCTTCGTGCCAGAAGGTCTTGTAGGGCTGCAATTCGCGGGCGATCTGCATGGCCGGCAAAAGTTGCCACATCGAATGGAACTCGACCATGATGTCCATCTTGTTGCCCAGCGCGTCGCGGATTTTCTGGAATGGCTGCAACGCCTTATCCAGATCCGGCCCCGAGATGTACTGACCACGCGATTTCTCGGCCGCCATGTCGAAGGGCCAGATTTTCATGGCCGTGATGCCCTCTTCATACAAAGACAGCGCCAGCTCATCCGCGCGGTGCAGAAATCCGTTCAGATCGTCAAAATCAGTGCCCGCGGCCAGGCCATAGTTGTCCGATTGCTGGCCTGTCGACTGCTTGATGTATTCGGTGCCCGCACAGGTGTTGTAAGTGCGGATTTGCTGGCGGCTGAACCCACCCAGAAGCTGCGCGATGGGTTGCCCGGTCGCCTTGCCGAACAGGTCCCACAGCGCGATGTCGAAGGCCGAATTGCCACGCACCTCTGCGCCCGAGGACCGAAACCCCAGATACCCATTCAACTCGTTCGCCAGAAGGTCGATCTGCAGCGGATCACGCCCGATGACGCGCGGGGCGACATACTCATGGACATAGGTTTCAACGGTTTCTGCGACAAAAAAGGTCTCGCCCAGACCGATAAGCCCCTCGTCCGTATGCACCTGCACCCACAACAGGTTCGGGCGCTCTTTTATGCGGATGGTTTCCAGCTTGGTTATTTTCATCTGTTCGCTTGCTTTCACGAGATTCCAGCGGCGAGCAAAGCCCGCACGCTTGCGTCAAAATGCAGGGCCATCAGTTCGGCCGCCTGCTCGGGGTTGCCTGCGGCGATGGCCGCGGCAAGGTCACTGTGGATGTCCAGCATGTGGCGCTGATCGGCCTCGCGGTTGCGGCTTTTCCAGCCAACCGGCCAGGTCTGACGGGTCACCCCCTCGAACGCGCCCACGATCAGCGAATAGATCGGGTTTTTGGACGCGCGGGCAATGGCGAGGTGAAAGGCGATATCGGCATCCATCATCGCGTCCGGCGCGGAAAAGCTGTCCTGCATGGTCTGCGCCAGCCCCGAAATCTCGCGCGCCTGCGCCTCGGTCCGGTGCAGCGCGGCCAATGTCGCGGTGCGGGTTTCGATAGTGCGGCGCACCTCATAGACCTGAAGGATCGAGATCTGTTCCGTCGACACGCCATGTTCGATCAATGGCGACAGCGACGTGTGATCCAGACGCGCAACGGTGGCACGCTTGCCAGTCTGAACTTCGATCAGACGCATCGCGGCAAGGCTTTTGAAGGCCTCCCGGATCACGGTCCTGCTGACCGATAGGTCGCGCGAAAACACGCTTTCGGATGGCAGCCTGTCCCCTGGGGCAAGCTCATTCTCGCGGATATGCGCGGTGATGGCGCTGATTGCCTCGCCCACAAGCCCGACATTTCCCCTGGTCTGCGTTGCACCCTGCTGCATGGCAACCTTCCTGTTCTCTTTCATCAAACCTATCATACAGGTTTTTGTTGATCTGGATATAGATTCGCATTTACCTATCTGTCAACAATTTTGTCTGGAGGATGGAAAATGCGTCATGAAACCAAGATTGTCCTGGCGGCCGAAAATGTCGTGGGTGAAAGCATCATCTGGGATTTTCGCCGCGACCGGCTGTTCTGGGTCGACATCGTGGGGCGGCAAATCCATGCCTGCGACGTGGATGGCGGCGGACATGAAACCTGGCCCACACCGGATTTCGTTACCTCGATCGGACTGGCGGAAGATGGCGGCTTCGTGGTCGGACTTTCCCGCGATGTTGTACGCTGGCACCCCGGCGGGGCGTTCCACATTCTGGCGCGGGTCGAACCCGATCTGCCTGACAACCGGCTGAACGAAGGCGTGGTCGGGCCGGATGGCGCGTTCTGGGTCGGGACAATGCAGAACAACCTGAACCCGGACGGGTCGCCCAAGGACATGACCGCGTCGTGCGGCGCACTCTACCGGGTGCTGGCGGACGGAGCGTTGCAGCGCATCTCGGACCGCGATTTTGGAATCACCAATACGCTGATCTGGAGCGACAACCGCCTGATCACCGCCGACACGCTGACCAATCAGATCTTTTCATTTGCAGTCGACGCACAGGACGGGTCGCTGTCCGACCGCCACATCCTGATTGACGGGCATGAAAGGGGGTTGCCCGACGGCTCGACCCAAGACGCCGCCGGGACTGTCTGGAATTGCCGTGTTGTTGGCGGGGCCAGCCTGTTGCAGTTCACCCCGGACGGCGCAATCCTGTCCGAGGTCGATCTGCCGGTGAACTGGCCGACAAGCTGCACGTTCGGCGGCCCCGATCTGGACCGCCTGTTCGTCACATCCGCCCGCTTCACGATGAGCGCCAACCACCTGCAGGAACATCCCCAGGAAGGGGCGCTGGTTGCCGTGAATACCGGCGAGAAAGGTGTGCGGTCACGTGTATTTGGTGCCCAGGACCAAGAAAAGACGCGGCACAGGTAACATGCGACTGCACCAAATGGCAAAAATCGCGGCAAAAAATCGGTCGTTGGTACCCGCGGCCGGGCTCGAACCGGCACGGCCATACGGCCTGGAGATTTTAAGTCTCCTGTGTCTACCATTCCACCACGCGGGCCAACGGGCGCGACTTTAGTCAGATAGGGTCCGGTGTAAAGCGGATTGCGTCACAGGTCTTTGCCCATCGGGACCAGCGTGCGCGGGGACGACAGGAAACGGCGCTCTGGCAGCCAGGGGTTCAACTCAAGCGCGCGTGCAAGGTCGTCCTGCGCCTTGGCATCCTGTCCCAGCACCATATAGGTCATCGCCCGCCCCGCGATGGCGGCGATATGGGTCGGGGAAAGCTCGATTGCCCGGTTCAGATCCGGTAGCGCGGCGGCATAGTCCTGACGGATGAAATTGGCGAAAGCGCGCTGGTTGTAGCCCTCGGCATATTCCGGGCAATAGGCGATCAGCCTGTCGAAAGACTCAATTGCGTTGAGCAGGTCGTAAGACGCCCGCCGCTGCATCCCGGCATCCAGAAGCGCCTGCGCGCTTTCATCCGGCGCATCGGCCCAGTATTCCCACATCTGGTTGGAGATCAGCCGCGCATCTGCTTCGGTTTCGGCCTGCTGCACCTGTTCAATAAGATCCGCAATCGCCGCATCATGGTCCGGTGCGGGCGGACATGTCTCGGCCAGTGCCGGAGAGGTCATCAACGCTATGGCAAACAGTATCCTCATGTGCTGATGGTGCCGCAGGAGGGCACAAAATCAAGTCACATCCGCGAGACCGGTCTCTTTCACCGCCTGCATCGCCACATGGGTCGAGGTGGATGTCACATGCGGCAGGGTCGAGATTTTCTCGCCCAGCACCCGCCGGTAGGCCGACATCGAGGCGCAGCGCACCTTCAACAGATAGTCGAAATGACTGGCGATCAGATGCACCTGCTCAATCTCGCCGACCTTGCGCACAGCCGTGTTGAACTCGGCCAGTGACTTCTCGCGTGTGTCGGTCAATTTGACCTCGACAAAGGCGACATGGTCCAGACCCAGCCGGATCGGATCAAGCAGCGCGCGATAGCCGGTGATGACTCCACTGTCCTCAAGCCGTTTCAGCCGCGCCTGTGTCGGGCTTTTCGACAGCCCGATCTGTCGCGCCAGTTCGGTCACGGTGATCCGGCCATCCTGCGACAGCACGTCCAGAATCCGGCGGTCGAACCGGTCCAGCTCTACCTGATCGTTTTGCATGGCCAAACACCCGTTTTTAAGTCGATCCAACCTGTCATTCCGGAAATATCGGGAAAACCGCCTGAATTGCGACCGGTATAATAGGTCAAACCGGTTTCAGGAGAAAGCCCCATGTCCGACGCGCGACGCCAGATCGACACCACCACCTACACAGACGAGGCCGCGCTTGTGCAGCGCCTGGTCGCAGAGGCCGCCCTTAGCACCGAATCCCGCGCGCGGATCAGTACCGAGGCCGCCGGGCTGGTGCGTCAGATCCGGTCCCAGACCCGCCCCGGCCTGATGGAGGTATTTCTGGCCGAATACGGGCTTTCCACGGATGAAGGCGTCGCGCTGATGTGTCTGGCCGAGGCGCTTTTGCGGGTGCCGGATGCCGAAACCATCGACGCACTGATCGAGGACAAGATCGCTCCGTCGGACTGGGGCAAGCACCTTGGTCATTCGACATCGTCGCTTGTGAACGCCTCGACATGGGCGCTGATGCTGACCGGCAAGGTGCTGGATGACGAGGAACCCGGCCTGATCGGAACCTTGCGGGGTGCCGTGCGGCGGCTGGGTGAGCCTGTGATCCGCACCGCCGTTGGCCGCGCGATGAAAGAGATGGGCCGTCAGTTCGTGCTGGGCGAAACCATCACCGCCGCGATGGACCGCGCCGCGGGGATGGAGAAGAAAGGCTATACCTATTCCTACGACATGCTGGGCGAGGCCGCGAAAACAGACGAGGACGCGATGCGCTATCACCTCGCCTATTCGCGCGCGATCACCGCGATTGCCAATGCCTGCACGCATGAGGACATTCGCCGCAATCCCGGCATCTCGGTCAAGCTGTCGGCGCTGCACCCGCGGTATGAGGTGGCGCAGAAGGCCCGCGTCATGGACGAACTGGTGCCGCGCCTGCGCTCGCTTGCGCTGCTGGCGAAATCGGCGGGTATGGGGCTGAATGTCGATGCCGAGGAAGCCGACCGGCTGTCGATCTCGATGGATGTGATCGAGGCGGTCCTGTCCGAACCGGCACTGGCGGGCTGGGACGGTTTCGGCGTGGTGGTGCAGGCCTATGGCAAACGCGCCGGGGTGACGCTGGACTATCTCTATGAACTGGCAACCCGGCTGGACCGTCGGATCATGGTGCGACTGGTCAAGGGGGCCTATTGGGATACCGAGATCAAACATGCGCAGGTTCTGGGTGTCGATGGTTTCCCTGTCTTCACTTCAAAAACCGCAACCGATGTCAGCTATATCGCCAATGCCCGCAAGCTTCTGGGCATGACCGACCGCATCTATCCGCAATTCGCCACCCATAACGCGCATACTGTCGCCGCCGTGCTTGAGATGGCGACCGACACCGACTCGTTTGAATTCCAGCGCCTGCACGGGATGGGCGAAAGCCTGCATGACATCGTACTGACCGGCCGTGGCACGCGCTGCCGGATCTATGCCCCCGTCGGTGCCCACCGCGACCTGTTGGCCTATCTGGTGCGGCGGTTGTTGGAAAACGGCGCGAACTCGTCCTTCGTGAACCAGATCGTTGACGAGGAGGTCCCGGCCGAGGCCGTGGCCGCCGACCCGTTCGACGCGCTTGATGCCGAGGGCGGGATGAACATCCCCACCGGCCCCGACCTGTTCCGCCCTGAAAGGGTGAACTCAGCCGGGTTCGACCTGCGCGATATCCCGACGCTTGAGCGGATCGAAGCCGCCCGCACACCGTTCCAGCATGCCAAATGGCAAGCCACGCCGCTTCTGGCTGGCAAGGCTGCGCCCAACACCCCGCTCCCGGTCCTGAATCCCGCGCAACCGGGCGACACCCCGGGCACCGTTGCCGAAGCCAGCGCCGAGGACATCGCCACCGCCCTGTCCAATGCGACCCCGTGGGAAGCCGCCCCGGTCGACCGCGCCGCGATCCTGAACAAGGCCGCCGACCTTTACGAGGAGAACTTTGGCGAGTTCTTCGCCCTTCTGTCGCGCGAAGCCGGGAAATCGTTGCCTGACGCGGTTGCCGAACTACGCGAGGCGGTCGACTTCCTGCGTTACTACGCCGCCAACGCGCCACAGACGCCGCCTGCCGGGGTGTTCACCTGTATCTCACCTTGGAACTTCCCGCTGGCGATTTTCACCGGGCAGGTCTCGGCGGCGCTGGCGGCGGGGAACGCGGTGCTTGCGAAACCCGCCGAGCAGACGCCCCTGATCGCGCATAAGGCGGTTTCTCTGCTGATTGAAGCAGGCGTTCCGCGCAGCGCGCTGCAACTTCTGCCCGGTGGTGGTGCTGTGGGTGCGGCGCTGACTTCGGACCCGCGCGTCAATGGGGTCGCCTTCACCGGATCAACCGAGACCGCGCTGAAAATCCGCAGCGCCATGGCGACAAACCTCGCCCCCGGCGCGCCGCTGATTGCCGAGACCGGTGGTCTGAACGCGATGATCGTCGACTCGACGGCCCTGCCGGAACAGGCGGTCACCGCCATCGTCGAAAGCGCCTTCCAGTCGGCGGGCCAGCGCTGTTCGGCGCTGCGCTGCCTCTATGTCCAGGAAGACATCGCCGACGGGCTGATCCGCATGCTGAAAGGCGCGATGAAAGAGTTCGCCGTTGGCGACCCCTGGCATCTGGCCACCGATTGCGGCCCGGTCATCGACGAAGAGGCGCGGCAGGGGATCGCCGCCCATATCGCCCAAGCCGAGATCGACGGCCGCGTGCTGTTCCAGCTTCCGACCCCGCAGACCGGCACGTTCATCGCCCCGACCCTGATCCGCATCGACGGTATCGCGGATCTTGAACGCGAGATCTTCGGCCCCGTCCTGCATGTCGCCACCTTCAAGGCGGGTGAACTGGACGCGGTGATCGACGCGATCAACGCCACCGGATATGGCCTGACCTTCGGGTTGCAAACCCGGATCGACGATCGGGTCCAGCACGTGTCGGACCGCATCCACGCGGGCAACATCTATGTCAACCGCAACCAGATCGGCGCCATTGTCGGCAGCCAGCCGTTTGGCGGCGAGGGGCTGTCGGGCACCGGGCCGAAGGCGGGTGGCCCGCTTTACCTGACGCGGTTTTCCAAGATCGAGGAACGCCAAGTCTCGGACGGGTGGGCCGGGCCGATGCCCAGCGATGTGCTGGCGCAGAAGATCGCCACCGCCCTGCCCGGCGCAGATCTTGATACGGTGACCCTGCCGGGGCCGACGGGCGAATCGAACCGTCTCAGCACATTTGCCCGCCCGCCGGTCCTGTGCCTAGGGCCGGGCGAGGCCGCCGCGCGTGAACAGGCGGCGGCAGTGCGGGCGCTGGGGGGCCGTGCGGTTGAGGCAACCGGCCCGGTGCAGCCCGAAACACTGGAAACACTGGACGGGTTTTCATCGGTGATCTGGTGGGGAGATGTCGGGGCAGCCCACGCCTATGAGATCGCGCTGTCGCGCCGTTCCGGGGCGATCCTGCCGCTGGTGCGCGGATTGCCGGACACCGCACGGGTCCGGGGCGAGCGTCACATCTGCGTCGATACCACGGCGGCGGGCGGAAACGCCGCACTTCTGGGCGGGGCCGCTTGACCCCGCCGCGACATTCGCCCAGCGTGTGCCCATGTTTCCGATCCGAGATCACAACCCCTCTGGGCGCACACCCTATGTCACATGGATCTTGATGGCGGCGAATGTCGCCATCTTCCTTGTGAACTATCCGCTGCATGACGACCCGGCAGCGCTCAGCCGATTCTATTACAACTGGGCGCTGTTTCCCCGCGCCGTCACCGAGGGCAGCGGCTATCCCGGTCTGATAACCTCGATGTTCCTGCATGCCGGCTGGATGCACCTGGCGGGCAACATGCTGTTCCTGTGGATCTTCGGCGATAATCTGGAAGACGAAATGGGACATGCCGGGTTTGGCCTGTTTTACCTTGCTTCCGGCATTGCCGCCGGGCTGTGCCAGGTCATGGCATCCCCGATGTCCGTCATTCCAACCGTCGGGGCGTCGGGCGCGATTGCGGGGGTGATGGGCGGTTACCTGTTGCTGTTCCCCAAGGCAAAGATCGACATTCTGATCATCATCGTCATCATCTTCAAGGTCTTCCCGGTTCCGGCCTGGCTGATGCTGGGGGTCTGGTTTGCCCTGCAATTGTTCAATGGTGTCGGGGCCGACCCGGAAGCAGGCGGCGTTGCATACTGGGCGCATGCGGGCGGGTTCATTGCAGGTGTCATCTTTACGCTGCCGATGTGGTTGCGGCTTGGTGGGCCCGCGTTCTGGAACCGCACCGACGGGCACCCCCCGCACCCGGAAGCCAGCTACAAGCTCAGCCGCAGCACGATCCCGGTTGTGCGTCGCCGGCGGCGCTGAGGCGGAACGCAACGGCCCCGCAGCCGGATCTGGCGAGGCGCCATGCTACCTGGTTCAGCCCGGCACTGTGTCGCGTGTCAGCGCAAAAAGAAAAACCCACCGGACGAACCGGTGGGTTTTCCTGATTTCAAAGCGGGGCGTCTGCCCCACCGGATCAGGTGTCTTCGTCGGTGCTCGAGTCCGACTCGGCAACCGCGGCCAGCAGAGCCAGCGCAGCGAGACCGGCAACGATGCCGACGCCAGCTGCACCACCCAGGCTGCCGGTTTGCGGCGGGGGCGCGATGAACGGATCTTCTTCCGGCTCGTTGGTGCCACCGGCCATTGCCGACGACGCGAGGCTAAGCGCAGCGACGCTCGCGATCATAAACTTTTTCATTTCTCTCTCCATGCTATCGGAAATGCACGCAAATCACGTCTTCAGTAACTACACGATGTTCTTCTCGATGTGAAATGGAAATTCCGCGAAAACATCTAGCAAGCCGTGAACGTTCTGTTGACCAGTGCAAACAGGTCACGCTTTCCGCGACTGCTGACGCATTTTTGGGCGGTCGCAGCGCAAAGAAACGGACGTCAAACACGATTCGGATTCTACCAGAGCGGTAGGCGCCTCAATGCGGCTTGCGCCCCTGCCGCCCGGATGCATTGGTATCCTCTGCGTCAAATACGTCGTCCGGGCCTTCTTCGACCGGCACCGAATAGCTGCCATCAAACCACTTTCCAAGGTCGATATCCGCGCAACGCTTGGAACAGAATGGGCGGTATCTGGGGGCGCTGTCCTTGTTGCAGATCGGGCAACTCATGTCGTCACCCCCGCGAGATCGACAGGCCGCCGTAGCCTTTTGCGCTGAAGCTCAAAGTGACCCAGCGGCGTCCACCCCGCCAACACCGTGTCGATTGTATCCCTGCGAAATGCCGCTTTCAGCGCGGTTTCAAACTGGCGGCGCTCTTTCTTGGGCATCGGCGCCAGGTCAAGGGTGACCTGCCCCCCCAGCCCGCGGATGCGCAATTGTCGCGGCAGGTCGCGGGCCAAGGCCAGATTCGCCTTCAGCCCGGCCGCAAGCGAAGTGTCGGGCCCTGTGTTCACATCCACCGCAACCAGTGCCCGAGTCGGTTCGACAAAGGCAAACGCTCCATTGCCAAGCGCCACCTTCGACTCGGCCTGTTCGGTCAGCAAGTCCAGGACACCCAGCCGCTCAAACCCGCCCTCAGCGTTTTCAACCGATGCGGGTTCGGCCCATTCGCGCCAGGCTTCGGCATGGGGGCCGTCGCCTTCAACCAATGTTTCTTCGCCACCTTCGGAATCGGCCAGAACCGCCTCGGCCAGCTGCCGCATCGCGGCCACGTCGCCGGCGATGTCATCGGGGTCGGCGTCCTGACAGGACGAGCGCAGGATCAAGCCGAAATCGCAGCCCGCCATGCCCTCATGCGCAATCTCCAGCAGCGTATCACGCAGGTCGTCATCCTTGATCCGGCGGCTGATATTCAGCCCCGGCGCATCCGGCGTGACGATGGCATAGCGGCTTTTGAACAGGATCTTCTGCGTCACGGGAATGGCCTTGCCCGGCTCCGCCACGCCCGAAACCTGCACCAGCAGCGCCTGCCCCGGAGACAGCCCGCGCACCTGCCGCAAAAAGGCCGACCCGTCCGGGGTTTTCACGAACATGCCGCCCTGCCCCTTGACGGGACGGTCTGCAATGGCGCGATAGATCGTGCCCACGCGCGGCCCGTCGCCATCGACAAGCAAGTCCTCAAGCCGGCCATCTACGACAAGCGCCGCCGCTTCGCGGCCCGCGAGTTGATCCAGAACGATCTGCCTGCCCTTCATGCCATGTCCTTCCACAGCGGATACCCCGCCGCCTGCAACAGCGCCGCGGTCTCGGCCAGCGGCAAACCGACAATACCGGTAAAGGATCCGCTGATCCACGGGATGAAAGCCCCCGCCATCCCTTGGATCCCATAGCCGCCCGCCTTGCCCTGCCAGTCACCACTGGCGAGATAAGCGTTCAGCTCTTCGTTCGACAGGCGCTTCATCTTGGCGGTGCTTTCGACATCCCGCTGCCAGACCCGGTCACCGCGTTTCACCGCAACGGCGGTGATGATGCGATGGCGGCGTCCGCCCAGCGCAACCAGAAACTCCGCCGCCTCACCCGCATCGGCGGGCTTGCCCAGAATGCGGCGTCCCAGCGCCACGGTGGTATCCGCGCACAGCACGATGTCGTCGGGATCGGCAACAACCGCCGCGACCTTCTCGGACGCGATCCGGCGCGCATAGGCGCGCGGCAATTCGGATTTCAGCGGGGTTTCGTCGATGTCGGGCGGGCGGACATCATCCGCCACAACCCCGATCTGCGCCAGCAGTTCCCTGCGGCGCGGACTGCCGGAGCCCAGGATAAGTTTCATCGCGGGGCCTCCGTCATCGGACACGCCAGAAGGCGCGTCTTACTTGAAGCGATAGTTGATCCGACCCTTGGTCAGATCGTAGGGGGTCATTTCAACCTGAACCCGGTCGCCTGCCAGAACACGGATGCGGTTCTTGCGCATCTTGCCTGCCGTATGCGCGATGATCTCATGGCCGTTCTCAAGCTCGACCCGAAACGTCGCATTAGGCAGGAGTTCCTTCACGACACCGGGAAATTCGAGCAGTTCTTCCTTGGCCATGGTCTCTCCGTTCTAAAACACCCGCCGATTTGCGGGCTGACACTAAATGGTCCGAAACCGTCTGGTTTTCAAGGGCCATATGGGGTGAGGCCGGAAAATGTGATGCAATTGCGCACGGGCATCGCAGACCCGGCTGTCGCCGGGGTCAGAACCGCATGCTCACACTGCCGACGAAGCGGTCCCCACCGGCATTGCGGTTGTACTCTGCCGCAAAGGACCAGCCGTCCTTGTGGCCATAGTTGAAACCCACGACGAAAGAATAGGGAAAAGGATTGCTCAACCTTGCCCGATAGCGCACGTTCAGGTCATCCCCATCGGAAAACGCGTCGCGCAGCCGGGCAACTGAATTGATCGTCTGCGTAGTATTAAGATAACTCACGCCGACAAAGGCGGCGAACAGGTTGCCATTGCCGATTTCATAGCGGCGCCCGAACCGAAGTCCTGCGGTATTTGCCTCAACCGGGTTGACCGAATTGCCCCCTATTGTGCGCGTGGCAGCCATGGTGCCAACAAGGAAATAGTTGTCGAACCCATAAACGCCACTAAACCCGACTGTGCCGGACGTGGTTTCGGTCCGCGCACGCAGACGCGTGGTCGCGGTCCCGCAGGGCCGCAGAGGTGAGCAGATCGGAAAAGGGAACAGCGCGTCCAGATCAACGTTCAGATCAAAGGTCACAAACCCCGAGTTCTTGCCCAATGCCGCAAACACATTGATGAACGGAAGGACCCAGACGTCTGCCTTCAGCTGATGACCGTTGGTGCGAGATACGATATCGGTGAAAGTGGCCACGCCTCCGATCTCGATCAGCGGCGCATTGGGGGGCGGGACCACACCCTTGTCGATATTTACGGCGACATTCTCGATCTGCTGCGAGGCGGTGTTCACCACGCCGATATAGGAGATCCCATAAGGTTCCGGCAGGGCAAAGCCACGGTTCAGCGCCTGCTGACCCCAGATCGGGAACATGCGGTCATAGACAAACGGTGTCTTCGGCGCCTCGGCTTTCTTGGGATCGCGCAGCTGGAACTGATCCGGCAGCTTCAGCGCATAGCCCAGTTGCGCCAGCACACCATCCGAGCGCGGCTGCAGTTCCGAAAACTCATTCGCGTCCTCAACGAACTCCTCAAAGCTGCGCCGTCCGCCGTTTTCATCCTCCGCAAACACAGCCCCCGGCAGCGCCAAAAGCGCTAATGCGGCCAGTGCTTTCGCAATCGTTTTCGTGACAGCCATCGGGAATCCTCTTGGCGCGGACAGGACGCACACTTTTTCCGCGACAGCAAAGAGATCGCCAAGCCATCTGAATGGGAAAATTCAGCTTGCGTGACCTTTTTGCCCCTTTTGGCCGAACGGTTTTTTTGGTTCTGTCAGGGGGGGCTAACCCCATCGCTGCCTGAGATGCGCGACGATCTGGTCACGGGCCTTGCGATAGGCGGCCAGCTTGTCGTCCCGCCCTTCGCCTTTGCCGCTGGGATCGTCGATCGGCCAGAACTCCAGGTCGATATGGTAAAACCGCGTCAGGTCTTCGATTCGCCCAAAACTGGCGGGCGTCAGCGCCACGATCAGATCGAACGACGAAAGCTGATCGCCAAGCTTCTCCATCTCTTCGAAACTGCGGGTCCGATGGCGCGACAACTCTACCCCGATCTCGGCGCAGACGGCGATGGCGAACCCGTCGATCTCAAGATCGTTCTTGATACCGGCGGATTGGACATAGGCATCCTCGCCATAGAATTTCTTGCAAATCGCCTCGGCCATGGGCGATCGCACGGCATTGTGATCGCAACAGAACAGGATCGACTGCGGTAGGTCCGAGGCCATCGCGTCAGCCTCCGAAATGCAGGACGCAGATCAGGGTGAACAGGCGGCGTGCCGTATCAATGTCGATATCGGCCTTCCCCTCAAGCCGTTCTTGCAGAATACGCGCACCCTCGTTGTGGATACCGCGCCGGGCCATGTCGATGGTCTCGATCTGGCTGGGGGGCAGGTTCTTCACCGCATCGAAATAGCTTTCGCAGATCTGCCAGTAATCCTTGACCACCTGCCGGAATGGCGTCAGCGACAGGTGGAATTCGGCCGCCTTTTCACCGGTCTCGGCCGCGACATCGAAAACCAGCCGTTTGTCCCGGATCGACAAATCCACCGCAAAAGGCCCGGCCGGAGTGACCCGGTCGTCACGTTTGGGCAGGTCAAAGCTGTTCTCTTCCAACAGGTCAAACATCGCCACCTTTCGCTCCTGCTCGATCTCGGGCGTGGGCGGCGGCAGGTTGCGATCGTCGATTTCAATGCGGCAGATACGGGACATCCGGGTACTCGAAGTTTTACATGTTGCGACGTGCCTATACCAAGGCGCCGTGCCGGGCAATTCCGGGTTACTACTGGTCATGCGCGCATCATGTGCGGATTTGCGAGGTACAGGGGCATTGAACATCGCCGTTGAACGGTTATCTCTGCACCCTTGGACGGGCACAGGCAGCCCGAAGACTTGGCGAACAGGAGGTCCCCATGACAAGCGGCAAGACATACACCCCCCCGAAAGTCTGGACGTGGGAGCAGGAAAGCGGCGGCCAGTTCGCCAAGATCAACCGCCCGATCGCCGGCCCCACCCACGACAAGGACCTGCCCATCGGAAAGCACCCCCACCAGCTTTATTCGCTGGCAACGCCGAATGGCGTAAAGGTCACCGTGCTGTTCGAGGAACTCCTCGCGCTGGGGATCGAAGAGGCGGAATATGATGCCTGGCTGGTCAACATCGGTGAAGGCGATCAGTTCGGGTCAGGCTTTGTCGACGTGAACCCGAACTCGAAGATTCCGGCCCTGATGGACCACTCGACCGCCACGCCGACCCGTGTTTTCGAATCCGGCGCGATCCTGCTGTATCTCGCCGAGAAATTCGGCCAGTTCCAGACCAAGGA
Organism: Shimia biformata; assembly: GCF_016888515.1. Classification (GTDB taxonomy): domain Bacteria; phylum Pseudomonadota; class Alphaproteobacteria; order Rhodobacterales; family Rhodobacteraceae; genus Shimia_A; species Shimia_A biformata. The sequence goes on along the minus strand of NZ_JAFEJK010000001.1, from coordinate 1,461,732 downwards.
CCCGGCCAACCGCGCCGAGATGCTGTCGTGGCTGTTCTGGCAGATGGGCAGCGCGCCGTACCTGGGCGGCGGGTTTGGTCATTTCTACGCATATGCGCCTGAAAAATGGGAATACCCGATCAACCGCTTCGCCATGGAAACCAAGCGCCAGTTGGACGTTCTCGACCGTAACCTCGCCGATCGCAAGTTTGTGACCGGCGACGATTACACCATTGCGGATATGGCGATCTGGGCCTGGTACGGGCAACTGGCGCTGGGCCGGCTCTACTCGGCCGGGGAATTCCTCGACGTGGAAAGCTACAAACACGTCCAGCGCTGGGCGCAGGAAATCGACGCCCGCCCCGCCGTTCAGCGCGGCCGCATGGTCAACCGCGCCTCGGGCAATCCGGCGATGCAGCTGCGCGAACGCCATGATGCCAGCGATTTCGAGACCCGGACACAGGACAAGCTGGAACCGGAAACCGTGGAAAGCTGACCGGCGCTTTCCTCTTGCCGGAAATACCTCGGGGGTGAAGCCGGAAAATGCCCGCATTTTCCGGCGAGGGGGCAGCGCCCCCTGCCCCAAGGGTCCTGCCCCTAGTCGTTCAACGCATCCAGCCGGGCGCGCACGCTCAGGCCATGGGCCTCAAGGCTTTCCGAGATCGCCAGCGTCTCGGCCGCCGGGCCAATCGCGCGCAGCGCCTCGGGCGTCATTTTCGACAGGGTCGTGCGCTTGAGGAAATCCATCACCGACAGGCCGGACGAAAACCGCGCCGACCGCGCGGTCGGCAGCACGTGGTTCGGCCCGCCGACATAGTCGCCAATGGCCTCGGGAGTGTATTGCCCAAGGAAGATCGCCCCGGCATGGGTGATCTTCTGCGACAGCGCGTCGGGATCGGCAACGCAAAGCTCCAGGTGTTCCGGCGCGACACGGTTCGACAGCGCCGCCGCCTGATCGAGGTCCGCCACCGTAATCACCGCGCCGAAATCGCGCCAGCTTGCGCCCGCGATGGCGCGGCGCTCCAGCGTTTCCAACCGCTTGTCGACCGCCTCGGCCACGGCGCGGCCAAACCCTTCGTCATCGGTGATCAGGATCGACTGGGCGCTTTCGTCATGTTCGGCCTGGCTCAGAAGATCCAGCGCGATCCAGTCGGGATTGTTGTCCTTGTCGGCAATCACCAGAATCTCCGACGGCCCCGCGATCATGTCGATGCCCACCTTGCCAAAGACCCGTCGCTTTGCAGCCGCGACAAAGGCATTGCCCGGCCCGGTGATCTTGTCCACCGGCGGTATGGTCTTGGTGCCATAGGCCAGCGCCGCCACCGCCTGCGCCCCACCGATGCGATAGACCTCGTCCACCCCGGCCAGCCGCGCCGCCAGAAGCACCAGCGGGTTGGCCACACCGTCGGGGGTTGGCACCACGATGGCCAGCCGCGCGACACCGGCAACCTTCGCGGGGATCGCGTTCATCAGGACGGAGGACGGATACGACGCCAGCCCACCCGGAACATAAAGCCCCGCCGCCGAGACCGGCGTCCAGCGCCAGCCCAGCACCGCGCCGCTGTCCTCGGTCCAGCTTTTGTCCTCGGGCAGTTGCGCCTCGTGATAGCGACGGATACGCGCCGCCGCCAGTTCCAGCGCGGCGCGGTCCGTGTCGCTGACCTGATCGCAATAGGCGTCGATCTCGGCCTGACTGAAGGCCAGCGTGTCCGGTGTCAGGTCCAGCCGGTCGAACCGCGATGTCAGTTCGATAACGGCGGCATCGCCACGGGTGCGCACATCCTCGATGATCTGGGCCACAACCGCGTCCACGTCGGGGCTGTCTTCCCGCTTGGCGCCCAGAAGCGCGGTAAAGCGAGTTTCGAAATCAGGCTCGGAAGCGTTCAGGAATTGCGGCATCGAAGTCTCCTTTGGCGGGGGTCATAGCGGCCCGCCGCACAACGCTCAAGCGGCCCGATTGCCGCTTGTGGTCGAAACCCGTGAAATCCGGGGTCAGATGTCGTGATGCGGTGCCTTGTGCGAGGGGGCGACATAGGGGCGCGTGACATCCTTCAATGTCGCCTCAAGCGCCTCGACCTCGACCCGGAAGGCGCCGTCGCCCGCAAGGGTCAGCAAAACCGCCCCTGCGCCGTCTTCGCCCGGTTCGAACTCGATATCCAGAAGGGACAGGACCGAGTCCTTGTCCCCCGGCGACACCCCCTGCGAGGCCACTTTCATCACATTGTCAAAGACCAGGATCGAGCGCACCCGTTCAACCGGGCGGCCACGCTTTTCGGCGGCGTCCATGTCCTCCCAGCGGAAGCGGTTGAGCAACAGCGCGAACCGGCGTTCATGTGCGCGCCAGCTTGCATCCGCCGAGGTAAAGACCGAATCCTGCGTCAGGGTTGCGATCACTTTCAGGTCGTCGCCGTCCAGCGCGCCAAGGTTCAGGGGCTTTTCGCCGCCATCTTCGAAACGTGCATCCATGCTCATGACGACCGGACCCTTTCGATCTGGGCGCCGACATTGCCCAGTTTTTCTTCAAGACGCTCATACCCGCGATCCAGGTGATAGACCCGGTTCACGACGGTTTCCCCTTCGGCCGCAAGCCCGGCAAGGATCAGCGACACCGACGCGCGCAGATCGGTCGCCATGACCGGCGCGCCTTTCAGCTTTTCGACACCATGCACGGTGGCGGTGCCGCCATGCACTTCGATCGACGCGCCCATCCGCCCCAGTTCCGGCGCGTGCATGAAGCGGTTTTCGAAAATCTTTTCCTCAAGAACGGACGTGCCTTCCGCCGTGCAGAGAAGCGCCATCATCTGCGCCTGCAAATCGGTCGGGAAGCCGGGGAAGGGTTCCGTGGTGACATCCACGGCCCGCACCCGCCCGTTGCGGCGCGCGACTTTCAGGCCAGTGTCGGTTTCTTCCACGCTGATCCCGGCGGCATCCAGTTTCTCGCAGAAGGCGGCGACAAGCTCGATCCGCCCGCCAAGGCATTCCACTTCGCCACCACAGATCGCCGGGGCCAACATATAGGTGCCCAGTTCGATCCGATCCGCCACAACGGGATGGGTCGCACCATGCAGCCGGTCGACGCCCTGCACCTCGATCCGGGGGGTGCCGTCGCCTTCGATCTGCGCACCCATCGCCCGCAGGCAGGTGGCAAGGTCGACGATCTCGGGTTCACGCGCGGCGTTCTCGATCACGGTGGTGCCCTTGGCCAGCGTCGCCGCCATCAGGATGTTCTCGGTCGCACCGACCGAGGCAAAGGCCAGCTTCATCTGCGCGCCCTTCAGCCCGCCCGGCGCCTTGGCGTGCAGATAGCCGTCTTTCAATTCGATCTGGGCGCCCAGCGCCTCAAGCCCGTGGATATGCAGGTCCATCGGCCGCGCCCCGATCGCACAACCGCCCGGCAGCGACACCACCGCCTGTCCCAGCCGCGCCAGCATCGGCCCCAGCACAAGGTTCGAGGCGCGCATCTTGCGCACGATGTCATAATCGGCGACGTGATTGTCGAGGTCATGGCTCGACATGGCCAGCACCTTGCCTTCTTGCAGCGACGACACTTCGGCCCCAAGCGACGCCAGAAGTTCCGACATGGTCTTGATGTCAGAAAGACGCGGCGCATTGGTCAGCGTCAGCGGTTCCTCGCTCAGCAAGGTCGCTGGCATCAAGGTCAGGCAGGCGTTTTTGGCGCCTGCAATGGGAATCTGCCCCTTCAGCGGGCCATTCCCGCGCACAACTATCGAATCCATCTGCTCTAGCCCTTTTTGTTTGAAACGCTTTCTGAAACGTCTTTTGCGGCGTCCTGATTAACTGAATCGCCGTCCGAACCGGCGGCCCGTGCCCGCGCCTGCGCCTTGCGCCGGCCCATATTGGCCTTCAACGCGGCTTTCAGCCGTGCGTCACGCTCTTGTGCCTTGGTCTGTTTTTGCGGGGCTTTTTTATCTTCCATGCTGTTTCCATACATGAGGCGAAAAAAAGGGTCCAGATTGCGCTTGCACCCCATTTCGTTTCGGTCTACATCCCGCGCCACGATGAACGGCGCTGCTGTAGCTCAGTGGTAGAGCGCACCCTTGGTAAGGGTGAGGTCGGGAGTTCAATCCTCCCCAGCAGCACCATCTTCCCCCCAATATCCGATCCGATCCAAACGGGAAAATTGCGCCTATTGTTGCGATCCGTGGCATAGTGGGTGGATCGAATCTCTTGTTTTGCCGGAATTTCAGGCCGCTGGCCGACGTTCTTGACCTTGATCATTGCGCCCGTGGCCGCCCGGCTGAACAGTCGTGGCAAGGTCCGGGTATCTCGTGGCCCTGACCTGCATGTGTGACAGGGAAAGGGAGGATCACATGACCGATCAGACTGTCGGCGCGCGATGCGCGGCCATCGTCGGCCCCTACGGGTCAGGCAAATCGACCTTGTTCGAGGACCTCCTGTTCATATCCGGCGCCATCCCCCGACGCGGGACGATCAAGGAAGGCAACACCGTTGCCGATTCCACGCCCGAGGCCCGCGCGCGGGGCATGTCGACGGAACTGACCGTGGCCAGCACCCGCTATCTTGAGGAACCATGGACCCTGATCGACTGCCCCGGTTCGGTCGAACTGACCTGCGACGCGCAGGGCGCCATGATGGTGGCCGACATCGTCGTGGTGGTCTGCGAACCGCAGATGGAGCGGGCCGTTACCGTGTCGCCGATCCTGAAATTCCTCGATGACCGCGATATTCCCCATGTCATCTATATCAACAAGATGGATCAGGCCGACGCGTCGGTTCGCATGACCTTCGAGGCACTTCAGGCGATCTCGGAACGGCCTCTTGTCCTGCGCGAGATTCCGATGCGTGACAGCGGGGGCGCGGTGACGGGCATGGTCGATCTGGTCAGCGAGCGCACCTGGCGCTGGAACCCACATGAACGTTCGGAACTGGTGGCGCTGCCCGACCGCCTGAAGGACGAAGAAGAACTGCACCGCAACGAAATGCTCGAGGCCTTGGCGGATTTCGATGACGCGCTGATGGAAGAGCTTCTTGAGGATGTCGTGCCCTCGACGGATGAGATTTATGCAAACCTTGTCAAGGATTTGCAGGACGATCTTATCGTTCCCGTGTTTTTCGGATCGGCCGAGAATGAAAACGGTATCCAGCGATTGTTCAAGGCGCTTCGGCATGAAACCCCATCTGTCACAGAGACCGCCGCGCGGCGCGGGATCGACACGGCGGACGGTCCCGTGGTGCAGGTCTTCAAGACCTGGAATGCCGGGCAGTCGGGCAAGATGTCGACGGTACGGGTCTGGTCTGGTAACCTGCCTGACGGCCAGACGCTGGGCAATGATCGGATTGGCGGGATCAGCACGCTGCTGGGCAAGAAGACCACCCGCGTCGACGGCGCGGCGGCCGGGGATGTGGTGGCGCTGGGTCGGATGGGCGAGGCCCAGACCGGCGACATCCTTGGCCCCGACGGCAAACGCGCGACCAACTGGCCCGACCTTCCGGCACCGCTTTATGCCTTTGCCATCGCCGCCGAGCGGCAATCGGAAGAGGTCAAGCTGACCGGCGCATTGGCGAAGCTGACCGAAGAGGACCCGTCTCTGGCCGTTACACAGGAAGGCGATACCGGCGAATATGTCCTGTCCGGTCAGGGCGAGGTGCATCTGCAGATCGCCCTTGCCCGGATGAAACGTGACTTCGGGCTCGACGTCAGCCATGCCCCGCCGCAGGTCCCCTACAAGGAAACCATCCGCAAGCCTGCTGAACAGGCCGCGCGGCACAAGAAGCAATCCGGCGGTCATGGTGAGTTTGCGGACGTCAAGATCAGGATCACCCCCCAGGCGCGCGGCGCGGGGTTTGAATTTTCCGACACGATCACCGGCGGCGTCGTGCCCAAGCAGTATATCCCGGCGGTGGAAAAGGGCGTCACCGCGTTTCTGGCCCGTGGTCCGCTGGGATTTCCCGTGGTCGACATCGCCGTCACCCTGACGGACGGCGGGTTCCACTCGGTCGACAGTTCCGACATGGCGTTCCAGAAGGCCGCGATCCAGGCCATGTTGTCGGCGATGCCGGACTGTTCGCCGGTTCTGCTGGAACCGGTCATGGCGGTGTCAGTGTCCGTGCCGTCCGAGTTCACGCCAAAAGTCCAGCGCATCGTGACGGGGCGGCGCGGCCAGCTTCTGGGGTATGACACCAAGCCGGGCTGGAAGGGCTGGGACGAGGTGCAGGCCATGATGCCACAGGCCGAAATAGGTGACCTGATTATCGAATTGCGGTCCGCCAGCCTGGGTGTCGGCACCTACGAGGCGCGGTTCGATCACCTTCAGGATATTGTCGGCCGCGAAGCGGACGAGGTCATTCACACCCGCAAACAGGTGGTCGCCTGACATAGAGAACCTGACAAAAGGAAAATCGGAGCGCCCTTCCGATCCAGAAATATCTCGGGTGGAGGCGAGGGAATTCATCGCGGCACCGACGAATTCGTTTCCATCTGCTCAACAATCGGAAATATCGGCGGCTTTTGTTCGCAATTCATGGCGGCTTCGCCACATTTTCGCCACAAAACACTTGCGATTTTAACCATCTTGCCGTTCAATTTCGGCAAAAATAGATTTTCGAAGTGCATCTTTAACATGCGGGAGGGTTTGCCGTGCCCTCATTCAAGAGTGATTGGGTTTCAAGATCACAAGCGGCAGCACTAGGGGCATTTCTGCTGTTGATGACAGCCCCTCTGACTGCCGAGACAGACCCGTTGGACACGCCTTTCGAGGTGATCGAATTCACGGGACAAGAGACCTTGCGCGAATTTGTCCGCCGCCACCTGAACGATCCTGACCTCTGGCCTACGGTCCTGCGGATCAATCAGCTTGCTTCACCCGCGGACCTGACGCCCGGCGCGATGCTGTTCATGCCCGTCACGCAGGTTGCACTGGCGGATGGCGCGTTGTTGTCCTCCCTTCAGGCGATTCAAAGTGCCACCGCACAGGGCGCGCGCCTGTTCGCCCCGATCGAAATCGGCGAGGCCATCGACAGCCGCGATATCGCCGTGCAGCGCCGCGAGGTTGGCGAATGGCGTGACGTCATCGACTATACCGAACTCGCGACCGCCCGCGCGCAAGAGGCCTATGACATCTCGATCAAACAGCGTGACCGGGCGGCCGAGGCGCTGATCACCGATATTCACGGCAATGTCGAAGGCCGCGATCCGGCGGAACCGGCATGGTCCGACCGATCCCTGAACGATGTGCTGGTCGAGTTTGAACGCCTGCGCACCCTGTCCAACTCGACCACACAGGTCACTTTCCGAGATCTGTCGCGGCTGCGGCTCAACCCGAATTCGAACGCCACCATTCAGGCCATGCGGACGGACCCACTGACCGGCAAAGAGGTGACAAAGGTGTCGCTGTCAAATGGCGACTTCTATGCGCTGCTGAACCAGCTTTCGACTCGTGACGAGTTCGAGATCGAAGTTCCAGGCATCGAAACCCGGACTGAATCCGGGGATTTCTGGGTCAAGAATGACGCGACCGGCGCGCGGTTCGTGAATTACGACAAGGCGTCGGTCGACATTACGGCCGGAACCCAGACCGTCAAGCTGGGTCAGAACGAGGGCGTGGTGATCTCGGGCGGGTCCGCCAAGGCACGGACTGCCGTTCTGGACAGCGCACGCGCTCTTGCTCCGGTGGGCGGTGAAACGGTTTATGGCGGCTCGGCGCCGCTGCGCTGGGACGTGTTCGAGGGGGCGGCAGGATACTGGATCGAACTGGCCTCGGACCCCGATTTCAATCAGATGGTCGCCTCGGAGTGGGGCATTCCCGAGACCGGCTTTGACGTCAACGGGTTGGACATCGGTGACTATCACTGGCGGGTGGCGGCGCTCGATGCACTTGGGCTGCCGGGACAATGGTCAAAGACCGAAACGTTCAAGGTGCGGTATGACACCACCCCCCCCTTCCTGACGATCCTTGCGCCCGGCCGTTCCTCGAATTCGGAAACGGACCGGATCGAAGTCTTTGGCGCCACGGAACAGTATGCGGTGCTGACACTGAACGGCAAGGTGACCGAGATTGCGGCCGACGGGTCGTTCTTTGCGGATGTGGCGCTGAGACCCGGCTTGAACCGGATCGCCATCACGGCAACCGACCCCGCCGGGAACATCAGCGAGAAAGTGGCGGAAGTCAGCTATCGCCCCCCCGTTTCGGTCGAGATCGTCCTTGCCGACACTTTGCCGCGTGACGGCGCAGTTCTGCTGAGTGCGACCGGGGAAATGACGATCCTTGCCACCAGCACCGCCGCGCCCGGTGTCGCCGTGCGCGTGATCGACGCAGACGGCGCCCTTGCCGCACAGGGACGTGTTCAGGGTGACGGCGGTGTGACGCTGACGGTTCCGGCAACCGATGAGGGCCGGGATTTCGTGATCGAGGTGCTTGCCCCCTCCGGCGCGGTCGAGGGCCGCCTGCCTATCACTGTACGCCGCGATACCACACCTCCGGCGCTGGCGCTGGACATGCCGCCACCGCTGGCAACGCAGGGCCTGGCCCTGACGCTGACCGGAACGGTCGAACCGGGGGCGGTAGTGACACTGGATGACAGGTCGGTTCCGGTGACCGATGGCCGGTTCGTGGTGGCCGTGGAACTTGCCGCCGGGCGGAACGCGTTTGAACTGCGCGCCCGGGACGCAGCCGGCAATACCGCGCTGGTGACGGCAACCACCCTGCAGGATTCCGATCCGCCCGAGATCGTCCGCGCCGAGGCCACGCGCCCCGACGGGGACGACGGGCCAATCGAGATCTTGGTGGAAGCCAATGATATTTCCGGCCTGCGTCAGGCCGCCGAGTTCCTGGTCGAAATCGGAAACAGCGAATACGAGGGCCTGATGCGGTGTGACGCGGCCCTGAACATCTGTCGCGCAACCCTGCCACCAGAGCCGGGCGCGCTGAATCTGGTCGAGGTTATCGTGCAGGATTACGCGGGCAACGAGGCGATCCGGTGATGATGATGACTTCCAAGACAATGCGCCCCCTGTGGCGGGCTTATTTGACATTCATGACCGCAGCGGGGCTGACGGCTTTGCCGGTGCTGGCGCAGAATGCGCCGCCACCGCAAGACGCTGCGCTTATGGTGGTTTACGGGGTCGACGCGCGGTCGCGCGAAGGCGACACCGACCACCGGGAACAGGTGTTCTTTTCTGTGCCGGAAGGCAGCCGGGATCGGCTTTATGTGCGCGTATTCGACCCGGACGTGTCGCGCGACAATGACTTTCTCTATGGCGGGGCGGGCAATGCCCGCACCGTGTTCCGCGTTGTTGGCGGCAACGGCGCATACAGTGCGATCCCCCGGCCCACTGTTGTCGAAAACGGCGCGCGCGCGACCCAGGTCCGGCGGGCTGACCTTGAAACGCCCTCTCCGGGTGAGGTGCTGCGCGAGCAGGAGTTTGGCCCGGCGTCAGAGCTGAACGGGCAATGGGTGACGCTTGGATCGGTGCGACCTGCACAGGGGGAAGCCATCGACGGGCGCCTGTGGTTCCGCATCGACGTGATCGGCGCCGGGGGCAATGACGGCAACGGGTTCTCGCTGGATGTCAGCCTTGCCCGCGAACGCAGCCGCCGCCCCGAGGGGCTGAAAATGCTGTCTTACGAACCAACGATCCGCTGGCCGGGCGGCGCCTATGGCACGCGGGTCGATTTCACCCATTCCGGCGGGGCACTGGTGGTGCAGAACTTCGACGGCGCCGCGGGCGATCTGCGCCTGAACAACATGTATGATGACCTGCCTCTGTCGGCCTCGGGTCAGGATGTCTGGGCCAGCAGCGAGGTGACGACCGAGGAGACCAACCTGTCGCTGACCCTGCGTGACGGGTTCGAGGTGCCAAACGACGTGACAATGCGGGTGTTTGACGGCGCAGGTGACGCCCTGCCCCTGTCGATGCCGCCCTATTTTGCGCCGGCCCCCGAACGCCCGACGGCAACGGCCACGGCCACGCCGCTGGCCGATTGTTCGTCGGTGGCCTTTGATGCCAGCACGTCGCTGGGCAGCCCGCTTTTGGGCTATTCGTGGCTGTTTGGCGACGGGGCGACATCGGACGAGGCCGTGATCGCGCATTCCTATGCCAAACCCGGCCGCTACGAAGCGACCTTGCGGGTGCTTGAACCGGGCACCGGCCCGGCACGCGGCGCCTTTACCACGGTTCCGGTGCATGTGCGCAATGCCCCGGTTGCCGTCGCAGGCGCGGCGGTCACCGTGGCGCCGGGGGATATCGTCAGCTTTGACGGCAGTGCCTCGATTGCGTCGGACAGCCCGATCACCCGCTTCAGCTGGAACTTTGGCGACGGCACCGTCGCCGAGGGTGCAACGGCTGAAAAAGCCTATGCCAAGCCGGGTCAGTACCGCGCCGTCCTGCGCGTGGGGGATGACAGCCGCCACCCCTGCAACTTCGGTCTGGCCACCCGCCCCGTGACGGTGAACCACCCCCCCGTCGCCGAGGCCGGCACCGACCTGAGCGTGGTCGTCGGGCAGACATTCTCGCTGAGCGGCGCGGCAAGTTATGACGTCGATGGCGAGATCACCGATATGACCTGGGACCTGGGGGATGGGACTGCGCTGGCAGGACCGGATGTCACCCACAAGTTCGACGCCTCAGGCAGTTACCGCGTGGTGCTGACCGTACGCGACAACAGCGGTGTCAGCAATGCGATCACACGTGACTTCATCACCATCGACGTAAACGCCCCGCCAGAGCCGCGTTTCACCACTCCCGACCGGGCATTGGCGGCGGGTGAGGCGGCTGTGCTGGATGCGACTGGATCGACGGATGGCGACGGGAACATCCTCAGCTACCTGTGGGAATTCGGTGATGGTGCGATTGGGGAAGGCGACCGTGTCGAATATGCGTGGGCCCAGCCGGGAACCTATCCCGTCACGCTGACCGTGGTGGATGACAGCGGCACGCCGACCGCGACGCAAAGCCTGAGCCAGACCATCACCATCAACGCCCCACCGGTTGCCGAGGCCGGGCCGGACCAGTTCCTGACTGCCAGCGATGTGCAGTTCGACGGGCGCGCCTCGCGGGATTCCGATGGCGCCATAGCGCGTTACGATTGGGATTTTGGCGATGGCCACACGGGGACCGGCCCCAACCCGCGCCACGCCTATGCCCGCCCAGGAGTCTATAACGTGGCACTGCGGGTCACCGACGACAGCGGCGCGCCGCAATCCAGCCACCGCGACACGATGCGCGTCACCATCAACGCCCTGCCCATCGCCGATGCCGGCCCTTCGCTGACGGTGACACCCGGCCAGAGCTTTACCCTGGACGGCAGCGCCTCAGTCGACAGCGATGGCAGCGTCGCGGCCTGGGAATGGGTGCTACCTGATGGCACCGTTCTGGACGGAGAGCGCGTCTCGCACGCGATTGCGGCACCCGGCATCTATCGAATTCGGCTGACGGTGTTTGATGACTTTCCCGACCGGGGCGGACGGGACGAGGCGGAAACATTCATCACCGTCAACGCGCCGCCGGTTGCCGTTGCGGGCCCCGACCTGAGCGTTGCGCCGGGACAAACGGTTCTGTTCAGCGCAGCCGGTTCGAACGACCCGGACGGAAGCATCTCGGGCTACCGCTGGGAATTTGACGACCTTGGTGCAGAACTTCAGGGCCGCGAAGTCGAACGGGCCTATGACGTGCCTGGCGTGTTCAACGCGCGCCTGGTCGTCACCGATGACAGCGGCGTGACCAATGGCGTCGCTTCGGACGAGGTGGTGGTTCGGGTGAACCACGCGCCGATTGCCGAAGCGGGTGAAGATATCATCACCGATCAGCTTCTTGTGACGCTTGATGCTTCGGGGTCCGGCGATGCTGATGGTGACAAGCTGACCTACACCTGGGACTTTGGCGACGGCAGCGGGACGCTGGACGGCGTCCGCGTGACACATGCCTTTCCGCGTGCGGGGAAATATCCCGTCACGCTCAGGGTCAGCGACGGAACCGGGCTGGCCAACGGCCGCGACGTCGACGCGATGTCCGTGACGATCAACGCCCGTCCCATGGCCGTGGCGGGCGGCAACCGCGATGTCTGTTCCGGCGAGCCGGTGCTGTTTGATGCCTCGGCCAGTTCCGATCCTGACGGCGAGACCCTGTTGTTTTCCTGGGACTTCGGCGATGGCGAGACCTCGACGGTGGTCAACCCGAACAAGATCTATGAACTTCCCGGCACCTATCCCGTCACCCTGACGGTTCAGGACGAAAGCGGCACAGAGCAGGGCCGGCATATGGACCGCATCGCAGTTCTTGTGCGCGAGGGGCCGATCGCCATGGCCGGCGAAGACAAGACGGTCTGCGTCAATCAGCCGGTCCGCTTTGACGGCACGGCGTCGACCGATGCGGATGGGTCGGTCAACGGGTTTGACTGGAGCTTTGGCGACGGAGGCCGCGCCGGAGGTGCCGAGCCGCTGCATTCGTTCTCGAAGCCGGGCGAGTATCGCGTGACCCTGACGATCACCGGCGACACGATTGGCGCTTGCAGCCCTCTTGATACCGATACGCTGACGGTGACCGTGTTGGATGCGCCGACACAGGAAATCGACGCGCCTCTGCGCGCGGCACTTGGTAACGACATTGTTTTTTCCGCCAGTCTTTCCGGCGTTTCAGATGGTGTCGAGGCCCAGCATCGCTGGACCTTCCCGGATGGCAGCAGCACCGAAGGCGACACGGCATCCCATGCCTTTGCCGCGCCGGGGGCGCAGCTCGTGACGCTTGAGACCACGCTGGAGGGCACCGAGATCGGCTGCGGAGCGCTGGTCACGCAGGCGCGGGTCATCGTAAACGAAGCCCCGGTGCCACTGTTTGACGCCCCCGCAATCGTCGCGGCGGGCCAGACCGTCGCCTTTGACGCGGGCGCCTCGGTTGACCCGGATGGCGCGATCACCGGTTTCCAGTGGGACTTCGGAGATGGCAATACCGGACAGGGCGTGACGGGTCTGCATGTCTATTCCGAACCCGGCGACTACGAGGTGACGCTGACCGTGACCGATGCAGCGGATGTCGAGAACTCGCAAGCGCGCCTCAGCCAGACGGTCACGGTGAACCCCGCGCCGATGGCCGCGCTCGCGACCCCTGCCCCCTATTGCCCCGGAGAGACGCGCACCTGGGCCGCCAACTGGGGCGACGGCGACATAAGCTGGGCCTTCGGCGACGGCAAAACGGCAACCGGCGCCACCGCGTCGCATAGTTTCGCCAATCCCGGCTTGTTCCCTGTGTCGGTCCGCATGGACGATGGCAAGGGTCAGCTGAACTCGGTCCGCATGGAAGAGGTCTATGCCCGCATCAACGCCGCGCCTGTGGCCGAGGCCGGGCCGGACCGCACCATCTGCCCGGGTGACGAGATCACTTTCAGCGCGCTGACCCACGACCCGGACGGCACCGTCACCGCGCATGAATGGGTGTTCTCCGACGGGGTCACGCTGAACGGTCCGACGGTGACACGACGCTTTGATACAGCCGGCGCGGTGGACGTGAGGCTGACCGTCACGGACGACAGCGGTTCGGCCTGTGCCAGCGGGTCGGACAGCGCGCGCATCCTGGTCAATGCTGCCCCATTGATTGACGCCGGACCGGACCGCGAGACGCTGGTTGGCGCGGCCCATGATGCGGTGCGGTTCGACGCGGGCGGGGCAAGCGACCCCGATGGCCATGGGGTCAGCATCGGCTGGGCCTTCGGCGACGGGGCAAACGCCACCGGCGCGGTCGCGCGGCACGCCTTTGCCGCCCCGGGCGACTATCTTGTCACGGTCACGGCCCGCGACTCGACCGGACTGACCTGTGGCATCGCCACCGACACGGTCCGCATCTCTGCCTCGGCGCGCGACGGGAACTAGGCTATGCGATTTCCCCTGCCGCTCAAGTTCTTCTTCTTTGCGGCTCTGATCTCGGTAGCGCCTCTGACGCTGGTTGGCGAAAACCTGATCCGCATCGCGCGGGACGAGTTGAAAAGCGCTGCCAACGAGGACCTGACCCAGGTTGCGGCAGAGCTGCGGCAGGAATTCGATACGCTTTACGAAGGCCAATGGCTGACGCCGATCTCGGTGATCCGCAACGGGATTGACAACCCCGATCTTGGCGTCGCGCAGAAGGTGTCGCTTCTGACACTGGGGCTGGAGGAACTGCCGGACGTGGTGGCGATGCAACTCAGCGTCGACGGGTCCGACCTGCCGGTTCTGATCTCGGACGAAGCCTATGGCCAAAGGCTGGCGGCGCTTGGGCTTGACCCGGTGGCGACACTGGCGACGCCGTCAGCCGTGATCGCCTCGATCCAGGGGACCGGGCAATGGGGGCGCCCGCTGATTGCGCGAATGGACGGCACAAACGACTGGGTCGCCACCTTTGCCCTGCCGTTGGAGAACGGCATCGCCGGGCGCAAGGTAACGCTGTCGGCCAAGGTGCTTCTGGCCAGCCTGCGCAACCGCGCCGACCGTCATCCCTTTCGTCAGCGCGGAGAGATCACGGTTGTCGACCACGCCGGGCGCGCGGTGCTTGAAGACTCGCCCCGCCTTCTGTCGGACCGCGCCATTGTCGGTGCGGCAATGCCGCTGATCGTGGCCGGGGCGCGCGCCGACGCGCTGCAACCCTACACCCGCCCGACCGGAGAGGTGATGCTGGGCGCCTATGCGTTTCCCGACTGGTTTCCCTGGGCGGTCGTCACCGAAATCAGCGAAGCCGACGCCTATGCCGTGGTCGACCAGATGACGGACCGCATCCAAATTGTCGGGCTGGTCGGTTTCGCGCTGGCCTCGGTCTTTTCGCTGATCTTTTCACGCCGTCTGACCGGGCCGATCCTGAAGATCGGCCGGGTGGCCGAAAGGATCGGGGAAGGCGACTTTGCCGCGCGTGTCGAGAAGGTGCGCTCTCGTGACGAGATCGGGGATCTGTCCACACGGATCAATGCCATGGCCGCGCAACTGGCCGAGCGGCTGGAACTGATGAAGTTCGTCAGCCACGGCACCATGTCAGCAATCCAGCATGCCGAGGGCGACGGGATGCACCGGGGCGGCGAGCGGCGGCACCTGGCGGTGATGTTCACCGACATCCGCGGATATACCGAATTCTCGGAAGCCCACCCGCCGGAAGAGGTGATCGAGATGCTGAACCGCTATTTCGACGTGCAGGCCGAGATCGTGTCGCGTCATGGCGGCGACATCGACAAGTTCATCGGCGACGCGCTGGTCGCGGTGTTTGACGGTGCGGACAAGGAACGCCGCGCGGCGCTTTGCGCGGTCGAACTCAATGCGGCAATGGCCGGAATGCTGGATGCGCATGAGGGCTATGAGCTGGCGGTGGGGATCGGGGTTGCCTCGGGCGAGGTGATCCTTGGGGCCATGGGCTCTAGCGACCGGATGGATTTCACCGTGCTGGGATCAACCGTGAACCTGTCCGCGCGCCTGTGCAGCAAGGCCGGACCGGGTGAGGTCCTGTCAGACAGCGCCACACGCAATGCGGCCCGTGGAAACGGCGTCCGGTTCGAAACGCTGGAACCGATCCCGCTCAAGGGATACGCGACGCCAGTGCCGGTCTTCCGCGCCGTTGCAGCCACGGCCGCGACGGTTCAATGACGGTTCAATAAAACGACCAGACCCAGACCATGCCGATATAGGTCAGCTGATGCAGCGCCTGGTCGATGCCGAACCCACGCCAGAAACCGGCATCTGCCGGCGTCAGCTGCTTTTTCAGAGTGTCGCTGGCTTTCCACCAGTCGATGTGGAAATGCACGACCCACTCCCCGACAACCAGAACAAGGATCAGCCATGCGGGTGTTCCGAAAACCGCCAACACCGCGATCGACAACAGCGCATGCACCCCGGCATGCAGGGCGCGCCCCAGATGCACATAGTTTTCACGCCCCGTCAGCATCACCTTCGTCTGGAAGAAATAGTCCGCCAGAAGATGCTTGATCTGGAACAGGCACAAGAGGCCAAGAATGGCGTTTGCACTGTGCATGATCCCGGGCCCTCCTTTCTCGGTCCTTGTCGTGAGCCTAGCCGCCAAGTTCGCGGGACGCAAACCCCTTGGTTTCGTCAAAAACCGTTGATCCCCCACCCAAAGCATTGATAGCTTTGCTCAACGTTTTGATTGCGGATCATTTCTTCGCACGACATTCAGGAGCCACGTCATCGAACGCTCTCTTTTCAGCTTCATTTGGAAGTACTCGCGCCGCGAACAGATCATCCTTCTGGCTCAGACCCTGACCCTGTTCCCGCTGCTTTACCTGACACTTGAGTTGCCGAAACGGATCATCAACGACGCCATCGGTGCCGGGCAAAGCACGGTGGATTTCTATGGCTTCGAGTTCGATCAGATCACCTTTCTGGTGATCCTGTGTTTCGCGTTCCTGTTGTCGGTCATCGCCCATGGCGTGACCAAGATGAAGATCAACACCTACAAGGGTGTCATGTCCGAGCGCATGCTGCGCCGGTTTCGATTCACCCTGATCAGCCGCATTCTGCGCTTCCCGCAACCTTATGTGCGCAACACCAGCCAGGGCGAGCTGGTGTCGATGATCACCTCGGAATCCGAACCGATGGGCGGCATGATGGGCGACGCGATCAGCCAGCCGATCCTGCAGGCCGGGCAGATGGCAACGATCCTGTTCTTCCTCTTTGCCCAGAACGCACTTCTCGGGCTGGCGGCAGTGGCGCTGATCCCGGTGCAGGCCTGGCTGATCCCCAAGCTGCAACGCCAGATCAACGTCTATAACAAGAAACGGATCGTCGAAGTCCGCCACCTGGCTGCCGAGATCGGCGAAAGCGCAGCGGGTGCGGCGACGCTGCGGACCCATGGTGGCTGGCGCTATCGGCAGTCGCTGATCACGCGGCGGCTTGGCATCCTGTTCAATATCCGCCTGGTGATCTACCAGAAAAAGTTCTTCATGAAGTTCCTCAACAACTTCATTACCCAGCTGACCCCGTTCTTCTTCTTCCTGGTCGGCGGCTACCTTGTCATCGAGGGCCAGGTCACGCTGGGGGCGCTGGTCGCGGCGCTGGCGGCCTACAAGGACCTTTCGGCCCCGTGGAAAGAGCTGCTGACCTATTACAACCAGGTGCAGGAGCTGGGCCAGCGGTGGGAACTGATCACTGAACGCTTTGCCCCCGAGGGCATGATCGACGAGACCCTGTTCGAAGGCCGTCCCGACGATTGTCCGCACCTGTCCGGCCCGGTCGAGATGAAAAACGTCGCGGTCCATGACAGTGACGGCAACGTGGTGCTGGAAGGGTTGAACGCAAACTGGCAGGGCGGATCCCAGGTTCTGGTCATGGCGCCACAGGAAGAGGATCGCCACGCGCTGGCCGAAGTTCTGACGCGCGAAGTGCTGCCTGCGAGCGGGTCGGTTGTCCTGTCGGGCCATCCGCTTCGTGAGCTGCACCAGACCGTGGTTGCCGCCCGTATCGGCCACGCCGACCCCCGCCCTTATGTCTTTGACGGCACATTCGGGCGCAACGTGATGATGGCGCTGACCCCGGCCCCCCGTGACCCCGAGGCGCCAATGGACCCGAAGTTCGCGCTTGAGGCCGAACGCTCGGGCAACTCCACCGATCCCCTGGAAACCGACTGGCTTGACCCCGGGCTTGCCGGGCTGGAAGAAGCTGAAGAGGTGCTGGACTGGTGGCTGGAACTGGTCGAGGGCATCGGCTCTGGGCCGGAACTGTTCCAGCGGGCACTGGATCAGAGTTTCGACCCCGAAGCGTTCCCGGAGCTGGCCGAGGGCATCGTCGCGCTGCGCGAGAAGGTGATCGCCGAGACCGCGGATATGGGCGAAGGCTCGGTGTTCTATCGCTTCGATCCCGAACAATTCAACCCGGCGATCTCGATCGCGGGGAACCTGTTTTACGCAAAACAGCGCACCCAGTTCGATGGCGAGGACATGGCCGCCGTCCACCATTTCGCCGAGGTGCTGCGCGAAACCGGACAGGAAGAGGCGCTGCTGAAACTCAGCCAGGAAGTGGTTGAAATGCTGCGCCAGACCTTTGGCGCCGACGGCACGGATCACCCACTGTTCCGCATGCTTGGGCTTGTGGTCGAGACCTTCGAAACCAAGGTCGATCTGGTACGCAAAAGCCGCAAGTCCGGGCTGGACAGTCTGGATGACGAGGAACGCGCGCAGATCCTGGCGCTGCTGTTCGAGATATCAGCCGAAAAGATCGGCCCCGCCTTTACCGACGACCTGAAAAATCAAGTTCTGGACATGCGCCGCGATTGGGCCGGCAAGCAGAAGGACAAGATCTCCGACCATTTCGAACCGCTCGACAAGGGGCAGTATTTCGGCAACCTCTCGATCATCGAGAACGCGCTTTTTGGTCGTCTTTCGTCGTCGGGCACGTCGGGCATGGATGCGCTTTATGCAAAAGTCGCCGATATCCTTCAGGACGCCGGCCTGCGTCGCCATATCGCCAAGCTGATCCACGAGGTCCCGACCGGGCTTGGAGGCGTCAACCTCAGCTCGGCCTATCTTGCGCCGCTGTCGCTGTCGCGCGCGGCGATCAAGAAACCGGATATCCTTGTCCTGGACAGCGTGTTGGCCGGGCTCGATACAGAGCGCCGCGAGACGTTGCTGGACAACCTGCGCGGGCTATTGCCGAACACCACCCTGATCGTGCTTGAAGAAGGGTTCGAGGACCAGACGCGGTTTGACACCGTGGTTCACCTTGAAAACGGACGGTTCCGCGCCGACGGCGAAGCCGCGGAGGAACGCACTGACAACGCCGCCACTGCCGACCTGAACCGCAAGATGCGCGCGCTGCGCGGCACCGACCTGTTCTCGGGGCTGGCCCGCAAACAGCTGCGGCTGCTGGCCTTCGGCGCCAAGTGGTACGAGGCGGAGGAAGGCGAATACGTGTTCCATCAGGGTGACCCCGGCACAGATGGCGCCTATCTCATTCTCGAGGGCGAGGCGGGCATCTACGCGCCGCAGGAAAGCGGCGACGATTTCCTTGTTGCGACCGCGGGCGCAGGCGCGCTGGTCGGCGAGCTGGCGCTGATCCGCAAGGAACCCCGCGCATTGGACATGAAGGTCCACAAGAAACTTGAGGCATTGCGCCTGGGCGAGCAGGAGTTTCTTGCCGTGGTCGAGAATGACGCGCAGACAGCTTTCAAGATCATGCAGGTGATTGCCGGTTACATCGGAGCCGCGAACAAGTCGTCGGACGACGACTGAGGGCCTCACATCGCGCTGGAATCATGCGACGATTCGGCATTGTCCGAATCGACCTACAGTTTCCGAATCGAGATCAGTGGCAAAATTTGCGGCCATTGTTTCGATTTCCGGCATTTCATTCGCTTTGCGGGGTGTCTCAGCGCCACATCAACCTTCCCCGGGGTAACTTGTCGGCATTGGTGCGGTATTGGAAACGACTGTATTTCCATGCGTTTCCAACTTGGGATCAATCATCCAGACTAGGGGAAATCCGTTTCCATAGTGGAAAAAGAGGCCGCCATATTTCTGCCTTTTTCTGGCCCAATTGCTGAAACAATCGCGACCGGTCCCCGCCATAATTGGGCCAAAAACAGGCACATTCATTAAGCATCCGGGCAAAATTTTGCCTTAATTGCTCGAATCTCTGTTTCCGAGATACATCTTCTGCGCCATATTGTTGCCACGTCCGACTGGGGGGCGAAGACTTGGCTGGGGGGCGGCCAACCATACAATTGAGCATCTTGTTGATGCGGCCGACGACCTGTCGGTTCCTGCGGGCGCAATTCTGCGTTTTTCCGCGCAAGGCAGGTCTGTCCAGAAGGTCGCGTCGGGTTGGGAAACGAGGGAATAATGGCTGATCCTACTGGACCGGGCATCGTCGACGGCACGAATGGCGACGATCTGATTGAATCCGGCTACACTGACTCCGAAGGCGACGCTGTCACGTCGGGCGCAGACACGATCAGCGCCGGCGACGGTGCTGACACGGTCCTTGCCGACGCAGGTGCAGACGTCATTTACGGCGGCGAAGGCGACGACATTATCGCCGGTCAGGGCGGTGACGACCTGATCTATGGCGGCGACGGCTCTGACACGATCGGCGGCGGGTCGGGTGACGACACCATCTATGGCGGCAACGATCCGGCCTGCGAAACCACGATCACCGTGCGCGAAAGCTTTAACTGGAGCGAGTTGGGTGAACCCGACGACGGTGATCTTGGTCCGCTTTATGTCCAGAACACCGGCTCTGTCACCGTGACCTATTCCCAGCCCACGAATGCGGGCATGGAAATGGAATACACCGAGGACCCCCAGGCCACGGCGGGTATCTTCAGCGGCGACGAAACCGTCAATCCCAACAGCGCTCTGAAGATCAGGGCGAATAACGAAAACGAATACTCGGTCAACCAGTTGGAGTTCTCCGAGGAAGTCAATCTGGTCAAGTTCCGCATCAATGACATCGACTTCGACTCGATCGTGAAGGTTCGCGCCTACGACGCCGAAGGCAACCAGGTCGAGGTGATCCTGCACACCAGCGACACCACCAACCTTGTCCTGGAAGATTATGACGGCTTTCCCGGTGACGAGGCCGCCATCGCGACCGCCAATGGCGGCTCGCAAACCAATCTCGACAACTCGGTGCTGGTCGAGATCCCCGGCCCCGTCGCGCGGATTGATATCATCCACTATCAGCACGACGACGACAATTCGACGGTCACGGTGACCGATGTTTTCTTTGACGTCACCACCACCGAGGAAGACAGCGACGAGGGCGACCTGCTTTGGGGCGGCGTCGGCGACGACGTCATCTATGGCCAGGGCGGAAACGACACTCTGATCGGCGGCCAGGGCAGCGACGAGCTGCACGGCGGCGACGATGAGGACGGGTTCTATCTGGTCGGTGCCGGCGACACGATCGACGGTGGCGAAGGTGGGGTCGACAACGACACGATCAACACCATCGGCATGGCCGAGAATGAAAACCCCGGTGGCAGCTACACGGTCGAATACGATCCGACCAACAGCGAAAACGGCATCATCCGTTTCTTCAACGCCGCGGGCGAGGAAACCGGTCATGCCGAATTCTACAACATCGAGAATATTACCGAAGATCCCACCATCTTCTGCTTCACGACAGATTCGGCCATCCTGACCCCATCGGGTGAGGTTGCGGCAAAGGATCTAAAAGTCGGCGACCGCGTGGTCACCCGTGACAACGGGCTTCAGACCATTCGCTGGGTTGGCCGCAAGCGTCTTGACGGCCGTCAGTTGTTGGCGAATCCGCATCTTCGTCCGGTTATGATCCGCAAGGACTCGCTTGGTCCGAACCTTCCTGATCGTGACCTGATGGTTTCGCCAAGCCACCGCATGCTTCTTGTGAACCAGCAATCCCAACTGCTGTTCGATGAGCCTGAGGTGCTGGCGGCCGCCAAGCACCTGACGCACAAGCCGGGTATCAAGCAACTGGACACCGTTGGCGTCGAGTATGTCCACTTCATGTTCGACAATCACGAAGTCGTACTGGCGAACGGCGCCTGGTCCGAAAGCTTCCAGCCCGGCGATTTCTCGATGGCTGGTATGGACAGCGCGCAGCGGGGCGAAATCTTTGAACTGTTCCCCGAACTGCAAAACGAACAGGGCATGGCCGAGTATCACGCCGCGCGTCTCACGCTGCGAAAGCACGAGGCGCAGCTGATCCTGTAACGCGCACCACTTGTCTTTCGCCAAAGGGCGTCTTCTGTGGGGGAAGGCGCCCTTTTTTCATTGGCCTGGACAACGGCAGCCCTGCGGCGTTGCCGCAATTGTTCCGATTTGAGAAACCGGGTAAACAGGCATCGTTCAAAGACAAGGACCTTTGGGATGAAGATCGCATATACCATGACCGATGGCCGGGGCGAGCTGGACGAGCTGTTGTTTGACCTGGCAAAAAAACTTGCAGAGCGCGGCAAACGCACCTGCGGGATTGTGCAGGTCAACTCTGACCGCGATGACTGCCATCGCTGCGACATGGATGTGCAGGTTCTGCCCGATGGTCCCAGCATCCGCATCTCGCAATTCCTGGGCAAGGAGTCGACTGGCTGCCGCCTGAACCCCGAGGCGCTGGAAACGGCTGCCGGTGAGGTCGCCACCCGGATGCAAGACCCCTTTGACGTGTTTCTTCTGAACAAGTTTGGCAAGCAAGAGGCCGACGGCCGCGGGTTCCGCGAACTGCTGGGCGAGGCGCTGGCGCAGGGGGCCACTGTGATTGCCGGCACCAACGGGATGAACAAGGACGCGTTCGAAGAGTTCTCGGGCGGAATCGCGACCTATGTCGCCCCGGATCTGGACGCGCTTCTGGCGTTTTGCGACGAATCCGAGGAAGCCGCCGCCTGATTACCTGTCGCGGCGGCGCCCTTCCAGCACCTCGACCGGCGGTTCTCCGGTGTTGGTCATCAGAATCGCGATGGGCCGGGTCGACGGGAACAGGCCAAGCACGGTCATCACGCCCGAGGTCAGGATCACCGACAGAATTGCGCCCGCCAGCCCCCAGATCGCGGTCCATGCGGCCAGCGAGATCAGCACCACGACGGGGCTGAGGTTCATCGATTTGCCCATCAGACGCGGCTCCCAGAAATAGCCGATGGCCATCTGGACGCCGCCGGTCAGCACCAGCAGCACCGGCACTTCCCAGCCCAGACCGAACTGGCCGGTGGCAAACAGCATCGGCAGGGCCACCGCGATCCATGACCCGACATAGGGAATGTAATTGAAGATCGCCGTCAGCAGCGCGAAGAAACCCGCGAACTCGATCCCGAACAGCAGGAAGATGACGTAGCACAGGATGCCAAGCACCGTGTTGACCAGCGTCTTCATGGTGAAATAGGTGCCGATCTGAGAGGTGATCAGGTCAAAGGTCGACCAGACATTTGTTTCCGCCTCGGCGTCTTCGACGATATGCCCGATCTTGGCGCGCAGCACGTTTTTCTCAAGCAGGAACAGGATGGCGTAGAGGAAGACGACGATCAGGTAACCCGCTGAATAACTGAGGGAATTCAGCGTATACCGGACAATGACGTTCAGGTTCACGCTGTCAAACAACAGCTTGTTCAGCGATTGCCAGGTGATTTCGACCTCATAATCGAAACGCCCTGCGATCTGCGAGGCCAGCAACGACAGGTTCTCAAGATAGCTGGGCAGCGCGCGCACGACCGGCTCCATGTTGCGCGCAAAAAAGGCGACCCCGATGATCAAGAGGACAAACAGCACAAGCGACGTGATCGCCACCCGGAACCCCACCGGGACCCGGCCATAAAGCGGGATGCGCTCAAGCCCGCGCGAAATGCCGTCCAGCAGGAAGGCCATCAGCGCACCCAGTACGATCGGCACCAGAATCGCCTGAGCGGAATTGAGGAACCAGCCCATCGCGATCGTGGCGATGATCGCAAGGCTGGCGGCAATCATGTGCAATTGGCTGTCCCGGTTCATTCTTCTGTTCTAGCCCGCCAAAGCCCCGCCCCACAAGCGCCGTCAGAGGAAAATCGCTTGCAGTCCGCTTTTTAATTTGACACAAAAATTAAATCGCGCAGAATGGCGCCAATGGGAGGAAACACATGTATCTCGGACTGGACCTTGGCACGTCCGGCCTCAGGGCCTTGCTCGTGCGCGAAGACGGAACCCCGGTCGGGGCGACCGAACGCGGCTATCCGGTTGCCCATCCCCACGCGGGCTGGAGCGAACAGGACCCGGCCGACTGGATCGCGGCCTGCCGCACCACCCTGTCCGAGCTGAAGGCCACCTACCCTGTCGAGTTCGCCGGCATCGCCGGGATCGGCATATCCGGGCAGATGCATGGTGCGACCCTGCTGGACAGCGCCGACAACGTGCTGCGGCCCTGCATCCTGTGGAATGACACGCGCTGCCACGCCGAAGCCGCCGCGCTGGACGCAATGCCGGGGGTGCGCGACATCTCGGGCAATATCGTCTTTCCCGGCTTCACCGCGCCGAAACTGGTCTGGGTGAAGAACCATGAGCCCGACGTCTTTGAAAAAGTTGCCAAAGTGCTGTTGCCAAAGGATTACCTGGTCTTCTGGCTGACCGGAATCCATTCCGGCGACATGAGCGATGCCGCCGGGACGACCTGGCTGGATGTCGCGGCGCGCGACTGGTCGAACGACCTGCTGCAAGCCTCGGGCATGCGCGCCGATCAGATGCCGAAGCTGCATGAGGGATGTGATGTGGTGGGCCACCTGCGTCCCGACCAAGCAACCGAGCTGGGGCTTGCCCCGACCGTTCGGGTCGTCGCCGGAGGCGGTGACAACGCGGTCGCGGCCTGCGGGATCGGCGCCTTTGACGAGGGCGACGGGTTTGTCTCGCTGGGCACATCCGGCGTCCTTCTTTCGGCCCGCGACAGCTTCGCACCGATGCCGGACAGCGCGGTGCATACCTTCTGCCACGCGGTCCCGGACAAGTGGTACCAGATGGGCGTGATGCTGGCCGCGACGGATTCGCTGAACTGGCTTGCGCGTATCCTCGACAGTGCCCCGGCGGATCTGGTGAATGCGCTTGGCGCCGACCTCATGGCCCCCGGCGACGTCGACTTCCTGCCCTATCTTTCGGGCGAGCGCACGCCGCATAACGACGCCCAAATCCGGGGCGGATTCCTGAACCTTGATATCGCCACGGACCGCGCCGCGCTGACCCAGGCCGTGATCGAAGGCGTCAGCTTTGGCCTGCGCGACAGCCTTGAGGCGCTGCGCACGACAGGTGCCCGGCTGGACCGGCTGATCGCCATCGGCGGCGGCGCGCAGTCGCGCTATTGGGTGCAGCTTCTGGCCACTACGTTCAACCTGCCCATCGACCTGCCCGCCAAGGGCGAACTGGGTGCCGCACTTGGCGCCGCCCGGCTCGCCATGATCGGCGTGACCGGCGCGGCCCCGGCCGAGGTCATGACCAAACCCGAAATCGCAGAAACCATCCAACCAAACGCGGAGCTTACCGGCGCATTCGACGACGCCTATGGCCATTTCCGCAAACTCTACCCATCAGTAAAGGCACTCTTATGACATTCTTCGACGGTATCGCGCCCATCCAGTACGAGGGCCCCGAAAGCACCAACCCGCTGGCCTTCCGCCACTACAACCCCGACGAAGTCGTCATGGGCAAACGCATGGAGGACCACCTGCGTTTCGCGGTTGCCTACTGGCATTCCTTCGCATGGGAAGGTGGAGACCCCTTTGGCGGCCAGACTTTTGTCCGCCCGTGGCACCCGCAGGACCGGATGGAAACCGCCAAGGCCAAGGCCGACGCCGCATTCGACATGTTCGACATCCTGA
Source organism: Shimia biformata (assembly GCF_016888515.1). GTDB lineage: Bacteria > Pseudomonadota > Alphaproteobacteria > Rhodobacterales > Rhodobacteraceae > Shimia_A > Shimia_A biformata. Next base: position 1,436,513 of record NZ_JAFEJK010000001.1, on the reverse strand, counting down.
ACGTGCCGTTCTTCTGCTGGCATGATGCCGACGTCCGGCCGGAAGCGGACAGCTTCGCGCAAAGCCTGAAGAACTTTGAAGAAATCATTGATTACTTTGAAGAAAAGATGTCCACCCGCAAGGTCAAGCTGCTGTGGGGCACCGCCAATATGTTCAGCCACCGCCGCTGGATGGCGGGCGCGTCCACCAACCCCGACCCGGATGTCTTTGCCTATGCCGCCGCGACGGTGAAATCCTGCATGGACGCGACCAAGCGCCTCGGCGGGCAGAACTATGTGCTGTGGGGCGGGCGCGAAGGGTACGAAACCCTGCTGAACACCGATCTGGGGCGCGAGCTGGATCACATGGGCCGCTTCCTGAACATGGTGGTCGAGTACAAGCACAAGATCGGCTTCGAGGGCACGATCCTTGTCGAACCGAAACCGCAGGAGCCCTCGAAGCACCAATATGATTTCGACGCCGCCACCTGTATCGGCTTCCTGCGCAAATACGGGCTTGAGGGTGAGGTGAAACTGAACCTCGAACAGGGCCACGCGATCCTTGCCGGGCATTCCTTTGAACACGAAGTTGCCGTGGCCGCCGCCGATGGCATGCTGGGCTCGATCGACATGAACCGCAACGACTATCAATCCGGCTGGGACACCGACCAGTTCCCCAACAATGTCCCCGAGGTCGCGCTGACCTATTACCACATCCTGAAATCGGGTGGTTTCTCCACCGGCGGCACCAATTTCGACGCCAAGCTGCGCCGCCAGTCGCTGGATGCCGACGACCTGATCGCCGCGCATGTCGGCGGCATGGATGTCTGCGCCCGTGGCCTGAAGGCCGCCGCCGCAATGCTGGAGGACGGCGGTCTGGAAGACGCGCTGAAACAGCGCTATGCAGGCTGGGACACTGCGGGCGCCAAGGCGATGCTGGACAGCGATTTCGACACGATCTTTACCAAGGTCCTGTCGGGCGAGATTGATCCCCAGCCGCGGTCTGGCCGTCAGGAATACTTGGAAAACTACGTAAACAGGTTTGTCTGAGATGACGAAACAGATCGCGGCCGAAGACGTCAGAAGGCACGTCCTTGAAAATGGCGATGTCTCGGTCGCGATCCTGTCGGTCGGATGCGCCACGCAGGATTGGCGCGTCTCGATTGGCGGCAAAATGCGGTCGGTGGTTCTGGGATATCGGGACCCCGCCGCCTACCTTGCCAATTCCCCCAATCACGGCCTGATTGTCGGCCGCGTCGCCAACCGGATTGCCGGAGCGCGGTTTGCGATGGGGGGCAGGACCTATCCCCTGATCGCCAACAACGGCCCCAACACGCTGCATGGCGGTCCGGTCGGAATTGGTGAACGCAATTGGCAGATGGAACCCGACGGCACTCGCGCCCTGCGCCTGACCCTGCGGTCCGAGGATGGAGATCAGGGTTTTCCCGGCAATGTGGATTTTGAGGTCACCATCTCGCTGGACGGCCACCGGCTGCGCTATGACATGAGGGCAACCACGGATACGGTGACCCCGGTCGCAATGGCGCAGCACAATTACTACAATCTCAACGGCACCGGCGACGTGCGCGACCACCGGATTCGCATCGCCGCGCCGTTGTACACACCTGTCGATGACACGCTGATCCCGACAGGAGAGATCCGCGACGTCACCGGCACGCGCTATGATTTCCGGGCGCCCCGCCTGTTGTCCGAAGCAGACCCCGAAAGCGAAGGGTTTGACACCAACCTGGTGCTGGATGGCTCTGGTCCCGCCGCCGAGGTCACGGCCGGTGGGCTGCAGTTGTCGATCGACACCGACCAGCCGGGCATCCAGTTTTACACCGCAACCTATCTGACCCGGCAACATGAACCGCTGGCCGGTCAGGACCATGGCAGGTTCACCGGGCTCTGCCTTGAACCGCAACATTTCCCCGACAGCGTGAACCAGCCGCATTTTCCGCCGGTTTGGATTTCACCCGACCAGCCCTATCATCAACGGCTGGACGTCACCATCGCACCGGTCTGATCTCATGCTGAAACGCGCCGCTCTTGCCCTGTTCCTGACCGCAACCACCGCTTTGGCCGGGCCGTTGCCCAACGCGGATGCCAGCTTTCCCACACATGAACCGGCCAAGGTCGAACTGGGTTGGCTGCTGTTTCACGATCCGATCCTGTCCGGCAACCGCGAGGTTTCCTGCGCCACCTGTCATCATCCCCGGTTCGGCACCTCGGACGGGCTGTCTCTGGGCGTGGGCGACGGCGGCAAGGGGCTTGGCCCCGAGCGTGTGACCGGCTCGGAAAACCCGCCCGAACAGCGCATCCCGCGCAACGCGCCTGCCCTGTTCAACCTTGGGGCCACCGAGTTCACCGTGATGTTCCACGACGGGAGGCTTGAGGCCGACCCGACACAGCCCGGCGGCATGCGCACGCCATTGGGTCAGGACATGGTCGCGGGGTTTGACAGTGTCCTTTCGGCGCAGGCGATGTTCCCGGTCCTGTCGGGGGACGAGATGGCCGGGCATTACTCAGAAAATGAAATCGCCCGTGCGGTGCGGCAGGGGTTCCTGTCGCAACCCGGCGGCGCGTGGGATCTTTTGTCGGCGCGGATCGACGCGATCCCCGAATATCGCGCCCGCTTCGATCAGGTCATTGGCGCGGATCAACCGATCCGCTTTACCGATATCGCCAATGCCATCGCCGCCTTCATTGACGTTGAATGGCGCGCCGACAACAGCCCGTTTGACCGCTACCTGCGGGGCGAAGCCGACCTGCCTGCGCCCGCTTTGCGCGGGATGGAGCTGTTTTATGGCAAGGCGGGCTGCGGCACCTGTCACGCGGGCCAGTTCCAGACCGATCACGATTTTCACGCCATCGCCATGCCCCAGACCGGGCCGGGCAAGGCCGCCCGGTTCGAAAGCCACGCCCGCGATCTGGGCCGGATGCGCGTCACCGGGGATGCTGAGGACGCCTATCGGTTCCGCACCCCGTCCCTGCGCAACATCTTCGACACCGCGCCCTATGGCCACACCGGGGCCTATGCCACGCTTGAGGGCGTGATCCGGCATCACCTTGATCCGGTTGCCAGCCTGATGGCCTATGACCCGGCGCAGATGGTGCTGCCGGCGTTTACCCGCGCCGACGATCTGCGGATCATGAGTGACCGCGACGAGGTCGCGGCGATTGCCGCCGCCAATGAACTGGCGCCCATTGTGCTGTCGGACGACGAAATCGCTGAGTTGATCGCCTTTCTTGCTGCGCTCAGCGACCCGGAAAGCCTGTCTGGTCGGATGGGTCTGCCTGACGCGGTGCCCAGCGGCCTACCCGTCGACCGCTAGGGTGTCACCGTTTCGCGCAATTCGGCTGGTCTGATTGATCGGCAGCACAACCCAATCACTGACGGCCCCGTCTGGCCAGATCACCCGCAAATCCGCGCGTTCAGCCGCGCCCAGACCAAAATGCTCGGGCACCGATGTGCCACCGGCCTGACCACCGCCGACCGTGATTTCGCGCGTCAGGATGCGGTCACCGAGTTTCAGTTCAAGCCACGCGCCAACCGCCAAGCGATTGCCACCCGGTTGCGAAAGCTCCACGGCCAGCCAGTTGCCATCGGTCGCGGTCACGTTCTGCCAGACCTCCAGCGGCGCGCGTCGGTTCACCACGGCAAGGTCCAAAAGCCCGTCGCCGTCGAAATCCACCATCGCCGCACCGCGTCCGCGATGAAGCGAGGCAACACCGGCCACGTCGCCCTTTTCGACAAATTTGCCATCTGCGCCCTGCATCAGCAGGTTGTTGGGGTCCAGCATGGCGGCCACGGGCATCTGCTCGACATTGCCTTTCGACACGAAAATATCGTCGCGCCCATTAAGATCGACATCGCCAAAGGCGACATGCCATCCGGTCGAAGGGCGTCCGTCGCCGCCGGTATAGGGCCGATGCGCCGTGGTGCCGAGGTCAAAGGGCACGTCAACGAACGCCGCCCCCTCGCCGGTCTGCACCTGAAGCCGCTGGTCGCCCATCGAGGTCAGATAGACCTCGGGCAGGCCGTCGCCGGTCAGGTCACGCTGGGCGATGCCCATGCCCCACAGCATGTGGCGCTGCCAGCCGTCGGCTTCGGTCAGAAGGCGCGGGGTCGTTTCCATCGCCCACATCTGTTCCTGTCCACCCCGCACGTAATAGTGACGGTCGTTTGACAGCCGCAGGTCAGCGTGGCCGCTGCGGGACCAGTCCGAGAACAGCGCCGACAGCGGGCAGAAACCGGGCGTCAGCGGGATCGGCGCGCCATATCCCTTGCCCGCGGGACGATAAAGGAAACTGTCGTCGCAGGCTTCAAACGGGCCATCGGGGTCGCTGCGGTCGACATAGTTGCCAAAGGCCAGCGTCGGCCAGTCCTGCCCCGCTTCCCAGGTGGCGGAAAAGGCGGTGGTCCAGCGGTCGCCGCCTGCAAGGTCAAGATCGAAGGGCGTGAACTGGCACTCCCCCTGCCCTTTCAGCAACCGGTTTTCACCTGCGCGAAGGATCGCAAGGTCAAGAGTGCCGTCCCCGTCGATGTCCAGCGGATAGGCCCCGGTCATGCCGGTGATCGCCAGCCCGTCCGGCATTGGTTCGAAACGGATATTGCCCGGTGTGGAGTTGTTCAGGAACAGGGTCGACGGGTTCTCGCCCCCGGCGGCCAGCATCTCGGGGCGATCATCGCCGTTGCAGTCAAACACCGCCAGCCCGCCGCCGACAAAATGCTCCCACCCGCCGCCATAGACATGTTGGGCGATTTCGACCGGCTGAAAGGCAGGGTCCGCCATCGCCGGAGAGACAAGCGCCATCAGCGCCAGAAAGCTAGTCCGCATTGTCGCCAAGTTCCTCAAGTGCAAGGTCGCTGACCCGGTCCAGCGCATAGGCCGCGCCGCCCTTGGCCCACATCAGGTTGCCCCATTTGTGGATCACCACCTCGGGCGGGGCCTTGTCGATCTGGACAATGGATTTTTTCATCTCGTCTATCACTTCCTCGGCATAGAGATGGTCGAACTGCATCTGTTCCCCGGCAAGGATGATCAACTGCGGGTCGAAGATATTGACGATATTGGCCAGCCCCATGGCGAACATGCGGCCTGCGCGTTCGACGATGGACCGCGCCAGCGCGTCCCCTTCGCGCGCCGCACTCAGAAGCGCGACGACCCGCTCCGCCTGCCGCCCGGCCTGCGGATCGAACCCGGCAACGGAAGCCTCGCGCAGAAGCGCATAGTCGGCGACATAGGCTTCGAGACAGCCGCGTTGCCCGCATCGGCACAGCGCGCCCTCAAGATGCACCTTGGTATGGCCAAACTCAGCGCCGCAGCCGCGTGTGCCACGATAAAGCTCTCCGCCGATCACGATCCCCATGCCGACCCCGGCCTCGATCGTGACCACGATGAAATCCGAAACCGCGCGGCCAAGGCCAAAGGATTTCTCGGCCACGGCAACAAGGTTGGCGTCGTTGTCGACAAAGACGGGAACCCCCATCGCCGCTTCGATCGTGGCGGCAAGGGCGACGTTGCGCCTGTTCAGCGATGGCGACCAATGCACGAAACCTTCCGGCGCATCCACGACACCGGCGATCCCGACCCCAACCCCGGATATGTCCTTGCGCGACTTGCCCGCCAGCGCCGCCAGTGCATCCACCCCATCGCGCAATTCCTGCGCCATGTCCTCGGCCGACAGGGTGGGTGCGGACATTTCGCATTCATGTTCGGCCAGAAGATTGCCTTCGAAGTCGATCAAGACCAGCGAGAAGGACCGGTGCGAGATTTTCACCCCCGCCACGATCCGCGCCGCGCCGCGGATTTTCAGATCGACCTTGGGGCGGCCGCGCTTGCTGCCCGAAGTCTCGCCTTCGCGGGCCACTTCTTCAATCAATCCAGCCTTCAGCAGTTCGGCGGTGATGGTTGTGACCGTGGCGCGGCTGATTCCCGTCTTTTCGGCCAGATCGATTCGAGGCACCGCCTCGTCATGGCGGATCTGTTGCAGCAGCACGCGCCGCCCCACCGATCTCTGCAATCCTGCCATCGCCTGCCCTCCCTCTGCCAGGCGCCCGAAAAACAAGGGCTTGCCAGATGTTTGATGCAGCATAGCCCCTCCTCCGGGAATGCTCCATCCGGCAATTGCTTCCAGGCTACCAGATTTAATTTGACTTTCAAATTTATTTCGCAAATCATTTCGCTGTCCGTGCCTGATACAACCGACATGGGCACAAAACTTTGGGAGGACATCATGAATATCATCAAAACCGCGGTGGCCGCAGTTGCGGGCGCCGTCATCAGCACAGCAGCCCTGGCCGCTGATCTGACTGTTGGCGTCAGCTGGTCGAACTTCCAGGAAGAGCGCTGGAAAACCGACGAAGCGGCAATCAAGGCGGCGCTGGACGCGGCTGGCGCAAAATACATCTCGGCGGATGCGCAAAGCTCGTCGTCGAAACAGCTGTCGGACATCGAGAGCCTGATCGCACAAGGCGCGGACGCGCTGATCATCCTGGCCCAGGACGCGCAGGCCATTGGCCCGGCGGTTCAGGCCGCGGCGGACGAAGGTGTACCGGTTGTCGGCTATGACCGCCTGATCGAAGACCCCCGCGCCTTCTATCTGACCTTCGACAACGTCGAGGTTGGCCGGATGCAGGCCCGCGCCGTGTTCGAAGCGATGCCGAAAGGCCGCTATGTCATGATCAAGGGCTCGCCCACCGACCCGAACGCGGACTTCCTGCGTGGCGGTCAGCAGGAAGTGCTGCAGGCAGCCATCGACAAGGGCGACATCGAGATCGTCGGCGAAGCCTATACCGATGGCTGGCTGCCCGCGAACGCCCAGCGCAACATGGAACAGATCCTGACCGCGACCGATAACGGCGTGGACGCGGTTGTGGCCTCGAACGACGGCACCGCAGGCGGTGTGGTCGCGGCGCTGACCGCGCAGGGCATGGAAGGTATCCCGGTTTCGGGTCAGGACGGCGACCATGCCGCGCTGAACCGCGTTGCCAAGGGTCACCAGACCGTGTCGGTGTGGAAAGACGCACGTGAACTGGGCAAGGCAGCAGGCGAGATCGCCGTGGCCCTGGCCGGTGGCACCGCCATGGCGGATGTCGATGGCGCAGGCAGCTGGACCTCGCCCGGTGGCACCGAGATGACGGCCAAGTTCCTGGCGCCGGTTCCGATCACCAAAGACAACCTCAGCGTTGTCGTCGACGCTGGCTGGATCAGCAAGGATGCGCTGTGCCAAGGCGTCTCGGGCGGCCCCGCCCCCTGTAACTGATCTTTTGCAAACACCGTTTGCCCCGGCTGTGTGCCGGGGCAGACCCCAGCGACGAGGTGCATCCCATGGCACAGTCCGACACCGACCTTCCCCAAGCCGCGAAAAAGTCCCTGTTCCAATCGCTGGAACTGGATACGCGCATGCTGGGCATGATCGGGGCCTTCGTGGTCCTCTGCCTTGGCTTCGATTTCCTGACCGAGGGGCGCTTTCTGACCCCCCGCAACATCTTTAACCTGACGATCCAGACCGTTTCCGTGGCGATCATGGCCACCGGCATGGTCTTTGTGATCGTCACCCGCCACATCGACCTGTCCGTCGGCGCGCTGCTGGCGACCTGTTCGGCGATCATGGCGATGACCCAGACCGCGATCCTGCCAGACCTTCTGGGCTTTGGGCTGGAACACCCTGCCACCGCATGGATCACCATCCTTGTGGGTCTGATCGCAGGCACGGTGATCGGCGCGTTCCACGGCTGGCTGATCGGCTATCTCACGATCCCCGCCTTCATCGTCACGCTGGGCGGTCTGCTGGTGTGGCGCAACGTCGCCTGGTACCTGACCTCGGGGCAGACCATCGGGCCGCTTGACTCGACCTTCCAGAAATTCGGCGGCATCTCGGGCACGCTGGGCACGACCTGGTCCTGGATTTTTGGCGTCATCGCCACGCTTTTCGCGATCTGGGCCCTGTGGAATTCCCGCCGCAACAAGATCAAGCATGGGTTCGAGGTCAAACCGATCTGGGCCGAGGGTGTGCTGGCCGGTATCATCTCGGTCGCGATCCTTGGGTTCGTCGCCATCCTGAATGCCTATGAAATCCCAACCCGCCGCCTTGCCCGCATGTTCGAGGACAAGGGCGAGGTCATGCCCGACGGCTTTACCGCCGCCTATGGTCTGCCGGTCTCGGTCCTGTTGCTGATCGCGGTCGCGGTCGGCATGACGATCATTGCCCGGCGCACCCGGTTTGGCCGCTATATCTTTGCCACCGGCGGCAACCCGGACGCGGCAGAGCTGTCGGGGATCAACACCCGCCTCTTGACGGTCAAGATCTTTGCCCTGATGGGCGCCCTGTGCGCGATCTCGGCCGTGGTTGCGTCGGCGCGTCTGGCAAACCACTCGAACGACATCGGCACGCTGGACGAATTGCGCGTCATTGCGGCGGCGGTCATCGGCGGCACCGCGCTGGCGGGTGGATCGGGCACGATCTATGGCGCCATTCTTGGCGCGCTCATCATGCAGTCGCTGCAATCGGGCATGGCGATGGTCGGGGTGGACGCTCCGCTTCAGAACATCGTTGTCGGCACCGTTCTGGTCGCTGCCGTCCTGATCGACATCATCTATCGCAAACGCACAGGAGCCAAGTGATGACCACACCTTTGGTAGACATGCGGAACATCCGCATTTCCTTCGGCGGCGTACACGCGGTGGATGACGTCTCGGTCGACCTCTATCCCGGCGAAGTCGTGGGCCTTCTGGGTCACAATGGCGCGGGCAAGTCGACGCTGATCAAGATCCTGTCGGGCGCCTATCAGGCCGACAGCGGCGAAATCTGGATCAATGGCGAAAAGGCCGAGATCCACAATCCGCGCGACGCCCGCCGTTACAATATCGAGACGATCTATCAGACGCTTGCGCTGGCCGATAACCTCGATGCGGCGTCGAACCTGTTCCTCGGGCGCGAGCTGGTGACCGGTCTGGGCATGGTCGATGACGACGCAATGGAAGCAGAGTGCCGCAAGATCATGGGCCGGCTCAATCCGAACTTCCAGAAGTTTTCGGAACCGGTGTCGGCCTTGTCGGGTGGTCAGCGGCAATCGGTGGCGATCGCCCGTGCGGTCTATTTCGACGCCAAGATCCTGATCATGGACGAACCCACGGCGGCGCTTGGTCCGCACGAGACCCAGATGGTTGCGGAACTGATCCAGCAACTCAAGGCGCAAGGCATCGGCATCTTCCTGATCAGCCATGACATCCATGACGTCATGGACCTTTGCGACCGCGCCAGCGTGATGAAGAACGGCAAGCTGGTGGGTACGGTGGATGTCGACAAGGTCACCGATGACGACCTTCTGGGCATGATCATCCTGGGCAAGCACCCTGGCAAAGGGGCAAGCGAAGGGTCGGGCGAAAAGTCCAACTGACAAACCCGCGCCGTCCTGTTAAGGGGCGGCGCAAAGCATTTACCGACGGGACGCGACCATTGTATCTTCTGGCTGATATCGGCGGCACGAATTGCCGTATGGCTCTGGCGGACGAAAGCGGGCTTTTGCCCGCCTCGCAGCGGTCCTTTGCCAATGACGATTTCGCCACTTTCTATGACCTGCTGGCGGCCTTCCTCGCCAGCCACGACGCCCCAACCGTCACCAGCGCCTGCATCGCCATTGCCGGGCCGGTTACCGGCCGCACCGCAAGGGTCACAAACCGCGCATGGGAGATTTGCAGCGACGCGCTGGAACGTGACCACCGGCTTGGCCGGGTCCAGCTGATCAACGATCTCAGCGCGCTTGGTTATGCCAGCGCCGCCCTGCCTGCCACCGGATTTCAGCGCCTGCGCGACGGCGGCGCGGCGTCAAGCGGCAACGGTCAGTCGCTGGTCCTTGGCGTTGGAACCGGGCTGAATATCTGTCCGGTTCGCGATCTTGGCACCGGCCTGCCCAGCGTGGCGCAATCCGAGATGGGACATGCTGGCATTCCCGCGCCCAGCCTGACCTACCTGACCGACGCCATCGGCGCAAAGGCCCCTGATTTCCCCAGCAATGAGCAATGTCTCAGCGGTCTGGGTCTGGCGGCACTTTATGCCGCGCGCTGTGGCGGGACTTTGCAGGGCCATCAGATCATGGCCGCCGCCAATGACGGCAGCGACCCGGATGCAGCAGCGACCATCGACCTTGCAGCCGCACTTCTGGGGGTTCTGGTGAAAGAACTGACCTATCAGTTCATGCCGCTGAATGGCATCTATCTGGCAGGCAGCGTTGCCCGGTCCTTGTGCGACGAGACCCATCTTCCCAAGGTCCTTGCCGCCCATGACGGGGTCAAGCGGCGGCTGGACGACAGCCTGCCCGCCGTCCCGCTGTCATTGATCACCGATGACGCCGCCGCACTGGTCGGTTGCCTCGCGGTGGCGCGCAGCCTCTGACCCCTATTCCGCAGCCAGACCACGGCCTTTCAGCAACGCCTCGACCCCCGGCAAACGCCCCCGGAAGGCGGTATAAAGCTGGTCGGCCTCTTGCGAGCCGCCAGTCGACAGGATGTTGTCCTCAAGCCGCTTTGCCATGACCGGATCAAACGGCCCGTCCGCCTCTTCGAAGGCGGCAAAGGCATCGGCGTCCATGACCTCGGACCACATGTAGCTGTAATAGGCCGAGGAATAGCCGTCCCCGGCAAAGACATGGGCAAAATGCGGCGTGGCGTGGCGCATGATGATGGCGTGGGGCATGCCCAGTTCGGCCAGCACCTCGGCCTGTTTCGCCATCGGGTCGGCGGGTGCGTCACCATCGTGGAACGCCAGATCGACCAAAGCCGAGGCCACATATTCCACCGTCTGGAACCCCATGTCGAAATTCGCCGCGCCCAGCACCTTGTCCAGCATGTCCTTGGGCATCGCCGCGCCGGTTTCGGCGTGGGTGGCAAACTCCCGCAGGACCTCGGGCACCTCGAGCCAGTGTTCGTAAAGCTGGCTGGGCAGTTCGACAAAATCCCGCGCCACGGATGTGCCCGAGATCGATTCATAGGTCACATCCGACAGCATCTGGTGCAGCGCGTGGCCAAACTCGTGAAACAGCGTGCGCGCATCGTCATAGCTGAGCAGCGCCGGTTCGCCCTTGGCGAAGTTGCAGACGTTGATGACAACCGGGGCCTGTTCGTCGGGGAACTTCGCCTGCGAGCGCATTGCGCTGCACCATGCGCCCGACCGTTTCGATCCGCGCGCGAAATAGTCGCCGATGAAAACCGCCACGTGTTTGCCGCCGCGCGTCACTTCCCAGGCGCGGGCATCGGGGTGGTAAAGCGGCACATCCAAGGGTGAAAACTCCAGCCCGAACAGGCGGTTGGCACAGGCAAAGGCGGCCTCGATCATCCGGTCCAGTTGCAGATACGGCTTCAATGCCGCCTCATCCAGATCATGATCGCGCTGGCGCAACCTTGCCGCGTAATAACGCCAGTCCCACGGTTCCAGGTCGCCGTTGAACCCGTCTTCATGCAGCATCGCGGTCAGGGTTTCCGCATCCTTTTCGGCCCGCGCCTTGGCCGGTTCCCAGACCGCCATCAACAGGTCGCGCACGGCCTCGGGTGTGCCGGCCATCTCGGTTTCCAGCTTGTAGGTCGCGAAATTCGCATAGCCCAGCAGCTTGGCCCGTTCCTCGCGCAGTTTCAGGATCTCGGCGGCGATAGCGCGGTTGTCGGTGTCACCACCATTCGCACCCCGCGCCGCCCAGGCCGCAAACGTCTTCTGGCGCAGGTCACGGCGGGGCGAGAATTGCAGGAAGGGCGTGATGATCGAACGTGCCAGCGTGACCACCGGCCCCTCGGTGCCCTTTTCCTTGCCCGCCGCCCGCATCGCGTTGACCGCAAAATCCGGCAGCCCCTCAAGGTCACCCTCGGTCAGTTCCATGAACCACGCGCGTTCATCCGCCAGAAGGTTCTGGGTAAACTCGGTGCCAAGAGTGGCCAGCCGCGCCTTGATTTCCTTCATGCGGGCATCGTCCGCCCCCTCCAGCGCCGCGCCCCCGCGCACGAACCCGCGATGGGTCAGCATCAGCACCCGCGCCTGCTCATCGGTCAGATTCAGCCTGTCGCGCGCATCCCAAAGCGTGGCGACCCGGCCAAACAGCGCCTTGTTTGCCGAAATCTCGGCCCCGTGACGCGCCATTTCGGGCGAAAACTCGCGTTGCAGCGCCTCTCGCGCGGGGTTGCTGTCGGCCCCGGCCACGGTGAAGAACACCGACAGAACCTTGTCCAGATCGCGCCCCGCGGCCTCAAGCGCCTCGATCGTGTTGGCAAATGTCGGCGCGTCGGGATTGGCGGCAATCGCGTCGATCTCGGCCTTGTGCGCGACCAGGGCCGTCTTGAAGGCGGGCGCGAAATCCGCGTCCGAGATGCTGTCGAAGGGGGCCAACCCAAAAGGGGTGTCCCAATCCTGCAAAAGGGGGTTTGTCATGCTCTTACCTTCATATTCATTCTTGTCTGGCTGTGCCGCAGGTCGGGCAGTCGCCGCGCCGTTTCAGCCCGATCTTGCGGCTTTCGCCATAAAGCGCGTCATAGATCAGCATCTCGCCGCGCAATGCAACCCCGGCCCCGGTGATGACTTTGACCGCCTCGACCGCCATCATCGACCCGACCACGCCCGGCAAGGGGCCGATCACCCCGGCCTCGGCGCAGGACGGCGCAAGACCGGGCGCGGGGGCTTCGGGGAAGACACATTGGTAACAGGGCGCGTCATGGGCGGGGTCGAACACGCTGACCTGTCCTTCCCATTGCGACAAGGCGCCGGAAATCAACGGCTTGCCCGCCGCAACGCAGGCAGCGTTCACAAGGTAGCGGGTATCGAAATTGTCAGTCCCGTCCAACACGAGGTCATAATCGGCCACCAAATCGGCGGCGGTTTCCGCATCCATGCGGCGCTGATAGGGGCGGATGTCGGCCCAGGGGTTCAATGCCCGCATCCTTTCGGCGGCCGAATGCACCTTGGGCATCCCGATGGCCCCATCCGTGTGGATCACCTGCCGTTGCAGGTTCGAGCCATCGACCTCGTCATCGTCGATCACGCCAATTGTGCCCACCCCGGCAGCGGCAAGATACATCAGCGCCGGACTGCCCAGCCCACCCGCACCAACCACCAGCACGCGCGCCTCTTTCAGCTTTTTCTGGCCCAGCCCACCCACTTCGCGCAGCACGATATGGCGGGCATAGCGGCCCAGTTCGGTCTCGGTGAATGTACCGGCGGGTTTTGCGGTGGCCTCTTCCGGCGCAGCCGCCCGCGCCTTCAGCCACACCAGCCCAGCCCGGTAAAGCGCAACCAGAGCGCCAGCGCCCAGCAACAACAGCCAGGGCGCGGCGCTGCCGCCGGTTGCGGTGCGGATCGGATTGCCATCGGGCAACACCAGCTGCGCCAGCACCACCGCCAGTACAAGAACGGCGATCATCTGCCACCGCAGCCGTGTCGGGCTGCCCATCAGTGCGCCAACACCCCAAAGCGCGGCCGCCATCACCAGAACAAGAACCATCAGCCCACCCCGGTCGAGCCGAAACCGCCCGCCCCGCGCGCGGTGTCATCCAGCGTATCGACCTCGACAAATGTCGCCTGCACCACCGGTGCGACCACCATCTGCGCAATCCGCGCGCCGTGTTCGACGTGGAAATCAGCGTCACCTGCGTTCATCACGATCACCCCCAGCGGCCCGCGATAGTCGCTGTCGATTGTTCCCGGACTGTTGGGCAGGGTGATCCCGTGTTTCAGCGCAAGGCCCGAGCGCGGCCTGATCTGAACCTCGAAACCGGCCGGGATCGCCAGCCGCAACCCGGTCGGCACCAGCGCCCGCGCGCCCGGTGCCAGAACCAGCCCATCGCGCCCGTTGTCAGGGAAATTCGCACGCAGGTCAGCGCCCGCCGCCCCCGCCGTTTCATAAGACGGCAGGCCCAATGACCGGTCCGCGCCCTCGTCCCACATCAGCTGAACCGAAACCACGCCGTCCCCTTCTTTCTTGTCACAAATACTCAAATCCGACGCCGCGAGGTCAGCCCAGCGCCTCGGCGATGCGCGAGGCCAGCCGATGCGCGACCTCGTCCTTGCCCATGCGCGGCCAGCTTTCCGCGCCCGCGTCCGAGATCAGCACGATGGCGTTTTCCGATCCGCCCATGATCCCGGTTTCCGGGCTGACATCATTGGCGACGATCCAGTCACAGCCCTTGCGCGCACGTTTCTTCGTGGCGTTCTCGACCACATCATCGGTTTCGGCAGCAAAGCCCACGACCAGCCCGGGCCGCCCTGTGGCCATCTGCGACACGGTTGCCAGAATGTCGGCGTTTTCGGCAAAATCCATTGCCGGGATCTTGCCGTCCTGTTTCTTGATCTTGCTGTCCGAGGCGGTTGTCACCCGCCAGTCTGCGACAGCGGCGGCAAAGATCGCCGCGTCCACGGGCAGAACACCGGCAACGGCTTCCATCATCTGTCCGGCCGTTTCGACCTCGACCACGTGTGCGCCTTCCGGTCGCGGCGCGGTGGCCGGGCCGGTCACGAACACCACCTCCGCCCCCATCGCGACAAGCGCGCGGGCAATCGCGGTGCCCTGCGCCCCGGACGAGCGGTTGGCGATATAGCGCACCGGGTCGATCGGTTCGTGTGTCGGGCCGGAGGTGACCAGAATGCGCCGCCCGGTCAGCGGACCTTCGGACATCGCGCCCTCGATGGCGGAAATGATTTCGGCGGGTTCGGACATCCTGCCCGGCCCGTATTCGCCGCAGGCCATGTCGCCTTCGTTCGGGCCGACAACGGCAACCCCATCGCCCCGCAATGTCGCGATATTGCGGCGGGTGGCCGGATGGTCCCACATGCGCACATTCATCGCCGGCGCAATCAGGACGGGCGTATCCGTCGCCAGCAACACGGTCGAGGCCAGATCATCCGCCCGCCCCTGCGCCATCTTTGCCATCAGATCGGCGGTGGCCGGGGCAACGACAATCAGGTCGGCGGACCGGGACAATTGGATATGTCCCATCTCGGCCTCATCGGTCAGGTCGAAGAGGTCGGTATAGACCTTCTCACCCGCCAAGGCCGACACGGAAAGAGGTGTCACGAACTCGGTTCCGGCCCGCGTCAGGATCGGAGTCACCCAGGCCCCACGATCCCGCAGACGGCGGATCAGCTCCAGGGACTTGTAGGCCGCGATTCCGCCGCCGATGATCAACAGGATACGCTTGTCGGTCAGCATCTTGGCCCCCGGTTGTCTTGTCTGTCGCCGACCTTATGCGCGGTGCGGGCCAGAGACAAGCTGACCTGCCCCCGGCGATCCCTATTGAAACGCCTTGCAGGGGTCGTCCCGCTCGGCTGCGGCGGTCACGAGGAAATGGTCAAATGGCGGGGTCTGATCCGGCGAGGCTTCCAGTTGTCCCACTGTTACGACTGTCGGGCCATCGCCCAACAAGTAGGGCGCACCCCAATCCTTGCGGGCGTGGCCGTTTCCGGTGATTACCGCCACCGGCCCCCCGGTTTCGGTCAACGCAAGTTCAACCTGTTCCGCCAGCCGCGCGTCCCGCAGCCGCTGCCCCAGCACCATACCGGGCAGCATTTCCGGCGGCAGCGCATTGCAATGCGCCTCAAGCTGCTCGGCCTCGCGCTGTTGCTGCTGGTCGTCGGGCAAAGGCGCCGTCAACTGGTAACGTTCGGCCCCCGGCCCGAAAGCGGCGGCAATGTCGCCGCCCAAGATCGCCGCGCGCACCGCGTCGCGTGGCACCATCGCCCCATAGTGCCGGGCCGCGCCGGAGGCTGCAAAAATCGGGTAATAGAAAGAGAAATCCGGCCAGTTGCTGTTTTCCCACTCCAGCGCCACGCCCAGCGCCGCCTGATCCTTCACCAGATCGGCAGTCACCCGCCCCGCCTGTTCAGGGTCCAGCATCTCCCAGACAACCGCCCTAGGCCGAAGGGCGGCAACCGCCGCTGCCTGATTTTCGTGATGGACCGGATTGTCATGGGTTTCGCCCAGAAACAGCACGTCGGCACGCAGCGATGTCAGCTCCGTTACCGAGATTTCCCCGGCGGCAACCGATGCAGCCGCCACCAGGAAGGCAAAGATCATGTTCCTCATGCGAGGAAGTTCATAACCTCGTTGCCCCGCCCTTCAAGGGCTTTCCGCATCTTGGCGAAAGCGCTGACCTCTAGCTGGCGGACACGTTCCTTTGACACGCCCAGTTCCTGACCAAGGCTTTCCAGCGTGCGCGGATCTTCGGCCAGCCGACGTTCGCGCAGGATCATCCGCTCTCGCAGAGACAGGTCGCGCATCGCAAGGATCAGCCATTCGCGCAGTTGTTCCCGGTCAAGATCCTGCTCGACGCCTTGGGCGCCCAGCGCGTTTTCGTCTTCCAGGATATCGATCCACTCGCGCCCGTCCTCGTCGGTGGACTGCGTGGCGTTCAGCGAAAAATCTGACCCTGACAGGCGGCCCATCATCATCTCGACGTCATGTTCTGGCACCCCGATTTCACCCGCGATCAGACCGCGCAGCGTGGGCTGGTCAATCACCTCGCCGCGCGCCGCGGCCTCGCGTTCGAACCGCGCCTGCACCCGGCGCAGGTTGAAGAACAGCGACTTCTGGGACGAGGTCGACCCCGTACGCACCATCGACCAGTTGCGCATCACGTGATCCTGGATCGACGCCCTGATCCACCACACCGCATAGGTCGAGAAGCGGACCCCCCGGTCCGGGTCGAACTTGTCAGCCGCCTTCATCAGCCCAAGCCCGGCTTCCTGGATCAAATCGTTCATCGGCACACCGTAGCGCTTGAACTTCGCGGCCATGGAAATTGCCAGCCGCATATAGGCAGTAATCAGCCTATGAAGTGCTTTTTCGTCCCGATTATCACGCCAGGCGCGCGCCAGCGCCTGTTCTGTTTCTGCGTCCAGCATCTCGGCCCGCATTGCGCGGCGGGTGATTCGCTGATTGTTGTCGCCGTCATAAGGCATAATTCCCCCCTTGTTTCATGCGCTTTCCACGTGGGATACGCAGGGTGACGGAACTTGGATCAATGATAGCGCGATAAGATGTCTGCCAAATTCACATTTATTTTAGGTGCCGCTGCGTCAGGCAAATCCGCCTTTGCAGAAGGGTTGATGCCGACGTCCGGTCGCTCGCGCTATTATCTGGCCACTGCGCAAAGCTTTGATGACGAAATGACAAGAAAAGTGGCGGAACACGTCGCGGCGCGCGGGGTCGGCTGGATTACAATCGAAACCCCGTTCGATCTGGCGGGCGCGGTGGCGCAACTCCCTGCCGACAGCACCGCACTGGTGGATTGCGCGACAATGTGGCTGACAAACCACCTGCTGGCGGACCATGACATCGCCGCCGAGACTGCCCGCCTTCTGGCCGCTTTGTCAGACTGCAAGGCGGAGATCATCGTGGTCTCGAACGAGGTTGGCGCCGGGATCGTGCCGGACAACGCGCTTTCGCGCCGCTTCCGAGAGGCGCAAGGAAAGCTGAACCAGCAACTGGCCGCCCTGTCGGACCGGGCCGCGCTGGTGGCGGCGGGACTGCCCGTGGTGCTGAAAGGCACGTTTCCATGACCCGGCTGTTCCTGGTCCGCCACGGCCCGACCCATGCCCGCGCAATGGTCGGGTGGTCGGATATTCCCGCCGACCTGTCCGATCACGCCGCGATTGCCCGGCTGGATGCCTTCCTGCCCGAGGACGCGCTTGTCGTCAGTTCCGATCTGGTCCGCGCCACCGCCACGGCGGACGCGATTCAGGGCGCGCGCGACCGCCTGCCCCACGACCCGGCCCTGCGCGAGATCAATTTTGGCCGTTGGGAGTTGCGGACATTCAACGAGATCGAAGCCGAAGACCCCGACCATATTCGCGCCTACTGGGAAACGCCGGGCGACGTGGCGGCGCCAGAGGGCGAAAGCTGGCATCAGACCCACAATCGGGTCAGCGGTGCGGTGGACCGGCTGATCCGCGCCCATCCGGGCCGCGCTCTGGTTGTCGTCTGCCATTTCGGGGCCATCCTGACACAGGTTCAGCGGGCGGCCGGGTTGGACAATACCCAGGCTTTTGCCCATCGCATCGACAACCTATCCGTGACCGAGATCGCCATCACCCCGGATGGCTGGCAAGTCGGGCGGATCAATCACATACCTTGATGAAATCGATCAGAAACTTTCGTTTGGCTGATACGTCCTGCGCCCTTAACCTCGGCCCATGACATATGATTTGATCCTTGGCGATTACGCCTATTCCTCCTGGTCGCTGCGCGGCTGGCTGTTGTTTGAAAAATTCGGCGTGCCCCGCCGCACCCGCCTTCTGGACTTCTTCGACGACCGCAGCGTCGCCGAACAGATGCCGGATTTCGCCCCGGCCCGCACCGTTCCGGTGATGAAAACCCCCGATGGCGTGGTGGTCGCGGATTCGCTCGCCATGGCCGAAGAACTGGCTTACCGCCACCCCGAGGCCGGGTTCTGGCCGGTCAGCCCAACGGCCCGCGCCACGGCAAGGATGCTGGCCGCCGAGATGCATTCTGGTTTTTCCGCCCTGCGCAATGAATGTCCGATGAACCTGCGAACGGCCTATGTCGACAGTGCGCCCTCTGACGCGGTGCTGGCCGATGTCGCGCGGCTTGAAGTGCTGTGGGACCATGCCCGTGCCACCTGCGGCGGCGAAGGGCCGTGGCTGTGCGGGACGTATTCCGTCGCGGATGCGTTTTATGCCCCGGTCGCAGCACGGCTTGCAGGCTATGCGCTTCCTCTCGGCAAGGCGGCGGCAGACTATGTCGATGCCCATCTCGCCGATCCCGCCTTTCGCCGCTGGCGCGCGATGGGTTTGGTACGGGGTGAGACCCTGCCATGGTATGCCAAACCCTACGAGACCAAGGATTGGCCGGGTCCGACACCGCTTGCCGCACATTCGGTCGCCTCTGGCCCGTCGGTCAACGACGCCTGCCCCTATTCCGGCAAGCCGGTGAGGGATTTCCTTGAGTTCCAGGGCAAGGTCTATGGCTTCTGCAACCCGTTCTGCCGCGACAAGACGGTGGCCGACCCCGAAGCATGGCCCGCGTTCATGGCTTTGGTGAACACGCATTAACCATTCGCTAACCGGTCCCCGTTAACCATTTCTCCAACGGTTGACGGGAGAGCGGCATGGTCGCGCGGGCCTATACGGTTGCCTTCGAAGGTGTAGAGGCCCACGAGGTCGAGGTGCAATGCGCCGTGACCCCGGGCCTGCCGGGGTTTTCCATCGTCGGACTGCCGGACAAGGCGGTCTCAGAGGCGCGCGACAGGGTGCGGGCGGCCCTGAATGCCATGGCCATCGCGCTGCCGTCGAAGCGGATCACGATAAACCTGTCACCCGCCGACCTGCCGAAGGAAGGCAGCCATTTCGACCTGCCCATCGCCGTGGCGCTTCTGGCGGCGCTGGATGTCATCCCGGCGGATGCGGCCGAAGCCAGCCTGTCGCTTGGAGAATTGTCGCTGGACGGGTCACTGGTCCCGGTCACGGGCGCCTTACCCGCGGCCATGGCCGCCGCTGCCGAGGCACGCACGTTGCTTTGCCCCACGGCATCGGGACGAGAGGCCGCATGGGTCGGCGACGCGCAGGTTCTGGGTGCGGCCAGCCTTGCCGACGTGGTGCGCCATTACACCGGACAATCGCCGCTGCCGCCGTCGGAACCCGGCGAGGTATCCGGGCCTCTCGCGATACCCGATCTTGCCGACGTGAAGGGCCAGGAAAGGGCCAAGCGCGCGCTTGAAATCGCCGCCGCCGGGCGCCACCACCTGTTCATGACCGGAAGTCCGGGGTCCGGGAAATCCATGCTGGCCGCCCGGTTGCCCGGTATCCTGCCGCCACTGACCCCGGTTGAAGCGCTGGAAACCTCGATGATCCATTCCGTCGCCGGGCTGATCGAACAGGGCGGCATCTCGCGCAGCCGCCCATTCCGCGAGCCGCATCACACCGCATCCATGGCGGCCATTGTCGGCGGCGGGCGGCGCGCCAGCCCGGGTGAGATAAGCCTGGCCCACAATGGTGTTCTCTTTCTGGACGAATTGCCCGAGTTTTCACGCCAGGTGCTGGAAACCCTGCGCCAGCCGATTGAAACCGGCACGGTCATGGTCGCCCGCGCCAATGCCCATGTCAGCTATCCCTGCCGGTTCATGCTGGTGGCCGCCGCCAACCCGTGCCGCTGCGGGATGATGTTCGACCCAAGCCGCGCCTGCGCACGGGTGCCCGATTGCGGCGCGGATTACATGGGGCGCATCTCGGGGCCGTTGCTGGATCGGTTCGACTTGCGGCTTGAGGTACCGCCCGTGGGCTTTGCCGATCTCGACCTGCCCGCCAGTGGCGAAAGCTCGGCCGTGGTGGCGGTACGGGTGGCAAAGGCGCGGGAATTGCAATCACGACGCTATGCTGACATCGCCGGGGTGCGCACCAATGCCGATATCGAAGGTGCGCTTCTGGATGCGGTGGCAACGCCGGATGACGAAGGCAAGTCCTTCCTAACCCGCGCTGCCGAACGGCTTGGCCTGTCGGCGCGTGGCTATCACCGGGTCCTGCGGGTGGCGCGGACCATTGCCGACCTCGACGGCGCCCCCCATGTGCGGCAACCGCATTTGGCCGAGGCGCTCAGCTATCGCGGCGATCCTGCAAATGACCGGTAAGTCAAAGGCATGTCCCGGCCTCAGCCGGCCTTGCGCGCCTCGATCGCCTGCCAGATCTTTTCGGCGATATTGACGCCGTCGAAACGTTCAAGTTCCTGAATGCCGGTGGGCGAGGTCACGTTGATCTCGGTCAGATAGTCGCCAATGACGTCGATCCCGACAAAGATCTGCCCCTTCTCGCGCAACAGGGGGCCGATCGCCGCGCAGATTTCGCGGTCACGGCCGGTCAGGCCGATCTTTTCGGGCCGGCCGCCCACATGCATATTCGAGCGCGTTTCACCGGCCGCTGGCACGCGGTTGATCGCGCCGACCGGCTCTCCGTCAACAAGGATCACGCGCTTGTCGCCGTTGCTGACGTCAGGCAGGAATTTCTGCACGATCAGGGGTTCGCGGCTGAAG
This sequence comes from Shimia biformata, assembly GCF_016888515.1. Lineage (GTDB taxonomy): Bacteria > Pseudomonadota > Alphaproteobacteria > Rhodobacterales > Rhodobacteraceae > Shimia_A > Shimia_A biformata. The sequence goes on along the minus strand of NZ_JAFEJK010000001.1, from coordinate 1,415,515 downwards.
CCGGTGAACAGTTCGTGCAGACTTGAGAGGTTACGGTCGTTGACGTCCAGACGGAACACCCCCGCGCCGCCGTTGCCGTAAAGCGGCTTTAAAATCACGTCGCCATGCTTTTCCTTGAACGCCTTGATGGTGCCGAGGTCACGGGCGATGGTCGTCGGCGGCGTCAGGTCAGGGAAGTCGAGGACCAGAAGCTTCTCGGGGTAATTGCGCACCCAGAACGGATCGTTAACCACCAGGGTTTGCGGATGAATGCGGTCCAGAAGATGGGTCGAGGTGATGTAATGCATGTCAAAAGGCGGGTCCTGCCGCAGCCAGACCACGTCCCAATCGCCGAGATCGATGGTTTCAAGCGGTCCCAGCGTGACATGGTTGCCCTTTTCCCGACGCACTTCCATGCGGTGGCCGCGCGCTGTGACGCGGCCCTCTTCATAGGCCAGCATGTCGGGAGAGTAATAGAACAGCTCATGCCCGCGCGCCTGCGCTTCCTCGGCGATACGAAACGAACTGTCGGCGTTGATGTTCACCGATTGGATCGGGTCCATCTGGAAGGCGATCTTCATGCGCTGCCCCTTTTGATACGTCGCCTCTTACATGGCGCAGCAGGGCGGAGCTTGCAATGGGCGCTCAGGCAGCAAGCGCGTTTTCGAGGACTTCAATGCGTCCCGACGCATCGACCAGTGCCACATCGAACCGGCATGGCGTCAATTCCCCGGCAGGTTCAGTGGCAAGGAACGCGGAAGCGCCCGCCAGGAGGCGTTTTTTCTGGCGCGGCGTGACGCGCTCAGCGGCATAGGCAAAGGTGCGTGCCTGTTTCACTTCGACGAACACCACTGTATTGCCATCGCGGAATATCAGATCAATCTCACCGCCCCGGTTGCGCCAGCGGCGTGCGGCAACAGACATCCCGCGACGACAATATGAGAGTTCGACAGAGTTTTCCGCCGCGACCCCAGCGAGATAGGCACGCTGACCGACAAGGGTTTGCGGCCTGACCGCCGGTTTTGCCGGCGGCGTTTCAAGCAGATCAAAGAAGTCCGATTGCCGAACGAAAGACATGATTGCGGCCTCACAAGAGTCACTACCGGGCCAGATTACTTTGTCAGCCCTGTTTCGCCGACAGTTTTAACGCCAATTGGTAAACGCCTCGTTTATGGGCACCAAAGGCGCGGGCGACGCTTTCAGCGGCATCCCGCACCGACATCGTCTGAAGCGCGGTTTCCAGTGCGGTCTCGATGTCGCCCTCGTCGCGGGCTTCGTCTCCGGCGCGGTCGATCAGAACAACGATCTCACCCTTTGGGGCGTCGTCATAAGACGCCGCCAGTTCAGCGAGCCCCCCCCGCCGGACTTCCTCGAATTTCTTGGTCAGCTCACGGCAGACCGCCGCCTGACGCGTGGCGCCAAGCACCTCGGCGGCATCGGCCAGCATCGCGGCCACCCGCCGCGGGCTTTCGTAGAAGACCAGCGTTCCGGGAATATCGCGAAGCTCGGTCAGCGCCTTTTTCCGGGCACCGCTGGCGTTGGGCAGGAAACCCGCAAAAAAGAAGGCGTCCGTCGGCAGCCCGGCCAGGCTGAGGGCGGTCACGACGGCCGACGGACCGGGTGCCGAGGTCACGGGGTATCCGGCCTCAGTCACCTCTCGGGACAGGTGATAGCCCGGATCAGCGATCAGCGGCGTGCCCGCTTCCGACCCATAGGCCACCGACCTTCCAGCCGCGATATGGCCCAGAATCGCCGTGCGTGACTTGTCGCCTGAGTGATCGTGGTAGGACAGGATTTTGCGGTCGCCAAGCGGCACGCCATGGATCTCGAGAAGGCGGCGCATCGAGCGTGTGTCCTCGGCCGCGATCACATCCGCAGATGCCAGGATGTCCAGCGCCCTCAGCGTGATGTCCCGCGCAGTGCCGATCGGTGTGGCAACAAGATAGAGCCCGGGCTGCAAATACATCTTTTGGTGATTCAACGCTGGACCCGCCCATGATGGTGTTTATTATCTTCCCCCGACAGCCGCCGCGAATTAATGAGGGTGGCGCGCCCAGGGAGTTCAGGAGTTTTCATGTTCAATCTTTTTAAACATGCCCGCCGGGTTCTGAAAGGGGCCGTGCTGGGCATTGCCGCAGTTGCGCTGGCTTCTTGCGACGGTGTCCCGATTGGCGGCGGGCCGTCGATTGACACATCGAAACCCGTACCCGTGGCGCTTCTGGTGCCCAAGGGTTCCAGTGCATCGGGCGATGCGCTTTTGGCGCAAAGCCTTGAAAACGCTGCACGTCTTGCGATTGCTGACCTTGGCGATGTCCGGATCGACCTGCGCGTTTATGCCACCGCAGGCAACGCGGGCCAGGCCCAACAGGCCGCGCGGCAAGCGGTCTCTGAGGGTGCGAAAATCATTCTTGGCCCGGTCTATGGAGAGGCCGCGAACGCCGCAGGGGTGGCCGTGGCATCGCAGGGCGTCAATGTGCTGTCATTTTCGAACAACACTTCGATTGCCGGCGGCAACGTGTTTGTCCTTGGACCGACGTTCCAGAATACCGCAGACCGGCTGGTGCAGTTTGCCCGCAACAACGGAAAAAGCCGCATCCTGACGGTGCATGCCGATACCGTATCGGGTCAGGTCGGGCGCAACGCGGTGGCCTCGGCGATTTCACGCGCAGGGGCCTCGAATTCGGGCGCAGTGCCGTATGAGTTCTCGCAACAGGGTGTGGTTGCTGCCGTGTCGGTTGTGCGTCAGACCGCCGAGGATACACAGTCCGACGCGATTTTCCTGACCTCCGACACCTCTGGCGCGCTGCCCCTGTTCACGCAGATGCTGCCCGAGGCCGGACTGACCACCGACAAAATTCAGTATATCGGCCTGACCCGCTGGGATATCCCGCTGCAAACCTTGAGCCTGCCGGGGGTTCAGGGAGGGTGGTTTGCCCTGCCCGACCCTGCCTTGAACGAGCAGTTCCAGACCCGCTATGCGCAAGCCTATGGTGGCTTGCCGCACCCGATTGGCGGGCTGGCCTATGACGGCATTGCGGCAATCGGCGCACTGGTCAAACAGGGCAAGAGCGATGCATTGACCGTGAGCGCGCTGACACAGGGCGCCGGATTCAGCGGCGTGAATGGTATTTTCCGGCTGAAACCCGATGGAACCAACGAACGCGGGCTGGCCGTCGCCACCGTCCGCGACAAACAGGTGGTTGTGATTGACCCTGCCCCAAGATCTTTCGGCCGCGCCGGTTTCTGACCGGAACCCGCTGCGCCTTCCTGACCCGCCCGCCACGCTGATCCGCGAGGCCGATGACATCTTTGACCGCGCCGCCATCGGCGCGGCGATCGTATCTGCCTGCGCCGAGGCCTCGGACGACCGGGCGTTGCGCTCTGACGTGGTGCGTATCCTGCTGGCTGCCCGCAAAGCCGGTAACGCGGTGATCGCGGAAGGGTTCATCGAAAAACCTCTGGCCGCGCGCGAAATGACGCGGTCCTACACTTGGCTCACCGATTGCCTTGTCCTGTCGGCCCATTACATCGCGACCCAGGCCGTTCACAAACTGGCCAATCCGACAGATTCGGAAAAGCTGGCCCTGTTCGGGGTCGGCGGGTATGGCCGGGGCGAGATGGCGCCGTTTTCGGATGTCGACCTGTTGTTCCTGACGCCTTACAAGATCACCGCCTGGGCCGAGAGCGTGATCGAGACCATGCTTTACATCCTCTGGGATCTGCGCCTGAAGGTGGGCCATTCCAGTCGCACGGTAAAGGATTGCATCCGGCTGGGCGCCGAGGATTTCACCATTCGAACGGCGCTTTTGGAAAACCGGTTCCTTGGCGGGTATGCGCCGCTTGCAAAAGACCTGAACACGCGGCTGGAAAAGGACCTGTTCAAGGGCACCGAAAAGGAATTTGTCGAGGCCAAGCTGGAAGAGCGTGACGCGCGCCACATCAAGCAGGGTCAACGCTATATGGTCGAGCCCAACGTGAAAGAGGGCAAGGGCGGTCTGCGTGACATGCAATCGCTCTACTGGATCGCCAAATACGTCTATCACGTCGGCCGCGCCCGCGATCTGGTGCAGAAGGGCGTGTTCCACGAGGACGAATACGACCGCTTCACCAGGGCCGAGAACTTCCTCTGGGCGGTGCGCGGGCATATGCATCTGATCGCCGGGCGCCCGGTCGAACAGCTGACCTTCGACCTTCAGGTCGAGGTGGCCGAACGGATGGGATACGAGGACCGGGAAGGCCGTCGCGGGGTTGAGCATTTCATGCAGGAATATTTCCTGCATGCCACCGCCACGGGCGACATGACACGGATCCTGTTGACCAAGCTGGAAGCTGACCATGCCAAAAGCGAACCGCTTCTTGAGCGCATCTTCAAGCGCAGACGCAAGATCAAGGACGAGTACGAGGTCATCAACAACCGCCTTGCCATTCAGGACGACGCGGCCTTTCTGTCAGACAAGCTGAACCTGTTGCGCATCTTCGAAGAGGCGCTCAGGACCGGGATGCTGATCCACCCGGATGCCATGCGGTTGATCACGGCCAACCTCGACATGATCGACGACGACATGCGCAACACCCGCGAGGCCCAGCGCATCTTCCTGGATCTGCTGTTGAAGCACGGCAACCCGGAACGCGCATTGCGCCGGATGAACGAACTGGGTGTGCTGTCTGCCTTTATCCCCGAGTTCGAACCGATCGTGGCGATGATGCAGTTCAACATGTACCATTCCTACACGGTGGACGAACACACGATCCAGGTGATCGCCAATCTCGACCAGATCGAACATGGCGAGCTTGAAGATGAACTGCCGATCTCGTCCGAGATCATCCGCTCGGGCATCAATCGAAAGGCGCTGATGGTGGCGCTTCTGCTGCATGACATCGGCAAGGGGCGCGACATCGATCACTCGATCCTTGGCGCGCAGATCGCGCGCAAGGTGGCGCCGCGGCTGGGTCTGTCCAAACCGGAATGCAAGACGGTCGAATGGCTGGTGCGCTATCACCTCTTGATGTCGGACACGGCGCAGAAACGCGATATCGCCGACCCCAGAACGGTGCGCGACTTTGCCAAGGCGGTGGGCAATATCGACCGGCTGAACCTGCTGACGGTGCTGACGGTCTGTGACATTCGCGGCGTCGGCCCGGATGTGTGGAACAACTGGAAGGCCGTCCTGATCCGCGCGCTTTACCGCCAGACCAAGGTCGTCCTGGAGGACGGGATGGAGGCGCTCAGCCGCGAACATCGCGGTACCGAGGCGAAGAAGCTGCTGCGCAAGCAGTTGAAGGACTGGTCGAAACCAGAGTTGAAGGCCGAAACCAGCCGCCACTATCCCCCCTATTGGCAGGGGCTGCATGTGACCGCCCACGTGGTCTTTGCCCGGCTGTTGAAAGATATCGGCGACGACGAGATCCGCATCGACCTGCACCCCGACACCGATCGCGACGCGACGCGGGTGTGTTTCGCCATGGCCGACCACCCCGGCATCTTCAGCCGCATGTGCGGCGCGCTGGCGCTGGTGGGGGCCAATATCGTCGATGCGCGGACCTTCACCTCGAAGGACGGCTATGCCACCGCCGCCTTCTGGATTCAGGACAGCGACGGCAAACCCTATGAGGCCAGCCGCCTGAAACGGTTGGAACAGATGATCCACAAGACCCTGAAGGGCGAGGTGATTGCGGCCGAGGCGATGAAGTCGCGCGACGTGATCAAGAAACGCGAACGCGCCTTCCGGGTGCCGACGACGATCACCTTCGACAACGAAGGGTCCGAGATTTACACCATCATCGAAGTCGATACGCGGGACCGTCCGGGGCTGCTGTTCGACCTGACCCGGACACTGGCCAACAACAACGTCTATATCGCCAGCGCAGTCATTGCGACCTATGGCGAACAGGTGGTCGACACGTTTTATGTCAAGGACATGTTCGGGCTGAAATTCTACTCGGCCTCGAAGCAGAACGCGCTTGAGAAGAAGCTGCGCGAAGCCATCGAGAAGGGTGCGGAGAGGGCGGTCTCTTGAAACCGATCCGTCTGATGCGCGGGTTCCTGACCGTTGGCGGCTGGACCATGGCCAGCCGTGTGCTGGGGTTCGTGCGCGATGCGATGATCCTGGGCTTCCTGGGCACCGGACCGCTGTATGAAGCCTATGTCGTGGCCTTCCGCCTGCCCAACATGTTCCGCCGCTTTTTTGCCGAGGGCGCGTTCAACATGGCCTTTGTGCCGATGTTCTCGAAAAAGCTGGAAGCTGGCGAGGATGCCGAGGGGTTCGCCCGCGATGCCTTTGCATGGCTGGCAACATTCCTGATCGCGCTGACCGTGCTGGCGCAGGTTTTCATGCCCTGGATGATCTGGGGCATCGCCTCGGGGTTTTCCGGGCAGACGACGTTTGATCTGTCGGTCGAGTTTGGCCGCATCGCCTTTCCCTATATCCTGTTCATCTCGCTTGCAGCACTTCTGTCAGGCGTGCTGAACGCCACCGGGCGTTTTGCCGCCGCCGCGGCGGCGCCGGTCTTGCTGAACGTCCTGCTGATTTCAGGCATGGCGGTCGCGGGCTGGATGGGCGGAGATGTTGCCCGCACCCTGATCTGGATGATCCCAGTGGCCGGTATTGCGCAATTGGTGCTGGTCTGGTTCGCCGCGAAACGGGCCGGGTTTACCCTGAGCCTGCGCCTGCCCCGCCCCAGCCCCGAGATGAAGCGGCTTGTCGTCGTCGCCGTGCCTGCCGCGCTTGCCGGTGGCGTGACGCAAGTGAACTTGCTGGTTGGCCAGCAGGTCGCGTCGTATTTCGACCGCGCGGTGGGCTGGCTGTTTGCCGCGGACCGGCTCTATCAACTGCCGCTGGGCGTTGTCGGCGTCGCCATCGGCATCGTGCTTCTGCCGGACCTGTCGCGCCGCCTGAAGGCCGAGGACACAGCCGGATCACGCCACGCCCTGTCGCGCGCGGGTGAAATATCGCTGGCGCTGACCGTCCCCTGCGCCGTGGCGCTTCTGGTGATCCCTGTGCCGCTGGTCTCGGTCCTGTTCCAGCGCGGCGCGGCCACCGCCGCCGACAGCGCCGCCATTGCCTCTGCTGTCGCGGTCTATGCGCTGGGGCTGCCCGCCTTCGTGCTGCAAAAGGTATTGCAGCCTCTGTTCTTTGCACGTGAGGACACCAAAAGCCCGTTCCGCTTCGCGCTCTGGGCCATGGTCGTGAACGCGGCCGTCGCCATCGGTCTTGCCCCGCTCATGGGCTGGCTGGCCCCCGCCCTTGCCACCTCTCTGGCGGGCTGGATCATGGTGGCGATGCTGTGGCGCGGCACCCGCCCGATGGGCGAGATCGCCCGGTTCGACGACCGGTTCCGCGCGCGCATTTGGCGTATCGTATTGGCCTCGGCTGTGATGGGAGCCGCGCTTTGGGGCGCGTCGGTGGTTCTGGAAACGGCACTGAACAGCGCCGGAATTCGCTATCTGGCGCTGGCCGGGCTGATCGCGGTCGGGATCGTTGTTTATTTCGCGTGCGGGACGATGATCGGCGCCTTCCGGCTTTCCGATTTCCGCAAAGCGGCACGTCGCGGCGGATAACTCGCCCTAAAATAGTGCTTGCCAGATTGTCGCACCAGATGTTTTCTGCGCCCACAACTGAAACCGTAGGAAATTTCGAAAATGAAAAACTGGTTGATCCTTTTGCTGCTGGGAATTCTGTCGATTGTCGCAGGCTTCCTGGCCCTGTTTAATCCCTTTGCCGCTTCGCTGACCGCCAATCTGATCGCAGGCTGGTCCTTCGTCGTTATTGGCATTCTGCAGGTCTGGGAGGCGTTCCGCGAAGAAGGCTGGGGCGGGCGCATCTGGGCCCTGCTTCTGGGTCTCATCACCCTTGTCCTCGGCGTGTCGCTGGTGGCGCATCCGCTTCAGGGCATCGTGGCGCTGACCATTGTGGCGGGTGTCATGTTCCTGGCTTCGGGCGTGGCCAAGGTCATCCTGTCCTTCCAGCTGCCATCACCGCTGAAATGGGCGCTGCTCTTGTCGGGTGTCGTATCGGCCATCCTCGGCTTTATGGTCCTGTCGAACATGCCGTCTTCGGCTGTTGTCACCCTTGGTCTTCTGCTGGCGGTCGAACTCCTGTCCAACGGCGCGGCCCTTGTCGCCCTGGCCTTTGCCCGCAAACAGATCGAGGCCTGACCGCGGCCATGCCTGTCAGTCGTGGCGGATGCGTGCCCTGATCTTGGCCCATCCGCCCGGCACCAGCACGAAGGACATGAAGAAGCCGACAACAAACCCGGCAACGTCGGCGACCCAGTCGCCGTTGCCGCCAAAGATCACCCCGAACAACAGCTGCACGACAATCAGAACGCCGATCAGCGAAAACGCCCGCGCCTGGTTCTCGCCCATCTCGCCAAGCCGCGTCCACAGAACGAATGTGAAGGCCCCGATCAGCCCATACACCCCGGGAAACGCGCCGATGAGCGGCGTCGGATTGTCCAGGATCAGCGTATAGGCAAAGGCGCCGCCGATACCGGCACAGAGAAAGAAGCAGATGGTGGCAAGCGCCGAGAACGCCTCGCCCACCATCTTGCCGATGGCCAGGATCATGGCACCGGCAAACAGCGCGTGGGTGAAATTCCCATGCACGAACAAGTAGGTCACAAAACGCTGAACATGCTCAAAAGGCCAGTTTCCGGTCTGCATCATCCAGTCCAGGATATCCGGCGCAAAGGCGTATTTCTGCAATGCCGCCAGCCGCCAGCCCACTGCCGATGGCCCGCCCACCATGCCCTTGGTGCCAAGCACAAAGATCATCTCGATACCGATGATCACAAGGAATAGCGCCACAACCACGGGCGGCACCGGGTTGAACGGGCTTTCATGCCCCGGTTCGGTCTGCTCGTGGTCCATTGCTGCTCTCCTTGACCTTGGTTGGGGGCATGGGTAAGGCAAGCCGACCCATAAATCCAGACGGAGAACTCCCATGACCGAGGCGGTCCAAACGTCCTCCCAGTTCACCCCGCGCGTCTTCTCGGGCATCCAACCCTCGGGCGGGTTGACGCTGGGCAACTACCTTGGCGCGATGAAGCGCTTTGTCGACATGCAGGAAGAAGGTTCCTTTGAAACCGTCTATTGCATGGTCGACCTGCATGCGATCACCGTCTGGCAGGACCCCGACAAGCTGCGCCATGCCACGCGCGAATTGTGCGCGGGCTTCATCGCCGCCGGGATCGACCCGGCCAAGTCGATCCTGTTCAACCAGTCGCGCGTGCCGGAACATGCGCAACTGGCGTGGATCTTCAACTGCGTCGCCCGCATGGGCTGGATGCAGCGCATGACCCAGTTCAAGGACAAGGCCGGCAAGAACGCCCAGAACGCGTCGCTTGGCCTGTTTGCCTACCCCGCACTGATGGCCGCCGACATCCTGGTCTACCACGCCACCCATGTGCCGGTGGGCGAGGATCAGAAACAGCATCTTGAGCTGACCCGCGACATCGCGATCAAGTTCAACCACGATTACGGGACCGAGTTCTTCCCGGTCACCGAACCGGTGATCGAAGGTGCCGCCACCCGTGTCATGTCTCTGCGCGACGGATCGAAGAAAATGTCGAAATCCGACCCTTCCGACGCCAGCCGCATCAACATGACCGATGACGCCGACACGATTGCCAAGAAGATCCGCAAGGCCAAGACCGACCCCGAGGCGCTGCCGTCCGAGGCAAAAGGGCTTGAGGACCGTCCCGAGGCGCGCAACCTGGTCAACATCTACGCGGCGCTTGCGGATATGGATGTCGACGCGGTGCTGCGCGATGTCGGCGGCAAGCAATTCTCGGAGTTCAAGCCGATGCTGTCGGATCTGGCCGTTGCCAAGCTTGCCCCGATCTCGACCGAGATGGCCCGGCTGATGCAGGATACCGCCGAGATCGACGCGATCCTCGATCAGGGTGCGACGCGCGCCCGCGACATCGCGGCGCCGATCCTGCAAAAGACCTATCAGATCGTCGGCATGGTTGGCGCCTGACTCGCGCGCACTCCAGCTTTTTGCTGGTCCCAAATACCCAATCGCCCGGCGCTTCGGCGCCGGGCCACGCCCAAGGCCGGGAATTGCATCTTTGATGCAAGGCACGGGCGCGGGAGTGCTTGTTCGAATTTGAACAACATCAGTTCGAAATCCGATAGTTTTCGAACAAACCGGCATCTCCTATCTTGAAGGTAACTTCAAAAAGGAGTGCGCAACATGAGCTTCAAGACACATCCCGACACACGCGTCGGCCATATTCACCTCAAGGTCTCTGACCTCGATCATTCGATTGCCTTCTATTCCGACGTGATGGGCTTCGAACTGCAGCAGAAATACGGAAATGCCGCCGCCTTCCTGTCGGCGGGCGGATATCATCATCACCTGGGGCTGAACACATGGGAAAGCCGGGGCGGCACCCCGCCCGCGCCGGGTCATACCGGGCTTTACCATGTCGCCTTTCTCTATCCCGACCGCGCGGCGCTGGCGCGGGTCTTTGCCTCGGTGGTGATGGCCGGGGTCGAGATCGACGGCGCGGCGGATCATGGCGTGAGCGAGGCGATCTATTTCCGCGACCCTGACGGCAACGGGATCGAGATCTACCGCGACCGCCCGCAGGCGGAATGGCCGCGCGCTGCTGACGGCTCTCTGAAGATGGTCAACACGCCATTGGACCTTCAGGCGCTTCTTGCTGAAGCTTCGCAAGAGAGTTTGTCGGCTTGATCGAACCCCTCGGTCGATCTCATGTCATGGCTTGGCTACCCTTGTCGGATGAACCGTCATCCAACGGAGAGATCAGCCGGTAGTTCGCCATGGACTGCATGGTTTTCCGGACAGCTTGAGCAATCTGATCGCGCGGCTCGTCCGGAAACGCAGCCGACAGGACTTGGCAGACGTCTTCTTGAGTGACCGGTTCGGATAGAAGACCCCAGATACCGTTTGTGACGCCGTCAAAATGGTGCATACCGGGGCCATCAGGTGTCGCCAGGAAAACATCATCGCCATACCTCCTGAGGAAGACCGACGGGTTCTGAACATAGGCCGTGTCTTGCAACCTGGTTTTCTTGACGGCGAACACAGCCTCTTTCGCCTCTGGCAGGCTGCGATGCTTTTTCTGCAACTTCTTTTCCTTCCCCAGCGCAGTACCTTTACACGTCAGGTATTCAGCGGCTTCTTCTGCATTTGAATAGGTCAGGCAAAGGCAGTTGGCACTCTCCGCCAGTTCGCAGATCATTGCCAAAATCCGCGCGGGGTTCATGCTGCGAGAAAAGTTTTGAAAAATCAGACGTCGAAGCACTTCCGGCGTTTCGACGGGTTCAAGACGGGGTGAGGTTGCCTGCTCGGTTCGGTCCAACAATACAATTGATGCGACCGGCAGGCTTTCACCGTGACGGGCAAGTTGTGCGGTGTCCAGGTTCAGATACTGGTATTGCCGGTTGCTTGGTCCCTTGTGCTGTGCAAGCCATTGCTTCAGCCGGGACGAGAAATCTTCCGGGATCGGCAGTCGCAGTCTTGGCTGGGCACCATTTGCCACGCCTGCCATCCGACCCTCGTGGTCGGAACGCAGCGGCAGGTAATCGTCTGTAAAAACTCTGTGGCCTTTTGCCGAAAGGCAGGCAGTCAGCGTGCTTTTTCCCGCCCTGCGCTTGTTGGGGAACAGAGCGAGTGCGCCATCAAACTCGATGGCCGCGCCGTGAAAGCACAAGAGGTCAGGTTCATGACGAATGCGTGCCCATGCCAGTTCCGCAAGCAAGGTGCAGGCTGCGTTCAGAGTATTGGACGCAACCTTGGGCCTGTCCATCGTCGGAGAAGCAATCAGGAATTTGCCCTCCTTCCGCGACACCTCAAGGCACGGTCGTTCGGTTGTCTGCTTTTCGTGATAAAAAGGCCAATGAGGAAAGACCTCTGGCAACAGTTCTACGACCTGAGCCGTGTCATGGAATGCAACGGGGCCATCGGTACTCTGGAACCGAACGAACTCAGGTCTTGCCATAAGCCACCTTGCCGACAGCATTTCCCCGGCATCGTTTCAGGGCGCCATGCCAGGGAAATCTTTTTTTGGTGTTTTCAGCGTGTGGGCAGCAACAGCTCTTCTGCCTCCGATGCGCCGTCAGACGCCTCGGAAACAAGGGAAGCCACCGAGCCCTCCGAACCTGCAGTAGGTTCTGAACCGGCGGAAGGTTCTGAACCTCCCGACGAAACCGACGGTGCCGAACCCGGTGAACCTGCGGAACCGCCGCTGCCCGAGCCACCGGCCCCTCCGGAACCACCGCCCGAGCCACCCGAACCGCCAGAAGCGCGCGCCATGCTCAATGTCGTGAAAGCTGGCACGGTATAAATCGCGGTCGCGCTCAAACCAAGCTTCGCCAGGAATTTGCGGCGATCCACGTCCTTGGTTTTCTTGCTCATGTCATTTCTCCTCCAGATCTTTACCAGCCAATCCATGTTCAGAGCAGCCAGTTCTCGTCCACGCCTCAAGCATTCAATACTACGAATTTGTCTTTTTTGGGACATCATCCGATGCGCGGCCTTTCAGTCGGCAACTTACCGCCTGTTCCTGAGCGCGCGCCTCCTGCACCCGCCGAGCCTTTGGAAAACCTAAGTGATGGTTTTGGGATGGACCCGCCACGCGTTGAACACTAGCATCCCGCCAAAGTGAGCAAGAGGAATAATTCATGGCCACAGGCACCCATATCCGCACCTATTTCGACGGAACCTGGCACGACGGGGATACCCCGATCATGCGGGCGGCGGATCATGGCGCGTGGCTGGGCAGCGGTGTCTTTGACGGCGCGCGTTTTGTCGACGGCGTTGCCCCCGACCTTGCATCGCATTGCGCGCGGGTGAACCGGTCTGCCGAAGCCTTGATGCTGACCCCGACGGTATCGTCGGAAGATATGGTCGAGATCGTGCGCGAGGGGCTGGACGCCTATGCGCCTGACGAAGCGGTCTATATCCGCCCGATGTACTGGGGCATCAATGGAGACGCGACTGCCATCGTGCCGGATGACGACGCAACCGGGTTCGCGATCTGTCTGGAAGCGATCCCGATGGCGCCGCCGGAAACGGCGGTGTCACTGACCCGCACACGGTTCCGCCGCCCGGTGCTGGAGGATGCGGTTGTGAACGCCAAGGCGGGCTGCCTTTACCCCAATAACGCGCGGATGCTGGTCGAGGCGCGCAAAAAGGGATTCAACAATGCGCTGGTGGCCGACGCCATGGGCAATGTCGCGGAAACCGCCACCGCCAATATCTTCATGGTCCGGGATGGAGAGGTCTTTACCCCGATCCCCAACGGCACTTTTCTGGCTGGGATCACGCGTGCCCGTCACATCACCAACATGAAGGCCGACGGCATCAAGGTGCACGAGACCATCCTGAGCTTCGAGGATTTCGAGACCGCGGATGAGGTGTTCATGTCCGGCAACATGAACAAGGTTACAGCGGTCAAGGCGTTTGACGACAGGCAATACCAGGTCGGCCCCGTGACCCGCCGCGTGCGCGACATGTATTGGGACTGGGCCCATTCCGGCGCCTGAGCGCGTCCACCAATTGCATAATTGCCAGATCGCGCCCCACACGGCATGATCCCGGCAGGGAGAAAGAAAACCATGCGCAAGTTCCTCGTCGTATTGGATGACAGCCGAGAATGCCTGAACGCCATGCGGTTCGCCGCCATGCGCGCCGCCAAGACTGGCGGCGGGGTGACCATCCTGTCGGTGATCCCGCCGGACGAGTTCAACCACTGGATCGGCGTCGGCGACATCATGCGCGAAGAGGCACGCGAACGGATCGAGGTCCATTTCGAGGTCTTCGCCAAGTGGATGCGCGACCGCCAGGGGATCGAGCCGGAACTTGTGATCCGTGAAGGTGAGGCCGTGACCGAGATCCTGGCCCATGTGAAGGAAGACCCCGACATCGGCGTTCTGGTGCTGGGCGCGGGCACGGACAAGAAAGGCCCCGGCCCGCTTGTGACGCAAATGACCCGTGCCTCGGGCAATCTGCCGATCCCGTTCACCATCGTGCCGGGCGACATGTCGAAGGAACGGCTGGAAGCGATCACATGACGCCTCTGCGTCCTTTTGCGCCCAGTTTAGAATCAGTCTAAACCTTGACACTGGGCGCTGCGGGGCGCATATCCAATTCCTGACAGGAAAGGTCTGCAAATGTTTATCCAAACCGAATCCACCCCGAACCCAGCCACCCTGAAATTCCTGCCGGGCCAGACCGTGCTTGAGGCGGGCACCGCCGATTTCCCGACGGCGGACGGGGCAGCGAATTCACCGCTGGCGACGCGCATCTTTGCGGTGAACGGTGTTGCGGGTGTATTCTTTGGCACCGATTTCGTGACCGTGACCAAGGCGGACGGGGTCGAGTGGGACCATATCAAGCCCGCGATCCTCGGCGCGATCATGGAACATTTCCAGTCCGGCCAGCCTGTCATGGCGGGCGAGGCAAGCGCGCCCTCGGGTCATGCCGAACACCACGGCGAGGATGGCGAGATCGTTGGCCAGATCAAGGAATTGCTGGACACCCGCGTGCGTCCCGCCGTGGCGCAGGATGGCGGCGACATCACTTTCCACGGGTTTGACCGCGGCGTGGTCTATCTGCACATGCAGGGTGCCTGCGCCGGCTGCCCGTCGTCGACGCTGACGCTGAAAATGGGTATCGAGAACCTGCTGCGCCATTACATCCCCGAAGTGACCGAGGTGCGCCCCGTTGCCGTCTGAACCACTGGTTCTGGGATTTGACACATCGGCCGCGCATTGCGCGGCCGCTTTGCTATGCGGCGACAAGGTTCTTGCAGTCCGTGCCATAGAAATGAAGAGAGGACAGGCCGAACACCTTGTTCCGCTTCTGCAAGAGGTGCTGTCAGAGGCCGGCAAAACGGTCGATGACCTTGACGCCATAGGGGTCGGCATCGGGCCGGGAAACTTCACCGGCATCCGCATCGCGGTCTCGACCGCGCGCGGGCTTGCGCTGTCGCTTGGCATCGACGCGATTGGTGTCTCGACATTCGAGGCGCTGTCTTACGGCGACGACAGCCCCCATATCGCCGCCGTCCCCGCCCCGCGTGACCAGGTCTATGCGCTTGGGCCCGGCGACGACGAACCGCGCCTGGTGGCCGCCGACGGCGACTTCAACCTGCCGATGTGCTTTCCCCCTGCCCCGGCGCAATTGGCGAAAAACATCGCCCGCATCGCGGCGACGCGGATCGGAGCCGCGCACCCCCGGCCTGCGCCGCTTTATGTCAAACCCGCCGATGCCGCCCCCCCGCGCGATCCGGCCCCGGTGATCCTGCCGTGACGCCGGACAGGATGGCCACGATCCACGCCGCCGCTTTCACCCAGTCGCGGCCGTGGTCCAAGACCGAGTTTGCCGAGCTTCTGGCATCACCACATGTATTCGCCTCGACGGACAACCACGGCTTTGCGATAGGCCGCGCCATTGCGGGTGAGGCCGAACTTCTGACCATCGCCGTCGATCCCGCGGAACAGGGAATGGGACTTGGTCGCCGCATACTAGAGGATTTCCTTACCGCCGCGCGACAAAACGGGGCCGACACGGTGTTTCTGGAGGTGGCCGAGGACAACACCCCCGCGCTTGCCCTTTATCGCGCGGCAGGGCTCCAGACCACCGCGACACGCAAGGGATATTATGCCCGTTCCGGCGGCAAATCGGTTAACGCATTCATCATGGTGCAAAAATTGACCTGAGGTCAGCCCGATTTCACGCGGAATCTTGGCCACATGGTCAAGAATCGGTTGACCACCCTGCCCCAACACGGCCTTACTTGCAGATGATCAGTTGTGATCTGAAATTTTCAACGGGCTGGCAAGGCAAACGACCGGCCCGGTCAACACTTGGGAGATGTACATGACCCTGATGCAAAAATTTCTTGGGGCCGCCGCAGGCGTTGCCCTGTCTGCTGGCGCCGCACTGGCGGAACCGGCCCTGATTTTCGACCTTGGCGGCAAGTTCGACAAATCCTTCAACGAAGCCGCTTTCAACGGTGCCCAGCGTTGGGCCGAGGAAACCGGCGGCAAGTTCCTTGAGATTGAACTGCAGTCCGAAGCCCAGCGTGAACAGGCGCTGCGCCGCTTTGCCGAGGCTGGCGCCAACCCGGTGATCACCACCGGCTTTGCCTTTGCAACCCCGGTCGAGGCCGTTGCAGGCGACTATCCCGACACCAAGTTCGTCAACATCGACGGCTGGATGCCCGAAGTGCCTGCCAACGTGCAACTGATCGGCTTTCAGGAACACCAGGGTTCGTATCTGGTTGGCATGATGGCGGCGATGGCATCGAAAACCGGCACCGTCGGCTTTATCGGCGGCATGGACATTCCGCTGATCCGTCACTTTGGCTGTGGCTATGCCCAGGGCGCCAAGGCGGTGAACCCCGATATCAAGATCGTTGCCAACATGACCGGCACCACCCCGACCGCGTGGAACGACCCGGTGAAGGGTTCGGAACTGACCAAGGCGCAGATCGCGCAAGGCGCGGACGTGATCTATGCGGCCGCAGGCGGCACCGGCGTAGGTGTTCTGCAAACCGCGGCTGACGAGGGCATCCTGTCGATCGGCGTGGACAGCAACCAGAACCACCTGCACCCGGGCAAGGTCCTGACTTCGATGCTGAAACGCGTTGACGTCGCCGTCTACAACTCGATGAAGGCCGGTGCCGACCTTGAAACCGGTGGCTTCACCATCCTTGGCCTGGCCGAGGACGGCGTTGGCGTCGCGATGGACGAAAACAACGCATCGCTGGTTACGGACGAGATGAAAGCCGCCGTGGAAGACGCACGCGCCAAGATCATCTCGGGCGACATCAACGTGGTTGCCTATTATGAAAACGACAGCTGCCCGGCCCACGACTTCTAAGTCGGCCCGCAGCGCATAATGCCAGGGGGCCGTGCCATTGCGGCACGGCCCTTCTGCTTCACACCCCCCCGAAGCCCCGGCAAAGGGAGTGCCCATGACACAATCCATCGAAAACTTCTTCGCCGCCTGGGGCGAACCGGACGCCGAGGCCCGCGCAAATGCGATCAGGGCCTGTCTTTCGGGGACGTTCTTTTATCTCGACCCGCGTACCGAAACCCCGATGACCAAGGTCGACGATCTTGTCGCCTACGTCGGCATGTATACCCAATATGCCCCCGGCGCGACCGCCAGGGTCACGGACGTCACCACAACCGGCGACTATCACCGCGCGACGGTCGCGTTCGAAATGGCCGACGGCCAGAAACAGCATGGCCAATATGTCATCCAGCTTGACGGAACCGGCTGCTTAAGCCACCTCGTCGGGTTTGCCGGAATGGGGACGCCAACATGACGACAATGACCACGGCCCCGGCGATCCAGCTCAAGGGCATTTCCAAAGCCTTTGGCCCGGTGCAGGCCAACAAGGACATCTCGATCTCGGTCCAGCCGGGTACGATCCACGGCATCATCGGCGAGAACGGCGCGGGGAAATCGACGCTGATGTCGATCCTTTACGGCTTCTACAAGGCCGACAAGGGCGAGATCTGGATCAAGGGCCAACACACCCAGATCCCCGACAGCCAGGCCGCGATTGCCGCCGGTATCGGCATGGTGTTCCAGCATTTCAAGCTGGTCGAGAATTTCACCGTACTGGAAAACATCATCCTGGGCGCCGAGGATGGCGCGCTGTTGCGTCCCTCAATCGCCAAGGCGCGCAAGGAATTGCAGCACCTGGCCGAGGAATACGGGCTGAATGTCGATCCCGACACGCTGATCGAGAACCTCTCGGTCGGCCACCAGCAGCGCGTCGAGATCCTGAAGGCGCTCTATCGTCAGGCCGACATCCTGATCCTGGATGAGCCGACAGGCGTTCTGACGCCCGCCGAGGCGGATCAGCTGTTCCGCATCCTTGCCCGCCTCAAGGAAGAGGGCAAAACCATCATCCTGATCACCCACAAGCTGCGCGAGATCATGGATATCACCGACACTGTCAGTGTGATGCGCCGGGGCGAGATGACCGCGACGGTGAAGACATCTCAAACCAGCCCCGAAGAACTGGCCGAACTGATGGTGGGCCGCAAGGTTCTGTTGCGGGTCGACAAGAAACCCGCCACCCCTGGCGACGTGGTGCTTGAGGTCGAGAACCTTCAGGTCATCGACGAAAAAGGCGTCGAACGTCTGAAAGGCATCGGTCTTTCGGTGCGGGCGGGCGAAATCCTTGGCATTGCCGGGGTTGCAGGCAACGGGCAGTCGGAACTGCTTGAGGTTCTGGGCGGCATCTGTGATGCCACCGGGACAATCCGCATGAACGGCACCGAACTGCCCCTGACGGGCAAGGGCGCCCATGGTCAGTCGCGCCGCGCAGCAGGGATCGCCCATGTTCCCGAGGACCGCCAGCGCGAGGGCCTGATCATGGACTATTCCGCGTGGGAAAACACCGTATTCGGCTATCACCGCGACCCGGCGATCCAGAAGGGATTCCTGATGGACAATGCCGCCATCCAGGAAGAAGCACAGGCAAAGATGGACCGTTTCGACGTCCGTCCCCCACATCCGAAGCTGGCGGCCAAGAACTTTTCCGGCGGCAACCAGCAGAAGATCGTTCTGGCCCGCGAGATCGAGCGCAACCCCGACCTCTTGCTGATCGGTCAGCCGACACGGGGTGTCGATATCGGCGCGATCGAGTTCATTCACCAACAGATCGTCAACCTGCGCGATCAGGGCAAGGCGATCCTTCTGGTCAGCGTGGAACTGGATGAAATCCTGTCGCTCAGCGACCGCATTGCCGTGATGTTCGACGGCCAGATCATGGGAGAACGCATGCCCGACCAGACCGACGAAAAGGAACTGGGCCTTTTGATGGCCGGTGTTGTCCAGACCCCGGACGCGTCGCTTGAGAAGGTGGTCGACCAGCAATTCGCGCTGCAGGAAGAAGAACGGGAGGGCACGCGATGAACAAGATGCCACAATGGGCCGACGTGGTCCTGATCCCGCTGATCTCGCTTTTGCTGGCTGCGATCCTGTCGGCGCTGGTGATCCTTGCCATCGGTGAAAACCCCTGGGCGGCGTTCAAGCTGATGGTGGACGGGGCGCTGATGCGCTCGGCCGGATGGGGGTATACCCTCTATTATGCCACCAACTTCATGTTCACCGGGCTGGCCGTGGCGGTCGCCTTCCATGCCCGTATCTTCAACATCGGTGGCGAGGGCCAGGCGATGTTTGCCGGGCTTGGCGTCGCTTATGTCTGCCTGTTCATCCCGTGGCCGCACTGGTCTCTGGCGCTGATCGGGGCGTCGGTCGGGGCCGCCGTCTTTGGCGCACTCTGGGCCTTGATCCCGGCCTATCTGCAGGCCAAACGGGGCAGCCACATCGTGATCACCACGATCATGTTCAACTTTATCGCGGCCGCGCTTCTGAACTATATGCTGGTCAACGTCCTGCGCCCGCCGCGCTCGATGGACCCGGCAACGGCGACCTTCCCGGAAGCGACACACCTGCCGTCGTTCCGCGACATGTTCTCAACCGCGGACAACATCATGTTCCGTGGCGCCCCGGCCAACGTGACCTTCTTCATCGCCCTGGCCGCCTGCGTGCTGGTCTGGTACCTGATCTGGCGCACAAGGCTGGGATATGAAATCCGCGCCTTCGGCTTTTCAGAAAGCGGGGCGAAATATGCCGGTATCTCGCCCGTCCGCATCACCATCATCGCGATGCTGATCTCGGGCGCGCTGGCCGGGCTGATGTCGGTCAACACCACCATGGGCGAAAGCGAGCGGCTTGTCCTGAACTCGACGGAAGGGGCCGGGTTCATCGGCATCGCGGTGGCGCTGATGGGACGCAACCACCCATTTGGGGTCTTCCTTGCCGCGATCCTGTTTGGGTTCCTCTATCAGGGCGGAGCGGAACTGGCCTTGTGGACCAATATCCCGCGCGAATTGATCGTGGTGATCCAGGCGCTGGTGATCCTGTTCACGGGCGCATTGGACAATATGGTGCGGATGCCGCTTGAAAAGCTGTTCCTGTCGATGCGGAAAGGAGACGCGTGATGGACTTCATGACCCTTCTCCAGGTCCTCGACTCGACCGTCCGCCTGGCAACGCCGCTGTTGCTGGCCTGTCTTGCCGGACTTTACTCGGAACGCGCCGGGATTTTCGACATCGGGCTTGAGGGCAAGATGCTGGCCGCCGCCTTTTTCTCGGCGGCGGTGGCCTATATGTCCGGTTCGGTCTGGCTGGGGCTGCTGGCGGGGATCGGGGCGTCTGTGGTCCTTAGCATCCTGCACGGGCTGGCCTCGATCACCTTCCGGGGCAATCAGTTGATCTCGGGTGTGGCAATCAACTTCCTGGCCGCCGGGATGACCGTCCTTGTGGCGCAAAGCTGGTTTGCCCAAGGCGGCCGCACGCCCTCCCTGACGGGCGCCGCGCGGTTCGATCCGATCACCTTGCCGCTGGCGGAAACCCTGCAAAACGTGCCGATCCTTGGCCCGATCTATCACGAGCTGATCTCGGGCCATTCGATCCTTGTCTACCTCGCCTTCCTGATGGTGCCGGGGACGTGGTGGCTGCTTTATCGCACCCGTTTCGGCCTGCGCCTGCGCGCGGTGGGCGAGAACCCGGCCGCCGTGGACACAGCCGGGGTTTCGGTAGTCGCACTGCGCTATGCGGCGGTTCTGATCTGCGGCGTGCTGTGCGGCATCGCGGGTGCCTATCTTGCCACCGCGCTTCAGGCCGGGTTCGTCAAGGACATGACTGCCGGTCGCGGCTTTATCGCGCTGGCGGCGCTGATCTTTGCCAAGTGGCGGCCATGGTACGCGCTATCGGCCTGTTTGCTGTTCGGTCTCTTGCAGGCCGTGGCGTTGCGCTATCAGAACATCGACCTTGGCAGTTTCGTGATTCCCGTCCAGGTCATGGATGCCCTGCCCTATATCCTGACCGTGGTCATCCTGGCAGGTTTTGTCGGCCGGGCCATCCCGCCCCGTGCCGGCGGTGAGCCATACGTCAAAGAGCGCTGACGAAAAAATGACGCCTGCCAGCGTTTTTCACGGCGCTGGCAGGTTGCAAATTCTGTAGCGTTCACGCTAACAGATAACATGCAAATATACCTCCCTATTGCCGAAGTTTCCGTGAATGCCTTCCTGCTTCTGGGATTGGGCGGCATGGTCGGGATACTTTCGGGCATGTTCGGGGTTGGCGGCGGCTTTCTGATGACGCCCCTGTTGTTCTTCATCGGCATTCCACCCGCAGTCGCCGTGGCGACAGAAGCCAACCAGATCGTGGCCTCGTCCTTCTCGGGCGTGCTTGCACATCTCAAGCGGAGGACGGTGGACCTGAAAATGGGCACCGTCCTTTTGGTTGGGGGCCTTGTCGGGGCCGCGTTGGGCGTGTTGCTGTTCAACTACCTGAAGTCCATGGGCCAGGTGGACCTGCTTGTGCGGCTTTGCTACGTGGTCTTTCTTGGCGTGATCGGCGGGCTGATGTTCATCGAAAGCCTGAATGCGATCCGGCGCCAGAAAAAGAACGGCCCCGTGCGCAAGCGCAAGAACCACAACTGGATCCACGGATTGCCATTCAAGATGCGGTTCCGGGTGTCGGGGCTTTACATCTCGGTCATTCCGCCCCTGCTGGTCGGGCTTTGCGTCGGCGTACTCGCGGCCATCATGGGGGTTGGCGGCGGGTTCATCATGGTCCCCGCGATGATCTATCTACTCGGCATGCCGACCAAGGTCGTGGTCGGCACGTCGCTGTTCCAGATCATTTTCGTGACCGGCTTCACCACCCTGCTGCATGCAACCACGAACTATACCGTGGACATGGCGCTGGCGGTGCTGTTGCTGATCGGCGGCGTCGTCGGCGCGCAGATCGGTACCCGCATCGGCACCCGGCTTAAGGCGGAACAGTTGCGCATCCTCCTGGCGCTGATGGTGCTGGTGGTCTGTGGCAAGCTGGCACTGGACTTGTTGTTGCAGCCGTCGGAACTCTATTCGATTGGCGATGCGGGGGGGCACTGAGATGCGGCTGATCGCAGTTGTCCTTGCCTCGATCCTGGCGTTTCCCGCGATGGCGGAAGAGGTCGTTCTGGGCCTGAGCCGCGACCAGGTTGCGATTACGGCGGATTTCGACGGGTCGGATATCCTGATTTTCGGAGCCGTAAAACGCGAATCCCCGATCCCGAAAGGCGACCCTCTGGAAGTCGTCATCACCGTGTCGGGCCCGCAAAAGCCGCTGACAGTGCGCCGCAAGGAAAAGAAATTCGGCATCTGGGTCAATACCGACGCGGTCGAGATCGACCACGCGCCCAGCTTTTACGCGGTGGCAACCTCGGCCCCGCTGGGTGACGTTCTGACCAATGTCGAAGACCTGAGGCACAATATCACCGTCCCGCAGGCGATCCGCATGGTTGGCGCGCCGATGGAAGTTCAGAACGCACAGGACTTCACCCAGGCGGTGATCCGTATCCGCGAGAATGCCAATCTCTACCAGACGCTGGAGGGCGCGGTGCAGGTCGACCAGCAAACCTTGTTCCGCACCTCGATCGACATGCCGTCTAACCTGACCGAAGGGGTTTACCCGACGCGCATCTTCCTGACCCGTGGTGGCGAGGTCGTGTCGCATTTCGAGACCAAGATCGACGTGCGCAAGGTTGGGCTGGAACGCTGGCTGTTCAACCTCTCGCGGGAAATGCCGCTGGCCTATGGCATCCTGTCGCTGGCCATCGCCATTGCCGCCGGCTGGGGCGCCTCGGCTGCCTTCCGCCTTCTGCGTCAGGGCTGACGCGCTGCGTCAACCGCGCCCGATATAGGGCATCTTGGTTGCCATCACCGTCATGAACTGGACATTGGCCGCAAGCGGCAATTCGGCCATGTGCAGAACCGATTGCGCGGCGTGGCCGACGTCCATCGTGGCCTGTGCGGGCTTGCCTTCCGCCGCCAGTCGCGCCGCCTGCGCGGCAACCATCTCGGTCGCGGCATTGCCGATGTCGATCTGTCCGCAGGCGATGTCGAATGGCCGCCCATCCAGAGACAAGCTTCGGGTCAGGCCGGTAATGGCGTGTTTCGTCGTGGTGTAGCAAACCGACGCCTCACGCGGGACATGCGCCGAGATCGATCCGTTGTTGATGATACGCCCCCCTTGCGGTTCCTGCACGCGCATATGCTGGAAGGCCAGCCGCGCGCAGATGAACATGCCGCGCAGGTTGACCGCGACCACCTCGTCAAAGGCGGAGACCGGGATCGTGTCGATGGTGCCGCCCTGCCCGAACATCCCGGCATTGTTGAACAACACATCCAACCGGCCAGCCTGTGCGACAAAGTCCCGGAACACGGCCTCCATCGCATCCGGGTCGGTCACGTCCCCGGGCAGGGCGATGGCGTTTTCATACTTGGCGGCCATCTCGTCCAGCGGCGCGGCCCGCCGCGCGACCAGCCCGACCCGCCACCCGGCATCAAGGAATGTTTCGGCAGTGGCCTTGCCGATGCCGCTGCTGGCGCCGGTGATCAGGATGGTATTCATGTCTCTTCTCCCTCAAGTCTCAGCGGCGTCGGGGCCGCTCTCAGATCATCGACCCGCAGCGGCCCGGACGGGCGCGACAGGCGGTTGCGCACGACCCAGTGCAGGCGTTCCTGCGCCCGGGTGATGGCGACATAGGCCAGCCGTTTCCACAACGGTTGCCCGGCCTCGACCCGGCCCATGCGGGCGGCCACAAACAGGTCCGGTGCAAAGACCTGCACCTCATCCCATTGCGACCCCTGCGCCTTGTGGATCGTCACCGCCGCGCCGTGCAGGAAGGTCGCCCCCATGCGCGCGGCAAAGGGGATGAACGGTTCTTCCTCGTCCGGTTTCTCGATCTTCACAATCGAGGCGGCGGAAACCTGCGGATCCTCGGCCCCGATCACGTTCAGGCGCGAGAACCCCGGCTTGCGGCCCGGTCCAAGATAGATCACCTGCGCGCCCTTGATCAGGCCTCGCGCTTCAAGGTCCAGTCGTTTCTTGCGGTGTTTCAAGGGCAATTCGATGCCGTCGCAGATCAGCGGCTCGCCCTCGATCAGCATGTCCTCGGGCGCCCCATGCACAGCGCGGAACGCGTTGATCAGCCGGATGCGCGTGGCATTGCGCCAGACCAGAACCGGGGAGCGCGCCATCAGGTCAACCTCGACCCGCTGGCCAAGGACGACGCGGTCGTCCTTTTTGGCGGTTTCCTCAACCAACTGTTCGAAATGGTGAAATTCAAGCGCCGGGTCGGCCAGCGCATGGGCCAGATCGAGGATCGGGTTGTCGGCATCCTGCCGGTGAATGCGGTGCAGCTCCAGCTTTGCGGGCTCCGGCAGAGTGTCAAAGACCATCGCGCCGGACTGGTTCACCGGGGCAAGCTGCGCCGGGTCGCCGAACAGCAGCAAGGTCGGGAAGATTTCCTTCAGGTCCTCGAACTGCTTGTTGTCCAGCATCGAGCTTTCGTCGACAAAGCCGATGTCCAGCGGGTCATCGCGCCGCTTCCAGCCGGTGATGAAATCCGACCCGCGCAGACCCGCCGCAGCCAGCGCACCGGGTACAGATTTCTGCGCCTGATAAAACAGGCGGGCGCGTTCCAGCGCCTCGTCGGTCAGGCCCTCGATCTCGGGTTTTTCACCGTTTCCGACCAGCCATTCGGCGATCTTTTCATATTCCGGGTCGTAGACCGGCGTATAGATGATGCGGTGGATCGTGGTCGCGGGCACACCGCGCATCCGAAGGACAAAGGCCGCCTTGTTCGTCGGCGCCAGCACCGCCAGCGTGCGCCGGTCCTTGCGTTTGCGCCCCTCGTAATCGCCCGACACGATGTCGACCCCGGCCCCGTTCAGTGCCTTCACCAGTTCGGCCAGAAGCAAAGTCTTGCCCGATCCGGCCTTGCCAATCACGGCAGCGACACTTTCCTTGCCTTCGCGCGGCGGGTTCAGAAGCCCCTCGTCCAGATCGACGCCAACGCCCTTGAGGATCTCGGTGATCCGGTCATAGGCCTCGGCCTGATCGTGGGAAAGTGTGAGCGCGGTCGTATCCATGGCGCGACCCTACAGCCGCACCGTGGGAAGCGCCAGCGCCTCTAGGCAACATGCCGCGCCGCGTGCCCAGCTCCAAAAGCCCGCTGGAACCAGTGCCGCGACAAGGCCGGTGACAGGCCCGCGCTTTGCGCCACGCGCCGGCGCGCAGACGGCGAGAAAGCCCAAAGCCCCACACTGATCCGGTCGCGACCCTGCCCGCTGGCGCCCAGAACCTCGGGGGACGCGCCGATCATGCGATAGATGCGAGTCATACGCGCATCAAATACGCCGATGAAATGTTCAACCCCGAACCCCTGCATGACCTCGCCCCCCGCGAGCATCAGCGCCGCCGCAACTTGCGCCGCGCCCCCTGATGGCGTTGTCGCCGCTGCAGGCGCCAGGCAGAACCGGGTGCATTCCCAGATCAGAGGGCTTTGGATCGGCTGCCCGTCCATCAGGTGGCTGAAATGCTCGTTCACCATGCAAGGTCCGGTGGTAGGCATCAGCCGCATCGAGCCGCCATGCCGGCCGTCGGGACGCTCCCAAATGACATAAAGCGGGTTCATCGCGTCATATTGGTCGCGCTCCTGACCCGTTTCATCCACCTCGACATCCCATCCCTGCCGGGTTCGGAATTGCCAGGCCCGGTCCTCAAACATTGTGCGGGACAGGACCGGATGGCTTTCCAGTTCATCGCCATAAAGGTACCGAAGCATGTCGCCCTCCTTGCCAAATCGGAACGGCAAGGGTGTAGGCAGACATGGTTGGGATTGTGTTACCGGGGCTGGGCGCGGCGTTAACCTTTGCCCCCTTCGATCACACCACGATCAGGCCCCGGCTGAGCGCCCGTGCTACCGCATGGGTTGTGTTCATTGCCCCCAGTTTGGCCCGCGCGCTTTCGATATAGACCCGCAGCGTATGTTCCGAAATCGACAGGGAGTCGGCGACCTGGGCGCGGTTGTACCCCATCGCAAGCAAGGTCATCGCGTCGATCTCTCGTGGCGACAATTGACGTGCCACTTCGGGGGCGCGGTCGGGTTCGAACTCAAGCGCCTTACGATTGAATTCATGCGCAATCAGCAAAAGGTCGCGGCGGTTCTTTTCAATGAACACAGTCCAGGCCTGATCGTCGCAATTATGGCTGGCCGTGAACAGGGCGAACTGGCCGTTCGGCCCGCGGATCGGGATTGAGTACCCCTGGTTGCCAACCCCGTATTCGATCGCTTCGGCCTGAAACGCGCGCACCGCCTTGCCGGACCAGTCCAGACGCTTCCAGTCGACAGGGTGAAACCGGCTGTAACAGCCGATAATCACCGGATCGAGCCGGACGTAATTCTGTTCGATGTAACGGTCGCGCCAGTCGTCCGAATAGGTGCCGCATCCATATTGGTCGCCAGCGGAATCGACCCAGTGGTAGACAAGATGATCAACGCGAAAGTGGTCGCGAAGGGCCTCGATTACTGCCTGCATTGCGTCAGGCGTTTGCGCGCACTCCAGCTGCTCCAATATCGTTTCGCGTCGCGTTTTCATCCCCAGCGGGCAATGCGCCCGTCCCTTCCAAAGCCGACGCGACCTCGGTCGCAGCAACCAACCGGGCATCGTCCAGTTGATCCGCCAGCGCCGCAAGACCGTTCGCTTGTGAGAAGTCACGAAGGTCTGTCAGAACGTCGAGTATCCAGTCGTATTTCATCACAACTCTCGTTTTCAGTGGTTAATGAAAGGTTAATACAAGCATAGCACGAACCGTTTCCGTTAAGATATTCGCTGATTTCCACTCCCCAAAAATAGCGGGGGGCGGTGCAGCTAAGGCACTGAATACACAAAATCCCCTTTCTCAAACGTAAAAGCCCCCGCGAATCACAGCGATTCGCGGGGGCCTTCATGTGGTCGGAATGACCGACGGGGAATTAACGCCCGGCTTCCAGCGCGTCCTCGAAGGTGCGCAGCCCGGTTTTCGGCGCCTGAACCAGCACCGCCATGTTGCCGGGCTTGTGTTCGTTGCGCAGCATCTTGGTATGCGCCTGCGGGATTTCTTCCCAGCCGAAGACCTCGGACATGCAGGGATCAAGACGACGCTCGACCATCAGGCGGTTGGCGGAGGCGGCCTGTTTCAGGTTCGCAAAGTGCGAGCCCTGAAGACGTTTCTGGTGCATCCACATGTAGCGCACGTCGAAGGTGCAGTTGAACCCCGAGGTTCCGGCGCAGATCACCACGATACCGCCCTTCTTCACCACCAGCGTCGAGACCGGGAAGGTCGCTTCGCCGGGATGTTCGAAGACCATGTCGACGCTCACGCCCTTGCCGGTGATGTCCCAGATCGCCTTGCCGAACTTGCGGGCCTCTTTCAGCCATTCATTATACTCGGGGCTGTTCACCGTGGGCAGTTGGCCCCAGCAGTTGAAGTCCTTGCGGTTGATGACGCCCTTGGCGCCCTGATCCATCACGAACTGGCGCTTGCTCTCGTCCGAGATCACGCCGATCGCGTTGGCGCCTGCGGTGTTGGCCAGCTGGATCGCATAGGACCCAAGGCCGCCCGAGGCACCCCAGACCAGAACGTTCTGACCGGGACGCAGTTCATGCGGATGGTGGCCGAACAGCATGCGGTATGCGGTGGCCAGCGTCAGCGTGTAGCAGGCCGACTCTTCCCAGGTCAGGTGACGCGGGCGCGGCATCAGCTGTTGCGCCTGAACCTTGGTGAACTGGGCAAACGACCCATCGCCAGTTTCATAGCCCCAGATCCGCTGGGTGGGAGAGAACATCGGATCGCCGCCGTTACATTCCTCGTCGTCGCCATCGTCCTGGTTGCAGTGGATCACGACCTCGTCGCCCACTTTCCAGTTCTTCACTTTGTCACCCACGGCCCAGACGATGCCAGAAGCATCAGAACCGGCGATGTGATAATCCTGACCATGCACGTCAAACGGCGAGATCGGCTTGCCGAGGCCGGCCCAGACGCCATTGTAGTTGACGCCTGCGGCCATCACGAGAACCAGAACCTCGTGGCTATCGATCTCCCAGGTGTCGACGACCTCTTTCTGGAACGACTGCTCGGGTTCGCCATGGCGGTCACGGCGGATCGCCCATGCGTACATCTTCTTGGGCACATAGCCCAAGGGAGGCATTTCGCCGATCTCGTAAAGGTCTTTTTCGGGCGCGTCGTATTCGGCGATGCCGCCATTCGTATCCAGAGCCATGTTCGCCTCCTGTCTCATATGTTTCGCCGCAATGCAGAATCGCGGTGTCTGGTCACTGGGATATTATTGGCGACGCAACAATGCAACATCATTTGGTCACTTTTTGTAATTTTATGACCGAGCGGTTGCAGAAAGTCCTGCTGCGCCCGCAAAATCAGCGCAGCAGATGCCGGATTGAATTGGCATAGAACGCCACGGCGCTGGCCTGCTCGGGATTGATCCGATAATTGCCCGCCTGTTTCAGAATCATCCGGCGCTCGGTCAGCATGCGCAGGCCGACCTCGCAGGCATAGGCCAGATCATCGCGCGGCAGATGGATATGGGTACCCTCAAGCCGAACGATCCAGGTGGCAAAGGCAGCCTCGATCCCCGCGCGCGAGATCGGGCCGTCGGCATCCTCGAGAATCGCGGCGACCATGGCGACGGGAACTACCGGCACCACCGCGCGGATGCGGGCCATCAGTTCTTCTGCAAGGGGTTCGGTCACGTCGCCGCTTTTGTTCCGTGCAAATTCGGTCAGCGAAAGAGGGTCGCCAAAGCTGACCCCGGCATAGCCGAACTTGTGGTATCGACCGCGCAAGCGCAGCCACATCTGTTTCATGAAGAAACCCGTGATGACGCTGATCCGGGCATGGAAGCGCCGCCCGCCCCCTTCGTTCGCCTTGATAAGGATACGGTCCTCAAGCACCCGGTCATAGTTCAGCGCAACGGGAATAAAGATCACATCCCGCACCGCCGGGTCCCAGCCATCGGTGATGTATTTGAGCAGGCCATGCTTGGGTGGTTGCGGCGCCCCGTCCAGCGACAACCCGCCTTCGGGAAACATCGCCTGGGTCACGCCGCCATCGGTCGCCAGCCGCACATAGCGGGCAAGAACCTTGCGATAAAGCGCGTTGCGGGATTTGCGGCGGATGAAATAGGCCCCCATCGCCTTGATCAGCCGGCTGAGCGGCCAGACCCGCGCCCATTCCCCCACCGCATAAGCCAGTGCCGAGCGTTGGGCGGCCAGGTAGGTGACAAGCACGTAATCCATGTTCGACCGGTGGTTCATGACAAAAACCACGGTCGCATCCCGGTTGATATGGTTCAGCGCGGTTTCGTCGACATATCCCAGCCGCACCCGGTAAAGCGCGCGGCTGAGGAAACGCGCCAGCTTGATCGCGAAACCGAAATAGGCCGAGGCGCTGAACGAAGGCACGATTTCACGCGCATAGGATTTGGCCCTCTGAAACGCGACTTCTTCGGGCACGCCTTCTTCCTGCGCATATTCGTGGATGGCGCGGGCAACTTCAGGATCATAGACAAGGCGCTGGATCATGTCATGGCGGCGGGCCAGTTTGAACGGCTCGATCGGACGTTCCAGCCGTTCGTTCAGCCGGGCCACCACGCGTTCCATCCGACGGCGGAAGAACCATCGCACCGAGGGAAACAACAAGTGGCTGGCCGCCGTCACCGCCGCAAACAGCAGGATCAAAACAAAGAGCCAGAGCGGTAGTTCTACGGTTGCTGTCATGGCTTGCACAGTCGCAGCAAATATGGGCAACGTAAATGACCCCATGCCGCAACGCAGCGAATTGACTTGATCTTATTCTTTCGCGCAACTACGGTCTGGCGAAATAATATTGCTGACCCGATTCACACCGAGACAAGAGGGACGCCCATGACGCAGACGCAGAAAGACCGCCCGTGGCTGATCCGCACCTATGCCGGCCATTCGACCGCAAAAGCGTCGAACGCGCTTTACCGTTCAAACCTTGCCAAGGGGCAGACCGGGCTTTCCGTGGCCTTCGACCTGCCGACCCAGACAGGTTATGACAGTGACCATGTCCTGTCGCGCGGCGAAGTCGGCAAGGTGGGCGTTCCGGTCTGTCACCTTGGCGACATGCGCACCCTGTTCGACGAGATCCCGCTTGAGCAGATGAACACCTCGATGACGATCAACGCGACCGCGCCATGGCTTCTGGCGCTTTACATCGCGGTGGCCGAGGAACAGGGCGCGGATGTGTCCAAGCTGCAGGGCACGGTGCAGAACGACCTGATCAAGGAATACCTCAGCCGCGGCACCTATATCTGCCCGCCGGAACCGTCCTTGAAGATGATCGCGGATGTGGCCGAGTATTGCTATACCAACGTGCCCAAGTGGAACCCGATGAACGTGTGTTCCTATCACCTGCAAGAGGCCGGCGCGACGCCGGAACAGGAACTGGCATTCGCGCTGGCCACCGCGATCGCGGTTCTGGACGCGCTGAAACCGCGCGTCGCGCCCGAGGATTTCCCGGCGCTGGCGGGGCGGATTTCGTTCTTTGTGAACGCAGGCATCCGTTTCGTGACCGAGATGTGCAAGATGCGCGCTTTTGTCGATCTCTGGGACGAGATTCTGGAAACCCGATATGGCGTCGACAACCCGAAATTCCGCCGCTTCCGCTATGGGGTTCAGGTGAACTCGCTTGGTCTGACCGAGCAGCAGCCAGAGAACAACGTCTATCGCATCCTGATCGAGATGCTGGCCGTGACGCTGTCGAAAAAGGCCCGCGCCCGTGCGGTGCAGCTTCCCGCGTGGAACGAGGCACTTGGCCTGCCCCGCCCGTGGGATCAGCAATGGTCGATGCGGATGCAGCAGATCATGGCCTATGAGACCGACCTTCTTGAATTTGATGACCTGTTTGACGGCAACCCTGCCGTAGACCGGAAAGTGGAAGAGCTGAAACAAGGCGCGCGCCACGAGTTGGCCAACCTCGACAGCATGGGCGGCGCGATTGGTGCCATCGACTATATGAAATCGCGGCTTGTGGATTCCAACGCGGAACGGCTGAACCGCATCGAAGCGGGTGAAACCGTGGTCGTGGGCGTGAACAAGTATGAACAGGGCGAGCCTTCACCGCTGATGACGGGTGATGGCGGTATCATGGTGGTTGACCCTGCGGTGGAACAGGAACAGATCGCGCGGCTGAACGAATGGCGCGCCGACCGTGACACCAATGCCGTCGAAAAGGCGCTTGCCGACCTGCGTGCAGCGGCACAATCGGGTGAAAACGTCATGCCCGCCTCAATCGCAGCCGCCCGCGCTGGCGTCACCACCGGGGAGTGGGCCGCTCAGATGCGTTCTGTCCATGGCGAGTATCGCGGGCCGACAGGCGTCTCGGGCGCGCCTTCGAACAAGACCGAAGGGCTGGACGATATCCGCGATGCCGTGGATGCGGTCAGCGACCGGCTTGGACGCCGTCTGAAATTCGTGATCGGCAAGCCGGGTCTGGATGGCCACTCGAACGGAGCCGAGCAGATCGCCTTCCGTGCGCGCGATTGCGGCATGGATATCACCTATGACGGCATTCGCCTGACCCCGGAAGAGATCGTCGCCAAGGCGATCGAAGAAGAGGCCCACGTTGTTGGCCTGTCGATCCTGTCGGGCAGCCATATCCCATTGGTCGAAGATCTGATGGCGCGGATGCGCAACGCCGGGCTTGGCGACACCCCCGTTATCGTTGGCGGCATTATCCCGGACGACGATGCCCAGCGACTGCGCGCAATGGGCGTGGCGCGGGTCTATACGCCAAAAGATTTCGAATTGAATACGATCATGCGCGATATCGTGACACTGGCCGATCCGAAAGAGATTGCCGCAGAGTAATTCGCAAAAACTTGCGGAATTGGAAAACGATCGGCCCCGCCGGTCGTTTTTCTTTTTTCCCTACTAGCTGTCTCGGCTGACACAAAATCACACCTTTTTTCCATTAACCCCAATGCTACCTTTTGAGCGACTAACCTCTGAAAGGGAGATTTGAAAAATGGATATTGACCTGACTTCCATGAACAGCGCGGAATTGGAAAAACTTCAAAAGGACGTCGAAAAAGCCCTGAAGTCGGTCCGTACCCGTGAAATCGAAGCCGCTCGCAAGGCTGCTGAAAAGGCCGTGGCCGAGTTCGGGCTGACTTTGGCTGACGTGGCCGGGGGAGGCAAACCCGGCAAATCGCGCTCAAAATCCGTGGCGGCTGCCAAATACCGCAACCCCAAAGCCCCCGAACAGGTTTGGTCGGGCCGGGGACGCCGTCCGGATTGGATCAAGGCGGCTCTGGACTCTGGCGCCGATCTCGACGATCTGATGATCTGAGCAAAGACTTCAGACGAGGATGACATGACCGTTCATATTGGCGCCAAACCCGGCGAGATTGCAGAAACTGTTCTTCTTCCCGGTGACCCCTACCGCGCGAAATGGGCAGCCGAAACATTCCTGGACAATCCAGTCTGTATTAACCAGGTGCGGGGAATGCTGGGCTTTACCGGAACCTGGAAAGGCAATCGGGTGACGATCCACGGGTCGGGTATGGGAATGCCGTCCTTGTCGATTTATGCAAATGAGTTGATCCGCGATTATGGCGCAAAAACGCTTATCCGCATCGGATCATGTGGCGGCATGCAGGATGCTGTGAAAGTGCGCGATGTAATCATCGCCATGACCGCAACCAGCCTGTCGACACCGTCGCGCGGCATCTTCAAGGAAATCAACTTTGCGCCCTGTGCCGATTACGGCCTGCTGCGCGCCGCCGCAGATGCGGCAATCGCAAAGGGCACCCCGACGCATGTCGGCGGCATCTATTCCTCGGATGTGTTTTATGACGAACGCCCGGACCTGAACGAACAGATGACCCGCCACGGCATCCTCGGGGTCGAGATGGAAGCGGCCGAGCTTTACAATCTTGCCGCCCGTCATTCGGTGCGGGCATTGGCTGTACTGACGGTGTCGGACCACTTGCTGACCGGCGAAGCGCTGCCGTCTGAAGACCGCGAAAAAAGCTTCGGAGACATGGTGGAAATCGCGCTAGAGGCCGCCTTCGCCGCCTAAGGCCGCCATCAGTCGATCAAGCATCTTCGGGCGCGGCCCTTCGCGCCCGATCATGCGCAGGCTCTGGGGTAAAGTCAGCCGCGTGGCAAAGGGCGCGACAAGGCGACCTGACGAGAGGTGACCCGCAACCAGTGCCTCATGCGCCATCAGCACCCCTGCCCCACTCAACGCATCCTCGACCGCAAGCGCATAGAGCGAATGCACAGGACCGC
The DNA here is from genome assembly GCF_016888515.1 of Shimia biformata. Lineage (GTDB taxonomy): Bacteria > Pseudomonadota > Alphaproteobacteria > Rhodobacterales > Rhodobacteraceae > Shimia_A > Shimia_A biformata. The sequence continues at coordinate 1,382,320 of NZ_JAFEJK010000001.1, read as the reverse complement.
GCACAACGGCGTCTGTCAGGCCGGCTTCGGCCAGCCACAGCCCCCAATCCCTGTTCCAGACCAGATCCGACAGGCATCGCACAGACAACAGGTCAGCGGGCGTGCACAGCCCCTTGGCAAGCTCAGGCGTGCAGACCGGGAAAATCACGTCCGGCGAAAGAACCTGCCCGGTGTTGCTGTAAAACAGCGCCAGGTCGAACGGTTCCCGCGACAGGTTCGGCGGTGACTCCAGCGCAGTGACCGACAGAACAAGATCCGGCCAGGCCGCGCGGATGGCAGGCAGCCGGGGCGAAAGCCAAAGCTGGGCAACCGCAGGCAAGGCCGCAACCTGCACGCGGTTTGGCGCCGTGGCCTGCTGCAGGCTGCGCACCGCCATTCCAATCTGATCGAAGGCGCGGGTCAGATCGGGCAGGCATTGACGTCCCGCTTCCGTCAGATCGACCCCCTGCCGTTGCCTGCGGAACAAGGGCGCGCCCGCCCATGCTTCTAGGATCTTGACCTGCTGCGCCACCGCCCCCGGCGTCACGCACAGCTCGTCAGCGGCATGGGTAAACCCGCCCAGACGCGCCGCGGCTTCAAAGGCACGCAGCGCTGTCAGGGGCGGCGACGGGGGGCGGGGAGGTTTGACGGGCATAAATTGACCTAGTTTTTCTATGCCTAGAATACATGAATTCTGGTTTGTGCCAAGCCCGGCAATCGGCTTCAGTGGGATCGACAAACAGCCGACGGAAATACCATGCCCAACCTCTCTCCACGTCCCTGGGTGCCTGCCCAATGCGAGGCCCGCGTTCAATCCATCGCCTCACTGACCGCCGAAACCGACAGCCCGGCGCTGGTCGACCGGCTTGATTCGCTCGCCACCCGGAACAAGGCGATCCACGAGGTCGAGTGCTTCAACCTCAACCCGGCCACAAACGTAATGAACCCGCGCGCCGAGGCCTTGCTTGCGTCTGGCCTTGGGTCGCGCCCGTCGCTTGGCTATCCCGGCGACAAGTACGAGATGGGGCTTGAGGCGATGGAAGAGATCGAGGTCATCGCAGCCGAGCTTTGCGCCGAGGTTTTCGGCGCTCGCTATGCCGAGATTCGCGTGCCATCAGGCGCAATTGCCAACCTCTACGGATTCATGGCGCTGACTCGGCCCGGCGACCGGATCATTACCCCGCCTGCGGCGGTGGGCGGACATGTCACCCATCACGCTGATGGCTGCGCGGGACTTTACGGGTTGGAAAGCCACTCCGCCCCCGTGGATGCAGATGGCTATTCCGTTGATCTCGACGGGTTGGAACGGCAGGCCCGTGACCTGCGCCCCAGCCTGATCACGATCGGCGGGTCGCTGAACCTTGTCGAACATCCGGTCGCCGAAATCCGTGCCATCGCCGATCAGACCGGCGCCAAGGTGCTGATCGACGCCGCGCATCAATGCGGGGTCATCGCGGGCAAGGCCTGGAAGAACCCTCTGGACGAGGGCGCACATCTGATGACCATGTCGACCTACAAGTCGCTGGGCGGTCCCCCTTCGGGGCTGATCGTGACCAATGACGCCGGGATTGCGCAAAGGCTGGACAAGATTGCCTTTCCGGGCATGACAGCCAATTTCGACGCGGCTAAATCCGCAGCGCTTGCGATGACAATGCTGGACTGGCGCGACTTCGGTGCGGCCTATGCCAAAGCCATGATCGACATGTCAAAGGCGCTGGCGCAGGAATTGGCGGCGCAGGGCATCGACGTCTTCGAGACCCGCCACGGCCCGACCCAATCCCACCAATTCGCAGTCCTCGCCGCCGCGTTTGGTGGAGGGCAGACCGCCAGCAAGACCCTGCGCAAGGCCGGGTTCCTGGCCTGCGGCATCGGCCTGCCTGTTGCCCCGGTCGAAGGCGACCTGAACGGTCTCAGGATCGGCACACCGGAACTGGTGCGCTGGGGCATGACAGCCGACCATGCACCGGAGCTGGCAGCCCGGATCGCCGCCGCGTTGCGCTCAAACGATCCCGCGGCGATGGCGACAGAGACCGCGCGTTGGCGTCAGGGCTTTGACAGCCTTAACTTCATCCACACCTGACTTTTTGCTGGTCACAAATACCCGCCGCCAACCTCAAACCCCGTGACTGCGGTCGTATCTGTTCACCTCGGGGGACGCCCATCCGTCAAGCGCGCCGGGTGCGGGGGCAAACACCTCGACCAGAAGAGGGAAACAGGGGGCCGAGTCCGAAGAATGCTCGGCCCCGCAATCCCCGCCGGGACAGGCGCTGAGTGCGCCCAGTAGGTCGATCTCGGCGAAGAACTCGATGAAATCGCCGGGGCGCACTGGGCTGGCCTTCATGAAGTATTGCCCGGTCTCGCGAGTGAACCCGGTGCACATGAAGACGTTGAGCACGTCATGCACATGAGGTTCGGCGTCGAGCAGAGACAGGCCGGTCATTTCCGCCAATGCGCGGGTGAGGTTGGAATGGCAGCAATGGTGATACTGGGTGCCGGACAACAAGTTGCCCGTGTAGGGGTCGCAGCGCGTGCCGATCACGTCATGAACCGCTCCGCCAAATTCGTCGATCCCGTACCATTCCAGCGTATCCGCCACGATGGTCGCCATCGGGCGCAGCCACGGGAGGCCGGACCACAACCGGTCCCCGGTCGAAACATGCGAGCCGTGCAGCGCGCGGGTCTTGCCGGAATAGAACCGTTCCCCCAAATCATCGGCACGCCAAAGGTTCAGATCACCGACCTGCGGACCATCGACGGATGTGATGCGAAAGAAATGCCCCGCAGGAACCCGAAAACACCGCGCGTCGCGAGGTGGAACAAGCACCTCATCCACCTTTCTCACCCCATCCCGCGCGCCCAGGTAAAGCGCCATGTCGGGCTTTGGCAGCGTTTCCACGGGATAGCAGATCACCGGCGTCACAGCGCGGCGGGCGTCGGCGTCGGCGGGTGGGTGAAATGCGGGATTGCGGGTCATTCAGGGGCTCCGTTTGTCGGACGTCCCCCAAATGAACCCTCCCTCCCCGGGATTGGCAAGTGTCAGATTGCGATGACGTCCAGCGGCGGGAAGCCGTTGAAGCCAATGGTGGCATAAGTCGAGGTATAGGCACCGCAGTTGCGGATCACGATACGGTCACCCGATTTCAGGCCTAGCGGCAATTGCACGGGCTTCTTCTCGTAAAGCACGTCGACGCTGTCGCAGGACGGGCCGGCCAGGATGCAGGGGCCGGTGTCTTCGTGGTCACGTTCTGTCAGGAACTGATAGCGGATCGCCTCGTCCATGGTTTCGGCCAGGCCCGAGAACTTGCCGATATCGAGGAACACCCAGCGGTGCAGGTCAGTTTCCGATTTGCGGCTGACCAGCAGCACTTCGGCGGCGATGGCGCCACATTCGGCGACAAGGCCACGGCCGGGCTCTGCCATGATGTGGGTGACGTCGCCGAAACGGGCGGCAATCTGGCCCATGACTTCTGCGGCGTAAGAGGTCGCGCCCTGCACTTCCTCGCCATAGAAGGCGGGGAAACCGCCGCCGATATTGAGAACCGACAGGTCGTGGCCGGCGGCCTTGGCGTCAGCCCAGACATCGGCAACCTGATCCAGGATCGGCGCCCACATCGATGCGCGGCGGGTTTGCGAGCCGACATGGAAGGACACGCCCACCGGACGCAGGCCCAGCGACACGGCATAATCCATCAGCGATACCGCTTTCGAAGGCGCGCAGCCGAACTTGCGGGTCAGCGGCCAGTCGGCTTCGGTGGCTTCCACGATCAGGCGGACATAGACCTTGGCGCCGGGGGCGTTGGCGGCGATCTTTTCCATTTCCTCTTCGGCGTCGACCGCAAACAGCTCAACCCCTGCGCCATAGGCAAAGGCGATGTCGGCCGGTTTCTTCACGGTATTTCCAAACGAGATATGCTGAGGCGCAGCACCGGCGGCGAGGCACATTTCGATCTCGGCACGGCTGGCGGCGTCGAAGCGGCCACCCAGACCAACCAGCGTCTTCAGGATTTCGGGCGCGGGGTTGGCTTTCACGGCATAGTGGATGGCGGCACGGCCAAGACCGGCTTTCAGCGCACCGAATTGACGGGCAACGGCCTCGGTGTCCAGAACAAGGGTCGGACGGTCGAACCGGTTTTCCAGGATGAACGCTTCTGCGCGCGACAGGGAACGGGTATTGGTTTCGGGAGCGAAAGCCCCGGTTGCGTATGCGTACATGGTCATCTCCAAAAGACCTGGCCGTTTCCGACCGAACAGTTCAAAGGGAGACGTTACCGTCGCTACGTAACCATAGGGGGCGTCCCTTACGACAGAGGCGCGTGCGTTGGCGTCTTGATTTGCCATATCGGGCCAATGGCGTTTTCAATCAAGAAAAAATTTCGGCCCGACGAAAAAAACTTTGTTTTTCGCCTATTTTCAATGACTTGACGAACCCTCTATTGTGACCATTTTCACACAGATCGGCCCACGGCCCGTCCCGAGAAGATGCAACCGCCAAGGAACGTGCCCTCAAGCGCATTATAGCCGTGGTAACCACCCCCACCGAATCCCGCAACCTCTCCGGCTGCGAACAACCCCTGAAAGGCCGACCCGTCGGGTTTCAGCACCTGCCCGCCAAGATCCGTGTGCAACCCGCCCAGCGATTTCCGCGTCAGGATGTTCAGCCGCACCGCGATCAGCGGGCCGTTATCCGGGTTCAGTATCTTGTGGGGCTTCGCCGTGCGGATCAGCTTGTCACCCCGATACTGGCGCGCGCCGCGAATGGCGGTTACCTGCGCGTCCTTGCTGAACGGGTTGTCGATCTGCATGTCCCGCGCTTCGATCTGGGTGCGGATTTTGGTCACGTCCAGCGGTACGTCGGGCGTGATCTTGTTCATACCCTCGACCAGTGCCGCCAGGTCGTCGGCAACGACAAAATCTTCGCCATGCTGTTTGAACGCCTCGACCGGGGCCGGGGCGCCCTTGCTTGCGATGCGGGATTTCAGCACCTCGGACCACTTGCCCGAGGCCAGGTCGGGGTTCTGTTCCGACCCCGAAAGCGCAAATTCCTTTTCGATGATCTTCTGGGTCAGGATGAACCAGCTGTGTTCATGCCCCGTGGACAGGATGCGTTTCAGCGTGCCAAGGCTGTCGAACCCGGGCAGATACGGTGCCTCCATCCGCTGACCCAGCGCGTCGAACCACATCGAGGACGGCCCCGGCAGGATGCGGATGCCGTGGTTCGGCCAGATCGGGTCCCAGTTCGCCAAACCTTCAGTGTAATGCCACATGCGGTCGCCGTTGATGATCGCCGCGCCTGCGCCTTCGGCGACGCGCTGCATTTGGCCGTCGACATAGTCGGGGACACCCGCAACCATGCGTTTCGGCGCCTTGCCCAGCCGGTCCTCGGGCCAGTAGCGGCGCACCATGTCATGGTCGCCGCCGATCCCGCCGGTGGTCAGAACAACCGCCTCCGCGCGATAACTGAAGTCGCCTTTCACCTCGCGATTGGTCGAGCGTCCGCGTTCGGCATTGTCATCGGCCAAAATCGAGCCCTCGACCCCTTTCACGACGCCGCCTTCGACGATCAGTCCGGTGACCTTGTGGCGAAAACCCATCGTCAGCTTGCCGGCTTTTTCGGCCTCTTTCACCATGTGTTCAAACGGTGCGACCACACCGGGGCCGACGCCCCATGTTACGTGGAACCGGGGCACGGAATTACCGTGGCCATGCGCCATCTCGCCACCACGCTCGGCCCAGCCGACAACCGGGAACCAGCGCATCCCGATGGATGACAGCCAGGGGCGCATCTCTCCGGCCGCAAAATCGAGGAAGGCATCGGCGACCTTGCGGGGGTTTTCATCCTCGGCACGGTCGAACTGGGCCGAGCCCAGCCAATCGGTGCGGGCCAATGCGTGGCTGTCGCGGATGCCCATGCGCCGCTGTTCCGGCGTGTCGATCATGAATAGACCACCAAGCGACCAGAAGGCCTGCCCACCGATGGATTGCGGGCCTTCCTGATCCAGCAGCAGCACCTTCTTGCCGCGCGCGACCGCCTCGCTTGCCGCCACCAGCCCCGCAAGGCCCGAGCCAACGATGATTACATCCGCATCCGCCATAGACATTCCTCCCTTGCTGGAAGGCTAGCGCCGGGCCGGGGCCGCGCCAAGGTCAACCTTGCGTAAACGAAAAAGGGCGCCTGCAAGGGCGCCCGCATCTTCGAACTGTCCCGGCCTCAGGCGGCCTTGACGTATTCGTAATAGGTCTCGTCTTTGACTTTGCCGGTTTCGATCACGCTGAGAGGCTGGGAATAGTAGGCATAGGACTGTTCAAGCAGTTCCAGCGCCCGTGCAGCGGCGTTTTCGGGGGTATTCTTCGGGTCGGACATGATTTCGGGTTCCTTAGGGTCGGATCCCCTCCCTGCCCAGGAACATAAGCTCCAAAGCACACGGTTTCATCCCATGAATGGCGATACCGGCCATGCAAAAAAGGCAAATGTCGCAACGTCACCCGCGGTCCAGCACCTCGACGCTCAGGATGGTCGGCAGGTGTTCGGCAATCTCCTGCCACGTCTCGCCCTCATCGCGACTGACAAAGACCGAGCCGGTGTTGGTGCCAAAATAGACCCCTGTTTGCGCCCGCTGGTCCGTTGCCATCGCCTGCCGCAGGACCGTGAAGAAACACCTCCCTTGCGGCAACCCTTCGCGGCAGGCGGTCCAGGTCTCGCCCCGGTCCGCAGACTTCCACACGGCGGCCGACGCATCGGGCGGATAGCGCCCGATCGAGTCGCCATTGAGCGGCAGCACCCAGATCATGTCGGGGTCATGCGGGTTTACTGCGATTGGGAACCCAAATGTCGAGGGCAGGCCGGCAGTGATGTCATCCCAGCTGCGCCCGCCATCCGAAGACCGCCAGACGCCGTGGTGGTTCTGCTGATAGAGCAGATCACCCGTCCCGTCGGCGCGCACCATGTTATGCACGCAATGCCCGGTCTCACCGTCGCGCGGCGCGGCGGGGTGGTCGTGGTGGCCGCAGGCATCGGCGTTGGACATGCGGTTGCGCCGCTCCCAGCTTTGGCCGCCATCCTCCGAGGCAAACACCCCTGCCGACGAAATCCCCAACCAGACCTTTGCAGGGTCCTGGGGATGGGGAACAATCGTATGCAGGACCAGCCCCGCCGCGCCGGGGCTCCAGTTTTCGCGCCCAGGGAAATTGGCGAACCCGTCATTCAGCGCCCATGTCGCACCGTCATCCTCGGACACCAGCAATACCCCCGGTTTGCCCCCGGCCCAGAGCCGCCCATGCGCGCGGCTCAGGGACCAGACATTTTCGATCTGGCCGGTGAATGGGAAATCCTGCGGCTCCCAGTTGATGATCTTGGCAAATTCCGGGTCACTGGCGGCCCATTCGTCCTGTTGCCCGCCCGAAAGCTTGGTTAACGACCAGCTGTCGCCACCATCCGCTGACCGCCAGACCCCGGCGCCGGGCCATTCGCCGCCGCCCCCTGCCCAAAGCTGCCCCGTCCCGGCGTCTCCGATCACGTGGTTGATCGACCAGCCGTCGCAATGCGGGCCGGTCAGCGACCAGTCCTGGCGCCCCTTGTCCGACGACAACAAGAACGCCCCCTTGGTGGTGCCTACAAGCACCGTAATGTCCGCGCACATGAAAAAGCCTCCCTGAATGACAGGGAGGCTAGCACGGGCCCCTGAGTCGGGACCAATTTATTCAGATCGCTCAGACGTGGCGGTCGACCATCATTTTCTTGATCGACGCAATTGCCTTGGTCGGGTTCAGACCCTTGGGGCAGGTCTTGGCGCAGTTCATGATCGTGTGGCAGCGATAGAGCTTGAACGGATCCTCAAGCGCATCCAGACGTTCGCCCGTGGCCTCGTCCCGGCTGTCGATGATCCAGCGATAGGCATGCAGCAGGGCGGCGGGACCAAGGTAACGGTCGCTGTTCCACCAGTAGCTGGGACAGGATGTCGAGCAGCTGGCGCACATCACGCATTCATAAAGACCGTCCAGTTTCTTGCGGTCCTCGATCGACTGCTTCCACTCTTTCGCGGGGCGGTTGGTCTTGGTTTCCAGCCAAGGCATGATCGACGCATGCTGGGCATAGAAGTGGTTCAGGTCGGGGATCAGGTCCTTGACCACCGGCATGTGTGGCAGCGGATAGATCTTCACGTCGCCCTTGATCTCGTCGAGGCCATAGATACAGGCCAGCGTGTTGATCCCGTCGATGTTCATCGCGCACGACCCGCAAATCCCCTCGCGGCAGGACCGGCGGAAGGTCAGCGTCGGGTCGATCTCGTTCTTGATCTTGATCAGCGCGTCCAGAACCATCGGGCCGCATTTGTCCATGTCGAGGAAATAGGTGTCGACCTGCGGGTTCTTCCCGTCATCGGGGTTCCAGCGATAGATCTGGAACTTGCGGACATTGGTCGCGCCCTCGGGCTTGGGCCATGTCTTGCCGGTCTGGATCTTGGAATTCTTCGGGAGGGTCAGTTCAACCATTTCTCTCTCCTGTCTCGTCAAGCAGAGGCGCATCGGCCCCCGTTGGGATCACGTGGCCCGGCTGGGACGCCGGGTGGATGTCTTCGGCAAACAATGCCGGGTTTTTCTTGATCAGCGCGGCGACCTGACGGCGGGCGGGACGGCCAAGGCCAAGCCCGTTCATCTGCCGCATGAATTCCAGCGCGCCGGGGTTCAGACTTTCATTGCGGCGCCCGGGAACCGGGTCCAGCGTGGCGATCTCGGCCTCGGAAAGGCCTGCAAGCCGCAGTAGCTGTTGGCCGGGCCGGTCCTGCGCAGGCTCATCCTCAAGCCGGAAGAACACCACCCGGTCACGGCCAAGCCGCGCCACAAGGTCCTGTTCCAACTGCTCCCACGTGCCGCAATCCTCGGTCTCGGCAAGGAACTGCGCCTGCGTTCCGGCATAGCTGTCGGACTTGACCGCCTGATTATGCACGCTTTTCTTCCATGCACCCATGTCACGGGTATAGATGACATAGACCGGCTGGACCGGGGCGAGGTGCTTTTCAAACAGCGCGATGATTTTTGGCAGCGCGGGGTAAAGCGTGGTGACACCGGACCGCCCCATCATCGCGCCAACGATGTTTTCATGGCTGATGATGCAGGTGCAATCTGTGGCTGCGACATCTGTGCCGATCTGTTGGATCAGCGCGACCAGCGCGTCTTCGTGCGCCTCGAGGTCGAGGCTGAACAATGCGCAGGTACGACCCAGGTCGCGGGTCACTGTGCCCTTCTGCGGCGTGCGGATCTCAACCCGCCCACGCAAGCGCTCGTGGTTTTGCTGCACGAAATGATGGAACGCGGTCGAGCCGGTTTTCTGGGCGCCGCAATGCACGATCACCCGCCGACCCGAACCGTTATCCATCCGCATTGACACCCGCCAGCGCCCCTTAGAATGTCCGCGCCTTGGGCGCGATCTTCTTCAGGCTGATGCCGCCTTCATCCTCGTTGGTCAGAGGATCGACGATCACCGGACGATAGCTGAGGTCCACCTTGTTGCCCTCGACGCGGGCTACGGTGTGGACACGCCAGTTCTTGTCGTCACGCTCCGAGTAATCCTCGTGTGCATGCGCGCCACGGCTTTCCTTGCGGGCCTCGGCCCCGTGGATCGTCGCCAGCGCGTTCGGCATCAGGTTGCCCAGTTCCAGCGTTTCCATCAGGTCGCTGTTCCAGACAAGGCTGCGATCGGTGACCTTGAGATCATCCATCTTGGCAGCGATCGCAGTCATCTTCTCGACACCCTCTTTCAGGGTCTTGTCGGTGCGGAACACGGCTGCGTCAGACTGCATGGTACGCTGCATTTCAAGCCGCAATTCGGCGGTCGGCACCGCGCCATCGGCGTGGCGGACGGCGTCGAAACGGTCAAATGCCTTGTCGACCGACGCCTGGTTCAGAACCGGGTTCGGCGCTTCGGGATCGACGACCTTGCCAGCACGGATCGCGGCGGCGCGGCCAAAGACCACAAGGTCAATGAGCGAGTTCGAGCCGAGGCGGTTCGCACCGTGGACCGAGGCACAGCCCGCTTCACCCACGGCCATCAGGCCGGGCACAACGGCGGTCGGGTCCTTCTTGGTCGGGTTCAGCACCTCACCCCAGTAGTTCGTCGGGATGCCGCCCATGTTGTAATGCACCGTTGGCAGAACCGGGATCGGCTCTTTGGTCACGTCGACACCGGCGAAGATTTTTGCCGATTCCGAGATGCCGGGCAGACGCTCCGCCAGCGCCTCGGCCGGCAGGTGCGACAGGTTCAGGTGAATATGGTCGCCATGCTCACCCACACCGCGGCCTTCGCGGATTTCCATCGTCATCGAACGCGAGACATAGTCACGCGGCGCGAGGTCCTTGTAGTTGGGCGCATAGCGCTCCATGAACCGCTCGCCTTCGGAGTTGGTCAGATAACCGCCCTCGCCGCGTGCGCCCTCGGTGATCAGGCAGCCCGAGCCGTAGATGCCGGTCGGGTGGAATTGCACGAACTCCATGTCCTGCAGCGGCAGACCCGCGCGGGCCACCATGCCGCCCCCGTCACCGGTGCAGGTATGGGCTGAAGTCGCGCTGAAATAGGCGCGGCCATAGCCGCCCGTCGCCAGCACCACCATCTTGGCATTGAAGACGTGCATCGTGCCATCGTCCAGCTTCCAGCAGACAACGCCCTGACACTGTCCGTCCTCGGACATAACGAGGTCGATGGCAAAGTATTCGATATAGAACTCGGCGTTGTTTTTCAGCGACTGGCCGTAAAGCGTGTGCAGGATTGCGTGGCCGGTCCGGTCGGCGGCGGCGCAGGTGCGCTGCACGGGCGGGCCTTCGCCGAATTCGGTGGTGTGACCGCCAAAGGGACGCTGATAGATCTTGCCCTCTTCGGTGCGCGAGAACGGCACGCCGTAATGTTCCAGCTCGTAAACCGCCTTGGGCGCTTCGCGGGCGAGGTATTCCATCGCATCGGTGTCACCCAGCCAGTCAGAGCCCTTGACCGTGTCATACATATGCCACTGCCAGCTGTCGGGCCCCATGTTGCCCAGCGAGGCCGCGATGCCGCCCTGCGCCGCAACAGTGTGCGAACGGGTCGGGAACACCTTGGTCACGCAGGCGGTGCGCAGCCCCTGTTCGGCCATCCCCAGCGTGGCGCGCAGCCCGGCACCACCGGCCCCGACGACGACCACGTCATAGTCATGTGTTTCGTATTCGTAAGCAGCCATGTCAGTCAGCCTTTCAAAGCGCGATCTTGGCGAGGGCAAACAGGCCCGTCGCAATCAGTCCATAGACAAAGGCGGTCATGAAGATGATCAGCACTTTGCGGGTTGTGCCGTGGAAATAGTCCTCGACGAACATGGCCCAGCCCTTCTGGAAGTGTTTCAGCCCGACAAACAGGGTCAGGCCGGTCAGGATCGCCGGAACGGGTCGGCTGAAGACGGCGATCACCTCTTCATAGGTGCCGCCATAGGCGCCGCCGAAGATGTAAAGGAAGGTCGGCACGATCAGGGCAAGGCCCACCGCGCTGACTTGCATGTACCAGTGATGCTCGGTCCCGGCATGGGCCGAGCCACGCCCTTCGGCACGTTTGCGGTCGGTCAGATAACGCATCTTGGCCTCCGGTCAGATGATGAGGAGTGTGAAGAAAGTCAGAGCGGCGGATCCGATGATAACGGCCCAGCTCAGCTTTTCGGAAGTGTCGACATCCAGTCCCTTGCCGGCGTCATAGTACAGGTGACGCAGACCGGCGAGGTAGTGATACCAGATACCCCAGAGCGACAGGAAGAAGACCAGCTGGCCAAACCAGCTTGTCACGAACGCATCCGCCACGGCGAAGTATTCCGGGCCGGTCGATGCGGCCAGAAGCCACCAGACGACCAGAACCGTGGTCACGATCAAGGCATTTCCGGTGATCCGCGTCAGGATCGACGTGATGGCCTGGATGGGCATTCGGTAGATGGTCAGATGCGGGGAAAGCGGTCTTACAACCTTTTTCGCGTCAGACATGATCATTCCTTTTCAATTCCCTTGCGTTACTTACTAACGCATTTTTCTGCGCTGTCACCTGACCCGAATGGCGACAGACGCGGTTTTTTGGCGCAATTCGGCAGATTTTTGCAGTTTATGCGGCGCGAGCGGTCATTTTGTGATCACACATATATTTGCGTGATCACATATCTGCACAATCCGTCGACTCATCTGTCTGCAAACAAGCCCGGCCATCGGATAACTGCGCCAAACCGCGACTCACTCGCTGTTATCGCCACCAACACAGCAGTTTGCGGTAACATCTCTCAAGGCCAAATCTGTGATCACAGGCTGCGATTTCGGTGGCAGACCGGCTGACGTCCGTACTCAGAGCGGCATCAACGCCCAGTAGTCGAGGTCCAGCAGCACGTCCGGCAGGTATTTGCCGTCGTCCCCTTTCAGCTCAAACGGCGCGCCGCCCTTGGTGGCAACCAGCCGCAGACGGATCGCGCCAACCCCCGGGGTCGATGTCGGCGCCTTGTCCAGAACTTCGGACCATGCCTTGACCGTCAGACCAGAGAAGGCCGGGTTCGCATGAGCGCCACCGTTGAGACCGACGATCATCTGGGCATTGGCCAGCCCATTGAACGACAGGGCGCGCGCGAGCGAGATGATGTGACCACCATAGATCAGGCGCTGGCCATCAGGACGGAACGTCGCGTCGAAATGCACCTTGGCCGTGTTTTGCCAAAGCCGCGTCGCCATCATGTGTTCGGCTTCTTCCAGCGTGACGCCATCGACATGGTCGATGGTCTCACCCACCTCATAGTCGCCCCAGCGATGGGGTTCCCCGGCCAGGGTGAAATTATAGTTGGAGAAATCCAGCCCCTCGGGGATCACGAGATCGGAAGGGTCGATAACCTTGGAAAGCTCGGGCACCACAGTTTCGGGCGCTGGTGCGTCCACGTTGCGTTTACGCACCATGACCCAGCGGACATAGTCCATCACGACCTCGTCGTGCTGGTTCGTGCCACGGGTGCGCACCCAGACCACGCCGGTCTTGCCGTTCGAGTTCTGCTTGAGCCCGATCACCTCGGACGAAGACCGCAGCGTGTCCCCGGCATAGACCGGCTTCAGCCAGCGCCCCTCGGCATAACCAAGGTTGGCCACCGCGTTCAGCGACACGTCCGGCACGGTCTTGCCAAAGACCACGTGGAACGCCGCCAGGTCATCCAGCGGCGATCCCGGAAGACCGCAATTCCGGGCAAATTCATCCGAGGAATAAAGCGCGTGGCGGGCCGGATAGAGCGCGTGATAAAGCGCTCGCTCGCCCTGCCCCACGGTACGCGGAACAGCGTGGTCGATCACCTGCCCCAGCGAATAATCCTCGAAAAACCGGCCCGGATTGGTCTTTGCCATTTATTGCGCTCCTAGCTTTATGTCGGGGGAATAGGTGCCCTCGACCTCTTTCGTGACCGCCTGACCACAGCGCATGACGCCGGCCGCATGGTCCCAGGTCTGGGTTGGAGAGCCGTGAAGCTCCCACCCTTTGTTCAGCGCCTCGGTCACCTTGTGACAGAAGGCGGATGTGTCTTCTTCCGAGAGGAAACGATAAAGCTTCATCACATCGCTCCGGGGAACGGCCACGGGCCAAGCCAGCCGTGGATATAGCCGATGATCGCCATCAGGATCAGCGACGCGACAAGGAACATCGCATCCTTGGCATAGGTTCCGGTCTGGGTCGGCTGCCAGTCGCCTTCGGCCTTGTTGATCATCACGACCTCAGCCGCCGCCCAGATGAACAGCCCGCCAAACAGGATGACCGAAGCCAGATCGCCGTTCACCAGAAGGTGCGCAAAGGCCCAGGCGCGGAACCCGGCCAGCTGCGGGTGGCGCATCTTGTTGAAGATCTTGCCCTTGCGCGGCGCCGGGCTCATCAGGAAGATCGCGACCAGCACCAAAAGGTTGTTCAGATGCAGCGTCCAAGCTGGCGGATACCACAGATCCACCACAGGCGCCGCGCGATAGCCCAGCACCATCAACACGACCGACGCCGCCAGCGCCAGGGCAACGACGCCCTTGCCTTTTTCGCCCATATTCTTGCGCGCATCCGGCGCGATACGCTTGAACATATGCGCAGCCGCCCAAAGCGCCACGCCCAGTACCAACCAGATCATCATTCTCTCCCCTGTTGATCCATGGGGACAGGTTTAGGCGGTCAGGGCCGCGATTGCATCTGCTTTCGCAAGGATTTCGCGTGCCGTCGCGACATGCAGGTTTTCGACGATCTTGCCATCGACCACGGCAACGCCCTGCCCTGCGGCCTCGGTTTCTTCAAACGCCGCAATCTGGCGGCGAGCCAGGTCGATCTCGGCTTCGCTGGGCGCGAAGGCGGTGTTTGCGACCTCGATCTGGGCCGGGTGGATGATGGTTTTGCCGTCAAAGCCCATGTCGCGGCCCTGATCGCATTCGGCGCGGTGGCCCTCGTCATCCTTGAAGGCGTTATAGACGCCATCGACGATAATCACACCCTCGGCCTTGGCCGCCAGCACACACAGGCCCAACCCGGCCATCATCGGCAGGCGGTCGGGGCGATAGCGGGTCTGGAGTTCCTTGGCCAGGTCATTGGTGCCCATCACCATGCCCTGCAATTGCGGATGCGCCGCAATCGCGGCTGCATTTAACATGCCGCGAGGCGTTTCCATCATCGCCCAGATCGGTTTGTCGCCGACCAAAGCGGCCAGCGCGTCAATCTGCTCGGGCCCATCGACCTTGGGCAGAAGGACCGCGTCGCAATCCATCTCGGCGGCGGCGCGGGCATCTGCCTCGCCCCATTTGGTGTCCAGCCCGTTGATCCGCACGATCCGCACCCGGTCACCGTAACCGCCCGCCGCAAGCGCCGCTTTCAGCGTGTCGCGAGCGTTGTCCTTTTCCTCGACCGTCACCGCGTCTTCGAGATCGAAGATGATCGCGTCAACAGGAAGGGTCCGGGCCTTGTCCAGCGCCCGGTCCTTGGAACCGGGGATATAGAGAACCGAACGATAGGGGCGTGCGCGCTGATCCATTTCATCACCTCGTAATAATGTTGCGCGAACATGGCCCAAATTCTCAGAAAACTTCAAGGGTAATTCCGCCGCAATGCAGCAATTTCCCCACGTCCAATCCCCCAAGCGCAAGCTGCGCTCGGTTGATTAACCCGGATTTACGCCTTGTCCGCCCATGATTTCGGCAGGTGATCGCCCCCATTGCGGCGAGCAGAAACAGAAAGGGACAGGTATGAAAGACGTGATTCTCAAGATGACGATGGGGCTGGGACTGATGGCGATGGGTGCGGATTTGGCCCACGCACAGGGCAACAACTGTGCCCCGCGCGACGTGGTGCTGGAACGTCTGACCGGAGATTTCGGCGAGACGCGCCGCTCGGTCGGGCTGGGCAACAACAACGTGGTGGTCGAAGTTTTTGCGTCAGAGGAAACCGGCAGCTGGTCGATCACCGTCACCCTGCCCGATGGCCGTACCTGCCTTGTCGCCGCAGGAGAAAGCTATCAGGAACTGGCTGAAGCGCTGCCCAAACCCGGCAAACTGGCCTGAACGGGTCGGCCCGGATCAGGTCAGCGCGTCAAAGATCAACTTGCCACCGGTGATCAGCAACAACACGTAGGTCAGCGCGAAGAACGCCTTTTCCGATACCATGTGATGCGCCTTGACCCCGATCCACGCCCCGATCAGCGCAAATGGCGCCAGGTACAGATCCATCGTGAAAGTCTGCACGGTAAAGACGCCGAGAAACGCGTAAGGCACGAACTTGGCGATGTTGATGACCCAGAAAATCAGCACCGTGCTGGCCTGATAAGGTGTCTTGCCGATGTCACGGGACAACAGGTAGACCGCCGCCGGCGGCCCGCCCGCATGGCTGATGAAGGAGGTGAAACCCGCCACAAGCCCGGCGACAAATCCCGCACTTTCCGGTAGCGGCTTCACCGGCCCTTTGCGGCCGGGCCAACGGTGCCAGACCACAAACCCGATCGCCACCACCCCGATGAGGAAGCGCAACAGATCGTCATTGGCCACTGTGAACAGCGCCGCCCCCAGCGCCACACCGGGAATTCCCCCAAGGATCAGCACCTTGGATTCCGGCCAGGCCCATTTCTTCCAATAGGGTTTCAGGTTCGCCACATCCATCAGCATCAGCAAGGGCAGCATGATCCCAAGCGCCTGCGTCGGTGGAATCACCAGCGCGAGAATCGTCGATGACGCAAAGGCCGCGCCGGACCCGAAACCGCCCTTCGAGATACCTGCGAAGGTGACCGCGATGGCGGCAATGATGAAAAGTCCGGTATCCAAAACCCGCGCGTCCCCTGCCCGAAAATTCCCGCGTGGGCGACCATTTACCAAATCGCATGTTAGCGCAAGCATCTTGCCGCGCCGCTGCGCCGCAGCGCAAAAAACTTGCGTCGCGGCCCGTTAAGCACTAGGCATCCGGCCAAATTCAACCGGACCGGAGATACTCCAAATGGCCAGACCCAAGATTGCCCTCATCGGGGCAGGCAACATCGGCGGCACGCTCGCCCACCTCGCAGCCCTGAAAGAACTGGGCGATATCGTCCTCTTCGACATTGCGGACGGCCTGCCGCAGGGCAAGGCGCTGGACATCGCCGAATCTGGCCCGGTCGAAAAGATCGACGCCGCGCTTTCGGGCACCAGCGACTATTCCGACATCGCCGGCGCAGATGTCTGCATCGTGACGGCTGGTGTCGCCCGTAAACCGGGGATGAGCCGCGACGACCTTCTGGGCATCAACTTGAAAGTCATGAAGTCGGTGGGTGAAGGCATCCGCGACCACGCGCCGGACGCTTTCGTGATCTGCATCACCAACCCGCTGGACGCGATGGTCTGGGCGCTGCAGAAGTTCTCGGGCCTGCCGACCAACAAGGTCTGCGGCATGGCCGGCGTGCTGGACTCGGCCCGCTTCCGTCACTTCCTGGCCGAGGAATTCAACGTCTCGATGCGCGACGTGACCGCATTCGTTCTGGGCGGCCACGGCGACACGATGGTGCCGTCGGTGCGTTATTCGACCGTTGCCGGTATCCCGCTGCCCGACTTGATCGAGATGGGCTGGACCACGCAAGAGAAACTGGACGCCATGGTTCAGCGTACCCGTGACGGTGGTGCCGAAATCGTCGGCCTTCTGAAAACCGGTTCGGCCTTCTATGCGCCCGCAGCCTCGGCCATCGAGATGGCAGAAGCCTATCTGAAAGACCAGAAGCGCGTCCTGCCCTGCGCCGCCTATTGCGATGGCGACCTGGGCGTGAAGGACATGTATGTCGGCGTGCCGACCGTGATCGGTGCCGGCGGCGTCGAGAAAGTCGTCAACATCAAGCTCAACAAGGAAGAGCAATCGATGTTCGACACTTCGGTCAAGGCTGTTCAAGGCCTGGTCGACGCGTGCAAGGCGATCGACTCGTCGCTGACCTGAGACTGACATGACCGGGAGCCGCGGCTATATCTTCGCCACCAGCGGTCCCGGCTATACCGAAATTGCCCATGATGCGGCGCGCAGTTTGCGCGCCGTTTCGCCTTCTGCCCAGATCGACATCTTCACCGATTGTCCGGTTGAGCCCGGCGTTTTCGATCAGGTGCATGACTTGCAGAAAAGCTGGTTTCGCCCAAAGTTCGAGGCCCTGGCCCGTACGCGTTTTGACCGCACGATCTATCTTGATGCCGATATCCGCGTGGTCGGGGATATCAGCGACGTATTCGATGTGCTGGACCGGTTCGACGTGATGGCCTGCCATGACCAGTATCGCAATCCCAGCGGTGGTCATGCCATCGAACCCGATCCGCTGATAAACGCGTTCCCCCATGTCAACAGCGGCGTTCTCGCCTGCCATGGAACTCGCCAAATCCGCGACTTCTTCACCGATGTTGCCGAAACACTTGCCGCGACCGGCGCCGGGCTGGACCAGCCCATCCTGCGGCGCAAGCTTTATGACAGCGACCTGCGCCTCGGGATCCTGCCGCCGGAATACAACATGATGGCGTGTCGCCAGTTCGAAGCCTGGGAACACAATCAGGCCGCGCCGCGCGTCATTCACAGCCCCGAGTTTCACCGCCACCTGTCGCGCGGTCACGCACAAAAGACGTCTCTGGACCATGCGATCGGCCCCGTGGCCCGCGCCCATCTTGACCGGCTGATCGCGGCGGACAAGGCGCTGTCACCTGGCACAACGGCGACCCCCGGCCGCCTGATTGACCGGGGATTCACCGGCAGGGTGCGCTATGGCTATGCTTGGATCATGCGACAGATGGCTTGGCGCTTGCGTTGGGGCAATCGGAGATAGCCCTTTATTTCAGGCGCTTTCCGCGCAGGTCAGCCAGGCGATTCTGCGCCGGGAAACCTGATAACGATAACGGTATCCGCTTTGTGATCACTTAATTTCAACGTGTGATCACAAATGTCGCTTTTTCGGCGGTTTCCCGCACGCGCGACAAAAAAACGCTTAGTTCCGGCAACGTAATGTGCCAAACCGCCCGGCAATCGCAGCAACGATGGGACGGTTCCATGAACATCCATGAATACCAGGCGAAGCAACTTCTTCGCAGCTATGGCGCCCCGGTTTCCGAAGGACGTGTTGTCCTGAAGGCCGAAGACGCCAAGACCGCAGCCGGTGAACTTGACGGCCCGCTCTGGGTCGTGAAGGCACAGATCCATGCGGGCGGCCGCGGCAAGGGCCACTTCAAGGAAGCTGACGCAGGCGAAAAAGGCGGTGTGCGCCTTGCCAAGTCGGTGGAAGAAGCCGCCGAAGAAGCCAAGAAGATGCTGGGCCGCACCCTTGTGACCCATCAGACCGGCCCGGCAGGGAAACAGGTCAACCGCATCTATATCGAAGACGGCTCGGACATCGCGCGCGAACTCTATCTTGCGTTCCTCGTTGACCGCCAGACCAGCCGCATCTCGATCGTGGCGTCGACCGAAGGCGGCATGGACATCGAAGAGGTCGCCGCGTCGACCCCGGAAAAAATCCTGTCGTTCTCGATCGACCCGGCAACCGGCTACATGCCTTATCACGGCCGCCGCGTCGCCTTTGCGCTGGAACTGGAAGGCGCGCAGGTCAAGCAATGCGTCAAGCTTCTGGGTCAGCTCTACCAGGCCTTCGTCGAGAAGGACATGGAGATGCTTGAGATCAACCCGCTGATCGTCATGGAAGACGGCAACCTGAAACTTCTGGACGCCAAGCTGGGCTTTGACGGCAACGCGGTCTATCGCCATCAGGACGTCGCCGCTCTGCGCGACGAAACCGAGGAAGACCCCAAGGAACTGGCCGCATCCAAGTATGACCTGAACTACATCGCTCTGGACGGTGAAATCGGCTGCATGGTGAACGGCGCGGGCCTTGCCATGGCGACGATGGACATCATCAAGCTTTATGGTGCCGAGCCTGCCAACTTCCTCGACGTTGGTGGCGGCGCCACCAAGGAGAAAGTGACCGAAGCGTTCAAGATCATCACCTCGGACCCGAACGTCAAAGGCATCCTGGTGAACATCTTCGGCGGCATCATGCGCTGCGACGTGATCGCGGAAGGCGTTGTCGCCGCGGTGAAAGAGGTCGGCCTGCAGGTTCCGCTGGTCGTGCGTCTGGAAGGCACCAATGTCGAGAAGGGCAAAGAGATCATCAACACCTCTGGCCTGAACGTGATCGCCGCCGACAACCTGTCGGATGGTGCAGAAAAAATCGTGAAAGCGGTGAAAGGGTAAGACTGATGGCAATTCTTGTTGATGAAAACACCAAGGTGATCTGTCAGGGCTTCACCGGCTCGCAAGGCACCTTTCACTCGGAACAGGCCATCGCCTATGGCACCAAGATGGTCGGCGGCGTGACCCCCGGCAAGGGCGGCATGGAGCATCTGGGCCTGCCTGTCTTTGACTCGGTCCACGAAGCCAAGGCCAAGACCGAAGCCAACGCCTCGGTGATTTATGTGCCCCCGCCGTTTGCGGCGGACTCGATCCTCGAAGCGATCGACGCCGAGATGGAACTGATCGTGTGTATCACCGAAGGCATCCCGGTACTGGACATGATGAAGGTGAAACGCGCGCTGGAAGGCTCGGCAAGCCGCCTGATCGGTCCGAACTGCCCCGGCATCATCACCCCGGACGCCTGCAAGATCGGCATCATGCCCGGCCACATCCATAAACGCGGCTCGGTTGGTGTTGTCTCGCGCTCGGGCACGCTTACCTATGAAGCCGTGAAACAAACTGCGGATATCGGCCTTGGCCAATCGACGGCTGTTGGCATCGGTGGCGACCCGATCAAGGGCACCGAGCATATCGACGTCTT
Organism: Shimia biformata; assembly: GCF_016888515.1. Lineage (GTDB taxonomy): Bacteria > Pseudomonadota > Alphaproteobacteria > Rhodobacterales > Rhodobacteraceae > Shimia_A > Shimia_A biformata. Next base: position 1,362,062 of record NZ_JAFEJK010000001.1, on the reverse strand, counting down.
GGACATGTTCCTTTCGGATGACGAGACCCAGTCGATCATCATGATCGGTGAGATCGGTGGTTCGGCGGAAGAAGAAGCCGCTGAATTCCTGGCGAACGAGCGCAAGAAGGGCCGCTGGAAGCCGACCGCTGGCTTTATCGCGGGCCGCACAGCGCCTCCGGGCCGCCGCATGGGTCACGCAGGCGCGATTGTTGCCGGTGGCAAAGGTGGCGCCGAAGACAAGATCGCCGCGATGAAAGAAGCCGGCATCGTCGTCGCCGACAGCCCCGCCACGCTGGGCGAAGCGGTCCAGAAAGCGATTGAGCTGGGCTGATGAAACTGAACCGACCCGTCACAGGCGCTGAGGGCAGCGCCGGACCCGAGGGGGGGCGTGAAGCGCCCGCCCTGGGGGGCGGGTCGGGCGCTGCCCGGCGTTGCCGCCGGGCGGTGATCAAAACCAATTGCTGCCCTCTCAATTCTGACGACAACGGTTGACCTGAATTTTTCGGGATCGGGAGTCCGCCATGACCGACCAAAGCCCCAACGACATCTTCCACGCCTCGTCCTTCATGCAGGGCCACAACGCGGAATACCTCGAACAGATGTATGCCCGCTATGCTGCCGACCCGGGTGCGGTCGATGCGGCGTGGCAGGAGTTCTTCCGCCAGCTTGGTGATGCCGAGCTTGACGTGAAGGCCGAGGCCACCGGCCCCAGTTGGCTGCGCAATGACTGGCCGCCGCAACCCGCCGATGACTGGACCAGCGCCCTGACAGGCGAATGGCCCGCCCCGCCCGAAGAGGCAAAAGGCGCAGCCGACAAGATCAAGGCGAAAGCCGCCGACAAGGGTGTCGAAGTGTCGGACGCGCAGATCCGTACCGCGGTTCTGGACTCGATCCGCGCGCTGATGATCATCCGCGCCTACCGGATCCGGGGCCACCTGATCGCCGACCTCGACCCCCTGGACATGCGCGACAAGACCCCGCATCCCGAGCTGGACCCGGCGTCTTACGGGTTCTCGGGCGCGGACATGGACCGGCCGATCTTTATCGACAAGGTGCTGGGGCTGGAAATCGCCACGATGCGCCAGATCATGGACATCGTGAAGCGCACCTATTGCGGCACGTTTGCGCTGCAATACATGCATATTTCCGATCCCGAGCAGGCTGGCTGGCTGAAAGAGCGGATCGAGGGCTATGGCAAGGAAATCGCCTTCACCCGCGAGGGCCGCAAGGCGATCCTGAACAAGCTGGTCGAGGCCGAAGGTTTCGAGAAGTTCCTGCATGTGAAATACATGGGCACCAAACGGTTCGGCCTTGACGGTGGCGAAGCGCTGATCCCGGCGATGGAACAGATCATCAAGCGCGGCGGCGCGCTGGGTCTGAAGGAAATCGTCATCGGCATGCCCCACCGGGGCCGCCTTTCGGTTCTGGCCAACGTGATGGCAAAACCCTATCGCGCGATCTTCAACGAATTCCAGGGCGGCAGCTTCAAACCCGAGGATGTCGACGGCTCGGGCGACGTGAAATACCACCTCGGCGCCTCGTCCGACCGCGAGTTTGACGGCAACACCGTCCACCTGTCGCTGACGGCGAACCCTTCGCACCTTGAGGCGGTGAACCCGGTGGTGCTGGGCAAGGTGCGCGCCAAGCAGGACCAGTTGGGCGACAAGGAACGCACCGCCGTTCTGCCGATCCTTCTGCACGGCGACGCGGCCTTTGCCGGTCAGGGTGTCGTGGCCGAGTGTTTTGCACTTTCCGGCCTGCGCGGTCACCGCACCGGCGGCACGATCCACATCGTGGTGAACAACCAGATCGGCTTTACCACCGCGCCGCACTTCTCGCGCTCGTCGCCCTACCCGACCGATAACGCGCTGGTGGTCGAGGCCCCGATCTTCCACGTCAATGGTGACGACCCGGAAGCGGTTGTCCATGCCGCCAAGGTCGCCACCGAGTTCCGCCAGAAATTCGGCAAGGACGTGGTGATCGATATGTTCTGCTATCGCCGCTTTGGTCACAACGAGGGTGATGAACCGATGTTCACCAACCCGATCATGTACAAGCGGATTAAGAAACACAAAACCACGCTGACGCTCTACACGGAGCGCCTCGTCAAGGACGGGCTGATCCCCGAAGGCGAGATCGAGGACATGAAGGCCGCGTTCCAGGCCCACCTAAACGAAGAGTTCGAGGCCGGCAAGGAATACAAGCCCAACAAGGCCGACTGGCTGGATGGTCGCTGGAAGCACCTCGACAAGGAAGATGGCGAATACCAGCGCGGCCAGACTGCGATCAAGGAAGAGACCCTGCAAGAGGTCGGTAAATCCCTGTCGTCGGTCCCCGAGGGCTACCCGATCCACAAGACGGTTGCGCGGCTTCTGGAAAGCAAGGCCGAGATGTTCAAGTCCGGTCAGGGGTTTGACTGGGCCACCGCCGAAGCCCTGGCTTTCGGCAGCCTTCTGACCGAAGGCTACCCGGTCCGCCTGTCCGGGCAGGACGCCACGCGCGGCACCTTCTCGCAGCGCCATTCCGGGATCGTGAACCAGGACACGGAAGAGCGGTACTATCCGCTGAACCACATCCGCAATGGTCAGGCCCAGTACGAGGTGATCGACTCGGCGCTGTCGGAATACGCGGTGTCCGGCTTTGAATACGGCTATTCGCTGGCGGAACCCAACGCGCTGACCCTGTGGGAAGCGCAGTTCGGTGACTTTGCCAACGGCGCGCAGATCATGTTCGACCAGTTCATCAGTTCCGGTGAATCGAAATGGCTGCGGATGTCCGGCCTTGTCTGCCTGCTGCCGCACGGGTTCGAGGGCCAGGGCCCGGAACACTCGTCGGCACGGCTGGAACGGTTCCTGCAGATGTGCGGCGGTGACAACTGGATCGTGGCAAACTGCACGACCCCGGCAAACTATTTCCACATCCTGCGGCGCCAGATCCACCGTTCGTTCCGCAAACCGCTGATCCTGATGACGCCGAAATCGCTTCTGCGGCACAAGCTGTGCATCTCGAATGCAGAAGATTTCACCACCGGGTCGAGCTTCCACAGGGTTCTGTGGGACGACGCCCAGAAGGGTCACTCGGAAACCAAGCTCAAGGCGGATGACAAGATCAAGCGCGTCGTCATGTGTTCCGGCAAGGTCTATTTCGACCTGCTGGAAGAGCGCGACAAGCGCGGGATCGACGACATCTACCTGCTGCGGTTCGAACAGTTCTATCCCTTCCCGGCGCTTGCGGCGGTGAAGGAACTGGAACGGTTCAAAAACGCCGAGATGGTCTGGTGCCAGGAAGAGCCCAAGAACCAGGGGGCCTGGACCTTCATCGAACCCAATATCGAATGGGTGCTGCAGCGCATTGGCGCCAAGCATACCCGCCCTGTCTATGCCGGTCGTCCGGCTTCGGCGTCGCCGGCCACGGGTCTGGCAAGCCAACACAAAGCTCAACAAGAGGCGCTGGTCGATGCCGCGCTGACCATGGAAGGAAAATAAGCGATGACGACCGAAGTTCGCGTCCCCACCCTTGGCGAATCCGTCACCGAAGCGACCGTGGCCACATGGTTCAAGAAGCCCGGCGATGCCGTCGCGGTGGATGAAATGCTGTGCGAGTTGGAAACCGACAAGGTGACCGTGGAAGTGCCCGCGCCCGCCGCTGGCGTCATGGGATCCATCGTTGCCGCCGAAGGTGAAACGGTTGGTGTCGACGCGCTGCTTGCCACCATTGAGGCCGGCGAAGGCGCCGCCCCTGCCCCCGCCGCATCCGAGGCCAAACCCGCTGCGGCCCCCGCCGCGTCGGGTGACGACAGCGTTGATGTGATGGTGCCCACCCTTGGCGAAAGCGTCACCGAAGCCACCGTCTCGACCTGGTTCAAGGCCGTTGGCGACAGCGTCTCGCAGGACGAGATGCTGTGCGAGCTGGAAACCGACAAAGTCTCGGTCGAGGTGCCTGCGCCCGCATCCGGCGTGCTGGCCGAAATCACCGCGCCGGAAGGCACCACGGTGGATGCCAGCGCCAAGCTTGCCGTGATCTCGGCATCGGGTGCGGTTGCTGCCGCCCCCGCCGCTGCCGCCGCAGCACCTGCTGCCGCGACCACGGGCAAAGACGTGGAAAACGCACCCTCGGCCAACAAGCTGATGGCGGAAAAGGGCATCGACCCGGCTTCGGTACAGGGATCGGGCCGTGACGGGCGCGTCATGAAGGAAGACGTGCTGAAAGCCGCGATTGCCCCGGCCCAGCCCGCCGCCGCCGCGCCTGCCCCGGCTGCCGCACCCCGCGCGCCTGTCGCCGCCGAGGATGCCGCGCGTGAGGAGCGGGTCAAGATGACCCGCCTGCGCCAGACCATCGCCAAGCGCCTGAAGGACGCCCAGAACACCGCCGCGATCCTGACCACCTACAACGAGGTGGACATGACCGAGGTCATGGCGATCCGCAACCAGTACAAGGACCAGTTCGAGAAGAAGCACGGCGTCCGCATGGGCTTCATGTCCTTCTTCACCAAGGCCTGCTGCCATGCGCTGAAAGAGGTGCCCGAGGTCAACGCCGAGATCGACGGGAACGAGATCGTCTACAAGAACTTCGTCCACATGGGCGTCGCGGCTGGCACGCCGCAGGGTCTTGTGGTGCCGGTCATCCGCGATGCCGACAAGATGTCCTTTGCCGAGATCGAGAAAGCGATTGGCGAAAAAGGCCGCCGTGCCCGCGATGGCAAACTGTCGATGGCGGAAATGCAGGGCGGCACCTTCACCATCTCGAACGGTGGCGTCTATGGCTCACTGATGTCCTCGCCGATCCTGAACCCGCCGCAATCGGGTATCCTCGGCATGCACAAGATCCAGGAACGTCCCATGGTCATCAACGGCGAGATCAAGATTCGCCCGATGATGTACCTGGCGCTGTCCTATGACCACCGCATCGTCGACGGCAAAGGCGCCGTGACCTTCCTTGTCCGCGTCAAGGAAGCACTGGAAGACCCGCGCCGGTTGCTGATGGATCTGTAAGGCGTCATGCGCGCGGCTTTCCAAATCACGGAAAAGGGGCGCGCGGCCGATGGCCGCCGCCTCGCATCGCGCGCCGTTCTTGTCCAACTGATCCTTCTCTGGGTGCTTTTGGCTTTTGCAGGGGCGATTGAAATCAATGCAGGGCGGAATTTTGAACAAGCCACCCAAACCGCAGTGCTAACGGCCGTACTGTATTTGTTCATACTTTACGCCTTGGCACGCGAATGGATCATCGTTTGCGGAACCTACTGCCTCTTCGTTGTCTTCGACCTCGTGTTTGGCCAAAGCTTGTTTTCCAACGGAGCCTTCTCGATTCTGGTTGGCTTTTTGTCGAAAATTCTCGGATTTGTTTCGATCTGCGGCATTGTGATTTGGTTGCGCAACAGGAAGCTTCCTTCACCGGTGGTCGAGTAGTTCTGATATGAAGATTGCAGCGGCCAGCCAAATACCACACCCCAAAACCGCCCTCGTGGCGTCGATGCGGAACGAGGGTATCTTCATTCTCGAATGGGTGGCCTATCACCTTGAGATCGGTTTCGACCGCGTGGTGATCTGCTCCAACAATTGCACCGACGGATCGGACAGGTTGCTGGACGCGCTGGACGCAGCCGGGTTTGTCACCCATCTGCGCGCTGATCCCGCATCGGGTCAATCGCCGCAGGATGCGGGCATGGCTGCGGCGATGGAGTTTCTGGCGGAAACCGACACCGAATGGCTGTGTCATCTCGACAGTGACGAGTTTCTGCACGTCCGCATGGGTGGCGGCCATGTCGACGACCTGCTGGACCGCGCCGGAGAGGGCGACGTGATCGCTCTGGCATGGCGGAATTTCGGCGATAGTGGCCAGTTGGAATGGGCCGGCGCGGTGCTGCCGGTTTTCACCCAATGCGAGGGCCACCCCGACCCCGAGACGGTCAAGTTCAAGTCGATGTTCCGCTTTCGCAAGTTCGAACATGCCAATGAACACATGCCCCTGCGCCCGAAGGTTGACGACATCGCCGTCCTGAATGCCGTGGGCAACGCACTGACCTCGCGCGGCATCACCGGCCCCAGACGCAGCCGCTATGTCCCGGTTGGCCGCGCTATGAAGCCGAACCGCGCCTGCATCAACCACTATGCGGTGAAATCGGTTGACGTCTTTCTGATGAAAAACGACCGGGGTGATGGACAGGGCAAGACCTCGGACAAATACCACCTCGGCTCGTCATGGCATCACCGCGCGAACCGGAACGATGTCGAGAATCGCAGGATCTTGCGCCACTGGAATGGCACAGAGGCCCGGATCGCAGCGATGCGACAAAACCCGGACATCGCCCGCACCGAACAGGATTGCATCACCTGGTTCCGCACCCGCCGCGAGGCGGTTCTGACCGACAAGAACCTTGCCGCATGGACGGCAAAATAACGAAACAGCATACGTTTGACGAAAATACCGACGCCTCCTCGTCGAAACCCGAAAAGGAACTGAAACATGGCACAATATGACGTCATCATCATCGGAGCAGGCCCCGGCGGGTATGTCTCTGCCATCCGCTGCGCGCAACTGGGTCTGAAGACGGCTGTTGTCGAAGGCCGCGAGACGCTGGGCGGCACCTGCCTGAACGTTGGCTGTATCCCGTCGAAAGCGCTGCTGCATGCCAGCCACATGCTGCACGAGGCGGAACACAATTTTGCGTCGATGGGGCTGAAGGGCAAGGCGCCCTCGGTCGACTGGAAGCAGATGAAATCCTACAAGGATGACGTCATCGGCCAGAACACCAGCGGCATCGAGTTCCTGTTCAAGAAAAACAAGATCGACTGGATCAAGGGCTGGGCCACCATTCCCGCCGCGGGCAAGGTGCAGGTTGGCGACGAAACCCACGACGCCAAGAATATCGTGATCGCGTCCGGGTCCGTTGCATCCTCCATTCCAGGTGTCGAGGTCGACAATGACGGCAAGGTCGTGGTCGACTCGACCGGTGCGCTGGACCTGCCGAAAGTGCCGAAGAAGCTGGTGGTCATCGGCGCCGGTGTGATCGGGCTGGAACTGGGCTCGGTCTATGCCCGTCTGGGCTCCGAGGTCACGGTGGTCGAATACATGGACGCTGTCTGCCCCGGCATGGATGCCGACGTGCAGCGCAGCTTCAAGCGCATCCTTGAAAAGCAGGGGCTGAACATCATCACCGGCGCGGCCGTGAAAGGCGTCGAGGCGACCAAATCAAAGGCCAAGGTCAGCTATGCGCTGAACAAGAAACCCGACGATGTCGAGGTTCTGGACGCCGATGTGGTGCTGGTCGCCACCGGCCGCAAACCATTCACCGACGGGCTGGGGCTTGAGGCGCTGGGGGTCCAGATGACCCAGCGCGGTCAGATCGCCACCGATGCCCACTGGAAGACCTCGGTCGACGGCATCTATGCCATCGGCGACGTGATCGAAGGCCCGATGCTGGCGCATAAGGCGGAAGACGAAGGCATGGCCGTGGCCGAAGTGATCGCGGGCAAGCATGGCCACGTGAACTATGGCGTGATCCCCGGTGTGGTCTACACCACCCCCGAGGTCGCGACCGTTGGCCAGACCGAGGCCGCGCTAAAGGCCGAAGGCCGCAAGATCAAGACCGGCAAGTTCATGTTCATGGGCAACGCCCGTGCCAAAGCCGTGCATCAGGCCGAAGGCGGCTTTGTCAAGCTGATCGTCGATGCCGAAACCGACCGCATCCTTGGCGCAGCGATCATCGGCCCGGCGGCAGGCGACATGATCCACGAGATCTGTGTGAGCATGGAGTTCGGCGCGTCGGCGCAGGACATCGCCCTGACCTGCCACGCCCACCCGACCTATTCCGAAGCCGTGCGCGAAGCGGCGCTGGCCTGTGGCGACGGTCCGATCCACAGCTGATCCAGCCTTGCTCAGAACGGCAAAGGGCGGCTTCTCGGCCGCCCTTTTTTCTTTGCTCGGCCTGTGAAACAGTGCCCCGACAATCGAGGGAGACAAGCTATGCGCATTCTTTTCACCGGAGGTTCGGGCAAGGCCGGGCGTCATGTCTGCCGTTACCTGCGCGATCAGGGGCATCGGGTGGTGAATGTCGATCTGACCCCGCTGGATGAACCCGGCATCGACAACCTGACCGCCGACATCACTGACTCTGGTGCAATGTTCAACGTCCTGACCAGCTATGCCAATTTCGACGAGTTGGAACCGGGAACCGGTGTGCCGTCATTTGACGCCGTGGTGCATTTCGCCGCTGTCCCGCGCATCCTGATCCAGCCGGATCACGAAACCTTCCGCGTGAATACGGTTGGCACCTACAACGTGATCGAGGCTGCGACCAAGCTGGGTATCGGCAAGATCATCTTTGCTTCGTCCGAGACCACCTATGGCGTCTGTTTCGCCGATGGTGAGGTGATGCCCGACTATCTGCCGGTGGACGAGGATCACGACACCAACCCGATGGATTCCTACGGGCTGTCCAAGGTGGTGAACGAAAAGACAGGCCGGGCGTTTCAGCGTCGGTCGGGTGCGGATATCTACGGGCTGAGGATCGGCAACGTGATCGAACCGGATGAATATGACCGTTTCCCCGGATTCTTTACCGACCCCAAGACACGGCTGCGCAATATCTTCTGCTATATCGACGCACGCGATCTGGGCCAGATCGTCGATCTATGTCTGAAAACCGACAGTCTGGGCTATCAGGTGTTCAACGCGGGAAATGACACCAATTCAGTAGACCTGCCGAATGATGAAATCATCAGGCGGTTCTATTCCGGCGTGCCTGTCACTCGTGAACTTGAGCCGCAAGAGGCACTGTTTTCAAACCGCAAGATCCGCGAGGTTCTGGGGTTCAAGGAACAGCACAACTGGCGCAACTACGTCCGCCAGTAACCCCTACCACATGGAGTTTCTGGCCCGTTCCAGCCAGTCCGCGTCATAGGTCGCGCCGCCTTCTTCGCCATCGGTCAGAGCGGCCAGAAACTCACCCGCTGTCGGCAATCCGGCGCTTTCGTCGCCCGAAGTCCACAGGCGCGCCCGCATCGGAGCGCGGGCACATTGGAAATAGACTTCTCCGATGCGGATCACGATGACCGAGCGGGGCGGTTTGCCATCGGTGGCGAAGCTGTCGCAAAGCGCCGGGTCTGTCGTGACCCGCGCAAAACCGTTCACCCGCACCACGGTATTGGACCCCGGCACCATGAAAAGAAGCGATATCCGCCCATCGGCGACGATATTGCGCAACGTGTCCATGCGGTTGTTGCCGCGCCAGTCAGGCATGGCCAGCGTCTGCGGGTCCAGTTCCCGCACCACCGGGCCATCGTCCCCGCGCGGGCTGCCGTCTGTCCCGTCCGGCCCGACGGTCGAGACGACGCAGAAACGTGAGGCCATGATCCAGCGGCGATACTCGGGCGTCAGTTCCTGCGCCACCTTGCGCAGGGATGCCGCGCCGGGTGTGCCATAAGCCGCCTCAAGCGCGGCAATATCAGTGATGAACTCCATCCGGATCGAACCCCGCTTCGCGCATCAGCGCCTTGGATTGCCCTTCGACCACCTCTTCCAGTCTGGCCATGAAGGGTTTTTGCTGAAGTCCGGGTTCGATCGGGTCAAGAAACTCGACCACGGCCAGCCCGGGCCGGCGATAGATGCCGTGACGCGGCCAGAACACCCCGACATTGGTGGCGGCAGGGATACAGGTCTGACCAGTCTCGCGATAAAGGACGAATGTGCCGACCTTGTAGGGTTTCCTGGCATCCCATGCGACGCGGGTGCCCTGCGGATAGATAATCAGCTGCCCGGCAGGGGCCGAACCGTCATTCACGTCGGCCACCATCTTGCGGATCGCGCGGGCACGGTCACCGCGATTGACCGGAACGCAGCCCAGCCGCAGCGCATACCAGCCCAGGATTGGCGCAAAACGTAACGAGCTTTTCATGATGAATTTCGGCTTCGGCACCGCGCTGACGATCAGGATGATGTCGAAAAAACTCTGGTGTTTGGCCGCGATCAGAACTTCGTCGGTTGGCACGGCGCCGCGGATCTCGGACCGCAACCCGACCAGCCACCGCGCCGAGAACCGCACCCAGCGGCAATAGGTGTGGACCGCGTTATAGACGGCCTGCCGACTGAAGATGGCAAACGGGGTGAAGATGATCGCCAGAACCAGCATCGCCAGGTACATCTGGACGATGAAGATCAGCGACAGAACCCATTGCACGGCGTATCGCATCACGGCAACTCCGAAAGAACGCGGTTGGCGGCGGTGCGCGTGGCAAGGAAGGCCACCAGCGCGGCAAGTGGCGGGATCACGAAGGGCACCAGCCACCCCGCCCCGGTAAAGCCCAGCCCGGTCAGGAAGCCGCCAGCATCCTGTGCCGGCGGCAGCAGAAGGACCGCACCGAGCCCCAACACCATGCCTGCTGCGGCGCCGGACAAGGCCCGCAGGGTAAATCGGCGCACGAAGGCGCGGGCGATGTAACCGTCCTGCGCGCCGACCAGCCGCAGCACCTGGATCACCTGCGCATTCGCCGCCAGCGCCGCATTTGCCGCCAGCGTGATGATCGCGGCGGTGGTCGCGGCAATCAACGCGATTGCCACCCACCCCAACAGCCGCAACCGCCCTGCCGCCTGTTCCAACGGCTTGCGCCAGCGGGTGTGGTCATCCAGAACGGCACCCGGAACCTCGGCCTGAAGCCGCAGTCTGAGGCCCGCTCCATCGTAACCCTCTTCCGTCTCGACGATCTCGATCAATTGCGGCACGGGTAGGCTGTCAATCGGCAGGTCAGGCCCGAACCACGGGGCCAGAAGCGCCTTTTGCTCGTCCGCGGTCAGCGCCCGCGCCAGCGCGACGCCCGGTGTCGTATCCAGAACCCGCAGCGCGGTCTGGACCTGCTCGGCCATCTGCTCGGCCGGAGCCGAGATGCGCAGGGTCGAACTATGCGCCAGCTCGTCCCCCCAACGCGACGCCAACCGTCCCGAAGCCAGCGACAGCGCCAAGGCAAAAACCGTCAGGAAGGCCATCGCCCCCGAAGCAAACACGGTCAGCCGCGCAGTAAAACCCGACGGCGGCACCACCCGGTCGGACTGGTTGTCACTGCTGAACAGGGATTTGAAAAGAATGGCCAAATTGCTCACAGGTCCGCCCCCGCCAGTTGCAACCGCCGCCCGGCGATGCGCAAAACCCGCGCCTGGACCTGGCTTTTTGCCGTGCGGATCAGGTTCAGATCGTGGGTCGCGATCATGATGGTCTTGCCCATGCGATTCAACTCGATCAGCAATTGCAACAGGCGCTGTGACATGTCCCAGTCCACGTTGCCTGTCGGTTCATCCGCCAGGACAACATCGGGCGACATGATCACCGCCCGCGCCAGCGCTGCTCGCTGCCGCTCGCCGCCCGAAAGCTCCGGGGGATAGGCGCTGGCGCGCTTGCCAAGCCCGACCCAGTCCAGCAATTCCTTCAGGTTCGCAACCTCTTCCAGGCTGTCGCGGCCCGAAACGGTCAGCGGAAGGGCGACGTTGTCGGCGATCGGCAGATGGTCCAGAAACTGGCAGTCCTGATGCACCACCCCGATCCGTCGCCGCGTCATCGCCATGTCGTCGCGGCTCATGTGGCGCACGTCCTGATCGAACAGCCGCGCATGGCCCGCCGTTGGTTGCAGCGCGCCGTAGCACAGCTTGAGAAACGTGGTCTTCCCCGAGCCCGACGGTCCGGTCAGAAAATGGAACGATCCCGGCGCCAGCTTGAGTGAAATGTCACTCAGCATTTCACCTTCGCCATAACTGAAACCAAGGTTTTCAAGTTCGATCACGGTCCCGTCCCTCGTGGTTTGCCCTGTTGTGCCCAAAGCGCGCCACTTGTGCAATCCGCCTCGGCAAGGCTTTGCTCTTTATCGACAGAATGTTACAGCCTATGCTTGACACCGAAGGATGGGGCTTACGAGGTCAGGGGAACAAAAAATGAGGCTGAATTGCCCGAATTGCGGTGCCCAGTACGAGGTTCCGGATGACGTCATCCCAAAAGCGGGACGGGACGTGGAATGCTCCAACTGCGGCAACACATGGTTTCAGGTTCATCCTGACGAGGATGTGGAACTGGCAACCGAAGTCGGCGGATCGATCCCCGATGACGGTTGGGTGCCGGATGCCGGTCAGGACGAACACGTCGCGGATACCGACGACGGCAGTGACGAAGGCGACCAATTCGAGGACGGGCTGGACGAAATCGTTGCCGCGGGTCATGCAGCAACCTTCAGTCGGTCCGAATATCCGGAACCGCAGGCAGCGCCCCCGCAGGTCGCGGACGACCATGGCCAGGAAGCTGACGCGGACGACGTCGATACGGACGAAGATCACCAATCCGAAGAGCGGCTGCCCGAAGACCACTGGCCCGAAGACCGCAGCGAAGACCCTGCGCCGGAAACCAGCGACGACGACCACTGGCCCGAGGATGACGCCGCCCCCGACGAGCCGGACCATGACGATGACCGCGACGATTGGAATGACGGCACCGGCGAAGACGAGGACAAGGAACTTTCCGACGCACCGGCCGCTCAGCCCCGACGCCGGTCACTTGACCCGGCAATTGCCGAGTTGCTCCGTCAGGAAGCCCAGCACGAGGCCGAAGCACGCAAGGCGGAAAGCAGTGACCTTGAGACTCAGCCCGATCTCGGGTTGGAAGGCGGGATCGCCGCTGCCGCAGCGCCACACAGTCGCGAGACACGTGTCGCACAACTGCGCGGACAAGAGGGCGAAGCGCAATCCTCTGCACGCCCCAACACCGCGTCCGGCGCACGGTCGGAAACCCGGCGTGAACTGTTGCCCGACATCGAGGACATCAACGCCACGCTTCGATCCGCCGAGGACCGCCAACCCGAAGAGCGGGTCGGTGTCGGCCCTTCGAACATGGAGAAGCGGCGGCGCGGCTTCCGGTTGGGCTTTGGCCTGGTCTTTCTGACAGCTGCACTCGGGCTGCTGGTCTACCTCTACCACGCCAGGATTTCCGCCCAGGTGCCGCAGGCCGCCCCATATGTCGAGGCATACATGGCCTGGATCAATGACACGCGGCTGTGGCTGGATTCCAAAGTGACCGAGATGATGCTGTATCTCGACAATATGGCCAATCAGGAACCGCCTGCCGACAGCTAAACGTGGCCCGGATCAGAAACGGTCCAACAATCGTTTGAGATAGTCCAACTCGGCCTCGGGCCGTTCGCCCTCACCTGCGCGGCGGCGGATTTCGTCCAGCAGTCGGCGGGCCTGGCGATAGACGTCCTCACCCTGAAGCAGGTCTTCCTCTGTGCCGGTTGCGCCGCGTCCGCCTTGGCTGCGACCCAACGGATCGCGGTTTTGGGCACGGTCGTTCTGCGCTGTCCCCTGCTGGCCGTCGCGCTGTTGCTGGGTCATCGCTTCGCCCAGGTTTCGCATGCCTTCACGCAGGGCTTCGATGGCCTCGGCCTGACGATCAATCGCTTCTGCCAGATCGTCCTCGCGCAGCGCGTCTTCGGCTTGATCCATGGCACGCCCAGCCCGGCCCAGCGCATCGCGGGCGGCGTCGCCTTCGGGTGTGCCCTGCCCCGGCAGCGCGTTTTCCTGCCGTTGCAACTCGTCTCTCAACGCCTGTTGCCGGTCGGCCAGTTCGCCGGGGGTCTGACCGGATTGCCCGTCCTGACCGTCTTCGCCGGTTCCCTGCCCGGTGCCGTCATGGGCCTGCCCGCGCCCCTCGCCGCCGCTGAAGCCTTCGTTGCCCTGGCTTTGCCCGGCATTGGCGCCCGGATTGAACTGTTCCTGCAGTTCCCGGAAGGCCTGATCGGAAAGGCCTTGCTGATTGCGCAGGGTTTCAGCAAGCCCTTCCATCGCCTGATCCCCCTCGGACGGGCTACCTTGCCCTTGGCCTTGGGTGACCTGCATGTTCTCCATCATTTGTTGAAGTTCCTGCAACGCCTGCTGCGCTTCGGCCATGCGGCCCTGTTCCATCAGTTCCTGAATACGGTCCATCATCCGCTGCAGATCGTCCTGCGTCATCTGCATCGAGTTTTCGGCCATTTGCTGGTCGGCGCCGTCCTGACCGTTTTCGCGGTTCTGCTGGGCCAGTTGACGCATGTAATCCTGCGTTGCGTCCCGCAATTCCTGCATCAGCTGTGCAATCTCGGCATCACTGGCGCCGTTCTTCATCGCCTCGGCCAGCCGTTCCTGCGCCCGTCGCAACCGTTCCAGCGCATCGCCCAGATCACCTTCTTCCAACTCGATCGCCAGAGACCAGAGCGCCTCGGCCAGTTCGTCACGCCGCGTGTCTTCCAGCCCGATGCGGTTCGCCGCCTCAAGCCGGCGCAGGATCGTGCGCAGACGAAGATAATGAGTTTCCTTCTGGAACAACCCTTCCTCGGGCCGATGAGAGATCGCGCGGATCATCTGCGCCACACGCGGCCCATTGGCCTTGGACCAAAGAAGGTCTCGGCGCTGCTCGATCAACGCCGCCGCCAGCGGGTCAAAGAAGCGGCGGGCCGGAAGCGGCATGCTCTCGGGCACCGATTGCCCGGTCTGACCGGCGGCGTCCTCGGCCGAAAGGGTGACGATCACGGGAAGATGCGCCCAGACGTGTTTGGAATAGTCTTCGATCAGGGTTTCCTGGAACGCACTACGGTCCCCCGAGATCGGCAGGGGAAGATCGGCGGACAATTCGGCACGTGGGTCAGGGTCGATCGCCAGACCATGCCGCCGGTCCAGCCCCCCCAGATCCAACGCAATCACCGCCTGCCCACCGATAATCCCGTAGTCGTCGCTGGCCTCGAACGGCAGACTCATCTCACCCCGCCCCGAGACATCCGGCACCCCGCTCAAGGCAATCTGGGGGGCGTTGTCGGGGATTGCGGTGATCCGCCACGACCGCCCGCCGGGGCCACCGATTTCAATCGTGCCATCCTGAGAAAGCTTGAATTCCTGCTCGGGATCTGTGGCGGGTGGAATATCACCGACACGCCCCGACACGGTTTCCGCCACCGTCAGCGCGCCCACCTCGCCATAAAGCCGCAGCACGACGCGGCTGTTGACCGGCAGCGACACGGCGCCCTCGGCCAGGTCATTGAGATAGATCGCAGGCTTGCCAGTATAGGCCGGCGGTTCGATCCAACCTTCCCAGCTGGGTCCGGTCATCGGGGTCGCCGTGGTTCCGGCGGCAACGTCGGTCACGCTTGTCATCCGTGCAAACGAGCCAAACAAAAGTGCGACCGCGAGGAGCAGGACCGCGATGTAGCGCAGGCCAAAGGGGTCCAGCCGCGCGATCTTCAGATCCGGCGGCACGCGCCGCGCCTGTGCGACGGCCTTGGCCATGCGGGACTGATGAACCTGCCAGATCGCTTCGGATGCGGCGTCGCCTGCGCCGATGGCGGGATGATCCTGCAGGGTTTCGATCGGACGCCCCGGCAGGGTCGCGTCCAACCGATTCAGGGCATCCTGACGGGACGGCAGGTGGAATCGCCGCGCGCCGCGGACAATGAACCAAAGTGACAATGAGGCAAAAGTCAGGGTCGCAAACCAGAACGCTTCCAGGGGCAGCGTGTCCTGCACCCCGAACATCAACACCGCGACAACCGCAAAAACCAGCGACCACAGCGGCCAGAAGGCACGGGTCACCTGCTCGGCGATCATGCCAAGCCGGGTCAGCGTGATGACAAGCCTCAGACGATCCAGAACGCCCTCAGCGGAAGGTGGGTGCGACCCCATGCAAATCTCCGACAGCGCCTGACGCGAAATGCGTCAGAGCCACGGGGGAATGGTATCCCGATTTATCATTTCGTCAAAGGTCGGGCGTCGGCGGATAACCGCGAATTGATCGCCATTGACCAGCACTTCGGGGATCAGGGGGCGCGAGTTGTATTCGCTGGCCATCACCGCACCATAGGCCCCGGCGGAGCGGAAGGCGATCAGGTCGCTTGCCTCGAGCGGCGGCAGATCGCGTTGACGGGCGAATGTGTCGCCGGTTTCGCAGACCGGACCAACGATGTCATATCGCGCCTGCTCGATCCCGGCGGTGGGTTCGACCACCGGCACGATGTCGTGATGGGCCTCGTACATGGCGGGTCGGATCAGGTCGTTCATTGCCGCGTCCACGATCAGGAAATCACGTCCCTCACCGGATTTCACATAGATGACCTGGCTGACCAGGACGCCCGCGTTCCCGGCAATCAGGCGTCCCGGCTCGATCTCGATCTCGCAGCCCAGATGCCCCAGCGTTTCCTTGATCAACGCGCCGTATTCAATCGGCAGCGGCGGGGCGCTGTTGGACCGCTCATAGGGAATGCCAAGCCCACCGCCCAGATCAAGCCGGCGGATGTCATGGCCGTCTGCACGCAGGGTCTCAGTCAAGTCGGCAACCTTCTGATAGGCAAGGCGGAAGGGTTCCAATTCGGTCAGCTGGCTGCCGATATGGACATCGATGCCAATGACCTTCAGCCCCGGCAGAGACGCGGCATGGGCGTAAACCTCGCGGGCGCGGGAAATCGGGATGCCAAACTTGTTCTCGGATTTGCCAGTGGCGATCTTGGCATGGGTCTTGGCATCGACATCGGGGTTCACCCGCACCGTGATCGGCGCCACGACGCCGAGCGATTGCGCCACCTCGTCGATCACCGCCATCTCGGGTTCGCTCTCGACGTTGAACTGGCGGATACCGCCAACCAGCGCCGCACGGATTTCCTCATGCGTCTTGCCGACGCCCGAGAACACGATCCGGTCCCCCGGAACACCCGCCGCCACCGCGCGGGCATATTCCCCGCCCGATACCACGTCCATCCCCGCGCCCAGATCGGCCAGCGTCTTCAGGATCGCCTGGTTCGACGCCGCCTTCATCGCGTAGCAGACAAGGTGGTCCATGCCATCAAGCGCCTCGTCGAACAGCCGGAAATGGCGTGTCAGCGTCGCGGTCGAATAACAATAAAACGGAGTGCCGACCTGTGCCGCGATCTCGGTCAGGGCAACATCTTCGGCGTGAAGCACACCGTCACGGTAGAGAAAGTGGTCCATCGGTGACTCCTGAAAATATCCGCCGCGCCCCTCATAGCCATTGCATCGCGGCGGTTCAATCGAACAGTCGCACTTCCAATCAATGTCACCGTCGGTTTCACGGGTTGCGCAGGGGGTATTTGTGACCAGCAAAAAGCCACAGGCCATCGCCGCCTTTTTTCTGGTCGGAAATACCCCGGGGTGAAGGTTGGAAATCCCTGGGATTTCCGACCGAGGGGCAGCGCCCCTAACCGGTTTCGTGGCGGCGATGGACCTCGATCATCCACCCCAGCATGATCGCGTTCAACACGTGCCACAGAAAATGGGTCCCCAAGGGGAAACCGGCGCAAACGGTTTCGTCCAGACTGCGGAAGACCAGCGACACCACCAGAATTGCCGCCCCGATCGCCAATCCGCGCGCGACATCGGGCAGGCGGCGGCGCAGCAGGGCCGCATAGATCAGGATCAGGGCTGGCACCGGCGCGTATCCTGCAGAAGGCCCGATACCGGGGATCAGTTGAAACAGCGGCAGGGTCGCGGCGGTGAAGGGAAAGAACAATGCCGTTGCGCCCAGCGCAGGCCACGGCGACAGCCCCCAGAAGCTGCGGTTGGCGGTGTAGATATAAAGCAGGACAAAGCACAGGATCGGCAGCGTGTCGGCGATGGCGGCCCAGACCTGTCCGTGGGTGTGAAACAGGAAGCTGCCAAGGCCGATCACACCAAGGATGACTGCCAGCGCCCGCGCCAGTGGCAGCTTTTCACCGCCGATCCTCTGCCAGATCACCAGCGCAGCTACCAGAAAGGCCAGATTTGTCAGCGCATTGACCGGTTCGGACCAGTATTCCGGCCCCGTTCTTTCGCAATAGCTGTCAATGGCGCGTGTCAGGTCCATGAAACTCTTTTCCAAATCTGTTACCGTGTTAGGCTTCCTCAAACATGACATCAGATAGGGAGGTTGCCATGAAAATCATATGGCTGGGGCATGGATCGTTTCGGATCGAGACCGGGGACAAGGTGCTGCTGATCGACCCCTGGCTAACCGGCAACCCGGTATTGCCGGAAGACCGGCACGACGAGGCCGTCCAGGGCGGCACTCATCTGATCCTGACCCATGCCCATTTTGACCATGTCGCCGACATGCTGCCGCTGGCGCGCAAGCTGAAGATCCCGGCGGTCGGCCAGTATGACCTGATGGGCTATTGGGCCGAGCATGAACACATTCAGACCATCGGGTTCAACAAGGGCGGCACGGTGGATTTTGGCGGCGTGACGCTGTCGATGGTGCCAGCTTCGCATAGTTCCTCTTTCGGCACGCCCGATGGCCCCAAGGTGGCGGGGACCGAGGTTGGCTATATGCTGCGCGCGGAAGGCCACACCGTCTATATCTCGGGCGACACCGACATCATGGCCGACATGGACTGGATGGGAGACTATTACAAACCCGATATCGGTATCCTGTCGGCGGGCGGGCACTTCACCATGGACATGAAAGGCGCGGCCTACGCGGCAAAACGCTATTTCAACTTCAAGACGGTGATCCCCTGTCATTACGGGACCTTCCCGATCCTCGAACAATCGGCCGAGGCGCTGAAAGCTGGTTTGCCCGGCGTCGATGTGATCGAACCCCAGTTGTTGCAGGCGATCGAGCTTTAAAAAGGAAGCCATCGTGGCCGGTTCCATGCCCTCTGTTCCGTTGAATGCACCCGCGTCCCGCCCCGGTGCGCGGGTCCGACGGTTGGCGGCACGGTGCGACCGGTCTCGACCGCAAGCAGCGTCATGACCGGTGTGCGTCCCTCGCCCGAGTTGCTGGCCGTGGCGCGGCGCTGGATCGACGCTATCCCGAACCATCGCCCGAATGATCTGCGCAACCTCATGACCGAAGAAGGCCACCTGCAATTCGTCGGCACCGCAGATGATGAGCTGTGGACCGGTCAGCAAGTGCGCGAGGGCGTTGCAGCGTTCTTCGATGTTATTCCGGAGCTTCTGAAACATGAAGAAACCTTTGCCGAGGCTTATGAACACGAAGGCACTGGCTGGGCCTGCCTGAACCATCAGCTGATTTTCGCCAACCAGCCGGGCCGCCTGTTCAATGTACGCACGACACTGATCTTTGTTCTGGAGGACGGCGCATGGAAAATCGTGCATCGGCACGGATCGGTCCCGATCCCGAATATCGAAATGACCGGCACGGAACAAACTGCCATCGCCGATCTGGTTGCCGCTGCACGAAGCGGCCTGAGTTTTGATCAGCACGAGGGGTTCGCATCGGTGATGTTCACCGACATCGTCAATTCGTCGGGAATGGCGGCGGTGATGGGCGACAGGCTCTGGTCCTCAGAGGTGACGCGCCATTTTGCCCAGCTGCGCGACAAGATCGAAGCAAATGGCGGTCAATTCGTGAAATCTCTGGGCGATGGCACAATGTCCAGCTTCGCATCCCCTGCCGATGCCCTGTCTGCGGCCCGGGCCATCCTTCGCGCGCTGAACACGCCCGGCGGCCCAGCTATCGCGCTTCGCATTGGGGTGCATACAGGGGACGTCATCTGTTCCGACGACGATTTCTTTGGCAGCGTCGTCAACAAGGCGGCGCGGATCACAGACACCGCCGAACCGGGGCAGATCAGGGTGTCCGGCGCGACGCAAGCCATGCTGTCCGACAGATCAGAAATCAGTTTTGCGGGGCCGATGATTCTAGCCCTGAAAGGCTTTGAAAACCCCGAACCGGTTTATGTGGTAACGGAAGCCTAACTCCGCCGGTCGGCAAAAAACGACTTCAACAGTGCCTCGGCCTGATCCGCGCCAATTCCGTCATAGACGTCCGGCACATGATGGCTTTGTGGATGGCTGAAGACACGCGGGCCTTGGGCGATACCGCCGGATTTCGGATCGGCAGCGCCATAGTAGAGCCGGGCGATCCGGGCCTGGCTGATTACGCTGGCGCACATCGGACAGGGTTCCAGGGTCACGTAAAGATCGTGCCCCGGCAGGCGTTCCGACCCCAGCGCGGCACAGGCGGCGCGGATGGCCAGGATCTCGGCATGGGCCGTCGGGTCACTCAGTTCGCGGGTGCGATTTCCGGCTTGCGCGACCACCTCACCCGATGGCGACACGATCACCGCGCCCACCGGCACTTCGCCGCGACCCGCCGCGGCACGCGCCTCGGCCAGCGCGGTTTCCATATGCGATCTGAACACCATGCCCCCTGCTTGCCCTGCCGATTACCCTTTCGCAATCCCCCAATCGCCGCTAGACGTGCGGATATGAGCAACGAGACCCCCAAAGGCGACCGCATCGCCAAGGTTCTGGCCCGTGCCGGCATCGCCAGCCGCCGCGAGGCAGAGCGCGTGATCGAAGCTGGCCGCGTCGCGGTGAACGGCAAGCAAATCGACAGCCCGGCCCTGAACGTGACGGCCAAGGACCGGATCACCGTCGACGGCAAACCGCTTGGCGAGCCTGACCCGGAACGGCTGTGGCTATACCACAAGCCGACTGGACTAGTGACGACGCACAAGGATGAGCAGGGACGCGAGACGATCTTCGACAGGCTGCCCGAAACCATGCCAAGGGTGATGAGTGTCGGGCGGCTTGACCTCAATTCCGAAGGGTTGCTGCTGCTGACCAATGACGGGGCGATCAAGCGCAGGCTTGAGCTGCCCTCGACCGGCTGGCTACGCAAATACCGCGTGCGTGTACATGGCCGGGCCGAAGACGCGACGTTTGAGCCGCTGCGCAAAGGGGTCACTGTCGAGGGTGAGCGGTTCCAGCCGATGATTGTCCAGTTCGACCGGCAACAGGGGGCCAATGCCTGGGTGACGGTGTCGCTGCGCGAGGGCAAGAACCGCGAAATTCGCCGCGCGATGGAGTCGGTCGGCCTGTCCGTGACCCGGCTGATCCGGGTGTCCTATGGCCCGTTCCAGCTGGGCAACCTCAAGCCCGGCGAGGTCGAAGAGGTCCGCCGCAAGGTGATGCGCGACCAACTGGGGCTGGACGCCGCTTCCGATGACGAGGCTCGGACAAGCGGCAAACCCGGTGGCAAATCAGGTCGCAAGTTCGGTCAAAAACCGGGGCAAAAGCCGGGGCGCAGACCAGCCGGGAAAAGCGCCGGTTCACAGGCCGATGCGCCATGGGGCAATCAGGCGGGCAAACCGGCTGGCAAGATGGTTGCGCGATCTTCGGGAAAACCGGCAGGTGCGCAGGGCCGCAAACATGGCGCCAAGCCCGGTGGCAAGCCGTCGCGCGCATCGGCCGACAACGCGGCTCGCAAACCGGTCCGCAAAGGCAATCTCGCAGGAAACCGCGGGAAAAGTCCGGGCAATGGACCGAAACGCGGCTGATTGCCCCTGACGTCTGCAAATGCCTCTGGATTGCGCAAGCCCCGGCCCGTGACGCAGCCCCGACGATCTTCCCCCTAGCAAGCGGTCGCAAAACTACCTAAGTTTCCCGTAGACTTAGCGCGTTTCGGAGGGCGGCATGAGCAATGCGGGGATGCAGAAACTGGCCTACGGGCTGTTGGTCATCCTGATGGTCTATGTCGGTATCTGGGGGGGCGTCTGATCATGGCACAGCGCTATGGCGGCAAGTTCAGCCCCGACGGATCACCGGACAATGCCGGTGGCAAACCGACCAATGGCGGCTTCAAGGGCGCCACCCGCAGTCGCGTCGGCGGACGGGTCAACCTGTTGTTCTTCCTGCCGCTTCTTCTGCTTTTCCGCACGTTCGGGAACGGTGCGGCGAATATGGCGATGACCCTTGTCGCGCTTGGCATGCTGCTGCTGGCGGCCTTCATGACGCGCGAGGGGCTTTTGGCAGAAGAAGCCTATGACGCGCGAAAAGTCGCGCGGCGGCCTGCGTTTCCGCGCAAAATGCTGGGCAGCGTCCTGACCGGCGCAGGACTGGCGCTGGCTGCATTTTCGGCAACCGGCGAGGTGATCTCGCCCGCGATCATCGGTATTGTCGGCACCGTGTTGCACGGCATGGCCTTCGGTCTGGACCCGATGCGCGACAAGGGCATGGAAGGTATTGACCAGTTCCAGACCGACCGCGTCGCCCGCGCCGTGGACGAGGCCGAAAAGCACCTTGCGGCGATGACGGATGCGATCAAGCGCGCCAGCGACCGGACGCTGGAAACCCGTGTCGAGCGCTTCCAGACCACCGCCCGCGACCTGTTTCGCACGGTCGAGAACGATCCGCGCGACCTGACAGCGGCGCGCAAGTATCTGGGCGTTTACCTGCTGGGCGCGCGCGATGCGACGGTCAAGTTCGCCGATATCTATGGCCGCAGCCGCGACGCCAAGGCACGCACCGATTACGAGGCGCTTCTGGATGACCTCGAAAAGAATTTCGACAGCCGCAACCGCAAGCTTCTGCTCGATGACAACTCGGACCTGACGGTCGAGATCGAAGTCCTGCGCGAACGGCTGCAACGTGAAGGTGTTCGCGACGACGCCCTTTGAATTCATCCCAAACCCTTGAAAGGGGAGATTTCCAATGTCTGATACTGTCCGCAAGAAAGCCGAGGCAACGCTGGCCGAGGTCGAAGAGGTGAACGCCGTGATCCTGCCCGAACCAACCGAGGCCACGGCCATCGTGTCGCTGGAAGAGGCCGACGCACCGCTCAGCGCCGAAATCACCCGGCGCATGGGCGAGCTGGACATGTCCGACACAAACTCGATCGTGACCTTCGGGTCCGGTGCGCAGGCCGAACTGCAGGAAATCAGCCAGGCCATGCTTCAGGACGTGCGCAACAAGGATGTCGGCCCGGCCGGGGACAGCCTGCGGGACATCGTGACCACCATCCGGGGCTTTTCGGTCAGTGAGCTGGATGTGCGGCGCGAACGGTCGTTCTGGGAAAAACTGCTGGGCCGCGCTGCGCCCTTTGCCAAGTTCACTGCCCGTTTCGAAGAGGTTCAGGGCCAGATCGACAGGATCACCGACAATCTTCTGACCCACGAACACAAGCTCATGAAGGACATCAAGTCGCTTGATATTCTCTATGACAAAACCTTGAATTTCTACGACGAACTGGCGCTTTACATCGCCGCCGGGGAAGCCAAGATCAAGGCGCTGGATACAGATGACATCCCAGCCAAGGAAGCCGAGGTTCAGGCCGCGCCGGAAGGCGAACAGGTGATGAAGGCGCAGGAGTTGCGTGACCTGCGCGCCGCCCGCGACGACCTTGAACGCCGGGTGCATGACCTGAAACTGACCCGGCAGGTGACGATGCAGTCCCTGCCCTCGATCCGGCTGGTGCAGGAAAACGACAAAAGCCTCGTGACCAAGATCAACTCGACGCTGGTCAACACCGTGCCGCTTTGGGAAACCCAGCTGGCGCAGGCGGTGACCATCCAGCGGTCTGCCGAAGCCGCCGCCGCGGTACGTGACGCAAATGACCTCACGAATGAGCTTCTGACGGCCAATGCCAAGAACCTGCGGGAAAGCAACAAGATGATCCGCGAGGAAATGGAACGGGGCGTCTTTGACATCGAGGCGGTGAAACAGGCCAATGCCGACCTGATCGGCACCATTCAGGAATCGCTTCAGATCGCCGACGAGGGCAAGGCCAAGCGCGCCGCCGCGGAGGAAGACCTGAAGAAGATGGAAGCCGAACTGCGCGACACGCTTGCCGCAGCCAAGGCGAAACAGACAGGGCTTGGCGACACCGCATCAACCTCGGTGCCAAACGCGTGACACGGACCTGGGTGGCAAAGGCGGCGGCGCTGGGGCTGGGCCTGTTGGCACTGGCTGCGTGCGACCTTCCGACCGGTGCAAACCGGCCGGAGCCGCCCTCGGTCACCCCTCCGACCGTGTCCGAGAAATCTCAATCGCTGCGCAATTACTATGCCGCCTTGCAAGCCGACGAACTTGCCCGAGGTCTGCTGCGCACGGACGGCGGCGGGCCGGACACGCCCTATACCGCCGACATGCTGGCCCGCAACTTCGAGCGGATCGCCTTCTACGGCGAATATGCCGAAGGTGCGAACCTGCAAAAACCCGGCGGGCAATCAGGTGGGTTGAGACGCTGGGCCAAACCGGTGCGCTTTCACGCAGAGTTCGGGGCGTCGGTGCCAGATGCAATGCGTACTCAAGACCTTGCCGACATACGCGCCTATGCCAGTCGGTTGGCCGCTGCGACAGGGCATTCGATTAGCTATTCGGGGATCGGGGCAAATTTCCATGTTCTGGTTATGAGCGAGGACGACAAGGACCAGCTGACCACCCGAATCCGTCAATTGGTGCCGAATGCCGATCCGCGCTCGGCAGCGTTGCTGCGTGACCTGCCCCGGTCGATCCAATGTATCGTGATGACGACTTCTGATCCCGCGAACCCCTATGAATATACGGCCGCCGTCGCCGTGGTGCGCGCCGAGCATCCCGACCTCTTGCGCAAATCCTGCTATCACGAGGAAATGGCACAGGGTCTTGGGCTGGCAAATGACAGCCCAAACGCCCGCCCCTCGATCTTCAATGACGACGACGAGTTTGCATTGCTGACCACGCATGATGAGGCACTTCTGGCCATGCTCTATGACCCGCGCCTGTCCATTGGCATGCCACTGGATCAGGCCCGCCCCATCCTTTCCATCCTCGCCCGCGAACAGACCGGGCAGGCTTTCTGATTACGACGAAGGAGACCCGACATGGGCATTTTCGATTTTCTTTCCGGCGAATTCATCGACGTCATCCACTGGGTGGACGATACCCGCGACACCATGGTCTGGCGGTTCGAGCGTGAAGGCCACGAGATCAAGTATGGCGCCAAGCTGACCGTGCGCGAAGGTCAGGCCGCAGTTTTTGTGCATGAGGGACAATTGGCGGATGTGTTCACGCCCGGGCTCTACATGCTCGAGACCAACAACATGCCGATCATGACCACGCTTCAGCACTGGGATCACGGGTTCAAGAGCCCGTTCAAATCCGAGGTCTATTTCGTCAACACCACCCGGTTCAACGACCTGAAATGGGGCACCAAGAACCCGATCATGGCGCGCGACCCGGAATTCGGCCCGGTCCGCCTGCGCGCCTATGGCACCTATTCGATCCGCGTCAGCGACCCGGCGCGTTTCCTGACCGAGGTCGTCGGGACGGATGGCGAATTCACCATGGACGAGATCTCTTACCAGATCCGCAATATCATCGTGCAAGAGTTCAGCCGCGTGATCGCGGGCTGCGGCATTCCGGTTCTGGACATGGCCGCCAATACTGCCGATCTGGGCAAGCTGGTGGCGGCGGAAATCACCCCGACGCTGGCGGAATACGGGCTGTCGATGCCCGAACTTTATGTCGAGAACATCTCACTTCCCCCCGCCGTCGAACAGGCCATGGACAAGCGCACCTCGATGGGGATCGTCGGTGACCTTGGCCGCTATACCCAGTTCTCGGCCGCCGAAGCCATGACCGCGGCGGCGCAGACCCCGAATTCCGGCATGGCCGCCGGACTGGGGGCCGGCATGGGCATGGCGATGGCGCAGCAGATGGCGCAGCCCGGACCCTGGGGCGCGCGCCCAGCCGCACCCCAACCCGCCGCGGCGGTTCCCCCACCACCACCTCCGGTCGAACATGTCTGGCACATCGCCGAAAACGGGCAGACGCGTGGCCCCTTCTCGAAGGCCGCGATGGGGCGCATGGCGACCGCCGGCGAAATCACCCGCGAGACCCATGTCTGGACAGCCGGTCAGGATGGCTGGAAACGGGCCGAGGACGTTGCGGAGCTGGCTCAGCTGTTCACCATCCTGCCGCCTCCGCCGCCGGGAAGCTGATTACATTCTGGCGCGCGCGGCCCAGGCGCGGGCGGTCAACCGTACCGCCCCGCCGCGATCCAGCTGTGCCGCAAGTGCCTGACGCAGGGCCGCCTGCCCGTCCAGGGGCAGCGACGCCAAGTAACCCGGCGCGGGGCCAGCGCCCAGGGTGAAAGGAGAAAAGAAGTCTTCGAAACTGTCAAATACCGTTTCGACTTCAAGCGCGGTCACTTCGGCCTTTATCCCTGCCTCCCTGCACAGGGCAGCAATGCCATCCCTTGTGCAGAACGGAAAACGCACCGCCTCGTCCAGTTCCGCCGCCGCCGGATCAAGCGCGGCCGCCGCCTTCCAGAAAGCATCTATGAACCCCATGCCACCGCCAGGGTAATCCCAGACATAGAAGCCCAACAGCCTGCCGGGACGCAGCACGCGCCGCATTTCGCCCAGCGCCTTCACCCGGTCCGGCACAAAGTTCAGAACCAGGGCCGAGGCCGCCACGTCGCAGCTCGCGTCAGGCAGCGGCAGCGCCTCGGCACCGCCTTCGCAAAACCGCGCCCTGTCATCCGGTGTCAGCGCCCTTGCATGGGCGACAAACCCAGGCGAGGGTTCGATACCGACAACCGATGCAGGGTTGGTCCGGGCAAGGATCGTCCGGCTCAGCGCCCCGGTGCCACACCCGACATCAATCCAGTCCGCGCCCTTGGGCGGGGCAAGCCAATCCAGGAATGTTTCGGCAATCCGGGCGCTCCAGCGGCCCATGTAGGTCTCATAGCTTTGCCCGGCATCCCAGGCGTCGTGTCGTTGTTTTTCGGTCATTGCGTTTGTCCCGAAATGGCGGATGATGCTTACCGTTGCAGAATGAGTGTATCACAATGGCCTATGACCGCGAACTGATCTCGAACGGCAACCCGATGGAGGCGGTTGTCGGCTTCAGCCGGGCTGTTCGGGTGGGCCCATTCATCAGTATCGGCGGCACTGCACCGGTCGGACCGGATGGCAAGACCGTCGGCATCGGAGACGTTGCCGCCCAAACCCGGCAGTGTATCGAGATCATCAAGGCAGCACTCGAACAGGCGGGATCCGGCCTGCACGACGTGGTGCGTACCCGCGTAATCCTGACCAATATCGACAACTGGAAAGCCGCGATCGACGCGCGCAAGGAATATTTCCGCGATGTCCGGCCCGTGGACACAATCATGGCGGTGGATCGTTTCGTAAACCCCGAATGGCTGGTCGAACTTGAGGCCGATGCCGTCATCGCGGGCTGGACACCGTGACCAGCTGCCGCCTTTCAACCGCTTTGACCGATACCATCCAACAGCTTCTTTCTTGACAAAAATACTCTCGCCGAAGGCGCCTTTTGCATGACCGACACACCCCCACCCGCCCCCGAGCAGACCTACCGCTTTCCCTGCGCGCAATGCGGTGCGGACTACCGGTTTGCGCCCGGAACAGGGCAGTTGATCTGCGACCATTGCGGGCATGAAACCACAGTGGCTGAACAGGGCAAAGTGACGCCCATCCGGGAACTGGATTTCAAACAGGCGATGGCGAACCTCCTGCCGCTGCAGGAGATCGAGGAAACGCGGATATCGAAATGCCCCAACTGCGCTGCCGAGGTTTCCTTTGACGCCGACAGCCACGCCACCGAATGCCCGTTTTGCGCAACCCCTGTGGTGGTTGATTCCGGCACCCACCGCCATATCAAGCCGCGCGCCGTCCTGCCTTTTGCGCTGCCCGAACGTGCCGCGCACAAGGCCATGACCGACTGGTTGGGGCGGCTCTGGTTCGCGCCAAACGGGTTGCGGGAATATGCCCGCAAGGGGCGGAAAATGAATGGTATCTATGTCCCTTACTGGACCTATGACGCAGACACGAAATCGCGTTACTCGGGCGAACGGGGCACGGTCTATTACGTGACCCGGACCGTGATGCGGGACGGCAAGCCGGTTCAGCAACAGGTGCAGAAGGTCCGCTGGACCCCGGCCTCGGGCCGGGTCAAACGGTTCTTTGACGACATCCTTGTTCTTGCATCCAGATCGCTGCCAAAGACCTATACCGATGCGCTTCAGCCGTGGGACTTGTCCGCACTTCAGCCCTATCGCCCCGAGTTCCTGGCCGGGTTCGATGCCGAAGGCTATCAGGTCGATCTCGACGCAGGCTTTGACGAAGCGCGCCAGATCATGGACCGGGTGATCGAGCGGGACGTGCGCATGGCCATCGGTGGCGATCGCCAACGTATCCACGATATCGATACCGCGCTCAGCGACATCACCTTCAAGCACATCCTGCTTCCGGTATGGGTGGCGGCCTACAAATATCGCGGAAAGACCTATCGCTTCGTCGTCAATGGCCAGACCGGGCGGGTGCAGGGCGAACGCCCCTATTCGGCGTGGAAGATCGCCATTGCCCTGGTCCTTGGGGCTGCGATTGCGGCCGGGCTGGGTTATGTGATGGCGCAGGGCCAGTAAGGAAAACACCCGTCGCAACGGGACGAAAACGGGACACGCGCAATGAGCAATAGCGACGATACCGCCCAAGAAACCCTGCGGGGTCTTCTTCACGCCCGCCACTCCTGCCGAGCTTTCCGGCCTGACCCGGTGCCGCGCGCCGTGGTCGAACAGATACTGGAGGACGCCTGCCGCGCCCCAAGCTGGTGCAATGCCCAGCCGTGGCAGGTTGTTGTGACCTCGGGAGATGAGACAGAAGCCTTTCGGCAGGCCATGCTGAACGCCTTTGATACCGGCCACCCCAACCCCGACTTCCCTTTCCCGACCGGCTATTCCGGCCCATACAAAGAGCGGCGTTTCACCTGTGGTATGCAGCTTTATGAAGCGGTGGGGATCGAGCGGGGAGACAAGGATGGCCGCGTGCGCCAAATGCGCGAGAACTATCGTTTTTTCGGGGCACCGCATGTTGCGATGATCTCGACCGCGCGCGAATTGGGACCTTATGGCGCGCTGGATTGTGGCGGGTTCATCACCGCCTTCTGCCTGGCGGCGCAGGCGCAGGGGATCGCGACCGTTCCACAGGCGGCGATCGCCTTTTATTCAGATGTTGTGCGCGAACACTTTGACCTTGGCGATGACCGCATGGTGCTATGTGCTATCTCATTTGGCTATGCCGACGACACCCATCCCGCCAACCAGTTCCGCACGTCACGTGCGACGCTGAGTCAGGTGGTGGACTGGCGCGACTGAGCCCAGACCAGATCGCCGGCCAGCCGCCCCCGGAAAGGTCCGTTCTCGACGTGGTCACGAGCCGTGGGGTGGATTGACTCGGACCGGTCCCGCAGGATGACGCGCGGCCGCCGGATCAGGAACATCTTGGCCCAGGCCTGCCAGGTGCCGACCGAAGGCGCATCGACATTGGTCACAAACCGCGCCCGCCAGCCATCGGGCAAAGGCAGTTCACAGCCTTCGGCCCGGTCCAGCATCCAGACCAGCGGGATATTGGCCAATGGCCGCGCCGCGTCGAACCCGCCCAGCTGACCGCCGATGTCGCCGTGGGTTCCGCGGAACCAGACCTGTTCGGCGCGGCCCGACCAGTCGTCGGGGCAAGACCAAAGCACAGGCTCGAAAACCTCTCGGGTCTCGTCCAGCGCCAGCGCGTGAAACCCGTGCCGTATCGACGGGCCAAGGTTGTGGTTGTGAAACCGATGCCGTTCTTCGGTCAACCGCCACAAAAGTGGCAACCGCAGGCCGAGCGCCTTGACCGTGTCAAAGACCCCAACCATTTCGATCTCGACCGCGTCGTGACAGAAAGCGCGCGCAAAGACACGGGCGGCATCGCTGTCCGGCGCGCCCTCGTAATGGCGGTATAGCTGGCGCACATTGCGTTCCGTGGCGTGGCTGGCCTTCAACAAACCGACCTGGTCAATGGCTCCGGCCAATGATCGCACCGCAAAAGCACCACGCGAATAGCCGATGAGGAAAATCCGGTCGCCGGGCCGGTAACGCGAGGCAAGAAACCCATAGGCGCGCCGGATCTGGCGGTTGATCCCCCGCCCCATCATCACATCCGGGGTCGAGCGCCAGTCGTGCCACTGCACACCGCCTTCATACCACAGGGACAACCCGCCGACTTCTTGCAGAAGGCGATAGATAAGACCTGCGTTGGTTTCTTCGCCCGGAGCAAGCGAGGACATGGTCCCATCAAGGATGATCACGTGGGTCTGCGGCCCGCGTCCCCGCGCAGCCGGGCTGTGATCAGACTTGAGCGTTCGTCCGAGCCAGCCAAAAACCTTCTTAGTGATCCGTGTCAGCGACACCTTGCAACAAACTCCAGACTTTCATCGGGGTGAACGGCATATCCGCCTGACGCACCCCTTTGTCCCACAACGCATCCTGCACTGCATTGGCGACGGATGCCATGGACCCGACCGTCCCGGCCTCTCCACAGCCCTTCATGCCCATCGGGTTCATGGTCGAGGGCACGGCCTCGGTCGTGAACCTGAACATAGGCATATCCGACGCCCTTGGCACCGCATAGTCCATGAAACTTGCCGTGAGCAGCTGCCCCTCATCGTCATGAACCACATGTTCCATCAGCGCCTGACCCGCCCCCTGCGCAATCCCGCCATGAACCTGTCCCTCGGCCAGCAAGGGATTGATCAGGTTGCCGAAATCATCGACCACCGTATAGCGATCCAGCCGGACCTGCCCGGTCTCGGGGTCGATCTCGACTTCGGCGACGTGGCCGCCATTGGGGAAGGACCGCCCCGGCAGGGTTGCGCGGGCTTCATGGGTCAGAAGGTCCATCCGCCCATCGGCACGTGCCATGTCCGCCGCCTCGGACAATGTCGGAGTCAGGTTTGACCCCTCGGCGCGAAACCGCTCGGCATCAAACGTCACTGCACTTTCCGCGACCCCCATCTTGTCCGCCAGATAAGGGGTGAAGGCCGCGATCATCGTCTCGACCGTGGCCAGCGTCGCATGTGTCTGCGTCGTGACCGAGCGGGACCCGCCCGTGCCGCCACCCTTGGCAATCAGGTCACTGTCGCCCTGCACCACACGGATCATGTCAGCCGGAATGCCGGTCTGGTCCGACAGGAACTGGGCATAGACGGTTTCATGCCCCTGACCGTTCGACTGGGTGCCGACAAAGATCGTGGCGCCGCCATCTTCTTCCAGCACGACTCGCGCGCCTTCGGAAGGATCACCCAGAATGCTTTCGATATAGTAACAAAGCCCGATCCCGCGCAGATAGCCCGCCTTTTCACTGGCCGCCCTGCGCGCCTCGAAACCCGCGACATCGGCAAATTCCTCAAGACGATCCAGTACCCGGTGGAAATCACCGACGTCATAGGTCTCGCCCACCTGCGTCTTGTAGGGGAAGGCATCGGCGGGGATGAAGTTGCGGCGGCGCAAGTCCCAGCCGCTGACGCCCAATTCGCGCGCGGCGCGGTCCATGACCCGTTCCAGCACATAGATCGCCTCGGGCCGCCCCGCCCCGCGATAGGCATCGACCTGCGTGGTGTTGGTATAGATACCGATATGGTTCATCCAAAGGGTGCGGATGTCATAAGTGCCCGGCATCACCCGCGAAAACAGCTGGGTCTGGATACCCTGCCCGAACTGCGAGTTGTAAGCCCCCAGATTGACATGCGATTTCACCCGATAGGCGGTTATCCTGAGATCCGCATCAAAAGCCAGTTCCGCATGGGAATAGAGGTCACGCGCAGCATGGTCGGCCAATGTCGCCTCGGTCCGTTCGCAGATCCAACGCACCGGGCGGCCAAGCACACGCGCTGCCTGTGCCACGGCAAGGGTTTCGGGGTGGACGATGGCCTTCAGGCCAAAGCCTCCGCCGACATCCGGGTTGGTGACATGCACCTTGTCCTCGGGCAGGTTCAGCGCCGTGGCAATCTGGCCTTTTGGCACCCAGACGCCCTGGGCATTGACCGTCACATGAACCCGGTCCCCGTCCCAATCGGCAAAACAACCGCGCGGCTCCAGCGGGCTGGGCAGAACGCGGTTGTCGGCCACGTCAAGGCGCACCACATGGGCGGCCTCGGAAAAGGCTGCGTCGGTCGCAGCCTCGTCCCCGATGCCCCAGTCAAAGGCAACATTGCCAGGCGCCTCGGAATGAATCTCGGGACCACCCGGCGCCACCGCCAGCGAGACCGGCAGTTCCTCATAGTCAAACTCGATCAGCTCGGCGGCATCACGCGCCTGTTCCAGCGTCTCGGCCACCACAAGGGCCACCGGATCACCGACGAACCGTACCCGGTCACGCGCCAGAATCGGACGCACGGGCGCTGCGGCCTTGGTGCCGTCGCGATTGTCGACAAGAATGGCGAACATGGCGACATTCATGCCCGCCGCCTCAAGATCCGCGCAGGTCAAGACCGCGTGAACCCCGTCTGCGGCGCGGGCCTCGGTCACGTCCAGCCCGCTGATCCGGGCATGGGCCACGGGCGAACGGAACACAACCGCATGCAGCGCACCACGCGGCGCAATGTCGTCCACATACCGCCCTGCCCCGGTCAGAAATCGCCGATCTTCGACCCGCGTGACCGGCTGGCTTTTGCCGAATTTCTCCAAAACCCCGCCCCTTCTGTCCGTGAAACTTCATCGCAACAGGGGCAGAGATTAGCGGCCCGGTCGCCCTTGTCCAGCGAAGGCAGCGTTAAAGTTGGTCGACGGTCACGACCTCTTGCGTGCCATAGCCGTTGAACCGCGTCGAAATCGCGGCGGAATAGGCCCCGGCCCCGGCAAACAGCAGGTGGTCACCTTCTTCAATGCCGTTTGGCAGGGGCACCGGGTCCGGCAAGCGGTCGATGCTGTCACAGGTTGGGCCAAAAACCACACGCGGCGTCATTGCCCCGCCTTTCTCGCTTCCATCCGCGCCAATGACCCGAACACGGTCCGTCAACCCGATATCGCGCAGCTCGGTCAGGGCACCATAGACCCCATCATTGAGGAACACCGCACCATCGCGCCGCACGGTTTTGACCCGCAGCGCCAGCGTAAATGCCTCGGCCACCATCGCACGACCGGGTTCACAAACCAGTTCTGGCCGTGCTGCGCCGAACGCGCGCGTGGTTTCCTGATCGATACGGTCAAAAATCGCCTCAAGATCCGGCGCTTCTCCATTGCGATGCGAGGCAAACCCGCCACCGACATTGAGCCGCGCCAGTTGCACACCGGCGCGCCGCGCAACCTCGGCCGCCTCGACGATATAGACCGCCCAGGCCTGCGGGTCCGCGCATTGCGTGCCCGGGTGAAAGGTGATCGACGGGGTGAAGCCCATCGCCGCCGCCTCGCGCAGCAGGTCAACCGCCTGGTCCGGGTCAGCGCCGAATTTGGCGCCGAAATCATAGGCGGCCCCGCTGACCGGCAAGCGCAGGCGCACTGAGACTTCGGTTCTCTGGACATCGGTCAGCTTGCCCAATTCGCGCGGACAATCCACCGACCAGCTTTGAATGCCGTAACCGGCGGCAATCGCGACTTCGTCCCGCGACCGGACCGGGTTGTGATAATGCAGCACCGCCGAAGGCTGAAC
Source organism: Shimia biformata (assembly GCF_016888515.1). Taxonomy (GTDB): domain Bacteria; phylum Pseudomonadota; class Alphaproteobacteria; order Rhodobacterales; family Rhodobacteraceae; genus Shimia_A; species Shimia_A biformata. The sequence continues at coordinate 1,328,886 of NZ_JAFEJK010000001.1, read as the reverse complement.
CCGGCGCATCGCCGCCATTTCGTGTGGCGAGGCAACGTCAAAGGCGGACATGCCCGCACCAACCAAGTTGTCCAGTACAACCGGCAAATCATTGGCCTTTACCGCATAGGTGACAAGGCCGGGAAAGCCGCGCTGAAACCGCGTCGCCGTCGCCTGAAGCACTCTGGGCGAAAAGAAAAGAACGGGATTGTCCGGGCGAAAACGCTCGACATAGCCAAGGGAAGACGGCCAAAGGGGGGGCTGGTGTTGCATCGCGATACCTCAAGTCCTGTTTCCCCCAGAATCCGGCATTTTCGCGTCGATTTATCAGGTCATCATGCTAGTATTGACCAATCTAGCAAACATATCGACGAGATGACCATACAGTTAGACGATACCGACCGCGCATTGATCAGCCTGCTCAGCGAAAACGCCAGAACGCCTGTGTCGCTTCTGGCACGGCGTCTGAAACTGGCGCGCACCACCGTGCAAGCGCGGATTGAGCGGCTTGAATCCTCGGGCGCCATTTCAGGCTACACCTTGCGCCTTGGCGAAATCGCCCGCCCCCGCATCCGCGCAACCGCGCTTGTGTCGATCGAACTGAGAACAGGACCCACCGTGCTGGCACGGCTCAAGTCCCTGCCGGCGGTCGAGGCGGTGCATACGGTGTCCGGGCGGTTCGACCTTCTGGTGCAGATCGCCGCCGACACCACCGCCGAGCTTGACGACACGCTCGACAGGATCGGCGAAGCGAAAGGCGTGAAAAGTTCAGAAAGCCTGATCCACCTGTCCACCAAGCTGGATCGCGTCAGACCGTGACCAACGCGCATGTGGGTGACGTCGGGAATTGGGTATTTTGGACCAGCAAAAAGGCCATTGACCGGATGCGCCCCCGCCTTGCCCGTCCATCCTCAAAGGGACACTCATGACATGGGCGGGGGCGGCTTTTCACTGGTGCGGTCATCGGCTCCCCAGCCTGTACCGCGAGATCAGGATGGCGTGATTCCGATTAACAAAAGGTTCCGCACTTTTTTCTGGTCAGAAATACCCAAGGCGCACCCGTTCCGCCCGCGCGACGCGGCTTGAAAAAACCGTGCACTCTGCCTTTCCCTTTGCCGCCGCTTTCGGTAATTCATGCCGCGACCGGAAAAGGGATCTGACGACATGGCGATGGAAAAGACCTTCAACGCAGCCGAGGCAGAAAGCCGCCTTTATGACGCCTGGGAAAAGGCGGGCTGTTTCACGGCCGGGGCCAATGCCAAGCCCGGCGCTTCGACCTATTGCATCATGATCCCGCCGCCGAACGTGACCGGCGTGCTGCACATGGGGCATGCCTTCAACAACACGTTGCAGGACATCCTGATCCGCTGGAAGCGGATGCAGGGGTTCGACACGCTCTGGCAGCCGGGCACTGACCATGCCGGGATCGCCACGCAAATGGTGGTCGAGCGCAAGCTGGCCGAGACCCAGCAGCCCTCGCGCCGGGAACTGGGCCGCGAGGCATTCCTTGAGAAGGTCTGGGAATGGAAAGAGCAATCTGGCGGCACCATCGTCAACCAGCTGAAGCGTCTCGGTGCCTCCTGTGACTGGGACCGCACGGCGTTCACGATGTCCGGCGCCCCCGGCGCGCCCGAGGCCGAGCGCCACGGCAATTTCCATGATGCCGTGATCAAGGTTTTTGTCGACATGTACAACAAGGGCCTGATCTATCGCGGCAAGCGGTTGGTGAACTGGGACCCGCATTTCGAGACCGCAATCTCGGACCTGGAAGTCGAGAATATCGAGGTTGCCGGCCATATGTGGCATTTCAAATACCCGCTGGCAGGGGGCGAGACCTATACCTTTGTCGAGAAAGACGAGGACGGAAATGTCGTTCTTGAGGAAGAGCGTGATTACATCTCGATCGCCACGACCCGCCCCGAAACCATGCTGGGCGACGGCGCGGTGGCGGTTCATCCATCGGATGAACGTTACGCGCCAATTGTCGGCAAACTTTGCGAAATCCCGGTTGGCCCGAAAGAACACCGCCGCCTGATCCCGATCATCACCGATGAATACCCCGATCCCGATTTCGGCTCGGGCGCGGTGAAGATCACCGGTGCGCATGACTTCAACGACTATCAGGTCGCCAAGCGTGGTGGCATCCCGATGTACCGATTGATGGATACCAAGGGTGCGATGCGCGAGGACGGCGCGCCTTATGCCGAGGCTGCCGCCATCGCAATGCAGGCCGCCAAGGGTGAGGTTTCGCTGTCGGAAACCGAAGCGGACGCCATCAACCTGGTCCCCGACGATCTGCGCGGCCTTGACCGGTTCGAGGCCCGGTCGCGCGTGGTGGACCAGATCACGGCAGAAGGGCTGGCGGTGATGGTTGCAAACCCCGAGGCCGGTGCCGAAGGTGAGCCCGAGTTCATCCCTTACGTCGAGAAAAAGCCGATCATGCAGCCTTTCGGCGACCGCTCGAAAGTGGTGATCGAGCCGATGCTGACCGACCAGTGGTTTGTCGACACCGACAAGATCGTCGGACCAGCGCTGGACGCGGTGCGCGACGGCACAGTGAAGATCCTGCCCGAGTCAGGCGAGAAGACCTATTATCACTGGCTTGAGAACATTGAGCCTTGGTGCATCAGCCGCCAACTGTGGTGGGGCCACCAGATCCCGGTCTGGTACGGGCTGAACCTGTCCGGCGAAGGCTATGTCGATGACGAGAATGACGGCGCGCTGGATCTTGTCGAGATGGGCCGCCTGTTGTCGTCGCAATCGCTGTTGCCGGGGGACGAGCTGCACCATTGCGCCGCCGATTTCGACAGCGTCGTGTCGAAGTTCAAGGACGACGAGGCCGGATTGCCGGTTCCGCTGAACCACGCCCGCGTGGTCGAGGTTGCGGACCGCGCCGAGGCGCTGGAAACCCTTGCCGCGTCGCTGGCGCAGTATGAGACCACGCAGGACCCGACCCAGCTGATCTATCCTGTCTGGCGTGACCCGGACGTTCTGGACACCTGGTTCTCGTCCGGGCTGTGGCCGATCGGCACGCTGGGCTGGCCTCAGGAGACCGAGGCGCTGGCCAAGTATTTCCCCACATCGACGCTGGTGACCGGACAGGACATCCTGTTTTTCTGGGTCGCGCGGATGATGATGATGCAGCTTGCGGTGGTCGATCAGATCCCATTCGACACGGTCTATCTGCACGGGCTTGTCCGCGACGCCAAGGGCAAGAAGATGTCGAAATCCACCGGCAACGTGATGGACCCCTTGGACATCATCGACGAATACGGCGCGGATGCGCTGCGGTTCTCGTCGGCGGCGATGGCGGCGCTGGGGGGTGTCCTGAAGCTCGATATGGAGCGGATCAAGGGCTATCGCAACTTCGGCACCAAGATCTGGAACGCCGTGCGCTTTGCCGAGATGAACGGCGTTTACGAGGGCGGCGCGCCGTCGGCGGCGATCCCCGAGGCCACAGCGACCGTGAACAAGTGGATCATCGGCGAGACCGGCAAGGTCCGCGTTGCGGTGGACGAGGCGCTGGAAGGGTTCCGATTCAATGACGCGGCATCGGCGCTTTACGCCTTTGTCTGGGGCAAGGTCTGTGACTGGTATGTCGAGTTTTCCAAGCCGCTGTTGAACAGTGACGATGCAGCGGTTCAGGCCGAGACCCGCGCCACGATGGGCTGGGTCATGGACCAATGCCTGACCATGCTGCACCCGATCATGCCTTTCATCACCGAAGAGCTGTGGGGCGAAACTGGCGCGCGGGCCAAGATGCTGGTCCATGCCGACTGGCCGTCCTATGGCGCGGAACTGGTCGATGAGGCGGCGGACCGCGAAACCAACTGGGTGATTTCGCTGATCGAGGCGATCCGTTCGGCGCGCAGCCAGATGCATGTGCCTGCTGGCCTGAAACTGCCGATGCTGGTGAGCGAGTTGGACGAAGCGGGCCGCGCCGCTTGGGACAGGAACGAAGCACTGATCCTGAAACTTGCGCGGATCGAAAGCCTTGCCGAAGTGGATGCCTTCCCGAAAGGCTGTGTTTCGATCACCGTCGAGGGCGGCAGCTTTGGCCTGCCGCTGGCGGATGTGATCGATGTGGCCGAAGAAAAGGGGCGGTTGGAGAAAGCGCTTGGCAAGCTTGAGAAAGAGGCCGGGGGTCTGCGGGGCCGCCTGAACAACCCGAATTTTGTCGCCTCGGCCCCGGAAGAAGTCGTCGAGGAAGCCCGCGAAAACCTTGCCGCGCGCGAGGATGAGATCGGGCGGGTCAAGACTGCACTGGCGCGACTGGCCGAAATGGAGGCCTGAGGGGGCGCCGCCCCCTTGCTTGAAAACACCTTGTTTTCAAGCTTCACCCCCGAGGTATTTTGAGCAAGAGGAAGGGCGGTTCTGGCAAGGGCCGCCCTTCGTGCCTATCTTGAGGGTATGATACGCGACCTCAGAAACCTGATTGAACGGCAGATCCTCAAGGCAGAGGCCGAGGGGCAGTTGTCGGGGCTGGAAGGGAAGGCAAGCCCTTGCCGCGCCGCCATGACCTTGAGGACCCCGCGATTGCGGCGGGGCACCGGATCATGGCCGAGGCCGGGGTCCTGCCGCGTGAATTTGCGCTGAAACGGCAGCTAGACGATGCGCGCGCGGCGTGGCGGGCGGAAAGTGATCCTGCGGCGAAGAAGGTGTTGATGGCCAAGATCGCCGAGTTGGAGATGGCCTATGACATCGAGCGCGAAGCCTATCGCAAGTTCCTGAAGTAACTTACTTAAACACCGGCGCGCGCTTCTGCATGTTGGCCGCGATCACTTCCATCTGATGCGGGCGGCCGATCAGCCCAGCCTGTTCGCGGCTTTCTTCTAGAAGAACGGCGGCAGGGTCCTGGCTGTTGGTTTCTGCAAAGCCGATCAGGCGTTTTGCGGCGCGGATCGCCGAGGGGCTTTTTCTTGCAATCTCGGTCGCCAGTGCCATGGCTGCGGCCTCGGGGTCTTCGGCCAGTTCCGTGATCAGCCCCCAGTCCGCCCCCTGTTCGGCGGTGATCGGCGCGGCGGTAAAGGTCAGCTTGCGCAAAACATCCGAGCGGCAAAGTGTCGGCAGAAGCGCCATGCCGCCCATGTCCGGTATCAGCCCCCATTTCATTTCCATCACCGCCAGCTTGGTGCCCGGCGCCGCGATGCGGATATCGGCGCCCACCGCGATCTGCAGGCCGCCGCCAAAGGCGACACCTTTCAGCGCCGCGATCACCGGGACCGGGATGTCGCGCCAGACCATGGCGACGCGCTGGAACCGGTTGCTTTGACCATGGGTGCGCGGCATCAGGTGCTGTTCCGGGTCGCCGCCCGCCAGCGCGCCGAAACTGGCCACATCCAGCCCGGCACAGAAGGCCGCGCCTTGGCCTGACAGCACCACGGCGCGGATGTCATCGCGCTCCAACAGCCCCTCGCCCGCCTCGATGATGGCATCGATCATCGCCGGGTCGAGCGCATTCATCTTGTCGCCCCTGGTCAGGGTGACACGGGCGATATGATTCTCGATCTCGACGGAAACGCGGGACATGGGACTCTCCATTTCAGGTTGGGCGCAGTTTCACCGCGACGGGCGACAAAATCCACAGTGACGTGAGGGCATAAGCGCTTGCCCAGCGCCGCGCCCAAGGGCATTCTCCGCGCCATGACCGGACCCAGATACACACCGCTTGCCCAATCCCTGCCCGCCACCGTGCCCTTTGTCGGCCCCGAAGCGCAGGAGCGTGCCATGGGTCGCGCGTTTGATGCGCGGCTTGGCGCGAACGAGAACATCTTTGGCCCATCGCCCAATGCGATCGCAGCGATGCAAGACGCGGCGGCGGATATCTGGATGTATGGCGATCCCGAAAGCCATGATCTGCGCCACGCGCTGGCGGCATTCCACGGCATCGCCCTATCCAACATCGTGGTGGGCGAAGGAATCGACGGATTGCTGGGATATCTCGTGCGGCTTCTGGTCGGGCCCGGTGACACCGTGGTCACGTCGGACGGGGCCTATCCGACCTTCAACTATCACGTCGCCGGATTTGGTGGTGTCCTGCACAAGGTCCCCTATCGCGACGACGCCGAGGACCTGCCCGCGCTGATTGCAAAGGCTGCCGAGGTTGACGCCAAGCTGATCTATTTCGCCAATCCCGACAACCCGATGGGCAGTTGGGTCAGTGGCGACACAATCATGTCTGCGCTGGAGACGCTGCCGGAAGGCTGCCTTCTGGTGGTGGACGAAGCCTATGTCGAACTTGCCCCGGCGGGGACGGCGGTCAGCTGCGACATCGAAGACCCGCGCCTGATCCGCATGCGCACCTTTTCGAAAGGCTATGGCATGGCAGGGGCAAGGGTCGGATACGCCATGGGTGCGACCGACCTGATCCGCAGCTTCGAGAAGATCCGCAACCATTTCGGCATGAACCGCGCGGCGCAGGCCGGGGCGCTGGCGGCGCTGGCGGATGATGACTGGCTGGTTTCAACCCGACGGCAGGTCGCTGCCGCGCGGGCCCGGATAGCCGCCATCGTGGAAGAGAACGGCCTGACCGCGCTGCCCTCGGCGACGAATTTCGTCGCTGTCGACTGCGGCCGTGACGGGGCCTATGCCAAGGCGGTGCTGGACGGGCTGGTGGCGCGGGGCGTTTTTGTCCGCATGCCGTTCGTTGCCCCTCAGAACAGATGCATCCGCATCAGCTGTGGCCCCGATGCGGTGCTTGCGCATTTTGCAAACGCCTTGCCGCAGGTTTTGGCGGAACTTGGCTGATCCGGGTCGCTCTCGTCACTGTGACCTGACAGGATGACAAAACGCGCTACGCTCTTGCCGCAAGGAGGGTTGGGTCATGGCGCGCAATGTCAAACCTGTGGAAAACTACACCAATACCTGTCTTGTCCTTGGACTGGTGAACCTGGTCTGGGTGCTGATCGCGATATGGGCCTTCTTGGGGTACGCCTTTGCTCTGCTGACGGCGCTTGGCCTGAATGCCTGGGTCAATCGGCTGGCTGCGCGCAAACGGGCCTGAGCCTTAACGGGTTGCCCCGGCAATCACCGTGGATGCGGCCTCGATCCCGCCGCGTCCATGCGGGATGCCCAGCGCCACCATTCCGGTCTGCACCGTTGCCAGAAGTCCCATGATCATCTGCGCATTGACATGCCCCATGTGACCAAAACGGAAGAAACCGTCCCCGTCCGGGTCTTCTGCCGTGGACATGCCAAGGCCGATGCCAAGGGTCAGCCCCGCCTGATCCTGACACCAGCGCCGCAGGCGGGTGCCGTGTTCGGCGCCGATTGCCAATGAGGTCACGGCATGGCTGCGGTTCTTTTCCTCTGCCACGTTCAGGCGGATCGGACCACCCTGCCCCCAGGCGTCCACGGCGGCCCAGATTGCACGGGCCAGAACCTCGTGCCGAGACCAGACATGTTCGATCCCCTCGTCGTGGATCAGGTCCAGAGCGGCGCGCAGGCCATACAGGTGATGGGTCGGCGCAGTGCCGCAGAAATACTGGTAATAGCGTTCAGGATTGATGCGCGGCTCCCAATCCCAATAGCGGCTGACACGCGGCATCGCGGCGCGGCGCGCGCGGGCTTTGTCATTGAGAAAGACAAAGCCGATCCCCGGCGGCACCATCAATCCCTTCTGGCTGGCGGCAATGGCTATGTCGATGCCGTTCCTGTCCATCTCGAACCGGTCGCACCCCATCGAAGCGATGCAGTCGGCCAGCAAAAGGGCGGGATGACCGGCCGCGTCCAGCGCCCGTCGCAACATCGCCATATCGGTCTTGATCGAGGACGAGGTATCGACGTGGGTGCCCAGAACCGCCTTGATCCGGTGGCCCTTGTCCGCCTGCAGCGCGTCGGCCACTTGGTCCGGGTCGATCGGGTTGCTGGTTCCAAAGTCGATCACCTGCGCCTCGGCGCCCAGTCCGGTGGCAACGTCAGCCCACCCGTGGCCGAAAGACCCGGTTGCGGGCACAAGCACCACGTCCCCCGGTCCGACAATATTGGCCAGCGCCGCCTCCCAGATCGCGTGGCCATTGCCGATATAGATCGCCACGTGACCATCGGTGCGCGCAACCTTTTTCAGGTCGGGAAACAGGCTTTCGGTCAGGGCGATCAACTCACCTTCGTAAATATTCGGCGCGGCGCGATGCATGGCGCGCAGGACCGACTCGGGCATGACCGAGGGACCGGGAATGGCAAGGTAGGAACGTCCATTGGCAAGGGACATGAGCGACTCCGAAAGCTGAACACCGCGACACTACTGGCGTGATCGGCAGGGTCAATCGCCTGCGGGCAACAAAGACACCTGCTGCCCAAACATTGGGAGAATTGCAAATTCGGGAATTTCCCCCGGACAACCTTCCGCGCTATGGTTCCCATGACCGGATCGGGCTGATATGTCCGGTCAAGGACAAACGGATACGTGAAAAAGCCAGACCATGACCCCGTCACGCGGAACTCAGTCGAAATCAAAGGCGGACGCCGCGTGACCAATACGCCGGTTCCCACCGACAAGACCGCCAAGGCACCCGCGCCCGATCAGTCGCGCGGGCTGGTGCTGTGGCTGTGGCGCAATTATCTGAACAGATACATCTGGCTATTGCTGTTGGCGCTTCTGTTCATGTCGATCGAGGGCTCGATGCTGGGTGCGCTCAGCTGGATGATGCAGCCGATGTTCGACAATGTCTTCCTGGCTGGGGACCTTTCGGCCCTGTGGTCGGTCGGGCTGATGATTATGGCGATCTTCATTGGCCGGGCGCTGTCGTCGATTGCACAGAAAGTGATCCTGACCAGCATCTCGCAACGCACTGCCGCTCAGATCCGCACGGACCTTCTGGATCGATTGATGCGGCAGGATAATGCCTTCCATCAGACCCACCCGCCCGGATACCTGATCCAGCGGGTGCAGACGGATGTTCAGCAGGTAAACAACGTCTGGAACACGGTCATCACCGGCGCGGGGCGCGATTCCGTCTCGCTGGTGGTGCTGCTGGGGGTGGCGGTCAGTGTGGACTGGCGATGGACAGTGGTGGCGATGATCGGCATCCCGGTGCTGGTGTTGCCCTCGCTCATAGCGCAGCGCTTCGTGCGCCGCCGCGCGCGGGAAGCCCGCGACCTGGGGGCAAAACTGGCCACCCGGCTTGATGAGGTGTTCCACGGCATCGTTCCGATCAAGCTGAACCGGCTGGAAAACTATCAGTCGCGCCAATACCGCGACCTCACCGGCAAACTTGTGCGCACCGAGGTCCGCGCCGCGCTTGGGACTGCGAGCATACCCGGCCTGATCGACATCATGTCCGGGCTCGGTTTCCTGGGCGTGTTGATCTATGGCGGCGGTGAGATCATCGCGGGCGAGAAAACCGTCGGCCAGTTCATGACTTTTTTCACCGCCATGGGTTTTGCGTTTGAACCTTTGCGCCGGCTTGGGGCGGTCAGTGGCCTGTGGCAGGTCGCCGCCGCGTCGATTGAACGGATCAAGGAGCTGCTGGAAGCACAGCCCACGCTGGTTTCACCGAAAAACCCGGTGGCGGCGCCCAAAGGGGTGCCCGACGTTGCGTTGCAGGATGTCTTCCTTGCCTATGGCGACGCCAAGGTTTTGCGCGGCACCACCTTCGTCGCCGAAGCGGGCAAGACCACCGCGATTGTCGGATCCTCAGGTGCGGGCAAATCAACCGTGTTCAACGTGCTGACCCGCCTTGTCGATCCCGACCGGGGAGAGGTTCTGATTGGCGGCATCCGCACGGACGCCATGGCGCTTGGGGATCTGCGCGATCTTTTCTCGGTCGTGTCGCAGGACGCGCTATTGTTTGACGAAACATTGCGCGAGAACATCCTTTTGGGGCGCACGGATGTCAGCGACGCCGCGCTGAAGAAGGTACTGGATGCCGCACATGTATCTGATTTCCTGGCGAAGCTGCCAAAAGGTCTTGAAACCCCCGTCGGACCGCGTGGTTCGAACCTCTCGGGCGGACAGCGTCAGCGAGTGGTAATCGCGCGTGCCCTGCTGCGCGACACCCCGATCCTGCTTCTGGACGAAGCCACCAGCGCGCTGGACACCAAATCCGAAAAGGTGGTGCAGCAGGCGCTGGACCGCCTGTCCAAGGGCCGCACCACGCTGGTGATCGCCCACCGCCTGTCCACCGTACGCGAGGCCGATCGCATCGTGGTGATGGACAAGGGCAAGGTCGCCGATCAAGGCACGCATGACGAACTGCTTGATCGCGGCGGCATCTATGCCGATCTCTACAACCTTCAGTTCAATACCCCGGGTCTTTCGACCGAGGAAATGGCCCAGCGCCGGGCCTTGGCAAGAACGACAACCGCCGACCAGAAAGTGAAACAGAAAAAGGGGCTTGTCGCCAAGCTTCTGTCGCGGTTGCCGCGCATCTAGCTGCTTTTGCGGTAGCTCTTGCTCAGGCGTTCGGGTGAAACCCCGGCAAAATACCGCGCCAGCGTCCAAAGGTTCCGCGCCCCGCGCCAGAGCCAGCCTTCGGCCTGATAGCGTTCGGCCCGTGTGATGACAGTTGCAGGCAACAGGACCGGGCGCTGATCCAGCCTGCGCACCAGTGCCACGTCCTCCATCAGCGGAATGTCAGGGAAGCCCCCGGCCCGCTCATAGATGCGGCGTGGTAACAAGAGCGCCTGATCCCCATAGGGCAACCCGAACAGGCGGCTGCGCAGGTTGGCCCAGCCTGCCACGCACCGTCCGGCCCAGCCACCGCCATCGAATGACAGGCGGAAACAGGCGGCGCGGCGGCTTGGCAGGTGTCCGATCACCGCTTCGGACCAGCCCTCGGGCAGGATCGTGTCGGCATGCAGAAAAAGGAACCACTCGCCACGCGCCGCCATTGCCCCGGCCCGCAGTTGCCCCCCTCGCGACGGTGGCGCCGTCAGAAGCGTGGCCCCGGCGTCATCGGCAAACTGGACCGTTGCATCTGTCGATCCGCCGTCCACCACGATCAGCTCACCGATCAGACCGGCCTGCATGCCTTCCCACAGCGCACCAAGACACCGCGGCAGGGTTTCGCCCGCATTCAATGTCGGGATCACCACCGTGAGAGGCGCGCGCATTTCCATCTCCTGTCCTGTTGCGTCCGCTGCTTGGACCTATATTAATCTCGTCAGGAATGACAGGGGCCGGACATGAGCGAACGCAAGACCTTCCTGATCACCGGAATGGACGCCGAGGATTTCCTTCAGGGTCTGATCACAAATGACATCAAGAAACTGGACGCCGGCATGGTCTATGCCGCGATCCTGACGCCGCAAGGCAAGTTCCTTGCCGATTTCTTCCTGTCTCGGCGCGGCGACGCCATCCTGATGGATGTCGACGCCACCGTTGCCGACGGGCTGGTGCAGCGGCTGTCAATGTACAAGCTGCGCGCCGACGTGCAGATCACCCCGGCGGACCTTTTTGTGCATCGCGGCACCGGAGAGACCCCCGTCGACGGGTTTGCCGATCCCCGCCATCCCGACATGGGCTGGCGGGCCTATCGCGACACGGCGCAATCTGGCGATGATACCGACTGGGATACGATCCGCGTGGCCCGTTGTATCCCGGAGACAGGCACCGAGTTGACCCCGGACAGCTATATTCTGGAGGCCGGATTCGAGCGGCTGAACGGCGTCGATTTCCGCAAAGGCTGTTACGTCGGTCAGGAAGTCACAGCGCGGATGAAGCACAAGACCGAATTGCGCAAGGGGTTCACCACCGTCACCGTTACCGGCGCCGCTGAACCGGGCACGCCAATCACCCGCGAAGGCCGGGAAGTCGGAACCCTGTTCACCCGCTCCGGCGACCGCGCCATTGCCTTCCTGCGCCTTGATCGCACCGGCCCCGGCATGGTGGCGGGCGACGCGAGCGTTACCCTTGACTGACCCGGTCCATCAGACCGTCGAAACCCTGTTGGGGGTCCGCGTGGCCTCGGCCAGACCGCTGCACGGCGGGGACTTGTCGCAGGTACAGCGCCTGACCCTGACCGATGGCCGCCGCATTGTCGCAAAGACCGGCCCGCTGGTTGTCGAAGAAGCGAGGATGCTGCGCGACATCCGCGCTGCCAACGCTCCGGCGCCTCGCGTTCTGGCGGCACGGGACACGGTTCTGGTGATGGAATTCCTGCCCGAAGCACAGGCACATGCCAAGGGCTGGACCGCGCTTGGTGAGGGGTTGCGCCATCTTCATTCCGCATTGGGCGACAGTTTCGGCTGGGACCGGGACTATGCCTTTGGCGATGTCGCGATCCCCAATACCCGCCATCGCAACTGGGCGACCTTCTGGGGCGACACAAGGATCCGCCCGTCGCTTTTCGCTTTGCCAGCGCCGCTTGCCCGCCGCGCCGAGACACTGATTGACGCGCTGCCCGACCTTTTGCCAAAGGCCCCGCCAGCCGCCTTGTTGCACGGTGACCTATGGGCGGGGAACGTATTGTTCACCGCCGACGCAGCATTTCTGATAGACCCGGCCTGCTATCACGGCGACCGCGAGGTCGACCTTGCGATGCTGACCTTGTTTGCCACGCCCCACCCGGCCTTCTGGCAGGCCTATGGCGCGCTTGAGCCGGGATGGGAACGCCGTCGCGCAATCTATCAGCTGTGGCCCGCGCTGGTGCATCTGCGTCTGTTCGGCGGCAGCTATCAGTCCATGGTCGACGCAAAGCTGGACGCGGCCGGGTTCTGACGGCGGACAAAAAAAACCCGCGCCAATGGCACGGGTCTGATCTGTGACTTGTGTCGCGCTCAGTGCGTCCAGGGGCCGCGCCGGTTGGTAGCGAAATTCTCGCCATAGCCGCCGGGCCGGATATTCGGCTTGCGTTTGTGCGGTGCAATCACCGTCGCTTCGATCCCGTGTTCGCGGGCATAATCCAATGCCGCCTCTTTCGATTTGAACCGCAGGCGCACCTGCGAGGTCATATCACTGGACCCGGTCCAGCCCATAAGCGGATCAACCGTGCGCGGCGCGGCCGGGTCATATTCAAGCACCCAATGATGGGTTTTCGCCTGACCCGAGGTCATGGCGTTACGAGCAGGCTGATAGATACGAGCGGTCATGGCGCACCCTCCTTGAACTTGCCGCTTTATCAGGGATTCTGACGGTCCGGGCAAGCGCCGAATTGCCTCAGGGCGCCATCTAGCGCGCGTCCAGACGCCGATCCAGCAGGGGAAGGTCGCAAGCAGCAGTGGCTGCCGTCCAAACCACGGGGAGCGAGGGGTAAAAAATGCGGCCTGCTCGACGACCAAGTTCTGCTGCTTGCTGGTAAATGATAGGAAAGATTTGAATCTTTTTGCAATACGCGCGCGGCACAAAATTACCCAATATTGGGTATTGAGGGCATAAACGTTCAAATTGGACAGCCATTCGCACCAATTCACCCCGCCGACAGCCTGACCTAACGTCAATTTTGACCGAATCTTCAAAATCATTCGAACCCGACAAATATGGTTTGCCATACCTTACTGACAGATCCTGTCAGCAGCGGGGGTTGAACACGACCTTCATAAAGGCACATTGTTTCTTGATCCCGGAGACTGCCATGACCGATATTCAAGACCTTCCAATGATGCAAAACCCCCGCGCCGCCCGACCCAAGCTGGAGGGCGGCAAACGGTTTGTCATGCAGACCGAATTCGCACCCGCCGGGGATCAGCCCACCGCGATCAAGGAGCTTTCAGGTGGCGTATTGTCCGGCGAACGTGACCAGGTGCTTCTGGGCGCGACCGGAACGGGCAAGACATTCACCATGGCAAAGGTGATCGAGGAAACCCAGCGCCCAGCCATTATCCTCGCCCCGAACAAGACCCTCGCCGCCCAGCTTTATGGAGAGTTCAAAGGCTTCTTCCCCGAAAACGCGGTCGAGTATTTCGTCAGTTTCTATGACTACTACCAGCCCGAAGCCTATGTCCCGCGCACCGACACCTATATCGAAAAGGAGTCGATGATCAACGAACAGATCGACCGCATGCGCCACTCGGCGACGCGGGCGCTTCTGGAACGGGATGACGTGATCATCGTGGCCTCGGTTTCCTGCATCTACGGCATCGGGTCGGTCGAAACCTATTCGGCCATGACACAGGACCTGATCGTCGGCAAGGACTATGACCAGCGGCAGGTCATGGCCGACCTCGTCGCCCAGCAATACAAGCGCAACGATCAGGCGTTTCAGCGCGGGTCGTTCCGGGTGCGGGGCGACAGTCTGGAAATCTTCCCCGCTCACCTTGAGGACCGCGCATGGAAGCTGTCCTTTTTCGGCGAGGAGCTGGAATCGATTACCGAGTTCGACCCGCTGACCGGTGAAAAGACCGACACGTTCGAGAAAATCCGCGTCTATGCGAATTCGCACTATGTCACCCCCAAGCCGACGCTGCGGCAGGCGGTGATCTCGATCAAGGAAGAGTTGAAGCTGCGGCTGAACCAGCTGGTCGACGAAGGCAAGCTGCTGGAAGCCCAGCGGCTGGAACAGCGCACCAATTTCGACATCGAGATGCTGGAAGCCACCGGCCATTGCAACGGGATCGAGAACTATTCGCGTTACCTGACAGGGCGCGCGCCCGGTGAACCGCCCCCCACCCTGTTCGAGTTCATCCCCGACAATGCCATTGTATTCGCCGATGAATCCCATGTCAGCGTGCCGCAGATCGGCGGCATGTATCGCGGTGACCACCGGCGCAAGTTCACGCTGGCCGAACACGGGTTCCGCCTGCCCTCCTGCATGGACAACAGACCCCTAAAATTCGAGGAATGGGACGCCATGCGCCCGCAATCGGTCTTTGTATCGGCCACGCCCGGCAACTGGGAGATTGAACGCACCGGCGGCGTCTTTACCGAACAGGTGATCCGTCCCACCGGGCTTCTGGATCCCGAAGTTGAAATCCGCCCCGTGGACATGCAGGTCGACGACCTTCTCGACGAGGTGCGGAAGGTGGCCGACAGGGGCTTCCGCACGCTGGTCACGACACTGACTAAGCGCATGGCCGAAGACCTGACCGAATACATGCACGAACAGGGCATCAAGGTCCGCTACATGCACAGCGACATCGACACGCTGGAACGGATCGAAATCCTGCGCGACCTGCGGCTGGGGGCGTTTGACGTGCTGATCGGCATCAACCTGCTGCGCGAGGGGCTGGATATCCCCGAATGCGGTCTGGTCGCCATTCTGGATGCCGACAAGGAAGGGTTCCTGCGGTCCGAGACCTCGCTGATCCAGACCATCGGCCGTGCCGCCCGGAACGCCGAGGGCCGCGTCATCATGTATGCCGACCGGATTACGGGGTCGATGGAACGGGCGCTGGCGGAAACCGACCGCCGCCGCGCGAAACAGATCGCCTATAACGAGGAACACGGCATCACGCCGGAGACGGTGAAGAAGAACGTCGAGGACGTGCTGGCCGGGCTCTATCAGGGCGACACCGACATGTCCCGCGTCACCGCCACCATCGACAAACCGATGCACGGCGCCAACCTGGAAGCGGTGCTTGAGGGCATGCGGACGGACATGCGCAAGGCCGCCGAGAATTTGGAGTTCGAGGAAGCCGCCCGCCTTCGGGACGAGATCAAGCGCCTGGAAGCGGTCGATCTGGTGGTCTCCGACGACCCCATGGCCCGACAATACGCGGTCGAAGCGGCAGGTGAAAAAGCGAAGTCCCGGTCAACGGCTGGCCGGGCGGGTCAGCGGGGTGGGAATGTGAAGAGGAGAAAAAAATAGGGCAGACTTCTGCCTGCCCTAATGAAGTGAAAAGAATGGCTAGTTTAACCAGTCAAAGCGCTTTCTACTGCTTCTGGGGCAGCATCAATGACTTTCAAAAGGGTGCGCGCGGGACCGTCTGGGAAACGGCGACCCTGCTCCCAATTTCGCAGGCTAGCAAGATTGAAGCCAAAGCGAAGGGCGAACTCGGTTTGGGACAAACCAAGTTTGCGCCTAATCGCAGCGACATCTACATTGTCAGGAACGCGGACTTGGCGAGTTTTTGTGCCATTGTCCGCTCCCTTTGCATGCTCAAGGGCCTGCTCCATTCCCCGAATTATCTCATGCATTTTTCGTTCTCCTTTGCCTCTCTTTCTGACCACCCGAGATTAACTTCGGGCACTGCTCTTAAACGCTCTTCTGGCGTCCTTAATACTGGTCTGAACAAGCTCGGCAGCTAGGCGGTTCATGGTTTCTTCCTCCAGCGAGTCTGGCGAAAACTCTTTCTCACCTTCGTACACCGCCAGAATGTACAAAGGCATGTTCAGGTCGTGAAAAAAGTACACGACCGTCACTTCGCTTTTGCCGCCGACAGTATCGAAAGCAAAAACATTAGTTCTCACTCTCGAGCAATCACCTAGCGGCTCTCCGATGTCTGGCTGAAATGCCAAGCAGTCAACCAATTCATCGCGCTGTTCGTCCCCAAGTAACTCATCAAGCATTTCCGATGCCTGAGGAACCTCAGCAACCGTAATTGGATATTCGGTCGCTTGAAATGGAACTGACTCGACTGGTCTAAGTGTATTCTCCATGTCATCCTCGTTGTATGAAACCTAAACTTCTGCCTCTTGGTTGGTTTCTACCGGCTTCTAGCGTCCGAAATTAGCTGTAGAATACGCCATTGGCGCACATACGTCAATGGCGTACTTGGTTCAGATTGTTCACGGTAGTCTCAACCCACGCGCCCGACCCGAGGGGTGGGTGCGGAACGCGCCCGCCCATGGGGGCGGGTCGGGCGCGTGCATGATGCATGGCATCATGAATTGGTGAGAACGGAGAAACCAACGCGCCCCATAAACCCCGGTCAAGGGCGTCCCTCTCTCGCGCATTACTTTGTAATACTCTGCCGGGCATCGGCGAATGCAAGCAATCGCCTTGGTTGGGCGCGTGTGCAGTGCAGAGCATTTCGCAGAGGCGTGCCAATATTTCGCGTGATCGTTCACACTATCAGGCAAGGGCTCACGTCATAGGTGGCACGGTCCTGACGCCCGCCCGACCCAAAGAGCCATCCAACCGCCCCCTGCCCCCTCAACCTTCTGCGGTGTCGTAAACCCGCAGCACATTGCCGGCGAGGTCGGTGTCGCAGGCCCAGGGTGCCGTGGCGCCGCCCACGGCCAGTTCGACGCTGGTGCCGTCGGTCATCGGGGTCGCTCCGATCAGGCTGACGTCAGCGTTTCGGGTGGCATCCGCCACGGCAGAGATGCAGTTGTTCGTGGCCATTGCGATCTCGGGCGGGGTGCCCTTGCCCGCGATGTATTCATCGCAGCCCGACAGGGACATTCCGGCAATCATCGCGGCGGGGAGGGCAATCAATCGGAGGTTCATCGGTCTACCTTTCGAAGAATCATGGACACGGGTTTCTATTCCACGGACTGCCCCCGCTGTCCGTTGCACCCGATGCTACGGTTTACGCAGAAAGGATCAACCCCCGGCTGTCAGAACCTGACCTTGTCCGCCCCCTTCAGCCCCAGCATGGTGCGCGCCTCGTCCGGGGTGGCGACGGTATTGCCCTGACCGTGCAGGATCGAGACCATCTTCTCGACCTGCTGGGCGTTGGATTTTGCCAGAACGCCGCGTTCGATGAAAAGCGAATCCTCAAGTCCAACGCGCACATGTCCACCCATCTGCGCGGCCACAGCGCCAAGTTTCATCTGCTGCGCCCCGGCCCCCAGCACTGACCACTGATAATCCGTGCCAAACAGCCGGTCGGCGGTGCGCTTCATATAGACAAGATGTTCGATCTCGGCCGGAATCCCGCCAAGGATTCCCATGACAAACTGCAGGAAAATCGGCGCCCGGAACATGCCCTGACGCAGGCAATAGGCGAGGTTGTGCAGGTGGCCGACGTCATAACACTCGTGTTCGAACTTGGCGTGGTGCGGATCGCCGCCCAGCGTCTGGGCCACCAGTTTGATATCGGCAAACGAGTTGCGGAAGATCCCCCCCTCGGAGCCTTGGACATAAGGTTCTTCCCAGTCGAATTTCCACGACTGGTAACGCGCTGCCAGCGGGTGGATCGAAAAGTTAATCGACCCCATGTTCAGCGAACACATCTCCGGTGAGAAGGTCGTGGCCGGGGCCAGCCGTTCCTCGACCCCCATCGTGATCGCGCCACCAGTCGAGATATTCACAATCGCGTCGGTCTCAGCCCGGATGCGCGGCAACACGTCCAGAAGATGGTCGGGTGTGACCGATGGCGCGCCGTTTTCCGGGTTGCGGGCATGAAGGTGCAGGATCGCGGCCCCCGCCTTTGCCGCGTCAATGGCCTGGGTCGCGATGTCATCGGGCGTCCACGGCAAAGCGTCGGACATGGTGGGGGTGTGGATCGCGCCGGTGATGGCGCAAGTGATGATGGTTTTCTGCATGGGTGGCCAACCTTACTCCTGAAAAATCGCCACGGCGCGAATGAACCCGGCGCTGGCGCCCTTGATCTTGTAGGGAAAGCACGAAATCTCGAACCCGGTTGGGGGAAGCGTGTCGAGGTTGGTCAGCTTTTCCATGTGGCAATACCCGATCTCCATCGACGCGCGGTGCCCTTCCCAGATAATCGAGGGATCCCCTGAACGGGCATATTCCTGCGCGGTCAGCGGAAAAGGCGCGTCCCAGGACCAGGCATCCGTGCCGGTGACCCGAACGCCTCGTTCCAGCAGGTACATCGTCGCTTCGCGCCCCATTCCACAGCCTTTGACAAGATAGTCGTCGGCGCCATACCGGGCTCCTGCGGCGGTGTTCACCACTACGATGTCCAGCGGTTGAAGGTCATGGCCGATACGCGCAAGCTCGGCCGCGACGTTCTCTGCGCTGACCACGTAACCATCCGGGAAATGGCGGAAATCCAGCTTCACGCCGGGGTTCATGCACCATTCCAGCGGCACCTCGTCGATGGTGATCGCGCGGTCGCCGTTGTTCATGGTGGAATGGTGGTGATAGGGCGCGTCCAGGTGGGTGCCATTGTGGGTCGCGATCTGAAGCCGCTCGATCGCCCAGCCTTCGCCACCCGGCAGATCCTGACGCGTGAGGCCGGGAAAGAACGCCATGACCTGCTCGGCGGTCTGATCATGGGTGAAATAGGTGATCTCGGGCGCCATGACGGGCGGGTCGCTGGCGATACCGGTTTCCAGCGCGACCGAAAGGTCGACGAAACGACGGGGCATGGGGATCCTTTCCGGGGCAATCACAAGTGAGGCAATCCGCCAAAGCTGCCCTCGGCCTGTGTACCGGGTCAAGGAAATCTATCGCTGCACGTGCAAAACCCGAACGGTTGACCCGGGGACGCTTAGGCAGTCCAATGGAAGCATCAGAAAACAAGGCGGAATATGACGCAAGACCGGGACAAACCAAAACCTGGGCGTGGTCGGATCTATGGCGACATCGTCGAAGCCATCGGGGATACGCCGCTGGTGCGCGTTCCGAAACTGACGCGGGAATTTGGGCTGCTCGGTGACCTGTTGTTGAAGCTTGAGCATTTCAACCCCCTGTGCAGCGTCAAGGACCGCACCGCAGTTGGCATGCTGACAGCGCTTGAACAGGCGGGCAAGATCGGACCGGGATCGGTTCTGATCGAGCCGACCTCGGGCAATACCGGCATCGGGCTGGCTTTCGTCGCGGCCCAGCGCGGTTATCGGTTGATCCTGGTGATGCCGGAAACCTTTTCGGTCGAACGCCGCAAGATGTTGCAGTTCCTCGGCGCCGAGGTGATCCTGACCCCGCGCGAGCCGGGGATTTCGGCTTCGATCGCCAAGGTCAAAGAACTTTTGCAGGAAATTCCCGGTTCTGTCTGGCCCAGCCAGTTCGACAATCCGGCGAACCCGGCGATCCATGTGGAAACGACGGCCGAGGAAATCTGGAATGACACCGGGGGGGCAGTCGATGTGATCGTATCAGGGATCGGAACGGGCGGCACCTTTACCGGCTGCGCCCGGGCGCTGAAACCGCGCAGGCCGTCGTTGAAGATGGTGGCGGTGGAACCCGAGAAAAGTCAGGCGCTGAAGGGCGGAACATATCAGGTGCATGCGATACAAGGCATCGGTGGCGGCTTCGTGCCCGATAACCTTGACACGAGCCTGATTGACGAGGTCATCGCCGTCAGCGACGAAGATGCGCTGGACACCTCGCGCCATATAGCCAAAACCGAGGGGATCGCGGTCGGCATATCATCGGGCGCGGCGATCTGGTCTGGAATGCAAATTGCAAAGCGGGACGAGATGGCCGGAAAGACCATCGTCGCGATCGTGCCCTCATTTGCCGAACGCTATATCTCGACCGTGCTGTTTGATGGCTACTGAGACCGCGCGGCCAGCCGGCGGCTCAGCGCCCGCCGCCACACCTCGCGCCAGCCGGATTGCGGAGTGCGCAGGAACCATGACTTGCGGATGTCCCATTCCTTCATCAGCAGGCTGACCGCGTCTGGATCGCTGAAGCGCAAGCAGCCGCTGCCGGGATATGTGGTCAGTTCGTTGAAATAGATCACGCCATCTGCGGCCATGAAATCACAGCGCAGATAATCGACCCCGCGAGACAATCGGCAAGCGGCCTCTACTGCGCGGTGAAAATCACCGCCGGGTATCCAGCCGGGGTCGATTGGCGGGGTTCCGCCCTTGGTCGTGAAGGGCAGCCGCTGCCCGTCTGACGTGAAGAAGCTGAGTTGCCGGGACGTGTCCTTGGAACCGAGGTAGACGCCGACGAAGACGACTTTCCCGTCACAGGCGTGAACATTGATATTGGCCGGTGGCCCGCCATTGCGAGTGGTCAATCGCGCCTCGATCAGGATCTGCGGCCGGATGTGCCAATACCCCCACTCACCCATCCATGTCCCGAAAGTCTCAGACAGCCATGCTGTCAGCTGGGTCTCGATCTCGGGGCGGGTGGGGCTATGCCCGTCATAGAAGATGTTATAGCCCGACCCGTGGTTCGTCTTGATCAGGGCAGGCGCAGCTAGAACTGTGTCAGGAATTGCGGCGGGGTCTGAGCCGCTCCAAAGGATCGGGGCCGAAGGCAGATCCGGGCAGGTTTCGGCCACCCGGTCACGCACCTGCAGCTTGTCGTTGAACACGCGCCAATCGGGGTTGTGGTCAAGGAATTTGCGCCAGAACACCTTGTCATTGTAGCTACTGGGGAAGACAAGGTTTGGCAGGCGGTGCAGGCGGCGAATGAATTTCCAGGTGGCGCGCCAGTATGCCAGCAGGATCAAGGCGGAAGCGATCCTTAGGAACAGGGTATCGGCAATCCCGCGGAACACGGATCCACCGCCACTTTCAGGTCCCGCCAAACGCCCGCCCCCAACAACACTTGCCTGTTTCGACCACTGTGCGTTGGGCAGAGGCGGCCTGTCAAATCGGCCGCCTCAGGTCTCGGCAACCGGGCCACTTGCGGCCCGGTCAAGTTGTCAGATCAAACAAGATCGTCCGGCAGAACGGACCCGGGGATGTTCTGATAGCTGACAGGACGCAGGAAACGCCGGATCGACATGGTGCCGACCGATGTGGCACCGAAGTTGGTCGAAGCGGGGTATGGCCCGCCATGCACCATGGCATCACACACTTCGACCCCGGTCGGGAATCCATTGGCCAGGACCCGCCCGGCCTTGCGTTCCAGAACGGGCATGAGCGCGCGCGCGGCATCGGTGTCACCTTCGTCCATGTGCAGGGTGCAGGTCAGCTGCCCATGCAGGGATTTCGCCACCGCCATGCGTTCGGCATCATCCTCGACCACCACAATCAGACCCAGCGGGCCAAAGACCTCTTCGCCCAGGGTTTCATTTGCCAGCCATTCCTTGCCGCTCGTGGCAAACAGATAGGGTGTGGCATTGCGCAGATCGCAGGTCGAGGTCAGAACTTCCTGCACCCCGGCCGTCGCCGCCACCCGGTCACGTCCCTGATGATAGGCCGACGCGATACCGCCGGTCAGCATGACCTGCGCCCCGATCGGTTCAAGTGCTGCGCGGGCGGCTTCGGTGAAAGCCTCCGCTTCTGGCCCCTTGGTCACGACGGCAATACCGGGGTTGGTGCAGAACTGCCCTGCCCCCATGGTCAGCGATCCGGCCCACCCCGCCGCGATTTCGCCGCCGCGCGCGGCCAGCGCCGCGTCGAGGATGAACATCGGGTTGACCGAACCAAGCTCGCCGAAGAAGGGGATCGGCTCGGGGCGTTGAGCACAAAGGTCAAACAGCGCGCGGCCACCGCCCAGCGAGCCGGTAAAGCCTACGGCCTTGATCAGCGGGTGCTGCACCACGGCCTGACCTACGGCGCGGTTGCCGCCCTGAATCTGGCTGAAGACGCCAGGATGGATGCCGCAGGATTTGATCGCAGCATCGATGGCCTGGGCAACAAGGTCGCTGACGCCCGGATGGGCCGAGTGGCCCTTGACCACCACCGGGCAGCCTGCCGCCAGCGCCGCCGCCGTGTCGCCACCAGCAGTCGAGAAGGCCAGCGGAAAGTTCGACGCGCCAAAGACGGCAACAGGACCGACAGGGCGTTGCATCAGGCGAATATCAGGACGCGGCAGGGGCGCGCGGTCGGGCAACGCCTGATCGTGGCGGCGATCAAGATAGTCGCCGGCCTCGATATGGTCGGCAAACAGTTTCAACTGGCCGGTGGTGCGGCCACGTTCTCCCACCAGACGCGCCTCGGGCAGGCCGGTTTCCTTGACCCCTTGCGCCGTAATCGCGTCGCCACGCGCGTCAATCTCGTCGGCAATGGCCCGCAGGAATGCCGCGCGCTCGGCGCGGGTCGAGTAGCCATAGGACCAGAACGCCTCTTCTGCCGCTTCGCAGGCGCGGTTGACCAGCTCAACCGTACCAACCGAAAACTTGTCGACATCGCCAGAGACCGGTTCGTTGGCAAATGTTTGGTCGGTTCCGACCCATTCACCCGCAATCAGATGTGTGCCTTTCAGCATTTTGATCGTCCTTTCATTCGTGTTTTCCGAAGGGGTCATCCGACCCCGCATTCTGTTGCTCAAGGTGACGCGTTCAGGGTCAGGCCCAGACGTCGGGCGGCTTCGGCGACATGCTGAGCCATAGCCGCCCGCGCACCGCTGGCATCGCCTTGTTCGATGGCCGCAAAGATCGTGCTGTGTTCTGACAGGGACACGTCAAGAAGGTCATCGCCCTGATAGACCTGACCGGTCTGCCGCGTGGTTTCCTTGACCCTTCCCGAGATGTAATCGACGATTGCCGCCAGATAGGTATTGCGACTTGCCGCCCCGATCGCGCGGTGAAAGGCAGCGTCCGCTTCGATACGCGCATCGTCATAGCTGCCTGTGCCTTCCATCTGCTCCATAGCGACACGCATCCGCTCAAGGTCGCCCTTGCTCCGGCGCTCGGCGGCAAGACCCGCGGCTTCAACTTCCAGCGTCCGCCTGAGTTCGAACAGGTCTGACAGGTTGCCCGCCTCGTTGAGTTGCACCGGATCGATGCGGAAAGTTGCGCGTTCACTGGGGGGAAGGATGCAGGCACCCTTGCCCTGTTTGGATTTGATGACCCCATCGGCACGCAACCGGGCGATAGCCTCTCGGACGACGTTGCGGCTGACGCCGAACGCGTCGGCAAGCTGGGTTTCTGTGGGCAGGTAATCACCGGGCTTCAAACGGCCGTCATCAACCTGCGCCATGATTTCGGCGGCAATGCGGTCGGGCAGGTACCCCTCGCGGCGGATATCCGGGAAATCGGTCATGGGTGTCGGGCGCGTCGATTCGTAAATTCTTTGTCACATTGTCCGATTGTTGGACAAATTGCAAAGCCTTCTCTAACGTGACGCCAGTTTCACGGGCCGAGTCGCCCGGGCAAGCCGCAAATCAGGGAGGTTGGGGATGAGCTTTTTCACGGACGCCGAGGTCAATGGCGTGTTTCTGGGCCGGGTCTGGCTGCCGTCAGCGCAAGGCCCTGCCGTCGTCACGCTTCGCGACGGGCGGGTTCTGGATATCACCACAAAAGCCACACCGCTTGTGCGCGATATTTGCGAAATGGATGATCCTGTTCGCTATGTCACAGACGCCGCGGGAACCGATCTTGGACAGATTGACCAGATCGCGGCCAACGCCCCCCACCCCGATCAGGTTCACTTTCTTGCACCCTGCGATTTGCAGGCTGTCAAAGCCTGTGGCGTCACCTTCGCCAGTTCCATGGTGGAACGCGTGATCGAGGAACGCGCGTCGGGCGATCCACAGCTTGCCGAAACCATCCGCGCCCGCGTTGGTGCCACCATCGGCGAGTCGCTGCGCGATATCGAGGCCGGATCGGAGGAAGCCGCGCGCGTCAAGGAAGCGCTGATCAAGGAAGGGCTGTGGTCGCAATATCTTGAGGTCGGAATCGGCCCGGATGCCGAAGTGTTCTCGAAGGCGCAGGTTCTGTCGGCGATGGGACCAAATGCCGAGGTCGGGCTGCACCCGATTTCCAACTGGAACAACCCCGAACCCGAGATCGTGCTGGCCGTGTCTTCAAAAGGCCGGATCGTGGGCGCAACGCTGGGCAATGACGTCAACCTGCGCGACGTCGAAGGGCGCTCCGCGCTGTTGTTGTCCAAGGCCAAGGACAACAATGCATCCTGCGCCATCGGGCCGATGATCCGGCTGTTCGACAAATCATTCAGCCTGAACGACGTGCGTGCCGCGGAACTGGACCTGACGGTGACAGGTGAGGACGGGTTTGTCCTGAAAGGCCATTCGTCGATGAAGGAAATCAGCCGTGGCCCCGAAGACCTGGTTACGCAGACCATAGGGCGGCACCATCAATACCCTGACGGGCTGGTCCTGTTCCTGGGCACGCTGTTCGCACCGACGCAGGACCGGGATGTGCCGGGTGAAGGCTTCACCCACAAGGTCGGAGATGTGGTCGAGATCACGTCCGCCGGGTTGGGCACATTGCGCAATACCGTGCGCCTGTCGACCGAATGCGCCGAATGGACTTTTGGTGTCAGCCACCTGATGCGAAACCTCGCGGCGCGCGGCCTGCTCTAGCCCATCGCACGGGTCAGCGCGGCGTCGGCCAAGGGGCGGTGTTTCCTGACCGCCTCGTCTTTCACTGGCCCATAGCCGCGCATCTCAAGCGGTGCGGACAGGAATGCGCGCACGTCGCTGGCGTTTTCGTTCGTGACCTTGCCGCCAAGCCGTTGCAGCCCGGCTTCGAACCAGTTGATCAGGTCGCGTTCCATCCGGCGTTCCGCCGTATAGCCGAACGGATCCAGCGCGGTTCCACGCAGGCGTTTCAACCTGGCAAGTCGCCGCATCGCTGCGGCCATCCAGCCCCCGAAGGCGCGTTTCATCGGCCGTCCGCGCCCATCGCGGCCCGGAGACAGCAGGGGCGGCGCCATGTGGTATTTGACGGTAAAGCCCGGCTCGAACATCTGGTTCAACTTTTCCTCAAACCCCGCGTCCGTGTGCAGTCGCGCGACCTCGTATTCGTCTTTGTAGGCCATCAACTTGAACAGTGATTTCGCGGCAAGCGAGGTGAATTCCTCGGACACGTCCGCAGGCAGTCCGGTGGAAAAACCGTCGATGGCCTGCTTGTAGCGCCTGGCATATGCGTCATCCTGATAGCTGGTCAGAAACTCGGCACGGCGCGCGACGATGTCCGCCGCTTTCATTGGGTCCGGTCGGTCATCGTTCAGTCGCACCGCCTCAGGGGTCGCCGCCGGACCGCGCCCGAGATCAAACGCGCGGGCGTTCTTTTCGACTGCCACGCCGTTCAGCAGGATCGCCTGTTTCAGCGCCGCCTCGCTGACCGGCACCAGCCCCTGCTGCCAGGCGATCCCCAGCATCAGCACATTGGCAAAGACGCTGTCGCCGAGAAGGGTCTCGGCGGCCTTGTTTGCATCGAAACCAAGGACGTTTTCGGCCCCGACCGCATCGCGGATCACCTGCTCTCGCGCGGCAACCGCAAGGTCGGCATCGCGGTGCAGCACAACATCCCCGGTCGGCATCTCGGCGCGGTTCAGCACCATGCGTGTGCCGGGGCGATAATGCACCGATGCCTTGGGAGAGGACGACACGACGATGTCACAGCCAATCACCGCATCCGCGTGTCCCTGATCAATCCGCACCTGATGGATCGCGCCGGGTGTCTCGCCCAGCCGAATGAAGCTGAGAACCGTACCGAATTTCTGCGCGAACCCGGTGAAGTCAAGCACGGACGCCCCCCGCCCCTCGAGATGTGCCGCCATGGTGACAAGTGCGCCAACCGTCACAACCCCGGTACCGCCCACCCCGGTCACCAGAAGGTCAAACGGCTCGGACAGCGACGGCAGTTCAGGCGCGGGCAATCCGGCCAGTAGCGCGGGCACATCGATGTCGGCGCTCTGCCGTTTGCGGCGGCTTGCGTTCTCGACCGTGACAAAGGACGGACAGAACCCGTTGAGACACGAGAAATCCTTGTTGCAGTTCGAAAGGTTCACACGGCGTTTGCGGCCGAATTCCGTTTCGACGGGTTCGACGGACAGGCAGTTCGATTCAACCGAACAGTCGCCGCAGCCTTCGCAGACCAGTTCATTGATCACGGCAAAACGTGGCGGATCATCCATCTTGCCGCGTTTGCGGCGGCGGCGTTTCTCGGTGGCGCAAGTCTGTTCATAGATCAGGGCCGTGACGCCCTTGATTTCGCGCAGTTCGCGCTGCACCGCATCCATCTCGGCGCGGTCGTGGAACGAGGTGCCGATGGGGAAATCGGCGCGGTTGAACTTGCCTGCATCGTCGGACACCAGCGCGATCCGCTCTACCCCCTCGGCGCGGCAGGTCTGGGCGATGCCTGCGACCGAGACCGGGCCGTCGACGGGCTGGCCGCCGGTCATCGCAACCGCATCGTTATAGAGGATCTTGTAGGTGATGTTTGTGTTGGCGGCGACCGCCTGACGGATCGCCAGCGACCCGGAATGATACCACGTGCCTTCGCCGAGGTTCTGGAAAATGTGCTTGCCGCCATTGAACTTCGACGCCACCACCCACGGCACGCCCTCGCCGCCCATTTGGGCATAACCGACCGTCTCTCGGTCCATCCAGCTTGCCATCACATGACAGCCGATGCCGCTGGCCGCCTTTGAGCCCTCGGGCACTTTGGTCGAGGTATTGTGCGGGCATCCCGAGCAGAAATAGGGCGTGCGGGTCGCGCCGTCGACCTTCAGGACAGGGGGTTTGGTCGCCGTCAGTTGTGCCGCCTTTTCAAGCAGATTTTCCTCCGGGAAAAACGCATGCAGCCGTTCGGCGACAACAGGAACCAGTTGCAGGGGGCTGAACTCACCCGTCCATGGCAGCAGCGGGTCCCCTGCGGCGCGGTGTTTGCCCACCATCTTTTTCGGCTTGGCGCCGGGCCAGTCATAGAAATACTCCTTGAACTGGCTTTCGATGATGCCGCGCTTTTCTTCGATCACCAACACCTCTTCCTTGCCCTGCACGAAGTCCAGAGCATCGCGCCGGGCCAGAGGCCAGACCATGCCGACCTTGTAGATGTCGATCCCCAAACGACGGCAGGCGGTCTCATCCAGCCCCAGAAGGCGCAGCGCTTCCATCAGGTCGAGATGGCCCTTGCCGGTGGTCACAATGCCATAGCGGGCATTGGGGATTTCATAGATATGCCGGTCAATGGGGTTGGCTTCGACAAAAGCCTCGACCGCGTCCAGCTTGAAACCGATCCGGGTTTCGATCTCGGGGCTGGGCAGGTCGGCGTGGCGGACGTGCAGCCCACCGGGGGGCAGCTTGATTTCGGGATGAATGAACGCGCGGTCCTCGGGCAGGTCCACCGACATGCCGGATTCGACCGTTTCCGAGACGGCCTTGAACCCGACCCATGTGCCGGAAAACCGGCTGAGGGCCAGCCCATAGGCGCCATACTCAAGATACTCGGCCACATTTGACGGGTTCAGCGTCGGCATGAACCACGACATGAAGGCGACGTCGGATTGATGGGGCATCGACGACGAGACACAGCCATGGTCATCGCCCGCGACCACCAGCACACCGCCTTTGGGGGCGCTGCCATAGGCATTGCCGTGTTTCAGCGCATCGCCCGAGCGGTCCACCCCCGGCCCCTTGCCATACCACATGGAAAACACGCCTTCGACCTGCGCGTGGGGGTCAAGGCTGGCTTGTTGCGCGCCCAGAACGGCCGTGGCGCCAAGGTCTTCGTTCACAGCCGGCATGAACTCGATCCGATGCTCTTGTGTCAGATCGCGGGCGCGCCAAAGCTCAAGGTCCAGACCGCCCAAAGGAGAGCCACGATAGCCCGAGACGAAACCAGCGGTGTTCAGCCCCGCTGCCCGGTCCCGGCGCGCCTGGTCCAGCATGATCCGAACCAGCGCCTGCGTGCCGGTCAGAAAAACGCGGCCCGAGGTGCGGGTATAGCGGTCTTCCAATTGATAGGTGGTGAAATCGTGTGACGTTTTGGTCATGGCGCGCCTCGTTCCTCCCGAGAGTGAAATGGTACGACGCACAAGCTGCAAAATCTGACCAATTTACCGTGGTTATCGCGCCATTTTCGGGTATTCTTGTCAAACGAAGCCACAAAGATGAAAGGCATTTCCGAAAATGCGACTGGACCAGAGAGATTGGACCCTATTGTCCCTGTTGCAGCGGGATTGCCGCATTTCCAATGCAGAGCTTGCAGAAAAGGCGGGTATGTCGGCCTCGTCTTGCTGGCGGCGGGTGCGGACCTTTGAAGAGGCTGGGCTGATTTCGCGCTATGGTGCGGTGGTCGAGCCTGAGATTGCCGGGTTAGGATTTCAGGCCATCGTGCATGTGCAACTAACGCGCCATGACCGCGAGAAGCTGGACGAATTCATCGAGGTGATCGGGAAGTGCCCGGAAGTGATCGAGTGTTTCGCTACAACGGGACAGGCCGATTATCACCTGCGCGTGGTGGTGCCGGACATCGCCGCCTATAACCGCTTTCTTGAGGACACGCTGTTTCGGCTGCCCGCCGTCGACAGCGCCCAGACCAATGTCGTGCTGCGCCGATTGAAGCAGAACGCGGGGCTTGCACCGCGTCGTTAGGGTCAGTTCGCCGCGACCTGCGCGCGGACCTCGGCCAGGGCCGCGCTGTCGGGCAGGATCGCCATCGCCTCATCAATCACCGACGTCGCCTTGTCGCGGCCCTCGGCCACCATCGCGATCCGGGCCAGCATGACCCAGGCATCTTCGCGCTGGGGATCCATGCGGACCACCTGTCGAAACGCGCCCTCGGCCGCCCGTGTGTTGCGCATCGTCAGCGCCATGCCGCCCAGAACCATGTGCGTTTCGGGGAAATCGGCCCGCGCCTGAAGCGTGGCACGCCATTCTGCCATCGCTTTTTGCAGCGAGGCCTTGGTGTTCACGGTCAGCCGGTCGGCGGGGGCATCGAGAAATGTCTTGGCCGCCTCGATCCGCACCATTCGAAGCGGATCGTCGAGAAGCTTGCCCATTCGCTGTGCGCGCACCTCGGGCATCGCGCCACGCTGGACCGAGATCGCCCCCGCCCGCACCAGCGGGTCAGCGTCCCGCAACAAAGGCGCGACTGTGTCCGCAACCTCCTTGTGCGGCACCTGCGACAGCAGCCACAGCGCGGTTGCGCGGGCAATCCCCGGCATATCTCCATCCAGCGACAGCGCCAGAAGCGGATCGCGTGCGGCCACCGGGTCTGCGCGCCCTGCCGCCAGCGCCCGGCCGAAATGCGGCCGTTTGGCCGCGTTTGGATAGCGTTTGGCGATCTCGGCAGCGGCCCATTCCGCGCCTTTGTCATCGTGGCAGTCATTGCAGGCATTCGGCGTGCCCAGCTCCACCGACAGGTCCGGGCGCGGGATGCGGAAACTGTGGTCGCGCCGCCCGTCGTTGCCCATATAGACCCGCTCGATCATGTGGCAGCTTTTGCACTCGGCCCCGATCGACCCTTTCGGGTGGAAATGGTGGTCGGCGCTGTCATAGTCTTTCAACGTCAGGCTGGTGAAATCCGGGTTTCCTGCGGGTGAGTGGCATTGCGTGCAGACCGTGTTGTCCTCGGCCTTGGGTGCGCCGCTGTGGGCATCGTGGCAATCCATGCAACCCACCCCTTTGGCATACATTTTCGATTGCAGGAAAGATCCGTGGACATAGACCTCGTCCAGAATCTGACCATCGGCGTGGTAGAGGCCGGGTCTCAGGATGGCGAGGCCATAGGCATCGTCAAAGGGGGTGCCGGGCACCGGGTTGCCGGCACCAAATGGTTCGCGCCGCGAGTGGCAACCGGCGCATTGCGCGATTGTTTCTTGCGTCCCGGCACTGGCGAAATCCATCGAGAACCCGTAGCCCTTGGGCGCGGGCAAACTGGTTTTGGTCCAGTCCACATGCTCGGATCCGGGGCCATGACAGGCTTCGCAGCCGACCCCGATCTCGGCCTGGGATGACGCGTAAGTGTCACGCGCCGGGGAATAGCGTTTCTGGAACCCGGTGGCATGGCACTCGGCGCAGCGGGCATTCCAGTTCTTGTATGGGCCGGACCAGTGCAAACCGTCGTCCGGCGGCAGGGATTGATCGGGATAGAGGTGGAACCACCCGCCCTTCTCGACGTCCCAGACCACGTCGAAGCTTTGCAACCGCCCCGGCTCGGTCTCGATCAGGTATTGCTGCAGGGGCGCGATGCCGACGACGGAATGAACTACATATTCGTTGACCGTACCATCGGCTCCGATGATGCGGACACTGTATTGCCCGTCAGCTTCGGAAAACTGATAAAACACCCCGTCATGGGCATAGTCGGTGCCGTTGAAATCGGCCAGCACATTGGAGGCGCTGGCCTTGGTCCAGGCCTTGGCGTGATGCGACTGCGTCCAGGCCGCGCCCGCCTTTTCGTGGCAAGCGATACAGGTTTCGGAACCGACATATCCTGCCCCCGACTGCCCGGGCCGCGCTTCTTGTGCGGCGGCGGGGAAGATGATGTCGGTCATGAGAACGGCAAGCATGGCAAGGACGCGGATCATGAAAAGCTCTTGTTGTCGTGTTGGACCGGGTTCAAAGGCGCAAGCCCATCCGCGCGGGTTTTCGCTGGCATGTCAATCTTCAGGCCGCGGATGGCCTGTTCAAGCGCGCCCCATGCGGCGTTCTGATCGCCAGCCCCGTCGCCATAGGTTGCGGCCCCAAGAGCGGTCAGCGCGTTGCGCACCCGTGCCTGGGAAGTCGCGTCGATTGTTACGGCGCGCGCCGTGATCAGGTCCAGCCCGGCCATTACCCCGGCAAGGTCACGCCCCTTGCACGCGGCAAGCGCCTTGTCGCGGCCAAACCGGGACGAGGCCATGTAGCGCGCCCTGCGAACTGCCTGCCATTCGACCACGCGCCGACATATGACACGGCGCAGGAGAAGCAAAACTGCAATCAGCACAAGCGCCCCACCCCCCAAAAGCACCAGGATTTGGGGCGACAGGCGGGATCGGTCGCTGGCAAAAGGCGCATCGACCGCCAGCGGGACCGCATCAACCACCGCCGTCTCGATCTTGCCGGTGTCGAGGTTGAACCATTGGATCGAAACCGCATCCGCCTGCCCGCCGCCACCGGATTGCGCCAGGTAAGTCACGCTTTCGGTGCGGCTGCCACTGATCTCGCCGCGCTGAACCTTTTCCTCAAGCACGGGTTCGGACGGGTAGATCGATACGCCCTCGATCTGTTCCGGCTTCAGCAGCGGAGGCAGAAAGACAGGAGACGTGCCTTCTACCTTGGCCACAAGTTTGCGGGTGACGCTGTCGCCCGGCAACAGCGGCGCTTCGGCACCCTCGATGGTCTGGGTCAGGGTCAGCCCGGTCGCAGCAAGAAACGGGTCCAGCCCCTCGGCCCCTGCCGGCACTTTGCCCAGCAGTTCGACCGAACTGATAGTGACCCGGTCTTCGCGGGGTTGGTTGGTCTCGGGGTCGGCCCAGGTGACAAGTGCCTCTTGCTCGGGAAAGACAAAGCGTCCCGGCACCATGGGCGACACCTGATAGCGCCGCGATACCCCGGACCAGGCGACTCCGCCGACCTGTTCGGTCACCGGGGTCGTGGCCCGGTCGGGCAGGCGCACGATCATGTTGATCAGTTCGAAACTGGGAAAAACGACCGGTTGGGTCATCCATGTCGGCACAAGAATGGTGACACGCAAATCAACGGCCTGACCGGGGATGGTCTCGGACTCTGACAGCTCGACCCGGACCTCGGGTCGCACGGTCTCCTGCGCCGCAAGGCCAGTCGCGACGCAAAAGGCAAATATCAGGGCAAGGACGCGGATCATTCCCCCTGCCCCCCTGATGCACCCGCGTTGTTGACCGACTCGAACAGGAAGCGAGAGCGCAGGAAATCGCCGGTGCTGGTGTCGACGGTGTTCATCCATTGCTCGGTTGTAAGTATCTGGTCGTCGCCCCGTGGCTGACGGTCAGTTTGGGTTTCCGCCCCTCGGCCTTCCTCGTTGTCAAAGACCACGTCGTCAGCGCCGATGCCGCGTTCCTCGCCGGTATCGGACGCTTCGCGCGCATCCTCGACATAGGCGACGATCTCGCGGGCAAGCTCAAGGTTCTCCGCCGCACCGGGGAAATCCGGGTCACGGTCCAGCGCGACTTCAAAGGCGCGGACCCCGTCACGGTATTGGCGGAACCGGATATGGGCATTGCCCTGCAAAAACGCGGCCTCGGGCGTGTCGAGCCGGCTGGCAACCTCGATCGCCTCTTCGTAGCGCCCTGAACGGTAAAGCGCATAGGCTTTCCACATGGGATCGGCAAAAAGGTCGGCCGCGCGGCTGAAATCCTTGCCGCGATAGGCAAGATATCCCTGCTGATCCGGGGTCAGGAACCAATCGGCAATCCCATCGGCCCGCGCCTTGTCCGGGGCAGCGGGGATTATGGACAGCGCCAGCAAAAGCGCCGACCAGCGCATGGTCCAACCCTGCCGGAACCAGAACAGCGCCAGAAGCGCCGCGGGGATCGCCAGCCACCAGCCTCGGTCCTCCCACGGCTGGTCGGAATCCTGCAACAGCGCTCGACGATAGTCGGCGTTCAACAATCGGTCCAGGCGGTCGATATCGGCATTGTCCGGCGTCGCGCGCACAACCGGGCGGCTGCCCAACTGGTCCAGTCCACGGTCGTCGACCCCGTCGGGCAGCATGGCCAGCACCGCGACCGTTTCAGCCCCACCTGCCCCGTTCAAGGCGGCAAGGTCCACCGTCTCGATCCCATCGGTCACGAACAGGATCGCACCGGCGGTTTCGGTTTCCAGGATCGTCGCGGCAAGATCGAGTGCAACCGTGGCGTTGTTGCCCTCTTGCGGCATGATCTCGGGCGTCAGCCCTTCGAGATAGGGCAGGATCACGTCCGGATCCTCGGTCAGAGGCAGCACGCGATGCGCGGTTCCGGCATAGGCAACCAGCGCCGTGCGCCCGCCATTGCGCAGCGCCAGAAGGTCGCGGATTTTGAACTTTGCCCGCTCCAGTCGGCTGGGCGGCAGGTCGGGCGCGGTCATCGAGGGCGTCACTTCCAGCGCAATCACCAAGGGGCCGGTCTGGGCAAGAAACGGGTCGACCTGCCGGGTCCAGCTTGGCCCCGCAGCGCCGATCACGCAGCACAGCAGAACCGCCGTCGCATGGTCGATGGCCAAAATCCTGCCCCGTCCCCGGTCACCGACCAGAAGCGCGTCGCGCAGATGCGGCGCAAGACCGGGCATATCGGCATCCTCTTTCGTCGCGGCACGGCGATTGAGCCACCACAGAACGACCAGAGGCAGCACCAGCAGCAACAGCCAAGGCCGCAGGAAATGAAACGCCTCAAGCGCCAGGGCCAGATCGGTGAGGATGGCCTCGTTCATGCCGCATCCCCCTGCCGGATACGGCCATAGGTCAGGACAGTCATCGCCAGCAGCCCCAGCACCGCAGCCACCGCAAGGAACCAGCCCGCCAATGCGGTCTTGGGACGATAGCTGACCGTCTCGACCAGCCGGGGTGTCAACGCGTCGATGCGGTCATAGACGTCGGCCAACCCCGCCACGTCGGAGGCAAAGAAGGAACCGCCCCCGGTCCGCTGCGCGATCCCTTCCAGCGCGGCCACATCAACCCGGTTTTCGCCTGCCCCGGCCGGGTCACCCACCGCGACAGTGTGGATCTCCACCCCTTTCGAGGCCGCGATCTCGGCAGCGTTGAGCGGGCTCATCCGGCTGCCGGTGTCAGCGCCATCTGACAGAAGGATCATCAGCCGCTGGTCAACCTCACTGACTTCGAAGGTGCGGATGCCAAGGCCAATGGCGTCTCCGATGGCAGTATGCGGCCCGGCCATCCCCACTTCGGTCTGGTTCAGCAGGTCCTCGATCGTGGTCAGGTCGGCGGTCAGGGGCGCCTGCAGGAAGGCGCGGGTACCAAAGACAATCAACGCCACCCGGTCGCCGGACCGGTTGGCGACAAATTCGCCAACCACGTTTTTGACAGCTTGCAGGCGTTGCAGCCGCTCGCCAGAGGCGGTCTCGAAATCGACCGTGTCCATCGAACCCGAGATGTCGATGGCCAGCACAACGTCGCGTGCTGACTTGGTCAGTTCTACCGGCGCGCCAAGGCGGGCGGGCTGCGTGAGCGCCACGACAAGCATCGCCCAAACCAGCACCGCAACCGCCATCTGCAACCGCGTGCGGCGCAGGATGACCGACCCCGCCGCCGCCTCGACCTGACCGACCGTCACGATCTGGCGGAAGAAGGGAAAGCGCAGCGCCGGGACGCGTTCGCGCCGGGGAGCAAAGAACCGCCACACCACGAATGGCAGCGGCAAGAGGACCAAGGCCCAGGGCGCGGCGAAAGAGATCATGCCACCCCCTCGCGTCGATGGTGCTTGATCCAGTTTGCCGCGGCCTCGCGCAAGGCGGTCACGTCCGGGGGCGGCGCGTCAACGGGCGCACGATACGGGCTTTGGGTTACAAGGCGGCCCGGTTCTGCGGGAAACCCGCCGGTTCTGTCGAGAAACCGCAACCAGTCGTCGCCCGACAGGCTGGCGACCTCTGTTCGGGGAAAGCCCGACAGCGCGGTGCGCCGCAGGGCCTCTGCGATCCGGCCGGGATCATTGCCCGCGTCAGCAAGTGCGGCCAGCCCGTGCCGCCGATAGGCGTTTTCGCGACGATGGGCCAGCCAACGCCAGCCGCCATAGGCCAGAGCAACGAGAACCGCCGCGCCAAGCACCGCCCAGCCTGCCGTCTGCGGCACCATCGAAATCGCCGGTGGCTCAGCTGGAGGAACCAGCTGGTCGATAAGGTCGGCCAGCGTGACCGGGGCGTCTTTGGTCTGGTTGCTCATACCGGCCCAAGCCCCATCAGGCGGCGCATCTGCGGCAGGCTGTCCTCGGTCGTCGACAGGGGCAGGACCGGCACGCCCAGACTGCGCTGCCAGTCATGCACCGTGGCCAGACGCCCCCGCGCCATATCCGTTAAGTCGCGGTGCATCTCCTTGTCGCCGGTGTTGATTTCGGCCTGCATGACGCCGTCAGAGATCACCATGCGCAGCCCTTGCGGGATCTCGTCCGCCATCGGATCCGAGACCAGTCCAAGCACAAGGTCATTCTTGCGCGACAGGGCAGAAATCAGCTTGTGCGTCAGGCCGTCGATCACGTCGAAGTCGGAAAACACAAGGATCAGGTGATTGCGTGGTGCGATCCGGCGCACCGACTGCAGGACCTGGTTCAGGCTCATCGGGGCGACATTGGGTGCATCGGCCCTGAGCAGGCTGTTGGCATCCGCGATTGCGGTCAGAAAGCGGTTCAGCGCGACGCGGCTGCGCTGGGGGCGGATCTCGGCGATATGGGTGTCGCCAAAGACGATCCCGCCGACCCGGTCGCCCTGATCGAGAATGCGATAGGCGGCCAGCGCCGCGCATTCCGCCGCGGTCACGGATTTCATCATGTGGAGCGAGCCGAAGAACATCGACATGCGCTGGTCCACGACAATCAGGGTCGGGCGGTCCAGTTCCTCGGTGAAAACACGCACATGGGCCTTGCCAGTGCGCGCCGTGACCTTCCAGTCGATCGAGCGCACGTCATCCGAAGGCAGGTATTCGCGCAACTCTTCGAAATTCAGCCCCCGCCCCCGCATCCGCGAGGCGTGACGGCCGTTCAACGCGCTGCCGACGGGCTGGCGCGGCAGGAAGGACAACGAGCGCGCACGCCCCTCAAGCTGGCGCAGATGTGCCAGGCTGACCGACACACGATGGTCGGCTGCAGGATCATCGGGACTGGCGGGAAAGGTGCCTGTCCTTATGCGCGCGGCCCGATCCATCAGCCCGCGATGCTCATGTCAACGCGACCTGGGACAAAAGCTCCTCGACCACGCGGTCGGGGGTGACACCTTCGCCCTGCGCCTCATAGGTCAGGCCCAGACGGTGGCGCAGCACATCCGGTGCGATGGCGCGGATATCGACCGGGTCGACGTAATCGCGCCCGTTCAACCACGCATGGGTCCGCCCGCATTTGTCCAGCGCGAGCGAGGCGCGCGGGCTGGCGCCGACCTCGATCCAACGCTTCAGGTCGGGACCGAAAGCGTCGGGAAACCGGGTCGCATTCACGATATCGGCCATGTAGCGATCCATCGCGTCCGAGACATGGATCGCCACGATCTCGCGCCGGGCGTCGAAGACCACATCCTGAGAGATCGTGACCTTTTTCTTCGATTTGCCCCCCGACTGCGCGGTGGCGCGGGCCTCTTCGCTGCGCACCAGGCGGATCACCTCGACCTCGTCCTCGACCGGGGGATAGGTGATCAGGACGTGCATCAGGAAACGGTCCATCTGGGCCTCGGGCAAGGGATATGTGCCTTCTTGTTCAATCGGGTTCTGGGTCGCCATCACCATGAACAGCGGCGGCATTCTGTGGCTGGTGCCCGCCACGGTGACCTGCCGTTCCTCCATCGCCTCCAACAATGCCGCCTGCACCTTGGCAGGGGCGCGGTTGATTTCATCGGCAAGGACGATATTGGCAAAGATCGGCCCCGGTTCAAACCGGAACTCGGATCCCTTGTCGGATTGGTAATAGACCTCGGTGCCGGTCACGTCCGACGGCAGAAGGTCCGGGGTGAACTGGACGCGGCTGAACTCGCAATCCAGGTTTTTCGCCAGCGCCTTGATCGCGCGGGTCTTGGCCAGGCCCGGCAACCCCTCGACCAGAAGGTTGCCATTTGCCAAGAGGCCGATCAGCAATCGGTCGATCACCTCGCGCTGGCCGATGATGGCTTCGCCCATCAGCCCGCGCAGGGTTTCGATCTCGTCCCGTGCGGTCATGTTCTTCTCTCCTGTGGTGTCAGAGGTCTCGTGGCGCCTTACTTCGGCGCCACGGGAAAGACCTTGGCCCAGTCATCCGCCATATCGACCAGCAGCCAGCCCCGGTCCGCGGCCTCGTCCTGACCCCGGTTCAGAACTCCGACATGACCCTCGCGGTCATAAGCGAATTCCCGTTCCGCGTCGGTGTGATGCACGATCAGCCCCAGCCGCGCGCCATCGCCGCCCGTTGTGAACTCCAACATCTGGAAATCCCCGTCCGAATTCCCCGCCGCCAGAATCGGACGCCGTCCGATGTGGTGCATGATGCCGACGGGCTTGCCTGCCTTGTCATCGACGAAGAAAAGGTCCGCCCCCTTGATGATCTGCGGCACGCCATCGACCACCTCGTAGCGCGACGTCACGGACGAACCGATCACCTGTTCCGGCGGGATGCCATAGGCGTCCTCGGCAAAGGCGCGGATGAACTGCACACCGCCGCCCGAGACGATATAGGTCGAAAAGCCCTCGTCCCGCAGATAGGTGAGAAGTTCCAGCATCGGCTGATAGATCATCTCGTCATAGCGCATTCCGGTCGTCGGGTGGCGCGCTTGGTCCAGCCAGGACGAGACATTGTCCATGAACTCGTCCAGCGGCACGTCCGAATGCGAGGCGCGCACGACCTCGATCAGACCTTCCTCGCCGGTTTCCGCAAGTGCGTGATAGTCCATGGCAGCCGCCGCCCTGAGTGCGTCCGTGGTCAGAATCGACGGATCCGCCGCGGCCATTTCGGCGACCTGTTCAACCGCGAAGATCAACTGGAAATAGACCGGCTGTTCCGCCCAAAGCGTGCCGTCATTGTCAAAGACCGCAATGCGGGCCGACGGTGTCACGTAATCCGCGCTGTCGGGATCGGTCACAGTCTCGACAAATGAAATGATGGCCGATTTATTCGCCCCTTCATTCCAGGACGGCAGGGGATCGGACAGCGCGGGCGTTGCCGCCAAAAACAGAGCCAAAATCAGTTTTTTCATAAATCAGTTCCTTTCAAATCCACCGTCACGCCACATGGCCCCGACATTTCGTCTCTTGTGCAATTTCGCTGGAATCGCACAGCTTTCACGTCCACCGGGGAAATCCACCCGGACGTTTGCGAAGAATGTATCCCGGTTTCGGACCAAGACAATGCATGTTCTGACTGCTGCACAATCAGGCATGTATTTGCCGCCCCCTGCCCCACCTGGGTCAGACGGAAACCCGGGCTGGACATTTGTCAAAAAACCAATTCAGTTATGGCGGTCCAATGAACAGGAGTGTCCCATGTCCCTACGTCTTTCCGTTGCATCGCTTGGCCTGATTGCCGGCCTCGCCGCCAGCCCCGCCATTGCAGCCGGGGATTGTGCCGCCGGCAAGACGCTGGAAGATGGCAAACTGACCATCGCCACGGGCAACCCGGCCTATTTCCCCTGGGTGATCGACGACGCGCCGGAAAAAGGCGAAGGCTACGAGGCCGCCGTTGCCTATGCCATCGCCGCCGAAATGGGATTTGCCGCCGACGACGTCGTATGGGTGCGCGCCGGGTTTGACGAGTCGATCCAACCGGGCGCCAAGAGTTTTGATTTCAACCTTCAGCAATTCTCGATCACGCCGGATCGCGAGAAGGTCGTTGATTTCTCTCTGCCATATTATACTTCGGCGATGGCCGTCGTGACCACACAGGCCGTGATTGATGGCGGCGCGGCCGCGACGCTTGAGGGGCTGAAAACGCTGAAATGGGGCGCGGATGCCAATACCACCGCAGTTCCGATGCTGATGGACCTTGTTGCGCCCGACAGTGACCCGCTGCTTTATAACGACAACACGGATGTCACCGCCGCAATACAGGCGGGCCAGATCGACGCGGCGCTGTTTGATCTGCCCACCGCGCTTTATCTGGCTGCAGTCGTGGTCGAAAACGGCGCGATCCTTGGTCAGTTCCCGGCCGACCGCACGGACAACCCCGACCAGTTCGGTCTGTTGATGGAAGATGGCGCGGCAATCAAAACCTGCGTTGACGAGGCGATCACCGCGCTCACCGCAAGCGGTAAACTGGCGGAAATCGAAGCCACCTGGCTGTCCGAAACCACCGGCGTCCCCGTCATCGAGTAATGGCGGGCAATCAAGGCGGCGTGACACGTCGCCAGGAATACGAAAAAAGATTGCGGCGTCGGTCGCTTTTTGTCGCGGCCAGTTCCACACTGGCCGTGCTGCTGGCAATTGTCGTTCTGGTGCCGCGTGCACCGGGCTGGGAGCGTGTTCAACAGAGCTTTTTCAATGC
Source organism: Shimia biformata (assembly GCF_016888515.1). Lineage (GTDB taxonomy): Bacteria > Pseudomonadota > Alphaproteobacteria > Rhodobacterales > Rhodobacteraceae > Shimia_A > Shimia_A biformata. The sequence goes on along the minus strand of NZ_JAFEJK010000001.1, from coordinate 1,289,486 downwards.
CGAGGTTATTGCCAAGACATTTCCCAAGCTCTTGAACGCCTTTCTTCTGGACGTGGCGATCTTTGCCTGGTCCGCGCCCCTGATCGCGGTTCTGGGGCTGGCGATCGCGCTGGCGCGTGATGTGCGCAACCCGGTACTCTACCCGCTGCGGTTGTTCGGAATCGTCTATACCGACATCTTCCGCGGCGTGCCTGTTGTGCTGGTGGTCTACCTGATCGGGTTTGGCATTCCCGGCCTTGGCCTGCCCCGCCCGTGGAACTCCCCTTACATATGGGGCACGCTGGCGCTGGTGTTGACCTATGCGGCTTATGTTGCCGAGATTTTTCGGTCGGGGATCGAAAGCGTACATGCCTCTCAGCGCAACGCCGCGCTGTCACTTGGTCTGAGCGGTGCTGATGCGATGCGTTTCGTGGTGCTGCCCCAAGCCATTCGCAGGGTCATCCCGGCGCAGATGAACATGCTGATCGCGCTGCAAAAGGACGTGGCGCTTCTGTCCTTCATCGGCCCGGTCGAGATCTTTCGTCAGGCCGGGGTGTTCAAGTCGCTTCTGGCGAATTTCACGCCTTATGTCGTGGCCGCGGCGATCTTTCTCGTGGTCACGGTTCCCGCAACCCGTCTGGCCGATCATCTGATTGCCAAGCAAAACAGGGCGCGCACGTGAAACTTCGACTGGAAAACCTGCGAAAGTCCTTCGGCGACACTCTGGTTCTGGACGACATTTCCCTCGATGTCGCAGAGGGCCAGATGGTCTGTCTGATCGGAGCGTCGGGTTCCGGCAAATCGACGATCCTGCGCTGCATTAACCTGTTGGAACCGCTGGACGATGGCGCCATCTGGCTTGACGGACAGGACATTGCCGCACCAGCCCTGGACCCGCAGCCGATCCGCCAAAGGATCGGCATCGTGTTCCAATCCTTCAACCTGTTTCCGCACATGACGGCGGCAGAGAACGTCATGCTCGCCCCGCGCCGGGTCCACGGCAAGTCGCGCGATGCGCTTCTCCCCGAGGTTTCCGCCCTGTTCGAACGCTTTGGTCTGGGCGACCGGATGGATCACTATCCCGACCAGCTGTCCGGCGGCCAGCAGCAGAGGGTTGCCATTGTGCGCGCCCTTGCCATGAACCCCGAGATCATGTTGTTCGACGAGATCACATCGGCCCTTGATCCTGAACTTGTTGGCGAGGTTCTGGAAGTGCTGACAACGCTCAAGCGCGAGGGAATGACCATGATCCTGGCCACACATGAAATGGATTTCGCCCAAAGCGTCGCCGATCATGTCTGCTTCCTGGACCGAGGTCGCATCATCGAACAGGGGCATCCCGACAAGATTTTCGACGCCCCGACGCAACCGCGCACGCAGGATTTTCTGTCACGCGTATTGCGTCGGCGGTAAGCCGCCATTCTTGTCAAAATTCCTTAAAAATACCGCAGATCGCGTTGACAAATCTTAATTTGGACACAATTCCTCGATACAACCCAGAGTAACGCGCACCAAACAAAAACCGCTGTATGAGCGTATTGAGTAGGTTAGTCGATGAAGATACTGGCAGTTGATGACGATCCGCTAATCATCCACATGTTGGACGGCACCCTGAGCAGTCTCGGGTATACCGATGTGGATTTCGCGCTTGGTGCAGAAGAAGCGCTTGAGATGATGTCCGCCGCGACCACACCCTATGAGTGCTTCCTTCTCGACATCCAGATGCCGCAGGTCACCGGGATCGAGCTGTGCCGGACGATCCGGTCGTCGCGCCAATACTCCAACACTCCGATCATGATGCTGACGGCAATGAAGGAGAAGGTCTATATCGATGAAGCCTTCGCCGCCGGTGCCACCGATTACCTGACCAAGCCGTTCGACGTGTGCGAACTCGGCGCGCGACTGCGGGTCGCCTTTACACTGCGCACCGAAGCCCTGCGGCGCCAGGAGTCGGAACGTACCGCCCATTCCCTGATGGTCCAGGTCGAAGAGAACCGCCGCTTCGATCTTGACGAGGCGGTGACGATTGCGGGCATTCCGCGGGTTCTGAATGCGCTCGCGCTTGAAAATTATATGTTGCAGCTGTCGCGCGGGACACGATTCCGTTTTGCCGCGATCGGCGTGGCGATCGAGAACGTCTCGGCCCTTTATGCCCACAACAGCCCGACGGAATTCTATGACCTTCTGACCGAAGTCGCAGATGCGCTGTTCGAGGCAACCCGCGGCACCGAGACGATGATTTCCTATCTCGGAAGCGGCATCTTCGTCCTGGTGGTTCCGCGTGTGAACAACCTGGATTCAGAAGCCATCCGCGATCAGGTGAATGCCGACCTTCAAGAGGTTTTGGAATTTGACGACCAAAGTGCAGGCGGCATCACGATCCGCACCGGAGAACAGGTAAACTCTTCGTTCTTTGGCAGCGATCCCGTTCGGCTTGTTCAGCGCGCGACCGAAGCCCTTGTCGCGCCCTCAGCTCAAATGCGGTCGAAATCCTGGATTGACCTGAGAGCCGGTTGACGTCATTGATTTGAACATGATGACACAAGATATCCCGCCCGAGATTGCAAAGGCGCTTGCAGAGGTGCGCCGCAGTTTTTCCGGCGATCTGGTCTATGTGATCAATGAAATTGAAGAAGCGAAGAAGCTTCTTGGCAGTTCGGCGACGCTGCGGGCGGGGCTGGACAAAATTGCTTTCGAAATCCACAAGATCAGCGGCGTTGCTGGCGGCATTGGCTTTGGTGAGCTGGGCGATGCTGCGGGTGATCTGGACATGCGCGTGAAGGGATTGCTGCGTGCAGGGGATCCGATCAGTCTGCCCAGTGATCTGGAGGACGAGATCGAGACTGTCCTGGACATGATGGAAGATCTGATCGAATTCTGATCGGATATTCAGGCGGGCACAACCGCCATTCCTAGCTCGCCCTAGCCGGCGGTTTGCTGACACTTATTCCAGATTTCGGCCACTTGCGAAGGCAACTCAATGGGGTTGAACGGCTTTACAATAACATCCGCCGCCCCGAGTTCCCGTAGCTTGTCATAGTCCGATTGCGCCGCCCGAGCGGTCAGGAAAACCGCCGGGATCTCCCAATAACCGGGAATCTTGCGCAGCTCCTTCAAGGTCGTTTCACCATTCATTCCCGGCATCATGAGATCCAGCAGAATGATGTCCGGCGTCAAGTCGGGGGCCGCCGCAAGCGCAGCTTCTCCGCTTTCGAATTGATAAAGCTCGTATCCACCCACGCTGACCAAGGAAATCTTCGCCAGATCGCGAATGTCGGCGTTGTCTTCAACATGCAAAATCGTTTTAAGCAATTGCTTGTCCTCCAAGCTGAGTTTCGCGTCACTCTCTATCGTTTACTTCACCATTTCCGTCCCGCGCCGTGTCCCAGCGTGGCAGGGTGAACTTGAACACGGTTCCCACGCCCATTTCGCTGCTCACCGAGATAGAACCGCCATGCAATTTGACCAGTTCGTGGGTGATCGCCAGCCCTAGCCCCAGGCCTGTGCTATTGCGCTCTTGGGACGTGTCGGCCTGCACAAACCGTTCAAAAATATTCGGCAGTGCTTCTTGCGGGATACCTGTTCCGGTGTCTTTGACCTCAAACTGGATCATGTCCCCCACCGGCCGAGACTTGACCGAGATTTCCCCGGATTCGGTAAATTTAAGCGCGTTGCCAACCAGGTTAATCAGGATCTGCCGGAACCGCAGTTCATCGCACCAAAGCGGGGCGTCGTCGACATTCTCGGTAATCGTCACCTTGCTGTCGGGATGCAGCGACTTCAGCTCGCTCAACACGCTTTCAACCACGGGAACCGGCTGAACCTTGGCCCGTTCAATGCGCATCGTGTCGGCCTCGATCTTGGACAGGTCGAGGATATCCACGATCAGTTGCATCAGTTGATTGCCGGAACTGCCAATGCGCTCGGCCAGCCTGACCACTTCGTCCCTGAATGCGCCGGCCTTTGTTTCAAGGTCTTCCGATGCAACTGCGCTGACCTCAGCCTCAAGCTCGCGGTAGGCCGGTAAAAACTCTGGTTTGGTGAGGAAGGCATTGTAGCCCAGCATCACCGTCAAAGGTGTCCGCAATTCGTGGCTGACCGAGTTCAGGAAGTCGGTCTTGGACTGATCCGCTTCCTGCGCCGCGCGCATGGAGGAATAGATCCAAGTTACATTGGACGAAACACCGCGATACCCTTGGAATTCGCCGTCCGAACCGAACTTGGGCCGTCCCGAAGTGCTCATCCAGATCGGTGCGCCGCTGCCATCGGTGAACTTGGTGATGTAATTTGAAAAGCCGCGCCGCTGAGACAGTGCACTGCGGACCCGGTCACGTTCGTCGCGTGCTTCACCCTTGGCTCCGACGTCGAACAGATCGCTGCGGCGCTTGCCGAACAAGGTTTCGACCGGAATGCCCGTCGACCGAGAGAACCCCTCGGAGATAAAGACGATCCTGTCGTCGGCATCGACTTCCCAGAACCACTCTGCCGACAGGTCCGACAAATCGCGGAACCGTTCCTGCAATTCGTCTCGCTCGGCAAGCGCCTCGGTCAGTTCGGCATTTGCTTTTGTCAGCGCCTCTTCCTGCCGCTTGAGGTCCGTCACGTCGACGCGGAAGGAGGCCATCCCCCCTTCGCTGGTACGGCGGTTTTCACCGCGCAGGTGCAGGTTTTCAGCGGTGGTTTCTTCTATGGCCCCGGACTGGGCAAAGAACATGTCCATCCGTTCCTTGAGCCACTCTTCCTCGCGGCCAATGGCATCGGGATACTGCCCTTTGCTGATCCCCTTCCGAAGCAGGTCTTCAAGTTTCTCGCCTGGCTGCACATAGCCGCTGCTGCGAGGATACATCGCGCGCGCGGCGGAGTTTATCATCAGCAGGCGGAAATCGGCGTCATACAGCCAGAAGCCAAATGGCAGCGCTTCAATGGCATCCTTGAACCGGCGCTCGGCCAGTTCCGCCCGCTCACGGCTTTGCACCAACTCGGTGTTGTCGGTCCAGATCCCGGCGCGGCCGCCATCGGGGGTGCGTGTTTCGATCACGCGAAGATGCCTGCCGTCACTCAGCGCCTGAGCAATTGCGCCATCGGCCTGCTTGTGTTGCAACAGTCGGGTCTCAAGCCATTCTTGTTCCCGTCCCTTGGCTTCCTGGTAAAGCCCCTTGGTCAACCCGTATTCGAGAATTTCCCGAAACGTCGCCCCTTCTACAATCGCTGAAGACGCACCCTTGTAGATTTCGCGGAACTTTTCATTAAACAGGACCAGCCGGTCTTCGGAATCAAACAGGGCAAACCCGTCCGGCAGCGCCGCAACCGCATTTGAAAGCCGCCGTGCCATCATCTGATTGCGCAGCCGCAGAGTCATGATCGAGTGATAGACGCCGCAGGCCAGAAGCCCGGCAACCAGCCAGAATGACATGATATTGCGGGCATGGGGCGAAATCGTCGCCCAACCACCGATAGGCAACGCTGCAACTTGCCAGGTTTCGGAAAGCGCTTGCAGTTCAATCTGAATGGCGTCCGTGCCAAAAAGCGCTTGGTCTCCGTAGATGTCCTGCCCCGTTGTCACGTCAGACGGCTTGCGGCGGATGGCAAAGTCGAAGCGTTTGGCGAAGGCGTCCATGCCCGCCTGCTGGTAAAACTGTTCGGCCGACATCACCACCGATACCACCCCACGGAAAAGCGGCGGTTGATCGTCGCCCGAGTACACCAGGATTGGCTCTCGGATCACATAGCCGTCATATCCCTGAAGCAGTCGCGTCGGGCCATCCAGTATGACCTGTTGCTCCCGCTTCGCGCGTTCGACTGCGGCGACCTGTGCCGGAACTTCGGCCAGACTGCGCCCAAGAACCCCGGCGTTTTCCTCGAGAGGATGAACATGGGTCAGCGTCAGATCACGCACAATCGCAATATTCACGACGGCATCGTCAGAATGCAGAATCCGCGCTGCCTGGATGCTGAAATCTTCCTGGCTGATATCCGAGTTCAGTTCGATCGCACCCGCCAGCCCGCGTGCCGCCAGCTGTTTTCGGGTCAGGTTCACCGATACGTGGTCAGCAAATGGCACAACCTGGTCAAAGACTTCGCTGCGCTGAGTGCTGAGGTAATCTCTAAAACTCAGACGCTCCGTGACCAGCCCGACCGACGCGAAGGTCACGAGAACCAGTAGATATCCAAAGGCAAACGTCTTTCCGATCTGCACCCGCTGTCACCTGCTCAACTTATACGCACATCCTTGCACAAAACTTCCACCCGGGGAACCCATCTCTTGCCCGCACTTTCAGAACCGTGTTCCGGGTGCGGGTCGCTGGACCTGCAACCGGCGCGTTCAGTGACGGTCAAAGTTGGACATGGGATCATTTGGCTGGAAGTCTGCTCGGTGCCTGCACGTGTTATTGCCTCACCAATACCACGCGTATCGGCAAGGTCAAATCCAAGAGGTCACGCCAACGCCTTATGTCCTGACAGGAGCGACGGCCCCTGGATTGATCTTGGGATCAATCCTCCGACAGAAGGGCTGTCTCGGCATTCGGCGGTTGGCCCGTCTACCCTCGGTCGATGTTCACGAGGTCGCTGGTCACCTGGTCCATACGGGTCACGCCCGACAGGGCCATCGCAACCGTGGCCTCTCGTTTGAAGGCCGACAGCAGGTCGACGACCCCTTGTTCGCCTCGGGCAGCAACGGCAAAGGCCCAGGGACGGCCGATCATAACCCCGCTTGCGCCCTGTGACCGGGCGCGGAACACGTCAAGGCCGCTGCGCACGCCACCGTCCATGATGATTTCGGCCCGATCCGCCAACTTCTCGACCACCGCGGGCAGCGCCGAGATGCTGGAGGCGACCCCATCCAGCTGGCGACCGCCGTGGTTCGACACGACAACCCCATCGGCCCCCGCGTTGACGGCGCTTTCGGCATCTTCCGGGGTCAGAACGCCCTTGATGATCAGCTTGCCCTTCCAGATGTCGCGCAGCCACTCGATGTCTTTCCAGGTGACCGAAGCGTCGAACTGGCTTTCCACCCATTCGCGGTATTCCGCGACATTTGTCGCGGCGGGCACATAGGTCGACAGGTTGCCAAACAGATGCGGCTTGCCCTTGATCCCGACGTCCACAAGCCAGCTCGGATGGCTGAGGTAGGACAGCAGCCCCGACCGAAGCCGGCCCCAGGCGTTGGCGCCCCCGGCAATGCCGTTGCGCGTATCGCGATACCGTTCCCCGACAACCGCAAGGTCGACGGTGAACACCAGGGTGCGCACGCCGACGCCCCAGGCCCGCTCCAGAATTTCTTTCACCACCTCGCGGTCGCGCAGCATGTAAAGCTGGAACCAGAACGGAATGTCAGAGACACCGGCCACTTCTTCCAGCGAACAGATCGACACGGTGGACAGGGTGAATGGAACGCCTGCGCGATCTGCGGCGCGCTTGGCCTGAACCTCGGCCCGGCGCGCGAACATACCGCACATGCCGACCGGCGCCAGCGCCACAGGAAGCGCGGCCGGGGTATCGGCGATGGTTGTCGACGTATCCACACCCGAAACATCGCACATGACCGTCTGGCGCGGCGATAGGCGCTGAAAGTCGCTGACATTCCGGCGCAGGGTGACCTCGCCATAGGCGCCGCCGTCGATGTAGTCGAACAGGAAGCGGGGCAGCTTTCGTTCAGCGATCCGGCGGTAGTCTTCGGTCGTGACGGGAACAAGGTTCATCGTTGGCATTTCGCGTTACTTTCTGGATCGCTAAGGGGTTACCGCTGCGGCATCGGAACCGGGTTGAGTGGCTGCCCCTTCGTCAGGAAGGCGGCCACGTTGCCGACGAAGCACTGGACCATATCGGTCCGGCATGCGCCCGTGGCGCTGCCGATATGCGGCGTCAGAACCACATCGTTGCGGGCCAGAAGCTCGGGCCGGACCGAGGGTTCCCCGTCAAATACATCGAGACCGGCACCGGCCAGATGTCCGCTTTCCAGCGCGTTGCACAGAGCGATTTCATCGACGATCCCGCCACGCGCGGCGTTGATCAGGACACTTCCCTTTTTCATCGCCGCCAGCGCATCGGCGTCGATCAGGTTGCGGGTCGCTGGCGTCAGAACCGTGTGAATCGAAACGATATCCGCCTGCGCCAGCATGTCATGCAGGTTTTCGACATAGCGCGCGCCGATCTCTTGTTCCGCATCCGTCATCTGGGCCAGGTCGGTATAGATGATCTCCATCCCGAACCCCTTGGCGCGGCGGGCCACAGCACGGGAAATCGCACCGAACCCGACCAGACCCAACGTCTGCCCGTGCACTCGCACACCCAGCGGCGGCGCGGATTGCGCATCCTTCCACTGCCCTTCGCGCAGGAAACGCTCGCCTTCTCCTACCCGGCGACAGGCCGCCAGGATCAGGGCAAAGGCGAGGTCGGCGGTGTCTTCGGTCACCGTCGGCGTGTTCGAGACCGTGATACCCCGATCGGCGGCAGCCTCAAGGTCGACATTGTCGAAACCGACACCGATGTTGGCGATCAGCTTGACACTGTCGGGCAGCGCTTCGATGGCCGCACGGTCCACCGGATCAAGCGCGGTGCTGCCATAGATACGGGTGCCGGCAGACACCTCGGACGCGGCGGCGACAGGTTGAAAGCGAAGTGTATCCTCACCCAAGGGAATCTCGGGCAAGGGAAGCGGACGGGAAAGGGCGACGACGTGGTCCATGTCGGGTCTCCTGATTATCCTTCGGCGGAAAGGCGTTCGAGGCGGGCAAGGCGTTCGGTATCGCGCGCGCCCCCCTTGTCGGCAGAAGCCGCAATCAACCCATAGACACGCAGCGAGGTCGACACATCGCGCACACGCGACGTGGGGCGCCATGCCTTGTCGCCACGGGCGTTCATCTCGGCGCGGCGGCGGTCCAGTTCCTCTTGCGGCACATCAAGGGTGACGCTGCGGTTGGGAATGTCGAACTCGATCGGGTCGCCATCCTGCACCAGTGCGATCACACCGCCCGCGGCGGCCTCGGGCGAAACGTGTCCGACCGACAGGCCAGAGGTCGCGCCAGAGAAACGGCCGTCCGTGATCAGAGCAGCCTTGTCGCCCAGCCCGCGGGCCTTGAGCAAACCGGTCGGCGTCAGCATCTCACGCATACCCGGCCCGCCGCGCGGACCTTCGTAGCGGATCACGACGACGTGGCCTTCCTTCACGGTGCCGTCCTGGATCTTCTCCAGCGCCTCTTCCATGCTCTCGCTGACAATTGCGGTGCCTCGGAATTTCCACAGCACATCCGGCACACCCGCCGATTTCACCACGCAGCTGTCCGGTGCAAGGTTGCCACGCAGAACCGCCAGACCGCCGTCCTTGGTAAAGGCGTGTTCGGCGCTGCGGATCACGCCGTTCTCTCGGTCTGTATCCAGCGATTTGAACCGGCTCGACTGAGAAAACGCCTTGATCGAGCGGATGCCGCCGGGACCGGCCGAAAACAGCTCTTGCGCCTCGGCGTTGCCGGGGTTGGTGATGTCCCAGTCGCCGCAATATTCCGCGACCGGCTTGCCCAGCGCGGTCGGGTTGTTGCCATTGAACAGCCCCGCTTTCAGCAATTCGCTGGCCACGGCCATCACGCCCCCGGCGCGATGCATGTCTTCGATAAATACCTCATGCGCGGACGGCGAGACCTTGCACAGGCACGGCGTTGTCCGGCTGATCCGGTCGAAATCGTCGATGGTGAATTCGACGCCGGATTCCTGAGCCACGGCCAGAAGGTGCAGGATCGTGTTGGTCGATCCGCCAATGGCCATGGTCATGCGCACGGCATTCTCCAGCCCCTCGCGCGAACAGATCGAGCGCGGCAGCACGCTGTCGTCACCGTCACGGTAATAGGCATAGGACATCTCGACGATGCGATGCGCGGCCTTCCTGAACAGGTCTTCGCGGTCGGTATGCGTGGCGACGATCGTGCCGTTCCCCGGCAACGCCATGCCCAGTGCCTCGGTCAGGCAGTTCATCGAGTTCGCGGTCCCCATCAACGCGCAGGACCCGCAGGTCGGACAGGCGTTTTCTTCAACGGCATCGATCTCTTCCTGGGTCGCATCCGCGGCGCCCGCGACATAGATCGTGTCGATGGCATCGATCTTCATGTGCTTGCCGCGATAGTCGAACTTGCCCGACTCCATCGGCCCACCCGAAACAAAGATCGTCGGAATGTTCAGACGGTTGGCGGCCATCAGCATGGCCGGGGTGATCTTGTCACAGTTGGACAGGCAGATCAGCGCGTCGATGGCGTGGGCGTTGGCCATGTATTCCACCGCGTCCGCGATAATCTCACGGCTTGGCAGGGAATACATCATCCCCTCGTGACCCATGGCGATACCGTCATCCACGGCAATCGTGTTGAATTCCTTGGGGACCCCGCCGGCCTTGCGGATTTCGCGGGCCACCAGTCGACCCAGCGCCTGAAGGTGGACATGCCCCGGCACCATTTCGGTGAACGAGTTGGCAATGCCGATGATCGGTCGGCCGAACTCTTCCGGCAGCGTTCCCGTTGCACGCATCAGGGCGCGCACGCCGGTGTTCATGTGTCCAACGGTAACCTTGTCTGATCTCAGCTTCATGGCAGCAATTCCTTATGCATTTTCCGACATCCGCCGCTGCGCGAGCAACTGGGCGGCAGCGTCGGTTGTCATGTTGTCTTGGGTGGCAATCGCAAAGATTGCGGCAAGCGTTTCGCCAATGCCGTCGATCTTGGCATCGCGTTCTTCAGGAGTGATCAGCCCGGCATCCTTGCAGCCGTCAATGGCGCCTCCGGCACTGACCACATAGTCAGGGGCCCACAGGATCCCGCGCGCAGTCAAAAGATCGGCGCAGTCCGGGGTGGCCAGTTGATTGTTGGCACAGCCACAGATCGCTTGGGCCTGGATCGTGGGGATGGTCTCGGGCGACAGCACCGCGCCCATGGCGTTGGGCGACAAGAGATCGACATCGGCGGTCAGGATGTCCTCGGTCGAAACCACGGTAGCGCCTGCCGCACGCGCATTTGCCAGCGCGGCCTGATCGATATCGGCAACCAGAACGGTGGCGCCGTCCCGGATCAGCATTTTGACCAGTTCGCCACCGACACCACCGGCGCCCTGCACCGCGACGCGCAGCCCATCGAACCCCTCGCGGTCAAAGGCGGCCTGCACGGTCGCTTTCATTGCCGCCATACAACCCAGCGCCGTCGGCAGCGCGGTTGACCCCGACTGGTCGGCGCGCCCGGTGACGTAACGCGTGCTGCGGGCCAACTCGGTCATGTCCTCGGCGTTGGTCCCGACATCAGGCCCGCCCACATAAAGCCCGTTCAGACCTTCGATATAGCGCCCATAGGCCGCCAGAAGCGCGGGTGTCTTGAGCTGTGCAGGATCGCCGATGATCACCGATTTGCCACCGCCAACGGGAATCCCGGCCAGCGCAAACTTCTGACTCATCGCCTTGGACAGGCGCAGCACGTCGGTCAGCGCCTCGTCATCGCTTGCATATGGCCGAAAGCGGATCCCACCGCCCGACATGCCGTTCACAGTCCGATGCACGGCATGGACCGCGCGCAGCCCGGTGTCGGCATCCGTGACATGCGTGATACGCAAATGGCCGTCATATTCGATATGGTCGAACACGCTCATGCGACCTGCGCCTCGGGCGATTGAATGGCGGTTTTCAGCTCTTCCCGGCGTTTTGCGGCGGCCTCGGCGTGACGTTCACGCACATGGCCATAGCCGCGGATATGCTCTGGGAGGTCGAGAAGTTCCGTGAGTGTGGTGGCCGTTGTGTCGGTCCAGTTTTCCAGAGCAAAGTCGATATCGGCCTCATATTCGGCCAAAAGTTTGCGGGCGAGTTTTGCCTCGGCATTGTTGCGGAAGGGATCAAGAACCGTGCCGCGCAGTTTGCGGAACCGGTTCATCAAGCCAAAGAACCGCATCGCCGTCTTGCCCTTGACCGCCCCCTTGACCGCCTTGCCGGTCTTGGGATCGGTGCCGCCATAGGGCCACGCACCGAAATAGAAGGTCAGGTCCATGTCCCCTTCGAAGCTTTCTTCCAGCTGTTTCTTGAACTCAGGCCGGGTGTAGAGGCGCGCGACCTCCCACTCGTCCTTGACCGCCATGAGCTTGTAATACCCTTTGGCGACGGCCCGCTGTGCGGCCTCGTCCAATCCGGCGGCTTTCACGCGCGCCAGCATGTCCGTGTAGCGCTTCGCGAACCCGGCGTCCTTGTAGGCGGTCAGTTGCTCAACCCGGATCGCGATCACCTCGTCCAGCGGCGTCTCGCGGCGCGCATCCAGAAGGATGGGCGCATCGTCACCGGCCAGCTTCGCCGCCGCCTCCGGGTCGGCCATGGCCAGACGGCCAAGGTCAAATGCGCGCTTGTTCTTTTCAACCGCAACACCGTTCAGTTCGATCGCACGGTGAATGGCGTCCATCGACAGCGGAATACCCCCCTGCTGCCAAGCCGCGCCCATCAGAAGCATGTTGGCAAAGACCCGGTCGCCCATGATCTTTTCCGCCAGGTGCTGGGCATCCATGCCTCGTGCCGCGTCGCCAAGAACGCGGTCCAGACGCTCAAGCTGCTCGTCGCCGTTCAACTGCCAATCCGGGTTTTTCGAAAACTCGGACGTGGGCACGACGGTTGTGTCGGTTACCGCAACCGATTTTCCCGGAGTCAGCTTCGACAGTGCCTCGTCGCCCGCGGCAACAACAAGGTCGCAGCCAATCAGCGCGTCCGCCTCGCCCGCTGCGATACGCGTGGCGCGCATGTCTTCCGGCGACAGGGCAATCTTGATGTGGCTATGCACCGCACCGTATTTCTGCGCCAGCCCGGTAATGTCGAGGTTCGAGGAATAGTAGCCATCGGCATGGGCGGCCACGGCCAGCGTCTGACCAACAGTCACGACCCCTGCCCCACCGATCCCGGAAACCAGAACCGACCATGAACCGTCGATGGGACGGGCGGACGGCATTGGCAGATGGCTGACGTCGATCGCGGCATCCGATGCCTTGGCCTTGCGCGGCTGCGCGCCGCTCACGGTCACGAAGGACGGGCAGAAGCCTTCGACACAGGAAAAGTCCTTGTTGCACGAGGATTGGTTGATCTGGCGCTTGCGGCCGAACTCGGTTTCCAGCGGTTCGATCGCCATACATGCCGACACGGTCGAACAATCGCCGCAGCCTTCGCAGACGGCGGGGTTGATGAAGGCGCGCTTGTCCGGGTCGACCCACTTGCCGCGCTTGCGCAGACGGCGGCGCTCGGTGGCGCAGGGCTGGTCATAGATCAGCACGGTCACGCCGGGCTTCTCGCGCAGTTCCTTCTGGACCAGTTCCAGCTCGGTGCGCGGATGCAGGGTTACGCCGCCGCTGATGAACGGCTTGCCCGCGAACTTGTCGGTCTCGTCGGTGACAAGCGCAATGCGCTCGACACCCTCGGCCTTCAACTGCTCGACCATCTGTTCCGGGCTGATCTCGCCGTCATGCGGCTGGCCGCCGGTCATCGAAACAAACCCGTTGTGCAACAGCTTGTAGGTCATCGGCGCACCGGCAGCGATGGCGGCGCGGATGGCCATCAGGCCGGAGTGGAAATAGGTGCCGTCGCCCATGTTGGCAAAGACGTGTTTTTCGTCCGTGAAGGGGAACTGGCCCAGCCACATGCCGCCTTCGCCGCCCATATGCGAGACCGAGTTGGTCTTCATCGGGTCGCGCAGCATCGCCATTGTGTGACACCCGATCCCGGCCAGCGCGCGGCTGCCATCGATCACTTGAGTCGAACGGCCATGCGGGCAGCCCGCGCAGAAGGACGGCAGACGCACCGCACCGCCACCCAGCGCCGGCGGCTGCTCGGGCGGGTTGGGCAGGGACAGTCCGGCATCGGCGTCGGTTTCGTTTGCAACCCGCACCAGAACCTGCGTGATCTGGTTCGGGTTGATCTCGCCATGGCCCGGAAAAGCACATTCCGCCGAGTCCGAGGCATAGGCCTGCCCTGCAAAGGTCTTGCCCACGATGCGCGGCGCAAGATCCGAGCCATAGAGGATCGCCCGGATCTGATCTTCGAGAAGCGGGCGCTTTTCCTCGACCACGATCACCGTGTCCAGACCCTTGGCGAATTCGCGGATCGCTTCGTCATCCAGCGGCCAGACCATGCCGACCTTCAACAGGCGCGTGGGCAGATTGCCCAGCTTGCCATCCTGATAGCCCAACCCGGCCAGAGACTGGTTCAAGTCCTGCCAGGACTTGCCCGCTGCGATAATGCCGATGCGGGCGTTGTCCGCACCGCTTTGCTGGTTCAGGTGGTTTGCGCGGGCATAGGCCAGCACTTTCTTCAGCTTCACATCCCACAGCAGGCGTTCCTGCTCGGGGATCGGCGTAAAGGGTTTGATGGCCGTTTCCGCCGGGTTACCCTCGGGAATGACGATTGCGGGGCTGTCGGGCGCGACATAGACAGAGCCGCCGCCTTCGACCACGTCCGTGACCAGCTTCATCCCCACCAGCGTACCGCTGAATCGGCTCATCGCGATACCGTGAAGACCGAAATCGAGGACATCCTGCGCATTGGCCGGCGCCAGAAGCGGCGCCCCGAGCGAGGCAAAGCTCAGGTCCGAATAGCAGGCCAGGGTCGAGGATTTCGCGCCGTGGTCATCCCCCACCAGCAACAGCGTGCCGCCCTTGGGGTTGGTCCCGGCAAGGTTGGCATGCCGGATCGGGTCCATCGAGCGGTCAAGCCCAGGTGCCTTGCCATACCAGATCGAGAAAACCCCATCGACCTTCGCACCGGGAAACAGGCCGACCAGCTGACTGCCCCAGGTCGCGGTGGCGGCCATGTCCTCGTTCAATCCGGGCTGGAAGACGATGTTGTTTTCCTTCAGCGCGGCCTCGGCCTGCCACAGGCTCATGTCATAGGTGCCGACGGGCGAGCCGCGATAGCCCGAGATGTAACCCCCGGTGTTCAGCCCCGCCGCCGCATCGCGCTTGCGCTGCTGAATCGGCAGACGCACCAAGGCTTGCATGCCGGTCATGTAGACCCAGCCCTCTTCCTGCGTCAGGCGGTCCTCCAGCGTCATTTCAAGGCGTTTGGTCGGTACGTGCTGGGTCATCGTTAAATCTCCTGGCAAATCAGTTCAGGCAAGCAGGTCACTGGTGGCAATCGGGCGCAGATATCGGGTCAACTGCATGTTGGGGGTGGTCGAGAAATAGGCGATCACAAGATCGCGGTCGGCCGAGACATAAAGCCCCTGATCCATGAAACCGCCCTTGTAGAAATCGCCGTCGGGCCAGATGCAGTCCCATTGCCGGGCATTGCCCAGCATGGTGTCGTCCCCAAGGCGATCGACGAAGACCGGCCCGTCATACCCGTTCATGAAAAAGGCTTTGTCACGCACGCCGCCGCGAATGCGGGCGATTACGTCGTCGCTGACGACTTGCTGTATGGAGATGCGCGACCAACTGGGCGTATAAAGCATCCCGAACCGCGCCATGTCCCGCAGAGTCGTGGAAACGACCCCATGTGCCAGCGCGACACCATCGGGCGTCAGATGAGCCTGAAACGGACCGTCAGCGCGCAGATGGGACCAGACGTTCCGGCGGAACTGTTCAGCCCAGGGCAGTCCCGCGACTGTTTCGGCGAGGAACACAAGAACTTGCGTGCAGGGCGAACCATATTCGAATTTCTCGCCCGGCGTCCCGACGCGGCGGCTGGATTGCAGCACCTCAAGAAGGGTTTCGACCTTGCCGTTCACGGGATGTCCGAATTCGGCAAGAAACGCCCGGATCGCGTTTGAAGTCGGATCCGCGCGCGTGGCCTCGTTTTCCTCACAATCCATGCCCGGGGTCATGTCCATGACTTGCCGGACGGTGACATCATGCCATTCGGTGTCGCGCAGCGCGGGAATGTAATCGCCGATCAGACCGTCATCATCGATCAACCCGGCGTCGATCAGATACTCGATCATCAAACCTGCTGTCGGCTTTGCACAAGATGCCCAGAGATGCGGTTGGTCGGCGCGCAGGTCTGGATAGCTTTCGACGACGATCTTGCCCGACTTGACTACAATAATCCCGCGCGCGCCACTTTGCGGATGCTCGAGAAAATCCTTCAGGGAGAGCGTGCCAAGGTCGGTTTCCGCCTCGATTTCCATCACCGCGTCATTGGGCGCGTCTTCTAACCCACCGGGCGCGTGCGGCGAATGCACCAGCGCCGTCGGCATGGTCTCCGAGATATGCGTACACCACCAATGCGCAACCTCGCCGCATTCCAGCAGTTTCGGCACAGAAACCTGGGCACGCATTCTGTATCTGTGATCGGCAGAACGATCGGGCATGGTTTCCTCCTGCTATTGCGCCAGCGTGTTTTTGTGAATCGCACCGTTTTTCATGATCAGGTGCAGTGTTTCCGCCGGTCGGGTAACAACGTCGATATCGTCAAGGGGATTGCCGTCGATCAGCAAAAGGTCCGCAAACGCGCCTTCTTCGATCACGCCAAGCTTGCCCTTGTAGGGATTGCGCGGGCCGCTCATCGCCAGCAACTCGCCGGAAAGCGCGGTCGCCTGCCGCATCACCTCAAACGGGGTGAACCATTTGGTGCGGAACTTGAACTCGTCATTGACGCGGGCCAGCAATTCGGGATCGGTGATGATGTCCGAGCCAAATGCGATCTTCTCAAAACCGATTTTCCGCGCGGTCGTCATCATGTTGTCGATGCCATCATAGGCTTCGTCATGCTTGGCTTTCTGATCCTCGGTATATCCAAGGGGATGCTTGGTATAGACAATCACCTGCGGCGAGAGCCAGATACCCTGATCCATCATCATCCGCAGCGTCTGTTCAGTGGCAAGGTTGGCATGCTCGACGCATTGCACCCCATTCTCCACCGCGCGGCGGATGCCCTCATCGTGGTAGGCGTGAGTGCAAACATAGGTGCCCCAGTCCTTGGCGGCGGCAACGGCAGCCTGCACTTCACAAGGCAGGAATTGCGTCACATCCAGCGGGTCGGCATAGGACCCGGTGCCGCCCGTGGTGCAGATCTTGATCTGGCTTGCACCGCGCCGGAACGCCTCGCGCACCGCCACCAGCACACCGTCATGGCCATCGGCCACGGCAACCATGTGGTATTTCATCGGCACCGACGGTTCATTCAGGATCGCGGCGCATTTCTGGCAATCCTGGCGGTGATCCGAGTGACCGGATGTTTGCGAGATCATCGGCCCCGAGGGATAGATGCGCGGTCCCGCCAGAACCCCAGCGTCGATATTCTTTTTCAGGGAAAAGCAATTGCCGCCCACATCGCGGATCGTGGTAAAGCCGTTCATCAGGTAGGTTTCAGCCGCGGCGGTCGCCTTGTATGCCCAGTAAAACTCGTCCGAACCGAATGCTTCGGGAAAAGACATCTGGAACATCACGTGGGCGTGGGCGTCAATGAAGCCCGGGCTCATCACGCGACCGGCTGCGTCGATCACCTGCCAGCTGGCATCGGCATCGATGCCCTTTGCGATATTGGCAATACGGCCATCGGCCACCAGCACGTCATACCCGTCCAGCAGTGTGTCGGATGTGCCGGTAAAGACGCGCGCGTTACGAAACAGAACCGGCGTGCCGTCACGTTGCCCTAGGATCGGGCGCGGGTGTGTGCTTGTCTGTTCCATCATTACCTCACATTTCCGACTTCAAGGAGCAGCCGCCATGTTTCAGTCACTACTCGTTGTACGCGTCCTACCCGGTCAGGGACCGGCGGCCATGAAGACATTTCTCGACCGCGGCGTTCTCAGCGAATGCGCCGATGCGATTCCGGGGTTCATCGACGGCGAGTTGCGCGCCAGTGTCGAAGATCCCGACCGGGTTTGTGTCCTTGCCCGCTGGCGTGACGCGGAAAGCTATCACGCCTGGGGCACACATCCGGCGCGCGCCGCCCAGCTTGCCGACATCGGCCACCTTGTGGCTGAAATCGAGCTGGCCGAAGTCTTCGGCCCTGTCTTTCAGGGCTGAGACGGCGCGCGTCATTACAGCAGACCCAGCGACAGCCACGGGAACACGGTGATCAGGATCAGGCCCAGAACCATGACGGCGATATAGGGCAGAACCGACATCACCAGTTCGCCAAACTTCTGCTTGAACGTGACCATGGCCACCATGAGGTTCATGCCAACCGGTGGTGTCAGGTAGCCGATCTCAAGGTTCACGATCATGATGATCCCGAAATGCACCGGATGGAACCCATAGGCCTGTGCCACCGGCATCAGGATCGGCCCCAGGATCAGGATCGCCTCGTTGGTGGTCATGAAAGCACCGACGATCAGCAACAGAACGTTCACGATCAGGATAAAGGCGATTGGGTTGGTGATCCACATCTCGGCCAGTTCCACCATCTGCGCCGGTACACGGTATTCCGTCAGGATCAGGTTCAGCGACAGGGCCACAGCGATCAGCGGGAACAGCGCCCCACCCAGCTTGGCGGTTTCGGTGACCACGTTGAAATACCCTTTCAGGTTCATTTCGCGGTGGATGAAGAACTCGATGAACAGGGCATAGACCAGCGCCACGGCCGCACTTTCGGTGGGCGAGTAATAGCCTGAATAGATACCGCCCAGCAGGATCACAGGGAACAGCGCCGCCCAGATGCCTTCGCGCAGCGCCTCACGCAACTCGGTCCAGTCCATCTTCTGCGGCGGCTGGTTGCGGTTGGCCCAGATCGCATAGGCCGTCATCAGCCCGATCAGTACCAGCCCCGGCAAAATGCCAGCCAGGAACAGGTCGACAATCGACGTCTCGGTGACGAGACCATAGAGGATCAGCGGGATCGACGGCGGGATGATGATACCCAGCGTACCGCCCGAGACAACCGTGCCCAAGGCAAAGCGGTTGGTATAACCCGCTTCGCGCATGGCCGGATAAAGCACCGAGCCAACCGCGATCATGGTCACGATCGACGAGCCCGAGATGGCCGCGAACACCGCACAAGAGATAATCGCCGCAACACCCAGCCCGCCACGGGTCGGAGCAGTGATGGCGCGCACGATCCGCACAAGACGGCGGGCGGCGGTGCCTTCGGTCATGACCGCGCCGCACAAGAGGAACAAGGGCACCGACAGGATCAGTTCCTTGTTGAGCGAGGTCCACATGTCTTCGACGATGTAGTCGAGATAACCGTGGCCCCAGACAAGGTGAACGTAGGCGATCGAAGCGATCAGGATGACGGTCAGGGTCTGGCGCAGAACCAGCAGACCAAGAACAAGAGCGAGAAGTCCAAGGGCGCTCATTCTGGAATCTCCTCACGTGCGGGGGCGCTGCCCGGCCAGATTGTAAAAATGAAATAGCGGATGGCCGCTGACAGGAAGCCGATGGGAATGGCCGCCTGGATGATCCAGACCGGCGTATCCAGCCCCGGCATGACGGTGCCAATGTCGCGCGAGGCGCTGACAAAGACCCAACCGTAATAGGCGACAGCGGTGAAGACGAGGCCGCTCAGCAGATTGGACAGGCGATCGACATGCGGGCCCCAGCTTTCCGGCACCCATTTGAAGGCGATACGCGGCACGATCTGGGTGCCGGTGGCAACGCTGACCCCAAGACCGGCAAAAGCCCCGATCACCAGCAGGAACAACGAAACCTTACGGGCGCCATAGATACCCGTTGCCCCCATGTCAAAACCCAGTGCTGTTCCCACGGGACCAACGAATTCTCGACCAGCGACATCCGCAAATATCAGCGCACCGATCAGGGAAAAGGCAATTACGGCGATCCATCGCTCAAGGACATGCCATATCTTCAGAAGTGCCGAAACCGGCACGGGGACGGATTGATTTGTCATGGGATCCGCTTTCGGATTTGGGGGGATGCCGCCCCGACGGTATCGGGGCGGCGCCTTTTGGTTTCAGGCGGTTCGGCTCAACCTTTGCAGGCAGCTTTGCCGTCTTCCATCAGCTTCAGGATAGCCTTGCCATCGTCGCCGTGGTCGGCGGCCATGGCTTCCCACCACGGCGGAAGCTTGTCACGGAAGCTGGCGATCTGCGCGTCATCCAGAGTGACGATCTTGCCGCCCTGGGATTCGTGCAGTGCGCGCATCTTGTCCTCGAAGGCAAAGATTTCGTCCATGATCGCCTTGGACGAGAAGGCAGGGTCAGCAAACGCGCGTTTGATGGCCGCTTGATCTTCTTCGCTCAAGCCGTCCAAAACACGTTGGCTGACTGCCCACATGCCGGGGCCGTTGGCATAGTTATACTCGGTCACAACCGGGTAAATCTTGCTCAGGCCAGAGGGAATGTAGAAGGTATAGACCGTCGGATAGACGTCGATCAGGCCGGTCGATGCGGCCGAGGCAACCTCGCCCGGGCTCAGCGGAACGGGGTTGGCACCGAATACTTTCCAATGCTCGGTGTTGATCTTGTTGACCGACATCCCGACCTTCAGACCTTTCAGGTCTTCGGCGCTGGTGATTTCGCGGTCCGACATCACATAGCCGTTGCCGACTTCCGCCCATGCGCCAAAGTAAACGCCCTTGGGTGCCAGACGTGCGCGGATATCTTCGGTCAGGTGATTGTCCTGCACGCAGGCGCGCTGGTCGTTGTTGTCGAAATAGCCATAAAGTTGCATCAGGCCAACTTCAGGGGCTTGCTGGCCCGCGGCGCTGACCGTGAACAGACCCATTTCGATCCGGCCCCGCGCCAGCTGTGCCAGCGTGTCATTCTCGGTGCCGAGCTGCGAGTTGAAGTAGGGCTCAACCTTGAGGCGGCCGTCGCTTTCCTTGGCAATCAGTTCGGCCAGACGGTTCACCTGAACACCCCAGGGGGTTTGTTCCGGCGCTGCCGTGGCAAGCTTCAATACGGTTTCGGCATGTGCAGATGACGCGGTCGCAAGGGCCACAAGGCCGGCGATCGCAAGTGATTTGATGGTTTTCATTTTGCTCCTCCTTGCCGCGTCAGGTCTGGTCCGGACGTTGGCGATCCCCAGTATCGGAGAGAGACAACATTCATTCCAATACAATTTTTTAATAACAACATTCACTTGACGAATGTTATCAACAAAAACTAGCCTTCTCGGGAACTTGGGCGTCCCAGTGCGCGCGGTGACGCAACGTAAGATACGCAGAAAAGACATCGGAAACCGAACCCATGCAGAATTTGACCCAACTCCAACATTTCAAACTGGTCGCACAGGAGCGCAGCTTCGCCCGGGCTGCAGAGCTGGCCAATATCTCTCAACCCGCGCTAAGCAACTCGATTCGCAGCCTTGAAACTCGCTTGGGAATGACGCTGATTGAAAGGTCGGAACGCCCCGTCCGTCTGACCTCGGCGGGACGAAATATTTATGACCGGGTCGAGGCCGTCCTGTTCGAAGCGCGCAACCTGGACCAGACGATAGCCAACCTGGGCACAGGTCAGACCGGACATATTCGCGTCGGCATGACTGCGGTCTACTCCACCTCGCTGGCCGGGCCGATTATCGCAGAGTGGCACGATGCGCATCCCAACGTCAGGCTCGATCTGATCGTGGATGAGACGACGCATCTCGTCGCGGGCCTGCGTGACGAAACCTATGATCTGATTGTCGGTGACGCGCGGGATCTGCATTCGGATGTGGACGATCTGGACCTGACACAACTGCCACCGCAAACCAGCGGCGCGTTTTGCCGATCGGGGCATCCGGTCTTGAAGATAGTGAAGCCAAGGGTCTCTGACCTGTTGCGCTACAAACTCGCCGGAACCCATTTTCCAAAGGATTTGCTACGCGAATTCGCAAGCGCCCTGGGCGTCGAATTCGCCAATTCCCCGCCTTTGATTGCGATCAACAGCACCAATATCGCTGCGCTGCGCGATGCCGTGCTGGACAGTGACCTCGTTCTGATGACAACAACCGGAACCGTCCGAAATCAACTTGCCCTTGGCCTGTTTGAACAGGTCCCGATTGACCTGGGCATTTCGGGCAAGTGGATGATTGCGACAATGCGAAACCGGGTGCCCCACCCCAGCGTCCCCAAGCTGCACAACAAAATCCTGGAAGTCAGCCGGCGCGAGTATGAAAGAAGACTGCCCTCGCCCCCCGGCATCTTTGCTTCGCACTCCTGATAACGCCTTGATCCAATCAGGCGAGATGGCAGCACGTGGCCGCGCCCGGCTGCTGGTTTGAAAAGCGCAGAAAAGACGTCCCTGCGCTTCGGTGTGACGACGCTTTGTGGGACTGTTGCGTACCGGCTCTTCCCGGTTCACCACCCGCCGAAGGCAATGGCATTGCCTGTCGACCTTCAAGAATTCCTCGTCCAGGCACCAACACCATCGGCCCGATTTCATCACCCGTTTTCTGCGGCGACACTCCCCAAATCCTGGACTAATGGACACGCGCCGTTTCGCCCAAACGGTCAAAAAACTTGCGCCAAAGGTGATTGAGTGCTTGGCTAGCCAGATGTTCTTGTCGAGCTACCGTCAGTGCGCGACCGGATTCAGGTTACTTGTCATGTAACCGGACATACACGATTGAACCATGTCCCAATAGGAATCCGCCGTGCTTCCCTCAAAGGAGGCGTACTTGATGACTAAGTTTAGTGGGTTTCGTGAATTTGCAATTCTGAAAGGTTTTCCCGAAGGGCCAGTGGCGCTTGGCGATGGCAGTTTGCTTGTTGTGGATATCCGGAATGGCGACCTGGTTCATATCGTTGAGGGACAGGAACCGGAGGTAGTCGTGCATCTCGGGGATGGCCCGAATGGGGCCGCCGTCGGACCCGATGGCGCGCTTTATGTTTGCAACAATGGTGGTGTTTACAATTTTGTCGACGTTCACCCATCTGACCTCAATCCCAGGGCCAAGGCGCCGCAGTCGGGCGGGAAAGCGGCGTCGGACAAAAAAGAGCCGACGATCACGATCCCTGATCCGGCGGGCCCCTCAGCGAATTTTTCGGGCGGGTATATCCAACGCGTTTGCCTTCAGACATTCAAAGTCACGAAACTCTATGACAACGTCGGCCTTCTGACGCCGGATGACATCGTGTTCGACGAAACCGGCAAATTCTGGTTCACAGACACAGGCGTTCAGTATCCCGACAAGCTGATCAAGGGCGCAGTTTACCGCGCCTCGATCGATGGAACTTCAATTCAAAAGGTCGCGACCCCCACGACCCCACATGGCGAAGGATTTGAAACGCCCAACGGCATCGGCCTGTCGCCACCGGGCGAAAGTGACTTGCCCGATGGGGTCAAAACGGTGCTTTACGTCTCGGACACGGTGTCGGCCCGGCTATGGGCACTGGACCTTGATGAGAAGCTGACCCCGCTTGCCGGGGAACTTGCCGGGATGCCGGGGCGGGTTGTGGCAACGCTGCCGGGGTATCAGTGGCTCGACAGCCTCAAGGTTGCCGCCGACGGCAACATCGTGGTTGGCACGTTGATTAATGGCGGGCTTACGATCTTCGACCATACCTGCAAGACACCGCCGAAACATGTTCCTTTCGAGGACATGATGACCACGAACCTGTGCTTCGGTGGCCCGGATATGAAGGATGTCTGGGTGACCGCTTCGACCACAGGAAAAATCTTCAAGGGGCGCAGTGATACGCCGGGAGTTACCCTGCATTTCAATGATTTGGCCAGGCTGACGCTTGGAAGCCCGGTCAAACCGCAACTGGCGGAAACGCTGGTGAACCAACTTTATTCATCCGTTGGCCGCAAGCCCGAAGCGGGCGGAATGCGGCCAGTTCACGCCTTTGGTGTCTGCGCCACGGGCCATTTCACCCCGTCCAAAGTCGCCAGCCGGTATTGCCGGGCAGCACATTTCGATCTTGAGGCCCTGATCCAGAGGGCAAAACCCAGACCAGATCGCGAAAATCCGGCCGGGGAGCCCGACAAAAGACTGGGTGTCCCGGTCACGGTCCGTTTCTCGAACGGATCTGGCGCGGCGTCCCGGCGCGACGGCTGGTCTGACGTGCGCGGGATGGCGACCCGCTTTCACCTGCCAGATGGATCCGACACCGACTTGATCGCGATGACCCTGCGAGAGTTCTTCACGTCGACTCCCGAACAGTTCTATGACTTTGCGCTTGCGGCAGAGCCCAAGAAGTTCTCGATGGAAAGACCGCTGGCCAAGATCGGTGACTACCTGCGCCTGATGTTGCCGAGGCGTGACCCCTACCCCGGCGAGGTTTATCGCCCGGATGAAGGCGCAATGAAATACGCCAAGGAAAACCCGTTTGCGCGTCAGGCCGTGCTGGACGCCGCGTCGATTGGTGCGCCCAGTTCATACAACCGCGCGGCCTATTTTGCGGTGCATACTTTCATTGTGACCGGTGCGGGACAGGACGCCAACAAACGATATGTGCGATTTGAATGGCAGCCAGTGGACGGGGTCGCTCCGATTGACACAACCACGGCCGCCGATGCGAACAAGCTGACCGAGAACTATCTCAACGACGCGTTGAAAGAACGGCTTGAGCCGGGACCGACCAGGTTTCTTCTGATGATGACGATTGGCGAGGACGGCGACGACTTCAAGGACCCCGCGCGCGCTTGGCCACCGCATCGCCCGCGCGTAATCATGGGCACCTTGACGCTGGACAGGTTCATGGGTCAGGCGGCGGAGGACCTCAGCTTTAATCCGATGCTACTGACCGATGGCATTGACGCATCGGAAGACGAGGTTCTGCAAATCCGCAAGCTGGCCTATGAAAAATCCAGTGAATGGCGCGACGCCAAGCCCTGCCCATTCGCAAAGGAGAGCGCAAATGAGGGATAAACCCGGCTGGCTCGACCAATATGTCAATGACCTGCCCAAGAAGGGCTGGTTCCGGTTCTTGTCGCGCGTCATCGTCATTCCATACTGGAAATGGCGCGATCCCAAGCCCAAGCTTCCGGGCGGGCCGCGTGAGGCGACGCAACCAAGCGAGAACCTTCAACGTATGATGAACCTCATCATGCCGCTCAAGGACCCCTCTCCGCTTGGCCGCGCCGAGGTTGCACAGGCGATTGCGCAGAATGCCGATGAAATTTTCGCCGGTCTTGACAGTGTCGGCACGGTGCATTTCGCCCGGTTTCTGCTTGTTGGGAACAATTTGTGCATGATCTCGGCGTATGATGGTGATTTCAGCAACTACATCCGCGATTTCATTGTCGCGATCGGCAATGTTTTCGACGCGATCATGGATCATGTTGAAGGGGGCGAAGCGCTCAAGCCGACATCTGAAAATGCCGACAAATTCATTGACTGGGTCCATGCCCATGACCTTTTTCAGGTTCCGGATTTTCCCGGTGATCTGTTTGACCTTCAGGATCAGGCAAAAGGGATCGCACCGGGAACGGAACAGCATGATTTGCGCACCCTGCCGCGCGCCATGGTGCTGCAATTCACCGCTAACCCGAATGTCTCTCTTGGCGGGGGATACCGTGCCTATCCCGGTATCGCGGCGGCGCAAATTCGGCAGAAATTCGGAGAAGGCTGGTGAGCGAACACTTCGACCCTGACGAGCTTCAAGGCAATATCCTGCGCGGCTACAAGTTTGATCGCGTGCGGTACCTGATGCTTGAAATCATCGACCGGCGCAAAGCATGCGGTTTCCTGGCCCTCGCGGCCGAGGCGGGGAACGAGTTTGTTCCACGTATCACGCGCGAACGGCAATGGGCGCCCCCCGGCCCGGACCGTTGCTTCAACATCGGAATTACCTTTCAGGGGTTGCGGGCTCTGGGATTGACAGCCGCGGACCTTGCCCAGTTCCCAACGGATTTCCGCGAAGGCATGGCACATCGCGCCACCAAGATCGGGGATGTCGGGACAAGCGCGCCGACCCATTGGGATGCTCCGTTCAATCACCCAGAGCGCATTCACCTGGTCGCATCCATCTATTCCGATACCGAGATGGTTCTGGACGGGGTGCAAGTCCAGGTCAGTCATTTCTTCAACATACTTGGCACACGAGACGGGATCGCATTGCCCAATGACAAGGTGTTCTTCGGATACAGGGACAGCATCTCGCAACCCAAGATCGACGCGGTGCATGATCGGGACCAAAAAGACGTCTCGGAACCAAGCGACCCGCTGGGGACGCTTCTGCTGGGGCATCCCAGCCTGCACGACAGTGTCTGGTTTGGCGGGCGGCATCCCAGCGTTCTGTTGAAGAACGGCACCTTCGATGCGTTCCGCGTGCTTGAACAGGACTGCGCCGGTTTTGAGAGCTGGCTTTCGGCCTCTGCAAGGGTTCTTCTGGAAAACGACCTCGCCAAGGACTTGCTGGATCTCGATGATCCGTGGTGGGTGTCCGAGGGTCTGGATCTGCATGGGGCGCTGCGCGAATTGGTGGCAGCACAAATGTGCGGCCGCTGGCGCAAGGGCACACCTGTTGAAAGCTCACCGGAAAGCCCGAACCCGCCGCAGGGTGTCTCGCTTACGAATTTCGATTATAACGTCGTCTCGCGCTGCCCGGCCGGGGCGCATATGCGCCGGTGCAATCCGCGTGGTGGCCCCATTGTTCAGCGCATGGCCAACTACACGAGGCGCCTGGTGCGTCGGGGCATGCCCTATGGCCCCCCGTTTGACCCGAAGAACCCGGACACTGAAAAACGCGGACTCTTGGGGAACTTCATTGGCGCAAGCATCAGCGCGCAGTTCGAGGCGATCATGTCCGACTGGCTGAACCTGGGCTTGCAAGACCCCGAAATCACCGGTTCAAACGACCCGCTTCTGGGCGCCAATTGCCGCGACACGAGCTGGTTTGACATGAAATTGCGCGATGGCGGGCGTTTCCGCCTTCACGGTCTGCCGCGCTTTGTTCACCCTCGAGGGGGGGCTTATCTGTTTTTGCCAAGCCTGCCGGCCATTCGTAGCATGGCGGCACAGGGTCTATGATCCCCGCTGATACGTGCTGTCCGAACTTGCCGCATCACTTGGAACAGTCTGCATAGGCCTTTTCGATCCGTTGCAACATCGGTGACGGTCCGAATTGGACAATGATCTGTCGCGCTTTGCCCAGATGGACGCGTGCCAGATCACGTTTCTTGCGCGCCGCATAGAGAAGTCCCAGCAACATTTCACAGCGCCCGACATAGTGGCCATCCGCATCGTATTGCGGGTTTTCGCGCACTTTTTCGACCAGCCTTGCAACAGTCTTTTCACCCGAAAGCATGATCCTGAGAATGCTGCGGCGATTGCGCCAAAGCACCCCAAGCGACGCATCCCCTTCGCCGAACAGAACAGAGAGGTAGAGTTCACAGAGATAAAACCGCACCAGATCGGCGGACCCCACACGGCCTGCCGCGTCGTGCCCTGCGATGATCGCCTCAAGGTCTTTGACGGCTTCGTCGATGTCGCCTTGAATCGCACGCGCGATGGCCAGTGTCGGTTCTGGTCCGGTCAGGATCAGTTGCAACCCGCGTGACCTGCACGAGTCGACAAATGCGGCGACGTCCGGTGCCGCCTCAAGTTTGCCCGACGGGATCAGCGCCCCGAACCGAGCGGCGCTGGCGATGCTCTTTTCGAATTCCACGCGGCTGAACTCATGCGCCAGTTCGGAAAGCTGCAGCGCAGTCGCGTAATCATCCGAAAGCATTGCGATCAATGCCAGCATTGCCGTGCCATAGCCAAGCGCCCGCGGATCGTTGGTCGCGTGGCCGTGAGCAATCATTTTTTCGGCTTCCAAGCGCGCATCATTCACGCGGCCGCGGGTCATGGCATCCCACCCCATGTGCGCCCGGTGGAAATTGTCCAAGTACGGATCGTCCACTTCCGCCAACAACGCATCTATTCTTTGCCGGGCCTCGGCAAATATCGCATTTGACTTGGGAGCGGCGTAAATGGAAATCGCAAGCTCGGTCACACGTCCATATGCATCGCTTACCGGGTCATCCAGGCGGTTTGAGATTTCAACCAGTTCGCAGGCCGCGCGATACCCGTCCGGGAACCGCCCATTCCAGGTCAGAGCAATGGAAAAGTGATGCATGAATATGGCCCGGGCGCGACTGTCACCAACGCGTTGGAATATCGGCAAGGCCTCATCCGCGAGCGACAAAAGTGAATTGATCTTGAGCGACAGATCAAGGCAGCGGGCGTAATCGGCCAGGAATTCGCCAAGCGCGGCATCCTCGATCACATCCGGGTTCTTGTGGTATGCGTCAAAA
The DNA here is from genome assembly GCF_016888515.1 of Shimia biformata. GTDB lineage: Bacteria > Pseudomonadota > Alphaproteobacteria > Rhodobacterales > Rhodobacteraceae > Shimia_A > Shimia_A biformata. Next base: position 1,261,452 of record NZ_JAFEJK010000001.1, on the reverse strand, counting down.
GCCGCGACAAACGCGTTTTCCGCCTCTCCGAGGGAAAACACGCGCATGCTGCGACGGCCGGCCCGCACCGAATAGTAAAAAGCCCGTTCCGTACATTTGGTCAGTCCGAAGTGATAGGCCAGTTGCGCCGCCGCTTCGCCCGGCCTTTCTCCACTTCGCTTCTCGATGCTTTCGGCGATCTTCAGGTGCAGCGCCTCGCGCTGGTCGTTGAGCAACGTGTCATAGACGCAATCCTGCAAAAGCGCGTGTTTGAATACATATTCCGTCGCGCCATCCTTTTCCTCTTGGCGCAGCATGTCCAATGCGGAAAGAGCGTGAAGTGATCCGCGCACCCCGGCAGGGTCATCCATCACAAGGTCCAGCAGGCCGGTATCAAACCGCCGTCCAATTGCGGACGCCACCTGCAAAAGCCTGCGCTGATCGGGCGTCAACCCATCGACGCGGGCGGCAAGCAGAACCGTGACACTAGTGGGCAGGGTTGCCGCACCTGCTGTCGTGTCAAAAGTCGCCTTGCCGTCGGTAACGATCAGCGCCCCGGTCTCAAGCAGGAATTGCACGATCTCTTCGGCAAACAGCGGGTTGCCACCAGAGCGCTCGGCCAACTGCCTTTCAAGGTCCGCCGGGATTTCAGGCACATCAAGCCGCTCTGCCACGAAGTCCCCAATTTCCTTCTCGCCGAGGGGCCGCAGGCGGATTTGGCGGCAACTTGGGCAGTCTTCCCATGACATCGGATAACCGGTTCGCCGGGTATGAATGATAAGAAGGTTCGAGACCGCCTCGTTCTCGATGATGCGTTCCAGCAGATTTGCCGAGGCCTGGTCAATCCAATGGATGTCTTCCATCACCATAATGACCGGACCGGACTTGCAGGATTCCTCAAGCAAGGCTTGCAGAAGATCACGAGTGCGCAGACCGATCAGGACGCTATCCAGCCGCTGCAGCGGTTCAGATGGCGCCTTGAGACCAAGAAAGTTCAGAAGCAGCGCCTGATTTTCGGCGGACGCCAGCCCGGATGCCTTGAGACCGGCAGAAAGGTGTGACGCGATCTCTTTTTGGGACATCGTTTCGCGGATTCCGAATGCTGCGCGCACGATCATCTCGAACGGCAAAAAGGCCGTGTCCCCCCCGTCAGCGGCGCATTGGCCAAGGAACACCCGTGGTTCTTCCGGTTGAATGCGCTCAAGAAACTCATGCACCAGCCGAGACTTCCCGGACCCCGGTTCGGCGACGACATCCACCACGACATGCCCTTTCTTCGAGTCGCGATGCGCCGTCAGAATTGTGTCCAGTTCGCTATCTCGTCCCACAAAAAGGCTGAGACCACGGGCGCGGGAGGCATCGAACCGCGTCGCCCCCGGCACAATGGACTTCAATTTCCACAGGGTTTGCGGCTTGGTGATCCCGGATATGGTCTTGACCCCGAAATGCTCTACCTCGGCCAGCCCAGCAAGCATGCTGCGCGTGGTATCGCAAATCAGTGTATTTCCCGCACCGGCCAGCCCCTCAATCCGTGATGCCAGGTTAACCGTGTGTCCAATCAGCGTGGGCGACGACCCGTCATCATCCATAAGAGCAACAATTGCATGACCGGTGCTAATTCCGACCCGCATGCTGGGTAATATGCCGAACCTCTCCCGCAATGCAGCCGCCTGCCGGTCAAACTCTTCATGCACGGCCAAGGCTGCGTGACTGGCGTTCAGCGCCGGGTTTTCATGCCGTTCAGAAAGGCCGAAAATCCCCATTATGCTGTCGCCGCCAAACCCGCTGACCCGACCACCCTCTGCATGCACAGCATTGCATAGGAAGTCGTAGATCTCGCGTGTTAACGAAAGCGCCTCTTCTGGGTCGAGGGGTTCAAGCGCAGCAGTATAGCCCACCATGTCGGCAAACATGACCGACACATGCCGTCGCTGCTCCATGGCCGATGACGGCGCTGTCTCAGGGGCTGGCCTCGACGCTGATGGCATGCATTAAACTTTACAAATTCAACAGCATCTGGAGAAGGGTTTGTTTGTGTCAGGTCATCTGCACCTTGGCTGGAAGGGTGAAAAACGGGGTGCGAGGGGGCCGCAACAGCACCAACGCTCAACCAGGGATTGTTCGGCCCGGCATTTTATGACCTTGCGCAGATATTCCGCGCAAGGTCTGGCAGGCCTGCAGGCCGTCTAGACCGCCTGCATCTGCGCCGATGGCGTGGATTGCGATATCTCGCGCTCCTCTTCGGTCATCTCCTCGGCGATGCCATCAAACAACGGTGTTGAAAGATACCGCTCGCCCGTATCCGGCAACATGACCAGGATCGACGCCCCTTCCGGGGCCGTTTCCGCAACTTTCATTGCCGCGGCAAAGGTCGCACCCGCAGAAATGCCAACGAAAATCCCTTCTTCGGCGGCCAGTCGACGGGACCATTCGATGCCCTCCGGCCCAGGCACTTTGACAAGTTCGTCATAAAACCCGTTATCAATGCTCTCCTGAAGGACAAAAGGAATGAAATCCGGCGTCCAGCCCTGAATTGGATGCGGCTCAAACGACGGGTGGCTTTCCAGCGGCTGGTTGTTGGCATTTCGCTTGTTGACGTATCCCGAGGTTACAATTGCTGCGTTGGCGGGTTCCGCCAGGATGATTTTCGTATCGGGGCGTTCTTTTCGAAGCACACGCGCCACGCCGGTGACGGTTCCACCGGTGCCATAACCGGTCACCCAGTAATCGAGCGACGCCCCCTCGAAATCCGCCAGGATTTCGCGCGCAGTTGTTTTTTCATGAACGTCGGCATTGGCTGCCGTCTCGAACTGACTGGCCAAGAACCAACCGTTTTCTTCCGCCAGTTCCTTGGCTTTGGTGTACATTCCAAACCCTTTGAGTTCCCGCGGGGTCAACACCACCTTTGCCCCGAGAAACCGCATCAGTTTCCGCCGCTCAACAGAAAAACTGTCCGCCATCGTCACCACAAGCGGATAGCCCTTGGCCGCGCAGACCATCGCCAGTCCGATCCCGGTATTGCCCGACGTTGCCTCGACCACGGTCTGCCCCGGTTTGAGCGTTCCGTTCTTTTCCGCCGTTTCGATGATACTCAGCGCCAAACGATCTTTCACGGAACCTGCCGGGTTGAACGCTTCCATTTTGACATAGACCGAAACGTGGTCAGGCGCGATCCGATTGACACGTACGACGGGCGTATTGCCGATCGTGTCAAGAATACTGTCAAAGCGACAAGTGCGGCCGTTGGTTGAAATAATGGACATCGTGTCCCCCTCATAAATTCGGTTTCAATAAAACAGTCAGCCCAAATTGGGCTTAACGCAAGCACGACTGCCGAACACTAGCACAGTCCCAACAACTTCGCGGTGAAAAGCTTTTGGGCAGGTGCTGCCAGACGAATTCGAACCAGTCTCTACAAGGACAGTATCACTGTCCCTATCCCGCGCAGAGACTGCGCCACTCAGCGAGAGCGGCGGCGCGGTTGAGCTAGAATGTTGATCTTGAGTAGAGGCTGCGTTCTGAATTGAAGAGGTTGTAGATTGAAGCATGGACGGCGGCGAATTTCTGTAGACGTCGCATGCGCCTGAAACGCAACATTGCCCGCTCCCTTCGTCGAAAAGGTAAGTGCCGGTGCTGTCAGACAGCTTCGAACTAGTCCCAGCCCGGACAGGATTACTGCCCTTTATTCAGCACAAAGTTGGCGCCGCTCGGCAAGAGCTGCAGAACGGTTCAACTTGAAACTTGGTCTGGAATGAAGGCTACGGTCCGAATTGAAAAGGTTGAGAACAGATGCGTGGACGGAGACGAATTTCTGCAGACTTCGCAATCGTCGAAAGCCTTTCATCGCCCGTTCTCGTCGTCGAAATGGCAGATGAGAATTCTCGGCCCGATTGTTCTGCCAGCGCCCAGTTTCCTGCCGACGTACGTTGCCAATTTCCTTCATCGCAGCACCGTAGGACCGGAGCCCATCAGTCACGATCGCTTTCGGTCGGCCATACCTACGCATTGATTTCTTGAGGAATTTCAATGCAGCTTGCTTATCACGAGCCTTCGTGACAAAACTTTCCAGCACTTCGCCCTCGTGATCGACAGCTCGCCACAAGCAGTGCCGCTCGCCGTTGATCTTCACAAACAACTTGTCCAGGTGCCACTTCCAGTTTGAATAGTGCCGCATCGATTGCGATCGTTTCCTGCGAATTTCAGAGGCGATTTTCGGCCCAAACCTCTGCCACTAAAAACGGACAGACTCGTAGCTCACGTCGATGCCGCGCTCATGCAACAGTTCTTCGACATTGCGAAGTGATAATGGAAACCGGACATACTTCATCACCGCAAGGCGGATGATCTCGGGTGAAGTGCGAAAGTAGCGGAACGGCGATCGATTGGTCATTGCCGGACGCCATGTCAGCACCTTGCACGCTGTGACCTGAGTTCCTTTGACAGCGCCGTTGTGGCGGAGACGAAGGGATTCGAACCCTCGAAACGGTTTCCCGTTTACTCCCTTAGCAGGGGAGCGCCTTCGACCACTCGGCCACGTCTCCGCTGACCCGTCTATCAGGGGGGGCGCTGGAAGAACAAGAGCAAAAACGCAACTTTTTCGCGGGCATGGCCATCGTTGAAGCAGAAAGCAAAACGCCCCGCGGCGGCGGGGCGCTGCGGGGCGTTAGAAACGGGCCTGGCACAGGTCAGGTATTGAACAGGAAGTGCATCACGTCGCCATCCTTGACGACATAGCCTTTTCCTTCGGCGCGCATCTTGCCGGCTTCCTTGGCACCCTGCTCACCACCACAAGCGACGAAGTCGTCATAGGCGATGGTTTCGGCGCGGATGAAGCCCTTTTCGAAGTCACCGTGGATCACCCCAGCCGCCTGAGGCGCGCTCGTGCCTTTGCGGATGGTCCAGGCGCGGGCCTCTTTCGGGCCGACGGTGAAATAGGTCTCTAGCTGCAACAATTCGTAGCCCGCCTTGATCAGCCGGTCGAGCCCCGCTTCTTTCAGCCCCATCTCGTCGAGGAACATCGCCGCCTCGTCGTCTTCAAGCTGGCTGATCTCTTCCTCGATCTGGGCCGAGATGATCACATGTGCGTTGCCCTGGGCGGCGGCCATTTCCGCAACCTTGGCGGAGTGTTCATTGCCGTCTGCCGCCTCGGATTCGCCGACGTTGCAGACAAACAGCACCGGCTTCGTGGTCAGAAGTTGCAGCATCTTCCAGGCGCGGGCGTCTTCGGCATCCACGTCGACCACGCGGGCAGGCTGTCCGTTTTCCAGTGCGGCTTGGGCGGCGGCCAGCAGGCGATCCTGCTGCTGGGCTTCCTTGTCATTGCCCTTCAGCTTGCGCACGAGGTTGGCGCGGCGCTTCTCGATCGACTCGAGATCGGCCAGCATCAGTTCCGTTTCGATTGTTTCGGCGTCGGCCACCGGATCAACGCGGCCCTCGACGTGAGTGACGTCGCCATCCTCGAAGCAGCGCAGCACATGGGCGATGGCGTCGACCTCGCGGATATTGGCCAGAAACTGGTTGCCCAGGCCCTCGCCCTTGGAGGCGCCCTTCACCAGGCCCGCGATATCGACAAAAGTCATGCGGGTCGGGATAATCTGCTTGGACTGGGCGATCTCGGCCAGCTTGTCGAGCCGCGCATCCGGCACGCCGACCTCGCCCACGTTGGGTTCGATGGTGCAGAAGGGGAAATTCGCGGCCTGCGCCGCCGCGGTGCGCGTGAGCGCGTTGAACAGGGTGGACTTGCCCACATTCGGCAGCCCGACGATACCCATCTTGAAACCCATTTCGGCCTCCTGTCACAATACCGGGCTGCTTCTAGGGACAGTTTGGGACAGGCGCAAGGCGCGTGTTAGGCTGCTGAGAGGAGGATTTCCCAATGGCTTTCATTCCCTATCTCAATTTCGACGGCAATTGCGCCGAGGCGATGCAATTCTATGCCGATCTGTTTGGCGCGACCGAGGTGCAGATATTGCGTTTCTCTGACGCGCCTTCGACCGAGGGCATGCCGCCCTCGGACCGGGTGATGTATTCCCACATCATGCTGGGCGAGTTCTGCCTGATGGGATCGGACTACCCGCCCGGAATGGAAGCGCGGCCGCAAGAGTCGGTTTCGGTCAACCACCCTGTTGCCAATGTGGAGGGCGGACAGGCGCTGTTTGACAGGCTGGCCGAAGGAGGCCAGGTCACGATGCCTTTTGCCGCCACATTCTTTTCCCCCGGCTTCGGAATGGTGCGGGATCGGTTCGGCACCAACTGGATGATCGGAGTTCCCGGCGAATAGCATTAGCGCGCAGCATTGAGGGCATTGATTTTCCGGCCCGAAACGGGCAATCCCGTGCCGACCAAGTGAAAAGGGATCGCCATGACTCGTATCGACGCCAAATTCGCCGCGCTGAAGGACCAGGGCAAGAAAGGCTTTGTCGCCTATGTCATGGCGGGCGATCCCGATTTCGACACCTCGCTCGAGATCGTGAAGGGTCTGCCGGGGGCGGGTGTGGACGTTATCGAACTGGGCCTGCCCTTCACCGATCCGATGGCGGATGGGCCGACGATCCAGAAGGCGGGTCAACGGGCGTTGGATGGCGGGATGACGCTGAAGAAGACGCTGGCGCTGGCGACCGAGTTCCGCAAGGGCGACGACACCACGCCGATCGTGTTGATGGGCTATTACAACCCGATCTATTCTCATGGAGTCGAGACATTCCTCACCGACGCCAAGGCCGCCGGGATCGACGGGCTGATCGTCGTGGACCTGCCGCCCGAGGAAGATGACGAACTGTGCCTGCCTGCGCAGGCGGCGGGGATGAACTTCATCCGCCTTGCGACGCCGACCACCGATGACCGCCGACTGCCCAAAGTGTTGGAGAACACGTCGGGCTTTGTCTATTACGTCTCGATCACCGGAATCACCGGGTCCGCCGAGGCGCAGGCCACCGATGTCGGCCCGGAAGTTGCACGGATCAAGGCCAAGACAGACCTGCCGGTGATTGTCGGTTTCGGCATCAATTCACCTGAAAAGTCCCAGGCCATCGCCAGTGTCGCAGATGGGGCCGTGGTCGGGTCGGCGATTGTCGGCAAGATCGCCGAGGGCAAACCCGTGGCCGAGGTGCTGGACTTTGTCAAAACCCTCGCGGACGGCGCGCACCGGGCCTGACCCTGCCGGGAACTGTCACGGGCATCAACCAAGAATGCCCGGCCAGTTTGCCATGCCCTTCTTGATGTTGCCGGGCACGTCCTGAAGCCAAAGTTCCCGCGCCCGCAGACTGAAATTCAAATAGAGGCGATCCTCGTGGATCGTCCATGCCTCGGGCACGGTGGGGGCAAGATAGCCCTTTGACGCCGCAAACGCGCAATAGCCGCCAAAGACCGGGGCATATGCCTCGGGTTTTTCCGAAAACTTGGCCGCATTTTCGGCGTTGGCAAAATGCCAATCAGCGCCGTTCCACATGACCTTGTGGTTTGCCGACCCCGCCACGGGTTTACCTTCCGTGAAGTAGGCCACCGGGTCGGTGCCGTTGATCGCGACCGGGTTCTGAAACACTTCGGGTTCCCGCGCCAGCGCAGCCGTTGGCGCCAGCGTGCTTGCCACGGGTGCCAGCGTCATCAAGGCAAGTGTTTTGCGTCGTGTCAGCATCTCATCTCCTCCAGATTGCTGCCTCACCCTACGCGCCATTTCCGCCCCTGTGACCCCGCCTGACCGGACTGTGATCGGCCCGTGATCGGGCTTGTGAACATGCCGGGGCCTTGTGGCGACGGGCCGCACCCTGCCGGCGCGATGCGTCGATTTTCAATATTGCCCAAACACCCCCTTATTGGTAAAGAACCCTTACCAATACGAGGGATTTCTGAGCCATGGCGGTCATTACCTGCATCGACGACCTGAAGACCATCTACCAGCGCCGCACACCGCGCATGTTCTTTGACTATTGCGAAAGCGGAAGCTGGACGGAGCAGACCTTCCGCGAGAACACGTCGGACTTCGACAAGCTTTACCTGCGCCAGCGCGTTGCGGTGGATATGTCGGACCGCACCACCAAGACCCAGATGATCGGACAGGATGTGGCGATGCCGGTGGCGCTGGCCCCAGTTGGGTCTACCGGGATGCAGCACCCGGACGGCGAAATTCACGCCGCCCGCGCCGCCGAGAAATTCGGCGTGCCCTATACCCTTTCGACCATGTCGGTCTGCTCGGTTGAGGCAGTGGCGGAGGCCACGACCAAACCGTTCTGGTTCCAGCTTTATGTCATGCGTGACAAGGATTTCACCCGCCGCATGATCCAGCGCGCCAAGGACGCGGGCTGTACGGCTCTGGTGCTGACTTTGGACCTTCAGCTTCTGGGGCAACGTCACAAGGACCTGAAAAACGGCCTCAGCGTGCCGCTGCGCCCGACCCTTGGCAATATTGTCGACCTCGCCACCAAATGGCGCTGGATCGCGGGGATGGCCAAGACCAAAAACCGGACTTTTGGCAACATCGTCGGCCATATCGATGGCATCACCGACATGTCATCCCTGTCGGTCTGGGCGGCCGAGAGTTTTGACCTCCAGCTTGACTGGGATGACGTCAAGGAGATCAAGGAGATGTGGGGCGGCCCACTGATCCTGAAAGGCATCCTTGATGCCGATGACGCGAAGATGGCGCTAAACGTCGGCGCGGACGCAATCGTGGTCTCGAACCACGGCGGACGGCAGTTGGACGGCGCGGTCAGCTCGATCAGCGCCCTGCCCAGCATCATGGATGCGGTTGGCGACAAGATCGAGGTCCATCTGGACAGCGGCATCCGCTCGGGCCAGGACGTGCTGAAGGCCCTGTCTCTGGGCGCCAAGGGCACGTTCATTGGCCGCGCCTATATCTATGGGCTTGGCGCGGATGGCGAAGCCGGTGTCACCAAGGCGCTGGAGGTGATTCACAAGGAACTGGATTACTCGATGGCGCTGTGTGGCAAGCGCGACATCAATGATGTCGACCGCGATATCCTGTTGATGCCCGAGGGGTTCGGCGGCGGCTGGCAGTCGTAAAGCCCGCCCCACGAAAGCCTTTTGACTTCTCCTGTCCCGCCGGGCCATAGTTCCGGCGGGCAGAAAACAGGTCATTCGTGCAGGTCTATTTCAAACAGAATCTGGCCTTTCTCTCGGTTCCCAAGACGGGCACCACGGCTTATGAACAGGCGTTGCGGAAATATGCCGACATTGTTTTCACCAAACGGGTGAAGCACATGACTGTTGGCAAGTACCACACTCGCTTTGCGCCGTTTTTGGAAAAGTCCTTTGGTCAACGCCCTGAACGTCTGGCCGTAATGCGCGACCCGATCGAGCAGATCCGAAGCTGGTATCGCTATCGCAGCGCCGAACGGCTGGGTCGGGGACGGAAATCCACTGGCGGGCTCAGCTTTGACGAATTCGTGCTGGACGTGATCTCGGACAGGCCGCCCGCCTATGCCGGGATCGGCAGCCAGTTCAAGTTCCTGTCGATCCGCGACGGCAGCGTTCCGGTGCATCACCTGTTCCTGTATGAAAACCAGCCCCTTTTGCGCGAATTTCTGGAAGACCGTTTCGAGGACGAAATCACGTTCAAAGAGCGAAACGTCTCGCCCACGGTGGATGCGCCACTGTCCAGAGACGTCGAGAAAAAGCTGCGCGCCGCGCGTCCCGAGGAATTCGCACTATATGCGCGGATACAGGATGCCGGGGGCGTTCTCCGGCAGGATTTCTGACGTCACATTCCGCTGGCGGCGCGGATTCGAGCCACCTGCCCGCAGCACAGGCGCAAATAGGGGCGAATCCCTCTTGGCAATTGTGCCGGAACGCGCTATTGGCGCGGCTTCACGCGGGGTTACAGCCTTGGAGGAACCCTGCCCTATCTATTGGAGTATTCAAAATGGCTGGTCAGATTCCTGATCTTCACGCCGAAGCACGTACGGGGACAGGCAAGGGCGCCGCTCGTCAGGCACGTCGCGACGGTTTTGTTCCTGGTGTTGTCTACGGTGGTGAAGCCGAACCGCAAGCGATCCAGATCCCCTTCAACGTCCTGCTGAAAAAGCTGAAGGAAGGCCGCTTCCTGTCGACCCTGTTCAACCTCAAGGTTGAAGGCCAGGACGACGTGCGCGTGATCTGCCGCGGCGTTCAGCGCGATGTCGTGAAGGACCTTCCGACCCACATCGACCTGCTGCGCCTGCGCCGCACCTCGAAGATCAACCTCTTCATCCACGTTGAGTTCATCAACGAAGAGCAGGCCCCCGGCATCAAGAAGGGTGGCGTTCTGACCGTTGTGCGCCCCGATATCGAGCTGCGCGTGACTGCCGGTGACATCCCCGAGAAGATCGTCGTCGATCTGGCCGGTCTGGATGTCGGCGACGTCATCACCATCAGCGATGTGACCCTTCCGGAAGGCGCCAAGCCGACCATCGACCGTGACTTCGTGATCGCCAACATCTCGGCTCCGTCGAGCCTGCGTTCGTCGGATGATGACGCCGACGAGGGCGAAGCAGCCGAAGCACCGGCAGAAGAGGCAGCAGCAGAGGAATAATCCTCTCGCGTCTTTTTCGAACGTTTTGAAACGCGGCCCTCCAGGGGTCGCGTTTTTTCGTTTTCGGCACGGCAATTGATTCCTTCGGCGCACGCCCCTAGAACCGTGCCATCAGGCGCAGCGAAACGGATGGCACATGAAACTCTTTGTCGGCCTGGGCAATCCCGGCACGAAATACGCAGGCAACCGGCACAATATCGGCTTCATGGCGTTGGACCGGATCGCGGATGATCACGGCTTTGCCCCGTGGCGTGGCAAGTTCCAGGGATCGCTGACCGAGGGGCGGCTGGGCACGGAAAAGGTGCTGCTGCTGAAACCCGAGACCTTCATGAACCTCTCGGGCCAATCCGTGGGAGAAGCGATGCGGTTCTACAAGCTCACGCCAGAAGACGTGGTGGTGTTTCACGACGAACTCGATCTGGCGCCGGGCAAGTTGCGGGTGAAGCAGGGCGGCGGTCATGCTGGCCACAATGGCTTGCGCTCGATCCATCAGCATATCGGCGAGGCTTATGGCCGCGTGCGCATCGGCATTGGGCATCCGGGCCGCAAGGATCTGGTGTCGCATTACGTCCTCCACGATTTTCACAAGGCGGATCAGGATTGGCTTGAGGACCTGTTGCGCGGCATCTCGGACGGCGCGGCGCAGCTGGCGGCGGGTGACACAGGCAAGTTCATGAACGCCGTTTCATTGCGCACTGCCCCGCCCCGGTCATCGAAAACGCCTGCCGCAAAATCGGCGGAGGCACCACAAACTGAGCCCGATCCGAAACCAGACGACCGCTCGGCCCTGCAAAAGCTGGTGGACAAGTTCCGGTGAGTGCGGTCCTGCGCGACGCCTTCCGTGAACAGGCGGGACATTGTGCAGCGCTGGACAGTCCCTTCATGGCGCGGCTGCTGACCCTTCTCGCCGGTGACTGGCCGGAAGACACCAAGCTTTCACGGAAACTGACGGGGTTCCCCGGCGATATCGGTCCGATGGGCGCGTCGCTGCCGCTGCGGGTGGCAGGAGGGTTACATGCGCTGCACTTGCAGGGGATCGACCCCGACCTGTCGGCGGTCTACCCGCCCGCCAATCCGCCCGAAGATCTGTTCCGTTCCGCCATTATCTACGCTCTATATGCCCATGACACCTTTCTGACGGACTGGGTCACGCACGCCCCCCAGACCAACGAGCTGCGCCGTGCCGCCGCCCTGATCGCGGGTACACGCCTGCTGACCACGGCCTTCGATCTGCCAATACGGGTGTCAGAACTGGGGGCCAGCGCCGGTCTGAACCTGATGTTCGATCAGTTCGCGCTTGAGACGTCGCAAGAGCGTTTGGGGCCTGACACCTCGACTTTGACCCTGTCGCCGGACTGGACCGGGCCCCTGCCAGAAGGCCCGGCATCCCGGATCATTGAACGGCGCGGCGTCGACCTGAATCCGCTGAACCCGCGCTCAGAGGACGGGCGACTGCGCCTCATGGCCTATCTCTGGCCCGATCAGGTCGACCGGCTCGCCCGCACCCGCGCCGCCATCGCCGCCCATGACGCCGAGGTCGACAAAGGCGATGCGATTGACTGGCTGGCGGGACGGCTTGAACATGAGCCGGGACGAATGCACCTGATCTATCACACGATTGCATGGCAGTATTTTCCCGCCGAAGCCCAGAAACACGGAACCTCGCTGATCGAAGCGGCAGGCAAGCGCGCGACTGATGATGCACCGTTGGCATGGCTCAGGATGGAAGGTGATGACGCGATACCGGGCGCAGCACTGGACCTGCGTCTTTGGCCTGGAGATCGCCATATCCAACTGGGTCGAATCGATTTCCACGGTCGCTGGATCAACTGGACGGGCCCTTTTACCCTTACGTAACGCTTGCCCGACGAAATCCCTTGCGCTCTGATGCCGTTTCAAAGGGAGGATTTCATGCGCACGTTTGGAAAATGGCTTGGCCGTATCCTGTTGATACTGGTGGTGGTTGTGGCCGCCCTTGGCATCTGGAAACGGGAACAGATCACCCGGTTGATGGCGGTGAACACCCTATTTTCCGAAGACAAGATCGTGACCAACTTTTCCAACATGAGCGCCGCTTTCCTGACCCGAGAGGTGGCGCGCGGCGATGGCCCCGTGTCTGACCTGCCTGACGGAACCGCGATCACCTTGCCGGAAGAGGCCGCGAAATGGCTTGAAGACCGATCCGTCACCGCGCTGGTGGTCCTGAAAGACGGGCAGATGGTGCATGAAAGCTATTACAAAGACACCGCCGACACCGACCTGCGCATTTCCTGGTCGGTCGCCAAAAGCTTTCTTTCGGCGTTGATGGGCGTTGTCGTGGAGGAAGGGCATATCGCATCGCTGGACGATCCGGTCACCAAATACGCTCCGCTTTTAAAAGGCAGCGCCTATGACGGCGCGACAATCCGCAACGTTTTGCGCATGTCCTCGGGCGTGACCTTTGACGAGGACTATCTCGACCCGTGGTCCGATATCAACAAGATGGGCTATGTGCTGGCGCTTGGCGGCTCGATGGATGGGTTCGCCGCTGGCCTCTCGGAAACCTTCACGGCGCCGGGAAGCCAGTGGCAGTATGTGTCGATCGATACCCACGTGATCGGCATGGTCATTCGCGGCGCGACCGGGCGGGATGTGGCGTCTTTGCTCTCCGAAAAGATCATTCAGCCGCTGGGTTTCGAACAGAGCCCTTATTACGTGACCGATGGCAATGGCGTCGCCTTCGTGCTGGGCGGTCTCAATATCCGCACCCGCGATTATGCCCGCTTTGGCCAGATGTTCCTGCAGAACGGCGTCTATGACGGGAAACAGGTCGTCCCCGCCGACTGGGTCGCCGAAAGCACCACTGCAAGCGCCAAAACGAAACCGGGCGACCTGCAATATGGCTATCAATGGTGGATGCCGCGCGATGCCCGTCCCGAGGAATTCTTTGGCATCGGGGTCTATGGCCAGTATGTTTATGTCAACCGCCCGCTTGGGGTGGTTATCGCGATGAACTCGGCCGACCGAAAGTTCAAAGAAGACGGGGTCACCGACGCCAATATCGCGATGTTCCGCAAGATTGCCGAGGTCGCGACCAAAGGAGAGTGAACATGATCGAACCGGCCCCCTCAATCAACGTTCTGGGTGAGCCGCTTCAGATCTGCTCGACCAACCCGCTGACCGGGTTCTTCCGCGACGGCCATTGCAACACCTGCGCCGAAGATACCGGCGCGCACACCGTCTGTGCCATCATGACAGCAGAGTTCCTGGCCTATTCGAAATATGTCGGCAACGACCTGTCGACCCCGCGCCCAGAGATGCACTTTGCAGGGTTGAAGCCGGGTGACCAGTGGTGCCTGTGTGCCGCGCGTTTCCTGCAAGCCCATGACGAGGGCTGCGCACCCAAAGTCAATCTGGCCGCCACACATCGCCGTACGCTGGACGTCGTGCCAATGCGGATTTTGAAGGACTATGCTGCATAAAGAAGGGGCACTTACCGCGCCCCTTCTTTCTTGCCCAATTACTTCTGACGGCGGCATCTGCCACCAAAAAACTATCAGTCGCTTTCTTCCATGTCGAAGCCCAGGTGACGGGCAACGGTGAAGATGTCCTTGTCGCCCCGGCCACACATGTTCATCACGATGATATGGTCCTTGGGCAGATCCGGTGCGATCTTCATCACATGGGCCAGCGCATGGCTGGGTTCCAGCGCGGGGATGATCCCCTCCTGCTGACAACAGAACTGGAACGCTTCCAGCGCCTCCTTGTCGGTGATCGAGACATATTGCGCGCGGCCGATATCATGCAGCCAGGCGTGTTCCGGCCCGATACCAGGATAATCCAGCCCCGCCGAAATCGAGAAACCCTCAAGGATCTGGCCGTCGTCGTCCTGCAACAGGTAGGTCCGATTGCCGTGCAACACGCCCGGGCGACCGCCGGTAAGCGAGGCACAATGCTCCATCTTCATGTCCACACCTTTGCCGCCGGCTTCGACACCGATGATGTTCACCGACGGGTCGTCGAGGAAGGGATAGAACAGGCCCATGGCATTCGACCCACCGCCGATCGCGGCAATCACCGTGTCAGGCAGACGCCCCTCGCCTTCCTGCTCGGCCAGTTGCCAGCGCACTTCCTTGCCGATGATCGACTGGAAGTCGCGTACCATGGCCGGATAGGGATGCGGACCGGCCACGGTGCCGATGCAATAGAACGTGTCGCGCACATTGGTTACCCAGTCGCGCAGCGCGTCGTTCATCGCATCTTTCAGCGTGCCGCGCCCGGACGTCACCGGCACCACCTCGGCTCCCAGCAGACGCATGCGGAACACGTTGGGGGCCTGACGCTCGACGTCATGGGCGCCCATGTAGACCACGCATTTCAACCCGAACCGGGCGCAGACCGTGGCGGTGGCGACGCCGTGCTGCCCAGCGCCGGTTTCGGCAATAATCCGGGTCTTGCCCATGCGCCGCGCAAGGATGATCTGACCAAGCACGTTGTTGATCTTGTGCGCGCCGGTGTGGTTCAGTTCGTCCCGCTTGAGATATATCTTGGCACCACCCAGCGCCTCGGTCAGGCGGGGCGCATAGTAAAGCGGACTTGGACGACCGACGTAGTGCTGCCAGAGGTCGTCCATTTCGGCCCAGAACGAGTCATCCGTCTTGGCCTTTTCATATTCGGCCTCAAGGTCAAGGATCAGCGGCATCAGCGTCTCACTCACGAACCGCCCGCCGAAAATCCCGAAGCGGCCCTTTTCGTCCGGGCCACTCATGAAACTGTTGAAAAGATCGTTCGCCATATCTTTGTCCGCCTTTGTCTGCGCCCACTGTGCTTACGGCTCGCGCACATGATTTTCTAGCGATTTATAGCCGCAAGAGGCACTTTCCAGAAAGTTTATCGCCCAGTTGCCGCCGCTACGAAACGCGCGATCATGTCCCGGTCCTTGATCCCCGGCGCGCTTTCCACGCCCGAGGCCACATCGACCTGCCGCGCCCCTGTCATGCGCACCGCGTCGGCGACGTTTTCGGGCGTCAGGCCACCGGCCAGCATCCAGGGCTTGGGCCAGTATTTGCGGTTCACAAGCCGCCAGTCAAAGGTCAGTCCGTTTCCGCCGGGCAGAATCGCATTCTTGGGCGGTTTGGCATCCACCAGAAGCTGGTCCGCGACAGCGGCATAGGTCGCAATCTGGGCAAGGTCGCTTTCCTCGGCAATTCCGATCGCCTTCATCACCGGCAAGCCATAGCGATCACGGACCTCGGCCACACGTTCAGGCGTTTCCGAGCCATGCAATTGCAACATGTCCAACGGCACCTCGCCTGTAATCCGGTCAAGGGTCTCGTCATCGGCGTTCACCACCAGCGCGACCTTTGCCAGTCCTACGGGGGCCGCCAGCGCCAGTTCTCGCGCCACGTCAACATCAACAAAACGCGGCGACTTGGGAAAGAAATTCAACCCGGCGTAATGCGCGCCCGCCTCGGCGACGGCCTCGACCTGCTCCACCGTGGTCAGACCGCAAATCTTGACGCGTATTTCCATGGTGCCCCCAAAACGACAAAGCCCCGGACCATTGCCCGGGGCCGAATTACCGGTTCAAACCGACACTTAGCTTGCTTCGTCCAGAAGCGCCAGAACCTCGTCCTTGCCCTCGGATTGCTTGCCCTTGACCCGGCGCAGGTCGCGCTGAGTCTTGGCCAGTTCACGTTCAGCCCTGGTCTTGCCGGACCGATGTTTGTGTTCCCGTAGCCATTCCCAGACGAACCCAATCAGGACACCAACGATCAGGCTGCCGAAAATCACCACGAACAGCGGCAGCGAAATCGAGTGGTCCAGCCCAAGTAAATCCGACAGCGCATCCGGCAGCAACACCAGCGTCACGCTGCCGCGATTGGCCAGCGCCACAGCGACAAGCACCACGCCAAGCGTGGCTAGAAAGGCGTAGCGGATGTAACGCATCAACTTTTGACTCTTACTCTTTCCCGTTCAGGCGGTCGCGCAGCAGTTTGCCGGTCTTGAAGAACGGGACGTGTTTTTCCTCGACCTCGACCGCCTCGCCGGTGCGCGGGTTCCGGCCCACCCTTGCATCCCGTTTCTTCACGGAAAATGCGCCAAAACCTCGCAGCTCGACCCGGTCTCCGCGGGCCATTGCCGTCGTGATTTCTTCGAAGATCGTGTTCACGATCCGCTCGACATCGCGCTGGTAGAGATGCGGATTTTCATCGGCAATTTTCTGGATCAGTTCCGAACGGATCATTGGTTTTTGTCTCCCTGGATGTGCACGTTTTTGGGATCGTGCATCGAAAACGACTATAGGGCGGAACCGTCTGATCGGGAATAGAGTCCCGTCACCGATTGGTGGAAAAACGGCGTGAATCTCTGCATTTCGGCCGCTATGGGCGGATGCTTGCCCATGATTTTCGCCCGCAACCAAAGCGTATCGGCTGCGCCGCACCGCAGAGAAGCCATTGATTCGGTTTGCGAAAAACGAACGGACGATCCCCGAACCGCAACATCAGCGCCGCAGGGCGGGAAGGCCGACGCCAGTGCATTCAAAGCCGCCATCAACGGCAATTGTCTGCCCGGTCACATAGCTGGCCCCGTCCGACATCAGGAAGGTGATGACATTGGCGATCTCATCCTCGCTGCCATACCGATTGAGTGGGATCGCGTCGTGATAGGCGTCGATTATGTCTTGCGTGTGAACGGCCATTGCCAACTTTGTGCGTACCGGGCCGGGACAGACGCAATTGGCCCGAATTCCGTATTCACCAAGTTCCGCTGCCTGCTGTTGCGTCAGTTGGATGACACCTGCCTTGGACGTGCCATAGGCCACACGCAGCGTCGAGGCGCGCAAGCCCGAAATCGAGGCGATATTCACGATCACCCCACGGCTTTCCTTCAAAGCGGGCGTCGCCGCCTGCGAACACAGGAACATTCCATCCAGATTGGTTTCAAACACGGTGCGCCAACGGGCGAAATCCGTCTCTTCGATGGGGCCGAAGTCCGCGACCCCGGCATTGTTCACAAGCCCGTCGATACGTCCGAATTTCTGGATTGTGTCTGCAATCATCAGGTCGACCTGATCCGGATCGCTTATGTCATAGGGCAAAGGCAGGACCTTGCGCAATGGCAGCACGGCCTCGGTCAACGCGTCGATGTCGCGGTCAACCATGACCACCCGCCAGCCCTGATCCAGCAGCTGTTTCGACGTTGCCAGCCCAATTCCACGCGCCGCGCCGGTGACAATCGCCACTTTTGATCCACCAGATTTCATCGACAATTCCCTTCGTCGCCGCCCCCGACCGGCACGTTATCCCGCCGGGCCCCGCTTTGAAAAGCCCTGCATTCAACGCAGTCCAAAACAGAAAAAGCCCCACCGGAGGGGCGGGGCTTTCATTTTTCTCGGGAAGGCGGAAGGATCAGTTATCACCCAGGTGTTTCGCAGCCTGACGCAGGAAACCCATCATCCGATCTTCGCCATACGGGGGCACATAGCCATTGGTCGAATAATAGACGCCGACGAAATCACGTTCGGGATCGACATAAATGCCCTGGCCGACATTGCCGTGTTTATACAATGCGCCGTCTTCGAAAACCGCGTCCCATTGCATTGAATTGTATTTCGGTTCTTCGCCGAATTCGTCGGTCAATCCGGCGAACTTCGCGCCTTTGCGGAATGCCTCGCGGTCACCCGAGTTCTGAAGACGTTTCAGCACCTCATCGGACACAATGCGCTCATGCGCGGTCTTGTCCCAGCTGGGTGTGAAGATCATCCCGAAGCGGGCAAAATCTTCGAGTGTGGTCGAAATCAGACCATGCGCAACCGCCGTGCCATCCGGCATGAGGTGGTGCATCATGTCCTGACGCGCGCCGACCTTGCTCCAGACGCGTTCCTGGAACACATCGGCCCAGGTCATGTCATCCAGCATTTCGGCAGCAAGAACGCTGACCTGCGTCACGGCCGAGGAATAGCGGAACACGTCGCCCGGCGCTTCACCTTCGATCTTTTCCGCCGTTTTGAGGATATCAAGCCAGTTCTCCTGCTCGCCGGTCACCGGATTGGGGGCGCCGAACTCGGCCGAGAAGAACCGCACGATGATCGACGACGGGTCGATCAGCGAAGGAAGGGTTTCTTCCAGTGCCAGCCCGGTCGCCATGTTCAGCGCGTCCAGAAGCGGCACGCCATCCCAGTTTGTTCCTTTGAGATCAGGCACATAGTCGACAACTTCACGCGAAAGGTCCAGTTTGCCCTCTTCCTCCAGAAGCGCCATCACCAGGCCGACGGTCGCCTTGCCGGGCGACATCCAGACATGGCGGTCCATCGGGTTCATACCCGGATACTCCTCATAAACCACCTTGCCCTTGTGGATCATCATGACCCCCTGGACCCGGTGGTTTGGGTGCACCGAATACTCGGCCAGCGACATTTCGCCTTCCTTGGTGGTCCAGCGAACCGCCTCTCCGAGGCTTTCATCAATCGCACGCTCAAGCGGCATGAAGTCCGGGTGCGGCGAGGAATAGGATGTGTGCAGCGACTCGCTGAGGTTCTGGTTGTAGTAAAGCGCGTGGTCGCCGCCCATCTGGTAGTGGAAGTTCTCGAACGCGGCTTGCGCATCGCGCGAGAAGTCAAGCGACCAGGGTTTCTTTGCTGTCTCGACCGGCAACGTCGTCTTCGCGCCAGGAACCGAGAGGTATTTGTCGAGCGGCCCATCCTGGGCCTGCGATGTGGATACAGTCGTCATAAGGGCTATCGCGCAGGTTGCTGTGGTCAGAAAACGTTTCACTTGGTCAATCCTTGTCTAACTTTAAAAAAGTATTGGGTGAAGTGAGAATGCCGGAATACTCAGACCACCACTTCCTAGCTTGTCCGGTATCTATGTTGCACCAGTAAAAATTCAATCGGTGAAAAAAAGAAACCCCGCCAGTATTGGCGGGGTTTCGCTTATTCGAACTGGTGTCCGAATTTCTTTTATTCGTCGCCGGTTTTCAGCGCTGCGCCCAGGATGTCGCCCAGCGATGCGCCCGAGTCGGACGAACCATACTGTTCCACGGCTTCCTTCTCTTCGGCGATCTCGCGTGCCTTGATCGACAGGCCCAGACGACGGGTCTTGCTGTCGACATTGGTGACGCGAACGTCGACCTTGTCGCCAACCGAGAACCGCTCGGGACGCTGCTCTGCGCGGTCGCGCGACAGGTCCGAACGACGGATGAAGGATTTCATGCCTTCATACTCGACCTCGATGCCGCCGTCTTCGATCGCGGTCACTTCGACAGTGATGACCGAGCCACGCTTCACGCCGCCAACGGCATCAGCGAACTTGTCGCCGCCAACTGCCTTGATCGAGAGCGAGATACGCTCTTTCTCGACGTCGACTTCCGAAACCACGGCCTGGACGATGTCGCCCTTGCGGTAGTTCTGGATGGCATCCTCGCCACGCTCGTCCCACGACAGGTCGGACAGGTGAACCATGCCGTCGATGTCGCCGGGCAGGCCAACGAACAGACCGAATTCGGTGATGTTCTTGACTTCGCCTTCGACCTGGGTGCCCTCGGGATGGGTTTCTGCAAACACTTCCCACGGGTTGCGCATGGTCTGCTTGAGGCCAAGCGACACACGGCGTTTGGCCTGGTCGATTTCCAGCACCATGACTTCCACCTCTTGCGAGGTCGACACGATCTTGCCGGGGTGGACGTTCTTCTTGGTCCAGGACATTTCCGAAACGTGGACCAGACCTTCGACGCCCGGCTCCAGCTCAACAAAGGCACCGTAGTCGGTGATGTTGGTGACGCGACCGGTGTGGACCGATTCCAGCGGGTACTTGGCAGCAACCAGATCCCACGGATCGTCTTGCAGTTGCTTCATGCCCAGCGAAATGCGGTGGGTTTCCTTGTTGATCTTGATAACCTGAACCTTGACGGTCTCACCGATCGACAGGATTTCCGACGGGTGGTTGACACGGCGCCATGCCATGTCGGTGACGTGCAGCAGGCCGTCAACACCGCCGAGGTCAACAAATGCACCGTATTCGGTGATGTTCTTGACAACACCGTCCACGGCCTGACCTTCGTGCAGGTTGCCGATGACTTCGGCACGCTGTTCGGCGCGCGACTCTTCCAGGATGGCGCGGCGCGACACAACGATGTTGCCACGGCGACGGTCCATTTTCAGGATCTGGAACGGCTGCTTCAGACCCATCAGCGGGCCAGCGTCGCGCACGGGGCGGACGTCAACCTGCGAACCGGGCAGGAAGGCCACGGCGCCGCCGAGGTCGACGGTGAAGCCACCTTTGACACGGCCAAAGATCGCGCCTTCGACGCGCTGATCGTCAGCATAGGCTTTTTCCAGACGATCCCAGGCTTCTTCGCGGCGGGCCATCTCGCGCGAGATAACCGCTTCGCCGCGGGCGTTTTCAGCCGCGCGCAGGTAAACTTCGACCTCGTCGCCAACGGCGATCTCGGGCGCTTCGCCGGGATTTGCGAATTCTTTGAGTTCGACGCGGCCTTCCATCTTGTAACCGACATCGATAATGGCTTGGCCCGCTTCGATCGCGATGACCTTGCCTTTGACAACAGAACCCTCTTCGGGCGTGTCCATTTCGAAGCTTTCGTTAAGGAGGGCTTCGAATTCCTCCATGGTTGCGTTAGCCATGTGGCGTCTATTTCCTTTATCAGGTTTTCTGGCCGAGCGGTTGTCTCCGCCGGTCTTGCAGGTTTCGTTGGTCAGACGGGCCACAAAACAAAGAGGGCCGGTATCCCGACCCTGCTCGTCTTTTTGTTCTGTGGCGGTTTCCGCCTTGTCGACGGGCGCGATATAGGCGAATGCGCCAAGGAAAGCAAGCCAGAAGCGCGTTTCAGGCGGCGATGGGCTTCCCGATCCGGCAACGCGCGGGATTGCGCCCCTGTCCAAGCCCAAGATAGGCCAGCAACATGTCGCCCTCGCGCCGGGTCAGGCCGGTGCGGGCCAGTGGACCATAGTCCCGCCAGTCATCGGCCATGTCGGGAAAACTGGCGGCAAGCTGTTCGCGGGCCACATCGGTCAGGCTGGCGACCGCCGTATCGCCGGGATAAAGGCTTTCGCAGGCAAGTCCGTTGGCAAAAATGACCTCGTGCCTGTCGAACATCAGGTGAAAATAGCGCACCCCTTCGGGGATCGACGCCCGCCGCGAACCGCGCAGGTTGCCAAGACATGTGGCGGGGAAAAGCACGTCCTCGCTTTGGAACAGAAGATCGGCTTCCCAGCCAGAGAACATGATCCGGTGTTGCGGCGACAGCCACAGGTCACGATACGGCGCACCCGGGCCAAACGTATCCCTGGCCACACAAACCGGGCGGAATTTCGGCGTTCGCAACAACTCGGTAAACCCCAGTTTACGCTCGGCGACAAAGCGTATCGGCACCGGCCCGCCATCCATTCGGTTGACCAAATCGCCGGGACGCAGGGTTTCAACGGGAACGTCCCCCGCAGGGGTCGCAATCAGACTGCCAGCCACGAAGCAGACGGGGATGATGGCAACTTCGGTATACCCTGTCAGGTCATGCGCCCCGTTGGGAAACGAGTTCAATGTTGCCTCGGACACGCCGTCCGGCAAGAAGAACAACCGCTGACCGTTTTCAAGCGTGATGACGACGATCGGCTCCCCTCTCAGGTCCTCGCCGTTCACGTTCTTCAGCTTGTTGGAAGACGGCAGAAAGCCCGAAAACTCGACTGTGAATGTCATTTCGACCCCGTCCACGATCACTGTGGTATCGGGATCCGGCAGTCCGCCATTGGGCTCAAGCTTCAGGTCGCCATCTGTACCGCTTGAGAAGGTGATTTCAGTCGTAGGAGTGGTGTTCGTGTTCTGAGCATTCAGAACAGCGTTGTTTGCGGTACTGCTGTCACCGCGCGCAAAGAAAGAAACCTCTGCCATCGTTACTTGCCTGCCTCAACTCAGGCCATACCCCTGTTTTTTGGGGTTTTTATTGTATGTCCAAACCTCTGGGTCACTCGGTACATCGCCACAATATGGCGCAAATGTGGCGGAAATGGGGCGCTCCCTAGCTCCTTGCCTGATCAATTACATCAATTGCCTTGGCCAGAGCAGCAGGAATATCCAGTTCCGTTGTGTCGATTGTAATCGCGTCATCCGCCGGTTTCAACGGCGCGTCTGCGCGGTTCATGTCGCGGTCATCGCGTTCTTTCACATCGGCAAGTACCTGTTCGCGGGTTACGTCGCTGCCGCGGTCCCGCAGTTCGAGGAACCGGCGCTCGGCGCGTGTTTCGGCGCTGGCTGTGATGAACAATTTGACCTCAGCGTCCGGGCAGATCACCGTGCCGATGTCGCGCCCGTCCAGAACAGCGCCCCCATCACGACGCGCAAAAGCCCTTTGAAAGTCGACCAATGCCGCACGCACTTCGGGAATGACCGCCACCCGGCTGGCCGCCTGTGCCGCATCCGACCCGCGAAGATCGCCAGAGTCCAGATCTTCGGCCACAAGTGCCTTTGCCGCCGCAACCGGGTCCGCCCCGGCCAGAACCTTGATGCCGACCGCACGATAGAGAAGCCCGGTATCGAGATGCGCAAATCCGTAATGCGCAGCCACCGCCTTGGACAGCGTGCCCTTGCCCGCGGCTGCGGGTCCGTCAATGGCGATGGTAAACGGCATGGATATCTCCGGTTTTTCGTGGCCCCGCGACATATCTCAACCCTCGAAAGAAGGTTCAAGCCCCCGGCGGCGCCTCAGCCCACGACACGCCGCCAGACCAGTCGCCCCGCCCCAAGCAACAAGGCCGCGAAACAGATCGTGGTCGTGATCGACTTGCTCATCGTCCAGAAACTGGCCACGCCGACAAGCCGTGAATCGATCTCGGCCGGAGGAGTCAGCAACAGGGTCGTCACGAACTGGTTTTCCAGGAAATCAGACGCAGCCCCCATCAAGGCCAGCACC
Source organism: Shimia biformata (assembly GCF_016888515.1). GTDB lineage: Bacteria > Pseudomonadota > Alphaproteobacteria > Rhodobacterales > Rhodobacteraceae > Shimia_A > Shimia_A biformata. The sequence goes on along the minus strand of NZ_JAFEJK010000001.1, from coordinate 1,238,048 downwards.
CCCAACACGGAGGACCACGGCCTGCGATAAAGAAGCTGAAGCCCCAAAACCAGCGCCAGCGCCAGTAAAGCCGGATAGATCAGGTCAAGCCGGTGTTGCGTGCCAAGATAAAACGCCCGCCCACGCTCGGATATCCCTGCGACAAATGCCTTTGCCTCATCCAGGTCATACCCCATCGGGCGCATGTCGAACGGAACAAGGCCGCCCGCTTCCGACGCGATGAAGGGCAGCGACCACAGTATCATGGTCAGGTAAACGGCACCTGCCGCAATGAAGCTGAACCAGAAAGCGCGCTGCACGGGCCCCTCCTGCCGAAGAGCGCTCTAGACCGCATTCCGGCGAAATTTGCCGATAATCATGGCGATCATCACCACAAAAGCAACCGAAACCGTGACATATTTCGAGATCGTATAACTACTTGCACGGGAAACCAGGTCGGGGGTGATCGCGTCCGGCCCCAGCCGCAACATGGTCCCGATCAGCGCGTTTTCGGCCAGGTCCATGATCGCATAGCTTGCCGGAACCACCAAAAGGATGACCCGCGACCAGGTATTCAGGCCAACGCTGCCCCACCACGTCATCGCGCCCAGCCACAAGGCCAGAAGCACTGGAAAGGCAGTGTCGATCCGACGCAGCAGACCGCCATACAGCGCGATTGCCTCGGCGTCGAGCCCGCGCAGCAATGCCTGAGCTTCGTCAAAGGAATAGCCCATGGGCCGCAGATCAAACGGCTTCATCCCTTCGGGCTTGGTTACCAGACCGGTTGTGCCAAGCCAGATCAGCACGCCATAGGTCACCGAGGTAACAATGGTCAGCGCGATCAGGGCCTGGGCAAAACGGCTCATGACACAGTGCGCTCCACCTTGGCCCCCAGCTTTGCCATCAAGGGTTCGAAAATCGGGAAGGATGTGGCGATCGGGCTGCCGTCATCGACACTGACCGGCTGCTGCGCCGCCATGCCCATTACCATGAAGGACATGGCAATCCGGTGATCCAGATGGCTGGCGCATGTCGCACCACCGGGCACATTTCCGTGGCCAAGGCCGTGAACGATCCACCAATCTTCGCCCTCGTCGACAGCGACCCCGTTCAGGCGCAGGCCCGTGGCCATGGCGTCGATCCGGTCGCTTTCCTTCACGCGCAGTTCCTTGACACCTCTCATCACGGTATCGCCCTTGGCAAATGAGGCAACCACCGACAGCACCGGATATTCGTCGATCATACTGGCGGCGCGGGCCGGGTCGACCTCGATCCCTTTCAGATCGGGCGAGAAACGGGCGCGCAGGTCCGCCACCGGCTCGCCGCCTTCTTTGCGCTCGTTTTCATAAACTAGGTCCGCCCCCATTTCGCGCAGCGTGGTGAACAACCCCGCCCGGGTCGGGTTCAACCCGATATTGGGCACCAGGACGTCCGAACCCGGCGTGATGATCGCGGCGCAGACAGGGAAAGCCGCCGAAGACGGATCGCGCGGCACGACAATCGTTTGCGGCTTCAGTTCGGGCTGTCCGGTCAGGGTGATGACACGGCCTTCGTCAGTGTCCTCGACCGTGATCTCGGCACCAAACCCGGCCAGCATACGCTCGGTATGGTCGCGGGTGGCCTCTTTCTCGATCACCACGGTCTTGCCGGGGGCATTCAGCCCGGCAAGCAGCACGGCGGATTTCACCTGCGCCGAGGGCATCGGCACGGTATACCGCACCGGCACCGGGTCGGCGGCACCGACGATGGTCATGGGCAATCGTCCACCCGAACGCCCTACCGCACGCGCCCCGAACAGGGCTATCGGATCGGTGACCCGCGCCATGGGACGTTTGTTCAGACTGGCATCGCCGGTAAATGTCGCGCTGATCCCCGTGGTGGCCATGGCCCCCATGATCAACCGCACCCCCGTGCCGGAATTGCCGCAGTCAATTACATTGTCAGGTTCGGCAAACCCGCCAACCCCGACACCGTGCACTGTCCAGTTGCCCTGCCCGTGCTCGGTCACTTCGGCCCCGAAGGCACGCATCGCCTTCGCGGTGTCCAGCACGTCCTCGCCTTCCAGCAGGCCGGAAATCCGGGTTTCGCCTACCGCCATCGCACCCAGGATCAGGGACCGGTGCGAGATCGACTTGTCGCCAGGCACATGCGCCTCACCCGACAGCGGGCCGCAAGGGGACGAGGTCATCGGGATCGGTGTGCCGTGGCCGGACATATGCGCAGTTCCTTTAGAATGAAGTTGCCCAAGCTGTTAGCGCAACCCGCGCTGCAGAACAATGTGCCAATTGCCGCTTCTTCTTACGACAAATACCTCGGGGGTGAAGCTTGGAAACCCGCAAGGTTTTCAAGCGAGGGGGCAGCGCCCCCTCCCCGCCAACGCCGGATCACACCCGGCGGAAGGTCAGGTAATGTGGCACGCGCCCTTCGCGCAACGCCTTTTGCTCATACCGGGTCGAATGCCAGTCCTCCCAGGGTTCGCGCCAATCCGACGGCCCCTCGGCCAGCCACTCGAACCCGTGGCGCGGAACCTGTTGCAGAGTCTGGCGCACGTAGTCGGGAATGTCGGTTGCAACGCGGAAAATTGCGCCGGGCTTCAGCACCCGCGCCAGCGGTTCTAGATGTTCTGGCGTCACAAAACGGCGGCGGTGGTGGCGTTTCTTCGGCCAGGGATCGGGATAAAGCAGAAAGGCGCGCGCGATACTTGCCTCGGGCAGCACGTCGAACATGTCGCGCGCGTCGCCGGGATGGACCCGGATGTTGCCGGCCTCGGCTTCGCGGATCTTGCCCAGCAGCATGGCGACACCGTTGATGTAAGGCTCGCAGCCGATGATCCCGACATCCGGGTTCGACACAGCCTGATGCACCATATGTTCGCCGCCGCCAAAGCCAACCTCAAGCCAGACGTCACGGTCCCCGAACAGACCTTTCAGGTCGATCTTCTCGCGCTCCGGGTTCTCGCCCCAGCCCACCTTGCCCGGCGACAGAGCGGCAAGGTCCTCGTCCAGATACGCCTCTTGGCTAGGGCGCAGCCCCTTGCCCTTGAAGCGCCCATAGAAGTTGCGCCAGGGGGCGCCCGAGGGATGTTTTCCGCCGTTCATGAAGCTATTCCGTCTATCCGTCGCTCAAACCTTGTGATCGGGGCCGGGGTTTGCACCCTGACCGCCCCAAGGTCAAGCGCGGCCGAACAGCGCCTTCAGGACAAACATGCCCGGGATAGTGACGAAATACATTGTGATCCCGTAAAGCGCGGCAGGCACCGCAAATTCCGGGATGCCTCCTGTCTGGGCCACCAGCCCGGCGACGGTGATACCCAGCGCCGCGTTCTGCACCCCCATCTCGACCGAGATGCACAGCCCGTCGCCGCCCGCCAGCCCGAGGACACGGGCGATCAAGATGCCAAGGACCAGCAGCACCAGGTTCATCACGATCAGCAGCGGCCCAAGGGTGCCGATATTGGCAAGAAACAGATCCCAGTTGGTGACCAGCGCAGCAATCACGATCACCACGAACAGGACCATGGCGATCAACGAGATGCGCGGCTCGGTCCGCTCGGCGAACTCGGTGACGGCGAAGCGCAGCAGGACGCCGATCGCAACCGGGATCGCAGTGATGGCGAACATGGAAAAGCCGATCGCGGCAACATTGATCACGGGGGCATCTGCGCCAAGAAACGCGCCGGATGCCCATCCGACCAGCACCGGGACCGTCAAAACGGACAGAAGGCTGACAACGGCGGTCAGCGTGATCGACAGGGCGACGTTGCCGCCCGCCAGCTTGGTCAGGATGTTCGATGTGACTCCACCTGGACAAAAGGACAGGATCATCACGCCAAAGGCCAGCGCCGGTGGCAGGTCGGCAAACATCAAAAGTACATAGGCGATTGCCGGCAGCACGATCACTTGCCCGGCCATACCCACCAGAACTGCCCGAGGCATGGTCAGAACCCGACCGAAATCGGCGAATGTCAGCCCGAAACCGAGCGAAAACATGATGAATGCCAGCGAGAGCGGCAGGAAAACGTCGATCAGCATTTGGATGTCCCTCTTGTTCGCCCTGCGAAACTGGCACGGAAATGCAAAAAGACCAAAGCATTCCGTCGGAAAGGCTTTGGTCCTGATGTTCTCCGGTTGGTCCTGACGGGTCTCAGACCGCCTTTTTCAGCGCGTCGACCAGGTCGGTTTTTTCCCAGCTGAACCCGCCTTCGGCATCCGGTTCACGGCCGAAATGGCCATAGGCGGCAGTGCGCTGGTAGATCGGCTTGTTCAGTTGCAGATGCTCGCGGATGCCGCGCGGGGTCAGGTTCATGACACGACCCACGGCCTTTTCGATCGCAGCGTCATCGACATTGCCGGTGCCGTGAGTGTCGACATAGATCGACAGCGGTTTGGACACACCGATTGCGTAGGACAGTTGCAGCGTGCATTTGTCAGCCATGCCCGCCGCCACGACGTTCTTGGCCAGATAGCGCGCGGCATAGGCGGCCGAACGGTCGACCTTGGTCGGATCCTTGCCGGAAAACGCCCCGCCGCCATGGGGCGCAGCGCCGCCATAGGTGTCGACGATGATCTTGCGACCGGTCAGCCCGGCGTCGCCATCCGGCCCGCCAATCACGAACTTGCCGGTCGGGTTAACGTGCCACTCGGTCTCGTCCGTCAGCCAGCCGTCGGGCAAGACCTCTTCGATATAGGGCGCGACAATGGTGCGAACATCCTGTGAGGTCAGGCTTTCATCCAGGTGCTGGGTCGACAGGACCAGCGACGACACCCGAACCGGCGCGCCGTTTTCATAGACCACCGACAATTGCGACTTGGCGTCCGGGCCAAGAACCGGCTCGGCGCCTGACTTGCGTGCCTCGGCCAGCCGACGCAGGATTGCGTGGGCATACTGGATCGGCGCCGGCATCAGTGCCGGGGTTTCATTGGTCGCATAGCCGAACATGATCCCCTGATCGCCTGCACCCTCATCCTTGTTGCCGGAGGCATCGACGCCCTGGGCGATATGCGCCGATTGCTCGTGCAAGAGGTTCGTCACTTCGACCGTCTCGTGGTGAAACTTGTCCTGTTCGTAACCGATATCCTTGATGCAGGCGCGGGCGATCTCGTCGATGCGGCCCATATAGTCCTGCAGCTTGGCCTTGTCCGACAGACCGACTTCGCCGCCGATCACGACCCGGTTGGTGGTGGCAAAAGTCTCGGCCGCGACACGCGCCTCGGGTTCTTCGGCGATAAAGGCGTCCAGCACCGCGTCGGAAATCCGGTCACAAACCTTGTCCGGGTGCCCCTCCGAGACGGACTCGGAAGTGAAAATATAGTTGTTTCGGGTCATGAAAGCGCTCCATTAGGTTTTCATCGCCACGCCAGGAAGCCGTTGTGACGACGGTTCAAAACGGCTTAGTTCGCTTGCTCTGGATCGTCAACGACTTTCGCCCTTTTGCGGCGAGCTGTGACGGAAAGTCCCGTCGCCGCGACCAGAAGGAAAACCATCAGCGGGCCGTCCCCGGTCCGGGCATATAGCGTTGGTGACAGGGCTGAAGGGATCGCGGCATCCAGAAAACCGGGTTCATTTAGTGGCAGTTCGGCGACAAGCTGACCACGCGGGCCGATCACCGCAGACACCCCGGTATTGGCGGCACGCAGAACCGGCAGCCCCTGCTCGATCGCCCGCATCCGCGCCTGTGCCAAATGTTGATAGGGGCCGGAAAAACTGCCGAACCACCCGTCATTGGTAATTTGCAACAGCATATCGGGGCGCTCGTCGGTGCGCGCATCCTGCGGGAACACCGCTTCATAACAGATCAGAGGCAGCGCCGTGCCAGCCACTCCAAGGTCCAGGATCACCGGACCGGGACCAGCCGAAAAACCGTTGCCATCTTCGGCCGCCAATCCCTTGAGGCCAAACCGCGCCAGAAGGGACCCAAAGGGCAGGTATTCGCCAAACGGAACAAGGTGGTGTTTGTCATAGACCTGGCGTGTTTCGCCATCGGGATCCGTCACCGAGGCCGAGTTATAGGCTTTCACCCCCTCAAACCGGCGCACGCCCGCAACCAGCACGGCATCCCCCGCCTCTGCCCGGATCACCGGCAGATCGGCTCGGGCCGCATCCAGATCCGAAGGGATTGCCGTTTCCGGCCAGACCACAAGGTCCACCCCCTTCCCGTCCCCTTTGGTCAGTTCATAGGCGCGTTGGTAGAAGGTCCAGACATGGTCAGGATGCCATTTCAGGCGCTGCGGTGCATTGGGTTGAACCAACCGAACAGTGGCACCAGTGAAATCCGGCGCAGGCAGTGAAACCGGCAGGATCAACACCACGCCTATCGCAGCCAATGCCCCCTTCTGCCCCCAATTGCCCGAGACCCGCATACTGGCCAGAGAAGCCGCCGCAAAAAACATCAGCAGATTGACCCCATGGGGGCCGACAAGTGCCAGCATTTGTCCCGGCCACCGGTCAATCAGTGTCTGAGACACCATCCCCCACGGCAATCCGGTGAAGACATAGGCCCTCAGCATTTCGGCAAGCGTCAACCACAGGACCAACGCCCACCGCCCGCCGCCAAGCCACGCCGTAAGCACCGCCGCGAGCGCCCAGAACAGGGCAAGCCCGACGGAAAGGAAGATCAGGGCAAACGGGGCTAGGATGCCGTGGCGGGCAATATCGACCAGAAACGGCTCGACGATCCAGTGCAGCACAGTCAGGAAATAGCCCGCCCCGAATGCCAACGCCCAGAGTGCCGTTGTCCGCAGATGCCTTGTGGCGGGGATCAGGCGAAAGAACAGGACCAGCCCGAGAAAGGTCAGGATCGGTTGGTTGAACGGCGCCTGCCCCAGCCCAGTAACTGCTCCCAGCACCAGGCAGATGGCAGGCATCGCCCAGCGCGGCAGCGGCCGTCCGACCGGAGATTCCGGCGCTGTCTCAGCCATCGCCATGGATGGGCAGGATGACCCGAAGGCGCTTGATCCGGCGCGGATCTGCATCGACGACCTCGAACTCAATCCCGTCGGGATGCGGCACAACCTCGCCTCGTGACGGTACGTGGCCCGCCAGCATGAAGACCAAACCGCCAAGCGTGTCGATGTCCTCTTCGTCGATCTCGTCATGATCGGTCAGCGCCTGGCCGATCACCTTTTCGAACTCATCAAGCGGCGTTCGGGCCTGCGCCAGGAACACGCCGGGTTTTTCCTCTGTCCACAGCGCATCTTCTTCGGCGTCGTGTTCATCCTCGATCTCGCCGATCACCTGTTCGATCAGGTCCTCGATCGTGACCAGCCCATCGACCCCGCCATATTCATCAATCACAAGGGCAAGGTGACGCCGTTCGGCCTGCATCTTGGCCAAAAGGACGCCAATCGGCATCGACGGTGGCACAAACAACAACGGCCGCAGCATCTTGCGCAGGGCAAACCGCTCTCCTGATCCGTTGAACCCGTGCTTGATGGCAAAATCCTTGAGGTGGACGAAGCCAAGCGGCGTGTCCAGCGTGCTTTCATAAACCGGCAGACGTGTGAATCCGCTTTGGTGAAACACCTGCACCAGATCGCTTTTGGTGATGGTGACCGGGACCGATACGATCTCGACCTTGGGAATGGCCACATCCTCGACCCGCATCCGGCGAAGGTTGATCATACCATGGGTGGCCTGCGCGGGCGCCGGGGCCACACGTTCGGGCACGTCGCGTCCCGCCTCAGCGGGACTCAGCGCCTCATAAATACGACGGAAGAAACCGCTCTTGCCTCTTTCCGAATTTCCGGGTTGCGCGCTTAGCGCTGCGCTAGAAGACCCGTCCGAACTCTCGCCCATCCTATCCTTTCCAAACCGGGGACCGCCCCGCATCATTCCCTATATGGGTCAGGAAGCCCCAATTTGCCAAGTATCGCCACCTCATGCCCTTCCATCAAAGTGGCATCCTTGTCACGAATGTGATCAAAACCCAGCAGATGCAGCGTACCATGCACCATCAGGTGAGTGACATGGTCAACCATCGGCTTGCCCGCCTCGGACGCCTCCCGCGCGCAGGTGTCATAGGCAATGGCGATGTCACCCAGTTCGCTGTCCGGACCGGGTTCAGGCAAGTCCGGCATGTCCCCGTCCGCCTCTGCCCCACGTTCCTCGTTGGGCCATGACAGAACATTGGTCGCTGTCGGTTTGGCGCGGAACTCGGTGTTGAGATCGGCAATCCTGGCATCGTCACACGCAAGAACCGCGATCTCGAACGAGACCGGGTCAAGCCCAAGGTGAGCCAGGGTTGCGGTGGCCGCAGTTTCGGCAAGTTGGGTCAGGCCAAGCCCGTCCCAGCGCTCATCTTCGATGATCGTGTCCGTCAGCATGTCGTCCCAAGCGTGACCCGAAGGTCACCCCCGCGCCCCCTTCTCGGCCATCATGCGCTGGCTGTCGGCGTCATAGGCTTCGATGATCGCGGCCACCAGCGGGTGGCGCACCACATCCTTGGCGGTGAAGTAGTTGAAGCTGATATCCGGGATCGACCCCAACAGCCGTTCCGCATCAGCCAGCCCCGATGGCACCCCGCGCGGCAGGTCGACCTGGCTGCGGTCACCGGTGATGACCATGCGGCTGCCTTCACCCAACCTGGTCAAAAACATTTTCATCTGCATGGTGGTGGCGTTCTGCGCCTCGTCAAGAACGACGAAGGCATTGGACAGGGTGCGCCCACGCATGAAGGCCAGTGGCGCGATCTCGATCCGCTTTTCTTCAATCAGCTTGGCGGTTTGCTTCCCCGGTAGAAAGTCGTTCAGCGCATCGTAAAGTGGCTGCATGTAGGGATCGACCTTGTCCTTCATGTCACCGGGCAGATAGCCCAGCTTTTCGCCCGCCTCGACAGCCGGGCGCGACAGAATGATACGGTCGACATGGCCGCCAATGAACATGCTGACACCCACAGCCACCGCAAGATAGGTCTTTCCGGTCCCAGCCGGGCCGATCCCGAATGCCAGTTCATTGTTGAACAGCGACTGGACATAGGCCTTTTGCGCATCGGTCCGCGGCTCGACCAGCTTCTTGCGGGTCTTGATCTCGACCTTGCCGCCCTTGAACATTTCAAGCTGGTCGCCATCCCGGACGCCGGTGCCATCATCCGACCCACCCATGCGAATCTCGCGATCGATATCACCGCGCTCGACGGACTTGCCGGTTTCCAGCCGTTCATAAAGAGATTGCAGCACCTCCACCGCCTCGGCGCGCGCGGCGTCCTCGCCGTGAATCACAAGCTGATTGCCTCGGCGCACGATCTGAACACCCAGTTTCTGCTCAATTTCGGCGAGGTTGCGGTCGTATTCTCCGCACAGGTCGATCAGCAAACGGTTTTCCGGGAATTCCAGCATGGTTTCGGATGGAATTTCGGAAGCGGGCGGTGGGGTCAATGCGCCAATGGCCAATCAGGTCTCCTGTGCAAAAACGAGTCTCTTGGTGAAAGGGTGCCAAGTCGCGCCGCAAGGCGCAAGCGCTGGCTGGTCACTTTTCATCAAACAATTACAAAAAAGCCGCGCATCCCGTGATGCGCGGCTTTTTGAACAGGCAGTCTGCACAATCAGATCGGATCGGTGACCGGCGTCCCCTTGTTGTATGGCCCCGTGGCCACCCCCGGAGGCGCCACGCCCGAGCAGACCGGCTTGCCGTACTTGTCGTAGCGGCGCATCCAGTAGCCTTCGGCGCCATCGTCGATCAACCACGTGTCGCAGCCGTCCGGGTCAACGAGGATCCCGGCCTTCAGTGTCGACAGGTGTTTGCTGTCGATGAAGCGGTCAACCGTTTTGTCCTGTTTTTCACCACAAGCCGCGACAAGCGCGCCAGCGGTGACGAGAAGAGCGATTTTTCCAAATGTCATGGTCTTGTCCCTTCTCAACGGAAGCACAGGATTTCAACGCGGCGGTTCTTCGCCATGTTTGCCGCGCTGGTATTGGGCACAGCAGGTTTGCGTTCACCATAGCCGCGAACGTCGATGATGCGGGCGCCGGTGGACTTGCCGATCTTGGCGACCGAATTCGCGCGGTTCAGCGACAGGCGCATGTTGTATTCATCCGAGGCGCGGCTGTCGGTGTGGCCGATCACCGAAAACGCAAACGCGTCCGACTCCTTGAAGAACTTTTCCAGCCGGGCCCGGCCCGACGCATTGATGCGATAGCTGTCTGTCTTGAAGAATTGGTCGGTGTTCACCACACCACACACGTTCACGTCGTGACAGACCGGTGTTCCGTCTCGGCGGATGCGGTTTTCACCATAGCCTTCCCAGCCATCGTCCATCACCCAATGTTCACATCCATCCGGGTCGATCCAGATCGTGGGCACGTATTTCTTGCCCTTGATCGTGCGCGTGTTCTGGGCGCTCGCACCGTCAGCAGTGGCAGCAAGCAAAAGGCCAACAGCCGCCACCGCGCCAGCGGCACTTCTGAGTGCCTTAATAATTCCTTTGGACACAGTCAAATCCTCTGCCTATCCCCCGGGCGCACGCGGCAAAAAACCGGCACGCCAGGACGCCCCCACAATGCGAGCGAGTTTAGCAAATGCGGGAAAGTTGTGAAGAAATAATAACAAGATACAGTGTTTTTGACGCCAAATTTTTGCCACAACGCGGCTCATTTGGAGACGACTTTATCCGTTCCCGCGACAAAGCATCCGGCCGCTTGGTAATTGTTTCTGGAACCTGGATCAGTCCGTCACAATCTCGCCACGAAGGGAATTCGGACCGCTCTCAACGATTCTCACCTCGGCAATCTCGCCCACGGCGGCGCCACGGGCTTCCACGTGGACGGCATGAAGGTGATCGGATTTGCCCACCAGTTGCCCGTCAAGCCGACCCGGTTTCTCGAACAGGACGCCGACATTTCGGCCGACCATGCTGTCCTTAATCTCGCGCTGCTGCTTCGTGATCAGCGCCTGCAGGCGATAGAGACGCTCGGTCGCAACAACATCGTCAACCTGCGCACGTTCGGCCGCCGGCGTGCCGGGCCGGGTGGAGTATTTGAAACTGAAGGCCTGACCGTATTTGACCTCTTCGATCAGGGCCATCGTGTCTTCGAAATCCTGGTCGGTTTCTTCGGGGAAACCGACAATAAAGTCACCCGAGATCAGGATGTCGGGCCGCGCGGCGCGGATCCGTTCGATCAGACGGAGATAGCTGTCACGGTCATGGCTACGGTTCATGCGCTTCAGAATGCGGTCGCTGCCCGACTGGACCGGGAGGTGCAGATAAGGCATCAGCTTCTCGCATTCGCCGTGGGCCGCGATCAGGTCGTCGGTCATGTCGTTGGGGTGGCTGGTGGTAAACCGGATGCGCGCCAGCCCGTCGATCTCGTTCAGCCCCCAGATCAGCTGCGCCAGCGACCAGTCGCCATCTGGCCCGGCACCGTGATAGGCGTTCACGTTCTGACCCAGAAGTGTGATTTCGCGCACGCCGCGCTCAACCAGATCACGTGCCTCGGTCAGGATGCGGTCGACCGGGCGGCTGACCTCGGCACCGCGTGTATATGGCACCACGCAGAAGGCGCAGAATTTGTCACATCCTTCCTGCACCGTCAGAAAGGCGGTCGGGCCGCGCTTGGCCTTGGGGCGGGATTTCAGCCGCTCAAACTTGTCCTCTTCGGGGAAGTCGGTATCCAGCGCCTTTTCCCCGGCGCGGGCCTTGGCCTCCATCTCGGGCAGGCGGTGATAGGCCTGCGGCCCGACAACCAGATCGACAAGCGGCTGACGGCGCATGATCTCTTCACCCTCGGCCTGCGCGACGCAGCCCGCCACGCCGATCTTGAGGTCCGGCTTCTCGGCCTTCAACCCCTTGAAGCGGCCCAGTTCGGAATAGACCTTTTCCGCCGCCTTCTCGCGGATGTGGCAGGTGTTGAGCAGGATCATGTCCGCGTCATCGGGGCTGTCGGTTTCGACATAGCCAGACCCACCCATGGCCTCGGCCATGCGCTCGCTGTCATAGACATTCATCTGACAGCCATAGGTCTTGATATACAGCTTTTTCTGATCGCCCATCGGCCCCGCTCCGGTCTCATATTCAGGGCGCCTGACTACATCAAAACCGACATGGCTTGCAATGCGGGTCGTTTTCGCCAAGTGTTGGGGCGGGCAGAGCAAAAGACATCATGCAATACAAATCCGTTAATGACTTTGTTTCCAATGGGAAAATCGCGCTGGCCAAAGGGCCGGTCGCGCTGATTTTCGCCGAGGACGAAACCGAGACCGACAGCACGCTGCGTCACCACCTGTCGCTTGGCTTTGCCTCTGTGTGCCTGTTCGCCCCAAAAGCGTTCGCGGTGTCCGCCGATCTGCAAGACGGCATTGCCCGGATCGACATGGCCCATGTTGGCACGGCATCAGCGGTTCAGACCATCAATGCCGTTGCAAGGTCAGCGCAGCCCGGCACGTGGTTCTATTACTGTTTCAACGCCGAATACCTGTTCTTTCCGTTCTGCGAGACTCGCACCGTTGGCGAAATGCTGACCTTTCATGTCGAGGAACGGCGCGATGCGATGCTGACCTATGTGGTCGATCTCTATGCCGGCGACCTCGATGCCCATGCCAATGCGGTCTCGATCGAGGATGCGATGATGGACCGGTCGGGATACTACGCATTGGCCCGCAAGGATGCGGCCAACCACGACCACCCGAAGGAACGGCAACTGGACTTTTACGGCGGCCTGCGGTGGCGTTTCGAGGAACACGTCCCCGAGGCACGGCGACGGATCGACCGGGTTTCGTTGTTCCGCGCGCGGCCCGACCTGACCTTGCGCGATGACTTCACTTTCGACGACGAGGAATACAACACCTATGCCTGCCCCTGGCACAACAACCTGACCGCAGCGATCTGTTCGTTCCGCACGGCAAAAGCACTGAAACGCAACCCCGGAAGCCGGTATGACGTCACCGATTTCCGCTGGCACAATTCCGTGCCTTTCGAATGGCATTCCCGGCAATTGCTGGATCTTGGCCTGATGGAGCCCGGCCAATGGTTTTGACACCAACCCTGCCCCGCCTGCTAGCGGTCGCGGCAAGCGTAATCCTTGTGTCCTGCACCCAGCCACCGCTGGATGCTCCGCGAGAGGTCACGCGGTTCAACATCGTCGATGGCAGCCCCTACGATGGGCGCAAGGTCTCTGTGGCCCAAGACAGGAACCAGTCGGTTTACTTCGACCTGACCGAAGGCCGCGACGCCCTTGGCGCGCGGATGAACATGATCGGCAATGCCCGCAAGACCATTGACGTGTCTACATTTCTTATCAAGCCGGACACCGCAGGCCGTCTGTTTGCCGCAAAGCTGATTGAAGCGGCCGACCGCGGGGTGCGGGTACGGCTTTTGATCGACGATGTGTTCACCACAACGCGCGACAGCGATCTTGCCCTTGTGGACGCGCATGAGAACATCGAAGTGCGGATGTTCAACCCGTCCGCCCGCGGCGTTCCCAAGGCGTTGGCTTTCCCGTTCGATTTCAAACGGCTGAACCGCCGGATGCACAACAAGATGTTCGTGGTCGATAATGCGATGGCCATCATTGGCGGACGCAATATCGCGGACGAGTATTATCAACTCGACACTTCGGCGGTATTCGCGGATTTCGAGATTTTCACCGCCGGGCCCGATGCCGCAAAGCTGGGCGGTTTGTTCGACACGTTCTGGAATGACAAATACGCCGTGCCGCTGGACATGATCGTCACTGATACCGCACGGCGCCGCGCGGACGCGCAATTCGTGGACTGGGATGTGGATGCCCACCCCGAGGAACGGGCGGCCTATCGCGACGCGCTTGCCTCGCCCTACCTCAAGCGCATTCTGAACGGTTCGGAAAAACCGCATTTCGGCAAGGCCTGGATCATCACCGATCCACCGCAGAAGCTGCGCAATCCGGTGGCCGAGGGTCCGCATGCAATTGCAAACGCCCTGTTTACCGAGATGAAGCATGCCAAACGGGAAGTTGTCATGCTGACACCCTATTTCGTGCCGGAAGACTATGGCGTGAAGTTCTACAAAAGCCTGGTGGACAGCGGAATCCGGGTGCGCATCGTCACCAATTCTCTGGCGGCTAACAATCACCCCTATGTCCATGGCGGCTATCAGCCCTATCGCAAGGACCTGCTTCAGGCCGGTGTCGAGCTTTACGAGGTGCGCGCAGATGTGCCCGAATTGCTGGGCGTCGATGATGACGGTGTCGGGCCGGACAAGCTGACGATGCATTCAAAGATGGGTATCATTGACAATGACAAGGTGTTTGTCGGGTCGCTGAACCTCGATCCGCGCGCGATCAAGCTGAACACCGAACATGGCATGATGATCCATAGCCCGTCGCTGGCCCGAGCGCTGCGCGGCAACATCGACAGCGCCCTGCGCAACTATGCGTATCGTGTCGATCTGGACGAGAACGGCAACCTGGTCTGGGACTATTTCGGTTTCGGCAAGGCGGAAAGGCGGCTGTCGGAACCTCAGGCAACCGGTTTCCAGAAATTGATCGCCAATATCACTGATCTGCTTGGTGTCGAGTTGCAGCTCTAGGCTTGCACCAGCACCGCGCCCCTGCGCCCGCCTGCCTCGACCAGTTCATGGGCGCGCGCGGTTTCGGCCAGTGGCACGATCTCTTGCACCGGGCAGGTCAGCGCGCCCTCGGTCAATGCCTTATGCAGAAGAGTGATCGCCGCCGCGCGCGGTCCATCGGGCAGGATATAGATCAGCACGATATCCAGCTTCAGCGCCTTGAACAGCATAGGGCCAAAAGGAAGGGTCGGTGTCATGTCCTTGGCTGATCCATAGATTGCAACGGTGCTATTGGGAGCCATCACCTCGGCCAGAAGCGCGGCGTTGGGGCCGAACTCGACTTCGACGCCACGGTCAATCGGGGCCCCGTCATTGGCCGCAATGATCTGTTCAGCAAGGTCAGGCGCACGGTAGTCCAGCACATGCGCCGCGCCTGCCGCGCGGACCCGGTCGGCATCGCGCGGGCTGGCCGTCGCGATAACCTTGGCTCCGCCCCAGGCAGCCAGTTGCACCGCCAAATGGCCCACGGTCCCAGCACCGCCGCTGACGAGCAGCGTTTTGCCCGAAACATCGCCGCCGCCAAAAACGCATTGCGCCGCCGTCAGCCCGGGAATGCCCAGCACCGCGCCTGTTTCAAGCGATACGTCGTCCGGCAAGGCCACTGCCTGCGCCTGCGGTAGCGCGACGTACTCAGCCGCCGTGCCAAACGGACGCTGCCACTGGCCATTCCAGATCCAGACCCGTTCGCCGATACGTGCCGGGTCAACCCCTGTGCCCACAGCCTCGATCACGCCTGATCCGTCGGAATGCGGCACGATTTGTGGAAACGGTGGGGTCGTGACACCGGGCCGCGCGCCACCCCGCGCCTTGACGTCCGACGGGTTCACCCCAGAGAAGGCCACCCGCACCAACACTTCACCGGCTGCGGGAACCGGTGTTTCGACATCGGCAAGCGTCAGGACTTCAGCCGCCGGGCCAAAACGGTCGTAGGTTATGGCTTTCATGGAAACCCTCAGTTGTTCGGGATCAATACTCAGGCGCGGCGCAGCCGGATCACCACATCGACCTTGGCGACCTCGGCCCCTTCGGGGGCATCCGGCAACCGGGCGATCTTCAGCTGGTCCGCCGGCGCATCCGTCAGCACGCGGTCGTCTTCCCAGAAGAAATGCGGGTGGTCATGGGTGTTGGTGTCAAAATAGCTTTTGGTGCCATCGACCGTGATTTCCTGCATCAAATCGGCATCGCAGAAAGCACGCAACGTATTGTAGATCGTCGCCAGCGACACGCTCTCGCCCCGGTCGCGCACCTCGGCGAACAGGCTTTCGGCGGTCACGTGCCGATCCTTGCCGTCCCCCACAAGAAGCGACGCCAGCACCACGCGCTGCCGCGTCGGGCGCAGCCCGCCCTTGGCCAGCCAATCGCTTCCTATCGAGATCGCATCCGGTGTCATAAGCGCCCCATCTGGTGTTCGACACTGAATATAATGTGCAAATGCTGCATGTTTCAAACGGAAATCCCAAGGAATTCCCAGCGACCTGACGCTCCGTCCCGTATCACAACCCGCCCGCCAGCACTCTTGCAGGACCCTTTGAGGCGGTGTTACAGGGTGAAAGACAATGAAAGATTTCGTGAGGTGAGCCCCCCATGGCCGACTATCCAACCAGCTTCGACAAAGAGGACCTGCTGAAATGCGCCCGTGGCGAATTGTTCGGGCCGGGCAACGCCCAGCTGCCCGCGCCGCCGATGCTGATGATGGACCGGATTACCGATATCTCGGGCGACGGTGGCGCACATGGCAAGGGTCACGTTCTGGCCGAGTTCGATATCACTCCCGACCTGTGGTTCTTCGATTGCCACTTCCCCGGCAACCCGATCATGCCCGGCTGTCTGGGTCTTGATGGGTTGTGGCAACTGACCGGCTTCAACCTCGGCTGGCGCGGCTGGCAGGGGCGCGGTTATGCGCTGGGTGTCGGCGAAGTCAAACTGACCGGCATGGTCCGCCCCGACCGCAAGATGCTGACCTACAAGATCGACTTCACCAAGGCCATCCAGACCCGCCGCCTGACCATGGGCGTCGCCGACGGCATCGTCGAGGCGGACGGAGAAGTCATCTATCAGGTCAGGGACATGAAAGTCGCACTCAGCGAAAGCTGATCGCCTCGGGTCACAAACCAAATCTCAGACAGGAGTGCGCACATGCGTCGCGTCGTAGTAACCGGACTGGGGATTGTCTCGTCCATCGGAAACAATGCCGAAGAGGTCACCGCCTCATTGAAAGCAGGCAAGTCGGGGATCGTCGCCAGTGACGAGATGGCCGAACATGGCTTTCGCAGCCAGATTGCAGGCACACTCAAGATTGACACCAAGGAACACATCGACAAGCGCACATTGCGGTTCATGGGTGACGGGGCGGCCTATGCCTATATCGCGATGCAGCAGGCGATCGCGGATGCCGGGCTGACCGAAGATCAGATCGTCAACGAGCGCACCGGCCTTGTGGCCGGGTCTGGCGGCCCCTCGACCAGCGCCATGCTGACCGCGCATCAGACCGTGCTGTCCACCGGCGCGACCAAGCGGATCGGACCGTTTGCCGTGCCGAAATGCATGTCCTCGACGATCTCGGCGAACCTGGCGACAGCGTTCAAGATCAAGGGCATCAACTATTCCATCACTTCGGCCTGCTCGACCTCGCTGCATTGCATCGGCAACGCGGCAGAGCAGATCATGATGGGCAAGCAGGACGTGATGTTCGCAGGCGGCGGCGAGGAACTGGACTGGACCCTTTCGTGCCTGTTCGACGCGATGGGTGCGATGTCGTCGAAATACAATGACACACCCGAAAAAGCCTCGCGTGCGTTTGATGAAAACCGCGACGGGTTCGTGATCTCGGGCGGCGGCGGCATTGTGGTTCTGGAAGACCTTGACCATGCGCTGGCGCGCGGGGCCAAGATCTATGCCGAGGTCACGGGCTTTGCCGCCACTTCGGACGGCCATGACATGGTGGCCCCGTCGGGTGAAGGCGGTGAGAGGGCGATGCGTCTGGCGCTGCAATCGCTGCCCGAGGGCCGCAAGGTCGGTTACATCAATGCCCACGGCACATCGACTCCTGTTGGCGACGTGGGCGAGGTCGAGGCCGTGCGTCGCGTCTTCGGCGACACCCATCCGCCGATCTCGTCGACCAAATCCATGACCGGCCACGCGCAGGGGGCCGCCGGTGCGCTTGAGGCGATTTTCTGCCTTCTGATGCTGGATCAGGACTTCATCACACCGTCGATCAATGTCGAAACCCTTGATCCAGCGATCAATGAGGGCGAAATTGCAACGGCTTTTGTGGAGAATGCGGGGCTGGACTCGGTCATGACGAACTCGTTCGGGTTTGGCGGCACCAACGGGTCGATGATCCTGTCGAAATACAAAGGCTAAGCGAGAAGGGAGAAGGCGCATGTCGGACCTGTTGAAAGGCAAACGCGGGCTGGTGATGGGCGTGGCCAATGACCGCTCGATCGCGTGGGGCATTGCCAAGGCCATGCACGAGGCCGGGGCGGAACTGGCCTTTACTTATCAGGGTGAGGCGTTCGGCAAGCGCCTTGAACCGCTGGCGGCAAGCGTCGGCAGCGATTTCATGGTCGATGTCGATGTAACCGACGATGAGTCCCTTGACCGGGCGTTCGAGGAATTGGGCGCGCGCTGGCCCACCATCGACTTTCTCGTCCACGCCATTGCCTATTCCGACAAGAATGAGCTGACCGGCCGGTTCATCGACACCAGCCGGGCGAATTTCAAGAATTCGCTTGATATCTCTGCCTACTCGCTGATCGAGGTCAGCCGCCGGGCATATCCCCTGATGAAGGACAACGGCGGTACGATCCTGACCCTGACCTATCAGGGGTCGAACCGGGTGACGCCGTTCTACAACGTCATGGGCGTCGCCAAGGCCGCACTTGAGGCGGCGACGCGATACCTCGCCAATGACCTTGGGCCTGACGGCATCCGCGTGAACGCAATCTCGCCCGGTCCGATGAAGACGCTGGCGGGCGCGGCGATCGGCGGTGCGCGCAAGACCTACAAGCACACCGACCAGAACGCGCCGATGCGGTCGAACGCGACGCTTGAGGCGGTGGGCGGCACAGCGGTCTATCTGGCGTCGGATGCTGGCTGCTATACCACGGGTGAGATCATCCGCGTCGATGGCGGCTATCACGTGCTTGGCATGCCGCAGCCGGAAAACATCTGATCGGTCTGGAAGAAATTGAAAAGGCGCCGGATTGCTCTGGCGCCTTTTTTCAGCCTTTGGCCGCTGCCTCAAGTGCAGCCGCGTCCGGGGTCATCAATCCCAGAACCGCGCCACCAGGATCCTTGAGGATCGCGATTCTCCCTGTGCCCGGAATGTCGAACGGCGCGCGGATCACTTCACCACCCGCCTCTGCCGTCGCCTTGGCCGCCGCATCGACGTCATCCACGGCAAAATAAGTCATCCAATGGGCGGGAACCTGGGCAAGATGCTCCATACCGGGCATCTTTTCCATTCCGGTCATGTCCATCATGCCGGTGATCATCGTACCGTGCGCCTTGCCGATATAATAAGTACCGTCATCACCCATGGGCATCTGGTCGATCTCCCATCCGCAGGTCTTCGTGTAGTAATCCAGCGCACCCTTGATGTCGCGAGTCATCAACTCGCTCCACCAGACCATTCCATGTGTCTTTGACATCCAACTTCTCCCTGAAAATAACTGAGAGCAGTATGCCACGATTCTCAAACAGAACAAAACAGAAACATTTTCCTGAAATCGGCACAAAAAACCCGCCGGCGGCAACCGGCGGGGTGTTCTGTCACTGTTTGACGGCAGAGATCAGGCGATCTCGACCAGCTCCAGCGCGAAGGTCAGGTCCTTGCCCGCCAGCGGGTGGTTGGCGTCCAGTGTCACGGTCTCGTCCGTCAGGGCAACGACGGTGACCGGGATCACCTGTCCCGTCGGGGCCTGCATCTGCAACTGGATACCCAGTTCCAACGGGATCTCGGCCGGGATCTGAGCGCGCGGCACGTCCTGTTGGGCATCGGGGTTTTTCTCGCCATAGGCGTCGGCGCAGGGGATTTCGACCGTTTTCTTGTCACCCACCGACATGCCGGTCACACCAGCGTCGAAGCCTGGGATTACCTGGCCCGAGCCAAGGGTAAACTCCAGCGGATCACGCCCTTCTGACGAGTCGAACACCGAGCCGTCCGAAAGTGTGCCGGTATAGTGGATGCGGACGGTATCGCCCGATTTTGCAACAGTCATATCTAGTCCAATTCTGGTTCACGGAACCGGCCTCTTGACCGGCGATAAAGGCGGCACACTATGTCGATGCGGCATGGAATGCAAATCCACCGGCTTTCCCCCTTGGATAGGCCTGCGCAAGGTGCAACACTACGCGGGCTTCGGGAGGGCGACATGACGATCACAACCTGTATTTTTGACGCTTACGGCACGCTGTTTGACGTCTCCGCCGCCGCACGAGAGGCCGCCGCCGAACCGGGGCGCGACGCGCTGGCGCAGAAGTGGCTGGAACTGGCGAACGCCTGGCGGTTGAAACAATTGCAATATACCTGGCTGCGCGCGATCACCGATGCCCATACTGACTTCTGGGATGTTACCCGGGACGGGCTGGACTGGGCGCTTGAGGCCACTGGGCTGAATGGTGACCCCGACCTGCGCGAACGCCTGCTGCAACTTTACTGGGAGCTGTCGGCCTACCCCGAGGTCCCGAACATGCTGGCGGCCCTGAAACAGCGGGGGTTGAACACGGCAATCCTGTCCAACGGGTCGCCCGACATGCTGGACGGGGCGGTTCAATCCGCGGGCATCGGCGCATTTCTGGACGATGTCCTCAGCGTCGAGGACGTCGGCATCTTCAAGCCGGCCCGCGTGGTTTACGACATGGTTGGCGCGCGGTTCGGCTGCACACCGGAACAGGTGCTGTTCGTCTCGTCCAACGGCTGGGATGCGGCGGGCGCAGCGGGCTATGGTTTTGTCACGGCCTGGGTCAACCGCGCGGGCGAGCCGATGGACCGCCTGCCCTGGAAACCAGGTCACGTTCTGAACGACCTCACAACCATCCCCGACATCGCAGGAGGCTGAATGCCACGTTTCATCACGACAGACGGGCTGTCGCTGCATTTCACAGATACTGGCGGCGAGGGCCTGCCGGTCATATGCCTGTCAGGTCTGACCCGCAACGGCACCGATTTCGACTATGCTGCCCCGACCCTGACGGGCACTCGGATGATTACGCTCGATTATCGCGGCAGGGGTCAGTCCGACTGGGCCACGGATTTCATGACCTACAACATCCTGCGCGAAGGTCAGGACGCGATCGAATTGCTGGACCACCTTGGCATCGAAAAGACCGCTGTACTTGGCACCTCGCGCGGGGGGCTGATCGGCATGATGCTGGCCGCGACACAACCGCAGCGCCTGAGCGGGCTTTGCCTTGTCGATGTCGGCCCCGTTCTGGACACGTCTGGATTGGACGTCATCATGGGCTATCTCGGGCGCAACCCGGTCTGGAAGACCCATGCCGAAGCCGCCGCCATGATCGGCAGCCGGATCGCGGGGTTCGACAACGTTCCCGCCGAACGCTGGCAGGAAGAGGTCGAAAAACACTTCATCCAGACCGGCGACGGGCTGAAGATCAACTATGACCCCAAGCTGCGCGACGCGATCCTGGCCTCGATGACCGAGTTCGCGCCGGACCTTTGGCCCCTGTTCGAGGCGGCCAAGTCGATGCCGCTGGCACTGATCCGGGGGGCGAACTCCGATCTTCTGTCGCAGGAAACCGCACAAGAAATGCAGACCCGCGCGCCCGACATGGTCTTTGCTGACGTGCCGGGCCGGGGCCATGTACCCTTCCTTGACGAGGTCGAATCCGTCGCTGCATTGACCAAGTGGCTGGGGAAGATGACATGAATATTGACATGATCCGCGCGGCAGCGAAACGACTTGATGGCCACGCCCGCAAGACGCCGTTTCTGTCGTCGCCCTTTCTGGATGAGATTGCCGGGCGGCGGGTTCTGGTGAAAGCGGAATGCCTGCAACACACCGGCAGCTTCAAGTTTCGCGGCGGCTGGTCGGCGGTCTCGGCGCTGGATGAGACGACACGCAGCCGGGGCGTGATCGCGTTTTCCTCGGGCAACCACGCCCAGGGGGTCGCGGCGGCGGCAACGGCGCATGGGGTGCCCTCAGTCATCATCATGCCCAATGACGCGCCGCGCCTGAAGATCGAGAACACCCGCGCGCTTGGGGCCGAAGTGGTGCTTTATGATCGTCCCGGCGGCGAAAGCCGCGAGGCCGTGGGTGCAGCCATAGCCGCTGACCGCGGACTGACCCTGATCAAGCCCTATGACGAACCGCAGGTCATCGCGGGACAGGGCACCACTGGCCTTGAAATCGCGGCGCAGGCCGCAGAGCTGGGCATTGATCAGGCCGAGGTTCTTGTCTGTTGCGGTGGCGGCGGGCTGACTTCCGGTGTCGCACTGGCGCTTGAAGCGGATGCGCCCGGAATGCGCATTCGTCCGGTCGAGCCCGAGGGGTTCGACGACACGGCCCGGTCGCTTCTTTCGGATCAGATTGAGCGCAACGACCGCCAGTCCGGGTCGCTCTGCGACGCGATCATCACGCCCGCGCCGGGCGACATTACCTTTCCAATCCTGAAACGACTGTGCGGACCTGGCCTTGTGGTCACGGAAAAAGAGGCGTTGCAGGCGGTCGCCCAAGCCTTCCTGCGGCTGAAGATCGTGGTCGAGCCGGGCGGCGCGGTGGCACTGGCAGCCGCCTTGTTCCACGGTGATCAACTCGACGGCGACACTGTCATCGCGGTCTGCACTGGCGGCAATGTCGACCCGGATGTCTTTGCACAGGCGCTGGCCACGTTGGAGTAACGGGAAGGGACGCCATGCAGATCATCGAAGGTGACCTGATCGCGCTGGCCAAGGCGGGCCGCTTTGACGTGATCGCGCATGGATGCAACTGTTTCTGCACCATGGGGGCTGGCATCGCCCGAGCGATCGCCGCGGCTTTTCCCCAAGCGTATGAGGCAGATCGGGCCACCGAAATGGGCAGCCGCGACAAGCTGGGTAGGTTCAGCGCAGCAGCCATTGACCCGCCCGACCGCGAGTTGACAGTTGTCAACGCCTATACACAGTACGATTTCAGCGGCCCCGGCAGGCTGGTCGACTATGATGCCGTTGCAACAGTCTTTGCCCGCATCGCCACTGCCTTTCCAACTGCCCGGATCGGTTATCCCCTGATCGGCGCAGGGCTGGCAGGCGGCGACTGGTCCCGCATTGCCCCCCTGATCGACACCGCCCTTGCCGGACGTGACCACGCGCTGGTCATTTTGCCCGGCACATCCATCCCCGGAGGATCGACATGACCCGTTTCACCATCGCTTCGTTCAACGTCAAAAACCTGATCGGCCCGGACCGCGAGTTTTACCAGTTCATGTCCTACACGCCCGAAGAATACGCGTGGAAAAAGGACTGGATGGCGAACCAGATCCTGTCGCTGGACGCCGATATCGTCGGGTTTCAGGAGATTTTCGAGGAAGACGCCCTGCGCGACGTCATCGCCGAGGCCGACCGGCGCGGCATCACTATGAATGATGCAGTCCTGCCCGAGCGCGGCACCAGCTATGCCAAGAAAGCGATTTTTCGGAAACTGGGCTACACGCCCTATTCCGACGCCGCGCTTGCATTTGCGCCCAATGCCAACGACGGCGCGCCGGGACAGAGGCGTCCGGGCCTGGCGATCCTGTCTCGGTTCGGATTCACCGAGGAACCCGAGGCGATCCAGTCCCTTCCCGCCCCCCTGCACATCCCGTTCCGCGAACTGACTGGCGAGGACGCGGGTCACTACACCGTCACCCGCCTGTCGCGGCCGATCCTGAAGGCACGCATCCCCGTCGGCGACCGCGTCATCACGGTTTTCAACTGCCACCTGAAATCGAAGTTGGGCGAATACCTGAAACCAGCGGGCAACGAGTTCGCGCCAGAACAGGACCTGACCCGCTATGATGCCTCGGGCCGCGCCATGGGTGCCCTGCGCGCCGCCGTGCGTCGCATGGCCGAAGCCTGGGTCCTGCGCCGCGCCATTCTGGATGAGCTGCGTCAGGACCGTCCGGTCATGGTGCTGGGCGATTTCAACGATGGCGAACATGCCGTCAGTTCCGAGATCATCTCGGGCGAAGTGCCATTCCGCAACTATTCCTGGATGCTGCGCCATGACGCCAAGGACTATAACGATCGCTATTCGCGGGACGAGAACCTGAAGATCACCGAAGCGGTGAACGCGGTGCATCTGACATCGGCAGAGGCGTTGTTCGTGCAGAAATCCCTGCGCGACATGGTCTATACCTCGGCTTTCAACGGCGTCTATGAAAGCATCGACCAGATTTTCCTCAGCCGTCACTTTCATCCGCAATTCGAAGGCAAAATCGGCGAGATGGAGTATTTCAGCGTGTTTAACGATCACCTTACCGATGGCAGCCATGCTGAAGCGCCCTATAACAAATTGGCCAGCGACCACGGACAGATCATGGCGCATATGCGCCTGACGCGTTAGGTATCGCGCAACAGTTTTCCTTATTCCAAGTTCGACGACCGGAGACCACGATGAAGATTGCAGACCTTGACGGCATTCGCCTGCACTACCGCGTTGATAGGGACCCTGACGGGGCGCCCGTGGTTTTTGCCAATTCTCTTGGCACCGATTTCCGGCTGTGGGATCCGATCCTGCCGCACCTGCCCGCTGGTTTGAAAATCATCCGCTATGACAAGCGCGGCCATGGACTGTCGGAATCTCCCAAAGGGCCTTACACGATGGGCGCGCTGGTGCGTGATATCGAACAGCTATTGGACTATCTGAAAGTCAAGGATGCGATGTTCGTTGGCCTGTCGATCGGCGGCTTGATCGCCCAGGGGTTGGCGGCCAAGCGGCTGGATCTTGTGCGCGCAATGGTGCTGTCCAACACTGGCGCCAAGATCGGCACGCGCGAGTTGTGGCAAGACCGGATCGACGCCATTTCCAAGGGCGGGATCGCGGCAATTTCCGAGGCCACGATGCAGCGCTGGTTCTCAAAGGATTTCCTTGCCACGCCCGAGCTTGCTCTGTGGCAGAACATGCTGGAGCGGCAACCGGCCGAGGGCTATTGCGGCTGCGGCGCGGCGATTGCGGGCACTGATTTCTATACGCCCACCGCCGCCCTGCGCCTTCCTGTTCTGGGCATCGCCGGGTCCGAGGACGGCGCCACCCCGCCCGACCTGGTGCGCGAAACCGTTGACCTTGTGCCGGGTTCGCGGTTCGAACTGATCCGCCGTGCCGGGCATCTTCCTTGCGTCGAGAAACCCGAGGAATACGCCGCGATCCTGACCGGGTTCCTGAAAGAAACCGGGCATGTCTGACATCCTTCTGGTGCATGGATCGGGGCATGGCGCGTGGTGCTGGCGCGACGTGATCCCTGCCTTGCAGGATCTTGGTCATTCGGTCCGCGCCATCGACATGCCAAGCCACGGGGAAGACAAGACGCCGCTTTCCGAGGTGACGCTGGAAAACTGCGCCGAGGCCGTAGTCGCTGGGCTGGGGGATGACACCGTGGTTGTCGGCCACAGCTGGGGTGGCTACCCGATCAGCCGCGCCGTTGATCTTGCGCCGGGCCGGGTGTCGCGGCTGATCTATCTCTGTGCCTATGTCCCGCGCGACGGGCTGTCACTGGCCGAAATGCGCCGCCTTGCCCCGCGCCAGCCCCTGCTACATGCTGTGGTGAAATCTGACGACGGGATCAGTTTCACCATCGACCCGGACAAGGTCGTCGACGTTTTCTATCACGACTGCCCGGTCGAGGCTGTGGCATTTGCCGCCCGCAACTTGTCTCCCCAGGCGATCGCGCCGCAGGAAACGCCGATTGCCCTGGGGCCGGGCTTTGCCGCCGTTCCGAAATCCTATATCCGCTGCATGGGCGATCGCACCATCCCGCCCGAGTTTCAGGTCGAGATGACCGCCGATTGGCCCACCGTCGACGTCTTCGAGATGCCGACCAGCCATTCGCCGTTCTTTTCCGATCCGGTGGGTCTTGCCCGTCTGATCGACGACATCATCTAAGGAGGCCCCATGGCCGGTTCCGTCTTTGACAGCCCCCTATATTCCAAGCTTTTTGCGCCCGGAGAGGCAGGCCGCCTGTTCACCGACACCGCCGAGGTCCGCGCCATGCTTCTAGTCGAGGGCGCTTTGGCCAAGGTTCAGGGCGAACTGGGTGTGATCCCCGAGGACAGCGCGTTCTTCATCCACCGCTCGGCGATGGAGGTGCAGATCGACCCGGCGGGTCTGGCGGCATCGGTTGGCACCAATGGCGTTCCGGTGCCGGGGCTTCTGGCCGAGTTCCGAAAGGCGATGGAAGCGCCGGACCACAGCCAGTATGTGCATTGGGGCGCGACGTCTCAGGACATTGTCGACACCGCGATGATGCTGCGCCTGCGTCAGCTTCTGGGTCTTTGTGATACCGCCCTCTCAGACGTGCTGACAGCCCTTGCCGAACGCGCCGATGCCCATGCCGCTACCCCGATGGCGGCGCGCACCTGGGGGCAGCATGCCACGGTCACGACCTTCGGCGCGCAAGTGGCGGAATGGGGTCAGCCGATGGCCGATCTGCATGATGAACTGACAAACCTCATCGCCGCCGGGCTACCGGTTTCACTGTCGGGAGCAGCGGGAACGGCAAACGCGCTGGGTCCAAAAGCGCGTGAAACCCGGGCGGCTCTGGCCAAAGCGCTTGGCCTGACCGATCCGGGGCGCTCGTGGCATGTCGATCGCGGGCCAGTGCTGCGCGTCGCAAGCTGGCTGACCCGACTGACCGTGGCGCTTGGCAAGATGGGCGAGGATGTCAGCGCGATGATGCAGACCGGCATTGGCGAGATCACGCTTGTCGGCGCGGGCGGATCCTCGACCATGCCGCAGAAACAGAACCCCGTTGCGCCATCTGCGCTGGTGACGCTTGCGCGCATGGCCACCGCGCTCAACGCCGCGCTGCAGGGGGCTGGCATGCCCCGCGCCCAGCGCGACGGGGCCGCAATGATGACCGAATGGATGAGTCTGCCGCAACTGGCCCTTGGTGCGGCGGCGGCGCTGAACCATGCCAAGGCACTGTCAGACGCAATCGCCCCGAACACCGAGGCAATGGAAGCCGCGCTTGACGGTCAGCTGGGTCTCATTCACGCCGAGGCGCTGTCGTTCGCACTGGCCAGCCGGATGCCCCGCCCTGACGCCCAGGCCACGACCAAGGCGCTGTGTCAGGAAGCCGTGAAATCGGCAACGCCACTTGACCAGCTTGTGGCGCGGGACTGGCCCGATCTCGACAGTGCGGACCTGTTCCGCCACGAGGCACAGACCGGAACGGCGGCCGACGATGCCCGCGCTTTTGCCTCCCGGGTTCGCACCGGAACCAAGGCCTGAGGGCGCTGCTTCGCAAATGTCGAAACAACTGCAAATCACCTTCATCCTGACCACGGTGGTCATCGACGCCATGGGGATCGGTTTGATCCTGCCGGTGATGCCTGACCTGATCCGGGATATCGGTGGCGGCGACATCGCCGACGCCGCCGTCTGGGGGGGCATATTGGCCACCGCCTTTGCGGTGATGCAATTCCTGTTCGGTCCGATTATCGGCAACCTCTCGGACCGCTATGGGCGCAGGCCCGTGCTTTTGGTGTCGCTTTTTGTGATGGCGCTGGACTACGTGGTGATGGCCGTCGCAGGGGCAATGTGGCTTCTGCTGCTGGGCCGGATTGTCGGAGGCATCACTGCCGCCACCCACTCGACCGCGTCGGCCTTCATCGCCGATGTCTCTGCGCCGGAAGAAAAGGACCGCAACTTCGGCCTGATAGGGGCCGCATTTGGCATCGGCTTCGTGTTGGGCCCGATTGTCGGCGGGCTTTTGGCCGAGTTCGGAACACGTGCGCCGTTCTGGGCGGCCGCCTGCCTGTCCTTTGCCAACGTGATCTTTGGCGCGCTGGTGCTGCGGGAAACCGTTACGGATGCCATCCGCCGCCCGTTTTCGTGGAAACGCGCCAACCCGCTTGGCGCGTTTCGTGCGGTTGGCAGGCTGCCCGAGTTGAAACTTCTGCTAGTCGTCTTCTTCCTCTACCAGGTGGCCGGTGCGGTCTATCCGGCGATCTGGCCCTATTTCACAACCGAGCGTTTCGGCTGGAGCCCCGGCATGATCGGCCTCTCGCTGGCGCTTTACGGTGCCGGATTCGCGCTTGTTCAGGGTCTGTTGGTCAGCCCTTCGGTGCGACGGTTCGGAGATCGCGCGACGGTGACCATTGGCCTGACCATCGAAACGGCCACGATGATTTTCCTTGCCTTCGTCTGGACCACGGCGGCGTTGTTTGCCTCGATCCCGGTCGCGGCGTTGGGGGCGATCGGCCTGCCGGCGTTGCAGGCGATCCTGTCGCGCCGGGTCCCGGATGACGCGCAGGGCGAATTGCAGGGTGTACTGGCCAGCCTGATGTCGCTGGCCACGATTGTAGCGCCTATCGCCATGACCCAGACGTTTGCCTACTTTACCCGCCCCGAGGCGCCGTTCTACCTGCCCGGCGCTCCGTTCCTGTTGTCGACAGTTCTGATGCTGGGCACTCTTGCGCTTTTCGCCAAAAGTCGCCGACGGGGATAAGGGGTCGGATTACGACACGTGATGTCTCATTCAGCCTTGCCAGCGCGCCCCTTCACGGGCCACGCTGACCAAAAGGAATGGGGAGTCAGTCCAGATGCAGAAAATCAGGGCCGCCGTGTGCCACGAGTTCGGCAAGCCGCTTGTCATAGAAGAGGTCAACCTGCGCGCGCCCGAGATGGGAGAGGTCGAAGTCACGCTGGATGCCGTCGCCATCTGCCATTCCGATATATCCTATGCCGAGGGCGGCTGGGGCGGGTCGCTGCCTGCGGTCTACGGTCACGAGGCCGCCGGACGGGTGACGGCGGTGGGTGCAGGTGTCAGCAGGTTCGCGCCGGGCGACCCGGTTATCGTCACCCTGATCCGAGCCTGCGGGTCCTGCCCGTCCTGCACCAGCGGCAAACCAACGGTCTGCGAAACGCCTTATGATGGCGACAAGGGGCCATTGACCACCGCAACGGGCAGCAAGCTGCATCAGGCGATGGCCTGCGGCGCCTTTGCCGAAAAGGTCGTCGTTTCGCAAAGCCAGATCGTCAAGGTTCCGGGTGATTTGCCAATGGACGCCGCCGCGTTGATTTCCTGTGGTGTGATCACCGGGGTCGGCGCGGCGGTAAACGCCGCCGGGCTGCGCGCTGGACAGGACGTGGTTGTTATCGGCGCAGGAGGGGTTGGCCTCAATGCAATACAAGGGGCACGGATTGCAGGCGCACGCCGCATCGTTGCCGTCGACATGAGCGAAGACAAACTGGCCATCGCCCGCGACTTCGGCGCGACGGACGGCGTCCTTGCCACCCAGAAGAAACCCTGGATTGCGGCCATGCGTGCCATGGGGCGCGGCGCGGATGCGGTGCTGGTCACAGTTGGCGCCATTCCCGCCTATGACGACGCCCCACGCTACCTGGCCCCCACCGGCAAGGTCATCATGATCGGAATGCCCCATTCCGGCGCGATGTCGACCTATGAACCGGTTATCCTCGCCGCGCTTGGTCAGGGCATGATCGGTTCGAAAATGGGCGACGTCGTGATCCAGCGTGACATCCCGTGGCTGGTTGACCTCTACCAACAAGGGCGGCTCAAACTGGACGAGCTGATTTCCGGCCGCTGGACCCTTGACCAGATCAACGAGGCCATTGCCGACACCAAGACCGGCGCCGCCAAACGCAATGTGATCCTGTTCGACCAAAACTGATTTCTTTCTTGCCGAAAATACTCATTATCCCGGAGCTAGCGTTATGAAACTGACCGATCTGGATGTCATCGTGACCTCCCCTCCGGCACCGGGCTGGGGCGGGCGCTACTGGATATTTGTCAAGCTGACCACCGACAGCGGCATTACCGGCTGGGGCGAATGCTATGCCTCGTCCGTTGGCCCCGAGACCATGCGCGCCGTGATTCACGACCTGTTTGACCGCTATTTCCACGGCGAGAACCCGGAGAACATCGAAAAACTGTTTCGCCGGTCTTATTCCTCGGGCTTCACCCAGCGGCCCGACTTGACCGTGATCGGCGCATTCTCGGGGCTTGAGATCGCCTGCTGGGACATCCTTGGCAAGGACCGCGACCGCCCGGTTCACGCGTTGATTGGCGGGCGGATGAATGACCGTCTTCGGGCCTATTCCTATCTCTATCCCCTGCCCCACCACGATCTGGACAAGTTCTGGGTCTCGCCCGAGATGGCCGCCGAAAGCGCGCTGGATCTTGTGGCCAAGGGCTATACGGCGGTCAAATTTGACCCTGCCGGGCCTTACACGATGCGCGGTGGCCACATGCCCGCGATGAGCGACATCTCTCTTTCCGTTGCCTTCTGCAAAGCCATTCGCGAGGCGGTGGGCGACCGGGCGGACCTGCTGTTCGGCACCCACGGGCAGTTCACCACCGGCGGCGCAATTAGGCTGGCCAAGGCGATCGAGCCCTATTCACCGCTTTGGTACGAGGAACCCGTGCCGCCCGACAACATCGCGGCCATGGCCCGTGTTGCTGCCGCCACGTCGATCCCCGTCGCAACGGGTGAACGGCTCTGTACCAAGGCTGAATTTGCCCCGGTATTGCGGGAAGGTGCTGCGACGATCCTGCAACCGGCGCTAGGTCGGGCTGGCGGCATCTGGGAGATGAAAAAAGTTGCCGCCATGGCCGAGGTCTATAACGCGCAGATGGCTCCGCATCTTTACGCCGGACCGGTGGAATGGGCTGCGAATATTCAATTGGCCGCCTCAATCCCGAACCTATTGATGATCGAAACCATCGAAACCCCGTTCCACGACGCCCTGATCCGGTCGTCCCTGACGGTGGAAGACGGCTTTGTTGTCCCGACCGACGCGCCGGGGCTGGGCATCGATTTCGACGAGGAACTTGCCCGCGCCCATCCTTATGACGGCGACGGTCTGCATTTGCAGATGCAGGATGACCCATGCAGCTATGTCGGCGCGAACAACTTCGGCGGAGGGTCACCGGTCAAAACCTGACACGAACGCCATCGCGCTGGCCACGATCCGCACACTCTCTCGCACTTTGAGAAATCACGTGCTAGATATTGCCTGGATCAACAGGAGTCCCTTGACGTGAACGTGCAGCAACCACCCGCGCCCCCGTCCGAAATGGCCTCTAGCGCGCAAAGCGCAGCGGCCTTTCTCAAGACGCTGGCCCATGAAGGGCGGCTGATGATCCTGTGCCACCTTGGGTCTGGCGAAAAATCCGTGGGCGAGTTGGAAGAGCTTCTGGGAATCCGGCAGGCTGCTGTCAGTCAGATGCTGGCGCGTCTGCGCGAGGAAGGCATGGTCACCACCCGACGCGATGGCAAAACGATCTATTACAGCCTTGCCAATGAAAGCACGTCCGAGGTGATTGCGCTGCTCTATCGCCTGTTCTGCGCTCCCGACGAAGGCTGACCCCCGTGGCCGAGACCCGGCTTCCCGACACATTTCAGGACTGGTTTTCGCGGCGGGGATGGTCTCCGCACCCGCATCAAATCGACATGTTGCAACGGGCAGATGCACCCGCGCTGTTGCTGATCGCGCCGACCGGGGGTGGCAAAACCATGGCGGGGTTCCTGCCGACACTGGTTGACCTTGCCGATGGCGAGCATGACGGCCTGCACACGCTTTATGTCTCGCCTCTGAAGGCGCTGGCAGCGGACATCAAGCGCAACCTGCGCACACCGGTTGACGAGATGGGGCTGGATATCCGCATCGAAGACCGTACGGGCGATACCTCAAACACCGCCAAGAAACGCCAGCGTGCCGACCCACCGCATATCCTTTTGACCACACCCGAAAGCCTGGCACTGCTGACATCTTACGAAGACGCCCCGCGCATGTTCAATGGGCTAAAGCGGGTGATCGTTGACGAGATCCATGCCCTTGCCGAAAGCAAGCGCGGCGACCAGTTGATGCTGACCCTGTCGCGCCTGCAGGGCATGTGTCCAGATCTGCGTCGGGTTGGGTTATCGGCCACGGTCGACAAGCCCGAAGAGATCGCCGCTTTGCTGGCCCGCCACCCCGATCCCTGCCCGATCCTGATGGCCGATCCGGGTCCCGATCCAGACATAGCGATGCTGACCACGGAAGACGCGCCGCCGTGGTCCGGTGGCGGTGCAGCCTATGCGATCCCGGCGGTTCTGGAACAGGTCAAGCGCCACAAGACCACGCTGATCTTCCACAACACCCGCGCACAGGCCGAGATTTTCTTTCACAACCTCTGGCTGGCAAATGACGACGGTCTGCCAATCGGCATCCATCACGGATCGCTTGACCGCACCCAGCGCGAGAAAGTCGAGGCGGCGATGGTGCGGGGCGAATTGCGGGCGATCGTCTGCACCGGCAGTCTCGATCTTGGCATCGACTGGGGCGACGTGGACCTTGTGATTCAGATCGGTGCGCCGAAGAACGTCAAGCGTCTGGTCCAGCGGATCGGCCGCGCCAACCACCGATACAACGCGCCCTCAAAGGCGCTTCTGGTGCCCGCCAACCGGTTCGAAGTGATCGAATGCGTCGCCGCGTTGCAGGCTGTGAAAGCGCATGACCTCGATGGCGAGACAAGGGCAAGCGGCCCACGCGATGTGTTATGCCAGCACATCCTGCTGACCGCCTGCGCTGGCCCCTTTGACGCGGACGCACTCTATGTCGAAGTCACGTCAGTCGGGGCGTATACCACCCTGACTCGGGTGGAATTCGACCGCTGCCTCGACTTCGTGGCGACGGGGGGATACGCGCTGAAAGCCTATGACCGCTATCAGCGGTTGATGCAACGGGCGGATGGGTTGTGGCAGCTGCGCGACCCGCGCGGTGCGCTGCGCATTCGCATGAACGCGGGCACCATTCAGGACACCGACACGCTGAAGGTGCGTTACCAGCGCAGTCGCGGTGGCGCGCCTTTGGGCGAGATCGAGGAAGGCTTTGCCGCCTCGCTGACACCCGGCGACACCTTCCTGATGGGCGGCAAGGTGGTGCGATTTGAATCGATGCGGGAAATGACAGTCGAGGTCAGCCGCAACGCCACCCGCAAGCCAAAGATCGCCACCTTCATGGGCACGAAATTCGCCACGTCAACGCAACTGTCGCAACGCATCCTCCGCATGTTCCAGCAGCAGCGGTGGCCCGAACTTCCGCCCCATACCGCCGACTGGCTGGCGCTGCAGCGGGACGTGTCGCAACTGCCGCAACCGGGCCGGCTGCTG
The DNA here is from genome assembly GCF_016888515.1 of Shimia biformata. GTDB lineage: Bacteria > Pseudomonadota > Alphaproteobacteria > Rhodobacterales > Rhodobacteraceae > Shimia_A > Shimia_A biformata. Next base: position 1,205,223 of record NZ_JAFEJK010000001.1, on the reverse strand, counting down.
ATTGAAAGCTTCCCCCATGACGGGCGCAACCATGTCTGTGTCTATGGGTTTGCGGGCCGCAACGCCCAGCAGACGCTTGGCCTGTTGCTGACCAAGAGGATGGAGGAACAGGGGTTGGCGCCGATGGGGTTCGTGTCCACCGATTACGCCACGCTGATCTGGGGGTTGGACGCGGTCACCGATCCCGCGCCGCTTTTGGACCGGGATCGGCTGCACCAAGGGCTGGACACCTGGCTTGCCGGCAATTCCCTGATGCGCAAATCCTTTCGCGCCGTGGCCACCATATCCGGGCTTCTCGACCGCAACGTGATCGGCCAGCGCCGCACCGGGCGTCAGACCAGTTTCTCGTCTTCAATCCTCTATGACACGCTGATGAAATATGACCCCGGCCACCTGCTTCTGGACATCACCCGTGAAGAAGCGATGCGCGGGCTGGTCGATTTCGCCCGTATCGACGAGATGCTGGAGCGCGTGGGCGACCGGATCGACCATGTGACACTGGACCGCGTGACGCCACTGGCCGCACCACTGTTCCTTGAGGTTGGCAAGGTCTCGGTTCCCGGCAGCGCCGACGAGCGCCTTCTGGCAGAAGAAACTGCCGCGTTGATGGCCGAAGCCGGGCTTGGTGGGTCTTAGGCAGTGATTGCGCTTGCTTTGTCCGGCGTGCTTTGGCTAGGTCAGCATCATGCTTGGGCAAGACTTCTCTCTGGCGGGCGCGCGCCTGACCGCGCTTGGAACGGGCGCGTTATGGTGGGCCGAAAAACGGCTGCTGTGCGTATCGGACCTGCACCTTGGAAAATCCGAGCGCATTGCCCGCAATGGCGGCGCCCACCTGCCACCTTATGAAACCCGTGACACCCTGATCCGGCTGGAAAACGACCTGATGCGAACCGGCGCGGCGACAGTGATCTGCCTAGGGGACAGTTTCGACGACCTTGGCGCTGCACGGGGTTTGCCCGACGAGGACCGGCTGTGGATCAACCGCCTTCAGGCGGGCCGTCGCTGGGTCTGGATCGAGGGCAATCACGACCCCGGACCGGTCGACCTGGGGGGCAGCCATCTGGCTGAACTGCCCCTGCCGCCGCTGACCTTCCGCCATATCGCACGGCCCGGTCGCTCGGGCGAAGTTTCGGGACACTATCACCCCAAGGTTCGGGTACAGACCCGTTTGCGCGGCATCTCGCGCCCCGCTTTCCTGTTTGACAGCGATCGGGTGATCCTGCCGGCCTATGGCACGTTCACCGGCGGATTGCGGTCGTCGGACGAAGCGCTGGCCGGTCTCATGCGCCCAGAGGCCATGGCCATTGTCACCGGTCAGACTCCGCGCATTCTGCCGATGCCGCGTGGCTGAAAACTCGGGGCCACTCAGTCGCGCAGATACCGCTCCAACGCCGGCAGGTAGGTGCGACTGACCGGGACACGAGCCCCGTTGGTGAGCGCGACAAAAACCCGGCCCTTGGATCGTTCGATTCTGTCGATGGCATGTTGCGCCACCCAATGCGACCGATGCACGCGAATGCCCAGAACCCCATCCATTTCGTCAATCGCGTCGCCAAACCGCATCCGCAGCCTTTCCTCGCGGTGATTGTTGGCGACGATGACAAGGTGATCCTCGACCGAAAGGTTGAAGATCTGCCCCTCCCATTGCGCCGACAAACGGCGCAGAAGCCTTGGTTGACACGCATCAGGCAAAAGCGCAGGCGCGGATACAGGCCGGGATTCTTCCGGTGGCGCGTCTTTTCTCGTGTGATCAATCTGGCGCTGCGTGAACTGGTCAATCACATGGCGCGCGACGCCGCCCAGCGCGGTAATCAGAAACACGAACGCGGCAAGTTCCCGGAGTGGTGGCGGTCGGGAGTTTGTAGCTTTTGCAAAAAAGTAGGTTTCGACCCAAACCAGCCCTGTGATGAAAACAGATCCCAGCAGGACAGCACTTGCATTTCTTACAAGTAGGCTACGGTCACGGAAAAACGCCAGGCTGATCGCGTAAGCTGCATAGCCCAGCGGCACCGACAGCACCACAAGGCTCCCCCAGTAGGCCATTCGCGCCAATGGGGTGAGCGCGGAATAGGTCCCAAAGGGTCCAGCCACCCCAGCCGCCGCTGCGCACAGGATACAAAACAGCAGCACAGGCCGGGAGTTCAGGCCAGAGAATGTTTCGGAAAACGCGGTCTTGAAATCGTCCCCGGAAGGAAAAGTCATCATTCAATTGGCTCAAAAATGGCATTTCGGACGTTGCGGCGCGCTTGACGGGCGCGACACGTCATCTGAGGTTGGTGCTTAGAATACAGGCACTTTCAGAAAAGGGTAAAGACCTGCATGTTGTCTCCTGAAATTGCGACCAAGATTGAAAAAAGTTTTGAAAATCAATCTATGATGGCAACACTTGATGCGTCCATATCGGAAATCTCTGAGGGCCGCGTCACTTTGACCTCGTCCATTCCTACCACTTGCCGGCAGCAACAGGGCTTTGCCCATGCCGCGCTGACATTCGGGATCGGGGATTCGGCGGCGGGTTATGCGGCACTGTCGCTGATGCCTCGGGACGCCGATGTCCTGACCACCGAGATGAAAATAAACCTGCTGGCCCCCGGCACCGGCGACCGGCTGGTCGCCACGGGGCGGGTGATCAAACCCGGGCGACGGCTGATGATCGTTCAGGCCGATGTCTGGGCCGAGGAAAACGACAAGCGGCTGCATGTCGCGCTGCTGACCGGCACAATGATGCCGGTCTTTCCCAAAGGTTAGACTCAGGCCGTCAGGCCCTCGGGTTCTTCCAACCCGTTGGCACGGCAGCAGGCGGTCACGGTATTGGCAAGGAGGCAGGCAATGGTCATCGGCCCGACACCGCCCGGCACGGGCGTGATGGCACCTGCCACCTGAACCGCGCTGTCAAAGTCCACATCCCCGACGAGACGAGTCTTGCCTTCGCCTTTTTCTGGCGCGTCGATGCGGTTAATACCTACATCAATCACGGTCGCGCCGGGTTTGATCCAGTCACCCGGCACCATCTGCGGACGGCCGACCGCTGCCACCACGATATCGGCGCGGCGCACCACGTCGGGCAGGTCCTTGGTGCGGCTATGGGCGATGGTTACGGTGCAGCTGTCCCCCAGAAGAAGCTGCGCCATCGGCTTGCCAACAATGTTGGAGCGGCCAATGACCACCGCATCCATACCCGACAACGAACCGTGGTGATCGCGCAGCATCATCAGGCAGCCCAGCGGCGTGCAGGGCACCATGGATTTCTGCCCTGTCCCCAGAAGGCCGACGTTGGAAATATGAAACCCGTCGACATCTTTGGCCGGGTCAATCGCGTTGATCACCAGGTCCTCGTTCAGGTGTCCCGGCAAGGGAAGCTGCACCAGGATGCCATTCACGGCGGGGTCATTGTTCAGCTGGTCGATCAACGCGAGAAGGTCAGACTCGGACGTGTCGGCCTCAAGCTTGTGCTCGTATGAGTTCATGCCGACCTCGACCGTCTGCTTGCCTTTCGAGCGGACATAGACCTGGCTTGCCGGGTCTTCGCCCACCAACACAACTGCAAGCCCTGGCGTGATGCCGTGATCGGACTTCAGCCGGGCGACATGGGCCGCCACCTTCTCGCGCACCGTTGCTGCAAATGCCTTGCCGTCGATGAGGATTGCCGCCATGTCGTTCTCCGTTTCTGTCCCTGATACCGGGGATTACTCTGCCGCGAGGACCCGCGCTTCGCGGTCAATGGACCAGTCAATCAAGTGACGCCAAAGGGTTTCGGCAAGTTCGGCGTCCAGCCCCTGTGCCACGGCCGCGGCGCGAACTTTCTGCACCACGTCCTCGACCCGCGATGGGATGCGCGCCGGCCAGCCGTTTTCCTGTTTCAGCTCAATCGCCCGGTCAATATATCCCGCCCGGTCCCGCAACAGCGCCACTAGGTCTCGATCAAGCAGGTCGATCTGGTCCCTGAGGCCCCCCATGTCGAGGCAATCTTTGGGTGGGATGCGGTCGGTCATTGATCTGTCCTACGGCCCGGCAAGCAAGAATCTCACGGGGCCGCAGTACCCTGTTTTGCCGCCTTAGAACAAGCCCTCGACATGGCCTGCGTCATTCAGTCGGATGGCTTCCGCCGATGGAACGCGCGGCAGGCCCGGCATGGTCATGATCTCACCGCAGATCACAACAATGAACCCCGCCCCCGCCGACAGCCGCACCTCGCGGACCGGGACCGAGTGTCCAGTGGGCGCGCCGCGCAGGTTCGGATCGGTCGAGAAGGAATACTGGGTTTTTGCCATGCACACCGGAAGATGCCCATATCCGGCGTCCTCCCAGGCGCGCAGCTGGTCGCGGATCTTCTTGTCCGCCAGCACTTCGTCGGCACGATAGATTTGTTTGGCGATAGTCTCGATCTTCTCGAACAGCCCCATGTCGTCGCGATAAAGCGGCGCGAACTGGCTGGCGCCGCTGTCGGCGATCTTGGCAACACGTTCGGCCAGATCGGTGACCCCGGCCGAGCCTTCGGCCCAGTGCTTGCACAGGATCGCCTCCGACCCCTGGCTGGCGACATAGTCCTTCACCGCCTGAACCTCGGCGTCGGTATCGCTGACGAAGTGGTTGATGGCGACCACAACGGGCACACCGAACCGTTTGAGGTTGGCGATATGGCGGCCCAGGTTGGGGCAACCTTTCTCGACCGCCTCGACATTCTCAGTTCCAAGATCGGCCTTGGCGACACCGCCGTTCATTTTCATCGCCCGCACAGTGGCCACGAGAACCACGCAGTCCGGCGCAAGGCCGGCCTTGCGGCACTTGATGTTCATGAACTTCTCGGCGCCAAGGTCAGCACCAAAACCGGCCTCGGTCACCACGTAGTCGGCAACTTTCAGCGCCGTCGTGGTCGCAATGACCGAGTTACAACCATGCGCGATGTTGGCAAACGGTCCGCCATGCACGAAGGCCGGGTTGTTTTCCAGCGTCTGCACAAGGTTCGGCTGCATCGCGTCCTTGAGAAGAACCGTCATCGCGCCATCGGCCTTGATGTCACGCGCATAGATTGGTTTGCGCTCGCGAGTATAGGCGACGATGATGTCCCCCAACCGCTTTTCAAGGTCTTCCAGATCGGTCGCCAGGCAGAGGATTGCCATCACTTCAGACGCAACGGTGATGTCGAACCCGGTCTGGCGGGCGAAACCGTTCGGCACGCCGCCCAGCCCGACGACCATATCGCGCAGCGCACGGTCGTTCATGTCCATCACCCGGCGCCATGTGATCCGGCGCTCGTCGATTTCCAGCGCGTTGCCCCAGTAGATGTGGTTGTCGATCATCGCCGACAGCAGGTTGTGCGCCGCCGTGATCGCGTGGAAATCCCCGGTGAAATGAAGGTTCATTTCCTCCATCGGCACAACCTGCGCATATCCACCGCCGGCGGCCCCGCCTTTCATCCCGAAACACGGCCCGAGCGAGGCTTCGCGGATACAGATCGCCGCCTTCTTGCCAATTGCATTCAGCCCGTCACCAAGCCCTACCGTGGTCGTCGTCTTGCCCTCCCCCGCCGGTGTCGGGTTGATCGCCGTAACAAGGATCAGCTTGCCGTTCTTGTTGCCGTGGACGGACTGGATGAAATCCTGGCTGACTTTGGCCTTGTCATGGCCATAGGGCAGAAGGTCGTCCGACCCGATCCCCAGCTTCGCGCCGATCTCTTGTATCGGGCGCTTTTTCGCTTCGCGGGCGATTTCAATGTCTGATTTGAAACTCATTGTCTTTCCCCTGTTGAGGCCTTGGCCGCAGTGTTTGACGCTTTGATAGCGCGGCGGCAACGGCACAAAGAGGGAGAATCCGACATTTTCCGCGCTGCTTGCGTCGAAGCGGGAAACAAGGGTTTCCGTTAGGTGGATTTTTGCCCGATGGCGCGCCAGATCGCTGCCACGCGGCAAAACTCATGCGCTGGATCGAACTTCGGCCAGCTGCGCCCAAACCGGTTGGTCAGGGACGTGAAGCCGCATGCGGCCTCCGACCTGGATCTCACCCGGCCGTTCGACCCACGCCGTCACGCCGCGACGGTTTGTGGCGGCGGGCTTGAACTTCTTTCCCGCACCGGGAAAATCAGCCTCGATGACCCGCCCCGGAAAAATGCAAGGACGGTTTTCCATGTCCACAACCAGCGTCGCACCGCTATCGGCCTGCAAGCGTGACGACGGAGGGATGTGGGTGAAGTCGGGAATGCCGCTGAGAACAAGCGAAGCACCGACATAAGAAGGATGCAACGCATCCAACCCGATCTCGGCGGCAATCGCGTCAAGGTCTTCCTGGCTGACAATCGACAATTGACGGACGTTGGCGATCTCGGTTCCCTTTGGATGCTGGCTGGTTACACGGCTGCACGAAAGGCGCGTCAGCCCGCCGTGACATTCTCCAGCGATCCCACCGAATTGCAATGTCGCGTGTGACAAAGGCGCGGCCTTCAACGAGGATGCACTGTCGGCGACGCGGCCGATCCAAGTAATCTCGGCATAGTAGTCGGTAGGGATCAAGGCGGGCATCGGCGGTCTCCTGCTGCGGCGTGCGCCCAAGCTGGCCAGTTGCCGCAACCGGTTCAACCCTGTTTTTCCCTGCGCATTCAGAACTTGCCAGGATAGGCCTGCATCATAAACTGGATATCAATATCGCTGGTAAAGGCATCGGGATTTGTCTCGATCACGTCGCGGATGAAATCACGGCGTGCGCGGTCCATGTTTTCTTGGTCTCTGGTGACCGGATCGCTTGTCGGACGGTTGCCGGGGAACACGCGCATCGACATCTGAAACAGCTGCGACATGAACGGCGGGGCAAAAGCGGATAGCGTTGTCATACTGGTCATCTCCGGTTGCTTGGGCTGGTTTCCCTGCATCCTAGCCCGGCCAAAAAGCGCTTGGTATCCGGGCTGGCGATGTGCTGTTCTACAAAAATGAAGAGCGATTTCGACAATTGGTCAGATATTCGCGTGTTTCTTGCCGTGATGCGGACGGGGTCGACCCTGGCAGCCTCGAGCGAGCTTGGTATTGCCCAGCCAACCGTTGCGCGGCGCATTGATGCCTTGGAACACGTCCTTGGGCTTGTTCTGTTTGAACGCGACACGCGCGGGTTCCGACCAACGCAGAACGCGCATTTGCTGAGGGACGAGGCAGAACGGATGGAAAGCGCCGCCCTGTCCTTTGCTGAAAAAGCGTCAACCCTGCGGCGCCCACGGCCAATCCGCATTACCGCCTTTGCCGCCAATCTTAGCGGCAGATCGACCGACATCTTCAACGACTTCAGCGCGCGCCACCCCGAGATCGAGTTCGAGTTCCTGCCTGGTGCGCGGGTATTTGACCTGATGGCGGGTGAAGCCGACATCGCGCTTCGACTGGCCTGGACACAGCCCGACCCCGAGTTGGTCTGTCGAAAGGTCAGCACGGCGCAGTTCACGATGTTCTGTGCGGCCAGCTATGCGGAAAGGCACGGGTTTCCTGCATCGCCGCAAGAGTTGAAGGACCACAAGATCCTTGCCCTGCGTCACGACGCCATCACGCCCAGGATTTATAAATGGCTCAGACAACAGGTTCCAGAAGAACGGATCTATCAAAAATTTAGCGAAGCAAGCCTGCGTGATGCCGCGGTACGCACAGGTCAGGGCGTTGGACTGATGAATGTTCGGATGGCCGAGTCCGACGTGAAGAACGGCACATTGATACGGTGTTTCGATCCCCCCGAGGCCCTCAACGTGCCGCACCTGATCCTGATTTCGCCGGACGCTTATCGCCGCCGGGAGGTCAGAACTTTCGTGAAGTTCTTTGCGCCCCGATACGCGGCAATTTACAAGTAATACACCGAACAGGCGTTGCAGAATGCAAACGCCCGGGATCATGTCCCGGGCGTTATTAGCTATCTTGTCAGGCCGAAGGTTCCGGTTCCATCCCGCCGTCGCCTTTGGGTTTGCGCGGCTTGGTTTTGGGAATCGCCGTGACCGAAGGCGCGTTGCCTTCATCCGGCGTATCGTCGCCGTCATCAGGTGCCTGCGGCGGCTCGCCTTCCATGACGCGCTTGATCTCATCCCCGGTCAAGGTTTCGTATTCCAGCAGCCCCTGCGCCAGACGTTCCCATTCGTCCTTGTTGTCGGTCAGGATCTGGAAGGCACGGTCATAGCCAGCCTGGATAAAGCGCTTCACCTCTTCCTCGATCAGTTCCTTGGTATGGGCCGACACAGAGAAGCCGCCGGTATTGCCCTGATAGCCCTCATGGGCCTCGGCATAGTCGATGTTGCCGACCTTGTCCGACATACCCCAGCGCATCACCATGGCACGCGCCAGTTGGCTGGCCTGCATGATGTCGCCTGCTGGCCCGTTCGAGACATGGTCCTCACCGTATTTGATGACCTCGGCGGCCTTGCCCGCCATGGTCATCGCCAGTTTCTGTTCGCATTCGTCGCGGTGCCAGTTCAGACGGTCCATCTCGGGCAGGCTGACCACCATGCCAAGCGCACCGCCGCGCGGAATGATCGTCGCCTTGTAGACCGGGTCGCACTCGGGCAGCTTCAGCCCCACGACGGCGTGGCCGGCCTCGTGATAGGCGGTCTTTTCCTTCTGGTCCTGCGTCAGCACCATCGAGCGGCGCTCGGCCCCCATCATCACCTTGTCCTTGGCGTTCTCGAAATCTTCCATCGTCACGAAACGCCGCCCGACACGCGCCGCCATCAGCGCAGCCTCGTTCACGAGGTTGGCAAGATCGGCGCCCGAGAAACCGGGCGTGCCGCGCGCAATGATGCGCAGATCGACGTCCGGACCCAGCGGAGTCTTGCGGGCATGCACGCCAAGGATCTTCTCGCGGCCCTTGATGTCGGGGTTACCGACGGTGACCTGGCGGTCGAACCGACCGGGGCGCAGCAGCGCCGGGTCCAGCACGTCTTTGCGGTTCGTGGCAGCCAGGATGATCACACCTTCATTGGCCTCAAACCCGTCCATTTCGACCAGCAGCTGGTTGAGCGTCTGTTCACGTTCGTCATTGCCGCCGCCATAACCGGCCCCACGATGGCGACCCACGGCGTCGATCTCGTCAATAAAGACGATACAGGGCGCGTTCTTCTTAGCCTGCTCGAACATGTCACGGACACGGGACGCACCGACACCGACGAACATTTCCACGAAGTCGGAACCAGAGATGGTGAAGAACGGCACGCCCGCTTCGCCCGCAATCGCACGCGCCAGAAGCGTCTTACCGGTGCCCGGAGGACCAACCAGCAGCGCGCCTTTCGGAATCTTGCCGCCCAGACGCGAGAATTTCTGCGGGTTGCGCAGGAATTCGACGATCTCTTCCAGCTCTTCCTTGGCCTCGTCGATGCCCGCGACGTCGTCAAAGGTCACCCGGCCATGTTTCTCGGTCAGCATCTTGGCCTTGGACTTTCCAAAGCCCATTGCGCCACCTTTGCCGCCGCCCTGCATGCGGTTCATGAAATAGATCCAGACACCAATCAGCAGAAGGAAAGGCAACAGGCTAACGATGAACGAGGTGAACCCGGACGTTTCCTGGCTTTTCGCGCGTACCGGCACGTCATTCGCGATCAGAAGATCGGTTACCTTGGCGTCTTCAGGCCGGATCACAACATAGTCGCTGCCGTCGGCCCCGCGGAATTGCACCTTTTCGCCGTCCAGCGTCACGTTCGACACGGTGCCGTCCTCGACGGCGGCGACGAAGTCGGAATAGCTGATCTCGCGGCTTTGAAGGGTCGAATTTCCGCCGCTGAACAGATTGAACAGGGCCAGGATCAAAAGAAACAGAACCACCCAGAAGGCGATATTGCGTGCGTTGCCCAAGGCAAATCTCCCAAGCGTATTACCTCGCCGTGCCTAGCACAGCGGTATGGGATGTTAAATAGACATCACCGGCCAAGGTTCAATGCGATTGTCGCCTCACAAGGGCAGATATGCGGCGAAATTGGCCTTTTCGGGCAGAAGTTCCGCGCTCCAGCCGTTTTCCAGACCGGCCAAAGGCGCCGCAACTAGGCGATCCTCAAGCCAGATCGAAGGTGACGCGGCAAGGCTTTGGCGCGGTAACCCGGCATTGCGCCACTCTGTACACTGGTGCAGACCGGCTTCGGAAAGCGCGCGGATTTCCATGCCGTCCTGCGCCGGTCCGATCAGACGCCAGCGTCCGTCCCAGACTTGATCAGGTGCACATGCCAACCCTGCCACTGCAGCCGGTTCGCGGGAGACCCTCAGCCGCTCGGCATCAAAGGTCAAAAGACAGCCGTGCAGTGTGGCAGTTTTGCGCGATGCCAAGGTCTGCGCCAGACGGTCAAATCGCGGGCGGTACTGCTGACCCGAAACAAAGCTCAGAGCAGCGGCAAGAACACGGTGAGCGGTCTCAAACTCAGTGGCCTCCAGCGCCGCCAGATCCAGCATCAAATCGCCGCGATCCATTGCAACGGTTTCCACCGCTTGGTGGCGCGCGGCGCGCCTCAGGACCGTGCGCGCCGATTGCATCTGTTGCGCCGTGCGTGTCAGGCGGTCGACGGTCAGTCCCAAAGGCGCCAGCGCCGAAAGCAATTGCCGCGCGCGGACACGGTCGAAACGGGGATCATCATTTGACGGATCATCCGCCCAAGACGCGCCTTTTGCCGAAAGGTATGCCCGCAGGTCAGCGCGGCGCAGGCCAAGCAAAGGTCGGATCAGGATCAAGTTGGGTTGAGTGCTGCGCGGCTCCATCGCAGCAAGCCCGTCCACACCCGATCCCCGCGCCAGTCGCAACAGGACGGTTTCGGCCTGATCGTCGGCGGTGTGCCCAAGCGCCACCGCATCAAGTTTGGCCGTTTGCTGCCACTCGGAAAAGGCGGCGCGTCGCGCCTGCCGCGCCGCGTCCTGCAAGTTGCCGCCCCCGTCCCATCGCCAGTCGTTGGATTGATGCGCAACGCCAAGCGCGGCGCACTGGCGTGCGGCAAGCGCGATCTCATCCTTCGCCTCGGGACGGAAACCGTGATCGACACTCAACGCCTCAACTATGGTTCCGTTTTGCCGGGCCCAATTGACCAGCAACAGAAGCAGAGACATGGAATCGCCGCCACCCGACAACCCTAAGCCCAACCGCACCGGGGGCGAGTCGGGAAACAGGCTTTCCATGGCCGCGTCAAAGGCGGGTTGGATTTGATCCGGGGTGTTCACCCGCACAATCTCGGACAATCGCGGGACGGCTGCAAGCTGATCAGGAGCACCCCAATCGCAGCATCTCGGTATCGGCATCGCCGGCGTAGCTTGAGTCTGGATAGCGATAGCCGACCTCGCCCAGCGTGACGCAGGCTTCGTTCTGCTGGTTCAGCCTGCCCAACGTCGCGCCAAGACGATACAGTGCCTCGGGTGCGGTGGCCCCGGTAGGGTTGCGCGAATAGGACTCAAGGTAAGCGCGCGCGGCGCCTGTCAGCTGCTCTAGCCCCTCAAGCGCCTGACCGCGCCGCAAATGGGCCTCGGATTCAAGCGGACTGCCGGGATAGGTGGTGGTAAAGGCTGCAAACTGGTCCGACGCGCTTTGAAAATCGCTGCCTTCAAGCGCCGCGGTCGCACGATCGAAATCGGCGCGTTCACCCACGGCCAGTTCTGTCGGCTGCGCCACCGTCCCGGAACCGGCGTTTGAGCCACCGGTCGAGGGTGACCCGGTTTCGACGTCGCCACCCAGTGTCGTGGTCTCACCCAAGGTGCTAACGTCGCCGCCTTCCAGTTCGACCAGACGGAACTCAAGATCACCGACCCGGTTGGTGCCATCCTCGACAACCCGCTGGATGCGGAATTCAAGCTCTTCCGTCTTGTTGGTCAGGCGCTGCAATTCGCGCTCGATCAGGTCCATGCGCTCCAGAGCCGACCCGCCCCCGGTACTTTGGCCGAACACCCCTCCGGTCGTCGACAGCTCTCTCTTCAGCCGCTGGACGTCACCGTAAAGCAGGGTAAGTTGCTGACGGATATCCGCCAGCGTTTCCTGTTTTGTCGACTGCGCCGACACCGGAAGCGCCAGCGTGACTGCAAGGGAAAGGACCAGAACCGGGATCAGGCGCATCTTGTTACCTGCCTTCTTATCCGCTCAGGCCAGCCGCCGACAGCACGGTCACGGCGCGGCGGTTCTGGGCGTAGCATGCCTCGTCCGAGCAGATCTCGATCGGGCGTTCCTTGCCATAGCTTACCGTTCTCAGACGCGCACCAGCGACGCCCTGCGACACGAGAAACTCTTTCACGGCATTGGCGCGGCGTGCGCCCAGGGCAAGGTTGTATTCCCGCGTGCCCTGTTCGTCGGCATGACCTTCGATGACCGCGTCATAGTCGGTGTTGGCCATCAGCCAGTTTGCCTGCGCCAACAGAACAAGCCGCGCGTCCTCGTTCAACGACGACTGGTCGACTTCGAACAGGATGCGGTCCCCGATCGCCTGCTGGAAGTAGGCGGGCGAGGTCTCGTCGCTGACGCTACCCGGGGTGATGCCATTTGCCGACGGGTTGGAAAACGGGCCGCTGCCCGAACCGCCGGGATTTGCACATGCGGCCAGGGTGAGCGCACCCAGGACCAGCGCAATGCGTGTCATATGTTTCATGGGTTGTGCCTCTCGTTTTATCGTTTTGCCCAACTGCTTCGGGCGCTTCATATCACATCGTCCCCACGGGTGGGAACGCCCGTTATTTCAGTAGCGGCGACCAACTCGGGTCCGACCCGCCGCCTTCCAGTTTGACCCGTTTCAGGTTCCGCCCCGACACGTCGACCGAATAGAGCGAAGATGTCCCGGCCGCGCCCTGCGTTTCGCGGGTAAACATGATTACGCGGCCGTTGGGCGCCCAGGTGGGGCCTTCGTCCAGGAAAGATGCGGTCAGAAGGCGCTCCTCGCTGCCGTCTGTACGCATGACGCCAATGTGGAAACGGCCCTTGTTTTGCTTTGTGAACGCAATCAGGTCACCGCGCGGTGACCAGACAGGCGTGCCATAGCGCCCCTGCCCGAAACTGATGCGCTTGGGTTCACCACCCTCGGCCGGCATCACGTAGAGTTGCTGCGTTCCCGAGCGGTCGCTTTCGAACACGATCTGGCGACCGTCCGGGCTGAACGAGGGCGCGGTGTCGATCGCCGGGGATGACGTCAATCGTAGGATCTGGCGGGTGGCAATATTCAGCCGAAAGATATCCGTATTGCCCCCGGTCTCGGACGAATAGACCACTTCCTGGCCATTCGGCGAAAACCGCGGTGCGAAGGTCATGCCGCCGTCGCTGCCACCCAGCGCCTGCCGCTGCACGTTCGCCACATCCAACGTATAGATCTGGGGCACACCACTTTCGTAGCTGGTATAAAGAATCCGGTCACCAAGCGGTGAAAATCGCGGGTTCAGGACGATGGTCGAGGCATCCGTCAAATATTGCAGGTTTGCGCCGTCGTAATCCATGATCGCAAGACGTTTCTGTCGATCACCCTTGGGCCCGGTTTCGCTGACAAATGCGACGCGGCTGTCGAAATAGCCGCCTTCGCCCGTGATCCGCGAATAGACCTCGTCCGCAACCTTGTGGGCCATGCGGCGCCAGCCTTCGATCGTGCCTGTAAACCGCAAGCCATTGCCCAGTTCCTGCCCGGCGAACACATCGTAGACGCGGAACTTGACTTCAAGCTGACGGCCTGAAACCGAAACCGCCCCGGTAATCAAAGCCTGCGCATTGATCGCCTTCCAGTCGGCGAATTGTACCGGGGAAGAGAAGTTGGTGATCTGGCTGATGAAAGCGCTTTCTGGAATTTCGCGAAACAGCCCCGTGCCCGTCAGGTCGGCGGCGATGACCTTGCTCAAACCGTCGGCATATTGTGCCGCACCGCTGCCCTCGGCTACAAAGGTCGGCACCGCAAACGGCAGGGGTTCGATCACGCCCTCGGTGATTTCAATCCGCAAGGGACCGTTCTGCGCATGCGCCGGTGAGACCGCGAAAGGCGCGGCAAAGCAAAGGACAGTGCAAAGAGCGGTCAGGATGTTTGCTGGAAATCTGGTCATCGGGACCTCATTTTCTCTGGATTGAAAGTAATCTCGACGTCACGCCACGAGTCGTATTTCTCGGGCGGTAGTTTATAGCCGTCTTTTTGGCAGCGCAGAATTGCACGCCGCGCGGCCTGGAACGCGGTATTTGCGGCGGTCGAGTCGCCGCCGGTGGCACCGATAAGGCGAATGTCACCCTGCACCCGCCCATTACGGTCAAGCGACATGCCGACCGTCACAGTGACATTGGCCGCCTGGCTGCCGACATCGACGACCCAGCAGTCCTGCACCGCGATCCGCAGCCCGTCCTTTTCCGCCGAAGTCAGCGGCGGGCCGGATGGGGCGGCGGCTGTGTCCGCAGTGTCGGCCGCCATCGCCTCGGCCAGGGCCGCGTTCACGGCATCGCTTTTGGCCGGTGTCGAGTCCGCCGGTTTCGCAGCAGCGGTTTCTGTTGGTGTCTCTGCCGGTTTCTCAACCGGGCGAGTGGGCCGCATCTTGGGCCGCAGCGACGCAGCAGGAGCGGCATTGGCTGTCTGTTTCGGCTCGGTGACGATCTGGTCGGTGGCCTCTTCCGGGGCGGTTGCCTCTTCCACCGGTTTCACCTCGGCGGGCGCTTCGGCCGGCTCAGAGGCTTCGCGCAGCGTATCGTCAATCTTGCTGTCTGGCGGCGGCGGAGCCACCGGTTGCGGCGCGACGCGCGGCGCAGGGCGCGGGCTTGCGTCAGGCGCCGTGCGTGGTTTCAGCGCGGCGGTATCGGTCTCGGGCTGCGGAAGTTGCGGCGCGTCGTCCGTCACATCAGCGGGCTGCGGCGCGGATATGTCGCTGAGGTCGGGCTTTACGTCCGGCTCTGCCGTTTCAGTCTCGACCGGGGTCGGGCGCGTCACATCGGGGTCCGCTTCAGGTGTCGTCGCAGGCGGTTCGGGATTGATTTCGGGGGCAACAGGCATCGCCACATCGGTTTCCGGCCTTGGCGTCTCTTGCGCCCTCAGCACAGCCTCGAAATCCTCGGTCGAGATCATGGACACCGATGCAATCTCAAATTCAGGTGGCTCCGAGGCAAAAACCCCGGCCAGAAGCGCCCAGCCGATCAGACCCGCATGCGCGGCGCCCGAGATATAATGCCCGATATGCAATCGCGCCTCCGGCCTTACCCGTCCTGCCCGCTGCCATGGTCGGGCCCGCCAATATCGGTCACCAGACCGATATCGCTGAACCCGCCGGCATTGAGCGCCCCCATGACCTGAACCACCAGCTCATAGGGCAAGGTGCCATCAGCCCGCAGGAACACCCGCTGCGACGACCGTTCGGCAGCAATGGCACGCAGTTTTGGCACCAGTTGGTCGACTGGCGTTTCCGTGGTCTGGATCATGATCCGGCCATCCGCGGTCAGGGTGATCGTCAGCGGTTCTTCCTGCTCGCCAGGCAAGGGGTTGGCGGCCGTTTTCGGCAGTTCCACCGGCACCCCCACTGTCATCAGGGGGGCAGCAACCATGAAGATGATCAAAAGAACCAGCATGACGTCGACAAACGGGGTGACGTTGATCTCTGACATCGCCACCGCGCGACGGCGGCTGCGGCGTCGCTTACCTCCGCCGCCGCCCGATTTCTGCATGACACCCGCGCCCATAGGTCAGGAATCCAACTGGCGGCTGAGGATGGTCGAAAACTCGTCCGCGAACGCCTCGTATCCCGCGACGATCCGGTCGCTGTCGGCGCTGAGCTTGTTATAGAATATTACCGCAGGGATCGCGGCCAGAAGCCCAAGCCCGGTGGCAAACAGCGCCTCGGCAATACCGGGGGCAACAACGGCAAGGTTGGTGTTCTGCTGCTCGGCGATTTCGACAAAGGCATTCATGATGCCCCAGACCGTGCCCAGAAGCCCGATGAACGGCGCAGTCGAGCCGACGGTCGCAAGGACTGGCAGCCCCCGCTGCAAATCCTCGGCTTCCTTGGCAATCGCCACATCCATCGACCGGTCTATCCGCGCGGACGCATTGGCGATCATGCCGCCATCCTGCCGGTGACTGCGGCGCCACTCCATCATCCCGGCCGAAAATATCCGCGCCGAGCGCCCCTCCGGTTCCGGCCCCAATTCCTCGAACAGTTCATCCAACGGTTCACCCGACCAGAAGGATCGGTCGAACCGCCCTGCCTCCGACCGCGCGCGGCGATAGGTCAGGATTTTCTGAATGATCACGGACCATGACCAGAACGATGCCACGATCAGGATGATCATGACGATCTTCACGCCAAAAGTTGCGCGCGCAAAAAGCGCCCACACGGACAAGTCGATTGCTGATTCCATCTGCCTGCTCTTTCCTCGGCCCGGGTTGCCGGTGCCTCTTTTGCCGTAAACCTACAGAAGTTCCACGGGGAAAGCCATCAATTTGGCGTCAGGTGCGAGATTTCGCGGGGTTTAGTGGACCATTTGGCGGATATTCGCCGGAAGTCGCACCGGCGCGCCCTCGGTTGTCATGCAAATCACCGTCACGACGGCCTGAAACAGGATCTCTTCGCCGCGTTTCACCGACTGATCCATTACCATGCGGACGCCGGAAACCGAGCGCACTTCGGTTTCGACCACCAATTCATCGTCCAGCCGCGCCGGAGACAGGTAATCGCATTCGACCCGACGCACGGCAAAAACGATCCCGTCCTCGGATTTCATCCGTTTTTGATCCATGCCAATCTCGCGGACCCACTCGCTGCGACCACGCTCGATGTAGCGCAAGTAGTTCGCGTAATAGACGATGCCGGCCATGTCGGTGTCTTCATAATAGACGCGGATCGGGTGGGTATAGATCATGGGGCCTGCCTTGGTCTGCTTCCTCGCCGCGACCCTAGGGCGGTGTGCTGGCCGGGGTCAAGTCGGCGGGCATCAACCCAGCGGATAGGTCGCCAGCACCTCATAGCGCGCGCCCTCGGGCCGCAGAAAGGATTGGCACAGGCTGATCGAAGTTGCGGTCGCCGCCGGCACGGGCGGCACGGCATCGGACACCACAGGCGGCGCATCTCCGCGGGTGAAGCGGCGTAGGGTGACATGCGGGCGAAACCGCTCTCGCCGCAGCGGGATCCCAGCCCGCCGCACAGCTTTCTGCACCTCTTGGTGCAACAATCCAAGTGCGGCGTCCCGCACCAGATCAAGCGCAAGGCAGCGCGGCGGCTGGCCGCGCAAAAACGCATAACTGCCAAAAGTGATCTCGACCGGAGCGGCCTGGATCACGGTCAATTCTTCGTGCAGGGCTTCGAGCGCCTCGACCGGCTGGTCGTCGAGAAACGCCAGCGTGACATGTAGGTTGTCGCGCGCCACCTGCCGGCCACCCCGCGCCGCCGCCCCGACACGGATCAGCGCATCGCGACAATCCTCGGGCAGATCCAGCGCAACGAAGCTGCGCATCATTTCAGCCGTGCGAACAGGCGAAGCGCATGCGAGGTATCCCCCGCCGCCACAGGCATCATCCGGTCATACGCAGCGGCAATCACCGCAGCAATTTCCGGTCGTAGGATCGTTGCGCCGTTTTCAGGATGCAGCGCCAGCGGCGATTGCGCCTCAAACGCCTTGTCACCCCAAGT
Source organism: Shimia biformata (assembly GCF_016888515.1). GTDB lineage: Bacteria > Pseudomonadota > Alphaproteobacteria > Rhodobacterales > Rhodobacteraceae > Shimia_A > Shimia_A biformata. Next base: position 1,187,689 of record NZ_JAFEJK010000001.1, on the reverse strand, counting down.
CAGCATCGCGCGCACCGCGACATTCAGCGCAATCGCCTCGGCTGGCATCTTGGCAAGGTCCGAGTCCATACAAAGGAACACGAAATGCGCCCGGATCGCGCCTGACTCGTCAAAGCGGAAGGCGCGATACTCGGCGGCACCTTCCGCCGACAGGCGGGCCACCAGTCCCGGCAGACCGGGGATCAGCTTGTCTAGATCGGGAACGTCCAACAACTCGGCCCAGTCGCGGAAGAAAAACACCATCAGGTTCGCGCCCAGTTCCGGGTCGGTCTCGGCCATCTGGTGCCCGGCCAGCGTGACCATCGCCTCGACCGCACCCTTGACCGTTTTCAGCGTCGCGTCTTCGACCCCGAAAACAATTGGCGCAATCGGTCGCCCCCAACGGGCAAACCCATAGTTTCCATCGGTGCGGGTAAACAGGGCTTCGACATCTTGCGGGGTCATGGGCGATCCTTTCCAAACCGGCCCTCACATGCCGCAAACCACACCGCAAACGCAATAGCCCCGGCTTTTTGCTGGTCAAAAATACCCCAGCGCGACGCCGATCCTATTCGAACAGGTCGGACTGATTACGCGGCGGGGCCAGACCAAGGTGTTTCCACGCCTTCTGCGCCAGCATTCGACCGCGCGGTGTGCGGTTCACCAGCCCCTGCTGCAACAGGAACGGTTCGATGACCTCTTCAATGGCATCGCGCGCCTCGGAGAGCGCGGCGGCGATGGTGTCTATCCCGACAGGCCCCCCGCCATAGTTTTCCGCGATAAAGCGCAGATAGCGGCGGTCAGCCCCATCCAGCCCAAGCTGGTCCACGCCAAGCCGCGTCAGCGCGCCATCCGCCAGTTCGCGGGCAATATGGCCATCCCCCTCAACCAGCGCGAAATCCACCACGCGACGCAGCAGCCGTCCCGCGATCCGGGGCGTCCCGCGCGAGCGGCGGGCGATCTCGCGTGCGCCAGGCTCATCGGCGGGCACGCCCAGCTTGCGGGCATTGCGGGTGACAATCTCGTGCAATTCGGCCTCGGTATAGAACTGCAGCCGGGTCGGAATGCCGAACCGATCCCTGAGGGGAGTCGTCAACAGGCCCAGCCGGGTCGTTGCCCCGACAAGGGTAAACGGTTGCAACTCGATCCGCACCGTGCGCGCGGCAGGCCCCTCGCCAATGACAAGGTCGAGTTCGAAATCTTCCATCGCGGGGTAAAGCACCTCTTCCACCGCCGGGTTCAGGCGGTGGATCTCGTCGATGAACAGAACGTCCCGCGCTTCGAGGTTGGTCAGGATCGCGGCAAGGTCGCCGGCCTTGGCCAGAACCGGGCCAGAGGTCATGCGGAAGCTGACCCCCAGTTCGCGGGCCATGATCTGCGCCAGCGTGGTCTTGCCCAACCCCGGAGGACCATGGAACAACGTGTGGTCCATCGCCTCGCCGCGTTGACGGGCGGACTGGATGAAAACCTTGAGATTTGCGCGCGCTTCGGCCTGACCGATGAATTCATCCAGCACTTGTGGCCGCAGGGCGCGGTCGGCATCCTCGGGACGCGGTTCGGGGCGCAGGGTGGGGTCGGGTTCAGTCATGTCGTCACCCTTTCGGCGCCAGCAACTTCAGCGCCGCCCGGATCAGCGCCGGGGTCTCAGCCTCGGGATCGTCGCTGGCCGCCTGAGCCACCGCGCTGGCAGCTTCGCCCGGGCCGTAGCCCAGGTTCGACAATGCCGACAGCGCCTCGGCCTGGGCCGCCGCCCCTGAACCGCTGGCCGCGGGTGCAACGGGGGGTGCCGCCGGCGTGTCGCCGCTGTCCACAAGCGCTTCATCCGACGCCGGCGCCCCGCCCTGCGCCGCCGCCAGCGATCCGCCCAGCGCCATAACCGCCGGTGCCTTGTCCTTCAACTCGTTCACCACGCGCTGCGCGGTCTTTGGGCCGATGCCCTTGGCGGCCTTGATCGCGTTCCAGTCGCCCAGTGCAATCGCCCGCCCGGCACCGTCCGCCCCCAATGTGCCAAGAATCGCCAGCGACGCCTTGGCGCCGACACCCTGCACGCTCATCAACAGGCGGTGCCATTCCTTTTCCAAGAGGGTCGGAAACCCGAACAGCTGAAGATTGTCCTCGCGCACCAGAAGGTCGGTGAACAACGCCACCGCCTCACCGTTGCCAGGCAATGTCGACAAGGTCCGGTCCGAACAATAGACAACATACCCGACGCCGTTCACGTCGATCACCACGTGATCGTCACTGCGATAGAGCAGGCGTCCCGCGATACGTCCGATCATGCCTGTGCCCTCCTCAAAGCTGCGTCATAGCCGCCCGAGGCGCGGGCATAATGTGCGTGGCAGATGGCAATGGCCAGCGCGTCAGCGGCGTCGGCACCTTGGATGACGACACCCGGCAGTTGCAGCTTCACCATATGTTCGACCTGATGTTTCTCGGCATGTCCAACCCCAACAACGGTCTTCTTGACGCGGTTCGGCGCATATTCCCCGATGTGCAAACCCGCCTGCGCCGGAACCAGAAGCGCGATCCCGCGCGCCTGCCCCAGTTTCAGCGTTCCAGCCCCATCCTTGTTGACAAAAGTCTGTTCGATCGCGGCATGGTGTGGCGCAAATCGGGCCACCACGTCGGTCAAACCGGCATGCAATGACAATAGCCGCGTGGCCAGGTCCTGGCCGGTGGAATGGAGAATACCATTAGCCACATGAGACAACCGGCTGCCATCCGCATCGATGACACCCCAGCCCATGTTCCTCAGACCGGGATCGATTCCCAGAACCCGCATGTTGCGCCCCTGTCTGCCCGTGTTTTCATTGTCGTTGCGCCTTCATTAGCACGAAACAAGAACATTCGCCAAGGGCCAACGGACCAGGCCAATCACATTTGGCTACTGCACCTGCCCTCGGAATAGGTCAAAAACGACACTTTTCGGCTCCAATTCAGGCAAAAGCGACACCGCCGGGATCACCTTTGTTTCAAGGCGTTTCAACTCGGCCCAGCCATGCAGAAACCGCATATCAAACATGCAATTTCCCACCTTGCTGCCGGTTTTATGCGCAACTAATTGCGCCGGGTGAAAACGAAGACATCGACCACTCAATAGAAGGAATACTGATATGGCCGTATTCGACACCCACGCCCCCGCAAGTTTCACCGGCCGCATCGGTCAGTTTTTTGCATCCGTGGTTGCAACTGTCGCCGCATGGAACGACGCCCGCGTGACCCGCAATGCCCTTTCCGAATTGTCGGACCGCGAACTGGACGACATCGGCCTGTCGCGCGGCGACATCGAAAACATCCGCTAGGACGGTCGAAGCACAGCTTCGCCGTTTTCGCCGTCACTCACGTGTGACCGGAACCGCAGTTCGGAAACGAACTGCGGTTTTTCGTTATTGAATGGTTTGAATCGGGTAACGACATCAAAACAGAAAGACCCCGCGAGAGAGTGCAGCGGGGCCTTCCGTGCGAAATTGAAATGGCGGCCGAACACGTCAAAGGACAGAAAACGTGCCCTGCCCGCGCATCCTCATCGCAGCGATTTTATCTGGAGCGCAATCCACCGCGACAGCGGATCAGGCTGCATAGTCCATGCCGCAGCGCGTTCCACGATGTTGGCCGGTTCCAGCTTGGACACTTTACTGTTGTAGAAATCGTTACCCATCGTCGCGATCATCGTGCCTTTGACACCAAAGAACGCGGCCGCAATCATAATCAACCCGGCCCAGGGAACCGACCGACGCGGCGCGCGGCCGCGAATGACGACATATCCGTCACGATCAACATAGCGCGAAACCTTGCGCAGGCGCGGGCCCTTTTCGTGCTTGGCATAAATATGTGCCACACGGTCTTGGAATTCAGAATATGAATCAGACATGGCAGACTCGAAACTGTACTGTTTGGCCCCCACCAAACATGTCCAAAATATGTCGCCAATTGTGGCGGAAATGTGGCGAAGCTGACAAATTGAGGCAATTTTTGGCCAATTCTGACAGGTTTGCCGCAATTCAATTTTCGACTTGGAAACGATCCCCAAAGCGCCACCGGACCATGCCAAAACAGGAAACAGTGCGACGTCAGAATTGGGCGCAGTCGGGGCGGTCACCGCACACTGCGCGAGGTGATTCTCGGGCACTGTGACGTGAAGCGGCTTAGCGGTGGCAGAGTGTCAGAGTAGTCCATTCGCCGATTTCTTCGCGCGTATGGACATCAAATCCAGCCGCATCATAGGCGGCGACCACCTCGTCGGCCTGTTCGTTCAGAATACCCGACAGAATGGCAAACCCGCCCGCTTGAATGTTCGCGCCCATTTCAGGTGCAAGATCCACCAGTGGGGCTTTCAGGATATTGGCAAAAACCAGATCGAAAGGTGCTTTTGCGGCAAGGTCCGGGTGGCCAAAACCGGCCGCCTCGACGCAGCGCACCTGGCCCGTCAACCCGTTTGCCGAGACATTCGCCTCGGCCACTTCCACCGCGACCTCGTCAATATCCGAAGCCAGAACCGTCTCGGGCCAGATCCGCGCAGCGCCCATGGCCAAAACCGCAGTGCCACAGCCGATATCGGCAACCGAGCGCCCATGAAACCCTTCTCCGGCAATACGGTCCAGCGCTTTCAGGCACCCCAGCGTGGTGCCGTGGTGCCCGGTGCCAAAGGCCATCGCAGCCTCGATCAGCAACGGTTCCGACCCGACCGGGACTTTGTCGGCGTCATGGCTGCCATAGACAAAGAAGCGGCCCGCTTTGACCGGGGCCAGTTCGCGTTTGACCTTGGCGACCCAGTCCGTCTCGGGCAACTCGCTGACCACGAAAGGCTTGGCGTCAAAGGCGGCTGCCAGCACCGCCAACCCCGCCGCATCCGGGCTTTCGGTAAAATATCCGCCGACTTCCCACAGACCTGATCCATCCTCGATCTCAAAAACGCCAACACCGGTGGGTTCCGGGGTCAGGCGCTCCATCGCTTCGCCGAGTTTTTCGGCCGAGTCCTTGCCGACAAGGGTGGTCAGGGCGGTAAAGGTGGGCATGGGTCGGGTCCTTCAAAAAGATGGGTTTCGCCTAAGCCTGCGGCGGCGGCGCGTCAAGGGGCGCAGCCGCGGGCGCGCCGAAGCCACGCAGGAAATACCAGGCCCAGATCGCGGCCAGCACCCCCACGACCGATCCAGCGATCGACTGGCCATAGATCACGCCCGGCGCACCCCAGATCGCGGCCGCGGCCCAGGCGATAGGCAGGATCAGAACCCCGTCCCGAAACCAGTTCGCCACGGTAGAGCGGGTCGGCTTGCCGAGGTTGTTGAATGCCGCATTGGACACGAAAAGCGTCCCGGTGAAGACAAAACTGCCCGCTCCGACCACCGCAAAGGCCCAGAACACCTTGGCACCTGCCGGCGTCAGCCCGAACCCCCGGATCACGTAGGGCGCACTTAGCATCAGCAGTCCCCAAGCGACCAGCGTATAGACCGCGCAGAACCTGAGCGCGTCGGCATAGGTCGAGCGCAATCGGTCATAGAGACCCGCGCCGTAGTTCTGGCCAAAGATGCCCCCGACCGCACCGGACAGCGAGAAGATGCCGCCAAAGGCCACCACGGTCAGCCGGTTCACCACCGCCCAGGCCGCCACAGCTTCGTCTCCGAAACCAGCAATGACGCCCGTTAGGAGGTAATTGCCGAAGGGTGTGGACAGCTGGGTCAGGATCGCCGGGATCGCGATGGCAAAGAACGGACGGACCGCGCGTCGCACCGCCCAAATCGCAGGACGCGCCAGCAGATCGTGGGTGCCGATGGCAAAGCGCAGCGCCATTGCCGCAAGGACAAAGCGCGACAGAACAAGCGCCAGCGCCGCCCCGTCCAGTCCCAGACCCAGCCAGATGATCAGCACCGGGTCTACAATGATCGAAACGCTGCCCGAGGTCAGGGTGACATACATTGCCCGGTGCCCGTCTCCCTCGGCGCGCAGGACCGCAGACCCAACCAACCCGATCGCCATCACCACCAGCGATGGCACCGTCATCAGCAAATAGCGCGCCGCCAGGTCAAGCGTGTCGCCCGCAGCGCCCACAAGCTCGAGCAGCGGGTAGCGGAACAGCACGACCAGTGCCGCCACAAGTGCCTGGAAACTGACTGTGATGATCATGCCCGAAGTCGCTTCGTGACGGGCGGTGTCGCGGTCGCCCATTCCGATGCGGCGCGACACAAGCGCGGTCGCCGCAATCATCAGCCCGATACCCGACGAGACCGAAAAGAACTGGATAGCAAAAGCATATCCGATGGCGGCGACCAGCTGGGGATCGCCAAGACGGGAGATCCAGAACAGGTTGGCAAGATCGACAAGAAAGACAAAGGTGATGCCGGTGGCGCCGGTCAGGGTCATGCGGATCACATGGCTCATGGTCGAGCCGGTGAGGAAACGTCCGCGCTGGCCGCTCATCAATTTCCTTGCCTTATTCCGCCGGTGCGGGCACGAAGCGCGCCAGCCGGGTTTCGTTGCCTTTCTCGGGGTGGCGCGGGATCAGCAGCGCAAGACCAAAAGACGTTGCCGCCATCAGCGCAGCAAGCCCAAAGACAGCCGCCGGGGACACCAGCCACAAAAGTCCCAGAAGCACAGGCAGGAACACCGCCGCGATATGGTTGATGGTAAAGGCCACCGCCGCCGTGGGCGCAATGTCCTGCGGGTCGGCAATTTTCTGGAAATAGGTCTTCAACGCCAGCGCCATGGCAAACAGCAAATGGTCAATCACGTAAAGCACCATCGCCAGCACGACACCCCAGCCGAAGAAATAGATGCCGCCATAGGCCAGAAACACCACGATCAGCCCGAGGTACTCAAACAACAACGCCCGCTGCTCTCCGAACCGCTGCACCACGCCGCCTATCACCGGGGCAAAAACGATATTGGCGACCAGATTCACAAGATATAGCGTCGTCAGTTCATGCACTTCGAAGCCAAAGCGCTCGACCATCATGAAACCGGCAAAGACGACAAAGATCTGCCGACGCGCTCCGGCCATGAATTGCAGAGCATAATAGAGCCAATACCGGCGGCGCAGCACCATCTTCTTCAGTTGCGGTGTAGGATTGTCGAATTGCGGAAAGGCAAACAGGCAAACCAGCGCGATCAGCACTGTCGCCCCGCCCGCCAGCATGTAGACGGTATTGTAGGACAGGCCGAGCGACTTCCATGTCATCACGATCAAGAGATAGACAACAAGCGTCACCGCAGACGACACCGCCAGCATCCAGCCCAGCACACGCGGCGCGCGCGCCTTGTCGATCCACTGCAATTGCAGAGATTGGTTCACAGTCTCGTAATAGTGGAAGCCAATCGACGACAGCATTGTGATCGTCAGGATGCCTGCCAAGGACGGGAACCACGCCGTCACCGCCGTCGCCGCTCCCAACAAGATCAGCGAGACCACGCCCAGCACCTGTTCGCGCATGACCATGATGATCGCGATTACGCCAACCGCCAGGAAACCCGGTATCTCGCGCACGGTATGCAACAGACCGATGTCAGCCCCATCGAACCCCGCAACCTCAATCACAAAGTTGTTCAGAAGCGCCGACCAAGTCTGGAACGCAATCGGCATTGCAATCGCCATCAGGAACAACAGCGCGATCGGGCGGCGCCATACAGGAAGATGCTGCGCCTCGTCGAGAGTGAAGATTCTTAACATGCTTTGCAAATAGCCCCATTCAGCTGACTTGGCGAGGGCAATCGCGACATTTGCGCTTCGCTTTTGCCTGTCTCGCCGCGAGGCGCTGCCTCGCGCTCCGGGGTATTTGGGACCAGCAAAAAGGCCGGTTTGTCAGTAGAAGCTTTGCGGGTCGATATCGATGGACAGGCGCAGATCACCCTTCAGCTTGATCGGCGCGACCCATTTGGCCAATGCCGCCTGGATCGGCGCGCCTTTCGGGGCCTTGACCAGAAGCCGGACCCGATGGCGGCCGCGCACCCGGGCGATCGGGGCTGGCGCGGGGCCGTAGACTTCGGCGCCGATCTCGCGCAGCGGTCCGGTGGTGCGGGCAAGGTGATTTCCGAGATCAAAGACCTGGCTCACATCCGAACCCGACAGAATGATCCCCGCCATGCGGCCATAAGGCGGCACTCCGGCTGCGCGGCGGCCTTCTGCCTCGGCCCGCCAGAAGGCTTCTTCGTCATTGCCGAGGATGGCGCGGATTACCGGGTGGTCAGGCTGATAGGTCTGGAGCAAAGCCTCGCCCGGCTTTTCCGCCCGGCCCGCGCGTCCGGCGACCTGCCTCATCAGCTGGAAAGTACGTTCAGCGGCGCGCAGGTCCGAGCCCTGAAGCCCAAGGTCGGCATCGATCACCCCGACAAGCGTCAGAAGCGGGAAATTATGCCCCTTGGCCACCAGTTGCGTGCCGATGATGATATCGGCGCCGCCTTCGGCGATCTTGAGGATGCCCTCTTTCAACGCCCGCGCCGAACCGAACAGGTCCGAGGAAAGCACCGCCAGCCGCGCGTCGGGGAAAAGCGCTTGCGCTTCCTCCGCCAGCCGTTCAACCCCCGGTCCAACCGCCGCAAGCTTGCCCTCGACATCACACGAGGGACAGGTTTCCGGCATCGGCTTGGTCTCACCGCATTGATGGCATACCAGGCGCTTCAGGAAACGGTGTTCAACCATACGGGCGTCGCAGCGATCACAGCCGACCTGATGACCACAGGCGCGGCAGATGGTGACGGGCGCATAGCCGCGCCGGTTGATGAACAGAAGCGACTGTTCTCCCTTGCCCAGCCGGTCCCACACCGCCCGTTGCAGTTTTTCGGAAATCCAGCGGTTCGCGGGCAGGTCTTCGATCCGCATATCGAGACTGCGCATCTCGGGAAGGATCGCATCCCCGAAACGGGTCGTCAGATCGATACGGTCATATTTGCCCGCTTCGGCATTGGCCCAGCTTTCCAGGCAGGGCGTGGCCGAGGCAAGGATCACGCGGGCATCGTTGATCGAGGCACGCAGTACAGCCATGTCGCGGGCATTGTACAGCACGCCGTCTTCCTGCTTGTAAGACGTATCGTGTTCCTCATCGACCACGATCAGGCCAAGGTCGCGGAACGGCAGGAACAGGGCCGAGCGCGCACCGATTACCAGCTGTGCCCCACCCTGCCCGACCATGCGCCAGATGCGGCGGCGTTCGGTCATCGTAACGCCCGAGTGCCATTCCGCCGGTTTCGCGCCGAACCGCGCCTCGACCCGGGTCAGAAACTCCGCCGTCAGCGCGATCTCGGGCAGCAGCACCAGCGCCTGCCGTCCCTTGCGCAGGGTTTCGGCCACCGCTTCGAGATAGACCTCTGTCTTGCCCGACCCGGTGACTCCACGCAACAGGGTGGTGCCATAACGTCCCGTTTGAACGGCGTCGCGCAGCCGGTTGGCGGCTGTGGCCTGGTCTTCGGTCAACTGTTTTGCAGAATAGTCGGGATCAAGGCGGGGAAAAGGCAGGTCGCGGGGCGTGTCCTCTTCTCGCACGACGCCCTGCTGCACCAGCCCTTTGACCACCGAGGATGTCACCCCAGCCATGTCGCTGAGTTCCTTCAACGTGAAGGCGAGCCCGCCATATTCCTCAAGCGTTTCGATTACCCGGCGGCGGGCATCGGTTTCGCGCTCGGGCCGCCCCTCGCCCCGGCGATAGACCTTGCGCATCGAGGGCGGGTCCCCCAGCCCCGGCGCGCGGGTCGCCAGCCGCAGCATGGCCGGGCGCGGGGTCAGTGTATAGGCCCCGGCCGTTTCGAGAAACTGCATCATCTCGGCCCGCATCGGCGCGACCTCAAGCACCCGGTTGACCTGCCGAACCTTGGCCGGATCCCAGTCGCCGCGCCCCGGCCCCCAGACCACGCCAAGCACCTTGCGCGGGCCAAGCGGCACCTCGACATAGGCCCCGGCAAAACACCCGCCTTCGGGCGCGCGGTAATCCAGCACGCGGTCAAGCGGTTGGGCCGTCAGGACGCCCACCAGGGCGCCTTCCTCGAAATATCCGGGGGTGGCGTGTGGATCGGATGGCATGTTAGCGATAACAGAAAAACCTCTTTCGGGCTTTCAGCATCGCCAAACTTGCGCTAAACGCAAGCCGAAGCCTTACCCAATCCGTGAAAGGGATGCTGCCCCCATGAAATTCTTTGTTGATACCGCTGAAATCGACGCAATTGCCGAGCTGAACGACCTTGGTATGGTCGATGGCGTGACCACCAACCCGTCGCTGATCAAGAAATCCGGCCGCGACATCATCGAGGTCACCAAGGAGATCTGCGACCTGGTTGACGGTCCGGTCTCGGCCGAAGTTACCGCAACCGATGCCGAGACCATGATCGCCGAGGGCCGCAAGCTGGTCCAGATTGCCGACAATATCGCCGTCAAGGTGCCGCTGACCTGGGACGGGTTGAAAGCGTGCAAGGCGCTGTCTGACGATGGTCACATGGTCAACGTGACGCTTTGCTTCTCGGTCAACCAGGCGATTCTGGCGGCCAAGGCGGGCGCGACATTTATCTCGCCCTTCATCGGACGTCTGGACGACATCAACCTAGATGGCATGGACCTGATCGCCGACATCCGCCAGGTCTATGACAACTATGGGTTCGAAACCGAGATCCTGGCGGCCTCGATCCGCTCGGTAAACCATATTGCCGACAGCGCCCGGATCGGCGCCGATGTGATCACCGCACCGCCCGCCGTGATCAAGGCGATGGTCAACCATGTGCTGACCGACAAGGGGCTGGACGCCTTCCTTGCCGACATCAAGGCAGCGGGCATCAAGATCCTGTAAGCCGACACAGGAGGGGGGCCAGCCCCCTTACCCCCCGCGGTATTTCCGGCAAGAGGAAGGGACGGTTGCCGATTGTTGCCGACCCTTCAAATCCTCGCGAAAAAAGATGAGGAATTTCGCGGCACCCTCTGTTAGAGTGCCGCAAACAAGACGAGGCACGCATGAGCAGCACGCCCAAGATCGACGACGCATTGCGCGAGAAAATCATCTCGGAACCCGATGTGATCCTTGAGGATCGCGACCTGATGCGTGCGCTGATCGCCGCCAATGAGCGCGCGATGGGCGGCAATATCGTCGATCTGCGCGGCATTGCGATGGAACGGCTTGAGGCGCGGCTGGACCGGCTTGAGGACACCCATCGTTCGGTCATTGCGGCGGCCTATGACAATCTGGCCGGCACCAACCAGGTACATCGCGCGATCCTGCGTATGCTGGATCCGATCGAGTTCGAGACCTTCCTGCACGATCTTGGCGGCGAAGTGGCCGAGATCCTGCGCGTCGACGCCGTGCGGCTGGTTCTGGAATCCGAGGAAGAAGCGGAGGGCGACGCCGCGATCCAGAAACTAGGGGACGTCCTGTCCGTCGCCGAGCCGGGGTTCATTGACGACTACCTGGCGGGCGGACGCAACATCCCTATCCGCCAGGTCACGCTGCGCCAGCTGCATCAGGGAAACAAACTGATCTATGGCGAAAGTGCCGACTGGATCAGGTCCGAAGCCTGCCTGAAACTGGATTTCGGCACCGGGCGGTTGCCCGGAATGCTGGTATTGGGGGCCGAAGACCCACACCAGTTCACACCACAACAGGGCACCGACCTTTTGGCGTTCTTTGCCGGTGTTTTTGAACGGGCGATGCGCCGCTGGCTGGCATGATCAGCCCTGCGCTTACTTCTGCAATTGACGACTTCCTCATTCAGCGCCGTGCGCTTGCGGGCAATGCCGAGAACACGATTGAGGCCTATCGCCGCGACCTGACCGGATTCCTGAGTTTCATCACCCTGCACAAGGGCGAGGCCTTGGGATTACAGCCGCTGTCGGCGATCGGAGTCTCTGACATGCGGGCATGGATGGCACGCGAACGAGGCGCCGGTATTGGGGCGCGGTCGCTGGCGCGCAAACTCTCAGCCGTCAAAAGCTTCTTTCGCTGGCTGAGCGATCGCGAAGGGTTTGACGCCACCGCCGTTCTGTCGGTCCGTGCGCCCCGGTTTCAGCGCAAGCTGCCCCGCCCCCTGGCCGAGCCCGCCGCGCGTGAGGTACTCAATATGGTCGAGATGCAAAGCGACACGCCCTGGGTTGCGGCGCGGGATGTGGCGGTGGTCACCCTGCTATATGGCTGTGGGCTACGGATTTCCGAGGCACTGGGACTTGATCGCAGATCCGCACCTCTGGGCGAATCGCTCAGGATTGTCGGCAAGGGTGGAAAGGAACGGCTTGTGCCGGTCCTGCCTGCGGCGCGGGACGCGGTTGATGATTATCTTGGCCTTGCTCCGTTTGGACCCGAGCCCGATCAACCGCTGTTTCGGGGCGTGCGCGGCGGGCGGTTGTCGGCACGGCAGGTCCAGAAGGTGATGCAGGCGACCCGGATGCAGCTTGGCCTGCCTGCCAGCGCAACACCTCATGCGCTGCGCCATTCCTTTGCTACGCATCTTTTGAATGCCGGTGGCGATTTACGCGCGATTCAAGAGCTTCTGGGACATGCCTCGTTAGGCACCACGCAAACCTATACCGCCGTCGATAGCGCCCGGCTGATGGACGTCTATAACCGCGCCCATCCGAAAGCGTAGTCAGTCTTTTGACGGTGTATTCTGATCGGCGGCGCTTCCAAACAACCCGGTCAGTGAGCGCTTGATGATCGCTGTTACTTTGGGGCGACGTGAAGGCGAGAACGCCATCGGGCGGCAGACATCCATCGCCGCCACCCCGACGCGCGCTGTCAGCGCGCCGTTGACCAGCCCCTCTCCGAAACGGCGTGACAGCTTGCCCAAAAGCCCCCCACCCGCCAGCGCGCCGATCATGTCGTCTCCGACGGCCACAGCACCAGTTGCAACCAAGTGCGCCATCACTGCGCGGGTCAGGCGCCAGCCGCCGAATGCGCCGGACCTGCCGCCATAGATGTCGGCGATGCGGCGGATCATGCGCAGGTTCGCGGTCAATGCGGTGATCAAGTCCGCCAGCGCCAGAGGCACCAACGCCGTCACCGTTGCGACCTGACGCGCGGCGGCCTCGACCTCGGCCTGGGCGCGGACGTCAAGCGGGGCCAAAAGTTCGGTCTCGACAAGCTCGATCAGGGCGTCGGCGTCCATTACCTCATCCATCCGCTCATCCAGCCGGGCGCGCGCCCAAGCGGTGTCTTCGCGGTTGTGATACAGTGCAACCACGCGGGACGTTGCAATGCGGGCCGATGCCAGGTCACCTGCCGCCGAGACTTGATCCATGTCGCGGCGGATGCGATCAACCCGACGCAGGCGGGAAAACGCGGCCAACTCTCTGGTTGCGATGGCCAAAGCCACCACGCCCAGCGCCGTAAGGAGCCCGATTAAGGTCCAACCAAGGATCGGCACCCGCGCCACAAGGCCGGTTGCAAAATCCCAGGCCGCAATCGAAGCCACCGTGCCGAGAACCGCCATCAACAGCGTCCAGAACCATCGCGCCAGCCGCGACGGGCGGCGGTTTGCGAAACGGGCAGCCGCCTGCATTGCGGCGCCTTCGGGCAGATCGTGATCCAGATCCGGCACCGGCGCGGCGTCAGCCACGGGCGGCAGGTCCCGGCCGTCCAGATCAATCAGAATGGGGCCATTGGTCATAGCTTGTCTCCGATCAGGAACTCGGCCGCCCGGTCAAGGCGGATATGCGGCGGCCCCTCGCCCGGTTTCAGATTGAGCCGCGCAGGGGCAAACCGCATGGCGCCATAATCTGCATCAAGCCAGCGGTCCGCCCCCTGTCGCGCCGCGCGCAACAGCAGGTTGGGATCATCCGGCAGTTCGCCGGGATAAAAGGCCGCCGGCTTGCCGGTATCAAGTAGGGTTCCGCGCACGCAAGGCAGGTCGCGCCCCTCGTGGGGAATGACCTCTTCTGTGGTGGCCCGCAACGCGGCGATGGCCAGCGCCTCGGTCCGGGCCCCTGCGAACTGAGCGCGATCGCGGGCATCGCGTGTTACCGCCTGCATGATCGCGGCAAGCCGGGCGTGTTGTTCGTGGTGCAAGTGGTCGGCCTTGGTCGCGGCAAACAGGATGCGTTCGACACGTTTGCCCAGAAGCAATCGGGACAGGAACGCGTTTCGACCCGGGCGGAACGTGCCCAGGATGTCCCCCATGGCTTGGCGCATACCGTCAAAGGCTTGCGGACCGCGGTGGATCGCACCCAATGCGTCAACCAGAACCACCTGCCTGTCGATCCGCGCAAAGTGATCGCGGAAAAATGGCTTCACGACCTTCGACTTGTAGGCTTCGAAACGGCGCTCCATTTCGCGCCTCAGCGACCGGCGCCCGGCATTTGCGACTGCGGGCAGCGGGGCGAATGTCAGGACAGGAGACCCGGCCAGGTCTCCGGGCAAAAGGAACCGCCCCGGGGTGCAGTCATAAAAACCTGCATCTCGTGCTGACTGAAGGTAGGTGGTGAAATGGGCTGCAAGCGACTGGGCGACGGGTTCTTCCAGCTGCGCGGCCGGGTCAACGTTCGCCAGCAGGTCAAGAAACGGTTTTGCCTGTGAACGCGGCGTGATGCGGCCCAGCACCTCGGCTGACCAGATGTCATAGTTTTTGTCCAGAAGGCCAAGGTCCAGCAGCCATTCGCCGGGATAATCTACGATATCCAGATGCACCGTACGCGGCCCTTGCAGTCCTCCGAGTAGGCCGTCGGGCCGGACACGCAGGGAAAGCCGCAACTCGCTGACTGCACGGGTGCTGTCGGGCCAATGCGGAGACGGACCGGCAAGCACCGCGAGATGCGCCTCATAGTCAAAGCGCGGGACGGTGACATCAGGCTGAGGCTGCAGGAAAGCCGCCGAGATGCGCCCGTCGGCAACCCCGGACAGGCGCTGCATCCGCCCCCGATCCAGAAGATTTGCCACAAGCGAGGTGATGAAAACCGTCTTGCCCGACCGCGCCAACCCTGTCACACCCAGCCGGATCACCGGCTCGAACAGGGTTTCCGAGATCGTGTCGCCCATGCTTTCGATGCTGCGGGTGACGCTGTCAGCCAGGGAAGAAATGACCAAGGGCAGGCCCTTTTTGTTGCCTTTCTCGATACCTAAGCACCGAGCGGGCGTTTTGCCAGCCCCACCGTGCGGCCCGGGGGTTCCACCCCCAGACCCCCGGGGAACTTCAAACCAGCAAAAAGCCGCGACTTTCGCTTGGCGAAGGAATGAGGTATCGCCAGCCCATGCCAAGATACGCACTGAAAGTCGAATACAACGGGGCGCCCTTTGCCGGATGGCAGAGGCAAGCCGATCAGCCCTCGGTCCAGGGGGCGGTCGAGGCTGCGCTGGCGCGGCTTGAACCCGGCCCGTTCACCATCGCCGCTGCCGGGCGTACCGATGCCGGGGTGCATGGGCTGGCGCAGGTGGCGCATTGCGACATGGCACGAGAGTGGGATCCGTTCCGTCTGTCGGAGGCGCTGAACCATCATCTGAAGCCGAACCCGGTGGCAATCATCGGCGCGGCGCGGGTGGCGGAAGACTGGCACGCGCGGTTCTCGGCGGTCGAGCGGCGTTACTTGTTCCGCATCCTGATCCGGCGCGCACCGCCGACGCATCAGGCGGGGCTGGTCTGGCATATCCGCCACGACCTGGATGTGGACGCGATGCAGGCCGGGGCGGATTTCCTGATTGGGCATCATGATTTCACCACCTTCCGGTCTTCGATCTGTCAGTCTGCCAGCCCGGTGAAAACGCTTGACGCGTTGCAGATCAAGCGGATCGGGACACCGTGGGGGGACGAAATCCATTTCCACGTCCGTGCCCGGTCTTTCCTGCACAACCAGGTGCGGTCCTTTGTCGGAACGCTGGAACGCGTCGGCGCGGGGGCATGGGGGCCGGATGATGTTCGTACAGCCCTAAATGCCCGCGACCGGGCGGCTTGCGGTCCAGTGTGTCCGCCGCATGGATTGTACCTTGCCGGGGTTGGTTACCCCGAAGATCCGTTCGCCTGACAACCTTTCCCTTGCGTAAAGACTTGACCACAACCCCAGGATTGGTGCTTCTAGGGAACGCCTTGCAGCATCATCGGGGGTTTTCATGTTTACGCCAGCCATCACCGGAACCGGAGTGTTCACACCGGAAAACGTCATCACTAATGACGAGCTGGTCCTGGCCTTCAATGCCTATGCCGACCGGGTGAACGAACAGAATGCCGCCGCCATTGAAGCCGGCGACGTTGAGCCGGTCCCGCATTCCTCTACTGAGTTCATCGTCAAGGCATCCGGTATTGAGCAGCGTTTCGTGATGGACAAGGAAGGGGTGCTGGACCCCGAAGTAATGCACCCCAAACTGCGCGAACGGTCAGATGACGAACCGGGGATCATGACCGAGATGGCGCTGGATGCCTGCCAGAAGGCACTGGCTCAGGCGGGGATCGCGGCGGATGAAATTGACCTCGTGATCTGCGCGGCATCCAACCTCGAACGTGCTTATCCCGCTGTGGCAATCGAGATTCAGCAAGAACTGGGCGCAGGTGGGTTTGCCTTTGACATGAACGTCGCTTGTTCCTCGGCCACGTTCGGCATTCAGGCTGCGGCGGACATGATCCGGTCCGGTTCAGTGAAAAAGGCCATCGTGGTCAATCCCGAGATCTGTTCGGCCCATCTGGAGTGGCGCGACCGCGATTGCCATTTCATCTTTGGCGACGTTGCAACGGCGACTGTGCTGGAACGGGCCGAAGACGCAAAAGGCGGCTATTTCGAGGTGCTGTCGACACGCTGCGCCACCCAGTTCTCCAACAATATCCGCAACAACAACGGCTTCCTGCGCCGTACCCGCCCCTATGGCCTTGAGGACCGGCGCGACATGCAGTTCATGCAGAACGGACGCAAGGTGTTCAAGGAAGTGCTGCCGATGGTATCGGCCCACATCCTGTCGCACATGGAGGAAGAGGGAGTTGCGCAGTCCGACCTGAAGCGGGTCTGGCTGCATCAGGCGAACAAGACAATGAACGATTTTATCGGCAAGAAGGTCCTTGGTCGCGAACCGGAACCGGGCGAACAGCCCAACATTCTTCAGGACTACGCCAACACCTCGTCCGCGGGTTCAATTATCGCCTTTTCGAAATACAACGAGGACTTCGCCGCCGGCGAGTATGGGCTGATTTGCAGCTTTGGCGCAGGGTATTCGGTTGGGTCAGTGCTGGTGAAACGGCATTAAGGGTATGGCAAATATGAACTGCTATTAATTGCAGGTATCAGAAATATTCCTGTAATAAATAGTAGTACCTTTACGCCAAAACTGCGGAAAACCCCACCTTACACTGCCATGGCTTCGCACTAGACTCTTCGTCGTGGCTACGGGTTCAAGTACGCCGGTTCCCCAGATTGGCAGAGCCCGGTGCAATCCTGCTGGACAGGAAAGCAGTCGCATCCCACGCCTGTCGTGGGCTGACTGGTCCGGTAATCCGGATTGGTTTCCGTGAGTGATTTGATCAGTTTCGGGTGCCTCGGTGAAAGCCGGGGCACCCTATTTTCAGGTCATGTCCGTGGTGATGGCCGCGACAGTTTCTGACGCACCGACGGCATCCCCATTTCCTTCTGGATGATGACCTCGTCGGACCCCATTTGGCGCAGCGGATCGGGCAATAGGCCGATGCTCATTGCGAGCGCCGCCAGTTCCGCCCTGTTTCCCAACCCGGTTTTGCGCATGACGGCCTTCATGCGCTGGCGTACCGCAGAAATCGAGACGCCCAGCGCCTCGGCGATATGTTTGTCCTGATAGCCATTGCCAATCAGCTTGAGCAATTCGCTTTGCTTTGCGGACAAACGGTTCCGCTCAGGGAATTCGTTGGCAAAATGCATGACAAAATGCTGGTGTCCCATCAAAGCGGCTGTCTGCAGTAACCAGCCGTGATTGCGGATGATGACCTGCATCTCGCGGCGCGAATGATTGCCGGAGAACGTGATCAGAGCAGCCTGCGGCGGCGCATGTGCGCGCAGAGGAATCGAAAATCCCGCACGAATACCCCGCCGCGCGGCTTCCCGCAGGACATGGACGCGTTTCTCGGGGATGTGCCGGTATTCATCGACAAATTCGAGCCCCACGGCAATAGGCGTCAAATAGTGCATCGCATGGGTGCGGAAATATGACCATTTCTGAACGTCGGGGTCCTTGTTCAGGTCATTGAGCCACGTGGAATCATAGGACGTCCGAATAAAGGTGGTTCGTTTCCAATCGGCATAATTGCTGGCGGTGATGAAGTCGATGAAAGGCAGATTGAGCGTCTGCCCCAACCGGATAATCAACTGCCAGACTTCTGACGAATGCCGCGTTGCCTCGAGATCGACCAGGAACTCCTGCAGCAGTTCCGGCACGTGACGTTCAGCGTCAATCAGCTCGCGGCGTGGCGGCAGGGGTTGCATCAGGTCTCGGTTTCCTCTTCCAGATGCAGCTTCATTTCGACCAGGACCTGTTGCAGGGCCAGCGTCTCTTTCAACAGGCGCTTGGCCTCATTCACGGTGATGATGCCGTCTTCGATCGACTGGTGGTACTCGGCCATCAGCATGCCGAACCGTTGGCTCAGCGCGATAACGTCGGTATTGACGCCGCCCTTGTCACTGTCGTTGCGCCGACGGTCATCATAAGACAGGGTTATGCCATTGAGATCGGCCAGCGCCGAGGTGACATGTGGAAATGACGCGGCCTCTTCCAGCGCGGCAACCGCATCGACCGGCATGAAGCGGTCGGCATGTTCATCGTGGTCCGAATAATAGCGGCCCAGGGTCGCCTTGGACTTGCCCGTCAACGTACACGCCGCTTCGATGCCGACATCTTTGACAAGGGCCTCTGTGTGTTTTTTCAGGTAGCGCCCCATGTCCGCCATGCCTTCACTCCCACGCGTCATTCAAGTCCAAAAACGGGGAATGGCCCCGGTCGTTTCCCATTATAGGCTTGCGGCAATATTGTCATTTGTAAAGTGTTCCCAGTGTTTTCGGGAATAATGACGAGTGTCCGGCCATCCCAAGGCCGGGTCTTGTTGCCCCGGGGCGGCGCCACGAAACTCGGCGGTGCGTCCCTAGGATCGGGACAAGGGCGCCTTTGTCCATCCCCAGAGGCCCTGCCTCGCGAATGCGGCTTTGTTCCGGTCCGAACCACCCTTGCAATTACGCCGCTGGGCGGGATAACTCGCGCCATGGCCAAGCTGTATTTCCAATATTCGACCATGAACGCCGGCAAATCGACGGTGCTTCTGCAAGCCTCTCACAACTACCGCGAACGCGGCATGGACACCTATCTGCTGACTGCCAAACTGGATAACAGGGCAGGTACCGGGCGGATCGCGTCACGGATCGGAATCGGGGCAGAGGCGGATACGTTCACGCCTGCCGACGACCTGTTTGCCCGGATCGAGGCCCGGCTGGACGCTGGCCCGATCGCTTGCGTCTTCATAGACGAAGCACAATTCCTGACCGAAGATCAGGTCTGGCAGCTTGCTCGCGCGGTGGATGATCTGAGGGTGCCGGTCATGTGCTATGGTCTGCGCGTCGATTTCCAGGGCAAGCTGTTCCCGGGCTCGGCCGCACTTCTGGCGCTGGCAGATGAAATGCGCGAGGTGCGCACGATCTGTCATTGTGGAAAGAAGGCGACGATGGTGGTGCGCATGGGTCCCGACGGCAAGGCACTGAAGGAAGGCGCGCAGGTACAGATCGGCGGCAATGAGACCTATGTCTCGCTCTGCCGCCGTCATTGGCGCGAAGCTGTCGGGGACGCGGCCCCGGCCTGAAATCAGACCGCGTTCGGGAGCGGTTCTTTTCGCTTGAAGGCGACAAGATTGGCCACCGACATCAACCCCATACCTGTCCGCACTTCAAGGGCGGCGGTGCCCAGATGCGGCAGAAGCGTGACGTTGTCCAATGCCCGCAAAGCGTCGGGCACATCCGGTTCGTGTTCATAGACATCCAACCCGGCTCCGGCGATTTCACCCGATTTCAGCGCCTGCACAAGCGCGCCCTCATCGACGATTTCGCCTCGCGCGATGTTGATGAAATGGGCATGAGGCGGCATCGCGCCGAAAACCTCAGCACCAATCAGGTGTCGGGTGTTGCCGCCACCGGGCAAGGCCACGACCAGAATGTCGACCCGCGCCGCAAGATCACGCAGTTCCCAGTGCCGGGTGGCGGGAAACGGCAGGTCTTTTTCTGAGCGGTTGAAGTAATGCACAGCCATGTCGAACCCGAAGTGGCAGCGCTTGGCGATGGCCTGACCGATCCGGCCCATGCCGACGATTCCAACCGATTTCCCCGTCGCATGAAGGCCAAGCATCTGCGTCGGGGTCCAGCCCGTCCATTGGCCGGAACGGACCAACCGATCGCCCTCGGCGGCGCGGCGCGCACTCATCAACAAAAGCGTCAGGGCAATGTCGGCAGTTGCGTCTGTCACCGCACCGGGGGTGTTGGTCACAACCACGCCAGCCTTTGCGGCCGCGACAGTATCAATATGGTTATACCCGACGCCGAAATTCGCCAGTATCCGGCACCGCGCGGTCGGCACATCGGCAAAGACATCGGCGGAGAACGCGTCGCCGAGTGTTGGCAAAACCGCATCGAAGTCACGTAGCGCTGACCGCAACTCATCGTTGCTCAGCGGTAAATCGTTGTTGCGTACCGTGACATCGAACTCGGTTCGGGCGGCGTCGATCACTGCGGCAGGCAGCGGTCGCGTGATCAGCAGCTTCATCAATGCATCCTTCCGCCGCTCGGCACCGGGCTGTCCGGTCCGATCAGAACAATCTCTCCGTTTTCATCTGGCAGGCCGAGAACCAGGATCTCGGACATGAACTTGCCGATCTGACGGGGCGGGAAATTCACCACCGCCATCACCTGCTTGCCGATCAACGTCAAGGGATCGTAATGCGCGGTAATCTGGGCCGAGCTTTTGCGTATCCCCAGTTCTCCGCCGAAGTCGACCCAAAGCTTGATCGCCGGTTTGCGCGCCTCAGGATAGGGTTCGGCATCGACAACCGTGCCCACACGAATGTCGACCTTGAGGAAGTCGTCGAAACTGATATCACCCACCAGCCAGCTCCTTCGACCGGTTTGTTGCCGCCGCAACGGTTTTTCCGATTAGCGCCGGAAGCCCGGTTTCAGGGTCCATAAGCACCTCTAGCCCCGCCTGCGTGGTTCCATTCGGGCTGGTGACATTGACGCGCAGTTGCGCTGGAGTTTCGTCGGCGGCCTCAGCCAGCGCCCCTGCCCCGGCCACCGTCGCCTTTGCCAGCGCCATGGCAAGCTCGGCTGGAAGGCCCTGGGCTTCGCCCGCCGCGGCCAGCGTTTCAATCATGTGAAAGACATAAGCCGGGCCCGAGCCGCTGACCCCGGTGACCGCGTCCATCTGGCTTTCGCTGTCCAACCGCACGACCTGCCCAACAGCCGACAGAAGCGCCTCTGCCAGATCAAGCTGCGCGGCGCTGGATTGCGTGTTGCCAATGATGGCGCTGATGCCGCGCCCCACAGCGGCGGGTGTGTTCGGCATGGCGCGGATGATCGGGGTCTTGTCCCCCAGCATGTCTTCGTAAGTGTCGATGCCTATTCCCGCTGCAACAGACAGGAACAGCGTGTCGCCATTGCCCATAGGCTTCAGGACCGGCAGCGCGTCCGCCATCATCTGCGGCTTCACGGCGATCAGCACGATCGCGGGTGCTGCGGGCAAGTTTTCGTTTATGTGGACTCCGGTGGCTTTCAGCCAGTCTGATGGACGTGGGTCCATGACCCACACCGATGCGGCAGGCAGCCCGCCGTCAAGCCAGCCCTGCAACATGGCCGACCCCATCTTGCCGCAACCCAACAGCACCAACCCGCGCCGCGCCACAATATCCATGTTCATGAATGCCCCCGTCTATCGAATACCGGGGACTTTCTTATGCGCGCCCGTAGGCTTCCGCAATCGCAACCTGTATCGCGTCTTCGGCGCTGCGCTCGCCCCATGTGGCCAACTGGAAGGCCGGGTAGTAGCGTTCCGCGCTGAGGACGGCGGCATTGATCATCGTGTCGATCTGTTCGGCGCTGGCAACCTGCCCGCCAGCCAGCACCAGCCCGTAGCGGTAAATCATCAGCTTCTGACCGTCCCAGTAGGTGAAAGCACCGGCCCAACACTGGTCATTGACTGCGTTCAGCACCTCGAAAAGCGCGTTCATCCGGCCTTCTGGGGGCTCCATTTCGAAGGAACAGACCAGGCGTAGCGTTTCATCGAACCCAGACCAGGCCAGTGTGATCGAATAGGTTTTCCACTGTCCCTCGACAGCCATGGCGATCTGGTCGTCGGCGATGCGATCGAAGGTCCAGTCGTGGTGTTCGGCGATATGCTCCACGATATCAATCGGGTGCATTTCCTCTTCAAGATAGGATTCTGACAGTGCCATGGCGCCACCTCTTTTTGCTGTTGCGCCGGGGAATGGCAGCGCCCCTAGCGCTTGGTGCCTGCTCTAGGAAAAGCGGCAATTGCCACCTCTCTTACTAGATATGGTGGTCCGTCAGCCGTCATCTGTAAAGCTATATTTCTGTGGATAACGCAATAAGTTGTGGATTGATTACCAAGAGACACAAAAAATGGGCAGGTAAATCACCTGCCCTAATCCTTGCGTTTCCCTTGTGTTTCCCTTGTTCGAAGAGGGTCAACCTGCCGATCTGATGGCAATTCCGGCCCCGTCCACAAGCCCGGCAGTGGGGAACAGGACGACCTTGTCTCCGGCCTGCAATCCGCCCAGAACCTGGGCGTCGATGCCATTGTTGCGTCCGATCTCAACCTCGGTTCTAAGTGCCTTGCCCCCCTTTGCGACAAACACGGCCCAGCCGCCGTTATCCCGGAACAACGCACTGGAGGGAACAATCAGGCTGTCCTTCGCCTCCCAAACGATGATGCGGGTTTCGACACGGAAGCCATGACCCAAACTGCTGCGTGTTTCGGGCGGCCCGGTGAAGGCGACCACCGCGTTCACCCGCTGTTCCTCGACGCCCAGCGCCGAGTATTTGGTGAAGCCCCACGGGTCGATGCGTTCAACTTCTCCGCTCAGCGGCGCGTCCTGCCCCCAATTCGTAATCATCACCCGATCGCCGGGCGTCACTTGAACCGCATCCGTCGACAAAAGCTCGACCACGATCTCAAGATCGCCCTCGGTGTCACCGATCTCAAGGATGGGCGCTCCGGCAGACAGTGTCGTTTCGGATTGCTGGATCACCCTCAGCACCCGCCCAGAGATCGGTGCTCGAATGTTCACAGCGTTGCCGTTTTCAACATCGCTGGCATAGGTGCCTTCGGTGTCAAAGCTGATCAGTCGGGCGCGGGCGGCGTCAAGGTCAGCGATCCGCATCGAGATCGCGGCACGCGCGGTGTCCACGGCGGCCTCTGCCATGCGAAACTGACCTTCTGCCTTGTCCAATGCGGCCTGGGATATGTTGTCGTGCTCGAACAGCCGCCGTGTACGCTCGACTTCCGAATCCGCAAGATCGCGGTCGGCAATGGCACGATTCAGCTCGGCCTGCGCCGCCCGCAGCGCGGCATCGGCAGCGGCAATCGTCGCGCGCACCTGCTCTCGCGAACGGGCGTCAAGCGCATCCGGGTTCGTCGGCAGCATCCGCGCCACAGTTGTCTTGCCGCGTTCGACCATATCGCCGGGTTCCAGGTTGACCCGCAAAAGCCGTCCGGTGACCGGGGCAGACACGACATAGGCATCGCGCACCCTGGTCCGCGCTTCTTCGTCGACCGTCACGATCATGTCGCCCTGCCGGACCGTGCCAACATCCACCATCATCGGCTGCGGCCAGAACGCGGCGACCATACCGGCCCCGACAATCAGGGCTGCGGCAAGGGTCAGGATTCGTCTGGACTGTCGTTTGGCCATGTCATCTACTCTCTGGTCTTAAGTGTCTCGACGAGATCGACTTTCTGAATATCACGTTTCACCAGCCATCCCGACACCAATGACGCAACGACGACAGCTGCCGCCGCCTGCCCATGCGCGACCGGCCTGAACCCGGCGGGGATCTGGTAAAGCTCGGTGCTGAACCCGGCGGCAACGAGAAACCCCAGCGCGTACCCCAACCCGATGCCAAGCGGGATGGCCATCAGCACAACCAGCGCAAGTTCGCCCAGCAGGACAAAAGCGGTTTCGCTGTTGGAAAATCCGATCACTCGCAGCGAGGCCAAGTCACGAGACTGCTCGCCATAGGAAATGCGGGCGGCGTTATAGACGATGCCAAAGGTAATGATCGCGGCAATACCGACCATGACAAAGCGCATCGCGCCCGCACCCTCGTCCATCATCTTCTGCATCGCTTCCCGCGCATCGGTCTGGCGTGACACGCCCGCGACCATGGGCATGCCCTTCACCTTGTCGAAAATCTGCGGCAGTGCATTGGCATCCACCCTGAGATAGGCGCCCGACACGCGGTCAGGTTCCCGCAGGGCGCGGTTCAATGTTTCGATTCGCATGAAGGCGGGCGCGCCCATCAGGGTTTCGGCGATGGACGCAACGGGCAGTGTCAGGACCGGCCTGCGCCCTTCCAACACCTCAACTGTCAGCATCTCGCCCGACTTGATCTGCAACAGGTCCGCAAGCGATTTCGCCAGCACCACGCCTTGTTCCGGCAGGTCGATGGCCTGAACGTCCTTGTCGACGGCCCGGTTCAGCCGCGCCCCTTCCGCCAATCCGGTGATACCTCCGCGATAGGTATACAGCCCGTTGCGCAACACAGCCGACACCGCGCGGGTCGGTTCGACCTCGATCACGCCGGGCAATTGCTGCAACTCGAACACGGTCTTGCCCGACATCGGCTGATAGAAACTGACCTGCATGTCGCTGCGGTCAATCACGCCAAACGTCAGGTCGAGGGATTCGTCGAAACCGGACAACAGCGTGATCATCGCCGCCGACAACGCCATGCCAACCGAAATCCCGATGACCGAGCCCGCGATCCGGCCCGGGCTGCGGATCACCCGGCGCAACACCATGCGGCTGGGTTGGTCAAGCCAGCGTTTCAGACGGACGTTCAACGCGCCGCTGCGCGAAAAATCCGCTGGCGCAGGCGGCCGCATCGCCACTGCCGGGGTCAGGGTGAAGACCCGCCGCAGCACGAAGATGCCGCCGGCCGAGGCCGACAAGACCGAAACGGTGACACCCGACACGAACGCCGCCGGGTCGACGCGGAAGACGAGGAATGGGAAATGGAAATTCGCCTGATAGACTCCCACCATCGACCGCCCGGCCCAGATCCCCAGCACGCAGCCCATTAGCGCCCCCAGAAGCGCTATCAGCACAACCAATTTGAAATAGTGAACTGACACCTCAAGGTCAGTATAGCCAAACGCCTTGATCAGCCCGATCTGCTCTCGTTCAGCCTGAACAAGCCGGGTGACGACGATGTAGAGCAGAAAGGCCGCAACGCCCATGAAAATCGGCGGCACCGCGGCGCTGGTCGAGCGCAGTCCGTCGATCTCATCCGAAATGAAGCGGTTCGACATGTGGTCCTTCAGCCCATAGGCCCCTAGCCCGCCGAACTGCGCCAACTCCCGGTCGGCCGCGGCAAGGACCGGTTCAAGTTCCGCCCCACGCTCAAGCGACAGCAGCGCCTCGTTGAACGCGCCTTTCATGTCGAAGGCGGCGGCCATGGCGTCCTCGTTCATCCAAAGAACGGCAAAGCGGGTCACATCCGGCACCAGTTCACCGGGCGCGACGGCAACAAGAAACTCGGGAGATTGGGCAATCCCGACCACCGTGAACGTCCTGCGGGCACCGTTCATCGTGGCCGAAAGCTGCGCGCCAAGAGGAATCTCATGGGCATCCGCGAAGCTTTTCAGCAGCAACACCTCGTCAGTGCGCCCCGGCGCCAGCAAACGGCCCGCCGACAGGTGAACATCGTTCAGCTTCGGTGCGCCGATCTGCGGCAGGGACACGGCCTGGGCGCGGACCGGCAGATCCTGACCTTCCATGTCAAGAAGCGCGCCGCCGGTGATCCGACCCTCGACCGCTCCGACCCCTTCGATGGCCGACAATCGGTGCAGCACGTGTTCGGGCGCACGGGTCACGGGTGCGAAAATCTGCGCCAGACGTGAGCGGTCGTAATAGGTCTGGCGGGTCTCGTCGAGCGAGGCGACCATGCCCGACATCATCACCTGCAACAGCACACCCACCGCGACAACGGCGGCAATGGCCCCAGCCTGCCCCTTGATGCGCCACAGATCGCGCAACAGTTTCCGGTCAAGCGCCCGCATCATCCGTCACCACTTGATCTCGTCAGGATCGAGCCGCGTGTCGTTGGTGGTCACACTTCGGATCGCACCATCGGCAAAGTTGATTACCCGGTGCGCCATACCGGCCGTAGCGGCGGCGTGGGTGACGATCATCACGGTTGCACCCAGCTTGTCGTTCACGTCGCGCAACACGCGCAGCACCGCACGCCCCGTCGTCGAATCCAGCGCACCGGTCGGTTCGTCGCAGAACAGGACCGTCGGATTCTTGGCGATGGCGCGCGCAATGGCGACACGCTGTTGTTCGCCGCCGGACATCTGCGCCGGAAAATGGTCCATCCTCTCGCCCAGTCCGACAAGGCGCAGCGCCTCGTCCGGGTCCATCGGGTCATCGGCGATCTCGGTGACCAGTTCGACATTCTCGCGCGCGGTGAGAGAGGGCATCAGGTTATAGAACTGAAAGACGAACCCGACGTGGTCGCGCCGATAGAGCGTCAGTTCGCGGTCGGACATTTCCGTCAGGTTCTGATCTTGAAACCACGCCTCGCCCTCGGTCGCCCGGTCCAGCCCGCCAACAATGTTGAGAAGTGTGGATTTGCCCGACCCGGACGGCCCCAGAAGGACAACCATGTCCCCCTTGGGAATATCCAGATCGACACCGCGCAGGGCATGAACGGCAGCCGGGCCACTGCCATAGACCTTTGTCAGCCCTTTGGTTCGGAATGTGAATTCCGCCGCCCCATTTCCGTCCTTGGCCATGGAACACTCCAATCAGCCGCGGATCAGATCACCGTCCCCACGATTTCCCGGGAATCTGAACCCCTGTCGTTACTTCTTGGCGCCTTCTAGCGCCTCGATCCGCGCTTTCAGCGCCTCGTTTTCTTCGCGGGCTTTCTGCGCCATCGCGCGCACCGCGTCGAATTCCTCGCGCGTGACAAAGTCGCGGTCGGCAAGCCAGCGATCCATCATCGACTTCATCGCCGTTTCCGCCTCTTCCTTGGCGCCCTGAGCCACGCCCATGGCGTTGGTCATCAATTGCGAAATGTCGTCCATGATCTTGTTACGGGTCTGCATCGCTCTCTCCGCTTTTTGCGTCTGTCCTTATATGGGCTTCGCATCCGATATTCACAAGGTTGACTTTCCCCAGCCGCCAAAGGCACAGAGTCGCATATGTTGGCCATGATCCCCTTTCCCGATATCTCGCCCGAGCTGTTTTCCTTCACCGTCGGCGGCTTCGAATTTGCCCTGCGCTGGTATGCGCTGGCCTATATTGTCGGCATCCTTGTTGCGTGGTGGATCATGGCGCGGACGGTAAAGCGCGATGCGCTTTGGCCGGGCGACAGGAGCCCGATGAGTGCCCCTCAGGTCGAAGATTTCCTGACCTGGGCCATCATCGGGGTGATTCTGGGCGGGCGGCTTGGGTCGGTCCTGTTTTACAACCCCGGTTACTACTTGGCCCATCCCGGCGAAATCCTGCAGGTCTGGAAAGGCGGCATGTCCTTTCACGGAGGGTTCCTTGGCGTAGTCATCGCGGCCTGGATCTTTGCCGGGCGGAACAATATCCCGAAATTGGCGATCTCGGATGCGCTGGCCTTGTCGGTGGCGCCTGGATTGTTCCTTGGCCGGATTGCGAATTTCATCAATGCCGAATTGTGGGGTCGCCAGACCGACATGCCCTGGGGCGTGGTGTTTCCTGGCGAAGCGGCGCAGGATTGTGGCCAGCTGACCGCACTATGCGCCCGCCACCCTTCACAGCTATACGAAGCGCTGCTTGAGGGGCTTCTTCTGGGCGGATTGCTGTTGTGGATGGCGTGGCGGCGCGGGGCGCTCAAGAAGCCCGGCCTGATTGCGGGGCTGTTCTTTGCCGGTTACGGCGTGGCGCGGTTCCTTGTCGAATTCGTGCGGCAGCCGGATGCCCAGTTCGTTTCCGAAGGCAATCCGCTGGGACTGGCTGTTCACGTCGGTGGAATCGGCCTGACGATGGGACAGCTTCTGTCCCTGCCGATGATCGCGGCTGGCCTTTGGCTGGCAATCCGGGCGCAGAAGCAATGAGTGCCATGCTGGAGCATCTCAAGGCGCGGATCGCTTCGGGCGGACCGCTGCGGGTCTCGGATTACATGGCCGAATGTCTGCTGCACCCTGAACATGGCTATTATACCACCCGCGACCCTCTTGGCGCGGCGGGCGATTTCACCACTGCCCCCGAGATCAGCCAGATGTTCGGAGAACTGGTGGGTCTTTCGCTTGCGCAGGCGTGGCTGGACCAGGGTTCGCCGTCACCATTTGTCCTGGCCGAGCTTGGTCCGGGACGCGGCACACTCATGGCAGACGCCCTGCGTGCCACCGCCCGCGTGCCAGGGTTTCATGACGCCGCTCAGGTGATCCTGGTCGAGGCGTCGCCGGCGCTGAGGCTCAAACAGGCCGCTTTACTGGGGGATCGCCCCACATGGATCGACGATGTCGCTGACCTGCCGGACCTGCCCCTGTTCCTTGTCGCCAACGAGTTCTTTGACGCCCTGCCCATCCGCCAGTTTCTGCGCGACGGAACGGCTTGGCGCGAACGGCTGGTTCATGACGAGGGTGGCGCTCTGGGTTTTGGCCTTGGGCCGGCAGGCGATCAGCCCGGCCTGTCGCATCGGCTGGTTGACACGGAAGACGGCCAGTTGGTGGAGATCTGCGCTCCGGCCCAGGCTATCGCCGCCCAGATCGGCGCGCATATCCGCGACCATGGTGGCGCGGCACTGATCATCGACTATGGCGACTGGCGCAGCCTTGGTGACACCTTGCAGGCGCTGGAGGCGCATGAGCAGGTCGATCCGCTGGCAAATCCTGGCGCGACGGACCTGACCGCGCATGTCGATTTCGAGGCGATCGCGCTTGCGGTTCCTTGCAAGTACTCTCGTCTGACCCCGCAGGGTATTTACCTGGAACGGCTGGGCATCACCCAGCGCGCGCAGGCTCTGGCCAAACACATGTCAGGCGCTAGACTGGAACAACACGTTGCCGCGCACAGACGCTTGACCCACCCGCATGAAATGGGAAACCTGTTCAAAGTTCTTGCCCTCTTCCCCGAGGGCGCCTCACCCCCGCCGGGATGCCTGCCATGACGCTAGAAATCCTGATGTCCGACACGCTGAAACCGCTGCGCCACGGGTTCTTTACCCGCAAGGGCGGCGCATCGTCTGGCGTCTTTCACGGGCTGAACTGCGGCGCGGGAAGCAGCGACCAATCCGACATCGTGGCGATCAACAAGCGCCGGGTTGCCGACGCCATGGAAGTCCTGCCCGAGAACCTCGTTACCATTCATCAGGTGCATTCGGCCGATGTGGTCACAATCGAAGAACCGATCGTGGGCGAACGCCCCAGGGCCGATGCCGTCGTCACTGACAAGCCGGGACTGGCGCTGTCGATCCTGACTGCCGATTGCCAGCCAGTCATCTTTGCAGACCGCGAGGCTGGCGTGATCGGCGCGGCGCACGCCGGGTGGCGCGGGGCGCTGGAAGGCGTGCTTGAGGCCACCATCGAAGCGATGGAGAAACTGGGCGCCAGCCGCGCCAACATCACCGCCGTGATTGGCCCGACCATCAGCCAGTCGGCCTATGAAGTGGGCCCCGAATTTCTGGACGCTTTCTTGCAGGACGACGCGGAGAACACCCGTTTCTTTGCCAATGGCAAAAGCGACCGAATGCATTTCGACCTGCCTTCCTATGGTTTGCACCGGCTGCGCAGCGCCGGTATCGGCCACGCGGAATGGACGCGTCACTGCACATATTCCGACCCCGAAAGGTTCTATTCCTACCGTCGGTCGACCCATGCGAAAGAAGCCGATTACGGCCGTTTGATCTCTTCCGTCCGGCTGTAACACAGCTTTGGTTCATGGCTTTTGCCTGATGCAAATGCCCCCAAAACACCCGCTTCTTTCTTGGAATCAGACCAATCCTGCCCCAACTCTGCCCGATTCCGGGACCAGATTTGACCCAACGGACAATGAAGGCCCCAAGAATAGGGCACAGAAGGAGAAACGGACATGACCAGCAATTCGCGTTTCATCAAATCGGTTCTGACCGCGGCAAAATCGGACGTTCCGGCTATGCCGTGGGCCCGTGGCGCACACCGAAAAGCGTTCATCGCACGTCGCAGCGGCGCCGAAGTCCTGAAGAAAACCGCCTGATCCGACGCAGCCGCGTAAGGGACGAAAAAAGGCCGCCCCATGGGACCGGGGCGGCCTTTTTCGTGTCTTGTGCCCGACGCAGGTCAGGCCTGCCGAGCAAGTCTTTCCTCAAGCACGTCGAATGGCACGCCGGGTTCATCCTTGGCGCCACGGATCACCAGCGAGGTCTTGACCGACGCGACGTTTTCCGCCGCCGTCAACTGCTCGGTCAGAAAGCTTTGGAACGTTGACAGGTCGGGCGCGACGCATTTCAGGATAAAATCCACCTCGCCGTTCAGCATGTGGCACTCGCGCACCAAAGGCCAATCCCGGCAACGTTTTTCAAACGCGTTCAGATCGGCCTCGGCCTGGCTTTGAAGCCCAACCATGGCAAAAACCTGAACCTCGAATCCCAGTTCGCGGGCATCTACTTCAGCGTGGTAGCCGCGGATCAGCCCGGCCTCTTCCAGCGTGCGCACCCGGCGCAGACAGGGCGGCGCCGAGATTCCGACCCGCTTGGCCAGTTCAACATTGGTCATACGCCCGTCAGCCTGCAACTCGGCAAGGATCTTGCGGTCGATGGGGTCTAGACGGGTTCCGGCCATGGTTTTCTCCGTTGAGATTTGCGGTTGTTATAGCACCGCGCCATAGGGACGCAATATTATTTCGTGTTAGCGCAACATCCTTTTGCATCCACTGCGAACCGGGTGCCCAATGCAAGCCCGGTATGCATTCTGCATGCGTCGAAATCGCAGGGTTTTATCGCAGGCCGGGGATGTCTATATCCGTTCCTCGACTCGAATTGCCAACAAGCCAACAACAAGGGGGCCACCCATGGCCGACACGCGACACACCAAGGTTCTGATTATCGGCTCCGGTCCGGCAGGTTACACCGCCGGCGTCTATGCCAGCCGCGCCATGCTGAGCCCGATCCTTGTCCAGGGCATCGAACCGGGTGGCCAGTTGACCACCACCACCGAGGTCGAGAACTGGCCCGGAGACACCGAAGTTCAGGGCCCGGACCTGATGGTCCGAATGGAAGCACATGCAAAGGCGATGGGCTGTGAGATCATCGGCGACATCATCACTGACCTCGACCTGTCCAAGCGCCCTTTCACCGCCAAGGGCGACAGCGGCACGATCTATACCGCCGACGCCGTGATCCTTGCCACCGGAGCGCGGGCGAAATGGCTGGGGCTCCCGTCGGAAGAAAAGTTCAAGGGCTTCGGCGTTTCTGCCTGCGCCACGTGTGACGGGTTCTTCTATCGCGGACAGGAGATCGTGGTGATCGGCGGAGGCAACACGGCCGTCGAAGAAGCGCTGTTCCTGACCAACTTCGCGTCGAAGGTGACTCTGATCCACCGTCGCGATGAGCTGCGCGCCGAAAAGATCCTGCAGGACCGCCTGTTGAAGCATGAAAAGATCGAACCGCTGTGGTTCCACACACTGGAAGAGGTCATCGGCGCGGATAACCCGATGGGTGTAACCGGCGTGAAGGTGAAAAACGTTCAGACCGGCGAGATCTCGGAAGTCCCTTGTGCCGGAGTCTTTGTGGCGATCGGCCATGCACCGGCATCGGAACTGGTGAAAGACCAGCTTGAGCTGCACAATGGCGGCTACGTCAAGGTCGAGCCGGGCAGCACGCGCACCTCGATCCCGGGCGTCTTTGCCGCCGGCGACCTGACCGACCATATCTATCGCCAGGCAGTCACGTCAGCGGGGATGGGCTGCATGGCAGCACTGGACGCCGAAAAGTTCATCGCCGAGCAGGAATGACATCCGCCAAAACCTGCGCATATGCGGAACGACATCCCATGAACGGCCACCGCAAGCGGTGGCCGTTTTCTTTTGCTGTGCCGATCGGCAACACCTCGCCTTCGTGACAAGTTGTCTCTTTCAAACACAGGGCGAAGGTGACATATGTTCACACGTGAACACACTTTGAGTCCGGCCCTATGTCGCAGTCGAAAACAAAATCTGAATTTGCAGAAGAGGATCAACTGTTCCGCCTTCTGCGCCAGATCGACCTGACGCCTGACGCCACTCAAAGATCAATGGCCGCGGCGCTGGATGTGTCGCTTGGCCGCCTGAATGCACTGCTCCGCGCTGCCACCGATGCCGGCCTCGTACGCATCGGCGACCGCGACAGCAGTGATCGACGCCAGCGGATCGCCTATCAGATCACATCTCGTGGTGCCGCTGAGAAGAACCGCCTCACCGACCAGTTCCTTGCCCGGAAATTCGCCGAATACGACGCGCTCCACGCAGAGCTGACGGGCACCTCCACAGGATTCGCCCCCTTAAAAAATAGGACCAAACTGATGCAGAACAACCTTGCTCCGATCCCCGAGCTGTATGTGTCATATGACAGCGCGCAAAAGCTGAAAGTCGAAGCCGCCGACCTGACCAGCTGGGACCTGACCCCGCGCCAGATCTGCGACCTCGAGCTTTTGATGAACGGCGGCTTCAATCCGCTCAAAGGGTTCCTGAGCGAAGCCGATTACGACGGCGTCGTCGAGAACATGCGTCTGGCGGATGGCACGCTCTGGCCGATGCCGATCACGCTGGATGTCAGTGAAGAATTCGCTTCCTCGCTGGAACTGGGTCAGGACATCGCGCTGCGCGATCAGGAAGGCGTGATCCTTGGCACCATGACCGTCACGGACCGCTGGGAGCCGAACAAGGCCCGAGAAGCCGAAAAGGTCTTTGGCGCCAATGACGATGCGCACCCTGCCGTGAACTACCTGCACAACACTGCGGGCAAAATCTATCTCGGCGGTCCTGTGACCGGCATCCAACAGCCTGTCCACTATGATTTCCGCGGTCGCCGCGACACCCCGAACGAATTGCGCGCATATTTCCGCAAGCTGGGCTGGCGCAAGGTCGTCGCTTTCCAGACCCGCAACCCGCTGCACCGCGCGCACCAGGAACTGACCTTCCGCGCCGCCAAGGAAGCGCAGGCCAACCTGTTGATCCATCCGGTAGTCGGCATGACCAAACCGGGCGACGTCGACCACTTTACCCGCGTGCGCTGCTACGAGGCAGTTCTGGACAAGTACCCGCAATCGACCACCACGATGTCCTTGCTCAATCTGGCGATGCGCATGGCCGGCCCGCGCGAGGCCGTCTGGCACGGGCTGATCCGCGCCAACCATGGCTGCACCCATTTCATCGTTGGCCGCGATCACGCCGGCCCCGGCAAAAACTCGGCGGGCGAAGACTTCTATGGCCCCTATGACGCGCAGGACCTGTTCCGCGAATATGAAGAGGAAATCGGCCTCAAGATGGTCGACTTCAAACACATGGTCTATGTCCAGGAGCGCGCACAATACGAACCCAATGATGAGATTGAGGACAAGGACAACGTTACCATCCTGAACATCTCGGGCACCGAGTTGCGCCGCCGTCTTCAGGAAGGGCTGGAAATCCCCGAGTGGTTCTCGTTCCCTGAAGTGGTCAAGGAATTGCGCCGCACCCGGCCGCCGCGCTCGAAACAGGGCTTCACCGTGTTCTTCACCGGCTATTCAGGTTCCGGTAAATCCACCATCGCCAATGCGCTGATGGTCAAGCTGATGGAGATGGGCGGGCGTCCGGTCACGCTGCTGGACGGTGATATCGTGAGGAAAAACCTGTCGAGCGAGCTTGGCTTCTCGAAGGAACACCGTGACCTGAACATCCGCCGGATCGGATACGTCGCATCGGAGATCACAAAGAACGGTGGTATCGCCATCTGTGCGCCAATCGCGCCCTATGCCACCACCCGCCGCGCTGTGCGCGAAGAGATCGAGCAATATGGCGCGTTTGTCGAAGTGCATGTCGCCACCTCGATCGAGGAATGCGAACGCCGCGACCGCAAGGGGCTCTACAAACTGGCGCGCGAGGGCAAGATCAAGGAATTCACCGGGATTTCTGACCCCTACGACATCCCCGAGAACCCGGAACTGCGTGTCGAGACCGAGAATGTCGAGGTCGACAACTGCGCGCACCAGGTCCTGCTGAAGCTGGAAAACATGGGTCTGATCGCAGGCTGATCTGCCATCTTCCCCCGAAAAAGCAGAAGGCGCGCGTCAACAATACGCGCGCCTTTTTTGCGTCTGGCTTGACAGTTGATGATCCACTAGCTTCGGCAATCAGAAACAACTTCGACACGAGGCGCGTCTTGCTGGTCGTTTCCCTCTCGACAATACCACCCAGGTTCAAGGGCATTGGGCCAACCCTGAACAGTTTGCTCAATCAAGCCGTGAGGCCGGACCAGATCATCCTTTGGATCCCGCGCGTCTATCGTCGCTTTCCCGAGTACGACGGACATTTGCCACAGGTTCCTGACGGCGTGGAAATCCGGCGCACGGACACTGATTATGGACCCGCAACAAAGGTCCTGCCGGCGGTACAGGCATTTCGCAATCAGACCTGTGAAATCCTGTTTTGCGACGACGATCAGATCTACCCCAAAAACTGGACCAATCGTTTCTTGCAAACTCGCCTTCTGCGGCCAGATGACTGCATTGTTTCGTGGGGGACGCATCTTTGGCAGGAACATGTGCCGTTGCCGACGATACCACGTCCCCTGCCACGCGCGCTGCGCTTCTGGCGCAAGACCGACCCGGCATTCAACCTGCGGCAACTAAAATTGAAGCTGCGCAAAAGCCTGACCGGAACGCCCATGTACGGCAACGGTCGCCGTGCCTATCTCAGGTCCGGCTACGTCGATCTGATCGGCGGTTCGGGCGGTGTTATGATCCGGCCCGAATTTCTGGACGACCCGGACGCATTTGACATTCCACGAAACCACAGCATCGTCGACGACATGTGGCTGTCAGGCATTATGGAAAAACGCGGCGTGCGCATTTGGGTGGATGCTCGGCACGGGCTGATCCGATCCTCGGCGAACACGGAAATAGAAGCGCTGGCCGACCTGAGCGCGCCAGGCGAGATCAGAAAAACAGCCAACCAAAACTGCATCGCTTACATGCGGGACAGGTTCGGTATCTGGCAATAGCCCTTGCGCGGCATTTGCCGCGACACCGCTCAGGCGAAACCGCGTTTCAATGCACGGTCACCGGCGCAAAATCGTTCTGACGCG
Organism: Shimia biformata; assembly: GCF_016888515.1. Lineage (GTDB taxonomy): Bacteria > Pseudomonadota > Alphaproteobacteria > Rhodobacterales > Rhodobacteraceae > Shimia_A > Shimia_A biformata. Next base: position 1,152,339 of record NZ_JAFEJK010000001.1, on the reverse strand, counting down.
CCAATACGAAGGCCAGTTTCCGATCCTTCACCAGCGCAAGGCGGTCGCCGTTCTGCGCGTGAACCGCATAAAGCCTCGTCGCGCCCATCGCCTGGTCGCGCAGTTCTTCGGGTAGCTCGTCCACGTTCACTTCCCGCACATAGACGATCCGGTCATTGTCGAGATCGCCGAAATCATACTTGCTGTACATCGTTTACCCCTTCTTGATCGAGATTGTCTGCACCACGGTTTCCGGCTTGGCGCGCGTCAGGTCGATATGCAGCAGACCATTTTCCATGATCGCCTCGCCAACCTCGACACCGTCCGCCAGAACGAAACTGCGTTGAAACTGACGTGCAGCGATCCCGCGATGCAAATAGACGCGGTCCTGCCCGTCATCGCTGTTGCGGCCACGGATCACCAGCTGGCGGTCCTCGATCGTGATGGAAAGGTCACTCTCGGAAAACCCGGCCACGGCCAGAGTGATCCGGTAGGAAAACTCCGAGGTCTGTTCGATGTTGTAAGGCGGGTAACCATCGTTTCCGGCCTTGGCGCTGCGTTCCAGCAGACGCTCAAGCTGTTCGAACCCAAGAAGGTGGGGATGAGTCCCCAAGTTCAGTTTTGTCATCGACACGTCCTTATCAAAGCGACAGTCCAGTACGGCCCCGTTCCGGCGGCCTGATACTTCAGAATATGGGTAAAGCTTTCGCGGGGTGCAAGGGCTTTGCAGAACAAGGTGATAACGCTATCTTGGGGCGCGAAGAATCCCGGAGACTCCCCATGAATGCGCCCAGCGATCTGTCGATGAAGAACGATGATGTGCTGCGCGTTGAGTTAGAGGTCTTTCGTCAGAAACACCGTGATCTGGACGAAGCGATCACCGCGCTTGTTGAACGTGGCACGGGTGACCAGTTGACGATTCAGCGGCTGAAAAAGCAAAAACTGCGCCTGAAGGACATTATCGCCCAGATCGAAGACCGCCTGACTCCGGATATCATCGCCTGAAACGGGTTTCGCCGCATTGCGTCGAGCCGCGAAACGGATATAGTGCGCGCTCTTTCACGCAGAGGCGGACATGAGCGACATCAAGGTGGGAATCATCATGGGCAGCCAGTCGGACTGGCCCACCATGAAACTGGCGGCGGATATCCTGGATGAATTGGGAATCGCGTATGAGGCCAAGATCGTCTCGGCGCATCGCACACCTGATCGGCTGTGGAGCTATGGCAAGACCGCGGCGGACAGGGGATTGCACGTGATCATCGCCGGCGCCGGCGGTGCCGCGCATCTGCCGGGCATGATGGCCTCGAAGACTCGGGTGCCGGTGATCGGTGTGCCGGTTCAGACCAAGGCGCTGTCGGGCGTTGACAGCCTTTATTCCATTGTCCAGATGCCCAAGGGTTTCCCGGTTGCGACCATGGCAATCGGCGCTGCGGGTGCCGCCAATGCCGGGTTGATGGCGGCAGGCATCCTGGCGGTGTCCGACCCGGATTTGGCCGAGCGGCTGGACGCATGGCGCGATGCGCTGTCGGCCTCGATCCCGGATGAGCCCCAAGATGACTGATCCTTTGCGTCCCGGTTCCACCATCGGTATCCTTGGCGGCGGTCAGCTTGGCCGCATGCTGTCGGTCGCGGCGGCCCGGCTGGGCTATCGCACACACATCTTTGAACCCGGAGCGAACCCACCTGCTGCGCATGTTTGCGACCGAGTGACCACGGCAGGCTATGACGACCTTGACGCGCTGCGCGGCTTTGCCGCCTCGGTCGACGTCGTGACCTACGAGTTCGAGAATATCCCCACGGACGCGCTTGACGTGCTGGAAGCACATGTGCCCATCCGCCCCAACCGCGAGGCGCTGCGCGTCAGCCAGGACCGGATGACCGAAAAGGAATTCCTGCGCGACCTCGGATTGAAAACCGCCCCCTTCGCGGCTGTCGACACACGCGACGATCTTGTCGCCGCGATTGACGCGATCGGCACACCCGCGATCCTGAAAACCCGCCGCTTCGGATATGATGGCAAGGGTCAGGCCCGGCTGAACAGCAAAGATGACATCGACACCGCAATCGCGGACATGGCGGGCGCACCTTCGATCCTGGAAGGATTCGTCGATTTCAGCCACGAGGTTTCGGTCATCGCCGCGCGCGGCATCGACGGGGAAGTCGCCTGTTTCGATCCCGGCGAGAATGTCCACCGTGATGGCATCCTGCACACAACCACCGTCCCGGCGCGCCTGAGCGCGGGCCAGCGGACCGACGCGGTGCTTCTGGCCGCCCGTATCCTGAACCAGCTTGATTATGTCGGTGTCATGGGGGTTGAATTGTTCGTCACGTCCGCGGGCCTTGTTGTGAACGAGGTTGCTCCGAGGGTTCACAATTCGGGCCACTGGACCCAGAACGGCTGTGCCGTGGACCAGTTCGAACAGCATATCCGCGCCGTGACCGGCCTGCCACTTGGTGACGGTCAGCGATATGCAGACGTGGTCATGGAAAACCTGATCGGTGATGACATGGACCAGGTGCCACAAATCCTGCGCGAGCGGGACGCGGCGCTGCATCTTTATGGCAAGGCCGAGACCCGCGCCGGTCGCAAGATGGGTCACGTGAACCGCATCAAGCGCGGCTGATCAGCCGGTCAGGAACCGCCGCGCCACTTCGCCCGACATATGGGTGATTTCGCCCCCTGTTATGGTGGCCCCGGCGCGGCGTGTCTCTGGGTCGATCACCACGAGGTCGGCACGTTTGCCGGGTACAATCTGACCACGATCATCAAGGCCAAGGATTGCCGCCGGACCTTTCGATACCAGCCGCCAGGCTTGTGCCAGATCGCAGACGCCCTCATCCGCCAACAGGAATGCCGCCTGAATCAGCGTAGGATAGTGATAGTCCGAAGCCAGCGCATCACCGATCCCCTGCCCGATCAGGTCGCGGGCGGACACGTTCTGTTTGTGCGACCCGCCGCGAACCACGTTGGGCGCGCCAAGAATGACCGGATCGCCTGCGGCAGATGCAGCAGCAGCGGCTTCTTGGGTTTCGGGAAACTCGGAAATTACCACCCCGCGCGCGCGCCACATGTCGCGGTCGGCGGCAGACTGATCGTCATGGCTGCCCAGCCGCACCCCGCGCGCCAGCAAACGCGCCGCCAGCCCCGCAACCGCCTCGGGTACTTGATCACCCACGCCATGCAGAGCCTGCAACAGCGCCAGATGCGCCTCGGGTGAACGGCCACTTTTTAGCGCCTGCCCCGTCAATCGGGGCGGCTTCTTGCCCTTGCTCAGCGCCGCATGCGGCAGGTGGTCGTTGAAGACCACATAGGGCACCTCATGGGTCGTCACGGCATCCTCGAAAGCGGCGTAGTCGTCTATCAAATGCGTTTCCAGACGCAGCTGCACCCGGATATCGGTCAGCATCCGGGTCCGCGCCAGCGCCTCCAGAAAGGCACGCGCGAAGTCTGGTCCGCGCATGCCGCCTTCCCATGACCAGAACTGCGCAAGAACCGCCGTGGTTATACCGTTTGCCGCCAGTTCCGCGTCGCAGGACCGTAGCCCCACTGACAGATCTTTCATTGCGCCGCGTCGAGGCGCGAGATGGCGCTCGAACCCATCACCGTGCATGTCGATGATGCCGGGCAGGATCAGGAATCCTGACAAATCGACCTCGCGGCCATCGTTTTCGGAAATGCGGCCGTCGGCGATGGATACGGGCTCTTGGCGAAAACCATCTGGCCGCAAAACGTCGGCCCCGGTCAGGCGCAGCTTCATCACGGTTCCTTCTGCCGGCACAGGCCCAGCGCACAAGTGTCCTGACCGATCTCTTCGCCACCGAGCCAGAACATCACGTCCGACCAGCTGAGATGGTGATGGAAATGTCCATGCTGAAGGAAATACACAACTTCGCCGATCACCACCGGGTTATTCATCATGAATGTATGGGTGACAGGAAGAACGATATGGTCCGCCATGCCCGCCACGCGGGTCGACGCAACCGAGACCTTCCCATCATCTGGCCCTTCGATCAGGCCAGAGAAGAACGGATTGAGTGACCGGTTCCCGGCGATCACCCCGACTTCATAATCCACCGGCGGCAATCGACGTGGTAGCCCGTCCGTGCCAAGCTGCATCCCCGCCGGACCGTTCAGCCACTCAAAGACTTCAAGGTCACCCAGTACATCGACCAACTCGGAGCCCTGGTTCGGTGGCCCCAGCATCACAACCCGGCCCAACGCCTCTGGGCGCGTGTCCGTCAACCATTGCCGGACGAGGATGCCCCCCATGGAATGGGTCACGAAATGCAGTTTCTCACCCGGTTCCAGCTGGCACGCCTCCTGCGCTGCCGGAAGTGTTGGCGCGACGAGGTTCTCGACCTTGTCGGTTGTTGACTCATATCCCGGCCGGATCACGCGGTATCCCGCCTCTTCCAGCGCAAGTTCCATGATAGCAAATGAGTTTTCCGTCCGCGCCAGCCCGTGCAGCAACACCACGCAATCGGCCATGGCCGGTAGTGGCAGAAAAGCAAGAAGAAGGGCAAACGCGCGCATGTCCTTGAGATAAGCCCAAGCGCTGGCTTACAAAAGGGGAAATGACGCAAAGGAATGGCGCAATGACGCCCAGACCGCCAAGGCTTGCCGTGCGCGCAGTGATTGTGGACCAGGACCGCCTGCTGGTGGTTAATGCCTTTCCCGATGGGCGCGGCGATCTTTGGTGCCTGCCCGGCGGTGGCGTCGAGACCGGCACGTCGTTGCCTGAGAACCTCGCGCGTGAGGTGCATGAGGAAACCGGCCTGACCATTCGTGTCGGCCCGCCCTGCTTGGTAAACGAGTTTCACAACCCTGAAACCGGCTTTCATCAGGTCGAGGTGTTTTTTCGCTGTTCCGTTCTGGACGGTCGGCTGGACAGGGGTTGGCGCGACCCCGAGGCGGTGGTGACAAAGCGGCGTTTTGTGACGCGAGACGAACTGGCAGCATTGCCGCACAAGCCCGGCTCTCTGGCCGATGTCGCCTTTGGTCGGGGCATGGGATATGACCCGCTGGAAATCATGGTGAAGCCGTCAAATGGCCCCGCGCTGTGGTGAGCGGCTAGCGCCGGGACAGCGACAGTGCCACCCCGCCCAAAACCACCACCCCGGCAGCCAGAAGCTGCGGCGTGACGGCCTCGGCCAGAAACAAAACACCGCCGATCGTCGCGATCACCGGCACAGTCAATTGCGCCACCGCTGCGCGCCCCGGACCAAGCGCGGGGATGATCGCATACCACAGCGCATAACCCATACCCGAGGTGACCACTCCCGACAGGATTGCCAGCAGCGCCGCCTGCGCGGTCGTTGGCAGACCACCCCCAAGCCCCCACCACAGGGTCAGTGCGACAGGAATGGCCAGCACGAAATTCATCGCTGTCCCTTGCGTTGCGTCGGTTTCCTGTCGCCCGGTCAGAGAATAGACACCCCAGCCAATCCCGGCGGCGACCATGAACAGCGCATGCGGGATTGAGATTGCCACCTTTTCAGAAGGCCACAACAGCCACACCAGCCCACAGAATGCCAACGCTGCCCCAATCCACTGCATCGCCCGCAACCCTTCTGTTCGGGCGGCGACGCCCAGCATGGTCACCTGCACCGTGCCAAACAGGATCAGCGCGCCCAAGCCCGCATCTAGGTCGCGATAGGCAAGCGAGAAACCGAAAAGATAGAGAAGCAGCATCGTGACCCCGACCGCCCGACGTCCGCCGCCAATGGCAATCCTCTTTTGCTGGATCGCGACGATCACCGCCAGCGCCGCCGAGCCCGAGATCAGCCGCAGCGTCGCAAAGCCAACCGCGTCAAACCCCGCGCCCGCCAGCGCCGCGCGGTTCAGGACCGAGTTCGCAGCGAATGCGGCCATGGTCAGCGCAGTTAGCAGAAACAGGCGCATCGCTGCCTTCCTTTTCGATTTGTTCAGCTGGGGTCGCGCCACCTGTTGACAATGGGATAGCGCCGGTCCAGCCAGAACGCCTTTTTCGACAGGCGCGCGCCGGGGGCCGACTGGAACCGTTTGTATTCGCTGATATAAAGCAGATGCTCGACCCGTTTCACCGTGTCACGGTCAAATCCGGCGGCAACACAATCGGCCACAGATTTTTCCTGATCGACCAGCATGGTCAGGATGGCGTCCAACTCGTCATAGGGCGGAAGCGAATCCTCGTCTTTCTGGTCCGGGCGCAGCTCGGCTGAAGGGGGTTTCTCGATGATCGAGACGGGGATCACCTCACCCTTCGGGCCCATCATCCAGTCGCGATGGGTCTCGTTGCGCCAGCGCGAGGTCTCAAACACCCGCGTTTTGTACATGTCCTTGATCGGGTTGTATCCGCCCGCCATGTCGCCATAGATCGTGGCATAGCCCACCGCCACTTCGGACTTGTTTCCGGTGGTCAAAAGCATCTCGCCGAACTTGTTGGACAGCGCCATCAGAAGAAGCCCGCGAAGGCGGGACTGGATGTTTTCTTCGGTGATGTCGGGCTGGGTTCCTTCAAACAACGGCGCAAGCGTGTTGGTGATCGCAGCACGGCCTTCCGAGATCGGCACGAAGTCATAACGCACGCCAAGCCGTTCGGCGATGTCCTTGGCGTCATCGAGCGACCCTTGCGACGTGTATTCAGATGGCAGCATCACGCAGCGCACGTTCTCCGACCCAAGCGCGTCAACCGCGATCGTTGCAACCAAGGCCGAGTCGATGCCGCCCGAAAGCCCCAGTAGAACCTTCTTGAACCCGGTCTTGCCCATGTAGTCGCGCAAGGCTTCGACACAGACCCGGTAATCCTGTTCCTCACCGGCAGGCAGAACCGCCTTGGGGCCGTCTTCGCAACGCCAGCCGTCATCGGTGCGAATGAAATCGACATGGGCCGTGACCTCGTCGAAAACGGGCAGCTGCACCGCCAATTGTCCGCCGGGATTCAGGACGAATGAACCACCGTCAAAGACCTGGTCATCCTGCCCGCCGACCATGTTGAGATAGACCAGCGGCAACCCCGTTTCGACCACGCGCGCGACCATGTGGTTCATGCGGCGGTCGAACTTGTCGCGGTAATAGGGCGATCCGTTGGGCACCAGCAGGAATTCGGCGCCGGTCTCGGCCAGAGTCTCGGGCACGTCCTCGAACCAGGCATCCTCGCAGATCGGCGACCCGATGCGGGTGTTTCCAATCGCATACGGCCCGCCCAGCGGTCCGCTGTCGAACAGCCGCACCTCGTCAAAAACGGTGTAATTGGGCAGGTGGTGTTTCAGCTGGGTCGAGACGATCCGGCCTTTGTTGAGGATGAAATAGGCGTTGAACAGCTTGTCACCCTCGGCAAACGGGCCACCGATTGCCATTGCCGGGCCATCTGCGGTTTCCTCTGCCAGTGCCTTGATCCGCGCCAGTGCCGCCGCCTGCACGGCGGGTTTCATCACCAGATCCTGCGGGTTGTAGCCAAGAATGAACATCTCGGGGAAAGCCACGAGGTCAGCACCGGCGTCGCGCGCCTCGGTCCAGACCGACAGCGCCTTTTGTGCGTTGCCTTCGATATCGCCCATCACCGGGTTGGCCTGGGCCAGCGTCAGCCGAAAACGGTCTGCCATGCTGCTCTCCGTCGCATCACGTGACTACAATCAGGGCGCAGATGTAGCAGATTGGCGGCGGGGGGAAAGGACTTATGGCCGAAAGGCGTTGCCCCTTGGCCTCCCGTGATTTAACTTTCGCCATGAAACCGGAAAACCGGACAGCGTGGGACCCACGGGGAAAGAGAATGAGCAGACGTACCAGATTTTCGCTCGTGACGCTTGTCGCGGCCGGCGCGCTTGGCAGCGCGGCCATAGCACAGGGCGACGAGGTCCTGACCAAGCAATACGATGATGGCGGTGTTTATGAAGGCACCTTCAAAGGGGGCCTGCAACACGGTCAGGGCACCTATCGCCTGCCCAACGGCTATGAATACACCGGCGAGTGGGTCGAAGGCGAAATTCGCGGCCTCGGCATGGCGCGTTTCCCCAACGGCTCGGTCTATGAGGGCGAGTTCGCCAAGGGCAAACCTCATGGTATCGGCAAAATCACTTTCACCGACGGCGGCACCTATGAAGGTGACTGGACTGACGGCAAGATCACCGGAAACGGCGTTGCGATCTATGCCAACGGGGTCCGTTATGAGGGCGCGTTCCAGAACGCCATGCACCACGGCAAAGGCACGATGACCAGCCCCGGCGGGTATGTCTACCAGGGCGACTGGGTCAATGGCGTGAAAGAGGGTGAAGGTGAAATCACCTATCCCGATGGCGCAAAATATGTCGGCGCCATCGCCGCCGGAGAACGCGAGGGGCGCGGTGTCCTGACCATGCCTGACGGTCTGGTTTACGAAGGCGAGTGGCAGGCCGGCCAAATCCACGGCATCGGAATGCTGACGCAACCCAATGGCGACCAGTACGAAGGCACGCTTGTGGCCGGTCAGCGTCAGGGCAAGGGCAAGGTCGTCTATGCAAACGGTGATGTCTATGAGGGCGAGTTTGCGGATGACAAACGCCACGGCATGGGCACGTTCACGGGGGCCGACGGCTATGTCTATGTCGGGTCCTGGGTGGCAGGCCGCATCGACGGCGAAGGCATCGTGACCTATCCTGACGGCTCGGTCTATGAAGGCCAGTTTCGCGCCGATCTTGCGGACGGTGTGGGCAAGATCACCTATCCCGACGGTTCCGTCTATGAAGGCGAATGGCAGGACGGCGTCATCAATGGCCTTGGCCGCGCGACCTATGCAAACGGGCTGGTCTATGAGGGCGAGTTCAAGGATGCCAAGAACCACGGTCGCGGGGTGATGACCTATGCCGATGGCTATCGCTATGACGGCGATTGGCAGAACGGCCAGCGCCACGGACTTGGCACCGCGACCTATCCCGATGGCACCGTCTACACCGGCAATTTCGTCAACGGACAGCGCGAAGGCATCGGCGAGATCGTGATGCCTGACGGATTCAAATATGCCGGCGAATGGAAAGCCGGAGAGATCAGCGGCATGGGTGTCGCAACCTATGCCAATGGCGATGTCTACGAAGGCACGTTCAAGGCCGGCAAGCGGCAGGGCGAAGGCACCATGCGCTATGCCAGCGGTGAAGAGCAGAACGGCAACTGGGAAAACGGTGCGCTGGTGCAGAACTAGGGATCACGCCGTCCATCAATGAAAAACGGCGCCCTTCCGAGCGCCGTTTTTTTGTCAGCCCCGCGCAAGCTCGAGGAAGCGGTCGATCTCGTCATCCGGGATCGACCAGTCGCAAACCAGCCTCGCCTCCACCGGTTCGCCCGGATCATCGCCTTCCAGTGACCCCGACCAGATGTGGTAAACTGCACCCGCCGCAAACAGGCGCTTGTGAGCCACTCGGGGCATGGCAAAAAAGACGATGTTCGCCTGGGGTTCATACATGAAAGTGACGCCCGGCACCGACTTCAGGCCTTCGACCAACCGCGCACATTTGGCGTTGGCGCTGCGGGCACAGTCCAGCCAGGCATCTTCGTTCAGATACCCCGCCATCTGCGCGGACAAATAGCGGTGCTTTGAAAACAAATGCGCCCCACGTTTGCGGCGCAACTCAAACTCCCACGCCTTGGCAGGATCGAAGAAGATTACCGCCTCGACTCCAAGGCAGCCGTTTTTCGTACCGCCAAAGCACACAACGTCCACCCCGGCTTTCCAAGTCATGTCTGCCGGTGAGCAATCCAAAGCGACCAGTGCGTTTGCAAACCGCGCACCGTCAAGCTGCACTGACAAATCGTATTCCTTGGCCACCGCACAAAGGGCGCGCAACTCGTCGAGCGTATAGATCGTTCCGCGCTCGGTCACCTGAGTAATCGAGACCGGGCCGCGCTGAGGTCCATGCACGCCACGGTTTTCCTCTTTGCAGATCGCCTGACGCAGGGCATCCGGAGTCATCTTGTCGCCGGTCCCGACCAGCGTCAGCTTGGCGCCGCCGGTATAGAACTCGGGTGCATTGCACTCGTCCTCGTGGATATGCGCCACGGGCGAGCAGAATACGGTTTCGAACGGCTGACACAGTGTTCCCAGCGACAGCGCATTTGCCGCCGTCCCGGTTGCCACAAGATAAACCGCCGCCTCGGGCGCCTCGAAAACCTCGCGGATGCGGGCCCGGACTTGATCCATCAGGGGATCGGCACCATACGCCTTTGCAAAACCGCTGTTCGCAGCCATCACCGCGTCCATGACGGACGGGTGCGCCGGGCCGGAATTGTCAGAAGCAAAGAACATCAGGTCGGCTCCTCAATGATATGGTCTTCCCATTCATCCTCGGGGGTCTCGAATTCGGACACCGTGCGGTGGCGGATGGAAATCCCGGCGCGATGTACGCTTTCTGGATCACCCGAGATCAGCGGGTGCCAGTCAAACAATGGCTTGCCCTGCCAAAGCAGACGATAGGCACAGGTGCGTGGCATCCAATAGGCGTGGGTGTCCAGGTTGTCGGGCTTCAGCACGATACATTCCGGCACGAACTGGTGCCGGATATCGTATTGCACACAGCGGCAGGTGGAATCGTCAAGCAGCCGACAGGCGACACGGGTCAACGCGACCTCACCAGTATCCTCGTCCTCAAGCTTGTTGAGACAGCATTTACCGCAGCCGTCACACAGGGCTTCCCATTCCTTTTCCGACATCTGGTCAAGGCGTTTTCGTTCCCAAAACCGCTTGCCCAGACCATCACGCTCGATCGGGTCTTTCTTCATGCTGATGCCAATATCTCGCGGGCGCGGACGCAATCAGCATCCATCTGCGCGATCAACGCATCGAGCCCGTCGAACATCATTTCGGGGCGCAGGAATTCGACCAACCCAACCGACAGATGCGCGCCATAAAGGTCGCCCGAGAAGTCGAACAGGAAGGTTTCGATATTGGCAACGTCGCCGCCGAACATCGGGCGCACCCCCAAACTGGCCGCGCCACGATAGCTGCCTTGGTGCGGGCCATCCAGCACGTCAACCAGCACCGCGTAGACCCCGAACTTCGGCGGGTGCAGCCCGGCGATAGACATGTTCGCGGTGGGGAACCCCAACTCGCGGCCGCGCTGCTCGCCCCCGATCACCGGCCCGTCGATCCGGTGCCAATGACCCAGCATTGCGGCGGCGTCGCGCGGGCGCCCTTCGGTCAGGGCGTTGCGGATCGACGTGGACGAGACCTGCCCGTCGCCTCTTTCCAGAAGCGGCGCGATGGTGACACCGAAGCCCATCTCTGCGCCAAAGCGGACAAGATCCTCGGCCCGGCCTGCCCGCCCTTTGCCAAAATGGAAATCCGCACCCACGACCACGTGGTCCAGCCCCAGTCCCTCGGCGATCACGTCACGGGCAAACTGTTCGGGCGACAACGATGACATCGCGACGTTGAAAGGCAATTCATAAAGCCGTTCGACCCCCAGCTTGGCAAGACGGTGCGCTCGGGTCTCGGCGCTGGTCAGGCGGAATGGCGGCGCGTCGGGAGCAAAAAACTCGCGCGGGTGGGGCTCGAAGGTGACGACCCCCAGCGGGGCATGCGGTGCCGCGCGCCGCGCCAGGTCGATGACCGACTGATGACCGATATGCACGCCATCGAAATTCCCGATGGCGGCGCTGGCGCCCTTGTCGGCGTCACTGACAAACTGGTAGTCGCGGATGATGCGCATGGCGAAGGGGTAGCCGCCAACCGCCGCAGGATCAAGCGCGACCTTGCGGCTTTTTACTGGTCACAAATACCCATTGCGGCGCCGTTCGGCCCGGCGTGACATCAGATCAGTCGAACTTGCGGCTGGGCGCCAGAACGGTTGCCTCACCGATCAACACCTTTTTGCCGTCCACTGCACAGTGGCAGTCCAGTTTCACCCGGCGCTTGGACATGTCGATGTCAACAACCTTGACCTCGGCATAGACCATGTCGCCCGGACGCACGGGCGCCAGAAATTTCAAGGTCTGTCCCATGTACACGGTGCCATGGCCGGGCAGTTGTTCACCGATCACAGCCGAAATCAGGCCAGCCGTCAGCATCCCGTGCGCGATCCGGCCTTCGAAGATCGTGTCCTGGGCATAGTCGTCGTCCAGGTGTACCGGGTTCCGATCGGTCGAAACCTGGGCGAACATTTCGATATCCTCATCGGTCACGACTTTGCGCAGGTGACGGGACATGCCCATTTCGATGTCTTCGATGCAGATGGTTCCGCGCGGCATGTTGTCCAACATTCGACCCTCCGGGCTGCAGTGTATCAGCAATATTCAGACCACAACGGCCCTCACTGAGAAACTTTATTACTTTGCAGCTGCAGAAAATCAACCCCTAATCGGGTCAGCGCAACTGACCAATCGTGAAGGTCGGAACGCTGTTTTCCTTTGTCAGATAGGTTTTGAGCGCCTCAGGGTCGGGCTGGTGCGACGTTTTAGTTTCCCGTGCGGCTAACCCGCCCGAGATGAAAAGCGAATCGATATCTTCACCCATCGCGCCAGCAATATCCGTATGCACCCCGTCGCCGATCGCCAGGATCGCACTATCCGCAATGTCCTTGCCCAGCGCAGCCAGCCGACGGCGGGCCAGGTCGTAAATCGGCGGGTGGGGTTTGCCGAAATACAAGCTCTCGCCACCCATTTCGGTGTAAAGACGCGCCAGTGCGCCCGCGCACCATTCGCGTTTCTCACCGCGGTCAACCACGATATCGGGGTTGGCACACAAAAGCTTCATGCCCTTCTGCTTGGCATAAAGGAACGCCGCCCGGTTGACCTCAGGGTCGGCAAACGGGTCGTCGGGACCGCAGCAGACGATGCCCTCGGCCTCATCAAGCTTCACGATCTCGATCTCGACCGGGTTTTCGATCACGTTCAGTGGCTCGAAGAAACCGGCATCCCGGTCCCAGTCACCCATGAACAGGACCTTGTTGCCGACCGCGCCACGGAACATCGCGGCGCGGGCACTGTCGCCCGACGACGCAATCGAGTCATAGGCATCCGCCGGGACATTGAAGCCCGAAAGCTGCTCGGCCACCCCCGCGCGCGGCTTGGGCGAGTTGGTGACCAGAACCACGATCCCCCCCTTGCGCCGATATTCCTGAAGCGCTGCGACAGCCTCGGGATAGGCGGTGATACCATTATGAACGCAGCCCCAGAGATCGACGAACAGCGCGTCATAGCGGTCTGAAACATCGGCAAGGGAATTGATGATCTGGGTCATGGGGCGCTCCGCACGGTTTGGGTTCGCGCGGTTTATGGCGAATGACGTCGGGTTTGGCTATGCCCAAGCGCCGATTTGCCCTCAACTGGGCGGCAAAAGGGAGGACACAATGGACCAGCACCTGTTTCTGGCAGAAGAACACACGCTGTTGCGCGACCAACTGCGCCGGTTCGTGGAAGAACGCATCAAACCCAATGGCGACGCCTGGGAGGAAGCGGGCTGCGTCCCACGCGAGGTCTTGCGCGAGATGGGCGAACTTGGCTTTCTCGGCATCCGCTACCCCGAGGAATACGGCGGTTCAAACATGGACAGCCGGGCAACGGCAGTCCTGGCCGAGGAATTGGGCAAATCAACCTATTCCGGCGCGGCGATCACGGCGCTGGTGCATACGGACATGGCTTCGGTGCATATCTTCAATGCCGGGACGGAAGCGCAGAAGGCAAAATATATGCCCGACATCATCGCCGGGAAAAAGATCTGTGCCGTCTGCGTCACCGAACCCGGAGCCGGGTCGGACGTGAAGGGCATCCGGTCCTATGCGCGGCGTGATGGGGATCATTTCGTCCTCAATGGCTCAAAGATCTTCATCACCAACGGGGTGCATGCCGATCTTTATTGCGTCGCCGCCAAGACCGACCGCGACGGCCCTGCCAGCCAGTCAGTGACCATGTTCCTTTTGGAAAAGGGTATGCCGGGATTCGATGTTGTGCGGCAACTGGACAAACATGGCTGGCGGTCCTCGGACACGGCGGAACTGGCCTTCACCGATGTCAGGGTTCCGGTCGAGAATATGCTGGGCGAGGAAGGGCGCGGGTTTTATGCGATCATGCAGAATTTCCAAAACGAGCGGCTGGTCGCGGCGGCGGCTGCGGTTGGGGAAAGCCAGGCTGCGCTTGATATGACCATCGCCTATACCCGCGAACGCCACGCATTTGGCGCGCCGCTCTGGGGTCAACAAACGATCCGCCAGCGCCTGTCGATGCTGGCCGCGCGGGTCGCGGCGGCGCGGGCATTTGTCTATCAGACGGCGGCGCGGGACGCGGATGGTCAGGACGTGGTGCGCGAGGTCTCGATGCTGAAATCCCTGTGCGGGGAGCTGGTCAACGAAGTCATGTATGACTGCCTGCAATTCCACGGTGGGTCTGGCTACATGCGCGGCATGGCAATCGAGCGGATGGCGCGCGACGCCCGTGTGCAGTCCATCGGCGGCGGCGCGACAGAAGTGATGCTGGAAGAGGTCGCCAAGCGGCTTTGACCGGAACCGCCCGCACCGGGGCGCGGGCGGCGGCGTACAGATCAGCGCATCTGGAACAGTTCCTGGTGGAAGTCTTGACGCACCGGGAAACCTGCGGCGGCGAAATTGTCGCGGATCGCATCGCCAAACCCGGTGGGGCCGCAGAACCAGATGCTGGCGTCGCGCCAATTCGGCACTGCGTCGCGGACCTTGTCTCCTGTCAGGTGGCCATCGCGGGCCGCGATCAGGATGTGCAGATTCACGCCGGCCTCTTCCGCCAGTTCACGCAAATGTGCAAGCGCGGTCTCATCGACATCCGCAGTGCTGTGGAACAGGTGGACGTCATGTGTGTCGCCTTTCTGGATGCGGTGGTGCATGCGGGCGATGAAAGGCGTGATGCCGATGCCGCCGCCGATCCAGATTTGAACCGGCTTGTCATCGTCGAAGGTGAAACACCCATAGGGGCCTTCGATCGTTCCGGTCATCCCGGGTTTGACGATCTTCAGAACCTGAGACGTGTGGTCGCCCAGCGCCTTGGTGACAAAGGTGATCTCGCGCATGTCCGGATCCCAGGCCGATGCGATGGTGTAGGGGTGCGCGCCTTCATGTCGGTCAGACGTCACAAAGGCAAACTGCCCCGGTTCATGGCCGCGCCAACCGTCACCGATGATCCCGGTTACGCGCGCGGAACGGACACCGGGGAAATGCTCGACCTCGGTCAGTGTCGAAGGCGCCATGCGCCCGGCGCCGATGCGCCCGAGCAGCGACACAAAGGCTGCATAACTGCCTGTTGCTAAAAGAACGGCCAGCACAAGGCCAAGCGGAGTTGTCCAATAGTCAAACTCGGTCAGGACGACAGTGTGAAATACCAGCGCAAGATAGGCGAGAGGGAACAACTTGTGCAGCTTGCGGAACACGCCATAGGGAATGCGGTGAATCAGCGCCGCAGCAACCAGCAGAAGCGCGATGTAAAAGGCCCACTCGCCGATGCCTTCGGCAAGGTGACGATATTCGCGCAGCGCGCTTTCCAGCCCATTCTCGATCGGTGCCCGAGGGCCGCGCTGCGGGCGGGAAAGCCACCCTGCCTGAACTGCCCACTTCGGAGCCTCGACCCAAAGCCAATGTGAAATCGCGACGACCGCCGCACCGATCCCCAGCCACTTGTGCAAGCGATACATCTTGTCCAGCCCACCCAGCGGTTTTTCAGGCCATCTCGGGCGGATAGAAAGGAACATCGCGACGCTGAAACACCCCATCGCCAGAACACCGCTGTATTGCAGCATCTGATTGCGCCATTCAAAGACGCCGTTGGCGCCAAGGAAGTCCGGGGCGGCAACCACCCACAAAAGTGTGAGCAAGGCCAGAATCCCCCAGAAACTACGTTTGATAATGGTCATGGCGGGCTCCTTCGTTACGTCGGTCTTTTGGCGTCAACACGCAGTCGCCGCCCCTTGAAAAAGGGGCGCGCAGGTGCGGTTTCCGCCTGGTCTGATATGGTGTTGGGCACAGCGGGCAACGCCGACGGCCATTGTTACAGCAGCCTTTCCCCGCCTTTCTCAACACTGTCGATGTAGGTGTTTTCATGGGATTTTTCAGGGGACAGCGCCAAGATGACGCGGGGTGAAAAACGAAAAATCAGGTTGCCGAAGTGACGTTGGGCACGCATCCGGCCAGTGTTGCGCTGAACGGGTGACAGGTAAACCTTTGCGTGGCAGGCTGGGGGCAGGAAACATTTTCAAGCGCGAGGATTTTTTGCATGGACAAACCCACCCTTTTTCACATCCCGGTCTGCCCGTTTTCACAGCGGCTTGAGATACTGCTGTCACTCAAAGGGATGAAGGATGCGGTCAATTTCAGCGTCGTGGATATCACCAAACCCCGCGACCCTGCCCTACTTGAAAAAACACGCGGCACCACCGCGTTGCCGGTGCTGGAAATGCCAGATGGCCGCATTCTGAAAGAGTCCCTGGTGATCCTGCGCTATTTCGACGAAGTGCTGGGCAACCCCATCGCGCGCTCCGACCCGTTCGAACGCGCGATTGAACGCCTGATGATTGCCAAGGAAGGCCCGTTCACAATGGCGGGCTACATCATGGTCATGAACCAGGACAGGGCCGCGCGCGACGGGCTTCGGGACAAGCTGCTGGGGCTTTATGCCGATCTTGGCGACTTTCTTGAGTGGCAGAACCCCGGCGGGCTTTTCCTGTTTGACGATTTCGGTCTTGCCGAAACGGTATTTACCCCGATGTTCATGCGGTTCTGGTTCCTTGATTATTACGAAGATTTTGACTTGCCGGACGAGCCCAGGTTTGCCCGCGTGCGGACTTGGCGGGACGCCTGTCTTGCCCATCCTGCGGCGCAGCAGGTCACCAAGGAAGAAATCGTGAAACTCTATTACGACTATGCGCTTGGTTTGGGGAACGGCGCCCTGCCCGAGGGCCGCGCAGTGTCAAGCTTTACCTTCGACACCGACTGGCGCGATCGGCCTTGGCCACCACGGGACAAATGGTCCCCTTCACCCAGCGACGCCGATCTGGGACTGGTGGTCTGAACGGCGTCGGCCAACAAAAAAGGGCGCCGTTCCGGGCGCCCTTTTTCGCAACTTAACAAATCGGTCAGACTTTCAGGTTCGGAATGATCTGCTTCTTGCGGCTGACGACGCCCGGCAACACGACCGAGTCGCCCTCGGCGTCGGCATCAAACGACTTCTTGGCAACAGATTTTACCAGGTCGTTCGGCACCAGCAGGGTCGATTCCTCGTTCAGAATGTCGACGACGAACAGCAGCACCTGCTCGACCCCGTCCTCGGCCGCCACCGTGGTCATCGTTTCCATCAGCGAAGCCTTGCGATCAAGCACCGTCGAAGGCGACGTGGTCTCGAGGACGGACACGCGGAACTTGGTGCCATCGACTTCGTATTCCTTCGAGTCCATGCGCAGCAGTTCGGTGTCCGAGAAGGACGACACGTCCGATTTGGCAGCAAACATCTCGGCGGCATAGGCGGGGATGTCGATGCCCAGATCGGCGGCCAGTTTCTCGGCTACGGCCTTGTCGTGCGGCGTTGTGGTGGGCGAGCGGAACTCAAGCGTGTCCGACAGGATGCAGGTCAGCATCGCGCCTTTGACCCAGTCGGGCATTGCGACGTCACCCATCAGGTCGTGCATGATCGTCGCGGTGCAGGCGACGGGGCGGATGGTGATGTCGATCGGACCCTTGGTTTCCAGACCGCCGACCAGCTTGTGATGGTCGATGATTTCCAGCACATCGGCGCCATTGATATTGGCAGGCAGTTCGGCGGGGTTGTTCGTGTCGACAATCACGACCTGCGCATCGTCTGCCACATCCGAAATGATCGCGGGCTTGGGCAGGTCCCATTTGTTCAGAAGCCAGGCCGCTTCGGTGTTGGGTTCACCCAGAAGCACTGCCTCGGCTTTCTGACCCTTCACTTCATTCAGATACCAGGCCCAGATAATGGGCGAGCCGGTCGAGTCGGTGTCGGGGGATTTGTGGCCAAAAACCTGAATGGTCATGTCGGAATCATCCATCTTTTCTACAGAATTTGCCGCCTTATATGGAGCCGCCCGCAGCTTGTCACTAGGGGCAGGACCATCGGTCGCGGACAGAAGATCGGGTGCGATGGCTTGACCCGACAATAGGAGTCATGCCAGTTTGCGCGCACCAAGCAAGGAGTGCCCCGACAATGGACAAATCGGCCTGACCGACCAGCCCCGCCACAATCAGTTCTGGCGAAGAAACCCTGCTTGGAGGACCCTGACAATGGACACATGCATCCAGCCCATTGGCTGATCGCCGCCGCAAAAGTTGCGGCTATTTTACCTGTCTTCAGGAGTCACAAATGACTGACAAACCCGATAATCCCGCCAAGGCGGGTGCAGCCCCGCTGCGCAATTCACTTTCTCCGGGGGCGCATCCGCAATCGCGCAATCCCTTCCACCGCCCACACCCGCGCAAGGGACGAAAATCCGCTAACGCAACATATCGCGCGGATCGCCGCCCGATCCCGCTGCCCGGAAAAAGTCGCGGCCGGGGATAGCCGAACAAACCAGGGGAGCAGCGGCTGATGTCGCTGTTCCCACCTGTGCGCCGCAATTAGCCCGGAGAAATTGCAAGTCGGGTGACCGAAAACCCCTGATCCCGCAAAAGCGCCAAGACCCCCTGCCCACCAGGCAAATGCAACGCGCCCACAGCAACCACCGAGGGTGTTTTTGACATTGCCGGGGCCAGCACCTCGACCCAGGCTTGGTTACGACCGTCAATCAGGTCGCGCTGAATATCCTCGAACATATCGGCAGCACGTTGCTTGTCCGCTGCATCGGAGATGAGCGCCAAGGCACTGTCGATCGTGTATTCCCAGAACAGTTGCAGGGTTTCATCTCTGTACATCGCAACAATGGTGCCCGGCTCATTTGCGCCATGCAGATCGAAATCAAGCGACAGTGACCATTTCAGCATCTCGACCTGCTCGTCCAGCGGGTCTCCGGCCATCAGGTCAAAAAGGTCTTCGGCATTGTCCAAAGACCGTATCGCCAATCCTTTGTTGACGGCCCAGTCCTCGACCATGACGTCAAGACCGGGCTCGCCGGCCTGCAAACCGACCAAGGCGCATTTTGGCATCGACAGGACAGTTCCCAACAGCCACGGCTGGTATTTCGCAGCCATGAAAGGCGGCAATCCGACCTCTTGCAGCCGGGGCAATAGCTTGGCCCAGAGATCCTCGCCCAATCGGTCGATCAGCGACGGGCCTTCGGTGATCAGCGTGCGGCTGGGATCAGCACCAAGATAGGTCTGGAACGCGCGCTGATCATCCGAGGTCAGTTCGAGAAACAGGGTTGTTGGGGCCTCTGCCAAACGGTCGACGGCGGCAACTGTTGCTGCGTGACGCGTATCCGGAAAGTGCATCGTTCCTACAATGATGGACGTGACACCGCCCTTTTCGACCTGCCACAGGATGCCTTCGTGAAACGGGGCGCGGGCAGATTTTTCTTCAAGCCGCGCCTGGTCCTCTTCGGACAGGCTGTCAAAACTGGATGGCCCTTCGCAGGCGGCGTGAACGGGCCCGGACAGGCTTGCCAATAGGCAGGTGGCAAAAACCAGTTTGTGGGCCAGGTTCATGTCGATGCTCCCTCTTGTATATGCCGGTGCCACCCACGGTAGCGAAGTGCCCCGCGCCTGCAATCCCGAACTGCCCAAGCCACGTAATGGCATTGGCAGCCCGCCGCCCCTTCGCTAGGGTCCGCCCATGGCACGGATCAGCGAAACCGACCTCTATGGCCCTGTGAAAAACTGGCTTCTTGCCGAAGGCTATGACGTCAAGGCCGAGGTCCGTGACGCCGACGTCGTGGCAGTTCGCGACGGTCAGCCGCTGATCGTGGAACTGAAGACCGCTTTCACCCTGACCCTGTTACACCAGGCGGTGACACGTCAGACTGTGTCAGATCAGGTTTATGTCGCCGTTCCGCGCTGGAAGGGGCGTGCCGCCTGGCGCATGTTCAAAGGCAATATCGGCCTGTGCAAGCGCCTGGGTCTTGGGATCGTTTCGGTCGATCTGACCGATGGGTCCGTGCAGATTCACCACCATCCGCGCCCCTACAAACCGCGCCGCAATACAGCCAAGACACGGAAGCTGATGGAAGAGTTCGCCCGACGCGAAGGCGACCCCAATACCGGCGGTACCAACGGCCAGATCGTGACCGCCTACCGACAGGATGCCGAGAAGTGCCGGGACTACCTGCGTTTGCATGGGGCCAGCAAAGGGGCCATCGTCGCAAGGGAAACCGGTGTCAAACGCGCGACCACAATCATGCGCGCCAACCACTACGGCTGGTTCGAAAACGTGGCGCGCGGCGTTTATGACCTGTCGTCTGCCAACTGATCGCTGAGTTTGTCCAATAGTTTGGCCAGCATCGCCTGATCGTCTGGCGGCAGTTTCGCGGCCAGGGCATCCACGGCGCGAAAGTGGCTTTCGCCTGCGTCTCGCAGCTTTGCGCGTCCGCCATCTGTTATCGACACCAGCGTGACACGCCGGTCGCTGGGGTGGGCCTGCCGCGCAACACAGGCTTCGGCTTCCAGCCCATCGACCAGTTGCGTCACGTTTCTTTTTGTCACTGACAGGGCAGATGCGATGTCAACCATTGCCGTGCTGCCGTGCTTGTCCAGCAGTTGTAGCACCTGAACGCGGGCAAGCGATGTCTCGGATCCAGCCATGCTGCGACGCATGAACTGCGAGAAAAGAGGGTGAAAACGGCAAAGCGCGTGCCTCAGATCATGAGCCATTGCAATCCATATAGTGTATGTGTATACGGTATATAATTTCACTATGAATTATCTCACGACAAAAGGGTTTGGACAATGACAGAAGTGGGGAAGGCGCTGGTTTCCGGGGTGACGGGCGGGATCGGGGGACAGGTCGTCGACCAGATGGCATCGCAGGGATGGGATCTGATCCTGATGGCACGCCAGCAAACGCAGGCACAAAAACTGCGTGAAAGGTTGATGCACGAATATCCGGGGCAATCGTTTTGGGCCTATGCTGCAGACATGATGGACCGCGCGTCCTTGTCCGCAACCCTCACGCAGATATCCCACGACCATCCGTCGCTGAATGCGTTGATCAATCTGGCCGGGGTGCTGAGTGGCCAACCGCGTCACAGCGAGGCCGGGATCGAGTGGCATGTCCACGGCAACGTCCTGGCCGCTCATCAGATCCAGGAAGCTTTGCGCGCGTCCCTGGCGCGTGGTGCCGATACGGGCCGAAAATCGGTGGTGCTTCACATGTCGTCGGGCGCTGCCAACGGGGCAAAAGACCCCTGGCGCAAGGGGGGCACACCCAATTTCGGCAAGCCGGGCATGATGGGCGCCTATGCGACGTCCAAGGCGATGATTGCCGCCATGGTCGCCCACGACGCGGCGGAATGGGCCAGCGAGGGCATTCTTCTTAGGGCCGTCGATCCCGGCCCGACGGCAACCGGTATGGCACGTGGCGATGGCGTTCCCGTTCTGGTACGGCCATTTTCCGGGTGGTTCAAAAAACCCGAGACATCAGCCAGACAGATTTTGGCCGCCCTGCCGCCCGAGGCGATGAATGGTGCCAGCGGTCTGTTTGTGGCGCGCGGGCGTCAACGCCGCATGCCCCGCCTTGCCGCGAACACAGGCTTCCAGGACCAGGTCGCCGAGTTCATCCGGCAAAGCGCATGACGCCCCCGAGCCGCTGGAATAGGTACAAATTTCTCAACCACCCCTGTTGACTCGCGCACGGGGCCTTCCTAACTATGCGCCGTTAGCACTCGCCGATTGGGAGTGCTAACGGCTCCGCTGAAGGAGTCAGGGAGACAAAACTAGCATAGGGAAACCTACAAATGGCATTTACTCCGCTGCATGACCGCGTGCTTGTTCGCCGCGTAGAAAGCGAAGAAAAAACCGCAGGCGGGCTGATCATCCCCGACAGCGCCAAGGAAAAACCGGCCGAGGGCGAAGTTGTCGCCGTAGGCGAAGGCCTGCGTGATGACAACGGCGCGCGTATCGCGCTGGACGTCAAAGCAGGTGACAAGATCCTGTTCGGCAAGTGGTCCGGCACCGAAATCACCCTCGACGGTGAAGAGCTGCTGATCATGAAAGAATCCGACATCATGGGCATCATTGCCTGATCGTCGGACCCGGAACATCTAGACAAGGAGAACGTCAATGTCTGCAAAGGACGTGAAATTCGACACCGATGCCCGCAACAAGATGCTGAAAGGCGTCAACATTCTGGCGGATGCGGTGAAAGTGACCCTGGGCCCCAAAGGCCGCAACGTGGTCCTGGAAAAATCCTTCGGCGCTCCGCGCATCACCAAGGACGGTGTCTCGGTCGCGAAGGAAATCGAACTGGAAGACAAGTTCGAGAACATGGGCGCGCAGATGGTGAAAGAAGTCGCCAGCCGCACCAATGACGAAGCCGGTGACGGCACCACCACCGCAACCGTTCTGGCACAAGCCATCGTGCGCGAAGGTCTGAAACAGGTCGCAGCCGGCCTGAACCCGATGGACCTGAAGCGCGGCATCGACCTTGCCACCGCGAAAGTCGTCGAAGGCATCAAAGCTGCTGCACGCGAAGTGACCGACAGCGCCGAAGTCGCACAAGTCGGCACCATCTCGGCCAACGGCGAAGCGGAAATCGGTCGCCAGATCGCAGACGCGATGCAAAAAGTTGGCAACGAAGGCGTCATCACCGTTGAAGAGAACAAGGGTCTGGAAACCGAGACCGATGTCGTCGAAGGCATGCAGTTCGACCGCGGTTACCTGTCGCCCTATTTCGTGACCAACGCCGATAAGATGGTGGCCGAGCTGGAAGACTGCATGGTCCTGCTGCACGAGAAGAAACTGTCGTCGCTTCAGCCGATGGTTCCGCTGCTCGAGCAAGTGATCCAGTCGCAGAAACCGCTCTTGATCATCGCCGAGGACGTCGAAGGCGAAGCGCTGGCGACCCTGGTCGTCAACAAGCTGCGCGGCGGTCTGAAAATTGCTGCTGTCAAGGCACCGGGCTTCGGCGATCGCCGCAAGGCTATGCTGCAGGACATCGCGATCCTGACAGGTGGTCAGGTCATCTCGGAAGACCTCGGCATGAAGCTTGAGAATGTCACCATGGACATGCTCGGCTCGGCCAAGAAGATCGAGATCACCAAGGACGAAACCA
Organism: Shimia biformata; assembly: GCF_016888515.1. Taxonomy (GTDB): domain Bacteria; phylum Pseudomonadota; class Alphaproteobacteria; order Rhodobacterales; family Rhodobacteraceae; genus Shimia_A; species Shimia_A biformata. Next base: position 1,129,247 of record NZ_JAFEJK010000001.1, on the reverse strand, counting down.
CCATCGTCGACGGTGCTGGCGACAAAGCCGAGATCGAGGCACGCGTTGCCCAGATCCGCACCCAGATCGAAGACACCTCGTCCGACTATGACCGCGAGAAGCTGCAAGAGCGCGTTGCCAAACTGGCAGGCGGTGTTGCCGTGATCCGCGTCGGCGGCATGACCGAAGTCGAAGTGAAAGAGCGTAAGGACCGCGTCGATGACGCGCTGAACGCAACCCGCGCAGCCGTGCAGGAAGGCGTCGTCGTCGGTGGCGGTGTTGCCCTGGTTCAGGCTGGCAAGGCTCTGCTGGACCTGAAAGGCGCAAACGCCGATCAGGACGCAGGTATCGCCATCGTCCGCAAGGCCATCGAAGCGCCGCTGCGCCAGATCGCCGAGAACGCAGGTGTTGACGGTGCCGTGGTTGCCGGCAAGGTCCGCGAAAGCGATGACGTGACCTTCGGCTTCAACGCTCAGTCCGAGGAATATGGCGACATGTTCAAGTTCGGCGTGATCGACCCCGCAAAGGTTGTCCGCACCGCACTGGAAGACGCTGCCTCGGTTGCTGGTCTGCTGATCACCACCGAAGCCATGGTTGCCGACAAGCCCGCCAAAGAAGGCGCCGGTGGCGGCATGCCCGACATGGGCGGCATGGGCGGCATGGGCGGCATGATGTAATCACGCCTCCCTTCCGGGAATTCGGGAAAGGGCGCCGGTTTCGGCGCCCTTTTTCATTTGCTGGGCCACAAGGGTTGCCTTTCCCGCCGCGATATGGCCCGAGTGGGGCAAATCAGCAAACAGGAGACATCGGATGTCGGTTTTCCATCTGGCCTACAACGTCGGCGATCTCGATCAGGCGCGGGCGTTTTATGGCGACGTTCTGGGGTGTGCTGAGGGGCGCAGCACTGAAACCTGGGTCGACTTCAACTTTTTCGGTCACCAGATATCGCTTCATTTGGGCGCACCGTTCCAGACCGCCAATACCGGTCATGTCGGAGATCATCTGGTGCCGATGCCGCATCTCGGGGTGATCCTGCCAAAACCTGAGTGGGACGAACTGGCCCAGCGGCTGCGCGACAAAGGGGTCGATTTCGTGCTGGAACCCTTCACCCGCTTCGCCGGTGAACCGGGTGAACAATCCACGATGTTCTTCCGCGACCCGTTCGGCAATCCGATCGAGGTCAAGGGTTTCGCCGATATGGACGGAATTTTCGCAACATGATTAACGTCCTGTTTGCCGCCCGCGAAGAACGCTGGCCAACCTACGAAGCCACTCTCAAGGCAGCGTTCCGCGACAAGGGACTGTCTGTCGATCTGCGTCGCGATTTTGCGCCGGGCGACGTTGACTACATCGTTTATGCCCCAAATGGCGACGTGCAGGATTTCACGCCCTATACCCGCTGCAAGGCGGTGTTGAACATCTGGGCCGGAGTCGAGGCAATTGTCGGCAATGCGACCTTGACGATGCCCCTGACGCGCATGGTGGATCACGGGCTGACGCAATCCATGACCGAATGGGTCGTCGGACACACGCTGCGCCATCACCTTGGCATGGACCGCCAGATCCTCAATCAGGACGGCACATGGGATCCGGTCATCCCACCGTTGGCCGGCGACCGGCGCGTCACGGTCTTGGGGGTGGGTAAGCTGGGCATGGCCTGCGGGCGAGCACTGGCGCAATTGGGATTTCCGGTCACCGGCTGGAGTCGGACGCAGAAACAGGACGACCTTGTCCATTGCCTCAGTGGTGAGGCCGGGCTGAGGCAAGCGCTGGCGACGGCGGATATCCTTGTCCTGCTGCTGCCCAAGACACCGGACACTGAGAACGTCATTAATGCCGAAACGCTGGCGCTGATGCCCAAGGGCGCGATCATCATCAATCCCGGCCGAGGCCCGCTGATCGACGATGGCGCGCTTTTGGCAGCGCTGGACACGGGCCAAATCGCACATGCCACGCTGGACGTCTTTCGCGTCGAACCGCTGCCCGGCGACCACCCGTTCTGGAGCCATCCCAAGGTCACGGTCACGCCGCACATCGCTGCCGAGACCCGGCCAAAAACCGCCTCAGAGGTGATTGCCGAAAACGTCCGGCGCGGCGAAGCGGGCGAGCCGCTTCTTTACCTCGTTGACCCCGAAACGGGATACTGACCCACCTTAGTCCTGGCGAAAGATCTTGCCGGGGTTCATGATGTTGTCCGGGTCCAGCGCCCGCTTGATCGTCTTCATCAAGTCCACAGTGCCGCCCAGTTCAGGGCGCAGGTAATCCTGTTTGCCCTGCCCGATCCCGTGTTCACCAGTGCATGTGCCGCCCATCGAGATCGCGGTTTCAGCCAGCCAGCGGGTAAAGTCCTCAGCTGCGGCGCGCTCTTTCGGGTTGTCCTTGTCGACGATGGGCGAGATGTGGAAATTCCCATCCCCGACATGGCCGACCAGAGGTGCGAACAATCCAAGTTCCTGCGCCTTGGCGACGGCGGCATTGACACAATCGGCGAGGCGGGAAATCGGCACACAGGCATCGGTTGCGTGGGCGGAACAGCCGGGTTTGAGCGCCATCGACGCCCAGTAGAAATCATGCCGCGCCTGCCACAGCTTGTTGCGTTCTTCGGCGTTGGCGGTCCATTCAAAACCGGTGCCGCCAACATCTTCGGCGATAGAGCCGAACAGTTCCGCCTGTTCCGCGACCGAGTTTTCCGATCCATGGAACTCCAGCAAAAGCAGGGGCGTCTCGGGCAGGTCCAGCTTGGAATGGCCATTCACCGCCTGCACCGCCAGCGCATCCAGAAGTTCAATCCGGGCGACGGGGATGCCGTATTGAATGGTCATCATCACCGCCTGGCACGCGGCGTCGACGGTTTCGAACGAACAACGTGCAGACGACATCGCCTCGGGGATGCCCTGCAGTCGCAGGGTGATCTCGGTGACCAGGCCCAGGGTGCCCTCGGACCCGACATATAGCCGGGTCATGTCATAGCCTGCACTGGTCTTCTTGGCGCGGGTGGCTGTGCGGATGATCTCACCCTGCGGCGTGACCACCTCAAGCGCGATAACGTTGTCGCGCATGGTGCCATAGCGGACCGCATTGGTGCCGCTGGCGCGAGTTGCGGTCATTCCCCCAAGCGACGCATTGGCACCCGGGTCGATGGGAAAGAAAAGCCCCTGATCACGCAGGTAGGTATTCAGCTGCTCCCGCGTCACCCCCGGCTGCACCACACAGTCCAGGTCTTCGGGATGAACGGCAAGGATCTGGTTCATCTCGCTCATGTCGACGCAGATGCCGCCGGCCGGCGCGTTCACGTGCCCCTCAAGCGAAGTACCGGTGCCGAAACCGATCACGGGAACCTTGTGTTCGGCACAGATCTTGACGATCTCGGCAACTTCTTCGGTCGATTGCGGATACACCACAGCGTCGGCGGGCTGGTTCGGGATCCAAGTGGTGGTATGGGCATGTTGCTCGCGCACCGACTGCCCGGTTTGCAGTTTCTCACCAAATTTCTGCTTGAGAATGCCCAGTGCCGCAGAAATACCGGTTTCGTTGCGCGGCAGATTTGCAACCTTGGCCATGGATCATCCTCCCAATTGTTGTGGCTTGCTAAACGAGTTAAGCGTTCAAGGCACGGCGGTCAATCAGATCGGCGGGGTCAATTGCCAAAAGCCAACCCTTCGCGACGGGGGTCCGCTCCGCCAGACAGTTTTCGAGGCCCGCCCGAACCAATCGCGATCACGTGCAGACCCGAATTCATGTCGACCTGCCGGACCTTGTATCCCAGCGCCTCAAGGTCGGGGACCAGCGCGTCATCCTCAACAGAATAGGTGCCAAAGCGGTTGATCCGGTTGGGCAACGAAACCGCCTGTTGCGGATCCAATCCCCAGTCGATCATCGCGATCAGGGTCTTGGCCACATAACCAATGATCGAGCTTCCACCCGGCGACCCAGCAACGATTACAGGCCTGCCATGCTTCAACACGATCGTCGGCGCCATGGACGATCGCGGCCGTTTGCCCGGTTCGACGCGGTTCGCAACCGGCACCCCGTCGCGATGCGACCTGAACGAGAAATCGGTCAACTCGTTGTTGAGCAAGAACCCTGCCGCCATCACGCGGCTGCCAAACCCGTTCTCGATCGTCGTGGTCATCGACAGGGCATTGCCATAGCTGTCGACGATCGAGATATGCGAGGTCGCCGGATACTCAATCGCATCATCATCAGCCCAGATCAACGCGTGGTCGAACTCTGGCGCGCCCGGCGCAACAGTCGGCAAAGCGTCGTCGCGGTGCAACATACCAGAGCGCGTGGTCAGGTAGTCGGGATCCAACAGCCCCTTGACCGGAACAGGCACAAAATCACTGTCGGCCAGATAGCGCCCCCTGTCGGCAAAGGCGAGCCGAGAGGCATCTCCGATCAAGCGCCAGCTTTGCGGATCGTCAGGGCCCAACGCAGCCATGTCGAAAGGTGCCAGCAGCCCAAGGATCTGACCCACGGCAACCCCGCCGGAAGACGGCGGCCCCATGCCGCAGACCTCATGGCCACGGTAAGCCACGCAGACGGGCGGGCGTTCCTTCACCGAATAAAGCGCCAGATCAATTGCACTGAGAGCGCCGGGACGGTTGGCGCCGCGCACCGCATCCACGATCTGGTTGGCAATCGCGCCCGAGTAGAAGGGCGCTGCGCCAATGGTGGCAAGGGTCGTAAGGCTGTCGGCATAGGCTGGGTTTTTCAGGATGTGCCCCTCGGCCACCGGAACACCGTCGGGCAGGAAATAGTCCGCCGTGGCGGGATGCTGCGCCAGCTGTGCCGCATCCCGCGCCACAGATGCCGCCATGCGAGGTGACACGGCGAATCCGTTTTTTGCGTGGTCGATAGCCTCGTCAAAAAGGTCGGGCCAGGAAAGGCGCCCCCAGCGACGATGCACCTCTTCCATCAGTTTCGGGGTGCCGGGCACACCAACCGACAACCCGCCGATCACCGCATCGAAGAACCCCAGAGGTTCGCCGTCGCTGTCCAGAAACAGCCGAGGCGTAGCAGCCAGAGGCGCGGTCTCCCGACCGTCCAGCGTCGTGAGCAAGCCAGTTGCCGCGTCGTACCACAGAAGAAAGGCGCCGCCTCCCAGACCCGAGCTTTGCGGCTCGACAAGACCCAGGACCGCCTGCACCGCCACCATTGCATCCGCAGCGGTGCCGCCCTCGGACAACACCCGCGCGCCTGCGGCCACGGCAAGCGGATGGGCGGCGGCCACCATCCAGTTTTCCGCGGTGACAGGCTGTCCCGCGTCCTTGGCCGTTTGCGCCGCGCGCAACAAGCCGATTTGCGTCGCCCCGGTCCGGGTCGCGCTTTCGGGCGCGACGCTGTCCGCGGCCTCCTGCGCCACAGCCGCCCCTGCCGTAAGAAGAAGCAATCCCGCGATGACCGATTTCAGCATGTCGACCTCCTGACCTCTGCCACCTCAGGCTATCAAATGGAGCGCCTGCGGCGCACAGGTTTTTTGGATGAGGGGCGCCGCCCCTCAATCTCCCCGAGGTATTTCAGGCAATGGGAAGGGCCTAACGGCAGTAGGGTCCGCTGCGATAGCGCGCCACGTCAAAGTGGAAATGGTCCTTGTGATAGCGGTCGGCTTTTGGACCAAGGACCGTTCCGAACGGGCCGCAGGCGGATTTGTGCATCTTGGCCAGGATACGCCCGCGTTTGCCCTTGCCCCAGTCATCAAGCACCGAAATATGACTGCCATCCACCAGTTTGACCGCCGAGATGTCGATGGCCCGCCCTTTGCCGTGTTCCGAGATCTTGGCACCACTCTTGTTGTTGCGGGTCCGGCAGGAATACCCCGCCGCAACCTTCAGTTCCTCGATACCACCACCAAACCGGCCCACGGATTTCCTGGCACCATTGTCGACCCAGGACTTCAGCGCCTTTGCCGTCTGGCATTCCATGACCGCCGGGGTCGAGAGGGTCACGCCCGACACCGAATAAAGCCGGACCGCGCCCGACTTGATTCCGCAACCGTTCATCTTGCCGGGGACATTGCCGATCACGACGCCCTGCAGATCACGGTCCTTGCAGACTGCGCCGGGGCCCGAACGCGCGACTTTGCGCGGAGCAGAAGTTGTGCGACCCACCGCCCCGGATTCGGCGGCATCCCGGCCGACTGGAAGCGCTGCGGGTGTAGCTGGGGGCGCTGTATTCCGTGGTTTCGGCGCGGTCACCACTGCCGCGGTCGAAGCTGATGCCACTGACGCCGCAACTGTATTCGTCCCGCCTTGCCACGGTTTTGTATCAGCAATTCCACGTGGACGCAGAACCGGGCGCAGGGACACGTTGGGGGCAAGGCTGGGCAGCGCGACAGGAAAGACGTCCTCGCGTGCGACCGGGCGCAGCGAGCGATCCGGCGCATTGGCTGCCGCGACCGTCGCCAGCAGAGCTGTGGCGGTTATGGCCGCCAGCCGTTTCACGTTTTCTTGCCGGACCGACCAAAATCGGGCGCGGCCGTATCCTGGCCCGCTTCGATGATCCCCCGACGGATCGCCCGCGTGTGGGTGAAATAGTCAAACAGCTGATCACCGTCCCCGGTGCGGATAGCCCGTTGCAACGCAAACAACTCTTCCGTGAAGCGACCAAGGATCTCAAGCGTGGCTTCCTTGTTGTTCAGAAACACGTCGCGCCACATGGTGGGGTCGCTGGCGGCGATCCGGGTGAAATCCCTGAAACCCGCAGCCGAGTACTTGATCACTTCACTATCGGTCACGCGGCGCAAATCATCTGCGACGCCGACCATCGTATAGGCGATCAGGTGCGGCGCGTGGCTTGTGACCGCCAAGACCAGGTCATGGTGGTCAGCGTCCATTTCCTCAACATTTGCGCCCATTCCTTCCCACAATGCGCGCAGCTGCGAAGTGGCTGCCGGTTCGGTGCCATCGACGGGCACAAGCAGGGTGAAGCGGTTGTCGAAGAGTTCGGCGAAACCGGATTCGGGGCCGGAATGCTCGGTCCCGGCCAACGGGTGAGCCGGAATGAAATGGACCGTTTCGGGCAGATGCGGGCCAACCGCGTCGATCACAGCGCGTTTGACCGAGCCAACATCCGAAACCGTCGCGCCGGGCTTCAGATGCGGGGCGATATCGGCTGCGACCGAGGCCATTGCCCCGACTGGAACGCACAGGACGACAAGATCAGCATCCCGGACCGCGTCCGCGGCGCTGTCGCAAACCTCGTCGCACAGTCCGATCCGGCGGGCCGTTTCGCGTGTGGCCTCGGACCGGGCGTATCCGGTGACCTCATTTGCAAGCCCACCGCGCTTGATCGCCCAGAACATCGAAGAGGCAATCAACCCAAGCCCGATCAGGGCAACGCGGTTGTAAACCGGCGCCGTCATGCGGTGTCGCCTTTGAACTGCCCGACGATATGGGCCACCCGGCGGCACGATGCCTCGTCCCCGACGGTGATCCGCAGGCAGTTCGGCAGGCCATATCCGGTCACCCGGCGCACGATCACGCCCTGCGCCTTCAAGAAGTCGTCACAGGCCTCTGCTTCGGCCCGATCCGAGAACCGTGCAAGGATGAAGTTGGCCGTCGACGTGTCGGACGGCACCCCATGCTCCATCAGCGCCTCGGCAAGCCAGGCCCGCCACTTGGCGTTGTCAGCACGGCACTTGGCGACGAAGTCCTGATCCTTGACTGCAGCTTCGGCGACCGACAGCTGGACCGTGGACAGGTTGAACGGCTGGCGGACCCGGTTCAGCACGTCGATGATCTCTTTCGGGCCGTAGCCCCAGCCGATACGCAATCCGCCCAGACCGTAGATCTTGGAAAAGGTCCGGGTCATGATCACGTTATCGCGGGACTCGACCAGCGCGGCACCGCCGTCGTGACCTTCGACATATTCTGTATAGGCACCGTCGTGGACCAGGATCGCCCCCTTGGGCAGGCCATCGGCCAGGCGCGCGACCTCGTTTCCACCGATCATCGTCCCGGTCGGGTTGCCGGGATTGGCGATGAACACGATCTTGGTCCGCCGGGTGCAGGCGGCCAGGATCGCATCGACATCGACCACGCGTTCGCGTTCCGGCACGACGACGGGTTTCGCACCAACCATTTTGGCCAGGATCGGATACATCGAGAAGCCGTGTTCGGTATAGATTACCTCGTCACCCTTGCCGGCATAGGCCTGGGCGATGAATTGCAACACCTCGTCCGAGCCCGCACCGCAGATGATCCGGTCGGGGTCAAGCCCATGTACATCGCCGATCGCAGCGCGCAGCGATGCGTGGTCGGTCGAGGGATAACGATGCAGGTCCAGCCCCGACTTGGAATAGACGGACTTGGCCACATCGGAACAGCCATAGGGGTTTTCGTTCGACGACAGTTTGACCACGTCCGCGACGCCCTCGACATGGGATTGGCCGCCCACGTACAGCGCGATGTCCATGATACCGGGTTGCGGAACTATTTTCGTCATCGAGAAATCTCCTTGTCGGGGCTTACTAGCCGCAGGCCGAACCAGAGGAAAGACAGAACCGGTCGTTCGACTGTCGCAAAATTCATCTCTGTCGCCCCGGCGCATCAATTCGCGCGCCCTCGGCTGGAAAGACCCGCCCGGAACAGCCGGGCGGGACCAAGTTCTCAGCTGGCCAGCACGTTGCGGAACTGCCAGGGGTCGGTTTCGTCGATATCCTCGGGGAAATGCTCCCACCGATCCTGAAGCGGGGTCCAGTCGGTGTAATGCGCCTCAACCGGGCCAAGGTAAGGGCGCTGAACCTCAAGACATCGGGCGTGGTCCATCTCATCCGACTCGACGATCCCGGCCTGGGGATTTTCCAGCGCCCAGACCATGCCCGCCAGCACTGCCGAGGTAACCTGAAGCCCCGTGGCGTTCTGATAGGGCGCTAGTTCTTTTGCTTCGTCATTGGACAGGCGCGACCCGAACCACAGCGCATTCTTTTCATGCCCGTAAAGCAGCACGCCTAACTCGTCGATGCCCTCGACGATCTCGTCTTCGGTCAGGATGTGGTGTTTCTGCTGCTGACGGCCCGATCCGAACATCTCGTGCAGCGACAGGACCGCATCGTCGGACGGATGATAAGCATAGTGGCAGGTTGGACGGAAATCCGGCGCCGCCGGATCGCCGACCGTATAGTAATCCGAGATTGAGATCGCCTCGTTATGAGTGACGAGAAAGCCGAATTGCGGACCCGGTGTCGGGCACCATGTATGGACGCGGGTGATCGCGCCAGGCCGGTCCAGCCAGATCCCGGCCTGACAGCCGGAGTCATGAGAATAGCCGTTTTCCGGAAACCATGTCTCATGCGTGCCCCAGCCGAGTTCGGCGGGCTGGAACCCTTCTGCGATGAAGCCTTCGACCGACCACGTGTTGACAAACACGTTTCGCGGACGCGGCTGTCGGCGGGCCTGTGTGTCACGCTCGGCGATGTGGACGCCTTTAACGCCAAGCTCCTGCATCAACTCGGCCCAACCTTCGCGGCTGTCGGGCGCGGCAACGTCGCGGCCGGTGTCACGGGCAAGAGTCAAGAGCGCCTCTTTCACGAACCACGACACCATGCCGGGATTTGCGCCACAGCAACTGACTGCGGTGGTGCCACCGGGATTGGCGGCCTTCTCGTCCCGCACTTTCTGGCGCAGGGCATAGTTGGTGCGTTCGGCGTTGTTCTGGGTTTCGAAATAGAAACCCGCCCAGGGTTCGACCACGGTGTCGATATAAAGCACACCGATCTCGCGGCAGAATTTCATGATATCCAGCGACGAGGTATCGACGCTGAGATTGACGCAGAACCCCTGCCCTTCTGCAAAGAGACCGCCAAGAACCTCTCGGTAGTTTTCTGGTGTCAGCGCCACCTGCTCGTGCCGGATCTTGCGCTGGCTGAGGAATGTGTGAGACCCGGCATCGGGGTCGATCACGACAAGCTTCTTGGCATCAAAATCAAAATGGCGCTCGATCAGCGGCAGGGTCCCGCGGCCGATCGAGCCGAAGCCAATGATAACGACAGGGCCGTCGATCCGGCCATAAACGGGGTAGGTGGTCATGTGCCTGTTCCTTCATCTGGGCACGCCTGCCCGGGTCCGGGCAAACGGAAATGACAATGGCCTCTCATGTCGCCAAACCCGGCATCAGGCAAGAAAAAACCCGCCGGAAAATCATCCGGCGGGGTTTCTTTGTTCAGGCAGTTTCTGACGGGTACGGTTCAGAAGTTCAGCAACTTGAAACCGACTTGAAGCGAGAAGTCGATTGGGCGGTTTTCGCCGGCGTAAATGCCCGGCTTGATGAACACCTGACTGTCACCGCCCCACAGCTTGCCGGTCAGCATGCCCATTGTCACTTGCAGGCTGGCAAAGCCCTCATCCGTGGTCCAGTCGTAGACCAGCGCCGGGTCAAGCGTCATGAAGAACTTGGGGTTGGGCAGCTTGGGCACATAATAGAAGTCAACCGTGGTGGTATTGATGTCATTGGCAAAACCAGTGCCACCGAGTCCCATGGTCTGAACAACAGCCGGTGCGAAAATCGAACCGTTCTCCAGGAAGAACGCATAGAACCCGCTCATCTCAAGCACGGGCTGACCGTTGCCGATGTCGGCCCGCGATGCGGTGTCCAGGAACAGCTCTGCGGTATAGGCCATGCCGTTTGTCGGTGTCACGCTGAGAACGTGAATGAATTTGGCGCTGATGTCGCCCAGATCGTGGCTATCGTCCAATGGGCTGTTGGCAAAAGGCAGCGTAAACTCCAGCGCCATATTTTTGGTTTCGCCAAAGGGAACCGTCACGAACATCTCGGCCAGACCGAAATTTGACCCGGTGCGGGGGCTGTAACCTTCGTATTGAAGGCCGAATTTTGTGGTCAACAAAGTCGGGTTTGTGCCGTTGTTGATTTCGCCCTGTTCTTGCTGGCGTTGCTTAATATCGCCGCTTACGGCGTCTTGCGCAATCGACGTGGTTGCTGTCAGCGCAAGCACGGCGGCGGTGACCATGGAAATGAGTCTCATTCGAAAATCTCCGAAAACTGGACCAAGAAAGTAGAATACTGTCTCTCAAATCTAGCGCAATTCTCGCATTGTCCAGAGCTTCCGCGCAGTCAGGCTTGTTTGACCGTCCAGTGTTGTGGCGCGAACGCAACGATCGTTGCCTGGTCCTATTTCGAAACGTCACAAGACAATCGCTGAATCCAGGCTGTTGCCCTACGAAAAAAAGAAAACCCGCCACGAAAGGGCGGGTTTCCAAAAGACTTGGTATGTCGGCGAAGATCAGTTCTTCGCGTAGAATTCAACCACCAGGTTCGGTTCCATGATGACCGGGTAAGGCACATCCGAAAGCGACGGGGTGCGCACGAAGGTCGCGGTCATTTTCGAGTGGTCGGCGTCGATGTAGTCGGGCACGTCACGCTCGGCCAGTTGCACGGCTTCCAGAAGGACAGCCATTTGCTTGGACTTGTCACGAACCTCGATCACGTCGCCCTCTTTCACGCGGTAAGACGGGATGTTGACGCGCTTGCCGTTCACCTTGACGTGGCCGTGGTTCACGAACTGACGTGCGGCGAAAACGGTCGGTACGAACTTGGCGCGATAGACAACCGCGTCCAGGCGGCGTTCCAGCAGGCCGATCAGGTTTTCACCGGTGTCGCCTTTAACACGCTCGGCTTCGCCATAGATGCGACGGAATTGTTTCTCGGTCAGGTCACCGTAGTAACCTTTCAGCTTTTGCTTGGCGCGCAGCTGGATACCGAAATCCGACAGTTTACCTTTGCGGCGCTGACCGTGCTGGCCCGGGCCGTATTCACGGTTGTTGACGGGGGATTTCGGACGGCCCCAGATGTTTTCACCCATCCGGCGGTCAATTTTGTACTTGGCAGTCGTGCGTTTGGTCACGGCTGATCTCCTTCGTTCAGGTTTCGAAGGGCGTTGTCCTCTTGCCGGATTTGGCCGACATGACAGGCATCCCCTTGCGGGGGCCACCAACACCAATGAAGCCGCGCTTATACGGTGAGTTTGTGCAGAGTCAACGGAAATCCGCGAGTATTCCGACGGATTCCTCAGTTTTTGCGAATCGGCGTATCCTTGGTTTCTTTTCAAACGGGAGTCATTTCAATGAAAGTCATTGCACGCCTTCCCCTGGCGGTCGCCGCTTTGGTCCTGATCGGCGCAAACACAGCCGCACAAGCCCAGTCGGCGCCAAAACTCTGGTCAACCACAAACGCGAGTTCCAGCGGCTGCAGCAGTTTCTCATCCACATATGGAGCTGAGAAATTCAACACCACGGTACAAGGTCACAAATGGCCTAACACGCCGGGAGGCGGCGTGGAATTCATCAGCCATTCAGCAGCACATCTGAACGCAGCGGCCCGAGGTCGGGCAAGTGATGAAAAACTGAAAGCGCGGCTTTTGACGGCCAGCCGGGGCAATGCATTCACAAGGCTTGATTTTGAAGGTCCGGGCGGGTCCAGCCCGGCGTTTGTCTCGGCGATAATCACCAAATCCGTTGCATATTCGGTTTCCTATCTTCGTAGCCGGGGAAAGCTCAGCCCGGACGAACTGCGCGAGATTGACCGTTGGGTTGGGGTTTTGCGGAAAAACGCTCGGAAGAAGGCCAATTCAAAAGATCACAAGATGGCGCTGGCCAGTTCGGACGTCATGTGGACCGCTGCGATTGGCGACAGCCGAGGATTCAAGACTGCGGCGTCAAAATTCCAGCGCGCCGCCAAATCCTTTGATCGGCAGGGGCGCTTTTCAAGTGACATACGCAACAATAACGAGGTCATGCACCACGTTGTCGGCGCTGCAGCCGTCCTGCGCCTGAATGGGTATGACGCGCTTGGCCTGCAATCCAAGGGGCTCACACTCTATGACGCTGTCGGACGTCATGCCGCAAATGTTTCGGCAAACGGTAGCAAGAAGGTCAAGACATCAGGCGACCCGTCAGATCAAGCCAGGTCAATCATGCGGGCACAGGGCTGGGGCACGCATCTGGCATGGATCCCCGTTTTTCTGGCAATCGCACCTCCCGGAGAAGCGCGGCAGGCCGTTGTCGATCTGGACCGGCAACTGCGTAAATCCGACCGGAAACCCTATTGGGGTCGGCAAATGGGTATTCACACCGGTTGCTTGTTCGGGCGCAACTAGTCCAATCGCCCCACTCTGGTCATTCGGATCAGGCCGCCTCGTGCTGAAGGATCGCCGCTTCGGAGGCGCTGAGGAAACGCCGGGCAAATCCACCATAGCTGTGCGGGTCCTGCCCCAGTTCCGGCATCAGCCGCAGCAGACGTTCCCGGTCACTGTCCTGAAGCGCCGCAAGCGAGGCACTTACCGGATGAAAGCTCTCGGTTTCCACGCCATTGGCCCAAAGCACCTCATGATTGGGCAGCAGCAGGTGGACATAGGTGACCGTCTTCATCTGGTGATCGACAATCACGCTGTGATCGTTGACCAGTTCGCGGGCGGCGACCATGACCTCCGGGGTGTTGAACAGCGCACGGGCGACAGGGCCTTCGATCAACAGGCGATGCTCGGGTGAGACCACAAGCTCGTCATCCGGGCGCTCTATCCCCAGTGCGCCTGCGCGGATGCGGATCGGGCGCAGGCGTGGCATCGCGAACAAGCGCGCGCCGGTCATCTTGCGACTGCCGATCCAGACCACCTCTTGTGCGCCATTGTCCTTTGTCGAAACGCGATCGCCCTCGCGCAGGGTTTCAACCCGACGCGGACCGTCAGGTGTTGCGATCACAGTGCCGGGGGTAAAACAGATCACTCCGCCATCCAGCTGCGACGCAGATTTCGGCAACAGGTTGTCGAGGGATTGATGCACCACCCATAGCGGCACATTGCGGGGCGGCAGTTCGTCGATAAACATCAACAGCGGCCGATTGCCCGCCACCGGGATCGCGGTGACGCCATAGCTGCGCGACCCGTCGGTTACTACAAAACCGCCATCCAGCAGCGGTTCATGCTCAACTCCGGTATCGATTGCGGAATCAGCAAGCGTCTTTGCACCGTCCATCGCTGCCCCAACCAGCCGATGCACCATGCGCGCCGCCCGTTTGCGAACGTCCGCCTCGCCTTCTGCCCCATCCAGCCGCAACAGTTCACCGGGACCGTCCACTCGAACAGCATCCCCATGCCAGGACCACGCCGCGCCCATTTGTAGCGCCTGCATCGGTGCAGCCCTTTGACCGTCCAGTTCTGTCTGTGACCAGGAGATGACGAACGTGCCACGAAAGCCCGTCCTCATTGCCTGATAACCTGCCTTTAGTCTTTTTTATTGCAGCAAGGTTAGCAGAGGCGAATCACCCTGAAAAGACCCTAATCAGCGTCAGATTCGCTTTGCCACACAGTGTGTTAGAAGTGCAAGTTCAAGCGGATTGCGCCCACGATCTGGCTGTCGGCCTGGCCTTCGAACTCTTCCCCAAGCCAGCTTGCGCCATAAAACACCGAGCTTTTTTCGCCCTGCCAGAAAAGGCCCGCACGCACACGAGGCCGGTTATCCGTCAACTGATAGCCCTGAGACTCGGGCAGATAAACGCTGTCGAAAACCTTGGCAACATCCGCACCAAGCACCAGGCTGAACCCCTCGGCGCCGGATCGGATCGCGCGATAATGGTGACCAGTGACGGGATCGCGCAGCATCAATTCTCCGCGTCCGACCTTGCCGACGATCAGGTCAACACCGGCGCGCAGCATGTCTTCTGGTCCGACGGCCCCCGACACGAATGGGCGCAGCGTGACCGAGTCCCCCAGGAAAACATTGCGGCCAACCTCAAACTCGGCATTGCCCATGACCCGGTTGCCAATCTGGTTGGCAACAACCGCATCGGACGGCGGCACCATACCGAAGGTTTCATGTACAAAGACCTGAAAATCATCAAGCCGTGTCATCGGACCGATCAAGGCCAGCTCCGCACCCAACTTGAAATCGAACCCGGCGGCATCCCAATGGGTAAAGGCGCCAAAGCCCAGCGTCCCGGCATAGCGGCGATCTGTCGGATCGAACGCAGACAGGTTCGCCGGCGAGATGATCTCGGCGCGCCAGCGAAGTTCGATCAACTCTCCAGGTGTCGTCGGAAGACCGCCGGTCCAGTCATAGCCGCGTACCCGGCTTGAAACGATGGCTCCGGTACGCCAGCGGTCGTGGCCGTCGCCGATCAGATCGTTGGTTATCAGGCGGCCATAGCCGATGTTCTGCCGGTCTTGGGCACTGACCGCGCCGGCGAAGCACAACAACACAAGAAAAACAGAGGCAATACGGCCCAACATTCTCAAAATCCCGTTCTCTCCCCAGCGAGGGGCAAACTACCAAACCGGGCGCGACGCGCCTACCCTTGGTTGTCAGGAAACCGAGTCATTCAGGCAACAGTGGGGCAAAATAAGGTGAATAGCGGGGGCATATTTCGCCCGCCGCACATCATTCCTAGCCGCATTTGCTGTGTCCGCAGCTCATGCAGGTCATGCAGCCCTCAACCATCTGCAAATCATACTGGCCGCAAGACGGGCAGGCCTTGCCGCGTGGTGTTTCGCCAACCGCCATGACCTGTGCCTTCGGGTCGGATTTCAGCCCCATGCCTTCCCCCTCGATGAAGCCGATCGAGATCATGTGACGCTCGATCACACCGCCAATCGCGGCAAGGATCGACGGGATGTATTTGCCTTCCATCCACGCCCCGCCGCGCGGGTCGAACACGGCTTTCAGTTCCTCAACCACAAAAGACACATCGCCCCCACGCCGGAAAACCGCCGAGATCATCCGCGTCAGCGCCAGTGTCCAGGCGTAGTGTTCCATGTTCTTGGAATTTATGAAGACTTCGAACGGGCGGCGGTGTCCATTGATCACAACATCATTCACGGTGAGATAGATCGCATGTTCGCTGTCGGGCCATTTCAGCTTGTAAGTCGCGCCTTCCAGTGATTTCGGCCGCTCCAGCGGCTCGGACATGTAGATAACTTCACCATCGGTCACATGGTCGGCGAGGTTCTCGCCCGGTGCCTGGTCCTCTTTCTCGCTGACTGCCAGAACACTTCCTGTCACATCGTTCGGACGGTAGGTCGTGCAGCCCTTGCAGCCAGTGTCCCAGGCCTGCATGTAAACGTCCTTGAAGGCGTCAAAGCTGATGTCCTCGGGGCAGTTGATGGTTTTCGAGATCGACGAATCCACCCATTTCTGTGCTGCGGCCTGCATCCGTACGTGATCGGTCGGGGCCAGAGTCTGGGCATTGACGAAATAGTCGGGCAGGTCGGCATCGCCGAACTTGTCGCGCCACATCTGAACCGCATAATCGACGACCTCTTCCTCGGTCCGCGATCCGTCCTTCTGCAGCACCTTGCGCGTGTAGGCATAGGCAAAGACCGGTTCGATCCCCGATGACACGTTCCCGGCGTAAAGCGAGATCGTCCCGGTCGGTGCGATCGAGGTCAGAAGCGCGTTGCGGATACCGTGTTCGCCAATCGCGGCCTTCACGTCGTCGTCAAGGTGCTGGACCAGCCCACCCGACAGATATTTGTCGCGGTCAAACAGCGGGAAGGCGCCTTTTTCCTTGGCCAGATCGACCGACGCCAGATAGGCCGCGCGGGCAATGGCGTGCAGCCAGCGCTCGGTCTGTTCAGCGGCCTCGGGCGAGCCATAGCGCAGCCCCATCATCAACAGCGCATCAGCCAGGCCCGTCACGCCCAGCCCGATCCGGCGCTTGGCCTGAGCCTCGGCGGCCTGTTCGGGCAGCGGAAAGCGCGAAGCATCAACCACGTTGTCCATCATTCGCACCGCAACCGCCACGAGGTCAGCCAGGGCGTCATTGTCGATATCGGCCCCGTCCTCGAACGGGTTAGAGACCAGCCGCGCCAGGTTGATCGACCCCAGAAGGCAGGCGCCATAGGGTGGCAGGGGCTGTTCACCGCAGGGGTTGGTCGCCGCGATCTGTTCGCAATAGTTGAGGTTGTTCAGCTGGTTGATCCGGTCGATGAAGATGACACCGGGTTCGGCATAGTCAAAAGTCGACTGCATGATCTTGTTCCACAGGTCACGCGCCTGAACCGTGTGATAGACCCGGTCGCCGAACTTCAACTCCCATGGTCCGTCCGCCTTGACCGCTTCCATGAAGGGGTCGGTGACCAGAACCGACATGTTGAACATGCGCAGGCGGGCGGGGTCGGACTTCGCGGTGATGAAGGCCTCGATATCAGGGTGATCGCAGCGCATCGTCGCCATCATCGCCCCGCGCCGAGACCCGGCGGACATGATCGTGCGGCACATCGCGTCCCAGACATCCATGAAGGACAACGGCCCCGACGCATCTGCCGCGACCCCTTTCACATCCGCGCCGCGTGGCCGAATGGTCGAGAAATCGTAACCGATGCCACCGCCCTGTTGCATGGTCAGCGCGGCCTCTTTCAGCATGTCGAAGATACCACCCATCGAATCAGGGATCGTGCCCATCACGAAACAGTTGAACAGCGTCACATTGCGCGCGGTGCCAGCGCCGGCGGTGATCCGGCCCGCCGGCAGGTATTTGAAATCCTCAAGAGCAGCATAGAAACGGTCTTCCCAGACTTTCGGCTCTTTTTCCTGCGCCGCCAGATCGCGGGCAATCCGGCGCCATGAATCCTCAACCGTCTTGTCGATCGGCGTCCCGTCCGCCTGCTTGAAGCGGTATTTCATGTCCCAGATGGACTCGGCGATGGGGGCGGCGAAACGGCTCATGCAGTGATTCCCAGACATCCTGTTCGAAAAGAGGATTCCACAATACCTTGAAGCGATCCCCGAATCCACTACCATATCCTGCTTTCGATGTGGGGGAATCTGTGGATAAGTTCGTAAACCTCGTAAAACTGTCTGTCGGCTCGGAAAGCGTTGAATCGCTGGAAGCGTGGCAAGCCACGGCGCATGAACGCTGGGCGGACGGCATCCCGCGTCATGTCACGCGCATGTGGCCCAAACGCGGGGCCGAGATCCTGAACGGCGGATCGATTTACTGGGTCATCAAGGGCGCGATCCAATGCCGCCAGCGGATTACGGGGCTGGAAGAGGTCATCGGCGCAGATGGTATCCGGCGTTGCGCCATCGTGCTGGAACCGGGGCTGATCCGCACGGCCACCGCGTTGAAGCGCCCGTTTCAAGGCTGGCGGTATCTGAAACCGGAAGACAGCCCCGCAGACCTGCGCGGCTCTGGTCAAAAAGACGATGACATTCCAAGCGAGCTTGCTGCCGCGCTTGCCGAGATCGGCGTCCGCTGATCTCAGACCTGCAACAGATCGATCAACTGGTCCAGCCGCTTGCGGTCTTGGTCCGACAGCGGCGCGGCGCGCGACTTGAACAACGTGGCCTGCGATTTCAGTACCAACCCGTCTGACAGCAGCTTCAGGTGATTGGCGCGCAACGTCTCGCCGGTCGAGGTGATGTCGGCCACGGCTTCGGCAGTCAGGTTCTTGACCGTGCCTTCGGTCGCGCCCTGGCTGTCGACCAGCTGGTAGTCCGCAACGCCGTGGTCGCGCAGGAATTCCCGCACCA
This sequence comes from Shimia biformata, assembly GCF_016888515.1. Taxonomy (GTDB): domain Bacteria; phylum Pseudomonadota; class Alphaproteobacteria; order Rhodobacterales; family Rhodobacteraceae; genus Shimia_A; species Shimia_A biformata. The sequence goes on along the minus strand of NZ_JAFEJK010000001.1, from coordinate 1,110,789 downwards.
GCCGATGGTACTTGGTTGCAATCCGCAGACGGAATCCGTGCTCGGCCCGGAAAGCGGCGCAGGCGGCATCTAGATCATCCAGCGTGTCAACGTCGACCCAGGCATTGGGCACAGCGATAATCAGGTCGGCCTGGCCAAAGCCAAGTTCGGCCAATTCCCCGACCTGCATGTCCCAGCGGCCCAGTTTCTCGCGGATCAGGTCGGTGCCGGTAACGCCCAGATGAATGCGCCCCGCCGCAAGTTCACGCGGAATCTCACCGGCGGACAACAGCACCAGTTCCACCCCGTCGACCCCTTCGACCGCCCCGGCATATTCCCGGTCCGACCCGGTGCGTGACAGGGCAACACCGCGCGCACCAAACCAGTCGAAGGTCTTTTCCATAAGCCGCCCTTTTGACGGCACACCCAGCTTGATCGTCATTCCGCGCCCTCCAGAAGCACCAGAAGGCCGGGACGGATCACCCCGCCGACTGCCGGAATCTCGCGCCCCTGCCCCAAAACGCGGGTCAGCGCGTCATAGCGCCCACCCGTTGCGACCGGTGGCAGATCGGGCCGCGCACCGGCATAGAAGCCGAACACGAACCCGTCGTAATACTCCATCTGGCTTCGGCCATAGCTGGCTTCGAATTCCAACGTCTCAACGTCAATGCCGCGCGCGGCAAGTGCCCTGATCCGGTCCTCAAGACAGAACACCGCCTCGGTGATCGCTGGCATATCGACTGCGATATCGCGCAGATGTTCCAGCGCGTTGGGCAGCGTCTCGCGGACGTTCAGCAACTGATCCAGCAGCGCCACCTGTCCGGCAGCAATCGGCGCGGCGTCGGCATCTTCGCGCAGCGCTTCGATACGCGCCGCGACCTCGGTCTGGCTGCGCAACCCGATATCGGCAAAGCCGTGATCCATCGGATCATCCTGCGCCAGAAGCGCCACCCGGCTTGCTGGAACGGCCACCCGCCCCGAGAACCGATCGAGCAAAGACCGGAACCGGCGTGGCCGCCAGATATGGCGCAGCAGCGCGGCCTTGCGGCGTTCAGTGGTCTCAAGCCCCTGCACGGCGGCTTTCAGGATACCGATGTCGCCTGTGGCACAGCGCAGATCAAGATGATTGACTGCCCCGCGGATCAGGTCAAACACCTCGGCATCCGCCGCCGCCGGGTTTTCGCGGTCAAAGACCTCATACCCGACCTGGACATATTCGTTGTCGCGGCTGTCGTCGTCTTCCTGGCGGCGGAAGACCTTGCCGGAATAGGTATAGCGCGCTGGTTCCGCACCGTGTTCCATATGCATCTGCACCACGGGAACCGTGAAGTCGGGGCGCAGCATCTGTTCGCCCCTCAGCGCATCCGACGTGACATAGGCCCGGCCACGGATGTCCTCTCCGTAAAGGTCCAAAAGCGTCTCGGCGGGTTGCAGAACCGCTGTCTCAACACGGGTCGCGCCGACCGCCTCAAAGCCTTGACGCAGGTCTTCGGCCCGCGCCCTGATCTTGGCTCGCTGGGGCATCAGTCATCCTGCCCTTGCAAAATCTCGCGCACTTTGGAGACAAGGTCGCCGCGCGGCACTTCGAACTGGCTGGGACGTTCTTTCCATTCTTCCAGCGTGGCGCTTTGTGCAATCTTTGCGCCAAGGATCAGGTCCTTGATCTGCACCACGCCACGCTCTTTCTCATCGCCGCCTTCGATCACCGCCACGGGCGAGTTGCGCTTGTCGGCATATTTGAGCTGGTTGCCAAAGTTCTTCGGATTGCCAAGATAGACTTCGGCGCGGATACCGGCATTGCGCAGTTCCGCCACCATCGCCTGATAATCAGCCATGCGGTCACGGTCCATCACGGTGACAACCACAGGTCCGGTTGCAACGCCTCCAATTCGGCCTTTCTCGCGCAGTGCCGCCAACAGGCGGTCGACACCGATAGAAACCCCGGTCGCCGGGACTGCCTGACCGGTGAACCGCTTGACGAGGTCGTCGTACCGCCCGCCCCCGGCAACCGATCCGAACTGGCGCTTGCGCCCCTTTTCGTCGAAAATCTCGAAGGTCAGCTCGGCCTCGAAAACCGGGCCAGTGTAATAGCCAAGCCCACGCACAACCGAGGGGTCGATCTCGATCCGGTCCGCGCCATATCCGCCTGCCGCCAGCAATTCAGCGATCTGTTCCAGCTCGTTGATACCTTCGGCACCGATTGCAGACCCTCCGACAGCAGCGCGCAGATTTGCGAATGTACCCGCCGGATCATCGGCCTTTGACGTCAGAAAGGCCACCACGGGTTCAGCCTGCTCGTCACTCAGGCCAACACCGTCAATATAAGCACCAGACGCGTCCAGCCGTCCTTTGCCTAACAATTCGCGCACGCCCTGTTCGCCCACCTTGTCAAACTTATCGATTGTGCGAAGAACATTGTCGCGCGCGGCTTGATCCTCTCCAAGGCCCATTGCCTCAAGCACACCATTCAAAACCTTGCGGTTGTTCACACGCACGATGTAGTCGCCGCGCGGGATGCCCATGGTTTCCAGCGTGTCCGCCAGCATCGCGCAGATCTCGGCATCTGCGGCCATGGACGCGGTGCCCACGGTATCGGCATCACATTGATAGAACTGGCGGAACCGCCCCGGCCCCGGCTTTTCATTGCGCCAGACCGGGCCCATTGCGAAGCGGCGATAAGGGGTCGGCAGGTCGTTTCGGTGCTGGGCATAGACCCGTGCAAGCGGGGCGGTCAGATCATAGCGCAGCGCCAGCCAATCGCCCTTGTCGTTTTCATCGAATTCCTGCCATGCGAACACGCCCTCATTCGGGCGATCAACGTCGGGAAGGAACTTGCCCAGCGCCTCGACCGTTTCGACGGCACTCGATTCCAGCGCCTCGAAACCGTAATGATGATAAACCCCCGCGATCTTGGAAAGCATCTCGGCGCGTTCCGAAACTTCGGCGCCGAAATAGTCGCGGAATCCCTTGGGCGTCTCCGCCTTGGGACGGGGGGTCTTTTTCACTTTGGCCATGCTCACTGTCCTTGCCGGAAGGCTTTGCCGCAGCATCTAACGGAAGCCCCCCAAAGGAGCAAGCCAAAGCCCCCCCCTTCCTCTTGCCGCAAATACCTTCGGGGGAGTGTGAGGGGGCAGACAGCCCCCTCACCTCGGCTCAGATATCACCGAAATCTCCCCCCCCTGCCCTTGCCCGATGCGAAACGGGCCGCGCCCGCCGCGCCCTCGGCGGCGAAACTTGCGACCGAGCGCCACTCGCGCCGCAGGGCATCGGCCAGAGCCGCCCCATCGGGTCGGGCAGACAGGAAGTCGGCCTGCATGCAGGTCTGCGGGAAGCGGGTCAGGTCGCGGGCCAAAGCCTGCGCCGCCTCAAGTGCCGTTCCTTCCGGCACCACCCGGTCCGCAAGCCCCAAGCCCTGCGCCTCGACCGCGCCGACGGGACGGCCCGTCAGGATCAGATCATTGGCGCACCCCTGCCCCATGATACGTGGCAGCCGCACCGTGCCGCCATCGATCAGCGGCACACCCCACCGTCGGCAGAACACACCAAACGTCGCGCTTTCAGCGGCAACGCGCATGTCGCACCACGCCGCCAGTTCGATACCGCCCGCCACGGCATAGCCCTCAATCGCGCCGATGATCGGTTTTGACAGCATCAGGCGCGAGGGCCCCATCGGGCCGGGAATTGGTTGCTGTGCGGCGTCCCGCCAATCCTCGGGGATATCGACCGCCTTGATCCAATCGGCCCCGTCGACCCGCGCTGCGGCCTTCAGGTCGAACCCGGCGCAGAAATGCCCGCCTGCGCCAGTCAGGACGGCGACATCTGCGCCCTCGTCCGCCTCGAAGCCCAGAAACGCATCGAAAAGTGCCCTGGCGGTGGCGGGGTCTACGGCGTTTCTGGCATCTGGCCTGTTGATCGTGATCGTGGTGACACGATCGCGCGTACTGATGGTGACCGTCATGGCTTGTCCTCCCTGCCAAAAGTTCAGCACCCCGCTTGATACCCGGGCAAGGAAAACGCCGCGTCGCTTGACCGCCTCGTTCGGCGGGACTAGTCAGGCCACATGGAAAAACTCGAAGAACAGATCGCCCACCTGACCCGCGTGGTCGAGGAGATGTCCGACGTGATTGCCCGTCAGGACAAGGAGATCGCGCTTCTGACGCGCCGCGTTCAGCTTCTGTTGGAACGGGAAGCACACCGGGAGCAGGACGGTGGCGGAGGCGTGGTGCTGGGCGACGAACGGCCACCGCATTACTGAAACCTGACCGAGTGTTTCGAGGCCGGATTCGGGTATTTGGAACCAGTAAAAAGCGGCATGCAGCCCGGATTTCAGAACTCTTCCACTTCCATCACCCCGGCAAGCGATTTGATCGCACCCTTGATCTGCGGGTTCACTGGATATTCGCTGTCCAGTTCCAATTCGACTTCACCCGGCAGGTCAGGCGACATCAGACAGAACACAACCGGCCCGCGCCCGCCGTTGCGGATGGTCTGGCGCGCGCCGTCCAGCACCTCGGCCACAGGTTCGACGGCGGCGGCGTCCTCAAGGAAGATCTTCAACCCGGAACTTCCGGCATCCGCCACGATGATGTCGACCGGTGCGATGGATTTGGCCAGCAGTTTCAGCTGATCGGATTCCATCGTGGCCTCGACCGTGACAACGACCTTTGATCCGGTCTCAAGGTGTTCGCGGCATTTTTCCAGCGTTTCGCTGAAGATCGTCACCTCGTAGGCGCCGGTCGGATCCGAGAGCTGGGCAAAGGCAAAGCGGTTGCCGCGTGCGGATTTACGTTCCTGCCGCCCCGAGACGCGGCCGGCGATCTTGGCCACCAGCGCCCCGCCCCGCGCCTTTTCGGACAGTTCGTCCAGCGTCAGGACACCCTTGCGCTTCAGCGGTGCCATATAGTCCTGAAGCGGGTGGCCGGACAGGAAGAAACCGATGGCGCGGGCCTCTTCGTCAAGCCGCTCGGCGGGCAGCCAGTCATTCACCGGCGCCAGGCGCGGTTCGGGCAGGTCCTCGCCCGCCTCGCCAAACAGCGACACCTGGTTCGACGCCTTCTGGTCGAAGATCGCGGCGGAGTAGCTGACCAGTGCATCAAGGCTTTCCAGAACCCGGCGACGGTTCGGATCAAGCTGGTCGAACGCACCCGAGCGGGCCAGCATTTCCAAAGGCCGCTTGCCAACCTTTTTCAAATCGACGCGGCGGGCGAAGTCAAAAAGGTTCACGAACGGCTTTTCCACCCCGTCCACATTGCGGCCTTCGACAACCAGGCGCATCGCCTCGACACCGACGTTTTTCAGCGCGCCCAGCGCGTAGACCAGCGCACCGTCAACCACCTTGAAGGTCGCGTCGGAGCGGTTCACGCAGGGCGGTACATATGGCAGGGCCAGCGCCTTTTTCACCTCTTCAAAGTAAACCGCCAACTTGTCTGTCAGGTGGATATCGCAGTTCATCACCCCGGCCATGAATTCGACCGGGTGGTTCGCCTTCAGCCAGGCGGTCTGATATGAGACAACCGCATATGCCGCAGCATGGGATTTGTTGAAGCCGTAGTTCGCGAATTTCTCCAGCAGGTCGAAGACTTCGGAGGCTTTCTTCGCGTCGACCCCGTTTTCCGCCGCGCCCTTTTCGAACTTGGGGCGTTCGGCGTCCATCGCTTCCTTGATCTTCTTACCCATGGCGCGGCGCAGCAGGTCAGCGCCGCCAAGGGTGTAGTTCGCCATGACCTGCGCGATCTGCATCACCTGTTCCTGGTAAACGATGATGCCCTGGGTTTCTTCAAGGATATGGTCGATCAGCGGATGGACCGATGTGATGTCCTTCAGCCCGTTCTTGACCTCGCAATAGGTCGGGATGTTCTCCATCGGGCCCGGGCGGTAGAGCGCCACAAGCGCAACGATATCCTCGATACAGGTCGGCTTCATACGCTTGAGCGCATCCATCATGCCCGTCGATTCCACCTGGAACACGGCGACAGTCTTGGCGGCGGAGTAAAGCTTGAAGGTGGCTTCGTCATCCAGCGGGATGGCGTTGATCTCGTTCACCGCTCCTTCAGGCGGCTCATAGAGCTGGGTCCCGTCGGCTGCAATGTGGATGTCGCGGCCCGAGCTCAGAATCTGCTCGATCGCGTTCTGGATCACGGTCAGGGTTTTCAACCCGAGAAAGTCGAACTTCACCAACCCGGCCTGTTCGACCCATTTCATGTTGAACTGCGTCGCCGGCATGTCCGAGCGCGGATCCTGGTAGAGTGGAACAAGCGCATCCAGAGGGCGGTCGCCGATCACGACGCCTGCGGCGTGGGTTGAAGCATTGCGCAAAAGCCCCTCGACCTGCTGCCCATAGTTCAGCAGGCGGTCCACGACCTCTTCGTTGCGGGCCTCTTCACGCAAGCGCGGCTCTTCTTTCAGCGCGTCAGCGATCGACATCGGCTTGACCCCTTCGACCGGAATCAGCTTGGACAAGCGGTCGACCTGACCATAGGGCATCTGCAGAACGCGGCCGATGTCGCGCACGGCGGCCTTGGACAGAAGCGCACCGAAAGTGATGATCTGGCCGACCTTGTCGCGTCCGTATTTCTCCTGAACATAACGGATCACCTCTTCGCGGCGATCCATGCAGAAGTCGATGTCGAAGTCGGGCATCGAGACACGTTCAGGGTTCAGGAACCGTTCGAACAGCAGGCTGTAGCGTAGCGGATCCAAATCCGTGATCGTCAGCGCATAGGCCACAAGCGAACCCGCACCTGACCCCCGTCCCGGACCTACCGGAATATCGTGATCTTTCGCCCACTGGATAAAGTCGGCAACGATCAGGAAATACCCGGGAAAGCCCATACCCTCGATGATGCCAAGCTCAAATTCCAGCCGTTCCTGGTATTCCTCGACACTGACCGCGTGCGGGATCACGGCAAGCCGGGCCTGCAAGCCCTCATTGGCCATGCGGCGCAGTTCGGCGACCTCGTCATCGGCAAACTTCGGCAGGATCGGATCGCGGCGATAGGCCATGAACGCGCAGCGTCTGGCGATCTCGACCGTGTTGTCGATCGCCTCGGGCAGGTCGGCAAACAGGGTCACCATCTCTTGCTGCGATTTGAAATAATGCTGCGGGGTCAGGCGGCGGCGGTCTTCCTGCTGATCGACATAAGCGCCCTCGGCGATACAGATCAGCGCGTCATGCGCCTCGTACATGTCGGTCTTTGGGAAATACACATCGTTGGTGGCAACCAGAGGGATGTCCATGGCATAGGCCATCTCGACAAACGGGCGCTCGGTCAGGCGCTCGGCCTCGGGCAGGCCATTGTCACCGGGATGGCGCTGCAACTCGACATAGAGCCGGTCGCCATAGATGCCGTGCAACCGGGTCATCAACGCCTCGGCTGCCGGGCGCTGCCCCTGTTGCAGAAGTTGGCCAACAAGCCCCTCGGGTCCGCCCGTCAAACAGATCAGCCCGGCACTATGAATCTCAAGCTCATCCACCGTCACCTGAGGCAACTGCCCGCCCTTGTCGACATAAAGGCAGGACGAGAGCTTCATCAGGTTCTCATATCCGGCCTCGTTCTGGGCCAGTAGAACCACGGGCGCGGGTGCGGCGGGCTGGCCGCGTCCGGTCTCGGCCTGTCCAGGGATGGTCACGTCGACCTGGCAGCCGATGATCGGTTGAATGCCTGCGCCGCTGGCCGTGACCGAAAATTCAAGCGCGCAGAACATCGAGTTTGTATCGGTGACAGCCACGGCAGGCATGTCCGCCGCCTTGCACATGTCGGGCAGTTTCTTCACCCGCACCGCGCCTTCCAGAAGCGAGTATTCGGTGTGGGTGCGAAGGTGGATGAATCGGGGCTGGCTGCTCATGCGGCCATCCTAGAGCGGTGGCAGAAGGGGGGGAAGTGGCCTGTCACGGAAAACGGCGCGTAAATCGCTTTCTTCAATATGAACATTGACTTACCCTGACCCCAATACGGACCAGCTTGGCAAGGACATCTATCACGGCTTTCAACCGGAGAACTGTTGATTGACATAAAGTATCAGAACGGAAAACACCTAACCAACTGACCCGACAAACAAACTCAAACAACCTAGGAAATGACATTGAAGCAACGCAAAATCCCGCGGGCGGTTGCCGCAAGATTTGCACGACCAATATGGCTGATGACCGCTCTGGGGTTTTTCTCAATCTGCGCGTTGGCCACGGGCGCCAAAGCCGACGGTGACCGGTTCAAAATGATGAAGACGCTTTTCGAAGCCAACGCGCAGCCGATCCAAAGTGCGGGAGTTGCTGTTTACGAAGATGGTTCGGGGCGGCTTCCGTATACGTCTCCCAGAACAGACGCATTGATTGGCATCACCTTGAACTCTCCCAACAGCATGGAGGTTCATGTTCACCACACTAATTCCACTCATCCAAACCTCGTGGACACGTTCGAAGTGATGGCTTCGTCCAACCCCGATACCGCAGATGACTATTGGCGGGTTTTGCAATCGGTCAAAGCGTGCGCCTCCACAAACCGATGCCAGTTTTCAAACGAGATAAATCGCGCTCTCGAGGATTTGGCCAGCGATCTAGATGGCAATGAAACCCATCTTCTGGTCACACTGCATCCGGTCTTTCTGGGGCAAACGGACAATAACCGAAAGCTCGAACTTCTTGTTATCGACCAGCCCGACGCGACCCTTGGGTTTTGGCAAACAGGGGTCAAAGCGCCACGGAAAACGGCGACGTCTGGGTATTTCGTTTTTGCAATTGGGAAGTGACGACCGCCCAAAACTCCTGATTGGCCTTAGGGCCGCTAAACCTAACAGAGCGGCAACTCTTTGGGACCTCTGCCTATGCCAGCGACGCGAGTAGGGCCTGCGACGGATTTCCGGTTGGCTCGGCTCCTATGCTTCGCTGGTAATCTGCAATGGCCGCGTGTGACTTGAGGCCAAGCACGCCATCCGCGCCGCCGGTATCAAAACCACGTGCCGTCAAACGGGATTGCAGCGCGATCCGATCCTCCTTGACAAGCCCGTATTGATCACGAGGAAATGGAGTACACAAAGGACCAGCGCCGCCGATGCGGTCGGCCGGATCGCCCTCGCCAAGTGCGCAAGTGCACATCTGTCAAACATGGAAGCCCGATTCACCAAACTGTTCCAAAGGGCACAGTCGGGCGGCCTGATCGCGCCTGAACTGGACCCGAAAACTCTCGCGCGGCGCTACCAGTCGAACCTTCTTGGCCTGCGCGTGTCCGCCGAACGGGGCGACGTGGATGCAAACGCCATCGCAGGCGAAATCGCGTCGGGGCTTGCGCGCCTTGCGCCCGCCTGATGCGTCGCACGCTCCGCGAAAGTGTCCAAAAAAAAGGGCACCGCGTCGGGCGCCCTTCTTCCTATCGTATCAGAACGTAATCGGTCCGGTGCTTATGCCAGAGCCAGATCCACGGCGCTTTCGCGGCCGTCACGGCCTTCGCGCAGCTCGAAGGTCACTTTCTGGTTGTCGGCGAGGCCGGTCAGACCGGAACGCTCGACTGCCGAGATGTGAACAAATACGTCCTTGCCGCCACCATCGGGTGCAATGAAGCCGTAGCCTTTGGTGGTGTTGAACCATTTCACGGTGCCAGTGGCCATCGTGAAGTCTCCTTAATCAAGTATAGTATCAGACAACCGCGTCCTGCGGCGGCCTGGCATCGTCAGTGCTTAATCGAGCACGCTGACGCCGGATTAGTGGAGACAGGGTATCGATAGAGGTAACTTAGCAAGGACGATATTGCAGGAAATAGAGATTCTGTAAAGCTGGCTTGGACAATGAAGCGGGCATCGTGGTTTTCATCGCACGTTGCTACTCTTTCAATGAATTGTTGAAAATCTCCAAGGCTAACCCTCTATCAGTTAAAGGTTTTGGCCTCGTTTCATTGCCTGAAACTTGAGCAGCCCTCCGTCCAACCGTCAGTCTAAGCCAAGGTTTCCCTTGCTAAATCCGCCCGCCACTTCCTATCGTGGCGACGCTAAAACAATGGGCGCGCGCGAAGACTGGCACCCCGGCCAGACTGGAACGGGCTCCCGCAGGGGAACCGAAACATGACAGGGACACTGCTCTCTATTACCGGCCTGACCAAGGCCTATCCCGGCGTGGTCGCCAACGACTCAGTCTCGTTCGACATCGGCGAAAGCGAGGTTCACGCGCTTCTGGGCGAGAATGGCGCCGGGAAATCGACGTTGGTCAAGATGATCTATGGGTTGGTCAAGCCCGATAGCGGCACGATGACCTGGCGGGGTGAGGCCTATGCCCCCCCCGAACCGCGCATCGCCCGCGCCACTGGCGTTGCGATGGTGTTTCAGCATTTCTCGTTGTTCGAAGCGCTGAACGTCGCTGAGAACGTCGCGCTTGGTATGGAAAACCCGCCCCCGATGCGCGACCTCGCGCGCCGGATCCGCGAAGTCAGCGAGACCTATGGCCTGCCGCTGGACCCGTATCGTACGGTTGGGGACCTGTCCGCTGGGGAGCGCCAGCGTGTCGAAATCATCCGCTGCCTGTTGCAGGACCCGAAGCTGTTGATCATGGACGAACCGACCAGCGTGCTGACGCCGCAAGAGGTCGAAATCCTGTTCAAAACGCTGCGCAAGCTGAAGTCGGAAGGGACGTCGATCCTGTATATCAGCCACAAGCTGGAAGAGATTCGTGCGCTTTGCGATCAGGCGACGATCCTTCGTCTGGGCAAAAATGTTGGCACCTGCATTCCCGCCGAGACCACCGCCCGGCAGATGGCCGAGATGATGGTGGGGGATACGCTTCAAACCCCGACGCGCACCGCATCGGATGGGGGCGAAGTCGTTCTGGATGTAACCGGCTTGTCCGTCGCCTCGTCCAACCCGTTTGGCACCACGCTGAAAAACATTCATTTCCGCGTCCGCGCTGGGGAAATCCTTGGGCTTGGCGGGGTTGCGGGCAATGGTCAGGACGAATTGCTGGCCGCGCTCTCGGGCGAGGCCAAGACCACCTCGGACACGATCAAAGTCAAGGGCAAGCCGGTGGGCCGTCTGGGACCGAACGAGCGGCGCAAGCTGGGTATTCTGGCCGCGCCCGAAGAACGGCTGGGCCATGCCGCCGCGCCGGACATGAGCCTGACCGAGAACGCGCTTCTGACCGGGGCGATACGCAAGAAGCTGTTGTCAAACGGCTTCGTCAACTGGGGTGGAGCAGAGGACTTTGCCAAGGACGTGATCAAGAAATTCGACGTCCGCACCCCCGGCGCAAGCACCGCGGCGCGCGCCCTGTCCGGCGGCAATCTGCAGAAATTCGTCATTGGCCGCGAAGTGTTACAAGCCCCCGAGGTGCTGGTCGTGAACCAGCCGACATGGGGCGTCGACGCCGCCGCTGCTGCAGCGATCCGGCAATCGCTTCTGGACCTTGCGGCTGGGGGCGCTGCGGTTGTTTGCATCAGCCAGGACCTTGATGAGCTTATGGAAATCTCGGATCGCTTCGGCGCACTGAACGAAGGGCGCCTGTCCGACATCCGCCCCGCTGCCGGGCTGACCATTGACGAGATCGGCCTGATGATGGGCGGCGCACATGGCATGGAAGTCGCCCATGTGGGCGAGGAAGAAGGGGCAGAAGCATGATCTACCTTGAAAAACGGCCACAGCCCTCGCGCAGCCTGTCCCTGCTGACACCGGTCTATGCGGTCATCATCACGATGATCGCGGGCGGGCTTTTGTTCGCCGCATTGGGCAAGAATCCGGTCGAAGCGATCCGCACGATCTTTTGGGACCCGCTGTTTGGGCAATATGCGTTCTACTACCGGCCGCAGCTTCTGGTGAAAGGCGGGCCGCTAGTGCTGATCGCCATCGGTCTGTCGCTGGGTTTCCGTGCAGGTATCTGGAACATCGGGGCCGAGGGGCAATACATCTTCGGTGCCATCTGCGGCGCGGGAGTCGCGCTGGCGCTTTACCCGATGGATGCGTTCTTCATTTTCCCACTGATGATCCTTGCAGGCGCGTTGGGGGGCTGGGCCTGGGCCATGATCCCTGCGGTCCTGAAGGTGAAATTCGGCACCAATGAGATCCTTGTCTCGCTCATGCTGGTCTATGTCGCCGATCAGCTTCTGGCCAAGATGTCGCTTGGGTTGATGAAAAACCCCGAAGGCTTTGGCTTCCCCGGCAGCCGCAACCTGCAGGAATACCCGTCCGCTCATAATGCCGAACTGATCGCGGGCACGGGCATGCATTGGGGTGTAGTCTTTGCCTTCATCGCGGTGATCTTTGCCTATGTGCTGCTGAACAAGCACATTCTGGGCTTCAATATCCGTCTGACCGGCGAAGCGCCGCGCGCTGCCTCTTTCTCCGGGGTGAAACCCAGCCGCCTGATCCTGTTCTGCCTTGGCATGTCGGGGGCGCTGGCGGGGCTTGCCGGCATGTTCGAGGTTTCGGGCCCCTCGGGTCAGGTCAATATCGACTTTGCCGCCGGATACGGTTTCACCGCGATCATCGTCGCCTTCCTTGGACGGTTGCACCCGGTTGGCATCCTGCTGGCGGGCCTGTTGATGGCGCTGACCTATATCGGCGGCGATATCGCGGAATCGCAGCTTGGCCTGCCCTCCGCCGCGATCCAGGTCTTTCAGGGAATGCTGTTGTTCTTCCTTCTGGCGCTCGACCTTCTCACCAATTTCCGCGTGCGGTTCAAATCAGGAGCAGCAGCATGACCGCAACTGGCGCTTCGAAAAAAGACAGACGTGGTATCGTCATTCACTTAGTATTGGGCCTTACCACTCCGGTCTTTGCACTGGGAACCTATTGGCTCATTGACGCGGCCTGGCCCAAAGCGGCCGCCTTTCTCAAGATGATAATCATCTTCGTTTGGTTTCCAGTTCTAAATCGTGTTGCAGAGTGGGCCTCCGGTCCATCCACCGGTTCGGCAACCACTTTGCTCCGTATCCTGGCCATGCTCTTTGGGCTCTTGGTATCGGTTGCGGTGTTCTTTTGGGCCGTTTTGCCCGGGATTGAATGATGAATACACAAAGTCACACCTCACCCTCAAAGCAACGATACAATGGTCCCAATTACTCAGGAGCAGCGGCATGAAGACCCTGACCTCAATCAACCCCGTCTTTGTCATTGTCGTGGTGATGGTGGGCGCGATCCCGCTGTTGTTGTCGGGAACCGAGATCAACCCGGTCCTGTTGATCGCCTCGCTTATGGTAGCGGCGACGCCTCTGTTGATTGCCGCCATCGGGGAACTGGTGGTCGAGAAGGCCGGGGTTCTGAACCTTGGTGTCGAAGGCATGATGATCGTCGGCGCGATCGCGGGTTTTGCCATCTCGGTCGAGACCGGGTCGGCCCTTGTTGGCGCATTGGCGGCGATTGTCGCGGGCGCGCTTCTGTCCCTGCTCTTTGCCTTCCTGACCCAGTTCGCGCTGGCCAACCAGGTGGCGTCGGGCCTTGCACTGACGCTGTTTGGGCTGGGCTTGTCGGCCCTGATGGGGCAGTCCTATGTGGGCATCCGCCCGCCCGCAATGGCAAAGCTCGACCTTCCTGTCATCAGCGACCTGCCCGTCGTCGGCCCGATCCTGTTCAGCCATGACCCGATCCTTTATGTCGGTATTGGTCTGTGTGCCGCAGTCTGGGGGTTGTTGAAGTTTTCACGTGCTGGGCTTGTTCTGCGTGCGGTTGGAGAAAACCACGATGCCGCCCATGCGCTGGGCTATCACGTGATCCGCGTGCGGGTTCTGGCGATAATGTTCGGTGGCGCCTGCGCCGGGCTTGGCGGGGCCTATATCAGCCTGATCCGCGTACCCCAGTGGACCGAGGGCATGACGGCGGGGATCGGCTGGATCGCGCTGGCGCTGGTGGTCTTTGCCAGTTGGAAACCCTGGCGCGTCCTTCTGGGTGCCTACCTTTTCGGCGGCATCAACGTGTTGCAACTGAATTTGCAGGCTGCGGGCATCGCAATTCCCGTCGAGTACTTGGCAATGTCGCCATATCTGATAACCATCCTTGTGCTGGTGATCATGTCGGCCGACAAGAGCGGTGCGCCCGCCTCGCTTGGCCGCAGCTTCCACGCCTCGCAATAGAGGCCAAACCAAAACAAACGACCAACCAAAGGGGGGTATCCCACCATGAAATTCACGAAACTTCTTGCCACCGCTGCCGTGGCAATGGGCCTTGCGACCACCGCAATGGCCGACAAGACCAAGGTCGGCTTTGTCTATGTCGGCCCGGTCGGTGACGGCGGCTGGACCTATGAACACGATCAAGGCCGCAAGGCCGTGGTCGAAGCCTTTGGCGACGACGTCGAAACCGTCTATGTCGAATCGGTGCCGGAAGGCCCCGACGCAGAGCGCGTGATGACCCAGATGGCGCTGGACGGTGCCGACCTGATCTTCACCACCTCGTTTGGCTATATGGACCAGACCATCAACGTCGCGAAGAAATTCCCGGACGTGAAGTTCGAACACGCGACTGGCTACAAGACCGCGCCGAACGTGTCGGTCTACTCGGCCCGCTTCTATGAAGGCCGCGCCGTTCAGGGCCACATCGCGGGCAAGATGACCAAGTCGAACATCATCGGCTATATTGCGTCCTTCCCGATCCCCGAAGTGATCCGCGGCATCAACTCGGCCTATATCCACGCCAAGAAGGTCAACCCGGATGTCGAGTTCAAGATCGTCTGGGCTTACACTTGGTTCGATCCGGCGAAAGAAGCTGACGCAGCCAAGGCGCTGATCGAACAGGGCGCGGACGTAATCCTGCAGCACACCGACTCGACCGCGCCGCAGGCCGCCGCGCAGGCAGCTGGCAACGTCGTGACCTTCGGGCAGGCGTCGGACATGAGCGAATACGCGCCCTTCCCGCGCGTTTCATCAATCATCGACAACTGGGGCCCCTATTATGTCGCGCGCACCAAGGCTGTGATGGACGGCACCTGGGAAAGCGTTTCGACCTGGGACGGCATCGGCGCCGGCATGGTCGGCATCGGCGAAATCTCGGACGCAGTTCCCGCTGACGTGAAAGCCGAGGCAGAAGCCCTGCGCGATGCGCTGGCCGATGGTACGTATCACGCATTCACCGGCCCGCTGAACAAGGCGGACGGCAGCGCATGGCTGGCCGAAGGCGAAACCGCCGATGACGGCACGCTTGCCGGCATGAACTTCTATGTCGAAGGCATCAACGCCGAGATCCCGAACTGATTTCGGGCAACGCTGACTTTGAAAAGGCCCTCCAAATGGTGGGCCTTTTTCGTTTTGCGAACCCTTCATTCTGACAGCAGATGCGCTAGCTCTGAGGATAATCCGTCGGTTATCGACACTTGACCACGCCCAACTTGGTCATCGAAAGTGACCACAATTTGAGACGCAATTGATTAAGGAATCCCCCATGCGCAAATTTGGTTCTGGCTTTAGCGCCGCGCTTATTTCACTGCTGATGGCGCAGCCTGCCCTGTCGCAGGAGATCGCTGACACGATCTATTCCGGTGGGCCTATCCTGACCATTGACGACGCCGCCCCCCGCGCCGAGGCTGTGGCCGTCAGGGATGGCCGCATTTTGGCGGTAGGAGATCTAACGGATGTGATGAACCATCAGGGCGACGGGACAAAGCTTTATGATCTGGATGGCAACACGCTGCTGCCCGGATTTGTCGACAGTCATGGTCACGTGGTCTTTGGCGGGCTACAGGCGCTGTCGGCAAACCTTCTGGCTGCACCTGACGGAACTGTGAACGATATTGCCAGCCTTCAGGACGCTTTGCGGGACTGGATGGCCAAGAACCATGACGTCATCCAACAGGTCAACCTGATCATCGGCTTTGGCTATGACAACGCACAACTGGCCGAACTGCGCCATCCGACCCGCGACGACTTGGACGCTGTGTCGAAGGATGTGCCGATCATGATTGTTCACCAATCCGGTCACATTGGCGTTGCCAATTCCAAAACCCTTGAACTGGCCGGAATCACCGATGACTCAACCCCTCCTCCAGGTGGTGTCTATCAGCGCGACGGGAATGGCCGGGTCACAGGCGTCTTGGAAGAATACGCATTCTTCCAGGCACTGTTTCCGTTGTTGGGCAACCTTGGCCCGGATGGGTTCAAGGAGTTCGCCAAGGCGGGTGCCCAGATGTGGGCGAGCTTCGGTTATACCACCGGTCAGGATGGCCGGTCCTCCGGCGAAGCTGTTGAGGCTTTGAAAGCGGTTGCCGCCACAGGAGACCTGCCTATCGACGTAGCAGCCTACCCGGATGTGCTTGAGGCACGTGACTATATCAAGGCGCATCATTCGCACAGCTACGACAACGGCGTCCGGGTGGCCGGGTGCAAACTGACAATCGATGGATCGCCGCAGGGGTTCACTGCTTTGCGCGACCGCCCCTATTACGATCCTGTTGGTGATTATCCGCCGGGCTACAAGGGATATTCCGCCGTCACCATGGACCAGGTGCAGGACGCGGTGAATTGGTGCTTTGAAAACAAGATCCAGATTCTCACACATTCGAATGGTGAAGGCGCATCAGATATGTTGATCGGCGCTATCGGCGCGGCGCAGGAAAATTTTGGGCATAGAGATGATCGCCCCGTGGTAGTGCATGGCCAGTTCCTGCGCGAGGATCAGGTTGACTCGTTTCAGGCACTGGGGGCCTTCTTCTCGCTGTTTCCGATGCACACCTTCTATTGGGGGGACTGGCACCGCGATCATACCGTTGGCCCCATCAACGCCGAGAACATCTCGCCCACGGGTTGGTTGCGGCAACGCGGCCTGCCGTTTGGCAGCCACCATGACGCGCCTGTTGCCTTCCCGGATTCGATGAGGATCCTCAGTGCCACGGTCACGCGCAGAACCCGGTCAGGCGATATCCTTGGGCCTCATCAGCGCGTCGATGTAATGACCGGGCTGAAGGCGCTGACCATCTGGCCTGCCTATCAGCACTTCGAGGAAGATCACAAAGGATCGATTGAGGTGGGCAAGCTGGCCGACTTCGCAATTCTTTCCGAAGACCCGACCGCGATCGACCCGGAAACGCTGGCCGATATCGATATCGTGGCAACGATCAAGGAAGACGTCGAAATCTATCGCGCCGAAAAGGGCAAGTCGGAGACCCGGCTTTACCCCCCGCTTGGGCACCACATTCTGGACATGGGGTTGAATGCGATGCAGGGCGGCTGACTGCATGTTGCAGCTGGCGAAGGCGTCTGTGCGCACTCGCGCCAAACTTTCCTCTCGCTCAAGACTTGTGCGCTGACGCGTATACTCCAATGACCGGCAGTGCGCTATCTTGCCTGCAACACAGGAGGACACATAAATGCGCAAGATTCAGGCCCAAGGGGTTCATCACATCACGCTCAATGGCGCTGACCGCCAGACCTCGATCGATTTCTGGGAAGGCGTCCTCGGCATGCCCTTCATCTTTGACCAGCCCAATCTGGATAACCCGGACGAAGGCCACCTTTATTTCGATCCCGGCGACGGGCGGCTGATCACGATCTTCACCAATGAAAAGCGAAAACCGGACCCAAAGGGCAATCCGCGTGATCCCGGCACCGTGCATCACATCGCCTTCAATGTCAGCCGCGCCACCCTGACCCACGCGCTGCAAAGGCTGGACGACCGCGGCGTTGCCCATACCCCGATCAAGGATCGCGGTTTCATGGACTCGGTCTATTTCCGCGATCCGCTGGGCCTGACCATTGAACTGGCCTGCTACAAGTTTGAACCGCCTGTCGGTTGCACCCATGCCGACGTGATGATCCGCGCCCACAAGAAACGTGTGGCGGCCGGCGACTATAACATCCAGGAAATCCACCTCGCCGACGCGATCGAGGAGCTGGTTGAAGAACGGCAGGGATCGCTGTCCGACTCGCGCGCAGCGGCGAACCCCTATTGACGCAATCGGCGGCGGGTCAGACGTGTGCCGTCAGCCCGCCATTGATACGCCAGTTCTGCCGCGTGACATAGCCGCCTTCCCCGGCCGGGGACGAGACCGCGACAACACCTCGGCCGCGCTGCCATAGCGCCCCATCGGGATACGGGCGCAGCGGTCTTCAGTTTCCGGCAGGCTGTCTATGAAAGTTTTTTCTTCTCGCCCCAACCGGACCGCGAACGGGGGCTGCGGAGGCCAAGCTGCTGCAATGGCTGATCGGTCAGGCGGCCGCGCAAAGCTGACCCTTTTCGTGGCCGGAAATCCATGGCAACGTCACCGCCATGACACACCAGATCACCAGCCCCGACGGAACCGCGGTCAGCCGCTTTGCCTTTGGCACCATGCAGTTTGGCGGCAAGGCGGATGATGCCGCCTCGGCCGAGATGTTTGCCGCCTGTCTCGATGCGGGTATCACGCATTTCGACACGGCCTTTGTCTATACGGATGGCCGGTCCGAAGAAATCTTGGGGCGCCTCGCCGCGCCGCATCGCGACCAACTTGTGATTGCCACCAAAGTTGGTGGGCAGGTCGATGCCAGCCCTACCACGATTCGCGCCCAGTTCGACGAAAGCCGCAGGCGTCTGGGCATGGAAATGGTCGATATCCTCTATCTGCACCGTTTCGATCCCGACACGCCGCTGGAGGCCACGTTTGACACATTCGCAGAATGGTTCGAGGCCGGGCAGTTCCGCTACCTGGGCCTGTCGAACTTCGCAGCCTGGCAGGTGATGAAGGTGAACGGGCTTCTGGCCGAGCGCGGCATGCGCGTCGACGTGATCCAGCCGATGTACAACCTCGTCAAGCGCCAGGCCGAGGTCGAGCTTCTGCCGATGGCCGCCGATCAGGACATTCTTGTTGCCAGCTACTCGCCTCTGGGCGGCGGACTTCTGACTGGGAAATACGGTGCCAAGGGCAATCCAGGCGGAGATGCTGGCCGGCTGCTGACCGACAAGATGTATTCAAGCCGCTATGCCCCGGAATGGATGCACAAGGCGGCAACCGACCTTGCCGCACTTGCCGCCGAGATCGGCACCCACCCTGCAACGCTGGCTGCAGCCTGGGTCGCGGCGCATCCCACAAGGGTCAGCCCGATCCTGTCGGCCTCAAGACCCGACCAGCTGGGCCCGTCGCTGGATGCGGTTCGGTTTGAATTGAACACCGAACTCTATACCCGCCTCAGCGCCCTGACCCCCACCCCGCCACCGGCCACGGACCGTCTTGAAGAGGCATGAGCGACTTTCTCATCATCGGTGGCGGGATTGCAGGGGCATCCGCGGCCGCGCGGCTTGCGCCTTTGGGCAAGGTCACGCTGCTGGAACGGGAAGCCTCGCTTGGCTATCACGCCTCGGGGCGGTCGGCTGCGCTCTATGAAAGCAATTACGGGCTTGCCTCGACCGTGGCCTTGTCCAAGGCCAGCGGGGAGTATTTCCGCACTGCGCATGGCGGGTTCATCACGCCACGCGGCTTGTTGATGTTAGCGAAAAAGAACGAAGGGGCGGCGTTTTCACATGCCTGCACCTCACTCAATATGCCCTCGATCCCGATTGAGGATGCATTTGCGAAGGTTCCGATCCTGCGGAGTGACGTTGTTGGCTTTGCCGCCTATCACGATGCCGCCTTTGACATCGACACCGACCGTATGATCCAGACTTTCGCCTCGGATGCGCGCGCTGCGGGCGCAGAGGTGTTGACCGGACACGAGGTCACCGCGATCACACGCGCAGGGCACCGGTGGCAGGTCACAACCACCAAGGGGCAATTCGAGGCGGACATCCTGTTCAACGCCTCGGGCGCGTGGGCAGACGTGGTGGCAAGAATGGCCGGGGTTGCACCGGTGGGCTTCACGCCGATGCGACGGTCCATGGCGCGCATTCCGGCCCCGGGTGGACATGATGTCTCGAATTGGCCAATGATCCTTGATGCCCGTGAAGATTGGTATGCCAAGCCCGACGCCGGCAGCCTGATCGTCTCTCCTGCCGAGGAACATCCGATGGAACCGTTCGATGCCTGGCCCGATGACATGGTACTGGCAGAGGGGCTGGCCCGCTATGAGGAACATGTAACCGAACCAGTGACCCGGCTGGAAAGCAGTTGGGCGGGGTTGCGGACGTTTTCGCCTGACCGCAATCTTGTGATCGGCCCCGCCAAGGACAATCCGGCGTTCTTCTGGATCGCAGGCCAAGGCGGATATGGCTTCCAATCGGCGCCCGCCGCGTCGCAACTGGTTGCCGACCTTGTCGCGGGGCGTGCATCAGATCTGGACACAAAAACGCAGGCCGCTCTTGACCCGGCCCGTTTTGCCTGATGCCGCGCCGATTGAACCTTCCTGACAACGCCTCGGTCGCGGAACCCGGTGAGGGCGGCAAGCTGTTTGCGCCTTCGGCGGCGCGCAATGTCGGTCCAATTGCTGACCTTGTCGCCCGGTTCGCGCCCGATGGAGGACAGGCACTCGAGATTGCCAGCGGTACAGGCCAGCATGTCGTCGAACTGGCCCGCGCCTGTCCGGGACTGACCTGGCACCCAACCGAAATCGACCCGGCCCGACGACAAAGTGTGGACGCCCATGTGTCTGAAAGCGGCCTGCACAATATCCGCCCGGCCACTGCGCTTGACGCCACTGCGCCGGGATGGAGCGGCACGCGGGATGCCTGCGACTTGATCTTCCTGTCCAACCTCTTGCAGCTTGTCAGCATGGACGAGGCCCGCACCCTTGTTGTGGAAGCCATCGGCACGCTGGCCCCGACTGGAACGCTGATTATCTACGGCCCTTTCCGACGGGACGGCGCACTGACAAGCGACGGCGATCACCGGTTTGACGCCAGCCTGCGCGCTCAGGACCCCGAAATCGGTTACAAATCAGATTCCGATGTCATCAAATGGGGAACCACGGCAGGCGCCGATCATATCGCGGCCGTCGAAATGCCGGCCAACAATCTTGCCCTTATCTGGAAACGCCCCGCTCTTTGACCCGACATCATATTCAACTTTCCTGATCCAAGTCAATTTTCACATGCAGGACATCCTATATGAAGTTGGAAAACCACTTCGAACATAGGAACTCGAAAATGAGCTGGACCCAGAAACTCGACGACACCCGCACGCAACTTCGCGGACTGAACAAGGCCATCCCGGACGCAACCCGCGCCTTTGGAGGGCTCGGGAAGGCCGTGAAGGAAGGCGGCGTGCTGGACTTCAAGACCAAGGAATTCATAGCACTGGGCATCGCCGTCGCCATGCGCTGCGACGCCTGCATCGTTTTGCATTGCGAGGCGCTGAAAAAGGCCGGTGCCAGCCGGGAAGAGGTCGGCGACGTTCTTGCCATGACCATCCAGATGGGCGGCGGACCGTCGATGATGTATGCAGCCAAGGCGCTGGAGTGTTTCGACGAACTCTGCGCCTGACGTGCGATACCGTGATATGCGGTCGTCCCCCTGCGCGGGGGGCGTGCCGGAGCGGGTATTTGCGCCAGATCAAAACCATTTATATCCTGTGCCCCGACAGTCTCGCCGCCCCGGATCGGCCCATGGCTGACATATTGTTTTATCGACTTCACAGGAGAACACCATGCATTTCAAGCCGCTCATCGGATTACAGGCCACATTAATCGGGGCGCTCGGTGTCACCATTTCCGCCGCGCCAGCTATGGCACAACAGGAAACCGGACATCTGCGGGGCATTTTCGAAAGCCGCGAAGTCAAAGTGGATATCGACAATTTCGTCCGGGCCGCAACAAATATGGAGATTGGCAAGTACCTTGCCTTTAGCGGCGGAGTTAACAAGCTGTTCCATCTGCGCGAACCGACCCGCGTGGACCAACAGCCAACTGTACGGATGAACCGCGACACGCTGTATTCGATGGCGATCATAGATATCAGCGAAGGCGCATCGGTGACCCTGCCGGAAACTGGCGACCGCTACATTTCGGCGCATATTGTCAACCAGGACCACTACATGGACGTCTTCTCCGGCGGCGGCACTTACCCGCTGTCGCAGGAAACCTTCGCGACGCCATACGTGGTGATGATCATCCGCACTCTGGTCGACGCTGCGGACCCCGATGACATTTCAACGGTGCATGAGTTGCAGGACCAAATCAAGATTGATGCAGGGTCTTCCCGCCCCTTCATCATGCCGAATTACGACGAGGATTCGTTTGATGCAGTCCTGGCAGCGGCAAAGGCCTTGGCCGATCATATCCCGGACAGCTCGCGCACCTTTGGGATGCCGGACGAGGTCGATCCGATCCGGCATTTCCTGGGCGCGGCATTTGGCTGGGGGGGATTGCCCGAAACGGAAGCTTTTTACCTGAACGTGGTCCCGAACCTGCCTGTGGGTGAATACCAGATCGACATTCCCGCAGATGTCCCCGTCGGGGCCTTCTGGTCTGTCAGCCTTTATAATGCCCAAGGCTTCTTTGAGCCAAACAGCCGCAACGCCTATAACGTGAACTCTGTCACAGGAGCCCGCAACGACGACGGTTCGATGGTGGTGCATCTTGGCGGCTGCGAAGATAACCGCGTCAATTGCCTGCCGATCATGGAGGGCTGGAACTACACTGTCCGCCTCTATCAACCCGGCCCGGAAATCCTGGATGGAAACTGGCGCTTCCCGGAAGCAGTTTCTGCAAACTGATGCCCGGCCGACGGGACATGAAAATGCGGGGCCTGATCTTCCTCTTGCCGCAAATACCTCTGCCGGAGGCGGCCGCGCGTCAGCGCGGCCTTGCCCAACGGGTCTGCCCTCAGCTTGCCTGAGCGCAAACCCGGCGGGAGCGTTCAGCGGTACACGTGATCTTCGCCGGGGAAGGTGCGGGATTTCACCTCTTCGGCGTAATCCGACACGGCCTGTTCAATGGCCGGGCCAAGATTGCCATAGGTCTTGACGAATTTCGGGGTCCATTCGTTCAGCCCCAGCATGTCTTCCAGCACAAGGATTTGCCCGTCGCATTTTGCCGAGGCGCCAATCCCGATTGTCGGAATGGCAATCTGGCCGGTGATGCGCGCAGCCAGCGGTTCGACCATGCCTTCCAGCACCACGGCAAAGGCGCCCGCCTCAGTCACTGCGGCGGCATCCGCTTCGTGCAGGGCCCAGGTTTCTTCATCTCTGCCTTGAGTCTTGAAGCCGCCCATCACGTGGCTCGATTGCGGGGTCAGACCGATATGGGCCATGACCGGAATGCCGCGTTCCGTCAGGAAACGGATGGTTTCGGCCATGCGCGCGCCACCTTCCAGCTTGACCGCGCCGCATCCGGTTTCCTTCATAATCCGGGCGGCATTGCGGAAGGCAACGGCGGGGCTTTCTTCGTAAGAGCCAAAGGGCATGTCTACCACAACCAGCGCCTTCTCGGTGCCTCGCACCACGGCGCGGCCGTGCACGATCATCAGGTCAAGCGACACGCCGACGGTCGAGTCCATGCCGTGCATGACCATGCCAAGGCTATCGCCGACCAAAATGAAATCCGCGTATTTGTCGACAATTGCGGCGGTATGGGCGTGATAGGACGTCAGCGATACGATCGGCTCGCCGCCTTTGCGCGCCGCGATCTGTGGCACAGTGGTGCGGCGAATCTGGGTCTGCTTGCTCATGGGGTGACCTCCCTCTGGTCAATCAACAGGATGCCGCCGAACTCGACCGACAACATGATCGCGGTGGTTTCTGTGACCGGGCCCGAGACCTCGGCCAGATCGCCGGCATGCACGACATCCAGCCCACGCAACGTCGCGCGGGGTTCGGCGGCGATTGTACCTGCGATCAGGTCGCGCAGCGCCTCGACCGTGGTTCCGGCGCGGGTCGCGTCCTCGGCAAGGGTCAGCGCCTTGTTCAGCACCACCGCCGCCGCGCGGTCTTCCGGCGTCAGGCGGACATTGCGCGATGACATGGCAAGCCCGTCAGCCTCTCGCACCGTGGGGCAGCCGACGATCTCGATCGGAAAGGCCAGGTCGCGGGTCATCTTCCGAATGACCTGAAGCTGCTGATAGTCCTTTTCCCCGAAACAGGCGATATCCGGTCCGACAAAGTTGAACAGGCGGGCGACAACGGTCGTGACGCCCCGGAAATGGCCCGGGCGCACCTTGCCATGCAACATGTTGGCCAGGCGGGTGGTTTCGACAATGGTCTCGTCGCCTTGCGGATAGACCTCTGCCACCTCGGGGATCAGCACCAGATCGACGCCCGCCGCTTGCAGCAGCGCGATATCGCGCGCCTCGTCGCGGGGATAGGCGTCAAGGTCAGCCGCCTCGCCGAATTGGGTCGGGTTGACGAAGATCGTTACAACGACGCGGTCGGTCCGCGCTTTTGCGGCCGCCACCAACGATAGATGCCCGTCGTGAAGATAGCCCATGGTTGGCACCAGCCCGACGGTGTCCCCCGCCTGACGGAACCCGGCCACAGCCGCGCGGCATTCCGCAACCGTTCGACAAATCAGCATGTTCGCGCATCCCCCAAGGATAGGTCCAAACATTGGATTGGCGCCGCTGATAGCAAATTTTTCGGCGGCGCGGCAAGAAAAATGCCGCGACGCAGCGTCACGACGCAGCGATGTTACCCACCGAATGCCCCACCGACAGGTCGGCTTGTCGGTTTTGCGACATAACGGGTCGGCTGAACCCGCCGAGACAGCATCGGAATCGTTGATATGATGCCAGCGAAGAATCCAACGGAGTGGTCAGGGATATGAAAACGCAGGTCAAAGCACTGGTGGTCGGCGGCGGCGCGGTCGGCACATCCATCGCCTATCACCTTGCCAAGGCGGGCTGGGAGGATGTGATGCTGATCGAACGGGACGAGTTGACGTCCGGCTCGACCTGGCACGCCGCCGGGTTGCTGCCCTTGTTCAACATGTCTTATGCAACAACCCATATCCACAAGTACTCGGTCGATTTCTACAAGACCCTGGAAGCGGAAACCGGGCTGAACGCGGGCTTTGCAGTGGTGGGCAACCTGCGCATGGCACAGACGCAAGAGCGCATGGACGAATACATGCTCTATGCCTCGACCGCCGAGACCTGTGGCGTCAAATACGAATGGCTGACCCCCGACCAGATCAAGGAACGCTGGCCGCTGATTGAGACCGGCGACCTGAAGGGCGCGATTTATCACACCGAGGACGGCTATATTAACCCCGCCGACGTGACCATGGCGATGGCCAAGGGCGCACGCCAGCGTGGCGTTGAGATCGTCCGCAAGATGCAGGCCGACGCCTTCCACTGGACTGGCACGCATTGGGAAGTGACCTGTACCAAGATGATCGAAAAGGGCGGCAACCTTGTCGAAAGCGACGAACAGGTCGTCATCACCGCCGAACATGTTGTGACCGCCAGCGGCAACCACGCCCAGCGCACCGCCAGGATGCTGGGCATCAAGATGCCCGCGATCCCGGTTGAACACACGTTCATCGTCATGGATCAGGATCCTGAACTGGTGAAATGGCGCGCCGCAGGCAACCCGGAACATCCCGTCGTGCGCGATGCTGACCGTCAGTCCTATGCCCGCGAGGAACGCGGCGGGTGGATCCTTGGCATTTACGAAGTCGGCGCCCCCGCTCGCTTTGAACATGGCGTGCCTGACAGTTTCCGCGCCGACCTGTTCCCGCTCGATCTGGACCGGATTGCCGAGCAATACATGGCCATGACCGAGCGCGTGCCCTCTTGCGCCGACAGTGGCCTCAAGGATGATTTCAACGGTCCGATCTGTTACACGCCCGACGGCAACCCGCTGGTCGGCCCCGCGCCGGGGCTGCGCAACATGTGGCTGGCCGAAGGGTTTTCGTTCGGGATCACGGCAGCGGGTGGCACGGGCTATTACCTTGCCCAGATGATGGTTGATGGCGAGGCCGAGATCGACATGGCCAGCCTTGACCCCAAACGCTATAGCCAAAACTGGATGACCACCGAGTTCGCCGCGCGCAAGAACGAGGAATGCTATAACCACGTCTACATCCTGCACCACCCGGACGAAGAACGCGAAGCCTGCCGTCCCCTGCGCACGGCGCCAGCCTATGACCGCCAGAAGGCGCGTGGGGCGCAGTTCGGGTTTGTGAACGGCTGGGAACGCCCAAACTACTTTGGTCCACTCAATGCGCCCGAGAGTTTCGACCATGACAGCCGATCATTCCGGCGCGGCGCGTGGTGGCAATATGCTGTGGACGAGGCCAAGGCGATCCGCAGCGGCGTTGGCCTGATCGACGCCACCGCCTTCACCAAGCACGTGGTCAAAAGCCCCGGCGCGACCGCATTCCTTGACTGGTTCACCTGCAACAAGCTGCCCCGTGTTGGCCGCATCAACCTGACCTATGCGCTGACATCCGCCGGCACGACACGCACCGAATACACCATCGTGCGGCGCGGCGAGGATGACTATTACCTTGTCTCGGCTGGCGCATGGACGGAATACGACGCCGACTTCCTGCGCAAAGCCGCCGCCGACAAAATGGAAGAGTTTGGATACATCGAGATCCAGGACGTCACCACGCAATGGGGCGTCTTCGCCATCGCCGGACCGAAATCCCGCGATGTGCTGAAAGAGGTGATCGTCGATGCCGACCCCGCCACCGCGCTTTCGAACAAGCGTTTCCCCTGGCTTTCAGCCCGCGACATCGAACTCGGCATGTGCCCGGTCCGCGCGATCCGCGTTGCCTATACCGGCGAATTGGGCTGGGAATTGCACCACCCCATCGAAATGCAGAACTATCTGTTCGATCTGCTAGAGAAAGCTGGCGAGAAACACGGAATGAAACTGGTTGGGGCGCGGGCGCAGAACTGGCTTCGGCAAGAGAAATCCTATCGCGCCTTCGGCACCGAGTTGGGCCGCGATGCCACCCCGCAAGAAGCCGATTTGCCGCGTTTCATTGACCTTGAGAAGGATTTTCACGGCAAGAAGGCGATGCTTGACACCGGCATCCGCAGCAAATGCGTGACCCTGCTGATCGACGGGCCGGAGGATGCCGATCCCTGGGGCCGCGAGGCGCTCTATACCGAGGACGGCACCCGCGTCGGGCGGCTGACGTCGGGGGGCTTCTCGGTCGCCTTCAACAAGTCGATCGGCATGGGCTATGTCCGGCCCGACCTTGCCATCGAAGGCCAGAAGTTGAAGGTCAAGATGCTGGATCAATTGTGGGATGCCACCGTGACCTGCGACAGCCCCTATGACCCGAAGAACGAAACCATCCGCAAGGACGGATAACGCTTTTTCTGGTCCCAAATACCCACGGCCCTCGCCTCGCGAGGGCCTTTTTCATTTCAGCTTGGGGGGGGCGTCCGGGTCGCTGCCGGGCATGACTGGCTGATACTCCTGCACCTTCGGCGGCTCGGGCAGATCGAACCGCAAGCCATGGCGTGCCATCTGTGCGGCGAAGGGATCGCTGGACTTGAAAAAGCCGACATCCAGCGCACCCGCCTCGATACCGGAAAACGTCAGCGCCTCGGACATCGCCTTGGCCAGCGCGCTTTCGGCCCCTTCGACCGCGTCGACAAATCCCAAAAGGTGGCCCTTGGCGCCGCTGTCATAGGTCACGCCGACCAGAAACGCCGATGGCGCCAGCCCCGCGGCACTGGCAAGCTTTGTGTCGAGCCCTCGCAACAGGGTTTCGGGCAGGTTGGCCGGGCTGTGGATTTCCGATACCCGGCTTTCGATCTGATTCGGCGCGTTGCCCAGCGTTTCGTCAAGCCAAGCAAGCGCCTCCGGTGGCAACAGCATCGCGGACGGGCCGGTTTCAAGGTTCACCCCAAGGCCCAGCCCCTGCCCGGCCAGCATACGCGCCACAATCCGCCCAGACAGGGCGGCATAGGGCGCGGTGCGGCCGACAAAATCCGCCAGCCGCGCCTCGGTGTCAAAGACCAGCACGAAGGACGCATCGCCGACCTCAAACGTCTCGGGCGAAATGCGATCGCCGTCCGCCTCTTTCTCAAGCAGCATGAACAGTTCGGCATCCGCGAGCCGCTCAAAGAACCGCAGGCGCGCGGTGTCATCTTCGGGGGCGGCTTCCATTGCGGCATGGGCGGCGTCCAGCGGGGTCAGGTCGGTCATCTCAGCGCCTCTTTCACGGCTTCCCGCAGTTCCGGCAGCAGATCAGCCTCAAACCACGGATTTTTCCTCAGCCATGCCGTATTGCGCCACGACGGATGAGGCAAGGGGAAGACACCGGGCGCATGGTCGCGCCATGCACGCACGGTGTCGGTGACACTTGCGGTGCCAAGGTGCCATTTTTGGGCGTACCGCCCGACAAGAACTGTCAGCCGAACCGCTCCCAGCGCCTTCAGGACGGATGCTCGCCAAGTGCGGGCACAGATCGACGGCGGCGGCAGATCACTGCCCTTCGCGTCATACCCAGGAAAACAGAAGGCCATCGGCAGAATTGCGACTTGGTCACGATCATAAAAGCGGTCTGCATCCATCCCCAACCACTCCCGAAGGCGGTCTCCCGAAGGATCGGTGAAGGGACGCCCGCTGTCATGGACCCGCGCGCCCGGCGCCTGTCCCGCGATCAGGATTCGCGCTCCGGGTCGGAACCAGACCACCGGACGCGGCGCATGTGCCGTTGCGGTGGCGGCGAAGCGGTCGGCGCAAACTGTGCAGGCCCGAATGTCGGCGGCGATGGACATGCGTTCAGGATGCGTCGGAGCGGGCCAGATTGGAAGTGAGTCCAAAAACATTTCGAATATTGTCGAAATAAAACTTGACCGACGCGCTTATTTCGATACTTCTAGAATCATGAAAATGAGTGACCTCTCCCCCGACTCCCTTGCCCTGGCCGCATCGACCTTTGCCGCGCTGGGGTCCGAGCAACGCCTGGGCGTATTGCAGACGCTGGTGCGGGCCGGACCCGAAGGGTTGAGCATTGGCGAATTGGGACAGCGTAGCGGCGTGACCGGGTCGACCCTGACACATCACATGAAGATCCTCGCGCAGGCCGGGCTGGTGACGCAGACCCGACAAGGCCGGTCAATCATCTGCGCGGCCGTGGCCTATGACCGGGTCCGGGCACTTTCCGAATACCTGTTGAGCCAATGCTGCGCCGACTGCGCTACCCCGTCAAAGGATCACGATCATGGCTGACACAACCCAGTCCCCTGCACCGTTCGCAAAAGCCGTTGCCCGGATCGACCGGGTCTGGCTGACCATCGCCGCAACCCTTGCCGCTGTTGCGCTGCTTGACCTGCCGCAACTGGTGCCGACCGTCAGCTTCTCTGTCAGCGCGATCGCCAAGACCGCGCCCTTCATCCTGTTTGCGGTGCTGGCCATCGGCTATCTGAAAGCGTCCGGTGCAGAAAACGTGATCGCCAAGGCTTTCGAAGGGCGCGAGACGCGCATGATCGTCATGGCGGCGCTGTTTGGCGGAATCTCTCCGTTTTGTTCCTGCGAAGTGATCCCATTTATCGCGGCGATGCTGGCGGTGGGCGCCCCACTGAGCGCGGTCATGGCCTTCTGGCTGGCCTCGCCGCTGATGGACCCGGCGATGTTCGCCATCACCTCTGGCACCCTTGGCTTTGAATTTGCCATTGCCAAGACCCTGTCAGCGGTTGGACTGGGGCTTCTGGGCGGGTTCACCACCAGGCTTTTCGCCGCAACCCCGGTCTTTCAGGACCCGCTGCGTGCCCGTCCCCAACCCAAGGGCTGCGGCACCAAGGCGCCCTATTCCGAGACCCCCGTCTGGTCTTTCTGGCATGATGCGGACCGTCGCGAGACCTTCCGCTCGGCTGCGCTGGAAAATGCGCTGTTCCTGCTGAAATGGCTGTCGCTGGCCTATGTGATCGAGGCGCTGATGATCCACTACGTTCCCGCCGACTGGATCGCCTCGGTTCTGGGCGGCGACGGGTTCCGGCCAATCCTGCTGGGCGCGCTGGTTGGGGCACCGGCCTATCTGAACGGCTATGCCGCCGTGCCACTGGTTGATGCGCTTTTGGCTCAGGGCATGTCGAACGGTGCGGCGATGTCCTTCATGCTGGCCGGGGGCGTAAGTTGCATCCCGGCCGCGATTGCGGTCTGGGCACTGGTCAAACCGCGCGTTTTTGCCGCCTATCTCAGCTATGCGCTGGTGGGGTCGCTGATTGCCGGAACGTTGTGGCAGATCGTAGCCTGAGCCGGGACGACTGACAGGATGGAACGCCGCCTTTCGAGGCGGCGTTTGCTTTTTGCGCCACGACATCAACCGACTATTCTCCAAAACCAAAAGCAGCTGCGCCATTGCGTCCGTTGCCCCGTGAAGGCTTTTGGGCTAGTGCCACGCAAAACGTCATCTAAGGGAAGGGTGGAGCCTAGATGTATCGCGTATGGAATTTTCTGACCAATTATTCACTGCTGCTGATCCTGGGGGCCATCATCGCCCTGATCTGGGCAAACACCAACCCGTCCGGGTATCATCATTTCGTCGAATTCGTGATCTGGGATCACGCGCCAATCGGTCATCTGCACGATGGGCACCGGACCCTGACACTGCACTATCTGGTGAATGACATCCTGATGGCGCTGTTCTTTGCCATCGCCGCGAAAGAGGTCTGGGAAGCCGTGACGCTGAAAAGCGGCTCGCTGCGCGGCAAGAAGGCCGCAACCCCCCTGTTTGCAACGGCGGGCGGTATGATTGGCCCGATTTCGGTCTACCTTGGCCTTGCGATGCTCATGGGGTCGGACACTTATGACGCGGTGGCCAATGGTTGGGCGATCCCGACTGCAACGGACATTGCGTTTTCGTATCTGGTAGGGCGCCTGGTGTTCGGCGCAGGGCACCCGGCGGTGCGCTTTCTGTTGCTTCTGGCAATTGCCGACGACGCGGCGGGTCTGATCATCCTGGCGATCTTCTATCCCTCGGGTGACTTGGCCCCGGAATGGTTGCTGATGTCCTTTGGGGCCGCGATCGCGGTATACCTGCTGTTCAACTGGCTGCCGCGCCGACTGGACCGCGGCAACCAGGCTCGTCCGAACTCGACCATGGTGCGCAGGTCACTTGGCGGCCTGCCCTATATCATCGCGGGATGCATCAGCTGGTATGGCTTCATGATGTCGGGTCTGCATCCGGCCCTTGGCCTGTTGCCGATCGTCCCGGCGATCCCTCATGCCGACCGCGCGTTTGGAATTTTCGCGGAAGCAGAACAATACCTGCATGACCTGTTGAACGTGATGGAACACGCGTTGAAGCACCCAGTCGAGATCATCCTGTTCTTCTTTGGCCTGCTGAATGCCGGGGTCGAGTTTTCGTCCATGGGCGACGCCACCTGGCTGGTTCTTGCAGGGCTCATCATCGGCAAGCCGGTGGGCATTCTTATCTTCGGATGGATCGCCGCTGTTCCAATGCGACTGGGGATTCCAGAGGGCATGCGCATCATTGATCTCGTGGTTATCGGCTGCGTCGCCGCGATTGGCTTCACCGTTTCGCTTTTCGTCGCTTCGGTTGCCTTTGATGCCGGCCCGGTTCAGGACGCCGCGAAGATGGGCGCGCTGTTCAGCTTCGCCGCGGCTATCATCTCGATCGTGGCGGGCAAGGTCTTTCGGGTCGAAAAGCACAGGCTTTGACCCCTGCACGCCCTGAAACGCATCGGCGGCCGTCTCCTGACCGGGACGGCCGCGCTGTTTTTCCCCTTGTCGCGTTGCCAAATCACGGCCAATTTCACAAAAAAGCCCAGATTTGGAGGGAATAATCAACAAAACAACGCCACCGCGGTTGTCTTGAACCATGTCAATCCGACATATTAAGACAAGCCGGCAGACAACAGAGCGTTAATGAAACCTCGTTAGAGGTGCAGGCAGAGCAGAACCGGAGCCCGAGATGCTCGAGTTCGAAAATGTGAGTAAGTCCTTCTGGACGGGCAGCCAGCGCAAGGTGATCCTTGACCGCGTGTCCTTCCGCGTGGAACTAGGCACATCGCTGGGCATTCTGGCACCGAACGGAACCGGCAAAACGACGCTGATCAACATGATGGCTGGGCTTGAGAAACCCGATGAGGGCGAGATTCGCCGCAGTTGCCGTATCTCATTTCCGCTGGGCTTCATGGGGGGCGTTGTGAACAAGCATACCGCCGTCGAAAACAGCCGCTACATTGCCCGCCTCTATGGTCTTGATCCCGATTACGTCGAGGCGTTCTGCCGCTGGCTTTGCGGGTTGGGCGAATATTTCGACCAACCGCTTGGCACCTATTCGTCGGGGATGCGCGCGCGCTTCACCTTTGCGCTGATGCTGGCGCTGGACTTCGACATCTACCTGATCGACGAAGGGATGCCGTCATCGACTGACGTCGAATTCAACAAGAAAGCAGGCGCCATTCTGAAAGAGCGCCTGAGAACGACAACAATTGTGATTGTGTCGCACCAACCCAAGGTGCTTGAAAAGTTCGCGAGATCCGCAGCGGTTCTCCTGAACGGGCAACTTTACATGTTCGACACGCTGGAAGAGGCAAAGCAGCTCTATGACTACGAAACCCAGAGCTAAGAAATTCCGCATCCGGCGCTCGGTTCCGGGCGATGTCGGCACGACCATGACGGACGCCGTTGGCAATGCCGCACGCCAGGCCGTTCCTGCGGATCAACCGACCGCCAACACTCAGACACGCCCGACCCCGGTCGACTCGTCGACCGACACGCCGCCGCCACGCCCGCAAGCCAGCACGACGGAGGCACCATCACAGGACGCCGCCCGCCCGCAAATGGTTTCGGCAACACGGCCGACCCCGTCCGCGCCTCCGGTTTCCAACGGTCAGCTTTCGCCGGAACAGGAGATTGACGCGATCAAGCGCGAGGGCCTGACCGGACGGCAGCTGCGCATGGCCCGCCGCGTGGCGCAGAAACACGGGATCGCGGCGACCTCTGATTATGATGCGATCCGGCTGTTGCGGGAGCAGGGCATCGACCCGTTCCAGCGTTCAAATATGCTGGAATTGATCGGCAATACCGGCGGTCAGTCGGCTGCCCCCGCGGGCGGGGCCGTGCAATTGCCGCAGACCATGCCGCTGCAAAAAGAGCAGCTGCCATCAACCGAAATGGCCTCGCCGATCGAACGGCGAATCCGCGAGATTAGTGAGATCCAGCGCGACATCGGTCGCCGTCGCCGACGCAAGCTGGCGCTGCTGCTGGCCCGGTTGTCGGTCTTTGTGTTCCTGCCCACCCTGTTTGCGGGCTGGTATTTCTATTCGGTCGCGACGCCGATGTATTCCACAAAGTCCGAGTTCCTGATCCTTCAGGCGGATCAGGCAGCGGGATCGGGCTTTGGATCGCTGCTTTCAGGCACGCAGTTTGCCACCAACCAGGACTCGATCGCCACGCAATCCTACCTGCAATCCAAGGACGCCATGCTGCGCCTTGATGCCGATGAAGGGTTCAAGGCTCATTTCTCAAATCCCGCAATCGACCCGATCCAGCGGCTGGACGAGAACCCGTCGAATGAACAGGCCTACAAGATTTACAAGAAATACGTGAAGATCGGCTATGACCCGACCGAAGGCGTCATCCGAATGGAAGTCTCGGCGGCCGACCCTGCCGTTAGCGCCAGTTTCTCGAAGGCACTGATCACTTATGCCGAAGAACGTGTTGATGACCTGTCACGCCGCAAACGGTCGGATCAGTTAAAGGATGCCGAGGCCAGCCTGGAAAAGGCCAAGGCCGACCGCCGCGACGCGCAGGAACGGCTTGTGAAGCTGCAGGAAGGCACCGTGCTTGACCCCGAAGGGCTGATCGCCTCGCTCAGGACGCAGATCAGCAACATCCAGGTGCAGTTGCAGGAAAAGGAATTGCAGCTTCAGGCACTCTTGGACAACCAGCGTCCGAACCAGGCGCGGGTCGAAGGTGTTCAGGGCGACATCCGCCGCCTGCGCAACCTGCTTGACACGCTTGAACGCAAGATGACCGAAGAAGTCGCGGGCGAAGCGTCGCTGGCCGAGAAAACTTCGCAAATCCAGATGGCGCAGGCTGACCTCGCGACGGCTGACCTGCTGATGCAATCGGCGCTTCAGACATTGAAACAGACAGAGCTGGAAGCCAACCGCCAGGTGCGCTATCTGACCACAAGCGTTGAGCCCGTTGCGTCCGAGGACCCGAGCTATCCGCGCAAGTTCGAAAACACGGCCTTGGCCTTCCTGATCTTCTCAGGCATCTACCTGATGATCTCGCTCACGGCCTCCATTCTCAGAGAACAGGTATCCTCCTGACATGAAACACGTCCCTGTCGGCGGTCTGACCGTCGGAAACGATTTGCCGCTCACCGTGATTGCCGGCCCCTGCCAGCTTGAGAGTGAAACCCATGCCCAGATGATTGCGGGCAAGATGAAGGAAGCCTGCGACGCGGCAGGCGCGCAATATGTCTTCAAGGCCAGCTACGACAAGGCCAACAGGACATCGCTTTCGGGCAAGCGGGGTCTGGGCATCGACGAAGGCCTGAAAGTGCTGCAGAGCGTCGGCAAGGCAATCGGTGTACCAACGCTGACCGACATTCACACCGAGGCCCAGTGCGCCGCCGCAGCCGAAGCCTGCGACATCCTGCAGATTCCAGCCTTCCTGTGCCGCCAGACGGACCTTCTACTGGCCGCTGGACGAACCGGCGCAGTCATCAACGTCAAGAAGGGACAGTTCCTGGCGCCCTGGGACATGGACAACGTGGTCTCGAAGGTGGAAAGCACTGGAAATGACAAGATTCTTTTGACCGAACGGGGCACGTCTTTTGGCTATAACACCCTTGTCGCCGACATGCGCGCCTTGCCCCGTATGGCCAAGACCGGTTACCCCGTCGTGATGGATGCCACCCATTCGGTGCAGCAGCCCGGCGGTCAGGGTGGCAGTTCCGGCGGTCAGCGCGAATTCGCGCCGGTCATGGCGCGCGCTGCCGTCAGCCTGGGGATTGCGTCGGTCTTTATCGAAACCCACGAAGACCCCGACAATGCGCCTTCGGACGGGCCGAACATGATCCCGCTGGAGCAGATGCCCGCTCTGATCGAAACCTTGATGGCATTTGACCGGCTGGCCAAGGCCAACCCGATTGCCATCTGAACGTCCGACAAGACAAAAGGCATTTTCCAATGACCAAACCGATTGCCGAGGTGACCCCCAACACCTGGGAGTTTCTCCGCGACCCAATGATCAAACCGACGGGCTTCCGCGAATACGACGCCCGCTGGCGCTTCCCGGAGGAAATCAACCTGCCCGGCATGACCGCCCTTGGCCTTGGTTTGGGCACCCAGATTCGAACCCGCGGGATCAAACCCGAGATCGTTGTCGCCAACGACTATCGCGACTATTCACTGGCAATCAAACAAGCACTGATTATCGGCCTGATGCAGGCCGGGATCCGGGTGCGTGACATTGGCCCGGCCGTGTCTCCTATGGCCTATTTTGCCCAGTTCCACCTGGACGCTCCCGCAGTAGCCATGGTGACTGCCAGCCACAACCCCAACGGCTGGACCGGGGTCAAGATGGGGTTTGAACGCCCGCTGACCCATGGTCCGGACGAGATGGCGGAACTCCGCGACATCGTCCTGAACGGCAAGGGCGAGCCCGCGCCCGGTGGGTCCTATGAGACCGTCGCGGGTGTCAAAGAAGCCTACATCGATGACCTGGTCGGCGATTTCAAAATGTCGCGCCCGCTGAAGGTGGTCTGCGCCACCGGTAACGGCACCGCCTCTGCCTTTGCCCCAGAGATATTTGAACGCATTGGGGTTGAGGTCGTACCCAGCCACACCCGGCTGGACTATACCTTTCCCCACTACAACCCGAACCCCGAAGCCATGGAAATGCTGCATGACATGTCCGACAGCGTGAAGGCGTCGGGCGCGGACATGGCGCTTGGCTTTGACGGGGACGGCGATCGATGCGGCGTGGTGGATGACGAGGGCGAGGAAATTTTTGCCGACAAGGTGGGCGTCATCATGGCGCGCGACCTGTCCAAGATTTATCCGAACGCGACCTTCGTGGCAGACGTGAAATCAACCGGCTTGTTTGCGTCGGACCCGGAATTGAAGGCCAATGGCGCAAAGGCGGATTATTGGAAAACCGGTCACAGCCATATGAAGCGGCGGGTCAAGGAAATCGGCGCGCTGGCCGGGTTCGAAAAGTCGGGCCACTACTTCCTCGCCGAACCCGTGGGCCGCGGCTATGACTGCGGCATGCGGGTTGCCGTTGAAATCTGCAAACTGATGGACCGCAACCCCGACAAGTCGATGTCGGATCTCAGAAAAGCGTTGCCCAAGACCTATTCCACCCCGACCATGTCGCCTTGGTGCGACGATACCGAGAAATACGACGTGCTGAAGCGCATCGTCCAGAAACTGGTTCAGCGCCACAACGAGGGCGGCACGCTTGGCGGTCGCAAGATCGCGCAGGTGGTGACTGTAAACGGCGCGCGGGTGATCCTGGACAATGGCGGTTGGGGCCTTGTGCGGGCGTCGTCAAACACCCCGAACCTTGTGGTCGTTTGTGAAAGCCCGGAAAGCGAGGACGAGCTGCGCGCGATCTTTGCCGATCTTGACGCTGTGATCCGGACGGAGCCCTCGGTTGGGGATTATGATCAGACGTTCTGATCAGGTCTGATCAGCAACACCAATAACGGGCCACGCAACGCGTGGCCCTTTTTCTATGCAGATCAATGTGTCTGCCAACGACCATCAGGTATGCACGACGACACCATTCAGGTGAGTGATGCGTCAGGTTAACGTGCGGAAAAAAAATGGCGCTCTGGGGAGGATTCGAACCCCCGACCCCTTGATTCGTAGTCAAGTACTCTATCCAGCTGAGCTACCAGAGCGCGGTGGAGCGTGAAGTATATCCAGATTCGGCGAGTTGCAAGACCCCTTTTGGAAAAAACTCACATGCCCGCCAATTCTCCTTTCGGAAGGCAGATTTCAAAGCGGGTGCCGCCGGGTCCGGTCTCGGTCAGCATCAACGTTCCGCCATGCCCGCGGATCAGTTCCGCCGAAATCGCAAGGCCAAGCCCCGCGCCGCCCTTACGTGCGCCGCCCTGGAACGGGGTGAACAGATGTTCGCGGGCTTTCGGGGGAAGGCCGGGCCCGGTATCATGGACTCGGATGAACCATGCCTCGTCCTCTTCGTGGGCGGAAATCGAGATTTCGCCCGGCTTACCGTTGGCGACAATCGCCTGTCGTGCATTGCGCACGAGATTGAACAGAACGCGGTAGAGCTGCTCAGGGTCGGCGCGCAGCATCAGACCCGCCGGGATATCCTCGGCGAAGGACACATCGCTGTCCCCGACCGCCAGCCGCTCTGACGCGACGACGTCCTCGACTACGTCCATCAACACCAGATGGGTCAGCTTAGGCGCCGGTTCTTCGGCCTTGCCGAAGGCCAGCGTGGTTTCGCATAGGTTCACCGCGCGGCTGATCGAATTGACCAGCTTGGGCGCCATGCGCTTGACGGTGGGGTCCTCGCTCATCTCGATGCGGTCGGTGAACAGTTGCGCCGAGGTCAGGATGTTGCGCAGGTCATGGCTAACCTTGGCCACCGCGCCACCAAGCTGGGCCAGCCGTTCCTTCTGTTTCAGGGAGTGGGTCAGTTCGGTTTGCAGGGCCGCCAAAGCCTCTTCCGCCTCTCGCAGCTCTCGCACTCCGGCGGAGGGTTTGATCACGCTACGGGCGTCTTCCGGCGCATGGGCATAGGTTTTCATTGACCGAACCACCCCCTTGATCGGACGCACCAGAAGAACGCGCACAGCCATGAACAGCAGAACGGCCGTGAAGACCGAGATCACTGCCGACAGGACCAGGATGCGCAGCCCGTAGTCGATCATCGCCGCGCGCAGCCCATCCGTGTGCATGGTGACCTCGATCAGCAGACCGGCCTCGCGCACCGGCGACCCGATCACCCGAATGATCCGATCTTCATTGTCAAACAGGCGCACCATCGCATCCCGGATCAACTCGGCCGCCGTAGCATCGCGCATGTCGAAGGTGACGTGAATCGGCGCAGGTATTGGCGAGGACAGGATCAGTTGCCGCATCTCGTCACGCCGCAGGACGACGTTCATCACCTCGGCATTTCGGAGCAGCTCCGCCTCAAGTTCGGCGTCGATCATGTCATCGGCCAGAAGCGCCAGAGACGCGATCTGTGCCCGCTCCAGCCGCGACAGCAAGAAATCCTCTCGGAACCGAGCAATCGACGGCACGAAGATCATGACCTCGGCAAGCATGACGAAGATCACGGTCAGGATCAGGAAACGGCCAGAAAGGGTATTCAGCATTGCGGCCCTTGGTCCTTGTGCGTCACGGCAGCCAGCGCTGCACCAGCCCCACCACCCGCTTTACCATAGCGCTATCAAACAGCCTTGGCGAGAAATAGGCCCCCGCAACACGTTTGTTAATCTCACCCACTGTCGGATAGGGCGAGACCATGGCGGCGACGGCGGATAGCTTCAGTTTGTTGGCGATGACCATCGACCAGAGGTTGGACAATTCCCCGGCCTGCGGACCGGCAATGGAAACGCCGACCGGACGCCCCTTGACCACCATCAGTTTTATCATCCCCCTGGCCTTGCGTTCGGCAATCAGGCGGTCGTTGCCGCTGAAATCGAACCTCACCACCTCAAGTCGGTCGCCGTGGGCGGCGCGGGCTTCGGCCTCGGTCAGGCCGACCTGCGCCAGTTCCGGGTCGGTGTAAGTGGCACGGGGAATGTGGGCGGTTGTCGCTTTCGACGGTAACCCGAACAGCGCCGAGCGGATGATGACCCCCGCGTGATAGCCCGCGACATGGGTAAACTGCAGCCCGCCCGCCACATCCCCGATGGCATAGACCCGGCGGTTCGTGGTCTTCAGGCTGTCATCAACACGGATCGCGCCGCGTTCGGTTTCTATCCCGGCCTTGGCAAGGTCCAGACGGGCGATATTGGGCCTGCGCCCCACGGCGACCAGAAGGTGCGATCCGGCAAAACTGCGCCCGTCTTTGCTCGTGACGGTAATCTGCGCGCCAGTCGTGGAAACCTCGGCCGCCATCGCACTCTCGGCGATCTCGACGCCTTCTTCGCGCAAAGCATCCAGAACGAAAGCCGACATCTCCGGGTCATCGCGGCCCAGCGCGGTTTCGCCCTCGATCACGGTAACCTTGCAACCCAGCCGCCGATGCGCCTGCGCCATCTCAATTCCGATCGGCCCACCACCGACGATCAGCAGGTGGTCGGGTCGTTCGCGCAGTTGCCACAGGGTTTCATTTGTCAGGTAGGGCACCTGATCCAGCCCCGGGATCGGCGGCACCAATGGGGAAGACCCCGTGGCAATCACGATGCGCCGCGCGGTGATCACATGGTCGCCAGCCTGAACTTCGGTCGGGGACAGGAAGCTGCCAAACTCGGTAATGACACGGACGCCTAGCCCCTCGAAGCGTTCAACCGAATCGTGGGGTTCGATCTGGGCGATCACGTCGGCGACGTGGGTCTGTGCCGCGGCGTAGTCGACGGCAGGTGCAACATCGGTGATTCCGTAGGGCTGGCCATGAGACTGGGCATAAGCCGCCTTGCCGCTGGCGATCAGCGCCTTTGACGGAACGCAGCCGTAGTTCAGGCAGTCCCCGCCCATCCGGTGCCCTTCCAGCAGCACGACATCGGCGCCCATCTGAACCGCACCCGCCGCGACGGACAGGCCACCGGAGCCGGCGCCAATGACCAGAAGATCGGTTTTGATCGGGGTCATGGGCGTTTGTCTCCGCGCAGCACCCTCAGAAGCATTGGCAAAGCTGCCAATACGCACAGTCCAAGGATCGGCAACAGGATGTGAGGTTCAAAAAGAATGCCGAGGTTCGGGCTCTCGCCCCGCTCGAACACTTCGCTCAACCCGGCCCCGACCGAGGTATAGACCAGCGCGCCGGGGATGATGCCAAGGAAGGTCGAGACCACGAACCGCATCAGCGGCACCCCGACCAGCGCCGGGATCAGGTTGGCAACAAAGAACGGCACCACCGGCACCAGCCGGATCAGAAACAGCATCGACCACTGGTTCTCGTCGATCCCTTGTTTCAACCGCTTGATCCGCCCGTCGGACGCATCCATACGGGCCGCCAGATGCGCCCCCAATCCCCAGCGGGCAGCAAGAAAGATCACCGTTGCCCCGACCGTCGCGGCCACCATGTTGAACAGCGTGCCGGGAAACATGCCAAACAGGAACCCGCCGGTCAGCGAAGCCACCAGCGCACCGGGCAGAGAAAAGGCGACAATCACCACATAGGCCGCAACGAACCCAAGCGCCGCCCAGACGTAATGTGCATCCCGGAATGCCAGCGCCCGCTCTCTATGGGCGCTGAGGGCCTCAAAGCTGAGCGAGTCGCGAAACAGAACGTAACCCAGCACCGCCACGATGAGTATCGTTGCAATCGGCAGCGCGCGCGGCCACATCCCCGCAGAACGCGTTTGCGGCTCTGTCATACTTGTCATGTCTTTGGTCTTTCCCGCCATTTCCCCCTCAACATGCGGCAGGGGCCTGCAAAACAACAGACCCCTCACGTGTGGTTGATCGCGACGGTGGTTTCCGTGACAATTTCACTGGTTCACCCCGGCGTCAGCCAGGGTTTTTTGAAACATTGGCCACCGATTGCGCGGATTTTGTTGCAATTCCGGTCGATGGGCGTTTGACAAGGTGTCCGGCCCCGCCTATAGACCGGGCTTCGAACACCACTTGGGCGTCCGCGATTCCGCGATGGTTGCCCGAAAGACGGAGACGGAGCGATGAAACGCACCTATCAACCCTCGAACCTGGTCCGCAAACGCCGCCACGGGTTCCGCGCACGTATGGCTACCAAAGGTGGCCGCAAGATTCTGAACGCACGCCGCGCACGCGGTCGCAAGTCGCTGAGCGCCTAAGCTCACCGACAACGTTCTGACGGACATGACACCGCCGGAGGCTCCTGAGATTGGCGAGGCCAGTCAAGGGAATACGCCCCCGGCGGTGTCCGTTTGTCTTGAGGTCCTGAAAACCCGCGCCGATTTCCTGTCTGCCGCACGTGCAAAACGGCAGGGCACCAAAGGCATGATGGTTCAGGCACGCAAACGCCGCGAAGGAGAGCGGGCCGACCCGCAGGCGATCCGCGTCGGGTTTACCTGTTCTAAGAAAGTCGGCAACGCCGTTGCCCGCAATCGCGCCAAGCGCCGCCTGCGAGAGGTTGCGCGGGCAATCCTTCCCAGCCATGGCAAGCCGGGCTGGGACTATGTGTTGATCGGTCGCGCGGGCGACACAGC
Organism: Shimia biformata; assembly: GCF_016888515.1. Taxonomy (GTDB): domain Bacteria; phylum Pseudomonadota; class Alphaproteobacteria; order Rhodobacterales; family Rhodobacteraceae; genus Shimia_A; species Shimia_A biformata. Next base: position 1,069,789 of record NZ_JAFEJK010000001.1, on the reverse strand, counting down.
CACTCGCGACTTCGAGGCCCTCTTGGGTGATCTGCGCTATGCGCTGAAAAAGCTGCACGGCACTTAATTTCCAGGCCCGGACACCCTAGATTGCTCCCATGAGCCCGCTTGCCCATATCGCCGCCTTGCCCGTCCGCTTCTATCGGCTGGTGTTTTCGCCCTGGGTCGGCTTCAACTGCCGCTATCAGCCGACCTGCTCCGCCTATGCGCTTGAGGCGCTGGAAAAGCATGGCGCAATCAAAGGCAGTTGGTTGACGGCCAAGCGCATCGGGCGCTGCCACCCGTTGGGCGGAGACGGCTATGACCCGGTGCCCGATCCCAAGAAACCCGACGATCGAACTTGAAACGGCAACACGGCGAATAGTGGTCTGGCACCTTTCCGCGCACGCCAGACGTCACCCTCTGTCCCGGCTGGACAGGAAAGCACCCGCACCCTACCTGTTGACTGCACATTTCATTTTTGGATTTCAACAGGGGAATATCTGATGCTGAAACACTCTCTTGCCGTCCTTTCTCTGATCGTGGTGACGGCCCAGGCCGCCGCCGCGGACGGCCATTTCAAACTGTTTGGTCAAAGCGAAGGCTGGAATGTCTTTACCGACACCGAGAAAATGACCTGCATGATAGAGTCGTCGGACGACGCCGGAAATGTTGTTCAGATGGGTCTGACGCAAGAACGCGACGTCGCCTATGTCGGCGTCTTCACGCAGGCCGAGACCGGCATCAAGCGCGACTCGAAGGAAGCTGTGGCAATCCTGCTGGGCGACAAACTCTATATTGGCGAAGCCACGGGAATGCGCGGCAATATCACCAAGGGCTACTCCGGCGGATATGTCCTGTCCGACGACCCGCAGTTCGTCGAAGACATCCAGAAACAGTACAAAATGGTTGTTTTCCCCGAGAAGGAATACTCGTTCATTGTAGACCTCTCGGGAACCTACAAAGCAATCGAGATGGCGCGTGACTGCACCACCAAGGCCGTCGAAGGTCAATAATCTCACGGAAAGTCAAAGCTCCGGGCGGCGTGGCCGCCCGGATGACCCGCTATGTCCCGTGCTTTTCGAAAGTTATCAACACTTCGCCCAGCGGCACCCCGAAACGAGACATATAGGCCCGATTGAGCAACCGGTCCTCGCTCAGAAGCCACATCCAGTCATCGAATGCCACGCGCATGGTGTCGCCTTCGGCCAGAGGCAGGTCGATAATATAGGTCCAGTTGAAAGCATCGCCTCGTTCCTCGCCTTTGGCGACCCCCTGCACACCGGGCGCCATTCCCTCCCAGGTCTGATCTCCGGTCTTTGTCAGGGTCCAGATGCGCTGCTCTTCGCGCCCGTCGGAATAGACGAAATCCTCGATCAGGGTCAGGACACGTCCGTCCCATGTCCCGTTGATCTCAACCCGAAACCTCTCGCGAACCGTGCCGAACACGTCCTGGAACTGGCCGTGAGCGACCGTATGACCCACAAAGAAATCCTCTATGTTCAACTGGTTGCGTGAAAGTGCGGCATCTCCAAGAGACGGCCTGCCACAGGCAGAAAGCAGCACCAGCATCAAAATAGCCATCAAACGCATGATCGATCCTTTTGGTTTTTCAAGGATTACGCTGCGCAGCGCCGCCCGGATGAGTTTCCGTTCTGGATTTGATACCGCTTTTGTGGCACATGCCGCCCATGCTTGACGATCTTGACGATATCCACCCGCTGTTTCATGGCGCCCCTTCGACCGCCAGCTTCAAGAAGCTGCGCAAACGCATCGTGCGCCATACGCGTGATGCGATCGAACAATATGGCATGATCGAACGTGGCGCGCGGTGGTTGGTGTGTCTGTCGGGAGGGAAGGACAGCTATACGCTTCTGGCAGTTCTGCACGAATTGCAGTGGCGCGGCCTGTTGCCGGTCGAGCTGCTGGCCTGCAACCTTGACCAGGGACAGCCCGGTTTCCCCGCCACCGTTCTGCCGGAATTCCTGGAAAAGATGGGTGTTCCCCACCGGATCGAGTATCAGGACACCTATTCTATCGTGAAAGACAAGGTGCCGCAGGGCCGGACATATTGCGCGCTGTGTTCAAGGTTGCGCCGCGGGAACCTTTACAGAATTGCGCGGGAAGAGGGATGTTCGGCGGTGGTGCTTGGCCATCACCGCGACGACATCCTGGAAACCTTTTTCATGAACCTCTTTCATGGCGGACGGCTTGCGACAATGCCGCCGAAACTGGTCAACGAAGAAGGCGATCTGTTTGTCTATCGCCCGCTGGCACATGTTGCCGAAGAAGATTGCGAAAAATTTGCCCGGGCGATGAACTATCCGATCATACCTTGCGACCTGTGCGGCTCGCAGGACGGGTTGCAGCGCCAGCAGGTCAAGCAAATCCTTGACGGATGGGAGAAAAACAGCCCAGGACGTCGGCAGGTCATGTTCCGTGCGCTGATGAACATCCGCCCCAGCCACATGCTGGACCCCAAACTTTTTGACTTTGCCGGGCTCATGCGCGGGACGGCAGAAGCCGCCGAGACAGACGGTATTCCGCGCCTGCGTTAACCGGCTGATCAGGAAGTGTTCCTAACTTGTTCCCGAATCGTGGATGATCCACACGACAAGGGGGCACGGGCTTGCCGGACACAGAAAAAACTTCGCACTTGCCGCGCAAGCTGGCGCTGCTGGCTCTGACCCTCTGCCCCTTGGTACTTGTTGCCGCTGTCACCGGCATGAGGGCGATTGGCCTGCTTGTTGCGAGCTTGGCTATTCCGGTGGGGCTGGCGGTCGGTCACCTGACGACCCGGCGCGAAATCCGCCCGGCAATTGAAAACCGGCAAAGCCCTTCCCTGCCTGCCATGGTCGACACGCTGTTTTCACGCGCCTCGTCACAAGGGCAGGAAACCGCGCTATTCCTGTTTCAGATTGATGACATAGACGCCATTGCCGCGCGCCAGGGCAAATCGGCAGCGGAACGGATAACGGCCCGGATCCGCGCACGACTTGCCAGCCAATTGCGCGATGGCGACTGCCTTCTGAATCACCGCCCGACTGTATTTGCAGTACTACCGGAACCCGGGAAAAAACTGAAATTGGGGGCGTCCATACGCTTTGCGAACCGAATCCTCGCCGCAATTGAGGAACCCATCCGCATCGGCACCGGCAACGCCTTTGTCACCTGCTCGGTCGGCATTTGCCGCAGCGCCACCCTGCCGGGGGCGCCACCCGCCAAAGTAATTGCCGCCTGCGAGCTTGCCTTGACCGAGGCGCGGCACGTCGGTCCGTCTGGTATTCGGGCGTTTTCGCCGAAACTGGTACGCAGGCAGGACACGCGCGATGCGTTGGACAGAGATGCTGTCGAGGCCCTGAAATGCGGACAGATCAAAGCGTGGTTTCAGCCTCAGGTCTCGACCGACACGGGCGAAGTGACCGGGTTCGAAGCACTGGCACGTTGGCACCACCCGTCGCTTGGCATTCTTCCCCCTGGGCAATTCCTGCAAACTCTGGAAGCAAACGGCCAGTCCGTGCTGCTGGCTGACATCATGCTGGGCGAAGCATTGCAAGCTGTGGGCTATTGGGACAGCGCCGGCCTGAAGGTGCCGCATGTGTCGGTGAACCTCTCACCGACCGAGCTGAACGACACCAGCCTCGCCGACCGGATCGGATTTGAACTGGACCGGCACGGGCTGACCCCGGATCGGCTGTCGGTGGAAATCCTTGAATCAGTCATCGGCCATGGCGAAACTGACCCCAAACTGGTGAACCTGCGCAAATTGGCGGCGCTTGGGTGTGGCATCGACCTTGATGACTTCGGCACCGGCCATGCCTCGATTGCCGCTTTACGGCGGTTTCCGGTCAAGCGAGTCAAGATCGATCGGTCATACGTCTATCGCGTCGACCTCGATCAAGATCAGCGCAGAATGATCCATGCCATTCTGTCCCTGGCGATCAGGCTGGGCATAGACACGCTGGCTGAAGGCGTCGAAACCCAAGGGGAACACGCGACACTTGCCCAGCTTAGGATAGGCCATGTGCAGGGGTTTCATATCGCACGCCCGATGCCGCTTGCCGAAACGGTGGATTGGATTCGCCGATGGCACGCCGAACTACCCGAAGCGACGGGCCTTGTCCGTCGCACCGGATAGGCTTTGTCAACGGATTGAGACCTCAGCCTTGCGATTTCCCTCAGCAAAGCCCGGTTTCCCGCCTGTGACCCGGTCTCAGGCCATAATCCACTTGACCTTTGGCCCTCACCTCTGTTGAACCAGCCTGAACTTTGACAAGGACAGGCGGCCTTCGGCTATGGACGATCAGAACAAGAACCTCATCCTCGCGACCGCGCTCAGCTTCGCTGTGATCCTGGTATGGTTTCTTCTGTTCCCGCCACCCGAACCTCAGGCAACCGATCCCAATGCCGTTGCCGGGGCGACCGAAGCGGCGACGGCTGATGTGACAACACCCAGCGTCGCTGCGGCCCCCAGCGCCGCCCCAGGCACCACGCCGACCACCGAAACCACGGTGGACCCGGCAGCCGATGCACCGCGTATCGCGATCGAAACCGACCGCGTCAAAGGGTCGATTGCGCTGACCGGCGGCCGTATCGACGACCTGTCGCTGAAAGATTATCGCGAGACGCTTGAGGCAGACGCCGATATCGTGCATTTCCTCAATCCTTTGGGCAAACCACATGCCTTCTATGCGCTTTATGGTTGGGCCCCTGGCCAGGGTCTGACGCTGGACGCAGTCCCCGGCGCCAACACAGGCTGGACGGTTGAAGGCAATGACACCCTGACCGAAACGGCGCCGGTGACGCTGGTCTGGGACAACGGTCAGGGCCTGACCTTCCGCCGCGAAATCTCGGTCGATCAGAACTACATGTTCTCGGTCAAACAAAGTGTCGAAAACACCGGTGCCGGCACCGTGTCTCTGGCCCCCTACGGCATTCTTGCCCGCCACGGCACCCCGCCGGACCTCAAAAAATTCTTCATTCTGCACGAGGGGCTCGTGCAAATGGCCGATGGAGAGCTGACTGAGACAAGCTACAAAAAAGTGACCGAATTCGACTTTAACCAGCGCGAAGGTGCGTTGGCCGAGGTCACACAGGTAACCGAAAGCGGCTGGATCGGCTGGACCGACCATTACTGGATGGCGACCCTGATTCCCGCGCAGGGCACCGCGTTCAAGGCGGTCGCCAAATATGACGAGTCGCGCGACATCTATCAAACCGAGGCCGTGATGCCGACCCAGACGCTGGCCCCGGGCCAGACCGTCACCGCAGAAAGCCAACTGTTTGCCGGCGCCAAGGAATGGGCCACGATCCGCGCGTACCAGAACGAAGGTGGCGTCACCGGTTTCCTCGACTCGATCGACTGGGGCTGGTTCTTCTTCCTGACCAAGCCGATCTTTGCCACCCTGCACTGGCTCAATGGTCTGATCGGCAACATGGGCTGGGCGATCATCGGTCTGACCATCCTGATCAAAGCCATCGTTTTCCCGCTGGCCTACAAGTCCTATGCCTCCATGGCGAAGATGAAAGAGCTTCAGCCGCAGATGGAGAAAATCAAGGAGCAGGCCGGAGACGATCGCCAGAAGATGCAGCAGGCGATGATGGAGCTATATAAGAAGGAGAAGGTAAACCCGGCCTCGGGCTGCCTGCCAATCCTGATACAGATCCCGATCTTCTTCTCGCTCTACAAGGTGATCTTCGTCACGCTTGAACTGCGCCACGCCCCCTGGATCGGCTGGATCACCGACCTGTCCGCGCCGGACCCGTCGTCGATCCTGAACCTGTTTGGCCTTCTGCCCTTTGCGACACCCGAACCCGGTTCGCTGTTCTTCATCTTCAGCCTTGGCATCCTGCCAATCCTTCTGGGGATTTCGATGTGGCTGCAACAGAAGCTGAACCCGGCGCCCACGGACCCGACGCAGAAGATGATCTTTGCATGGATGCCTTGGGTGTTCATGTTCATGCTGGGCTCGTTCGCAAGCGGTCTGGTGATCTACTGGATTGCCAACAACACGATCACCTTCATCCAGCAATACGCGATCATGCGCAGTCACGGCTATAAACCGGACGTGTTCGGCAATATCCGCGAAAGCTTCAAGCGCGACAAGAAGGCCCCGAAAAAGGCCGGGAAATGACCATCCGCATCGCTCAGATCTGGCGGCATCCAATCAAGGCCCATGGCCGCGAGCCGCTGGATCATGTGACGCTGACCAAAGGCCGGACCCTGCCATGGGACCGCCGGTGGGCGGTCGCGCATGAGGCGTCGAAAGCTGACGGATCGGAATGGGTGCCCTGCGCCAATTTCTCGCGCGGGGCCAAGGCGCCGGAACTCATGGCGGTCGCGGCGCAAAGCGATCTTGCTGCCAATACCGTGACGCTGTCGCATCCTGATCGACCTGACCTGACTTTCGACCCGGATGGCGATGCAGCGGCCTTCCTGGACTGGGTTCGCCCGCTGATGCCCCAGGATCGGGCGGCCTCAACCCGGCTGATCCGGGTACCGGGGCGCGGGATGACGGACACGAATTTTCCGTCCATCGCATTGAACAACCTTGCCTCGCACCGCGCAGTCGAGGGTCGTCTGGGGCGCAGCCTGTCGCCCCTGCGCTGGCGTGGCAACATCCTGTTCGATGGCGCCGCCCCGTGGGAGGAATTCGACTGGATCGGCAAGAGCCTGCGGATTGGTGGCGCGGAATTGACTGTACGCGAACGGATCGGGCGTTGCCTTGCGACCACCGCCAATCCCGAGACCGGCAAACGCGATGCCAACACGCTGGGCATCCTCAAAGAGGGCTGGAACCACACGGATTTCGGTGTCTATGCTGAGGTCACAATGTCCGGCCAGATCGCCGTAGACGACAAGATCGAGGTTCTGTGATGCAACTGCCATTCCCCATCGCCGACGAGCCGGACGATTTCGCCCGAGAAACCGGGCGCAAGCTGTTTGCGGGTAGTAACGCTGACTTTCTCAAGGGTGTCGTCGCCATGTCCGGCCTGCCGGCCGACGATCGGATCGAAGTCTGTTTTGCGGGTCGTTCCAATGTCGGGAAGTCCAGCCTGATCAACGCGTTGACCGGCCGCAAGGGGCTGGCCCGCGCATCAAATACTCCTGGCCGCACCCAGGAAATCAACTTCTTTACCCTGGCCGACAGTCATTTTCTGGTCGACCTGCCGGGCTATGGCTATGCCAACGCCCCGTTACCGGTGATCGAGAAATGGCAGAAATTGCTGAAACAGTACCTCTCGGGCCGTGCCAGCCTGCGCCGCGCCTTCGTGCTGATCGACGCGCGTCACGGGATCAAGGATGTGGACGAAGAGATCATGTCGCTGCTCGACTCATCTGCAGTCACTTTTCAGGCGGTGCTGACCAAGGCCGACAAGGTCAAGGAAAAGGACCGCGAAAAGGTCCTGAAGCAGGTGCGCGAACGCCTGTCCAGACACCCCGCCGCCTTCCCCGAGATCGTACTGACCAGCTCTGAAAAGGGCGATGGCATCCCCACCCTACGCGCCATCATCGCCGGGTTGATCTGATCGGTTGCCCCTTCTGGGGCAAAGCTCTTGCGTGACGCACTGTCATTCGGGATAACCGAATGAACGCCCAAGGGACCAAACCATGAGAAAGCAAGACATGAATCGCGACTGGATCGCCACCGCCCGTACGTTGTCTCAAGCTGTACCATACCTGCAGCGCTATACCGACGCGATCGTCGTGATCAAGCTCGGCGGTCACGCGATGGGCTCGGACGAGGCGATGGAGGTCTTTGCCCGCGATGTCGTCTTGATGCAGCAGGTTGGGGTGAACCCGGTGATCGTGCATGGTGGTGGGCCGATGATCAACGCGATGCTGGACAAGCTGGGGATCGAATCCAGCTTCGTGAACGGCAAGCGCGTGACCGATCAGGCCACGGTCGAAGTGGTTGAGATGGTGCTGTCTGGCCTGGTGAACAAGCGCATCGTGCAGGCGATCAACCGTCAGGGCGGCAAGGCGATTGGAATCTCGGGCAAGGATGCCAACCTGATGGTGTGCGATCAGACCAATGCCGATTTGGGCTTTGTCGGAACACCTGCCGAAATGAACCCCAAGGTATTGCACGCGCTGTTTGACAAGAACCTGATCCCGGTCATTGCCCCGCTGGGTGCGGGCCGCAATGGAGAAACCTTCAACGTCAACGGGGATACCGCAGCAGGCGCAATCGCCGCGTCGTTGAAGGCGGATCGCTTGTTGCTGCTGACCGACGTAGCGGGTGTAAAGAACGCCGATGGCGAAGTCATCACCGAGCTCAAAGCGCAACAGATCCGCGACCTGACCACGGAAGGCGTCATTGCGGGCGGTATGATCCCCAAGACCGAAACCGCGCTGGACGCGATCGAAGGCGGTGTGCGGGCGGTGGTAATTCTGGATGGGCGTGCGCCCAACGCTTGTTTGCTAGAACTCTTCACCGAACATGGCGCGGGCTCTCTGATCCGGGGCGACTGATCTGCGCCTTTTAAATATTCCCGTTTAGGAATATATTGACGAGGCAGAACCCCAATCTAAGGTAGCCTCATGGAAAACGAAGCCCTGATCCGACTTGGTGTCTTTGCCGGCCTGTTCGTCCTGTTCGCCGGCATCGAAACTTTGGCGCCGCGTCGTGTCCGCACTCAGCCGCGCGCCAGGCGCTGGTTGACAAATTGGGCAATCACCATCCTGAACACGGTGACATTGCGTCTGATGGCCATTGCCTTACCCCTGCTCGCCGTTGGTGCGGCGCTGGATGCCGAGGCAAATGGTTGGGGTCTGTTCAACAAGATGGACCTGCCCACCTGGGTCGAGGTCACAGCCGCCATCCTGATCCTTGATTTCGCGATCTGGGCGCAGCACCTGATCACCCACAAGGTCCCTATCCTGTGGCGCCTGCACCGGGTTCATCATGCTGACCGGGACATCGACGTCACCACCGCAATCCGCTTCCACCCGATCGAAATTGCCCTGTCGATGCTGTTGAAGATCGGGCTTGTCTATCTTCTTGGCCCCTCCGCCCTTGCCATTGTACTGTTTGAGGTCATCCTGAACGGAACGGCAATGTTCAACCATGCCAATATCCGACTGCCTCTGGGAATAGATGCGGTCTTGCGGCTGGTTGTAGTGACGCCGGACATGCACCGGGTCCACCACTCCGTCCATCGGCACGAGCATGACAGCAATTATGGCTTCTCATTGTCACTTTGGGACCGGGTGTTCGGGACCTATGTCGCCCAGCCCGAAGGCGGGCATGAGGACATGACCATCGGGCTTGAGTGGCAGGACGACAGGCCGTCCAAACTTGGCTGGAGCCTGGTTTTGCCCTTCCGCCGAAAATGACCCCGGACCTGCCTCTGATCGAACGTTTGGCTGCGACCTGGCATCTTGAGGTTTTGGGTGGATTTCACCCCGACAACGGCGAAGAGCATCTGTCCGGGATAGGCACACTGTTGATGTTCGGCCCCAGAGAACCGGGGTTCTGGGGCTATTTCACAACCCAGCCCGAATGGGATGAAGACATGCCCAACCCAATGGACCGCTGGTCCGTCCGGGCTCTGGCGTCGATGGGAGCCGCACTTGGCGCCGCGCCGTTCTATCCGTTTGATGGTCCGCCCTGGATGCCGTTCGTTTCCTGGGCCTTGCGCACGAGACGATGCCACCCGTCACCGGTCTCCTTATTGGTGCATGATCGCGCTGGACTTTTTGTCTCTTTCCGCGGGGCTTTGGGTCTGCCACAGCGCATTGCATTGCCCGCGCCGCCCGCGTCCCCTTGCGACAGTTGCAGCACCCAGCCGTGCCGATCTGCCTGCCCGGTCGGGGCATTGCGAAGCGATGGTTATGATGTCAGCACCTGCAAGGCTGACATCGTCACCTCCGTTGCCCATCCCTGCCGCACGCGCGGGTGCGCGGTGCGACGGGCTTGCCCGGCATCCGCCCGGTATGGCAGACAGGAAAGGCACTCCGCCTATCACATGGAGCAATTCCTGGAAAATGGCACTTGAGCTCATCCTTGTCCGGCACGCCAAATCCAGTTGGAGCGCGCTTGACCTCTCCGACCATGACCGCCCGCTGAATGCGCGTGGACGGGCTTCTGCCATTGCCCTTGGGCATTGGCTGAGGGACAACGGATTCGTGCCGGATCAGGTGCTATGTTCCTCTGCCACGCGGACCTGTGAGACGCTGAGCCTGATGTCCGTCAAGGCCGAGGTCACGACCACGAGTGAGCTTTACCATGCAAGTGCGCGACAAATGTTGCAGGTCCTAAGCGATGCCACAAAGCCAAAGGTCATGATGGTCGGGCACAATCCCGGCATCGGGGATCTGGCACAGCGTCTGGCCATGTCCGTGCCCTGGCATGGCCGCTTCCTAGACTACCCGACCGGCGCGACAACCGTGTTACGCTTTGCGGCGACTCGCTGGGCAGATGTTGATTTCGGCGCGGGCGAGGTGATCGATTTCGTCGTTCCGCGCGAATTGCTTTGAAGTCGTAGCTGCCCCTCGGCACCCGCAAGAAAAAAGCTCCGCCGAAGCGGGGCTTTTGTTTTTCCGTCGACAGGATCGTCAGTGACCCAGGATCTGGCTGAGGAACAGCTTGGTCCGGTCGCTTTTCGGGTTGTTGAAGAACTCTTCCGGTTCGTTCTGTTCTACGATCTGCCCCTGATCCATAAAGATCACCCGGTTCGCCACCTGGCGGGCAAAGCCCATCTCGTGGGTCACGCAGAGCATGGTCATGCCCTCTTCCGCCAGTTCGATCATGGTATCGAGAACCTCTTTGATCATCTCGGGGTCAAGCGCCGAGGTCGGTTCGTCGAACAGCATTATTCGCGGACGCATGCACAACGAGCGGGCAATCGCCACACGCTGCTGCTGACCACCTGAAAGCTGACCGGGATATTTCAGCGCCTGATCTGGGATCTTCACCTTTTCAAGGAAATGCATCGCTGTTTCCTCGGCCTCTTTCCGGGGCGTCTTGCGCACCCAGATCGGGGCCAGCGTGCAATTCTCGAGGATGGTGAGGTGCGGAAACAGGTTGAAGTGCTGAAAGCACATGCCAACCTCAGAGCGGATCTTGTCGATGTTCTTCAGATCCGAGGTCAGCTCGGTCCCGTCCACCACGATCGACCCTTCCTGATGTTCCTCAAGCCGGTTGATGCACCGGATCAGCGTCGATTTCCCCGAACCCGAAGGCCCGGCGATAACGATCCGCTCGCCCTGGTTGACGGTCAGGTTGATGTCGCGCAGCACGTGGAAGGTGCCGTACCACTTGTTCATGTTGGTGATTTCAATCGCGACCTCATCCGAGACCTTCATCTTGGAGCGGTCGATCTCGCGGTCAGACATAAGTTCAGACATTTGTTGAACTCCTTTATTAGTGACCAGTATGGAGCTTACGCTCCAGGTACATGGAATAGCGGGACATGCTGAAGCAGAAGACGAAGAACAGGACCGCGATGAACGCGAACAGTTCCCAGTAGATTCCGTTCCAGGCGGCATCGGCGCGGATAGCGTTGGACAGACCAAGCGGATCAAGAAGGCCGATGATCGAAACCAGCGTCGTATCCTTGAAGACCCCGATAAAGGTCGAGACGATACCCGGAATAGAAATCTTCAACGCTTGCGGCATGATGATCAGACGCTGCGCCTGCCAGTAGTTGAGACCCAGCGAGTCGGCCCCCTCATACTGGCCTTTTGGCAGCGCAGCCAGACCGCCCCGGATCACTTCGGCCATGTAAGCCGCGGCAAACAGCGTCACCATGATCAGAACCCGCAGGATAATGTCGAACTCGGTGCCCGGAGGCAGAAAGATGTTCAACAGGACCGATGCCACGAACAACAAAGTGATCAGCGGCACCCCTCGAATGAACTCGATGAAGCCAACGCAAAGCGATTTGACGATCAAAAGGTCCGACTGACGTCCCAACGCCAGGAAGATTCCGATCGGCAAAGAGCATCCGATCGCAACGACGCCAATCAGGATCGACAGCATGAACCCACCGAACCGACGGCTTTCGACCTCTGGGATCGAGATCGAGACGATCCCTTCCAGAACACCGGCGACCGGCCCAGCAAGGGTCAACCACCAAATTATCGGCACGAAGATTGCCGCGATGATGGCAGTCAGGCTGCCCGCGAGCGGGTTCACGATGCGATATGCCAGGAAGCCGATGCCGAAACCTGCCGCAACCATAACAGGTCCCCAGATCGATCCGCCCCACATCAGCCAGGGCATCAGGAACGGATAAGCTGCCGAGACGATCAACAGTTTGCGGGGAAGGTTGGTGAACAAGACTGGCGAAATCGCGACCAGCAGCAGCACAAAGGCCAGATTGGGCCGGAAATAGGCCGGAAGCATTCCAGTTCCGTCACCGGCATTTACATCCGGCGTGACCGGATAAGGCGGGTAGAAACCGTAAAGCAGTTGCAGCCAGCGGTCGTTGATCACACCCCAACATGCATGGCCGTGCGTCGACCCCCATGTTTCGGACATGATCTCACGACACTCGGTCAGCGAGGTTGCATTCCAGACCGACTGAAAGACCCACGGGATAACCCCGGCCAGCACATACCAGATAAAGGCCAGCGACAGGATCGTGAGGACTGAGTTGAACCACCCGTCAAACAGGTTGGCTCGGGCCCACCCGATGGCCCCGACGGACGTCGCCGGCGGGTCTTTTTCGGGCAGCATCTCGGTGCGGACAAATGAAGTATCGCTCATCTTATCTCTCCACCAGTTTGACGCGGTTGTTGTACCAGTTCATCACGGACGAAATCGAAAGCGAGATGATCAGGTAGCAAGCCATGAGCATCAAAACACATTCCAGCTCTCGGCCGGTCTGGTTCATAGTGATGCCGCCGAGCGTGCCGGTGATATCCATGTAACCGACCGCGATCGCCAGTGACGAGTTCTTGGTCAGGTTCAGGTAGTTGGAAATCAGCGGCGGGATTATGACGCGCAGCGCCTGCGGAAGGATCACAAGGCGCATGATTTTGCCGGGACGCAGCCCAAGGGCTCCGGCCGCTTCGGTCTGACCTTTGCTGATTGCCAGGATACCACCGCGCACGATCTCGGCGATAAAGGCCGCCGTGTACAGCGACAGCGCCAACCAGAGCGCGATCAATGAGTTCCGAAGATGGGTGCCGCCGCTGAAGTTGAAGCCCTTCAGTTCGGGGTAACCAAGGTGGAAGCCCAAGGCCGCAAACAGGATCGCCGTCGGAACGACGATGATGCCGATGTTCAGCCACAGGGTTTTGGGGCGTTCGCCGGTCTCTTCTTGGATTCGTGCGGCCCGGGCCGTGACCTTGCGCACGGCAAAGATCGACGCGCCAAGCACGATCAAGAAGGCGATCAGGTCCAGTGAAACGTCAAAACGGAAACTCGACGTTCCCAGGAAATGAACGTCACCCAGACTACGCGAGAACAGAACCTCGGGCACGTAAACACCCCGGTTGGTCACCGCGATCGTATCAAAAAACGACATGGAGGCCGTTGCATCCTCGCCCCGGAACGCGCGCGGCGCGGGAAGGCTTTCGATCAGGATGGCCATGGCAAGAACGATCCACAGCAGTACGGGCACGTTGCGGAACATTTCCACGTAAACCGTCATGATGCGGCTCACGAGCCAGTTTTTGGACAGGCGCAGAACGCCAATCAGAACGCCGAGGATGGTGGCTGTTATGCACCCAAGTACGGCAACGACGAGCGTATTCAGAAGCCCCAGCAAAGAGGCGCGAAGATGGGTGTCGCGGCTATTATAATCCAGCAGTCGCTGGTTGATGTCATAGCTTGAAGGTTCGCTCAGAAAGCCGAAGTCAATCGGCTTGCCCAGCGTATTCAGGTTGACGATCGTGTTGTTGATCAGCCACGCAGCCGCCAGCATGAAGCCAATCATCGCGACAGCCTGGATCGTCATCGAACGATACCGGGTGTCGTAGATCAGCATAGATAGCCGGAACGACTCCTTCGGAGGGTCGGTGAGTGTTGTCATCTGGGATGTTCCCCGTTGTGCGGCCTTGTTTTTATGTGGCTTTGTCGCCGGTGGCCGCTTCAAGTCTTAAATGTGCAAAGGGCGCGGAATGATCCGCGCCCTTCGTTGTAGAGTATCTTACCGGAAGGGCGGAGAGTAGATCAGGCCGCCATCGGTCCACTGTGCGTTCAGGCCACGTGCCAGACCGATCGGGGTGTTCTCGCCGATGTTCTTCTCGAACAGTTCGCCGTAGTTGCCACCCGCCATGATCGCGTTCTTGGCCCAGTCAGCCGACAGACCCAGCATTTCGCCCAGCGTGCCTTCGGTGCCCAGCAGACGGTTGATTTCCGGGTTGTTGGTACCCGACGCCATCTCACCGATATTGGCCGAGGTCACACCCAGCTCTTCTGCCGAGATCAGGGCGTTCAGGGTCCAGCGGACCACGTCGCCCCAGTTGTTGTCGCCGTGGCGGACAAGCGGACCCAGCGGCTCTTTCGAGATGATCTCGGGCAGCAGAACGTGCGCCGAGGGGTTCTCGAAGGTTGCACGGGTCGCGGCCAGGCCCGACGCGTCAGTGGTGTAAACGTCACAGGCACCAGCCAGATACTGCTGTTGCGCCTCAGCGTTGGTTTCGATCGGAACCGGCTCGTAGCTGATGTTGTTGGCGCGGAAGAAGTCCGCGAGGTTCAGCTCGGTCGTGGTGCCGGTCTGGATGCAGACGGTTGCGCCATCCAGCTCCTTGGCCGACGAAACGCCCAGTTCTGCGGGAACCATGAAGCCTTGGCCGTCGTAGTAGTTCACACCGACGAATTCGAACTTCAGGTCGACGTCGCGGCTGAAGGTCCAGGTGGTGTTGCGGGCCAGCATGTCGATCTCACCCGACGCAAGCGCGGTGAAGCGGGTCTTGCCGGTGGTCGGCACGAATTCAACGGCGGTCGGATCGCCCAGAACTGCGGCAGCAACCGCGCGGCAGACGCCAACGTCGAAGCCGTCCCAGTTACCATTCGCGTCCGGTGCAGCAAAACCGACCAGGCCGGTGGTCACGCCACAGTTCAGCTTGCCGCGGGCCTTGACGTCGTCAAGCGTACCAGCAGCAGCAGCGCCAGCCGCAAGGCCAGCAACAGTCAGCGCACCAAAGATTACGGTTTTTTTCATATTTACCTCTTCCTGATGGTCCGCCCTTCGTGGGCGGTTATCTTACCGGCCCAACGGGACCGGCGGCGAAACTTGAAAGGGTGCTCCCCCCCTCAGTGCGTTTCAGTGTGGTCGGATTCATGACAAAACGTCAAGGGTCGGATCACGCAATTCGATCAATAGGTCGGGATCGACGGAAATCGTGTGCAAAATGCTGAATTGTAAAGCGAATTTTAGCACATCCTGAAGAAGAAATCGGCATGCAAAAAGGCATTGT
Source organism: Shimia biformata (assembly GCF_016888515.1). Taxonomy (GTDB): domain Bacteria; phylum Pseudomonadota; class Alphaproteobacteria; order Rhodobacterales; family Rhodobacteraceae; genus Shimia_A; species Shimia_A biformata. The sequence continues at coordinate 1,054,434 of NZ_JAFEJK010000001.1, read as the reverse complement.
AACGTGTTTTTGCGAGTTCGGTCGCCTCTTCATCCTCGCCCCATTGCTCTTCCTGCCAGGTCTCATCGATCCGCGAAGCGCTCCACAGCGCGTCGATGGGTTGTGCCTGCCGCGCGGCGGCGAAGCCGATGATCAAGGATCCCGACAAGGACACAAGGTCGTGAAACGCCGCCAGGCGGAACAGATCCAGGGCGTGAACTTCATCGCGCAGGATGGCCAGTGCATGCTCGTCCTGGGCCACGTGCATCACACCCGAAACCGCCTTTAGCTGCACGCCGAATTCAGTCCTGGCCCAATCCAGAAGCGGATCCCATGCTGCGGCCTGACGCTGGATCAGTTCATCCGGCTGCGCGGCGCGATAGCACAACAGGTCTGAGTTGCCATACTCTGCCAGCATGTCAGCGACTTCGGTGTGCTGAATACTCACCTTGTCGATAGCGGCATTGGCCGAGCGGGTGACCGGCATGGTCGTCGGGTCAATCTCTTGATCTTGCGCCTGCCACTCTTGCGCTGCGGCCTCGGCCATGGCGCGGGTCGGCATCACCAAGGCGGCCTTGGCCGGAGTTTTTACCGATCGGCCATCCAGCGTGATGCCAAAGCCGCCGTCCACTTCGATCACTTCAGCCTGCTTCCAGAACTTCTTTTTTGCCCAACCGCTCATGCTGTCCCCCAAATACCGTTCAGCGCGCCCTGCAATTCGTCGAAACTGTCAATCACGACATCGGCCAACGCCAATGCCTTCCGATCGTGATAGCCCCAGCTGACCCCGATCGCGGGCATTCCCGCCGCGCGCGCCATCTCCATATCGTAACTCGTATCACCGATCATCACGGCCTGTTCAGGCCGGACGCCAGTCTCAGCCAATGCTGCCTGCAACATCGACGGGTGCGGTTTTGACGGATGGAAATCTGCGACCTGTTCGGTCACGAAACGTCCGCGCAGCCCGTGCCCGTCCAAGAGCTTGTCCAGCCCGCGACGGGACTTCCCTGTTGCCACGCCCAAAAGAACCTCGGGCACCGCGTGAAGCGCATCAAGCGCAGCGCGGGCGCCGGGGTACAGCGGCGGCGACATCGATGTTCCGTTTTCCATGCGGAGGGACATGTAAGTCGCCTTGTACGCCTCGACCAGTTCCGCGTGTGCCCCGGCGTCGGCGTGTGGCGAAAGGCGCGGCATTGCCACATCCAGTGACAGCCCGACGATGCCAAGGATCGCTTCACGGTCCGGCGCTGACAGGCCGACGGTGTCAAACGCGCCGCGCATCGCGGCCAGGATATCAGCCTGGCTGTCGACCAGCGTGCCGTCAACATCGAAGACCACCAGTCGAAGATCGCTCATCGCAATTCCTCGAAAGGATCATCCGAAGCCAGGTCAGGCGTCCAGCCCAGCGTGTCAAAAGTGTGGACCATGTGGTCGGGCAGGTCGGCCTCGATCACAACCGGCTTGTAGGTGACGGGATGTTCAAAGCTCATCCTGCGGGCATGCAGGTGAAGCTTGTTCGAGATCACGCCACCCATTTTCGCCCCCCAGCCATCGCCAAGGTTCTCCTGACCAGAACCGCCATACTTGCCATCCCCGATGATCGGGTGGCCGATCTCGGCCATATGTGCGCGCAGCTGGTGGGTGCGTCCGGTAATCGGTTCCATCGCGACCCATGCGGCGCGGCTGGCAACCCGGTAAAGCGTGGCATATTGGGTGATCGCGCGCTTTGCGCCCTCGGTCCGGTCAACATCGCGGGGATGAATGCACAGCATCTTCTCGCCTTCGCCACGTGCGCCGTGTCCCGGCGCCTTGACCAGACCATACTTGATCTCGCCCAGGTACGGCGTCGGCACGCCCGCGACGACCGCCCAATAGATCTTGCGCGTCTCTCGATGACGGATCGCGGCGGTCAGCCCGGCCGCAACAGCACGGGTCCGGGCCAGAAGCAGGACGCCCGATGTGTCCTTGTCCAGCCGATGCACCAGTCGCGGCTTGTCCTCGAACCCGAAACGCAGCGCCTCGGCCAGACCGTCGACATGGCGGGTCTGCTTGCTGCCGCCCTGCGTCGGAAGGCCCGGCGGCTTGTTGATTGCGATGATATGGTCGTCCTTGTAGATCACGCTGTCGCGGATCAGCTTGGCGTCCGTATCCGAAACCCGCGGTGTTTCGACCTTCGGTTTGGTGTCGGGGTCGGGCAAGGGTGGAATGCGCACTTCTTGCCCCGGGGTCAAGCGGGTCGACGCCTTGGCCCGCGCCCCGTCGACCCGAATCTCTCCCTTGCGGCACATCTTCTCGATCCGCCCCTGCCCCACGTGCGGAAACATGCGCCGGAACCAGCGGTCCAGCCGCATGTCGGCGTCACCCGGCCCGACGGTAACAGTCTGAACCCTGCTCATGCAAAAATCCCCCGCGCCAGCCAAAGCCCCAGCATCAGGGCGGCAATCGAAACACCTACCGAAATCGCGACATAGGCCGCCGCCGCGCCCAGGTCTCCGCGTTCGTAAAGCGTTACCGCTTCAAGCGAAAAGGCCGAAAACGTGGTGAAGCCGCCAAGAAACCCGGTGGCCACGAGGGGCGACAGATGGGTCAGCCCGCGATGCGCGGCGGCGACAATAAACACCCCCATCAGGAATGAACCGATCACGTTCACCGTGATGATCGCCATCGGGAACCCGGTCCCAACAAGGCGCACGACCCCAATCCCCGCGAGATACCGCAGGGACGCGCCCAAAGCGCCGCCAAAGGCCACATATGCCAGGTTTTGAAACATCCCCGGTCTGTCGCGCGACAGGTGGCGCTTGTCAAGCAGCGCCCCCTTTTTTCTGGTTTCAAATACCCTAGGGGTGAATGCGCAGCAGAGGGGGCAACGCCCCCTACCCCTGCCGCTTCTCGCGCAGCTTGGCGAAGTATTCGACCCGCCGTTTCAATTCGCGTTCGAAGCCACGTTCAACAGGTGCATACAGCACCGGGCGTTTCATGGTTTCAGGGAAATAGTTCTGGCCAGAGAAGCCGTCTTCGGCGTCATGGTCATACTGGTAGCCCTTGCCATAACCCTGATCCTCCATCAGCGATGTCGGAGCGTTCAGAATATGCTTGGGCGGCGGCTCTGATCCTGTGCGTTTGGCCGAGGCGCGGGCGTTCTTATAGGCCGCGTATCCAGCGTTCGATTTCGGCGCCAAGGCTAGGTAGATCACCGCCTGCGCCAGTGCCAGCTCACCTTCCGGGCTGCCAAGTCGTTCGTAGGTCTCCCAGGCGTGCAGGCAGTGGGTCTGGGCCTGCGGGTCGGCAAGGCCGATATCTTCAACCGCCATCCGCGTCAGGCGACGGGCAAGGAACCGTGGGTCTTCGCCCCCTTCCAGCATCCGCGCAAACCAGTAAAGCGCCGCATCGGGGTCCGATCCGCGCACCGATTTGTGCAGGGCGGAAATCAGGTTGTAATGCTCTTCACCGGACTTGTCATATTTCGCCGCCCGCCGCATCAGCCGCGCCGAAAGCGCGTCGGTGTCCAACTTCTCGTCCACCTTCCACGCCGCCACCTGCTCGATCAGATTGAGCAGCGCGCGGCCATCCCCGTCGGCCATCTCCAACAGTGCCTCGCGCGCCGGGCCTTTCAACGGCAGGGGTTTACCCAGTTCCTTCTCGGCACGCTGAGTCAGGCGTTCCAGGTCAGCAAGCGCCAACCGCTCAAGCACAAGAACTTGCGCGCGGCTGAGAAGGGCGGCGTTCAACTCGAATGACGGGTTCTCGGTCGTGGCCCCGACCAGAAGGATGGTGCCGTCCTCCATATGTGGCAGAAAGCCGTCCTGCTGGGCTTTGTTGAAGCGGTGGATCTCGTCGACAAACAACAGGGTTCCCTGCCCGTTCTGCCGCCGATGCTTGGCCGCCTCGAACACTTTGCGCAGTTCCGGGACACCGGTGAAGATCGCGCTGATCTGGACGAAATGCAGGTCGGTCTCGTCCGCCAAAAGCCGCGCTATGGTCGTTTTTCCGACACCCGGCGGCCCCCAGAAGACAAGTGAAGACAGCGACCCAGAGGCCAGCATTACGCCAAGGGGCGCATCCGGTCCCAGCACCTGCTGCTGACCGATCACTTCGGACAGGGCGCGCGGACGCAACCGATCCGCCAGAGGGCGCGGTGCGTTTGACGACGGGCTGGGTGCGGAACTGTCGAACAGGTCGGCCACGGGCTCAGATCCTGAACCGCATGACGACGCGTTGCGTGCCGCGCTGCACCATCAGAGACACCGTCCGGCGGGCGTCCCTGAGCGCCGCCTCGACATCTTTCGGAGTCGCTGTCGGGCGTTCACCCACGCCAAGGATCACGTCACCCCGGCGAAGCCCGGCGCGGGCTCCGATCTGGCCCGGGTCCTCGACCACTACGCCCTCGGCCGACAGGGGCAGACCGTATTCGCTGAGGACCGCCGGATTGATCCGGCTCAGCACAAGACCCGGTATGGCGGCTTTGCGTGAAGTGGTCAGCGTCTGGCGCGGCGGGTCGTCGGGTGCGGGCACAAGATCGACCGCAACAGTGCGCATCTCACCATCCATCAGCCCAGTGATATCCGCCGTAGCGCCAAGACCTGCAACGGACATGCGAAACACCATCTCGGCTGGTGTGTTCACCGGCAGCCCGTCCACTTCGAGGATCACATCCCCCGGGCGGAACCCGGCGCGGGCAAAGGGGCTGACGTCATGCAGGTTGGAAATCACGATGCCGCCCGGGACGGTCAGACCGATGCTTTCGGCGATATCAACATCGACCGGCTGACCGAACATCCCTGCCCAGGGGCGTTGAAACCGGGTCTCACCGGCATGGGCCTGTTTCACGAATTCCGCCACCAAAGAGGACGGAATGGCAAAGCCGATCCCGTTCGATCCGCCCGAGCGCGTCAGGATTGAGGTGTTGACCCCGATCAGCGCGCCATTCACGTCAACCAGCGCCCCGCCCGAGTTGCCCGGGTTGATCGGTGCATCCGTCTGGATGAAATACCCCTGCGCGTTGCCCGTCGCCACACCGGATCGGGCCAACCCGGATACGATCCCGCTGGATACGGTTTGACCAACACCGAACGGGTTGCCGATGGCCAGGACCAGTTCACCAACTTCAACGGTGTCGCTGTCGCGCAATTGCAGAAACGGCATTGCATCCGCGCCATCCATTTTCAGGATAGCCAGATCACTGTCCTGATCGGCCAACAGTACATTCGCCGAGAACTCGCGCCGATCATTCAGCACAACGCGAATATCCGTCGCCATGCCAACCACGTGGTAGTTCGTCACGACGATGCCGTCTTCGGTGAGGATCACCCCAGACCCGAGCGAATTCTGAACCTGGGGGCGGGTCTGGCCGAAATCGCGGAACAGGTTCTGGAAAAACGGATCGTCCATGAAGGGCGATGACCGGACTTCGACCACGCGCTTGGCATAAATATTGACCACGGCGGGCGCGGTTTGCTTCACCAGCGGGGCAAACCCTAGCGCGATCTCAGTCTGACTGGCAGGCACACGGGTCTCGGCTTGGGCTGTGATCCCAAGCGCCAGAAATACACTGACAAGAACGATCCGAAGCATCTTTCCCTCATACATTGCCCTGCCGATATGCAAAGCGTCGCGGCGGATTGCAAGTGTTGGGCAGGGTACGGGGCGTCCACCCTGCCCGGCCAAATGTGCACAAAAACAAAAAAGGCCCCCGCCGTTGGGCGAGGGCCAATCAGGTTCGAAAAAGCGCGGGATTACTCCTCAGCGGCTTCTTCCACTGCGACGCGCGCCTTGTCAGCAGCGCCTTTCGCGTCGACGTCACGGTCGACAAATTCGATGATCGCCATCGGCGCCATGTCACCATAGCGGAAGCCCGCTTTCATGATGCGCAGGTAACCGCCGGGACGCTCGGCATAGCGCGGGCCCAGCACGTCGAACAGTTTCGACACATACTGGTCTTCCTTCAGACGCGAAGCCGCCAGACGGCGCGAGTGCAGGTCGCCTTTTTTCGCCAGCGTGATCAGTTTTTCAACGATCGGGCGCAGTTCCTTGGCTTTCGGCAGGGTGGTCTTGATCTGCTCATGCTCGATCAGCGAGCCAGCCATGTTTGCAAACAGCGCCTTGCGATGCTCATGAGTACGGTTCAGGCGGCGATAGCCACGTTTATGACGCATGGGTCTTTCTCCAGTTCATGCCCTCTACGGGCGGTTTTGCTTTGTCCGGGGCTCCGTTGCGTGTCGGAGCCCTCTCCTTGGGGCCTTTGCCCATAATGTCCCCGGCTTGACCGGGCATTTGATGAAGACGCGCTTAGAACGCGTCTTCGAATTTCTTGGCCAGATCTTCGATGTTGTCCGGCGGCCAGTCCTCGACGTCCATGCCAAGGTGCAGGCCCATGCCCGACAGGACCTCTTTGATCTCGTTCAGCGACTTGCGGCCGAAGTTCGGGGTGCGCAGCATCTCGGCTTCGGTTTTCTGGATCAGGTCGCCAATATAGACGATGTTGTCGTTCTTCAGGCAGTTTGCCGAACGGACCGACAGTTCCAGCTCATCCACTTTCTTCAACAGAAGCGGGTTGAACTCGAGACCATCGTCTTCTTCCTGACGGCCGGCGGCTTCGGGTTCGTCGAAGTTGACGAAGATCGACAGCTGGTCCTGCAGGATGCGCGCGGCAAAGGCCACGGCGTCTTCGGGCGTGACCGAACCGTCGGTTTCGACCTTCATGGTCAGCTTGTCATAGTCCAGAACCTGGCCTTCACGGGTCGGCTGAACGTCATAGCTGACGCGCTTGACCGGCGAATAGATCGCGTCGATCGGGATCAGACCGATAGGCGCATCTTCCGGCTTGTTCTTGTCAGCAGAAACATAGCCCTTGCCGGTATTCACGGTCAGTTCCATGAACAGGTCGGCACCGTCATCGAGGTGGCAGATCACGTGTTCCTTGTTCAGGATCTCGATGCCAGCGCTGTCCGAAATGTCACCGGCGGTGACGACGCTGGGGCCCTTGGCGTGGATCGACAGGCGCTTGGGCCCTTCGACTTCCATGCGCAGGCTCACGCCTTTCAGGTTCAGGATGATGTCGGTCACGTCTTCACGCACACCGGCCACCGACGAGAACTCGTGCAGGACGTTGTCGATCTGGACGCTGGTGATCGCTGCACCTTGCAGCGACGAAAGCAGTACACGGCGCAGGGCGTTGCCCATGGTCAGACCAAAACCGCGCTCCAGCGGTTCGGCAACGACGGTCGCCTGGCGTGCGGGATCATTGCCCGGCTTGATGTCAAGCTGGGTGGGTTTGATCAGTTCCTGCCAGTTCTTGTGGATCATGCGTAGTGCCTCCATACCTGTCGCGGCCCGATGTCCGAAAGGCGCGCGACGCCCGAGGTTTTCAAAATGACGAACCGGGGCCGCGGAATCCCGCAGCCCCGATGATAGAAATGTCGCTTAGACGCGGCGGCGCTTCGGCGGGCGGCAGCCGTTGTGAGCAATCGGGGTCACGTCGCGGATCGAAGTGATGTTGAAACCGATTGCGGCCAGCGCGCGCAGAGCCGATTCACGACCCGAACCGGGGCCCTGAACTTCGACTTCCAGCGTCTTGACGCCGTGTTCCTGAGCCTTCTTGCCAGCATCTTCAGCCGCCATCTGAGCAGCATAGGGGGTCGATTTGCGCGAACCCTTGAAGCCCATGGTGCCAGCCGACGACCACGAGATCGCATTGCCTTGCACGTCCGAGATCAGGATCTTGGTGTTGTTGAACGACGAGTTGACGTGAGCCACACCCGACGCAATGTTCTTGCGCTCTTTGCGCTTGGTACGAGTCTTATCGCGTGCCATGGATCAAGCCCCCCTTACTTCTTCTTACCGGCGATCGGTTTTGCCGGACCTTTGCGGGTGCGGGCATTGGTGTGGGTACGCTGACCACGGACAGGCAGGTTGCGACGGTGACGCAGGCCACGGTAGCAGCCCAGGTCCATCAGGCGCTTGATGTTCATTTGCACTTCGCGGCGCAGGTCACCTTCAACGGTGTAGTTTGCGTCGATGTGCTCACGGATGGCCAGAACCTCGGCATCCGACAGCTCGTTCACACGACGGGTTGCGTCGATGTTCACGGCTTCGCAGATGGCTTTGGCGGAGGTGTTGCCAATACCGGTGATGTAAGTCAGGGCGATCGGGACCCGTTTGTGGGTCGGGATGTTAACGCCGGCAATACGTGCCACGTGTCACTTTCCTTTTCGTTGCGGTTCCGTAGCACCGGAACCTTTTTTCACAACACAAGCCCGACGATTTTCCCGCCGGGCCGCAGCTGATGAGGTGGTCTTGCGTCAGGGGCGCGACCCCTTCGGCAATATGTGATTCTCCCCGAAGGGATGGGGTCGTTTATGGGGAATTGACCGGAGGGTCAAGAGGAAGGTTGCAAACCAGTTCCAAGAGCAGGGAAATCCGTACCGCGCCGTCCCGTGACTGCCATCGGCGCACCACTCAAAAGCAAACGGCGGCCTATGTCGCAAAGCCGCCGTCAAAAACCTTTTCCGGTGCAGCGTCCTGTCAGCCAAGCACCGATGCAATCGACGCTTCGACCTCATCCATCGAGGCCAGCCCATCAATCGACGTCAGGTTGCCCTTGGCATGGTAATAGCCGATCAGCGGCGAGGTTTGCTTGTAATACGCCATCAGGCGCACTTTCAGGCTTTCCTCATTGTCATCCGCGCGGGCCGTCCCGCCGTTGGCGACAGCTTCTTTGGCGCGGTTGAGGATGCGTTCGACCAGCACTTCGTCATTGACCTGCATTTCGATCACGGCATCCAGCTTTTCGCCGAACTCGTCCAAAAGGTCAGCCAGTGCATCCGCCTGGGCCAATGTGCGCGGGAAGCCGTCAAAGATGAAGCCGCCCTTCTTGTCGCCTTCCAGCCGCTCGCGGATCAGCCCGATCACGATCTCGTCGGTGACAAGTTCGCCACGATCCATAACCTCGGCGACCTTCTTGCCCATCTCGGTGCCCGAGGTCTTGGCCGCCCGCAGCATGTCACCTGTCGACAGCTGGATCATGTTGCGTTTTTCAACCAGGCGACCAGCCTGAGTTCCTTTGCCCGCGCCCGGCGGTCCCAGAAGTATGATGTTCATCGACGCGCCGGTCCCTTGCGTTTGCGCTTGCCACGGCCCTTGCCGGACAGCTGCGATTTCTCGATCAGCCCTTCATATTGATGGGCCAGCAGATGGCTCTGGACCTGCTGAATGGTGTCCATGGTCACCGAAACAACGATCAGAACCGAAGTGCCGCCAAAATAGAAGGGGATCGCGAACTGGCCACGCAGAATCTCGGGAAGGAGACAAACTGCCGCAAGGTAGAACGAACCCAGGACCAGGATACGGTTCACTACGTATTCCAGGTATTCCGCAGTTTTCTTACCAGGACGGATGCCCGGAACAAAACCGTTCTGGTTCTTCAGGTTATCTGCAACTTCGTCCGGCTTGAACGAGACGTTGAAGGTGTAGAAATAGGCGAAGAACACGATCATCAGCGTGAAGAACGCCAGATAGAGCGGCTGACCGGGGCCAAAATAGGCCAGGATCGTCGACATGATCGGGCCGGTCTGTGCCCCCGAGAAAGTCGAGATCGTGGTTGGCAGCAGGAGCAGCGACGACGCAAAGATCGCCGGGATCACGCCCGCAGGATTGACCTTGACCGGCAGATGGCTTGACCCACCGTCATAAACTTTCATCCCGACCTGGCGGCGCGGATACTGAATATGGATCTTGCGCAAAGCGCGTTCCATGAACACCACGAAGGCGATCACGGCAATAACCATCACGATCACACCGACAATCACGGCGGGGCTGATGGCGCCAGAGCGGCCTTGCGACAGGAATTGTGCCAGCGCTGCGGGCACCTCGGCGATGATTCCGACGAAGATAATCAACGAGATACCGTTGCCGATGCCGCGCGCGGTGATCTGCTCACCCAGCCACATCAGGAACATGGTGCCGCCAACCAGCGTGATCAGGCACGACAAGCGGAAGAACAGACCCGGATCGGTAACAAGGTCACCCGCCTCAAGGCTGACCGCCAGCCCCCAGGCCTGCAACGTGGCAAGGGCCACGGTGCCATACCGGGTATACTGGTTGATCTTCTTGCGCCCCTGTTCGCCCTCTTTCTTGAGCTGCTCAAGCGCAGGCACCATCGAGGTCAGAAGCTGCACGATGATCGAGGCCGAAATATAGGGCATGATGCCCAGAGCAAAGATGCCCATCCGTCCCAGCGCACCGCCGGTGAACATGGTCAGGATGCCCCCGATACCCTGCGCCGCTTCTTCCATGAACTCGCGCAGGGCGGCGCCGTCGATGCCGGGAACCGGAATATAGGTTCCAAGGCGATAGACGATCAGCAAACCCAGCGTGAACAGGATGCGGTTGCGAAGGTCGGTGGCTTTGCCAAGTGCGGCCCAGCTTGTATTGGCCGCCATTTGCTCTGCTGCAGATACCATTCGGCTCTCTCTTGATAACAAACGCCGCCAAGACCGTTTTCCGGTCCGGCGGCGTCAAAGGAAAACTTGTCGAGTTATGTAAGGGGCATCTTCGCCCCCCACAACCTCTTATTCAGCCGCGGACGCGGTTGTGACCTTGAGCGAGCCGCCAGCTTTTTCGACAGCTTCGACCGCCGACTTCGATGCGCCGGTCACTTCCAGGTTCAGCTTGGCCGATACTTCGCCTTTTGCCAGGACGCGGATACCGTCCAGCTTGCGGCGCACCAGGCCCGATGCAACCAGCACGTCCTCGGTGATTGCGGATTTGGCGTCCAGCTTGCCGGCGTCGACGAACTTCTGGATCAGACCCAGGTTCACAACGGCAAATTTCTTCTGGTTCGGCTTGTTGAAGCCACGCTTGGGCAGACGTTGATAGAGCGGCATTTGGCCGCCTTCATAGCCGTTGATGGCCACACCCGAACGCGATTTCTGACCCTTGATACCACGGCCACCGGTCTTACCCTTGCCCGAGCCCGGGCCACGGCCAACGCGCATGCGTTTCTTGGTTGCGCCTTCGTTGTCGCGCAGTTCATGCAATTTCATGTCGCTTCTCCTTGCCGGATGTGGCCCCCGAAGCGTTAACGGGCCAAACTCGGCTTTTTTTGATTGTTGATTCTTGCGATCCCAAAGGACCACCGGGGGCGTATACGCGTGTTGCGGCAGCGGATCAAGAGGACACCGCCCCGCCTCGTGTCAGAAATTTCGCGGGCTATTTACCTGCCCTCTGACAGGCCGCCGGCGCGTGTATTGTCAGGCGGCCTCGTCCAAAGGTTCCAAATCGCTGAGCGCAAGCGGCGCTTCGCAGCATGCGCAGACAACCCGCGCTGTCGCCTCGGCCCCGCAGGTTTTGTGACGCACGCGGAACGGCGGAGCGGTATCGGCGATCCACTTGTCGCCCCAGGCCGCCATCGCCATCAGCACGGGCACGAAGTCCACCCCCTGAGCGGTCATCACATAGCGATAACGCTTGGGTCGGTCGCTATAGAGGGTCTTTTCCAGCATCCCATGCTCGACCAGCCGGTTCAGGCGTTGGGTCAGCGTGTTGCGACTGACCCCCAGAGACTGATGAAAGTCTTCAAAGGTGGTCACCCCACGCGCCGCGTCTCGCAAGATCAGTGGCGTCCACCAGTCCCCGATGATGTCCACGGTCCGTGCGAGTGAACAATCCCACTGGGAGAAGTCGTTGCGCTTCATATCACTCCCCTTTCAACGAGAGAGTTGCAAAACTGAACTGTCTATGCAAACAAATTGTCAGTTCACCTTTTGAACTGAGTCGCATCAAGCGAGATTTGAACCTTTGATAGGAAAACGACATGACACAGACGAACCTGCCCCGATTGGTGGCACTCTGCGCTGGCTTTGGCGCTACCATGGTGGCGTTGATGGTGGGCATTTCGGTGCAGAACGGCACCGGCTTTCAGGATTTCGAATCGATCCTGCGCCACGGCACGCCCGAAGCCTATGGTGATGCGATCGTAAGCTCCGCACCCGTGCTGCGGCTGATTTACCCTCTGGATACGATGTATATCTTTTCTTACGTCACCATGGTCTTTGCCATGGTCCAACTGGTACCCGAACGCCGAACGGCGGGCATTCTTGCCCTGATTGCTGTGCTGATGACCGCCGGGCTGGACTTCATCGAGAACAATCACATCCTGGCGATTGCCGCGGCAGCCGAGCGCGGACAAATGCCGGACATGGCACGGATCACCTTTGAAACGGTCGTGACCCAGAGCAAGTTCAACTTCGGCCTGCTGCTGACACTGACCTTGTCCTTCCTCATCTTGCAGGAGGGCCGCGCCGCCAATTCCACCAGATGGCTGGCACGTGCGGTTGTCGTGCTGGCCCCGGTTGCTCTGCTTTCACCCGTCACCACGCTGATCTACCTGAGCATGAACATTGGGCTCGGCTACCTGATCGCCTACCTTTACTGGCCCCGCCGCGACCATGCGTTCGCAGTAGCGGGTGCAAACGCCTAGGCGCAGCGGACGCCGAAAAAGTTCAACGTGGATCCTGATGCAGGTAATCGGCCCAATAGGGCACGAGACCTTGGGTCCACGCTGACTTTAGTTTTGCGACGTGGGTCTGGATCGGGCCAGCGGATTGGATCGGGGTTGGCATGAATTTTTCTCCGATAAAATGTACGTGTTAGCGCCCGACTACGCCCCTTCACTGCTTCGAGCCACAGTCAACAGGACAAGCCGGTGTTGCGCAATCTGCATGGAACCTTTGAACTCGCCTGCCCTTGGTTCAGGTTGTGCGGGCAGAAGAACCTCCCCACGAAGGAAGGGCAAAAAAGTGCCGCCACCGCATGTTGGTTGACCGTTGTGTGCCTCGATGCCACCTTCGCAACCATGTCAAAGGAACGATCAAACCGAAATTCAACCATGCGCAACTTGTCCGAGGCCACAGTCGACGGGGTTGCGCCCTTGCTCGGGGCCGGGTCCACAGCCGCGGATCTGATGCGATTTCAGGATGATGAACTTTTGACATTCCTGCAGGTGCGCCTGGCACAGGCAAACGGAGCGCGAAGACGCGCGCGCTGGTTTGGCGGCCGCTGGATTAACCGCGTTACAGGTGAAGACCCTGACGCCATCGTCTTGTCCGGCATCCACCTTAGACACGCGCTCAACCTAATCGGCGCGGAGATTCCAGAAGGGTTGGCAGCCCGGAAACAGTTTCGAATACCCCGCCATGTCGCAGAGGCCGCCGTAGAACGGTTGCAGGCGTCGAAGAAATGACAAACGCCCCGGCCATTTCTGACCGGGGCGTTTCAATTCACATCCGTTGAAAAGGGCGCTTAGCCTTTTTCTTCGATGATCTCGACAAGGTGCGGGATCTTGTTGACCATGCCGCGCACGGCGGGGGTGTCTTCAAGCTCGCGGGTCTTGTGCATCTTGTTCAGGCCCAGACCGATCAGCGTCTTGCGCTGGATCTCGGGGCGACGGATCGGCGAGCCGATCTGCTTCACAACGATGGTTTTTGCCATGTCCGTGTCTCCTTACGCTTCAGCTGCTTCGGCTGCCGGTGCGTCATCCTTTTTCAGGATGTCGGCAACTTTCTTGCCACGGCGCGCGGCCACCTGACGGGGGCTTGCTTCTTTTTGCAGGCCGTCGATGGTGGCGCGGATCATGTTGTAGGGGTTCTGCGAACCGATCGACTTGGACACAACATCCTTGACGCCCAGCATTTCGAACACGGCACGCATCGGACCACCGGCGATGATACCAGTACCTTCCGGCGCGGTGCGCATGACGACCTTACCGGCACCGTGACGACCTTCCATGTCGTGGTGCAGGGTGCGGCCCTCGCGCAGCGGCACACGGATCATCTGACGCTTGGCTTGCTCGGTGGCCTTGCGGATGGCCTCGGGGACCTCTTTCGCCTTGCCTTTACCAAAGCCGACGCGACCTTTTTGGTCACCGACAACAACCAGGGCGGCAAAGCCAAAGTTCTTACCACCTTTGGTGGTTTTCGAGACGCGGTTGATCGCTACCAGACGATCTGCGAATTCCGGGGTTTCTTCTTCGCGGTTGCGACCGCGACCCCGACGGTTTTCACGTTCTGCCATAAGGCACTCCATTTTCGTTCTGGCGCGTGACGCGCCCTGATTTTTCCAATCGCAGTGACCTTTGCAGGCCCCCGATCATCGAGGCGGATTGCCCCGCCTTCACGTGCAAACCGCGCGGATGAGCGCAGCCTGCGGTTTTTTTCGCGGCTGGGTGCGTGACATCACGCACCCGACCGATCAGATCTTCAGACCACCTTCACGCGCGGCGTCGGCCAGAGCCTTCACCTTGCCGTGGAAGAGGAAACCACCGCGATCGAAATAGGCTTCGGTCACGCCGGCTTTCTTTGCGCGTTCGGCAATCGCGGCGCCCACTTTGGCAGCGGCTTCCACGTTGTTCTTGCCAACCACGCCCAGGTCTTTCTCCAGCGACGAGGCGCTTGCCAGGGTCACACCGTTGACGTCGTCGATCAGCTGAACGCTGATGTTCTTGTTCGAACGGTGCACCGAGAGGCGCATCTTGTCGCTGTTGACCTTGCGAAGTTTGTTCCGGACGCGCAGGCGGCGCTTGAGGAACAGTTCCCGTTTGCTGTTTGCCATCTGTCTGGTCCTTACTTCTTCTTGCCTTCCTTGCGGAAGATGTACTCGTCTTTGTACTTGATGCCTTTGCCCTTGTAGGGCTCGGGCTTGCGCCATTCGCGGATGTTGGCCGCAACCTGGCCGACGAGTTGTGCGTCGGTGCCCTCGATAATGATCTCGGTGGGCTTCGGTGCGGTCACGGTCACGCCGGCCGGCACTTCGAAGTTCACGTCATGGCTGAGGCCAAGCGCCAGCTTCAGGGTGTTGCCCTGCATCTGGGCCCGGTAACCAACGCCGTTGATCTCGAGTTCTTTTTTAAAGCCCGAAGTCACGCCGGTCACCATGTTGGCGATCACGGTGCGCGACATGCCCCATTGCTGACGTGCGCGCTTGGACGAACCACGCGGCGTCACGGTCACAACGTTGTCTTCCACGGCCAGCGTGACATCGTCAGTGGCGGTAAAGGACTGGGTGTCTTTCGGACCTTTGATTTCGATGGTCTGGCCGGAGACAGAGGCAGTGACGCCGCTGGGCAGCTCGACCGGTTTTTTACCAATACGAGACATCTGCTTCTCCTTAGAAGACCGTGCAGAGCACTTCGCCGCCAACATTGTTGGAGCGTGCGCTTGCATCCGACATCACACCTTTCGAGGTGGAGACAATCGACACACCCAGGCCCTGGCGGACGGTGGGAACGTCATCGACGCCCATGTAAACGCGACGGCCGGGTTTCGATACCCGCTTGAGTTCGCGAATGACAGGGGTGCCTTCGTAGTATTTCAGGCTGATTTCAAACGCCGGATGGCCGTTTTCTTCAGACTTTTCATAGCCGCGGATGTAGCCTTCGTCAGCCAGCACATCCAGAACCCAGCCGCGCAGCTTCGAAGCGGGGGTCGACACGGTCGACTTGCCACGCATCTGGCCGTTACGGATACGGGTCAGCATATCACCGATAGGATCGTTCATATCTTAACCCTCCTTACCAGCTGGACTTGACCATGCCGGGGATCTGACCAGCAGAACCCAGCTCGCGCAGCGCGATACGGCTGATCTTCAGCTTACGGTAGTAAGCGTGCGGACGGCCGGTCAGCTGGCAACGGTTATGAAGACGGGTTGCCGACGAGTTGCGCGGCAGTTTCGCCAGTTTCAGACGCGCCTTGAAGCGCTCTTCCATCGGCTTGGATTCGTCGTTCGCGATCTCTTTCAGAGCGGCACGCTTGGCGGCATATTTCTCCACCAGCGCCTGACGCTTCTTCTCGCGTTCGATCATTGCTTTTTTAGCCATGTCTATTCCTTCCCGCGGATCAGCTGTTGAACGGCATGTTGAAAGCTTTCAACAGCGCTTTTGCTTCCGCGTCGGTCTTTGCGGTGGTGGCGATCACGATGTCCATGCCCCAGGCTTCATCGATCTTGTCAAAGTCGATTTCCGGGAACACGATGTGTTCTTTCAGGCCCATGGCATAGTTGCCGCGACCGTCGAACGATTTGCCCGAAACGCCGCGGAAGTCGCGGACGCGGGGCAGTGCAACAGTGATCAGACGATCGAGGAATTCGTACATCCGGTCGCCGCGCAGGGTCACTTTCGCGCCCATCGGCATACCTTCACGCACGCGGAAACCCGCGATCGAGTTCTTTGCCACCGTGGTCAGGGCTTTCTGGCCGGCAATTGCGGTCAGGTCAGCCTGAGCGGACTTGGCTTTCTTGCTGTCTTTCACAGCCGCACGGCCACAGCCGATGTTCAGAACGATTTTCTCCAGCTTGGGGATCATCATCTCGTTCTTGTAGCCGAACTCTTCCTTCAGGGCGCCACGGATGGTGTCCTTGTAGAGGTTCTTCAGGCGCGGGGTGTAGTTTGCGGTATCAAGCATCGATCACGTCCCCCGTGGTCTTGGCGAAACGGACCTTCTTGTCGCCTTCCATGCGGAAGCCAACGCGGGTCGGTTTGCCGTTTGCGTCCAGATAAGCCAGGTTCGACAAGTCGATCGGCAGTGCCTTGGGCAGGCGGCCGCCCTGTTCAGTCTGGCTTTGGCGGGTGTGGCGGATGGCGATGTTGATGCCTTCCACGACAGCTTTGCCGGCTTTCGGGTCAACAGAAGTGATGGTGCCTTCCTTGCCCTTGTCCTTGCCGGCCAGCACGACGACCTTGTCGCCTTTTTTCAACTTGGCAGCCATCTTACAGCACCTCCGGGGCGAGCGAGATGATTTTCATGAAGTTCTTGGCGCGCAGTTCGCGAACAACCGGTCCGAAGATACGAGTACCAACGGGTTCGTTGTTGTTGTTCAGGATAACGGCTGCGTTGCGATCGAAACGGATCGCGGTGCCATCTTCACGACGGACTTCTTTTGCGGTGCGCACGACGACGGCCTTGCGGACGTCACCTTTTTTCACGCGACCACGCGGAATGGCTTCCTTCACCGAGACGACAATGATGTCGCCCACGGAGGCGTATTTACGCTTGGAACCACCCAGGACCTTGATGCACTGAACTCGGCGGGCGCCAGAGTTGTCAGCGACATCCAGATTGGTCTGCATCTGGATCATGTGGTTTCTCCCGACCTGTGGGGGCTGTTCTCGTTAGATCCCCCAGGGTTTCGACAATGTCGAAAGATGCCGAAGCTTACGCTTCCAGCACCTCCCAACGTTTCGTCTTCGATTTCGGCGCGCATTCGACGATGCGAACGGTGTCACCGACCTTGAAGGCGTTCTTTTCATCGTGAGCCCGGTATTTCTTGGACTTACGGATGGTTTTCTTCAGAACGGGGTGGGTGAAGCGGCGCTCGACCGAGACGGTGATGGTCTGGGCGTTTGCGTCCGAGGTCACGACACCTTGCAGGATACGCTTGGGCATTGGATTACTCCTCCGATGCCGCGGCAGCGGCCTTTTCGTTCAGGATGGTTTTCACACGCGCAGCGTCACGACGGACCGAGCGGATGCGAGCGGGGTTTTCAAGCTGGCCGGTGGCCGCCTGGAAACGCAGGTTGAAGCTTTCTTTCTTCAGGTTGGCCAGTTCCTCACGGAGCTGATCCGGCGTTTTATCACGCAGTTCGTTGGCGTTCATGCGCCTCTTCCTTTCTCATACATCAGAAGGCCCCCGCGGTTATGTCAGGGTCACCTTGTGCCTGATGGACAAAATAACAAACGCGCGAATCCCGTTGCCGGAATCCGCGAGATGGCGCTCTATAAGGGTGCCTTGGCGGGATGGCAAGTAAGTTTCGGTCCTTTTGCCAATCTTTGTGCCTCACTTCGTGAAACAAAAAACGCGGCCCCCGCAACGGGAACCGCGTCAATAGCTCATACTGTTGGTCAATCAGACCAGGGCGATGTTCACTGCCGACTCGCGACCATCGCGACCTGCTTCCAGAACAAAGGTCACTTTCTGGTTGTCGGCAAGCCCGGACAGACCCGAACGCTCGACGGACGAGATGTGGACGAACACATCCTTGCTGCCGCCCTCGGGTGCGATGAAGCCGAAGCCTTTTGTCGCGTTGAACCATTTTACGGTGCCAGTGGCCATATCCGTAATCTCCTGCTTATTGCCGCCCGCATGATGCAGCGGCCTGGCGCGGTCAGTCTGGATCGAAAGTCTGAACGCGATTAAACGAGAGACGATGGTCGAAATAGAAAAACTTTTGCCCGCTGCCTAAGACGGCAATTCAAGAGAAACACAAGCGGTTCGTTATCTGGGTCAACCGACATTTTTTTCAGGTCAATACCCGCCAAAGATCCGCGTACGAGGATTTCTCTTGGCCAAGCAAGTGCCACGGACGGGGGGCTCGCCTCACTCCCACTTGTAGTTGAAGCTAACCGAGATCCGTTCCTCCTCGGCCATGTTCATCGGGACCTCATGGCGCAACCAGCTTTCCCACAGAAGTACGTCGCCGACATCGGGCTTCATATAGATGAAGGGCTGCAATTCTCGCCGGGCGTCTTTTTTGCGGGTCGGCGCTGCCATCATCCGGGCGGAACGCGGATCTTCGAGTTTCAACGAAGACGCCCCATCGGGCATGGCGACATAGGTCGTGCCGGAAATCACCGAATGGGGGTGCAGGTGGCTGGAATGAGTGCCGCCTTCTGGCAGGATGTTGATCCACAGATCCTCAAGCACCAGCGCGCGATCATCCAGGTCGAACTCCAGGTCCTCGGCAAATGCCGCGACATGGGCATCCAGCGCGGTCACCAGGTCGGCAAAGATCGGGAAACGCCACGGCAGATCTGTCAGCGACGCGTAGGATGTATAACCGGGATAGCCGTTTTCCTCGCACCAGGCCTGCCCCGCCTCGTCATCCTCGGCAATCGAATAACAGGATCCCGCCAGTTCATTGGCATCAATCGGTGTGCCCTGTTCGGACAGGCGGGCACGGTACAGTCGGGTCACAAAGAGAGATTCTATCTGGGCCATAACGCGTCTTAACGCGGAATGTTCATCGGTGCGAGAGCCGTTCTGCGTATCCTGTCAGGCTCTACGGCGATCTGTGGATGAGTCGTCACGCTGGAACTGGGCCTGTCCGTCCTCGATCATGCGATCCAGCGCCTCAAGCCACGCGCGGCACTGGTCAACATGACCTCGTCTCAGCAGATTCAGCGCCATTTCGCGCTGAGGGCAGTCCGGGTAGTTTTCCCGGATCTGATGAACATCGATACTGGTATCAAGCTGGGACATGGATGTCTCCGGATTTACTATGGCGGAAGTATAACAGCGATTTCGATCGCCGTCGCCTGTTTCCCGGCAAAGATGTGCGGCAGAGTCGGATTTGCCACAGTTGAGGGCAATTACCCCATAGAATGCAAAAAGCCCCCACCAGAGACCGGCGGGGGCTTTTTTTTATCTTGTCAGGAAAACAGGGTTTACCAGTCTTCGCGAACCACGACGCGGGTTTTCACCGGAAGTTTCATCGCGGCCAGGCGCAGGGCCTCACGCGCGACTTCCTCGCTCACGCCGTCCAGTTCGAACATGACGCGACCCGGTTTGACCTTGGCGGCCCAATAATCGACGGACCCCTTACCTTTACCCATACGGACTTCGGTCGGCTTCGAGGTGACCGGAGTGTCGGGGAAGATGCGGATCCACACACGGCCCTGACGCTTCATGTGACGGGTCATGGCACGACGTGCGGCTTCGATCTGACGCGCGGTGACACGCTCGGGCGTGGTCGCCTTGAGGCCGAAGGAACCGAAGTTCAGGGTGCTGCCACCCTTCGCATCGCCCTTGATGCGGCCTTTGTGCATCTTGCGGAATTTTGTACGCTTTGGCTGAAGCATTTTTCAGACCTCCTTAGCGACGGCCACCGGCGCCGCGCGGTGCGGGGCCGTCCTGGATTTCCTGGGCGCGACGGTCACGTGCCGCCGGATCATGCTCCATGATCTCGCCTTTGAAAATCCAGACCTTGATACCGATGATCCCGTAAGGAGTCATGGCTTCGGAATGTGCATAATCGATGTCGGCACGCAGGGTGTGAAGCGGCACGCGGCCCTCACGATACCACTCGGTCCGTGCGATCTCGGCGCCACCCAGACGGCCGGCGACGTTCACGCGGATACCCAGGGCACCCATACGCATCGCGTTCTGCACCGCACGCTTCATGGCGCGGCGGAACGAAACACGGCGCTCAAGCTGCTGAGCGATCGACTCACCCACAAGCTGAGCGTCCAGCTCGGGCTTGCGGACTTCGACGATGTTCAGGTGCAGCTCGCTGTCGGTCATCGCGGCCAGCTTCTTGCGAAGGGTCTCGATGTCCGCGCCTTTCTTGCCGATGATCACGCCCGGACGTGCAGTGTGAACGGTCACACGGCATTTCTTGTGGGGGCGCTCGATGATCACGCGGGCAACGCCGGCCTGCTTGCACTCTTCCTTGATGAATTCACGGATTTTCAGGTCTTCCAGAAGAAGATCACCGTAGTCCTTGGTGTCGGCGTACCAGCGGCTGTCCCAGGTGCGGTTGACCTGAAGGCGCATGCCGATCGGATTTACTTTATGACCCATTAGGCTTGCTCCTCAACTTGACGCACCTTGATGGTGAGTTCCGAGAACGGCTTCATGATCTTGCCATAACGGCCACGTGCCCGCGGACGGCCACGTTTCATCACGAGGTTCTTGCCAACCCATGCTTCGGCAACGATCAGTTCGTCGACGTCCAGGTTGTGGTTGTTCTCGGCGTTGGCGATGGCGGACTGAAGGCATTTCTTCACGTCCTGCGCGATCCGCTTGTTCGAGAAAGTGAGATCGGTCAGCGCCTTCTCAACCTTCTTGCCACGGATCATCTGAGCCACCAGGTTCAGCTTTTGCGGGCTGGTGCGAAGCATGCGCAGTTTTGCCATTGCTTCGTTGTCGGCCACGCGGCGGGGGTTCTTTTCCTTGCCCATGACTTACTTCCGCTTCGCTTTCTTGTCGGCAGCATGCCCGTAATAGGTACGGGTCGGCGAGTATTCACCGAATTTCTGACCGATCATGTCCTCGGTGACCGAAACAGGGATGTGTTTCTGGCCGTTGTAAACGCCAAACGTCAGGCCCACGAACTGGGGCAGGATCGTCGAGCGGCGCGACCAGATCTTGATCACGTCGTTTTGGCGCCCGGATTCGCGTGCTGCTTCGGCTTTCTTAAGCACATAAGCATCAACGAAAGGGCCTTTCCATACAGAGCGAGACATATATTAGCGCCCCTTCTTCTTGGCGTGACGCGAGCGGATGATCAGCTTTTGCGACGCCTTGTTCTTGTTGCGGGTGCGTGCACCCTTGGTCGGCTTGCCCCACGGGGTCACCGGGTGACGACCACCCGAGGTCCGGCCTTCACCACCACCATGGGGGTGATCGATCGGGTTCATGACCACGCCGCGGACGCTCGGGCGTTTGCCCTTGTGACGCATGCGGCCGGCTTTACCGAAGTTCTGGTTGCTGTTGTCGGGGTTCGACACGGCACCGACGGTGGCCATGCATTCCTGACGGACCATGCGCAGTTCGCCCGACGACAGGCGGATCTGTGCGTACCCACCGTCACGGCCGACGAACTGGGCATAGGTGCCCGCGGCGCGTGCGATCTGACCACCCTTGCCGGGTTTCAGCTCAATGTTGTGGATGATGGTACCGATCGGCATCCCCGAGAACGGCATCGCGTTGCCCGGCTTGATGTCGGCTTTTTCCGACGCGATGACCTGGTCACCGACAGCCAGACGTTGCGGAGCAAGGATATAGGCCTGCTCGCCGTCTTCGTATTTGATCAGCGCGATGAACGCGGTCCGGTTCGGATCGTACTCGATCCGCTCGACGGTGGCCGCCACATCAAATTTGTTCCGTTTGAAGTCAACGATCCGGTAGAGGCGTTTGGCGCCACCCCCGCGACGACGCGAGGTAATCCGTCCGGTGTTGTTCCGGCCGCCCGACTTGGTCAAACCCTCGGTGAGGGCTTTGACAGGACGTCCTTTCCAAAGCTCCGAACGGTCGATCAGCACCAGCCCGCGCTGGCCCGGCGTCGTCGGCTTATACGACTTGAGTGCCATGCTTTCTGTCTTCCGTTTAGCAGTGCGAACCTTTTCGGCCCGCTATGTTTGAGGCCCCCGTAGGTGCCAGAAGTATAGGCCCCCGTAGGTGCCCGGTTAAAACAGCAACCGGCCCCAGAACGAATCTGAGGCCGAGAAGATGGGGGTCAATAGCAGGGAGGTGGGTGGGTGGCAAGTGGCGCGAACGCTATTTCTTGGGGTCCAACCCCCTCCCGACCTACCCGGCGCATCAAAGCCGCGCGCGGCGGCGATGCACGAGCGGCCTATGGGCCGCTGCTCCGTGCAATTAAGTAGGAAACAAATGACGCGCAGGCGCCCAACATGAACAATGCGTCGGCTTCATCAACTTTGGCCTCGTTATTGAAAACCAATGCGTGACGAACACCTTCTTCGTCGCTTGACCATCCATACAGAGCTTTGAACGCTGCCTTTAAGCCGCCATGTAAATGAGCTTGACCGCTTAGTGTGTCCAATGCGGCTCCTAGTGTTTTTCTTTCCGGTGCCAGCTTGACTGCCATGGCCTCGACAGCATGTATGCTTTCCCTAACGCTACCTGCCCAGTTTGCGGCAACCAACTCTTTCCCTGCGGCAACTAAATGTTGGCGCGACGCCGAAGCTCCTGTTTTCTCAGTTTGCTTAAGTGCGCCCATAAAGGCTTCAGCTTGTTGCTCGTTTCCAATTGCAACGATTTGTCTATCAACAACTCGGTAGGCTGCCAGAGATGTTTCAAACGCACTAGCTAGGTCACGTTTCAATTCGGCACTGCAGTTTTGGTGGCGAACGAAAAATTCAACCATGTCAAAAAGCCTCCCAACACCAAGTCGTGTGGTCCAATTTTCAATGAGCTTCCTGAATTCATATGGGCCGCCGCTGTAACTTGACGCCGGCAGTTTTAGAAATAGTACATGAAAGTCTTTTGCAACTCGCGCCCAATCTGGGTCGAAGTAAGTACTTTCGTAACCAGAATGACTTTCACGCTCTATTTCCAACCGGATGAAATAGTCGATTAGGCGTCTTAGTTCGCCTGAAACCTCTCCGATTTGCAACTGGGTTGGAATTGGCTCAAATCCCTCACGCTGTGAAAAGGGAACATACGTAGAATCGCGCGTCATGATTTTGATCCCAATCTTGCTATTGCCGCCACAATAGATGTCGTGACCAACAAATTGTATAGCGTCGAAAACCCGCATCCCGACTAGAGCGTTTCGAAGCCCCCACCCAACACGATCCAAATCAAATCCCCCGCCGCTCCCCTGTGCTAGAATACCCAAAGTGCCGCTCCCCTTCCGGCGCGGCATGGCAGAAGGAGGTGCAATCATGGCCACGAAAAAGAAGCCCGAGACGACGCCCAACCCGATGACGGTTTTCAACCCGGCCGCCGCTGCCGCCTGGCAGGAGGTCATGGCGGAAAGCGTCCGGTTCATGACGGATCGGCTGCAAAAGGACAGGGAAACCCAGAAGGCCTTGCTTGCCTGCAAGTCGCCCGCCGATCTGATGAAGGTGCAGACACAATTCTATCAGGACGCGCTGGCGGATTACTCGGCGCAAGCGACACGGGTTCTGTCGATGATGTCCGGGAAAAGTGCCACGAAACGCGGATATGATGACGTGCCGCTGTAACTCGGACCGGAAAAGAAAAAGCCCCGACTTGGGATCAAGCCGGGGCCTTTGATTTTCAGGAAGAGAGAACGATCAGAGACCGGTGGTCACGTCGATCGTGTTGCCTTCTTCCAGGGTGACGTAAGCCTTTTTGATGTCTTTCCGCTTGCCCAGCTGGCCGCGGAAACGCTTGACTTTACCCTTGGTGATGGTGGTGTTGACCGCTTTGACCTTCACACCAAACAGGGCCTCAACGGCCTCTTTGATCTGAGGTTTGTTTGAGTCGATCGCCACTTCGAAAACAACTGCGCCGTTTTCGGACGCCATCGTCGACTTCTCGGTGATGATCGGCTTGCGGATCACGTCGTAATGTTCTGCTTTCGCGCTCATTTCAGACGGGCCTCCAGTGCTTCGATCCCCGCTTTGGTGATCACCAGGGTGTCACGCTTGAGGATGTCATAGACGTTGGCACCGATGGTCGGCAGGATGTCCAGACCTTCGATGTTGCGGGCTGCCTTGGCGAAGGCTTCGTTGACCGAAGCTCCGTCGATGATCAGCGCGCGTTTCCAGCCGAGGTTTGCAACCTGTTTGGCCAGCGCTGCGGTCTTGCCTTCCGACTCGGCCGCTTCGATCACCACCAGTTCGCCGGCTTTCGCCTTGGCGGACAGCGCGTGCTTCAGGCCCAGCTTGCGGAATTTCTTCGGCAGGTCGTGGCCATGGCTGCGCGGGGTCGGACCCTTGTAGATACCACCCTTGCGGAAGATCGGCGCGTTGCGGTCACCGTGGCGTGCGCCGCCGGTGCCTTTTTGGCGATAGATCTTCTTGGTCGAGTAGCTCGTTTCCGAACGGGTCTTGACCTTGTGGGTACCGGCTTGCGCGTTGTTGCGCTGCCAACGGACCACACGGTGCAGGATGTCGGCGCGCGGCTCCAGACCGAACAGGTCTTCGGACAGCTCAACCGAACCGGCCTTGCCGCCGTCGAGTTTGATCACGTCAAGTTTCATGCTTCACCACCTTCCGCGGCAACTTCTTCCGCAGGTGCTTCCGCCGCCGGAGCAGCAGTCGATTTCACGGCAGCCGGGAAAGGCAGACCTTCCGGTGCTTTCTTCTTCACGGCGTCCTTGACGGTGACCCATCCACCCTTGGAGCCGGGAACGGCGCCCTTGATGAACACGAGGCCACGGTCGGCGTCGGTCTTGACGACTTCCAGGTTCTGGGTCGTGACACGCACGGCACCCATGTGGCCTGCCATCTTCTTGCCCTTGAACACCTTGCCGGGGTCCTGACACTGACCGGTCGAACCGTGCGAACGGTGCGAGATCGAGACACCGTGCGAGGCACGCAGACCACCGAAGTTGTGACGTTTCATGGCACCGGCGAAACCTTTACCGATCGAGGTACCTGCCACGTCGACCTTCTGGCCTTCGAGGAAGTGCTCGGCCGAGATTTCGGCGCCCACGTCGATCAGCCCGTCTTCCGACACGCGGAATTCAGCAATCTTGCGCTTGGGCGCAACATTGGCGGCGGCGAAATGGCCGCGCATGGCTTTCGAGGTGCGTTTTGCTTTCGCTTCACCTGCACCCAGTTGAACGGCGGTATAACCGTCCTTCTCGATGGTGCGCTGTGCAACGACCTGCAGGTTGTCCAGTTGAAGAACGGTGACCGGGATCTGGCGACCATCTTCCATGAAAAGCCGGGTCATGCCGACTTTCTTTGCGATAATACCAGAGCGCATATTCTATACCCTCCGACTTACTGCAGCTTGATTTCGACATCCACACCAGCGGCGAGGTCGAGCTTCATCAGCGCGTCCACGGTCTGGGGGGTCGGATCAACGATGTCGAGAAGACGCTTGTGCGTGCGGATCTCGAACTGATCGCGGGATTTCTTGTCGACGTGGGGACCACGCAGAACGGTGAACTTCTCAATCTTGTTGGGAAGCGGGATCGGGCCACGGACGGTTGCGCCGGTGCGCTTTGCCGTGTTGACGATTTCCTGGGTGCTTGCATCCAGCACGCGGTAATCGAATGCCTTCAGCCGAATGCGAATATTTTGGCTTTGCATTTCGTCAGCCTTTTGTCAGGCGTTGGAGTTGAGAGGAGGACCCGCGCTCATCGCAAACCCTCTTCGAACCCAAACGGCGGGAATCACCCCGCCGCCAAGTCTCTTACGAGAACTCGCGCGATATACAGGCGGTCGGGTTGGGTGGCAAGGAAAAAACCCCCGTGCCTCCGTCAATTCCCGATGCGCCCGGTTTATTCCGCCGTGGGTTTGCGCCGGCGCACCTCGATCGCCCACAGATCATCGACGACTTCGGCCAGCGGTTGCCAGTCATAGCGTGTGTCCTCGACCACCGGAGCCCAGAACAACGCCCCGCCATCGCGCCAGGCGTCCAGAACGATCCCTTCTTCCATCGGGGCGCCCTTGGCGGAAATGACCGGCGAGTGGTGAACGATCATGATCGGCGTCGGGGGGCGCGTCGCCCAATGCAATGTCAGTGTGCGAAACTTCTCGGCCTTGAGGCGCTTCAGCATATCCTCGGTGTATTCGTTACACAGCCCGCGGTCACGCTGGCCCGAGTGAACCTTGTTGTTGTGGATCAGCGCCGGGTCGGTGACATTGTAGCTTTCTGCAAGCTGCTTGCCATAGGCGTAGGAAATCGCCGCAGCCCGGGCAGCCTCGGATGGGCTGACCGATGGGCTTAGATCAGTGATCGCCGCTGCCAACCGGTCAACATCCGCCTGGGAATAATCACGAGACGGCAGCGAACAGGCAGTGGTCAACATCAGCAGGAAAAGCGGCGCTAGTACCTTGGCGCCGCTCAAAAGCTTCATTGCAAAAATGTCGGAAACGCGGATCGGAAAAGAAATCATGCGGCCTATCTGACAGACAACGATGCCCCGGTCCAGAGGCTGCAACAGCATCTTGGCGCCCGCCTGCCTTAACCCGTCCTCTTGGGGTTTCGAAAGCCCGCATTGACCCACGTCTCACCCGTGCGCCTGCGGGCAGGGAAAAGCCGCTCACCACAAGCGGCTTCCCTCAGTCACTTCGCACTCAAAGCTTGATGCGGAACCGTGCAAACCCGTCCGGCCCATCACCCGCAGGTTCGATGGACACCCCATTGACCTGATCGGCATAGGCGGCGGCTTTGGGGCCGGTGTCAAACAGCACAGACGCGCCATCCAGCGGCGCGAAGGTCCAGTTGGCGTCGGCAGAAGGGCTGATCGTACCCTGCTCCACGATGTACCTCACAATCACGTCGCGGTTGGTGTCAGGTGCCTCGAACACCACCGTGTCGCCCATAGCGCCGGGGAACTTTCCGCCCCCGCTGGCGCGATAGTTATTGGTGGCAATGATGAATTCCTGGTCATCCGCGATCGGCTGTCCCTGGAAAGTCAGGTTCACGATCCGCGAGGCCTCGGGGTTCACCAGATCCCCTTTCGGCGAGAACCGAGAAGGCTGACTCAGATCGATCTGGTACTCGACCCCGTCGATCACATCAAAATTGTAGCTTGGGAATTCCGGGTTCAGCAGTACCTGATCCGGTTTGCCTGGTTCGATCTGGTTGAAAATCCCGGCCGACCGCTCAAGCCAGCCCTTTACGTCGGCCCCGGTGACGCGGACAGCGCGCACGGTGTTGGGATAGAGATAAAGGTCCGAGACATTCTTGATCGCCACGTCACCCGCGGGGACATCGGTGTAATATTCCGGTCCACCGCGCCCGCCAGCCTTGAACGGCGCAGCCGCGGACAGGATCGGCAGGCCTTCTTGCTCGGTGCCCTTCAGCATCTGGGACACGTACCACAGCTGCGCAATTGACACGATCTGAACCGACGGATCGTCGGCCACAAGCGCGAAATAGCTGTGCAGAGGGGCATCCGTCTTGCCCACAGCGCGCCGGACATAGGCCAGCGTCTCGTCATGCTCTTTCTGCACCGATGCCAGCACCGCATTGTCACTCTCGACCAGCGCGGTGATCGAACGGTCCTCATTCCGCTTCGAAATCGGACGCGCCTCGGCGGTGTGCCCGACCACGCGCCATTCATTGCCGTCGCGCTCAAGCATCAGGTCGATCAACCCCAGGTGTGAACCCCAGAAACCGCCCATCGCGGCGGGCTTTCCGTGGATCGTGCCCTTGGCCGTGTCCACTCCGGCGACACCGTCATAGGCCTTGGACGGGAAGACTCGGTGATGGTGGCCCGTTAGGATGGCGTCGATGCCATCAATCGCCGCAAGTGGAACCGAGGCGTTTTCCATACCGTCAAAGGCTTCGGCCTCGCCGATACCAGAGTGACTGAGCGCGACAATGATGTCTGCACCCGCCTCTTTCATCTGCGGCACGAAGGCCTTGGCGGTTTCGATGATGTCGCGCGCCTGAACATTGCCCTCAAGATGGCGACGGTCCCAGTTCATGATTTGGGGTGGCACGAACCCGATCAGGCCGACCTTGATCGTGTGGGTTTCACCATTGCCCGTGGTGACTTCTTTCTCGACAATCACGTAGGGTGGCACCAGCGTCTTGTCCTTGGTCGGATCCGCTCCCTTTTCAAGCGCAACATTCGCCGAAACAACCGGGAATTCCGCCCCGGCAAGCGACTTCATCAGGAAGTCCAGCCCATAGTTGAACTCGTGATTTCCGAGGGTCGAGGCATCAAATCCAACCGCGTTCATCGCCTGGATGATCGGGTGCATGTCGCCTTCTTTCATCCCGCGTTCATAGGCGATGTAGTCGCCCATCGGATTGCCCTGCAGGAAATCGCCATTGTCGATCAATAGGCTGTTGGTGGCCTCCGCGCGGATCTCGTTCACGATTGAGGCCGTGCGCGCCAGTCCGACCGTGTCGTTTGGGCGGTCACCGTAATAATCATAGGGAAAGACATGCACATGCAGGTCCGTTGTTTCCATGATGCGCAGATGTGCCTGGCCAGCAGCGGCGCGTGCAGAAAAAGGATGGAGTGCAATGAAACCGGCGCTGGCAGAGGTTGCCAGGAAACCGCGGCGTGAAAACTTGGCAGTCATGTTGAATCCTCGTTGGTTGAAAGAAATCACTTCCACAGCAAGGTTACAGACATGTGTCGAATTGACGAAAGAGATTTGACGAGAACGGCAGCAATGCGCCGATACACGGTTCAGGCCAACCCGCCCCGCATTCGCTCCGGCAATGGCGTTACATCCGCACCCCGTTCGTCCAAGGAAAAAGGGCGCCCACTGGGCGCCCTTCCAATTGATCATCAGCGGAGCTGATTACTCGATGATCTTCGAGACGACGCCCGAACCGACGGTGCGGCCGCCTTCGCGGATGGCGA
>NZ_JAFEJK010000001.1:0-1025374 GCF_016888515.1 Shimia biformata | reverse complement strand
CATCAGCGGAGCTGATTACTCGATGATCTTCGAGACGACGCCCGAACCGACGGTGCGGCCGCCTTCGCGGATGGCGAAGCGCAGGCCGTCTTCCATCGCGATCGGTGCGATCAGCTCGACCGAGAACTTCAGGTTGTCGCCCGGCATCACCATCTCGGTGCCTTCCGGCAGGATCACGGTGCCGGTCACGTCGGTGGTGCGGAAGTAGAACTGCGGACGGTAGTTCGCGAAGAACGGGGTGTGGCGGCCGCCTTCTTCCTTGGTCAGGATATAGGCTTCTGCCTCGAACTTCGTGTGCGGGGTCACAGAACCCGGCTTACACAGAACCTGGCCACGCTCGACGCCTTCACGGTCAACACCACGCAGCAGTGCGCCGATGTTGTCGCCCGCTTCACCGCGGTCCAGCAGTTTGCGGAACATTTCCACGCCGGTGCAGGTGGTTTTCGAGGTGTCGCGGATGCCCACGATCTCGATCTCGTCACCAACGTTGATCACGCCACGCTCGACACGGCCGGTCACAACCGTACCACGACCCGAGATCGAGAACACGTCTTCGATCGGCATCAGGAACGGCTGGTCAACCGCACGTGCGGGCTGCGGGATGTACTCGTCGACAGCGGCCATCAGCTCGGCGATCTTCTCTTCACCGATGTTGGCGTCGCGGCCTTCCAGCGCGGCCAGAGCCGAACCTGCGATGATCGGGATATCGTCGCCCGGGAAGTCGTACTCGGACAGAAGTTCGCGGACTTCCATCTCGACCAGCTCCAGCAGCTCTTCGTCGTCGACCTGGTCAACCTTGTTCAGGAACACGACCAGCGCCGGAACGCCAACCTGACGCGCCAGCAGGATGTGCTCGCGGGTCTGCGGCATCGGGCCGTCAGCAGCGTTCACCACCAGGATTGCGCCGTCCATCTGCGCCGCACCGGTGATCATGTTCTTGACGTAGTCGGCGTGGCCGGGGCAGTCGACGTGCGCATAGTGACGCGCGGGGGTCTCATACTCGACGTGCGCGGTCGAGATGGTGATGCCGCGTGCCTTCTCTTCCGGCGCCGCGTCGATCTGGTCATAGTCCTTGAACTCGCCGAACTGCTTCGTGATCGCAGCCGTCAGAGTCGTCTTGCCGTGGTCAACGTGACCAATCGTGCCGATGTTGCAGTGCGGTTTGCTCCGCTCAAACTTTTCCTTTGCCATAATAGTGGCTCCCTTTTTACGTTTGGGTCGACAGGGACGAACCCTGCCTGGCGTTTGGATTGGAGGGCGGGGCGAACCCCGCCATCCCGGTTATGCGTATTTCGCCTGGATCTCTTCCGAGATGTTCGACGGCACCGGTTCGTAGTGATCGAACTGCATGGTGAACTGGGCGCGGCCCGACGACATCGAACGCAGGGTGTTGATGTAGCCGAACATATTGGCCAGCGGCACGAAGGCGTTGATCGCAACGGCGTTGCCGCGCGGCTCTTGCCCGGTCACCTGCCCGCGACGCGAGGTCAGGTCGCCGATGATCCCACCGGTGTATTCTTCCGGGGTGATCACTTCGACTTTCATCACCGGTTCGAGCAGTTTCGCGCCTGCTTTCTTCAGACCTTCGCGCATGCACATACGTGCAGCAATTTCGAAGGCCAGAACCGACGAGTCGACGTCGTGGAACTTACCGTCGATCAGTGCGACCTTGAAGTCGATGACCGGGAAGCCCGCGAGCGGACCGGAGTCCATCACCGACTTGATGCCTTTTTCGACGCCGGGGATATATTCCTTCGGCACGGCACCACCGATGATGCGGCTTTCGAACGAGTAGCCTTCGCCCGGCTCGGTCGGCGAGATGATCATCTTTACCTCGGCGTACTGACCCGAACCACCCGACTGTTTCTTGTGGGTGTAGGTGTGTTCGATCTCGTGGCCGATGGTCTCACGATAGGCCACCTGCGGCGCACCGATGTTGGCCTCAACCTTGAACTCACGCTTCAGGCGGTCGACGAGGATGTCGAGGTGAAGCTCGCCCATGCCCTTCATGATGGTCTGACCGGACTCGAGGTCGGTTTCGACGCGGAAGGACGGGTCTTCGGCGGCAAGCCGCGCCAGGCCCTGGGACATCTTCTCCTGGTCGCCCTTGGTCTTGGGCTCGACCGCGATCTCGATCACCGGATCGGGGAAGGTCATGGTTTCAAGCACAACCGGATCCTTGGCGTCGCAAAGCGTGTCACCGGTGGTGGTGTCCTTGAGACCCGCCAGAGCGATGATGTCGCCAGCAAAGGCTTCTTCAATCTCTTCGCGGTTGTTCGAGTGCATCATCATCATACGACCGATGCGCTCTTTCTTGCCCTTGGTCGAGTTCAGGATCGAGTCACCCTTGTTCAGAACACCCGAATAGATACGGGTGAAGGTCAGCGAACCGACAAAGGGGTCGTTCATGATCTTGAACGCAAGGCCAGCGAAGGGCATGTCGTCGTCCGCGCGGCGGGCGATGTTACGCACCTCTTCCTCGTCGCCGGGCTTGAAGCCCATGTAGTCGACAACGTCCAGCGGGCTGGGCAGATAGTCGATCACGGCGTTGAGCAGTGGCTGAACACCCTTGTTCTTGAAGGCCGAACCACCAAGAACCGGAACGAAGGACAGCGACAGGCAGCCCTTGCGCAGCAGTTTGCGCAGGGTCGGCACGTCGGGCTCTTCGCCTTCCAGGTATGCCATCATCGCGTCGTCGTCCATTTCGACGGCGTTCTCGATCATCTTGCTGCGCCACTCGGCGGCCATGTCTTGCAGGCTTTCGCGGATCGGAGCTTTGATCCAGCTTGCGCCCAGATCTTCGCCCTGCCACAGCCATTCTTCCATGGTGACGAGGTCAACCAGGCCTTCAAGCTCGTTCTCGGCGCCGATCGGAATGCCGACCGGAACGGCAGTGGCGCCGGTGCGGTCCTCGATCATGCGAACACAGTTGAAGAAGTCTGCGCCGATCTTGTCCATCTTGTTGACGAACACCATGCGCGGAACCTTGTAGCGGTCAGCCTGACGCCACACGGTTTCGGTCTGGGGTTCAACACCGGCGTTGGCGTCCAGAACACAGACGGCACCGTCGAGAACCGCCAGCGAACGCTCGACTTCGATGGTGAAGTCAACGTGGCCGGGGGTGTCGATGATGTTCAGGCGGTGTTTCGGAGTGTCGGCGGTCTTGCCGTCCTCGGTGCGCTCCCAGAAGGTGGTGGTCGCAGCCGAAGTGATGGTGATCCCGCGTTCCTGCTCCTGCTCCATCCAGTCCATCGTTGCGGCGCCGTCGTGGACTTCGCCGATGTTGTGGGACTTGCCGGTGTAATACAGGATGCGCTCCGAGCAGGTGGTCTTGCCTGCATCGATGTGCGCCATGATGCCGAAGTTGCGGTAACGGTCGAGCGGATAGTCGCGTGCCATTGGTCTGATGTCCTTTGGAATTACCAGCGATAATGGCTGAAGGCTTTGTTCGCCTCGGCCATCTTGTGAGTGTCTTCCCGCTTCTTGACGGCGGTGCCGCGCGAGTTGACGGCATCCAGAAGTTCACCTGCCAGGCGTTCTTCCATGGTGTTTTCGTTGCGGCCACGGGCAGCACCGATCAGCCAGCGGATGGCCAGCGCCTCGCGGCGCTCGGGACGCACCTCAACCGGCACCTGATAGGTCGCACCACCGACGCGGCGCGAGCGCACTTCGACCGAGGGTTTGACGTTGTCGAGCGCTTCGTGGAAGACCTCGACCGGTGCGCGCTTGACCTTGTCTTCGACACGGGTCAGGGCGTTGTAAACAATTTTCTCTGCGACCGATTTCTTACCATCGATCATCAGGTTGTTCATGAATTTGGTCAGCACGCGATCGCCATATTTGGCGTCGGGCAGAACTTCGCGCTTCTCAGCGGCGTGACGACGGGACATCTTGGTATATCCTTCTTACTTGGGACGCTTCGCGCCGTATTTCGAACGGCGTTGCTTACGGTCTTTGACGCCCTGGGTATCCAGAACACCACGCAGGATGTGGTAACGGACACCCGGAAGGTCTTTCACACGACCGCCACGGATCAGGACAACCGAGTGTTCCTGAAGGTTGTGGCTTTCACCCGGGATATACGAAATGACTTCGTAACCGTTGGTCAGGCGCACCTTCGCAACTTTACGCATAGCCGAGTTCGGTTTCTTCGGAGTGGTGGTATAAACGCGCGTGCAAACGCCGCGTTTCTGGGGGCATTGCTCAAGGTGCTGCGACTTCGAGCGCTTGATTTTGGGCTGACGCGGCTTGCGGATCAGCTGCTGGATCGTTGGCATAGGGTCTCTTTCCCGTTTGCTTCACTTCTTGATGCGCGGAGACACCCCCGCGCGGCTTTCGACTTTTATGCAGCTTGTGCATCCACAAGCGCAAAAACCGCAATCGTTCCCATTCCGAGGCGAACGACGCGGTGTGTTCTCAGAGGGTGCGATCTTCAAAGTAGACCGGACCTTGACCACTACAGTTTTGATATCGGCACACGGGACGCGAACCCCGATCGCCGGATGTGGGGGCGTATAGGGGGAGTCGCCCGCCTTGTCAACAGCCGCCCCTGCCATGACGGGCCAGGTCCAGTTGCGTTCAGCCACGCCGCGGTGCAATGCTTGCACGACAAGTCACGGGCAGCAAAGCGGGCGGCACAGGCAAATGGACAGCAAGGACATGCAGGTGATCGGCCTTTGCCGGTTTTCCTACCCGGCACAAGGCGGGTTCCAGGTCGAGCATGACAGTGACGCCGCACGCATGGCCTATCTCTGGTCCTCCGAGCGGATGGAGGAACGGTTCCGCACGTTTCAATCCTTTACCCTGCCCGCCATGCGGGCGCAGACCGACCCTGATTTCACCTTCCTCATTGTCATCGGCGACCAGATGCCAAAGGTCTACAAGGACCGGCTGCGGGATCTGCTTGGGAACTTCCCACAGGCAGTTTTGCAGGAACATGCCCCTGGCCCGCACCGGCAGGTCATGAAGGACGCGATCAATTCGGTGCGGCAGAACCGCCCTGCCCCGTCGCTTCAGTTCCGCATGGACGACGATGATGCGGTCTCGGTACGTTACGTGGAATGCCTGCGCGAGGCGGCCCAGGACCTGCGCCAGCTTTTGCGCAAAAAC
This sequence comes from Shimia biformata, assembly GCF_016888515.1. Lineage (GTDB taxonomy): Bacteria > Pseudomonadota > Alphaproteobacteria > Rhodobacterales > Rhodobacteraceae > Shimia_A > Shimia_A biformata. The sequence goes on along the minus strand of NZ_JAFEJK010000001.1, from coordinate 1,020,265 downwards.
CGCCACGTAGCAATTGATTTCAACCAGGGCTGGATCGCCCGGCCCGGCCCTGACGGGTTGATGGTGAAACGCACTGTGGAACCCTTATGGACCGCCGGTCTTGCCATCTCGGTCAAACCCGCCGCCCAGAACACGATCATGAATTTCGGCCACTCCAAGCTGGCCCGCCACATGCCCGTGGTCAGCTTTACCGGAGAAGACATGTTCCTGCGCGGCCACAACGACCATAATGACTCGCGCCAGAAAAAACGGGGCGTACGCCAGTTTGACCTGGCCCCAATCACCCCGGACGAGGCCGAGTTTTTCCGGCTAAACTACAATATCGACGTCGATACGGTGCGCGCGCTTTATGCCTGACGACGCGCCAACCGCGCCTCGCGCAACAGGGTAAAGACACCGGTTGCCACCACGATCGTCGCCCCGATCAAGGTCAACACCGACGGCCAGTCGCCAAACACCAGGAAACCAAGCAACAAGGCCCAGACAAGGCTGGTATAGCGGAAGGGCGCGATGAAAGACACATCCCCTGCCCGCATCACTGCCACCGCGCAGAAATACCCGGTCAAAACCAGTACCGCGGCCGAAGCAAGAAGGCTCCATTGCCGCATGTCCGGCGTGACCCATACCTCGGACCCCGAGGCGAGGAAGGCAAAGCAGGTCACTGCGACAGAGGTCGACAAGGTCACCATGATCGACGGTACCGCGCCCGACATGCGTCGAGTGATCAAGTCGCGCGCAGTGACAAAGCCAACCGAGGCAAGCGCATAAAGCGTATAGGTATTGAATCCTTCAGTGCCCGGCCTGACAATCAGCAACATGCCGCAAAACCCTATGCCAATCGCCACCATTCGCCGCCAGCCCACGGCTTCACCAAAGAACAGCGCCGAGCCAAGCGTCACTGTCAACGGAAGCACCTGCAGGATCGCCGTGACGTTTGCCAAGGGCATCTGCATCAATGCCGTCAGAAAACAATAAGTCGCGCCCATCTCGGACATCGCCCGCATCCCAACCAGCATCCAGTCCCGGCGTGGGGCGCGCAGGCGGAACCCGCCCGTCAAAACCGCCAGCAGCAGTATCAATACCGTCGCCATCGTGCCCCGATAGGCGATGATCTGCATCAACGGCAGCGACTGGCCGACCAGTTTCACCAGCGTGTCATTGACGGTGAAGGCGGCCATGCTGCCCATCATCAAGAACGCTCCGCGCATGTTTGCTGAAAGCACCGTGCCCCTCCGAAACAGAACCCGCTGACACTATCGGCGCCGCGCGTGCAGACAAGGGCCATTCTTCTTTCTTGTGCAAATACTCTCGCCAAAGGCAGAAAGGCCCCCGGCTCGATGCCGGGGGCCTTTCTATTTCGCCTTGACGAACCGTCTTATTCTTCGCGGCTTTCCGGTGTTTCGACCAGGCCGCTGTCAAAGACGTCATCGGCACCAAACTCATCCGCGGGCGCGGCAAGGGCCGCTGCGGCCTCGGCCTCTTCGCGACGGGCTTCCAGCACCACGTTGTCACGCTCTTGTGCAACACGACGCACGTCCTGCGTTGCGCCACCGGTCCCGGCGGGGATCAGGCGCCCGACGATGACGTTCTCTTTCAGGCCAACCAGCTTGTCCTTCTTGCCCTGCACCGAAGCCTCGGTGAGAACGCGGGTGGTTTCCTGGAACGAAGCCGCCGAGATGAACGACCGGGTCTGCAGCGATGCCTTGGTGATACCCAAGAGGATCGGTTCGCCCGAAGCGGGACGCTTGCCACGGGCAATCGCCTTCTCATTCGCGGCGTCGAACTCTTGCTTATCGACATGCTCGCCTTTCAGAAGCGTGGTTTCACCGCTGTCGGTGATTTCCCACTTCTGCAGCATCTGGCGGACGATCACTTCGATGTGCTTGTCGTTGATCTTCACACCTTGCAGACGATAGACGTCCTGAACCTCGTCGATCATGTAGTCAGCCAGCGCTTCGACACCCATGATGGACAGGATGTCATGCGGCGCGGGGTTGCCGTCCATGATATAGTCACCCTTCTGCACGAAGTCGCCTTCCTGCACCGGGATGTGCTTGCCTTTCGGCACCATGTATTCGACGGGCTCCATCGACTCGTCCGACGGTTCGATCGAGATGCGGCGCTTGTTCTTGTAGTCGCGGCCAAAGCGGACGTAACCATCGATTTCGGCGATGATCGCGTGGTCCTTGGGACGACGGGCTTCGAACAGTTCGGCCACACGCGGCAGACCACCGGTGATGTCCTTGGTCTTGGCGCCTTCGCGCGGGATCCGCGCGACGACGTCACCGGCTTTCACCGTCTGACCGTCTTCGACCGACAGGATGGCGTCGACCGACATCGGATAGGTGATCGGGTTGCCCTGATCGTTGCGGACCGGCTCGCCATCATCACCGACAAGGATGATTTCCGGCTTCAGCTCGTTGCCCTTCGGCGCTGCGCGCCAGTCGGTCACGATCTTCTGGGTCATGCCGGTGGCTTCGTCGGTCTCGTCGCGGACAGCAATGCCCGACACGAGGTCAACAAATTTCGCGGTGCCCGCTGCCTCGGCGATGATCGGCAGGGTGAACGGATCCCATTCGAACAGCTTGTCGCCACGGGTGACCTTCTGGCCCTCCTTGACGAACAGTTTGGAACCGTAACCCAGCTTGTGGCTGGCGCGCTCTTCACCGCCTTCGCCCTTGATCACCAGCTTCATGTTCCGGCCCATGACCAGCGGTTCGCCGGCAGCGTTTTCCAGAACGTTGGCGTTCTCGAATTCGATCACACCTTCCTGGCTGGCTTCCAGGAACGACTGCTGGCCACCCTGCGCAACACCACCGATGTGGAAGGTCCGCATGGTCAGCTGCGTACCGGGTTCACCGATCGACTGTGCCGCGATGATACCGACCGCTTCGCCGGTGTTCACCATGGTGCCGCGTGCAAGGTCACGGCCATAGCACATGGCGCAGACGCCCTCTTCCGATTCACAGGTCAGAGGCGAGCGGATGCGGGCAGATGCCACACCTGCTTCGTCGATCGCATCCGCCATTCGTTCGTCGATCAACTCGCCATGGGCGATCAGGACTTCGTCGGTACCGGGGCGCATGATGTCCTCGGCCGCGACGCGACCCAGGATACGCTCGGCCAGCGAGGCGACGACTTCACCATCGTTGACCGCGGCCTCTGCTGTGATCGCACGGTCGGTGCCACAGTCCTTTTCACGCACGATGCAGTCTTGTGCCACGTCGACCAGACGACGGGTCAGGTAACCCGAGTTCGCGGTTTTCAGAGCCGTATCCGACAGACCTTTCCGCGCGCCGTGGGTCGAGTTGAAGTATTCAAGAACGGTCAGACCTTCCTTGAAGTTCGAGATGATCGGCGTTTCGATGATGTCGCCGTTCGGCTTCGCCATCAGGCCGCGCATCCCGCCCAGCTGCTTCATCTGCGTGACCGAGCCACGCGCACCGGAGTGAGCCATCATGTAAACCGAGTTCGGCTCCATGACTGCACCATTTTCATCACGGCGGTCCGCCGAAATGGTCGACATCATCGCGTCGGTGACCTTGTCGTTGCACTTCGACCATGCATCGACGACCTTGTTGTATTTTTCACCTTGGGTGATCAGGCCGTCCATGTATTGCTGTTCGAAATCCTTGACCAGGTCGCGGGTCTCATCGACGATCGACCACTTGTTGTCGGGGATCACCATGTCGTCCTTGCCGAACGAGATGCCGGCCTTGAACGCTTCCTTGAAGCCCATGCCCATGATCTGGTCGCAGAAGATGACCGACTCTTTCTGACCGCAGTAGCGATAGACGGTGTCGATGACGTTCTGGACTTCCTTCTTGCGCAGAAGCTTGTTCACCAGTTCGAACGGCGCCTTGGCGTTCTGCGGCAGCAGCGCACCCAGCTTGACGCGGCCCGGCGTGGTCTCGAAGCGCTTGATCACCTCGTTGCCTTCCTCATCAATCTGGGGAATGCGGGCGGTGATCTTGGCATGCAGGTGAACCTCTCCGGCGTTCAGCGCGTGCTCGACCTCTTCGATCGACGAGAACGCCATGCCTTCGCCCTTCATGCCTTCACGCTCGATGGTCACATAGTAGAGACCAAGGATCATGTCCTGCGAAGGAACGATGATCGGCGCGCCGTTGGCGGGCGACAGAACGTTGTTCGTCGACATCATCAACACACGCGCTTCAAGCTGGGCTTCCAGCGAAAGCGGCACGTGCACCGCCATCTGGTCACCGTCAAAGTCGGCGTTAAACGCCGAGCAGACCAGCGGGTGAAGCTGGATCGCTTTGCCTTCGATCAGAACCGGCTCGAATGCCTGGATGCCAAGGCGGTGCAGCGTGGGCGCACGGTTCAGCATCACGGGATGTTCGCGGATCACCTCGTCGAGGATATCCCAAACCTCGGGACGCTCTTTCTCGACCAGTTTCTTCGCCTGCTTGACGGTGCTGGACAGACCCTTGGCCTCAAGCCGCGAGTAGATGAACGGCTTGAAAAGCTCGAGCGCCATCTTCTTGGGCAGACCGCACTGGTGCAACTTCAGCTCAGGACCAGTCACGATGACCGAACGGCCCGAGAAGTCGACGCGCTTACCCAGAAGGTTCTGACGGAAGCGGCCCTGCTTGCCTTTCAGCATGTCGCTGAGCGATTTCAGCGGACGCTTGTTGGCACCGGTGATGACGCGGCCACGGCGACCGTTGTCAAACAGCGCGTCCACCGACTCTTGCAGCATCCGCTTTTCGTTGCGGACGATGATGTCGGGCGCGCGCAGTTCAATCAGGCGCTTCAGACGGTTGTTCCGGTTGATCACACGGCGATAGAGGTCGTTCAGGTCCGAGGTCGCGAACCGGCCGCCATCCAGCGGCACCAGCGGGCGCAGTTCCGGCGGGATCACGGGGATCACGGTCAGAACCATCCACTCGGGACGGTTGCCCGACTCGATGAAGCTTTCGACCACTTTCAGCCGCTTGATGATCTTCTTCGGCTTCAACTCGCCAGTGGCTTCGGCCAGATCCGCGCGCAGCTGTTCGGCTTCCGCCTCAAGGTCGATCTGGGACAGCATCTCGCGGATCGCCTCGGCGCCGATATTGGCGGTGAAGGCGTCCATGCCATAGGCGTCCTGCGCGTCCATATACTCTTCTTCAGTGAGCATCTGGCCATATTGCAGGTCGGTCAGACCGGGTTCGATCACGACGTAGTTTTCGAAATACAGCACGCGTTCCAGATCGCGCAGGGTCATGTCCAGCATCAGGCCGATGCGCGACGGCAGCGACTTGAGGAACCAGATATGCGCGACCGGCGCGGCCAGTTCGATATGGCCCATACGCTCGCGGCGGACCTTTTGCAGCGTGACTTCAACGCCGCATTTTTCGCAGACAACACCGCGATATTTCATGCGCTTGTATTTGCCGCAAAGGCATTCGTAGTCCTTGATCGGGCCAAAGATACGGGCGCAGAACAGGCCGTCACGCTCGGGTTTGAACGTGCGGTAGTTGATGGTCTCGGGCTTCTTGATCTCGCCATAGGACCACGAGAGAATCCGTTCGGGCGATGCCAGCGACACCTTGATCTCGTCAAAGACCTTCGGCGGGGTCATCGGGTTGAACGGGTTGTTTGTCAGTTCCTGGTTCATTTGTGTGTCCTCAAATTCGTGCGGAAGGGATGATGGGGTAAGGGCACAAGGCCCTTACTCGTCCACCTCCGCATCCAGGAGTTCCATGTTCAGGCCGAGGCCGCGGACTTCCTTCACAAGAACGTTGAAGGATTCCGGCACGCCCGCTTCGAAGTTGTCATCGCCCTTGACGATCGACTCATAGACCTTGGTCCGGCCTGCGACGTCGTCCGACTTGACGGTGAGCATCTCTTGCAGCGTGTAGGCCGCGCCATATGCTTCCAGAGCCCAGACTTCCATCTCACCGAAGCGCTGACCACCAAACTGCGCCTTACCACCCAGCGGCTGCTGCGTGACAAGCGAGTAGGGTCCGGTCGAACGCGCGTGGATCTTGTCGTCGACCAGATGGTGCAGTTTCAGCAGGTACTTGATGCCCACGGTGACAGGACGCGCGAATTGCTCACCTGTGCGACCGTCGAACAGAACCGACTGGCCGCTTGTGTCGAACCCGGCACGCACCAGCGCGTCGTTGACATCGGCCTCTTTCGCACCGTCGAAGACCGGGGTTGCAATCGGCACGCCACGGGTGACGTTCGATGCGGCCTCGATCAGGCGGTCCTCGTCCATGTTCGAGATGCCTTCGTCATAGACATCCTCACCATACGCATGGGCCATCGCCTCGCGTACCGGGGTCAGGTCGCCCGAGCGACGGTATTCACCCAGAGCATCGTCGATCTTGATGCCCAGACCGCGTGCGGCCCAACCCATATGGGTTTCAAGGATCTGACCGACGTTCATGCGCGACGGCACGCCCAGCGGGTTCAGACAGAAATCGACCGGGGTCCCGTCGGCGAGGAACGGCATGTCCTCCATCGGCACCACTTTCGAGATCACACCCTTGTTCCCGTGACGACCGGCCATCTTGTCGCCCGGCTGCAGCTTGCGCTTCACGGCGATGAAGACCTTGACCATCTTCATCACGCCCGGCGGCAGGTCGTCGCCGCGGCGGACCTTCTCGACCTTGTCTTCGAAACGATGCTCAAGCGCGCGTTTCTGGACCTCGTACTGTTCGTGCAGGGCCTCGACAATCTGCGCGTCTGCGTCGTCTTCCAGCGCCAGCTGCCACCATTGGCTACGGGGCAGACCGCCCAGTAGTTCCTCGGTGATCTCCGACTTGGCCTTGACGCCTTTCGGACCTTTCGCAGCCACTTTGCCCAGGATCAGACCCTTGAGGCGGGCATAGATGTTGCGGTCAAGGATCGCCAGCTCGTCGTCCCGGTCACGGGCCAGACGTTCGACTTCCTCACGCTCGATCTGCAGCGCACGTTCGTCCTTCTCTACACCGTGACGGTTAAAGACGCGGACCTCGACAACGGTGCCGAAATCTCCCGGCTTGACGCGCAGAGAGGTGTCGCGCACATCCGATGCCTTTTCGCCGAAGATGGCGCGCAGAAGTTTCTCTTCCGGCGTCATCGGGCTTTCGCCCTTCGGAGTGATCTTGCCGACCAGAATGTCGCCCGGCTCAACATCGGCACCGATATAAACGATGCCCGCCTCGTCGAGGTTGCGCAGGGCTTCCTCGCCGACGTTGGGGATGTCGCGGGTGATCTCTTCCGGTCCCAGCTTGGTGTCACGGGCGGCGACTTCGAATTCCTCGATGTGGATCGAGGTAAAGACGTCGTCACGCGCGATACGTTCCGAGATCAGGATCGAGTCTTCGTAGTTGTAGCCGTTCCACGGCATGAAGGCGACGACCACGTTCTTGCCAAGCGCCAGTTCACCCAAATCAGTCGACGGACCATCTGCGATGACCTCGCCTTTCTGGACCGTGTCACCCACCTTCACCAGCGGACGCTGGTTGATACAGGTGTTCTGGTTCGAACGCTGGAACTTGCGCATGCGGTAGATGTCCACACCCGCGTCACCCAGTTCCAGATCTTCGGTTGCCCGGATCACGATACGCTGCGCATCGACCTGGTCGATGATACCAGCGCGTTTTGCCATGATCGCCGCGCCCGAGTCGCGAGCCACGATTTCCTCGATCCCGGTGCCGACCAGCGGCGCCTCGGCCCGCAGAAGCGGAACCGCCTGACGTTGCATGTTCGAGCCCATCAGCGCGCGGTTGGCGTCGTCGTTTTCAAGGAACGGAATGAGCGAAGCCGCAACCGACACCAACTGCTTGGGCGACACGTCGATCAGGTCGACGCTTTCGCGAGGTGCCATGGTGTAGTCACCGGCCTGGCGGGTGTTCACCAGCTCGTTCTCGAAGCGGCCATCGGCATCAAGATGCGCGTTTGCCTGCGCCACGGTGTGACGCATTTCCTCGGTGGCGGACATGTAGTTGACCTCGTCGGTCACCTGGCCGTCCACAACCTTGCGATAAGGAGTTTCGATGAAGCCGTATTTGTTCACGCGGGCAAAGGTCGCCAGCGAGTTGATCAGGCCGATGTTCGGACCTTCCGGCGTTTCAATCGGGCACATCCGGCCATAGTGGGTCGGGTGCACGTCGCGGACCTCAAAACCCGCACGCTCGCGCGTCAGACCGCCCGGCCCAAGCGCCGACAGGCGGCGTTTGTGGGTGACTTCCGACAGCGGGTTGGTCTGGTCCATGAACTGGCTGAGCTGCGACGAGCCGAAGAACTCGCGCACGGCGGCCGCGGCCGGTTTCGCGTTGATCAGGTCCTGCGGCATGACGGTGTCGATTTCGACCGACGACATGCGTTCCTTGATTGCGCGTTCCATGCGCAAGAGACCGACACGGTACTGGTTTTCCATCAACTCACCGACCGAGCGGACACGGCGGTTGCCGAGGTGGTCGATATCGTCCACGTCGCCCTTGCCGTCGCGCAACTCAACCAGCGCCTTGATGCAGGCAATGATGTCTTCCTTGCGCAGGGTGCGCATGGTGTCTTCTGCATCCAGCGCCAAACGCATGTTCATCTTAACCCGGCCAACGGCCGACAGGTCATAGCGTTCGCTGTCAAAGAACAGCGTGTCGAACAGCGCCGAGGCTGCCTCTACGGTGGGCGGTTCACCCGGACGCATGACACGATAGATGTCCATCAACGCGCTTTCGCGGTTGACGTTCTTGTCCGCCGCCATCGTATTGCGGATGTAGGCGCCGACATTGATGTTATCGATATCAAGAACCGGGATGTCGGTGATGCCGGCATCCATCAGCTCTTTCAGCGAACCACCGATGACTTCGCCATCCTTGTCGTATTCCATCGTCAGCTCGTCGCCGGCTTCGACATAGATCGCGCCGGTTTCCTCGTTGATGATGTCCTTGGCGACAAACTTGCCGACGATGTGATCGAACGGCACCAAGAGATCCTTGACCTTGCCCTCGTCGATCAGCGCCTTGACCGCGCGCGGGGTAACCTTCTTGCCCGCCTCGGCAATCACTTCGCCGGTCTTGGCGTCGACCAGATCAAAGGTCGGGCGAGTGCCGCGCACACGCTCGGGGAAGAACTTGGTGACCCAGCCCTTGTTCTTCTTCAGCTTGAAATCGACGGTGTCGTAATAGGCATCCATGATGCCTTCCTGGTCCAGTCCCAGCGCATAAAGCAGGGTGGTCACAGGCAACTTGCGGCGACGGTCGATACGGGCAAAGACGATGTCCTTGGCGTCGAACTCGAAGTCAAGCCACGATCCGCGATAGGGAATGATGCGGCAGGCGAACAGCAGTTTACCGGACGAATGGGTCTTGCCCTTGTCGTGGTCGAAGAACACGCCGGGCGAGCGGTGCATCTGGGACACGATCACGCGCTCGGTGCCGTTCACGACAAAGGTGCCGTTCGGAGTCATCAGGGGCATGTCGCCCATGAACACGTCCTGTTCCTTGATGTCCTTCACGGACTTTGCGCCGGTGTCTTCGTCGACATCGAACACGATCAGGCGCAGGGTCACCTTCAGCGGCGCCGAATAGGTCATGTCGCGCTGTTGGCATTCCTCGACGTCGTATTTCGGCTTTTCAAGCTCGTAGCCGACAAATTCCAGAACACTGGTTTCGTTGAAATCCTTGATCGGGAAGACCGACTGGAACACGCCCTGAATACCTTCGCCATCCGTCGGGACGGTCTGGTCGCCGGATTTCAGGAACAGGTCATAGGACGATTTTTGAACCTCGATGAGGTTCGGCATATCCAGCACTTCACGGATCTTGCCGTAATATTTGCGAAGACGTTTCTGGCCAAGGAAGGTCTGAGCCATGGTCGGTGTCACCTTTCGTTTCTCTTGCGAATGCAAACGCCGTTGGGTCACCGGCCCCGCATCCATTCGAGACGGTCGTGGTTCGATCAATTCCTGGCCACCGTCCCAAGGGTGGCCTCCCGATCCTTGAACCTCGCCTTAGGCAGAGCTTTGATGAAAAGCCCTCTCTGAGACAGGTTCGGCTGGACCCGGTAAAAACCGGATCCAGCCTGATTTTTCCGTCCGGGGACAGTCCCCGGCGACGATTACTTGAGCTCGACTTCGGCGCCAGCTGCTTCCAGCTTGCCTTTGATCTCTTCTGCTTCGTCTTTCGAAACGCCTTCTTTGACAGCCTTGCCGCCGGCTTCGACCAGCTCTTTGGCTTCTTTGAGGCCCAGGCCGGTGATGCCGCGGACTTCTTTGATGACGTTGATTTTCGAAGCGCCAGCCGATTTCAGGATGACGTCAAACTCGGATTTTTCTTCTTCGGCTGCACCGCCGGCGTCACCGCCTGCTGCGCCTGCAACCATGACAGCACCGCCGGCGGCGGGCTCGATGCCATACTCGTCTTTGAGGATGGTTTTCAGTTCTTGTGCTTCCAGCAGGGTCAGACCAACGATCTCTTCTGCCAGTTTTTTCAGATCAGCCATTTTAGACTCTTTCCGTTTTACAAAGTGTGTTCCAACGTCGGGCGTTCACCCATGACGCGGTTCCAGGGTTGCTTACGCAGCCTCTGCCTTTTCCTCGATGGTAGACAGGATGGATGCGATGTTCGAAGCAGGTGCGCCAATGGCGCCAGCGATGTTCGAAGCAGGTGCGCCGATGCAGCCGACGATCGAGGCAATGAGTTCCTCGCGCGAAGGCATTTTCGACACGGCTTCGACGCCGGCACGGTCAAGAGCGTTCTCGCCCATTGCACCGCCAAGGATTTCAAACTTCTTGTTTTCCTTGGCGAAGTCCTCGGCGACCTTGGCTGCTGCCACAGGGTCCTCGGAATAGGTCAGAACGGTCATGCCCGAGAGGTATTGAGCCACACTTTCGCAGGGCTTGCCCTCAAGGGCGATCTTGGCGAGCCTGTTCTTGGCGACGCGAACCGATGCTTCCGCGCCACGGGCGCGGGCGCGAAGGTCCTGCATCTCTGCAACCGTGAGACCGGCGTAGTGGGCTACCACAACGACGCCAGAGCTTTCGAAGATCTGGCCGAGTTCCTCGACCACTTTCTCTTTCTGGGCTCTATCCACAGTTTCACTCCAAATTTGGGAAGCTCACGCCCCCCGGCTCTTATTCACCGGTTTCCCGGCATGAAGTCCGTTTACGGGGCATCGCCAATATCACCCGAGAGCCGAAGCCCGCGGTAAAATCTGGGTCTTTCCCGTCTCAGGCAGGAGATTAAGGGGCAAGCCCCACCCACCGTCTTGGACGAAACGAAACAAAGCGCACGACGAATCGCACGCTTTGCTTCGAGGGTTATTTAGGCGATGGAACACAGGTTTCCAAGGGGTAAAACGACCGCACCAGAATTTTACCGCCCGACGGCGCGCACAGTAAGGAATACACGACCCCGATGTCCAGAGTTTCGACTTGGACACATGCGCCCGAAACGCTAGCTTTGGGCCACCGTCACTTTGCGACACATAAACAGACAGACCATTTGCTGCGACTGCGGGCAAAAAAACGCTTTGTATCACGAGGTATTGATATGAAAACTCTGCTTCTCTCATCGGCTCTGGCACTTCTGGGCCTGTCAGCCTGGGCGGAAGACGCCACATTGATCACGGGGGCCCGCATTTTTGACGGCGTCAACCCCGACCTGATCGAAGGGCAGGACATCCTGATCGAAGATGGGATGATTGCCGCCATCGGCGCGAACCTGGACGTTCCCGCTGACGCGGTCACCATCGACGCCGAAGGCCGGGTGATGACGCCGGGCTTCATCGACATGCACTATCACCTCAGCCTGTGTTCCGTCCCGGTCATGGACATGGCCGGCTCTTACGCACCGGACCTCGACTATATCGGGATCAAGGCCGCCCAGGCCGCAGAGGATGCGCTGATGCGCGGTTTTACCAGCCTTCGTGATGTGGGCGGTGCGTCCTGGGGGGCGAAACTGGCCGCCGACCGCGGCGAGATCGCCGGGCCCCGCGTCTGGCCGTCGCTGCGTGCGATTTCGCAGTTCGGCGGACATGGCGACGCTAACCCCCGCTTCATGAATCCGCGTGAATTCGGCGGGCCGGAAAACAACCTGGAACGGCTGCAATACAGCCGCATCGTCAATGGCCGCGACGACGTTCTGGCCGCGGCGCGGGAAAACCTGAAACGCGGCGCGAGCCAGATCAAGATGCACCTTGCGGGGGGCGTCGGGACCGAGTTTGACCCGATTGACGGACGTCAGTTCATCAAGGAAGAGATCGAAGCCGCCGTCGAGGTCGCCGCCGGATTCGGCACCTATGTCACCGCCCATGTCTACACCGTGGATGGCATCAAACAGGCAATCGAGGCCGGTGTCCGTTCGATCGAACATGGCAACCTGATCGACGAGGAAATCGCGGTCATGATGGCCGAGAATGACATCTGGCTCAGCCCGCAGGTTCTGGTCTATCGCACCTTCTCGCCCGACCTGGGCCCGGTGCGCCTGGCCAAGGGCAAGATGGTCGAGGCCGGGCTGGACAGCATGTTCTCGCTGGCCAAGAAGCACGGGATCAAGATCGCCTTCGGCACGGATGTCGTGGTCAACCCGCAGGCCTGCGCCGATCAGAACAAGGAATTCGCAGCGCGGCTTGACTGGTTCACCCCTGCCGAGATCCTGACCCAGGCCACCGCCAATTCGGGCGAGTTGCTTCAACTGTCCGGGGACCGCAGCCCCTATCCCGGCGTCGTGGGCCAGTTGGTCGAAGGTGCGCATGCCGACCTTTTGCTGATCGACGGCAACCCGCTGGACGACATCTCGATCCTGGAAGACCACGCCAACGTGCTGGATCTGATCATGAAGGGCGGTGTGATTTACAAGAACACGCTGAACTGAAGCTGACCGATGCTTGAACTGCGCACATTGCTGCGTCTGCAAACCGTGTTTGCGGCGCTGTCGCTGGGCTACCTCGTCATCAGCCTGCTGCGGCGGGAAATGACCGGCGAGGCACTCAGCGCCGCGGCCATCGGCCCGTCGATCGCCATGTTCATCGCCTATCTCGGCGTGCTTTACATAGGCAAGATCGGCAAGGTCGACTGGTATCGGTTGGGCATGATCCCGGCGTTGGTGCTGTTTGGCGGCGGCGGCGTGATCGCCAATGTCCTACGCTTCATGGACAGCGGGCTTGAGAACTACGCCTCGAACTCGGCCTTTGCCGTCGCGGTCGCGATCAACGGGTTCGGGACTGTACTGAACTTCATCGCGTTGCTGGGGCTGTTTCGAACCGCCCCCTCCACCGACTGAACACGCGACGGGAAGCTGAAAACCAAAAGGGGGCGCTGACGGGCGCCCCCTTTTTTTTGCACGCGCAGCTCGTATGAGTTTCGCCCCCCCAACCTCTTATGAGAAGCCCATGCCAAGCAAAATGTGCATGACCTTGTGTTTTGACACTCATGCAGCCATTTTGCGCCTTTGTTTGTTTTTTGGGATCAAAACATGATCGGATACACAACCGTTGGAACCAATGATTTCGAACGCGCCCTTCTATTCTATGACGGTCTGTTTGCCGAAATGGATGTGCCGCGTCTTTGGCTGCATGGGGATATGGCCGCTTGGGGCAAGTCGCACAGCGAACTATCTTTCTGCATTACGAGGCCCTTTGACAAAAAGAGCGCCGCGCCGGGCAACGGCACTATGATCGCCCTGCGGATGCCGGATCGGGAAACCGTGATCCGAGTTCACGCAAAGGCCATTGAGTTGGGTGGCACCTGCGAAGGGGCGCCGGGGCCGCGCGGGGAACATGGGTTCTTTGCCGGGTATTTTCGCGATCTCGACGGCAACAAGTTAAATGCCTACGTCCCCGGCTAATCTGACCGCAAAACAAGACCGGAAAACAAAACAAGACCGGAAAACAAAGAGGGCGCCCCAATCGGGACGCCCCTGATTCTTTGCCTGAAACGCAGATTACTGCGCAGCGGCGTTGTCAACCGAGATCGTGACGCCCGGGCCCATGGTCGAGCTCAGCGCGATCTTCTTGACATAGGCGCCTTTTGCACCGGTCGGCTTGGCTTTCAGAACTGCGTCCATAAAGGCGCGCACGTTCTCGACCAGCTTGGCTTCGTCGAACGAGGCCTTGCCGACACCGGCGTGAACCACGCCAGCTTTTTCGACTTTGAACTGGACTTCACCGCCCTTGGCGTTCTGCACGGCTTGCGCCACATCCATGGTCACGGTGCCAACCTTCGGGTTCGGCATCAGGTTGCGGGGACCAAGCACCTTACCTAGACGACCGACGACGGGCATCATGTCCGGGGTCGCGATGCAGCGATCAAACTCGATCTTGCCGCCCTGGACGGTTTCCATCAGATCCTCGGCACCAACGATGTCGGCACCTGCGGCCTGGGCTTCTTCGGCTTTCGGGCCACGGGCGAAAACGGCGACGCGAACGGTCTTGCCGGTGCCGTTGGGCAGACCGACCACACCACGGACCATCTGGTCTGCGTGGCGCGGGTCAACACCCAGTTGCACGGCGATTTCGACGGTCTCATCGAACTTCGCGGTGGCGTTTGCCTTCACCAGTGCGACGGCTTCCTCGACGGTGACGTTTTCCTTGCCGGCGACGGCTTCGCGGGCTGCGGCGGTGCGCTTACCAAGTTTTGCCATCTTACTTCACCTCGATGCCCATGGAACGCGCCGAGCCGACGATGATCTGCATTGCAGCGTCGATGTCGTTTGCATTCAGGTCTTTCATTTTCGCTTCGGCGATCTCTTTCACCTGCGCGGCGGTCACCGACCCCACGGTCTCGCGACCTGGGTTGTTGGCGCCCGACTTCAGCTTGGCGGCCTTTTTCAGGTAGTAAGACGCGGGCGGCGTCTTGATGTCCATGGTGAAGGACTTGTCCTGATAATAGGTGATCACGGTCGGGCACGGCGCGCCGGGCTCCATGTCCTGCGTCTTGGCGTTGAACGCCTTGCAGAATTCCATGATGTTGATGCCGCGCTGACCCAGCGCAGGGCCGACGGGCGGCGACGGGTTGGCCTGACCTGCAGGAACCTGCAGCTTCATCGTACCAGCAAGCTTCTTAGCCATTTGGTTTTCCTTTCAACGTAGACGGAACGCGTTCCGCCCGGTTTATGTTGCGTGGTCCGATCCGGGGTCGCGACCCCTGGGATCTCCCACGAGAGAATCTCGCCCGAAGACGATCCGCGCCGTTTACGCGGGTTTGCGGGGGTTGGCAAGGGGCAAGAACTGTCGGTATCAACACTGCTGTCGCGTACAGGAAACTGCCGGAACAGCGTTCAAGAAAGCAAGTCAGCGCGTAGATGTTTCCACTCAATCCACAAACGGTTTTGCTTTTGGTGTTGATCGGCGTTGCCTTATCCGCGTCTTTGGCCGTGCTGTCTGGTTGGCGCGGACGCTTCGGGTTTCTAATACTTGCCGTCGCCCTGCCTTATGGCTTTTTGTCCAGCAACACTCCTGAAGGCGAATATGCCTTTCTCGGCTATTTATTTGTTGCTGGCCCCGCAATCATCGCCTTTGTCATTGGGGCGTCTGTCGCTGGTCTTTCACTTTGGGTCGGCCTTCCTCCTCGCAGGTTTATTGCCGCTGCCATTTGTGCAGCATTTGCGGGTGCGGGGCCTGTTCTCTGGCACCAATACGCACCCGAAGCATGCAGGACAGCGACTC
Source organism: Shimia biformata (assembly GCF_016888515.1). Lineage (GTDB taxonomy): Bacteria > Pseudomonadota > Alphaproteobacteria > Rhodobacterales > Rhodobacteraceae > Shimia_A > Shimia_A biformata. The sequence goes on along the minus strand of NZ_JAFEJK010000001.1, from coordinate 1,004,662 downwards.
TTCAAATCCAAGTAAGCGGTGAAAAACTGCACGTGCCGGTCGACATGCAACCGAGGCTCGACAAGGGTGATGATACAGTGATTTTTGGCAACCTGGACAGAAAGACCGGATTTGCCAAATACTGTCGACTGAGCGGCAGTGGCGCACGACCGGTCGACGTGGACTCAATTCGGATTAATCTGAAGGAATTGAACAGAGACATGCACGACATCTGTCGTGCAGGCGGACCGGACAGCTGGTGTCAGATATACTCCAGCGATACACACCGCCATGCCCTAAGGGTCATGATCGCCCCACAATCGCGCCTGCTTTTCCTTCAAGCTACTGGCAAGAGGAAAGCTCCATCGAGAAGGATCGAGAGGGCGATCTGAATGAAGGTTCGGTTTGTCTTTTAAATGGCCCAGGTCGCGCAAGGGAATGCTGGTCTTGGCAACCATTTGGAAACGACGCACGCATGACGATGGAGTGGGATAGTTTTTATCGCGAAAATGGGCCTGTACCAGTTGACATGGTGCGCATGTACCTGCGGGAAGCACGCCAAAGAGTTTTGAACAAAATCTCCACCGCCCAGCGCTGATTGCTGAACTTGTAGCAAACACTCGCTTGTTCTGGACCGGCTTTCTCAAGGCAGGTCCGGCCAATACCCGCTCAAACCCACCGCCTGACATTTCGCCTGTACTGCGCATACCCGTCACCCAGCGTCTCTTCCAGGAACCGTTCCTCTGCCATCGCCTGCCTAACAACCGCCACCACGCCGACAACCAAACATACACTCGAAAACAGTGTCGGCAGCGCCAGCCAAAACCCGACCTGCGCTACGATCACACCGAGAAAGGCGGGGTTGCGTGAGTATCGGTAAGGGCCACGGATGCAAAGTGTGGTGGGCCCGACTTCGTCAAATCCCGACTGCCAGCCGCGACCCAGTGCAAAGTGGCTGACCAGAGCCAGCCCGAAACCCGCAGTCAGCAGCGCAGCGCCAAACAGGATCACGCCATCTTTTTGCAGCGGGGCAATTGGCCCAAGGTACAGATCGACGGACGGAACGAACACACGCAGCACACACGTACCCCAGATCAGCCCCCGGAAGAAACGGAACACCATATGATTCCACCATGTCCCGCTGAATCTCGATCCGGGATGCACGACCTCGGTCCTCCCCTTTTGTTTGAGCAGGAAGATCCGAGTCGTGTAGAACACCGCGACAAAGGTGAAAAATACCGCCAGGTACAGGCGCATTGCGTCAGAAACTGTGGTCAAATGATCCATTGCGAGGTCAACGCCATATCTGCAGCCAGCTAGACTACGGGCTGGTTTTGGGTCCACGACCACTGTAACCGCGCCAGAAGTTGAAACAAGCCAATAACTTAGCCACGTCACCCGCAGGAAAAGAAAACGCCGCCCCAATGGGACGGCGCTCTGGACTCTTAAGTTGAAGCAGGCTCAGGCCTGTTTGGTGACCTGCGTATATTCCAGTTCGACCGGGGTTTCGCGGCCAAAGATCGACACCGACACCTTCAGGCGCTGGTTGTCTTCGTCGACTTCCTCGATCATGCCGTCGAAATCCTCGAACGGGCCGTCGTTGACCTTGACCTTTTCGCCCACTTCGAACGAGATCATCAGCTTCGGCGCTTCCTCGCCTTCCTGGACGCGGCCCAGGATGCCCTGGACCTCGGCGTCGCGCATCGGCATCGGGCGACCTTGCGGGCCAAGGAAGCCGGTAACGCGGTTGATCGAGTTGATCAGGTGATAGCCCTGGTCCGACATCTCCATCCGCACCAGAACATAGCCCGGCATGAAGCGGCGTTCGGTCGTGACCTTCTTGCCGCGACGCACCTCGATCACTTCTTCGGTCGGCACCAGAACTTCTTCGATCTGGTCCTCAAGGCCATTTTCAATGACCGAGGTCCGGATCTGTTCGGCGACCTTCTTCTCGAAATTCGAGAGAACACTGACCGAGTACCACCGTTTCGCCATAGAGCCGTTTTTCCCGTTCCTGCCGGCGTTGCGCCGGGTCTTTAATTCCATTGCCCGGATCGGGCGCTTCCGAAACAAAAAATCGGCGCGCAACTCGAATCGCCGCACGCCATGTATGGAAGTAGGCTGTCGTCTAACGGTGAACGGATGCGAATTCAAGGGGGCCGGGCAAGTTTGTGCCGGATCGACTTGACTATCAGCGCGCGCCAACTGACGTGTGGACCAACGGGAATCGCATGCTAAGGTCGCGGCAATTGCTGCCAATCCCGACGGGTGCCTGACAACGTGCGCTATTCGATCTCGCTCACTTCGATCCCGACCCGGTTCGCGTATCTGCCTCAGACCGTGGCAAGCCTCTTGGCGCAGGATCCTGCCCCCGACACGGTGACCGTTTACCTTCCGCGTCACTATCGTCGTTTCCCAGATTACGACGGCACCTTGCCGGATTTGCCCGAGGGCGCCAGCGTCACGGTTATTGAAGAGGATTTGGGCCCGGCGACGAAACTTCTTCCAGCCCTGGCCGAAAGGCGTGGCACCAGGTCGGAAATCCTGTTCTGCGACGACGATCGGATTTACCCGCCTGGATGGTCCGCCCGGTTTGCCAAAGCGCGCAGGGCGCATCCAGATGCCGCCATTGCACTTGCCGGGCGTCGGTTCGCGTCGCGATCGCTGGCCAATGGCCACCGCACCCCGACCCCTTGTGCAAAATGGCGCAAACGCTGGCAGGATCCGCACTACCTGTTCACAGATCTGCGCTGGCATTTGTCAGGCAAACCTGGCCCCGAACCCACAAGACGGGAGGTCAGCCGCGCCGGGTATTGCGATATCTTCCTGGGGTATGGCGGCGTGCTGGTGCGGCCAGAGTTCTTTGGCGACCTCAGCGGCGGCGCGCCTGCCCCCTGTTTCGTGGTCGATGACATCTGGCTTTCAGCCGAACTGACCCGCGCCGGCACGCCGATCTGGGTCTTCGACAATGCCTATGAGCCAGTCCACACCTCAGCGCACCGTACCGACGCATTGTTCCTGTCGCGCTTCATGGGAATGGCCCGACCGGACAGCAACATGGCCTGCGTTCGTCACTATCAAGACACCTATGGCATCTGGTGACGACGCAAATCTGGTCAGGTAACATGTTCAGGCGGCCAAACGGACCGTCCGCAATTGGTCCGGTTAGCCGAACAGCCCAAGAATGCCCTGAAGCCCCGAACGGATCAGGATATCCACCAGCGCAAAGAAAGTGGCAGTCAGCGCGGCCATGATGAACACCATGACGGTGGTCAGGAACACTTCGCGGCGGGTCGGCCAGACAACTTTCGAAACTTCTGCACGGACCTGCTGGAGAAATGTAAGCGGATTGGTTTTGGCCATGACTTTCGTCTTCTTTGGGATCGATCAGACGCTGACATACGCGGGGACGCGGGCGAATTCAAGCCCGCGTGTCCTGCTGTCGTGTCCTGCCAGCTTCAATAGATGAAATAGAGGTAGTAGACCACCCAGAGGACCAGGATCGTCAAAGCACCGTATCGGGTCTTTCTGCTTTTCTGACGCCGTGGCGCCAGATGTGACAGGTCCATGCCGTGATATTGGTGCCACGTGCCCTGCCCTGCAGGAGCATAGGACGGCGTATCATAATAACGCACGCGAACCGGCTCGGGCGCTTTGCGGAACCTCTCAAGCCACCCCATCAAAGAAAACGAACGCCATTTCTTTCTTCGGGGTCTCTGTTGTTCGTCCAATTCATCCGCCAAAACCCGCCGGTGTTCCGGCGGTTTGGGAGGGTTCTTGCGGTCCTGTTCGATCAATTCGCGGATCGCGTCCATCGTCTCGGGTGACACGTCCTGATCGGACGGAAGAAAGTCCTTACCGTATTCACGGGCAGGTTTTCCGTCGACGCCGACTACACCTTGCCGTTTACTCATCTCCAAAACCTCCACACTCCTGTCACCTGACAGGTATGATCCCCCAATAGGTCCTGAATGATCATGGCAGCGATCGGACCCATCTGCGATTTTGCAAGATGGCATTTTCTGGGAAAATTCTGGGTTTTTGATGGCTTTTGTGGGGCGGAAACAGGGCGGACTTGGCAGCCCGCTAATCGGCCGGATTCAGAAATCCCAACAAAAACAGGGGCCAGCGCACGTCACGTGCTGGCCCCCAAACTAAGTTAGGCGGAATCTCGCGTGTCTCAGTCGCGGATTTTCATCGGGAAACCGATCAATCTCCGAAACACGGCGATCTCGTGCTTCCAGAGTCTCAGGAAGCGTCGCCACAAGAACAGGCCCCCATCGCGCGCGCGCTCCGGCCCCAGAAGCGTTGCCGTGATCAGAAACAGGAAAAGGCCAATCACGGCGAACTGAACCGTGACCTCGGGTGCGCGGGCCGCCAGGTAGATCAAAAGCACCAATGCGGCTAGCCGCGGCCGAGGCGCGCGCGCCTCCAGATGTGCCCAGCGCCGACGTTCGGCCGCCTCGATTTCGGCGTCCGAGGCACCTGCCAGGTCGGGTGCGTTGCGTCTCATCACCCGCTCGACCTTGGACAGTTCCGACTCTTCGGGCGGCTCGTTCGAAATACCATGCTGCAATCGCAGCTCGGCCTGCAACAAAAGTGCCCGGTCATCCGGTTCTGGTGGCAGCTTTGGCCGTCCACGCGACATCAGTTGCGACGCCGCGCGTTGCATTTTGAAAGCGGATGGTTTCCAGCTTTGACCCATTTCATATCCCTCGCATCCACTCGCGCGAGGCGCGATTGGTTAAGGAAGGATTAAAAAACGGGGATTTGGACAGCTTTTCGAAGCAACCGCGGCGGAACCAAGATTGTTTTGCGGCAATTCCCGGTCAAGGGCTGCAAGACTACAGGAATTTTGGTAATTGGCAGGGGCAGCAGGGTTCGAACCCGCGACCTACGGTTTTGGAGACCGTCGCTCTACCAGCTGAGCTATACCCCTAAGGCCGGTGCATCAGATACGACGATGGCTGTTGGGTTGCAAGATGCATTTTGCCTGAATTTCACGCCTTCCAACCGCGTCAATTGCGCCACAGCCTTCGAAGTAAGAAAAGCTGCAGCCCGACCAATACCAGCAGCCCAACACAGAGGGCAGCAAACCCCCAAGGGTGGCTTGCGCCGGGAATACCGGCCAGGTTCACGCCGAAAAGCCCGGTCAGGAAGCCCAGCGGCAGGAACACGGTGGAGATCACGGACAAAAGCATCATCGTGCGGTTCATTCGCTCTGATTGTTGACCGGCGATTTCTTCGCGCAGCACAGTCAGACGCTCGCGCATCAGGTCCAGTTCCTCGACCGCCCGCGCAGTCCGGTCCTGTGCCTCATGCAGCCGCCGGGCTTCGACCTTGGCGATGAAGCCATGATCCGGCTTGGCAAGTGCCGCCAGCGCATCCCGTTGTGGGGACAGATGACGGCGCAGACTGACAACCGACATGCGTGCCTCAGACATCGCCTGCCGCTCTGCATCGGCGATTGGCGCGGTGAACACGTCTTCCTCAATTCGGTCCACCTGCTCTGCAACTGTTCCAACAAATGGCTCGATTCGGGCGTTCAGCAGGTCCGCCAGGGTCCCCAGCCAGCCGCCAGCGGTCCTGGGCCCCTTTCCCGAGACAAACAGGTCGGACAGGTCTTGCACCGCTGCGACCCGACGCATCGAAAGGCTGACAATCCGGTGCGGATCAACCCAGGCCCGAAGCGAGACCATGTCCACCGGGTCATCCCCCTCATTCACGTTCACACCGCGCAGAACGATCAGCACGCCCTCACCGATCACGGTCGCACGCGGACGGGTCTCTTCGGCCAGCAGCGCGGCGATGGCAGGCGGGTCAAGGTAAGTAAGGTTCTGCATGATCCAGTCCCGACTCTCGGGCAGGCGACCGTCAAGATGCACCCAAGCCAGATCGTCGGCCCGCAGGGTCTCGACAAGAGCCGCACCCGTCAGGGGATGACCCGCACTGGGACCTCCAAGGCCAAAAGCACATTGAATGAAACTGTCCATATCAAGACTTTCGCATCCGCACCCCGTTCGTCCAAGGAAAAAGGGCGCCCACTGGGCGCCCTTCCATTTGACCATCAGCGGAGCTGATTACTCGATGATCTTCGAGACGACGCCCGAACCGACGGTGCGGCCGCCTTCGCGGATGGCGAAGCGCAGGCCGTCTTCCATCGCGATCGGTGCGATCAGCTCGACCGAGAACTTCAGGTTGTCGCCCGGCATCACCATCTCGGTGCCTTCCGGCAGGATCACGGTGCCGGTCACGTCGGTGGTGCGGAAGTAGAACTGCGGACGGTAGTTCGCGAAGAACGGGGTGTGGCGGCCGCCTTCTTCCTTGGTCAGGATATAGGCTTCTGCCTCGAACTTCGTGTGCGGGGTCACAGAACCCGGCTTACACAGAACCTGGCCACGCTCGACGCCTTCACGGTCAACACCACGCAGCAGTGCGCCGATGTTGTCGCCCGCTTCACCGCGGTCCAGCAGTTTGCGGAACATTTCCACGCCGGTGCAGGTGGTTTTCGAGGTGTCGCGGATGCCCACGATCTCGATCTCGTCACCAACGTTGATCACGCCACGCTCGACACGGCCGGTCACAACCGTACCACGACCCGAGATCGAGAACACGTCTTCGATCGGCATCAGGAACGGCTGGTCAACCGCACGTGCGGGCTGCGGGATGTACTCGTCGACAGCGGCCATCAGCTCGGCGATCTTCTCTTCACCGATGTTGGCGTCGCGGCCTTCCAGCGCGGCCAGAGCCGAACCTGCGATGATCGGGATATCGTCGCCCGGGAAGTCGTACTCGGACAGAAGTTCGCGGACTTCCATCTCGACCAGCTCCAGCAGCTCTTCGTCGTCGACCTGGTCAACCTTGTTCAGGAACACGACCAGCGCCGGAACGCCAACCTGACGCGCCAGCAGGATGTGCTCGCGGGTCTGCGGCATCGGGCCGTCAGCAGCGTTCACCACCAGGATTGCGCCGTCCATCTGCGCCGCACCGGTGATCATGTTCTTGACGTAGTCGGCGTGGCCGGGGCAGTCGACGTGCGCATAGTGACGCGCGGGGGTCTCATACTCGACGTGCGCGGTCGAGATGGTGATGCCGCGTGCCTTCTCTTCCGGCGCCGCGTCGATCTGGTCATAGTCCTTGAACTCGCCGAACTGCTTCGTGATCGCAGCCGTCAGAGTCGTCTTGCCGTGGTCAACGTGACCAATCGTGCCGATGTTGCAGTGCGGTTTGCTCCGCTCAAACTTTTCCTTTGCCATAGCTGTGGCGCCTCATGAATTGGGGGACCGGACCGGCCCGATTACTCTCCGCGGGCGACATATTGGGTTGGCAGGGAAAAATCAAGCCGCAGTCAACCGGAATACGCGTTCTTTCCAGAGGTCTGGCGATTGCACATCTTTTCACGGTATCCAATCGCCCTTCGGCGGGTCATCACCCCCACTAAGAGCCGGATCACTGCCCGCTGTTGCGACGGTCGCGGATCTCTTTATCGACGCGCGTCCAGCAGGCGCGGGCGGCCTCGCCGCGCGTGTCGTCGCGCATGCATTCCGCATGTTGCGAAAGCCAAATCTCGATCTGTTCCGCTGCAACCTTGCTTAGATTTGCCATCTGTTCTTCGGCGCTTTGCGTATTGCCCGACCCAAGCATACCCTTCGCCGAGAACGCCTCGGTCACGGACAGCTGATAGGGTTTGTCGTGGAATTTGCCGCCCGCTTCATCGTCCCAGGCGGTCACCAGCAGAACCAGTGCCGATTTCGGGGCAAAGACAAGCGGGATGCCCGGCTGCGCCAGGACATAGCCGCCGACATTGATGCCAAGATGCACCATACGGTCGCCATCATAGCGCCCGACCCGCTTCTGCACCTCACCTTTGACCGAAGCGATCCAATCATCCGTCGACGCCTCACGCGACAGCGGCCCTTTCACGATCTCGGGCGCCACCACGATGTTATGGCCCAGCACGAAATCGCCAAGGTCACGCTTGTTGCCATCTGAGACATCCGTGCTGCAGGCGGCCAGTCCCAGGACAAGCGCAAGGAGTGAGAGGATACGAGGGGTCATTCGACGTTTCCTTTGTCTTGGTCCGGTCTTCGATAGCCTAAGCCCCCCGAAGGCGCAATCACACCGCGGCAATTGCCCGCCGCCACACCGCGCCCTATCTATAAAAACATGTCAAAGACGTCTCTGATCTCGCCGGACGTTCCGGTTCATGCACCGCTTGTCACCCAGCCTCTGGGCATATGGGGCAGCCTCAAAGCCGCGCGCAGCAATCTTTTGTCGATCCTGCCGGCGATCGCCTTCCGGCAACCCATGGTGTCGGGCAAGACCGGACTGCGATGGCACATGATCATGGACCCGTCCGCGATTCGGCGGGTGCTGCTGGAGAAGGTCGAGGACTATCCGAAATCCAGCGCCACCAAGAACATCCTGCGCCCCGCCATCGGCAATTCGCTTTTCATTGCCGAAGGAGCGCATTGGCGCTGGCAGCGCCGCGCCGCCGCCCCGGTCTTTTCCCATCGCAACATCGCCGCATTGTCACCGATCATGGCCGCCGCCGCGCGCCGGTCCGTCGAGCGGATTGCCAGGTCCGAAGGCCGCGCTGTCGATGTCATGGACGAAATGGTCAGGACCACGTTCGACGTGATTTCTGACGTGACCTTTTCCGGCGAGAACGTCTTTGATTCGGGCGCCGTGCATCGCGCCATTGACGCGTATATTTCCGAGGCCGGGAAGATCTCGCTATTCGATATGATCGGAGTGCCGGACTGGGTCCCGCGACCGGGGCGGATGTTTGCCGAAAACGGCGTGGCGCAGATGAAGTCAATCGCTGATGACGCGATCGAAGTGCGGAGGCGGGACGGCGCCGGTGATATCCCAGACCTGCTGGATCTACTGCTGGCAGGCGTCGATCCCGAGACCGGGCGCAAAATGGACACGCCCGAATTGCGCGACAACCTGCTGACCTTCATCGTCGCCGGGCATGAAACAACGGCGCTGACCTTGTCCTGGGCCTTGTATCTCTGCGCCTTCGACCCGGCAGTTCAGGACCGCGCCGCAGCCGAGGCGCGGACGGCGCTGAACGGTGGTGACGCGGATGCCAGCCACCTGGACAGCCTGCCCTTCATCCGCCAGATCATTGACGAAACTTTGCGTCTTTATCCACCTGCAGGCATCCTGTCGCGCACCGCGCAGAAACCTGACGAGCTTTGCGGACGCGAGATTCGGCCTGGCGACACGGTCATGATCCCGATCTACACGCTGCACCGCCATTACGACCTTTGGGAGGATCCCAATGCGTTCAGGCCGGACCGGTTCAATGGCGGCCACAAGGGAGACCGCTACGCCTATATCCCATTTGGCGACGGGCCTCGCATCTGCATCGGCGCCAGCTTTGCAATTCAAGAGGCAGTTCTGGTGCTGGCAACGCTTCTGTCGCGGTTCAGGTTTGATCTGGTGCCGGGGCGTGCGCCCGAGCCGGTGATGATCCTGACACTGAGGCCGCAGAATGGTGTCTGGCTGACCGTAACACCTAGGTGAAAAGTGGGTGACGGCTTTACCCGGCGCGCCCAAACGACTACCTCTCGGACGACAACGACGAGGCGGCAATGACCAAACCGAACCTGACCCTCTACCTTGCCGCACCGCGCGGCTTCTGCGCCGGCGTAGACCGGGCTATCAAGATCGTGGAGATGGCGCTTGAGAAATGGGGGGCGCCGGTCTTTGTCCGCCATGAGATCGTGCATAACAAATTCGTCGTGGACGGGTTGCGCGACAAGGGCGCGATATTTGTCGAAGAACTGTCGGACTGCCCCGACGACCGCCCCGTTATCTTTTCGGCCCATGGCGTCGCCAAGGTGGTCCCGGCCGAGGCAGAGCGGCGGCAGATGATCTATGTCGATGCCACCTGCCCGCTGGTCTCGAAGGTTCATATCGAAGCCGAACGCCATTACGAAAATGGCCTCCAGATCATCATGATCGGTCACGCCGGGCACCCCGAAACCATCGGCACCATGGGACAACTTCCCGACGGCGAGGTGCTTCTGGTTGAAACGGTCGACGATGTTGCGACCGTTGACGTGCGTGACCCCGGCAAGCTGGCCTTCGTGACCCAGACCACACTGTCGGTCGATGACACAAAGGATATTGTCGCGGCGCTTCAGGCACGGTTCCCGGCAATCGTCGGCCCTCACAAGGAAGACATCTGCTATGCCACCACGAACCGCCAGGAAGCCGTCAAAGCCGTAGCAGGCAAGGTCGAGGCGATGCTTGTCGTGGGCGCGCCAAATTCGTCTAACTCGCGTCGGCTGGTTGAAGTTGGCGCCAAGGCAGGCTGCGCCTATGCGCAGCTTGTGCAACGCGCAGACAATATTGACTGGCGGGCGCTGGACGGGATTTCTTCGGTGGCGATCACGGCCGGGGCTTCGGCCCCCGAAGTGCTTGTGACCGAGGTGATCGACGCCTTCCGCGCGCGCTTCAACGTCACGGTCGAGCAGGTCGAAACCGCGGTGGAACGGGTGAATTTCAAGGTTCCGCGCGTCTTGCGCGATGTCGAGACGGAAAACTGAGGTCGGGAAGATGAGCGATCCCGACACGCTGAAGTTCTATGACACCCAGACTGATGCCTACCAGAAGCTGGCGGCAGGGTTTGAAAATGCCGCGCTACGCGACTTCGCGGAGCAACTGCCTGCGGGTGGTCACATTCTCGATTTGGGCTGCGGACCGGGACTGGATTCCGCGCTTCTGGTCAAAGCTGGCTTTGTCGTGACAGCAATGGACGCCAGCGCGGTAATGCTGCGTCAGGCCGGTATGAACCCCGGCGTTCAGACCCGGCTGGCAACGTTTTCCGACCTCGACGATGTAGATGTGTTCGACGGCATCTGGGCGCATTTCTCGCTTCTGCATGCGCCCAAGACCGACCTCCCCGCCCACCTTGCCGCGATCCACCTCGCGCTGAAACCGGGAGGGTCTCTTGGGCTAGCGCTGAAGATCGGCACCGGCGAGGCGCGGGACAAGCTTGGTTGTTTCTTTGCCTATTACCAAGAGGACGAGCTTTTGGCGCTTCTGGAGTCAAACGGCTTCACCGTTATCAACATCGCGCGCGGCTCCTCGGTCGGAATGGCCGGGACCAATGACCCTTTCTTGATGGTGACTGCCCATGCCTGACCTCTTTGCCTTTACCGATGGTGCCTGTTCCGGCAATCCCGGCCCTGGTGGATGGGGCGTGTTGATGCAGGCCAAGGACGGAGACGCTGTCCTAAAAGAGCGCGAACTCAGCGGCGGTGAGGGTGAAACCACCAATAACCGCATGGAACTGATGGCCGCGATCATGGCGCTGGAAACGCTCGAGCGCCCCAGCCGGATCACCGTCGTCACTGACTCGGCCTATGTAAAAAACGGGGTGACGGGCTGGATTTTCGGCTGGAAACGCAACGGATGGCGCACGTCGAGCAAGAAGCCCGTGAAGAATGTCGAATTGTGGCAGCGGCTTGACTCGGCGCAAGCCCGCCATGATGTGACGTGGGAATGGGTCAAGGGGCACGCCGGGCACCCCGAGAACGAAAAGGCCGACGAACTGGCTCGCGCGGGCATGGCGCCGTTCAAGCCGCCCAAGGGTGGAAACGGGTCATGACCTTTCTGACGGCACTCGACTTTGCTTCGGTCTTTGTGTTTGCCCTGACCGGGGCGCTGGCGGCTAGCCGGGCGCAACTGGATATCGTCGGCTTTGCTTTTCTTGCCTGCCTGACCGCGGTCGGCGGTGGCACGGTGCGCGATCTTTTTCTGGATCGGCACCCGGTATTCTGGATCGAGCAGCCGGGTTTCGTGCTGACTGCCTCGGTCGCTGCGCTGATCGTTTTTTTCACCGCCCATCTCGTGGAAAGCCGCTATCGCGCACTTCTGTGGTTTGACAGCCTCGCACTTGCCGTTGCGGTGCCAGCCGGGATCGCAGCGGCGCTGGCCACCGGTCAAGGTCCGATTGTCACGGTCCTAATGGGCATGACCACGGGTTGCCTTGGCGGATTGATGCGCGACGTCGTCTGCAACGAGCCCCCTGCACTTTTGAAGCAAGGCGAGCTCTACGCCACCGCCGCTTTTGCCGGAGGCGTGACGGCCCTTCTTGCCCTTTCCATTGGCATGCCGGAAACCGTCGCGCTTGTCGCTGCGGCTGTGTCGACCTGGGCGCTGCGGGCGGGGTCGCTGGGGTTTGGCTGGCGGCTTCCGGTTTACAAAAGCCGCCCACCCCGACAATAGCCCCGGTTTGATATCAGGCTGCGTTGCGGGCGTTGTCTGTCGCGGCCTCTCCCACCTCAGGCTCTTGCGACGACAGCCTCTGAATGGCCTTCAGCATAGCCTTGATGTCGTCGTTGCGCCGCTTGATGCGCATGGCACGGCGTCGATGGGTGTCGATGGCCTCGGCCTGAAGCTTGACCAACCTCTCGCTCTGTTCGAACAGCCGATCACGATAGGCTTCGGCTGTTCCAAAGGCTTGGGCCAGCTTCAGATCGACCTCGTCATTCTTGTCGAACTTGGACCAATAGCCCAGTTCGATCTTGCCGTTCTGGTGGTTGGCACGCCCGCGTTTCTGCTTGATGACGAAAGAATTGAGCGACCGCAGGGCATAGTGGTTCAGCTGCGCCGCCTCATATCCATATGTGTCGTGAACAAACAGTGCCTTGCGGGTTTGATCCTCGGTCAACCGCGTCCCGTCGGGTGTAATCCATTTCAGCGGTCCCGGCTCAGCGGTCAGGAAGGGGCGGTGGACGCCCATCCGGTCGAAATCCTTTGAGTTGCGATACATCGTCTTGAAAAAGCGATGCTCGCCGGGTTGCCCCTTGGCCGGCTGGCAGCGCGTGAACTGGCGCGGCACCGGGCGGTCCGAGATGTCCTCTACCCCCATGCTGCCAAATATCTTCCAGACAAAAGAGATCGCGTCGACATCGGGGTGCATGTTGATCAATCCCGGCAGCGTACCGTCGCCCACATTGATTTGCAGATACTCATCCACATCCGCGACCAGGATCCAGTCTGCTTCGGCCACAACTGGTTCATATTGCGCCCACATCAGCGCCGATTTGTGCGGCCCGCGCTTCATGACCCGGCTGAACCGATGATGCACTTCGCCAAGGCGGTTCAATTCGCGCAGGATGTGGTCGGTCGGATCATTGCAGTCGTTGGTGAATACAACGATGTCCGTCACGCCGATCGACTTGTAATGCGCCACCCAGTCAAGGATATACGGCGCCTCGTCCTTCATGGTGGTGACAAGGGTTATTCGCGGCGCGGAATCATCCCGCCGAAAGCTGAAGAAAGCCACTGCTCGCTGCCTCACGATATGTATGCGGCTCATTTGACGGCCGCGTTTTGCTCTACCTGTGAGTGTAGCCCGACAAGGGGACTCCGTCCAGAAATTTAAATGGAGTCAATCCATTGGGTTGGCGCAGGCCGCATCGTCGTAACGGGCTGGATCGCTATTTGCGCAGATATGTCTGCCAGAGCCAAATCAACAGCAGGGCCCCCAGAACCGCACCGATGAAGCCAGCGGCAAAGCCCATCACCGCCAGCAACGTGCGCAGCACCAGCCCGCCGACCAACGCCCCGGCCATGCCGATGACGATGGTCGTGACGATATCCGCTTCGATTTTCATCAACCGGGTCGCAAGGAACCCCGCCGCAGCACCGATGATAACCAAAAAGAGAATGCCCATGAATTCGCCCTTAACGCCGCCAATGTGTCGGCACGATGATAAGCGCCCCAATGGAAGAGACAATGGCATTCACCCCCGGAGAGCCGAAACCGATGTGAAACAGGCGCGTGACCATGAAGAAAAGGAAGGCGCCACCGATGCAGATGATGATCGACGGCAAGTATCCATTGCGGGTGAAGCCGGTTTTCTCGGCGCCATAGCCGATGATGCCGGCAATGATCACGGTTCCGAAAAAGGTAAAGAGCATTCCGGTCCCCCTTGGGCTAAATCACAGATCCCTTCGCCACCGGAAACCCCCGCAGGAAGGTTTCGGCATCCTGCGCGCCCTTGCCCGCTCTTTGCAAGCGCAACAGCCGCACCGCGCCCCGCCCGCAGGCTATGGTCAGCACGTCGTCCAGAACCTCGCCCGGTTTGCCCTGCCCTTCGGCGCGCTCGGAGCCAAGGAACTTGACCCGCTCACCGCCGATCTCTGCCCATGCACCGGGGAATGGCGACAGACCCCGGATCTTGGCGTCGACCTCTTGTGCCGGGGCGGTCCAGTCGACCTGAGCCTCGGCCTTGTCGATCTTCTTGGCGTAGGTGACACCCATCTCGGATTGAGGCTCAAGGGCAAGCTCGTCAATCCGGCTCAACGCTTCGACGATCAGGTCCGCGCCCATTGCAGAAAGCCGGTCATGCAATGCGCCCGTCGTTTCTGTCATGCCGATCGGAGTGGCACGACGCAGCAGCACATCGCCGGTATCCAGCCCCGCATCCATCTGCATGATGCAGATGCCTGTTTCCGCATCGCCTGCCATGATCGCCCGATGGATCGGCGCCGCACCACGCCAGCGCGGAAGCAACGAGGCATGGATGTTCAGACAGCCCCGGCGCGGCGCATCAAGGATCGCCTGCGGCAGGATCAGCCCATAGGCGACAACCACCGCGATCTCGGCGCCAAGCGCGGTAAAGGCGGCCTGTTCGTCCGCGGTCTTTAGCGACACTGGATGGCGCACTTCAAGCCCAAGTTCCAGCGCGCGGGCATGAACCGGAGTGGGGCGTTCTTTCTTGCCGCGACCGGCGCGGCGCGGCGGCTGGCAATAGACGGCAGCGATGTCATGGCCCGCCTCGACCAGCGCCTCAAGAACCGGGACCGAGAAATCGGGCGTGCCCATGAAGATCACTCTCATGCCAGCTTCCTCGCCTTCTTGATCAGCATGTCGCGCTTGGTGCGGCTGAGGTGGTCGAAATACATCCGGCCATTGATATGGTCGATCTGGTGCTGCACCGAGGTCGCCCAAAGGCCGACGAAATCCTTGCGCGCGATGCGTCCCTGTTCATCAAGATAGCGGACTGTCACTGCCCGGGGACGTTTGATCACCGCCGAGACACCGGGCAGGTTGGGGCTGGCTTCCTCGTGCTCGCGCAGTTCGATCGAGGCGTGCAGCACTTCCGGGTTGCCCATCTTGACCGCCTGCCCCCGTTCCGAGCTTGCATCTACGACGATCAACCGCCGCATCACGCCGATCTGGTTGGCCCCCATGCCGACACCGGGCATCGCCTCCATCGTGTCAATCAGGTCCACCCATGTCTGGTGGTCCGCGTCGGTCAGTTCGACAATCGGTTCAGCGGGGGTGCGCAGCCGTTTGTCGGGCCAGTGCAGGCAGGGGCGCACGGTCATGCCAACCTCTCGTATTCAGCTAGTTTCTCGTCGCGGGTTGCGGCGTCCAACCGATCAAAGATCACCACGCCATCCAGATGATCCATCTCGTGCTGGGCGCAAATTGCGGCGAACCCTTCCAGCCGCTCGGTCACCTCATCACCATTGGGCAGGTTCCACCGCATCTGGATCCAGTCGTGTCGCGCCACATCCGCCGCGACACCGGGAATAGACAAGCAGGCCTCCTCGCCAATCACCTTGTTGTCAGAGGCCGCAACGATCCTGGGGTTGATACAAATAAAGGGCGTCTTCGCCCCCTCTTTCCACGTCACGTCCATCACGAAAATACGTTGCATCACCCCGATCTGGGGACCGGCCAGACCACGCCCCGGTGCAGCATACATGATTTCCAGCATGCCCCGGCCCAGCGCCTCCATGCCCGCGAAATCGGTGACCTTGGCACAGGGTTCAGACAGCCGCGGATCAGGCCAGGTCAGGATCGGCGGCAGATTCACGCGCGGGCCTTGTCGCGCTTCATCTTGGCAGATTTGCGCGTCATCATCTGACGTTTCATCGGCCCGAGATAGTCGATGAACAGCTTGCCATTCAGGTGGTCGATCTCATGCTGGACACAAGTGGCCCACAGCCCGTCGAAATCCTTTTCCTGAGGATTGCCTTCGAGGTCGAGCCAGCCGACCCGCACCTCGGCGGGACGGGTCACATCGGCAAACTGCTCGGGGATCGACAGGCAGCCCTCTTCATAGGTGTTGAGGTCGTCGGAGGACAACAGGACCTGCGGGTTGACCATGACGATCGGCTCCGGATCGCCATCCTTGACGCAATCCATCACGATCAGCCTTTGCAAGACGCCAACCTGCGGCGCGGCGAGACCAATGCCGGGCGCGTCATACATGGTTTCCAGCATGTCATCGGCCAGCGCGCGCAGCTCGTCACTGATATCGGCGACGGGGTCACACAGCTTTTTCAACCGCGGATCGGGGTGGATCAGGATATTGCGTTTCATGCCGCTTCATCTAGGCGATGGCGGCCATTTGCGCAACGCCCCTTGCGCTGTCGCGATTCTGCCCCTCTTGCACCCGGCGAACAATCGGGTAGCGTCGCGCACAAGACAAGACAGGACGAGACTATGAATTTCGACAAGCTGATCGACCGGCGCGGCACGGAGTCCGCGAAATGGGACCTGATGGAAAAATCGTTTGGCGTGTCCCCCGACGACGGGTTGGCCATGTGGGTGGCGGACATGGATTTCGAAGCGCCCGACTTCCTTCAGAAAGCCGTCAGGGGTCTGATCGACAAGGCGAATTATGGTTACTTTGCCGGTATCGAAGGCCTGGAAACCGCGCTGACGTGGTGGCTTGAAACCCGACACGACTGGAAAATCGACCCGACCTGGATCACGCTGACGGGTGGCCTTGGCAACGGCATCGCCATGGCGCTTCAGACCTTCACCCAACCAGATGACGTCGTTGTGACCTTCACACCGGTTTATCACGAGTTTGAGGTCAAGATCGGCAAGACCGGGCGCAAGAACCTGCAACTGCCGCTGGTTCAGGATGAACACGGGCTCTACCGGATGGACTTCGCCGCCTATGAGTCCCAGATGACCGGCGCGGAAAAACTGGTCCTGATCTCGCACCCCCACAACCCCGCCGGGCGCGTCTGGTCTGTCGAGGAATTGAAGGAACTCGCCGAATTCTGCGTCCGCCACGACCTGCTGCTAATCTCGGACGAGATTCACAGCGATCTGATCCTTCCCGGTCACAAGCATATGCCAATGCATATAGTCGCCCCCGAGATCGAGAACAGGTTGATCGCGATGACTTCGGCGTCCAAGACCTTCAACATCGCTGGCGGGCGCACCGGGTTTGTCATCATTCCCGACGCGGACCTGCGCAACCGTTTCAGGGCGTTTCATCGTTCGCTGGACCTCAGTCCTAACCTGTTGGGGGTGGTCCTGTCGCGGGCTGCGTTCAGCCCCGAAGGCGCGGCCTGGGTCGATGCGCTGTGCGGCTACCTCGATGGCAATGCGGCATTGTTCAACGAACAGGTCTCGGCAATTCCGGGGTTGAAGGCGATGCCGATGCAGTCGACCTACCTTGCTTGGGTTGATTTCGCGGGCACAGGCATGTCACGCGACGAGTTTCATGATCGGGTCTATCGCAAAGCCCGGATTGCGGCGACGCCCGGCCACACGCTGGGCAAAGGCGGCGAGAGCTTCCTGCGCTTTAACCTTGGCACCCAGCGCGTGCGGGTGGAGGAAGCCGCCGCGCGACTGGCCGAAGCGTTTTCCGACTTGCAATAGGGGCGGCTTAGCGCCGCCCTTCGCGCATCCAACCCGCGGTGATCAGCCCGGCCACGATCAGCAGGACCACCCAGGCAGGTAACAATGGGGTTCGGACAACGTCCAGCGTTTCATAAGCGCCGCGCGGAGTCAGACCCAGCCACCCCCGTCCCGCCGCCGGCCGCCCTTCGCGCACGTCACGCAGACGCGGCAACCCGTCCTCAAGTGCGACCGCGCCACCGCGCATGGACGCGAGAACCGGCTTTACAATTTCATCCGTGGCAATGGTCTGTTCAAACTCGCGCGGCGCGGCTGGCCCAAGGCCGATGACCGCCGTCTTGCCCCCATTCTCCAGCCGATAGAGACCGATCTCGGCCCCTTCAAAAACCGTTTCGTAGTGCCCCGGCGACACCTCGTTCATCGGCAGGTTCACCACCGCCCCTGAAGGGGAAGTCACCGTGACGTCTCCGACCGTGTCGTCCAGCGTGCGCCGGATGATCCGCATCGTCTGGCCGGTCGGTTCGGCCCAAAGCATGTCTTCTTCCAGTTCCGGCTCTGCCATCATCCAATGTGCCAACCGCCGCAGGATTTCCAGCTGCGGGCCACCGCCTTCGAACCCGCGCGCCCAGAGCCAGGCGTGATCCGAAGCAAGAAGCGCCACCCGCCCCTCGTCCACCCGGTCAAGGATCAGCAACGGACGGTCTTCGGCCCCGGTCATAACCACGTGACCCGACTGCGGCTCTACCTCGATCTGGCGCAGCCAGCGCCCCCAGGACCCGGCGTCCGGCAAGCCCGACGTCACCGGATGGCGTTCGCCAAGTTCAGACACTTTGGGGGTAAAACCCTCGGCCACGATCCGAGCCGTGGGTCGGGCGGGCAAGATGTCAGCCAGGGGCGTGCGATAGATGCTTGCGGCAGTGGCGAAATCCGGCCCCGCTGCAACCAGCAGCGCCCCACCCTCGCGCACATAGTTTACAACGTTGTCGAGATACAGCGACGGCAAGATGCCACGCCGCTTGTAGCGGTCAAAGATAATCAGGTCGAAATCTGTGATCTTGTCCATGAACAGTTCACGGGTCGGAAAAGCGATCAGCGACAGTTCCGTCACCGGCACCCCGTCCTGTTTCTCGGGCGGGCGCAGGATAGTGAAATGTACGAGATCGACCGAGGCGTCGGATTTCAGAAGGTTGCGCCATGTGCGCCCACCGGGGTGCGGTTCGCCCGATACCAGAAGCACGCGCAGGCGGTCGCGCACCCCGTTGATCTGGATCAGCGCGGAATTGTTGCGGTCGGTCAGTTCCCCTTCGGCCTCGGGGGTCGAAAACTCGATGACATTGCGCCCGCCATGGTTCAGGGAAAGGGGCACGTCAATTTCTTCTCCGGTCGGCACTTCGAAACGCACCGGCTCATCACCGTCGACCGACACCAGAAGCGTGGCACGGTCGGCGCCAGCGGGTACCGCCCCGCTGTCCTCGATGCTCAGGGTCAAAGTCACAGGCTCGCCCAGTATGGCGAAGGCTGGCGCGTTCTTGACCAAGAGCCGACGATCCCAGTCGCGTTCACGTCCGGTGTGCAACAGGTGCAAAGGTGCCGGCAGGTCCGGGGCGCGGTCGATGTCGTGGACCCGCCCGTCAGAAATCAGAAAAACCCCGGCAATACGTCCGCGCGGCTCCTGCGCCATGGCTTCGGCAAGCGCAGCCATGGCAAGGGTGCCGGTGTCGCCCTCGCCATCGCCGATGTCGATGCGGCGCAATTCGGTGTTGGGACGCACGGAAATACGCGCGGCCAGCTCTGTTGCCGCGGCCTCGGTGTCTGTGGCGCGACTCGCGAGCTGCTGACTGGCGCTCTGATCCACCAGCATCAGGACTATGTCCGAAAGCGGCGCACGGTTTTCCCGTTGCAGGACAGGCCCGCAAAGCGCGGCGATCACTGCGGCGGCGGCCAAGCCACGCAACCACCAGCCCGGCAAACCGCGCCAAAGCGCGATGCCGACCCCAAGCGCAGACATCGCCGCCAGAACCGCGATGGTCCAAAGCGGCAGGATCGGGTCGAACATCACCGTACCCGTCATTGCCCCAGCCTTTCCAGAAGCGCAGGCACATGCACCTGGTCGGATTTATAGTTCCCCGTCAGCACATGCATCACCAGATTGACCCCGAAGCGATAGGCCAGTTCGCGCTGCCGCTCTCCGCCGCGCCCGTGACCCACAGGGTACACAAAGCGACCATTGTCATCGATCGCCCAGGCCGCAGCCCAGTCGTTTCCGCCGATCACCACTGGCGAAACGCCGTCATTGAGGTTGCGGAATGGCATCCCCTCGATCTGTTCTGCATCGGGTGGCGCGGCCTCGACCCACAGGTCGCGGCCCGCATATCGACCCGGAAAATCCTGTAGCAGGTAGAACGTGCGAGTCAGAACGTGGTCCTGGGGCACGGGTTCCAACGCCGGAATGTCCAGCGGCAGCGCCAGCCGCTGCAGTTTGCGCCCGTTCGGACTGGCCGCGCCAAACCCGGCCACATCCGCGTCGCGTGTATCAAACAGGATCATGCCGCCCGAGCGCAGATAGGTGTTGAGCCGGGCATAGGCTTCGTCCGACGGGATCGGCTGATCAGGTGAGATCGGCCAATAAAGCAACGGGTAAAGTGCAAGCTCGTCGCGTTCCAAATCCACGCCCCGCGGCGTTGCAGGTTCAATCGACGTGCGAAACGTCAGAACGCGTGACAACCCCTGAAGCCCACGGAATGCGGCCTGGTCGACCTGTCCATCCCCTGTCAGCACATGGCCAAACACAACCTCGGCCGCGATCTCGACGGCAGTGTCCTCTTGTGCGTCTGCAGGATAAGGCGGCAAGGCAAGGGCGAGTGCCAGTACTGCCACTACCCGGCTGCCCCACAATCGCCCCGACACCAACAGCGAGGCGGCGATATCCGCCAAAAGCAGCGCCAGCGCGAGCCCCAGAATCAGCCCGCCCAGTTCTCGTGCGGGCGGCGCGGCGCTGCCTTCGACAGGGACATCGGCCGGCCATGCAAACGGGCGAAGTTCAGCATCCGGCCCATTGGCGTTGACGGCCAGCCGCTGCGCATCCGAGATATAGAGGCCCGGGCGCAGTTGTGGCCCGATCTGCCCCGCCAAAATGCTTTCGCCGGACACACCCGCCAGCGACTGGCCATCCTGCAGTGCGCCAAAACCGTCCAGTACTTTCTGAGGCTGCCAGGTGGTGCCTTCCATGTTCGCCGCGCTAGTGCGATCGGCGATTCCAAGCGCAGCAAGGCGGTCCAGCATCTGCACAAACAGCCCCGACAGCGGCAGGCCAGACCATTCCGCATTGGCTGTGACATGGAACAGGACCACCTGCCCGTCTCCAAGAGGCTTGCGGGTGACAAGTGGCGTGCCATCCGACAGGGCCGCAATCACCCGGTCGGCCAGTGTCGGGTCAGGTTGCGCCATGACCTGTGCCGTCACGCGCACTTCGTCCGGCACCGAAAGTCCGGCAAAGGGGCCATTGTCGTCAAAGGGCGCCAGCGCCTTGGGTTCGCCCCAGGACATCGCTCCGCCGACGCTGCGGCCACCCGCCCGAAGACGCACCGGCATAAGGGGATCTTCTTCTTTGCGGCTGACGCCCGACGCGGCCAGCTTCGGCCCGGCGAAGCGCAAAAGCAGCCCACCCGCTTCGGCCCAGTCCAGAAGGGCTGCCGATTCCGCATCAGACAAAACAGCTACATCGGCCAGAACGATGACCTGGGGGTTCGCCAGCAGGACATCTTCGAGCGGGCCCTCGATCACATCCGCCGTTGGCACAAGCGCCTGTCGCAGATAGTGCAGTGGCGACAACAGTTGCAACCCCTCACGGTCTTGCCGACCTGCCACCAGCGCGATCTCGCGTCTTTGCAATGCGTCATCGGCCAGAACGACTGTCCCGGCAGACCGGATGCCGGCAAGTTCGAACCGCGTGATCCGCGCCCGCAGTTCGGATGGAAGTACCAGGTCAACTCCGGCCTCGGCCGCACCGTCATCGAACACGAACCGGGACGTGGCAAGCACGGTCTCATTCCCGCCCGGATCGCGACCAATGGCATTCAAACCGACGTCTCGACCTCCCACAGCCATGGCCCGGACGGCGGCAAGGCGGATATGGCCGTCTTCGAATTTGGGTGGCAACAGAGCAATTGCTCCTGTGCCGGGCTGGAAAACGCGCACGACACCGCGCGATCTGAGGTCACCGAGAATGTCGCTGCGGCCAGCAAACTCAAGCCCCGAGGATAACCAGAAAGTTTCAACTGCACCGTCTCCAAGCGCGTCCGCCACCTCTGCCAGGCGTTCTGCCCGTGGTAGCCACGGTAGGGGTTGCAGCCCCGCCAGTCGTGTCCGCCAGATGTCGGCAGTCAGGAACTGCACCTCAACGGGGTCAGCAAGGTTGATCACCGCCGCCTCGCGCCCCTGACGCGCGGCCTTGGCAAGCTCGGCCTCGGCCGCCGAGACATGCGCATCCCACTGATCCGCCGACGCCCAGCCGCCATCAAAAACGATCAGAAGCGGCCCATCGCCATCCCCTGCGGGATCAGGGTTCAGGATCGGGCCGGCCAGTCCGACAATCACCGCCGCCACAGTCATCATCCGCAACAATAGCAGCCACCACGGGGTACGGTCAGTGACGGTATCTTCATCCTGAAGCCCCAACAGCAAAGCAACACCGGGAAACCGGCGGCGCACCGGCGCAGGCGGGATTGCCCTCAGGATCAGCCACAGCACGGGCAACGCAATCAGTGCAGTTAGCAGCCAGGGCGCTGAAAAGGCGATGGGAAGTCCGAACATCAGCCCCTCCGCTCCAAAGCGCGATAAAGCCACTGCAACGCGACCTGCGCCGGGGCATCGGTCCGATGTGACGTAAACTGCCACCCCGTAGCCCGCGCCAGCTGCGTCAGCCGCGCCTTGCGTTCGGCCAGGCGATCCAGGTAACGCGCCTTCAGGTCATCGGCCTTCTTGGTCTCGTGCCTGAGCGTCGCGCCCATGCTTTCAAAAAGCGCCCGCCCCCGGAACGGGAAGCTTTCTTCGGCCGGATCAAGCACCTGCATCAGGACACCCCTTACCCCTCGGTCCGCTGCTTTCGTCAGCGCCGCCTCGACTGCATCGGTCTTGCCAAGGAAATCCGACAGGAACACCGCGCGGGCGTGGGGCAACATGGCGCGCGCTTCGGGTGAGCCATAGTCCTCATCCTCCGGCTGCAAAAGCCGATCCGTCAGGCGCAGAATCTGGCCCTCGCCCCGGCGCGGAGGAAGGCTGATTCCGGTCAGGCCCACTCGTTCCCCGCCTCGGATCAGAAGAATAGACACCGCCAGCGCGATCACGCGCGCGCGGTCGCATTTCGTGTCAGCACCCTTGACCGATCCGAACCCCATCGACGCCGACTGGTCGACCCAGAGCATCACCGATTGCGCCACCTGCCATTCGCGTTCGCGCACGAATTGCCCGTCGGACTTTGCCGAGCGCCGCCAATCCACCATACGCATGGAGTCGCCGGGACGCACCGGGCGGTATTGCCAGAAATCATCCCCCAACCCCGAACGCCGCCGCCCGTGATCCCCCAAGAGGACCGTGCCCGCGAGATGCTCGGCCCGCGCCAGGAGTGGCGGCAAGCGCGCAGCTTCGGTTTCCGACCGCGTTCTGAGTTGGGTGGGAAGTGTCACGCCGCCGCCTCGGACCCGTCCAGTCGAGCAAGCGTTTCGTCGATCAGACCGGTCAGCGTGTCGCCACGGGCACGGGCAGCGAAGTTCAACGCCATACGGTGACTAAGAACAGGCGCCGCCATGTCGATCACATCTTGCGCCGATGGCGCCAGACGGCCATGCAATAGCGCCTGCGCCCTTACCGTCATCATCAGGGCCTGCGCCGCACGGGGGCCCGGCCCCCAGGCAATTTTCTCGCGCACTTGCTCTGTCGCGGTGTCGTCCTCGGGGCGAAACGCGCGGACCAGGTCGAGGATGCGCTCCATCACCGCTTCGCCCACGGGCATGCGGCGCAGCAGCTGTTGGGCCGCAATCAGCTCTTCACCGGTGAACACCTGATGCGCCTCGTCCTCGTCGGCGCCGGTGGTGGCAAGCAGAATATCACGTTCGGTGTCGCGGGTCGGATAGGGCACATCGATCTGCACCAGAAAGCGGTCAAGCTGCGCCTCGGGCAATGGGTATGTGCCTTCCTGTTCAATCGGGTTCTGGGTCGCCAGAACGTGGAACGGCGCCGACAGCGGGCGGTCCTGTCCGGCAACGGTAACTTTCTTTTCCTGCATCGCCTGCAAAAGAGCAGACTGAGTCCGCGGGCTGGCACGGTTGATCTCATCCGCCATCAGGAGCTGGCAGAATATCGGGCCCGGCACGAATCGGAACTCGCGCGTTCCGCCTTTGCCTTTCTCCAAAACCTCCGACCCAAGAATGTCAGCCGGCATCAGGTCGGGCGTGAACTGAACGCGGTTTGCATCAAGGCCCATCACCGTCGACAAGGTCTCGACCAGCCGGGTCTTGCCCAGACCCGGCAACCCGACAAGCAGGCCATGGCCGCCGCACAGAAGCGCGGACAGTGTCAGGTCCACCACCCGTTCCTGACCGATGAATCGCCGGGTGATCGCGGACTTGGCCGCAACCAGTTTTTCGCCCAATGCCTCGATCTCGTCGATCAGTTCGGCGTGTTCGGCCATGACATTTCTCCTGTTTCGACCTAGCTTGTTGAGAGTCTATCGTGCGCGAGGGAAATGGCAAAAGATATGAGCGGACAAATTCCCGTGAAACCGACCGCCGACGGCATCGCCGCCGCTGCCAAAGCCGCGACCAAGGGTAAGGGATTGCCACCGGTACATCTGTGGAACCCGCCATTCTGCGGCGATCTGGACATGCGCATCGCACGGGACGGCACCTGGTTTTACCTCGGCACCCCGATCGGCCGGAAGGAACTCGTCAGGCTGTTTTCCTCCATATTGCGTAAGGACGGCGACAAGTATTTCCTTGTCACCCCGGTCGAAAAAGTCGGGATAACTGTCGACGACGCTCCTTTCGTGGCTGTTGATTTTGACGTGACAGGCTCTGGGCAGGATCAGGTGCTGACCTTTGAGACCCATGTCGGGGACTTCACCACGGCCGGTCCAGCCAATCCGATCCGGGTCGAACGCGACCCTGAGACCGGGGAACCATCGCCCTATGTGTTGGTACGGACCAACCTGGAAGCCCTGATAGACCGCAAAAGCTTTTATCGTCTGGTCGAGATCGGCAGCCATCACGAAATTGACGGCAAAAGCTGGTTCGGCCTGTGGTCCAGCGGAGCCTTTTTCCAAGTGATCCCATCCAGCGAAATGCCCTGACGTAAACAAACTGTCACCAAATCAGCAACAATCTGGGCACCTTGGGATGAGTTTGCCCACTTGCACGACGTCGGAGTCTGCGGCAAGACATCACAGGAATGTGAGGTAATCATGCGTTTTGTTGCAAACTTGTCGATGCTCTTCCAAGAGCTTCCGTTTCTCGACCGTTTTCAAGCTGCCGCAGATGCGGGTTTTACGGGCGTAGAGGTTCTGTTTCCCTATGACATTGCCGCCAAGGACATCCTGCACGAATTGAACAGGACAAACTTGACGCTGGCGCTGATCAACACACCGCCCCCGAACTGGGCAGGGGGCGAGCGTGGGTTTGCCGCAACGCCAGGAGGGCAGGAACGGTTCCGCCACGATCTGAAGCGGGCCCTGCGCTATGCCGAGGTTCTGGGCGCTGAAATGGTGCATATCATGTCCGGCGCTGCCGATGGGCCCGAGGCTCGCCAAACCATGATCGATAACCTGAACTGGGCGGTCGAACACGCGCCAAAACAGCGGCTGACCATCGAGCCAATCAACCGGACGGATATGCCCGGCTATTTCCTGTCCGACTTTGATCTTGCCGCCGAGATCATTACCGAGATCTCGGCCCCGAACCTGGCGCTTCAATTCGATGCCTATCATGCCTTTATGATTACGGGCGACGTGATGGGCACATGGGAAAAGCACAAGTCTCTTGTGGGTCACATCCAGATCGCCGGCGCACCCGGCCGGCACGAACCCGTCGGGGGAGAGATCGACTATCCTGGTTTCTTCGCAAAGATTGACCAGGACGGGTACCGGGGCTGGGTCAGCGCCGAGTATCGCCCCGCCAAGTCGACCGAGGCCGGGCTGGGCTGGTTGCCGCGCTGACAGGATGCGGCCTTCTGGCAGCTGGACATTCATTCCAAAGTCAGCATGTGTATCGACATCCAATCGATGAAACATGCCAAGAGGTATTACATGTTCCCGGCCAAATTTGCCCCTGTCCTGTTTGGATTTATCGTCTCAGGGCTGATGTCCTGCATTGTCTCGTGCATTGCCACCATGAAGGCGGTCGGGCTGGTTGACGGTTTTGTCGGCACATGGATGTCGGGGTGGGTATCCAGCTGGGCTGTCGCCTTTCCCGTGATCCTGTTCGTCGCACCGCTCGCGCGCAGGCTGGTTGCGCGCTTGACGATTTGAAACACAAGTTCGCCGGGTTCGATGCGGGCCACCAGTCCGCGCCTCCCGGCCTCAGAACTTGTGGACATAGGCCACATACGGACCTTCTAGGGTGAAGGACGAAACAAACGTGCTTTTGTCGAGATCCACGAATACATGCCGATAGCCCAGTTGGACCGATGACGACCTGCCGGTTTTGAATCCGACACCCGCGCGCAGGTCCGAATAGAAATCGGCACCTCGACCCAGACCGCCAATCCCAAGAGATCCTTCGACCGACATGTGTTTGCCCAGATCGTACCGCCCTCGAACGCCAATAAACGGCGTGAGAAGCAGCTTGTCGGCGCGCAGGTTCCCCGATGGGGTGCGTAGCTTGATGGCAAGATCAAAGTGGCGCAGCCCGATTCCGGCTGTCATCACATGCATCGGGCCATTGGAGATTTCCCTCAGAACACCGACAGCCGCACTTGCCCCTGTGACTTCAAGCTCTGACGCGCCAAATACCTGGTCGACCGCCCGCAAATAGTTGATGTCTCCAACCAGCGACCAGTCTCCGTTCGATGCAACGGCCTCAAGCTGTGTCACCGTCTGAAGCCGGACATCGCTGCCGGACTCGGCCAGAACGGTCTTGGCAGACGGCATCTCGAGCCAAAGGTATGGCGCAAGCGTAATGTCCCACTGGCCTGCCTCAACAGAAGTCGTGGCCAGCAGCGCCAATGCCAGGGATGATGCCTTCATTTCCTTGGTTTTTCCCGCCACGTGTCCAGCCAGCGCGCAAAGCGGTTGCGCTTGTCGGCAAGGTTGTCGCCGGCCGCGTCGAAGCTGTCACCGACGTCCTGAAGCACAGGATCGATCCGGCGCGCGCGGAAACGCTTCCAGCGCACCCAGACCGCCCAGAAAACGGCAAAGAAAACGATCAGGATACCAATTGAAATCCAGGGGATAATCAGGACATCCGGCCCCTCGACCTGCCAGACATTGGTGGCATTAGGATAGATCGACATGAACTCGTTACGCCAGCCATAGTGTTTCACGGCCACCCACTTCGGGTTCTCCTTGGTCGATTTGAGGTCCGTCGCCTTGGCCTGCAGGTTCGACGTGTCAAATTTGAAATAGGGCGGCCAGCTCCAACCGGTGTCCTCGTTGCGATAGACCATGGGCCGTTCGTTCGCGCGAAACGTCTGGATGAAAAAGACGTCGCGGTTGATCGTCCCGGTCGCCTCGCCTGCATGTTCGCGCGCCCAGAAGATCGAGTTCTCGCCGAAATCGACCCGTTTTTCATAGGTGTCGGCGATCCGAACCACGTCATACTGCGGCAGCGTGTAATGGAAAAACGCGGCGATCAGCACCCAGAACAGGATGCGAAATCCCCATTTGACATAGACCATTTCCGGCCCCCTTACATGAAATTCGTCACATAGACGATGGTGACGACCAGAACTGTCGGCACGATATAGACCCCCCAGATCAGCTTTCGCCGAAGCGATCCATCATATTCCTTCAGACCTTGCTCGACATAGGTCTCAAGGTCGCCGGGCCTGCCTTCTTCCTCCCACCACGTCTTCAGCTTGCCCCGCCTAACCGAGCGTGACCAGGCCGATACGATCACATAGACGATCGTCAGGAAGATGAACCCGAAAAAGATCAGTCGCAACAGTCCCAGCATCGCCTATCTCCTTACCGCACCCCAAGGTCCGACCCGCGCGATCAAATCGTCACGGGGCGGCGGGGGCGGTTCCTGCATGGGGGCATCATGGCCGAAAAGCGCGGCGCGCGCACCTGCCTTGTCGACCTGGTATTCGCGGGTCAGGAAATCGGCAACATAGGACCGCTTGGTGTCCGACCAGGTGCGATACGCGCGATAGAACGCTTCCTTGTGACAGATGAACAGCTGTCGCACATCCTTGGGTGCCAGTTCCGCCAACAGCATATTGACCAGCGCCGCATCCGGCGTATCCGCCGCCCGCAGCGTATAGAAATAGGCCGGGTGATCGCTGGTGATGCGCGGCCACGGCCCGTCATCCTCGGCCCAGTTCACCAGTGCGCGCAGGGCGTGAAACTCTTCCGGCAGGTCGTCGGCATGGGCCCGCGCCAGCGCGCGGATATCGCGCCGGGTGGCGCCGGTCAGGTCGACCCCGGCATCCTGCGCCGCATCCACCACGATGAAATCCATCTTCTGGCGCAGGATCGCGGCGGCATCGATGCCGCGTGCTTTCACGATCGGCTCGACCAGCTTGTCATAGTCGAAGAACTTGGCAATGCGGTTCCGGTCGGTTGGGTCAAAGACGTACTTGATCGGCAGGTCCTCAAGCCCCTGTTTGCCGCTCATTGCGATCACGGCGGGATGGTCGACCTCTTTGAAAATGTAAAGCCCGCCGAAATGCGCGGTCCAGAAATTAGCCTGAGCGAACTCCATTTGCTCAAGCCGCACTGGGTTGCGTGTCACATCGCCCGTCTCCTTGGCGACCGAGATCATGTCGGCAATCAGCACGTCATCGAACCAGGCGTCCTCTTCCTGTTTGAAGCGGTCGACCATCCGTCCCAGTTTTTCAGCATTCTGCACCGTGCCCGTGGTGGTATCCGCCTCGACCCGGATCTTGCGGATATCGAACAGGCGCACGGGATCGGCGACCGAATAGACCGAGTTCACAAGCTCACCCGCCACCGCATCCCGCGCGGTCAGCGCAAAAAGCTGGGGTTCGTTGCGGGTGATGAAGGATTTCAGAATGTCGCGGCTGGTCGAGAATTGAACGTTGAGCAGCGGCGCGGTCTTCTGCTCGGTCGTGAGCAGGATGAACTGCCGGTTGCAACCGCCGTGGTTGAGGTAAAGGTGATCGTCCAACTCATCCCCGATCTCAGGCGAATAGCCCGAGATGTCGATGTGAAAATCGGTGAGGCTGGTGGTCTTGCCGGTCAGATGTTTCAGCGCACGGTTATACCGCTCGACCAAGGCGGGCGAGGACACCTCGACTAGGTTGCCGAACATCAGGCCGCGTTGGATTAATCGGTGCATTTATCCCTCCGTTCGCCAAAGGCCAGCGACGCACCCGGCCCGAGGGTGAGTGCAGAATGCGCCCGCCCTGTGGGGCGGGTCGGGCGCATCGCGGCTGCGCCGGGGGATAGGTCGTTGGTCATGTGGACAAATCCCTGATCTTCTCTAACAACCTATCCATTCGCGCAAAAACTTCGTCAGAAATGGCCTCTTCTGGGTCTCTGCCGCCGTGAACAACCGTGTTTCTAAGTGACCGAAGTTGCGAGTACTCATCGTAGTCTTTGGACTCGTAGCCTTGTCGCGACGACAAAATGGCCAAAGCGCGCCTATTGAAGTCTCTTTTGGTTGAGCCTCCGTCACCAGAAACAAGCTTTTCAAGCTCAATCCATTTTTCCAAAAATGCACCTAACCTCAAAGCTGAGGAGGTTTGCTTGAATACCAGTGTCACCCCGAACAACGCTCGGTACATCTCCAAAGCTATCTGTGAATAGGCCTCTGCTTTCGCTCTTTCAACAGTCAAGCCATTTCCTTGATGATAAAGCTCGTTCCGCAACCTATGGAACCACTCTACCTCACCTAGATTGATGCCAACCAACCGCTCAGAAGCGTGCTCTTCCAAACCATCAAGCAATGAAACGAAACTCGAACAGATATCGTCTCTCTGACGTCTACTAACCTCCACTCCAGTTAGTCGCTTTGGCAAAGAAATGTATGTTTGCATCGCCAACTCAACAGCATTGTCGATGCATATCATTGCAAGTCGCCTTTTGCTGTCGGAGTCCACCTCCAACAATTCGAATGCATGTCCAAGAATTTCCGCAGGCCCAGTAGCCCAAAGAGGAACCGAATTCACCCCTTCCCCTCCAAATACCGCTTCTTCGCCTCTTCCTGACGGCCAAAGTCCCGCACCATCGCCTCAATCGCGACCTCGTCCGACTTATCGGCATAGCGGAACTCGCTATCGGCGTAGCGGTTGATTTCCTGGATCACCATGTCCGTGGTGATCGGCACGCGCAACTCGGCGATCATGTCACGTTTGGTGTCATAGTCCTTGAACAGGAACAGGTCAGGGTTTTCCATCCATTCGTCGGGCAGTTCAAAGTCCATCGCGCGGACCTTGACCGCATCCGTGATGTTCTTGATCGCGCGGCCTGTGAACCGTTCATCCGCCTCCTGAATGGCCTTCAGATAGGTGCCCATCTTGGCGATGGTATCCAGCTCACCGACCGAGGAATGCACCCTGTCAAAGACCTTCATCAACCCCTCTTCATGCGGGCGCGAGTGGCTTTCAAACGACGCCGCCACCGCCTTCTGGATCGCCTGCGCCTCGAACAGATCATGTTCTCCCAACGGGATCGAATGGTTCTTGCCCATCAACAGCGCAAGGATGTCGATATAGTCCTCTCGCGTCTGTGGCCCGTCGACCAGGAACCGCGCCCCGGCCCGCTGGCGCAGGGCATCGTCGACGTTTTCGGGATAGTTCGAGAACATGCCGAAGGTGCAATTCCCGCGCACAACCGTATTGGCCCCGGCAAAGCTCTCCATCAGCACCGCCGTAATCTCCAGCTGCCCCGCCGAAGACTGCCGATCCCCTCGCTTGCCTGCCAGCTGGTCGATATCGTCGATGGTGCCAAAACCGATCACCATGGGATCGATGATGCTGTTGATGAACGCCTTGGCATTCTGGCCCGACTTGCCCTGATAGCTGTCGATATTATCCGTCGACAGGTTCTGATAGCGGAATGGATAGCCCGCGACTTGACAATAGTCGTTGATCAGCCCCGCCATCATCTGGATCAGCGTCGTCTTGCCCGTCCCCGGCTTGCCGTCGCCCATGAAGGTAAAGATGAAGCCCCCCAGTTCCGCAAACGGGTTCAGCCGCCGGTCGAAATCATAGGCCATCAGCATCTTTGAAAGCTTCATGGCCTGATATTTGGCGATGTGGTTGCCGACCACCTCGTTCGGCTTCTTGAAGGTCATTGTCAGGGTCGAGCCCTTGGCGGCGCGCGCCGGGGTGAACCCCTGAAGCGTCAGATCGTCCGCCTCGACCCGCCAGCTTGCGCTGGCAAAGGCCTCAAGCCGCCCGGCGGTCTGGGCACGCAGGGCGACCTTTTCCATCACCTGTTCGGCAAAGGCACAGACACAGGACACCAGCTTGCCATCATCCGTCGCCAGCGCCGCAATGTCCTGATCCAGTTCCCAAAGCACTCCATGCAGGGCAAGCTGGGCATTGTCGGTCAAAACCTCTTCGACCTCTCCCACCTCAACGCTGTCCTCGCCCTGATGCGCGGCCAGAAGAAATGCCGTAGCATTGCCAAAGACATAGAGAACCACCAGCGCCTCGGCAGTCAGCAACTCGGAAAACGTCGCGCGCTTGTCGTCACCCAGCGACCCGGCAAGATTGGCGCGCTTCAGATCGGACAGCCCGGTAGCCTCGGCAAACTGCTCTCCCATCGCCAGCGCAATTGCAAGCGCACGGCGCAACCCGTGCATCACATTCGCCTGTGCCGGGCTGACCAGCGGGTCATCGCCATCCGCGCCTTCGATCCGGTCGACCAGATGCACCCCTTCGGGACGCGCGGTCGAGCGTGTCACCAGCCCCGGCGTCGTCGATCGGAACCGCCGCCGCGTGGCCAATCCGGATGACCGCTCGGGCGCCGCCATCTCGCGGCCCTTGGCAATCCTTGGCGTGTGGTCGAACCCGTCGAGCATCGCAACCGCCGCCGGGTAGTGCTTGCGGATATCTTCTTCACGCAATTCCATCTGGTCGATTGGCAAGCTCATCTGGTTCTCAACTTTCTTTCTTGTTCAAATACTCGTGCCGCAGGCATGGCCCCAAGGGCCATTCCGGTGAGCCACTCAATAGCTCAACACCCGCCCCTGCGGACTGACGACAAACTTCTGCACGGCGCCAAACCCCGGCGGGTTCAGTTCTTCCAGTGTCTGGAACGGGCGTTGCGGCAGGATGATCGACCGCTCCATCCGCGTCGCCCCGGTATCCACGCCGCGTCCGCCAAACGGGTCCAACGCGAAAACCTCACGCTCGACCGTGCCGAACCAGCCCGAGCGTTCCTCGATCACCTTCTCGCTAATCAGGTCCTCGACGGTCCAGGCAAGGGCCCAATCTTCGCCCTCAGGCGCGCGAGCGGTGGCCAGGACCTCGCGCAGCGGCCCGGATTGAGAGGTGTATTCATGGGAATACATCGGACCGATGTGGATACGGCGCAGGCGTTTGGGGTGCAGGTCGTCAAAGGTTTCATCAAACCCCTTGGCGATGGTAATCAGCTTCAGCCCCCCCAAGCTTTGCGCCATCAGATGGGCCTGCGCCTCGGGCCAGCGTTTTTCATCCTTGGCCAGTGCCGTTCGTCCAGTGTCCTCAACCTCCATCAAGTAGATGGTGGGCAGGTTGATCTGGCTGTCATAGACAGCCCAATGCACAAGATAGCGGCGACGATCCTCGACCCCGGACAGCCAGATGGCAACCGGGTGGTTCTGCGCCCAGAACAGGCTGCCGCGCATCAATTCTTCGTAATAGAGCCGCTGCGACAGTGCGAATTGCAGCTTGGTCGGGATTTCTCGGTCGCCAACGATCTGACGAACCATTTCGTCCTTGAGAGCGTCAACAGAGGGCATGTTGCGCAGGTGGCTTTCGGCCTGCTGCGCGTCATTGGCCATCATCAGGATTTCGTTGAAGACGGGGAACCCGCTTTCGACCGTGTCCATCTGGAGCGAACCGAAAAACCGGCCCGTATCCCGCCCAACCAGCAGGTATTTCATGCTCAGCGCGTGAAAAGTGTAGTTGATCGCCACAAGATAGCGGGTGATGACCTCGGCCTCTTCCTCGGTCAGCCGATCCTCGGCCTGCATGGTCGCCGCTACGCGGGTCAGGTGGTCGGTGATAACCTCGAACTTGCGGAAATAGCGGCGTGACGCGAAAGTGTCGGTCAGCGCGGCATGGTCCTTGTTGGGAGTGTGGTCAGCCATCATCGGCCCTCGGACCGCCTGCGATCCGGATCACGCCCATCCCCGCCCCGAAGGGCGGGCACGATACGCTCACCTTCGGTTCCGGGCGCGATCCCTTGGCTATCGCGCTTTTCGTCAAAAGATTACGCCCCATAAAGGTTCTTGTCGTGTTTCTCGACGATCTTCTCGAAGCGGCGGGCAAAACGTTCGTCGGCCTTCGCCTTGGCTTCAAGCACTTCGCGGGCAAAGACCATGTGGCCTTCGTGCGCTTCCATCATGTCGGCCATGCGCTGATTGGTGGCAGTGCCGATGGCAGCCATGGACGCCTGGGCTTCCTTGTCGGTCTCAACTCCGATCTCGTTGATACGGTGGGCGACATCCTGCTGCTGCGCGGTCTTCAGCGATTTGGTCAACGCATCATAAAGCACCACGCGCTGCTTGGTGTCCGTCTGAAGCTTGTTGATCAGCACCATCTGCGTCGCCGCCTGGTTCTGCAAACTGTCGATCCAGGTCTTGCCCTTTTCTATATAGCGCTCCAGCGTCTGCGATTTCGCCAGCTTCACCTGCTCTTGCTGCACCAGCTCATTGTATTTCGCATTCAGCGCCGCCAGTTCCGATTCGAGCGTGGTCCGAGCAGCCGCGTCCTGCTCAACTGAAATCTTGTTTTCCAGTTCGATGATCTTCGGGTCCATTCCCTTGATCTCGTCCCGCAACGCTTCAAGCTCACCCACCGTCACCTCGCGGTCGTCCAGCGTCTCGGTCAGGTTGGCCTCGACCCGCTCCTTCTGGTCATTCAGCACCTCAAGCTGGCCTTCCAGAAGTTTGGTGATGACATCGGATTTCGAGATCAGGTCCTGCAGCTTGTCGTCGATATTCGCGGTGCGGATCCGATCCTGGCGCAACGATTCTGATTTGGCACGGCTGAAGATGCCAACAAAGGACTCCCATCCCGTCTTGTCGCGCATCTCACTGAAATCCTTGGAAAATGCTGCCGTCACGTCGTCCAACCCCATGATCAGCTCTGCGATATTGGCATTCATCACGTCGGTATGGGCGTGGACGTCCTCGAGCGTCGCATTCTCGATATCGATCGAGATGTCGTCACCGCTTCTCAGTTTGGACCGTGCGGTTTCGATCCGGCTGGTCAGTTCGGCAATCTTTGCCTGTGCCGAGGCAACCTGCTCCTGCGACTCGCGCACCTGCGCGTCAAAATCGGCCATCAAACTCTCCCTGTGCAATCAATCCTATGCCGCGACATGAGACCGATATGGGCAATGTAATGCCCATTTACATCGGGGAGTCGCATCAATCGCATAAACTGTTGCAAAACCACACAGAGTTGAAAAGGGGGAACCGCGCCGCAATTGAGGGGATTTGCATACTGCCCTCTTGCAGGGCAATCCGTCAGGGCGCATATCGCCGTGGACCTAAAGGAAAACCAACATGCGTGCCCAACTGGAAGCCTTTCTCGACCGTGATCTGACCCAACGTGTCATCCTCGGAGTGATCATCTTCAACGCCATGCTGCTGGGACTGGAAACATCGCCCAGCATCATGGCTGCCGCCGGTCCGCTGATCGTCACGCTGGACACGATCTGCCTTGCCATTTTCGTGGTCGAGATCGTAGCCAAAATCTATGCCCGCGGCTGGCGGTTCTTCCAATCTGGCTGGGGTCTGTTCGATTTGATCGTGGTGGGGGTCGCGCTGATCCCGTCGGGCTCGGGCATCTCGGTCCTGCGAACCCTGCGGGTGTTGCGGGTTCTTCGCGTGGTTTCGGTCGCGCCACGACTGCGAAGGGTGGTCGAGGGCTTTATCTCGGCCCTGCCCGGCATGGCTTCTGTTTTCCTGTTAATGGCGATGATTTTTTATGTCGGCGCAGTGATGGCGACAAAACTGTTTTCGGACACTTTCCCGCAATGGTTCGGCGACCTTGGCATGTCGGCCTATACCCTGTTCCAGATCATGACGCTGGAAAGCTGGTCGATGGGCATCGTACGCCCGGTCATGGAAGTGCATCCCTTTGCCTGGGTCTTTTTCGTGCCATTCATCCTGATCACCACTTTCGCGGTGGTGAACCTTGTGGTCGGCCTGATCGTGAACTCGATGCAGGACGCCCACCACGAAGAAGACGTGATCAAGACCGACAATTACCGGGACGAGGTGTTGCACCGCCTTGAAGCGATGGACGCACGGATCGCCGAAATTCAGAAAGAGGTGAAGAAATGACCGATGCCCAGAAGCTGTCCCTGCCTGTTACTATCTCTGGCGAAGGCGAAACCGACAGTCCCGCCCCCGACCGCCTGATCGCAGGGAACCCGGTCTTCACCACCTGGAACCTGGAAGAGCGCGACGGCCTTTATGCCGGAATATGGCGTTCGACCCCCGGTAAATGGCGTGTGATCTACGACGAGTGGGAGTATTTCCGCATCCTCGACGGTGTCTCTGTCCTGACAGG
Organism: Shimia biformata; assembly: GCF_016888515.1. Lineage (GTDB taxonomy): Bacteria > Pseudomonadota > Alphaproteobacteria > Rhodobacterales > Rhodobacteraceae > Shimia_A > Shimia_A biformata. The sequence continues at coordinate 969,135 of NZ_JAFEJK010000001.1, read as the reverse complement.
TGACGACGGGTCTTCGGTGACATTGAAGGCCGGAGATGCCCATATTCTGCGCCCCGGGTTTGCCGGCACTTGGGAAGTTGTCGAGACCACAACCAAGGATTACGTGATCCGCCTTTGACGCGGCACTCCCGCCCGGTCTGCATGCAGCAAAGCTGCCAGCACACCGATTTGGGCGTGGCCCGGACGCTGCGCGTCCAGGCTTTGGGTATTTTCGACCAGAAAAAAGCAGTCGGTCAGCCGACCAGGTTGAACTCCGGCCCATAGGGGTATCCGGTGATATTCTCGTTCCCGTCTTCAGTGATAATGAGGATGTCATGTTCGCGGTAGCCGCCCGCACCGGGCTGTCCGTCGGGAATGGTCAGCATCGGTTCCATCGAGATCACCATTCCCGGCTCCAGCACCGTGTCGATATCCTCGCGCAGTTCGAGGCCCGCCTCGCGTCCATAGAAATGACTGAGAACGCCAAACGAATGGCCATAGCCGAAGCTGCGGTATTGCAGGAGGTCGCGCTCGGCGAAGAAAGCGTTGATGCCGTGGGTGACTTCGGCGCAGGTCGCACCGGGTTTCAACAGCGACATGCCCAGTTCGTGCGCCTCGATGTTGGCCTGCCAAAGGGCCAGGCTATCGGCGTCCACCTCTTGGACAAACATCGTCCGTTCCAGCGCGGTGTAATAGCCCGAGATCATCGGAAACGTGTTCAGTGACAGGATATCGCCGCGCTCCAGCACTCGCCCCGTAACCGGATTATGGGCGCCGTCTGTGTTGAGCCCGGACTGGAACCAGACCCATGTGTCGCGATACTCGGCCTCTGGGAAACGGGACGCGATTTCCAACTCCATCGCGTCGCGCCCGGCCATGGCGACGTCGATCTCTCGGACACCCGCCTTCACCGCGTCGCGGATGGCATAGCCGCCAACATCGGCAACGGCGGCTCCTGCGCGGATCAAATCAATCTCGGCAGGTGACTTGTGCATCCGCTGCACCATCGTGGCGGGGGCAATATCGGTGCTGTGTGAGGGGGAAAGGAACCCATCCAGCCGCGCCATTTGTGCCAATGTCAGGTGATCGCCCTCATAACCGATCCGCGCGCCTTCTCCGGTCACAGACCGCACCGCGCGCCAGAAATTGTCGCGTTGCCAGTCGGTGTAGGTGATGTTGTCACCGACCGACCGGCGCCAAGGTTGCCCAGCGTCAATCCCGGCGGAAATTGTGACGCACTCCGTGGCCGTCACGACAACCGCATAAGGCCGACCGAAACTGCAGTAAAGAAAGCCAGAATAGTAGGCGACGTTGTGCATAGACGTCAGCACGGCCGCCTGCAGCCCCTCGCGCGACAGGATTGCACGAAGACCGGCAAGGCGTTGGTGATATTCGGCTTCGGCAAAGGGCAGCGTGGCCTTTTCGCCGTTGTGGAAACGAAAGAATTCAGGACGGGCTGTCATGTCGACCTCCTTGCAAGAGGTCCCGGCGTTCAGGACAGGGGAACGGGCGCAGGGGCATGCCCTGTGGCGACGCCATCGCCAGTGCCTTGGTGATTTGTGGCGCAGATGATGGAGAGGATCAAGCCTGTTGGCGACATGCAAAAGCGCGGTTAGGTTCAACCGCGACATGTCGGCAAGAAGGAAGAAAGCATGCACCCCGGAGAGATGAACCTGATTACCGATGTCGCTGGGCTGAAGGTCGGAAATGCCTCGGATGCGGGGCTGAAATCCGGAGTCACGGTCCTGACCGCCGACCGCCCGTTTACCGCCGGTGTGCATGTCATGGGCGGCGCGCCGGGGACGCGCGAGACGGACCTTCTGGCGCCAGACAAGACGGTGCAGCAGGTTGATGCCCTGGTCCTGTCGGGGGGATCGGCACTGGGTCTGGACGCCGCCTCGGGTGTCGCGGACGGGTTGCGCGCGATGGGGCGCGGTTTTGCGGTGGGCGACCAGCATGTGCCAATTGTCCCAGCTGCGATCCTGTTCGACCTGTTGAACGGCGGCGACAAAAACTGGACCGAGAACCCATATAATGCGCTTGGCCGCGCAGCGCTCGCGGCGGCAGCGGAGCGCTTTGACCTTGGTAGTCATGGCGCAGGCACGGGCGGCACGCTGGCGTCACTCAAGGGCGGACTGGGCTCGGCCTCGGCGGTGCTTGCTTCAGGCCATACCGTCGGCGCACTGGTCGCGGTCAATGCGCTGGGGGACGCCACAGTGCCGGGCAGCCGTCATTTCTGGGCCGCCCCTTGGGAACAGGGGGACGAATTCGGCGGTCTCGGCACCGCCCCGGACTACCCCAAGTCCATGCCCGATACCAAGTTCTCGATGCACAACACGACAATTGCGATTGTCGCCACGGATGCCGTTCTGGATCAGGCGCAATGCACCCGCATGGCCACCGCGACCCATGACGGCATGGCGCGCGCGCTGGTGCCCGCGCACACTCCGATGGACGGAGACCTAGTCTTTGCCGCCTCCACTGGTGCGAAACCACTTGCCGACCCGGTGGGCGATCCCCTGATTCTGGGTCATGCCGCGGCAACCTGTCTTGCGCGCGCGATTGCCCGTGCGGTGTTCCTTGCCACGCCGGCCGCGGGCGACACCCACCCCTGCTGGTCGTCTCTGTGACGGTTTGTTGAACGTCACCCAAGAAGGCAGCGCATCATCAGGCTGTCCTTGTCCTCCAGCGCCTCGATAACATCGAAATGGTGCCTGCCCCCGGCGATCAACAGGTCCACGCCCCAGGCATCGGCCAGCCACCTGGCCTGATCCAGAAACACGGGCCGCTCTTTCGCGCCCACCCAGACCGTGACCTCAAGTCCGCCGCGCGGTTGATGCAGGTGAGGGCTTTCGGCTGCGGCCTCTGCTGCATCAAGCCGCAGATCGGCGTTCATTGATGTCTTCATAATCTCGCGCAGATCGGTGACCGGTGAGATCGGCACCACGCGCGTCACACGCGCCGCGACATCGTCCGGCAGGACTCCTTCGCATGCCATGCGCGCCACCAGTTGCCCCCCAGCGGAATGCCCTGTCAGCACGATTGGCCCCGCCACACATCCCGCCGCCGCAGTCACCGCCGCGGCGATCTGGCGGGTTATCGTTGCGATCCGTGCAGTCGGGGCAAGGTCATATGACGGTATCGCCACCGCCCAGCCGCACGCCACCGCACCCGCGGCTAGATGCGACCAGTGGTGTCGGTGAAACTTTAGCCAGTATCCGCCATGGACAAAGACCAGCAACCCTTTGGCGTCACCGCTTGGCAAAAACAGGTCAAACGCCTCTCGCCGGCCCGCGCCATATGAAATCCCGGCTTCACTCCTGCTGGATGCCCGAAACGCGGCGGCGTCCCGTTCCCATCTGGGCGGGTAATCCTCGGCCCCGGGGATATAGGCGGCATTTGCGTAGGCATCATCGTAGTCCATCTGCGTCCCTTCTGATCGAGTGCCGGCATCAGACCACATCCGTTCTGGCGGACAAGCGCTTTTTCGGGCTGTCAGGAAATTGACACCTGTTTGTCATCCACCTGTAACGCGCCACCGCCATGCCCGGGCAGCACATTCCAAAACGGAGTTCCCCATGTCTTTCCGAACCATCTGCCTGACCTCGTCCCTGGCGCTTGCCGCCAACGGCGCATTGGCCGAGATGAATTTCAACCGTATCGCCAGTTTTGCCACCCCGCGCAACATGTCGCAGGACGCCGACACCAGCCGCGAATCCTCGGCCGAGATCATTGCGGCCAGCGATGACGGCCTGACACTGGTCTATACCGACAGTCCGCTTTCGGCCCTTGGCCTGATCGACATCACCGATGCCCATGACCCGAAACCACTGGGCAATATCGCGCTGGATGGTGAACCGACCAGCGTCGGCATGGTGGGTCGCACGGCATTTGTCGGCGTGAATACCTCGGACAGCTTTGTCGCGCCTTCCGGTCACCTCGCCGCAATTGACATCGACACCAAGGCCGAACTCGGGCGCTGCGACCTGGGTGGTCAGCCGGATTCCATTGCCATTGCCCCGGACCAGAGCTTTGTTGCCGTCGCAATCGAAAACGAACGTGACGAAGACCTGAATGATGGCGGTCTCCCGCAATTGCCCGCAGGCCACTTGGCTCTGGTCGGCCTGAAGGCAGGCGCATTGGACTGCGGATCCATGCAGATGGTCGGCCTGCAGGGGCTTGCCGAGATCGCCCCTTCCGATCCCGAACCCGAATTTGTGTCAATCAATTCTCTGGGCGAAACCGTGGTTACGCTGCAGGAAAACAATCATATCGTGATTGTCGGCAAGGACGGTTTGGTGAAGTCGCATTTCCCTGCCGGGAGCGTTGACCTTGAAGGGATCGACACACAGCGCGAACGTGCATTGGCTTTCACCGACAGCGCCACGGGCGTGGCCCGCGAACCCGACGCAGTCACCTGGATCGACGACATGCATTTCGCGACGGCCAACGAAGGCGATTACAAAGGCGGCAGCCGGGGCTGGTCGATCTTCAAGAAGGACGGCACGCTGGTCTATGACAGCGGCGCCAGCTTTGAACATGCTATCGTGGAAATTGGCCACTACCCCGAGAAACGCTCGAACAAGAAGGGCGTCGAACCGGAATCGGTGACCTTTGCCCGCTTCGGCGACACGCCTTACGTCTTTGTTGGATCCGAGCGCGGCTCGATCGTCGGCGTTTATGACGTCACGGATCCTGCCGCGCCCGTCCTGAAACAGCTTTTGCCCTCGGGTGTTGGCCCCGAGGGTTATGTCGCGCTCCCCGAACGTAATCTGCTGATCTCAGCCAACGAAAAGGACCTGATCGAAGACGGCGGCGCGCGCGCCCATGTTATGTTGTTCGAATACCAGGACGCGCCGACCAGTTACCCTATGCTGACATCGAATGGTATGGACCAACTGACCGGCTGGGGTGCGATCTCGGGTATGGTCGCCGACAAGGGCGACATCATCTGGGCGGTGAATGACAGCTTCTATGCCATGCAGCCAACCATCTTCAAAATCGACGTTTCACATCAGCCCGCTCGTATCGTCGATGTCATCCGTGTCACCCGCGCCGGCCAGCCCGCACAGAAGCTTGACATGGAAGGTATCACGCTGGACGGAAATGGCGGGTTCTGGGTCGCATCCGAAGGTCGCACCGACCGGGTTGTGCCGCACGCCCTCTACCAGGTCGCGCCCAACGGTGAAATCGTGAAAGAAATTGGCCTGCCGCCGGCACTGATGGCGGTCGAGAAGCGCTTTGGTTTCGAAGGCGTGACCATGATCGGCGACACGCTCTGGATGGCTGTCCAGCGCGAGTGGAAAGACGACCCAGCAAATCACGTCAAGCTTGTTGCCTACAATACCAAAACCGGGGAATGGGGCGCGGTGGCCTATGAAAAGGCTCAGCCTGATACCGGCTGGGTCGGTCTGTCCGAGATCACCCGCTTTGGCGAATACGTCTATGTCGTCGAACGCGACAACCAGCATGACCACCGGGCGGTGACCAAAAAGATCTATCGCATTCCGCTGGCCGAGATGACCCCTGCCCCGCTTGGCGGCGATCTGCCCGTCGTGTCCAAAGAACTTGTGCGCGACCTCATCCCCGAGATGCTGTCGACAGGCGGATACGTGCTGGACAAGGTCGAAGGACTGGCAATCACCGAGGACGGGCGCATCTTCGTATCAACCGACAACGACGGTGTCGACGACCATTCGGGCGAGACCCTGTTCTGGCAGTCCGGCACAGTGTCGGGTGCCTTGAACTAAGCTTGGGTACATCAGAAATGCACAAAGGGGGACGCCACGCGCCCCCCTTCTTTCTTGTCAATACGCTCCGGGATTCGGGCTAGGACCCGAGCCGGTGGACCAATCGCGATCAGTTGACGGTTTCAGCGTCCACAACGTCCTTCTTGGACGAAATCGCAGGTTTGGCGCTGGTGATCTCGATCCGGCGCGGTTTCAACGCTTCGGGAATCTCGCGTTCCAGATCGATGTGCAGCATACCATCGGCATGGCTTGCCCCGGTAACGCGCACATGGTCGGCCAGCTGGAAGCGGCGTTCAAATGCACGGGTGGCAATGCCGCGATGCAGATAGGTGCGCTCGGTGTCGTCCTCGGCTTTGCGCGCGGTAACGATCAGCGCGTGTTCCTTCACCTCGATCGACAATTCATCCGCCGAAAACCCGGCCACCGCGATAGAAATGCGATAGTGGTCATCGTCGGTTTTTTCGATGTTGTAGGGTGGATAGCTGGATTGTCCTGCATCATTGGACAGAACTCGGTCCATCATGCTGGCAAGCTGGTCGAACCCGACCGTGGACCGGTAAAGCGGTGCGAAATCATAAGTCCGCATGTGTCATCCTCCTTCTTGAGCGACAACTGATATGTGATGCCTTCCCTCATGGGACAGGCGGAAGCACAGGACCCGATTGGCGTCCTGCCTCCCTGATTTAGGTATCTGAATTTGCCGGTTCAACCCCCGCTGGCGCGCAGAAATTTTGCCCCTGTGACTGTACGGTTATCGACACCAGCACGATCCAACTCTCGTTTCAGCCGATCCACGACCCCCTGTGTCAGCATCGGCGCCAGCGCCACGTTCTGCCCGTCCATCTCCGCCTTGGCGGAAATGACCGAAACGATGCGCGGACGCCCGCCTTCCATGCTGAACACCGGCGCGCCGCTCGATCCGAAATCGACGTCGCATTCCAGCACATAGACCGTCGACTGCCGCCCCAGAATTTTACAGGCACGCTCGAGGCTGGGGGCGTTCTCGCGGCCTTTCGCATAGGACACGACGGCCACGGACTGGTTCCGGCGGGTCAGCTTGCCGCCAATCTCGAACGGCTCGACCACGCGCCCCATTGGTCGACGCAAACGAAGAAGGGCAAAATCATTCTTGACCCGGTCGCCGGGGTTCTTGGCGCGGAAATTATAGCCTGGGAAGGTTACGGCGCCGCGCACCTCGCCGATGGCCTTGGCCCGGCCATTGCGCAGCCCGGCCCGAAATACAATCTGGTCCGCCCGCACGCGCTTTCCGGTCTTCTGGTCAAACAGGCAGTGCGCGGCCGTCAGGACAAGGTTTGACGCGATCAATGCCCCAGTGCAGAATCCGTGCCCTCCGATTTCGAGCCGTCCAACCGCTTCCAGCCCCCGCGCATCATGGCCGGTTTGAAGTGATTTCAACCCTTGTTGCGCCGCTAGGGGCTGCGCAAGGGCAACACAAAGCCAAATGATGATCGCCAAAAACCGCATGAAACCTCCTGCAATGACAGGGGCACCGTAGTCACGGGTTAAGGCAAAAATCGGGCGTTTCGCGGGTTATCTGAGGATCGGGATCTCTGGCACATGCTTACCCTCGGCCGTCAGTGCCGGCGGCTGCGGGCCGCCTGTGGCCCAGTCCAGCAATTCGACCGTATGCACGATCGGCACCTCGGTTCCGCCACCGATCTGCATCATGCAGCCGATATTTCCCGCCGCAATGATGTCCGGATTCTTCGCCTCCAGCGTCCGCACTTTCCGCGCCTTCAGCTGTTTCGAAATCTCGGGCTGCATCAGGTTGTAAGTTCCCGCCGATCCACAGCAAAGGTGGCTGTCGGCCGGTTCGACCACCGTGAACCCGGCCCGTTTCAAAAGGTCTTTGGGAAAGGTCTTGATCTTCTGGCCGTGCTGCAGTGAACAGGCCGCGTGATAGGCCACCACGGTTGCCTTGTCGTCGCCTTCGGGCAGGTCAAGCTGCATCAGAAGCTCGGACACGTCCATCGCGATATCGCTGACCCGCTTGGCATCCGCCGCCAGCGGTTCGTTTCGGAACATGAAGCCGTAGTCCTTGACCGTGGTGCCGCAACCGCTGGTGTTTATCACGATGGCGTCAAGCCCTGCACCGTCCATCTCGTGGCACCACGCGCGGATGTTCCTGGCCGCGGTGCCGTGGCTTTCCTCGGTCTTGCCCATGTGGTGGGTCAGCGCCCCGCAACAGCCCGCACCCTCGGCTACCACGACCTCGCAACCCAGCCGGGTCAGCAGCCGGATGGTCGCGTCATTGATATCGGTGTTCAACGCCTTCTGCGCACAACCTGTCATCAGCGCAACGCGCATCTTCCTTGGCCCGACGGGAGCAAAGCTTTGTGGGTCATCGTTGCGACTGACCGGAGGAATGTGCTTCGGCGCCATTTCAAGCATGGCTTTCAAACGCGCGTCCGGCATGAGGAACGCAAAGGGCCGCCCGATCTTGGCCCCAAGCAGCGCCAATCGGAACCGTGTCGGATAGGGCAGAATGCGCACCAGCGTCCAGCGCAACAGCCGATCCATGAATGGGCGCTTGTATCTGCCCTCGATGTACTCTCTGGCATGGTCAACAAGGTGCATGTAATGCACCCCCGACGGGCAGGTCGTCATGCAGGCCAGGCAAGACAGGCACCGGTCGATGTGCATCACCGTCTTGGGGTCAGGATCACGCTCGTTTTCAAGCATGTCCTTGATCTGGTAGATTCGCCCGCGCGGGGAATCCAACTCGTCCCCCAGCACCTGGTATGTCGGGCAGGTCGCGGTGCAGAACCCGCAATGGACGCAGGCGCGCAGGATTTCATTTGCGCGCTGGATACCCGGATCCTGAAGCTGTTGTTCCGTAAAATTCGTCTGCATGTTGCCTACCCCATCAGTCCCGGATTGAGGATGCCACGCGGGTCGAACTGCGCCCGCAATCCTGCCGTGATCCGGGCCACCCCCGCTTCTTCGGGCTGAAACACCGACACCGCACGCCGCGTTTCCGCGCTGCCCCGAACAAGCGTCGCGTGCCCACCAAGCCGTGCAACCGCGCCCCGAACCGCCGCCGCGCCCCCATCGCCGCCTTCTGGCATCAGCAGCCACACAAGCCCACCGCCCCAGTCGCAGATCGCCTGCGGATCACCCAATGCGTTCAGCAAGGCTGGCGCATCTGTCGGTTTCACAGACACCCGCCACACTGTCCCTGCCTGTCCCGACAATGGCGTCACGTCCCGCACCTCTTGCCACAAAGCGGCACTTGCCACGCCTTCGTAAACGTCCCAACCCGCGCAGATTTCCGCGCCCATCTGCTTCAGGCGATAGGCTACCGATGCTGCCAGCCCCTCAATCCGCACCCGTGCCTCCCCGGTGTCGGACAGCCACGCTGCCCCGGTCACGTCAAAGGGCGAGCCCAGCGCCGCAGAAAGTGCCGCGACCCCATCCTGTGCCGAAAGTCCTTGCGCGACCAGCGTCGCCTCGGTCTCGGGGATAGCCTGCACTTTCAGGGACACTTCGCTTAACACGCCCAGCGTTCCCCAGGATCCCGCCAACAGCTTCACCAGGTCATAGCCGGTGACATTCTTCATCACCCGCCCGCCGTTTTTCAGGACCCGGCCGCGACCATCCACGAACCGCACCCCAAGCGCGGAATCGCGGCACGCCCCCGCCTGGATACGGCGCGGCCCCGATACGTTGGCCGCAACCACGCCTCCGATGGTCGGCACGCCGGTGGTTCCCAGAAGCCCGCGATGGTCCATGGGTTCAAACGCCAGCCGCTGGCCCTCCGAAGCCAACGCCGCCTCGATATCCGCCAAAGGCGTCCCCGCCGCAGCAACCAAAGTCAATGCGCCTGGCTCATAAAGCGATATCCCCGACAGCCCAGCCGCCGAAAGCACGTCCCCGTCCACCGGCGCGCCAATGTCCCGCGTGCCACCACCGATCACCCGCAAAGGCCCCGTCGCCCCCGCCACCGCATCGGCCAATTCCGCCTCGCTTCCCGGTCGCATCATCTTTCTCTTTCCTCAAATACCTTGGGGTGAGCGTGGAAAGCCCGGGCTTTCCGCGCGAGGGGCTACGCCCCTATTCCGCCGCGATCCGCCGCGTTTCACTCGATTGCAAGGGGAATACCTTGGCCGGATTCAACAACCATTTGGGATCAAACACGTCCTTGACCGCCATCTGGATATCAAGGTCATCGGCCTCGTATTGCGTCACCATCAAGTCTCGTTTCTCGATCCCGACGCCATGCTCACCGGTCAGACAACCGCCAACCTCGACGCAAAGTTTCAGTATCTCGGCGCCAAACGCCTCGCATTTCTCAAGATCTCCGGGCTTGTTGGCGTCAAACAGGATCAGCGGATGCATGTTACCGTCGCCAGCATGAAATACGTTGCCGACATCCAGCCCGAACTCCTTTGACATCTCACCAATCCGCCGCAGCACCAGCGGCAACTGGCTGACCGGGATCGTACCGTCGAGGCACATGTAATCGTTGATCTGCCCCATCGCGCCAAAGGCCGACTTGCGACCCAGCCAGATCTTGGCGCTTTCCTCAGGTGATCCGCTTTCGCGCAACTCCACCGGGTTGTGAGTCTTCGCGATGGCCACGATCCGTTCAAGCTGCGCTGCGATCTCTTCCTCGCTGCCCTCGACCTCGACGATCAACAGTGCCTCGCAGTCGGGATAGCCCGCACCGGCGAAGGCTTCCGTGGCACGGATACAGGGGCGGTCCATGAATTCGATCGCAACGGGAAGGATGCCGGATTTGATGATGTCGCTGACACATTCCCCCGCCACGACAATGTCGTCATACCCGATCAGGACAGGCCGCGCGCCTTCAGGCTTGCGCAGGATCCGCAATGTCGCCTCGGTGACCACACCCAACTGTCCTTCCGAGCCGCAGATCAGCCCCAACAGGTCCAATCCGCCGGCGTCGAGATGCGCGCCGCCGATCTCGACCACCTCTCCTTCCATCGTGACCAAGGTCACGCCCAAAAGGTTGTTGGTGGTCACGCCGTATTTCAGACAATGCGCCCCGCCCGAATTCATGGCGATATTGCCTGCGATCGCACAAGCCAGTTGTGACGATGGGTCGGGTGCATAGAAGAAATCCATCTCTTCGACCGCACCGGTGACACTCAGGTTGGTGCGCCCGGTCTGCACTCGGACGAACCGGTTTTCGTAATCGGTTTCCAACACCGCGTTCATCCGCGCCACGCCCAGGATCACGCTGTCGGCAGTCGGCAGCGCACCGCCAGCAAGCGACGTCCCGGCCCCACGCGGCACCACAGGCACGTTTTCCTCGTGGCATATCTTCAGGACGGCGGCGACTTCATTCGTCGACGCCGGCAGCACGGCCGCCAGCGGCGGACAACGGTAAGCGGTCAGGGCATCGCACTCATAAGCGCGGGTCTCGGCCTCGTCCCCGATCACCGCATCGGCCGGCAAGACGGTGCGCAGGCGATCCAAAATCCTTGCTTTCTTGGCCAGAACGGTCGGGCTGGGGGGGGGCATGTCCATTTGAATCACCTCTGAAACATTGGTAAAGAAATATAACCAATTTTCCGATCTGGCAACCACCCTTCCCGCGCGCTAGTGTCGCGCCATGAACTGGAGCGACCGCATCACCTTATTCGACCCGCTGGATGCAGCGGCGCTGGCAACGCTGTTTGTCGCGTGGCTTGCCATCGGCCACCTGATCGAGAACCCACCCCGATCGCGTCCTTCGGTTTCTTCGATCATGGTCTATTACCGGCGCGAATGGTTCCGCCACTTTGTGGAACGCAACCCGCGCGTCTTTGACGCCCAGATTCTCGGCAACCTGCGGCAGGGCACGGCGTTCTTCGCATCAGCCACGATGATCGCCATTGGCGGTGGGCTGGCGCTGATCGGCAATACCGAGCGGTTGGCCGGGGTTGCGACCGACCTCAGCCTGTCCCGCGACCCAGCCATTGTTCTGGAAATCAAGCTGGTGGTAATGATCTTCTTCATCGCCAACGCGTTTTTGAAATTCGTCTGGGCGCACCGGCTGTTCGGCTACTGCTCGGTCGTGATGTCGGCGGTGCCCAATGACGTCACCGATCCCGCCGCCCTGCCCCGCAGCGCCAAGGCTGCCGAGATCAATATTACCGCCGCGCGCAGCTTCAACCGCGCCATGCGTTCCGTCTATTTCGGACTGGCGGCGGCAGCGTGGCTGTTCGGTGGCAGTGCGCTTCTTATGGGCAGCATTGTCACCGTGATTGTGCTGTGGCGGCGCGAGTTCGCCTCGTCCAGCCGCGCCGCACTGTTGGAAACCACGGACGGCTATCCTGCGCCCTGATCTTCCTCTTGCCTGAAATACCTCGGGGTGAATGCATCAGCAGAGGGGCAGCGCCCCTTCAAACCCGGTGATAGGGCGCGCCCGCCAAAATTGACGCAGCACGATAAAGCTGCTCGCTCAGCATCACCCGCGCCAGCATATGCGGCCAGACCATCTTGCCGAAAGACAGCTTCATGTCTGCCGCCCCGCGCAACCCCGGATCGATGCCGTCCGCGCCACCGATCACGAAGGCCAGGTCGCTGACTCCGGTGTCGCGCAACCGTGCCAGCGCGTCTGCAAAATCGGGGGATGTCATCAACTTGCCACGCTCATCCAGCGCGCAGATCGTGGCACCTTTTGGGATCGCGCCGCGCAGCAGATCTGCCTCAGCCCCCATGCCCCCGCCTTTCTTGTCCTCAACTTCGATCAGCGACAGCGGCCCAAGCCCAAGGGCCCGGCCGGTCCGGTCAAAGCGGGTCACGTAATCGTCGATGAGGTCGCGCTCGGGACCGGACCGCAGCCGGCCGACGGCGCAAATGTGCATGCGCAGGGGCAATAGAGGTCTCCGGGGGCCAAACGGCCCCGCCTGTCAGCCGGTCACGCGGCGCCCGTGGGCAGCCACATCTTCTCCAGCTGGTAGAATTCGCGCACTTCCGGGCGGAAAACATGAACAATCACGTCACCCGTGTCGATCAGCACCCAGTCACCGGCATCCTTGCCTTCGACCTTGGACAGGCGGCCGAACTCGGCCTTCAGCCGCTCAACCAGCTTTTCCGAGATCGCGGCAACCTGGCGGGACGAGCGCCCCGAGCAGACCACCATGTAATCGCCAATCGCCGACTTGCCACGCAAGTCGATCTCGACGATGTCCTCGGCCTTGTCTTCGGAAAGTGAGGTCAGGATGCGCGCAAGCAGTGCCTCGCTTGTCGCGTCTGTCGGAACGGCCATCATGGGCGCTCCATCGTCGGCGGCTTTGGCCGCGTCCATTGAGAGAGACAGGACAGTGTCCTCCTTCGCTGCACGCCGCAAATCCCCGGCGCCGGGATAGGTGAAAGGTAACAACAGGGGGGTGACAATTCAATGAACCGAACGCAGCGGAAGACGAAAGTGTCACCGATCTGCATCCGCAGGCTTCCGCTCGAGAGCCGGTTCTGCGGACGGCCGACATTGGCCTGTTGACAAACGCCGCAAGATGAATTGATAATTTATTATCGTTTTACATTAAAAATTGATCCAACGAGAGAAAACCCCATGTCTCCATTATCCCTTCGCTTCCGCCGTGTCGCCACCATTTTGCGGGCGATCTGCATTGCTGGCATCGTCGCGTTCATCCTGATGGGTGCGCACGTCCTTTTGGAGTCCTTGCTCCGCGGGGATGTGAACGGCGCAGGAGGGGCCTCAGACGCAACCGCCAGCACTTCGGGTCTGATCCTGCTCACGGTCTGGACCCTTGTCGCGACCGGAGCCAATATCGCCGTTCTGTGGTTCACTGCACGTCTCTTTGGCGTCTACGCTACAGCCGACCCCTTGTCCGAGACCGCCGCCCGCCTGATCCGCTCTATCGCACTCGCACTTTTTGCAAAGGGAGTGATCTCGATCCTGTCGCCCACTGTGTTCAGCTTGATCGAAAGCCTGTCCGCCACCCCCGGCACCAGGCGCCTGGTGATCTCATTCGGCGACATGCAGGCGGGTTTCCTGCTGGCGGCAGCGTTGATATGGGTCATCGGTACCGCGATGTCCGAAGCTGCCCGCGCAGCGGCCGAGAACAGGGGGTTCGTCTGATGCAAATCGTGGTGCGCCTGGACGTGATGCTGGCCCTGCGCAAGATGCGCTCTCGCGAACTGGCGGATCGCATTGGCATTACCGAACAAAATCTGAGCCTTTTGAAATCAGGCCGCGTCAAAGGGGTGCGATTCGAGACATTGGCGCGTATCTGCGAGGTGCTTGAGTGCCAGCCCGGAGACCTGCTGGAGGCAGTGCCCGATCAATCCTGAGCGTCGCCTTCCGGCATCAGGTCCAGCCCCGCTTGCCGCGTTTCCAACCGTGACCCTTCCAGCATCTTGACCTCGCGTTGCGGGAAGGGGATCGAGATGCCGCTTTCCTGAAACGCATCCCACAGCGCCAGATAGACATTTCCGCGGATATTGGTCAGCCCCTGGGTTGGGTCTTCGATCCAGAACCGCAGCACGTAGTCCACACTTGAATCGCCGAACCCGACGATATGGCAAACCGGGGCCAATGGCGCGGTCAGGACACGGTTTACCCCCGCCGCCGCATTGATCGCGATTTTTCTGACAGCATGGGGATCGTCGTCGTAAGCCGTGCCGAAGAAGATATCGAGCCGCACGAATGAGTTTGAGTGCGACCAGTTTACCACCTGACCGGTAATCAGGTCTTCATTCGGGATCAGGTATTCCCGCCCGTCCCGCGTAACCACCGAAACATATCGGGCACCAAGCGAGTTGATCCAGCCAAAGGTCTCGCCCAGCGAAATGACGTCGCCGGGTTTGATCGACTTGTCCAGAAGAATAATGATGCCCGAGACAAGGTTCGACACGACTTTCTGAAAGCCGAAACCGATACCGACGCCGATGGCACCAGACAGGAAGGCGATACCGGTCAGGTCGAAGCCGACGAATTTCAGGCTGATGAAGAAGGCCAGACCATAAAACACCACCTGCGCGGTCTTGCTGGCCAACACCTGCATCGAAGGTGACAGGGATTCGTTTTTCTTCAAGCCGCTGGACGCCTGGTTCGACAGGAACCGCGCCGCGGCAAACGCGAGGCCCAGAACCACCCCGGCTTGCACCACCATCCAGAGCGAGATCCGCATGTCGCCGATTTCGACCGCGGCGCTGTCCATGACCTGGCTGGCCTCGTCGGACAGACCTAAGAGGTTCAGCGTGACCCAGATCCAAGCGCCATAGCGCAGAACGGTGCGCAGAAAGGCGTTCTGTACCAGCCGCGTGACCAGAACCACGATCAGCCACGCGGTGGCGAGGTTGGCCAGGGCAGCCAGCAGATAGGACCGGCTGGGCCAGGTGATTTCGCGCATCAGGAACACGGTCAGCCAGATCAGCACGACAAAGAAGATCAGCGCCATACGGCGATGCACCATCACCAGATAACGGTATCTCCACTTCGGCCAGCCTTCGCGTTCGCGCAGCCACTCATAGAACCGTGGTTTGACCAACCGCGCAATCAGCAGGGATATCGCCAACAGACCCAGGGCGATGGCGACCTGGTAGGCATTCCAGGGTCGCAGCAGATCCAGCGCAAACGCCTGTGCCTGCCCCCAGACTCCGATAGCGATTTCCTGCGGGTTCTGCTGAACGGTTTCGGTGGCCGCTGCCGCGACCTCTTCGACTGTCTTGGTTTGCTCGTCCGCCATGCCGTTCCTTCTCTAACTGAAAGGTGACACGACCGATTGTGCGTCGGCAAGGATAATCCAGCGACGGCCAGCCGTGTCACCCGAGATCACATTTTCCAGACTTGCGCGCTTTCCCTTGCGAGACTCGGGCCAAAGCGGTAATTGACCCGGCATGACACGGATTTTCGACATGGATGACCGCGCCCGGCTGCGCGAACGCTTCTTCGGCGAGTCCCGCTCGGTGCTTGCCCGCCTATAAGCGCGCCCAATCCTGTCACCCTGCCAACCGAATTAGCTACGGGAGAGGACACATGTCCCCCAAAACACTCTATGACAAAATCTGGGATGCCCATGTCGCGCATGAAGCCGATGATGGCACCTGCCTTCTTTATATCGACCGCCACCTCGTTCACGAGGTGACCAGCCCGCAGGCCTTCGAAGGTCTGCGCATGGCGGGCCGCAAGGTGCGGGCACCGGAAAAGACCATCGCGGTACCGGATCACAACGTGCCCACAACCGCGGGCCGTGAAGACCCCGCGCAGATGACCGAGGAAAGCCGCATCCAGGTCGAGGCGCTGGACAAGAACGCCAAGGAGTTTGGCGTGCATTACTACCCGGTCTCTGACGTCCGTCAGGGTATCGTGCATATCGTCGGCCCGGAACAGGGCTGGACCCTGCCCGGCATGACCGTCGTGTGCGGTGACAGCCACACCGCCACCCACGGCGCATTCGGCGCACTGGCGCACGGGATCGGAACCTCGGAAGTTGAACATGTTCTGGCGACCCAGACTCTGATCCAGAAGAAATCGAAGAACATGAAGGTCGAGATCACCGGCAAGCTGAAGCCCGGCGTCACGGCAAAAGACATCACCCTTGCCGTGATCGGCAAGACCGGGACCGCAGGCGGCACCGGCTATGTCATCGAATATTGCGGCGAAGCGATCCGTGACCTGTCGATGGAAGGCCGCATGACCGTCTGTAACATGGCGATCGAAGGCGGCGCACGTGCCGGTCTGATCGCGCCGGACGAGACCACCTTCGAATACGTCAAGGGCCGCCCGCATGCTCCGAAAGGTGCGGCATGGGAACAGGCGCTTGAGTATTGGAAGACACTCTACACCGACGAAGGCGCGCATTTCGACAAGGTCGTCAGCCTGCGCGGCGAAGATATTGAGCCGGTCGTCACCTGGGGCACCAGCCCGGAAGACGTGCTGCCGATCACCGGCGTCGTTCCGAACCCCGAGGACTTCACCGGCGGCAAGGTCGACGCAGCCCGCCGTTCGATTGAATACATGGGCCTGACTCCGGGTCAGAAACTGTCGGATATCGAGATCGACACCGTTTTTATCGGCTCCTGCACCAACGGCCGGATCGAAGACCTGCGTGCCGTGGCCGAGGTGGTCAAAGGCAAGAAGATCAAGGACGGCATGCGTGCCATGATCGTTCCCGGCTCCGGCCTTGTGCGCGCACAGGCCGAGGAAGAAGGCCTGGCCGACATCTTCAAGGAGGCCGGTTTCGAATGGCGTCTGGCTGGATGCTCGATGTGCCTTGCCATGAACCCCGACCAGTTGGCCGAGGGTGAGCGCTGCGCCTCAACCTCGAACCGCAACTTCGAGGGGCGTCAGGGCTACAAGGGCCGGACGCATCTTGTTTCCCCCGCCATGGCTGCCGCCGCCGCGCTGACCGGCAAGCTGACCGACGTGCGTGAGTTGATGTAAGGAATAGACCCATGGAAAAGTTCGAAAAACTGCACGGAATCGCGGCCCCCATGCCGCTGGTCAACATCGACACCGACATGATCATCCCCAAGGTGTTCCTGAAGTCGATCCAGCGCACCGGGTTCGGCAAGAACCTGTTTGACGAGATGCGCTATAACCGCGACGGCACCGAGATCGAGGATTTCGTGCTGAACAAGCCGCAATACCGCGACGCCGAGATCCTGATCGCGGGCGACAATTTCGGTTGCGGCTCCAGCCGCGAGCACGCGCCTTGGGCGATCGCTGATTTCGGCATCAAGTGCATCGTGTCGACCTCGTTTGCCGATATCTTCTTCAACAACTGCTTCAAGAACGGCATCCTGCCGGTGGTTCTGCCTCAGGAACAGGTCGACATCCTGATGAAAGATGCCGAGAAGGGGGCGAACGCCCGCATGACGGTGGACCTGGAAGCGCAGGAAATCACCACGTCGGACGGCGAAGTGATCTCTTTCGAAGTGGATGCCTTTAAGAAACACTGCCTGCTTGAGGGGCTCGACGATATCGGACTGACGATGGAAAAATCCGCGTCAATCGACGCCTTTGAAGCCAAGGCCGCAGCCGAGCGCCCCTGGGCCTGAGGCGGAAATAAGGCGGAAATATGACGGGTCGCCGGGTGATCGGTGGCCCGTTTTCTGTTGTCTGACGCGCGGTCGCAGAATGCTGTCAAAGTGTTTCGCCGACACTAGTCACAGCGCAACCGCACCACACCATATCTGGTAGAGACATGGAAAATAGGCGCTTTTTTGGCCTTACTCGTGATGCAATCGCGCACCACTTTTGGCGCCTCGACCCCGCTTTTTGGGGCACGCACGCAACAACCTCTTGAGCGCTTGGGTCAAAGCGGGCAGGATTAAGGCAAGAATGAGGCAGCCCCGATAACATTCGGGATCAAGTTGGGACACGCTCGCGGCAACGTATCGCGGGGGACCAGGTTGAGGGAAAACGAGCAAGTGTTTGCAAAACTGACAAGCGCCCTGACACGGGCGATTCTGGTGGCCCTTTTGTTGGCCATACCTGCGATTTTGTTGCCCAGCGTCAGTCCGGATGCAGTGCAGATCGTTCTGTTCTTTGCAGTCTTCGCCTCTGTTCTGGTCTTCATCGAGTATTTCTCGACCTATCCGTCCATCGTTGAGTTTCGCTTTGCACCGCCGTTCAATCGCATTCGCTTCATCGCGATTTTCCTGTGCGTCTTCACCCTGTCGCTGATTGCGCGCGGAGAAATGGCCCCCAGCACGATCACGGGATTTCTGACCCGGCTTGGTATCGTGGTCGGCAACCTGATCGATATTCCCTATTCGCCAGTCCACCTTATGGTAATCATGCTGCCCGACAACGCCTCGCCCGAGCTGGTCCAATCAGTCAGGGTCGCGTCCGGGATCAGCTATTTCGTGTCGCTTGCAGCGCTGGCAGTGTTCTTTTTCTATGTCCGGATCCTGGGCTGGCCCGCCCGCAATGGCGCGTTCAATGTCTGGGTCAACCTGCCACTTTTTGATCCCACCGCAGGCGGCGATGTACTGCCGCGGCTGCAACGCGATGCACGTCTTAACATTGCGTTAGGGTTTCTCATGCCATTCCTGATCCCGGCGGTCATCCAGATGATGTCGGACCTTATCAATCCGATCTACCTGGACGATCCGATGACACTGATCTGGACGATAAGCGCATGGGCCTTCATTCCCGTCAGCATGATCATGCGCGGCATCGCGATGGGGCGCGTGGCCGAACTGATCGACGAAAACCGCCGTCGCGCCTATGCCGCAGCGCAGGCATTGCAACTGGTCTGATACCCGTTGTCCTGACAGCTCTGTGGGCGCTGATCGCCGCCCCGGTTGCTGCACAGTCATTGCGCATCGCCACTTTCGACACCGAGCTTTATGCCAAGGGCCCGGGTCAGATGCTGGCCGCGATCAACAAGCGCGCGCCTCAGGTGATGAATGTCGCCCGCCGCATCGCCGCCAACCGCCCCGACGTTATCCTTGTCCTAGGCATCGATCTGGACGCCGAAAGACACGGCATTCACGCGCTGGCAAACCTCATTGGCGCCGAAGGTCATGATTTGCCTCACCGCATCGTCGCCGGGTCGAACCGTGGGCTGGCCTCTGGCGGCGACCTCGACGACGACGGACGCACCGACGGCCCAGGCGACAATCAGGGTTTCGCGCGATTTCGAGGGCAGAACGGCATGGCGATCCTGTCGCGGTATCCGCTGGCGGGCGCGATCACCGATCACAGCGGACTTTTGTGGAACGCCATGCCCGGCGATGGCGCAACAGTTCTGCCACAGGCGGCGCGGGCTGTGCAGCGGCTGGCTTCAAACGGGTTCTGGCAGGTGCCCATATCCTTGCCGTGGGGCGACAAGTTGACACTTTTGACATTGGATGCCTCTCCCCCTGTGTTTGACGGCCCCGAGGATCGGAACGGATTGCGCAATGCAGATGAGGTGCGGTTCTGGCGGCTTGTACTGGACGGTGCCATTGCCCCGCCACCAGATGGTCCGTTTGTCATCCTCGGCAACGCAAACCTCGACCCCCGGAAGGGCGAAGGAAGAAGAGAGGCGATTGAGGCTCTGCTGGAAGATCCCCGGCTCACCGACCCTCTTCCGCAAAACGACAAGGGCGGTCTTGATACGGTGAACTGGCCTTCGCCCGGTCCGGGACCGATGCGCGTCGACTATGTGTTGCCCTCACGCGACTTGCTGGTCGTAGCAAGCGGCCAAGACACACCCGATGAACGCCCCAAACCCGGTGAAAGGGCCACGCGACACCGCCTTGTGTGGGTGGATGTCACGTGGCCCTGAACCAACGTTGGGTTTTCAGGCACGTGCCGGGTCGCCCGAAGGCAATGTCCCTTTGGGCAACTCTGCCGTCACCACCTGATCGAGCGGTGTCGAGCGGAACCCCGGAATCAGACGATCGAATTTCGCCGCCGACAAGCTGTGGTCCAGATCACTGAGATAACGCATCTCCCAGATCTCGCGCCCCAGCCGCCAGAACGGACGCACCACACCCACTGCCCACCAAGGAAAGGCAGACACCCGCATCGCCCGCCCCAGGCGGCGTGACATCACGTCCCGCAACTCATTCGGGGTGAAGGTATGGCCGGGAAAGGGCACATCTTCGAAAGGGGCAAGCTCGGCGCGTTTCTCAGCCAGCATCACCATCGCCTGCGCGACATCCGGCAGGTAGGCATAGGCGTGGCGCTTGTCAGCGCCGCCTAACCGCGTCAGTCGCCCCTTGTGCGCTTTTCCTGCAACCAGGATGCCGAACAGCGTGGTGCCCAGCGCATCGGGATCGATGAAATCTCCGGCACGCAACAGGATCGTGCGAACGCCGTCCCGTGCTGCCGCACGATAGGCCGATTCCATTTCGATCCGAACGCGCCCCTTCTTGGTGCTGGCACGATGAGGGGTGGTCTCATCCCAGACCCCGGGGTGATCGCCGAAGACATAGACATTTCCCGGTACGATCACAGTTGCACCGCTGGCCTTTGCTGCGGCGATCACCTGATCGGTGATACGGGGAATCTGGACCTCCCACCGGTCGTAATTCGGCGGGTTCAGACCATTCACGATGACATCCACGCCTGTCGCGTCCTGCACCAGGTTGCCCGCTTCGCGGTCGAAAAGACGCACCTGCCACCCTGCCGCACGAAAGGCCCGCGCCGCATGGCGCCCGACGTTTCCACTGGCGCCCAAGATCAGAACCGTTCCCGTCATGTCACATCCTCCGTTGATCGTGATGCCACAACGCTACCCCATTCACATTTGTTGCAATATTCGTCAAAATCCTTGATCGAACATTCATTTATTTAGAGGCAAATCATGGCATCCCCTGATTGGTCCCTGATCCGCAGCTTTCTTGCTGTCGCCGAACACGGCTCGTTCTCGGCCGCTGCACGAGACATCGGGATCAGCCAGCCAACCATCGGCCGCCACATCCGCGAATTGGAAGCGGTGCTGGGTCTCGATCTGTTTCAGCGCGAAAGCCACGGCCAAAGCCTGACACCGGAAGGGATCACACTGCTGGACAAGGCGCGCGACATGCAGACCGCGGCCAAGGCGCTGGAACTTGCCGCGGAAGGCCAAAGCGCGGGCACCACGGGCACCGTACGTATTACCGCCTCGGTGGTGGTGTCGCATTTCCTTCTGCCGCCTATCCTGGCGCGGCTGCGCACCACACATCCCGGCATCCAGATCGAGCTTGTGCCCTCGGATCTGCCCGAGAACCTGCTGTTCCGTGAAGCGGACATCGCCATACGTATGTTCCGTCCGACCCAGCTGGACATTGTCACAGCCCATGTCGCCGACCAGGAAATCGGGCTTTATGCATCGCATGACTATCTGGCACGCCGGGGAACACCGCAAACCCTGACGGATTTCATGGATCACGAGATCGTCGGCTTCGACCGCAGCGCGTTGATGATCCGTACGATGAAAGAGGTCGGCCTTGAGGTCACGCGCGACTTCTTCCCCGTGCGCTGCGACGATCAGGCAGCATTCTGGCACCTTGTCGTTGCGGGCTGTGGCATCGGAGGGATGCAGACCGCCATTGGCGACGCAGAACCGCGTGTTGTCCGCATCCTGCGCGACTTTCCCCTGCCGTCGCTGCCGCTTTGGTTGGCCGCGCCGCAAGCAATCCGCCACAGCCCCCGCATTCAGCTTGTCTGGGACGCTCTGACCGCCGGATTCCGTGCGCCACTTCCTTGATCTTTCCTGATCCTAACGCTAGGGCAGAGCCAAGCAATCAAACGAGGACATCCGCATGAGCAACCCTTCGCTTCTCATCCTGCCCGGTGACGGGATCGGCCCAGAGGTCATGGCCGAGGTGCGCCGTGTCATTGACTGGTTCGGCGACAAGCGCGGCCTGAAATTTGACGTGAGCGAAGACCTTGTCGGCGGCTGCGCTTATGACAAGCACGGCACACCCCTGCATGACGACACGATGGCCAAGGCGCTGTCTGTCGACGCGGTGCTTCTGGGGGCCGTTGGCGGCCCGAAATACGATCAGCTTGATTTCTCGGTCAAACCCGAACGCGGCCTGCTGCGCCTGCGCAAGGAAATGGACCTTTACGCCAACCTGCGTCCCGCCCAATGTTTTGACGCGCTGGCCGACTTCTCGTCCCTGAAAAAGGATGTGGTCGCCGGGCTGGACATCGTGATCGTCCGCGAACTGACCTCGGGTATCTATTTCGGAGAACCGCGCGGCATCATCGAGGAAGGCAACGAACGCGTGGGCATCAACACCCAGCGTTATACCGAGTCCGAGATCGCCCGCGTTGCACGTTCTGCATTCGAACTGGCCCGCCGCCGTGGCAACAAGGTCTGCTCGATGGAGAAGGCCAACGTCATGGAGTCGGGCATCCTGTGGCGCGATGTCGTGACCGAGGTGCATCAGGCCGAATACCCGGATGTAGAACTCAGCCACATGTATGCCGATGCCGGTGCGATGCAGCTGTGCCGCTGGCCCAAGCAGTTCGACGTGATCGTCACCGACAACCTGTTCGGCGATCTTCTGTCGGATGCCGCGGCGATGCTGACAGGTTCGCTTGGCATGCTGCCTTCGGCCAGCCTTGGTGCGCCGCGCGAAAACGGCCGCCCGATGGCGCTTTATGAGCCCGTGCATGGCTCGGCGCCCGACATTGCCGGTCAAGGCAAGGCGAACCCGATCGCCTGTATCCTCAGCTTCGCCATGGCGCTGCGCTATTCCTTCGATGCCGGCGACGAGGCGACACGTCTTGAACAGGCCATCGAAGCGGTGCTGGCCGATGGCTATCGCACCGCCGACCTTCTAGGCGAAGAAGGGGTTGAACCAGTCTCGACCTCGGGCATGGGCGACGCGATCCTGAAAGCACTTGACGCCAGCCTCTGAGCGCCCCGTCACAGCAATCGGAAAAAGGCGCGAGGCTTCGACCCTCGCGCCTTTTTTGTCCCACCAGCCCGTCCCTGCCCTTTACCTGCCCAAAAAATTGCGGAAGGGTCGCCTCATTGCATTGAAAGTGATCTCGCATGACAGCCAGCACCGCAAAAGGAAACAGCCAGGGCGCGCTTTTTGCGCTGCTCGCCTTTGGCATTTTCTCGGCCCATGACGTGTTCATCAAGACGCTGGGCGGGTCTTACGCGCCGATGCAAATTCTGTTCTTCTCGGGCCTTCTCAGCTTCCCGCTGATGACATTGATGCTGATCGGGGACTCGACAAAGGACCACGTGCGCCCCGCCCATCCCTGGTGGCTGGCCTTGCGGTGCCTGGCGATGCTGGTGTCTGCAACTGCGGGTTTCTACGCGGTGGCCAACCTGCCACTTGCGCAGTTTTACGCCATCATCTTCGCCACGCCGCTTCTGATCACCGTCCTGTCGATCCCGATCCTGGGTGAAACGGTGCGCCTGCGCCGCTGGGCTGCGGTCATCGTCGGTCTTTGCGGCGTGATGATCGTCCTGCGCCCCGGCTCCGCGGAACTGGGGGCGGGGCACCTTGCCGCGCTGTTCTGTGCCATGGGTGGGGCGACGAATTCGGTCGTGGTGCGCAAGATCGGCCGGGACGAACGCGCCGTGGTGCTGATGCTTTACCCGATGCTGGTCAGTTTCCTGGTCCTCGGCGCGACATTGCCCTTTGTCTACAAACCCATGCCGATCCAGCATCTTGGCCTGATGGCGCTGATCGCGGCGTTTTCCTTCGTCGCCATGCTGTGCCTGATCCGCGCCTACCGGTTCGGAGAGGCGGTCATCGTCGCGCCCATGCAGTATTCCCAGATCCTCTGGGCCATCCTCTATGGCGCGCTATTTTTCGGCGAAACACTGGACCCCGCTACCATCGTTGGCGCGTCTGTGGTGATCGCGAGTGGTCTCTATATCCTGTTCCGCGAAAGTCAGGGCAGTTCGTCGGCGAACAAGCCCGTCCTGCGCTCGCGATCGCGCGAGGCAACGGGATCTTCCCTGCGCGTCAGCTCGATGCTGCGACGCGGGGGCTATGAAACGATGGACGACTGACGTCGCAAATATTTGCCACAAACATCTTGCCAATCCCCGCCGCACCAGCTAATCCCGCGCCACACGGTCGGAGTGTAGCTCAGCCTGGTAGAGCACTGTCTTCGGGAGGCAGGGGCCGGAGGTTCGAATCCTCTCACTCCGACCAATGAAACAAGGCGCCCGCGGGCGCCTTTGTTGTTTGTAAGACAGTGATCCGAGGTTTGTTGAATACACTGTTCGCTGAGACTGTTCCTTTCACTGACAGCGGCCCCCCCCCGAACACGGGAGGAAGATGCCGGATTGTCTAAATAACTAGGAGCAAAAGCTACGCCGCGATGGTCGTTCTATTTCATGACCAGCATGAGAGTGCTGATCATGAGGAACAAGACCGTCAACCACTTGAGATGCCGCGCCCTCAGTATCCGAGCCATGATGACGCCGGACAGCGTTCCGCCCACCGTCGGCAGCGCCAAGGCCGTGACTGTTGGCGCCAGCGTATCCGACACGCCAACGAACAGCGCCTGAAATCCAAGCGCGATTGGATAGGACAAAAGGAATGTCACCAGGGTTGTGGCGCGCACGATGTTCGGGTCGCTCTTGATGGCGGTCACATAAGCCGCAACCGGGGGCCCGGGCATCGCCAGCGCCGCGTTGAGAACTCCACAGAAGACGCCGACGACGCCACGACGTCGCGCCGAGTCGGTCTGGAAGAACGGGTAGCGTGCCAGAACGCCGGTCGCGATGACCGTCATCGCACCAACAACCACCGCCGCGAATAGTTTGAGGTTGTCCAGCGTCAGGTTGAGGTAGGCCAAGGCACCAATTGGGGTTCCAAGACAGACCCCTGCAAAAAGCGGGCGCAGCAGCCGCCAGTTCACAAGTGGCAGGGTGATCGGCGCAAGCAGCAGAGCGATCAGGAAGCTCAGGACAATGGACACCTGGATCGCCCCGGCGCTGGCCATGGTAACAAGCAGGATCGGCCCGGCGATCACGCCGAAACCGATACCTGTCACCGCCTGCAAAAGCGATGCGGCAAACACCGCGCCAACCAGAAGGGGCGGCACGATGCCGGGATCAAGAAAACTCAGCATGACTAGAGCTGATCAGGAAAACACGACCTGAACGTCGGTATATTCCTCAAGCCCTTCCTGGCCGAATTCGACACCAACGCCGGATTGCTTGACTCCGCCAAATGGGGCGTTGGGCTGGATCGCACCGTGCTTGTTGATCCAGACCGAGCCGCACTCCATGCGAGAAGCAACCTGACGGGCGGTGGTGACATCGCGGCTCCAGACTGATCCACCCAACCCATTGGGGTTGTCATTGGCCTTTTCGATCACCTCGTCGATGTCGCGGAAGCGGATGATCGGCAGGGCGGGGCCGAATTGTTCCTCGTCGACCAGCCGGTCGCCATTGTCGAGATCGGCAATGATGGTGAGCGGGAAGAAATAGCCCTTTTTCTTGCCGCCCCGCACAGGCGCATCACCTCCCAGAAGCACCCGCCCTTTGCCACGCGCATCGGCAACAAGGTCGCTGACGATCTCGTATTGGCGCAGGTTCTGCACCGGCCCCAGCATGGCCGCCTCGTCGGTGCCGACCCCCATGGGCATCTTGCGGGCGAACTTGACCAGCTCCTCGCAGACGTCCTCGTAGACATCGTCATGCACATAGAGCCGTTTCAGCGCCGCGCAGGTCTGGCCGCCATTGATGAAAGCACCCCAGAACAGCCCTTCGGCGATCTGTTTCGGATCCACGTCGGGCAGGACGATACCGGCATCGTTGCCGCCCAGTTCCAGCGTCATTCGCTTCATGGTGTCGGCTGCGGACGCATAGATTTTCTTACCCGTTGAGCAGGAGCCGGTGAAAACGATCTTGCCGATGTCCGGGTGGCTGGTCATCTGCGGGCCAAGATCATCGTCGCCGGTGATGCAATTGACCACGCCGCGTGGCAGAACCTCGTTCATCAGTTCGACCAGCCGTAGTGTCGTGAGTGGTGTATAGGGCGAGGGTTTGCAGACCACCGCATTGCCCGCCAGAACCGCTGGCACGATATGCCAGATGGCGATCATGACGGGGAAGTTCCATGGCAGGATCGAACCGACGACGCCAATCGGCTTGCGGAACAGCTCGACCCGGCCCTCGTTGTTGTCCTGCAAAACCTTGGGCGGCATCGACAGGCTGGCGGTGTATTGCGTCCAGGCGATTGCCCCGCCGATTTCCCAGCGTGAGCCAAGCCCGCCTAGGGGCTTGCCCTGTTCGGCGGTCAGAAGCTGGGCCAGTTCCTCGGCATGGGTCTCGATCCGCTCAGCGATACGGCGGCAGGCGGTCTGACGTTTGCGTTCGATTTCCTTTTCCCAGCTTTTCTGCGCGACGCGGGCGGCACGCACCGCGTCTTCAAGCTGGTCCTTGGTGGCCAGCGGGGCCAGCCCGGCAACCTTTTCCGTGGCCGGGTTCAGCACCTCGAAACATTGTTTTGTGGGCACTTTCTTGCCGTCGATAATCAGGCGAAACGGGTCCATGTCAGGTCTCCTTGCTGCGCTTCTTGGGGCCGTCGTTGCCGTGCCAGTCGCGGAAGTGGTTCTTGTGGGTGTCAAGGTAGGACCCCGGCTTCATATGCTTGTCGTAGAAGTCGAGATCGAGGTGATGCGCCTGAATGAACAGGGTCATCTGGATCGGGTCCACCGTCGCCGGGAACTTGCCATAGGTATCAAAGATATACTGGCACATGTCCTTGACGCACTGGATGCCTTCGGGACTGGCCGGGATAGTAGCGGCGTCAAATTCGGCGTTGGGCGCCGTATGGGGTTTGACCATGCCCTTGGCTTCCCACTCGTCCATGGTCTGAAGCGCGCCTTCAAGCGCCGCATCAACCGCATCGGACATGTTGGCATAGTATGGCGGGCAATAGGCTTCGAACACGCCGTCGCGCCCGACCGGGATCGGGAACGGGTCGGACTTGGACTGGATGAAGCGGAAGCCAAGGCCGCGACAGGCAGGTGTCCCGCCCAGCACCACAGTCGAGGAAAACCCACCATAGACCCAGCCGCCCAAGCCCGTCGCCTGAAGTGTCAGCGCCATGAGCTGCCCCATGAAAGCACCCTCGGCGAGCATCCCGTCCGACAACAGCTTTTCCAGCCGAGACAGGGTCATGACCTTGCGTTTGTTCAACAGGCCATTGTCGACCCATTTCTGGTTTCCGCAGGGCCGCATGCCGTTGCGGTCATCAACGATGTAATAGCCACCAGTGTTCTGAGCATAGCGCCCGGCCTTGCCGTCACACAGGTTGATCATCAGCTTGATGATATCCTTGGTCACGTCGATCACAGGCATGAAGATCGTGGTGCCGGGCATATTCGTAACCCATTGGTTATGCGGCCATATACCAGGCTCAGAAGGCGGCAGGTCCATGCGCCCATCGTCGATCTTCTCGACGAACTCGTCGTAAAACCCCAACAGCTTGTTGCGGTCATCGGCGTTTTCGTATTCGCGCATCTTGCTCATCTTGGCCTGATCCGCCTTGACCACGAACACGCCGTCGTCATTTGTGAAAAACAACCGCGAGCGGTGTGACCCCATTGCCGAGGGGTAAGGTTTGCCGATGGTTTTCACCATCGCGCCGGGCAGATTGGTTTCGGCCAGGATGGGGCCGGTTGTGGCGGTGGCGGCGCCGACCAGCATGGCGGTTTCCAGATCACTGAGGGGATAGGGATCGTATTCAGATTTGTGCTGAAACGGGCCGGACGTCATCTCCATGCCCAGCCCGAACCGCCGGGACCGCCGCCCCATGATGGCGTCAAACAGCGGAAAATCCCACGCCGCCTGCGCCTGCGGCGGCAGGCCCTCGGGTTTGCGGGCGCTCATTGCCCGCCCCCCCGCGCCACGTCACGGCGCACACTGAACAAAAGGCCAAACAGATAGCCCCACGCACCGGGTTTGCGCAGGACCATACCCACGATCCGGCGCAAGTCGGCGTCCGTCATGGTGGTCTCGGCTTCCCAGACACCCATCTTGCCGGTCAGCACGATACCGTCTTCCCGCAAATCCAATTTTTCCAGGTCGAACGAGAACTCGCCCGCAGCTGAATCGATTTTCATGTCGTCCTCCCACCCCTGTTTGTCAGGGGATCATCTTCCAGTAAGCATCTTTCAGGGTGATCAGCCCGTCGCCGATCTCGTAAAGGTCAAACCCCTGGGACTGGCGCCAGCGACCGTCTGGGCCGCAGTATTCCACATCATAGGTTTGCAGCACTGTGTTGCCGCGAAACCGCCAGACCGAGGCAGAGAATTTCGGGCCGTTCGGCATGGCAAAACGGCGCTCCATCTCATTCAGAGCGGCGTCTCGACCATAGACCACCTGACCGTTTGGCAGTTTCCAGGTAAACGCAGGTGACAGGCAGTCCCGAAGGGCCGCAATGTCGCGCGTGGTGAACGCCTCTTCGAAACGGGTAAACAATTTCTTGTGTCCCATCTCGTCGTCCGCCGGCACCGTCAACGGTGCGCGCGCGATTTTCTGTTTGCGCTGGTAGGCACGATTTTCGACGATCTTGAACCCGTTGGCCAGGCGCGGAGCGTTGCCAGAGGCGCCGGTCGGCCGGATGTCTTCCGCCGCCTGTTCAATCGGATTTGCAACGACCCGCGACCTGACAGCCGTCATGGGGTGCGGCTCGGGCGCTGGCACCTGCGCGATATCATCGGCTTCTTGCGAGGTGGCATTATCCAACACACGCAACCCGCCGGGAACAGTCGCGGATTTGGCTTTCTTCCTCGATCTGGGATTCGAACCGGTGCCTGGCATATGCGCTGTCATCCTCTGTTTCGCCTTCCTCCGATCTGCGATGCGAGTCGCTTTTGCAGATTGGGGATTTGCCTAGAAAGTTAGTCAGTCACAGCGACAGGTGTCAAGCAAAATGAATTTGAGTTCATTTTTGGAGCGTGAAAACGATCCATTACCATGATGTTATTAATGGTTATTTTCAGAAAATAGTGAACCTCTATTCATTTTATTTGACAGAATCGGCACCACCCCCTTAGCCTTGAGACAGTTTTTGGCACCGCGAGACGACAGGGAGGAACTCGCCATGAAACTCACAGCCATTGCCGCTGCACTGGTCGTTGCAGGCAGCATCACCGCCGACGCCAAGGAATTGCGCCTCAGCGCTGCACCACCTCCGAACTCGCCCTGGGGCGCGATCACGATGAAATTTGTCGACAAGCTGGCCGAGGTTTCAGGGGGCGAATTGACGGTCAAACCTTTCCTCGGCTCAAAACTGGGTGGCGAGCAGGACGTGGTGAAGCAAATCGCCCGTGGTCGGATCGACATGGGGGTGATGTCCAATACCGCAGTGTCACTTCTGGTGCCCGAATTCGGGCTTCTGGCATCGCCCTACGCTTTCGACAGCGCCGAGCAATTCGACTGCGTCGCTGACAATCACCTGCTGGACACCTACGGGGCCGAATTTGACGCGGCGAAAGTTCATGCTCTCAGCTGGATGGAAGTCGGCTATCAGGTGATTTTCTCCAAAGACGTTATCCGAACACCAGCGGACCTGTCCGGCATCAAGATCCGCACCGCGCCATCGGCAACCGATACACTGTTCATCCAGGCCGCCGGGGGCACGCCGGTGCCGTTGGCCCCGAGCGAGGCCGTGCCCGCACTGAAAACCGGTCAGGTCAGCGCCGCGACCCAGCTTTCCGTTTTTGGGGTGGCCACCGGCTATGACAAAGTCGCGCCGCAGATCACCCTTACCCGCCACCAGCATCAGGTTGGCGCCGTGATCATGTCGCAGAAAACCTGGAACGGTCTGAGCGACCAGGAAAAGGCCTGGATCAACGAAGCCGCGCCGACCTTCCTGGAACTGCGTGCCGCGATCCGCGGGGCCGAAGGTGCCCTGCTGAAAAAGGCGGCCTCGGAAGGGGCGACCGTAATTGAACCCAACGCCGAGGAACTGGGCGCATGGAAAGCGCTGGCGCCGGCCGCGCAGGACGCAATCCTTGACGAGCTGGGCGACAGCGCCAAGGCCAAATGGGACGCGATCCTGGCCGCCAAGCAAGCCTGTTCGTGAGCTGACGATGCTGCGGACGGTTCTCAAGGGACTGACGCTCTCTGAATCCATCGTGGCAACGGCGGCTTACGCCCTCGTTGCCGCGCTCTTGATGGTGGATGTCATCGGGCGGGAGGTCTTCTCCACTGCATTCCTGGGCTTGCAACAGCTTGCTGTCTATGGCGCCATCGTCGCCGGGTTCCTCGGGCTGACGCTTGCAACCTCGGACAACTCGCACCTACGGCCTGAGTTTCTGGATTTCATTGCCGGGCGGCACGGAGCGATCGTCACGCGGATCGGTGATGTCTTTTCGGCGGTGTTCTTTTTTGCCGGTGCCTATATCGCCTGGACCTTCGTTCAGATCTCGATGGACAGCGGCGACAAGGCCCCGGTGCTTTATTTCCTGCTCTGGCCGCTGCAACTGATCATCCCCTACGCCTTCGCTTCAGCGGGGCTGAAACACTTGATCTTCGCGCTGCGCCCAGCGCTCAAAGTCTATTCCGACAAACCTGCAGGGTGACATCATGTATGCTGTGCTTCTTCTTGCGATGGTTCTGAGTCTTCTGGCGCTGCGCCAGAACATCATCGTCATCCTGTTGGCTTCTGCGGCCTATGTGCATCTGGTCTGGGGCGACGGGCACCTTGAATATCTGGCCGAAGATATCTGGATCAGCCTCGACAACGCGCTTCTTCTGGCAATCCCGATGTTCCTTCTTGCGGGGTCGATCATGACGCGGGGCTCGATCGCGCGCCGCCTGATCGACCTGGCCATCAGCGTCACGCGCCCCATCCCCGGCGGGCTGGCCGTGGCCACGATCCTCAGCTGCGCCATCTTCGCTGCCATATCCGGCTCTTCGCCGGTCACGCTTCTGGCCGTGGGCACGATCCTCTACCCTGCGCTTTTGGAAAACGGCTATTCCAAGCGCTTCTCGCTTGGCGCGCTGACATCGGGCGGCACCCTGGGCATCATCATCCCACCGTCGATCCCGTTGATCCTCTATGGCATCGTCAATGAACAAAGCATTGCCGACCTGTTCCTGGCAGGGATAATTCCGGGCCTGATGATCGCGGGCGTGCTGGCGGGGTACTCCTATTGGGTCAACCGCAAGATGCCCGCGCAGCCCTTTAACCTGACCGAATTTTCGACCGCACTGAAGCGTGGCGGCTGGTCTGCCTTGCTGCCGGTAATCCTGTTGGGGGGCATCTATTCCGGCTATTTCTCGGCGACCGAGGCCGCAGCCGTGGCGCTGGTCTACGCGCTCTTTGTCGAGATATTCATTCACCGCGAACTCAGGCCCATCGACTTCTACTATACCTGCGTCGACACGGCGAAACTGCTGGGGATGCTGTTTCCCATCGTCGCCGTGGCTCTTAGCCTCAAGACGATCCTGACGATCGAGGAAATCCCCGATGCCCTGGCGTTGTGGATCACATCGGTAACCGACAACAAGATTGCCTTCCTGCTGGCGGTTAACGTGTTGTTGCTGATTGTGGGCTGCCTGTTCGACGTGATCTCGGCCATCCTGATCCTTGGCCCCCTGTTGATGATCCCGGCGATGGCCTATGGCATTGATCCGATCCACTTTGGCGTCATCATGGTCATCAACCTTGAGATCGGGTTCCTGACGCCCCCGCTCGGGCTGAACCTGATCGTTGCAATGACCGCGTTCCGCGAGAGCTTTGTCGAAATCTGCCGCGCGGTTCTGCCTTTCATCGCCCTGATCCTCGTGGTGCTGCTGGTGGTGACGTTTGTTCCCCAGACAGCCTTGTTCTTTGTCCGATAGCGGACAGCGCGCCGCTTTGACAGGGGAACGCGGCGCGCTTACATCATGGAGTGACCGACCTCACAAATAGGAATGGCATGGAAATCGACACGCTACTGATGGATGAACACATCCCCGGCGTTCTCCCGGCCAGGCAAGCCCGCAGCCGTCGCATCCGGGACGCGTATATCGAGGCCGGGATCAAGCTGTTGAACAGCAACCGGTTCAACGACTTGAAAGTTTCTGATCTGGCAAAGGAATGTGGCCAGTCGGTGGGAAGCTTCTACACCCGGTTTGAGGACAAAGAGGCCTATTTCCGCGCCTTACGCGCCGCCGCGATCCAATTCTGCAACTCAGAGATCCACGCACGCGTCAGCATGGATCAGCTTTATGAAATGGACCCCAGCGAGGCACTTGATGCGCTGGTCGACCTGATGGCAGACCTTTTCACCGGGCCGGTCCGCGGGGTCTTGCGAGAGTCACTGCTTCGCATACTTGAGCCAGACGACCCCTGGGCGCCAATGCGAGACAGCGCGCGCGAGATCATGCGCAACTACCGCCGCGCCTGCGCAACCCTTTTTCCCGCCTTCTCACCGGAAGAGACCAAGGAACGACTGAGCTTTTGCTTTCAGCTGATCGTCGGGGCGCTGCAAAACGACCTAGTCAACGACTACCACGTTTTTTCCACACGAGATCAGTCACTTAGAGATGGCCTGAAAGAAGCAACGCATCGCTACATGCTGCTCAAGGAATCGGGCTGACGGGTCATTCACGCGCGCCCCGACGGGCGACACAAGCGGTCACAAGAAGGGTTTACAGTTCGCGCGCCCAAGGCGGGTTTGCGCCCGCCCGTGAAACGGTCACCGACGCGACCTTTGCCCCGAAAGCCAACGCTTCGGCTGCCGTCTTCGAAGACAGTGCCGGAAGATTTGATTTGACCAACGCTCCGGCCGCATTCAGCGAAGCCAGAACACCGGCGTTGAACGTATCTCCTGCGCCAACCGTATCGACCACTTCTGTCGGCACAGACGGAACCCGGACGACATCGCCGCCGCGCAGGACTCCCACGGCGCCATCCGCGCCCTTGGTCAGGATCACAAACGACGGACCCTGCGCCTGCAGCTCACGGGCCTTTTCGATGTGGTCTGCGCCGCCGGGTATCAGCCAATCCAGATCCTCGTCCGAAATCTTGATGATATCGGCCTTCGCGATCATGCCACCCAGACGACTGCGATAGCGCGCCTCATCCTCGATGAAACCGGGCCGGATATTCGGGTCAAGCATGACAACGCGTGTTGCCCCGTCGCGGGCAAGCAGAGCGGCATAGGTATCCGAGCAGGGTTCCGCCGCCAAGCTGATTCCACCAAAGAACAGTGTTCCAACCTCACCGGGCAACGGCGGAATATCGGAAATCGAGATCATGCGACCGGCGGAATTTTCGTCAAAGAAGCTGTATGTTGCGTGCCCACCTTCAAGATGAACAAAGGCCAGCGTCGTTGGGCGTTCGGTCGTGACAACGTGGGACATGTCGACATGCGATGCCTTCAACCCATCGCGCAACTGTCCCCCGAACCGATCCGACGACATGCCTGTCAAAAGGCCCACAGGCTGGCCCAGCCGACCCAGCGCAATTGCAGTGTTGAAAACCGCGCCGCCATTGTGGGGCACAAATCCCTGGGCCCCGGAACCCATCGTCTCGGGGATCATGTCGATCAATGCTTCACCACAACACAGGATCATCCCGCCCCCTTTTCTCACTTGCTTTCGGCCCTCTTAGTCCGATCACTTATGGACGCCATTCAACGGGAAAATCAATTCTCGAGGAATTCGCGAATTGCCTCGGCCGCCCCATGTGCCCAGATCGCGTCGAACCAGCGAACAAATTGGGCGGTGAACCGGTCGTCAGACGCGAGATCGCCATAATACGCCGTCTGAGCAAGCCAGGCTGAAGGATCAGTTTTTGCGGCCATGGCTGCCGCATTCAGCGCGCCCCACTGGGGATCGTTGGCTGCTATCCGGCTGCCGTCCTCGCGCGTACCCTCACACATCCGCGCCCAAAGTGCCTCGACAAGCGCAAGCCCGGACACCGACGTGCCGCGCGCCAGCCCGTCGCGGACTGAGGGCATCACGAAGCCGGGGTGCCTTGCCGATCCGTCAAACGCCACCCGCCGGGTCGTATCGACGATGCGCGGATTGGAAAAACGGGTTTCGATAAGATCGACATAAGCTTGGGCGGACATGCCCGGTACCGGGTCGACATGGGGCGCAATCTCTTGCCGCGCAACCTTGGCAAACAGCGCGCCGATCATTGGATGCGCCATACAGTCGGCGATGGTCGGCACCGACAGGATCTCACCGGCGTTTGCGATTACCTGGTGGCCACCGTTCAGGATGCGGATCTTCATTGCCTCGTAGACGTGAACGTGATCGGAAAACACCGCGCCCGCCTTGTCCCAATCCGGGCGTCCGGCGCAGAAATCGTCCTCGATCACCCATTGGCGGAAATTCTCATGCGTCACCGGCACAGCGTCGTTGATGCCGAAACCGCGCGCCAGCGCCAGTTCGGTTTCACCTGTCGCAGGCACAATGCAATCAACCATCGCATTGGGAAAACTGCAGTTCGCATTGATCCAGTCGGCAAGCGCCGGGTCCGAAAGGCGCGCCAGCGACACCAGCGTCTGGCGCAAAATGCGGCCGTTGCCTTGCAGGTTGTCACAACTCATTCCGGTGAACGGACCCAGCCCCCGGTCACGGCGTAGCCTGAGGGCGGCCACCATCGCACCAAACGCTGTCCGCGGTCTCAACGGGTGCGCCGCGTCGTGGACAATGTCGGGATGGCTGAAATCAAAGCCCTTGGTCGCCGGGGCGGTGTAATACCCGCCCTCGGTCACGGTCAGGGCGACAATGCGGATGTCCGGCTGTGCCATACGCTCGATCAACGCGGCATTGCCGTCTTCCACCGGGACATAATCGATCATTGCGCCGACAACCTCGGCCGAGCTGCCTGACGGGTCCAGTTCGATCAGCGTTGTCAGGAAATCCTGCCCAGCCAGTTTCAGGCGCTGGAGTTCGTCATAAGGACGCACGCCCGCGCCGATGATCGCCCAATCCAGATTGCGCCCCTGCTGGAACAGACGGTGCAAATACCAGGCCTGGTGTGCGCGGTGGAAATTCCCAACTCCGATATGCAGGATTCCTGGTGTCAATTCAGCACGCGCATAGCTGGGGCGCGCCACGTCTTCCGGCAGATCCGCCAGTGTATCATAGGAAAGGTCAATCATTCCCACACCCTCGATCCCGTCTCTCATGCCAACCAGTTGCCGCCGTCAACGCCAAAGGTCTGGCCCACGATGTAGTCGGACTCATTGGACGCCAGGAAAACCGCCATGCCCGTCAGATCCGATGCCAGCCCCATGCGTCCAAAGGGCACCGCGCCGCCGACTTCTTGCTTCTTCTGACCGGGGGGTTTGCCTTCGTACCGGGCAAACAGCGCGTCCACCCCGTCCCAGTGTTCACCATCCACCACGCCGGGCGCGATTGCGTTGACATTGATCCCGTCTGAAATCAGGTTCAGCCCCGCCGATTGCGTCAGGCTGATCACCGCCGCCTTCGACGCGCAATAGACGGCGACCAGCGGCTCTCCCCGGCGACCGGCCTGGCTTGCCAAATTGATGATCTTGCCACCTTTGCCACGCTCGACCATGTGACGTGCGGCCGCCTGCATAGTGAACAGAACTCCGGCGACATTGACGGAAAAAACGCGATCAAAATCGCGGCGTTCGATCTCGGCGATCGGCGCGGCGGTGAACAGGGCCGCATTATTGACCAGAATGTCGATCCCGCCAAGCTGCCGCACCGTTTCCGCAACCGCGCTGTCGATGCTGTCCTGCTTGCTGACGTCCATCTGCACAGCAATCGCCGCGTCCAGTTCTGCCGCGGCATCCCCGGCCCGCTCAATGTCTATATCGGCGATGGCCACGCGCGCGCCCTCGGCGGCAAAAGTGCGGGCGAACTCAAGCCCGATACCGCGCGCCGCCCCGGTGATCAGCGCCGTTTTCCCCGCCAACCGTTTCATCCCAGCCGCAACCCCTTGTCGTCGAACCGATGCAAATGCGCAGGATCGGGCGTCAGGAAGACCTTGGCGCCATATTTGAGGTCAATCTCGCCGCTGGCGCGCACGGTCAGCGGCTCGGCAAATGCCGGGCAGTTGACGTGGAAGAACGTGTCCGATCCCAGGTGTTCCGAGACCCCGACAACGCCTTCCCAATCGCCGCTTTCTGACGAGATCGCGATATGTTCGGGCCGGATACCGATGGTCCGGGCATCGTGTTTTGCCGCTTCGGTCCCTCCCAGAAGGTTCATCTTCGGGCTGCCGATGAAGCCCGCAACAAAGGTGTTGCGCGGACTGCGATATAGCTCGAGCGGGCTGCCGACCTGTTCGATCACACCGGCCTGAAGCACCACGATCTTGTCGGCCATGGTCATCGCCTCCACCTGATCGTGGGTGACATAGATCATTGTCGTTGCAAGACGCTTGTGCAGTTCGGAAATCTCAAGACGCATCCCGACACGTAGCGCGGCATCAAGGTTCGAAAGCGGCTCGTCAAACAGGAAGGCGGCGGGTTCGCGCACGATGGCGCGGCCAATGGCGACACGCTGGCGCTGGCCGCCTGACAGCTGACCGGGACGGCGGTCCAGGTAGTCCGTCAGGTTCAGGACATCGGCGGCCTGCGCCACCCGGCGATCCTGTTCCGCCTTGTCTAGCCCCGCCATGCGCAGCGGAAATGCGATATTCTTGCGAACCGACATATGAGGGTAAAGCGCATATGACTGGAACACCATCGCCAGACCGCGTTTCGCAGGCGGCATCGTGGTAGCGTCCTGCCCGTCGATCATTACCTGACCGCCCGTCACATCCTCAAGTCCCGCGATCAGGCGCAGCAATGTGGACTTGCCGCAGCCGGAAGGGCCGACGAAGACAACGAACTCGCCTTCGTCGATCTGAAGGTCCAGGGGCGGGATGACCTCGACGTCGCCGAAGCTCTTGGTGACTTTGCTGAGATGAATTTGTCCCATTTTGCTTTTCCTTATTTCACGGCGCCGAAGGTCAGACCCCGGACAAGCTGTTTCTGGCTGAACCAACCCATGATCAGGATCGGCGCGATGGCCATGACCGAGGCGGCGCTGAGCTTGGCGTAGAACAGACCTTCGGGGCTGGAGTAGCTGGCGATGAAAGCCGTCAGCGGCGCGGCCTTGGCCGCAGTGAGGTTGAGCGTCCAGAACGCCTCGTTCCAGGCAAGGATGACGTTCAACAGGATGGTGGATGCGATGCCGGGAACGGCCATCGGCGTCAGCACATAGAGCAATTCGGCGCGAAGATTGGCCCCGTCCATCCGCGCGGCTTCCAGGATCTCGCCCGGAATTTCGCGGAAATAGGTGTATAGCATCCAGACGATGATCGGCAGGTTGATCAGCATCAGCACGATCACCAGGCCGAACGTGGTATCAAGAAGCCCAAGCCGGATGAACAGCAGGTAGATCGGATAAAGAACGCCGACGGCTGGCAGCATCTTGGTCGACAGCATCCACATCAGGATGTCCCGGGTCCGCTTCGATGGCACGAAGGCCATCGACCAGGCGGCAGGCACCGCAATCAGGATGCCCAGAAGGGTCGACCCGACGGCGATGGTGACCGAGTTGAAGAAATGCTTGAAATAGTCCGACCGTTCCTGGACGACAAAATAGCTCTCAAGGGTCCAGGCCGACCCCAGCACCTGAAGCGGGGTCTTGATCGCGTCGCCCTCGGATTTGAACGACAAGACGATGATCCACAGGATCGGGAAGAAGATCAGCAAGCCGATGGTCCATGCTGCGATGGTGTTTATCGTCTTGCGGCGGTTGGTTACTGCGCGGGCCATATCGGTTCCTCCTCACGCGTCCAGGTTCTTGCCGACGATGCGCATCAGGAAGATGGCGACGATATTGGCAAGTATGATGGCATAGACACCGCCCGCTGAGCCAAGGCCGACATTCTGGCTTTCCAGAACGCGCTGGTAGATCAGGTAGGTCAGCGTCTTGGTGCCGAAAGCGCCTGCGGTGGTCACGAAAATCTCGGCGAAGATCGACAGAAGAAAGATCGTCTGGATCAGCACCACGACAGTTATCGCGCGGGCAAGGTGCGGCAGGATGATAAAGCCAAACCGGTTCAGCCAGTTGGCCCCATCCATTTCCGATGCCTCAAGCTGTTCACTGTCCAGCGATTGAATCGCAGTCAAAAGGATCAGCGTGGCAAAGGGCAGCCATTGCCATGAAATGATCATGATGAGAGACGGCAAGGATGCCTGGCTAAGCCACTGCACCGGCTCAGCGCCAAAGGCGCGCCAGAGATGAGCAAGGAACCCGTTGTTGGAGTCCATGAACATGTTTTTCCAGACCAGACCGGACACCGTGGGCATCACGAAGAACGGCGCGATCACCAGGATGCGCACGACCCCCTGCCCCCACATCGGCTGGTCCAGCAGTAGTGCCAGCAGGACTCCGAGGATCAGGGTGATGAACAGGACACCGCCAACGATGATCAGCGTCGTTGCCACGGCTGGCCAGAACGAACTGGACGAAACGAACCGGACATAGTTGTCGAACCCAACCCATCCCAGATCGCCGCCACGCAGGGGCAGGTATTTCTTGAACGAAAAGTAGAGAGTCATTGTCAGCGGGATAAGCATCCAGCCCAGGAGCAGGATCACGGCCGGGGCCATCATCAAGCGGGCGGCGGATCGGGAATGCTGGGTCGCCATTGGCACGCCTCCTCTGTTGGCGGTCAGGCCGCCTTGTTGCGATGGGTCAAGTGTACGAGGTGTCGGTCGTTGTGTGCAGGGGGCGATCCGGCCGCCCCCTGCCAGGGGAGGATGGCCGTCAGCGGTAACCGGCGGCTTCCATTGCGTCGTTGGTCAGCGCCTGCGCTTTGGCCAGAGCTTCGTCCACAGTTTGCTGACCGGCATACACAGCCGAGAACTCCTGGCTGACGTCCGTCGCGATGCCCGCGAATTCCGGGATGGCGGCGAACTGGACCCCGACGTAGGGCGAAGGCTCAACCGTCGAGTTGTTCGGGTCTGCCGACAGGATGGACTGCAGCGTCATTTTCGCAAACGGAACCGCCTGGTAGTTCGGGTTTTCATAAAGCGAGATACGCGCACCCGGCGGGACATTGGCCCAACCTTCATTCGCGGCAACAAGCTCGATGTATTCTTTTGACGTGGCCCACTCGATAAAGGCTTTGGCGGCCTCGGCTTTCTGGGTGCCTGCCGGGATCGCCAGCGCCCAGGCCCAAAGCCAGTTCGCACGCTTGCCCAGACCGTTGTCCGGCGCCAGCGCAAAGCCGACCTTGTCCGCAACGGTCGAGTCCTCGGGATTGGTCACGAAGGACGCGGCCACGGTCGCATCGATCCACATGCCGCATTTGCCCTGTTGGAACAGCGACAGGTTCTCGTTGAAGCCATTGGTGGCATAGCCCGCCGGGCCGCTTTCGTTCATCATGCCGACGAAGAATTCCAACGTGTCTTTCCAGGGCTGGGTATCGAACTGGGCATTCCAGTCCATATCGAACCAACGCGCACCGAACGAATTGGACATCGCGGTGATGAGCGCACCGCCCTCGCCCCAACCGGCCTTACCGCGCAGGCAGATGCCGTTGATGTCGTTGTCGCGGTCGGTCATGGCTGCTGCGGCCTCACGGATGAAGGTCCACGTCGGCGCGTCGGGCATCTCCAGACCTGCCTTTTCCATCAGGTCGGTCCGATACATGATCATCGAGCTTTCGCCGTAGAACGGTGCCGCATAAAGCGTCCCGTCGTGGCTGAGACCGCCTGCCATCGCGGGCAGGATGTCGGCGGCGTCGTACTCGGCGGAAAGATCGTTCAGCGGAACCAGCCAGCCGTTTGCGCCCCAGATCGGGGTTTCATACATGCCGATTGTCATGATGTCGAAAGCACCGCCCTTGGTGGTGATGTCGGTGGTCACACGCTGACGCAGAACGTTTTCTTCCAATGTCACCCACTCGACCTCGTGTCCGGTCTTTGCGGTGAAATCGTCGGTGTAACCCTGCATTCGGATCATGTCGCCATTGTTGACGGTGGCGATGGTGATGGTTTCAGCAGATGCGGCTGCTCCTATGAGCAATGTAACCGCGGTTGCCGCGCGAAGCGCATTTCGGATGTGCATACGAGTCTCCTCCCCTCGTGTTGAAAATTGCCCATTCACGCTACGCCTCTATATTACCCCTCGTCAATCCTATTCTTTACTCGCGTAAACTTTATTATTTCCCCAAACCAATACAGTCACTTACGCCGAAGCCCGCATGATCAACTCGCCATCAAACAGAACCATTTGACGCGATTCGGCATGTGCCCCCGAATCAATCAGGGACAAAACAGTCTCGACTCCACGGGTCGCGATCGCCGAGTAGTCGTGACTGATCGTCGTCAATGTCGGGCAGGTGAACCGTGAAAACGGGTGGTTGTCATGGCCCGCAACCCGCAGCGAGCAGTCATCCCCAATCCCAACTCTGTGCCCGGCCTCGTAAGCCGCGGCAAGAAAGCCGATTGCCAGCCGGTCATTGGAACAGAAGATCGTTTTGCTGGGCAAGTCAGACTTGGACAATACGTTTTTGCCTCCCCGAAAACCAATATCCTCGAAATCCCACCCTTCGCCTTTGACCTGGATAATATGAGGACTAAGGCCAAGCCGTTCCATCGTCTCGATATAAGCCAAGCGGCGCTTGTTGGCATTGGGGTTGGGCGGGGTGCGCATTTCAAAAAACGCGGGCGGTTCACCGCTGCGGACAAGATACTGAATCATGACTTCAGTAGCCTGAGCATTGTTGTGGCCGACAAACACCTCTCCAATGCCGTCGATATTGGCATCGAAATTCACGGTCGGGAAATCGGCGCAGAATGCCTCGAGAATGTCGCGATCCGATATCCGTCCCAGCGGCGCCAACAGCACCCCGGCAGGCTTGATCGCGCGCAGAGAATTCAGGTTTTCCGCTTCAAGCGCAGGATCACCATGGGAACTCAGCAAGATGGGAGTATAGCCGGACCCGATCACTAGTGTCTCGATACGGCGGGCGATTTCGGCAAAGAAGGGATCGGCCAGGTAGGGTACAACGATACCGATATTCTTGGTCAATTTCCTGTTCTGGTTCACCGCAAAGAAATTCGGGCGATAGTCGCACTCCTCCAGCGCCTTTTCGATTTTTTCGCGAGTCGTGCGGCGCACGCTTTTGGGATCATTGAAGTATTTTGACACGGT
Source organism: Shimia biformata (assembly GCF_016888515.1). Lineage (GTDB taxonomy): Bacteria > Pseudomonadota > Alphaproteobacteria > Rhodobacterales > Rhodobacteraceae > Shimia_A > Shimia_A biformata. The sequence goes on along the minus strand of NZ_JAFEJK010000001.1, from coordinate 927,914 downwards.
CGGACGCGAAATCCCGCTGAAGGCGGCGAATTCTTCCATATTGCGGATTTTTGGCGAATCCATCTGACCTGTCCTCTGCAAACTTTCCCGAAACTTACGTTTTCTTATCGCGCGGCAAATGGCAACCTTCATGCGCAAATAACCGCGATACCCCGTGCCGCTTGCCTATTGCCATGCGATGAAGGACAACAGGGCGTTGGGATCAATGGCAGCAAGAGAAGACAACATGACGGACATGGTTTGTGTTGGGGCCATCGCGGGATCTTTCGGGGTACGGGGCGAAGTGCGTCTGAAAAGTTTTACCGCCGACGCCGAGGCGATTGCCGACTATTCGCCGCTTGCCACCGAGGATGGCAGCCAGACCTTTACCGTGACTTTGACGCGGGTGATCAAAAATGGACTGGCGGCGCGGCTTTCGGGAATCGAGACCAAGGAGCAGGCCGACGAAATGAAAGGCATGAAGCTTTTTGTGCCGCGTGACCGCCTGCCGGATCCCGACGAGGACGAATTCTATCATGCCGACCTGATCGGTCTTGAGGTCCGCGACACCGGCGGTACCTTGCTGGGTCGGGTCAAGTCGGTGCAGAATCACGGTGCGGGTGACCTGCTGGAACTGCATGGGCCGGGGTTGAAGAACACAGTGTTACTGCCCTTCACCAAAGAGATCGTGCCAACCGTGGACCTGGCGTCCGGGCGGTTGGTGGTGGACCCGCCAGAGGGTCTGCTCTGAGATGGGACCGGGCCGCTATTCCGGCCTGGGGATCGCGTTGTTTGCGGTGCCCTTCTATGCCGGACCGGTTCTGGCAGGGGCCGCGCGCGCCCCGCTTGCGGTGATCCCGGTCTTTGCGGTGTTGTTTCTCGGCTACCTTGTTGCGGTCGGTCGGGTGACCCTGTCGCGGACCGCCCTGCCCATCTTCCTGCTAACCGCCGTGATTCAGGTGATCCTGGCCTCGTTCGCTTATGCGTCGGGCGTGGCGCTCGCGATACCTCTCCCCCCGGTCACCGTCCCACTTTGGTGTCCTTTGCTGCTGACTACTGCCGCTGCCGTCTGGGGGGCGTGGCGTTATCGTGACGCGATCGAAGTCAACGCGATGTTGAACGACATAACCTCGACGCTGGACGCCGCAGACATGGAATTCGGCCTGCCTGACAACGACCCGCTTGTTGCGCGGCTTGACGCCTTGACCGACGATCAAGTGCCCGAGATGGTGAATGCGGTCCTGCGTCATGGCCGGATTCAGGCTGCGGTCGAAACTGCGCTGATGCGCACCCATGACAATCGCGCCACGACCAGGCTGGCACTTGCGCTGATGGCCGACCCACGCTTTCCATCCGGTCTGATGAACTATCTCGTGATCGACAATATCCTGGAAGAGATCAGAACCAACCAGGACCGCCAACTGGCGCGGCTGGCGGTGCCGATGGTGGAAAATCTCGACTACCCGGACCCGGGACCGTTCCGGGACGAACTCTATCGGATTGCCGGACACCGATCGCCATGACCAGTCCACCCATTCTGATTCACGCTGGGTTTCACAAGACCGGGACAAGCACTGTTCAGGGTGTCCTGCGCGAGAACAAGGCGGCGCTGCGCAAGCTCGGCTTTCCTGTTCTGCTGCGCTGGAAGCTGCGGCCGGCGGTGGATGCTGCGCGGGGCTATTCCGCTTCGGCTGATCCTGTCGGGCTGGCCAAGTTCGGTGACAGGGTGCACCGGATCGTTGCCGATCTTCCGCCGCTGGAAAGGCGTGGCCTGATCGTCTCGGCCGAGGAATTGTCAGGCCACCTTCCCGGCCGCGACGGGATAGTCGACTACCGCGCGGCTGTGCCATTGGTTCAGGAAATCGTGGCGGCATTCGGGGCACGGTATGGCGCGGAACGGCTGCGGTTTGTCTATACCACCCGCGCCCGCGATACGTGGATCGACAGCGCCTATTGGGAACATGTCAAAGCGGGGGCGATGACCGATGACCTGGAGGCATTCCGTAACCAGATGTCAGGATGGGGCGGGTTTCCCAAAGAGCTGGACCGGATCGCAGATGCCGTGGCCCCGGTGCCCGTAACGGCGCTGGCGCTTGAGGCAACAGCCGACGAGCGGCTTGGCCCCGCCGCCCCGATCTTGCGACTGGCCGGACTGGGGAACGATGCGCTGGCAGGGTTGACGGCCGTCGGGCGCGCGAACACCCGGCTGGATGCAGAGACCCGTGCCGCGTTTCTGGCGATCAACCGCGCCGAACCTGACCGCGATCGTCGCGCCGCGGCCAAACGCGCCTTGCTGGAAAAGCGGACGTCCCAAGCCTGAGCAGGGCTTTTGCCCCAACCCTTTTCAGGCTAAGGAACGCTCTATGAGCGACGACACAAAACCTCTGCGCAGCCACGGCCGCAAATCCATCACCGCCAGCCTGAAGCCGCGCGATCTGATGGAACAGAACCCGCGCCTTGCCGGGGTCTGGACCGCGCGTATCATCACCTTGTTTCCCGACGCCTTTCCCGGCGTCCTAGGTGAAAGTCTGACCGGGAAAGCGCTGAAGGACGGCAAGTGGCAGATCGAGACCACGGACCTGCGCAGCTTTGGCGAAGGCAAACATCGCAACGTCGATGATACCCCTGCGGGGGGCGGCGCTGGAATGGTGCTGCGCCCTGATGTACTTGGCAACGCCATCGACCACACGATGCGCGGCGTGCGCGGCAATATTCCAATGGTCTATCTCAGCCCGCGCGGACGCCGTTTTGATCAGGTCACAGCCCGCCACTGGGCGCGGGCGGATGGGGTCATGCTGCTATGTGGCCGCTTCGAGGGCGTCGACCAGAGGGTTCTCGACCATTACAACATCGAAGAAGTCAGCCTTGGCGATTTCGTCCTGACCGGGGGCGAGATCGCGGCGCAAGCGATGATTGACGCCACGGTGCGGCTGTTGCCCGGGGTTCTCGGCAATGAAGAGTCAATTGCCGAGGAAAGTCACTCGAACGGGTTGCTGGAACATCCGCAATACACCCGTCCCGCCGAATGGCGCGGCCATGCTATTCCTGAGGTGCTGATGTCGGGGCATCACGGCAGGATCGCCGAATGGCGCCGCGCACAGTCCGAAGAACTGACCCGCACCCGCCGCCCCGACATGTGGCGAGCGCAGAAAGGCGACGACGGCGGCAGCGACGACTGATTTCCTGCGCCCAAGTTTCGCAAGACTTTGGCGCACAGGACACGCTATGGTCGACACGATCTGATGGAAACCACCGCGTAGGGTGGGATGAATTGGCGCGGCGGGGGTAAGTCCGCCATCAAGGAGTGCGTGATGCGGGCAAGGATCAGGCTGCATGTGGGGCTGGCCACGGCCTATTCCATCGCCACTCTTCTGCTGATCGCGGGCATCGTCGGCTACCTGTTCTACAGCGCCTCTCAGCTGGCCGTCGCGACAGCCACCAAGTCGATGGAGGATGTCGCAGCCGATGTCGAGCGCAGCGTCACCACATTGTTTGCCCCCGTCGGCCGCTCGGTCAGGACCACGGCGTTTCTTGTTCAGGACGGGCATATTGACTTCACCGCAGACGAAGGACGCCTTCACCTATTTCGCCTTTTGCGGGCAATGCCAGAAGTCACCAGCATCTATGTCGCCTTTGCCCATCATGGCCAGTTCAGCCAGGTCGCGCGCAACCCTTTGGCCGAAGGTGACAACCCGGAACGCCTTGGCACTTATCTGGTACGCAAGATCGACATCGCACCGGCGGCATTCCGCGAGCGTCAGTTTTCGATCTGGCACTATTTCTCGGAAACCGAGATCAAAGGGAAACCGTTCGATCCCCGGCAGCGGCCCTGGTATGCCCGGGCGGTAGAGCGAACGGGCCTGGCACTGTCTGACCCATATGTCTTTGCGTCCACGGGACGCACCGGGTTGACCGTGTCGCAGCGGGTGCGCAACGACAATGACGAAGTGATCGCGGTGGTCGGCGCCGACATCACGCTGGACGGGTTGTCCCATTACCTTGCCGAAAAGACTGTCGGCGCAAACGGTCGGGTGTTCATCATCGACCACAGCGGTGAAGTCATTGTCGGCGCCGAGACCGAGGCAGGCGATGATGACGGTGACCTTGCGGCGGGTGTGGATGGCGCAATCCGGCATTATCTTGAAACGCGCGACGAAAGCTTCAGGGTCGGGGGCGACCGCACGTTCCTTGCCTCGTTCCGCCCCTTCCCGCGCGAGTTTGGCCAAGCCTGGAGCATCGGCGTTCTTGCCGACCGTGCCGAACTGATCGGCGGCATTCGGCAATCGACGATCAAGACGGTCGGGTTTTCATTGCTTTACGCGCTGATCGCCATCGCAGGCATGGCGGTACTGTCCCAACGCATCACCGCGCCCCTGCGCCGGGTAATCTCGGAAACCCGCCGCATCCGCCAATTCGAATTGGACGGCGAATTCTCTCTTCGGTCTCCGATTGCCGAGATCGACAACCTCGCCCAGTCAGTTGCAAACATGAAAAGCGGGCTGCGCAGTTTCAAGGCGTTTGTGCCTGTGGATCTGGTGCAGTCGATCCTGTCCTCGGGCAAGAGCATGGAAATCGGCGGCGAGATGCGCGCAGCGACACTGATGTTCACCGATATCGAAGGCTTCTCGTCAAAATCCGAGGCCCTGCCCGCCGATGTCGTGTTCAAGGACCTATCGACCTATTTCGGCGCCATGTCCCAATGCGTGACCGAGACTGGCGGCACGGTGGACAAGTTCATTGGCGACGCGGTGATGGCCTTCTGGAACGCCCCACAGCGTGACCCTGACCACACACTGCATGCCTGCCGCGCGGCACTGGCCTGCGCCACTTGGGAGAACGGTCAAACCGGCGATGCACAGGGCAATCCGTCGCTATTCCCGACCTATACTCGTTTTGGCATCCATGTCGGTCAGGTCTTTGTCGGCAATGTCGGTTCGGACAGCAGGATGCAATACACGGCGCTTGGGACGGATGTAAACCTGGCGTCGCGGCTGGAGGGGCTGAACAAGAAATACGGCACCCGCATCCTCGTGACCGACCCCGTGGCCGAACGGGTGCAAGAACAATTTCACTTGCGCCTTGTCGACGTCACCGTGCCTGCGGGCACCTCGACCCAGCTTCGCATCCACGAGCTGATCGCAGAGAAAGGGTCGGATGACCCGGCGCTGATGGCGAGGCTTGCGGACTGGCAGCAGGTGATGACCCTGTACCTTGCCCGAGACTGGCCCGCCGCAAGGGACGCGGTCACGTCCTTCGTGGCGAATTGGCCCGACGATCCTGTTGCCGTGCGGTATCAGGAGCGGATCGAGACTTTTGTCGCCAATCCGCCGCCCGAGGACTGGGACGGCAGCTTTGTGCAGACGGACAAATAACCGACACCCTCGCCGAGTTGTATCAATGCCGTCAGGCCACTGCCGCCCCTGACCGGCCGACCTTTTCCAGCCAGCTGTCGACGGTCTTCGGGTCAGGATGACTGGCCTGCGCGAAATGCTGGAAGGTCACCGGCTTGAAGCCGACAAACTCCAGAATCTGGCGCTTGATCTGCCAGAACAGCGGCCGGTGCAGCAGGAAACGGAAATACCACCACGGGCTGTCCGAGGTCAGGATCACATGCGCGCTGCGTCCTTTGAGAAGCGGCTCGGGCAAGCCGTTACCGCGAGAGTTGAACGTGCGCCCCGGCATAAAGGCCCGGTCGATCAACCCCTTCAGCTTGGCTGGCAAACCACCCCACCACATGGGCGCGGCCATCACGAAATGCTGGCACCACTCCAGGTCGTTCAGGAAGCTCTCAAGGTCCGGTTCAAGCGGCTTTGACGTCTTGAACCCGCCGAAGCCGAAATCCGGGTCGAAATCCATATCGCGCAGATGCAGGACACGCACATCATGCCCCTGATCTGCGGCACCTTTGGCATAGGCCAACACCATCTGCCGCGATAGCGAGGTTTCGGCAGGGTGTCCGTTCAACACCAGTATGCGTTTTCGAGGCATGAGTTCACTCCATAATTGACCACGGTCATTTTATTTGCGCAAAAATTGACCGCGGTCAACTTACTTTTTTGACCGCGGTCACAAACCATGCGACAAAGCGGTATGAAAGAAGCGATCCAACCCCGCACCCTGAAAACCCGCGCACGTCTGATCGATGCGGCGCGGCAGGTGATTTCCGAAACCGGATATGGCGCTTTGCGCGTGGAAGAGGTCGTGCAGCGCGCGGGTGTGGCCAAGGGAACGTTCTTTGCCCATTTCCGCGACAAAGACGCACTGATGGATCACCTGATCGGGGTAAGGATCGATGCCTGCCTTGATGACCTTGCCGCTGCTCCCGCGCCTGCCACGGTTGCCGACATGGTAGCAACGCTTGATCCTTTGATGCAGCTGATGACATGTGAACGCTACGTGTTTGACGTGATCGTCCGCCATTCCGGGGCCGCCGCCATCGAAGAAATAGGTCCGATCGCAATGACCTTTCACAAGTTGCAGCACGTTCTGGAAAACTGGGTCGACAGCGCCAGCTTCCGACGCGATGCATCTCCGCAGATACTGGCCGAGGGCGTCCAGGCCTTCATGGTGAACGCGATGGCGCTGAATTTCTGCGCCCTCAGCAACACCACGCCCCTGTCCCAGCGCCTTGAACCCTATCTTTCACTATGGCTGAAACCCGATTGAGGGGTTGCGCGACCGCGCCGATCGGCCTATAGACCGCCCGTTCCCGATCGGTAACCCGACTCGGGTCGTTTTGGCGTTTTTGCCGGGGAATGGAAACGGGCCTTCTTCCGCCCTGACCCACCGGTTCGGACCGCCGGGACAACAAAAGGAACGACGACCTGATCTCTGGCGGGCGCAACATGCGGACCCGGACGAAGACCAAGAGCTCTGAGGCGGCACAAACTTCGTGGATCAACCACGAGCAGTTAGGAGAAATGCGATGGACCTGATCGCACAGATCGAGGCGGAACAGATTGCCGCCCTGGGGAAAGACATCCCCGATTTCAAAGCCGGTGACACCATCCGCGTCGGCTACAAGGTGACCGAAGGCTCGCGTTCGCGCGTGCAGAACTATGAAGGTGTCTGCATCAGCCGCAAAAACGGCGAAGGCATCGCCGGTTCGTTCACCGTCCGCAAGATTTCCTTTGGCGAAGGCGTGGAGCGTGTGTTCCCGCTGCACTCGACCAACATCGAAAGCATCGAAGTTGTCCGTCGTGGCCGCGTCCGCCGCGCCAAACTGTACTATCTGCGTTCGCGCCGTGGTAAATCGGCCCGTATCGCGGAAGACGCCCACTACAAGCCCAAAAAAGCCTAAGGAGTGGTATCATGAAAAAAGACACCCATCCCGATTACCACTTCATCGACGTCAAGATGACCGATGGCACCATCATCAAGATGCGTTCGACCTGGGGCAAGGAAGGCGACACGCTGTCGCTTGATATCGACCCCACCGTTCACCCGGCATGGACCGGCGGCAACACCCGCCTGATGGACGCCGGTGGCCGCGTGTCGAAATTCAAAAAGAAATACGAAGGCCTGGGCTTCTAAGACCCGCTTTCGCCGTTTCGACGAAAACGCCGCTCTGGAAACAGAGCGGCGTTTTTTGTTCTGGTTCGCAAGAAAATTCAATTGAGATCACAAAAACCTGGATGAAGACTTTAACCGTCGATGATGCAAGCCTAGATTGCACGAAGGGTTGGAGACGCGCCAGAAACCTCGCATTTCAAATTTCTTGAAGGACCTATTCGATGAAGTCTTCCATGCTTGCCCTAGCGCTTTTGTCGCTAACTCAACCCGCAATTGCAAATGACCTGCGCCCCGTCGATTCAGATTTTCTGGCACAGGTGGAACCGTTCGGGATTTCACAGGCAAACTGGGACAATGGTGAACATGCTGCCACCACATTTCCAAATGCCTACCGGTTCACAAGGCACTATGAAATTTCACCAGGTAGCAATCTTGCGCCGGAGTCTTGGCAAGACGCAACCGGATCAATCGATCTTGGGTCATTGATAGCGCATGATGCAGATGGCGCGATCAACCTTGAAACGTTGCTGCGAGATCGATTGAAAAACCATACCATGGTGATTTTGAAAGGTGACCGCCTTCTTCACCAGCATTTCTGGAACGGCATGACCGCCTCCTCAACCCATTTGGACATGTCGGTCACGAAATCCTTTACGGCAACGCTGGCTGGAATCGCCGCAAGCGAAGGGCTTCTTGACATGAGCCAACCGGTGCAAACTTATCTGCCGGCATTTGCAGGAACAGCCTTTGAAGGCGTATCAATTCAGGATGTCGCCGACATGAATTCCGGCCTGAACATCAAGACCCCGCCGTTCAAGTCTTGGGATCCGCGTTTCACTCAATCGCAGGAATGGAATGGCCCCAATGACAGTGGCCTGCACGGAATCACCGATTACCTTGTCACCATTGATAGCCGGAAGTTCGAGCCGGGCACCCATTTCCAGTATCAAGACCCGAACACCGAAGTCCTCGGCCTAGTTACCGAGGCAGTGACGGGTGTCGGACTGGCCGAGTACATGCACGATCGACTCTGGTCGCGAATCGGCGCCGAAGGCCCAGCCTACTGGATGGCGGACGCAGAGGGGAATACCGTGGCATCAGGTGGGTTGAACATGCGGACCCGCGATCTGGCACGCGTTGGTAGAGTGTTTCTGAATGGTGGACGCAATTATCTGGGCGAACAGGTTGTGCCCGAAGAGTTCATTACAGCCATCTTCGAGGGGAACGACCGCGTCCGCGCTGCATGGACGCCGGGCAAGGAAGCGGCGCTTGCACCCGACGGGTGGTACAAGGATCAGATCCGCGTCCTAAACATCAAGGGACACAAGATCATAGCATTTGTCGGAATCCATGGGCAGACCTTGGTGATGGAGCCTGCCACCGATACGGTGATCGCAATGAACAGTGGGTACCCACAAACCGAATCCGAGCGGATGAACACGCTCCTATTCCTAGAGGCAGTTCCTACGCTTCTGGACGCCGCCGCGAACCAATAGCGGCAGGTTCAACGGCAAGCTTGTTGCCAAAAACTGAGCGTTCAATCGAGACCCCGAGGGGCATGGCTCCCAAGGTCACCGCATTTTCAAGAACGCCGCTCTGGAAACTGGGCGGCGTTTTTCTTTGTGACTGCGAATCCTTTCGCCGCCCGGAAAAAGGGAAACAGAGTGTTTCTCCAGAGACGAGGAAATGTGGCGAAAAGGTGGCGATATTTGGTCGCTGCTGCCGTAGGCTGCCCAAATCCACGACGGTCGTATGTGTGTGGGGGCACATACAAATCCTATCCGATTGCGAGCAGAGGAAGCAGACATGCCATCAAAGATCTTCACCTATGAGGTGGACGGCCTTTCCTACACAGTCACCGTCTATGAAGAAAGCGGTGCAATTTATGCCGACATTACCGTCGTCGAAGGCGCAATGGACGTAAACGCGATCTTTTTCGGCGACGACGATTTTTCCGGCGGCGGCGCGGCACTTCGCGGGCCGCTGAATATGAACGGTGCCCGTCTGGACGGGCAGGACATCCAGTGGGATGAAGCCGTCGAACTCAGCCGGCCCGGTCTGGGACGTGCGGGCACGGACAAAGAAACCTATGTCGGCGAAGGGGATACGCTGACAGTTGAACTGGATATCGACGGCCTTGACGATATCGACGTCTTCGGCATCCGGGCCACGTCAACCACTACCGAGTCCGGCTCGATCAAGGCCGTTTCGGACGATCCCGAAGAACCCGACGCCCCGGAAGACCCCGAGGAACCCATGTTCGAAAAGGTCGGCTTTGGCTACGAGACCAACGAGGACGGGATCATCACGGATGGCCTGTATATCGGTGAGGGCGATCTTGGTGAGGGCGAAGATGACACGTTTGACTCATTCCTTGCTGCCTTTGAAGATGACCCCTATGGCGACATTGCCGAACTGGAAACCGTTGTGTTCTATGAGTTCGGTCCGCAGGGCTATCCCATAGAACTGTTCCGCATCGACGCGCCGGAAGGCGGCTTCGAAAACGCCGAGGACGTGCTGGCCGCCTATGATGAGGCGATTGAGAACGGTGTCCTTGACGCCGCCGAGGATCCGTCCGCGCTGATCGCCTCTCTCGCGTTGAACGATCCCATCCTTGATGAGCCTGAGTCCGCGGAAGACCTGATCGACGACGGGATAGAGTTCGCCTGACGATACCCGGTTGGGCATGTGTGGTCAGAACCAACAATGGGCGCCGCAGGGTCGAACCGGGCGTCCGAATGCCCGTTTGGTTTAGTGGGATTCTCGTTCCTTTGGCCCACTATGGCGCGTCGGATGTGCCGTCCAGATCCAGCCAAAGCCTGCCGTTGTCATAACCACCCCGGATCAGAAAGCCGGGGCGGGTTATGTCGGGGAATTGGCTATGCCAGTCCCTGAAACGGTCATTGCTGACCACGCGCCCATCCATTTCGATCGCAGCCTGCAAGACGAGCGGGTCCGCCGGCGTGCCCTTCTGGACGACCATGACCTCATTCACGTTCATTCCCAGATGCCGCGCAAAGCCCCGGTCGTGTACATATTTTCCGAAGATCAGATGCCCGGCATTGGCATCAAACATCACCCCCGGTGTCAGCCCGCGTGATTTCAGTTCTTTCACCACCTCTCGGACGGCTGACAAGTCTGGCGTATTGTCCTTCCAATACATCACGTTTGATCCATCGACGATGATCCGGCCCGTCTTGGATCTTGCCTTGTCACGGCCGGGGCGTGTCTCTGGCTTGGGGCGCTGCCACGCGCGGATGACAAGAAACAGGCTGGCCAGGGCAGAGGCCCCACCGACAAGTTGGATGTCCTCCCAGCCCGAGACAAAGAACCCGTAATAAACAGCAATGCTCGAAAGGAGAAAAAGAATAACGGGCACAATCATGGCAAGAGAGTGCCAGCGCACGGGGCGTCGATCAAGTCAAACCGTCAATTCGTGACCTGCTGGACTTGCCGACGCCCACGCATCAGGATCATCGCCATGATGGCGATATTCAGCAGGTTCCAGCCGATCCCATTCAAAAACGCCCATTGATAGCTGCCGGTCAGGTCATAGATCCATCCCGACATCCAGCCTCCCAGAGCCATGCCCACGATCGTCGCTATCAACACGAAACCGACCCGGGCGCCCGCTTCTCTTGCCGGCATGTATTCCCGCACGATGATGGCATAGGACGGTACAATTCCCCCCTGGCTAAGCCCGAACACAAGGCTGACGACATAAAGCGACACCAACCCGTCAAACGGCAAGTAGAGGAAAAGCGCGATGCATTGCAGCGTCGACCCGATGAGCAATGTCATCACCCCGCCCAGCCGGTCAGCCACAAGTCCCGAGATCAACCGGGACACCACCCCGCCCAGCAACATCAACGACAGCATCTCGGCCCCGACCGCCGGGCCATAGCCTAGATCCACGCAAAAGGCGACGATGTGAACCTGCGGCATGGACATGGCCATGCAGCACCCGACCCCGGCCAGCCCAAGAAGCCACATTAGCACGCGGGGCGAAAATGTCGTGGCGCGCACCCGGTGCCCCGAAGCCGCGTCCGACGCTTCCGTTGCCTCAAGCGGCACCCGGCGTCGCAGCGCCAGCGCGACCGGGATCACCACAACAACCGTCACAGCCGCCAACACCGTATAGACAGTCCGCCACCCGTGATCCGCAAGCACGCCACTCAGAAGGATTGGCCAAATTGCCCCCGACAAATAGTTTCCGCTGGCTGCTATCGCCACCGCAATTCCCCGCCTGCGGAGAAACCAGAGCGAGATATCGGCGATGAGCGGCCCGAAACTCGCCGCCGTGCCAAATCCGATGAACAGCTGCACCAGACTTAAGACCCACAAGGACGGCGACAGCGCAGCCAGCCCGTAGCCACCGGAAATCAACAGCGCCGCGCCGATCATTGCTGGGGTGATGCCAAACCGATCCACCGCACGACCGATCAATAGATTGCCCAGCGCAAACCCCACCATCGTCGCAGTATAAGGCAACGATGCATCCGCGCGGGCGATGGCGAACTCTGCCTGCACCGCTGGCAGGATCACGATGATCGCCCACATGCCGACATTGCCCACTACCGCGATGGCCAGGGTAAGCCCCAGCCTGAGCCAGCTATAGCGGCTGTCCAAAACCGCTTCGGTTTCGTAATGAGGGTCCATGCGCAACTCCAGCCGGGCAACCCTGCGCTAATCGCGCGTCTGTCGGCAAGCGCAAATGGCGCTTTTGCTCTTGGAACAAGTACTGCCTCTCACCCTACGAAGGCCGCGCCCCACCGTTGGCGGCACCGCAACGCGGCCTTTGCAGGGAAGCGTATCAGTTGCTGACCGGAGTGATCCGCCGCGCGCCTGCAGGCGGGCTCGGCGCCTCTTTCAGGCTGGCAAGAAAGCCGTTGAACTCGGCATTGCGGCCCAGCGATTGGCGGGCAGCAGCGATCGCTGTGTCCACCTGTTCGGGCTCAAGCCGCAGCCGTGTCGGGATCTCGTTCAGCTTGTTGCGCATCGCCGGATCCAGTGCATCGGCCGAGACTTCGCCGACGAAAAGCTTGATGTCCTGGCAATCCCAGCCCTCGACCGATCCGCGCAATTCGGCAACTTCGTCCATGGACAGGTCGCAGCGGAACTTGATCAGGTCCTCATGCCACTGGTCGAGCGACAGGCGCATGACGTCATAGCCCACGCGGGTCGCCGATCCCATAGACGAGTTGACAATGGACATGGCAAGTTCCATTGCACCCGGCCCCTTGACCTGCTGCGTCCAGCCGTAATCCTTGCTGACCCCTGCATTGGCGACAAGAAACAGCATGCGCCGGATTCGCACGGCCTCTTTCTTCGAAAGCGGCCCATACGGCGTCTGTGCCTTGGCCCGCGCCACTGCCATACCGGTCGTCCCGAAATTGTCGGTAATTCCGCCGTCCAGCAGTTTCACATACTGTACCCGCGACGGATCGCGATAGCTTTCCAATGTCGCGGCATAGGCCCGCATCGCCGAGGTCGCCTCGGGGTTGTTCTTGGCCGCTACCAACCAGTCGGGGGGGCGATAATTGCAGTCCTGATGCGCCTTTAGGACAATTGGCGAGAACACCAGCGGGAAGGCCGCCGAGGCCGCGACCGCTTCTGAAATCGGCAGTTTCGACAGGTCGCTGCAAAGTGCATTGAAGGTCTCCGGCGAGAACAGGAACGGCGTGTTGTTTGCCACATCAGAGGCGTTGATCCAGGTCGCGATCCGTGACTTGCGATGCAGATCGCCATAGGTCGCGCCTTTGAACAGGGTCTCGTCCAGGAAACGGGCAAAGGTGTTGCGGTCATTGGCGCCACCTGACAGCCCCTTGACGATGGTCACCGGGTTGAAGGCGGAATTGGCCATATGGACCTCGCCATCCTTCAACAGATAGTTCTCGCGATAGCCTTTCAGGCCGGCAGGGCCCTTGTAGCCGAACCAGGCCGCAGTGACCGACCCGCCCGAAACCCCGGAAACCAGCCGCACATCCGTCAGCACGCCATAGGGGTTGGCGCTGTTCCCGGTGCGGCGCTGCAATTCGTCCAGCATGCCATAGGCAAAGGCCGACGCCCGTGTGCCTCCGCCCGAGAAGGCAAGTCCGACAAAGACATCGTCGCGATTCCCCGCCCCGGCCCCGGCAATGCTGACAGTGCCATCCGCGCTTTGGCCAGGCGCGTTGATCGGTTCATTCACGGCGGCGCAGGCGGTCAGAAAAAACCCCATCGCGGCGGCGGCCAATCCTGACCTGTTGATTGAAATCACGTCCTGCCTCAAATCCAACCCGAGTCAATTTGGACCCAAGTCTAGGACAAGGTCGGGCATGCGCAAAGCCCACAGTGGCGGGTGAGGCGTTGCATCCGCCGCCGTTGCGCCGCGATGTGCCCGAAAGCACATCAAATCCGGCAAAAAGGGGCGGTTCAGCCCCCTTTCAACCGTTGCATCAGATAGATCTCGTTTTCCGGCGCAACAGCCTCGGTCAATCCCGCAGCGATGATGCGACCGTCGATCGAGACGGAAACCCCCGCCTCGATCGCGTCTTCCAGACCCGGATGCGCCGCGACCAGCGCATCCAGCATTTCGCCAATGGTCGTGGCCTCGACCTCGACCACCTCAGCCCCGCCCGCAAAGGCGCGCAGGCCGGACCAGAGATGGACCTTAACCATTGGCCTGTTTTTCGAGCGCCGCCAGAATGCGCGGTGGCGACATCGGAAGTTCGCGCAGGCGTGCACCGGCAGCGGCCGAGACTGCATTGGCAATCGCGGCCAGCGGCGGGCAGATCGAGGTTTCGCCAACACCGCGCACACCATATGGGTGGCCCGGGTTCGGCACTTCGACGATCACCGTGTCGATCATTGGCAGGTCCGAAGCGACGGGAATACGATAATCCAGGAAGACGCTGTTTTGCAGCCGCCCGTCCTCGCCATAGATGTACTCCTCGTTCAGCGCCCAGCCGATGCCCTGCGCCGCGCCGCCCTGATACTGGCCCTCAACATAGGTCGGATGGATGGCCTTGCCCGCATCCTGCACCACGGTATAGCGCACAACGGATGTCTTGCCGGTTTCGGGATCAACCTCCGCATCGACGATATGGGTGGCAAAGCTGACGCCTGCACCTTCCGGCGTGGCCTCGTAATGGCCGACGATCGGACCACCGGTCGCCCCCATCTTGGCGCAGATTTTCGAGATATGCATCGGCTCGAACTCACCCGCATTGGGGCCTGACGGCTTGGCATATCCGTCTTCCCAATAGACCGCATCCTCATCGATACCCCATTTGTCAGCGGCGCGTTTTTTCAGCTTGCGCACAGTGTCGCGCGCCGCCTGAATGGTTGCCAGACCGCTGGCATAGGTCACGCGGCTGCCGTGAGAGACCTCGTTATACCCAAGCGATGCGGTGTCAGCGATGGTCACACGGATGTTTTCGTATGGGATACCCAGTTCTTCCGCCGCCATCAGCGCCATCGACGCACGGCTGCCGCCGATATCGGGCGTACCAACCATCAACTGCGCCGACCCGTCTTCCGACATGGCCAGCGTGACCGACGTCTCGCCACCATGGTTGAACCAGAAACCACAGGAAATCCCGCGCCCCTGACCCGGTTTCAGCGGGGCCGAGTAATGTGGATGCGCCTTCGCCGCCTCAAGCGTTTCGACAAGGCCGATACGCTGGAAGCGCGGGCCATAGCTGGCCTTGGTGCCTTCCTTCGATGCGTTCTTAAGCCTCACCTCGATCGGGTCCAGGTCCAGCTGCTTGCACAATTCGTCAATGACAGACTCCACCGCGAAGGCCGCCATAGGCGAACCCGGCGCGCGATAAGCCGCCTGTTTCGGGCGGTTGGTCATCACGTCATAGCCAACCTGATGCACGTTCTCCAAAGCATATGGCGCGAAAGCGCACATGGCGGTGAATTCGCACGGCGCGCCGGGGAATGCGCCCCCCTGCAGGCGGAACGTGCCTTGGGCGGCGGTGATGGTGCCGTCCTTCTTCATGCCGATCTTGATATCCATCGAGGTCGACGCGGTCGGGCCGGTCGCGCGGAATACTTCGGACCGTGACATGACCAGTTTCACCGGGCGGTTGGCCTTGCGCGACAGAGCCAGTGCAACGGGTTCGATGAACACGGCTGTCTTGCCACCGAAGCCACCACCGATTTCCGAGGCGGTGACGCGCAGCTGGCTCTGCTCGATTCCGACCAGCGCGGCGCAAAGTTTCTGCACGTTCCAGTGACCTTGGGTGCAGCACCACAATTCGCCCTTGCCGTCGTTGCCCAGCATCGCAAGGCAGGCATGCGGCTCGATGTAACCCTGATGCGTAGCCTCGGTCTTGAAATGGTCCTCGATGACAAGGTCGGCCTCGGCAAAACCGCTTTCGACGTCGCCGTGACCGCTTTCGTGATAGCGGACGACGTTTTCGTTGAACCCTTCGGGAACCGACCGGTCGCGGGTGCCGGCGCGGATCACGGGAGCATCCGGCGCCATTGCCTTGTCGACATCCGTGACATGCGGCAGGACTTCGTATTCCACTTCGATCAGCTTGGCAGCATCGCGCGCCTCAAGTGCAGACGTCGCGGCAACGGCAGCCACGGCATGACCGTCATAAAGCGCCTTCTCGCCCGCCATGACGTTTTCCAGCACGTTCCAAAGCTCGCCACCCATGCCCGGTTTGAACGGGATGTCGTCGGCGAAATCTGCACGGGTGACGACGGCTTTCACACCCTTCATCGCCTCGGCCTTCGAGGTGTCGATCTTAACGATGCGCGCATGGGCGTGCGGACTGCGCACGATGGCGGCATGAAGCATCCCTGGCGCCGACATGTCCGCGCCGAACTTGGCGCGCCCGGTCACCTTGTCCAATCCGTCCGGGCGGTCTGGACGGGTGCCGACAAAGGTGAACTCGGTCTTCTCGGGATCGTATTCGGTGCCGCCTTTTTGCGGCTTGTATTCGTCCAGAGCCATTACGATGCCTCCCGCATATCTTTGGCCGTGTCCATCACGGCGCGAATGATTTTGTCATACCCGGTACAACGGCAGAGGTTGCCCGCCAGCCAATAGCGGACCTCGGTCTCGGTCGGGTCAGGGTTCCGTTCCAGAAGGTTCTTGGCCGCGACAAGGATACCCGGCGTACAGATGCCGCATTGCAGGGCCGCATACTCGATAAACTTCTTCTGAAGCGGGTGCAGTTCTTCACCCTCGGCGATGCCCTCGACCGTGGCAATCGACTTGCCTTCGGCCTCGGCCCCCAGCATCAGGCAGGAACAGACCAGACGGCCGTCGACCTCGACCGAGCAGGCCCCGCAGTCGCCGGTGCCGCAGCCCTCTTTCGCGCCGGTCAGGTTCAGGCGGTCACGCAGGACATCGAGCAGGGTTTCGCGGCTGTCGCAGAGGAACTCGACCTCGTCGCCGTTGACGGTGGTGGTTACATGGATCTTGCTCATCGTCTTATCCTTTCGCGCGCTTGTAGGCGGTCAACGCCACCCGGCGGGCCAGAACGCCCGCGACATGGGTGCGGAACTCGACCGTGCCGCGCTTGTCATTGATCGGTTTGCAGGCGGCGCTGGTGGCTGCGGCCAGCTTGTCCAGCGCGGCGTCGTCCAGCGTGGTTCCGATGATCGCGTCTGCGGCCTCTTGCACGAGCAAAGCGGTCGGCGCCACTGCCCCAAGCCCAACACGGGCCTCAGTCACAGTGTCGCCATCAAGACGCAGGTTGATGCCAACGCCAACCACCGCGATGTCCATTTCCGTGCGCGGAATGAAGCGTTCATAGGCATCGCCGCCATGGTCGCCGCGCGCAGGAATATTCACTGCCGAAATCAGTTCACCCCGCGCCAAAGCGGTCTTGCCCGGCCCCGTCGGAATGTCTTCGACCGCAACTTCGCGGCTGCCGTTCGGCCCGGTCACCGTGACCGTCACCCCGGCGGCGATCATCGCCGGCACGCTGTCAGCCGCGGGCGAGGCGTTGCACAGGTTGCCAACCAGCGTGGCCCGGCCCTGCACCTGGGTCGAACCGATCAGGTCCATCGCCTCGACAAGGCCCGGCCACTCTGCATGCAGGTCGGCATGTTCGCTCATCTCGGCGCCAGACACTGCAATGCCGATGGTCCAGCCGCCATCCGCGCGGCGAGTGATGTCCTTGACGCCCGGAATATGCTTCAGGTCGATGATTTCATCGGGTGTGAAAACGTCTGCGCGCATCTGCACCAACACATCGGTACCCCCGGCAAGGAACCGCGTGGCACCTTTGGCACCTGCGGCAAGACGCGACGCCTCGTCGAAATCCTGCGGTTTGTGGTATTTCATGGTCTCTCCTGATCCGCCCTGTTGGTCGGGCTTTGACATGTCTCGTGACCTTGGTCATTCGGCAATAGTTGGAACGCCCCGCCGGACAAGAGTCAAGCGATCCCCAGCCCGTTGCCGGGTCGTGCCAGCGACGTCACTGTGACGCTTTCGACGGCAAGATGGTATAAACCAATTCATCTAGTCGCCTTGGGTCACGTCGATCCGACCTGTGGCAAAAAACAGCACAATTCGGCAATCGCGTCATGGAAACGGCCTTGGGCTTGCGCTACCATCCAGAGAATTGAAAAAAGCATTATCCCCGAGGCGGCGGGCACGTGATGAAGCGATCAGGGAAAGGGACCCTCTCAAGACCGTTGAGGACTTTGGCGGCCACTCTGCTGACTTTGGCATTCTCAACTTCGGCCCAGGCGTTTGAGATCACATTGCAGACCGACGAAGGCGCCGAGGCGCTTGAGCGTCGGATCAAGGGCGCGTCACTGGTTTACGACGCCAGACGCTCGGACATCACCGACGCCGACGACATCATCGCTGCCGCGCAGTCTGACTATGGGCGGCTGATCGGCATTCTCTATGAGGCAGGGCATTATGGCCCGATCATCCAGATCAAGGTTGACGGGCGCGAAGCGGCGGACATTCCTCCCGGTTCTGGTATCCGCTCGGTCAACATGGTCACACTCGACATCACGGCAGGACCGGTATTCCAACTGGGCACCGTACAAGTTGCGCCGCTTTCGCCGGGTGTTGCCCTGCCACCAGAGTTTGCCAAGGGCCAGACCGCGCATCTTTCATCCATCCAGAAAGCCGTCAGCACGGCACGTGATGGTTGGCGCAACGAAGGTCACGCCAAGGCCGCCGTTGCGCAGGACCGAGTGACCGCCAATCACAATCGGCGGGAACTGGATGTCGATGTCGAAATGGACCCCGGCCCGCGCCTGAGCTTCGGGGCTCTTCTTGTCACAGGTTCAAGCCGCATAAGCGAGGACCGCCTGCGCGAGATTGTATCCCTGCCGACAGGCAAGCAGTTCCACCCCGACGAGGTCGAGCGCATCCAGCGGCGGCTGCGACGCACCGGCACATTCTCGGTGGCCACGCTGACCGAGGCCGCAACACCAAATCCCGACGATACGCTCGACATGGTTCTGGAAACCAGCGATGCAAAACCGCGGCGCATCGGGTTTGGCCTTGAACTGGAATCCGACGAGGGATTGACCCTCAACGGGTTCTGGGTCCACCGCAACCTGTTTGGTGGCGCTGAACGGTTGCGCATCGAGGGTGAGATCAAGGGGCTTGGAGGAACCGGCAGCGGGAACGACTACCGCCTGAAAACCGAATTCAGCCGCCCGGCTACTTTCCACCCCGACACTGATCTGTCGGCGCTTCTCGAATTGCGGCGTCTGGATGAACGGCTGTATCTTGTTGATCAGGCCACCGCGTCGGTTGGGCTGCGCCGCTATTTCTCAAAAACGCTGCAAGGTGCGATCGACCTGGGTTTCGTGCACTCGCGGGCGGATGACGATTTCGGGAAGCGGACCATGAACAACGTGATCCTGCCTGTCTCGATGACGTGGAACCGCAGAAACGACGATCTCAACCCGACCTCGGGCACCTACCTGCGTGGCACGGTTGCACCTTTCCTTGGTTTTGGGGCAAGTGCCAACGGGGCCCGGATCACGGCGGATGGCCGCGGCTATTTCCCGCTGGGAACCGAGTCGCGCGTGGTCTTGGCGGGGCGCGTTCAGCTGGGGTCCATTGTCGGAACGTCTATCCAGGAAACGCCTCCGAACTGGCTGTTCCTGTCCGGCGGAGGCGGCACCGTGCGGGGCACCGGATACCAATCGAACTCAGTGTTTACCGGACCCGCGGAAAGCGGCGGCCGTTCATTCGTCGGCTTTCAGGGCGAAGCGCGCATCCGCATTACCAACACGATCTCGACGGTTCTGTTCTATGACATTGGATACGTCGGCGCAGAAAGCTTTTATGACGGGTCCGGTTCATGGCAGTCGGGTGCCGGGATCGGGGTACGCTATGACACAGGGATCGGACCCATTCGCCTTGACCTGGCCGGACCGGTTTCAGGCCCGGGTGCGGATGGACTTCAGGTTTATGTCGGTATCGGGCAGGCTTTCTGATGTTTGGTAGTTATTCTCGCCGCGCTCCCCTGCCTGCCGCGCTTGTGGTGGCCGGTGGCCTTGCCCTGACACCCATCGCGACCGCGCAGGAGCAGGCCGAGGAAAAGGACTTCCTGACCAGCTTCTTGCAGGATTCCCTCAGCGGAGACGGACGCATCGTCGAAATTGAGGGCTTTCGCGGCGCGCTCAGTTCGACTGCTTCGCTGGACAGCCTGACAATCGCGGATACGGATGGCATCTGGCTGTCCCTTTCCGATGTTGAACTGACCTGGGACCGGCTGGCCACTCTTGCTGGACGGATCGAGATCGAGAGCCTTTCAGCCGCAGAAATCACCCTGACCCGCCTGCCCCAAAGTGAAAGCAAACCGCCAGCGGCAGAAGCCACGGAATTTGCTCTGCCGGAGCTTCCCGTCAGCATCAATATCGGGTCGATTTCGGCACCGATGGTGGCGCTTGGTGCGCCGGTGCTTGGCCAAGAAGCCACGCTCTCCTTGGAAGGAGATATGCGACTGGCCGGAGGCGAAGGGCGCGCGGGGCTGGACATTACCCGGCTCGACGGCCCCGAGGGGCGCATCCTGATGGATGTCTCATACGCCAATGCGACAGGCATCCTGCAAACCCGGCTGGACGCGAAAGAGGCGGAAAACGGCATCATCGCCACCCTGATGAAGCTGCCCGGCGCCCCGGCAATCGGCCTTCAGGTACAAGGCGAAGGTCCCCTCAGCAATTTCGCCGCGACAATTGCCCTCAGCAGCGCCGGAGAGCCACGCCTTCAGGGTGTCGTCACCGTGGTTGACCAGAAGGACGACGGGCAAGTCGTGCTTGAGGACGCGCCCGCCGATGACCCTGACAAGGATGGCACCGAAGTCGTTCAGAAACCCGTGCGCGACATCAACCTGACAGTCGCGGGCGACCTGACGCCTTTGTTCGCGCCGGAGTATCGCGATTTCTTTGGTACCGACCTGTCGCTTTCCGGCAAAGTCAGACTGCACCCTGACGGCCGCAAGGATGTCGAGCGACTGCACCTGCGATCTGCCTCGCTGAACCTGACTGGAAACCTCGCGCTGGCGGCGAACAACATGCCCGACCGCTTTGCGCTTGATCTGGCGATGAAGGACCCCGACGGCAGTCTTGTCCTCCTGCCGGTAGCGGGGCCGAAGATGTTTGTGCGCCACGCCGACCTTGTACTGGGTTACGACAAGGACAAAGGCGAAGGCTGGTCACTTCAGGGAGAGCTTGCGGGATTTGCCCGCGATGCGATGAAGCTTGATCAGACCGTGATTTCCGGCACCGGAACCATCCGCCGGAACGCCCCGGTAGCCGTGGATGGAGAGGTCTCGGTCGTTGTAAACGGGCTGGAAACCGGCGACCCCTCCCTGACCGAGGCCCTGGGCACCTTTGCACGGCTCACTGTCGCCGCGAACTGGGTCAAGGACACCCCCCTGATAATCCGCGATTTCGCCTTCAGCGCTGATGACCTCGTGGTTTCGGGTTCGGCTGAGGTTTCGGGGCTTGAAAGCCAGATTGAACTATCCGCCGACATCACGGCCCAGACACGGGACATCAGCCGTTTTCAGACATTGGCGGGGCGACCGTTGGGGGGCGGGATCATGGCCGAGGTCAAAGCCACCTATGCCGCCCTTTCAGGTGAGTTCGACATTGATGCCACCGCTACAGGATCGGACCTGAGCATCGGGGACACACGTGTCGACCCGATGCTGGAAGGCCAATCGAAGGTCATCCTGTCAGCCGCGCGCACCACTGAGGGAACCGAACTTCGCCGACTTGCCATCGACACCAGGGCGGTGACCGTGGAAGGACAGGCAAGCGTCACTGACGACGCAGGCACCCTGCAGGTTAAAGCCGACCTTGATGACATGGGCAGGTTCGTCAGCAAAATGGACGGGCCGGTCTCGATGACCCTGACTGGACAGGGCACGTCAAAGGGCTGGGCCCTCACTACCAACGCGCAGGGGCCCCGCGACCTGAATGTCGAGGGTCAGCTTGATCTGCCCAAGGGTGGACCCGCGGCAGCGCAGATCGCCGCCGGGATCGGGACGCTGGAATGGCTCGCCCCGGAACTGGCGGGGCCCTCGTCCGTGGTTGCCGAGATTGCCGAACTGCCGGAGGGCTATGGCATCACGGCTGATGCCACCGGGCCGCTTGGAACACAGGCATCGGTCAGCGGCACAGTCGCGGCGGATGGCTCTCGGGCGAACCTGACAGCCAAAGGCAATGCCGAACTTGCCGTTGCCAACCGGCGGGTGCAGCCAAACGCGCTGCGCGGTCCGGTGACCTTCGACCTTGTGCTGGACGGCCCACTTGCGGTCTCGTCGGTGACGGGAAAAGTCACCGCTTCGAACGCGCGTCTGACCATTCCCGCGCTGCAAATTGCGCTGACCGAAATCAATGCGGGCGTGCAGTTGAATGGCACATCCGCGGCACTTGATCTGACGACCAACCTTTCGAACGGCGGCAGCCTGACTGTGGTCGGCAACGTCGACACATCCGCACCTTTCAACGCCGACCTGACAACGACGCTGAATGGCGCTGTGTTCCGCTATACGCGCATTCTGCACACCATCCTTGACGGCCAGGTTCGCGTCAGTGGTCCACTGACCGGTGGGGGCACGATTTCCGGCGACATTGCTCTTGGCCCGACCGAAATCAACCTGCAAGCCGCCAGCGGCGCGGCGGCGGCAAATGTCCCCGAGATCACCCATTTCGGCGAGTCCGGTGCTGTCCGGCAGACCCGAAAACGTGCGGGGCTGGTGCAGGAAACCCGCACTTCGGGCGGCGGTGGCGGGCCGGTCTTTGATCTGGACCTCTCAGTCGTGGCCAACAACCAGATCTTCGTGCGCGGCATGGGCGTTGATGCCGAGTACAAGGGCCGTATTGAGCTGGGCGGCACCACCAACAACGTGCTGCCATCTGGCCGGTTCGAGATGATCCGGGGACGGCTTGGGTTGGTCGGAAAACGGTTCGAGTTTACCGATGGCGACGTCACCATGCAGGGCAGCTTCATTCCAACGCTTTACATGGTGGCCGAAGAGGACAGCGACGAAGGCAAGCTGCGTATCATCCTGGAAGGCCCCGCTACAGAGCCCGTGTTCCGCTTCGAAAGCGAACCCTCGCGCCCGCAGGACGAGGTCCTAGCCCTGATCCTGTTTGGCCGCGACCTGACGGAGATTTCGGCGGTTCAGGCGGCGCAACTTGCCTCAACCGCGGCGACGCTGTCGGGGCGGGGCGGCGGCGGCTTCATGCAACGCCTGCGCCAGTCGACGGGGATTGACGACATCGACATCACAACTGACAGCGACGGTGAAACCGGCCTGCGGCTGGGCAAGTACATTAACGACCGGCTTTACACCAATGTCGAGATCGACAGTCGCGGCGACTCGACCATCAACCTGAATTATGACGTGACCAACCAGATCAAGCTAAAGGGGCACTACGGTACTGACAGCCGTGAAGGGAACAAGACCCAGACCGGGATCGGGATCTACTTCCAGAAAGACTATTGAACGCACCGATACGGTCCTTTTTCGTTTCACGCGGATGTGACGGAACCACGAGTTGACCTTCCAGCGCCGGAACTTGCTAGGTCGTTGGAAACCAGACCCAAAGGGACCGTTTCGAATGATCAGGACAATCGTCTTTGCCACCGCAATGACCGCACTTTCCGGGCCGGGGCTCGCGGCACCGGACGGAGAGGCGCTTTATGCCGAAAACTGCGCGTCATGCCACGGCGAAAACCTGGAAGGGCAACCGGACTGGCGCTCGCCGGATGAGAACGGCGTGCTGCCGGCACCACCGCATGACAAGACCGGCCACACCTGGCACCATGGCGACAAGATGCTTTTTCTTTACACGAAATTCGGCGGGCAGGCCCTGATGGAAGCGCGCGGCATTTCCATGAACAGCGGCATGCCGGGGTTTCGTGAAACCCTGTCTGATGACGAGATCAACGCAATCCTCGATTACATCAAGTCGACCTGGCCAGAGCGGGAACGTGCGCTCCAAGCGCAGCGCACGAAAGACGAAAGATGAAAAAGCCCCGGCACAGGTGAACGTACCGGGGGCGCTGCTCAGGTCCACAAGTCGCGTAATTCAGATCTTGAGGATCGGCTGCATCAGACGCGGGATCATCGACGAGAATTTCAGCGGCGCGTCCGTGGCGGCAAGGCAGATGCACGGCGCTTCCGGCCCAGCCGTCGGGATATGCAGGTCGCTTTCGTCAGCGACTTCGAGATCACCAACCCCGAATGTGCCGCCCTCATCCGAGAAACTCCCCTGCAACACCAGCGTCAGTTCGATGCCGTTGTGACTGTGTTCAGGCACCGCCTGTCCAGCAGGAATGTAGAGCAGGCGCAAGCTGCCTTCCTCATCGTTCGACAGGATCGACTGGCGATTCCCCATGCCAACCTTGCGCCAGCGCGGGCCCTCCGGCCCCAGAAGCTGCGACAGTGGCGCAGGATAGATGCCCTGCTGCGTCGGCGCGGGCGGCTCTGGCGGCGTAGGGTCGTCCAACATGGCCAGAATGCTGGACTTCAGGCCAGCCGACACCGGCTGCGCCTCGATTGTCTCAAGCACAGCGCCGCCAAGGGTCATATGGGCCTCGTAGCGGGCGCGGCACTCGTCACACATCGAAACATGCGTGGCCAGGACCATGGCATAGGGATACGGCAGGTTACCCGACACGTAGGCCGCCATCATCGGCTCGGGGATATGATGCGAAGGTGTCATCATGGTGTTGGTCTCAGATCTTTCAATTCATGTCTCAACCGCTCTAGTCCAAGGCGTATCCTTGACTTGATCGTCCCAAGCGGAAGACCGGTTT
The DNA here is from genome assembly GCF_016888515.1 of Shimia biformata. Classification (GTDB taxonomy): domain Bacteria; phylum Pseudomonadota; class Alphaproteobacteria; order Rhodobacterales; family Rhodobacteraceae; genus Shimia_A; species Shimia_A biformata. The sequence continues at coordinate 903,160 of NZ_JAFEJK010000001.1, read as the reverse complement.
CCTCGGTTATCTCCTGGTGGGTCAGCTCACCCAGATAGGCGCGCTCTATCATTTCCCGCTGCTTCTGCGGCAACGCGGCAAGGGCCTGCCGAAGCAAATCCGTTTCCTGACTGAGCCCCAGAATTTGCCCGGGGTCCTCCTCTGGCGCGGTCGCCTCGGTCTGCAATTCCTGTGGCACCGGGCGCGCCTCGCGCCGGGCGATGTCGATCATTCGGTTGCGGGCGATGCGATAGATCCAGCCTGAAGCCTGCGCGCGATGCGGATCGAACTGAGCCGCCTTTCGCCAGACCGACAGCATGGCGTCCTGCACGATATCCTCAGCTTGGGCTGCGGGTGTGCCGCCCTTCATAATCATCGCTTTCAGGCGCGGCGCGAACAGGTCAAAAAGGCGCGCGAAGGCATCCTTGTCCCGCTGATCGCGCACAGCCAGCATCAGGCGCGTTTCCTCGGTCACTTCGCTTGGCTCGCTCACCCGTTGCCCCTTCATCCGACGCCTCGGGCCGGCCGCAAGAATGCGCCGGTCCTTTCGTTCGATCGTTTCCGTCATGGTCAACATAACGTCATTACGGGGGGACACCGCAAGCGGATCACTCTTTCTGAGAAAAAAATCAGATGGTCACGGTGCCGTCGATAATAAATGTGACATGGCCGCCAATCCAAGGGGCATTGCTGGTCCGTGACGGGATCACAAAGACTTCGCCCGCCCGGTCGATCACGGTGCCCTGACGGAACCGGAGATCACGTGTCAATCGACCCTCGGCTCTCAACCATTGTGCCAGCGCCGCAACAAGGGACCCGGTGATCGGGTCTTCACTCATACCCGATGATGGTGCGATATTGCGGACCTCGTAATCAAAACCGTTCCCCTCGGGATGCCTGCCGATCAAGCCCACGGCAACCCAATCGGGCCAGTTCACAAGCGACGAGTCCACGGCCATCACCGCCTCGGCATCCACGAGTTCAAGGATCTTCCAGTCCGGCCCATTGTCAAGACTGACTGCTGTCACGACCCTTTCGGGGGCCAATTTCAGATCGCTGATCAGCCGGCTTGTCGCCGCGCGGTCCAGTGGCGCGATTTTTGTGTCCGGCGCAGCGAAAAAGGGATAGCCGCCGCTGACGTCAATCTCGACCAGTCCGATGCCACATTCCTGTACCACGCGGCCCTCTTGTCGCGGACGCCCGCCCGCCGCCAGCCATGCCATGCAACTGCCCAGCGTTGGATGCCCGGCAAACACCATCTCGCGCCCCGGTGTGAAAATACGCAGCTTATAGTCGGCGCCCGGGTCCTCGGGCGGAAAGATAAATGCTGTCTCGGCCAGGTTGGTCCAGGCTGCGAAACGCTGCATCTGGACATCGGACAAGCCAACGGCATCCAGCACGACCGCCAGCCCGTTGCCCTGGCACAGCTGCGACGAGAACACGTCGACCTGCATGAAATGTCTGTGTCGAACCATCGGAAATCCCCTGACCGCGCTTTTGAAATCTATGCGACGTAAAACTGATCCACTCTCGCCCGCGCGCCGTATCCCGTCAAATCGCAACTAAAGGACCAGACATGTCGTTTGACGCCAGCCCAATCACCCCGCGCCACATCGCCATCGTCGGAGGAGGCATCTCTGGCCTTGCCGCCGCATATCTTCTGGCGCCAGTCCACCGTGTCACACTGGTCGAAGCGGCGCCCCGGCTTGGCGGGCATGCGCGCACCGTTGTTGCGGGCCGGAACGGGAACCAACCGGTCGATACCGGGTTCATCGTGTTCAACCACATCAACTACCCGCATCTGACCGCGATGTTCGACGCATTGAATGTCCCTACCGCCAAAAGCGAGATGAGCTTCGGCGCAACCATCGATGGCGGTCGCATCGAATACGGGCTTCAAAGCCTGGACGCGCTGCTGGCCAACCGCAGCAACCTGTTGAAACCGCAGTTTCTGCGCATGGTGGCGGACATCCTGAAATTCATTCGCCGCGCCGAGACTGCGGCGACCACTCCCGACATGACGATTGGCGACCTGATGGAAGGCTTGAAGGTGGGCGACTGGTTTCGCCGCTATTACCTGCTTCCTATTACCGGTGCGATCTGGTCGACGTCACCGGAACAGATCCTGGACTTCCCGGCGCAAACGCTGGTCAGTTTTTTCCGCAATCACAACCTGTTGCAATATGGCGGCCAACACCAGTGGCACACCGTTGCCGGTGGTAGTCACGAATATGTCTGGCGGCTTGAGCGGCATCTGCGATCGCGGGGCGTCCACATTCGCACCGCGACTCCGGTTCAGGCGGTTGAACGTGGTCCCCGAGGTGTCACCATCCGCATTAAAGGAGAAGACCCGATCCAGGCCGATGACGTGATCATGGCCTGCCACTCGGATGATGCGCTGCGCCTTCTGGCCAACCCGACACCGGCGGAGCGGCAGGCGCTTGGGATGATCCGGTATCAGGACAACTTCGCCGTTCTGCATTGTGACCCTGCACAGATGCCCCGGAAACGGGCGGCATGGCAGTCCTGGGTCTATAAGGCAGATCATGCCAAGCCGAACATGGGGATTGGCGTGACCTACTGGATGAACCGGCTTCAGAATATCGACGAAAACGACCCCCTGTTCGTGTCGCTTAATCCGTGCGACCCCGTACCCGACCACCTGATCTATGACGCAACCACATTCCGACACCCGGTCTTTGACCATGACGCATTGCGCGGTCAGTCCATGATCGGCGACATTCAGGGGCACAATAGCACGTGGTTTGCGGGCGCCTACCTGCGCCACGGGTTCCACGAAGATGGGTTCCACAGTGCCGTAAACGTCGCCGAGGCCATTGATCGCCAAACCCGGGTCGAGGTTGCGGCATGAGTTTCTCGCCCGAACATGTTGCGGCGCGCACCTGGCATGGGAGGCGGGGAAGGATCGCCAACGCCTTTGCTTATGGCGTCGATTTTGTCCTGATCGACCCGGATACTCCGCGCGGTGCGCCGTTGTTGTCTCGCAATCGGTTCAATCTCTGGTCGGTCCACGATCACCACCATGGCGGTGAGCGCGGCAAGGGTGTCGGGGCGCCTTGGGCACGCCGGCAACTGTGCGAGGCCGGCTTGCCGGATGCCGACCGGGTGGAATTGCGTCTTCTTACACAGCCAAGTCTGTTGGGAATGCAGTTCAATCCGGTCAGCTTCTGGCTTGCTTTTCGTGGCGATGACCTGATTGCCGCTATCGCCGAGGTCAATAACACCTTTGGTGATCGGCACAACTACCTCTGTGCCAAACCTGGCTTTGCTCCTATCCACCCCGCAGACCGGATCACCGCGCGCAAATTGTTCCATGTCTCTCCATTTCAGGAAACGCGGGGGCGCTACACGTTCAATTTCCGCATTACCGCCGACCGGATTGCCATCCGCATTGACCTTCGAAACGGGGATGAGGGTGTTCTGGCCACGCTGAATGGCGCACGTCGCGCCGCAACTGCAGGATCACTGGTTTGGGCCGCACTGCGCCGCCCATTCGGAGCCGCGCGCATCCTTGGCCTGATTCACTGGCAGGCGCTGAAGCTATGGGTCCGGCGCGCGCCATTTCACACCCGCCCGGAACCGCCCTCCGCCGAGATTTCGGCCCCGACCCCACCTGTTCCGGCCGAATAGACTGACGAGTTGAGACGATGACCGAGTTCCTGATCCTCCTTGCCCTGATCGCCGCATTTTTCCTGTTGCGCCGCCGTTTTGGTTTTCGTGCGCAATCACCCGAAGATTATGCCGAAACCTTGCCCCATATCGACCTGCGACAGCACCTGAACGGTCCCATTGACTGCGAAGGCGCGATCTTTGGCCCTACAGGACGCGTCACCAGCCGCTTCGTGGCACGGATGGATGGCCGCTGGACCAACACCACTGGTACCCTGACCGAGGGTTTCACATATGACAGCGGCACCACGCAAAGCCGCGAATGGACGCTGTATCCGGGTCAGAACGGCAATTTCACCGCAACCGCGCCCGACATTATCGGCACCGCCGAGGGCGTCGTTTCTGGCGCGACCATTCGTATGACTTATCGCATTCGGCTACCGCAAAACGCCGGGGGTTATGTGCTGGATGTCACCGATTGGCTGTATCTGACATCTAACGGCGTGATGGTGAACCGGTCCGAGATGCGCAAGTTCGGCATAAAAGTGGCCGAGCTTGTCGCCACGATGCGGCCAGCGGACATGTCTGCCGCCGCGTAATGTTCAAGGGTCAGACAATCTGGATCGTCGGCGCCAGCGAGGGGCTTGGCGAAGCGCTGGCGCGGGCCTTGGACCAACAGGGCGCGCGACTGATCCTGTCCGCGCGCAACCGCCGGAAGCTGGACTTGTTGGCCGCAGAGTTGAACCGCGCCGTTTCGCTTCCAATGGATATCACTGACGCGGCCAGTGTTGCGAAAGCGTGGGAAACTGATGCGCTCGACATGGCTGCCGAGATCGACCACATCGTCTATTGCGCCGGAGCCTATGCGCCGATGGCATCGTCGGACTGGGATACGGGGGCCGCCCTGTCAATGGTTGACGTAAATTTCTCGGGTGCGTTGCGCGTGCTTGGTCATGTCGTGCCTGCATTCCTGACCCGCGACCGTGGTGAGATCACGCTGATCGGTTCACTGGCCGGGTTCAGGGGGCTGCCCGGAGCGATAGGCTACAGCGCGTCAAAGGGGGCACTCATGCATCTGGGAGAGAACCTTGCAGTTGACCTGCGGCACACGGGCGTCAGGACACGCATCGTTAATCCCGGGTTCATCGACACGCGGTTGACCCGGAAAAACAACTTTCGCATGCCAATGCTGATGGACCCGGACACAGCCGCACGGCATGTTGTGACGGCCATGACCTCGCGCCGTTTCGCAACCTCTTTCCCGCGCCCGTTTTCCTGGCTGTTCCGGGTGGCGCCGCTTTTGCCCAACTGGGTCTACTTGTTGCTGTTCGGAGCAAGGGCATGACCACTGTAATTCACTGGTTCCGGCAGGATTTGCGCTTGGCCGACAATCCCGCGCTTTGCGCCGCTGCGCGGGCCGGGTCTGTGCTTCCAGTGTACATTCTGGACGATCAGAACGCCGGGGACTGGGCGATGGGGGCCGCCTCGCGGGTCTGGCTGCACCATTCGCTCTGCCGGTTGAACGAAAGTCTCAGCGGGAACCTGAGGCTGTTTCGAGGTGATCCAGAAATCCTGATCCCCCAGATTGCGCGGGACAACAACGCGACAGCGGTTTTCTGGACCCGTGCATATGAACCTTGGCGAATGGCTCGTGACGCCGCGCTCAAGGCTGATTTGAAAACGAAGGGTCTGAGGGTCGAAAGCCACAACGGGGCACTTTTGTGGGAACCGTTCGATGTGAAAAAGCCCGACGGCTCCCCCTATCGCGTCTTCAGCCCGTTTTTCCGAAAGGGCTGCCGCGCGGCGGGTGAACCTCGTGCGCCGCTCGCCGCCCCATTGCTTGACCTCGTGCCAATCGGGACCGACCCCAACCGCCTTGACCTTCTCCCCGGTCAATCCTGGGCCGCAGATGTGACCGGGGACTGGCAGCCCGGGGAAGCAGGCGCGCGCGACCGGCTGGACAGGTTCCTCGAAGACGGTCTGGCTGGGTACAAGGAAGGGCGCAATTTTCCTGCACAGAAAAACGTGTCACGCCTGTCGCCGCACCTGCATTTCGGCGAGATCTCACCAAACCAGGTCTGGCACGCCGCCCGTCTGCGGATCGAGGGACGCGACCTGGATCACTTCCTGTCAGAGCTGGGCTGGCGCGAGTTCTCTCATTCGCTACTCTTTCACAATCCCGACCTTCCGTCGGAAAACCTGCTAAAGACATTTGACCATTTTCCATGGCGCGACGACCCACAGTCACTGAGACTGTGGCAACGCGGGCAAACCGGCATCCCCATCGTCGATGCCGGAATGCGGGAGCTTTGGCAGACGGGATACATGCACAACCGCGTCCGCATGATCGTCGGATCGTTCCTTGTGAAAAACCTGCTGATCGACTGGCGCCACGGCCAGCGCTGGTTTTGGGACACCCTGTTTGACGCAGACCTTGCCAACAATGCGGCCAGCTGGCAGTGGATCGCGGGCAGCGGCGCCGATGCAGCCCCCTATTTCCGCATTTTCAACCCGGTGACCCAAGGCCAGAAATTCGACCCCAATGGTGACTATACCCGGCATTTCGTCCCCGAGATCGCAGCCCTGCCCGACAAGTATCTTTTCAACCCATGGGAGGCGCCCGACAGCATTCTGTCGGCTGCGGGAATCAGGTTGGGTGAATGCTATCCACACCCGATCGTGGACCTGAAAGCCAGTCGGATACGCGCCTTGGACGCCTATGCGCAGGCGCGCGATGCCGCATCGCGGCATGCTGGCGATAACGGTTAGCGCTATCACATGCGACCTTGCCACGTTTAACGCTAACACTTTGGAAATCCGGGCAAACATCCCTTTCGCCAAAGGCCCCTCTACCCTATATGGGGCGTCAATCGCGCCATTCGAAAATCAGAGGAAACGTCATGACAGTCACCGTAGGTATCAACGGATTTGGACGTATCGGCCGCTGCACCCTGATGCATATCGCCGAAGCCGCCCGCGACGATGTCAAAGTGGTCAAGGTGAACGCCACCGGCCCGCTTGAGACCGCCGCGCACCTGATCCGTTACGACTCGATCCATGGCCGTTTCCCCAACGAAGTGATTGTCCAGAACGGCACCATGGATGTCGGACAAGGCCCGATGCGGATGATGTCGACCTATGACATGGACGAACTCGACTGGTCCGGCGTCGATGTCGTGCTGGAATGCACCGGCAACTTCAACGATGGGCTGAAAGCGGCCAAGCACCTTGAGCGTGGAGCCAAGAAGGTGCTGATCTCGGCACCGGCAAAAAATGTCCAGAAGACCATCGTCTTTGGCGTGAACGATGCGCTTCTGGAAGCCAATGACAACATGATCTCGAACGGCAGCTGCACCACCAACTGTCTGGCACCACTGGCCAAGGTCCTGCACGAGGCAATCGGCATCGAAAATGGCCTGATGACCACGATCCACAGCTACACCGGCGACCAGCCGACGCTGGACCGTCGTCACAACGACCTCTATCGCGCCCGCGCCGCGGCGATGGCGATGATCCCGACCTCGACCGGTGCGGCCAAAGCGCTGGGTGAGGTTCTGCCCGCCCTGAAAGGCAAGCTGGACGGCACCGCAATGCGCGTCCCCACTCCGAATGTCTCGGCTGTGGACCTGACCTTTGTCGCCTCAAAAGATGTCACCGTCGATGATGTGAACGAAGTGGTGCGCGAAGCCGCCGAGGGCGCCATGAAGGGCGTTCTGGGCTATGACGCTGCGCCCAAGGTCTCGATCGACTTCAACCACACCACGGAAAGCTCAATCTATGCGCCCGACCAGACCAAGGTTGTCGGCGGCCGCACGGTCCGCGTTCTGGCGTGGTATGACAACGAATGGGGCTTCTCGGCACGCATGGCCGACGTCGCTGCCAAGATGGGCCGCACCTGAGCCGACTTGATCGCGCCGGACTGCTCGGGCATACCTGATCCAAGCCCGAGCAGCCGAAAGCGTGCCCCATGACCAATCCTATTGCCGTCTTTCTCGCCCTGCTGATTTTTGTCGGGCTTGGGGTGGATCTGGTGATATATGATGGCCAGGCGACACTTCTGCTTGCTCGTAAGTTCTTCGACCTTGTCGAGTGGCTGGCCTTCTGGCGCTAGTGCCAACCGGCTAGCCGAACAGGGGAAACAGGCCGCCCTGACAGGCGGCCTTTTTTGCTGCGACGGATCAGACGGAATCCATCCTTACGGTCACCACGACATCGCCATGCACCGGAGTCTCCCAGGAAACATGCACATGATCCCCGTTTGCCCCCTGTTCCAGTGACACATAGGGCGCCGAGTAGATACCGACGTTGTTCTGGTTCTTGATCTTGCCCAGCATAATCAGCGAATCCACCCCGCGCGCGCGCCCGCCGAATGGCAGTTTGCCCTCGGTATCGATGTCCCATGTCGCCGAGGCCGAATTCTCGGAATGGGTGATGACAAGCGGGTTGAAGGCAGGGGTTTCGACCGCGTTATAGGTATTGCCTTCGAACAGCACCAGCTTGCCTTTGCTCATGTCGAGATCGGCAAAACTGGTGTCAATCCGCTCAACCCTGTCGATCGGCCCGTTGATCGACCGAAACTTGTTCCCGGTCACGGTCAAACCCGCCAGGAAATGACCCGCGCCATGCGGTTTGACCACGATATAGCTGAACCAGGGCGCAACATCCCCCGACAGGAACACGTTGTCCGTAATCGACAGTGCGCTGAAGGAATAGCCTCCAGTAAAATTCGGGCTGGGATCGTATTCATTGGTCCATTCGATGAACGCATTGTCACAATAATTCCCGTCGATCAGGGTCGAGCAATGCGTCTGTGTCAGAACGATCCCCGCCGTGCGCAATCCGGCCGAAACCGCATCACCTTGGAAGAAGTGGTTGCCGGTGATGATCGAATTGGCGCCTCCGATCACGACAAAGTGCCGGAACTGGCTGGCACGGTTGTTGCGGATCTTGACGTCATTGGCATTGGTGTTGATGGCCACGGTTGTCCGATCCTGCGCCGGAGTATCGCCCTCAGGCGTGGCAAAGTTGCAGCGGTCGATCAGCATCCCCTGACACCCATCCCCGATTGAGGTCACCCCGCGGTCGCGCGGGCGAGTGATCCAGCAATCCTTGAGGTGAAAGATCAACCCGTTCGGCGCCAACATGATACCGCTTGCCTTGCTGTTGCACTGAAACTCGATATCTGCCAGCGAGAACGAGGCCAGTTTCTTGAAGTTGCTGAAATCCAGCAGGTACTTGAACCGGGTAAAGGTAAAGTTCTGGGTGCCCTCCCCGTCGAAAAGCGGCTGCGAGAGCGTGATCTCCTGGGTCGCCAGGTTCTTGGATTTCACATAGACTTCGCGCCCGACACCGTTTCCGGTGACAAGTGAGCCAACCGGGATATTGGCCACGTTGACCACATTTGTCAGGGTGCGTGACGCCGAAGCGGAATAGGTGGCCTGAGACGTCACCACTTCCGGATCCCAGACACTGGTTCCGGTGACATACAGCTGGCCATTGCGAATGACGCGCCGTTGCGCAAACTCGTCCTTGTTGCCAACAGCCGCAGCCATATCTATCGGCTGTGAAATACTGATCCGGCGCCCACCCAGATCCAGGCTTTCGTGGTCTGCATTGTTGAGCAGCGCCTGGAACGCCCGCTTGAAGCCTTCCTCCTCGCTTCCGAAGGCATCAATATAGGGCGACAGGTGAAAGTCCTTGGTCAGTGTCAGATAGTCATCGCTGGCCATGGTGACAGTGCCTTCGAACTCGACATGGTTGTCAAACGTGACACTGGTTCCCAGGAAATAGGTTCCTTCCGAGATCAGAACCCTGCGGCCAGCCGCCGCTGCATCTGCAGCTTCAAAGGCTGCGGCGTCATCGGTCACACCATCGCCAACGGCACCAAAATCGCGCACATCGACCCAGTTCATCATGGTGCGATGAAAAACATGGGTGATGTCCTCGATCACGATATCGTCGATCCTAACCACGCCACCGCTGGCGCCGGTCAGGTCGATACCGAAATGTCCATAAAGCGCATCCGCGCCCCAGACCATATCGACGCCGGCGCGGTTTCCCGCGCCAATGATGGCCGAAACCTCGACGACCTCGCCATATGTGGTCAGCGGCACGGACGGGCCGACCTCGGTCACGCCATCGACATGGGTGCCGCCAGACGCACCGGCCCAGGCTGCAACCCGTACGTTTGGCAGGTTGCCACTGACCGCCTTGACCCGCGCCGTAACACGCAGATAACACCCCGCAAGCAACGGCGTTTCGCCCATGTAACGCAGTTTCTGGGTCGCGTTGGTTTTCAGGATTTCGATGCAGCCGCCAAAGTCCTGATCCGCCGGGACAAAGGCTGCGTTGGGATCGCCGTCATACGTGTCCGCCCCCGGTGTGCCGTTGCCGCTGGACCAGACATCCAGACCCTGAGCAAATTGCGGCGGCATCAGCAGCACGCCATCGGTAATCGCCTTGTTCATTGAACCCCTTTCACCCGCGCAGGCGGGTTGCCTTGATTGCCTCGTGGACGCCTGCGAGGTGCGGGCGGCCTTCGGGCATTGGGGATAGTCGAAATGGTTTAAGCGCAGTTTTCGGCACCGTGACGGAGGCGGGAAAACCTTTACGCGCTGTAAACAATAGGCTTAGCTTCCGCATCCAGAAGGGAAAGGAAGCTTATATGTTGCTACTGTTGAAGCTTGTGCATTTTTTGGCGTTCTCCATTGCCGTCGGAGCAAGCCTGGCAAACGTAATCGCCGGAAAACGCCTGGCCCCGCTGATGCCCGAAGGCGCGGCTTCGGTCATCCCCTTCCGGGCGCGTCTTGGCCAGATCGCCACCATTTGCCTGATTGCACTGTGGCTATCGGGCCTTGCGCTGGTGGCCACCACGCATGGCGCTGGTCTTTGGAGCAATGGATGGTTCCTGCTCAAGATCGCTTTGGTTCTGGCGTTGACAGCGGTGTCAGCGATCCTGAACCTGGCGGCCATCAAGGCGAACAAAACCGGCACCCCACCTGATCCGCAACGCATGATGAAGCTCGGCGTCGCCGGGCATGCGCTTGCACTTTCCATTGTAGTTGCAGCTGTCGTGACCTTTGCCTAGGCGGCCATATCCGGTGTTGGCAAGATCTGAACGGCGTTGATTTTCCAGCCCGCAACGCCCGGGATCATCTGGTAATCAAGAACATGCAATTGCCCTGCCCGATCCCGGATCAGGACCTTCTGCCAATGCACGCCACCGATCTCGCGCAGCTCCAGAAACCGCAATTCCTCCGGCCGCCAGACCATCGGATAGCCACGCTGTACCATGGTGACAAATCGGTCCGCCGAGCCAAAGACGCCTTGTATCCCGGGGGACGCGAAACTGAATGCGGTCGCGGCATCATCGGCTTGAAATGCCGCGATCTGGGACGAAATCACTCCCCTGATCTCGGCATCCTGTGCCGAAGCGAATGTCGCCCAGAACGACAAGGCAAAGACAGAAATCCAACGCATGGCGCAGCCCTCCTGCAAGGAAAGCTAGCGCCGGGTTGGTCGTCGTCCAATCTCAGCCCAAGTCGCCGGCCAAACCCTTTTCGATCAGCGCGATCGTGTCCTCGACGCCATATAGCGCGATGAAGCCACCGAAACGCGGGCCCTGACTTGCACCCAGAAGCACCTCGTAGATCGCCTTGAACCAGTCGCGAAGCGGCTCGAATTCATGCACTTTGCCAACCGCGAAAACGATGGATTGCAGGAATTCCTCATCTGCGAAATCGACCTCGGGAAGCGGGTCGTCATTGCCGACAATCGCGTTTTTCCGCCCAATCAGATCAAGCGCGTAAGCACCATCGCTCAGCGCCTTGGCAAGATCGGTCAAGGCCGCGCGCTCCTGCTCGGTCGGCGCGCGGAACACTTTCGCGGGTTTCACGAAATCCTGGAAATATCGCACCGCGTGCCCCGCGGCAGCATCCATCCCGGGGTGAGTCTCGGCGGTGGCGTCTGGGGCGTATTTGTTGATGAAGCCCCACAGGGTTTCCTTGTCCTCGGCACTGGACGCACTGGCAAGGTTCAGGAGCATCGAGAAGGGCACCACCATGTCCGACGCAGGCACATCACCATTGTGGATGTGGTAAACAGGATTGTTTAGCTTTGCCTTGGCATCCTGCCCGGCGTACGCGCGCAGTTGCTGGTGATATTCATCCACCGCCTTCGGGATCACGTCAAAGAACAGCCGTTTGGCGGTCTTCGGCTTTTGATACATGAAATACGACAGGCTCTCGGTCGAGGCATAGGTCAGCCACTCGTCGATCGAGATACCGTTGCCCGAGGATTTCGAGATCTTCTGACCCTTGTCGTCCAGGAACAGCTCATAGGTGAAATGCTCAGGCGCACGGGCACCCAGTACTCGGCAGATACCGTCATAGATCGGCGTGTTGGTCGAATGGTCCTTGCCGTACATCTCAAAGTCGACGCCCAGCGCAGCCCAGCGCGCACCGAAATCGGGCTTCCACTGCAGCTTCACATTGCCGCCCGTCACGGGCAGCGTCCATTCTTTGCCGTCCTCGTCGTCAAAGGTGATCTCCCCCTTGGCGGCATCGACGTTCTTCATCGGCACATAAAGAACACGGCCGGTTTCGGGGTGGATCGGCAGGAAGATCGAATAGGTCTGGCGACGTTCCTCACGCAACGACTTCAGCATGATTTTCATCACGTCGTCATAACGCTCGGCGGCGCGCAAAAGCACCTCGTCGAATTGGCCCGAGCGATAGAATTCGGTTGCGGAATAGAATTCGTATTCGAACCCGAACGTGTCCAGGAACCGGCGCAGCATGGCGTTGTTGTGGTCGCCAAAGCTGTCATGGGTGCCAAACGGGTCTGGCACCGAGGTCAGCGGTTTTTGCAGATGCTCTTTCAACATCTCCTGGTTCGGCACGTTGCCCGGCACCTTGCGCATCCCGTCCAGATCATCGGAAAAGCAAATCAGGCGGGTTGGAATGTCCGAGATCACCTCGAACGCGTTGCGGATCATCGTGGTGCGGAGAACCTCGCCAAAGGTGCCGATATGCGGAAGGCCCGACGGCCCATAGCCGGTTTCAAACAGAACATAGCCCTTCTCGGGCGGCGTCTTTTCATAACGTTTGAGGATCCGGCGTGCCTCTTCAAAGGGCCAGGCTTTGGATTCGAGGGCGGCGGCGCGCATCTCAGACATGTCGGACTCCGATTCTGCGTCACCGCCCAACTGCGGCAACGATCCGCCGCTACCTATTGCCCATAGGCCGACAGGTCAATATTCTGCGCCGCAACATTACCTTGAAAGGACAGGCCCAGTGCCCCAAGACCCGTCTCATCCCCTGACCCCGCAGGACTGCCTTGTTGCCGTCATGGTTGCGGTTTCCGCTTCGGACGAAAACATTCGCACGGCCGAACTGGTCAAAATCCAATCGGCCGTGAACCACCTGCCGGTTTTTGCAGATTACGATATCGACCGGATGAAAATGGTCAGCCAAACCGTGTTTGACCTGTTCGAACAAGAGGACGGCCTTTCCGCCCTGTTTGGCCTGATCAGAGAAAGCCTGCCTGAACGCCTGAATGAAACCGCCTATGCGCTGGCCTGCGACGTGGCCGCCGCCGACGGCACATTGGCCGAACCCGAGCTGCGGCTTCTGGAAGAAATCCGTTATGAGTTGAACATCGACCGCCTGCATGCCGCCGGTATCGAACGCGGCGCACGGGCCCGGCACATGACCTGAAACCAAGGGGGCACGGCGGCTTCCTGCCTCGACGTGCCCCGCCTACCCCGCCAGTTCGCTTGCCTCTGCGCGGCTCAGTTGTTCGCCCTGTTTGCGTTTCAGCAAGACTTCGCGGGCGCGGGCATACTTGTCATCCTGCCAGAAGATCAGGCAGCCGTTGCACCCCTTGCCACAGCACCCTTCCGTGCCAACACGGTTGGTCTTGAACCTGCGCTCGGTGGCATCCTCGCCTGCCGCCTCGGCCAGTTCATCACGTCGTTTGGCGTAGGCTTTGGGATTGTCCTTGCCGGTCATCTCCAGCCCCTGAACCAGTTTGTCGAACCGCACCCGTTTCCACTGCTCATCGGTCAGCGCGCGCTCCTTGCGCAGGACGGAAAAGGCCGGGAAGCGCGCTTTCAGTGTATTGATGTCCTCGTGATCGAACAGCGTGAACGGCAGACGGATCACGGTTCGTGACGACCCATGCACGACCTCCAGCCGCGCGCCATCTTCGGCCCGCTCGAAATCATAGGCCCGCAGCAGCACGGTTTCCCGCGCGATGGGAGAGACAAACTCCAGCACCTCACCCGCTTCAAGCTTGTTCTTCACCTCAACCAGGAACGCGTCCTCGGTGACATCGGTCACGACCCCTGCGTATTCCCACTGAGCAAGCGACGCAGTGTGTTCATAGTCATGCGAATAGTTCGTCAGCCGCCCTTCGTGAAACGCCAGCGAATAGCCACGGTTCCCCACCGCCTCCAACTCTCGCATATAGGATTTCGGGTCCCATCCCTCGGGGTCCGAATAGTAATCGTCAATCGCCATCCGATAGGCACGCGCCACCACGGCGCAATAATACTCCGACTTGCCACGCCCTTCGACTTTCAGGCTGTCGACCCCGATCTTCAGATATTCATCCAGCTTCGGCATGATGCACAAGTCGCGGGAATTCAGGATGTAAGACCCCCGCCCGTCTTCCTCAATCGGCATCAGTTCGCCGGGCCGACACCCTTCCTCCAAGAGGAATTCGAACATGTCGGCATTCTCTTCAGTGATGTTCAGTTCTTCTACCGAGCCGTCTTTCAGCCGCATCTTGACTGAATAATTCCAGCGGCATGAATTGGCGCAATTGCCCTGGTTCGCGCCGCGCTCGGCCATGTAGTTGGACAACAAACAACGCCCGGAATAGGTCATGCACATCGCGCCATGCACAAAGGCTTCCAGCTTGATATCCGGGCATTTTTCACGGATTTCCACCAGTTCCAGGTAAGACACCTCACGCGCCAGAACCACCAGCTCGGCCCCCTGGGCTTTCCAGAAATCCACACTGAGCCAAGAGCAGATATTGGCCTGGGTCGAGATATGAAGCGGGATTTCGGGAGCGCGGTCGCGGACATATTGAAAGACGCCGGGATCAGCGATGATCAACCCATCGGGCTGCACCTTTCGGACCGTGTCGATATACTCGTCCAGCTTCGGAATGTCCTTGTTGTGGCTGAACAGGTTCAACGTCAGGTAGGCGCGTTTGCCGTGATCATGGCAGAAGCGCACTCCCTCAATCACCTCTTCCAGCGAAAACTCGGACTTGGTGCGCAACGACATGTCGGGCGTGCCCAGATAGACCGCGTCGGCCCCGTAAAGGATCGCCATTTTCAATTTGCGCAAGTTGCCTGCAGGCATCAGAAGTTCGGATTTCCGGGTCGTCATATCGGCACCATTCCGTGAAGAAGGCTGCGTCTTAGTCCAGCGGGGCCACTTTGTGAACGGGGCGTCAGGTCGCGGGGCAATTATGCGCCGTAGAGATTGCCCCAGCGCTCGATCAATTGCTGCTGCAGCGCCTTGGCCTTGCGGTTCCACGGTCGCGCGCCCTTGGGTCGGATGCGATCGGCGCGGGAAATCTGCGCGCGCGCCGCTTCATCGGCACAGAAAATCGCAAAAGCCAGATCGCGCCCATCCGGGCCTTTCATATAACCCGCAAGCGCGCTGACGAAGTTCAGTGTCCCGGTTTTGGCGTGGACTGAAACTGGATGGGACATGTCCGGTTTCCCGTCCGGCTTGCGCATTTCAATCTGTTTCAGCAACGGGCCCAGAACGCTGTGACGATCGGCAACGGCCAACCCTTTGGCCAGAGGCGCGGCCAGCATCCTGCTATCCGCACCAAGCCCTGAATGGTCGACCAATGCCGTGCCGGGAATGCCTAGTTTTTCCGCGGCCCAACGGTTCATCTCGGCCGCAGAATCGCGCAGTGACAAGGCGGTGACCCCGCGCGCGGCCGTGGCCGACAACCCGACCATCTCAGCCGTGATATTGGTCGAATATTTCAGCATCCCGCGAATGATCTCGACCAGCTTCTGACTGCTGTTAGACACGATCTCGGTGCCGACGGGCCGCACTTGCGTGACATTCGCCGGTTTCAGCACGACGCCCTGCGCACGGGCAAATGTGCGAAACACATCGCCTGCATAAAGCTCAGGCAGGCGCACCGGAAGCCAGCGCGCTCCCCCCTTGCCCAAGGCGCCGCTGGCCACGGTCCAGACATCTGCCTCGGGTGTTGACGCATAGGTATAAACGGGCACCTGCCGCTCTACGACACGCATGCGCGCCATCGACACGTCAGGGCGATACTTGTCCGACCGCGCATCCATCGACAGCGCCCAGCCCTGCGCGCCGCGCTTCCATTCGAAGTGCACGCGGTTGAAGTTCAGCGCCAACCCGGAAATCGCAGGGCTATAACCTGCCGAGTCCGGCTGCTCCGGGTCGATGGTCTGGACGCGCGGCAATGCGCCGCCATAAACAAGGAACCGCCCGCGCACTTCACGCACTCCGGCCCGTTTCAACTCTGCGGCCATCTCGGCCAATGCGTTGGTGTCCAGCGTCGGGTCGCCACCACCCACAAGAACTAGGTCACCGTCCAGAACACCGTTTGTCACCGGCCCGTTTGCGACCAGCTTCGTCTGAAACTCATGTTCCGCACCCAATATGTCCAGCGCATAGAGCGCGGTCAGGATCTTGGCGACACTCGCGGGCGGAAGAGAGAGCTGCGGCAAATGTGTTTCCAGCAATTCGCCACTGGCAAGATCCGCAACAGCAAAAGACACCATCCCGCTAAGCTTCGACGCATCTATCAGCGCCTGAGGATCCCCGGCCGCCGCCCTGAGGACAGATGTTGGGCGCAGTTGCGGACGCAGGGAACTGGCCGGCGGATTGGCCCATGAACCAGACGCCGCCAGACAGGCTGTGCCCGCCAAAAACCCACGTCTCGAAATCGCCTTAACCATGGCCGAAACACTAAACCCGGCGCCAAGGAACGGGCAAGCCGGATTGCGCCTTTCCCATCCTGTTTTAGCATGTTAGCGCAGGCACATGTGGGCCGCCGTCGCCATCATGTTCATTGCCATGTCGCTGATCCCCGCGGGGGACACGGCGGGTAAGCTTTTGACCACGGTGCATGGCACTGAACCCGTCTTCGTCGCCTGGTCACGTTTTCTTCTTGGTTCGCTGCTTGCGGCACCGTTTGCGGCGCGTGGCACAAGGCACCTTTTTACGGATTGGAGGCTGTGGTTTCGCGGCTTTCTGATGGCCTGCGGAATCTCGTCGATCCAATACGCGCTCCAGGCAGCCCCAATCGCCAACGTCTTTGCCGCGTTCTTCATTGGACCGATCTTCAGCTTCGTCCTGTCCGTCGTATTCCTCAAAGAGCGTGTCACCCCAGTTCGATCCATCCTGATGTTTCTTGGGTTTGTCGGCGTCCTGATGGTGGTGCGACCGGGGATCGACATCACACCGGGATTGGGCTACGCAGTAATGGCGGGACTGTTCTACGGCGCATTTCTGACCTCATCACGCTGGATGTCCGCCACCGTGAATCCCAAAGGTCTCTTGTTCACGCAACTTGTCACTTGCTCACTGATCCTGACGCCTTTTGCCTTGCTGCAACTACCCAACATAACCGCCCAGATCGGCGGATTGACCGTTGCCAGTGCCGCCTTTTCGATGCTGGGAAACTTCCTTCTTCTGGTCGCATATTCACGTGCCGAAGCCAGCCGCCTTGCGCCGATGGTGTATTTTCAACTAATCGCCGCCGTTGGGCTTGGATGGCTCGTTTTCTTGGACCTGCCAGACACAATGACTCTTTTCGGATTGGTGTTCATCATCGGATCCGGGGTTGCCTCGGCGCTTGCCGGTGCGCGAAAGGGGTCGGTGCGCTAACGCTAACCGGACCGCGCGGGCGTCAGACCCACCGCCCCGCCGCCCGGATCGCGGTCGAGCTTGCATTTTTCATCGGCACGTTGATGAAACACCAGGCCGGAGCATCGACGCGGGCCAAAAGCTGGCTCTCGCGCGCAGGGATCCTGGCATGACGAAAAACCTGCGCCGCCTTTGCAGTCCGGGCCTCAATCCGGTCACCGGGCCGGGCCAACACACCGATCGGCACCCGCGCGACAATGTCCCGCCAGTCCTGCCAAAGATGGAACTGAGCCAGGTTGTCCGCGCCCATCAACCAAACGAAGCGGGCCGCCGGGTAGTCTCTTTGCAGGGCCGCAATTGTCTCGGCGGTGAACCGTGTTCCGGCACGCCGTTCATAATCGCTGATTGCGATCCGGGGATGATTGACGATGGCCCGGCATGCCGCAAGCCTTCGGCCAATTGCGGCCGGACCGCGTTGCTTCAAGGGATTGCCGGGACTGACCAGCCACCACACCCGGTCCAGTCCAAACCGCTTCAGCGCTTCGTGGCTGATGTGCACATGACCCTCATGCGGCGGATCAAAAGATCCCCCCAAAAGGCCGATGGTCTGGCCCCTGCCTATGGCGCGGCGTCTGGCATTCACGAGGTCACGTCCCTGCTGGCGCCCCGGTGAGGCCCCTGATGTCTGGCCTGCCACTTTCATCGCCAGTTCCCGCAAAAGTCAATCCAGTGGCAGGCATGCGGCTAAAGACGCGCATCGCCGCAACGGTTCTTCTCACCAACGGCCACCTTCCATGCGACCTCGGCGTCAAATCCATCGACTTGCCAGTCGTCGTCCCCTTTACGGGGCATCTGGCCAAAGGCGATCATGTAAGACGGCCGGTAGCTGGGCGGCCCCACGGCCCACAACGCATTGCAGATACGATCCTGATAGGCACTGTCGCCCAGGCGCAGCGTTTCGGCGTGGCGGCGCAATACATCAATGTCATCCTTGCCCATGCCATTGAAAATCCATTGGTTCAGCTCGGTCAGGATCTCATGCGCAGTTTCATCGCGAACCCGCTGCTGGTCGAACAGGGAATAGCTGTTGAACGCGATGAAGATCGCCATGCCGTCGCCATGGCGCCCTGCTTCAACGCATGACCGCACTGCACCTGCCAGTTCCAGCGCGGTATGGTCTGGCTGAACGTCCTCGATCTCGAAACACGGCAGCATGCGTGGCACCGGCGGCTCCTCGGCCCATGCAGCGGCGCCGACTGTCAGGCTTGCCCCCGTCAAAAGAGCTCTGAAAAATCCCCGCATCCGGTCCCCCTCCCGGTTTTGCCCGAATAACCTGTCTGGCCAAAGAAAAATCACGTTTGCGAAACCTCATGCAAGCGACTAAATGACTACTCCACCCAATCTTTGAACCCGAGGGCAGATCATGGCGTCGTATCAATATGTCTATCACATGCAGGGTGTCTCCAAGACATATCCCGGCGGCAAGAAGTGTTTTGAGAACATCCACCTGTCGTTCCTGCCCGGCGTGAAGATCGGTGTGGTCGGCGTCAACGGTGCCGGTAAATCGACCCTGATGAAGATCATGGCCGGTCTCGACAAGGACTACACGGGCGAGGCCTGGGCCGCCGAGGGCGCCAAGGTCGGCTACCTTCCACAGGAACCGCAGTTGGACGAGTCCCTGACCGTGCGCGAGAACGTGATGCTGGGTGTCGCCGAGAAGAAAGCGATTCTGGATCGCTACAACGAACTGGCCATGAACTATTCGGACGAAACCGCCGATGAGATGGCCAAGCTTCAGGACCAGATCGACAGCGAAAACCTGTGGGATCTCGACAGCCAGATCGACGTTTCGATGGAGGCGCTGCGCTGCCCGCCCGACGACGCCGATGTGAAAACCCTGTCGGGTGGTGAACGCCGCCGCGTGGCGCTGTGCAAGCTGCTCCTCGAAGCGCCCGACATGTTGCTGTTGGACGAACCGACCAACCACCTCGACGCCGAGACAATTGCCTGGCTGCAACAGCACCTGATCGACTACAAGGGCACGATCCTGATCGTCACCCACGACCGCTATTTCCTTGACGACATCACCGGCTGGATTCTCGAACTCGACCGTGGCCGCGGCATTCCCTACGAGGGCAACTATTCCTCGTGGCTGGAACAGAAGGCCAAGCGGCTTGAGCAGGAAGCCCGCGAGGACAAGTCCAAGCAGAAAACGCTGGAACGCGAACTCGAATGGATGCGGCAGGGCCAGAAGGCGCGGCAGGCCAAACAGAAAGCCCGGATCAACGCCTATAACGAACTGGCATCCCAGTCCGAGCGCGAAAAGATTTCCCGCGCCCAGATCGTCATCCCCAACGGCCCGCGCCTTGGCTCGAAGGTGATCGAGGTAACGGGCCTGGCCAAGCATTACGGCGACAAGCAATTGATCGAAGGGCTGGATTTCTCGCTGCCGCCCGGCGGCATCGTTGGCGTGATCGGTCCCAACGGCGCGGGTAAGTCGACCCTGTTCCGCATGCTGACCGGACAGGAACAGCCCGACACCGGCACGGTTGAATACGGCGACACGGTTAAGCTGTCCTATGTCGACCAGTCCCGCGATGACCTCAACGACAATGACACCGTCTGGGAGGCGATTTCCGGCGGGGCCGAGATCATCGAACTTGGCGACGCGCAGGTCAATTCCCGCGCCTATTGTTCGTCCTTCAACTTCAAGGGCGGCGACCAGCAGAAGAAACTGTCGCTGCTGTCCGGCGGTGAGCGCAACCGAGTCCACATGGCCCGGCTTCTGAAAGAAGGCGGCAACGTGCTGCTCCTCGACGAGCCGACCAACGATCTGGACGTCGAAACCCTGCGGGCACTCGAAGACGCGCTGGTCGACTTTGCCGGTTGCGCCGTCGTCATCTCACACGACCGCTTCTTCCTGGACCGTATCTGCACTCATATTCTGGCGTTCGAAGGCGACGCGCATGTGGAGTGGTTCGAAGGCAACTTCGAGGATTATGAGGAAGACAAGAAACGCCGACTGGGACCGGACGCGCTTGAGCCGAAGCGGTTGAAGCATAAGAAGTTTACAAGATAGGCGATCCGAGCGATCTCTTCCAACGGCGCACCAAAACTTCAAAGTCGCCCCGGACAAAAGAAAACGTGATCACGGTGGCTTCGCCTAGGGGTCAGTTGCATCCTTTGGGTGGAAGGTCGAAAATACGCATACGTAGCGCGATACGCGAGACAATCACGCGGAGAGTGTCTTTGACTAGCCGGTCCAAATCAGAACCTTCACGATAGTCGGCTTCGCAAAAATAGTCGATCCGTCCTGCTTGGCGCAGCGCTAGACATTTTTCCGCTCCTTCGTTGGGCTTGTGGACAGCCACAGCGTGGCCACCTTGCGCCATTACTACCGCCATACTCGGAACATCGGTTTCACCATCACCAAAATAGACCATATTGTCGAAAGGAATGCGGCGTTCGGAGGTTGGCATATGCGAGTTAATAGACTCGTTTACATCAAGGACGCCCTTGTTAATTCGAAAGAGGTATTGGGTCTTCGAAGTGTCCGAGATTATTCGCGCTGGCCAAATTGGGTGTCCGGACTTGTCGTACAAAAATTCGCAAGCGAATATCTCTGTGAATTCAGACGCAATATCGCATCCTTCAATCATTTCCTTTAGACCAGCGGAAATGATGTAGTGCTCCACCTCTATTTCTGCTCCGCCAGCTAATCCCTTGACAAACTCATTTATTCTTTGGAACCAATCTCTAACGCCCTCAAAGAATTCTATGCTTGCACCGTGGCTTGCGAAGTCATCTCTGCCCAACTTAACGTCTTTTTGATCCGCTAACTTTATCATCTCCCGCATGTAGACAAGAAGCTCTTCTGCTTTCTCAGACTTGCGTTTCGCTTTGACTTCCGCCCAGAAGTTGCTTGGTTCAATTCCTAGATTTGGAAGAACCCCGTAGTGTTGCATGGCCTCGGGGCTTAAAGTCCCGTCAAAGTCGTATACCAATGCCACGATGTTTTGTTTGAATTCTACTCCGGCTTCTTTCACTCAAAACCTCTTGTGTTGCCCGTGGGGTTCACCCTCTCCAACTGAAGCTAGTTAGCGTCAGGAAGAAGTTCAACCCTTAGAGATATAGAAGAACTTTGCCTCAACCCAGGGCCTTTGAATCCATACTCCGCATCGAGGTCTTCCGCGCAAGCCGCCGGGCATCGCCCGACCGCCCCGTCGCACTGAAGGTGCGCCAACTTGGAAAAGCACGCCTCAGGCGAGACGGCTGGCGATTTAGCAGCCTAGACACATCAAACACTGTTGGCTGTACGCGGCACCACAAGCCACCCAGCCAAAACCCAAGGGTCGCCCACTCTCGGTCGGGCGCTGCCCGCCCCATTGAACCTGCCCCTCAGAACACATATGTTATTCTGCATATAATAGCGGAAGGACATACCCCATGAGCTACACCCTGACCCGCGTGATCTCTGGCACCGAAATGGACGCCGTTGACGCCCGCACCCGCGCCGCTCTGACCGACAAAGGCTTTGGCGTCCTGACCGAGATCGACGTGCAGGCGACGATGAAGAAGAAGCTGGACCGAGACATGCCCGGCTATCGCATCCTTGGCACCTGCAATCCCAACATGGCCTGGGATGCGATCAAGATGGAACCGCGCGTCGGCGCGATGCTGCCCTGCAACGTGATCCTGCGCGAGATCGACGAGGGCATCGAACTCAGTGCGGTAGACCCCGTTGCCTCGATGTCGGGAATCGACAACGATTCGCTCAAAACAGTGGCAGACGAGGTTCGGAAACTGCTGCAGAATGTGGTCGACGCAGTTTAACGAACAGAAGAAAACTCTGACTTTTCAATAAGAAGTAAACAATTCACCGGCACCAGCGCACGGTTTGGCCCATGAATTGCCACAGTCTCGCCCCAAATGGATGGTCCCTTCTTTCGGGTGGGGAATCCTCCAGAATGGAGTTGGACATGGCGCTAGTTTTGATCTTTGCGGGAAGCTTTCTGGGTCTGTTTGCCGGCGTGGTGCAGGTCGTGCTGCATGGCGCACCGATTTGGCAGGGCGTCCTGATCTATCTCGGCTGTGCCTTCCTCTTGCCTCTAGCAATTGGCAGTACACGCTGGATGATGAACCGCGTGATGCCGCAGGAAAAGCCTGCGACAAGCGTCAGCTTCGTGCGGAACTGATATCGGCCTAGGGGGTTTCTGCCGGCACCGGTCTTGGCCGACCATCCTCGTCAATCGCGACAAATGTAAAGACCGCTTCGGTCACCTTCTCGATCGGACCAGCCCGCCGGTCAGACCACGCATCGACCTGGATCGCCATCGACGACCGTCCGACCTTCGTCACCCTGGCCCAGACACACAGCACATCACCAATCCGCACCGGACGGATGAACTTCATTGCATCCACAGCCACGGTGGTCACCCGTCCGCCCGCGCGTTCCGCCGCCACGATACCGCTGGCAATGTCCATCTGGCTCAGCACCCAGCCGCCAAAAATGTCCCCGTTCGAGTTCACATCCGCCGGACGTGCTACCACTTTCAGGGTCGGTTCACCGGCGGGGCGTGGGGCTTCGGTCATACTGCTCTCCGTTTTCTGGCCTTCCCCACGATAGACCGCTGGCGGGGCGGGTGAAAGCTGTTAGAAGCGGCCCTATGAAAACGGACGCTGAGGAATTTGATGTCATCGTCGTGGGGGCCGGTCCGGCAGGTAGTTCGGCCGCGTTCACCTTGGCACGCGCGGGGCTGACCGTCGCCCTGATCGACAAGGCATCTTTCCCGCGGTTCAAGCTATGCGGCGGGTTGTTCACCGAGCGCAGCATGTCCTATGCGCGCGACATTTTCGGCGCGGGTATCTTGCCCCCGATTGCACGCAGCTTCGACACGATCTCGTTCTGGCATGAAGGCAGGGAACTCGCCGTTTTGCGCGACGTCCCGCCCCTGCATCTGACCATGCGCGTCGATCTCGACACCGACCTGTTCCGTCGGGCCATCAACGCCGGGGCCATCGATGTCACCGGGCAGCCCGTGGCGTCGGTGCAGGGCGCAACGGTCACCCTGCGCAGCGGCGCGACGTTGACTGCGAAGGTTCTGATCGGGGCGGACGGGGTGAACTCAATTGTCGCGCGGGCGCTATTCGGCGCGCCCTTTGACAAGGGCAGGATCGGCTTCGGGCTTGAGATCGAGGCGCCACCAAACGCGCTGGATCCAACCCCACTGCCGCTGCGGATCGATTTTGGCGCGGCGGTCTGGGGCTATGGCTGGTCCTTTCCCAAACGGAACACGACCACGATCGGAGTTGGCGGGCTTCATGCGCCCAACCCCGATATGAAAGACCACATGCGCCGCTATCTGCGAGGGTTCGGGCTGGACCCCGACGCGGTTCCAATCAAGGGCCATTACCTGCCGTTCGGAGATTTTCGTCCGGTGCCGGGCCGCCGCAACGTGCTTTTGGCAGGGGATGCCGCCGGGCTGGTCGATCCAATCACCGGCGAAGGCATTGCGTTTGCTATGAAAAGCGGTCATTTGGCAGCGCTGGCAGCGATTGACGCCTTGTCAGCAAACCGGCCGGACGCCGCGCTGCCCCGCTATCAATCCTCGCTGCGCGACATGCACCGCAACCTCAGAATCGCACGCACTCTGCGGCACATCATCTTTGCCCCGCGCTGGCAAAAGGCGTTTACGTCCACGTTCCAGCGGTCGGGCACGGTGCGGTCGCAATACATGCGGCTTCTGGCCGGAGAGGTGGAGTATCCCCAGTTGGCGCGCAATGTCATTGCCCGCCTTCCCCGCTACGTGATGAACGGCATGCGGCGCTAGGACAAGCTGCTCAAACTGACGACCGGATCCAATTCACAATCATCGCCGAAGGCATCGCCCCGGACTGACGCGCCTTTTCGCGACCGCCGGAAAAGGCGGCCATGGTCGGGATGCCACGAATTCGGTATTTGGCCCCGGCCTGCGGGTGATCCTCGGTGTTCAGCTTCACCAGCCGCGCCTGCCCTGCCAATTCCGATGCCGCCGCCTGATATTGCGGCGCCATTTGTCGGCAAGGCCCACACCACGGAGCCCAGAAATCGACCACCAACGGTACATCATCGTTGCGCGCAGCCTTTTCGAGCGTTGCCAAATCGACTTCGACCACCTTGCCCGAGATCAGCTTGCTACCGCAGGTGCCGCATTTTGGCCCGGCGTCCAACTTCTTGGTGGGCACACGATTGACCTGACCGCAGTCAAAACAGGTGAGTTTTTGGGAAGCCATGTTCAAATTTTCGCCTCAATCACATTCCAATTTACATATATTTATTCAGTTGCCGGTTTTCCAGCCCGCGCGATGAAAAGCGGGACCAGCGCGGTCAGGATCAGCAGCCGTCCAACATGACTTGCAGCAACAAACCCCGGATCCGCGCCAAGCATCGCGCCCATGGCCAGCATGGTATCAAGACCCCCGGGCGCGAAGGCGACCAGCACATGCGCAACAGGGATACCAAGAAACGCCGCGACAGGCACCGCGAAACCAGCCGCCAGCCCAAGCGCCACGCCGGTCGTGACCACACCAGCCAGTGCCGCCGCCCGTAAATGGGCCAGCGTGATCCCGGTAAACCGTGATCCGATCAACGTCCCGATGGTCACATAGCCCAACAGCGCCAGAACCGGGTCAAGCTGGCCGGGCGTCATCTCGGACAGGTGCCCAACAGATGAGGCGGCCATCCCGGCAATCAGCATGGCGGCGGGAACTCGGATCCGCTGGAACAAGAGCCCAACCGCAAGGCCCAGGACCAGCAATACACTGAAATGGCCCCAAGACATCACCTCGCCCGCCCGCGAAATGCCCGACGAGACGTCGAACCCCATCGCGATCAACAGGAACGGCACCGCAACCGTCATTGCAAGTATACGGACCGATTGCACGACCACGATACGCGTCAGGTCGGCATGGATTTCCGCCCCAAGACTAAGGACATAGCTCAGATGCCCCGGCGTCGAAGCAAGCACCGCGCCACGCCGGTCGAACCCAAAGACCCGCGACAACAGGAACCGGCTGATCAACAGGATCAGGACAAGCAGCACCGCAAGGGCTGCGAATGCAATCGGCCAGCGCAGGAACGCCGCCTGCGCCTGCGCGTCGACCCCGGTGCCAATGCCGATCCCGATCACCAGGAATGCTGCGTCGCGCACCCTTGTGTCCAACGTCAGGGGCACCCCCATCAGTGCCACCGCCGCCACACACAGCGCCGGCCCCATCAACGGAAATAGAGGTAAGCCGACCAACCATCCGACAATCGCCCCTATCGCACCAATCGCAAGGGCAATTGCAGTTCTGATCAAGGGGGATTTCGTGAAGGTGGTCATGTGTTGTCGCTACCACGGCGTCACAGGCGAGACAAAAAGAAAGGGCCGGAGGTCTCCCCCCGGCCCCGATCAATTGCTGGCGAACTGGATCAGTTCAGGGCCTTATCGGTAATCGCGTGGGTCCAGGCGCCCTCGGGGGTCTTGGTAATCACCGGGTCCGAACCACCGGACATCAGGCTTTCCACCGTCCGCTCGTAGTCAGCTGGATCAAGCGCTCCATTGGAACCGGCGGTCAGCTTGGCAACCTCGCCCATCATGCGGATCTGATGTTCTTCGGTCTGGGCCCCGGTCGCATCGTTGTCCAGAACGATCATCGCGGCCTCTTCGGGGTTTTCCTCGGCCCATTTCCAGCCTTTCATCGAGGCCCGCACGAAGCGCACCATCTTGTCGACAAATGCGGGATCGGACAGGTTTTCTTCCAGCACATACATGCCGTCTTCCAGCGTCGCGACGCCCTGGTCCTCGTATTTGAACACGACCAGGTCATCCGGGGTCAGGCCCGCGTCGATGATCTGCCAGTATTCGTTATAGGTCATGGTCGACACACAGGCCGCCTGCCCTTGCAGGATCGGATCGACGTTGAAACCCTGCTTCAGCACGGTCACGCCATCGTCGCCACCATCGGTCGAATAACCCAGCTTGTTCATCCAGCTGAGGAATGGGTATTCGTTGCCGAAGAACCAGACACCCAGGGTCTTGCCCTTGAAGTCTTCCGGCGACGAAACGCCAGCATCCTTGCGGCAGGTCAACATCATGCCCGAGGATTTGAACGGCTGCGCGATATTGACCAGCGGCAGTCCCTTTTCACGGCTCGCCAGCGCCGACGGCATCCAGTCCAGAACCACGTCCGCGCCACCACCGGCGATCACCTGCGCAGGGGCGATATCGGGGCCACCGGGCTTGATCGTGACATTCAGGCCCTCTTCCTCATAAAACCCCTTGTCGGCGGCCACGTAATAGCCCGCAAACTGCGCCTGCGTGACCCACTTCAATTGCAGCGTCACGTCGTCCGCTGCTTGCGCGACCGACGCCGCCAGCCCAAGGGCCACCGCGCCGATTGTTTTGATCATTGTCTTCATCTTCGTACTCTCCTTGTTGATTTCAAATTATTGTTGTTGTTCTTTTCGCTCAGCCTCGCTGGGACGGGTGCCAGAAAGTTACCGCCTTTTCCAGAAGTGCCACCAATCCATAAAATGCCGACCCCGCGATTGCCGCGACCACGATCTCGGCCCAGACCATATCCAGCGCCAGACGCCCCACCTCGGTCGAGATGCGAAAGCCCATGCCCTTGATCGGCGAGCCAAAGAACTCGGCGACAATAGCACCGATCAGCGCCAGCGTAGTGGCAATTTTCAAACCGTTGAAGATAAACGGCATGGCGGCAGGAAGGCGCAGTTTCAAAAGCGTCTTCCAATATCCCGCCGCATAGGTCCGCATCAGATCACGCTGCATCGAATCCGTCGCCTGCAAGCCCTGCACGGTGTTCACCAGCATCGGGAAGAACACCATGACGACGACCACGGCCGCCTTGGATTGCCAGTCAAAGCCGAACCACATCACAAGGATCGGCGCCATGCCGATGATCGGCAGCGCGGCTACAAAATTGCCCACCGGCAGAAGCCCACGTTGCAGAAACGGGAAGCGATCAACGGCGATCGCCGTCAGGAAGGCCGCGCCGCAACCGATGACGTAGCCCGACAAAGCACCCTTGATGACAGTCTGGACAAAGTCTTCCCATAGGATGCCGGTCGAGGTGACGAAGCGCACCGCGATCATAGAGGGCGGCGGTAACAGGACGGGACTTATTGCAAAGCCACGGACCAGGCTTTCCCAAATCACGATCAGCGTCACGCCAAAGATCGTCGGCACCACCAGCCGCGTCATGCGCGTTCGAGGAAGGCTGGAGAGATAGACATTTAGCCGCCAGCCAACCATCCAGGCCACTATTCCAAACGCGATCCAGATCATGACGCCATCCCCATTCGTTTGAGGACAACGCGTTGAACGATACCAATGAGCCCGACAAGACAGGCCGCCAGCGCAGCCGCCGTCAGAAGCGCGCTCCAGATCTGGATCGTCTGCCCGTAATAGCTGCCGCCAAGAAGACGCGCGCCAAGACCAGCGACCGCGCCCGTCGGCAACTCGCCCACAATCGCGCCAACCAACGACGCGGCCATGGCGATCTTCATCGAGGTGAAGAAATAGGGCATGGACGACGGCAGCCGCAGCTTCCAGAACTGCTGGCCCGGGCTCGCGCTCCAGGTTTTCATCTGGTCAAGCTGCATGTGGTCGGGACTGCGCAGCCCCTTCACCATACCCACGACCACCGGGAAGAAAGACAGATACATCGAGATCACCGCCTTGGGCAGCAGACCCGAGATGCCGATGGCGTTCAGTACCACGATGATCATTGGCGCGATGGCAAGGATCGGGATGGTCTGAGAGGCGATCACCCATGGCATCACGCTCATATCCATCGTGCGATTATAGACAATGCCCACCGCCAGAGCGACACCCAGCGCTGTGCCCAGCACGAAACCCAACAGGGTCGACGACAGGGTCACCCAGGTATGATAAATCAGCGACCGCTTGGAAAACCCTCGACCTTTCAGAACCATGTCGCCGGTTGTCTTCCACATCTCTTCCGCCACCTGATGCGGCGCGGGCAGCTTCGGTTTCTTCTGGCTCATCGTATCAAGGACCAGCTCTTTCGTGGTCAGCTCGACACCGGCGCGTTTGGCTTTGTCCTGCGCCCAGGCCGCGTTCAGCGCAACTGAACCCGCATACCACAGGACAAAGATCGCGATGACCACGGTCAGGATCGGGAACAGGTTCCGCATCACCGCGCCTCCACCGTTTTCAATGCTCCTCGAACACTGTCGCCGGCAACATCCTTCGAAGCAGCAATCCGTTGCTTAGTGTTCATCGCCATGCCCCGCTCTCAACCCGTCGCGAACCCGATGCGCGATTTCGATGAATTCCGGCGTGTCGCGGATATCCAGCGGACGTTCCCTGGGAAGCGTGCTTTCGATCACATCCGTTATCCGGCCCGGACGAGGGCTCATCACCACAATCTTCGTCGAGAGATAGACCGCTTCGGGGATCGAATGGGTCACAAAACCGATGGTCTTGTTGGTCCGTGCCCAAAGCTCAAGCAGTTGTTCGTTCAGATGGTCGCGCACGATTTCGTCCAGCGCGCCAAAGGGTTCGTCCATCAGCAGGATGTCGGCATCAAAGGCCAACGCCCGGGCGATTGACGCACGTTGCTGCATCCCGCCCGACAATTGCCACGGAAACTTCTTCTCAAAATTGTCGAGATGCACCAGCTCCAGCACCTCTTTCACGCGCCGGTCCTGATCGGCCTTGTCATATCCCATGATCTCAAGCGGCAGACGAATGTTGCCGCCGATCGTGCGCCACGGATAAAGCCCCGCCGCCTGAAAGACATAGCCATAAGCCCTGGCCTTGCGCGCCTGTTCCGCACTCATGCCATTGACTGTAATCTCACCTGCCGTCGGATGCTCGAGATCGGCGATACAGCGCAGGAACGTCGTTTTGCCACAGCCCGACGGGCCAATGAAGCTGACGAAATCGCCCTTCTGGACGTCCAGGTTGACATCCTTCAAGGCGTGCACAGGCCCGTCATTTGTCTGAAAAGTCAGGCTCAGGTTCTTGGCCGCGATGACTGTGGTGTCGTTCATTCAGGTCTCAATCTTCTGGCTATTGCTGGCGCATTTGCTGGTGACGAGTGGCACGGTTGGCAGCAAAAACTACACACCAGTTGCCGGAATACCCGTCCGCTCGACGGGCCGGGGCGCAGTCAGTTCTTTCCAGGTCGAAAGCGCCTTGTTGACTGTGGTGTTCGCCTCGCGCGCCACGAACTTGCCGTGGCCTTCCTGCGTCTGGATCGCACCGTCATTCACCGCAACCTGCCCGCGTGTCAGTGTGAAGCGCGGCAAGCCCTTGACGTGATGGCCTTCGAACACGTTGTAGTCGATCGCCGACTGCTGGCTGGAGGCCGTGATGGTCTTTTCCTTCTCAGGATCCCAGACCACAAGATCGGCATCCGCCCCGACCAGAACCGCGCCCTTCCTGGGATAACAGTTCAGAATCTTGGCGATATTGGTCGAGGTCACCGCCACAAACTCATTCGGTGTCAGGCGCCCAGTGTTCACCCCATGCGTCCAAAGCATCGGCATCCGATCCTCAAGCCCACCGGTCCCGTTCGGGATCTTCGAGAAATCGCCGACACCATAGCGTTTCTGTTCGGTCGTAAAGGCGCAATGGTCGGTTGCGACAACGGACAGGGTGCCGCCCTGAAGCCCCGCCCAAAGCGAATCCTGGTGCTTCTGGTTGCGGAAGGGGGGCGACATGACGCGACGCGCGGCATGGTCCCAGTCCTTGTTGAAATACTCGCTTTCGTCCAGCGTCAGGTGCTGAATCAACGGCTCGCCCCAGACCCGCTTGCCCTGCATCCGCGCCCGGCGGATGGCTTCGTGGGCTTCCTCGCAAGAGGTATGCACCACATAAAGCGGTACCCCTGCCATATCCGCAATCATGATTGCGCGATTTGTCGCCTCGCCTTCGACCTGAGAGGGCCGCGAATAGGCATGCGCCTCAGGCCCGGTATTGCCCTCAGCCAACAGCTTCGCTGTCATCTCGGCCACAACATCACCGTTCTCGGCATGGACCATGGCGATTCCACCCAGCTCAGCCAACCGATTGAACGAGGCAAAAAGCTCATCATCATTCACCATCAGCGCGCCCTTGTAGGCCAGGAAATGCTTGAATGTGTTGATGCCGCGATCCTCGATCACGGTTTTCATGTCGTTGAAGACCTGTTCGCCCCACCAGGTCACCGCCATGTGGAACGAGTAGTCACAGTTCGCGCGCGTCGACTTGTTGTCCCAGCGCTTGATCGCGTCCAGCAGACTTTCGCCCTGGTTCGGCAGGCAGAAATCCACAACCATCGTGGTGCCGCCCGCCAGCCCGGCGCGGGTGCCGGATTCAAAGTCATCCGACGAATAGGTGCCCATGAACGGCATTTCCAGATGCACATGCGGGTCGATCCCACCCGGCATGACGTAACACCCGGTCGCATCAAGAACCTCGTCCCCTTTCAGGTCCTGGCCGATTTCGGTGATAACGCCACCTTCAACCAGCACATCTGCCTTATAGGTCAGATCCGCGGTGACGATGGTTCCGTTCTTGATGACTTTGCTTGCCATTATCTTTCTCCCTGTGGGCGGGGACTACGCCGCCGTTTCCTCTTGCCGGAAATACCTCGGGGTCCGGGGCAGCGCCCCGGCGACCCTCTCAAATCACTCCACGATCTCCGCCGTTTCCAGAACCGCATGCATCAGCACATCGGCTCCAGCAGCGGCCCATTCCTTGGAAATCTCTTCCGCTTCATTGTGGCTCAACCCGTCGACGCAGGGGCACATCACCATTGCCGTCGGCGCCACATCGTTGATCCAGCAGGCATCGTGACCCGCGCCGGACACGATATCCATATGGCTGTATCCCAGCCGCTCGGCCGCATTTCGGATCGCACTCACGCAGGTTGGATCAAAGGCGGGCGGGTCGAACTGTCCGACAATCTCGCATTCGAACGTAACGCCGATGTCTTCACACAGTTTCGGCGCGCGTTCCATGAATTCGTCGACCATGCCATTCAACTTGTCCAGAAGATGCGTGCGCATGTCTACGGTGAACACAACCTTGCCGGGGATGATGTTGCGACTGTTGGGATAGACGTCGATATGTCCAATCGCCCCAACCGCGTTGGGCTGGTTCTTCATGGCAATCTCGTGGACCAGTTCGGTCACCAGCGCCAACCCGCGCCCGGCATTCTTGCGCATATGCATCGGGGTCGACCCGGTATGGCTTTCCTTGCCTGTGATCGTGCATTCAATCCAGCGCAGCCCCTGCCCGTGGGTGACGACACCAATGTCCTTACCCTCGGCCTCCAGAATGGGGCCCTGCTCGATATGCAACTCGAACATGGCGTGCATCTTGCGGTCACCGACCTTCTCGTCGCCTTTCCAGCCGATCCGCTCAAGTTCATCGCCGAACCGCTTTCCCTCAGCGTCGACCCGGTCATAGGCCCAGTCCAGTGTGTGCTTACCGGCAAACACCCCCGAGGCCAGCATCGCCGGCGCATAGCGGGTGCCCTCTTCGTTGGTCCAGTTGGTGACAACAATCGGGTGCTTGGTCTTGATGCCAAGATCTTTCATTGTGCGCAGGACTTCCAAGCCCCCCAGCACACCAAGAACACCGTCATACTTTCCGCCCGTTGGCTGAGTATCCAGGTGAGACCCGACATAGACCGGAAGCGCGTCGGGATCAGTGCCAGGATAGGTCGCGAACATGTTGCCGATTTCATCAACACCCATTGTGCAGCCGACATCTTCACACCATTTCTGGAACAGCGCGCGCCCCTCGGCATCTTCATCCGTCAGCGTCTGACGATTGTTGCCCCCGGCGATACCGGGGCCAATCTTGGCCATTTCCATCAGGCTGTCCCACAGCCGATCGGCATTGATCTTCAGGTTTTCGCCAGGCGCTGGCATGGTGTCGTCTCCCATGATTTGACGCGTGGGCCTTTTGGCCTCTTGAAATCGCGATTATCCTGACCGTATGGTCAAGATCAGCCCACCACAACCTGACCAACCGGTCAAGAAATTTCTGGAACCCCGTCAGATGCCCCAACCCGTCCGTTCGAGCAGCAAAAAAGACAGGCGCCAGGAAAGCGAAACGCTTATTTTGGCAGCAGCGGAAAAAGTCTTTTCAGAAGCAGGGTTTGGCGGCGCCACGATGCAGTTGATCGCGGATGTCGCGGGACTGCCAAAAGCCAACCTGCATTACTATTTCCCGACGAAAGAGGCGCTGTATCGGCAGGTCGTGCAGAACATTTTTCAGATATGGCTGCAGGCGGCCGACATTTTTGACGCGGCTGACGGCCCTGCTGAAGGATTGGGCGCCTATATCGACGCCAAGATGGAGATCTCGCGCCGCCACCCTGAGGGGTCCAAAGTCTGGGCAACCGAGGTCATGCACGGCGCGCCTGTGATCCAAGATTATCTGGAAACCACGCTTCTGGACTGGACTGACGGCCGCGCCAAGGTGATCGAACGCTGGATCGAAGAAGGCCGCATGGATCCGATCGACCCGCGCCACCTGCTCTACATGCTCTGGGCAACCACCCAGCATTATGCAGACTTCGGCCACCAGATCGAAACGCTGAATGGCGGCAAGTCGCTGAGCAACGCTCAGTGGGAAGCCGCCAAGACCTCGGTCAAACAGATCATCCTGCGCGGGATCGGCGCCCTCGACTAACACGCGGCGAACAGGGTTGCTGGACCCGTTGGCCGCAAGCCATTAGGCTTTTGCGAACACGCAAACAGGAAAGACTGCCGATGCCCGATGTCGCGACCGCGAAGAAGAAGCCCAGCCGCATCCAGCTGCGCAATCGCAAACGCATTCTTGATGCAGCGCTCGAGGTCTTCTCGCAACACGGCTACCGTGGCGCGACGCTGGATCAGATCGCCGAACAAGCGGGCCTGTCCAAGCCGAATATCCTTTATTATTTCGGCGGCAAGGAAGACATCCATGTCACTTTGCTGAACAAGTTGATGGACAGCTGGCTGGACCCGCTGGACCACCTCGATCC
The DNA here is from genome assembly GCF_016888515.1 of Shimia biformata. GTDB lineage: Bacteria > Pseudomonadota > Alphaproteobacteria > Rhodobacterales > Rhodobacteraceae > Shimia_A > Shimia_A biformata. The sequence goes on along the minus strand of NZ_JAFEJK010000001.1, from coordinate 869,633 downwards.
CGACGGCTCCCCGCTTGAGGAAATCCTTGCCTATGTGCGCCGCAAGGTCGAGATGACGCGGGAGTTTCCGCGCGAAAGTCGCCTGTTTGCAAATGAGATCCTGCAAGGTGCGCCGCGCATGGGGCCACATCTGGAAAGCGGGTTGAAACCGCTTTTCGATGAGAAATGCGCGCTGATCCGAAACTGGATGGACGACGGCAGGCTTGCCCAAAGCGATCCGCGTCACCTGATCTTTTCGATCTGGGCCACGACCCAGCACTATGCCGATTTCGACGCTCAGGTCGGTGTCCTGATGGCAGGCGAAACCGGGGTTGTCGATGGTGCCGCGGATTTTCTTGAAAAGATGTATCGAAAGCTTCTGACCCCGTGACAGCCGACATTGGGATGCAAGAGCTAGATACCCCGAGCGCCCGACGTGTCTGGTGGGCCGTGACCGGAATGTTTGCCCTGAACGGCGGGTTATTCGGTATCTGGGCTTCACGTATTCCCGCAATAAAGGACCGCTTTCAACTCGAGCATTCAACACTCGGCCTGCTTTTGCTGCTGCTCGGCGTGGGTGCCATCCTGTCATTTCCACTGGCGGGACGCCTGTCCGACCGGTTCGGAGCGGCACGCGTGTCACGCTGGCTTGGCTTGGCCAACGCGGTTTCGTTGCTGGCCATTGCGTTTTCGCCGTCGCTTTTCACTTTGCCAGTTGCATTGTTCATGTTCGGCGCGACCCATGGCGCGATGGATGTCGCAATGAACGCCTGGGCCGCCGAATCCGACCGCGTTCACAAGCGCGCCGACATGCCCGTCTTTCATGCAATGTGGAGCCTCGGCGCAGGTGTCGGCGCAGCCTCGGGCGCGCTCGCGGCCTGGCTCGACGCCGCGCCACAGCCCCATTTTCTGATCGCAGGGGGAGTATTGACCGCAACCTGCCTTGCTTTGGCAGCCATCCCATGGGTTTCTGCGGCATCACCGCAAAAGGCCAAATCGGGCCTTCATATCCCCACAGGTCCGCTTCTGCTGGTTGGGCTACTGACACTTTGCTCGACACTGGGCGAAGGTGCGATGGCGGATTGGAGCGCGGTCTATTTGCGCGATGTCACCCTTGCGTCGGACACTGTTGCCGCCGCCGGATATGCGGTGTTTTCTGCCACAATGGTCGGCACGCGCCTCAGCGGCGCCTTTGTGACCCGGATCCTTGGACCCATTCGCGCCATGCGGGTCAGCGGAGTGATTGCCCTGGTCGGCGTGGTGCTGATGGTTGTCATTTCAACCCCGATGACCGCGTTGGCTGGGTTGGTTTGCCTTGGGCTTGGCTACTCGCTGGTGGTGCCGCTTGCCTTTACCCGCGCCGCCAATGATCCCGAATTACCGCAGGCGCAGGCCATCGCTCGTGTGGCCACCCTGTCCTATGGCGGGATGTTGATGGGGCCACCGACCATTGGCTTCATTGCTCATGCGCTTGGCCTGCCCGCCGCATTTTCGCTGCTTGGCCTGCTGGCAATCGTGACCATCACCCTGGCGCCGGTGTTGCGCCCACCCGAGTAACACGCCCAAAACAAAACGCCCCCGGAGTTTCACCGGGGGCGTTCTGGCCGATCCGTCGCGGGGAGGAGACACGCGAACGGGTCGGAGGACTAGTTTACTCGGCGGCTGAGACCGTCGGATTGTTCGGATGGGTCGTCCAGTTACCGTATTCGGCCGCGACCGGTGTGCCGGTACGCTCATCCAATTCGCCCGGAGCCAGCGTTTTCATCGTAATGCAACCCTCAACCGGGCAGACATTGACACACAGGTTGCAGGCGACGCATTCGTCATCCTTAACGGTGAATACGCGATCGTCCGACATGGCAATCGCCTGGTGACTGGTGTCCTCGCATGCCGCATAGCAGCGCCCGCACTTGATGCAATCGTCCTGATTGATGACCGCCTTGGTGACATGGTTGAGGTTCAGATATTGCCAATCGGTCACGTTTGGCGTCGCCATACCGACGAAGTCTGCCGTGCTTTCATAGCCCTTCTCGTCCATCCACTGGCTGAGACCCGAGATCATTTCCTGCACGATCTTGAACCCATAGGTCATGGCGGCAGTGCAAACCTGAACGTTGCCCGCGCCCAGCGCCATGAACTCGGCCGCATCGCGCCACGTGGTGATTCCGCCAATGCCGCTGATCGGAAGTTTCGCGGTGTCCGGGTTACGCGCAATCTCGGCCACCATGTTCAGCGCGATCGGCTTCACCGCCGGGCCGCAATAACCGCCATGGGTGCCCTTGCCGTCGATCATCGGCTCGGGGCTCATCACGTCAAGGTTTACGCTGGTGATCGAGTTGATCGTGTTGATCAGGCTCACTGCATCCGCACCACCGTTCATCGCCGCCGTTGCCGGATAGAGGATGTTGGTGATGTTCGGCGTCAGCTTGACGATCACCGGCAACCCGGTTGCCTCTTTCGCCCAACGCGTCACCATCTCGATATATTCCGGCACCTGCCCGACAGCCGATCCCATGCCGCGTTCGGCCATGCCATGCGGACAGCCGAAGTTCAGTTCGAACCCGTCACAGCCAGTCTCCGCAATCACCGGAAGAATGTCCTTCCACGCGCCTTCCTCGCAGGGCACCATGACCGATGCGATAAGTGCGTGTTCGGGGAAGTCACGCTTTACCCGTGCCATTTCCTCAAGGTTCACTTCGAGAGGACGGTCGGTGATCAACTCGATATTGTTGAGCCCCAGCAAGCGGCGGTCCGCGCCATGGATCGCGCCGTAACGCGGGCCGTTCACGTTCACGACCGGCGGTCCGGCTTCGCCCAGGGTTTTCCAGACGACGCCGCCCCAGCCCGCCTCAAACGCGCGGCGGACGTTGTATTCCTTGTCGGTCGGTGGCGCCGAGGCCAGCCAGAACGGGTTGGGGGATTTGATCCCGACGAATTTCGATGTGAGGTCTGCCATGTCCTGATCCCCTCTTTACGCGCTCAAAGCCGCGTGAATGTCTTCGGCCGCATCGCGACCCTCTGCCACTGCCGTCACGGTCAGGTCATCCCCGCCCGAGGCACAGTCGCCCCCGGCCCAGACACCGTCGACCGAGGTGCGGCCCGTGTCGGTGACCTTGATCTTCTGGCCTTCGAGTTCCGGCAGCCCGTCGCTTTCCAGCGATTGGCCGATGGCCTTCAGCACCTGATCGGCAGGAATGCGGACGGTCTGGCCCGTCGGCTTCAGGTCGTCACCAGTATACTCGAAATCGATCTCGCGCACCGCACCGTTGCCGTGAATGGCTTTGGGCGAGGCATTGGTGATGATCCGCACCCCCTTCGAAGCAGCGAGGTCCTGTTCGAACTGGCTGGCATTCATCCGGTCACGGCCACGGCGATAGACCAGCGTGACATTGAGCGCGCCCAGCAACTTGGACTGAACCGCAGCGTCAATTGCGGTCATGCCACCGCCGATCACTACCACGTCCCGGCCAACACCCAACTTGGTCAGGTCATCCGCCTGACGCAACTCCGCGATGAAATCAACCGCGTCCAGAACGCCCGACTTATCCTCTCCGTCGAGGCCCAGCGCATTCACACCACCAAGTCCGATGGACAGGAACACCGCGTCATACGCGTCCCGCAACCCATCAAGAGTGATGGTCTTGCCCAGCACAGACCCGGTCTCAACCGTGATCCCGCCGATCTGCAACAGCCAATCGACCTCGGCCTGCGCAAACCCGTCGACCGATTTATAGGCCGCGATGCCAAATTCGTTCAGACCGCCGGATTTCTCGCGCGCCTCGTGGATCACAACGTCATGTCCATGCATCGCCAGACGGTGCGCACAGGCCAGACCCGCCGGCCCCGCACCAACAACCGCCACGGTCTTGCCGGTCGCCGCGGCCCGGGTGAAAGGGTGGTCGCCCTTTTCCATCAGCCGATCGGTGGCATAGCGTTGCAACTGTCCGATGGTGACCGGCTTGCCCTCGGCCACCTCTCGCACGCAGACCTCTTCGCACAGGGTCTCGGTCGGGCAGACACGGGCGCACATGCCGCCAAGGATGTTCTGGCTCAGGATCGTCCTGGCTGCCGCTTCCGGTGTGCCGGTGGCGATCTGTCGGATGAACAGCGGAATGTCGATATCCGTCGGACAAGCGGTCATGCAGGGCGCGTCATGGCAGAAATAGCAGCGGTCCGCCGCCACCAAAGCCTCGTGATCGTCCAACCGGGGATGCAAGTCCGAGAAGTTCTCGGCCAGTGCCTCGGCGCTCAGGCGGGCCGGAACGACGCCTTCGCTGAAGGGAGAATTGGTCATGTTACCTCGCTGTTGGGCTGGGTTTATTGCTTTTGTCATTGGTCAAATGCTCTCACAGGTCCAAATTTTTATCAACTGGTAAAATTATTGAAAGGACACGGGGTTAGGCACCTGCCCGAAATTTCGGCAGGTTTTTCCGGGTCATGATCTGGATTTCAGCACCTCAGGGTGCAGACCAGTCCACATCCTCCGCCTTTTCGATGGTCAACCGGCCCTCGGGCCAAGGATTGCACAGGGCGGCGGCCTCCTGGTCGTCGCCATGCAACCAGGTTTCGACATCGCCTCGCTCAAGCAGGACGCCCATGCGGTGATGGATAGGTTCCAAGTCACTATTTGGGGCGCACGTAACCGTAGCCACCTGCCGCAGCGACCGCCCGCCGGGAGCCTGCCATGTATCGCAGATTGCCGCGAAGATCAGCGGTTCCGGTCCGCAAATTCGCCACGCAGTCTTTTTTCGCGTCTCGCCTGTCCACTCATACCAGCCATCCACCACCAAGGCACAACGCCCCACTCCGTCGAAGGCGGATTTGTCGAAAAAGGTTTCCGACCGGGCATTAATGATCGTTTCCATCACCGGACGGCCCCGCGCATTGACTCGACCGACCGGGATCATTCCCCACCGCATACGTTGAAAGCCGTCAGTCGTCAGGCAGATGACCTCTTGTCCTGGCTGGATATTCCGGCGTGGCGGTTCCGCGTCGCACGTGTCATCCCCGATCCCCAACCAATGCGCGATGTCACTCATCGGTGTTGTCAGGAACAGGCGGCCCGGCATCGTCAGTCCCGTTTCCGGATCATGTCGACAAGCCGCAGCACATCCGGACCCAGCTCTTCGACGATACGCGAGACGCCTGCGGCATTGGGATGGATGCCGTCCGGTTGCATCAGGTCCAGCACCTCTGCCGGGTCCTCGGTCGGGAACGCGTCAAAGAACCGCCCGGCGTATGGGATGCCGTAATCCTCGGCCAGCTCTGGATAGATTGCGTCAAACTCCGCCTTGAACTCAGGTCCGAAATTGCCGGGCGCGGTCATCCCGACAAGCAAGACCGCGACCCCCTTTTCTTCGGCGCGCGACAGGATGGCGCTCAGGTTCTCGCGGCTGTGGGCCGGATCGATCCCGCGCAGCAGGTCATTGCCCCCCAATGTCACGATCAGACCCTCGACCTCCGGCGTCAGCGTCCAGTCGATCCGCGCCAACCCGCCCGCAGTGGTGTCGCCCGAGACCCCTGCATTAACCAGCGTGACCTCGGCCCCCTTCCTGTTAAGCCAAGCCTGAAGCTGCGGAACCAACCCCTCGTCCGCAACAAGCCCATACCCTTGTGTCAGGCTATCGCCCAGCGCCGCGATCTGAACAGGCTCTGCCACAACAGGGGTTGCCATCCCCCAGACAAGCGCTGCCACCTTGCCCATGCCCTTCAAGGCCCCATATTGGAACAACAGGTTTTTCAACGGGCGGTCCTTTTCATGTCGGTCATCTCTCTCCAAGATGCGCGTCTGGCGCTGGAAAGCAATGTCGGACGGGTGGAAATCCTGCATGGCATCACGCTTGACGTCACGCGCGGCGAGACCATCGGCCTTGTCGGACCATCAGGGTCAGGAAAATCCTCACTGCTCATGCTTATGGGCGGGCTGGAACGTCCGACAGGCGGCACCGTCCGGGTTCTGGACAACGACCTGTCGTCAATGACCGAAGACGCGCTGGCCCGTCTCAGGCGCGACCACATGGGCGTGGTTTTCCAAAGCTTCCACCTGATCCCCACGATGACCGCGCTGGAAAACGTGGCGACCCCGCTGGAACTTTCCGGCGAAAGCGATGCAATGAAACGTGCCCGGTCCGAACTTGAGGCGGTCGGCCTTGGCTCCCGCGTGGGACATTATCCGTCACAACTGTCGGGGGGCGAACAGCAGCGCGTCGCCCTTGCCCGCGCCGCCGCGACGCGTCCCGAGATCCTTCTGGCGGATGAGCCGACCGGCAATCTCGACGAGGCGAACGGCAAGGCGATCATGGACCTTCTGTTTGACCTTCGCGACCGCCACGGCGCGACACTCGTCCTCGTTACCCACGCAAATGAGCTGGCGGCGCGCTGCGACCGGGTGATCCGCTTGCGCGATGGGCGGATCGACAACATGTCCCAGGCCGCGCAATGAGCCTGCGATTGGCGGCACGTTTTGCGCGGCGGGAATTGCGCGGTGGCGTCACCGGCTTCCGCATCTTCCTGATCTGCCTCTGCCTTGGTGTCGCCGCCATCGCCGCCATTGGCACTGTCCGCGCCGGGATAGAGGCAGGGATCAGCGCCGAAGGAGCGACACTCTTGGGAGGCGACGCCGAGGTCGAATTCACCTATCGCTTTGCATCGGACGAAGAACGCGCGTGGATGGGCGCAACCGCCCTGGCAACGTCCGAGATCGTTGATTTCCGCTCGATGGCAGTGGTCGACCGCGGCGACGAAGCCCTGCGCGGGTTAACCCAGGTGAAGGCGGTCGATGACCTCTATCCGCTGATCGGCGAGGTTGGTCTTGACCCTCCCCTCCCCCTTGACCAAGCGCTCGAAGGACAAGGCGGCATGCCCGGTGCCGTGATGGAGCCGGTGCTGATTGCGCAGCTTCGGCTTGAGATTGGCGACCGTTTCCGCCTGGGCACGCAGGAATTCGTCCTGACCGCTGCACTGGTTGATGAACCCGACAGCGCTACGGCAGGGTTCGGGCTGGGTCCGCGCACTCTGTTACGCACAGAGGCGCTGGCTGACTCCGGCCTTTTGCAACCCGGTACACTGTTCGAGACCAGGTATCGTCTTGATCTGCCGCCGGGTACCGATCTCGCCGCCGTCAGCACCGACGCGCTAAACCGATTTGAATCCACCGGCCTGCGCTGGCGCGACAGCCGCAACGGTGCCCCCGGCGTGGCTGAATTTGTAGAACGTCTGGGCGCATTCCTGGTCCTGGTCGGCCTGTCGGGGCTTGCGGTTGGTGGGATCGGGGTGTCGACGGCCGTTCGCGCCTATCTTGATTCCAAGACCGAAGTCGTGGCCATCCTGCGCACCTTGGGCGCGGACCGGCGCACAATATTTCTGACCTATTTCCTTCAGATCGGGCTGCTGGCGCTGATCGGAATCGCTGCGGGACTGCTGCTGGGGGGACTTCTGCCAGTGATCCTTGGTCCCTTGTTGCAATCCCTGCTGCCAATCCCAGCGATTTTCGCCATCCATCCCGCGCCGCTGGCCGAAGCCGCGATCTATGGCGCGCTGACGGCGGTGATCTTCACCCTTTGGCCGCTGGCGCGGATCGAACATGTGCGTGCTGCGGCGCTGTTTCGTGACGGCGAAGGGTCGCGGCGTCTGCCTGCCGCTCGGTTTCTTGTTGCGATATCGGTGCTGCTCGGTGGGCTTCTGGCCGTTGCCAGCCTGTTTTCCGGGTCATGGCGGCTGACGCTTTGGACCGCGGGCGGCATTGTCGGCGCGATGCTGCTTCTGGCTCTGTCGGCCGCCGCCATCCGCATCCTTGCCCGCAGCGCCACACGGCTGAGCCGCACCCGTTCGACGCTGCGCTGGGCATTGAACAGCATCGGCGGCCCCGGAGAAGCAACCGTCCCCGTGGTCCTCTCTCTTGGTATCGGCTTGTCCGTGTTGGCGGCGGTTGGTCAGATCGACGGCAACCTGCGCCGCGCCATCGCCGGTGAGCTGCCGGACATCGCCCCCAGCTATTTCTTCGTCGACATCCAGAAGGACCAGATGCCGGGCTTCCTCGAGCGCGTAGAAACCGACCCTGCCGTTAGCCGCATCGAAAGCGCCCCGATGCTGCGCGGAATCATAACGCGGATCAACGATCGCCCCGCAACCGAAATCGCAGGCGACCACTGGGTGCTGGAAGGCGACCGGGGCGTGACCTACGCCGGAGCGTTGCCGGAAACCACAACACTAACGTCGGGAACTTGGTGGGGCGCCGACTACAACGGTCCACCGCAAGTCAGCTTTGCAGCTGAAGAAGCCGCCGAAATGGGCCTGACCCTGGGCGACAGCCTGACCGTCAACATCCTTGGCCGCGACATCACGGCCACCCTGACCAGCCTGCGCGAAGTCGACTTCTCGACCGCCGGAATGGGCTTTGTCATGGTCATGAACCCATCTGCACTGGCCGGTGCGCCACATAGTTTCATCGCCACCGTCTATGCCGAGGAACAGGCCGAGGCGGCGATTCTGCGTGACGTTGCACAGATGTTCCCGAACGTGACTGCAATCCGGGTGCGGGATGCGATCAACCGCGTGGCAGACCTGCTGGGCGATCTTGCCTCGGCCACATCTTATGGCGCGGCAGTCACGCTGTTGACGGGGTTCCTTGTCCTGATCGGTGCAGCGGCAACAGGGCAGGCACGGCGCGCATATGAGGCGGCCATCCTGAAGACGCTGGGCGCAACCCGACGACGTATCCTGACAAGCTTCGCCACCCGCGCGATCCTATTGGGAGCAGGCGCAGGCGGCGTTGCTCTGCTGGCCGGGATCATCGGCGGCTGGGCGGTCAGCCATTATGTACTGGAAACCGAATTCGCGGTGATCTGGCCATCGGCATTGGCCATCATCGCGGGCGGCATCCTTGCCAATCTCGTGACAGCACTGGCCTTCAGCCTGAAACCGCTGGCCGCAAGCCCGGCAAGGGTGCTTCGGGCACGCGAGTAACGTTGAAAACAAAAAGCGTCCGCCCGTCAGGGCGAACGCTTGTTTTTTGCTGATGCGGCGGACAGTTTACTCAGCCGCGTCCGCGTAATCCTCCATCGGCGGGCAGATGCAGACCAGGTTCCTGTCGCCCCAGGCATTGTCGACCCGGTTCACCGGCGGCCAGTATTTGTCCACCCGGAACGCACCAGGCGGGAAACAGCCCTGTTCACGGCTATAGGGGCGATCCCATTCGCGCACGAGGTCTTCCATCGTGTGCGGCGCGTTTTTCAGCGGGTTGTTTTCGGCGTCCATCGCCCCCGTCTCAATCGCGCGGATTTCCTCGCGGATCGCCAGCATCGCATCGCAGAAACGATCCAGCTCGGCCTTGGTCTCGGACTCGGTCGGCTCGATCATCAGGGTGCCTGCCACCGGCCAGCTCATCGTCGGAGCGTGGAACCCGGCATCCATAAGCCGCTTGGCGATGTCCTCGACGGTAATGCCAGCGCTGTCGGCAAAGGGACGGGTGTCAATGATGCACTCATGCGCCACACGTCCCGTCGGCCCTTTGTAAAGCACGTCAAACGCGCCTTCCAACCGCTTGGCGATATAGTTGGCGTTCAGGATTGCCACTCGCGTTGCCTGTGTCAGGCCCGCGCCCCCCATCATCAGGCAATAGGCCCAGGAAATCGTCAGGATCGACGCCGACCCGTAGGGTGCCGCCGAAACCGGTCCCTCGGTCCCGCCGGTTTCCGGGTGACCAGGCAGATGCGGCGTCAGGTGCGTTTTGACCCCAATCGGCCCCATGCCGGGACCACCACCGCCATGCGGGATGGCGAAGGTCTTGTGAAGGTTCAAATGGCTCACGTCACCGCCGAGGTCACCGGGACGCGACAAGCCAACCATCGCATTCATGTTCGCCCCGTCGATGTAAACCTGCCCACCATGTTCATGGGTGATCTTGCAGACATCCATTACGGTTTCCTCGAACACACCATGGGTCGACGGATAGGTGATCATGCAACCTGCCAGATTGTCGGCATGTTTCGCGGCCTTTTCGCGGAAATCGTCAAGGTCGATGTCGCCATTGGCCGCCGATTTCACCGGAACCACCTTCCAGCCGACCATCATCGCACTGGCGGGATTGGTACCGTGCGCTGACATCGGGATCAGGCAGATATTGCGGTGCTTGTCGCCATTGGCCTTGTGATAGGCAGCGATGGTCAGAAGTCCCGCATATTCCCCCTGCGCGCCCGAGTTCGGCTGCATCGAGATCGCATCATAGCCCGTCACCTTGCACAGGATGTCCGACAGGTCATCGATCAGCGTGGTGTAACCTTCGGCCTGATCGACCGGGGCAAAGGGGTGCAGATGGGCAAACTCCGGCCATGACAGCGGCATCATCTCGGCAGCCGAGTTCAGCTTCATCGTGCAGGAGCCCAGCGGGATCATTGCCCGGTCCAGCGCAAGATCCCGGTCCGCCAGACGGCGCATATAGCGCATCATCTCGGTCTCGGCCCGGTTCATGTGAAAGATCGGGTGGGTCAGATACTCGCTGGTGCGGTGCATGTTTTCGGGCACGCGGTATTCCGGCGTATAGTCATCGTCCTTGCGGGTGATGCCGAAGGCACGCCAGACGCCCTCGACAACCTCGGGCCGGGTGGCTTCGTCCAGCGTGATGCCGACGCGCTTTTCACCGACGGGCCGCAGGTTGATGCCCTCGTCCCGCGCCGATTTCAGAACCGCCGCCTGAAGGGGGCCGACATCCACAGTGATCGTGTCAAAAAACGCCTTGGGGTCGACCTTGAACCCGGCTTCCTCCAGCCCCCGCGCAAGCCGCACGGTCTTGCGGTGGATACGCTGCGCAATGGCCTTCAGACCTTTCGGCCCGTGGAACACCGCATACATCGACGCCATCACCGCAAGCAAAGCCTGTGCCGTGCAGACGTTCGAATTGGCCTTCTCGCGGCGGATATGTTGTTCACGGGTCTGCAGGGACAGGCGATAGGCGCGGTTGCCGTGGCTGTCGATCGACACACCGATGATCCGCCCCGGCATCGCACGTTTATAGGCGTCCTTGGTTGCCATATACGCCGCGTGCGGGCCGCCATAACCAACCGGCACACCGAAGCGCTGGGTCGAGCCGATGGCGATGTCCGCCCCCATCGCGCCGGGTTCTTTGAGCAGGGTCAGCGACAACGGGTCCGCCGCGACGATGCCAATAGCCTTGTGTTCATGCAGCGCCGCAATCTGATCGGTGAAATCGCGCACATGGCCATAGGTGCCGGGATACTGGAACAGCGCGCCGAACACCTTGTCCGCCTGCAGCTTGTCCGGGTTGCCGACGATCACCTTGATACCCAGAGGCTCGGCGCGGGTGCGGATCACCTCGATATTCTGCGGGTGGCAATCGCGGTCCACGAAGAACGCCGTCGCCTTCGATTTTGCCACCCGTTGCGCCATTGTCATCGCTTCGGCACAGGCTGTGGCTTCGTCCAGAAGCGAAGCATTGGCAACCTCCAGCCCGGTCAGATCCGAGATCATGGTCTGGAAATTCAAAAGCGCCTCAAGGCGACCTTGCGAGATCTCTGGCTGATAGGGCGTATAGGCCGTGTACCAAGCCGGGTTTTCAAGAATGTTGCGCTGGATTGCCGGTGGGGTGACCGTGCCGTGATACCCCTGCCCGATGAGCGAGGTGAACACCTTGTTCTTCGACGCTGTTTCGCGCATGTGGAACAGCAGTTCGCGTTCGGACATCGGGCGGCCGAATTCCAGCGGTTCCTTCTGGCGGATGCTTTTCGGCACAGTGTCGTCGATCAGCGCCTCAAGGCTTGCCGAACCAACCGTTTTCAGCATTTCGGCCATCTCTTCCGGGGAAGGTCCGATATGCCGCCGGTTGGCAAAATCATAAGGCAGGTAGTCGGTCGGGGTGAAAGACATGAGATCCTCGGGGGCTGTTTCTTGGCGCAGAATTTGGCGCGGGCCTGTTCATGGCCCGAATGTATGCGGCAGAGGGACGCCAACCGCCCCTCCGGCAGGTTTGGATGGGACTAGCCGATGAAGTCCTTGTACTCGGCTTCGTCCAGATAGTCGTCCATCTGGCTCAGATCATCAGGCTTGATCTTGAAGAACCAGCTGTCGCCCATCGGGTCCTCGTTGACCTTGCCGGGCTCTTCCACGATGGCGTCGTTCACCTCGACGATCTCTCCGTCGATCGGGGCCAGAATATCCGAGGCGGCCTTGACACTTTCGATAACGCAGATCTCGTCATCTTTTGAGACCGTGTCACCAACCTCGGGCAGTTCGACAAACACGACGTCGCCAAGTTGCTCGCTGGCGTGTTCGGTGATGCCCACCACAACCACGTCCCCTTCGACGCGCAGCCATTCGTGTTCTTCGGTGAATTTCATCTGATGGTCTCCTGTTGATCAGCGTTTGAAATTGGCGGGTACAAACGGCATGCGTGCGACCTTAACGGCCATACGCTTGCCCCTGACCTCACCATAAAGCGTGGTGCCCTCGGCGGCATAGTCCGAAGTGACATACCCCATGGCGACAGGGCCGTTGACCGAGGGGCCGAACCCGCCGGACGTCACTTCTCCGATTTGTTCGCCACCTTCGACGCTGGCAAAAATCGGGGTGTGGGCGCGCATCGGGGCGCGGCCTTCTGGCAGCAGTCCAACGCGTTTGCGCGGCGCGCCGCCCGTCATCTCATTTAGGATCGCGACAGCCCCCGGGAACCCGCCCTCGCGGTCACCTCCAATGCGTCGTACTTTCTGGATCGCCCAGGTCAAACCAGCCGCAACCGGCGACGTGCCGGCGTCAATATCATTGCCATAGAGACACAGACCGGCTTCGAGCCGAAGCGAATCCCGGGCACCCAGGCCAATGGCCTCGACCTCGCCCATATCCAGAAGCGCGCGTGCCAGCTCGTCCGCCCGGCCCTCGGGCACACTGATTTCATAGCCGTCCTCACCGGTATATCCCGAGCGCGACACCCAGCACTCTGCCCCGGCCAGTTCAACCGTGGCGACATCCATGAATTTCATCCCGGCAACGTCCGGGTTCAGCCGCGACAGCGCCGCCTCTGCCGCCGGCCCCTGCAAGGCGATCAGCGCACGGTTGGTCACGACCTCAACCGTCACATCCGGTTCCAGCGCAGCGCGCATCCGGGCAATATCACCGTCTTTGCAGGCAGCATTGACCACAACGAACAGATGGTCGCCGCGGTTGGCAAACATCAGGTCATCCTCGATACCGCCCGTCCCGTTGGTGAACAAGCCATAGCGTTGGCGACCCTCGCCCAGACCCAGCACATCCATCGGGACCAGCTTTTCGAACGCGGCTGCTATCGTGGCATAGTCCGCCCCGCGCAGGATCACCTGCCCCATGTGGCTGACATCGAACAGGCCCGCCGCCATCCGGGTGTGCAGATGCTCTTTCATCACGCCAAGCCCGTATTGCACCGGCATTTCATACCCGGCAAACGGCACCATCTTGGCACCCAATGCGACGTGAAGATCGTAAAGCGGCGTGCGCTTCAACTCAGCCATGGTCTTGCTCCCGTGTCCGTCCGAAAGCGCCCAATCCAATTGAAACACGTCCGGCATCGCTCTTTGCACGCAATTCGGCGTGCATCCGATGCCCCCTCTGTCCTTTCGCCTGAGATCGTTATCCCTTCGGCGGGCGCAACCGCGCCACTCTCCAGAGTGTCTTTGTCGAGAATCGGTCCCTTCGGCCTGAGAGTTTCCGGGGCGGTTGCTCCTTCGGCACCGGACACGTCCGGTTCTCCCGATTCACGGGCGCAACCTAGTGCGGAGGTTGAACTCTGGCAAGAGCTTTCAGACGTGGCAGGGTTCCGGCGTCAGGATCCCGGCCAGAACCGGGTTGTCGCAGACCAGCGCATCGAGCGTCACCTTGTCGAGACGGGCAAAAAATGCCTCGGCCGCCTCGCGCAAAGCACCACGCAGGCGGCAGGCGGATACCAGCGGACAGGATCCGTCCATATCCGCGAAGCAGTCGTTAGGGCCGGTGGCGGTTTCCATCTCGCGGAAGATCTCGCCAATTTCGATCTGCTCGGGGGGCCGTGCCAGCTCAAGCCCGCCATTGCGCCCGCGCTGGGTGTGCAGGTATCCCTGCTGACCAAGTTGGTTGATTACCTGTGCAAGGTGGTTTTCGGAAGCGTTGCAGACCTTGGCAATCTCGGATTTGGTCACCAGCCGGCCGGGATTTGCGGCGCAATACATCAGCACACGCATCGCAATATTGGTTCGTTTCGTGATCCGCACGTTGTCCCCCCAGTGTCCATCCGGTGTCCGCAGCAAGTATCGGACGAGTATGACGTTATCCCGACTTTGAGGAATTGACATACGTCAAGTGGCGCGCAAGCTGGTCCTATGACACGCCCCTATTTCTTTGGCTACGGCAGCCTCGTGAACCGCGATACCCATGACTTTCCCGATGTGCGCAAGGCACGGTTATCGGGGTGGAAACGGGTCTGGCGCCATACGACTTGGCAACCCCGCCCCTTTCTGACGGTCGAGCGATGTGCTGACGCCGCGATCGACGGTCTGATTGCCCATGTGCCTGACGGAGACTGGGCCGCGCTGGATCAACGCGAGGCCGGTTATGACCGGGTCGAGGTCACCGCACTTGTCAGTCACGACGCGAATTTTGCCATGAACATAGCAACTTACACAGTTCCCGAAGGAAAGCACACACGCCCGACGGACGATCTTCCTATCGCGCTGTCCTATCTCGACGTGGTGGTCGAGGGTTACCTGCGAGAGTTTGGCGAAGCGGGTGTGCAGGGTTTCTTTGCCACGACCGATGGTTGGGACGCACCCTTTGTGAACGACCGCGCCCAACCCCGCTACAGCCGGCATCGCCCGGTCAGTAAGTTGGCCAAGGAAATGGTTGATGACTTCATGTCCGAAACCGGGGCTCAACTGGCACACAAAAAATCCTGACCTCCCAAGACATGTTACATATTTTCGAGAAAAGATGTCACTGATGTAACATTTTTCTTGCCTCGAATCGGCATATCTCATATCCCGACCATGCGGTCGGCTTTTGTGCCGCATGAACAGGAGATGCTTTCGAATGGATGCTTTCATCTGCGACGCGACCCGGACACCCATCGGACGCTATGGCGGGGCCTTGTCCTCGGTCCGCACGGATGACCTTGCGGCCCTGCCAATCGCGGGATTGATGGCGCGCAACCCCTCGGTCGACTGGGCCAGTCTTGACGACGTGATCTATGGCTCGGCGAACCAGGCGGGAGAGGACAACAGGAATGTCGCGCGCATGGCCGCGCTTCTTGCGGGGCTTCCCGTCGATGTACCCGGCACGACGATCAACCGTCTTTGCGCTTCGGGCCTTGACGCGGTCGGGATGGCGGCCCGTGCCATACGGTCAGGCGATCAGGACATGGTGATCGCGGGGGGCGTCGAAAGCATGTCGCGCGCGCCCTTTGTAATGCCCAAGGCCGAAACCGCCTTTTCGCGCGCCAACGCAGTCTATGACACCACCATCGGCTGGCGTTTCGTGAACCCGAAGATGAAGGCGCAATATGGCATCGACTCGATGCCCCAGACGGCGGACAATGTCGCAGCCGACTATGGCGTCAGCCGCGAAGACCAGGATGCTTTTGCCGCCCGCAGCCAGTCCCGCTGGGCCGCCGCGGATGCGGCCGGCGTATTTGACGACGAAATCACCCCGGTAGAAATCCCGCAACGCAAGGGCGACCCGCTGATTGTCGACAGGGACGAACACCCCCGCTCCGGAACCACACCCGAAACGCTGGCCAAGCTGCGCGGCATCAATGGTGCCGACCTGACAGTGACGGCGGGGAACGCCTCAGGCGTGAACGACGGCGCGGCGGCAATCCTTCTGGCCAATGAAGCCGCTGCGGCAAAGAACGGCCTGACCCCGATGGCCCGCGTCGTCGCGATGTCCGTCGCCGGAGTCGAACCCCGTGTCATGGGCATCGGTCCGGTTCCCGCCATGCGCAAGGTGCTGGCACGCACGGGTCTCACCATCGAGCAGATGGATGTGATAGAATTGAACGAGGCGTTTGCCGCCCAGGGACTGGCAAGCCTGCGCGAATTGGGTGTCGCTGACGACGCGCCCCATGTGAACCCCAATGGTGGTGCGATTGCCATCGGTCACCCGCTGGGAATGTCCGGCGCACGACTGGTGCTGACGGCCGCCTATCAATTGCGACGCACTGGCGGGCGCTATGCGCTTTGTACCATGTGTGTCGGGGTCGGACAGGGCGCCGCCCTGATCCTTGAACGTGTCTGACGGGAGGAGCAGACGATGTATGCACAGATGATCAAGACCGCCTCGGACGGCGTCAAATCGCGGGACGAAATGTCCCCCGAAGAGTCCGCGTTCCAGGACAAGATCGACAATGACATCAAGATCGAGCCGCGCGACTGGATGCCCGAGGATTACCGGCGTACCCTGATCCGCCAGATCGGGCAGCACGCCCATTCGGAAATCGTCGGCCAATTGCCCGAAGGCAACTGGATCACCCGCGCGCCCACGCTGGAGCGCAAGGCGATCCTGCTGGCCAAAGTGCAGGACGAGGCCGGTCACGGGCTGTACCTTTACTGCGCCGCGGAAACGCTGGGCGTCAGCCGCGATGAACTGACCGAAATGCTGCTGGATGGCCGGATGAAATACTCGTCCATCTTTAACTACCCGACGCTGAACTGGGCAGATATCGGCGCGGTCGGCTGGTTGGTCGACGGCGCGGCGATCATGAACCAGGTGCCCCTGCAACGGACGTCTTACGGGCCCTACAGCCGTGCGATGATCCGCATCTGCAAGGAAGAGTCGTTCCACCAACGGCAGGGCTACGACATCATGATGAAGATGGCGAAGGGCACGCCAGAGCAGAAAAAGATGGCGCAGGATGCTCTCAACCGCTTTTGGTATCCCTCGCTGATGATGTTCGGGCCATCCGACAAGGACTCGGTCCACTCGGCGCAGTCGATGGCGTGGAAGATCAAGATCAACACCAATGACGAACTACGCCAGAAATTCGTCGACCAGACGGTGCCGCAGGCCGAATACCTTGGCCTGACCGTCCCCGACGAGAACCTCAAATGGAATGACGAAAAAGGCGGCTACGACTTCTCGGAACCCGATTGGTCCGAGTTCTTTGCCGTCATCAAGGGCAACGGTCCCTGCAACCGAGAACGCATGAACGCGCGAGTGAAGGCCTGGGAAGATGGCGCTTGGGTGCGCGAGGGCCTGCTGGCACATGCTGAGAAGAAAGCGGCCCGCAAGGTCGCGGCAGAGTAAGGGGAAAGACAGATGAAAAACGAATGGCCCCTCTGGGAAGTATTCATCCGAGGACAACACGGAATGAGCCACCGCCACGTTGGTTCACTTCATGCGCCAGATGCCGAAATGGCCATCAAAAACGCGCGCGACGTCTATACCCGCCGCAACGAAGGTGTGTCGATCTGGGTCGTCGAAGCCCGTCATATCACGGCCACGGCACCGGGTGAAAAAGGCCCGCTGTTCGAGCCGTCGGAATCCAAGGTCTATCGCCACCCGACCTTCTTCGACATTCCCGATGAAGTGGGGCACATGTGATGGCTGTCGATCAAGGCAAACTGCTCGAATTCCTGCTGCGGATGGGCGACAACACGCTGGTTCTGGGGCATCGCGTCTCGGAATGGTGCGGCCATGCGCCCGTACTGGAAGAAGACATCGCACTGGCCAATACCGCGCTGGACCTGATCGGACAGACTCAATTCTGGCTGGGTTACGCCGCCGAGGTGCAGGGCGAGGGCAGGACCGCCGATGACCTTGCGTTCCTGCGCGACGCCTGGGATTTCCGCAACGTGCTGCTGGTGGAATTGCCGAACGGCGATTTTGGCCAGACCCTGATGCGCCAGTTTCTGTTCGACGCATGGTCCTCGATCATACTGGACCGCTTGACTGCATCCTCTGACCCTCGTGTTGCCGAGATCGCTGGCAAGGCGGCAAAAGAAGCCGCCTATCATGTCGAACGCTCGTCCGACACCGTGATTGGCCTTGGGGACGGAACCGAGGAAAGCCACAAGCGCATGCAGGCGGCGCTGGATTATCTTTATCCATACGTTGGCGAATTGTTTGAAAGCGATGCAGTGGACGCGGCGATGACCGAAGAAGGCATCGCGCCGGACCCTGCCAGCCTGCGGGCTGATTACAACGCGCTTGTGGGAAAGGTTCTGGCCGAAGCGACGTTGAGGCTGCCCGAGGGCGCCTATTCGCACAATGGTGGACGCACGGGCCGGATGCACACGGAACATCTGGGTCACATGCTGACCCAGATGCAATGGCTGCAACGCGCCTATCCGGGCGCGGCGTGGTGACGGCGTAGAAAGCCTCCGCTCCCTCCCTCTTGGGCGTGGGCGGAAGTTGCCCGGCGCATCGCTGGGGCGAAACAGGAAAACCGGCATGACCGCAGTGACGACAAAACCTGGTCTCGACCAAATCTGGCAATGGCTCGACGCCGTGCCCGACCCCGAGATTCCCGTAATCTCTCTGGTCGATCTTGGCATTATCCGCGACGTTGTCTGGCAGGAGGACACGCTTGTCGTGACCGTCACCCCGACCTATTCCGGCTGCCCTGCGACCTCAATCATCAATCTCGATATCGACACTGCGCTCCGGGGGCACGGGATCGCCAAGCTTTCGCTGAAAACCCAACTGGCCCCGGCATGGACCACCGACTGGATCAGCGACAAGGGCCGCGCGGCGCTGGAAAACTATGGCATCGCGCCGCCGCAACCCGCTGGCGGCCCGGACCGCTGCCCCCATTGCCAGGGGCGGAACCTCGAGAAGCTGAGTCAATTCGGCTCGACACCATGCAAGGCCCAGTGGCGCTGCCGCGACTGTCTTGAACCTTTCGACTATTTCAAGTGCATCTGAGGGAGGAACCCATGGCGCGCTTTCATGACCTGACCGTCACTGACATCAAAAAGACAATCCGCGATGCTGTGGTGGTGACCCTGCGCCCGGAAAACGGTGCGGCGGCTGACTTTGACTTTACCCAAGGCCAGTACCTGACCTTCCGCCACGACTTTGACGGCGAAGAGCTGCGACGCTCATACTCAATCTGCGCCGGCAAGGACGACGGCGTCCTGCAAATCGGCATCAAGCGGGTCGAGGGCGGCGCGTTTTCGACCTGGGCCAACGAGGACCTCAAAATCGGTGACCGGCTTCAGGCCATGCCGCCGATGGGTGGGTTCTTTACTGAACTCAATTCCGACAATGCCAACCACTACCTTGGCTTTGCCGGCGGGTCCGGCATCACACCTGTCCTGTCGATCATCAAGACCACTCTGGCGCGGGAACCAAAATCGTCTTTCACACTTGTCTACGCCAACAAGGGTGTGAACACGATCATGTTCCGGGAAGAGATCGAGGACCTGAAGAACCTCTATCTGGGCCGGTTCAACGTGATTCACGTTCTTGAATCGGATGCACAGGAAATCGACCTGTTTACCGGGCTGGTGACGGAAGAAAAATGCGCACAGCTGTTTGAACACTGGATCGACATCGATAGTGTCGACACTGCCTTTATTTGCGGCCCGGAACCAATGATGCTTGGGATTGCCTCGGCGCTGCGCAAGGCGGGGTTGGACGACAGCCAGATCAAGTTTGAACTGTTTGCTTCGGCGCAACCCGGACGGCTTGCCCGCAAGGTCGTCGCAAAGGACGCCGCCAAATCCGCCAACATGACCAGCGCCGCAATCACGCTGGACGGCGCAACGCAGACATTCGACATGCCGAAGGACGTCACCATCCTTGATGCCGCGCTCGAAAATGCCATGGACGCGCCCTATGCGTGCAAGGCCGGGGTCTGCTCGACCTGCCGCTGCCGGGTGTTGGAGGGTGAAGTTGAAATGGTCGCGAACCACGCGCTTGAGGACTACGAGGTCGAGAAGGGCTATGTCCTGTCGTGCCAGTCCTTCCCGCTGACCGACCGCGTCATTGTCGATTTCGACCAGTAAGGGGGCCAGGATGAACGACCAGATGAAGATCGAAGACTATCTTGCCCAGGGCGGTGTCCTGACCAATCCCGCCAACGTGCCGCCGCGTTATCGCGCCGAGGTGATGAAGCTGATGGCGACGTTCGTGGACAGCGAACTCGCGGGGGCAGCCGGGTTTGCCGACATCATCAATCAGGGACCGGGGATCAAGGAACGCATCGCGGCGGCCAAGATCGTTCTTGAGAAGACCGACAATGCCGATCGCGTGCTGCGCATCATGGGCGAGTTTGGGGCCGACACGGACCGCTACGCCAATCACCACCCCTGGACCGCGCGCCTTGGCCGCGACGCCGATATCGGCGCCTCGCGAAGCGATCACGACATGCGCCTTGCGGTGTTCAACTACCCGCTTCAGGGCTGGGCCGACGCCGTGGTGATGAACCTTCTGATGGGCCGTGCCGTCGGGGTGCAATTGGCAGAATTCTCCTTGATCTCCTACCAACCGCTCGCCGACGCCTTCCGCAAGATCGCCCCGATCGAAGCGCGCCACGCAGAGCTTGCCGCCGAAGGGATTGAGCGATTGGTCGTATCCGAAGGCGCCGCGCCGCTTCAGGCATCAGTCGACTATTGGTGGCCGCGTGTTTCGGCATCTTTCGGATCGGACTCAAGTGCCAAATTCGATACGCTCAAGGCGATGGGTATTCGCCGCACCGCGAATGCCGATCTCCGTCAACGGTGGGAGGCCGAGACTGCGGTCATTCTGTCGGACCTCGGATTGAAAAAGGGATAGGGACAAGGGGCAGCGAATGCCCGTTTACACCGCGCCCAGGCCACCAAGGGTCAGATCCGTTACCATCTGCGCATAGTCCTGCCGCGCTTTGGTGCCGGCACCGGTATTCCACATGTAGTACCAGTTCAGCATACCGAAAACCGACATGGTGGCAGCGCGCAGCTTGGTCTTGTCCTGCCCCAGCGTGTCCGGCGCGTTACGGGCAAGGATCGCACTGACAAACTGGATCATGTCGCGTTGATAGCCGCGCAACAACGCCTGTTGTTCCTCCGCCAGTGCCGCCATGCCTGAAAGCTGAACCTTATGTTCATCATCCGCCCCCTGATAGGCCAACAGGATTTCAGCGACACAGGCATGCAACTGCTCCGCTGGTGTGAGGCCGTCGATCCGGGTGCCACAGACCCGGTCCCTGAGTTCGCAAAGATATGTATCGAGAAGGTCGAACAGCAACGCATCCTTGCTGTCGTAGTAGTGGTAGATGTTCGCCTTCGAAATCCCACATTCGCGCGCCAGCATCGACATCGACGCGCGATCGAACCCCTGTTCGGCAAAGACCCGCGCCGCCGACTTCAGGATCGCGCCGCGTTTCTCGTCATGGTCCTTGGCTATTGTCCGGGCCAATGGCTCACTCCTTGTTGCGGTTATCGATCACGCGCTTGGCCTTGCCCTGGCTGCGTTCAACCTCACCCGGATCACCTACAATAATTTCAGTAGAAACCCCAACCATATCCTTGATCCGCTTGGTCAGCATTCGGGCCGCCGCCGCCTTGGACATCTCATCCGCTGCGTTCGGCATCGCTTCGACAAAGACCCGCATCGCGTCCATGCGGCCCGACCGATAAAGCTCGATCTGGTAATAGGGCGCCAGGCCACCTGTCGCCAGCACCTGTTCCTCGACCTGGCTGGGGAAAACATTGACGCCGCGCAGGATGATCATGTCGTCGCTGCGCCCGGTGATCTTTTCCATCCGACGCATGGTCCGCGCGGTGCCCGGCAGCAGCCGGGTCAGGTCACGGGTGCGATAGCGGATCATCGGCAGGCCTTCCTTGGTCAGGGTGGTAAAGACCAGTTCGCCCATCTCCCCGTCCGGCAGCACCTCGCCGGTCGCCGGGTCGATGATCTCGGGCAGGAAGTGGTCCTCCCAGATCACAGGGCCATCTTTGGTTTCGACGCATTCGCTGGCGACACCCGGCCCCATGATCTCGGACAGGCCATAGATATCAACCGCGTGCATGTCGAATGCGGCTTCGACTTCCTGGCGCATGGCGTCGGTCCACGGCTCGGCGCCGAACACACCCACCTTGAGAGAACTGTCTCGCGGATCCAGCCCGTTCTTGTGATATTGCTCAAGGATATTAAGCATATAGGATGGTGTCACCATGATACCGTCCGGCCTGAAATCGGTAATCAGGCCAACCTGTTTTTCGGTCTGGCCACCCGACATCGGCACCACCGTCGCCCCCAGGCGTTCGATCCCGTAGTGCGCGCCAAGCCCCCCGGTAAACAGCCCATACCCATAGGCATTATGCACCATGTCACCCTTGCGCAAACCCGCCGCCCGCAACGAGCGCGCCACAAGGTCAGCCCAGTTGTCGATGTCCCGCTGGGTATAGCCCACCACCGTCGGCTTCCCTGTCGTGCCTGACGAGGCATGAAGTCGGATGATCTCGGACCGGGGTACGGCAAACAGGCCGAACGGGTAATTGTCGCGCAGGTCGTTCTTGTAGGTGAACGGGAACTTCGCAAGGTCGGACAATTGCTGCAGGTCCTTTGGATGAACACCCGCCTCGTCGAACCGCGCCCGATACATCGGCACATTCTCATAGGCATGGGCGACGGACCATTTCAGCCGCTCCAGTTGCATTGCGCGGATCTCGTCGATCGAGGCGATCTCGATCGGGTCGAGTGTTTTGCGGTCCGGTGTCAGGTCTTCCATGTCTTTCCCTCCCTAGTCCTGTTCGTCGAACAATGTGCCCGCAATAGCCCGGGACATGCCGCGGAATTCTGCGATCTTCACTCCGTCCTGATTGCTGACAGTCACGTCATAGATGCCGCTGCGCCCGGCCAGGCTGACCTCGGTTGCATGAGCGGTCAGCACGTCCCCCAATCGCCCCGGAGCAAGAAAAGAGATCAGGTTGTGTTGTGCCACAGTCGCCTGATTGCGGCTGTTGCAGGCAAAGGCAAAGGCGCTATCGGCCAGCATGAAGGTCACGCCGCCATGACAGATGCCGTGGCCGTTGCAATGGTGTGCGGCGACGGTCATCGACAGGGTCGCCGTTCCCTCGTCCACATGGTTGATTGCCATGCCCGCCCATTTCGACGCATTGTCATCGGCCCACATCGCATCGGCGGATTTCCGGGCGCGTTCCTGCGGCGTCATGGTCATTTCCCTTTGAACTCCGGCGCACGCTTTCCAAGGAAAGCCGCAACCCCTTCGGCATAGTCGGCGCTTTCCCCGCAAGCTTTTTGATACTCCGCCTCGATCTCAAGCTGCTGGTCCAGAGTGTTAGTGGCCGCCTGCTGAATCGCATCCTTGGCCCGCGCCAGTCCCAGCGTCGGCCCCTGCGCCAGTTTCTGCGCCAGCGCGCGTGCTTCGTCCATCAGCACTTCATCCGGCAGCGCCTTCCAGATCAGACCCCATTCGGCAGCTGTTTCCGCCGGCAGCGGTTCCGCCGTCAGCGCCAGCGCCTTGGCTCGCGCCTCGCCCAGCAAGCGCGGCAAGTGGAAAGTGCCGCCCGCATCCGGCACAAGACCGACCTTGGCAAAGCTCTGGATGAACTTGGCCGATTGTGCCGCCAACACGATGTCGCAGCCCAGCGCAATATTGGTGCCCGCCCCGGCCGCGACACCGTTCACGGCGCAGATCACCGGCATTTCCAGCGCCCGCAACTGGCGCACTAGCGGGGCATAATATGTGCGAATCGTTTGGCTCAGATCCGGTGGTCCGTCCATCTTGGACGGGTCGCGGTCGCCAAGATCCTGCCCCGCGCAGAACCCGCGCCCGGCGCCGGTCAGCAACAGGGCCCGCTTGCCGCTTTCCGCCGCTTCGGTGAGCGCCGAACGCAATTCAAGGTGCATCGCGTCATTAAAGCTGTTCAGGCGGTCGGGCCGGTTTAACGTCACCTCAACCCAGCCTCCATGATCCCGCACCAGAACAAGATCGCCCATGTTTCCTCCCACTGGCAGACAGTCCTCACGGAATCTCTTGCATAAACCGAACGGTTGGTCAATAAAAAGCCATCCAGACAGAAGGAGATCACAATGGGTATCCGGGAAATCGCCAGTTTCGCACACGGAGAATGGATCGCGCCGGGCGCGGGTGCGCGACCGATCGCCAGCGCCATCACCGGAGAGGTGATTGCCCAAGCCGGCAACGATGGGCTGCGGGTGATCGACATGCTGGACTATGCGCGAACTACCGGCGGCCCGGCCCTGCGCAAGATGACCTTCCATGACCGCGCCCGGATGCTGAAAGCGCTGGCGACGGAGATCGGCAAGCACAAGCAGGCGCTTTACGATCTCAGTTTCGAAACCGGGGCGACCCAAGCTGACCACATGATCGACATCGACGGCGGCATCGGCACGATGTTCGTTTTTGCGTCGAAAGGCCGTCGGGAGATGCCCGATGCCCATGTTTTCCTTGACGGAGAGATCGAACAGCTGTCGCGCAACGGCACCTTCCTGGGACAGCATATCTGCACACCTCTGCAAGGCGTCGCGGTCCATATCAACGCATTCAACTTCCCGGTCTGGGGGATGCTGGAAAAGCTGGCCCCGACCCTTCTGGCCGGTGTGCCAGCCATCGTCAAACCGGCAACTGCCACCTGCTATGTGACCGAACTGGCCGTGCGGATCATGCTTGATTCGGGCCTGCTTCCCGATGGGGCCCTGCAACTTGTCTCGGGCGGCGTCGGTGACATGCTGGATCACCTGACCTGTCAGGACGTGGTCAGCTTCACAGGCTCTGCCGACACGGCCTTCAAACTGCGCTCATCGGAACATCTGATGCGGGAATCGGTCCGGTTCGTGGCCGAGCAGGACAGCCTGAACGCCTCGATCCTTGGCCCGGATGCGATTCCCGGCACACCCGAATTCGACCTGTTCATCAAGGAAGTCAGCCGCGAGATGACGACGAAAGCGGGACAGAAATGCACCGCGATCCGCCGCATCATCGCACCACAAAGCCAGACCGAGGCAGTGATCGACGCGCTTTCGGCGCGTCTGGCCAAGACGCAAATCGGCGATCCCCGCCTTGAAACCACCCGCATGGGGGCGCTGGTCTCGAATAGTCAGAAACGCGACGTTCTGGAGAAAGCGGCCATCATCAGCACCGAAGCCGAACGCGTGTTCGGTGACCCGGACAGCTTCGCCGTCGACGGGGCGGACCGGGACAAGGGGGCGTTCCTGCCGCCCATGCTGTTCCATTGCGCCGATCCCGACGCCGCGACCCGCATCCATGACACCGAAGCATTCGGCCCAGTCTCGACCGTGATGGGCTATCGCGATCTGGATCACGCCATCGCATTGGCCAATCGCGGGCAAGGGTCGCTGGTGGCATCGGTCATCACCCATGACCCCGCAGTCGCCCGCGAGGTGGCGCTTGGCGCGGGTGCATTCCACGGACGACTCTATTTCAACAACCGCGACTCGATGAAGGAATCGACCGGCCACGGCTCACCCCTGCCGCACATGGTACATGGCGGCCCCGGTCGCGCTGGCGGCGGCGAGGAAATGGGCGGCGTGCGCGGCGTGAAACACTATATGCAACGCACCGCGATTCAGGGCTCCCCGGACATCCTGACCGCGATCGGAAGCCAGTGGGTGCCCGGCGGGACCGAGATCGCAGGCCCCGCGCACCCGTTCACACGGCGCTTCGGCGATCTCGACATCGGCGAGACGATCCACACCGATCCGCGCGAAGTCACGCTGGACGATATCGAGCATTTCGCCGAGTTCACCGGCGATACGTTTTATGCCCATATGGACGACGATGCCGCCAAGCGGAATCCGTTTTTCCCCGGCCGGGTGGCGCATGGCTATCTCTTGCTCAGCTTTGCCGCCGGCCTGTTTGTGGAACCAAACGAAGGCCCGGTGCTGGCCAACACCGGACTCGACGGGCTGCGCTTCATGAAACCGGTCTCGGCAGGCGACAGCATCAAGGTCAGCCTGACCGTGAAAAAGAAAACGCCCCGCAACGAGGACTATGGCGAAGTCCGCTGGCACGTCACGCTGACCAATCAGGACGACGAGAAAGTCGCGGAATACGAGCTTCTTACCATGAACGCCTATTGACGCCAGCCCCATGGCCAAACCCGCGTCATGGCGGCTATTATCGGGCCATGACACAGACTGATCCCGAATGGTTCCAGACCTCCGTCGCGGCTTTGACCCAACACCAGACCCTGCGGGTCTGGTCGGTCATCGTCACGCTGTTCGGCGACCTTGCGCTGGGCACAGACAGCCGCGTCAGCGGCGCGTTGATGTCGCGCATCCTTGAACCGGCAGGACTGCGCCCCGAGGCGATCCGCGTCGCGCTGCACCGGCTGCGCGGCGAAGGCTGGATCACCTCACAGCGTCGTGGCCGGACCAGCCACTATGCCCTGACCCGGTTCGGCGTCGAGCAATCCGAAGCGGCGAGCCCGCGAATATACTCTCGCGCCCAGCCTGCCCTGACGACTTGCCATGTTGCAGTGCTGCCGCCAATGTCGCAGGCCGACAGGACAGAAGCCGAGACACCGTTGCTTGAGGCTGGCTATTCTGCATTGGGTAGCGGCGTTTATTTCGGAACGGTTGCCCCGCCAGAGAACCCGGACCTGTTCTGCATCGGAGCATTTGCCGATGACATGCACCTTCCCGGCTGGCTTAGGAATCAACTCGGCACCCCTTCCAGAATTGCCGCCTATCGCCAACTGGAAGCGGCGCTTGATCTGGTTGCGGAACAGCTTCCAAAAACTGGCCTCACTCCGCTGCAAACTGCCAGCCTGCGCGTGCTGATCGTGCATGACTGGCGCAGGGTGTTGCTGTCCCATGCCGACCTGCCGGATAGCTTTTTTCCCGACAACTGGCCCGGCGGCCGCTGCCGCGCAAAGGTCATGGATTTGCTAGACCGTTTGCCCCGCCCCGCGCTGGACCTGCTCGAAGAAGATTTGACTCGTCAGGCGGCCTGACGGACAAGCGTCCTAATCCTCCAACCGACATAGCTCATTCAACAGAGTCAGCAGCTCGTCATATTGACCGGCGCCCATTTTCGCGCGGAATTCATCAAGAATGGTGCGACTCTGGTCAAGGTTTTCGGCCAGCAACGCACGACCCGTTGCGGTGATCTCGATGATCTGACGACGGCGGTCTTCCTGGTCGCGGGCGCGGGTGACAAAACCCTTTTCCTCAAGTTTCTGCAGTATTCGTGTCAGGCTGGGCAGCAAAAGGACCGCGTGATCGGCGATCGTTGTTGGATCCAGCGCCCCTTCCTCATCCAGCACGCGCAGCACGCGCCACTGCTGTTCGGTCACGTCGGCGTCCGCCAACATATTGCGCAGCGGCCCCATCACCCGTTCCCTTGCGCGCAACAGAACGATGGGCAGAGATTGTGAAGTCGCGTATTTTTCGTCCGATACCGTCATATTCCCTTCATGCACAGCTACTTGGCGCAAAGCAACATTATTTCACTTGTCAACGAAGGGTGGTGCTGATTGGGTGCGCCATTGAAACAGGGGGATGAGCATGGATTGGGCGGTTTTCGAAACCTGGGGCAAACGCATCAGCGCGTGGGGGCGTCAATATCACGAGACCATTCGCAACCGTCCGGTGCGCGCACAGGTCGCACCGGGCGACATGCTGAACGCGCTGCCCGCATCGCCACCGGAGCAGGGCGAACCGCTGGACGCCGTATTCCGTGACTTCGAAGCGGACGTCATGCCCGGCATCACCCATTGGCAGCATCCCTGCTTTTTTGCCTATTTCCCGGCCAATGCCACACCACCGTCGATGCTGGCGGATTACCTGACCACAGTGATCGCGCCTCAATGCATGTTGTGGCAGACCTCACCCGCCGCGACCGAGATGGAGACCCGAATGCTGGACTGGCTACGTCAGTCGCTGGGTCTGCCCGATGCGTATGAAGGCGTGATTCAAGACTGCGCGTCCTCGGCGACGCTGGCGGCAGTGCTGACCATGCGGGAAAAAGCGCTGAACTGGGCCGGGAATGAACAGGGCCTGTCCGGGCAGGTACGGCTGCGCATCTATTGCTCGGACGAAGTGCATACATCCGTGGACCGGGCGATCTGGGTCGCCGGCATTGGACAAGAGAACCTTGTCCGCATTCCGACCAAAGGATCGATGCGCGGCATGGACCCCGATGCGCTCGAGGCGGCAATCGTCGCAGACCGCGCTGTCGGTTTCCTGCCCGCCGGTGTAATCATCAGTGTTGGTGGCACCGGCACCGGTGGCACTGACCCCGTGGGCGCGATCTGCGACGTCGCCCAGCGCCACGGTCTTTTCAGCCATGTCGACGCGGCCTGGGCGGGTGCGGCGATGATCTGCCCCGAGTTCCGAACGCTCTGGCAAGGGGTCGAAGCCGCCGATTCCATCGTTTTCAATCCGCATAAATGGCTGGGGATGCAGTTCGACTGTTCCGCCCATTTTCTGAAGAACCCCGACGACCTTGTGCGGACGCTGGCGATCCGCCCGGAATATCTCAAGACGCATGGCACCGACGGGATCATTAACTATTCCGAATGGTCGGTGCCACTGGGTCGCCGTTTCCGCGCCCTGAAAATCTGGTTCGTGTTGCGCAGCTATGGTCTGGACGGGTTGCGCGCGATGATCCGCGATCATGTCCGCTGGAGCGTCGCCCTGCATGATCGCCTTGCCGCCGCGCCCGGATTTGAAATCATCACCCCCCCGGTCCTGTCGCTGTTCACCTTTCGATTTGCCCCTGATGGTGCGACGGATCTTGATGCGCTGAACCAGCGGCTGGTGGACGCGATCAACGATGACGGCCGCATCTACTTGACCCAAACGCGGGTCAACGGCGCGCTGGCGATCCGCTTTCAGGCGGGGCAGGCCAGTTGTACCGAGGCAGACGTGGCCATGGCTGGTGACGTTATCCTTGAAATCGCCGCGCAAATGGAAAGGACCTGACCGATGCTTCGCCCCGACCTTTTGCTGTTGTGCTTTGGCTATGTCCTCAGTCAGTTCTTCCGCGCGTTTCTGGCCGTCCTCAGCCCGGTTCTGTCGGAAGACCTTGGAACCACCCCCGAAGACCTGGCCTTTGCCAGCGGCATCTGGTTCCTGGTCTTCGCCGCAATGCAGATCCCTGTAGGCGAGGCGCTGGACCGGATCGGTCCCCGCCGCACAGCCGCGGCGCTGCTGCTGATCGGCGGCGGTGGCGGCGCATTACTGTTCGCCTTTGCTCAATCGCCCACCCATGTGACGCTGGCGATGGCGCTGATCGGGGTCGGATGCTCTCCGGTACTTATGGCCAGCTACTATATCTTTGCACGATCCTTCCCAGCCGCCCAGTTCGCTACACTCGCTGCGTTGATGCTGGGGGTCGGCACGACCGGGAACCTTATTGCCTCCTACCCGATGGCGCTTGCAGCCGAGACCATTGGCTGGCGCGGGTCGCTTGTCGGGCTGGCGATCCTGTCATCACTCACGGCAATTGGCCTTGGCATCATCATCCGTGACCCGCCCAAAGTGGACCATGCGCAAAAAGGGTCGGTTCTGGACCTGCTCAGAATGCCCGCGCTGTGGCTGATCTTCCCGATGATGCTGGTCAACTACTTCCCTGCCGCCGGCATTCGCGGCGCGTGGATCGGTCCGTATCTGCAGGATGTATTTGAAATGGACACCACCGGGATCGGCAAGGCATCGCTGGTCATGGGGATCGCGATGATTGTCGGCACGCTGATTTATGGTCCGATGGACCGGGTGTTTGGCACCCGTAAATGGGTTGTCTTCATCGGCAACACTGCCGGGGCAACCGCCTGCGTTCTGCTGGCCATGTTCGGCCAGTCGAGCGCCGCCTTGTCGATCGCCCTTATGGCGGCGATCGGGTTCTTCTGTGCCTCGTTCCCGCTGATCCTGGCACATGGGCGCAGCTTTTTCCCCGAACACCTGATGGGCCGCGGCGTCACGCTGATGAACCTGTTTGGGATCGGTGGTGTCGGCCTGATGCAGGTCACCTCGGGGCCGGTTTTTGCCTCGCTTGCCGACACTGGCAGGGCAGACGCCTATTCGACTCTGTTCCTGGCCTTCGGACTGATCGTATTTGTCGCGCTTGCGCTCTATTTCTTCAGCCGCGAACAGAAAAACTGAGACAAAATCACCATTGGCGCGGGTTTTGCGATCAATGTCGCATACCCGCCCCCTTTCCCTTTTGCCCGCCACCCGTTAAAGGGAGCGTCGCTGAAACACCCCATACTGGAGATAAACATGGGTTATCGCGTCGTCGTCGCAGGCGCCACGGGCAACGTGGGCCGCGAAATGCTGAACATCCTGGCCGAGCGCCAGTTCCCCGTTGATGAGATCGCAGCGCTGGCAAGCCGCCGTTCGATCGGCACTGAGGTCAGCTTTGGCGACACCACCCTCAAGACCAAGGACATCGAACAGTTCGATTTCACCGGATGGGACATCGCCCTGTTCGCGATCGGCTCGGATGCCACCAAGGTCTATGCGCCCATCGCGGCCAAGGCGGGCTGCGTGGTGATCGATAACTCGTCGCTCTACCGCTATGACCCGGACGTGCCGCTGATCGTGCCGGAATGCAACGCCGAGGCGATCCACGGCTATGCCAAGAAGAACATCATCGCCAACCCCAACTGCTCGACGGCGCAGATGGTTGTCGCGCTCAAACCGCTGCATGACCGCGCCCGCATCAAGCGCGTTGTCGTCTCGACTTACCAGTCGGTTTCGGGTTCAGGCAAAGAGGCGATCGATGAGCTTTGGGATCAGACCAAGGCCGTCTACAACCCGACCGCCGAATACGAGCGCAAGGTCTATACCAAGGACATCGCCTTCAACGTCATTCCCCACATCGACGTCTTCATGGAGGACGGCTCGACCAAGGAAGAATGGAAAATGGTTGCCGAAACCAAGAAGATCGTCGACCCGGCGATCAAGGTCACGGCCACCTGTGTGCGCGTACCGGTTTTCGTTGGCCACTCGGAATCGATCAACATCGAGTTCGAGGATTTCCTCGACGAAGACGAAGCCCGCGACATCCTGCGCGAAGCGCCCGGCATCATGGTGATCGACAAGCGCGAGGATGGCGGCTACGTCACGCCGAAGGAATGTGTCGGCGATTTCGCCACTTTCATCAGCCGCATCCGTCAGGACAACACCGTCGAAAACGGCCTGAACCTGTGGTGCGTCTCGGACAACCTGCGCAAGGGCGCGGCTCTGAACGCGGTTCAGATTGCCGAGACCCTGGGCCGGGAAGTGCTGAAGAAGGGTTAAGGGTTCGGCAACCCATTGAAATCAAAAGGGCGTCCGTCGGGGCGCCCTTTCTCGTCTTACCGCCCACCTTTGTAGGTGATGACGTCCAGCCCTTCTTCATCGGCAGGTGGCTGGAAATGACGCACAATCGCATCGAACTGCGCTTCGGTCGGGGCAAAGGGGTGGTCGCCGCTGGCATTGCGGGCCGCAAGCCTAGCCTTGCAGATCTCATCGGGCACGTCGAGATGGTGAACGACCAGCGGAACTCCGGCTTGATCGGCCACATCCCTGGCCCAGACTCGTCGCACGCGGGTATTGGCCTGAAAATCCAGAACCACCGTCACCCCAGCCATCAACACCCCCACAACATGCGGTCCGACCACCTGCTCCAACCGCTCCGAAAACGTCACGTAATCGGCGATCGAACGCATCTCGGGCCCATACAACCCGGCCAGCATGTCATCTTCTGAGAGGATGATGGCACCCGGCTCCTGTCCGAGTTCCCGACACAGCGATGACTTGCCGGACGCGATCTTGCCGCAGACCACGTGCAATTGAGTCAATTGATTCCGCATGTTCCCCCCAAGCGGCGGCTGTCAAACCGCCCGCGCTGACACAAAATCCGTCAACTCCCGCCGCGTTTTTGCCATTTGCCTGTCTTTCGCCACATTTCGCGCCAAATTCGTCCAGATTTCAACGCAAACTGGATCTCAACAAGACACGGAAGATCTGGACACGAACGATGATCGACAAACTTTTCGGTTCAAAAGGCGGCTCCCTCCAGTCCGCCGATCACCGCCTTCTCCTCAAGGCTCGGATGCGCCGTCTCAAGGCGCTGGCACTTTGCGAGGCGCCAGGCGAAAACGTTTTTGTCTGACGAAAGCCCCCCGCAAACGGAACGGCTCGTGCTTCCCTCGGATCACGGGCCGTTTTGCGTTTTGGGTGACGTCAGACCGGCTGAAATGCCTGGGCTTTGGGGTCGAACACCTCGATCCCGCCTTCCCCAATGTCATGCCACAGCCCATGCAGGCTAAGTTCACCGCCTTCAACGCGGCCTTTCACGAACGGGAAGGTCATCAGGTTTTCCAGGCTGGCCAGAACCGCCTGTTTTTCGAACGCCCGCGCCTTGTCTGCCGGGTTTTCAATCTTCGACACATTGGAAAACCGCGGCTTCAGGATTTCCATCCAACGACCCACGAAGCTGGTCTTTTCCTCCAGATGCGGCGCCTTGCCTTCGCACATGTCGATGCAGCCCTGAACGCCGCCACATTGCGAATGCCCCAGCACGATCACATGCGCCACCTTCAACGCGGTCACCGCGTATTCCACCGCCGCACTTGTGCCGTGGTGGTCGCCGTCCGGTTCGTAGGGCGGCACGAGGTTGGCGATATTGCGGTGAATGAAGAACTCGCCGTGGTCCGCACCGAACATCGCGGTCACATGTACACGGCTGTCACAGCACGAGATCACCATGGCCCGCGGATGTTGCCCTTCTGACACAAGATGGCGATACCAGGATTGGTTCTGCTCGTACGTCGTGGCTTTCCAGCCGCGATACCGCTGCACCAGATAACTGGGTAGGGGTTTTGCGTGTTCCATGCGTCCTCCATGCCGTTCCGGTGCAGATAAAGCCAATTTATCGTCTTTTCGAGAGAAAAACACGCCCGCCATAACGATTTAAAAAGTTTGTTCGGACAATGTCATGCGCGGTGGGCCGGAACAAAAGGGGTGAGACGTGGACAGGCCAAGCATTTTGCGCCCAAGGGCGCGCGATTGCGTCGATTGCGAGTATATCAAGGACCTGAACCGCACATTGGGACCGGATCAGGCGACGCGGGTTGTGGAAACTGCGCTGCAACGGTTGGATGAAAACCTGCCGCTGGCGGTGGCTGCCTTTGCCAAGGGGAACATGGATGACCTGCGGCGCCACCTGCGGGTACTACGCGCGCTGGCGACCCAGACAGGCATGGCCGAGCTTGCGCTCGCCGTTGGACATATGCGCGACTGCATCGCGCGCGGTGACGGCGTCGCGGCCACGGCGGTCATGGCGCGCATGTCGCGTGTCGCGGAGCGTTCAAGCATCGAGATCTGGACTCTGAGCCAGCAATCCTCGTGACCCTCTTGCGGGCGTCAACGGAAACACTAGGCTGGCCCGGACAGTCTAGTGCCGGAGGGGTTCATGTCACTTGGGTTTGCCGCCAGTTCCGAAAAAGCGATCCCGCTTCATGTTTTTGACGAAGCGGGGTTTCAGGCATGGTTGAACAATCAGCCCGACACGGTGCGGTCCTGGGTTGACGCGTCCGGCTTCACGCCAGCAATCGGAAAAACCTGCCTTTTGCCGGACGAGACCGGCGGAATCCGCGCCGCCATTGCCGGTTTTGGAACCGACGCAACCCGCCGACGTGGGCGATTTCACCTTGCCGCCGCAGCAAAATCGCTGCCACCAGGGATTTACGAGCTGGCCACGGACTTACCGAATGGTGAGCTTGCCACCGAATGCCTTGGCTGGCTGCTGTCGCAATACCGCTTCACCCGCTACGCCGGGTCCAACACCGCCTCGGCGCAGCTGGCGGCCCCGAAGGGCATCGATACCACGCGGATCGAGACCATTGCCAGAGCCGAGGCCCTCACCCGCGACCTGATCAACACGCCCGCCGCGGACATGGGGCCAGACGCGCTAGAGGCTGCCTGCCACGATCTGGCCAGGGAATTCGGTGCCGAGATAGCAGTCACCAAGGGCGACGACCTACTGACCCAAAACTTGCCGATGATCCATGCGGTTGGCCGGGCCGCTGAACAGGCGCCGCGCGTGATCGACATGTCCTGGGGGACATCGGGGCCTACACTGGTTCTTGTCGGCAAAGGAGTCTGTTTCGATACCGGCGGGCTGAATCTGAAACCAGGCGCGTCGATGGGGTTGATGAAAAAGGACATGGGCGGCGCGGCAACCGTTCTGGGTCTGGCGCAGATGATCATGGCGCTCAATCTGCCACTGCGTCTGCGCGTGCTGGTTCCGGCGGTTGAAAACGCAGTTGCCGGCAATGCCTTCCGCCCCGGCGACATTCTGACGTCACGCAAAGGATTGACGGTCGAGATCAACAATACCGATGCCGAGGGCCGGCTGGTACTGGCAGACGCGCTGACCCTGGCCACCGAAGCCAATCATGACCTCGTGATCTCGATGGCGACCCTTACGGGTGCAGCGCGGGTTGCGGTGGGACCCGACCTGTCCCCTTTTTATGCTGATGACGGTTTTGCCGAGGCGCTGGCATCTGCCGCCCGAAAGGTGTCCGACCCTGTTTGGAGGATGCCGTTCTGGGATCCTTACGAAAAAATGATTGAACCGGGAATTGCCGATCTGGACAACGCCCCGTCAGGCGGGTTTGCCGGCTCAATCACCGCCGCGCTATTCTTGCGCCGCTTTGTCACCGACGAGTCGCGCTATGCCCATTTTGACATCTATGGTTGGCAACCCAACCCGGCCCCGGCCCGCCCCAAGGGTGGCGTCAGCATGGGCGCTCGGGCTATCCTTGAGGCGCTGCCCACCTTGTTGGACCTGTGATGGATCGGCGCGTTCTGGCCTCTAACGGACGGGTGGCCCATACGTCCTTGCGTGGCAAGGTCGACGCGGATCGCTTTTCCGACGGCCAATCCATGCGCGTCTGTGAACAGGTGACCCCGTTGTTGTCGATTGCCGGTGCCACGCCACAACGCGAGCGTGAACTGATCCTGCATGAACGCTTCCGCGTTCTGGAAACCCTCGACGGTCTGAGCTTCGGTTTTGCCGAGCGCGACGGCTATGTCGGCTTTGTCCGGTCAAAGGCGCTTGGACCGGTCGGAGCCACGCCCACACATGTTGTCGCCGCGCGGCAAAGCTATCTCGTGGCCTCGCCCAGACTGAAAAACTCGGACGACATGACCGCAATCTCGTTCGGTACCGAACTGGCCGTCGCAGGCACCCATGAGAACGGTCGCTGGGCCGAAGTCACGGTGTTGCAGAATTCCATCGCTGAAAGCACAAAATATCTGCCATCAGCACACCTGCGCCCACTCGACAGCCCGGAATCCGATCCGGTTTCCGTGGCCGAGCGGTTCATAGGGACCCCATATCACTGGGGTGGAAACTCCGGTTTCGGGATTGATTGTTCCGGGCTGGTGCAGGCCGCATGTCTTGCCTGCGGCGTCCCTTGCCCCGGTGACAGCGACATGCAGGAACAGGCACTGGGCGCTTCCCTGCCCGCAGATGCACCGCTGCAACGCGGCGACCTCCTGTTCTGGAAGGGCCATGTGGCCTGGGTGGTGGATGCCAACACGATCCTACATGCCAACGCCTTTCACATGTCGGTTGCCTATGAAGGGCTGCAGGTCGCAATTGCCCGGATCGCCCGACAGGGGGACGGCGATATCACCTCAAGAAATCGGCTAGCACGTTGAGACGAAAAGAGTTCGCGGGGTTATTCAACCGCCCGGATCAGCTTGCGCTCCAGCACGCGCAGCACGGTGCGCAGATCGTGTCCGCGTTTCAGAACCTGCCCGTCCATGCCGATCACTGCATAAAGCCCCTGCCGGTTTCGCAGCTTCGGACGTTTTTCGATCCGGTATAGCGGGTTCTCGGCGGTGCGGCGAAAGACCGAGAACACGGCCACGTCGCGCAAGGAAGAAATCCCGTAGTCGCGCCATTCGCCTGCCGCGACCATGCGCCCGTAAAGCGCCAGTATGATATTTAGCTCGGTTCGGTGGAACGCCACCTGTTCCGGCGCTTTTGCATTGCCCTGAAAAGGGATCGGCGGTTGTGCGTTCATACCCTCAGATTCGCCCCGTTTTCATTCGAAATCAACCCTGCCCAGATTTTGCCCCGCAATCTCCTGTGAATTGCCCTATTCGCACCCTTGAAATGCCACCTCTCGCCGTCAGGGTCTGTGCATAGCGAAAGACAAACGCTACCCCCGGTGGTGCGGCGTAATTGCCCCCACCCAGTCTGTGCCGCCGGGGGGTCTTCTTTTCCGACATCGCAGGTTACGCAAAGGCCCCGTGGCAGAACCAACCCGCGGACATGGCGCCGCCATGGGCAAAGAACAGCCACAAACGGTCGCCGCTTGTACAGGTCACGCGCCAGTAATCACGCACCCCGCTGCGCCAGTTCGGGTCATCCAGCCACCATTCCGGCGCGATCCTTTCCGGGCCAAGGGCCAGGTCCAGCTCAAGCTCGCGCCCGCGCCAACGGAACCGGTCGGGCACCACGGGGCTTTCGGGCGCTGAGACCGGTTCTGGCGGCCACATCAGCAGCGGCCGCCGGGTCGGGGTTTCGGGCCACTTGCCCGAGAACGGTTCGGACCAGGCGGCAGCCAGGACCTGTGCCGTTTTCTCGGGAATATTGGACGAGGCCGGGTGCCGGCGGGTGATCCTCTCAAGTCCGATCCGCGCGCCCACACGCCCGATCAGGTCATCAATGGCGGTGTTGGACGCCAACCGGTCCGACACTGCGCGCCCAGCATCCAGATGCCCCGTCATGCGGCGCTGGTGGATCGGTTCAGACCGGATCACCTCAAGCCGCAGCATGTCGATGCCAAAGCCCGCGTCGATCTCATCCAGTTTCATCCGCAACAGGGGGCGTAGCCGGTCGGGATCGTCGCTGGCACGCGCCAGCCCGACCTCGATCGATTGCATGGTCTGGTCGGTGCGAAAGGCCTGGAACCGCACCAGACGCGCGCCCTGCCCCTTGTCGGTCAGGTGCTTGCACAGGCGCGGCAACAACCGGTCGATCCCGGCCATGATATCCTCTTCCAGCCCGATCGGGTCAGGCAGGGTCATGCGCACGGCAAAATGGAACGACGGTTTGGCCGGGCTGACCGGCTCAGGCACCGCGCCCAGCGCCTGGTCCAGCCGCAGAACCAGCCCCTTGCCAAACCGCCGCGCCAGCGCCGCGCGGGGCTGGCCGATCAGGTCCCCGATCCTCCGCAATCCCAGCCGTGACAGCTGTTCCTGCGTGTCCCCTTCAAGACGCAGCGCCGCCACCGGCAGAGGCGACAGCGCGATGCGGGTTTGGCCCGGCCTGGCGATGCGGCCCGGCGGGGCGGCGGGCATCGCGACCCGGGGCGGAGCGCCCCCGCGCGTCCAGTGCCGCCGTTTCACCGCCCGCGACCGGGTTGCGCGTGCCTCCTGGTCGATGGCGTCGCCGTTACGATGGGATTGCGGACCGGGTTGCCCGGCAAATCGCGCCAGCGCCCAGGCCGCGCCCAGTGTATCCGCAATCCCCGCCTGCACCGTCAGCCCCAGATCGGCACAATCCTGCCCGACCACGCCCAAAAGCGCCTCTTCCCCACCGAAAAGGTGGGCGCATCCGGTCAGGTCAATGACCAACCCGGTTGGCGGCGCCTCGGCCACCCAAGGCGAAAACTTGCCCGCCCAACGCCTGAGAACCGTGAGGAACGCGGCCTCGGCCTGGACGTTCTGTAACCGGGTCACCAGCGCCGGACAGACCGCCTGGGCATCGCGCAAGGGCTGGCCGACCTGCAATCCCTCAGCCTCGGCCAATGCGTTCATGGACGAGATCACCTGCATCTGCCCGGTATCGCGCAGAACCGCCAATGGCACATCCAGCCCACCGCGCGCCTGACGGATCAGGCGTTCGGCCCCAAGGCGCGGGAACCACAAGGAAAGGACACGGCGGACAGGCATGCGGCAGCACTTTGT
The DNA here is from genome assembly GCF_016888515.1 of Shimia biformata. Lineage (GTDB taxonomy): Bacteria > Pseudomonadota > Alphaproteobacteria > Rhodobacterales > Rhodobacteraceae > Shimia_A > Shimia_A biformata. Next base: position 831,797 of record NZ_JAFEJK010000001.1, on the reverse strand, counting down.
TCACTATATGTTCCAATTCAAATTAGCGTGATTCCCAACCCGAGTCGAGATCGGCTAGGGTGGGCGAAATCAAACAACCCAAGGGACAGACCGAATGAAAAAGACAGGCATCCTGGTCGCCGCCGCAACCGTCGCCGCCGCAACGCTGGCAATGGCCCATCAGGGCGTCACCGACCCCGACGTCAAGGCCCGGATGGACGCGATGACCGCAGTCGGCCAGGCCACCAAGACCCTGGGCGACATGGCCAAGGGCGCGGCTCCGCTGCATCAGGCCAAGGCGCGCATGGCGCGCGACACGCTGGTCACCACCGCCACACGCATCCCGGCCCTGTTTGCGGCACCTGCCATGGACGACAAGTCTGAAGCCGCCCCCGAAATCTGGCAGAACAAAAAGGACTTCACCAAGAAGGCCCGCGCCATGCAGGACGCCGCCAGCGACATGGAGTTCGCCACCCGCGCCGAACTGCAAGAGTCGATGAAACGCCTGGGCGCCACCTGTGCCAGCTGTCACAAGGCCTATCGCATCAAGAATTGATCAGCCGCAATAGGCGCTGGTGATGACATCCTGATCGTCATGTTCGACATTCAGCCGCTGCGGGATGTAGTCCGAGGTCGAAATAGACCCGGGCGGCAGGATGCGCATGTTGTCGGGTGTCTCGATCGTGTCAATGATCGACAGCGGCTTGCCGGCAAGCGCCGCAAACACCTCGTCCTTGCAGGATTTCGACCCGGTCAGCGGCACGTCTGCTGCCATGTCTTCGGCCATATCCGATGATGTCTCTTCAGTGACGGCAAGCCCGGGCGCCGGATCGAGGGCAGTATCCGAAAACTCAGCTGTATCGGGATCGACACATCCACCAAGAGCAAGAACCGTCATCGCGGCAGTCAGGGCAAGTCGCATGGAATCTCCTTCACGGACAGCAGGTGTCCCAACATCGCGTCCTTGCCGCCTCTGCGCAACCCGATGCCGCTTGTGGTATTGAATTCATGCATCGTTTCGCCCACCCTGCCATCAACAGATTGGAGGGATTTAGAAAATGATGCGAACAAGAGCCGCCGTCGCGCTGGAAGCGGGCAAGCCGCTTGAGGTCATGGAAGTCAACCTTGAAGGCCCAAAAAAGGGCGAAGTCCTGATTGAGGTCAAAGCTACCGGCATCTGCCACACGGACGAGTTCACGCGCTCAGGCGCGGATCCCGAAGGCCTGTTCCCGTCGATCCTTGGGCACGAAGGCGCAGGTGTCGTGGTCGAGGTGGGCGAAGGTGTCACCACACTGAAGCCGGGAGACCACGTGATCCCGCTTTACACGCCGGAATGCCGCGAATGCCATGCCTGTCTGTCCGGCAAGACCAACCTCTGCACCGCGATCCGCGGCACGCAGGGACAGGGCTTGATGCCTGACGGGACCACGCGGTTTTCCATGCTGGATGGCACGCCGATCTACCACTACATGGGCTGCTCGACCTTCGCCAATCACACCGTCCTGCCCGAAATTGCGCTGGCCAAGGTGCGGCCGGACGCGCCCTTCGACAAGATCTGTTACATCGGCTGCGGCGTCACCACCGGCATCGGCGCGGTGATAAACACCGCCGGGGTCGAAATCGGCTCGTCCGCAGCGGTGTTCGGTCTCGGCGGCATCGGTCTGAACGTGATCCAGGGTCTTCGCATGGCTGGTGCCGACATGATCATCGGCGTCGACCTCAATGACGACAAAGCCGAGATGGCCAAGAAGTTTGGCATGACCCATTTCGTGAACCCGTCGAAACTGGGCGACCAATCGGTGACCGACAAGATCATCGAACTGACCAAGACCGAAAAGGACCAGTTCGGCGGCGTGGATTACTCGTTCGATGCCACCGGCAACGTTCAGGTCATGCGCGATGCGCTGGAATGCTCGCATCGCGGCTGGGGTGTCAGTGTCATCATCGGCGTTGCGCCCGCCGGGGCCGAGATCTCGACCCGCCCCTTCCAGCTTGTTACCGGGCGCGTCTGGAAAGGCACCGCGTTTGGCGGCGCCAAGGGTCGGACGGATGTCCCGAAAATGGTCGACTGGTACATGGACGGCAAAATCGAGATCGATCCGATGATCACCCACAAGCTGACGCTGGACCAGATCAACGAGGGGTTTGACCTGATGCATGCAGGCAAATCCATCCGCGCCGTGGTGGAATTCTAGAGTGGAAAGCTGGACTGTTTCTTCTCAAGAGGATTTAGACCATTTTCTAAGAAATTGGGGGGCCTCCGCGCCCCCTCGTCTCGAAAGGAGGGGGCAGCAAAAGCAACTTGAGGCATTCGTTTTGAACCGACTGCTTCGTCAACTCGAAATTAAGTATGTTTTTGGATTTCCACTTACCGTCACACCTTGCGAAAACCCAGACTTCAAAGTTCGTGGCCCTAACTATGCCGCGGGTATTGAGATTGTCGAAGCTTGCGATCCACGAGAGCAGGCTGAAATGACACAACTAGCCCGTGCAGACGCGCGTTCCAGGGAAGGGTATGTCCACCTAAAGGATGTGGATTTCCCGGGCAAAGCAGAAAAGTTCGCAAAGTTGGTAAAGGGCGCAATTGACAGAAAAGCCCTGCGAGCCTCAACTGCCGTAGATCATTTGTTAATTTATTCGAACACCGATGCGGACGCTTTCGAAGATAAAACTTGGAAGCAAAATGCTCTTTTAGGTGTCAATTCAAGTAAGCTTCAGTTTCAACGAGTTTGGATCATCAGCGGCGACCATCTCCTGACAATCAAAGAATGAAGAAATGCGGGAGCACTATATGGAACCAGGGTCAGCGCGCGGCTTCTAGGACAGAGTGCGTATCCGCGATCGGTAGCCGCCCTACACCGAACCATTCCCGCACCTCGCGATCCATGCTACCTTATGACGCTCACACCAACAGGCCCGCCCATGCCCAACCGAGACCGCCCGCTTTATGCCGTCCTGATCGACGCCGACAACATCCCGGCCAAATATGCCGGACCGATTCTGAAAGAGATCACGTCCTTCGGGGAACCCGCCTTACGCCGGGTCTATGGTGACTGGTCATCCGGGCAACTCAAGGGCTGGGCGGACACGGTGCGGGGACAGGGGCTGGTGGCGCATCAGGAAACCGCCAACACCAAGGGCAAGAATGCCAGTGACATAGGGCTGGTGATCGACGCGATGGATATCCTGCACTCTGGCCGGTTCGACGGGTTCGTGCTGGTCTCGTCCGACAGCGATTTCACCGCACTTGCCAACCGCATCCGTGAACAGGGGCTGGATGTGATCGGTATTGGCGAAGGCAAGACACCAGAGTCGCTGCGCAATGTCTGCAACCGTTTCATCCTGATTGAAAACCTGATCGACGAACCCGCCCCGACAAAATCCGGCGGCGGCAAGCAGTCGCCTTCCGACGCCGTGCCGCTGATCCTCACAGCTATGGAGAAGATCGAACAAGAGGACGAATGGTATTCGCTTGGCCAGATCGGGCAGTATATCCAGGCCGAACACTCGGATTTCGATACCCGGACCTATGGTCAGAAAAAGCTGTCGGACCTCATCAAGACCCTCAAGCGGTTCGAAACAAGGCGGTCAGGCAACCAGCTTCAGGTGCGGCGGCTGGACTGACGGCGTGCGCGTGCCTCAAACACCGTAGCGCGCCATGAAGGTCGCGATCGCACCATCCACAGTATGTATGATTTCATCCTCGGTGAACTGGTCGTCAATGCCGAATACCAGCCGATGGAACACGCCGGCTTTGCACAGCTCTGGGAACTGATCGGCCGCAAGCCCGACATCGTCAATCTTCAGTTCGCCGCGCATGATCCCCAGTTCAAGGAAATCGATCATGCGCTCACGCATCAGCTTCGGGCCGGTTTCATAAAACTGCTGTCCCAAATCGGGAAATCGCGCGCTTTCGGCTACGCAAACACGGAACATGTTGCGGCCGAAATCGGAAAGGACAATACGCAGGAAACCTAACCCTACCACGCGCAGGACTTCTGGTACGGGGCGATCGATGTCGATCTCGGATTCCAGCGTGTCAGCCTGCCGCATGCACTCTTGCCGGGCGAACTCCATGAATAACACGCGCTTGTCCGGGAAATAAGAATACAGTGTCGCCTTGGACACCCCCGCCACACGTGCGATTTCATCGACGCTGGCACCTTCATAGCCGTCGCGCAGGAACACGTCGCGCGCACCTTCGACCACCTGATCGAACTTGCGGCCTTTGCGAATGACGGGGGCGGGGTGATTCATCCGGTTTTCCTTACCTGTCAATGTCTGAATATAAACCGTTCAGTTCAGTTTCGGCAAGGCATGACCGTGACTTGCCATCCGTGTCTGGCAGCATTAGTTTGGAATCATTCTAAAACGAGGCAGTGAACATGCGATTTCTGAACCAGCGCAGACACTTCCGCGATCTCTCTGAACAAGAGGTCATCGCGCTCGCGATTTCCAACGAAGAAGACGACGCGCGCATCTACCGCTCCTATGCCGAGCGTCTGCGGGCAGACTTTCCCGGATCCGCGAAAATCTTTGAAGGCATGGCCGAGGAAGAAGACGATCACCGCCAGCGCCTGATCGACCTGCACCGCCAGCGTTTTGGCGAGGTTATTCCCCTGATCCGGCGTGAACACGTGGCGGGGGCTTATGCCCGCAGACCTGTCTGGCTGATGGAAAACCTCAGCCTCGAGCGTATTCGCGCCGAAGCCGCCGAGATGGAGAAAAACGCCGAGCATTTTTATCGCCTGGCCGCCGCCCGAACCAAGGACGCCGCGACACGCAAGCTGCTGGGCGACCTTGCCGCCGTCGAAGCTGGACACCAAGCCACCGCCCATGAGCTTGAGGAAACCCACCTCGACGACGAAACCCGCGAGGAAGAGAACGAAACCGCCCGCCGCCAGTTCATTCTGACATGGGTGCAGCCGGGGCTTGCCGGATTGATGGACGGATCTGTCTCGACCTTGGCTCCGATCTTCGCCACCGCCTTTGCCACGCAGGACACGTGGACCACCTTCCTTGTCGGGCTGGCGGCTTCGGTCGGGGCAGGCATCTCGATGGGCTTTACCGAGGCCGCATCGGATGATGGCGAACTGTCGGGACGCGGCAGCCCGGTCAAACGCGGATTTGCCTCGGGAATTATGACCACCGTTGGCGGGCTGGGTCACGCCCTGCCCTATTTGATCCCGGACTTCTGGACTGCAACCACCATCGCAATCCTTGTGGTCTTCCTTGAGCTGTGGGCCATTGCCTGGATTCAAAACAGATTTATGGAAACCCCGTTCTTCCGGGCTGCCTTTCAGGTGGTACTGGGCGGCGCTCTGGTTTTTGCGGCTGGTGTGCTGATCGGGTCGGGTTAGGCGGGCAAATTCACCTGTTAACGGATTGACCCGCGCGCATCGCGTGCTACCAAGTTCCCATGCTGGCGATCTTTCTTGAAACCGTGCCCTTCTTCCTGCTCATCGGCCTTGGCTTCTGGGCGGGAAAGACCGGATTTTTCAGCGAGGAAGCGACCGCCTATCTGACAAAATTCGTCTTCTACTTCGCGCTTTCAGCTATGCTGTTCCGGTTTTCCGCAAACCTCAGCCTGGCCGAAATCCTCGATTGGAACCTTGTCGGCGCCTATCTCTGGGGCACAGCGGCGGTCTATGGCATTGCCAGCGCCGTTGCCTTTGTCCGACGACTGGACGTGCCAACTGCCGCAATCGAGGCGCAATGCGCCGCCATTGGAAACGTCGGCTTTCTTGGCATCCCGATGCTGACACTTCTTATGGGCGAACAGGCCATTGGCCCGGTCATGCTGGCGCTTGCGGTTGACCTGATCGTGTTCTCGACCCTGATCGTGATCCTGATCACCGGCTCGCGCGACGGGCGGCTGTCTTGGTCGATTCTGCGCACCGTGGGCAACGGCCTTGTCCGCAACCCGATGATCCTAGCCATTGCAACCGGCCTGACATGGTCGGCGCTGGCGATCCCGATACCCGGCCCAATGAACAGTTTTCTTGCCATCTTGGGCGGCGCCGCAACCCCCGGCGCACTGTTCGCCATCGGCGCGTCACTGGCCTCGAAATCCGCCGAACGGATGTCGATCGCGATCTGGCTCTCATTCTGCAAACTAGGTCTGCATCCCCTGTTCGTGGCGATCGGGGCGCTCTGGCTGTTCCCGGTCGATCCCTATTCCGCCAGTGTCGTGATCGCGGCGGCCGCGCTGCCGGTTGCCGGGAATGTCTATATCCTTGCGCAGCACTATGGGGTCGCGCCCCATCGCGTTTCGGCGTCGATCCTGATCTCGACAGCGGCCTCAGTACTCACTGTTTCAATGATCATCGCCTGGGTCACCGGCGCCTGAATCCGCCTACGGCAGCAAAGCCGCTTGCCCCGGTATCGCCCCATGCGCTAGCCCTTGACTAGGAAAGCAACAGCAGAGGACATGCCATGGAAACCGTTTCCGAGAATCGCAGCTTTGGCGGCGTGCAGGGCGTCTACAGCCATCAATCCCACAGCTGCCGCTGCGAAATGACCTTTGGCCTGTTCCTGCCGGACGAGTCCCGCTTTGGCCCGGTCCCGGTCCTGTGGTATCTTTCGGGCCTGACCTGCACCCACGAAAACGCCATGGTCAAGGCCGGCGCCCAGCAATGGGCCGCGGAACAGGGCATTGCGCTGGTCTTTCCTGACACCAGCCCGCGCGGGGAGGATGTCGCCGACGATCCCGGTTATGACCTTGGCAAGGGCGCGGGGTTCTATGTGAACGCCACGCAAGAACCATGGGCCAAACACTATCAGATGTGGGACTATGTGACCGAGGACCTCCCGTCGATGTTGCAGGAAGAGTTTCCGCTCGACATGTCGCGACAGTCGATCATGGGCCACTCGATGGGCGGGCACGGCGCGCTGACCATGGCCATGGCACTTCCGGGACGGTATCGCTCGGTCTCGGCGCTGGCGCCGATCTGCAATCCGACCGGCGCCGAATGGGGCAAGAAACAACTGCGCGCCTATCTGGGCACCGATGAAAGCGCATGGGCCGGGCATGATGCGTCGGTGATGATGCGCGAAAAGGGGTTCGACGGCCCGGTCCTGATCGACACCGGCACCGATGACCAGTTCATCGACATGCTGCGCCCCGAAACTCTTGCAAACGCCGCCGCCGCGCGCCGTCAGGACATCCAGTTCCGGCTGCAAAAGGGCTATGACCATTCGTATTTCTTCGTTTCCAGCTTCATGGAAGATCATGTCGCCTTCCACGCCGAGGCGCTCTATGCCGACTGAGGTCGTGCGATGATCTATGTCGATGCCGATGCCTGCCCGGTCAAGGCCGAGGTCGAGCGTGTCGCGACCCGGCACAAGCTGGAAATGGCGCTGGTCTCGAACGGTGGCCTGCGGCCATCACAAAACCCCTTGGTGCAGACCGTGGTGGTACCGGAAGGCCCGGACGTGGCCGATATGTGGATCGCCGACCGTGCCAAGGCCGGTGACGTGGTGGTGACCAACGACATCCCGCTGGCCGCACGCTGCGTCGAGAACGGCGCATTGGTCCTGAAACCCAACGGCGAGGCATTGACCGAAGCCAATGTCGGCAACGCACTGGCCATGCGTGACCTGATGACAGACCTGCGATCAGCCGATCCATTTCGGCAGGGAGGCGGCAAGCCGTTTTCCAAATCCGACCGCACCCGGTTTCTCGACATGCTGGAACGGCTGGTCCGGCAGGCTTCAAAGGCGAACACATGATCGACGCGGTGATCTTTGATATCGGCAACGTGTTGATCTGCTGGCAACCAGAAGCCTATTACGACGCCCGGATCGGCCCCGAACGCCGCGCCCGTTTCTTTACTGAGACGGACATCCTTGCCCTGCACCAGACCATCGACGAAGGCGCGCATTTCACCGACACGATCTATGGCCACGCCGAAAGGCACCCGGACTGGGCTGATGAAATCCGCGCATGGCACGACGACTGGAACGCCCTTGCCAGCCCCGCGATCGGCCATTCGGTCCGGCTCTTGAAGGCGCTGAAGGCGCGCGGCGTGCCGGTGTTCACACTCACCAATTTCGGGGCCGAGAACTTCCCAGTCTCCCAATCTGCTTTTCCGTTTCTGACTCTGTTTGACCGCGAATATGTCTCGGGCCGCATGAAACTGGCCAAACCCGATCCAGCCATCTATGCCGCGGTCGAAGCCGATTGCGGCGTCGCACCGGGCCGCCTGCTGTTTGCCGACGACCGGCCGGAGAATATCGACGCAGCGGCGGGCAGGGGCTGGCAGACGCATCTGTTCCGTGACCCGCAAGGCTGGGCCGATCGGCTGGTGGCCGAGGGGCTTTTGACGTTGGAAGAAGCAGCATGACCACAATCATTTCCTTCGAAGAAGGCGAAGCCAGCCTTGACTGGATCGGCCTGACGGAGGCGATTGCAGCGGGCCACGCCCTGCCACGTGCCGAGATCAGCGACTCGTTCCTTTACCGGGGCACGGATACCCTGCTGCAACGGCAGGCGTGGATCGACGGGCTGGGCATCGCGGTGAAGTCGGCCACGGTCTTTCCCGGCAATCCCGAAAAAGGGCAACCGATGGTCAATGGTGCGGTGACGCTGTTTGACGACGCGACCGGGCAATTGTCGGCGCTGGTGGATTTCCACCTTGTGACCAAATGGAAAACCGCCGGTGACAGCCTGCTGGCCGCACGCCGTCTTGCCCGCCCCGACAGCAAGAACATCCTGATTGTCGGCGCGGGCACCGTGGGCGCGTCCCTTCGGGCCGCCTATGGCGCTGCCTTCCCCGAGGCAACATTCACCATCTGGAACCGCACCCGCGCCAAAGCCGAGGCATTCGCCGCCCGTTTCCCCGGCATGACCGTTGCCGAAGACCTTGCAAAAGCGGTGTCTCAGGCCGACATCATCACCTGCGCCACCATGTCGACCGAACCGGTCTTGAAAGGCGATTGGCTGCGCCCCGGCCAGCATGTCGACCTGATCGGGGCCTATCGCCCGGACATGCGTGAAGCCGACGACACCGCGCTTCAGCGTGCCCGTATCTTCGTCGACAGTTTCGCCACCACCATCGATCATATCGGTGAGTTAAAGACGCCACTGGGCTCAGGCGCGATCACGCGCGATGACGTGCTGGCGGATTACTACGAACTGTCGGCATTCCGGCGCGAATCGCAGGACGAGATCACCCTGTTCAAGAATGGCGGCGGCGCGCATCTGGACTTGATGACCAGTCGCTTCATTCTGGACCGCTGGAAGGCCGCGCAATGATCTGGGCGGCGATCCCGCTGGCGGCGCTGGCGGCGCCGTGGGTTGTCGAGGCGGCGCGCCGCCCGATGTCGGACAAACTGCGCCAGAATGCCGAAGGCCAATTCGCCGACCTGCCCCGTGGCAAGACGCACTACCGCTGGCACGGGCCGAAAGACGGCCCTGTTGCGGTGGCGATCCACGGGCTGACGACGCCCTCTTATGTCTGGGACGGGCTGATACCGCACCTGACCGGTGCCGGATTCCGGGTGCTGTCCTATGACATTTTTGGCCGTGGCCTGTCGGACAGGCCACGCGGGGCGCAGGACACAGACTTTTTCCTCGATCAGCTTGAGGCACTACTGGCGGATCAGGGGATCGACGGCCCTGTCACGCTGATCGGCAACTCGATGGGATCAGCCATCTCGACCGCATTTGCCGCCAAGCATCCCATTCGGGTCCGGCAGGCGGTGCTGCTGGTACCCGCTGGCATGGGACATGACCTTGGCGCGGTGGCTGCATTCACCCGCAAGACGCCCGTCATCGGCGACTGGCTGATGATGGCCTTCTATCCCGGCAAAATCCGCAAGGCAGCAGAAGCTGAACGCGCCCTACCCTCATCCGTGCCGCAGATCGGCGCGCGGCAAGAGGCCGAGTTGCGTTGTCGCGGCTTCCTGCGCTCGGTCACGGCCAGCCTGCGCGGGGCGCTGGCCCAGGAACTGGAAGCGGAACACAAGGCGCTCGCAAAGTCCGGCGTGCCGGTCGTGGCGGTCTGGGGCGCGGATGACACCGTGATCCCGATCTCGTGCAAACCGGTGCTTGAGCGCTGGAACCCAAACGCCACCCATGTCGTTCTGCCGGGCGCCGGGCACGGGCTGGTTTACACCCGCACCGACGACCTGGCCGCCGACCTTCTGCCACTGATGATCAAAGGGTAAGCGGGTCAGGCTGCGACAGGAGTTTCCAGCCTGCGTTCCCGGATCGGCAGGTGAACTATCGCGCTAAAGGCCCCGACGCCGACGCCGACCCACCAGACCATGGTGTAATCGCCGTAGAGGTCATACATCCGCCCGCCCAGCCAGACGCCAAGGAAACTGCCCAGCTGGTGGCTGAAGAAAACGATGCCGTAAAGCGTGCCCATGTAGCGCAGCCCATAGATATGCGCCACCAGACCAGAGGTCAGCGGCACTGTCGCCAGCCAAAGAGCGCCCATCGAGACCGAGAACACGATGACCGAGGTCGGCGTGATCGGAAACATGATGAACAGCGCCGCAGCGATGGTCCGCCCGGTATAGATCGCCGCCAGCAGGTATTTCTTGGAATAGCGGTTGCCCAGCCAGCCCGCGAACAACGTTCCTGCGATATTCGCCAACCCGATCAGCGCAATCGCAAACGCGCCCAGCCGCGACGTCGTGGTAATCCCGATGGACGCCAGTGTGCCCGACGGGTCGATGGCCCCACACATCTCGGTGATAAGTGCCGGGAAATGCGCGGTGACGAAGGACAGCTGATAGCCGCAGGAAAAGAAGCCGAGGAAGATCAGCGAAAACGACGGATCGCGCAGCGCCCGGCCCAGGATCGCACCCATGCTCTCTTCAAGTTCGGCCTTGGTCGCGGCCGGTGCCCGCATTAGCGGCAACAACAGCAGCGACAGCAGGATTGCGGCGGCAAAGACAAGGAAGGTCGATTGCCACGTCAAGAAACCCAGCATCCATTCTGCCAAGGGCGGCCCCACCACCTGACCACCGGACCCTGCGGCTGTGACGATAGCCAGCGACATCGACCGGTTCTCATCCGACGACGCCCGCCCGACCACGGCCAGAATGACGCCAAACCCGGTCCCGGCGATACCGAAGCCGACCAGCACCTCATAAAGCTGGTGCGCCTCGGGCGTGACTGCGAAGGACGACAACACAAGCCCGGCAGCGTAAACCAGCGCGCCAAGAATGATGGCCTTGCGGTCGCCGATCTTCTCGGCCAGCGCGCCAAAAAGCGGTTGCCCGAACCCCCAGGCCAGGTTCTGAATGGCAATCGCCATCGAGAATTCGGCCCTGAGCCAGCCGAACTCCTCGGCAATCGGAATCTGGAACACACCAAAGCTGGCGCGGATCGCAAAGGACACAAGGATGATCAGGCAGCCGACGATCAGAACCGGGGTCATAAGGGGGGTATTGCGGTCCATCACGGGCCTCCTTGTTCGCGCCGACCGACCCTGTCGCCGGTTGTCGCCAAGGTCAATTCAACTTTTGTAACCCGCCCCATAACGATCCGCGATGGATCGCCATCTCTTCCCATCCTGCATCGCATTGGATAAGGGTCAGCCATGACCACCCTGCCCGAGATATACGCCGCCAAAGTCGCCGCTGCCGAGCTTCACGCCGACGACGCGCAACAGGCTGTCCTGCCACAGTTCGAGCGCATCCGCGCGGCGGTCGAAAAACCTGTCAAGAAGGGCTGGTTCGGCAAAGCCAAGCCGGAAAAGGTGCAGGGGCTCTACCTCTGGGGCGGGGTCGGGCGCGGCAAGTCGATGCTGATGGACCTGTTTGTCGAGAGCCTGACCGTTCCTGTGCGCCGGGTGCATTTCCACGCTTTCATGCAGGAAATTCACAGCCGGATGCACGAGGCCCGCAAGTCGGGGGTCGAGGACGCGCTGGCCCCGGTCGCCCAATCCGTGATCGACGAGGTCCGCGTGCTGGCCTTTGACGAGATGCAGATCACCGACATCACCGACGCGATGATCGTCGGACGGTTGTTCGAGATGCTGTTTGCCGCCGGGGTCGTTGTCGTGACCACCTCAAACCGCGTGCCCGACGACCTCTATAAGGACGGGTTGAACCGGCAACTGTTCCTGCCCTTCATCGCCTTGATCAAGCAGGAACTCAGGGTCTGGGAACTGGTCAGCCCGAATGACTATCGCCAGAACCGGCTTGAGGGCGAACAGGTCTATTTCGTGCAGGCGGGAACCGAGGCGCGGGCACAGATCCGCTCTATATTTGACGACCTGACCGGCGGGACGGCGGAAAAGCTGGTGCTAACCGTGAAGGGGCGTCATATCGAGATACCGGCCTTCCGCAACGGCGTTGGTCGGGCCACCTTCTTTGACCTGTGCGGCCGGATGCTGGGACCGGGCGATTACCTTGCAATAGCTGAGGCACTGAAGGTTCTGGTACTGGAAGACATTCCCCGCCTCAGCCGCAACAACTTCAACGAGGCCAAGCGCTTTGTCACCCTGATCGATGCGCTTTACGAGGCCAAGGTCAGGCTGATCTGTTCCGCCGCCGCCGAACCGGAAATGCTCTATGTCGAGGGCGAAGGCAGTTTCGAGTTCGAGCGCACCGCGTCCCGCCTGCGCGAGATGCAGGCCGAGGATTGGGGTCAGGGTGACAGCTGATCCTATGGCCGGGCAACACCCGGCCACCTAGTCCTTCAAGCCATCTTCATCCAGCAAGTGGCGTCCCTCGCGGTCCTCGACCTCGATCACCCAGAGGTCCGGGTCAAATCCTCGCTGGCGGCGAACGGCCGCGTCGACCTCGGCCTCGTCCCCTTTCGACAAGACCACCCAGTTCCGCGCCCCGGTCATCAGGTCAAATGACCGTTGAAAAAGCGTCGCCTGACCGTCAAGGGTGTTCAGCTTCACCAGAACCGCGCCTCCTGTATCATCGCCATGGGCGACGACAAAGGCTGGTATATCTTTAAGCCGCAAGCGCGTCAGATAGGCAGACACCCAGATTTCAGCGGTCAGGCGCATCTATGACAGCCTTTGTCATTTGAGTGAAACAATCCGCACTGACATGCTGTTTCCAGTTTTACAGGAAAGAGTATTTTTATGACCCATCGCACGTTCATCCCCGCCATCCTTGCCCTTGCCTCCGCCGTCGCCATGGGCGCGGTTCTGGGCGACGTCCTTTCGGGTGGCTTTGGCGCGCCGATCAAGGCGCTGGCGCTTCTGGTGCCGCTGGCCGCGATCGCCTGTCTGAGCGCGCGCATCCCGCGTCAGTTCCCGTCGCGGAAATCCAGCCCCATTTCCGAGTAACGCTCGGCCTCTTCCAGCCAGTTCGGGCGCACCTTGACCTGCAGGAACAGATGCACCTTGCGGCCAAGGAATTCCTCAAGCTCTTCACGCGCGGCCTTGGACACCGCCTTGATCGTCTCGCCGCGTTTGCCAAGAACGATCCCCTTGTGCCCGTCGCGGGCGACATAGATCACCTGATCCACGCGGGCCGATCCGTCCTTGCGCTCTTCCCAGCTCTCAGTTTCGACGGTCAGCTGATACGGCAGCTCCTGATGCAGTCGCAGCGTCAGCTTCTCGCGCGTCATCTCGGCCGCGATCATGCGCAGCGGCAGGTCGGCGATCTGATCTTCGGGATAAAGCCAAGGACCTTCCGGCAATTGCTGTGCCAGCCATTTTTTCAGGTCCTTAGCGCCGTGACCCTTTTCCGCCGAAATCATGAAAGTCTCGGCAAAAGGGTAGCGGTCGTTCAATTCCTTCGACAACCCCAGCAGGACCTCGGATTTCACCATGTCGATCTTGTTGATCGCCAGAGCCACCTTTCGGCCCTTGCCGATATCGGCCAGCCCTTCAAGGATGCGTTCCACGCCCTCGGTGATACCGCGATGCGCCTCGACCATCAGAACCACGACATCGGCATCCGCCGCGCCGCCCCAGGCCGCAGCGACCATCGCGCGGTCCAGTCGACGACGCGGACGAAAAAGGCCGGGCGTGTCGACAAAAACGATCTGAGCGTCCCCTTCCAGCGCCACGCCCCGGATACGGGCGCGGGTGGTCTGAACCTTGTGCGTGACAATCGACACCTTCGCCCCGACCATCAGATTGGTCAGAGTGGACTTGCCCGCGTTGGGCTCTCCGATCAGGGCGACGAATCCGGCGCGTGTGGTCATTGGCGCATCCTTTGTTGCAGGTCAGCGGTGTATCGCAGCTCGGCTTCAGGAACCAGCGTGTTTTTGGCACCCTTCGCGCGACGAACCTAGTCGGTGCTGCCGCCAAGTGTCTTCAGCAATGCCCGCGCCGCCGATTGCTCGGCCTGCCGCTTTGATCCTGCCGAGGCGCGCTGGCTGGTGCCATCATCCAATGTCACCTCAATGGTAAAAACGGGCGCATGATCCGGGCCGCTGCGCGAAACTTCGGTATACGTCGGCGGGGTCTGCCCACGCGCCTGCGCCCATTCCTGAAGGCTGGTCTTGGGGTCGCGCGCGTCGGCCTCGACCTTGTCGATCCGCTCACCCCACAAGCGCAGGATCATCGCCCGCGCCGCGTCGAAACCGGCGTCCAAATAGACGGCGGCAATCACCGCTTCCATCGCATCGCCCAAAAGCGCCTGCTTGCGGCGGCCACCTGACATGCGCTCGGACCGGCCCAGTTTCAGCGCATCGCCAAGGTCGATCTGGCGGGCGACATCGGCGCAGGCCTCTTTCCGCACAAGCGCGTTGAACCTTGGCGCCAGCTGGCCCTCGGTGGCGCCACGGTCCTTGCCCAGAAGCGCCTCGGCCATGACCAGGCCCAGAACCCGGTCACCAAGGAACTCCAGCCGCTGGTTGTCATCGCGATTGGGCGAGGACATCGAGGAATGCGTCACTGCGCGCACCAGAAGCTCGGGCCGTGCAAAACGATGCCCGATCCGCGCCTCAAGCGCCTTCAGCTCCGCGCTCAGTTTCATTCAATCGCCTTGAAGTACCGATCTGACCGCCAGGTCCAGAAAGCAAACATCGACCGCCCCGCGGACGAGAACATGATCCGGTCTGCCCGACCAATCAGGTTTTCATACGGCACGAATCCGACGCCCCGTGCCGCCTGAGGAACCCTGCTGTCGGTCGAGTTGTCGCGGTTGTCGCCGAGGAAGAAAAAGTGGCCTTCCGGCACGGTATAAATCCCGGTGTTGTCAGTGGCCTGCTCGGATATGTTCAGGATCGAATGGCTGACGCCACCCGGCAGCGTCTCGATCTTGCGCGACTTCACGCACAGGCCGCCGTCCCCCACCGGTCCGTTTTCGCAGCGGGGCCGCAACCCCTGCGGTCCCTGTGGCCCGGCGGCCTCTTCGAACACACCTGCGTCTTCCAGCTGTACCGGCTCGTCATTGATGAACACGACGCCATCCTTCAGCTGAACCCGGTCGCCTGGCAGCCCGATCAACCGCTTGATGAAATCATAGCCCGTGACCGGGTGGCGGAAGACCACGACATCGCCGCGCTCGGGTTCGGACCCGAACAAGCGCTTGTTGTCGCCATCAAAGATGCCGCAGATATCCTTGGCGTCGATATTGATGCCCAGGGATGCGATGCGGATCGACGGGCAAGAGGCATAGGAATACCCATAGGTCATCTTGTTCACGAACAGGAAATCGCCGATCAGCAGCGTGTCCTTCATCGACCCGGAGGGAATCCAGAACGGCTGAAAGAACAGGGACCGGAAAATGCCCGCGATCAAAAGCGCGTAAACGACCGTCTTGATGGTTTCGACGATGCCGCCGCTTTTCTTGGCTTCGGTTGCCATGTGCCTGCCTCTCTCCGCACGGGTTTGAGGTTACATGCGGCGGCGCGGGCGGGGAGTCAACCCAGACGCGGGTTCAGCGTTGTTTCGGCAGGGCTTCGATCACCACAAACGCCTGTGCCCAGGGGTGGTCATCGGTCAGCGTAACATGAATGATCGCGTGGTGTCCGGGGGGCGTCATCGCATCAAGCCGCTCTTTCGCCCAGCCGGTCACATGCATCACCGGCTGACCGGTGGGCAGATTTGTTAAGGACATGTCCTTCCAGCTGATCCCCATGCGCAGCCCTGTGCCCAGCGCCTTTGAACAGGCTTCTTTCGCAGCCCAGCGTTTGGCATAGGTTCCGGCGACATCGCGCCGCCGTTCGGCCTTGCGCTGCTCGGTTTCAGTAAAGACACGATTGCGGAAACGGTCGCCGAACCGCTCAAGCGTTCCGGCGATCCTGTCGATATTTGCAAGGTCTGTGCCGATGCCAAGGATCATCTCGGGGCGGCTAATACCATGGTCCAGTACAAACGGCCATCCGAAGCTTGCCGCACCCCGACCGCGGCCTGTTTCGCCTTGCGGTTCAGCATGTTCTTTCGGTGCCCCGGCGAGGTCACCCAACCATTGTTTACCGACTCGGCGCTCTGGTGGCCGCGGGCGACGTTTTCCGACAGATAGGACCAGCTGTAGCCGACGGTGCGCAAGCGATCGACTGGCGTTCCGCCACGCGGTCCGTAATGGGTCATCTCTTCCATGCGCGCCATGTCGCACGCATGCGAGGTCGCCGCCCGTCCCAACCGGCTATCGTAGCTGACCGGGCCAAGCCCCTTCTTCCGACGTTCGCTGTTGAGAAGTTTCATCGCGGTTTCGATCATCGCGCGCTCATTCCCCGGTGCCTTGCACGCCCAAGCCCCACCAGCGGCCCCAAGACCCAGAATCGCCGCCAACCCCAAAGTGGCGAAAAATTTGTACATGTCTCTCTCCAAACCCAAAGTCTGCACGCCCCCGGAACGTGTGGGATTATTGACGGCGACTGTGGCTATTCTTTGGCCACAGCACAAACCCCCATCACCCAAGTCCACAAAACTGGCTGGAATTTGCAGGCTGGATGGCTGACGAAGACAAAACGGCGAAATGCCGCGCGAATTTCACCCATGTGCTGGCTCAGCGTGAAGCGAAAGCCATGAGTGATTGATCCAGGCAACGCCGCGAGACCCGATCGAAGGCCGGGTCACGCCGCCGCACAGGATCCGGTATCAAGATCATAGACCCGGATCCCCTCGCCCCCACCGCGGCAAAGCGCAACCAGCCGGGTGCCCAGCGCAACATGTCGTGGATCGGTCGCATAGCGTTCAACGGCGGCCTTGTCATGAAATCGGCAAATGAAGCCCGCGTCGTGATCCGGCGATTTGGCCTCAAAATCAAGGTTCCTGCCGGCATCAAAGCCGAGAAATCCGTCGATCTGCCCAACCAGTCCCGCAAGCCCCGCCATGATCGCGGCCCATTCTCCGGGGTCGGCATCCCTGCGCAAGTCGCACATGACGACGTGGTGGATCACGCCCGAGCCTCATCCATCAGGCGGCGCATCTCACGGATTGCCGGGTCGAGCCCGCGAAAAATCGCCTCGCCAATCAGGAAGTGCCCGATGTTCAGCTCCATCACCTCGGGAAAGGCGGCAATCGGTTTCACCGTATCATAGGTCAGACCGTGACCAGCATGAACTTCAAGCCCCAGGGAATGCGCAAAACTCGACATCTCTCGTAGCCGCCCAAGTTCGGCGTCACGTTCGTCGAACCGACCCTCGGCATGGGCATCGCAATAGGCGCCAGTGTGCAGCTCGATCACCTGCGCCCCAATCCGGTTCGCAGCCTCGATCTGCGCACGGTCGGCGGCAATGAAAATCGAAACCCGACACCCGGCATCGCGCAGGGGCGCGATGAAATGCGCAAGGCGGTTTTCCTCGCGCGCAACCTCCAGCCCGCCCTCGGTGGTTTTTTCCTCGCGTTTTTCCGGCACGATACAGACCGCATGAGGCTTGTGGCGCAGTGCGATGGCCTGCATTTCCTCGGTGGCGGCCATCTCAAAGTTCAAAGGCACCGACAGCGCCTCCATCAGCCCGTCGATGTCGCTGTCCGTGATGTGGCGACGGTCCTCGCGCAGATGGGCCGTGATACCGTCGGCCCCTGCCTCTTCCGCCAGCTGCGCAGCGCGGACCGGATCGGGATAAGCCCCTCCGCGCGCATTGCGCACTGTGGCCACATGGTCGATATTCACACCAAGACGCAACATGTCGCTTCCCTTTGCTGTTCGGTTCGAACCCTAGTATCGCCCCGCCGGAACTGAAACCACCAATTCAGTCTATTTGCTGCTCTCAGCCGCCTTCTTCTGCGCCGCTTTCGCCGCAGCCTTGGCCTTGAGCGCCGCAAGCTTTGCCTTGATCTTGCCAGCGCGCCGTTTCTGGTAGGCACGGATCACCGGCACGGCCAGGTAATAGGCGACCGAGGCACAGATGATACCCGGCAGGATTCCCCCAACCATGTAGGGAAAGAACACCTCGTCATAAAAGATCGACAACCCCGACCAGTCGGCATCGACATCGGTAAATAGCGCCTTGAAGTTCAGCCACAGATCGGCCGAAGCATTGGCGAATTTCCGCGCCAGCGACTCCTCGGTGCCATGGGCGAACTCGGTCCCCAGGATGAAATGCCCGGTCTTGAGAGAGATCACTCCAATCGGCAGATACGTCAGCGGATTGCCAAAAAATGTCGATAATAGCGCCGCCAGGATATTGCCCTGCATCACCCGCGCCAGTACCGCCGCAATCACAAAATGCAGGCCATAAAACGGGGTGAAAGTGGTAAAGACTCCTGCCCAGATCCCGCGCGCGATCCGCTCCGGCGATCCCGGTAGGCGCCGAACCCGGTGCTTGACGTAGTGAAAGGCCCGCGTCCAACCGCCCTTGGGATAGATCAAGTCGGCCACCACTTGGTAGAACGGCCTCCTATCCCGACGTTTGAATACCACGCGCTGCGGTCCTTGTTCCTAGTGTTTCTCCGGCGACCTTGCCCGCTGGGGATCGCGATGGCGCTCGACCGACGCGACATCGCTTTCCGTTGCAAGGGCCAGCATCACCGAATGCAAATGCTCTGCGTCGCGCAAATCGACATCAATCAACAAGCGGAAGAAATCGGGTTTCCGGTCGACAAACTCAAGGTTCGAGATATTGGCCTTATGCTCGCCAATCAATGTGCAAATACGTCCCAGCACGCCAGCATCGTTGCCAATCGTCAGATCCAGCGTGACCGGATAGATCGGCTTGTGCTTGCCTGTGTGCCAATGCAGGTCAAGCCAACGACCGGGTTGTTCCTCGTAATCGCTGAGAACTTCGCAGTCGATGGCATGAACGACAACCCCTTCCCCCCGGAAGGTAATGCCGACAATGCGCTCGCCCGGCAGCGGCTGACAACAGGGCGCGCGATGGGGTTGCTGATCCTCGCTCAGACCGATCACAGCGCGTTCGGTGCTGATTTCATCGCTTTCGTCGGGGGCCAGGTCGGGATAGACCGCCTGCACCACCTGATGCGCGGTCAATTCGGCACTGCCCATACGTGCCAAAAGTTCGTCCCGGTTCTTCAACCGCAATTGCTGCGCGGCGGTGTCCAGCACCTTGTCCGTGGCCCGTTTGCCGACATGCTCAAACGCCGTGCGCGCCAGTTCGCGCCCCAGTTTCACGAACCTTTCCCGATCCGCTTCGCGCAGCGCCCGCCGGATTGCGGAACGTGCCTTGCCTGTCGTGGCGATCTCCAGCCATGTGGCCTGTGGTGTCTGGCCTTCGGCGGTGATGATCTCGACCGATTGACCGTTCTTGATACGGGTCCAGAGCGGAACACGCATATGGTCGATCTTGGCCCCGACGCAGGCATGACCAATCCGGGTATGGATGGCATAGGCAAAATCAATCGGTGTCGCCCCTCGCGGCAGCTTGACGACCTCGCCCTTGGGCGTGAAGCAGAACACCTGGTCGGAATACATCTCGAGCTTGACCGCCTCGAGGAAATCCTCGTGATCTTCCTCGGCGTCGAACTGCTCGGTCAGGCCGCTGATCCATTTTACCGGATCGACGGCAAAGGGGTTCTCACCGCGCACACCATCCTTGTAGGACCAATGCGCCGCCACCCCGGTTTCGGCAACGTCATGCATCTGCCTGGTGCGGATCTGCACCTCGACCCGGCGCCCGTTTCGCCCCGATACCGTAGTATGGATCGACCGATAGCCGTTTGATTTCGGCTGACTGATATAGTCCTTGAACCGCCCCGGAACCGCGCGCCAGCGCTGGTGAATCGCGCCCAGCACGCGATAACAGTCCTCTTCCGACCCGGTGATGATGCGAAAGCCATAGATGTCCGACAGGCGCGAAAACCCCTGGTCCTTCTGCTGCATCTTGCGCCAGACGGAATAGGGCTTCTTGGCGCGGCCATACACTTCGGCCTCGATATTCTTGGCTTCAAGCTCGGTGGTCATGTCCCCGGTGATGCGTTCGATCACGTCGCCCGCTTCGCGCTGCAGAGTAATGAACCGCCGCATGATCGACGCGCGCCCCTCGGGGTTCAGAACCTTGAATGCGAGGTCTTCCAGCTCGTCCCGCATCCACTGCATCCCCATGCGCCCGGCCAACGGCGCATAGATGTCCATGGTCTCGCGCGCCTTCTGCGCCTGCTTGTCGGGGCGCATGGCCTTGATCGTGCGCATGTTGTGCAAACGGTCCGCCAGCTTGACCAGGATCACACGCAGATCCTTGGACATCGCCATGAACAGCTTGCGGAA
The DNA here is from genome assembly GCF_016888515.1 of Shimia biformata. Lineage (GTDB taxonomy): Bacteria > Pseudomonadota > Alphaproteobacteria > Rhodobacterales > Rhodobacteraceae > Shimia_A > Shimia_A biformata. Next base: position 811,274 of record NZ_JAFEJK010000001.1, on the reverse strand, counting down.
ATTTTCTGCCTGCTTGGTCTCGGTCGAAGACAACTGCAGGTTGGTCAGCTTGGTGACCCCATCGACCAGCATCGCAACCTCATCACCGAAGGTCGACGCAACCTCCTGATACGAGGCACGGGTGTCCTCGATCGTGTCATGCAGCAATGCAGTGATGATGGTGGCGTCATCCAGATGTTGCTCGGCCAGAATGCGGGCAACTTCGATCGGATGGGTGAAATAGGGCTCGCCCGAGTGACGGAACTGCCCCTCGTGCATCTGGCGGCCATACTCATAGGCCGCCCGGATCAGGTCTTCGTTGGTCTTGGGATTATAGGCGCGAATACTTGCGACAAGCTCATCAGCGGGAAACAGCTCGTGAGAAGTCGACATTCGCGCCCACCGGCAATTAGAGGATCAGCCCTGGCCCTGGGCTTCCATCAGCTGACGCAGAAGGTTCTCTTCGTTCATGTCGTCATCAGCCGGCTTGTCTGCCTCGGCCCCCATCAGAAGCGCCATTGCGTCATCTTCGGGCTCGTCGACCTCAATCTGAGTCTGGTTGGATTCGATCAGACGTTCGCGCAGTTCGTCGGCGGTCTGGGTCTCGTCCGCGATCTCGCGCAGCGATACAACCGGGTTCTTGTCGTTGTCACGATCCACGGTAATCGGCGCGCCAGCCGAAATTTCACGCGCGCGATGTGCGGCCAACATCACAAGCTCGAACCGGTTCGGGACCTTGTCCACGCAATCTTCGACGGTAACACGGGCCATCAGTGCACTCCAATTTTCGGGTCGCTGTCAGAAAAGCTGTATGTAAGAGGGATTCTGCGCCAATACAAGCAGAGAATCACAGTGGAACAACGGCGTTTCGGTCGGAGTCGGGCAGGTTTTCGCACATCTGTGCGACCGTCTGCCCCAATATCGGGTGCCGCCAGCCTGCGGCAATGTCGCAAAGCGGAACCAAAACAAAGGCTCGGTCCTGCATTCGCGGGTGCGGCAAGATAAGTTGATCGGGGGTTACACGGACCTGTTCTTCGGGCTGCAGACCGCGCCACTGGGACTGCGTGGCTTCGTCAGGCAACACCAGGTCATCGCAGCCCAGCAAGTCAATATCCAAGGTCCGCATGCCCCATCTCTGGGTGCGCGCGCGTCCGAAATCGGCCTCAATCTTGTGCAGGATATCAAGGACTTCGTCAGCCGGCAGCGCCGACCGCACCACAGCGGCGGCATTCACATAGTCCGGTCCCGCTCCGGCCGGAAAACACGGTGTGCGGAAGAAGCGCGACACCGACACAAGCCTTAGGGGTGTCATATTCAGCTTCACGAAACTGTCACGTAACGTCACATCCGGCGCGCCATGGGCCGAGTCCAGGTTGCCACCAAGGGCTAACAGCCAATTTTTGTTCATTTTTTAGCGCCGATGCGTCACTATGAAAGGGTAATGATTCGCTGCGGTAGCGCAAGCCGCACTTGCTAACCGGGGAAATACCTATAATTTATTTGCGCCGCCGCGCACAGCCCAATTCACTCACGGAAACTTTGGCGTAGCGGATATAGAAAGGACAATTATGTTTTACAAAGACGAACGGCTGGCGCTGTTCATCGATGGGTCCAACCTGTATGCCGCCGCCAAGGCGCTTGGGTTCGACATCGATTACAAGCTTCTTCGGCAGGAATTCATGCGCCGCGGCAAGCTTCTGCGCGCCTTTTACTACACTGCCCTTCTGGAGAATGACGAATATTCCCCGATCCGGCCTCTGGTAGACTGGTTGCACTACAACGGGTTCACCATGGTGACCAAGCCTGCCAAGGAATACACCGACAGCCAGGGCCGCCGGAAGGTCAAGGGCAACATGGATATCGAACTGGCGGTCAACGCGATGGAGCTTGCGCCCCATGTGGACCACATCGTCCTGTTCTCGGGCGACGGCGATTTTCGGCCGCTGGTGGAAAGCCTGCAACGTCAGGGCGTGCGGGTCTCGGTTGTTTCGACCATCCGCAGCCAACCGCCGATGATCTCGGACGAGCTGCGTCGTCAGGCTGACAATTTCATCGAGCTTGACGGCCTGCGCGAGGTCATTGGCCGCCCGCCGCGCGATCCGCAGACCGATCGCGACCGAGAGGTCGAATTCACTACGAAATAATGAAAAGGCCGGGTCACGAACCCGGCCTTTTTCGTTTCGAACGGTAGGGTGATCTCACCTGCAGATCCGCTTCAACTCCTGCCATTCCGCATCTGTCAGCAACGGCGTTCCCTCAAACCCCTCAGGCACTGCATTGCGGGCCATGTCGATCCGCTCACTCAACCGGGGGTGGGTCAGAAAATGCGCCAGAAGCCCGTCCGCTTCCCCGGCCATCGCGCGGAATCTCTCGAACATCCGGGCCTGGGCCTCGGGCGAAACACCCGCCTTTGGCAGCAACTCGATGGAAAACTCATCAGCCTCGGTCTCAGCTGCCTGACTGTATTGGGCGCGGATCAGGCGCTCCGTCAGGAACAGGATAAGCGCCCCGCCCGCGAAATCCCCGAACAGCAGCCCCAGAACCCCGATAGTCCCTGCGGACCGCAAGACATGTCGGGTCACGTGCCTCTGGTCCACATGACCGATCTCGTGAGCAAAAACTGACGCCAGTTCCTCGGGGCTTTCCGCTGCTTCGATCAGCCCGCGGAAAAACACGACATAGCCACCCGGCAGGGCAAAGGCATTGACCATTCCGTGGTCCAGCACCGCAACCGTCAGTTCGTGGCTCTGCTCCATCGCCCCTTCCAGCCGGGTGCGTATCTTGCTCAACGCGCGCACCCCCTGAGGCGATTCGCACAGGCGCAACTCATCGGCCCCACTGGGCGCAAGGACGCTGCGGATCTGCTGAAACGTGGCATCTCCTAGCGCTTTTTCGCCGCGCGCTGGCATCACGTCGGCAAGCTGGTTCGCCATCACCGGGACAAGCACGGTGGTGATGATTGCAACCGATGCCACAGCACCAGCCGCCCACGACATCAACCGACCGGTCCGCAATGTCGGAACGCGGCGGCCAAGGTTGGGACAGCGGACCGTCACCAACTGATCTTCGGTGAACAGGCGTGCAACCGGGTCGCCGGCCAGCCGCAAAAGCTGACGCGATCTGTCGGCCTGATCGGGCACCCGCCGGATGTCTGCCAGCGGCCAAATCACGGTTTTCGCGCCGACGTGGATACGCAAGGCGCTGCGCGCCTCGTCGATCGTCAGCACCACGTCGTTCGGGATCGCCGTTTCGCCATCGAAATAGATCCCGAAGGCGGTAACGGCATCCGGCTTCGCCCCAACGCGTATGACCGTGGGCATCGCGGGCTTCATATCGCCGCCCCCACATCCAACGCTTCTGCAAAACCTTCGGCCTCTTCGAATTCATCCCGCGCGCGCTGATGGACATTCTTAAGCCCATCGTGGTCCAGCACCGTCAGCGTTTCGGTGAAATGCGCCCAAAGCGGCACTGTTACGAACGCATGCCGCAGGGCGCCCCAGACAAGAAACAGCGAGAAATAAAGCACCGCGCCAAGAAGGCTAAGAAACCATGATGGCAAGTCATCCAATGGCCCCAGATCCAATGTCGCCCCGAATCCGAACCCGGAAAAAATCGCGGCCGCAACCAAAACCAGCGGGACCAGCACAAACAAAGCGATAAACCCAGAGATGGAATAGCCCAGCACATAGATGCCAAAGATCCGCGCCGGGCGCGCCTGCGACTCGAAGGTGATCCCGTGTGCCGTCTTGTTGCGGGTCAGGATCGAAAAGCTGCGCGCGCGCCAAAAGGCCAGTCCGTAGGCGATCCAGGGCGATAGAACCAGGCTGCGCACCACCATGTCCACGCTTTCGGTGATCGCACCATACCCGACCATCGCGGCGGCAATCCCGACCGAAACATACAAGTGTTTCATGGCCCCCAGAAGGTCGCGCCAACGTCCACCCTGCTGCAGTCTATGCGACCCGTACCACGTGCGGTCGGTCCGGTATTTCTCAAGCCAAAAGGTCTTGCGCGGCCAGAGGATGCCCAGCGTCAGGATGGCCAGGGCCCAATGCACCAGCGCCCGCCAAGCATACCCCCACGCGCCCGCGGCAAGCCCAAAGCGTATCCCCCGCCATCGCGTCCGCGCCAGCACATAGCGCCATGCCCGGTAGCGGGCGTAAAACCACAACGGCAGGACGCCGAGCAGCGACAGGAAATAGGCTGGAAAACTGCCCTGGAACAGCGAGAAGCTGGCAAACATCAGCAACAGGTTCACCACGCCAATGTAAAAGGCCAGGAACACCACCGCGATCAGGAAACCCAGCAGCTTCTCCAGCGGATCACCGACATATTCCAACGGAAAATTCCCGATGCGCACGGCCGACCAGTACCAGCGGCGCAAACGGGTCTTCATCCAGAACCGGTAAAAGCCAAGGGTCAGCACAGTCAGCGCACCGGTCCGCCCCGCAAGAAGGAACATGCGCCACTTGCCGCCGGTGAACCGGCCCTTGTGGACTTCAGGTTCTGACAGGTCCGGGGAGGTATCCTCTGAACGCCTCGCCCCGCGATGGACCTTTGGCAGATCGGCGGCCCCGGCGACTTCCGCTGGGTTGGTGCTGGTCGATGGGTCCTCACCCGCCATCCGCTAGCGGAACTTGTAGCTTTTCGGGAACCCATAGGGCGGACGCTTGCCGACCCCGGCGCGCTTGCCGAGCCATTCGCTGACATCAGGTTCATGCCGGGTCTTGCCACCGCCCATTTCCCACTTCAGCCCTTCGGTCAGAGTGAAGGTAGTCAGGTCAGACAACCCTCCATCCAGTTCCAGCGTCCCCTGACGTCCACGCGCCATGTTGTATTTCTGGATACGCACACCCTTGCCGCGCCCCATCTCGGGCAATTCGGCAAGGGGGAAGATAAGGAATTTGCCGTTTTCGCTGATGACGGCGACATGGTCGCCCTGAACCGGAACACAGATCTTGGCCTTGGAACCGTCCTTTACGTTCAGCACCTGCTTGCCGTTGCGGGTCTGGGCGATCACGTCATCCTCAGGCACCACGAACCCGTTGCCCTCTGTCGAAGCCACCAGCAACTTGCCGCCCGGCTTGTGGATCATGATATCAATGATCTCGGCCTCGTTGGGCAGATCGACCATCAGGCGCAGCGGTTCACCCATGCCCCGGCCACCGGGCAGGTTTGCCGCGCTGACCGTGTAGAACCGGCCATTGGTGGCGAAAACAAGAAGCCGATCGGTGGTTTCAGCGTGGAAGATAAACCGCGGGCCGTCGCCGTCCTTGAACTTCAATTCGCGGGTCAGGTCGATATGGCCCGACATGGCCCGAATCCAGCCCATCTGACTGCACACGACAGTGATCGGTTCCTTGTCGATCATCGCCTCAAGCGGCACATCTTCGACCACGCCCGCCTCGGCAAACACGGTGCGGCGTGCACCACCTTCGTAGTCCTTGCCGAACTTCTGTTTGGTCTCGCGCAGCTGCTCAGAAATCTTTGCCCATTGCAGTTCTTCACTGTCCAGCAAGTCGGCGAGCGCCTCGCGCTCGGCCAGCAACTCTGACTGCTCATTCCGCAGCGCCATTTCCTCAAGCCGCCGCAAAGACCGCAGGCGCATGTTCAGGATCGCCTCGGCCTGAACCTCGCTCAACTCACCCTCGCCGGGTGCGGGCGGCTGATAATCAGCCTCGGACGTGGCGCGGACGAAATCGCGGCCCCATGCCTCACGCATCAGGGCGGCCTTGGGGTCGTCGTCATAGCGGATGATGTCGATCACGCGGTCAAGGTTCAGGAAGGCGACGATCAGGCCTTCCAGCACCTCAAGCCGGTGGTCGATCTTTTCCATCCGGTGTTCCGACCGGCGGATCAGCACGTCACGGCGATGATCGAGGAAAGCGCGCAGCACTTCCTTCATCGAGCAGACCTTGGGCGTGACCCCGTCGATCAGCACGTTCATGTTTAGGCTGAACCGCACCTCAAGGTCGCTGTTGCGGAACATCAGCCCCATCAGAACCTCGGGATCCACGTTCTTCGAACGCGGCTCCAGCACGACCCGGATATCATCCGCCGATTCATCGCGGATATCCGCCAGGATCGGCACTTTCTTGGTCTGGATCAGCTCGGCGATCTTCTCGATCAGCTTGGATTTCTGAACCTGATAGGGGATCTCGGTGACAACAATCTGCCACTGTCCCCGGCCCAGATCCTCGACCTCCCACTTGGCGCGCAGCCGGAACGACCCGCGCCCGGTGCGATAGGCCTGCGCAATGCTGTCGCGCGGTTCGACGATCACACCGCCGGTGGGGAAATCCGGCCCCGGCACATAGTTGAGCAGCGTGTCGTCGCGCACATCCGGCGTCTTGATCATGTGCAGGCAGGCGTCACACAATTCCGCGATATTGTGCGGCGGGATATTGGTCGCCATGCCCACCGCGATACCACTGGACCCGTTCGCCAGAAGGTTCGGGAAGGTCGCCGGCAGGACAACCGGTTCGCTCAACGTGCCGTCATAGTTCTCGCGGAAATCGACGGCGTTCTCGTTCAGCCCGTCCAGCATCGCCTCGGCGACGATGGTCATCCGCGCCTCGGTGTATCGGCTGGCAGCGGGGTTATCGCCGTCGATATTGCCGAAGTTCCCCTGCCCGTCGACCAAGGGGTAGCGGACGTTGAAGTCCTGCGCCAGCCGCGCCATCGCGTCATAGATCGCAGCGTCGCCATGCGGGTGATAGTTCCCCATAACGTCGCCGGAAATCTTCGCCGATTTGCGGAAGCCTCCTGTCGCCGACAGTTTCAATTCGCGCATCGCATAAAGGATACGCCGATGCACCGGCTTCAACCCGTCACGCGCATCCGGCAAGGCACGGTGCATGATCGTCGACAGGGCATAGGTCAGGTAACGCTCGCCAATGGCACGGCGCAGCGGTTCCGAGATGTCCGGGGATGGGCGTTCGTCGTCGTCGAGAAGGTCACTCATGCAATTGGTGATAGCCTGCGTCCAAATCACGGTAAAGCGGCCATGCGGGGAAAACGCATGGTTTTTTCACTGACCGCTCGCGCACCATCCATGTTAGTGTCCGAAATCGTAATGAAATCATGTTGATCTGACACATTCCCGCCGGGACCACACCCGATGAAAAAATTTGTTTTTCTCAGCTTTGTCTTTCTAGGCTGGGCTTTCTATGAACTGAGCGGCGGCGCCGATTTCAATCCGCGTGAAACGCTGGAAGACCAGGCACAAGCCCGGTCCGTGACGCCTGCACAGCCAGCTGGCATCGCAAGTTCAGACCAGGCTCCAGTGACGAGTCCGGCCTCGGCGCCGGTTGAAAAGGCCGCCGGACACACCTCCGACCTGGCAACCCTGACCGCACCCGCCGCGATTCCAGCCGTGACATCGCAAAGCACCGTCCCTCAATCACCCGCCCCTGCCCCTCTGACAGAGCCGCAAACCGTGCAGTCCCCATTGGCAGGCGGCGGGTTGACCGTGTCATCGCCCTTTACCACCTCCGACCGCGCATCCACGACGACAGAAGGCGGTGAAACCCCGAGCGCAATTCCACAAATCCTGGCCCAGGATTTCCGCGAGGTGAATGGCAACCGCGTCAACATGCGCGCGGGCCCCGGCACCGGGTACCAGGTCCTGGATACGCTCGTTCGGGGGCAGGTGGTCGAAGTGCTGACCACAGAGGCCAACGGCTGGTCCAAACTTCGCGTGGTCGACACACAGCGCATCGGCTGGATGTCCTCGCGCCTGTTGACCGAACGGGCATTCGACTGACGACGGGTGCCTTGCCCTTGCCCCATTTGCCCGCCATAGAATGCGGCGCACAAGGCAAGAGGCACCGGCAGCAGATGGCGAAAAACACCGCACGAAAGTCGATCCTGATCACGGGATGCAGTTCGGGCATCGGCCTTGATGCCGCCAAGGGCCTGCGCGACCGGGGCTGGCATGTCTTTGCCTCTTGCCGCCAACAGGCCGACTGTGACCGGTTGAACGCAATGGGTTTTGACAGCCCGCGCATCGACTATGCCGATACCGACAGCATCCGCACCGGTCTGGCCGAGGTGCTGGACAAGACCGGCGGCACTCTGGACGCGCTTTACAACAACGGCGCCTATGCCATCCCCGGCGCGGTCGAAGACCTGCCGACCGACGCCCTGCGTGCCATCTTCGAGGCCAACTTCTTCGGTTGGCACGAACTGACGCGGGCCGTGATCCCGGTGATGCGCACACAGGGAACCGGGCGGATCGTCAACTGCTCTTCCGTCCTTGGACTTGTGCCCATGAAATGGCGCGGCGCCTATATCGCCACCAAATACGCGCTGGAAGGTCTGACCGATACGCTGAGGCTGGAAATGCGCGACACGGACATCAAGGTCGTGCTGATCGAACCCGGCCCCATCACGTCGAAGTTCCGCAAGAACGCCGCTCTGCATTTCGAGAAATGGATCAACTGGGAAGCCAGTCCGCGCGCCACGCAATACCGCAACAGCCTGCTGAAACGGCTTTATGCGCAGTCAGAAACTGCCGACCGGTTCGAACTGCCCGCCGAGGCGGTCACCCGGAAACTGATCCACGCACTGGAAGCGAAGTCCCCGAAACCGCGGTATTTCGTGACCAAGCCGACATTTGCAATGGATTTCCTGCGCCGAATCCTGCCGACGCGTGCACTGGACTGGGTGGTCGCAAAGGGATAGGGTCACACCCCCCCTGTGGAAAGCCGCGGATCACCTGCCCAATGACCAAATCCGGGTTCGGCGTCCCAGCCAAGCTGCTTGCAAATCGCGCGGCCAGTCTCCTCCAACTGCGGCAACCGGGAGAACTCCATCTTCTGCGCAAGCTCAAGGTCGCGCTCGGGTGGCTCGAACCGGGTGCGGAACGCCCCCGGTGACATCGTGATCTCTCCCAGCACCAGCCGGTCGTCAAACTTCATGAAGTCGATACGCGCAACCGCAAAATCGGCCGAAAGCACCTGTGCGACTTCGATCATTTGTTCCAGAAATGGTGGCCGCGGCACATCCATTCTGACCGGCGCGTCAACGGCCGGACGTGTTTTGACCGGCTGCCAGTTTGTGCCGAAATAGACCGGTGGGCCATCATTGACCCGCGGCGAGACATGCACGACCTCGCCCATCACGCAGAAAATCTTGTACTCGACCCGGTGCGCCCCGGACGGCAGGAACTCTTCGACAAGATACCGCGTCGGAATATCGCGATAATGAAACTCGGACTGAACACGCCAGAAGGCGTCTCGCTCCCACTTCCAGACAAGGCGCTCAAGCTCCGCCGCCTCGGGGCCGCCCGCACCGAGTATCTGGTTCTGATTACACCCATTCGATTTCTTCAGAACCCCTGCCCTTGGCAGCTTCGCCCGCAAGACGGACTCTACATCATCATAAACTTCCAACAGGCGCGGTGGTTCGATATCCACCCCTTTTAGCCTGACATAGTCCCGAAAACGGACCTTGTCGGCGACCAGCGACATCAGCGGATTGGGGTGGACCAGTTGCAAGGCCCGCCCCTTTTCGAACAAGCGGGTCGGATTGGCGAAATCCGGGATTTCAAGGTTCCATTTCACCCAGCCATAGGCAACGCCCTGAATCTCGTTTTCGTATGTCTGGTCATAGATGAAACCGGGGCGCTCATGCAGGGGCAAGTCGCGCGCCGCCGCCCGGGCGCGCTTTCGCCTGCGATCGATCTTGCGCAGGTACTTTATCGCGCGAATTTTGCCAGCCCCTATCATCGACGCTGATATCCAGCCATTTTTGCGGTCACTGCGACAGCTCCTTTTCTGCGCCCGCAACATGACGGTTGCCGCCCCTCAAATCCACTCTAATTCCGATTGCAGGTTCAGTTTCATCGTGGGATTCTTTAAGGAGTCCGGTGAATTGTAAGTTACAGGAGAGTCGCATGGCCTCGGATCCCTTGTTCTGGGTGGTCGCCGCCGCAGCGATCAGTGTCTTGGTAATCTTGATGATCGGCATCGGCGGGTTTGCCCGTGGGGGCGAGTTCGCGCGCAAGAACTCGAACAAGATCATGCGCCTGCGCATTGCCGCGCAATTCGTGGCAATTCTGCTGATCCTGCTGTTCGTCTGGATTCGAGGGGGCTGAGTGGGATGGTTGTCCTGAACAAGATCTACACCCGCACGGGGGACAAGGGTGAAACCGCGCTGGGAAACGGGGACCGCGTTGCCAAACACGCCCCGCGTGTGGCCGCTTACGGGACCACGGATGAATTGAACGCCACCGTTGGCATGGCACGACTTCATGCGGATGGTGACATGGACGCGGCCCTTGCCCGCATCCAGAACGACCTTTTTGACCTTGGCGCCGATCTCTGCCGCCCCGATCTCGCTGGCGATGCAAAGGCTGAATACCCGCCCCTGCGCATGATCGAGCCCCAGGTCACCCGGCTGGAATCCGAGATCGACGGAATGAACGGCGACCTCGAAGCGCTGAGATCCTTCATCCTGCCCGGCGGGTCCGCCCTTGCCGCGCATCTGCACCTGTGCCGCACGGTTGCGCGCCGGGCCGAAAGGCTGGCCGTGGAACTGGCCGCAATGGAAGAGGTGAACACCCATGCGGTGAAATACCTCAACCGGCTCAGCGACTGGTTCTTCGTCGCCGCGCGAGTGGCCAATGACGGCGGCAAAGCCGATGTCCTGTGGGTGCCCGGCGCCAACCGCTGACGCCGCTGTCGCGCCAATGTTTGCGCTATCTGCCTGAAATCCCTTGCAACACTCTCGCAACAACCTCGCGTCAATTAATGCGGGACGCGGCGTCGCTGGGCCAAAACGTGACGTTTTTACCCTGTATCCGCGCCGCGCAAGAATATATCAACGCCGCGAGAGCGTTTCGCCCGAGTCGTATCCTCGGCTCATATTTTTTGAAGGAGTCTTACGCCCATGAAGGTGCTTGTGCCCGTCAAACGCGTGATTGACTACAACGTGAAAGTCCGTGTGAAGGCGGATGGCAGCGGAGTTGATCTCGCCAACGTCAAGATGTCGATGAACCCGTTCGACGAAATCGCAGTCGAAGAAGCGATCCGTCTGAAAGAAGCCGGCAAGGCTGACGAAGTCGTCGCCGTGTCGATCGGCGTGAAACAGGCGCAGGAAACCCTGCGGACCGCGCTGGCCATGGGTGCCGACCGTGCGATTCTGGTGGTTGCCGCCGATGACGTCCATCAGGACATCGAGCCGCTGGCAGTTGCCAAGATCCTTGCCAAGGTTGTCGAGGAAGAACAGCCCGGCATCGTCCTTTGCGGCAAGCAGGCGATCGACAATGACATGAACGCCACCGGCCAGATGCTGTCGGCGCTTCTGGGCTGGAGCCAGGCGACCTTTGCATCCGAAGTGGACATCGACGGCGACAGCGCTGTTGTGACCCGCGAAGTGGACGGCGGCCTGCAGACCATCAAGGTCTCGACCCCGACCATCATCACTGTCGACCTGCGCCTGAACGAGCCGCGCTATGCGTCGCTGCCGAACATCATGAAGGCGAAGAAAAAGCCGCTGGATGAGAAAACCGCCGCCGATTACGGCGTCGACGTCACCCCGCGCCTTGAGGTCGTCAAGACCGCGGAACCGGCCGAGCGCGCCGCAGGTATCATCGTGGGTTCGGTGGACGAACTCGTCGCGAAACTCAAAGAAGCGGGGGCTGTGTAATGGCTGTTCTTCTTCTCGCAGAAGTCAACAATGGCGAACTGGCGCTGGACGCCACCGCCAAGGCTGTCACCGCCGCGAAATCGCTGGGTGACGTGACCGTTCTGGCCGCTGGCGCATCTGCCGCCGCTGCCGGAGACGCCGCCGCCAAGATCGATGGCGTCGCCAAGGTGCTGGTCGCCGAAGACGCTTCTCTGGGCCACCGCCTTGCGGAACCTACCGCCGCGCTGATCGTGTCGCTGGCGGGTGACTACAGCCACATCGTCGCGCCCGCGACCACCGACGCCAAGAACGTGATGCCCCGCGTGGCCGCGTTGTTGGACGTGATGGTGCTGTCGGATGTAACCGGCGTGGTCGATGCTGATACGTTTGAACGTCCGATCTATGCCGGCAACGCCGTGCAGACCGTGAAATCGTCGGATGCGAAAAAGGTCATCACCTTCCGCACCTCGACCTTCGACGCCGCTGGTGAAGGCGGCTCGGCCTCGGTCGAATCCATTGGCGCCGCCGCCAACCCCGGCCTTTCGGAATGGGTCGAGGACAAGGTCGCCGAAAGCGACCGTCCCGAACTGACCTCGGCTGGTGTCGTCGTCTCGGGTGGTCGTGGTGTCGGCTCGGAAGAGGACTTCAAGATCATCGAAGCGCTGGCCGACAAGCTGGGCGCCGCCGTGGGTGCGTCGCGCGCCGCCGTCGACTCTGGCTATGCGCCGAACGACTGGCAGGTCGGTCAGACCGGCAAGGTCGTTGCGCCGGACCTCTATATCGCCGTCGGCATCTCGGGTGCGATCCAGCACCTTGCCGGCATGAAGGACTCGAAAATCATCGTCGCGATCAACAAGGACGAAGAGGCCCCGATCTTCCAGGTTGCAGACTTCGGCCTCGTCGCCGACCTGTTCCAGGCTGTGCCGGAACTGACCGAAAAACTGTGATCTGCTTCGGCGGCAGACGCCGCCATGCAAGCACTCATGAAAGGCCCGCCCCCGTGGTGGGCCTTTTCTTTGCCATCACGTCCTCGATCACCGGCACCAGTGCGGTCGCCATCTCGACATGGGCGCGCGGGCCGGGTGTCCGCTCGGCGGCGGGGCGGTCCAGCTCGTCAAAAACCATCCCCTCGGTGCCCGCATCCCGCGCCTTGACCGAATACTCGACCTCGACAATGTCGCGCACCATCGGGCGCAGTTGTTCAATCAGCAAGCGATCGACAAACACCGGGTCACGGCCGGGACCGGGGTCACTGGTTGCCTGGTCCGGGGTGCGGTCTGCCGCCCACAACAGGATCACATCGCTTTCAATGACATTGATCAGCATCTGCATCCGGGCCAGCCATGCCGCGCGCAACTCTTCCCAGATCAGCGGGAACCGGTCCGGTGCGCGAGCAGCCAGCCGCCCGATCAAATGCCGGGTGAAATTGAACTCTGTAAAATCGACCTCGCGAAAGATCATTTTCATGGTCTGAGACGCGCCGATGAACCGGTCGTTCCGGCGCGGATGGACGCGATAGAACCGATTTGACATGTTATGCGCGCCCATAACTTGAATCACCGTCACCTGCGCCTGCCGCGCCGCATCCGTGACCGCCGGTTCGTTCAGAAACACGTCAATCCCGGCATTGCCCCAGCCGAAATTGGCGCAGGGCAACCCCAACGCCTGTTCCACAAGCTCTGGGAATGGCTCGGCCACGAATTTCCCGAATGTTTCGGTTCCGCCGATGAAGGCAATATGACTTCCGTCCAGTCGTTTGCGTGGCCCGCGAAACGCGATCCGCGACTTTCCGTACCGGCACAGCTCATAGTCGAGCGCCCCCGCGCCCGGTTTTTCAAATGACATGGTTCCCACCAGTTTTTGTTCACCCGCCACAAGATTCGCCGAAAGGGATTGTCAAATCGTGAAAGGGGCAGTTTGTCTCGAATTTTCGGCGTCGCGCGCTCTTGCAGCCGGGATCGTAGCAAGCCTATTGTCGGGCAAACTGCATGGAGCTTCGGAATGGATATCACTTCAATCGGCGTCATTGGCGCGGGCCAGATGGGGAACGGGATTGCCCATGTGATGGCGTTGGCGGGCTATGACGTGACGTTGAACGATATCAACCAGGATGCACTGGACGCAGCGATTTCGCGAATCGACAAGAACATGGAACGGCAAGTCAGCCGCGACAAGATTTCGGCCGACGAAAAGGCGGTGGCCATGGGTCGGATCACCGCGACCTTGGACCTGCCCCGCGTTGGCGAAACCGATCTTGTGATCGAGGCCGCGACCGAGGCCGAAGAGATCAAGTACAAGATTTTCGACGCGCTTCTGCCGCATCTGAAACCCGAAACGATCCTGACCTCAAACACCTCGTCGATCTCAATCACACGTCTGGCAAGCCGCACCGACCGGCCCGAGCGCTTCATGGGGTTCCACTTCATGAACCCGGTGCCGGTCATGCAACTGGTCGAACTGATCCGCGGCATCGCCACGGACGAGGCCACCTATCAATCTTGCCTTGGCATCGTCGAACGCCTGGGCAAGACCGCCGCCTCCGCCGAAGACTATCCCGCCTTCATCGTCAACCGCATCCTGATCCCGATGATCAACGAAGCCTGTTATGCGCTGTACGAAGGCGTGGGCAACGTGTCATCGATCGACAATGCGATGAAGCTTGGCGCGAACCATCCGATGGGGCCGCTGGAACTGGGCGATTTCATCGGGCTGGACACCTGCCTTGCGATCATGCACGTGCTGCATGACGGGCTGGCGGATACCAAATACCGCCCCTGCCCCCTCTTGACCAAATATGTCGAGGCTGGCTGGCTGGGCCGCAAGACCAAGCGCGGGTTCTATGATTATCGCGGGGACGTGCCGGTCCCGACCCGCTGAGAGGCGTTCCGGGTGCGGGGGCGCTGCCCCCTCGTTCGAAAATGCAGGCATTTTCAAACTTCACCCCCGAGGTATTTCCGGCAAGAGGAAACGGGCGCTGTTACGTCCCGCGACCCAGGTTCAGCGTATGCTGCCGCAGCCACGCCATGAAGCCGCGCGGATCGGTCTCCAACGGCGCCATCTGGTCATCCGTCAGTTTTGCACCAATCACCGGCGCGATCGGCTTGTCGCAGGAGCGCACGATTTCATGCAGCAGAAGCCCCTGGCGCAGGATCGGCGAGATTTGGCAGGCAATCTGGTAGGCGCGGGAATTGCGACCAGGAAAGAAGATCGGCACCACCTGCGCCCCGGACCGGCGGATCATCTTGGCGGTAAACACGTTCCATTCGCGCTCGATCGCCTCGCCCCACCACCCGTCGGATGACATCACCACGCCGGATGGAAACAGCGCCACGACACCGCCATTCTTGAGGTGATCCATCGCCTTACCGCGCATCTCGACCATCTTGCGCTGCGCATCCGGGTCGTGTGGGAAAGGCACCGGGATCATGAAACTGGTGGCGGCTTCGTCGAGGCCGGTCAGCACCGACCGGGTCAGGATACGATAGTCCTGACGCACGCGACCGATCAGTTCGGCCAGCACCATCCCGTCCACCATGCCATGCGGGTGGTTGGCGACGACGACAACCGGACCGTCCTTGGGGATATTGGCCAATTGGTCCGCTGGGGTCTGCAGATCTATTCCCATGACCTTTAGTGCGCCGGCCCAAAACCGTTGTCCGCGATAATCGGCGTTCTGTTTTTCGAACTTGTTGACCATGCGCAGGATCCGGAATTTGCCGGTCAACCATTCGATCGTCTTGATCGCCAGAGCCGTCCATCGGTTGTCGAAGGAATTGGCATAGGTCAGCGTGCGACGGTCATAAACCTCGCCCGTGTGCGTCTCTCTTTGAGTATCATCTACGGCCATCGGATTGCCGTCAGAAACCTTCGCCGAACTTGTCGGCCACAAGCGCCTCGATTGCGTCCGCAAGCGGCAGTGCGTCCGGCCCCGAGGTCTGAACCTCGATCGAGGTGCCCTTGGACGCGGCCAGCATCAGCAGCCCCATGATCGAGTCGCCCCCCGTGCTCATCCCGTCCTTGGACACTTCGGCAGAGGCGTCGAATCCCTCAACCACCTCGACAAGCTTGGCGGAGGCCCGCGCGTGCAGGCCTTTTTCGTTCACGATCTGAAGCGTGCGGCTCACGGTCTGGGACATGTATTCAATCCATATTGATATTCTGGCTGTCGATATATTTGCGACCAGCTTCCAGGGCGGCGCGCACCGCGTCAGGGACCGCAAGGTGGCGGCTTTTGGCAAGCTTGATCAACATCGGCAGGTTGGCGCCATAGACAATTCGACGGTTTTCAGGCGCGCAGGCGCGCAGCGACAAGTTTGACGGGGAACCACCGAACATGTCGGTCACGATAACCACGCCATTGCCGTCATCCACTTCATCCGCAGCCAGACAGATCTCTGCCTGTTTTGCACCGCGGTCATGGTCATTTTCAATGGTGATGGCCCGAATGCCCGGTTGTGCCCCGACAACATGGTTCACCGCTGCCAGATATTCTCTGGCCAGCCCGCCATGTGCAACGATCACGATTCCGATCAATCCCTGGTGCCCCTGTGGTGGTCGCGCTTTTGGTTGTCCGGCGCGTTTGCACTGTCCAACTCGCGGTGCCTTATTGACACTTGCCAGCCCTGGTCCGCAAGGGTCCGGGCCAGTGTTTGTGCCACGAAAACCGACCTGTGACGCCCCCCGGTGCACCCAAAGGCAACCGAGAAATGGGCCCGGCCCTCGGCCGTATAGGATGGCAGTAGCATCTGCAAAAGATCACTCAACCTATCGAAGAATTGCAGGAAGCGCGGGTCCGCCGCAACATGAGCGGCAACCGCCGAATCGCGCCCGTCCAGCGGACGCAACTCGGCAACCCAATGCGGATTTGACAGAAAGCGGCAGTCAATCACCATGTCCGCGCCGGGCGGCAACCCGCGCTTGTAGCTGAACGACTGCACCTCGACCGCCAGATCCGCGCCGCCCCCGGTCCCATACCATTTCTCAATGGTCCGACGCAGGTCATGCGGGCTGAGATCACTTGTGTCGATCAGAAGGTCTGCCTCGGGGCGGACGAGTTCCAGCACAGCCAGTTCGCGGCGGATGCCTTCTTCTGGCCCTGCTGAGGGCGCCAGCGGGTGGCGTCTCCGGGTTTCGCTGTAGCGGCGCAGCAGAACCGCGGGGGCGCTGTCGACAAACACCAGTTCAGGAGATATCCCGTCGATCTGAGCAAGTTTTGCCTTGGCCTTCAACAAGGCTTCGGGCGAAAAATCCCGGTTGCGCGCATCCACACCCAACGCGATTGGCTTGGTCAGGGGCGGGCCGTTGAACAGTCTTTTGAACATGCCAAGGGGCAAGTTGTCGATCGCTTCGAACCCCAGATCTTCGAGCGCGCGGATCGCCGTTGTCCGGCCTGCCCCGGACGGGCCAGTGACAAGAACGACCTTGTGGGTTTCAGCGGGGTGGTTGTCCCGATCAGGCATTGCGCCGTTCCCCCTTCAGGATTTGCAGGATCGCCGGGGCAAAATGCGCCGCGTCCACGCGCAGCACAAGGGGCAGTTCGATACCGTGAATGATTGTGACATGCGGATGCGGCAGACGGTCGGTTTCCCTGCGGGACAGGTCGACGCACAGGACGACTTCGGCGGAGGCGTCAGCTTCGGCGGTCAGGATGCCGACGCCGCGCGCTTCGATCTGACCGTGAATGGCGGGGGGAGCGGCTGCCACCAAACGCCCATCGGTCATCCAGACACAGGTGCGGTCATCCGAAATCAGCCGCGCCCCGAACCCCATCAGGTGCAGCGCAAGTGCAGATTTTCCGCTGCCGGATGGTCCTGTGATCAATACCGCGCGGCCGTTCAGCGCCACAGTGCTGGCATGTAGGACTTCACTGTCGGCCGGGGGGAGTTTCCCACGCATGGCCGCACCCCTCGGGGATCAGACCGGAAGGCCGACCACGAAGCGGGCGCCCAACGGGTCCGAAGTGACGTCAGCATCCGTCGGGCGGATGTTCTCGGCCCAGATGACGCCGCCATGTGCCTCGACGATCTGCTTCGAGATCGCAAGTCCCAGGCCCGAGTTGTTGCCAAACTGGTCGGCGGGACGCTGCGAGTAGAAGCGGTTGAAAATCTTGTTCAGCGCCTGGTCGGGAATGCCCGGGCCGGTGTCCTCGACCACGACCAGCACGCGGTTTTCACGTTTTCGGGCCCAAATGCGGATTGCGTCGCCTTCTTCGCAGAAGCTGATCGCGTTGGTGATCAGGTTCACGAAAACCTGCGCAAGTCGCGCCTCAAGGCCGTTGATGACGACGGGTTTGTCGGGCAAATCGGTGATGAAATCTATGCCTTTGCCCTTGGCATCCTCGCCCAGGTACTGGGCGATATTGCCGATCATATCCAGCAGGTTGAACTGTTCTTCGTCTTCCTTGACCAGTTCGCTGTCCAGCCGCGACGCGTTCGAAATATCGCTGACCAGCCGGTCGAGCCTGCGTACGTCATGGTCGATCACATCGAGAAGTTTCTCGCGGTGTTCTTCCTTCTTGACCATGCGCAGCGACCCCACTGCCGAGCGCAGCGACGCAAGCGGGTTCTTGATCTCATGGGCGACGTCGGCGGCGAACTGTTCGTTGCTGTCGATCCGCTCATAAAGTGCCGAGACCATGCCCCGAAGCGCCCCGGACAGGCGGCCGATTTCATCCGGTCGTGCGGTCAGGTCGGGGATGCGGACGCGGCCGGGATTGACTTTGCGCGCACCGTTCTCTCGGCCGACTTCCGCAGCGGCAGCAAGATCAGACAGCGGGTTCGAAATGGTCGAGGCCAGAACCATCGACAGGCCGACCGAGACAACAAGGGCAATCAGGAACATCTGCAAGACGCGCTCTCGTTCGCTGCGCACCATCTGGTCCAGCTCACCCGCCGCGCTGGTCATGACGATAACCCCAACCGGCGCGCCGTTGGCCGGGAACGGCGTCGCAACGGCAAAAACCGATGCACCGCTGCGGTCCTTCAACGTCGCCAGCAACTCACCTTGCCGGGTCGAGTCCTGCGCCAATTTGGTCGCCTGTTGGTCAAGCGGCGGGATCGAGTACAGCACCGCATCACCGTTTCCGGCCAGCTTGTCCCACACCCAGTTCATCGCATTGGTCAGCGGGGTGCCGTCCGGACGCTGCGACAGTTTCTTGGCGGCATCCACCGGAGCCGACCCTGCCTTGCTTTCAATCAAAGTTCCGGTCGCGTCAAAGACATGTACGGTCGAGCCGGTGCTGATGCGCAGCGCCTCTAGTGTGGCGTCGACATCCACCCCGTCACCCGTGACAAGGTTGACCGGCGCGCTGCCGGGCATCTGCGCCTCAAATGCGCCAGCGACAAGCCGCGCCTCGGCCATCAGACCGGTCGCCCGTTGCACGGAAAAGCTGTCACGCGCGGAATTGAGGTAGAGGATACCGGCAACCAGAATGCAAAGGGCGATCAGGTTGAACGTGATGATCTTGCGCGTCAGCGGCGAACGGCTGAGCGGCAATAGCCGGCGTCGTTCACGCCGGCCACGCATCTCTTTTTCGACGTTGGCTTCGGGGGCGACCCAGTCATCCCCCAGCACCACGTCGCCATCGCGACCTTTAGTCATATGCGCAGTTCGCCCCCGATTGCGCTGAGTTTATTCGTCGTTATACCGGTAGCCGATCCCATACAAGGTCTCGATCGCCGAGAATTCCGGGTCCGCCTGGCGCATCTTCTTGCGCAGCCGCTTGATGTGGCTGTCGATCGTGCGGTCGTCGACATAGACCTGGTCATCATAGGCCACATCCATCAGCTGATCGCGGCTTTTTACGAAACCCGGGCGCTGGGCCAGGGCCTGCAGAAGCAGGAATTCCGTCACGGTCAGGGTCACATCCTGGCCTTTCCAAGTCACCGAATGGCGCAGCGGATCCATGATCAGCTCACCACGCTCCATGATCTTGGTGTCTTCGGTCTCGACCGGGCTGTTTCCGTCCAGCGCGTCCTGCCGACGCAGCAGTGCGCGGATGCGTTCCACCAGAAGCCGCTGCGAGAACGGCTTTTTGACATAGTCATCCGCCCCCATGCGCAGGCCCAGGACTTCATCGATCTCATCGTCCTTGGAGGTCAGGAAAATGACCGGCATCGCGGTCTTCTGGCGCAGCCGTTGCAACAGGTCCATGCCGTCCATGCGCGGCATCTTGATGTCCAAGACGGCCATGTCGGGCAATTTCTTGTTGAACGCGTCCAGCGCCTGCTGGCCGTCATTGTAAGTCTCTACTTCAAATCCCTCTGCTTCGAGGGTCATGGACACAGACGTCAGGATATTCCTGTCGTCATCCACCAAGGCGATCTTCGACATTGGCTGTTCCTTATACTGCTCTAATCTGCCTGTTTTTTTCGTCATTATGGGCCTTGCGGGGCGCCACAATCAATCCCAAAACGCGAATCAGGCAGAAATCACGCCCCATTTGCGCCTGAATTTCCTGACAAATCGCTAAACTGTCTCACTTCGGTGACAGTCACCCTCTCCGACCTGCCCATTCGGTCAGCGGTCCCCCGCCCGTTTCCTGACATGGTTGCGCTAACCTGCACTTGGTTGCGCTAACTGCGGTAAACCGTCCTGTTCAACTGCCAAAACAGCGTGTTATGAGCCGCATACCAGCCCTTGACCGGGGCCGGGCGGTGCGTGGAGTCCCGCAATGACCCCGCGGCATCGATACCAAGACCCGCCGCAAGAACAGGACGCGGCTACAGGAGTTAGACAATGACATTTGGACGGGTAAACCCGCAATTCCGCCTCGAAGACCAAGGGATCGAAGGGCTGGGCAATGTCTATTACAACTTTATGGAGCCCGCGCTGGTCGAGGCCGCTCTGAAACGGGGTGAGGGCACGCTGGGCAAAGGCGGCGCGTTTCTTGTCACCACCGGCAAGTTCACGGGCCGTTCACCCAAGGACAAGCACGTGGTCAAGACCGACAGCGTCGCGGACACGATCTGGTGGGAAAACAACGCCGAGATGTCACCCGAGGGGTTCGACGCCCTTTATGCTGACATGCTGGCCCATATGCAGGGCAAGGAATACTATGTGCAGGACCTGGTCGGCGGTGCCGACCCGCGCCATTCGATCAATGTGCGCATGGTCACCGAACTGGCGTGGCATGGCCTGTTCATTCGCCACATGCTGCGCCGTCCCGACCGCGAGGATCTGGACAGCTTCACCGCCGACTTCACCGTCATCAACTGTCCCAGCTTCCAGGCCGACCCCAAGAAACACGGCTGCCGCTCGGAAACGGTGATCGCGCTGAATTTCGACAAGAAACTGATCCTGATCGGCGGCACCGAATATGCTGGCGAAAACAAGAAATCAGTGTTCACGCTGCTGAACTACCTGCTGCCCGAAAAAGGCATCATGCCGATGCACTGTTCGGCCAATCACGCCAAGGGCAATCCGGTCGACACCGCCGTATTCTTTGGTCTGTCGGGCACCGGCAAGACCACCCTGTCGGCCGATCCCGACCGCGTTCTGATCGGCGATGACGAACACGGCTGGTCCGACAATGGCACCTTCAACTTCGAAGGGGGCTGCTATGCCAAGACCATCTCGCTCAACCCCGAGGCTGAACCCGAGATCTATGCCACGACCGAAAAGTTCGGCACCGTGATCGAGAACATGATCTTCGACCCCGAGACCTTTGACCTCGACTTCGAAGACGATAGCCTGACCGCGAACATGCGCTGCGCCTATCCGCTGGAATACATCTCGAATGCTTCGGCATCGGCGATGGGTGGGCACCCCAAGAACATCATCATGCTGACCTGTGACGCCTTCGGCGTGCTGCCTCCGATTGCGCGGCTGACTCCGGCGCAGGCGATGTATCACTTCCTGTCGGGCTTCACCTCGAAAGTGGCGGGAACCGAGCGTGGCGTGACCGAGCCGGAACCGACATTCTCGACCTGTTTCGGCGCGCCCTTCATGCCGCGTCGCCCCGAAGCCTATGGCAACCTCCTGCGTGAGAAGATCGCCAAACATGGCGCGACCTGCTGGCTGGTGAACACCGGCTGGACCGGTGGCGCCTATGGCACCGGCAGCCGGATGCCGATCCGTGCGACCCGCGCGCTTCTGACCGCGGCGCTGGATGGCTCGCTGGCGGATGCCGAGTTCCGCAAGGACGCCAACTTCGGGTTCGAAGTCCCGGTCCACGTGCCCGGCGTGGCCGAGATCCTGCTCGACCCGCGCCGCACCTGGGACGACAAGGCGGCCTATGACGCACAGGCGCAGAAACTGGTCGAGATGTTCTCGAACAACTTTGAGCAATACCTGCCGTTCATCGACAATGACGTAAAGGCAGCCGCCATCGGTTGACAGCTGTCAACTGAACAAAATCAAGCATTAAGCCCCGGCAAAAACCGGGGCTTTTTATTTTCTTAACAATAGGTTACTACGCTGCGAGCCTCGCCTCGTGAGGTTTTAACGCCGGACGCGCCAGACCGAAGTCCGTCGCCCGTCCGCGCAATTCCGGGAACAGCGCAAAGACCTCTTCCGCCTGGGCCCGTTCCAGTCCGCGCAGTGCTTCGACACCGGGATAGAAACTTTCCGACCAGGCGCCGTCGACCAGGACGATCTCATGCTGGTCAAAAAGAATGTGGACATAGGTAACCGCCTGCGGTGCTAGCTGCGAGATCCCTTCGCGATGCAGAAGGTGGCGCGCGGCAACCAGCACCTCGGTCTCTCCGGTGACCGTTTCCACCATGCCCCCCGTCAGCAGGACGCGGTGATTGGGAGACACCATCATGGACCGTTCCGGCATGTTACCGCCCAGCGCGCCCTGCGTGAACCGAACCGGCATCAGAGGCGCAAAGCGGGCCGCATCCTTGCGCGCAATGTGGCGGGTGCCAACCCAGGCGACGGGGCGCAATCCGTTATCGCGCGTCAGAACGCGCGTTCCGGGGGTCAGTGCTTCGATCGGGATGAGTCCATGTTCAGTCAGGATCAGGCTGCCGGCAGTGAAACAAGGCACCGGGCCGCCGCCGATGGTACCGTTTTCCGCTTCATCACGATAAAGACCAGCCAGAAGCACGTCAGCGCCGAGTTTTGCGTCAGTGACCTCGGACCCGTCGGTTGGTACGAAGAAAACGTGGGTTTCGCCGCTTGCATCGGTACTCTCAACATACCAGCCACGCATGACCGTGCCGTCGTCCAGCGTCATTTTCGAATTGTGGCGGAACTCGCTGATCTCATGTCCATTAACAAGGTCTGCATCGCGGTCAGCGTGTTTCTTGCCGATCTCGCCGTCGCCGCCGACATCTTCGAACACAAGGTCGATTGGCGTGACGGAACTGCCGGCCTTGCCCGCGCCATCGCCCAATGTGCCCAGATAGAAAGCTGTTGCTTGATATTCCATGAATTGCCCACCTCAACCAAGGTGACGCCCGCGACAGACCGGTCGCCACAGAAATGTCACAATTCAGATATGGGTCGATCGAGCTGCGTTTTTCAGGGGGAAAACGGGGTGGATTTTTGCACGTTGCGACAGCAGTTTGGGAGATTGCGACAGGGTCGGAAAATCAGCCGAAAACCGCCCGTCGAACCAGGTTCAGAGCCGCGATCGTCAGCACCAGAAGCGTGGCACGGCGAAACTGTGCCTGGTCGATCCGATCCTGGATGCGGGTTCCGATCCACATGCCGCATACCGCCGGAATGACCAGAAGCGCCGAGAATGGCGCGGTTTCAGCGCGAAGCACGCCGGACCCCAGGTGTGCACCCGCCAGTGCCACTGCCCCGAGCCCATATATTACACCCTGCACCCGCATCTGGTCGCGTTTTTCGGTGTTGATCGCGGTCAGATAAGCCACCGTTGGCGGCCCCCAAACTCCGGATATTCCACCTATCAGCCCGGCAAAACCTCCGATCATGGCCTCGGCCCGGAAGGATGGCCGGGCAAGGCTCAGATGTAGCCCAAAAAGCTGAGCGACCGAGAATAGCGCCACCGGTACGCCTATCATCAAGAGCATCACCTCGACCGGCAGAACCCGTACGAACTGGGCCGAGATCACAAGCGTGACCAGCCCCGCGAGCAGAAAGACCCGGAACCGCCTGACCGACGCCAGCGCTGCCTTTGTTCCTTGTCGCAACGCCTGCATTCCATTGGTGACCAATGTCGGCAGGATCAGGCCCGCCAGTGCCAGTTCCGGCGACAGAAACGACCCCAGACCCGAAATCAGCACCATCGGCATGGCAAAACCGACCATGCCCTTGATGACCCCCGCCAGAACAGCAACGAGGCAGGACAAGAGGATCAGTTGGGGGGCAAGTTCCGGGAAAAACGTTAGCATGACAAGCGTATACGCTGCGATTTGCGGCGGGGCAAAGCATTCCGCGCGTAATTAATGAAATGATGGGCGGCATTTTTAGCATTTTTGTTGCGCTGCACTTGCAAAAGAATTATGTCACACTGCAGCATAACGAGGATATGATTCATGGCCCATGACGGACAGGACCTGACGATGACGCAATCTGTAATTCTCCCCGATCTTCTGACATTGACCGGCGCGGCCGTAGCCCCTGTCGAGGCCGTTCTGGATACTGCAACGGCCCGCGTCCGCGACATGGTATCCGTTGACGGCCGAGTGTCTGGCGGACTGATCGAGGAAAACCAGACAGCCGCGCATGGCCTGTCCTGGCTGGCAACATATGCGCAGTCTCTGAAACAGATGCAAGCCTGGGCCGAACGCCTGCAGGCGGATGGCAAGTTCGGTGAGATGGAACAGCTGATCCACCAGATCGCCTTTGGTGAATACCTCTGGCAGGTCTATGGCGGCATCCCGATGAGCCAGAATGAAATCGTCCGCCTTCAGGATCTGGGGCTGACACAGGACGAGATGCGCGGCCTGATGATTCCTGCCGTGATGACCCTGTGCGACAGCGGCAACAGCCAGGGCGCACGAATGCGGCTGGTTGAACTGATGCGCGACAATGCGGGTCACGCCACCTTTGGTGCGTCCGGGCTGAATGAAGAACTGGAAATGATCCGCGAACAGTTCCGCCGCTATGCCGACGAACGTGTGATCCCCAATGCGCATGAGTGGCACCTCAAGGACGAGTTGATCCCGATGGAGATCATCGAGGAACTGGGAGAAATGGGCGTCTTTGGACTGACCATTCCCGAGGAATACGGCGGGCTGGGTCTGTCCAAGGCGTCGATGGTCGTCGTATCCGAGGAACTGTCGCGCGGGTATATCGGCGTCGGCTCGCTTGGCACCCGGTCCGAGATCGCGGCTGAACTGGTCGAAGCGGGCGGCACCGAGGAACAGAAAGCCTATTGGCTGCCGAAATTCGCCAGCGCCGAAATTCTGCCGACCGCCGTTTTTACCGAACCGAATACAGGGTCCGACCTTGGCAGCTTGCGCACCCGCGCGGTCAAAACCGAGGGCGGCGAGTATGAGATCACGGGTAACAAGACCTGGATCACCCATGCGGCGCGGACCCATGTCATGACCCTGCTGGCACGCACCGATCCCGACACCACGGACCACCGCGGCCTGTCGATGTTCCTGGCCGAGAAGACACCGGGCACGGATGAAAACCCCTTTCCCACCGAGGGCATGACCGGCGGCGAGATCGAAGTTCTGGGCTATCGGGGCATGAAGGAATACGAGCTTGGCTTCGACGGTTTCAAGGTCAAGGGCGAGAACCTTTTGGGCGGGGTCGAGGGGCAGGGTTTCAAGCAGCTGATGAAAACCTTTGAGGCCGCCCGCATTCAGACCGCCGCCCGCGCAATCGGCGTGGCGCAGGCCTCGCTTGAAGTGGGCATGCAATATGCCGAGGACCGCAAGCAATTCGGCAAGTCCCTGATCAACTTCCCCCGCGTCGCTGGCAAGCTGGCGATGATGGCGGTCGAAATCATGGTGGCGCGCCAGCTGACTTATTTCAGCGCCTGGGAAAAGGATCACGGCCACCGCTGCGACCTTGAGGCCGGCATGGCCAAGCTTCTGGGGGCGCGGGTCGCGTGGGCCTGCGCCGACAACGCGCTGCAAATTCACGGCGGCAACGGCTTTGCGCTGGAATACCAGGTCAGCCGCCTGCTGTGTGATGCGCGTATCCTGAACATCTTTGAAGGCGCCGCCGAGATTCAGGCGCAGGTGATCGCGCGTCGTCTGCTGGGCTGACCGGAAAGAGGGGGCGTGATAGGCTAGCCTAACAGCCGCCGAACCAATGTTGCGTCACAAGGCCCTGGGCATTGCCCGGGGCCTTGGCATTTTGAACATTGGCCCCAGCGCCCTATCATTCGCGCCCTGGCCAATAAGGGAGGTCACAATGCGGACCATCACTATTACCTATGAATATGGTGGCAACGAAAGCGAATGGCGTGAGGCAATAGACGCCTTCATTCGCGCGCTGGACGCCGACACTCGGAAACCCGGCACATTTTGCTATCAGGTTGCAGTCGCGGACAATGGCACGACCCGCATTCATTGGGGGCGCTGGGACACGGCCGAGACCCTGGCGCATGTCCAGTCGCAGGACTATTTCCAGACATTTGCCGGGAAGGTGCGGGCGTTCTCAGGAGGCGGACCGACAAACACCGGCGCGGATGTTGTGACACGGACCGCCAACTGGTAATTCCGCCGAGTGAGGCTTTGCTGCATCGCAGCAATGCACAGCGACAATGCTGCACTTGCAAAGAATCGCACGCCTGCATATGCCGAAATCATGTCTTCGACCCGCCTTTCCCCCGACCGCTGGATCGATGCCGGCTTTGACGCGCTGGTGTCCGTGGGACCGTCGGCGCTGAAGGCCGAGTCGCTGGCACGGCGGCTGAAGACCACCAAGGGATCGTTCTATTGGCATTTTGCCGATGTCCCCGCCTATCACGCTGCGATGCTGCAACGCTGGGAGAAACTGGCGCTGGCGGACCTGGCAAACATTGCCGAAGCGGATGAGGCACCGGTTCAGAAACTGCGACACCTGGCCCAGTTTGCGTTGCGCGACAGCAAGGGCACCGAAGCCGCGATCCGGGGCTGGGCCTTTGACAGTGCTGCGGCAGCGCAGGCGGTTCTGCGGCTCGATGAAAAGCGAATGGCGGCGCTGGCCGAGGTTCTGGAAGAGGTTGGCCTGCCAAACCCGGAACTCGCGCGTATCGTGCAAGCCGCCAATATCGGCATGGCGGAACTGACCAGCCGCGACCAGCGGGACAATGCCGAGGCCCTTGGAACTCTGGTCGACCTGATCCTTGCGCTTTATGACTAAGGGGGCCTCGCAACCTGAACCTTGTCATGCGCCCTGCTCTTCTTGCCTTTTTCCTTTTCAGCCTGACGGCCTGTAGCGGAGATGAAACCGCGTCACGTTATGGCGCGGCGGGCAAGACATGGGCCCTGCAGGAGATCGACGGTCGGGCGTGGACAGAACGGGCAACGTTGGTTTTCGACGGTACGGCGATTTCGGGTCAGGCCCCCTGCAACCGGTATTCAGCCAGCCAATCGGCTCCATACCCTTGGTTCGAAGTGACGGACCTGGTTCAGACCAAGCTGGCTTGCCCGTCACTGGATGCCGAAAACAGGTTCCTGTCCGCGCTGACCGCGATGCGCCTGATCGAAGTGTCGGACAGCACATTGATCCTGAGCGACGAAACGGGGCGCGAGATGATATTCACCCCCGCGCAATCCGGCGGCTGATCGCATCAAGAAACCGCCCGCGTGCCTCTGGTGGAGGGCGGTTGCCAAGGCTGGCCGCCAGCTTGTTCTCGATGAACCAACCCGTTGTGCCCAGCGCGGCAAGCACGTCGGCGTCGCTGGCATCGCCTTCACCGCGCAGACATGGCACAAGAGGCAGCATTCGGTCCGCCCATTCCCCCGCCCCATCCCGCGACACTGCGCGTCCGGTTTTCGGCGAAACATAAACCAGATTTTCCGTCTGCCCTGTCGCGGCGCAACGGCTCAGATCCAGGCCGAACCCGGTTTCTTCAAGCAGCGCCATTTCCCATTGCAGATAGGCCAGCGGCCAAAGATCGTCTTGTCCCAGAAGATCAAGAAGGTCGCGGGTACGGCGATAAAGCGGAGGATGCGCCTCGCGTTCGGGCAGGGCAAAAATCAGTAGTGCGGTCACCGCGTTCAGACCCGCCAGTGCGAAACGGTCGGAAAACACCGCCGCCCGGCTGCGCACCGGTTCAACCGTGAAACTGCCGATATGTTCCGACAATCGCGCCCGCCATGTCGCATCGACCTGCGCTCCGGGCTGCAAAATCGGGGTCAGCTTGCGGCTGACGCCGCCACGAATGACACCGGCGTGGCGGCCATGACTTTCGGTGAAGAGTTCGGCAATGACCGAGGTCTCTCCGTGTTTACGGATCGCAAGGATGATACCGTCTTCACGCCAGTCCATGATCCGAGCCTAGGGGTTTGCAAAGCGATGTCGAGTGATGAGCCGCAGCAATTTCGGTCGCTGGAATTATGTGAGGGGCGACCAGCGCCCCTCTTATACCTGCCTGCCTGTCCCGTGACCGGGCATCCGCTGGACTGAGCTACAATGTCGGATGCCTGTGCTTGGCAGCGACATTAGGCGAATCAGTGCGAATCAGTCAATAGCAAGTGATTCGGACGTGGTGATTCGGCGCAGCTTACCCATTGCTGCGCAGCACGTGTCCCGCCAGATAGAGAGAGCCGCAGATCAGGACCCTTGCATTGGGATCCTGTGCGACGATGGTGTTCAGCGCCGTCTCCAGCGACGGGGCTGTCGTCGCCGCCATGCCCACAGACAGAGCCGCTGCTGCGGTCTGATCGGCGCTCAGGGTGTTGGCCTCACCGGGGATCGAGATCGCCGTCAGGCTTTCACTGACCGCGAACAACGGGGCGAGATAGCCGGTCACGTCCTTGGTGTTCAGCATGCCGCAGATCAGGTGGGTCGGGCGCTGGGGCAATGTGGCAAGGTGAGCGCCAAGCGCCTCACCCGCGGCGGCGTTGTGCCCGCCATCCAGCCAGATTTCTGCCCCCGGCGCAGCATCGACCAACGGCCCTGTGCGCAGGCGCTGCATCCGGGCGGGCCAGTGCGCGCGGGTTATTGCAGCCTCGCACGCGGTTTCATCCGCACGAAGATAACGCAGCGCGGCAAGCGCGGCGCCGGCGTTCTGGATCTGATGCGCACCGGGAAGGACCGGAAGCGGCAGATCGAGCAACCCGGTTTCATCCTGATAGATCAGTCGCCCGCGCTCTTCCCAGACCTGCCAGTGTTGACCATGGGCAATCAGCGGCGCGCCCAGTTTCGCGGCCTGTGCCTCGATCACCTCCATCGCGGCATCCGCTTGCGGACCAACGATGCAGGGCACGCCGCGCTTGAGGATACCGGCCTTCTCGGAGGCGATCTGCTCGATCGTGTCGCCAAGGAACTGCTGATGGTCGATCGAGACTGGCGTGATCACCGTCAACGCCGGACGGTCGATCACGTTGGTCGCATCCAGCCGTCCGCCCAGTCCGACCTCAAGCAGGGTGTAATCGGCTGGCGTTCGCGCAAAGGCCAGAAGCGCGGCGCAGGTGGTGATCTCGAAATAGGTGATGTTCTCGCGATTGTTGGCGTTCCAGCACTCGTCCAGCACGGCGGTCAGGTGGTCCTCGTCGATCAGGGTTCCTGCCAGCCGGATTCGTTCGTGAAACCGGGCGAGGTGCGGAGAGGTATAGGCGTGAACCACCTTGCCCATCGCCTCAAGCCCGGCGCGGATCATTGCTTGTGTCGAGCCTTTGCCGTTTGTGCCCGCAAGGTGGATCACCGGAGGCAGCGCGTTCTGCGGATTGTCCAGCGCCGCCAGAAGTCGCCACATCCTGTCCAGCGTCAGGTCGATCACCTTCGGGTGCAGCGCCATCATCCGGGCAAGGATGGCGTCGGAGTTCTGGGATGTGGTCATACAAGGGATTCCGTCATTGAACGACAGATTGGGTTGGGCACAGTCGGGCGGTGTCCGCCCGACCGCCGCTCAGGTTTTTTCGACGGCTTTGGCGTCAGTGTCATCGGCCTCTTCCGCCACAGGTGCGGGCAGATCGCCTTGAACGGCAGGTGTCAGACCCAACAACATGCGGATGATCGTAACCAGCTCGTCCCGCATTTCGGTGCGCGGGGTGACACGGTCCAGCATGCCATGATCCAGAAGGTATTCGGCGCGCTGGAAGCCCTCGGGCAGTTTTTCGCGGATGGTTTGTTCGATCACGCGCGGCCCGGCAAAACAGATCAGCGCATTCGGCTCGGCAATATGCACATCACCAAGCATGGCATAGGACGCCGTGACACCGCCGGTCGTGGGATGGGTCAGGACGACGATGTAGGGCAGACCCGCCTCTTTCAGCATCTGCACCGCCACGGTGGTCCGCGGCATTTGCATCAAGGACAGGATACCTTCCTGCATCCGGGCGCCGCCCGCAGCAGAGAACAGCACCAGCGGGCGCTTCAGCTTGATCGCGCGTTCGGCGGCGGCGATGATCGCGTTGCCGACATACATGCCCATCGACCCGCCCATGAACGAAAAGTCCTGCGCAGCGGCGACGATCGGGGTGCGCCCGATTTCGCCTTCAACGACCAGCATGGCCTCTTTCTCACCGGTGGATTTCTGCGCCGCTTTCATCCGTTCGGGATATTTCTTCTGATCCCGGAACTGCAGCGGGTCGGCCACCGGATCGGGCACGGCCACTTCGGTGAACACACCACCGTCAAACAGCGCCTTGAAACGGTCGCGCGGCGTGATGTGCATATGGTGGCCGCAATGCGTGCAGACGTTCAGATTGTCCTTCAACTCGCGGTGAAACAGCATCGTGCCGCATTCATCGCACTTCGACCAGAGATTGTCCGGCACCTCGCGGCGCGAAAAGATCGAATTGATCGTCGGACGAACGTAGTTGGTGATCCAGTTCATGAACGAGTCCCTGATTGGCCGAAACGACAGCCGTCAGATAAGCTTACCCGACGGGAATTGCAAACACTGGCTTGAGGATTGGACACTAGCGACGGATCGCCAACCGCACAACAAGCCAGCTGCAGAAGATCATCAGTGCCTCGGCCGGAAGCAGTGCGGCGACAAGGTCGTGGTCATGGGGGCCGAAGGTCAGGACAAACAGCGACATCCCATCCCAGAACCCCTGCATACTGCTGACCATGAGGGCAAAGACATTGTTTGCCAGATGTAGGGCCAGCGCTGCGCCCAGATTACCGGTCCGGGCGGTAACATCCGCCGCCGCCAGCGCAAAAAGCCCCGACCAGGCCGCGACCCAACCGGCATTTGGTCCATAGGTTTCGCCGTCAAAGTGCAGCAAAGCAAACAGGACGCTGGGCAGCACCATCCAGACCAGCGGCGAGCGGAACCGCGCCGCCAGCTGCGCCATAAGATAGCCACGAAACAAAACTTCCTCGGCGGTAATCTGCAGCATCACCAGCAAGAGCGACACCGGAAGCAGCGTCAGCCACCGAGCCAGCGACATGTTCCAGATCAATTCCACGCCACTTGGCCCGGGCAAAAGCAGAATCAGGCCAAAAAACGGGGTGAGGTAGCGCAAACAGCGCAGGAAATCGCGGACCAGCGGGCGGAAGGCTCCGAACAATGAGGTCAGCGGGCGGTGATGCAGCAGCCCCAGCACCACGGCCAGAGACAGCAAAATGCCGGAAAAACTGAACAGCATCAGCCACATGGCGGCCGCGCTTGTGCCAAAGGCCAGGTCGTTTGCCAATTGCGGCCACGCGGGAAGGCCACTCAGGACGCCAAACAACATGCCATTGAATATGATCGTGCCACCCGCGATCATGACCAGGGCCAGAACCACGCGCCAGGGTTCACAGGTTTCCCGGGCCGGGGCGATCAGCTTGGAAAGGGAGTCATAGGCTGCCATGCGCCTTGATTGACCGGAATGGCGCCATAGGCAAGAAGATTGGTGCCGGGCCGCGCCATGCCAAGACATTTCGAATATAAAGGAAAATTTCCCGGCATTGCGCCTTGCTGTTTGTTTCGCGGCAACCATTCGGCTAGACAATGGAAAACGCCGAGTGCCATTGTTCCGCATTCGGAAACGAATTTGAGGCAGCAGCGCGGGAACGGAAACAATGGCTCGGGGTGGTTTGATCCAGCGGCTCTATCAGAAAGGGTTGGCGCGCTATTGGGCACGTGCGGCCCGAAATGCCCAATCGACCGACCTTGCCACCCTGCGTCAGCAGCGAAGTCGCGCCCGGAAGCTGCGGCAACATCTGAACTCTCTGATCTCGATCGCCGAAGGCCGTTTGGCGCTGCCGATGATTGGTTCTTCGGCCTTTCCCAAGCCCCACGGCACCGACTGGTCCTGGCGGCCGCTTTTGTGGCGCGAGCCGTTGCCGATGCGCGGGATGTCCGCGGTCGAAAACAAGGAAATGCTGGGGGATGAGGTCACGCTGTTCCATGATTGCGACATCTCGGAACTGACCTTGCGCCAGTTGCGCAACCAGCGCGAAAAGGATCTGGCCCCTTTTGGTCTGCGCATGGACGTTTTCCGTTTTGACGGATCGTTCCTGTCGCTGGTCGTGGATCTGCCAGAGGATGCCTGCAAGGGGCTGAAACGGTCACATGTGATCCGCATGGACACGATCGTCGAGGTCGAAAAGCCGCTGGAAATCTTTGCCCGCCTCAACATCAAGCACGGCCCCAACACGGAACAGATCGTCCGCGAATTGCCCCTGAACGAAGAGGACATCATGGTTGAGTTCGACCTCACCTATACCAAGATGGTCGAGCGGCGGATCGAGAAGATGTGGATCGACCTGATCTTTGAGGGGCCGGAAATGAATCAGGTCATCCTGCGGGACGTAACATTCAGCCGTTACCCACGCGCGGAATTCTGATCGGAACAGAGGACATAATGAGCGACATCACCGTTACCAAGACTCGTCTGTTCGAAGGCATCTGGGAAGGGCTTGTGACCCGCGCATCTGGCGAGGGCATGCCGAATATCGAGGTCACGCACCTGGAGCATCCGGTCCGCAACACGCGCCTGACAGCCGCACCTGATGGCACGGGCTGGGTGCTGCGGGTGCCGATCCCGGTCGAGACAATTGCCGATGGCGTTCAGACCTATCTGATCCGCGACAAGGACACCGACGAGGTGCTTGAGATCATCACTCTGATCTCGGGCGAGGTTCTGGCCGACGACATCCGCGCCGAAATGGATTTGTTGCGGGCCGAGCTGGACATGCTGAAACGCGCCTTCCGACGGCACTGCATCGAGACGATGTAGCCCGGCCTCGCGCCGACCACGGGCGGCTAACCGAGGCAAAATGACGAAGCGGCACATGTGTTCCTGACGCGGCGTTTTGCGTGACTATATGTGTGGCTTGGGGTTTCTTGCGGTCAAATCTGAGGAGATCACCCATGTCCAACTACCCGCATCTGCTTGCCCCGCTCGACCTTGGCTTCACCACGCTGAAAAACCGTGTGCTGATGGGGTCGATGCACACCGGGCTTGAGGAAACCAAGGACTGGAACCGCGTGGCCGAATTCTACGCCGAGCGCGCACGTGGCGGCGTTGGCCTGATGGTGACGGGTGGCATGGCCCCGAACCGCGAGGGCGGCGTGTTTCCCGGAGCAGCCGGGTTGTTCAATGATCAGGACATCGCCAACCACAAGGTTGTCACCGATCGGGTGCATGATGCGGGCGGCAAGATTGCTATGCAGATCCTGCATGCGGGCCGGTATGCCTATGGGCCGGAATGTGTCTCTGCATCACCCGTCAAGTCCCCGATCTCGCCCTTCCCGCCGAAGGAGCTGGACGAAGAGGGCATCGAGAAACAGATTCAGGATTTCGTCACCGCAACGGTCCGCGCCCGTGAAGCCGGTTATGACGGGGTCGAGATCATGGGATCTGAGGGTTACTTCATCAACCAGTTCCTGGTGACTCACACCAACAAGCGCACCGACCGCTGGGGCGGGTCCTATGAGAACCGGATGCGCCTTCCGGTCGAGATCGTGCGCCGTTGCCGCGAGGCCGTGGGTGAGGATTTCATCATCATCTACCGTCTCAGCATGATCGACCTGATCCCCAACGGCTCGACCCATGAAGAGGTTGTGATGCTGGCCAAGGCCGTGGAACAGGCCGGCGCAACGATCATCAACACCGGCATCGGCTGGCACGAGGCACGGATTCCGACCATTGCGACTTCGGTGCCGCGCCGCGCCTTTGCCTGGGTGACCAAGAAACTGATGGGCAAGGTGGGTATCCCGCTTGTGACGTCGAACCGGATCAACATGCCCGACGTGGCCGATCAGGTTCTGGCCGAGGGTTGCGCCGACATGGTGTCGATGGCACGCCCCTTCCTTGCCGATGCCGATTTCGTCAACAAGGCCGCCGAGGGAAAGGCCGAGCTGATCGCACCGTGTATCGGCTGCAACCAGGCCTGCCTCGATCATACGTTCTCGGGCAAATTGACCTCGTGTCTTGTGAACCCGCGCGCCTGCCACGAGACCGAATTGGCGATACCACCCGCTGATACGCCAAAATCCATCGCGATCGTCGGCGCGGGCCCGGCGGGGCTTGCCACTGCGCTGACCGCCGCGCAGCGTGGCCATGACGTTACCCTTTTCGACAAGGCCGAAAAGGTGGGCGGACAGCTGAACGTCGCCAAGCAGATCCCCGGAAAGGAAGAGTTCTGGGGGCTGGTCGATTGGTACGAGGCAATGCTGAAGACGCATCCAGTCAAGCTGGAACTGGGCCGCGCGGTGGGGGCAGATGACCTGACTGATTTTGACGAAGTGGTGATCGCCACCGGCGTCATGCCCCGCGATCCGCAGATTCCGGGTCAGGATGGGCCGAACGTCATGGGGTATCTCGACGTGCTGCGCGACAAGAAACCTGTGGGCAAGCGCGTCGCGGTGATCGGCGCCGGCGGGATCGGCTTCGACGTTTCTGAATACCTGGTGCATGAGGGCCAAAGCCTGACCGAAGACCTACCGGAATGGATGAAGGAATGGGGAGTATCTGACCCCGAAGCCAACCGTGGTGGCCTGGCGCCGGAAGGCCCGCAACCCCATGCGCCCGCCCGTGAAGTCACGCTTTTGCAGCGCAAGGCGCAGGCATTGGGCAAGGGTTTGGGCAAGACCACCGGCTGGATTCATCGCAGCCAGTTGAAGATGAAGGACGTGACCATGATTGGCGGCGTCAACTACGAAAAGATCGACGAAGCGGGTCTGCATGTCTCGTTCGGCGAAGCGCGTGAGAACCCGCAGGTGATCGAGGTCGACAATATCGTCCTGTGCGCCGGGCAAGTGCCGGACCGGTCTTTGGCTGATGCGCTTGAGGCAAAGGGCATCACGCCGCATGTGATCGGTGGCGCGGATGTGGCTGCGGAACTGGACGCCAAGCGCGCGATCAATCAGGGCACCCGACTGGCCGCGGCGCTGTGACGCCGGGACTATAACATTGCCATCAGGCGCGCGGCCTCTTTCGACAGGGCGCGCGCCAGCATACCGCTGCCCGGTCTGGCCTCGGGGCCGGCGGGCTGGATCAGCGAAAGAGTCCTTCTGGCCTTGTCGCCAGAGATGGGCCGAAGGACTACGTCACCCTGCCGCGCCGCAACGGTCGCGGCATAGACCTTGGGCAAAACCGCAACACCCGACCCAACTGACGCCATCAACCGGATCGCGTCCAGGCTTGTGCCCTCATATTCATCCGAGACCACGGCCCCTGCGTTCATGGCCAACTCCGCCACGATCAGAGATAGTCTGTGGCGACGGCCCAACGTCAGGATTGTGCGCCCCTGCAAGGCAACAGCACCGATCGCGCCCTCTGCCGCCAGTGGGTCGTCACGCGCCACCGCCAGCCATAGCGGTTCTTCGAACAACTCTACCTGCCGCGTACCGGGATGGTCTTCGGGCGTAGACACGATCATGTCGAGCCGCCCCGTGCGCAATCCTTCCTCAAGGTCCTGCGTTGCCTCTTCCCGCACCACGAGCCTGAATTCGGGAAACTCGCGATGCAGCGCAGGCACGATCCCCGGCAAAAGATAGGGGCCAATTGACGGCAATATCCCGAGGCGCAGACGCCCATCGAAAATTCCATTCCCGCGCACGGACGCCTTCAGGTCTTCCATTTCGCGCAAAATCCGGCGGGCCCGGCGCACCACGTCGACTCCGCCTGCGGTCAGAACCGCCCCACCCCGCCCCCGGTGAAACACCCGCGCGCCAAGCGCGTCCTCGGCTTCCGCGATCTGGGCCGACAGGCTGGGTTGGCTGACGTTCAGTCGATCAGCTGCCAGACCAAACCGCCCGGTATCCGCCACAGCCACGAGGTATTCCAATTGCCGAAGAGTCGGCTTCATAGTCAAATCCTATTTAAAGATCAGTTTTAATATATTTGCCCTTTTGCAAAAATCCAACCATCTGGGCCAGCGACGCCTCAATGCCCTACCAACAAGGAGACATCATGACCGCGCCGCTCGACATGCTGGCCAGCAATCTGCTGGTTCCGACCATCCTGTTCTTCATGCTTGGAATCGTTGCCGCGGTGATGCGGTCCGACCTGTCCATCCCCACGGGCGCAGCCAAGCTGATGTCGATCTATCTTTTGTTTGCCATCGGGTTCAAAGGCGGGGTCAGCCTGTCGGAGAACGGGTTTTCGGGCACCTTGCTGGGCAGCCTTATGGCCGGCGCGATCCTGTCCTTTGCGATGCCTTTCGTGGCCTTCGGTCTACTTCGGCTGCTCACGCGGCTGGACACGCTGAACGCTGCCGCGGTTGCAGGGCATTATGGATCGATCTCGATCGTGACCTTCGTTACGGCTGCCAACCTGCTTGAGGGACAGGGCATCCCGTCCGAGGGCTATATCGTGGCTGTTGCCGCCGTCATGGAAGTTCCGGCGATCATGTCCGCGCTGTGGCTGGCGGCACGTGGCAACGGCGGGGCGAAGGTGGACTCGGAACTGATCCGCGACATTCTTGGCAACGGGTCAATCGTTCTTCTGATCGGCTCGTTCGTGATCGGCGCCATCACCGGCAAGGAGGGGCTGGCGCAGGTCGATACGTTTATCGTTGTGCCCTTTACCGGTGTCCTGTGCCTGTTCCTTCTGGACATGGGCCTGTCCGCCGGGCGTTCGGTCATGCAGCACCGTCGGGACGTCACGGCAGGACTTGTGGCCTTTGGCTGCATCATGCCGGTGGTAGGAAGCGGCTTTGGCATGGTGGCCGCGCTGCTTCTGGGGCTGAGTCAGGGCGGTACGTTCCTGATGATGACGCTTGCGGCCTCGGCGTCTTACATCGCGGTTCCGGCGGCCCTGCGGATCGCCCTGCCCGAGGCGCGGCCCGGCATCTATCTGACACTGTCTCTGGGCATCACTTTTCCGTTCAACCTGACACTGGGATTGCCGCTTTATTCGGCGCTGTCCGCGCTGGTCGCATAGGGAGACAGACTGTCAGGGCGGCAAATTTTCGCCCTGGATCCAACGACCGAATCTGTTTCCACGCCGCAAACGATCCAAGAGAAATCCCAGATATTGTCTGCGCCGTGCCCAGTTCCTGCCCGATTTTAGCGCGATAGATGATCTTCAAGCACGGGGGCGTGTGATCAAGAAGTGATGAGGCAGGACAATGGATCGTCTGACCGAAATGGAAGCATTCGCCACGGTTGTGGATCAGGGCGGGTTTACCGATGCCGCCAAAAAGATGGGGATTTCCAAGTCCGCCGTCTCGAAACACGTCTCAAGCCTTGAGGCCCGCCTTGGCGCGCGCCTGCTAAACCGCACCACCCGCCGCGTCAGCCCGACCGAGATCGGCCTAGCCTATTACGACCGCGCGCGTCGTGTCCTGAACGATGCAGGCGAGGCTGACGCGCTGGTCACGTCGATGCAGTCGGCACCATCCGGTCTTCTCAGGATCAGCGTCGCCACCGATTTTGGCGTCAATCACCTGTCGCCGGTCCTTGGGAATTTCCTCAGCGAGTTTCCTGACATCACCGTCAACATGGTGCTGAACAACCGCTATGTCGAACTGATCAGCGAAGGATTCGACATGGCGATCCGTATTGGGGAACTCGAAGACAGCACCCTGCGCGCCCGCAAGCTGACCGAGACCACCAAGCGCATGATCGCAAGCCCGGCTTACTTCGAACGGTATGGCCGGCCACAGAAGATCGACGATCTGAACGAACACAAGCTGCTGCACTATTCCAGCCAGGCCAATGGCGCGGTCTGGAAGCTGACGGCGCCGTCGGGTGAAAAACGCCAGGTGCGCACTGGCGGCTGGTTAAGTGTGAATGACGGCCAATCGCTTCTGAACGCCGCGATTGCCGGGCTTGGCATCGCCTATCTGCCAAGCTTCCTTTATGCCGACGCGCTGAAAGCCGGGCTGGTCGAGGACGCCATCCCCGACCTGCCGATGGAAACCCAAGGCATCTATGCGGTCTATCCGCCGGGACGTTTCACCCAGCCCAAGGTCCGCGCTTTTATCGATTTCCTGGTCCACGCCTTCAACGACAAGGGCCCGACCGACTGGTAAAATCACTTCTTCCCCTGGCTTTCATTGCTGAAAGCACCTGCACCCGGGCAATCGCCCGGGTTTCTTTTTGAATTACAGGCAACACGTCGGCGCACAATGGGGAAACCTCTGAACGACCAGCGCAGTTAAACCGTCCTCAGCCGTGATCCGCGCGGTGCCATTCGAATCCTGCACGGATCAAATCGGCATAGCGGCCCGAATTGACGGCCGCTCGGGCCAGTCGTTCAAGCGCAAGGTCATTCAGGTCCGCCGCGCCAGATTCCGTGGCAACACGAAGGGCGAAAAGATAGGTCTCGACAGCGATCTGCCCGGTAAGGGCTTCGCCCTCCAAGAGGTTCTTGACCGTCGACAGGGCCCATGCTCGGTGTTCGGCCGTACTGTGGTTCGCGACATCATCTGCTGCGAGGGAAGCGCGCAAATACGCCATTTCGGAATCGTTCAGCGTCTTGCTTGCCACAAGAAGAAGCGGGGCAAGATGTTCCACAGGGATTTCCGGGGAAAGCACGCTGCTCCACCATCCGACAGGGCGTTCAAGACCGTCCATCAAGCGTTCGGCGCTTTCCAAATCACCGATTCGCGCGAAAAGGTTGGACAGCTCGATCCTGGCAGAGGCATCCAGCCCGGATGCGCCCCAAATTATGGGACCGCTGACAAGCCCGACCCCCACGATTTTCGACGGATTTTCAGGAAACAGGGCCAGAGCCTTGTCGATGCTTTCGCGAATATCGCTTTCTGGCGCGCCCGCGACGCTCAGCGCACGAGCCGCATCGATGTGTCCAAACACCGGCAACGAGGACGGGGTTTTGTCCGCTAGCTGCGCCATCTGTTTTGCCAACCTCAGAGACAAATCGGCATGCCCCTGATCCACTGCCTTCCGAACGGTTCGGAACATAAAAGAAAAGTCGGGCGAAGGGGTACGCGATGCAAAGGCGTCAAAGGCGGCAACAAAAAGGTCCGCGGCCCGCTCGTCATTATCCTCGGCAGTGGCCAGGGACAGCAGGGCAAGGGGCATTCGCTTGCCTGCCCGACTATTCAGGTCACGGGCTTTGTCGACGCCGATCGCCTTGATCAAATCCGGCGACATATGAAGATATGTGTCCTCTGCATCAGGAATTTGCAGAAGGGCATCAAGGGCCGCCTGCCTGTCACCTACCGCCGCGAAAAGTTCAGCAGCATAGGTGAAGTGCGAACGTTTCCGCCGTTCCGACCCACTTGCGGCAATCACCTGAATTTCATGGGCCATGTTGCTGACCGTGGTCAGGACCCAATTCGCGGGTTGGGTATCGGGATGGCGCGCCGCTCCATATGGGTTTCTGTCGAGCAGGTCCAAAGCCGCGATCCACAGAACACCGGCGTCCATCTCGGGGATGTCCCGGATCGAGTCAGCCAGGGGTGTCCCGGACCTTAGCGCCGCAGCGAGCCGGTGGCTGGCAACTCTGCGGTCCGCACGCGCGCCAGCGACATCCAGCGTTTCGCCGACACCCTTCTGCACCAAAAACTCAAGGGCGCGGGCATCCTCAATTCGCCCCATCCGGGCAAGCTGATCCACCGCACGCAGGTAAGGGGGCAGACTGTCCTGCGCCAAGGCCTTTTCCACACCCCAATCTGTCAGGCATGTTTTGGATGGCGTCGCTTTGCAGGCGGTAAATCCTGCATCGATGTCCGGTGAGTCGGATGCCAGGAAGAGAGCCAGAAACACAATGGCAAAGCCGCCCGCGCCCAACAGCGAATAGCGAAGCGGGACGCGCAATACGTGTCTGCATTTATTCAACATGTCGCC
This sequence comes from Shimia biformata, assembly GCF_016888515.1. GTDB lineage: Bacteria > Pseudomonadota > Alphaproteobacteria > Rhodobacterales > Rhodobacteraceae > Shimia_A > Shimia_A biformata. The sequence continues at coordinate 771,439 of NZ_JAFEJK010000001.1, read as the reverse complement.
CGATCTGGTCCCGCACAAAGCTGTTTCGCCTGTTATCTTCACACGCGGTCGGGCGCGGTCACAAGGTTGCGAAACGCTATGCGTATTTATTGGCAAACGATGGGATTGACGGGACGCGGGAAAAACTCAGTCAGCGGTTAGCAGGATCGCCTCGACCCGCCGGTTTTGTTCGCGACCTTCGGGCGTCGCATTGGTGGTCACCGGCGCAAGATAGCTGACCCCGTCCGCATCAAGTTGACCGGCACCGACCCCCAGTTCCTGCACCATGTAGTCGCGTACCGCCTCGGCCCGGCGCTTTGACAGCGTCATGTTCTTGTCCAATCCGCCTTCGCTGTCAGTGTGCCCCACCAGCGTGACACGTGCGTCAGGGTGGTCCGACAGATAGGCCGCCAGCGCGACAAGAACCGGAACCTCGCCCGCATCAAGACGGGCGGATCCTGTTTCAAACGTCAGCCCCTGCAGAACAACATGGCCATGCGCCTCAAGCGCACGGGCAAGCGCATCGGAATCCCCGGTTGCAATGGCGGGGCTGAACACCGCCGCAGCGCCAGACGTTTCGGGCACCACCAGCGTCACCGGGTCCGCGTTCGTGTCCTCGACCACATGCACGATATGAACCAGCCCGGCACGCACAGCCGAACTTATCAGGATGTTGACGCCTTCCCGTCCCGCCGGTCCGACCCGCACTGCGCTGATGACACGGAAGTCCGACAGGTCGACGAACATCTCCGGCGGCGGTAGGATCTCGGTGTTGAAGCGATAGTCAAAGCCCCCGCACCCATCCGTTTCGCAGTCCAATTCCACCCGGAATGCGGCCTTCTCAAGTAGGTCGCGCAGCGCGTCTGCCAACCCCGATGTGCCGGCAAACCCGGACTCGACGCGCCAGACCTCGAACCGCACTTGCCCGGACAATCGCATTGACGGCACTTTTTGACCATCAAACGGAGCGACAGGCAGGTCATATCCGCCCGAGACATTGCGTTCAGCGTCAAGCCGCGCGCCTTCCGGCAGCGCCAGTTCCAGCGCCGCCCCCACTCCCGGCCAGACGGCAAGGCATATGGTCGCAAGCCATTTCACCGGAATTGCGCGTGATACTCGTCATTGGGACGCATGTCTGTCGCCGATGCGACGCGGTTCGTCATGTTGAAGAACCCGGCAACCCCGGCAATGTCAAAGATGTCCCGGTCCGAGAATCCGACATCGCGCAGCGCCTGACGGTCAGTTTCCTCGATCGTGGCTGAGGCGGTGGTCATCTTGGCGGCGAAATCCAACATGGCCCGTTGACGCACATCCAGCGGAGCGACTCGATAGTTCATCACCAGCATCTCGCCCAGTTTCGGATCGCCCGACAACTCGCGCACCGCCGCGCCATGCGCAACCAGGCAATAGAAACACTTGTTGATGGACGAAACCACGACTGCAATCATCTCGCGTTCAAGCTTGGTCAACCCGCTGTCTGCCAGCATCAGGTCATTGTACATCGCCGTGAACGCATTGAGTTTGTCTATGTCAAACGCATAGGCCCGCAACACATTCGGCACCATACCCAGCTTTTCGACACAGATGTCGAAGTATTTTTGCGTTTCAGGCGGCAACGGATCGACCTGCGGCAGGTCCAGCGCGGTCGGCATATCTGTCTTTGTCATCGTGACCTAGTCCTGTTTGATACGGTAATGATACTGTCCCACAACCGTCATCCCGAGGGAAGAATAGAGCGCATTGGCCCCCTGGTTCGCCGTGGTGCAGATCACGGCCAGAGTGTGCCCGCCACGCGCCAGGGTCCAGAAGGCCGCACGACGCATCAGCCAGCGGGCAACCCCCTGGCGTCTCTGACTGGGTAGGATTTCCAGCGCGTGAACCATGCCGACCCCATCATGGACCGCCATGAAACTGGTCCCCGCGGGATGGTCGTTCCAGCGGCTGATGAACCCCGTCTTGGGGCCTTCGGCGCGTTTCATCACCTCGATCCGGCCCGCCCCGATACCGCCCGCCTGCCAGATTTCCAGCATGATCTGCAGCGGTTCCCACGCGGCAATTGCGGCGGTACGCGGCGGTACTTCCGACGCGATGTCCTGCGCGGGTGCGGCATACATGGTCACCGGGTCGATCACTTCGTAACCAGCATCAGCGAGCTGCATATCCAGCACCTCTTGGCCATCACGGATCATAAACAGAGCGGGCTGGTCCATCGCGCGCATCGCGGCTTCGAAGTCGGGCAGTTTCTGTGGGTCGAGCGCCCCATCGACCGTCGCCGCCGACACCCGTTTGCCACCACCACGCCCTTCGCGCAGGGTGACATTGCCGATTTTCCGGGTGGAAGCAGGCGGCCAGGTCGATTCGATGACCTCATACATTTTCTGAACGTCGGGAAGGCTCACGCGAAAATCTCCGCGAGTTCTGCAATCGCAGCGTCGATCCGCGCGCCGTCAAAGCCACGGATGACGATGTTTGATCCAAAGGCTCCGTTTTTCTGGAACGGATAGCTGCCGATGGACAGGTCGCTATAGCGCGCCGCCAGATCGCCCAAAGGACCGGCGATGTCGCCCTCTCCACGGTCGATACGGAGTGATTGCGACAACAGCGGCGCACCACCGGTGAGGGTCGGCAACACACTGGCGACCATGGCCTGAAACACCGACGGCACTCCGGCCATGACATGTACGTTCTCAATGGTGAAGCCGGGCGCGACCGACACCGGGTTGTCAATCAACGTCGCCCCATCCGGGATACGCGCCATGCGCAGACGCGCGGCGTTCAGTTCCTGCCCGGAATTGTCGTAATGTGCCTGCAACAGCGCGCGGGCATCGTCGCGTACGTCGATACGCACACCGAAAGCGGCGGCGACACAATCGGCGGTGATGTCATCATGGGTCGGTCCGATTCCGCCCGATGTGAACAGATGGTCATATTCGGCAGACAGTGCATGAACCGCGTGAATGATCGCTTGTTCCTGATCCGACACCACCCGCACCTCGGCCAGTGTGATGCCGTGCTTGGTCAACTCACCCGCAAGGAAATGCATGTTGGCGTCACGGGTGCGACCGGACAGGATCTCGTCCCCGATCACAAGCATGGCGGCGGTGGGGTTGGGCATGTCTCGGGCTCCTTGTCAGACCGTCCCTGTCGGTATAGGCCCGGATTCATGCGCTTTCAAACCCCACTTGTGCCCGCCGTGCTGATCCGCCGCTACAAACGCTTCCTGGCGGATGCGCGGCTGATGGACGGGACCGAGGCCACCGCCCATTGCGCCAATCCCGGCTCGATGATGGGGTTGGCGGAACCGGGGACGCGAATCTGGCTGGAACCCAATGACGACCCGAAGAAGAAGCTGAAATTCGGCTGGCGGCTGGTCGAACATGAGACCGGGCATTTCACCGGGGTCGATACGTCCGTGCCCAACCGCGCCCTGAAGAACGCGCTTCAAGGCAGCGCGATCCCGGCGCTGGCCCAATACCGCACCATCCGCCCCGAAGTGAAATACGGCACCAACAGCCGCATCGACTTCCATCTGTCGGATGGCGACATGCCAGACCTCTGGCTCGAAGTGAAATCCGTGACCCTGTCACGCAGCCCCGGCACCGCCGAGTTTCCCGACAGCGTGACCGCGCGCGGCCTGAAACACCTGCATGAGCTTGCCGAGGTTGCCAGAGGCCCGGATCGCGCCATGATGCTCTACCTCGTCCAGCGCACCGACGCCCGAACCGTTTCCTTGGCAACCGATATCGACCCGGCCTATGCACAGGGCTTCCGGCTGGCACGCACCGCAGGGGTCGAAGTCATGGCGCTTGGCTGTGACATCACCCCCAAGGGCATAACCATCGCTGCGGCGCTGCCCTTTTCCGATCCCTGACTTTTTTCTGGTAGCAAATACCCCCGGGGGTCCGGGGGCAGCGCCCCCGGCCTTGCGTCACACCGCCCATATTGCGACGAAAACCCGCCCCCTCTGGTTTCCCGGCCAAAAACCGCCTAAATAGCGGCAAGAAGAAACGCGACCCATGAGGCAGACCATGATCGGCAAAGGCCGCCAGACCCGTGACGGGATCAGGATCTATGAACAAGCCGATTTCGCCGGCATGCACAGGGCTGGCGAACTGGCGGCGCGTATTCTGGATGAGATCGCCGAGCATGTCTTTCCCGGCCAGACCACGGGCGAGATCGACCGCCTGATCGAAGACAAGGTCAACGCCGCCGGTGCAAAATCTGCAACCATCGGCTATCGCGGCTATGAACATGCCTCCTGCATCAGCGTGAACCACGTCGTTTGCCACGGCATTCCCGGGGACAAAAAGCTCAAGGATGGCGATATCCTGAATATCGACGTCACGGTGATCGTCGATGGCTGGTTTGGTGACACCAGCCGGATGTTCGTCGCGGGCAAACTGAACCGCAAGGCCGAGCGGCTTATTCAGGTGACCTATGACTCGCTGATGCTGGGGATCGAGGCGGTGAAACCCGGCAACACTTTCGGCGACATCGGTCACGCGATCCAGTCATACGCCGAAAGCCAGCGGATGAGCGTCGTGCGCGACTTCTGTGGACATGGGCTGGGACGGGTATTCCATGCCCCGCCCAACGTGCTGCACTATGGTCGCCCCGGCACCGGTGCGCGGCTGGAGCCAGGCATGTTCTTCACCATTGAACCGATGATCAACCTTGGCCGCCCGGAAACCAAGGTCTTGGCTGATGACTGGACCGCCGTCACGCGCGACAAGTCGCTGTCGGCCCAGTTCGAGCACTCGGTTGGTGTGACAGAGGACGGGGTCGAGATCTTCACCAACTCGCCCGCCGGGAAGTTTCACCCGACTTATTGAGCGTCCCGCTCAAGAAAGGTGACATGGGTGTCGCCGTATTTGCGCGTGTCCAGCACGTTGAAACCTTTTGGCGCGGGCTGGGGAGCGTTTTCCTCGAAAACGATCAACGCGCCGGGCGCAATCCATCCCGTGTCCACCGCCCCTGACAATGCCTTCATCCCCAGCCCCTTGCCGTAAGGCGGATCGAGGAAGACAAGGCTGGCCGCCGCGCCGTCACAGGTGGGCAACCGGGTGGCATCGCGCTGGATCAGCCGGGTCTGAGCGGAGCTGCGTGTTGTCTTGATGTTCTGACGGATCAAGCTGGTTGCCTTGCGTCCATCATCGACAAGTGTGACATGTGACGCGCCGCGTGACAGCGCCTCAAGCCCCAGCGCGCCCGTGCCGGCAAATAGGTCCAACACCACCGCATCCGTGACCGGATCACCGAACCGTCCGCCCATCAGCACGTTGAACAGGCTTTCGCGCACCCGGTCGGTGGTCGGGCGCAGATGTGCGCCCGGATCGCCTTTGCCGACCGAAGCCAGCGCCGTGCCGCGAAACGCGCCTGCGATGATGCGCACCTTTGCCCCCTAACCCTTGAGCAGGTCCTTGAGGTTGGCATCGGGGTTGGCAATCACTGCTGCGTCGGGTGATTTGCCCGCTTCGATCAGCCGCCGTCCCATCATGAAGTCGCGCGGCGCGTTCATTGCGTCGACCGCCAAAAGCGTGTCGCCCGCAAAATACCAGAACGACACCGCCCCACCCTCGCCCGGACGTGTGACCACGCGGTCATAGCCGATGTTCAGCCCGGCGATTTGCAGTTTGACGTCGTATTGATCCGACCAAAACCAAGGTTTCGCGACATAGGTCTTGCCCGCCCCCATGATGTTTTCCGCCACGCATTCCGCCTGATCGATGGCGTTGGGCACGCTTTCCAGCCGGATACGTCCACCGCGATAGGGGAAGGATGCACAATCGCCCGCCGCCCAGATCGACGGGTCCGACGTGCGGCCCTGTTCGTCGGTCTTGATCCCGTTTTCAAGCTCGACCCCAGCGCCCTCGGCCAGCGCCGTGCCGGGCATGATGCCGACGCCGACGATGACAAAATCCAGATCCAATGTGGTGCCGTCGCTCAGGATCGCTCCGGTGACGCGATCCTCGCCGGTGATACGCTCAAGCCCGGTCGCCTCAAGGATTCTGACGCCATGGCTGGTATGCAGGTCGCGGAAAAAGGCGCTTGTTTCGGGGGCGGCTACCCTTTGCAGGATGCGGTCTGACATTTCGACCAGCGTGACATCCAGACCTTTCTTGGCGGCCACTGCCGCCGCCTCAAGCCCGACATAGCCCCCACCGACGATCAACACCCGTTTGCCCGCACTGAATTGGGGCGCCATGGCGTCGACATCGGCAAGCGTGCGCACGGTAAAAACGCCGGGAAGCGCGCCGCCGATACTGGCGGGCAGGCTGCGTGGCACCGAACCCGTGGTCAGGCACAGGTGATCATAGGACAGTGGCCCGGATGTAGTCTCGATCATCTTGGCCCCCGCGTCGATCGCAGTCACGGTTTCGCCAAGTCGCAGGTCGATCTTGTTGTCGGCGTAAAAGCTGAGGGGACGCAGGTACAACCGCTCCAGTTCCATCTCGCCCAGAAGGTAGGCTTTGGATAGCGGAGGACGCTGATAGGGCGGTGCAGTTTCGGTCCCGATCAGCGTGATCTGCCCGTCAAAACCCAGCGATCGCAACTTGGCCACCAGTGAGCTTCCGGCCTGCCCTGCCCCGACCACAACCACATGCGTCATATTTCTGTCTCCCGCCGCAAAACCTGATTGTAACCTCAAGGTGGCAGCCTATATCGTCGCCAAGGGAAAACGCAATGAACAAGGACTTCTGAACCATGACTATTTCCGTAGGCGAGTCGCTGCCCAAACCAACGATGATGCGACTGGGGGACAACGGCCCCGAGCCAGTCGAACTCGCCCCCTATATTGATGGCAAGAAAGTTGTGCTGTTCGGCGTGCCGGGCGCGTTTTCGACCACTTGCGACCAGGCGCATATGCCCAGTTTCATCCGCAACGTCGATGCCTTCAAAGCCAAGGGCGTGGACGAGATCATCTGCATTGCCACCAATGACCCCTGGGTGATGGCTGCCTGGGACAAGGCGACAGGTGCTGGCGACGCGGGCATCACTGTCCTGTCGGATGCTTCGGCCGCCCTGACCAAGGGCATGGGGATCGAGTTCAGCGCGCCGGTTGTCGGGTTCAACGACCGCTGCCGCCGCTTTGCCGCCTTCATCGACAATGGCGTCGTCAAGGTGCTTCAGGAAGAAGTTGAAAAGGGCGTCTGCGACCTGACCGCGGGTGAGGCGCTTCTGGACGCAATCTGATTGTCCTGACACGCAGAAAACGAAAGGGGCCGTGCGGCCCCTTTTTCATACGCGTGTGCCCGGTTTCAAAGGCTATCCAGCTTGCGGGCCAGTTTCGCGTCCAAAGTCGACAGTCCGCCGACATCATGGGTGGTCAACAAGACCGTGACGCGGTTGTAGACATTGCTCCATTCCGGGTGGTGGTTCCATTTCTCGGCCCAGATCGCAGCCTTGGTCATCCATGCAAACGCATCAACAAAACTACCGAAGGTAAAGGTTTTTTCGATTGCGTCCCGCCCGTCGACCAAAGTCCAGCCATTTGCAATCAGCGGGTCGAGCAGAAGCTTGCGGGTGTCGTCGCTGAGAAGTTCCGTCATTGGTGATCCTCTCGGGTTTCGTTTCGGAACGGGCCATAGGCGGTCAGGATTTCAATTTCCTCGGCCACGGCGTCGCGTTCGGCCTGAAGGTAACTCGCCACGGCATCGGCAAATCCGGGGTCAGCAATCCAGTGCAACGAATGAGTGGTCACCGGCATGTAGCCGCGCGCCAGCTTGTGTTCTCCTTGCGCGCCCGCCTCGACACGGGTCAGACCATGACGGATCGCCCAGTCGATGGCTTGATAATAGCACAATTCGAAATGCAGGCAGGGGTGGTCCTCGACACAGCCCCAGTAGCGGCCAAACAGTGTTTCGCGCCCGATCACGTTCATCGCCCCCGCCACGAAGCGCCCGTCGCGCCAGGCAAGTATCATCAGAATATCATCGCGCAACGTGTCGTGAGCGATGTCAAAGAAGGCGCGGGTCAGATAGGGCGAGCCCCATTTTCGCGCACCTGTGTCCTGGTAGAACTGCCACATCGCGTCCCAATGTTCCGGGCGGATGTCCTCTCCGGTCAGGCAGAGGATGTCGCCGCCAAACGCCTGTGCCCGTGCGCGCTCCTTGCGGATATTCTTGCGTTTGCGCGACGACAAGGCTGCAAGAAAAGCGTCGAAATTGCCAAACCCGTCATTGACCCAGTGGAATTGCTGACCGGTACGGTGCAACAGACCCATCTGCCGCCCGGCCGCGGCCTCGGACGGGGTGCAGAAGGTCAGGTGCAGCGAACTAATTTCGTTTTCTGAGGCCACCTGGACCGCGCCCTGTACCAGTGCGGCCATGCCGATTTCCTCATAACCGGGACGGGTCAGCAAACGCCGTCCGGTGACAGGGGTGAATGGCACGGCAACCTGCAGTTTCGGGTAATACCGCCCGCCTGCCCGTTCAAACGCATGCGCCCAATTGTGGTCAAAGACATATTCGCCCTGGCTGTGGGATTTGGCATAAAGCGGCGCGCAGGCGATCACCTCGCCATTCATGCGCGCTGTCAGATAGCGCGGCTGCCAGCCTGTTCCCGGCCCGACCGAGCCGCTGTCCTCGATCGCCTTGAGGAAGCGATAAGTGGTAAAGGGATCGACGGGACGGTCATCGGTGTCCAGCCCGGGTGCGGCGCAGGCGTCCCAGTCGCGCGGTCCGATACTGGCCAGCCCGTCATGCATCTCGATCGCGATTTGCGCCCCGTCCATGCTGCGCCTCCTCGCTGAATTAGGTGGTGTCGATCCGTGAAGGATCAAGCCGGAAACGGCGCTGTGTAGCCCTCGAATGTGATATTGTCGGCGATCCGGCGGGCGGTTGCCTCTTCTTCAGGCGACCGCACAGTCCAGCACAGGACCGGCACGGCACGTGCTTTCAACGCAGCCACGGCCGGACTGGTCAAATCCTTGCGATCATGGCTGACAAAGCTGGCGCCGACCGCCTCAAAATCGGGAATCCCGGCCAGCCGTTCGCGGGTTGTGGCCGGGACCAGCGGCCATTCATCGGCGGCGAAGGCTTCGGTCACCAGCCCGCGCGCCACGTCTGGCGCATGCCAGGCCATGGCCGCAACCGAATGCGGGTTGAAAGACATTACAGCCACCGGCCCGGCATAGTCCGCAAGTGCCGCGCCAACCGCCTGTTCCAGCTGCCCGACATTGACGCCAAGCGCGCCATCCTGGTCCTTTATCTCGACCAGAAGGGGCACCTTGCCCGCGACGAGTGACAGAATCTCGGGCAAGGTCGGTATCCCTTCGTCCCCGCCGGTCAGCGGCACCCCGGCCAGTTCTGCAGAAGTTCTCTGACGGATCGGGCCGGTCTGTGCGGTCAGCCGGGCAAGGTGATAATCGTGGAAGACCATCGCCTGCCCGTCGGCGGACAGCTGAACGTCGATTTCGATCCCGTAGCCCGCCTGCAGCGCGGCCCGCACCGCGGCGCGGCTGTTTTCAGGTCGCCCGTCGCCGACATTATGCAGGGCACGGTGGGCAAGCGGGACCGACAGAAAGGCGGAAGGCAGCGCGGGCCGTGTCATCGGATCTGAAAGATGCCTTCGATTTCCACCGCGACGTCGCGCGGCAGCGCCCCGGCCGACACTGCCGAACGGGAATGACGGCCCGCATCGCCCAGCACGTCGACCAGGAAGTCGGACGCACCGTTTACCACTTCGGGCTGGTCGGTGAAATCGGGGCTTGAATTGACGAAGCCGGTCAGCTTGACCACCCGGACCAGCCGGTCAAAATCGCCGTCGCAGGCTGCCTTGACCTGAGCCAGAAGGCCGATTGCGCAAGTCCGCGCCGCCGCCGCACCTGCAGCAACATCCAGATCAACGCCGACCTTGCCGGTGATCAGACCATTTTCATTCATCGAAATTTGCCCGGACACAAAAACAAGGTCTCCGACAATCACGAAAGGCACATAGTTTGCGGCCGGAGCCGGGGCAGTGGGAAGGGTTACGCCAAGCTCGGCCAGCCGAGAGTCCACGTTGCTCATGTCATCCTCCTGAGGTCAGTCGGCCGCGACGCTAGACCGCGCAGGCGGCAAGGGAAAGCATGATTTTCAAACCGCAGTCAGCTTTCGCGGAACGCCTTGGCGAAATAGTCCGCCAGCGGTTTGACGAAATAGGCCAGCGGCGTCCTGTCCGCCGTGCGCAGGAAGCTTTCCACCGGCATTCCGGGCAACAGGGCGGCGCCCTCTGGCAGTTTTTGTACCTCTTCCGGGTTCAGCGTGATCTCGGCCCGGAAATAGCTGTATCCCCGTGCCTGGTCTTCGAAGGCATCCGCCGAGATATTCTTGACCGTTCCAAACAGCTCGGGTGTCTGACGCTGGTCAAAGGACGAAAACCGCAGGATGACCTCTTGTCCGGGATACACCTGATCGACGTCGATCGGAGGCACCTGTGCGGCGATCACCAGTGGCCGATCCTGCGGCACGATGTACAGCACCGGGTCGGCCGCCCGGATCACCGACCGAGGGGCAAAGACCTGCAATCCGTAGACAATGCCAGAGACCGGCGCCGTGATGTCGAGCCGCCCCATCTGTTCATCGAGGGCACGTTTCTGTTCGGTCAGCTCTGTCACGCGGAATTCGATATCGCGCAGAAGCGAGATCGCCTCTTGCCGCCGCGCCACGTCGAGCTTGTCGATCTCGATGTCGATCTCGGTGATGCGACCTTCGACCTGGGCGCGGTTTGCGGTTAGTTCTCCGACGCGGCCCTTCAGTTGCGCCTCTTCGCGCTGCAGGGCCAGAACCCGGTTCGACTGTGCCAGACCCCGATCCAGAAGTGACTGCTGCACCGTCAGTTCGCGCTGGATCAGATCAAGCTGCTGCCCCAGGGCGTCCAACTGAGCATCGACGCCTTCGATTTGATTGCCAAGCTGGTCCTGACGCCGCCGCAATTGATCCGTTTCGCGCTCAAGCGACACATTCCGTGCGCGAAACAGGCTGCGCTGGCCTTCGATTTGCTTGGCAAGGCTATCGTTCACCCCGGCATCCGCGATCAGGTCAGGGGCAAAGGTGATTTCATCGGCCCCGTCCCTTTCCGCTTCCAGCCGAGCAAGTCGCACGCGGTATTCGTTCAACTGGTTCTCGACAATTTCCAGGTTTGACGCCAGGCCGGTATCGTCCAGCCGGATCAACAACTGGCCTGCTTCGACAAGGTCGCCCTCATCAACCTCGATCCTTTCGACAATGCCGCCATCCAGATGCTGGACGACCTGCCTCTGTTGCTCGACTTCGACACGACCTGGCGCAATAACTGCACCTGAAATCACCGAATTGGCGGACCAGTATCCAAAACCGCCCAGAAGGATAGCCAGACCGAGAAAGCCAAGAATCACAAGCCAGCGGGCCGAAAATCTGCGTTCCGGTGTCGTCATCGCGCACCTCTTGCGGTTGCCTTGCGGACTTGTTCGGCGTTAGCCAGGACTTCGCGCAAGACTTCGTCACGTGGTCCGAATTTGCGTGTCGTGCCCCCTTCCAGCACCAGGATCAGATCACATTCCTGGATCGCCGCGGGCCGGTGCGCCATGATGAGGATCGAACTTCCTTCGGATTTCAATGTCCGAATGGCAGAATTGAGCGCCTCTGACCCGATGCTGTCCAGGTTCGAATTCGGCTCATCCAGAACCAGAATCACTGGCTCGGAATACAGAGCGCGCGCCAGGCCGATCCGCTGGATCTGGCCACCGGACAGCCGCCCGTCAGCCGAACTGACCACGGTGTCATAGCCGTTGGGAAGTGCCACGATCATATCGTGCGCTGCTGCTTTTTTTGCCGCTGCCACAACCTTCTGGTGGTCGGGTTGAAGCGACAGGCGCGCGATGTTGTCGGCAATGGTTCCGTTGAACAATTGCACCCGCTGGGGAAGATAGCCGATGTAGCGCCCCAGATCTTCCGGTTCATATTGGTCCAGCGACGCCCCATCCAGCCGCACCCGTCCACCCGCAGGGGGCCAGACTCCGGTGATGGCCCTTGCCAGCGTCGATTTGCCTGACCCGGATGGTCCGATCACACCGACGGCCTGCCCAGGTGCGACAGCGAAGCTGACCACGCGCAAAGATGCCTGACTTTCGCCCGGCGGCAGAACAGTCAGTTGTTGCACCTCAAGTTTGGCTGCGGGTTTTGGCAGCTTGGTGCGCGGTGTTTCTTCTGGAACCTCGCCCAGTAATTCCGCCAGAGCATCCCAGCCCCTCAGCGCGCGTTCGACCACCGGCCATTGCCCGACAGCCACTTCGATCGGGGCCAGCGCCCGGCCCAGCAGGATCGACCCGGCAATCATCGCGCCGGGCGTCAGTTCGTTCTGCAAAACCAGATAGGCCCCCAGCCCCAGCATGGCCGATTGCAGGAACAGGCGGAACGTCTTGGTGAACGAGGTAAACGTCCCGCCGAGATCGGATGCCGACACCTGTTCGTGAAGCGCCTTGTTTCTGGCCTGCTGCCAGCGTGCAAAGCCGGCTTCGGTCATGCCAAGGGCACGCACCATCTCGGCCTCGGTCTGCAATTGCCCCGAAGTCGACTGAGACTGGTTCGACGCCATCATTGCCTGCATCAGCGGGCGGCGGGACAGTGCCTGATTCAGAATGATCGCAAGGATCAGAACCGACCCCCCGGCAACCGCCAGCATGCCAAGCCAGGGATGAAACAGCGCAATGCCGAGAAGAAAAATGGGCGTCCAGGGAATGTCGAAAATCGATAGGAACACGGGCGAGGTCATGAACCGCTGGACCGCCTCAAGGTCGGTCAGCCCGGTCAAACCGGTTTTCGACGGTGTCCTCACCGATTTGCGCAGCACTGCATCAAAAACCCGTCGGTCAAGCCGTGCCTGAAATCGCGCCCCCACGCGCGACATGATGCGCCCGCGCACGAAATCCATGAGGCCCATCATTCCGTAAAGGAACACGACCACCAGTGTCAGAGCGATCAGAGTCGCCTCGGACCGGCTGCCCAGAACACGGTCATAGATCTGCAGCATGTAAAGCGGGCCGGTCAGCATCAGGAGGTTGGTGAAAATGCTGAAAACGGCGACCGCCCAATACAGTCCCCGGCTTTCGCTGCGGGCCTGCCTCAGCTCGGCCCGTCCTGCCTGTTTGACATTGTTGTTCATGTTCAGACCGTACCTGCCTGCTCACTCAAGGAATTACTGCCATTCAACCGACCTTACCCCAGACAGCGCGTTTCGGTACAAAAAACTGTTTCCAATGAGCAACAGCCATCATCTATGTTTGCGCAGCCAATTTGATGTGACGGTTGGAACGTACACATGTCGTCGCGACCCCTCCGGCCAACGTAAGGCCAGAAGCAAGTTTGAACGGAAAGCGTGTTTAGGTGATAAAGATTTCCGGGCCAATCAGAGTGTGTTTGCGCGCCGTGCTGACGCTTGTCTTGCTTGTCGGAGTCTCTGGCTGTGCCAAGAACCACCCGGCGGTCGGCATCAACGACCCGCACGAGGAAGCCAACCGCCGTGTCCACAATTTCAACAGGTCGATGGACCAGTTCCTGCTGGGGCCGGCCTCGGAAGGGTATGGCGGGGTCATCCCGTCCGACATTCGTGTTCTGATCTCGAACTTCTCGCGCAACCTGGGCGAGCTGAGTGATGCTTACAACTTTCTCTTGCAAGGCAAATTGAAGAACTCGGGCATCGCGGTCATGCGGTTCGGCGTGAACTCGACCGCCGGGATTTTCGGCATCGTCGATGTGGTCGAGGAATTCGGCGGCCCCGACAATCGGACAGATTTCGGTGAGACGCTGCATGTCTGGGGCATGGCGGAAGGGCAGTACGAGGAACTGCCGTTTTTTGGACCGTCGACCAGCCGTGACACGATCGGATTTGCCGTCGATCTTTTGGTGAACCCGTACACGTTCCTCAATTTCGACTCGGTGCGCGGCATCGGTATCCTGGCCTATGTCGTTGCGCGGCTGGATGACCGTTACAACTATTCCTCAACCGTGGATTCGGTGCTGTATGACAGTGCCGACAGCTATGCCCAGGCGCGTACGCTTTATCTGCAGAACCGGCGGTACAGGCTGGGCATCGACGCCGCAGCAGGGGGAAGCGGCGGGGACGCGTTTGAAGACCCCTATGCCGACCCCTATATTGAAAACTATTCCGATCCTTACGAGGACCCCTATGCTGAATGATTTTCTGACCCGCCGCAGTTTTGTTAAGCTGGGCTTTGCGGCCTCGGCAGTCGCCATGACCGCCCCGGCAGCCCTTGCTCTGACCACAGGAGAGGCCACGGCGCTGGTTGATCGTGTGGTTGCCGACATCAACAAGGTGATCTCTTCCGGCAAACCGCTGGGCGGCATGATAAACGATTTCGAAAAAATCCTGATCAGGTATGGTGACGTTCCCATCATCGCCCGCTCTGCGCTTGGCGCAGATGCCCGCAGCCTGAGCGGTTCACAGATGTCGTCCTATACTAAGGCGTTCCAGGGCTATCTGGCCCGAAAATACGGCAAGCGCTTCAACGAGTTTGTTGGCGGAACGATCGAAGTGCAGGATGCCCGCCAGGTCAAAAGCTTCTACGAAGTGCGCACCCTGGTAAAACTGAAGGGCGAAGCGCCCTTCGCGGTGAATTTCCTGGTCTCTGACAAGTCAGGTAAGAACCTGTTTTTCGATATTATCATCGAAGGCGTCAGCATCCGGCTTTCGGAAAAAACCGAGATCGGCGCCATGCTGGACCGGCGTGGTGGCAATGTCGACCAGATGATCGCCGACCTGAAACAGGCCGGCTGATACAACGTTCGGTTACCGAAACAACTCTCGCAGGATTTCATTGAGGACCCGTTCCACCGGGTCCTCTTTCCGTTTGCGCTTGGGTTTCTCGGGCTTGGGTTTGGGCACGAAGGCCGGCAGGGGCCGGGGGTCAAGCCCTTCATGCACCCGCATCATCGCCTCTCGCCAGATTTCTGCCGGCAGGCCGCTGCCGGTGACTCCGGTCAGGGGGGTATTGTCGTCATATCCCATCCAGACCCCGGCGACGTAATCGGCCGAAAAGCCGACGAACCATGCATCGCGCGCCTCTTGCGACGTTCCCGTCTTGCCCGCCAGTTCCCAACCTGGGAATTGCGCCCGGCCGCCGGTGCCTTCTGTGATGACCTTGTTCATCATGAAGATCAGCTCACGTGCGGCGCCTTCGGTGATGACCCGCTCACCGATGCCGCCCCCCGTGCCCATCAGGGGCTCGGGGTCGTTCACCAGGCGCAGTTCGACCAGACCATAAGGCGTCACGGACGAGCCGCCGTTCAGGATGCCCGCATAGGCCCCCGTCATCTCGATCAGCGTGCTTTCCGACGCGCCAAGCGCCAGCGCCGGCCCCAGCGCAAGGTCGCTTTCGATGCCGAACCCTTCGGCCACTGTACGCACGTTTTCGCGACCGACAGCTTCGGATATCTTCACCGCTGGGATGTTGAGCGAGTTCTTCAGGGCATAGGTCAGCGTGACCTCGCCGTAATGCTTGTTGGAATAGTTCGACGGGCACCAGCGGCCCGACCCGGCAATGTTCATGCAGAACGGTTCGTCCACAATTGTATCGTCATAGCGATAGCCGAGATCCAGCGCCGCGGCGTAGACAAAGGGCTTGAAGGCGGAACCGGTCTGACGGCGCGCCTGGACCGCGCGGTTGAACGCACCTGACACCTTCAGTTCGCGTCCGCCCACCATGGCCCGCACCGCCCCGTCCGCCGACATGACAACAATCGCGGCCTGCGCCTTGGACCCTTCGCGGACCTTGTTCTCAAAGACCCATTTCAAGCCGTCTTCAGCTGCCTTCTGAATACGCGGATCAAGCGTGGTTTTCAGGATCACGTCCTCTGTGGTGTTGTCGGTAAAGAACTCTGGCCCAGTCGACATCACCCAGTCAGCAAAATACCCGCCAGCCTTGGCCTGCGCCGCTTCGGAAAGGGTTGCGGGGTTCTGTTGCCAGTATGCCGTTTCCTGATCCGTCAGATAGCCTTGCTCGTTCATCAACCGCAGAACCGTAGCGGCGCGATCCTGGGACCGTTGCAGGTTGGCGGTCGGCGCCAGCGACGACGGCGCAGTCAGCAACCCTGCAAGCATCGCGGCCTCTGCCGGGGTGACATTGGCAGCCGACTTTCCAAAATAGCGTTGCGACGCGGCCTCGGCCCCGTAGGCGCCGCCGCCCATGTAGGCCCGGTTCAGATAGATCGAGAGAATGTCGTCCTTGGTGTATTTCAACTCCATCGCGACGGCATAAAGAGCTTCCTTGCCCTTGCGCCACAGAGAGCCGCGACGGCAGTCGCGGATATACTCGGCCTCGTTCTTCCACTGCGACTTGTCATATTCGACACCAAGGCACAAAAGTTTCGCGGTCTGCTGGGTGATCGTGGACCCGCCATGGCCTGACAGCGGACCGCGTCCCTCGCGCAGGTTGATGCGAATGGCACCGGCAACACCGCGCGGGCTGACACCGAAATGGCCATAGAACCGCTTGTCTTCGGTCGCGACGACGGCGTTTTTCAGGGCGGGAGCCACGGTATCAGCGGTCACCACGCCACCGAACTGATCACCGCGCCAGGCAAAGACCTTGTCGTCGCGATCCAGAAGCGTGACCGACCCGCGCGCGCGCCCATCAAGCTGGGCATCAAGCTCTGGTAGGGTTGTGTGGATGTATCCGACCGCCAATCCGACCAGTATCATCACCACCATCGAAACCCGCCAGGTGATCGACCAGATCAGCCGCAGGACCCACCGCAGAAGCCGGGTGAAAATATTGCCGCCCTTCCTTCCGCCGGACTTGCGGGCCGGTTTCCGAACCTGCTTGCGGGCCTTGGCCGGCGCCTTCTTGCGCGCAGGTTTGGCCGCCGGTTTCGCGGATTTCTTGGTATACCGTTTCTCGGCCACGAGGGGTGGCTTGCGTCGGCCTGAATCACTCATTTTCTGCTCTGCCCGGCGTCGTGTTTGCGTGCACCTTACCTTCTTTCAAAAGGATTGTTGAGTTAACGCTAGCGCAAATTCGCCTTCATATTCTGCCTATTTTTTCACCCAATCATGCCATTTGTGCAAAAATTAAGCACAAACGCCGTCATTTTCAGCCATTCCAGCCTCGCCAAGCTTCGATTCGAAGCCCTGCATCGCTTTTCTGCACAGGCAACATGCACGATGTCACCAATGGAAAAAGGGGACCAGGGTGAAACTGATTATCGCAACGATCAAGCCGTTCAAGCTTGAGGAAGTCCGCGAGGCGCTGACCGACGTCGGCGTGCGCGGCATGATGGTAACCGAAATCAAGGGCTTCGGATCTCAGTCGGGACACACCGAGATCTATCGCGGCGCGGAATACGCCGTGAACTTCGTGCCCAAGGTGAAGCTTGAACTCGTCGTTCCGGCATCCATGGCCGACCAGGTGGTCGAGACCATCACCAAGACCGCCCAGACCGGCAAGATCGGCGACGGCAAGATTTTTGTTCTCGACGTGCAGCAGGCGGTTCGCGTGCGCACCGGCGAAACCAACGAAGACGCCATCTGAGCGTCGCAGGAAGGGACCTGACTATGACCAAACTGACGAAATATGCCCTGCCCGCCGCGCTGATCGCGCTGCCCGCGGCAGGCTTTGCACAAGAAGGACCGGTGCCGGGCGTGAACGCCTCGACTGACACGGTCTTTATCCTGAACTCGCTGCTGTTCCTGGTCGGCGGCTTCCTGGTCTTCTGGATGGCAGCCGGTTTTGCCATGCTGGAAGCCGGGCTTGTCCGCTCCAAGAACGTCACGATGCAGCTGACCAAGAACATCGCGCTGTTCTCGCTGGCCGCGATCTTCTATTACCTCATCGGCTACAACCTGATGTACCCGCTGGGCACGTGGTCGATTGACGGCATCCTGTCGGGTGTCTGGGGTCCGGGTGTTCTGGAATCCGTCGGCGTAACCGCAGATGCGGCGGACGACTATTCCTATGCCTCGACCGGGTCGGACTTCTTCTTCCAACTGATGTTCTGTGCAACCACCGCGTCGATCGTTTCGGGCACTCTGGCTGAACGTATCAAGCTGTGGCCCTTCCTGATCTTCACGATCATCCTGACGGCAATCATCTATCCGCTGCAGGCTTCGTGGAAATGGGGCGGTGGTTTCCTGGATGCGATGGGCTTCCTCGACTTCGCCGGTTCGACCGTCGTGCACTCGGTCGGTGGCTGGGCAGCTCTGACTGGTGCGCTGATCCTTGGACCGCGTATCGGCAAGTATAAAGACGGCCGCACGGTTCCGATCCCCGGTTCGAACCTGACCCTTGCCACGCTGGGTACGTTCATCCTGTGGCTCGGCTGGTTCGGTTTCAACGGCGGCTCGCAGCTGGCTATGGGCACCGTGGGTGACGTCGCAGACGTAAGCCGCATCTTCGCCAACACCAACACTGCCGCAGCAGGTGGCGCAATCGCGGCCCTGATCCTGACCCAGGTTCTTTACAAGAAGCCGGACCTGACCATGGTGCTGAACGGTGCGCTGGCCGGCCTGGTGTCGATCACCGCTGAACCGCTGACCCCCAGCCTGGGCGCAGCAACCATCATCGGCATGATCGGCGGCGTGATCGTGGTCTTCGCGGTTCCGTTCCTGGACAAGCTGAAGATCGACGACGTTGTCGGCGCGATCCCGGTTCACCTGATCGCCGGTATCTGGGGCACCATCGCGGTTGTCTTCACTAACGATGACGCCTCGCTTGGCACGCAGCTTTATTCGATCGTCGTGGTCGGCGTGTTCACCGTGGTTGTCTCGGGCGCCGTCTGGCTGATCCTCAAGGCCGTCATGGGTCTGCGGGTCGACGAAGAGACCGAGATCAACGGCCTCGACATGGCAGAGCTGGGTATGGAAGCCTATCCCGAGTTCTCGAAGGGCTAAGCGCCTCGACACAAGATCAAAGAAGGCCCGGGCGATTGTCCGGGCCTTTTTTTCATGCGCCAAATATGTTGACGAAAGCGTGACGAGACTTGCCGGGGTATGCCGCTAGACTGGCTATATGCCGTTGCGCCCATCTATCGCCCTCGCCCTGACCTGTCTTGCCCTGCCGCTGCGGGCCGATCCACCTGACATTCTGGCGGTAACTGCGACGCGCGATGGCAATGACCGCGCACGCTTCGACGTGACGCTTGCACACCCCGACACGGGGTGGGACCACTACGCCGATGGTTGGAGGGTCGAGGATGAGACCGGCAAGGTGTTGGCCGTCCGAGAGCTTTTGCACCCGCATGTCCACGAACAACCGTTCAAACGGTCTTTGGGCGGCGTGACGATGGTGCATGACAGCGCCCCGTTATTCATCCGCGCACGATGCAGCGTCGATGGCTGGTCCGAACACCGGGCCCAGGTGCCGCTGGATGACTAACCCGGACTTGTCGAAGACAAAAAAAACGCCCCCGCAGGTCGCGGGGGCGCGTGGACTGATAAGTCGTTGAAATTTGTCAGATGCCGGTCTCAACGATCGCCTTGGCCAGGATCGGCACTGTTACGGCATTTAGCCCGGCAATGTTCAGGCGCGAATCCGAGACCATGTAGATCCCGTGTTCCGCCCGCAGACGCTCGACCATGTCGGGGGTGGTCCCCAGCTGGCTGAACATGCCCCGGTGCTGAGCGAGGAAGCCAAAACGGTCGGACCCTGACAGGCGCTGCAATTCGCTGGCAAGCTGTTCACGCAGGTTCAGCATCGACAGCCGCGTCTCTTCCAGTTCCGCAGCCCAATCCGCGCGCAGCGCGTCATCGGTCAGGATGGTCGTGACGACCCGCGCGCCATGATCGGGCGGGAAGGAATAATTCTGGCGGTTCAGGTGGTTCAGGTTGCCCTGGGTCACGGCCGTGTTGTCGGCGTTTTCCGAGATCGCCATCAACATCCCGGTCCGCTCTCGATACACCCCGAAGTTCTTCGAACAGCTGGCCGCGATCAGGCATTCCGGCACGGACGAGGCCACCAGCCGGGTCGCGGCGGCATCTTCCTCAAGCCCGTCGCCAAAGCCCTGATAGGCAATGTCGATCATCGGAATCAGGCCCTTTTCGTTCAACAGGTCGATCACCGACTGCCATTGGGTCAGGTTCAGGTTCGCACCCGTCGGGTTGTGGCAGCAGCCATGCAACAGCACCACGTCGCCCGGAGTCGCGGCGTTCAGGTCTTCGATCATGCCGTCGAAATCGACACCGCGCGTTTCAGTGTCGAAATAGCGGTACTTCACCGTTTCGATCTGCAGGTGGTTCAGGATCGAGACGTGGTTCGGCCAGGTCGGGTTCGAGACCCAGACGCGGGCCGTCGGGCTTGCCCCCTTGATCAGTTCGAACGCCTGACGCACCGCGCCGGTGCCGCCAGGTGTGGCAATGGCGGCGATGCGGGCGCGGTCGACACTGTCAGCCAGAAGAAGGTCTGTCATCGCAGCCGAAAACGCAGGATCACCGGCCAGCGCAACATAGGACTTGGTGGTCTGTTCTTCGACCAGCCGCCGCTCGGCCGTTTTCACGGCACGCATCACCGGGGTCACGCCCTCGGCATTCTTGTAGACCCCGACGCCCAGGTCGATCTTCGTCGGGCGCGGGTCGTCGCGATACATCGCCATCAGAGCGAGGATCTTGTCGGCGGGCTGGGCTTTGAGGTTGGTCAGCATCAGGCTTCTCCGGTGGCAACTGGGACGGTGGGGAACATCCCCCACTCTGTCCATGATCCGTCATAGAGCGAATGGTCAGATTTGCCGAACCGCTCCATGGCAAGACTGAGAACCGCAGCAGTGACGCCCGATCCGCAGGTGGTGATGGCGGGTTTATCCAGATCGACCCCAGCAGAGGCAAAAACCGCGCGCAAGTCGTCGGGCGCTTTCATCGTGCCATCTTCGTTCAGGAGCGTGGCAAAATGCACATTCTTCGAGCCGGGGATGTGGCCTGCGCGCAGACCCGGGCGCGGTTCGGGTGCCTCGCCACGGAACCGGGCGGGGGCGCGGGCATCGATGATCTCGTGATCGCCAAGTTTCGACGCCGATGACACCTGCGTCACATCCCGGACCATGTGGTTTTGCCGGCGCACTGTCATGTGACGGTCACGGATTACCGGGGGCAGGTCTTCGACCGGGCGGCCTTCGGCCTGCCATTTCGGGAAACCGCCATCCAGCACCGCGACATTGTCCTGCCCCATCAGGCGGAACAGCCACCAGACCCGAGCCGCCGAAAACAGCCCGGCGCCGTCATAGACCACGACCTGATGCCCGTCCCCAACGCCCATGGCGCGCATCCGTGACATGAACTTTTCGACCGGCGGCACCATATGCGGCAGGTCCGAGCGCAGGTCGGCAATCTCGTCAATATCGAAGAACCGCGCACCGGGAATATGGGCGCTGTCATATTCGGCCTTGGGATCGCGCCCGTCGCCGGGCAAATACCAGCTTGCGTCGATGATCCTGAGATCGGGATCCTTGAGGTGCTGCGCCAGCCATTCGGTGGAAACAAGCGTTCTGGGATCGTCCTGAGCCATGATTACCCCCGGTGTGAATATCGGTTCCTGCCTACTATCAGGGGCAAACAGAGGCAAGAGCGGGGTCGCCGCAGCGTCCCTGCCCATTGGGTTTTCCTGTCCGGGTACTCGGCTTACTTCGACAGTGCGTTACGCACCAGTCCGACAATTGCCAGAACCACACCGCCGCCGACACCGCCGCTGGCGACCTGGCCGATGATCGCGCCGACGTCCATGCCACCGCCGTCCGCCATGCCACCCGCGCCCAGCGCCGCCAGAATCTGACCGCCCAAACCGCCGCCGACAATCCCGGCGATCGAGTTGATCAGCGTGCCCTGGTCGATTCCCTTGATCAGCCGGCCGGCCGCGTTGCCACCAACCGCACCCGAAAGAAGTCCGATTATCAGTTCCATAATACCCTCCGCGAGGCCGCATTTGGATAGCTGGCGGGCCGGCCCCTGAACCCTGCATCGTCAAGCTATCAGGAATGGCCGGTCGATATGCGGGAAAGGAAAGGGAGTTTTCCCCGTACCATGCATCCCGGAGGGGGATGGCGCGGCGAAAGCCAATGGAGTTTAGTCGCCGTGACGCAGCAGGCGCTGTTTCTGGCGACCCCAGTCGCGCTTCGCCTCGGTGGCCCGCTTGTCGTGGATCTTCTTGCCCTTGGCGATGCCAATCTTCAGCTTCACCCGGCCCTTGTGGTTGAAGTAAATAACCAGAGGCACAAGGGTCATGCCCTTGCGCTGGGTCGCGTTCCACAGGTTTGCCAGTTCCTTGCGGCTGACCAGAAGTTTGCGGCGGCGGCGTTCTTCGTGGCTGAACATCGCGCGGTCATAGGGCGCGATGTAAGAGTTCACCAGCCACAGCTCTCCCTCCTCAACAGCGGCATAGCTTTCGGCGATATTCGAGCCGCCACCTCGCAGCGATTTGACCTCGGATCCTTGCAGCACGATCCCGCATTCAATGTCATCCTCGATAGCATAATCGAACCGGGCCCGCCGGTTCTCGGCGATAACCTTGTAGTTGGGATCGGTTTTCTGCTTCTGCTTAGCCATGACAGCGGTGATTACAACGGCGCGGCGGGGCTGTCCATCGGTTGCAGCCCGAGCAAGGGTTTATTCCCCGTCCACCTGATGCACCTCGATGACATTGCCGTCGGGGTCATAGAAGAACACCTGATGCCAGCCCTCGACGGCGGCATTTTCCCAGTCCGAGAACGGGATCCCCCTGTCGCGCAGATGCTGCTTGAATGCCTCGATGTCGTCGGTGCGATAGGCGATATGTCCGCGACTGACCGGGTTGACGATCTGTCCGGTGTTGAACCCGGCATGAATATCCTTCTGCGCCAGATGCAATTGGATGTCGCCATCCCAGACAAAGGCCACATCCCCAGCATAGCCCTTGTCCTTTTCCAGCATCGGCAATCCCGACACGGGCGGCTCAAGCCCCATGACATCACGGTAAAACGCATCCATCCGCCCGACATTCTCGGTAGACAGGTTGATATGGTGCAGTTTGAGTTTCATGCCGTCCTCCCTTCTGGAAACCTAGCGCGGGGTTGCCTGTGGGGGAAGCGTCTCAGCGATGGTTTCCCGCACCGTCCGCATGGGTCGGGAAACGTGGCGGCGCCGGTCGGGTCGCCGTCGGCCCTACCGGATGCGGCAGGGTGGCGGGCCGGGTTCCGCGCGGCGGCGTCAGGCGGTCCCTGAGAAGTGCCAGCGGGTGACGGCGCAGCGTCAGGCGCATGGCAACGTAATCCTCGACCACCTCTTCGCCTTCGCTCATCTGCGGCAGGGTGACGGGGGCCTCGTGGATCACCTCGCCATCAAGATCGGCAGCAAACAGCGGCAATTCGCTGTCGGCGCGGATCGCCTTGGCCTGCCACAGCGCCTCGCGCCGTGTGAGGCCAAGCGCGGCGAAAACATCCGCTTCGGCCAGCCGCGTGATGACGGCAGGCGCGATCCCGGCGCGGCGCCAGACATCCATGACCTCGGTATAGCCATTACCCCGCGCCTGCGCGATCCACACCGCATCCTCTTCGCGCAGCCCCTTGATCTGGCGGAAGCCAAGGCGCAGCGCCAGACCGCCATTGCCATCGGGCTCCATCACGTTATCCCAGAAACTGTTCTGGATGCAGATCGGGCGCACCGTGACACCATGTTCCCGCGCATCCCGCACGATCTGGGCCGGGGCATAGAACCCCATCGGCTGGCTGTTCAGAAGCGCGCAGGCGAAGATGCCCGGGTGGTGGCACTTGATCCACGCGCTGGCATAGACCAAGAGGGCAAAAGACGCCGCATGGCTTTCGGGAAAGCCATATGACCCGAACCCCTCGATCTGGGAAAAGCACCGCGCGGCGAATTCCTCGTCATAGCCATTCTGCTTCATCCCACGCATGAAACGGCTTTGAAACTCGCTGACATTGCCATGCTTCTTGAAGGTCGCAAGCGAGCGGCGCAGGCGGTCGGCCTCTTCCGGGCTGAACCCGGCACCGATGATGGCGATTTGCATGGCCTGTTCCTGAAACAAGGGCACCCCCAGCGTCTTGCCCAGGACCTGCCCAAGCTCGTCGGAAGGAAACGATACTTCCTCCTCACCATTCCGCCGCCGGATATAGGGATGCACCATGTCGCCCTGGATCGGGCCGGGCCGGATGATTGCCACCTCGATCACGAGGTCATAGAAATTGCGCGGCCGCATCCGGGGCAAGAAGTTCATCTGGGCGCGGCTTTCGACCTGGAAAACGCCAATCGAATCCGCCTCGCATAGCATGTCATAGACCGCCGGGTCCTCGGGTGGCAGGCTGGAGAGCGTATGACGCTGGCCCAGATGCAACTCAATCAGGTCAAACGCCTTGCGGATACAGGTCAGCATGCCAAGGCTGAGGACATCCACCTTGAGGATGCCCAGCGCGTCGATATCGTCCTTGTCCCAGCAGATGACGGTGCGGTCCTCCATCGTGGCGTTCTCCATCGGGACCAACTCGTCCAGCCGTCCTTCCGTCATGATGAACCCGCCGACATGCTGGGACAAATGACGCGGGAAGCCGATGATCTCATGCACCAGCTCCATCGTCTGCTTCAGCCGCCGGTCCTCGGGGTCTAGACCAATCTCGCGCAGGCGCTGATCCTCGACCGCATCAGCCGAGAAGAACCCCCAGAGCTGGGACGACAAAGCCGAGATCGTGTCCTCGGTCAGCCCCATCGCGCGGCCAACCTCGCGGATTGCCCGCTTGCCGCGATAGTGCACCACGGTGGCACACAGCCCGGCGCGGTGGCGGCCATAGCGTTCATAGATCCACTGGATCACCTCCTCACGCCGCTCATGTTCGAAATCGACGTCGATGTCGGGCGGCTCGTCCCGTGCCTCGCTGACGAAACGTTCGAAGACCATCGTCCCGATCTCGGGGCTGACCGAGGTCACACCAAGGCAATAACAGACCACGGAATTGGCCGCCGACCCACGCCCCTGGCACAGGATGTCACGCGAGCGGGCGAAATGCACCACGTCGCGCACGGTCAGGAAATAGGGCTCGTATTTGAGCTTGGAAATCAGGTCCAGTTCGTGGCGCAGCATGGTGCGGACCTTTTCGGGCGCGCCATGGGGATAACGCCAGCGCAGCCCCTCAAGCGCCAGCCGTTCCAGCCGTCCCGCCGCCGTCTCGCCCTGCGCCACCTCGGATGGATACTCATAGCGCAACTCGTCCAGCGAGAAGGTCAGCCGCGCCGCCAGCCGTCCGGTTTCTGCCAGCGCCTCTGGATAATCAGCAAAGATGCGGGCCATCTCCTCCGCGCCGCGCAGTCGGCGCTCACCATTGGTCAGCGCCTCGCGGCCGAGGAAATCGACGCGTGTGCCGGTGCGGATTGCGGTCACTACATCGGCCAGCTTGCGCCGCGCCCCGTGATGCATCACCGGCATGGCGCTGGCGACCAGCGGCAGGCCCTGTTCCCGCCCCAGCCGGGCGAGATGGGCAAACCGCGCCGCGTCCTCGCCATCATAGGCCGGGGTCAGCCCCAGCCACAGCCGTCCGGCAAAGCGCCGCTTCAGGCGGTTCAGATGTGGTGCCCACCCGCCCGCGCCGCGTGCCACGTGGCGGGCATGGGGATGGGGATGCAGGATCAGGCACAGCCCGTCGCCGTTCTCCATAAGGTCATCCAGCGTCAGATGACACTGCCCCTTCTCGACCCGCAGCCGCCCGCGCGACAACATCCGGCACAGGCTGGCCCAGCCCGCCCTGTTCTCGGGCAGGGCCGTCACGTCCGGCGTATCCGCCAGAACCAGCCGCGCCGCCGGAATCAGCCGCGGCGTGGCATAAATCGGCATCGACGGCCCGGGATCACAGCCCTCGGGACAGGGCGGCCCGATCAGCCCGACCTCATCATCAAACCGCCGCCTCTCGGCCACCCGCCGCGCGATCTCGCGCGCCTCGGCATGTGCCCGCACGATGCCCGCAACCGAGTTTTCATCCGCAATCGCAATCGCATCCAGCCCGACCATGGCGGCACGGCGCATATATTCCTCGGGGTGCGACGCCCCGGTGAGAAAGGTGAAATTCGACGTGATCGACAGTTCGGCTAGCATGGTGACTCGGCAGTATATTCACTTTTTGTTCTCATTTCGAGTCCCCCGCTTCCTCTTGCCCCAAATACCTCCGCCGGAGGCACGACGCGCGTCAGCGCGGCGCCCTGCCCAGCCAGAGGACGGGCCGACAGGCCCTGACGATGGACGGGAGACCTTCAGAGATGGTCGGCAAACGCCTCAAGCACGGCGGCATAGACCGCGCGTTTGAACGGCACGATATTGTCCACCAGTTCAGATGGCGGCAGCCAGCGCCAGGTCGAGAATTCGGGGTGGTCCGTGGCGATATTCACATCCGAATCCGCCCCGTGGAAGCGCAACAGGAACCACTTCTGTTCCTGCCCGCGATACCGCCCCTTCCAGATGCGCGGCACGATGTCATGCGGCAAGTCATAGGGAATCCAGTCCGCAGTTTCGGCCACCACCGACACCAGATCAGCCGGAACGCCAGTTTCCTCCCACAATTCGCGCAGCGCCGCGTCGCGGGGGGCTTCACCCTTGTCGACTCCGCCCTGCGGCATCTGCCAGGCCGGTTGTTCCGTGTCGATGCGCTGACCGACAAAGACATGGCCCGCCGCATTCATCAACATCACACCCACGCAGCGGCGATAGGGCAGCTTGGCTATTTCTTCTGGTGTCATCTGCGGCTCCTTCAACTGGACTTGTCCTAGCCCGGCGCATTCATCGGTGCAACGCACCCAGATTACATCGTGCAAAAAAGAAGGGGCCAAACGGCCCCTTCCGAAATGCCAATCTGTGCGACGGCTATTCCTTCGGACCCAGAGCCGACAGGCCCTTGAGGATATCGATGGCATAGGCCAGCTGATAGTCCTCTTGCCGCAACTCGGCAGCTTTCTCGGCGCGGGCGCGATCCTCTTCGATCTGGCGGATCTCGTCCTCGGACAGGCTGTCATTGTCGAGGCTGCCGCGCAGGTCGGCCTCCGAGCGGCCCTGACGCGCTGCCGACTCATCATCTTCCTCGCTGGCAGGACGGCGCGGGGGCTGTTCGACGATAATGTCGGGGCTGACGCCCAGCGCCTGGATCGACCGGCCCGACGGGGTGTAGTAGCGCGCCGTGGTCAGGCGCATCGCACCGTTTCCACGCAGCGGCATGACCGTTTGCACCGACCCCTTGCCGAAGCTCTTGGTGCCGACAACGATCGCGCGGCGATGATCCTGAAGCGCACCGGCGACGATTTCCGAAGCTGAAGCCGACCCGCCATTAATCAGCACCACGATGGGCTTGCCCTGCGACAGGTCACCGGGCTGAGCGTTATAACGCTCACCATCCGCCGGGTTGCGGCCCCGGGTCGAGACGATCTCGCCCTTTTCAAGGAAGGCGTCCGAAACTTTGATCGCCTGGGTCAGAAGGCCACCGGGGTTGTTGCGCAGATCCAGCACGATACCGTTGACCTTGTCCATGCCGCCCAGTTCTTCAACGTGTTCGGCAAGCTTGGCTTCAAGGTTCGACATGGTCTGATCGTTGAACGTGGTCACGCGCAGGACAATCGTGTCGCCAACGGTGCGCGACCGGACGGCGGTCAGCTTGATCGTGTCACGGACGATAGTGACGTCGAAGGGTTCCGCTTCGCCCTCGCGAACGACGGTGATCACGATCTCGGACCCGACCGGTCCGCGCATCATCTCAACCGTTTCATCCAGCGTCAGCCCCAGCACGCTTTCGCCATCGACATGGGTGATGAAGTCGCCCGCCTCGATCCCGGCCTCGTCCGCTGGGGTGCCGTCGATAGGCGAGACCACCTTGACGAAACCCTCTTCCTGGGTGACCTCGATTCCAAGCCCACCGAACTCGCCCCGTGTCTGAACGCGCATGTCAGCGGCGTCGTCGGGCGAGAGATAGCTTGAGTGCGGGTCAAGCGAGGTCAGCATACCGTTGATCGCTGCCTCGATCAGGTCGCCCTCGTCCACTTCTTCTACATATTGGGCGCGGATACGTTCGAAGATATCGCCAAATAGGTCGAGCTGTTCATAGACATTCGAGGTCTTGGCGCTTTCCTGCGCCAGAAGCGGACCCGCCACCTGGGTCGCCATGACGACACCGGCCAATGTGCCGCCCAACGCGGCCGCGACAAATTTCTTCATACTAGCTATCCTTGTTGGTGCGGAACCATGTTTCAGGATCCACCGAAGCGTTGTTTTCTCTTACCTCTATATAGAGCGTTTCTGTCCGGTCATTGCCAGAGCCTTCACCCGACTGTGACAGGATCGCGTCGATTTCGTCACTTCCCCCGCCCATCAACCCGACAGGAGAGCCTTCGGGGATGACCTGACCAGCCTCACCAAACACTGTATCGAGACCGGCAAGCACGAACATCAGCCCCGGTTCCGGCTCAAGTATAATGACATTGCCATAGTCCAGAAGCGGGCCGCGATAGCGGATCGTAGCCGCGGTTGGGGACGTCACCAGCGCTGCGGGCCGGGTGGCGACCACCAGGCCGGGACGACGCACGCCGGCGGCATCGGCCTCGCCTGACCGCCGCAGGACATTTGCCTCAACCGGAAGCCCAAGGTCCCCCTTGAGCGCAAAGACGTCAGCCGCAGCAGCAGAAGCTGCGGGATCGGCTTCGCCCTGGATTTCGGTCAACCCGCTGGCGAATCCTTCCAGTGTCTCGGTCGAGGCGATCAGAAGCGCGGTGCCGACCGGGTCATCGGTGAAACGGGTAGGCAGGTCCGTGCGGTCGGCAATAGCCTCGGACAACTGCTGGCGCGCGTCCTGCACGCCTTTCAACCCATCGCGCAGCGTCTGGGCGGCGCTTTCCTGCAATCCGCGCAGGATTGCGACCTCTTCCAGATCGCGTCGCAATACCGCGGCCTTCTGATCCAGTGCGGGCGCGATGTCGGCCAGGATCATGCCTGAACGCGCGGTGCCCGTAGGCCCAGCAGGGTGCAACAGCATCACCGGCGGTGGACCTCCCGACATGGATTGCAGCACTCCCAGCAGCCGCGCCACATCCTGTTCCTGCGCTTTCAACTGGCGCCCAAGCTGGGCTTCGCGGATGGCGGCACGGCGCAAACCCTCGCGCAGGGCGGCAAGACCGGCTTCATAGGCTTTGACCGTATCGGTCAGGGCGGCGACCCGGTCGCGGGCCTCATTCGCAGCGGCCAGAGCAATGGCGGCGTCCTCAAGCTGACCGGCAGCGGCGCGGGCCGCCTCAGCCGGGTCCGTTTCGGCCCCGGCAGCGGCCGCGCACAGGCCAAGGATCAGGAGGAGGGCGGCCCGTGTCATCGCTGGATCAGGCTCTCCCCGGTCATCTCGGGCGGCTGATCCAGCCCCATCAGGTCCAGAAGTGACGGCGCAAGATCCGCCAACCGACCGCCGCCTCGCAGCGTCGCACCGTCAGGCCCATTGACGAGGATGACGGGCACCGGATTGGTCGTATGCGCGGTATGAGGGCCGCCAGTGACGGGATCGACCATCACTTCGCAATTGCCATGGTCGGCAGTTACGATCATGGCACCGCCCGCCTTCAAAAGCGCCTCTCGCACCGCGCCGAGACCTCGGTCCACGGCTTCGCAGGCTTTCATCGCCGCCCCCAGATCACCGGTATGCCCGACCATGTCCGGGTTGGCGTAATTGGTCACGATCAAGTCATACCCTTCCTCGATCGCCGCAACAAATTTCTCGGTTACTTCATCCGCCGACATCTCGGGTTGCAGATCATATGTCGCCACCTTGGGAGATTTCGGCATGAACCGGTCCTCGCCTTCCGACGGGGTTTCCTCGCCGCCGTTCAGGAAGAACGTCACATGCGGGTATTTTTCGGTCTCGGCGAGGCGGAATTGGCGCTTTCCATTCCTGGCCACCCATTCGCCCAGGGTATTGACGATTTCCTGCTTGGGATAGGCGGTGGTCATGAAGCCGTTGTGGGTTTCCGAATAGTCGACCATCCCCAAAAGTGCAGCCCATTCGGGGCGCTTGCCCGTGTCGAACCCGTCGAACTCCGGCTGACCAATCGCCAATAGGATTTCCCGCGCGCGGTCAGCGCGGAAGTTCAGGCAGAAGAACCCGTCGCCATCGCCGGCCCCGTCGTAATCTCCGATCACGCTGGCCTGAATGAACTCATCGCTTTCGCCGCGCTCATAGGCAGCGGCGACTGCCGCGTTTGCATCTGAGGCTTTCAGCCCCTCGCCCCGGATCATAGCGGCATAGGCCTTCTCGACCCGGTCCCACCGGTTGTCGCGATCCATAGCGAAATAGCGGCCCGTCACCGTCCCGACCCGTGCACCCTCGGGCAGGCGTTTCAGCAGATCGGCGACAAACCCGTCAGCCGATTTCGGTGCCACGTCACGCCCATCGGTCACCGCGTGCAGCACAACCGGGACGCCCTGCCCGGTCACAGCGCGCACCGCAGCCAGCACATGTTCGATATGCCCATGCACCCCACCATCCGAGACAACGCCCATCAGGTGCGCCGTGCCGCCGGTCTTTTTCAACGTCCTGGCAAAGGCGACAATCGCGGCGTTGTCAAAGAACGAACCGTCTTCGATCGCAAGGTCGATCTGACCCAGATCCATCGCCACGACGCGACCCGCGCCGATATTGGTGTGACCGACTTCCGAGTTTCCCATCTGGCCCGACGGCAGCCCCACGTCCGGGCCGTGTGTGATGAGCGTTGCATTGGGACACGTTGCCATCCAGTTGTCAAAAACGGGTGTCGCCGCCAGTGCCGGTGCATTGGCATCGGTCGTGCTGCTCAGACCCCATCCATCAAGGATACACAGGACAACGGGTTTTGGGGTGGTCATGTCAACTGCTCCGCTCTTGTTAAGCGGGTTCTAGCGGCTGTTTGGTCCGGAATGAACCGCTTTCTGCAAACGGGCGAGATATCCGCGGTGCTTTGCGCAGGATTGGGGTTTGGCGATCCCGGAAGGACTCGAACCCTCAACCTGCTGATTAGAAGTCAGCTGCTCTATCCAGTTGAGCTACGGGACCGCGTGGCGGTGTTGATAGGGCAAGTCGGAGGGTTTGCCCAGAGCGTTTTCGCGCGTCGGTCCGGCCTCAAGGTCGCGCCCGATCAGCCGCGCTTCGTATCCGCGCAAAACCGTGCGCGCCGTGCGGCCATAGGTTTCCGGCAGGCTTCTGAGGTCGGGGAACAGGCGGAACAGCTCCTCTCGGGTGGCGGCCGCAAACCCGTCCAGACCGACGTGGCCGGGAAAGAAGCTTTCGCTTTCCAGCGCGCAGCTGGTCAGTATCTGGTGAGTGTCGAAGAACAGGTGGAAATAGGTGACCGGCCCGGTATCGGCCTGAAACACCGTCCGACCGTTGACAAGGTGCCGCGCCGGGCAAAGCACTTCGTCGGCGCCGGTCAACAACGGAACCTGCGGTGTGCGGATCAGAACCCGATGCATGGGCGAGACACAGACGTCCCGGTCCGGCACCCCGGCCCCAAGGGCATCCTTTTTCAACCGCACCGGTTGAAGCGTCATATCATCGGCCAGAGGTTCAACCGTGGTGGCCCCGATCCAGCGGATCGGCTGAGCGCCATCATCCCGCGTCAGGACAAGGTCACCGACACGCAGATCCTGAACCGGGCGCGGACCGCGAGGCGTGTCGACAAGCGTACCTTCAACGAAGCAGGGCGGGTCTGTGACGCCGTTGATCGTGATCGTGACCGTGGTCGTGCCCCCGTCCCAGGTCACGGTGAAAACTTCGGTCAGTGTTTCACCATCATTCAACGCATCAATTGCAGGGTGGTCATTGTCGGCGGTGTAGGTCCAGGCACCATTGGCGTCGATCACCAATTCGCTGCCATACGATCCCGGGATAGTTTCCGCAGTCCAGCGCCCGATGTCGGATTGCAGCAGAATATCCATCTGACCCGTGGTGATGAGCAAGCCGCCGGTATCGGCGTCCTCGGTCACGCTGCCGTCCTGAGCAAGAGGAAACCCCATTCTACACCACCCCCGGTCGGATCATGGAAAGCCGCTGTCCCTTGGGGTGCGCTGCATTTCCCGAGACGACCCGCTTCAGTCGGCCCTTATGGTCGACGCGGGCAAACCAGAATGGTTCATCCGGCGGGTTTCGGGCGATATGGCGGGCAACCTGCGCGCCCTGTCCAAACGGCGCAATCAGGTCAAGAAACCAAAGCTGGTCTCCGCTAACCCAATCCTCGGGGCGCGGGGGCACCTGGTCCAGCGTCATGCGTTCAACGACATCCTGACCAAGCCGCGCCCAAATCAGCGCCGCGCCGACCTGCCCCTCGGCAGTTTCGAAGAAACGCACGCAGCCATTGTCGATGGCCGGAATAAAAAGGCGGGACAGAAGCACGGCAGGAAACTTCGAATGCAACGGGCAATAGGTCGCGAGATACTGCAATTTCCCAAGGGAAAGCAGACTCTCATCGGTTGGACCGATGCGCTGTCGCCGAGTGCCTGACATTGCTCTAACCTGCCTGCCCGCGTGTGCCGCGGTGCTTGACCGCCAGCCTACAAAACCACGAATCACTTGTCAAAACGTGAAAGCTGGCTGTCCAAGGCGTCACTTGAATTGGCAATGGGTTGGAGTAGTTTGGGGCCACAGCTAAGGAAAGCCCATGACCAAGCCCTGCATCATCTGTGTCGCAATCACCGGTTCGGTACCCAAGAAATCCGACAACCCCGCAGTTCCGATCACCGTCGAGGAACAGATCGAAAGCACCCACGCCGCGTTCGAAGCGGGTGCTGCGATCGCCCATTGCCATGTCCGCTTGGACGATGGCACGCCAAGCTCGGACCCCGAGCGTTTTGGACGCCTGATGGAAGGTATCCGCAAACACTGCCCCGGCATGATTGTGCAGCTTTCGACGGGCGGGCGCAGCGGGTCGGGCCGCGAGCGCGGAGGCATGCTTCCGTTGCGGCCGGACATGGCCTCGCTTTCGGTCGGGTCGAACAACTTTCCGACACGGGTTTACGAAAACAGCCCCGAATTGATCGCGTGGTTGCAGGAAGAGATGATCAAGTATGACGTCAAGCCCGAGATCGAGGCCTTTGACCTCAGCCACATCCACCAGGCCGTCCGTATGAACCGCGAAGGACGGATCGCCGGCAAGCTTTATGTGCAGTTCGTCATGGGGGTGAAGAACGCAATGCCCGTCGACAAGGACGTATTCGACTACTACGTCCGTACGATGGAACGGCTTGCCCCCGAAGCAGAATGGTGCGCGGCCGGGGTTGGACCGGGTCAGGTTGTGGTGAACGAATGGTGCATCGCCGCTGGTGGCCACACCCGCACCGGGCTTGAGGACAACATCCGATGGGACCGGAACACGCTTGCGCCTTCAAACGCCGCGCTGGTCACCCGCGCGGTAGAAATCTGTGAGAAATATGAACGCCCTGTGGCGACGTGGCAGGAAGCGCGGCAAATTCTGGAATTGCGCGCCGCCTGAACGATTGGGGCCGGAAACTCGTCACCAGATCAGAACGACCACCCAGGCGATCCCCGCTGCAATCGCGGCGACGGCGACACCGGCGCTGCCAGCATCTTTTGCCCGCCCCGCCAACGGGTGCTGGACCTGCGACACAAAATCGACCGCCCGCTCAATCGCCGTGTTCAGCAATTCGAAGGCCAGAACGATCACACCCAACGCCAGGATCAGTGCGCGCTCGGCTCCGGTCAGGGGCAGAACAAAGGCAAGCACCGCCGAAACCAGATTGGCCCAGACCCAGCTGCGGAACGAATGCTCGTTCCGCCATGCGTCGACACAGCCAGCCCAGCTCCAGATGATCCGAAGCCGCAGACGTTTGAAGAAGTAGAGCATGGATTAATCCCCTTGCGCCCATCCTGAGGCAAGGCAAGGGACCGGATCAACCGAATTCAACCGCCATCAGGTGCGTGCTGCAAGATCTTCCAGAAGATCCTTGTTCAGGCAGTAGTCCGGCGTGTGGGCGGCGTGGTCATGTTCGGACAGCCAGCCCTGACATTCGCCCACCTTCTTGCAATGTGTACATGTCAGCACGGCATTGCGGTATCTGGTGACCATCTCGGGCGACTGGTCAAGCACTTGGGCCCAGTCGGTTCCAACAGCGTCCGACATTCGGCCAACAAGATCAGAGTGACGGTCCAGTTTCTCGGTCAGTTTCATATTGCCCTCCCTCGTGACCTGCGTTTGGCCGCGTCTCGCAGCCTGTCCAAAACCCCGGCATTTGCACAGAACCCGGGCGCGGCAGAGGCGCTCAGCCCCTCATTGCCCAACCAGTCCTGACACGCGGCGACATGGGGGCACCGTCGGCAGCGCGTCACAAGCGCGGCGTACTCCGACTGGCTGATATGCCCTTCTGCCATTGCCTCGGAAAACGAAAGCCCCAGCGACCGCGCGACACTTCTGGTCAACCAGAAATGCTGCACCGGGTCGCCAAGATGTTCGATTCTGCTCATGCAGCCATGTCCTCAAGCGCTTCGCGCAGTGCTTCGTAGCGCGTTCCGTTGCAACAGGACTTGGGGGCCGTTTCGACAGGCTCCGGGTGCAGGTCCAGCCATTTCTGGCACTTGTCGCCCCAATTGCAGCCTCGGCAGGCGGTGACCATCTCGGCCCAGTCCGCCTGGGTCAGCTCGGCTTTCTCCATCGCCGTCACCAGATCGGTCTCGGTGATCTTGGCCATCTGCTGGGCCAACCAGTAATGCGTATTCGTCTTGCCCAAGGGTTTCATGGACCCCTCCTGTTTCGCTTCCATCCCTCCTGAACCACCGCGAGGCGGCCGCGCATTAAGCGTGGGATCAACGCTAACAGATGGGCCCGAATCGTCCCTTGACCTGAATCAATCGGAAGAAATCGCGTCTATGTAATGCCTTACACAGTCCTGCACCCGCCGGAACCGGTCCCCGCCCAGTTTGGTGCCGCCATACCAGCGGGTCACGACAATGATGTGGTCGGTCACCCCTTCCCTCTCCAACATGCGCAGGATCACCATCCCCGCCCCCGATTCTCCGTCGTCCCCTTTGATCGGCGTCCCGTCCGAAAGCTGCACCGCCCAAGTATTGTGCGTGGCCTTGGCGTATTTGCGGACACGCTTCAGTTTTTTCAGGAACTGATCGACCTCGGCCCGGTTTCGAACCGGTCCGCCGGACACCGCATATTTGGAGCCCCGGTCGGTGACGACGTTTTCAAACTGCAACATGCGCGCCGCTCAGAAGCCGCGCGCGGTCTGATGCACGATCCGAATTCGGTCCTGGTTCGGCGGATGCGTGCCAAGGAAGGCGTCACCGGGATCGGGGATACGCTGGAAGAACACCGCGCCCCGGATGGGGTCGAACCCGGCATTATGTGCGATGATCGTCCCCAGCCTGTCGGCCTCGAGCTCGTATTGTTTGCTGTATGTGCGCGACCCCAGCATCGCACCGACGTCGACGGCATTGCTGATCAGCGACGGATCTGCACCCGAAGCCGCAACCAGCCCGGACAGGATCAAAGCGCCCACGGCGGCGTTGGTCTGGGTCGATTGCAGATGGCCTTCGATGTGATGCGCCGCCTCGTGGCCCATCACAAATGCGATTTCGTCGCCGTTCTGCGCTTCGTTCAGCAGAGCCTTGGTGAACACGATCAGGGGTCGCCCCTCCTTGTCCACGGTCTGATAGGCATTCGACGGCTGGTTCGGGCGGTCATCCACCAAAATCTTGTAGTCGCAGTTCACCCCACGTGTGCGGCGGCGGCATTCGCGCTCGGCCACAGGTTCAACCCGCGCGACAACCGTCGAGAACCCCGCCGTCGACGCAGCCCCCCTGAATGGCAGCGGTTCGAAGCTGGCGGCGCTGGCCTTTTCGGGCGCAGACGCGGTGGTTGTCTGGCAGGCGGCAAGGGGCACCAGCGCAGCAAGAATCAGAAAGCGGAACAACATCATACCCACCCAAACGGTCTGGAAACGCACCGAACCTAGGTCAGATACACGCCGCCTTCCAGCGTATTGTTCTTGCGTGCGCCGCAGCAGCGGATAACCTGACACCATGTTCAGCATCGAGCACGAATTTGACGCCACCGTAGTCACCCTTGTCGACGAGGCATCGCCCGCGCGACAGGAGGACATCACCATCAATATGTTCGAAGACTGCATCACGGTCGAGCAGCTTGATCCGCGTACCGAAGAGGTGCAGCTGATCACCTTCTCGATGGAGCAGCTACGTGACCTTGCGGCCGCGCTGAACCTGCCGGAAGGGGTTTACCAATTGCGCCCCGAGAACAAATAACCGGGTTACTCCACCCGGAATACCTTGTCCCGACTTGTCTGGCCCCGCACGAGAACCAACCGAGACTTGGCGACACCCAGCGCTTTGGCGAGCAGTTTTTGCACCGCCGCGTTTGCCTTGCCACCTTCCGGCACCACGGTGACATAGACCCGAATGCCATCGGCTTCGACCTTGACCAAATTGCGCGACGCCTTGGGGGTCACGCGCACCGCGATCTCGGTGCCGGGGGTGGCAAGGTGGGTCAGGTCGTCGGGCATGGGCCGTGATTTACAATTCCGTTTGGGCGGCGTTATGGTCGCCTGACACTTGGGACGAGGGCAAGCATGACCACTGGTTTTTTCTGGGACGAGAGGTGTTTTTGGCACTCGGGCGGCAACTACGCAATGACCCTGCCAGTGGGTGGTCTAGTGCAACCGATGGCGGCGGGCGGCCTGCCCGAAAGCCCCGAGACCAAGCGGCGGTTGAAAAACCTGATCGACGTAACAGGACTGGCGGACGACCTGGCTTTGGCTTCGGCCCCGGAAGCCAGCCGCGACGACCTGTTGCGCGTCCATCCGGCCAGCTATCTGGATACATTCAAGGAAATGTCAGATGCCGGTGGTGGCGAGTTGGGCCTGCGCACTCCGTTCGGACAAGGCGGATATGAGGTTGCGGCGCTGTCGGCGGGACTGTCCATTGCGGCGGTCGAGGCGGTGATGACGGGCAAGGTGGATAATGCCTATGCCCTGTCGCGCCCTCCGGGGCATCATTGCCTTCCCGACTGGCCCAATGGGTTTTGCCTGTTGGCCAATATTCCGATCGCATTGGAATCGGCCCGCGCCAAGGGGCTGTTGGGGCGCGTTGTGGTGGTCGACTGGGACGTGCATCACGGCAACGGCACCGAAGCGATCTATTTTGATCGCGATGACACGCTGACGATCTCCTTGCATCAGGAACACAACTACCCGCTGGATACCGGCGACATCGGCGACCGGGGCAAAAGCGCGGGCCTTGGATACAATATCAACGTTCCACTGCCTCCGGGCGCCGGTCACAACAGCTATGTCGAGGCGATGGCCCGCATTGTCCTGCCAGCGATCGACCGCTTCAAGCCCGACCTGATCGTCGTCGCCTGCGGGTTTGACGCTTCGGCCATCGACCCGCTGTCGCGCATGTTCGCCACTGCCGAGACCTTCCGCACCATGACACGCCAGCTGATGAATGCCGCCGACCGACATTGCGACGGCAAGCTGGTCCTTGTCCATGAGGGTGGCTATTCCGAGGTCTATGTCCCGTTTTGCGGCCATGCCGTTCTGGAGGAACTTTCAGGCAGCGCAATGACCGCCCCTGACCCGTTGGCCGACACGTTTCGAAAGCGCCAGCCGAACAAGCGGTTTGAAACTTTCGTATCCGGGCAGATTGCGGAAATGGCGGGTTTCTTCGACAAACCCGCAGGCCAAGGTTGACACCCGGCACCTGAGACCAGACATGTCGCCAAGGCAAACTCGCGACCACCAAGAGGACAGGACATGCCCCAGAAAAACGAAGCGGCACTTGAGTTTCTGCTGACCCGCCGCTCGCGCCCGGCAAAGACACTGACGGGGCCCGTGCCAACACGGGACGAATTGCAGCCCATTCTTGAAGCCGCCCTGCGCAGCCCCGACCATGGCAAACTGGAACCCTGGCGGCTGATCGTATTGGAAAAAGGCGCGCTCGAACGGCTGGCGGGCCTTGCGCAGTCTCGTGGTGTCGAATTGGGGCTGGACGCGGACAAGATCGCCAAATCCCACAGCCAGTTCGACATGGCTGATCTTGCGGTTGCGGTGGTCGAAAGCCCGGTGATTTCGGAAAAAGTCCCGGCCATTGAACAGACCTATTCCGCTGGCGCGGTATGCCTTCAGCTTCTCAATGCCGCACTTGCCGCCGGCTGGGGCGCGAACTGGCTGTCTGGCTGGCCGGCCCATGATCCCGAGTTTCTGGCCCGTGGCCTGGACCTTGCTCCGCATGAGCGGTTGGCGGGCTTTATCCACATCGGGACCGAGAAGATGGCCCCGCCCGAACGCCCCCGCCCCGACCCGGAAAGGAAGATCACTTGGGTCTCGTCGTAGTCGTTTCATCCTTCTTCAAGGCGCTCGGGCAGCTGGGTGATCCGCGGTTCCGCAAGGTTCTGTTCCTCGGCATCGGCCTGACTTTCGCCCTGTTGGTCGCGGCCTATGCCGGGTTGCTGTGGTTTTTCGAACTGATCGGCGCGGAAGAGTTCCTGGCCGACACGCTGGGCGATGTCACATGGATCGGCCAGCTGCTTTCGGGAGCGTCCTTCCTGTTGATGATCGTCCTCTCGGTGTTCCTTATGGTGCCTGTCGCCTCGGCCATCACGTCAATGTTCCTGGACGAGGTCGCGCAGGCGGTCGAGGACAAGCACTATCCCGACTTGCCACCGGCCATGAACGTGCCTTTTGGCGACGCGCTGCGCGATACGCTGTCTTTTCTTGGTATCCTGATTGTTGCTAACGTCCTGGCGTTCATCGTCTACGCGATGTTCCCTCCGTTCTCGATGTTCATTTTCTGGGCTCTGAACGGATTTCTTCTGGGGCGCGAATACTTCCAACTGGCCGCCATGCGCCGGGTCGGTCGTGAGGGCGCGAAAGAGATGCGCCGACGATATGCGGGAACGATCTGGTTGGCTGGAACGCTGATGGCCGTGCCGCTATCCCTGCCGCTCGTGAACCTGTTGATCCCGATCCTGGGCGCAGCGACGTTTACTCAGCTTTATCATCAGCTGTCGCAGAAGACGGGGACATGACCCCGCGCACATCCAGATCGCGCACGGTGATCTGACCTGTCGTGATGATCCAGAACAGGATCAGCCAGATCACGGCCGAGACCCCGCTGACGATCCACGCCTTCTTTTTCAGATAGTGGTGTTCAGGCGCGCCTGCATGTGTCCCCGGCACCACCTTCCCAACGTCGCCCTGCGTCTGAAGCCGGATCGGGATCGCGATCAGGAAGGACATGAACCAGATCACAGCATAAAGGACGATGGCAGAGGTGATGGACATGAGCGGACCTTTGGGTTGCGTCAGCCCCGATGTAACACGTCACCGGGGCCGGGCAAGGGGGCATGGTGTCAGACCTGTTCCAGTTCTACCAGACAGCCGTTGAAATCCTTTGGATGCAAAAACAGCACCGGCTTGCCGTGGGCGCCGATCTTCGGCTCGCCCGTTCCCAGAACACGTGCGCCAGTGGATTTCAGGTGATCGCGTGCGGCAATGATGTCCTCGACCTCGTAACAGACATGGTGAATGCCACCCGAAGGGTTCTTGTCAAGGAAACCCTGGATCGGGCTGTTGTCTCCCAGCGGATAAAGCAATTCGATCTTGGTATTGGGCAGTTCGATGAACACCACGGTAACCCCGTGATCGGGTTCATCCTGCGGGTCTCCTACCTTTGCGCCAAGCGCGTTTCGATATTGTGCGCTGGCGGCATCGAGGTCGGGAACGGCGATGGCAACATGGTTAAGGCGACCGATCATGGCGGAGTCCTTTCTGGTGTTTTCTCAAGTGGCCCGGTTATGGGGCGCGGATTTTGGCATGGCAAGCGACAGGCCGCCGCGTCAGCGCTAACACGCACCGGATTTCATTATTAACCCTACGTTCACCATCGCAGCCCTATGGTAATCCCCTCTGGAATGGAGGTTTCCATGGACGATCTGTCACCGTTCTCTCTGCTGCAAACGCCGACAGTCGCGCATCCGCTTCTGGGTCAGACCATCCTGATTGTCGAGGACAGCCTGTTTGCCTGCGAAGCGCTGAGACAGATGTCGCTGCGCTCGGGCGCTCGCATTCGCCGAGCCGACAGTTTGGCGGCCGCGCATCGCCACCTACGGGTCTACCGGCCCACGGTTGCAATCATCGATCTCGGGCTTCCTGACGGTTCGGGGGCCGAGTTGATCGAAGAGTTGTCCAATGCGGTGCCCCGCCTGCCGGTGATCCTGGGCACCAGCGGAGATGTTTTTGCCGAGGACGCGTCGATCGCGGCTGGGTCGGACGGGTTTCTGGCAAAGCCGGTCTCGTCGCTCGCGGTTTTTCAGACATTGATCCTGCGCCACTTGCCTGCTGACCTGCATCCGCCCGGTCCGCGTAAAATGCCAAATGATCGGATCGCACCCGACCCGGTGTCGTTGAAGGATGATCTTGCCCACGCGGTCGAGGCGCTGGAGGGGGCGGCCTCGGCACGGGATCTGGCCTATGTCGCGCAATTCCTGTCTGGCATCGCGCGCAGTGTCGAGGACAAGGGATTGCTGGATGCGGCAAATGCAATTTCGGGCGCAGACGGGCGCAACCGTGTTGCAACGCTCAGAACCGCATTGCAGCATCGGTTGGCAAACCAGCCAAGGATCTGAACTAGTTGACGCCCAACGACGGATCGTTTGCCACCCGCACCAACCCAGTCAGATCCGACAGCGCCTCGGATTGCCGCCCTTCCCCGTCGAAATTCGCCGGGGAAAGCCAGACATCGAACGCCTGTTTCAGCGCGGGCCACTCACGGTCGATTGCGGCGAACCACGCCGTATCCCGGTTGCGCCCCTTGTAAACCAGCGCCTGCCGGAACACGCCCTCGTAACTCAACCCCAACCGCTGCGCCGCTCGTCGCGAACCTGCGTTCAGCGCATCGCATTTCCACTCATAGCGGCGATAGCCCGCTTCAAACGCCCATTTCATCATCTGGAACATCGCATCCGTCGCCGCACGACTTCTTTGCAGGCAGGGCGCGAAGTTGATGTTGCCGACCTCGATCGACCCTGCCGCGGGCTTCATACGCAGGTACGAGGCTACTCCGCCAAAGCGCGCCGCCTCTTTGTCATAGATCGCATAGAACCGATGGTCGGGATTGGCCACGGTCTCGCGCACCCAGCGATGATACTGCGCCGCAGAGTGAAACGGGCCATAGGGCATGTAGTCCCACAACCAGTCATCCTGCTCATACGCCCGGAACAAAAGCGCCGCGTGTTTCTCGGCATCCAGAGGTTCCAGCCGGGCGTAGCGGCCTTCAAGGATGGCATCGCCGGGCAGCGGGCGCGTGGTCCAGCCCGGAACTGCGAAACCAAGGGGTCTTGTGTTGGTCATGGAACCTGTGATCCGTCAAATTGCTGGCGTTACACTGTCACAGCAACCTAGCGCGGCCAAGCGGGATCGTTCACAGCATCAGGCCAGGGTCATCGCCCAAGTCGAGGCCTGGAAACACGCTGCGCTCAAGCTCTGAGCGCACTACACCAAAACTGGCGCGCATCGCCCAGGCCGCCCAGCCGCGCAGGTCCGAGGTCGGCATCAGGTCGCGCCGATCATAGAGCGACGCCTCGTCCAAACCCGGCCACAGGCCATGCACCCTGCCGCCGCGCACCGCACCGCCCGCCACCAGCATCATGCCCCCTGTGCCATGGTCCGTTCCGCCGGTACCGTTTTCACGAACGGTGCGGCCAAACTCGGTCATCGCCAGAACCGTGGTCTTGCCCCACACATCCGCGCCGCAGCCCTGTTTCAGCGCCAGAATCGTGTCCGCCAACCGGCCAAGCGGTCCTTTCAACGCGTTCTTCTGGTTGCGATGCGTGTCCCATCCCCCAAGCGAGAAGGTGGCGATCCGTGTCTCGTGACGCAGTTGGCTGGCAGCGAATTCCGCGATACGCAGATGACCGTCGCCCCGAGGGATGGGCTGCATGTCCTCAACCATCGCCTCCATCCTGCCATCATGCGTATCGGGAAACACTACCTGATCCCCATCAAGGGCAGCCAGCTCGACCGCCTCCGACATCGCGCGGGCAAACACCGGATCCTCGGCCATGACCTGTCGCAGAAGTCCCAACCCGGCTGCACTAAGGACAACGTCAACAGAAGGCGACCAGTTCGACACTTCCGCCGCGCCAGCCGCGATCAGCATCTCGCCATCACCCACGGAAAACGCGGTCCGGGCATTAGCGCCGGGCAGCACCTGCACCAGCCGGTTCAACCACCCTTCGCGTCCACCACCCGAGAGGTCCACCGTCCCCGCCTCCAAAAGGTCCTGGCCGTCAAAATGGCTGCGCTTGTCTCGATACGGGGTCGAGGCGACATGCACGAAGCCAAGCTCACCCGCCGTCCAGAGCGGCATCAGTGGCAAAAGCGCCGGGTGAAGCGCAAAAAAACCGGTCAGATCGATACCCACCTCGCTGCTGTTCAATAGGCCGGGGCGGGCAGATTGAAAAGCCGGGTCCCCGATCGGGCGCACGACGTCCAAACCATCGACGCCGCCACGCAGGATGATCACCACAAGTCGATTGTCGCCCGGCGCGGATGCAAGACCGACAGGGGTCAAAATCGGGCTGGCCGCCAGCGAACAGCCCAGCGCCCCAGAGCGCAAAAGAAAGGACCGACGCGTCGACATTCGTGTCATGTGATCTCTCCTAGTGCCTTTGGAACGCTGGTGACGTCAGCACAAGCGCGACACCCTCACGCCGGGTTTCGGCGGCGCTGGCGGCGAAATGCAATGTCT
The DNA here is from genome assembly GCF_016888515.1 of Shimia biformata. Taxonomy (GTDB): domain Bacteria; phylum Pseudomonadota; class Alphaproteobacteria; order Rhodobacterales; family Rhodobacteraceae; genus Shimia_A; species Shimia_A biformata. The sequence goes on along the minus strand of NZ_JAFEJK010000001.1, from coordinate 728,756 downwards.
CGGTCGCCCTTGGCCCCAGCGCCTGGCCGACCAGCTGGCGCGGATCAACAAGCCCCCGCCGCAGCATGGATGGCGCCATCAGCGCCCACTGCAACCGCGCCGCCAACCCCTGCGGCGTGATCCAGTGACTGTCATGGTCGGGCCAGCCATCCGGCCCAAGCGGGCGCCCCCACGCTTGCCCCATCCGGGCAAGCGGTGCATCGACCATTTGCACCAGCTGATTTCTGTCAACACCGCCCAGGTCTCGGTCCGACGCATCCAGCGCGCGGAAGGCGGATGCGACGAAGGTGATCGGCTGCTTGATCTTGCCCCCGGCCTGGTCCCATGCCGCAGGATGGGTCAGCATCGCCTCATAGGTGGGCAACAAAGCGCCGCCGGTCTCAAGGAACTTTGCTTCAATCGCTGCCACCAGATCAGGGTCTGGATTGTTGGACACGAAATGGCGCGCGAGTTTGCCAGCAATGTGACGTGCTGTTGCCGGATGCGCTGACAGGTCGTCCAGGACCGCGTGGATATCTTCGATTTCGGCAAACTCTCCGGAATAGCTGCGTCCCAAAACAGTTTCGGCCCCGGGCTCCGCCCGGCGATGGCGAAACACCATTGCGCCGTCCCTGTTGGTTCCAAGCCCGGTCAGAAGTTCTGCCAACTGGCGCACATCGGTCTGGGAATAGGGGCCATCCACCCCAAGCGTATGAAGCTCCAAAATCTCGCGCGCGAGGTTCTCGTTCAGCCCCTTGCCGTCCTCGCGGGCCGCAAGCGCGCTGTTCGGCCCAACCGAGGCATTCTGGTCGAGAAAGTTCAACATGGCCGGGTGCAAAACCGCGGATTTCAACAGTTCGCTGAATGTGGCCCCCACAAAAGGCCGGATCGCACTTTCCGAATAAGACGGCACGACCCCCGCCATGCGTTGGCCCTTGGCCACAACGGAAAAGTGGTCGGCCCAGAAAAACTCCAGCCGTTCGCGAAAGGCATCGGCGGTCCTTGCCCGCCGCAACAGGGACGCGCCAAGCGACAGGGTTGCCTGACGGCGCGACCGACGTACAATCCTGCGCATGGCTTTTTGCGCAGCCTTTTCCCCGGCTGTTCCCTTGGCTTTTTTTCTTTCGCCCCGAGCTGCGATGAATTCACCGATGCGGGCTGTGAATTGATCGTAGTTTTCGATCGGGTATTTCTGTGACATCAAATCCGGCCCGCTCAGGCGGGACAGCATGTCCGCCAGGCCGAGGGGCGGTGCGATTGAAGGCGAAAGCCCATAGCCGAACCGCATTTCCGCCAATGCCGGATCAAAACGCACGCCGCCCTCCTGCTGGCAAATTCCCTAGAGTTTCCCCGGCATGATAGTGGCGAATACCATGACCGGGGCATCACATTACCGAAGCCGCACACAAAAACGGCGGCAATCGGCAATGTTGCGCCGAAAACGACAAAGGCCGCCCGAACGGGCGGCCCATGTGCAGGTTGTTTTTAGGATCAATCCTGCGGGATCACCCGAAGGCCAAGCTCCATCAGCTGATCCGACGTCGGATCGCTGGGCGCGTTCATCATCAGGTCTTCGGCGCGCTGGTTCATCGGGAACATCACGACTTCGCGGATGTTCTGCTGGTCAGCCAGCAGCATCACGATCCGGTCCACGCCAGCCGCGCAGCCACCGTGCGGCGGGGCGCCGTATTTGAAGGCGTTGACCATGCCGCCGAACCGCTTGCGAACTTCATCCTCGCCATAGCCCGCCAGTTCGAACGCTTTGAACATGATTTCGGGCTGGTGGTTTCGGATCGCGCCCGAGACCAGTTCATAGCCGTTGCAAGCAAGGTCATACTGATAGCCGCGCACGGCCAGCGGATCGCCTTCCAGCGCTGCCATGCCCCCTTGCGGCATCGAGAACGGGTTATGGTCGAAATCAAGTTCGCCGGTTTCTTCGTCCTGTTGGTAGATCGGGAAATCCACGATCCAGGCAAAGGCAAACCGGTCTTCATCCAGAAGACCCAGTTCTCGACCAATCACGTCACGGGCACGGCCAGCCACGGGTTCGAACGCCTTGGGTTTGCCGCCAAGGAAGAAGGCCGCATCACCAATTCCAAGGCCCAGCTGCTGGCGGATCGCCTCGGTGCGCTCGGGGCCGATATTCTTGGCTAGCGGTCCAGCTGCTTCCATTCCTTCGCCCTGATCGCGCCAGAAAATATAGCCCATCCCCGGCAGACCCTGTTCTTGCGCGAATTTGTTCATCCGGTCGCAAAACTTGCGACTGCCGCCCGTGGGGGCGGGAATGGCGCGGATTTCGGTGCCGTCCTGCTCAAGCAGCTTGGCGAAGATCGCAAAACCCGAGCCGCGGAAATGCTCGGACACATCCTGCATCTTGATCGGGTTCCTGAGGTCCGGCTTGTCGGTGCCATACCATTTTGCGGCATCCGCATAGGAAATCTGCGGCCAGTCCTGATCGACCTTCCGGCCGCCGCCGAATTCTTCGAAAATGCCCTTCAAAACCGGCTGGATCGTGTCAAACACATCCTGTTGGGTGACAAACGACATTTCCATATCGAGCTGATAGAAATCGGTGGGCGAGCGGTCGGCGCGCGGATCCTCGTCGCGGAAACAGGGCGCGATCTGGAAATACTTGTCGAAACCGGCGACCATCATCAACTGCTTGAACTGTTGCGGTGCCTGCGGCAGCGCATAGAACTTGCCGGGATGCAGGCGCGATGGCACGAGGAAGTCACGCGCACCTTCGGGCGACGAGGCCGTGATGATCGGGGTCTGGTATTCGCGGAAACCCTGATCCCACATGCGCTTGCGCATCGAGGCGACAACGTCCGAACGCAGCTTCATGTTCTCCTGCATCTGCTCGCGGCGCAGGTCGAGAAAGCGGTATTTCAGACGGGTTTCTTCCGGGTATTCCTGATCGCCGAACACCATCAGCGGCAATTCGTCGGCGGCGCCGAGAACTTCAAGATCACGCACGAAAACCTCGATCTCGCCGGTCGGCAGTTTCGGATTCACCAGTTCGGGGTCGCGCGCCTTGACGTTGCCGTCGATGCGAATGCACCACTCGGACCGGACCTTTTCCATCTCGCTGAACACCGGCGAATCCGGGTCGCAGAGAACTTGTGTCACCCCGTAGTGATCCCGCAGGTCGATGAACAGGATGCCGCCGTGGTCGCGAACACGGTGGACCCAGCCCGAAAGACGGACGGTTTCACCGACATTGGAGTTGTTCAGATCGGCGCAGGTATGGCTGCGAAAGGCGTGCATGGTCGCTCCCTCGGGAAGGGTGAATGGGTAAAGTCGCGCCGATACACCTTTTCGGGGCGGCAAAGTCAAGGGAGGTTGGGGCGGAACCGGCCTAAAACGGCCTGACGACGTTGCCGGAATAGAAATAGATACCCAGCCCAACGGCAAACAGAACCACTCCGGCAACCGAATGCAAAGCCAGCGCTAGAAGAAACGAGCGGCGGATTTCATAGGCCCAGGCAAAAAGCAGCCCGCCCACGAAGGTCATCACCGCCACAATCCCGCTCCAGTACATCAGGTGCGCCAACGAGAAGACGGCCGCGTTCAGAACTATTGCCTTTTTGCCGCCCGGCAGGATGCGGCCGTAGCGCCGGAAAAATAATGGCCGAAAGATCACTTCCTGCGGCAGGGCGGAAACTATCGGGTAGAACAACGCAATGACCAGCAGCATGCCGGGATTCTGCTTCAGAAGCGCAAACGCCTGACCCGGGGCAGTGGCCATGATCACCGCAAGGCACAGGCCAAGCATCAGAACGGCGAACAACAACATGTCTCTCGGCCGCACCGCGTCGAGACCGTGGCGCAGATCGTGCCAGTCAAACCCTTTGGTGACATGCAGTAGAACCAGACCGATCCCCGTCACCAGAAACAATGCAGGAAACATCCATGTCGCGGGCAGGAAAACTGCAATGGCGACCGGGGCGACCAGGTAGAAGGTCACGAACTCAGCCCATAGCCACAGGCGAGAGGCAGGGTGCAACTGGAATCCGGCAAGGGTGGCGGTGGTCGACATCCCTTTCAGCTAGGGCGCCGGGGTCTCCATTACCAGTGCGGTCATTCAGAAAACCGCGTCAATCAGACCACGAAGCGAATTCCCAAGCTTGAGGGCGGTCGCGCTGCGAAGGTCTTCGACATGCAAAAGCCCAACCTGGGCCTTGCCACTTTCGATCATCTCCCGGCGCAGAATGCCGGGCAACACGCCCGACCGCAACGGTGGTGTCACCAGCCCACGCCCCGGCAGTTCCGCAAAGACATTGGTGATCGTGCCTTCGCAGACCTCTCCACGCTGATTCAGGAACAGAACTTCGTCGATGCCCTCGGGCAGGTCGGCGCGAGTCCGGTCATAAAGCGCGCGGTTTGAGGATTTGTGCCGCAGCCACATGTCGCGCGGGTCCAGCCGTGTATCCGAGATCATCAGCCGCCAGGGGCCGCTTGGCCCCTGCCCCAATGGTGCCGAGGTAAAGGTAAATCCATCCACCCCCAACGTCAGGCGGCAACGCATCGGAACGTCCGAGGAAACTGCGACCGCAGACTGCGCCGCAGTGCGCGAATACGGAAACCCCAAAGCGCGGGCAGAACTGCACATCCGGTCAAGATGCAGCTCCAGTCGCCGCGCCCCTTCTCCGGGCCACCAACCGAAAGTTTCAATCAGTCGGGTTCCGTCTGGAACCGGGTCGCGAAACGCGCTTTCCATAGGGCCTCCTCATATTCCGACGATGCGGTCGAATCCCAGACCACCCCGCCCCCGACATTCAACGTCACCCGGTCCTTGTCGACCAACATCGTGCGGATCGCCACGTTGAACACGGACGCGCCATCCGGCGCAGCCCAGCCGATCGTACCGCAATAGATATCGCGGGCATGGGGTTCGACGTCGCGCAGCACCTCCATTGCGCGCAGCTTCGGGGCCCCTGTGATCGACCCGCAGGGGAACAGCGCGCGAAAAATCGCGTCCAGCCCCGCGTCGGGCTGCAACCTTGCCAGCACGCGCGAGGTCATTTGATGAACCGTCGCATAGGTCTCGATCTTGAACAGTTCGGGCACACGCACCGACCCCGGCACGGCAACGCGCGACAGGTCGTTGCGCAGAAGATCGACGATCATCAGGTTTTCGGCCCGGTTCTTTGGATCGGCAGCAAGGAAGGCACGGTTGGCGGCGTCCTGTTCCGCCGTTTCGCCGCGCGGCTGGGTGCCCTTCATGGGGCGCGTCTCGATCATGCCGTGAGCATCCGTGCGGAAAAACAGCTCGGGAGAGCGGCACAGGATGGCCGGTATGCCATCGGCTTCGACAAATGCCCCGTATCCGACGGTCTGACGTGCGGTCAGTAGGTCATAAAGAGCCTCTGGGTCCGCCGTGGTCGTGCCTTCCAGCGGAAAGGTCAGGTTGGCCTGATAGATATCGCCGGCACCGATCAGGTCGTGAACAGTGTTGAAGGCAGTGGCATAACGTTCGCCCGACCATAGAGCTTTCAATTCAAAATTGAGCGTGGTGTCCGCCATCGCCGGGCCGCCCTCGACCGCCTTTCGGGACGGGGGTTCCGCCGACACCCGTGGTCGCAGATTGCCCTCAGGACGGCGATACACTCCGAAACAGATCAGAGGCACCCTGCGTTCGTCCGGCATCATCGGCGCGAGGCGCGGCTCAAGTGCATAACCCATCTCGTAAGATGCGAAACCGGCGACCCAGAACCCGTCGGCGCGCGCCTGATCCAGTGCGGCCAGCGCCGGCGCAACCTGATCCACCGTGTCTGCGACGATCATCCGAACGGGCGCGGAAAACTCCGCCGCGCCGCCCCCAGGCCCCTGATCAAAACGAATCCGCAATCCATCCCCCATTTGGTCGGCCTGTTCCTATACCCCGCCCTCCCAAGCTGCAAAGCCGGATGCGGCACATGGCAACTCTTTTCCGATCCCTCTTGAACATGGGGCCGCGATGTCTATAACCCACGACAATTTGCGTATTCGGGCGACTCCCCTCCTGTCATCGCCCGCCAAAGCCTGAGGTCTGCCATGCCGAAAAGAACAGATATCCAGTCCATCATGATCATCGGGGCTGGTCCCATCGTCATTGGTCAGGCTTGCGAGTTCGACTATTCCGGGGCGCAAGCCTGTAAAGCGCTGCGCGAAGAAGGGTATCGGGTCATCCTCGTGAACTCGAACCCGGCCACGATCATGACCGACCCGGAACTGGCCGACGCCACTTACATCGAGCCGATTACGCCGGAAGTTGTCGCCAAGATCATCGAAAAGGAACGCCCCGACGCGCTGCTGCCGACCATGGGCGGGCAGACCGGGCTGAACACCTCTCTTGCACTGGAAGAAATGGGCGTTCTGGAAAAATTCGGCGTCGAGATGATCGGCGCCAAGCGCGACGCCATCGAGATGGCCGAGGACCGCAAGCTGTTCCGCGAGGCGATGGACCGGATCGGATTAGAAAACCCGCGCGCCACGATCATCACTGCACCCAAGAAGGAAAACGGTCAGGCCGACCTTGCAAAGGGCGTCGAACTGGCGCTGGAAGCACTTGAGGACATCGGCCTTCCCGCCATCATCCGCCCTGCCTTTACCCTTGGCGGCACCGGCGGCGGCGTGGCCTATAACCGCGAGGATTACATTCACTATTGCCGCACCGGTATGGATGCATCGCCGGTGAACCAGATCCTGGTCGACGAAAGTCTGCTGGGCTGGAAGGAATACGAGATGGAGGTCGTGCGCGACAAGGCCGACAACGCCATCATCGTTTGCTCGATCGAGAACGTCGACCCGATGGGCGTCCATACCGGTGACTCGATCACCGTGGCCCCTGCCTTGACGCTGACCGACAAGGAATACCAGATCATGCGCAACGGTTCGATCGCCGTGTTGCGCGAAATCGGCGTCGAGACCGGTGGGTCGAACGTGCAATGGGCGGTGAACCCCGCCGATGGCCGCATGGTGGTGATCGAGATGAACCCGCGCGTGTCGCGCTCGTCCGCACTGGCGTCAAAGGCGACCGGCTTCCCGATTGCCAAGATCGCCGCGAAACTGGCCGTGGGCTTCACTCTGGACGAGCTGGACAACGACATCACCAAGGTCACACCCGCATCGTTCGAGCCGACCATCGACTATGTCGTCACCAAGATCCCGAAATTTGCCTTCGAGAAATTCCCAGGCTCCGAACCCTATCTGACCACCGCGATGAAGTCGGTGGGCGAAGCCATGGCCATCGGTCGCACCATCCACGAATCGCTGCAAAAGGCACTGGCGTCGATGGAATCGGGCCTGACCGGGTTCGACGAGGTCGAAATCGAGGGTGCACCGGATAAGGCGGCCGTGGTCAAGGCGATCTCGAAACAGACGCCGGATCGGATGCGCACCATCGCGCAAGCGATGCGCCACGGCCTGACCGATGACGAGATCCACGGCGTCACCATGTTCGACCCGTGGTTCCTGGCCCGTATCCGAGAGATCGTCGAGGCCGAGGAAGGCGTGCGGGCAAACGGCCTGCCGTCGGATGCCGACGGCCTGCGTGACCTCAAGATGCTGGGCTTCACCGACGCCCGCCTTGCCAAACTGACCGGGTTTTCGGAATCCGACATCCGCAAGAAACGTGTCGCCGCCGGTGTTGTTGCCAGCTTCAAGCGCATCGACACTTGCGCCGCCGAATTCGAGGCGCAGACGCCCTACATGTACTCGACCTACGAAGTCCCGATGATGGGCGAGGTCGAATGTGAGGCCCGCCCCAGCGACCGCAAGAAGGTTGTCATCCTTGGTGGCGGCCCGAACCGGATCGGCCAGGGGATCGAGTTCGACTATTGCTGCTGTCACGCCTGTTTTGCGCTATCGGACGTCGGCTATGAGACCATCATGATCAACTGCAACCCCGAGACCGTGTCGACCGACTATGACACCTCGGATCGGTTGTATTTCGAGCCGCTGACTTTCGAACACGTGATGGAAATCCTGCGGGTCGAAAAGCAGAATGGCACGCTGCACGGCGTGATCGTGCAGTTCGGCGGCCAAACGCCGCTGAAACTGGCCAATGCGCTGCATGACGAGGGTATCCCGATCCTTGGCACGTCGCCGGATGCGATCGACCTTGCCGAGGACCGCGAGCGGTTCCAGGCGCTGGTCAATCAGCTTGGTCTGAAACAGCCCCATAACGGCATCGCCTCAACCGATGCAGAAGCGCTTGAGATCGCGAAGGAAATCGGCTTCCCGCTGGTGATCCGCCCGTCTTACGTTCTGGGCGGCCGCGCGATGGAAATCGTGCGCGACATGGCGCAGCTGGAACGCTATATCAATGAGGCCGTGGTGGTCTCGGGCGACAGCCCGGTCCTGCTCGACAGCTATCTTGATGGCGCCACGGAACTGGATGTCGACGCACTTTGTGATGGCGAGAACGTCCATATCTCGGGCATCATGCAGCATATTGAGGAAGCCGGCGTGCACTCGGGCGACTCGGCCTGTTCGCTGCCGCCCTACTCGCTGCCCGCCGACATCATCGCCGAGATCGAGGTGCAGACCCGCGCTCTGGCGCTGGCGCTGAATGTCGTCGGTCTGATGAACGTGCAATTCGCGGTGAAGGATGGCGATATCTACCTGATCGAGGTGAACCCGCGCGCTTCACGCACCGTTCCCTTCGTTGCCAAAGCCACCGACAGCGCCATCGCGTCGATCGCCGCGCGTCTGATGGCCGGGGAACCCTTGTCGACCTTCCCGATGCGCCCCTCCTACAAGGACGTGGACGACACCAAGATCGCCGACATGATGACGCTGGTCGACCCCAACATGCCGTGGTTCTCGGTTAAGGAAGCGGTCCTGCCCTTTGCCCGCTTCCCCGGTGTGGACACGATCCTTGGCCCCGAAATGCGATCAACCGGCGAGGTCATGGGCTGGGACCGCTCGTTTGCGCGCGCCTTCCTCAAGGCGCAGATGGGCGCGGGCATGGACCTGCCGACCGAGGGCAAGGCATTCATCTCGATCAAGGATGCCGACAAGACGCCGATGATGCTGGACGCGGCCCAGATCCTGACCGGACTTGGCTTTTCGCTGGTAGCGACACGCGGCACCCAAGGCTGGCTGGCTGAAAATGGCGTGGCCTGCGAGGTGGTGAACAAGGTTTATGAAGGCCGCCCCAACATTGTCGACATGCTGAAGAACGGCGACGTGAACCTTGTGATGAACACCACCGAGGGTGCGCAGGCGGTCGAGGACAGCCGCGAAATCCGCTCGGTCGCTCTGTTCGACAAGATCCCCTATTACACCACCGCGGCCGCAAGCCACGCCGCTGCGCTTGCTATGAAAGCGCGCGAGGAAGGGGAGTTGGAAGTGCGGTCGCTGCAGGGGTAAGCCCCACACAACACAACAAAAAAGAACAGGCGCCCCGGTCAGGTGGCGCCTGTTTTCGTTTCGGCCATTCTCGGTTTTTGCTTACCCTCGCGCACCCTTGTTCCACGCCGCAAGGCACAGCATTTCGGTTGCGATCATCGCGGCGGCATTCGCGGTCATCTCGGCATGGTCGAACGGAGGCGACACCTCGACAACGTCCATACCGACGAATTCGACGCCCTTCAGCGCCCGCAGGATCGACAGCGCCTGAAAGGATGACATGCCACCCGGCACCGGTGTCCCAGTGCCCGGCGCGAAAGCAGGGTCGAGGAAATCGATGTCGAAAGTCAGATAACTGGGCTTCCCACCCGTCACGTCACGCACGATTTCGGCGATCTCGCTGGCCGGGGTTTCATGCACCTTGTCGGCATGGATCACGGCCATGCCATAGGATTCCTCGTCCTTGTAGCAGGTCCGAATGCCGATCTGCACCGACCGCGCCGGGTCGATGATGCCCTCGCGGATGGCGATGTTGAACATGGTGCCGTGGTCGATCCGATCACCCTCTTCCGGTTCGACATCGCGGTGGGCGTCGAACTGCACCAGACCAATCGGCCCTTGTTTCGCGGCATATGCCTTGAGGATCGGGTAGGTGATGAAGTGGTCCCCACCCAGTACCAGCGTCGACGCGCCACCTTCGATGATGCGAGCGATATGCGCCTCAATTGCTGCCGGGATCTCATGCGGACGACCGTGGTCGAACAGACAGTCACCATAGTCAGTGACCGCCAATGTATCGAACGGATCAAATCCCCAGGGCCAGACTGGGCCCCAGGCGTGCTGGGCAGTGGCCTGCCGGATCGCCTGTGGCCCGAGCCGTGTGCCGGGCCGGTTGGTCACGGCCAGATCATAGGGGATGCCGGTCACGGCGACATCCACACCGGTCAGATCCTTGGTGTAACGCCGCCGCTGGAAGCTGAGCGCGCCAGCATAGCTGGCTTCGATATGGCTTCCCATCAGGCTTTTGCGCATGAAGGCAGCGTCTGGAATGTCACCGTGATCGTCGACCATATCGGTTGCTCCTTGCTCTGGGTACCGTGCGCCTCAGACCTTTTGCTGGGTGTGTTTCTTCAACTCGGCACGTGCCACCTGACGGCGATGCACCGCATCCGGCCCGTCGGCCAAACGCAGGGTCCGCACGTGGGTCCACATCTTGGCCAGCGGCGTGTCTTGGCTGATGCCGGTGCCACCGTGCATTTGCACGGCCTCGTCGATCACCTTCAGCGCGACCTGCGGCGCCATCACCTTGATCTGGCTGATCCAGGGCGCAGCGGCGCGGGCGTCACCCTGATCCATGTACCACGCCGTCTTCAGGCACAGAAGGCGGACCATCTCGATCTCCATCCGGCAGTTGGCGATGATGTCATAGTTCGCCCCCAGATGCGCGATCGGCTTGCCGAATGCCTCGCGGTCCAGCGCGCGGCGGCACATCTGTTCCAGCGCGGCCTCGGCCTGACCAATGGCGCGCATGCAGTGGTGGATGCGGCCCGGCCCAAGACGGCCCTGCGCGATCTCAAATCCGCGCCCCTCGCCCAGAAGAATGTTCGAGGCTGGCACGCGGACATTGGTAAAGCGCATATGCATGTGACCATGCGGAGCGTCATCGTGGCCGTAGACCTCCATCGGGCGCAACACTTCGATCCCGTCTGTACCAGCGGGCACCACGATCATCGAGTGCCGCTGGTGTTTGGGCGTGTCCTCATCCCCGGTCTTGACCATCACGATATAGACCTTGCAACGCGGGTCGCCCGCGCCCGAGGACCAGTATTTCTCGCCGTTGAGGACATAGTCGTCGCCGTCGCGCACACAGGACATCGAAATGTTGGTCGCATCTGACGAGGCCACGTCTGGCTCGGTCATCAGATATGCTGAGCGGATGTCACCGTTGAGCAGGGGTTTTAGCCAGCGTTCCTTCATCTCGGCATTGCCGTAACGCTCGAACACTTCCATGTTGCCGGTATCGGGCGCGGAACAGTTGAACACCTCGGCCCCCAGAGGGGTTTTGCCCATCTCTTCGGCGAAATAGGCGTATTCCACCGTGGTAAGGCCCAGCCCCTTGTCGCTGTCGGTTAGCCAGAAGTTCCACAGCCCACGATCACGCGCCCTGGCTTTCAGCCCTTCGAGAATCTCGGCCTGCCGCGGGGTATAGGTCCAGCGGTCGCCCTTTGCGATCTCGGCGTGATACTCATCCTCCAGCGGCATGATCTCATCGCGGATCATGCCTTTCACTTGCTCCAGAAGCGCGGCAATTTCGGGTCGCATTCCAAGGTTCATAGGTATCTCCTCCCTCCGGGCGCACTGGCCCGCATATCCGTCTTGTGGGACAGCATGACCCGCGCCAACACCGGTTGTCCACGAAAAGCCCCGCCAAGTGACGTGGGGTCGCTTTACCCGACATGGCACCGCCAACTGCGACGATGACGACTTGGCTCAAAAAAGTGCGATTCAGGTCTTGCACAGGGCCAACAGGCAAAGTAATTAGCCGCTCACCGTTGGGGTGTAGCCAAGTGGTAAGGCAGCGGTTTTTGGTACCGTGTATCGTAGGTTCGAATCCTACCACCCCAGCCATCTTCCTTCAGATCAACAGAACAAGACGTCGGGTCGCTCTTGTGCGTCGCATATGCCCGTTTGGACCTGGAGCCCGCATGAGTTACGGGCGGTGCAGCATGTCTGGCCGTGAGGGGCGGGGGCATGGCGCGCGTTTGCTGCGCCACCCCCCCATGGCTGCAGGTTAGGCCGCAGCGTAGCGCGCGAAGATCTCGGTCGAACCATCTGCGCGGAACAGGATGACGTCATATGCCTCACGCTCGTCCTCGGGGCCCATGCCCGGTGCGCCATAGGGCATGCCCGGCACTGCCAGGCCCAGAGCGTCGGGGCGCGTCTCCAGCAGGCGTTTCACATCCGCAGCGGGAACGTGACCTTCGATCAGATAGCCGTCGATTGTCGCGGTATGGCACGAGGCCAGGTCTTCGGTGATCCCGGATCTTTGCTTGTGCTGGTAAAGCGTTTCGTTGGGTACATTTTCGACACTGACGTCGAACCCGGCGATTTTCATCGTCTTGACCCAGGACCCGCAGCATCCACAGCTTGGATCCTTGAGGACATGCATCTGGTTGGGGCTGGCGGCCAGTACCGGAAAGGATGCTGTCGCGGCTAGCGCTGCGGCCCCGAACAGGATGTTTCGGCGATTGGGATGGGCCAGTGTCATGGTATCTTCCTTTGATGTGTCATTCGTCTGCCCGTCACCTTCGGATCGGGGCTTGTTCAAGGTTGTCCAGGATCGGGCAATCGGGCCGGTCATCCCCGGCACATTGGTCGATCAGGTGGGACAACGTCGCGCGCATGGTCTGAAGATCGGCGATCTTGGCGTCGATCTCTTGCAGATTGTGCCGCGCCACACGCTTCACATCGGCGCTGGCGCGGGTCTTGTCATTGTATAGCTCAAGCAGAGTGCGGCAGTCCTCGATGGTAAAGCCCAGCGACCGGGCACGTCCGATGAACGCCAGCTTGTGCAGGTCGGTTTCATCAAAGTCCCGGTAGCCGTTTGGTCGGCGGTCGGGCTTGATGAAGCCAATCTCCTCGTAATAGCGGATTGTCTTGGGGGGCACCCCGGAACGCTCTGCGACATCGCTGATATTCATATTAAAGACCTTTCTATTCCGCCGGTTCCGGGGTTGGGGCTTGTACGGCCGTGCGCCTGTTGGTCTCAGGCTTTGTCAATGCCTGGCGCACCCACCTCAGGCGCAGCGCGTTGGACAGGACAAAGACGCTGGACAAGGCCATGGCGCCCGCCGCCAGAACCGGCGACAGAAGCGGGCCACCGAAGGGGTACAGGACACCCGCGGCAACCGGGATCAGCAGGACGTTGTAGCCAAACGCCCAAAACAGGTTTTGACGGATGTTGCGCATGGTCCGGGCGGACAGGTCAAAGGCATTCACCACCCCCGTCAAGTCACCCGACATCAACACCACATCCGCCGCTTCGATGGCAACATCCGTTCCGGTGCCGATGGCAATACCAATGTCAGCGGCCGCAAGCGCCGGAGCGTCATTGATACCGTCGCCAACAAAGGCCAGCTTGCCATGATCCTTCCGCAGCTGATCCAACGCGGCAACTTTGCCATCTGGCAGCACTGCGGCGACGACGTGGTCGATGCCCAGTTCACCGGCGATGACCTGCGCGGTTTGCGCATTGTCGCCGGTGATCATAGCAACCTTCAGGCCCTGGTCATGCAACGCCTTGATTGCCGCCGGGGTGGTCGGTTTGATCGGGTCGCTTACCGCAATCACTGCAGCGATCCGGCCCTCCACGGCTGCGAATAGCGGCGTGCGACCCCGTCCAGCCAGGTCTTGCGCCTTGGCTGCGAGGTCAGACATATCCACCCCCTCGCGCGCCATTAGGCGGTCCGCGCCGACCAGCACCTGTTTGCCCTCCACGTCAGCACGCGCACCAAACCCGGTGATCGAGGTAAAACCCGACGCCTTGGGAACGGTCAGTCCGCGCTGGGTGGCGGCGGCGACAATCGCTTCGGCAATGGGGTGTTCCGACGCCTGTTCAACACCGGCAACAAGCCGCAGAAGTTCAGTCTCATCCACGCCGGGGGCCACCACGAGGTCGGTCAAAGCAGGTCGTCCGGCAGTCAACGTGCCGGTTTTGTCAAAGGCCACGACATTGCAGTCCTGAAGCGTCTGCAGTGCGTCGCCCTTACGGAACAGGACGCCCATCTCGGCCGCACGTCCAGTGCCCACCATGATCGAGGTCGGTGTTGCCAACCCCATCGCGCAGGGACAGGCGATGATCAGGACCGAAACCCCCGCCACCAGTGCAAGGCTGATCGCTGGATCGGGACCAAAGAAGAACCACACCGCAACCGTCAGCACCGCAGCAACAAGGACAGCCGGGACAAACCAGCGGGTGATTTGATCGACCACTCCTTGGATCGGCAGCTTGGCGCCCTGTGCCTGTTCGACCATCCGGATGATCTGCGCCAGCATTGTATCACGCCCTACCCTCTCGGCGCGGAATACCAATGCCCCGGCACCGTTGACCGTGGCGCCCACAACTTGCGCGCCCTCGGTTTTTTCCACGGGGGCGGGTTCGCCGGTGATCATGCTTTCATCGACATAGGATGCACCCGAGACGACGACGCCATCGACGGCAATCTTTTCTCCGGGCCGGACATGCACGATATCGCCCGCAACGATGTCTTCGATGGGGCGCTCAATCACCTTGCCGTCACGCTCGACGCGCGCGGTCTTGGCCTGTAGCCCGACCAGCTTGCGGATCGCCTCTCCAGTGCGGCCCTTGGCGCGCGCTTCAAGCAAGCGCCCCAGCAGGATCAGGACCACGATGACCGCAGCGGCCTCGTAATAGACATTGGCGGTGCCCTCTGGCAAAAGGCCCGGCGCGAAGGTCGAGATCAGCGAAAAGCCATAGGCCGCGGACGTCCCCAGCGCGACAAGTGAGTTCATATCCGGCGCCCCCCTGAATAGGGCCGGGAACCCCTTGGAATAGAACTGGCGCCCCGGTCCGATCAGAACAAGCGTCGTCAGTACGAATTGGAGATAGAAACTGGCCTGCTGCCCTATGGTTGCCATCACGACATGATGCAGCGCAGGGATCAGGTGGCTTCCCATCTCGATCACAAAAACCGGGAGCGTCAGCACGGCGGCGAATAAAGTGCGGCGGGCGAGGTCGGCAATCTCTTCCGCCTTTCGGCTGTCGGTGTCGTCAATCTCGGCCGACTTCACTCGTGCCGGATAACCCGCTGCCGTCGCCAGGGCTGCGATATCTGCCGGGGTGGTGGTTCCGCTGGCGAATCGCACGGTGGCGGCTTCGGTCGCCAGGTTCACGCTGGCCGACACCACGCCATTTCCCGCCTGCAGCGCCCGTTCGACCCGTCCAACGCAGGATGCGCAGGTCATGTTTTCGACATCGAGTATGACTTCGTCCGTGACCGCAGGATAACCCGCAACCCGCAGCACATCGACCAGCGCAGAAGCCGTGGTTGCGTCGCTGTAACTGACCTGCGCCGTGGCATTGGCCAGGTTCACAGACGCGCTTTCGACCCCTTCCGCTGCGTTCAGGGCGCGCTCAACGCGGCCTGCGCAACCTGCGCAACTCATGCCTTCGATCTGGAACCGCAAATTATGGGACTGCGCCATGACATCACCTATCTGACCGCCCGGTTTCACGACCGGACAAGGTCTAGATAAGGGTTCCAGCAACTGGAAGGTCAAGGACAGGTGTGGAATTTTTTGTCGCACATGAAAAAAGCGGCGGCCCAATCGGGGGCCGCCGCCTGTCGCGTGCAATGAATCGTCGAGGTTGGATCAGAAGTGAACCGACCGCGCTGCCGGATTCTTTTCAAGCGGCGGGGCGAACTTGGTCAGATCGATCCCCTCAACCGCGCCCTTGTATTCCTCAAGCGTCGGTGTACGGCCCAGGATGGCCGACAGAACCACAACCGGGGTCGACCCCAACAACGATTCGCCCTTCTTGTCAGGCGCGTCCGCCACAACACGCCCCTGGAACAGACGGGTCGAAGTGGCCAGCACCGTGTCGCCTTTTGCAGCCTTTTCCTGGTTGCCCATGCACAGGTTGCAGCCCGGACGTTCGAGATAGAGGATATTCTCATACTCGGTCCGCGCCTTGGTCTTGGGTGCCAGGTCGTCGAACTCGAAGCCCGAGTATTTCTCTAGCACTTCCCAGTCACCCTCGGCCTTCAACTCGTCGATGATGTTGTAGGTCGGCGCCGCGACAACCAGCGGTGCCTTGAACTCGACCTTGCCCTGCATCTTCTCGATGTTCTTCAGCATCTGGGCGACGATCTTGATGTCTCCCTTGTGCACCATACACGAACCGACAAAGCCAAGGTCCACTTTCTTCTCGGCATTATAATACGAGATCGGGCGGATCGTGTCGTGGGTGTAGCGCTTGGAAACATCCGCGTTGTTCACATCCGGGTCGGCGATCATCGGCTCGTCGATCAGGTCAAGGTCGACCACCACTTCGGCGGCGTATTTGGCATCCGCGTCCGGTGTCAGCGCCGGCTTTGCCCCCGACTTGATCTCGGCGATGCGCGCGTCCGCCTTGTCGATCAGGCGTTGCAGCATGCCGTTGTCATGCTCCATTCCCTTGTCGATCATGATCTGAATGCGCGCTTTGGCCAGTTCCAGCGAGCCGATCAGGGTTTCGTCGTTCGAAATACAGATCGACGCCTTGGCCTTCATTTCGGCCGTCCAGTCGGTGAACGTAAAGGCCTGGTCGGCAAGAAGCGTGCCGATA
This sequence comes from Shimia biformata, assembly GCF_016888515.1. Classification (GTDB taxonomy): domain Bacteria; phylum Pseudomonadota; class Alphaproteobacteria; order Rhodobacterales; family Rhodobacteraceae; genus Shimia_A; species Shimia_A biformata. Next base: position 712,093 of record NZ_JAFEJK010000001.1, on the reverse strand, counting down.
TGCACCTCGATCACGCGGCCCTGGAAGACGTTATCGCCATGCTGTTGCAGCATTTGCGCCTGGGTTGCATGGACCACATCGCGGAAGTCCATGTGATCCTTCATGGCCCCTTTGAACGTCACCTTCACCGATTCCGGGATCGGCATGGAGGCCTCACCCGTCGCCAGAGCAAGCGCCACTGTGCCAGAATCGGCACCAAAGGCCACGCCCTTGGACATACGGGTGTGGCTGTCGCCGCCGATGATGATGTCCCAATCAGACACCGTGATATCGTTCAGAACCTTGTGGATCACGTCGGTCATCGAGTGATAGACACCCTTCGGGTCCCGGCCGGTCACAAGACCAAAATCGTTCATAAACTTCATCAGTTTGGGTGTGTTGGCCTGCGCCTTGAGGTCCCAAACGGACGCGGTGTGGCAACCCGACTGATACGCGCCATCGACGCTGGGCGACAGAACAGTCGCCGCCATCGCCTCGAGTTCTTGCGCGGTCATCGGACCTGTGGTGTCCTGCGAACCGACGATATTCACGCGCACGCGCACATCCGATCCGGCATGCAGGGTTTTGCCCTCGGCAACACCCAACGCATTGGCGTTGAAGATCTTTTCGACGGCCGTCAGGCCCTGACCCTCGTGCGTCACTTCCTTGGACGGGGCAAATACGAGAGGCGCTTCGACACCCAGGGTTTCGGCGGCGAAGGATTGCAGCTTCTTGCCGAAGACAATGGCATAGGACCCGCCAGCCTTCATGAACTCCATCTTCTGTGGATTGAAAGCCGAAGAAACATCGACCAGTTCGTCGCCGTCTTCGCTGAGAAGCTTCTTGTCCTTGGTGTTGATCTTCAGGACTGTGCCGGTGGCGACAGAATATTTCTGTTCCAGAACCGGGTTGCCATCGTTGTTCAGGATGACCTTGCCGTCTTCATCGACTTTCTTGACCCAGTTTTTCAGGTCCAGACCGATGCCGCCGGTCACGCCAACGGTGGTCAGGAAGATCGGCGAGATGCCGTTGGTCCCGGCGACAATCGGGGCAAAGTTCACGAAAGGTACGTAGGGGCTGGTCGGCTTACCCGTCCACAGCGCCACGTTGTTCACGCCGGACATACGCGACGATCCCACGCCCATCGTGCCTTTTTCCGCGATCAGCATGATCTGCTTGCCGGGGTGCTGCAGTTTCAGCGCCTCGATTTCCTTCTGCGCCTCCTCCGAGATGAAGCATTTGCCGTGCAGTTCGCGGTCGGCGCGCGAATGTGCCTCGGCACCGGGCGACAGCAGGTCGGTCGAAATGTCGCCCTCGGCTGCGATATAGGTGACGACTTCGATCTCTTCGTCAATGTCGGGCAGTTTGGTAAAGAATTCTGCCTGCGCGTAGCTTTCCAGCAACTCCTTGGCAACAGCGTTACCGGCCTCATATGCCGTCTTCAGGCGGTCGGTGTCGGCGTCATAAAGGAAAACCTGGGTTTTGAGAACGTCGGCCGCTTGCACAGCAATTGCCGCGTCTTCACCCAGAGCGAGGTCAAGAAGCACGCGTACCGACGGGCCGCCTTTCATGTGCGACAGCAGCTCAAACGCAAACTCGGGCGTGATCTCGGCAACGGTTTCCTGCCCGAGGATGATCTCTTTCAGGAACTCCGCCTTTACACCCGCGGCGCTCGTGGTGCCCGGCAGGGTGTTATAGATGAAATGCTGCAGCGAGTCGTCGCGGTGCGCATTGGCCGGATCCTTGATCTGGGCGATCAGCTCGGCAACCAGCGCGCCATCATCGATGGGCTTGGGGTGCAATCCCTGTTCCTTGCGAGTCGCGATCTCGGCGAGGTAATCTGAGTAGAGGCTCATGGCATATCCTTGAAAACAGTGGACAAAAAGCCCGATCGCCGGATCGCAATTCTTTGTGCGACGCGCCTTTCAAGCTCGTTGTATGCCGTGGTATACTAAGGCGGCAGAATGTTCAAGCCGCCCAATGCTGCAAGAACGAAGTATCAATCGCTCAAAGGCTTGTCATGAAGGCATTTGGCCACAGGCGGATCGCCATGGCGACCTGGCAGAACACCCTGTTATCGCATTAGGGTCAGCCCCAACACGTCGGGCATCCGTCAGCCCGCAAACCGGACCTGCGGCACCCCTTTCACGCCCAGGCCTGTAATGGCAAATAGGCTTCCCGCTTCGGACTGTTTCTGCGCATCTGTCATTCCCTGACTGTGAGACGTGACGAACAGCACGTCCAGATCCGCGCCGCCGAATTGAGGTTTCGTAGGGTTTTGGATCGGCATATCGATGGTCAACAGCACATCGCCATCAGGTGAAATCCGATAAATTTGCCACCCCGACACGCCGGCCATCCAATAGCACCCATCAGCGTCGACCGTGCCGCCGTCGGGCCGACCAGCGACGGTTCTGGTGTCCAGGAACACGCGGTCGTTTCCCGGCGTGCCGGTGCAGGCATCATAGTCACAAGCCCAGATTGTCTGAACATCCGGGTTGCTGTCGGCAAAATACATGCGCCGCCCGTCCGGTGAAAACGCCAGGCCATTGGTCATGAAAATCGCGTCCCGCCACGCAAGAAGGTTCAGGTCCGCGTCGAGGCGGTAAAAGGTTCCTGCCGGAATGGCATCACCAATTTTGCCGACGCTGCCCACCCAGAACCGACCTTGCCGGTCAGTGCAGCCGTCATTGAAGCGGTTGTCCGGCAAATGCGCTTCGGGGGACGCAACCAGCGCGCGATGCCCCGTGTCAGGATCAAACAACCAGAACCCCGATTTCGCCGCAACGACCAGCCCGCCCAAGTCACGGCGCGCAATGCATCCCACCGGCTCACCGAAATCAAAGGTCTCGTTCAGACCGGACACCGGATCGAAGCGATGTATGAGCCCCGCGATGATATCGACCCACCACAGGCGCTGGTCCCCCACGTCCCAGACCGCGCCCTCGCCCAGTTTGCTGCGCGTCGCCGCGGCCAGTTCAATCTGATAGCCCATTTTGCTCCTATGCTTCGGTTGCGTCAGGAAAACAAAACCGGGCCGACGCGCACTCAGAAGTCGAGGTTTTCGACGCTGAGTGCGTTTTTCTGGATGAACTCGCGGCGCGGTTCGACCACGTCGCCCATCAGCTTGGTGAACAGGTCGTCCGCCTCGGCCATGTCATCGACCTTGACCTGCAACAGCGTGCGGGCATCCGGGTCCAACGTGGTTTCCCACAGCTGGTCGGGGTTCATCTCGCCCAGACCCTTGTAACGTTGCAGCGTCAGGCCCTTCTCACCTTCCGACAGGATTGCCTTCAAAAGGTCCAGCGGTCCGAAGATCAGCTGGCTGCGGTCCTTGCGGATCAGCGTCGCTGGCTGGCCATAGACCTCTTGCAGCGACTGGGTGAAGCTGCCCGCCTTGTGTGCCTCGCCCGAGCGCAGCATCGGTCCGTCCAGCGTGCGCACCTCTTCTACGCCACGCAGGATACGCGCAAGCCGGATGCCATGGTCCTGCGTGATCCGCCCCTGCCAGCCGCGTTCGTATTCCAACGCGATCAGGTCCAGACGTTGCGCCACCTTGTCGGCCACGCCTTGCAGATCGGCATCCACGGCGCCGGGCACAAACGCCCCGGCAATCGCCGCCTGTTCCAGGATGTGGCGTGGGTAATGGGTCGGAAACGCCTCGATTACCCGCTTCAATTGCCGTGCTTCGGTGACAACGCGCATCAGGTCGGCGCCCAGGATTTCCTCGCCGGATCCAAGCCGCAGAACCGCACCGTCGATCCCCTGTTCGACAAGGTAATCGTCCAGCGCCGCCTGGTCTTTCAGGTAGACCTCGGACTTGCCCCGGCTGACCTTGTAAAGCGGCGGTTGCGCGATATAGAGATGCCCGCGCTCAATCAGTTCCGGCATCTGACGATAAAAGAACGTCAGAAGCAGGGTGCGGATATGCGCACCATCGACGTCCGCATCCGTCATGATGACGATCTTGTGGTAACGCAACTTCGAGATGTCGAACTCGTCCCTGCCGATCCCGGTTCCCAGCGCCATCACGAGGTTGCCAATCTCCTGGCTGCCCAGCATCCGGTCAAAGCGCGCACGTTCGACGTTCAGGATCTTGCCGCGCAGGGGCAAGATCGCCTGCGTCTGCCGGTCGCGCCCGGTCTGAGCCGACCCACCCGCCGAGTCACCCTCTACCAGGAAGACTTCGGTCTTGGAGGGATCTTTCTCAGAGCAATCCTTGAGTTTTCCGGCAAGGAAGTTCACGTCCATCGGGTTTTTGCGCCGGGTCAACTCTCGCGCCTTGCGTGCTGCTTCGCGCGCACGAGCGGCCTCGATGATCTTTCCGACGATCATGCGGGCCTCGTTCGGGTTTTCCTCGAACCATTCTGACAGTTTCTCACCGACTAGGTTCTCGACCGCCGGGCGCACTTCGGAACTGACCAGCTTGTCCTTTGTCTGCGAGCTGAACTTCGGGTCGGGCACCTTGACCGACAACACGCAGGTCAGGCCTTCGCGGGCGTCGTCGCCGGTGAAGTTGACCTTCTCTTTCTTCGCAATCCCGCTTTCCTGGGCGTATTTCTGGATCGTCCGCGTCAGCGCGCCCCGGAAACCGGCCAGGTGGGTGCCTCCGTCACGCTGGGGAATGTTGTTGGTGAACGGCAGCACGGTCTCGTGATAGCTGTCGTTCCACCACATCGCGACCTCGACACCTATCTCGTCACGCTCACCGATCACATAGATCGGGTCTGGCATCATCGAGGTCTTGTGACGATCGACGTATTTGACGAATTCCTTGACCCCACCGTCATAGTAAAGCTCGGTCCGCAGAGGTTCGGCGGGGCGCTCATCCTCAAGGATGATGCGCACGCCCGAGTTCAGAAAAGCCAGTTCGCGCAGGCGCTTCTCCAGCGTTTCGAACGAGTAGTCGAGGTTCGAGAACGTGTCCGTCGAGGCCAGGAATCTCACTTCGGTTCCGGTTTCACCCGCGGCATCGCCGACAATGCGCAGATGCTCGGTTGTTTCACCGTGTTCGAACTTGGCGTAATGCTCTTTGCCATTGCGCCAGACCCGAAGCTCCAGCCAGACCGACAGCGCGTTGACCACTGACACGCCCACGCCATGCAGACCGCCCGACACCTTGTAAGAGTTGCTGTCGAACTTCCCGCCGGCATGCAGCTGGGTCATGATGACCTCGGCGGCGCTGACGCCCTCTTCGGGGTGCATGTCGACGGGAATACCACGCCCGTTGTCACGCACGGAAATGCTGTCGTCGGCGTGAATCTTGACGTGAACATAGTCGGCGTGACCGGCCAGCGCCTCGTCAATGCCGTTATCGACCACCTCATAAACCATGTGGTGCAGGCCCGACCCGTCATCGGTATCCCCGATATACATGCCCGGACGCTTGCGAACAGCCTCCAAACCCTTGAGAACCTTAATTGAATCCGCGCCATATGCGTTCGGATCCTGCGCGTTGTCTGCCATGGAAAGACGTCCCCTTGTTCTTGCTGATTATATACCGGGTCAGCAGGGGGATGTCACGCGGATCGGGGCGGAAATTCGCCCGATTTCAGGCCTCGACGATTGCCGATTCCCCACCGCGTTCCGAGACTTCAACATATTGCGCCCGTTCGCCCAGCGCCTCGAACAGCCCGGGTTCAGTCCCGGTCATCCACGCTTGCGCGCCCAAGGCGCAGATCTCATCGTAAAGCGCGGCGCGACGGTTCACATCCAGATGTGCCGCAACCTCGTCCAGCAATAACAATGGCGGCGCGCCGAACTCGTTCGCCAATGCCCTGCCATTGGCGAGGATCAGTGAGATCAGCAGCGCCTTCTGTTCCCCGGTCGAACAATCTCGTGCAGGCACACCTTTGGCGGCGAACACCGCGCCCAGATCGGCCCGATGCGGCCCCGCCAGCGCCCGCCCCGCCGCCAGATCGCGCGGGCGGCTTTCGGCAAAGACGTCGTGAAACTCGGCCTCGGTGGTTGCAAGCGGGCTGTCGTCGGGTGCATCCAGCGACAGGTCCGCGACGGGAAAGGAGGTCTCGGCCCCGGATTGAGCGGCGCGCAGGAAAGTGACGGTTTCGACCCGATGATGCTGAATTGCCGCCGCCGCCACCGCCATCTGCGCCTCAAGCGCGTCATACCAGAACGGATCGCGCACCTGATCCTTGAGCAACCTGTTCCGCTCTCGCATCGCCTTTTCATAGGCCAGCGACACCTCGGCATGTCCGGGAAAGAAGGACAGCGCCATACGGTCGAGAAACCGTCGCCGCCCCTCGGCACCTTCGATCCACAAGCGATCCATCGCCGGGATCAGCCACAGCACCCGTGCGATCCGCCCCAGCGCCACCTGCGCCGCGGCCTTGCCGTCAATGCGGACCTGACGCGCGGCACCACCCTCGGACCAGATTTCGACCTCGTGAACCTGCCCAAGCGAATGCAATTCGCCAGTAACCTTCCAGCCGATCGCCTCGGGCCGCCGTGTCATCTCGGCGGCGCTGGACCGTCGCAGCCCGCGCCCGGGTGAAAACAACGACACCGCCTCAAGGATATTGGTCTTGCCGGCGCCATTGGCGCCATAAATGGCCACGGGTCTCGCGTCCACGGAAAGACGCGCCTTCCGATGCGACCGGAAATGCGACAGGGTCAGGTTGGTGAGGTGAAGCCCCGTCACACCGCCCCCTTCTTTCTTGTCACAAATACTCGCGCGCGCAGCGCACCGGTGTCAGCCGGTCAAACACGCATCGGCATCACGACATAGACCGCCGTGGTATCATTGCCTTCGCGCATTAGTGTCGGGTCACCGGCCGAGTTGAACATGAACACCGCGTTCTCGCGATCAACCTGGCTGGCAATTTCCAACAGGTATTTCGCGTTGAACCCAATCTCCAACCGCTCGTCACCATAGGCCACCGCCAGTTCTTCCTCGGCAGCACCGCTGTCTGGCGCGTTTACCGACAGGACCAGCCGGTCCTCGTCCAACGCCAGTTTCACGGCGCGGCTGCGCTCGGACGAAACAGTGGCCACCCGGTCGACGGCCTGCGCGAATTCAGCCGCGTCAACTTCCAGCTTGCGGGTGTTACCAGCAGGGATCACGCGGGTGTAGTCAGGGAAGGTACCGTCGATCACCTTGGACGTCAGGGTAATGTCGGGTGTCGCAAACCGCACCTTGGTTTCGCTGACCGAAACAGCGATCTGCATGTCGTCGTCATCCAGAAGCTTTCGCAATTCACCAACGGTCTTGCGCGGCACGATCACGCCGGGCATGTCGGCGGCACCGGACGGCAGGTCGGCATCAATCCGGGCCAGACGGTGGCCGTCGGTCGCGACGCAGCGCAGCACCTTGCCGCCATCTGCGTCGGACACATGCATATAGACGCCGTTCAGGTAATACCTTGTTTCCTCTGTGGAAATCGCGAACTTCGACTTGTCGAACAGGCGCCGCAGCACCGGGGCCGGGGCAGAGAAGTTAGAAGCATATTCCGACGAGGCCATGACCGGGAAGTCCTCTTTCGGCAGGGTCGCCAGCGAAAAGTTCGAGCGCCCCGCCTCAACCGTCAGTCGCCCAGAGGCACCGTCGTCGGTCAGCGTCACAAGCGCACCGTCGGGCAGCTTGCGCACAATCTCATGAAGGGTGGTGGCGGCAACAGTGGTCGCTCCGGCGCGTTCGACCTGTGCGGGTGCCTTGTCAACCACCTCGATATCCAGGTCGGTGGCGCGGAACTGGACGGTGTCGCCCTCGGCTTCGATCAGGACGTTCGCCAGGATCGGAATGGTATTGCGGCGTTCGACAACCGACTGTGCCTGGGACACGGCCTTGAGCAATGTGCCGCGTTCGATGCTGATCTTCATCCCACTATCCTCCGCCAGTGCCGGGAGAGGAAACCTAACTGTTTCCCCCTATGGCACAAGTGTTTTTTGCTTTTCTGCTGGGATTGCGCAGAACCGTCAAGGGACGCGCGACGGAAAGGCACGATTTTCTGGGAAACCGTGACTTTCGCCTTGTTGACCGCGTGTTTGCCGGGCTTCAAGCCTCAAGCGCGCGACGCAACAGTTCCAGATCCTCGGCAATCTGACCGTCCGAAGCGCGCAACTCTTCGATGCGGCGCACGCCATGCATGACGGTGGTGTGATCGCGCCCACCGAAGCGACGGCCAATCTCTGGCAGCGACCGAGAGGTCAGCTGTTTGCAAAGATACATGGCGATCTGGCGCGGACGGGCAAAGCTGCGCACTCGTTTGGGGCCGATCATGTCGCTGAGGCGGATGTTGTAGTGTTCGGCCACGCGGCGCTGAATTTCCTCGACCGAGATCTTGCGCTCGGATGCGCGCAGCACATCCGAAAGGCAATCCTGCGCCAGTTCCAGCGTGATTTCACGCCCAACCAGCGACGCAAACGCAAAAAGCCGTGTCAAGGCACCTTCGAGAACGCGCACATTGGTCGAGATACGATGCGCCAGAAATTCCAGAACACCGTCCGACAGGACAAGGCCGGGGTACTGTTCGCGGTACTGTTCGACCTTCGACTGAAGAATGCCGAGGCGCAGCTCGTAATCTGTCGGGTGCAGATCCACCACCAGTCCGCATTGCAGCCGCGAGCGGATGCGGTCCTCAAGGTCTTTGATTTCGCCTGGCGCGCGGTCGGCCGAGATGATGATCTGCTTGTTCTGGTCCACCAGCGCATTGAAGGTGTGAAAGAACTCTTCCTGCGTGCTGTCCTTGCCGGCGATAAACTGGACGTCGTCGACCATCAGAACATCGACCGAGCGGAAAAGCTCTTTGAAGTCCATCATCTTACGGTCGCGCAGTGCCTGAACAAAACGATACATGAACTGTTCCGCACTGAGATAAAGAACGTTCAGGTCCGGGCGGCGGGCCTGAAGCTCCCAGGCGATGGCATGCATGAGGTGGGTCTTGCCCAAACCGACACCACCATACAGAAATAGCGGGTTGAACGTGACGGGGCCACCTTCGGCAACGCGACGGGCGGCGGCATTGGCCAGTTCGTTTGGCTTGCCGACGACAAAGCTGTCAAACGTGAAACGCGGGTCAAGCGGTGCACCGGGCAGATCGTCATTGCGAGACGCGGAACGAGGGTCCGTCGCGGATTCAACCTGAGGCTTAGCAGTCGCAGAGGTACGCTCACCCGACGGCCGCGCGGTGCGATTGGCTGGCACCCGGAAATGAACGCGCCGCACAGATTCGCCAGATTGCGTCAATTGATGCAGGATGAGATCGCCGAAATTCTGGCTGACATAGTTGCCGATGAAATTCGTCGGCACCGAGAATGTCGCCACGCCGTCGGTCAGGTCGGAAAACTCAAGCGGTTCGATCCAAGTTTTGTAATTGTTCTGGCCGACCGTTTTGCGAAGTACCTGCTGCAGCTCGCCCCATTGTTCCTGTGTCATGTGTCCCCGTTTTCCGCCTTCAATCGTCCCATGGACCTTATGGGTCCCTTTCATGAACGATCCCCAATGCCCCAAGGACCCTGGGCAAACGCACAAACCCACCCTTCCCGTCCCGGATTCCCGGACAGGCTAGCTGTGAATTGTGCGCAGAATGCGCCAGGTTCATGACAGATCCAGACAGGCTCCGGAATGACCGGGCGACATGCCTTACCCCAAGGCACGGTGCCGGGCCTCGCCCACGTCGCAGCCCCCAAGCCGCTTCAATTGGCGTCTGTCCCCCCAAAGGCGAAGTGAATCGCAGGTCCAAGCTAGCAAGGGCTTGGCGAGTCGTTCAACAGAACTTCGATCTTGACTCTGGCTTTTACAAAAAAGAATCTCTGACACCCGCTATGCGCGAGTGGAAACAACAAAAGGCGCCGCGAATTGCGACGCCTTTTGCAACAGGGGGTTAGCCCCGTTTTTTTAGCCGAGCGCTTTTACGCGTGCCGACAGGCGCGACATTTTGCGCGCTGCGGTGTTCTTGTGATAAACGCCTTTGGTCACACCGCGCATCAGCTCGGGCTGAGCCGCGCGGAGGGCTGCACCTGCAGCGTCCTTGTCGCCCGAAGCAATCGCTTCTTCGACTTTACGCAGGTAGGTGCGGATGCGCGAACGACGCGCTTTGTTGACAGCGAAGCGACGCTCGTTCTGACGGGCGCGTTTTTTTGCCTGGGGCGAATTTGCCATGAATCTCGGATCCTTGTCTTTTCGTTCGTTCAGTCTTCAATGCGTGCCACTGCCCAAACGGGACCTCTCCGGTATGGAGAATCGATTCAAGCCTGAGCGGGCTGCACGCGCATGTATGACGGCGGCGTATAGCGGTTTTTGCCGCGAATGCAAACAGGAAAACGGACTCGGACGCCAGCACGGGGCCGGCGCCGAGCTTTTTGGCGTTGGCGGCTCACTTGTCGCGGAACTGCGCCTCGCGTTTTTCGAGGAAGGCGGCCATGCCCTCTTTCTGATCCTCGGTCGCAAAGAGCGAGTGGAACAAACGGCGTTCGAACAAAAGTCCCTCGGCCAGCGTGGTCTCATAGGACCGGTTTACCGCTTCCTTGACTGCCATCGAGGTCAGAACGGATTTTTCGGCGATCTTCTGGGCCGCGCCCATGGCCTCGTCCATCAGCTTCTTGGCGGGCACGACGCGGCTGACGAGGCCGGAGCGTTCGGCTTCCTCCGCATCCATGAAGCGGCCAGTCAGGTGCATGTCCATGGATTTGGACTTACCCACGAACTTGGTCAGGCGCTGCGTCCCGCCGATCCCGGCGACCACACCGAGGTTGATCTCGGGCTGGCCGAACTTGGCGTTGTCAGCGGCAATGATGAAGTCGCACATCATCGCCAGTTCACAACCGCCACCCAGCGCATAGCCTGACACTGCGGCGATGATCGGTTTGCGGATTTTCAGAACCCGGTCGCCTTCATTGGCAAAGAAGTTCGACATGAACATGTCGACAAAGGATTTCTCGGACATCTCCATGATGTCAGCACCGGCGGCAAAGGCCTTTTCCGACCCGGTAATGACGATGCAGCGCACTTTCTCATTGGCGTCCGCCTCTTCCAGCGCCTCAACCAGCTCTCCCAATAGTTGCGAATTCAGGGCATTCAGCGCCTTCGGGCGGTTCAGCTTGATAAGGGCGACGTGGTCATCCACCTCGACGATGATCGTCTCAAAAGCCATCGATCTCTTTTCCGTTGTTCCGGTCAGGAGTGATTCCTTACCACTTGGCCAGCACGGATCAAGTTATCTTTGGCATTGCGGACAATAGAAAGACGACCGACCCGACTGAACGATTCGGCCAATGGTGCCACCACAGCCGTCACGCCTGCACGGTTCTCCTTCGCGTCCGTAGACATCGAAGGAATGCTGAAAATAGCCCAGTTCGCCATCCGCCTGTCGAAAATCCCTGAGCGATGAGCCGCCCGCGTCAATGGCTTCAGAAAGCACCTGCCGGATGATCGGCACAAGCGATGCGACCCGCGCCGCGCTGATGCGCCCGGCCTTGCGGGTGGGCGCAATCCCCGCCCGAAACAGCGCCTCGCACACATAGATATTGCCCAATCCCGCAACGATCTTCTGGTCCAGAAGCGCCGACTTGATCGGTGTGTTCCTGCCTTTCAGCGCCGCGACAAGGTGGTCTTCGCTGAACGCATTGCCCAAAGGCTCTGGTCCCAGCGATGCCAAAAGCGGGTGAGCGTCGGCGGTGGCAGTCGGCAGAAGATCCATCGCGCCGAAGCGCCGAGGATCGTTGAAGGTAATCCGCGCGCCGTTTTCCATATCAAAGACAACGTGGTCATGTTTCTCTGGCATCGGGTGATCGTGGACAAATTGTCCCAGCGGGTCGCCCGAGACCGTCATCCGCCCCGACATGCCCAGATGAATCAACAGCGTTTCGCCTCGATCCAGATCGGCAAGGATGTATTTCGACCGCCTCCGCAGCCGGTCAACCCGCGCCCCAGTCAGGCGCTCGGCCATGCGCGGCGGGAAGGGCCAGCGCAAGTCGGGGCGGTTCACGGTGGCCTTTGCGATCACCGCACCCGTCATCGCAGGTTCAAGCCCACGCCTGACGGTTTCGACTTCGGGAAGCTCAGGCATGCGTGTTTCTCGTCTCTTGGTATCCGTCACTGGTTTTAGCGCGTCGACCAATTGCTGGAAAGACAACACTCGGTCGATCAAAACGGGACGCGCCGCGAATTCACCGAGCCAAATCCGCGCATTGTCTGCCCCGCACCCGCCCTATATGTAAGGCGCGACCAAAAGGCGGCGAGGGCCATGAGCGACCAAAGCAGCAAGACCACCCATTTCGGGTTTCAGACCGTCCCGGAATCGGAAAAGGCGGGCCGCGTGCGCGGCGTGTTCAACTCGGTTGCGTCGAAATACGACGTGATGAACGACGTGATGTCGATGGGAATTCACCGGGTCTGGAAAGACGCGATGATGGACTGGCTTGCTCCGCGACCGGGTCAGCGGCTGCTGGACGTTGCGGGTGGCACGGGCGACATTTCGTTTCGCTTTCTCAAGCGCGCCGGCTCGGGTCACGCGACCGTTCTCGACCTGACTGAGCCGATGCTGGTCGAGGGTCGAAAGCGCGCCGAGGCCGAACAGATGGCGACCAGCCTCGACTGGGTGACGGGTGACGCCATGGCCCTGCCCTTCAAGGACAACACGTTTGACGTCTACACGATCAGCTTCGGCATTCGGAACGTCACGCGCCCGCAGGATGCGCTGGCCGAAGCCTATCGCGTGCTGAAACCCGGTGGCCGGTTAATGGTTCTGGAATTCAGTCAAATTCCGAACGACATGATGCAGAAGGTCTATGACCTCTATTCCTTCAACATCATTCCGCGCATGGGGCAGGTCATTGCCAATGACCGGGACAGCTATCAGTACCTGGTCGAATCGATCCGCAAGTTTCCCGACCAAGACACCTTTCTTGCGATGATACGCGACGCCGGGTTCGGCAACGCCAAGCACCGCAACCTGTCACTGGGCATCGCCGCGCTGCATTCGGGTTGGAAACTGTGAGAGGGCCGCACAACATCTGGCGGCTGATCCGCACTGGCGCGACCCTGGAACGCACCGGCGCGATGAAGGTCATCATGGACACGATGGACGCACCGAAACCGCTGCGCATCGTTGCCCGTACCGTGGTCTGGCCGTTCCGCTGGCTGGGGATAAAGGGCGACCCATCCATGCCGCCCGTAACCCGCGCGCTGACCGCATTGGGACCGGCCTACATCAAGTTCGGTCAGGTCCTGTCGACCCGTCCCGACATTGCTGGCGAAGACCTTGCCACGCAATTACGTGTCCTGCAGGACAAGTTGCCACCCTTTGACATTTCCACAGCCAAGAAAAGTGTCGAGTCCGAGCTGTGTGTCGCTGTCGACACCGTGTTTTCCGAGTTCTCCGAACCTGTCGCTGCCGCGTCGATCGCGCAGGTCCATCGCGCGCGTCTCGCCGAAACTGGCGAGGAAGTCGCCGTCAAGGTCCTTCGCCCCGGCATCGAACGCGCCTTCCGCAAGGATGTCGACGCCTTCTATTTCGCGGCGGATGTGATCGAATTCCTGTCCCCCGCCTCGCGCCGCCTGCGCCCGCGCGACGTGATCGAACACTTTGACGGCGTTGTCACCGGAGAGCTTGACCTGCGGCTTGAAAGCGCATCAGCCAGCGAGTTTGCGGCCAATACTGCCGGCGACGACGGTTTTCGCGTACCCGAGGTGAAATGGGAATTCTCCAGCCGGCGCGTGATGACTCTCGGCTGGGCGGAAGGTGTCAACATCGGCGACAATACCGCGCTGGATGCGGCGGGGCACGACCGCCACGCGCTGGGTGGCCGCGTGCTGCAACTGTTCCTCAGCCATGCGCTGCGCGACGGCTATTTCCATGCCGACATGCATCAGGGCAACCTGAAGGTCGCGGCGAACGGCGACATCATCGCCTATGACTTCGGCATCATGGGTCATATCGACGAATACACCCGTCGGGTCTATGCCGAGATCCTGTTCGGCTTCATCCAGCGCGACTATGTCCGGGTCGCCGAAGTACATTTCGAGGCCGGATATGTCCCCGCCGACCGAGACGTGGACGAATTTGCCCGCGCTCTGCGTGCAGTGGGCGAGCCGATCTTCGGCATGGACGCCGACAAGATCTCGATGGGGCGGCTGCTCAACTACCTCTTCGAGGTCACCGAACGCTTCGGCATGGAAACCCGCACCGAGCTGATCCTTCTGCAGCGCACCATGGTGGTGGTCGAGGGGGTTGCGCGGTCGCTCGATCCGACGGTCAACATCTGGGAAGTCGCCAAGCCCGTGGTCGAGGATTACATCAAGACCTCGATCGGCCCGCGTGCATTGGCTCGTGACATGTTCAAGACCGCGCGCGTCCTGGCCCGGTTCGGTCCGCGCCTGCCCGGTCTGGTCGAGGCGGCGCTGATCCGGCAGGCGACACCGGCTGAACCGGAAACCCGCCGCACCTGGCCATGGATCTTGCTCTCGGGACTTGGCGGCTTGACCGCCGGTGCCGGCGCGGTTCTCGCTTTGAACTTGCTGATCTGATCCGCCGCTTTTCACTTCACAGCAGGACGCCCTGAATATTTGCGCAAGAAAGAAGGCGCGGGCATGTCGGGGCTTTTTACTGGTCCCAAATACCCGAAAACCCGAGCGCAGCGAGGGCCACGCCCAACGGGTTCGTGTGTCGCCATGCGCACGCGAACCCGGCGGGAGTGTTTTGCCCAAAAGGTTCTTAGATCAGGCCGGCGTGTGCCATGGCCGCATCGATCGCAGTCTTGGTCGCGTCCGAAAGGCCGGTTAGCGGCAGGCGCACCTCGTCCGAGCAAAGGCCCAGTTTCGCCATGCCGTATTTCGCGCCGACCAATCCCGGCTCAAGGAAGATCGCCTCGTGCAGCGGCATCAGCTTGTCCTGATATGCCAGCGCCTTGGCATAATCGCCCGCAAGCGTCGCGGCCTGGAACTCGGCACAGAGTTTCGGCGCGACGTTCGCGGTCACCGAAATGCAGCCGACGCCGCCGTGCGCGTTGAAGCCCAGCGCGGTGGCGTCCTCGCCCGAAAGCTGGACGAAATCGGTGCCGCAGGTGATGCGCTGCTGACTGACACGCGCCAGATCGCCCGTTGCATCCTTGACGCCGATCACACGCGGCAGTTTCGCCAGTTCGCCCATCGTGGCCGGGGTCATGTCGATGACCGAGCGGCCGGGGATGTTGTAGATGATGATCGGCAGGTCGCAGCAATCATGCAACGCCGTGAAATGAGCGATCAACCCCCGCTGGGTCGGCTTGTTGTAATAGGGCGTCACGACCAGAGCGGCATCGGCTCCGACCTTGTGGGCGTGCTGCATGAAGCGGATGCCCTCGACCGTGTTGTTCGACCCGGCCCCGGCAATCACCGGAATCCGGCCGGCAGCGGTGCGCACCACTACGTCCACGACCATCTCGTGTTCCTCGTGGCTCAGCGTCGGACTTTCACCTGTTGTTCCAACGGGAACAAGGCCGCTGCTGCCCTCGCCGATATGCCATTCCACCAGCTTCTTGAGCGTGTCCACATCAACTGCGCCGTTCTTGAACGGCGTGATGAGTGCGGGAAGGGATCCTTTGAACATGGTCACGCTCCTTAATTGGTCTGTTTCGGGTCCGGCGGTTCCGCGCCACCCTTCGCAAATGTGAGTTGAGGGCAGACACGGGCGCATTTAGTGTGAGGTTCTATCGTTTGTCGCATTGGAAATTGCAAGAGATGTTGCGCCCCGTACTGGCTGTTTTTCTGAGTGTTCTGTGGTTTGGCGCCGCTCTGGCGCAACAATCCACACCGATGAGTCGCGCAATGGCGGCCATCCGCGCCGACGACTACGCGGCGGCCAAAACCGAATTGCGGCAGTCTGGCCGGGTGGCTCTGGACATTGTCGAATGGTTCCGGCTGCGCGACGGCAAAGGCACCCCGTCCGAGGTTCTGGATTTCCTCAACCGCAACCCGGATTGGCCGGGCCTGTCCTATCTGCGCGAGCAGTCGGAAGGCGTGTTCGGCAATGCCAGCTACAAGCAGGTCGAGGCGTTTTTCGGCGCGGCCCCGGCACAGACCCCGGAAGGGGCACTGATCAAGGCGCGGATCCTGGCGCGCAATGGCAAGACCGGCGATGCCGAAGCTGAAATCGTGCAGGCTTGGCGGACTATGGACATCGGCCCGGAATGGCATGACCTGTTCCTGTCACGCCACGGCGCACTGTTGAAATCGCACCATCAGGCACGGATGGATTTCCTTCTGTGGAAAGGCTGGAAAAATAACGTTGGCCGGATGATGCCGCTGGTCAGCGAGGATTGGCAAAAGCTGGCCACCGCACGGCTGGCACTGCGCGACATGGACAAGGGAGTGGACGGATTGATCGAGGCGGTTCCGGCCAGCCTCAAAAACGACCCCGGCCTAGCCTATGAGCGATTCCAGTGGCGCGCGCGCAAAGGGCGCGACGACAGCGCCATTGAACTGCTGCTGGAACGGGCAAAGGCCGGAACATTGGGTGACCCCGCCAGTTGGGGCGGATGGCAACGTGCGCTGACACGGTCAAAGATGCGCGAAGGCCAGTACAAGACCGCCTATGCCGTCGCTTCGAACCACGCCATGACCCCGTCCATGGGCTATGGCTATTCCGATCTTGAGTGGTTGGCGGGATACATCGCGCTGCGTTTTCTGAACAGTCCGGGTGTGGCCTTAGGCCATTTCAAACGGTTCGAGGCATCAGTAGAGACGCCGATTTCTCTGGGGAGGGCCGGGTATTGGATTGGCCGCGCCTATGATGCGATGGGTGAAAGCGCAAATGCTCAGGCAGCCTATCGTCGCGGCGGGGCGCATCAAACCAGTTTCTACGGGCTTCTTGCAGCGGAAAAGGCGGGCCTGTCGCCGGACCCCGAGTTGAGCGGGAACGAGACCTTCCCAGATTGGCGTCAGGCTGCGTTCACGAAGTCTCGCGTCCACCAAGCCGCCCTGTTGTTCCTTGAAGCCGGAGAGTTGACACGCGCCGAACAGTTCTGGGTTCATCTTTCGGAAACTCAGGACCGCACGGGCCTTGGGCAGATGGGCCAGATGGCGCAGGATCTGGGCGCACCGCATGTGGCGGTGATGCTTGGCAAGGACATGGTGCGGCGCGGGATCACTCTTCCCGGTCCCTATTACCCGCTGCACCCTCTGGTGCGTCAACGCTTGCCCGTTGCGACCGAGATGGCGCTGGCAATTGCCCGGCGTGAGTCGGAATTCGACCCAGTGGTCGTCAGCCATGCCGGTGCGATGGGATTGATGCAGTTGATGCCGGGCACTGCGAAACTGGTGGCGGGCCGCTTGGGTCAGGAATACAGCAAATACCGACTGACCGCCGATCCTGTCTATAATGCCACATTGGGCAGCGAATATCTTGCCGGGCTGGCGGAACAGTTCGACGGCAACGTCATCATGGTTTCGGCAGGCTACAACGCGGGACCGGGCCGTCCAGAGCGCTGGATGAAGGAAATGGGAGACCCCCGGCGGCGTGGCGGGATGGATATCATCGACTGGATCGAGCACATCCCGTTCAACGAAACCCGGAATTATGTCATGCGCGTTGCCGAAAGCCTGCCTGTTTACCGTGCGCGGCTGGGTCTGAACCCGCATCCTGTCCCCTTCAGCAAGGAATTGGTGGGCAATACGATCAAGGTGCGGCGCTAGGTCGAAACCCGCTCCCGCCAGAGCGTGAACAACCCCGCCAGAATCACAATCGCCGCTCCTATGGCGACATTGCTGCGCAGCGTTTCGGCAAAAAAGATCATGCCGAACATCGCCGCAAAAGGAAGCTGAAGATAGGCGAACGGCTGCACGATGCTGGCCTCGGCAAATTCATAGGTCTTGATCAGAAGCCAATGCCCGAAGACGCCGGAAACGCAAAGCATGCCCATCCAGACCCAGTCTTCCCCCGTCATCGGTTCCCAGAACCAGATACCGATTGCGGTCATGACCAGCGCCCCAACAGTCCCGGTGTAGAAAAAGCTGGTCGCGGAGGAATCGCCCCGCGCCACATATCGGGTCAGCAATCCGTAAACCGCGAACATCAGCGCCCCGACAAGGGGCACGATGGCAGCGGGCGAGAACACCGCTGCGCCGGGGTTGAGAATAATCAGCACCCCCAGCAAGCCTACGCCAATCGCACTCCATCGGCGCCATCCGACGCTTTCCCCCAGAACCGGGCCGGACAGTGCCGCGACAATCAGAGGATAACAGACAAAGACGGCATGGGTTTCTGTCAGCCCCAGCAGGGTAAAGGCAAGCACGGTCACGATGATCTCGACTGCCAAGAGCGCGCCACGCACCCACTGCAGCAACGGAAAGCGGGTTTTTATTACCTGCCGCAACCCGCCTGAACGACGCGCCGACAATGCAATCACAAAGGCGGCGAAGAACCAGTATCGGATCATCACGACAAGGTAGACGTTGTAGGTATCCGCGAGATGGCGCGAGAACCCGTCCTGAGCGGCAAAGACAAAGGTGGTCAGGATCATCAACCCGATGCCAAGGCGGTTGTTCGCCTGTGTCATGACGCCATCCTTGCCACAGTCATGTGACGCTTACGGCCGAAGCCCTTGATACGCTCGACGTCGAACCCGGCATCAGCCAGCCCGCGCCGGACAAATCCCGCCGCCGTATAGGTCGCCGCTGAACCGCCGGGCTTGGTGTGCCGGCCGACCTCTGCCATCAGTTCAGAATCCCACAGTTCGGGATTTTTCGCGGGGGAAAACCCGTCAAGAAACCATGCGTCGGCCTGCCACTGCTGTTCGGGCAGGGTCTGTCTTGCGTCGCCGATAATCACTTGGGCGTCGATGCCGTCCAGCGTGGAAAGGGTTGGGTCCTGCCCCCAGGCCGCAACCAAGCGGCTGGCGCGGCCCGCCAATTCGGGAAACGCTGACAACGCCTTTGCCATCTCATCCGCGTCCATCGGGTATGCCTCGAAACTTGTGAAACGCAGCGGACCTTTTTGACCGCTTTCTTCCCACGCGGCCCAGGCGGTCAACAGGTTCAACCCGGTGCCAAATCCCAGTTCGGCAATGTGGAAGCCCGGCTGAAACCGTGCAGGCAGACCGTTTCCACCCAAAAACACGTGCCGTGTTTCCGCAAGCCCGTTTTCGAGGCTGAAATAGGGGTCGTCGAAACGGGTCGACACCGGGATGGCGTCGTCGCGCCACTCCAGATCTGCCTTCTGGTCGCTCATGCCGGGATGCCTTATGAGGGTCTCAGCGGTCAGCTTTGGGCAATGCGGGTAGGATTTGCAATGGTCGATGTCACGGTTTTCGGCGCAGGCGCCTTTGGCCTTTCGGTGGCTTGGGCCTGCGCCCGGCGCGGGGCAAAGGTGCGGGTGATCGACCCCTATGGCGTTGGCGCGGGCGCGTCTGGAGGACTTGTCGGCGCGCTGGCTCCGCATACGCCGGAAAACTGGAATGACAAGAAGCAGTTCCAGTTCGAAAGCCTGATCATGGCAGAAGACTGGTGGGCCGATGTTGCGGCGTCGGGCGGTGTATCGCCGGGTTATGGCCGCACCGGACGGTTGCAACCCATCGCTGACCAGCGGGCGCTGGATCTTGCCCGCAAACGCGAGGTCAGCAGCCGTGAGTTGTGGCAGGGCAAGGCAAAATGGCAAGTGATCGAAGCCGCCGTCGCGGGGGGCTGGGCACCTGTCAGCGCCACTGGCTATCTGATCCACGACACACTTAGTGCGCGCATGTTCCCACGTTCCGCTGCGGCGGCGCTTGCGGCGGCGATTGTGGCCTCTGGTGGCGAGATCACAACCGAGGGGCCGGAAGCGGGCAAGGTCGTCTGGGCCACAGGCTGGCAGGGCCTTGTCGAACTGTCGACACAGGCGGGTCGAATGGTCGGGAATGGGGTCAAGGGACAAGCCGCGCTGCTGACGCTGGCCCGGCCAGTCGCACCACAGCTTTACGCGGACGCGCTACACATCATCCCGCACGAAAACGGAACTGTTGCTATTGGTTCAACCTCGGAACGCGAGTTTGACGACCTGGCCACGACCGACGCACAGCTTGATGATGTGATCGCCCGCGCACGTCGCGCGGTTCCGGCGCTGGAGGGGGCCGAGGTGATCGAGCGCTGGGCCGGGGTTCGCCCCCGCGCCAAAAGCCGCGCGCCAGTGCTGGGTCCGCACCCGTTCCGCGAGGGCCAGTTCATCGCCAACGGCGGGTTCAAGATCGGCTTTGGCATGGCTCCAAAAACGGGTGAGGTCATGGCCGACCTGATCCTGGAAGGCTGCGATCGGATTCCCGAAGGGTTCAAACCCGACGCCTCGCTCTGACGATCAGCCGCCTGCGACCTCCAGAACGATTTTGCCGATATGCCCGCTGCTTTCCATACGAGCATGGGCCTTGGCCGCATCGTTCAGGGCAAAGGTGCTGTCCATGACCGGGGCGACGCGACCGACATCCAAGAGCGGCCAGACTTGTTCGCGCAGCGCCTCGGCGATCCGCGCCTTGGCCAGATCGCTCTGCGGACGCAGGGTAGACCCGGTGATCGTCAGCCGACGCGTCATCACCTGGGCAAAGTTCAACTCGACCTTCGGCCCCTGCAGGAAAGCTATCTGGACCAACCGTCCATCATCGGCCAATGCCTTGATATTGCGCGGGATATAATCTCCGCCGACCATGTCTAGGATCAGGTTGGCGCCACCCTCGGCGCGCAGCACGTCAACGAAATCTTCGTCCCGGTAATTGATCGCACGTTCGGCACCAAGGTCGAGGCAGGCATCGCATTTCTCAACCGATCCGGCGGTCACAAAGACCCGCGCGCCAAAAACATTGGCCAACTGGATGGCGGTTGTCCCGATCCCGGATGACCCGCCATGCACAAGAAACCGTTCCCCGGCTTTCAACGCACCCCGGTCAAAGACGTTGGTCCAGACGGTAAAGAAGGTTTCCGGCAGGCAGGCGGCCTGTTTCAATCCCATACCCTTGGGAACCGGAAGGCAATGAGCGGCAGGGGTCAGGGCGTACTCGGCATAGCCGCCACCCGGCAGAAGCGCACAGACCTTGTCGCCCACATCCCATGCCGTCACACCAGCGCCCACAGCCTCGATCGTCCCCGACGCCTCAAGCCCCGGCAGGTCGCTTGCATTGGGCGGCGGCATATAGGCCCCGGCGCGTTGCAGCGCGTCGGGACGGTTTACCCCGGCATAGGCAACACGGATCAGCACCTCGCCATGTCCCGGCTGGGGGATTGGGCGTTTTGTTGGTGCCAGCACGTCGGGGCCGCCGTATTGCGAGATCTCAACGGCGCGCATCATCTGTTCCATTTGTCGGTCCTATCGGTTGGTATTGCGTCCGGGCAGATCATTCAGCCCGTCAGGGGCGCGCAGTCCGCCGAGAAGTGAAAACGGCGCGGCCAGTGCCTTGCCCAACGGTGATCCGTTGAACTGGCCCTTCACCTTCTCGAACTGCATGACGTTGTCGATGCGCCGGTCCAGAAAAGCCCATGTCGCGGCGTGTCCCTCGCTGTCGTCGCCCAGCCAATAAAGGACGGTCGAGCCATAGACCGCGCTGAGGGTGGCGCGCTTGGTGTACCAGTTCACATCGCGCGACGTGTCGCCCAGCGTGGTCCAGATCCGGTCACAGGTTTCCCAAATCAGGCGCGCGCCTGTGCCGGCATATTGCGGCAGGGCAAACAGCGTGGTGCCACGGCGCACGACTTCCTTGTCGTCGCAGACCTCAAGCCGGAACCGTACCCCGGCCGCGATCCGGTCGCGAAAGCGCATGTCGGCCAGGTCAGCCGCCGCGAGTCGTGCCGCCATCTGGTCGTCCCCGCGCCGGTGAAAGGCGATCGCCAGGTCCACCGCTCCGCGCGGAAACATGGCGCGCGCCAAATCAGGCTTCACCCCGCAATCGGCGATGGCCGCGTCAAAGCTGGCATCGCTCCAGCCATCAAAGGGCACATGCAACAGGGCGGCGTCCAGAAGCTGGTCGGACAGGGCGGAATCTGTGGTCACTGACATGGTATTCTCCTGCGTTGGGCCCATACTAGACAAAGCAAACCCGAGTTGCTATATGGCGGCTTCCTGCAAATCCTTGCAACTCAACTTAGAAAGGTGGTGAAAACCACATGCAGGTTAGTGTTCGCGACAACAACGTCGATCAGGCGCTTCGTGCCCTGAAGAAAAAGCTGCAGCGTGAAGGTGTCTTCCGCGAGATGAAGCTCAAGCAACATTTCGAGAAGCCGTCCGAGAAAAAAGCGCGCGAGAAAGCTGAAGCGATCCGCCGTGCCCGTAAACTGGCACGCAAGAAAGCCCAGCGCGAAGGTCTGCTCTAAGAGCCGATTTTCCAGCTTTGGACACCAAAGTTTTGACGACCCCCGTGGCCCCGCCGCGGGGGTTTGTCATTTCGGTGGACTGTTTCCCGCACCAATCGCAGGATTTGCCCCCCAACGTTTCAGCGCGGCGGCGAATCGTCGGGCGAAGGCGCGGGCCGTGGCGCGGTCCCCCTCTGCGACCAGGGTCGCATCGTCAATTCCGACCGCATCCAGCCCCAGCCAGACACCATTGACGTTCAGCCCAGCATTTTCGGGCACCACGGGCGCTCCGACGACCTCTTGTCCAACCCACAGCATGCCGTGTTGCGCCGCGAGGATCGACATCTGTTGCAGTGTCGCCAGCTTGTCGCCCGCCGGATGGATCGCCACCGTGAAGCCGCCTGCCAGCTTGTCGGCCCAATGGCGATGCTCCCACGGCAAGGCGCTCTCATCCATGAAGGTTTTGAACTGCGCCGCGACACCCCCCATGTAGGTGGGGGACCCCCACAGCATTCCGTCCACTCCGCGCAGGCAATCCCAGTCTTCGGGCGCCATGGTCTCGACATCAAGGAGGGACACTTCGATACCCTGTTCCGCCAATTCCTTGCCAAGAATGTCCGCCATCAGACGCGTGTGACCGGCCGCGGAAAAGTAAACGATGGCGCAGCTTGGCATCACGCGGCCCCCAGCACCAAGTCGCTGGCTTTCTCGGCGATCATGATCGTGGGAGAGTTGGTATTGCCGCTGGTAATGGTCGGCATGACCGAGGCATCGACAACCCGAAGCCCGCCAACCCCGCGCAGCCGAAGGTGCGGGTCCAGCGGCGCGGCCTCGTCCGCGCCCATGCGCACCGTGCCAACCGGGTGAAAGATCGTCGTCCCCACGTCGCCTGCTGCGCGCACCAGTTCAGCATCGCTCTGGGCGGACAGACCGGGCTTGATCTCTTGCGGGTCATATTTGGCCAGAGGTGCCTGCGCCATGATCGCGCGCACCTGCCGGATCGCGGCGATGGCCACGGCTCGGTCCCCTTCCGTCGACAGGTAGTTGGGTGCAATCTCCGGCGCATCCTTGGCATGAGGCGAGGTGATCCTCACATGGCCACGGCTTTCGGGGCGCAGGTTGCAGACGCTGGCGGTCATTGCCGGGAAATCGTGCAGCGGCTGGCCAAAGGCCTCAAGCGACAGGGGTTGAACATGGTATTCCAGATCCGGCGTCTCAAGATCGGGGCGAGATTTGGAAAACGCTCCCAATTGTGACGGCGCCATCGACATCGGGCCAGATCGCGTGGCCATGTATTCAAGCCCGATCTTCGCCTTGCCCAACCATGAGTTTGCCATCGTGTTCAGCGTCTTGGCCCCGGTCAGACGCCATGCGCAGCGCAGTTGCAGATGATCCTGAAGGTTTGCACCGACTCCGGGGATGTCGCGTTCGACCGCAATCCCGTGACTTTGCAGATGCGCCGCCGGGCCAAGCCCCGAAAGTTGCAATACCTGCACCGAGCCGATGGCACCAGCCGACAGGATCACATCGCCGCCGCACCGCGCCTGTCTGACCGCGCCATTCTTTTCGTATTCAACTCCCACGACTTTGCCATCTTCAATCAGCAAACGCCGGGTCATGGCGTTGGTCTCGATCTTCAGCGCATAATTGCGCGCGGGTTCAAGAAAAGCACGCGCTGTGTTCAGTCGCCAACCGCGCCGCTGGTTGACGCGGAAATAGCCGACACCTTCGTTGTTGCCGGTGTTGAAATCATCGGTTCGTGCCAGCCCCCAGGCTTCAGCGGCGGCAATCCAGTCGTCCAGCACGTCCCAGTGCAGGCGCTGGTTGTCCACACGCCACTCGCCGCCCGCGCCATGCATCTCGGACGGCCCCTCGACGTAATCCTCGGACCGTTTGAACAGGGGCAACACATCGTCCCAGCCCCAGCCGATGCAGCCCATCTGCCGCCAGCCATCGTAATCCGCAGCCTGCCCGCGCAGGTACAGCATTCCGTTGATCGACGAACATCCCCCCAACACCTTGCCTCGCGGATAGATGAGCGAGCGACCGTTCAGTCCATCCTCTTCTGCAGTGCGATACATCCAGTCCGTGCGCGGGTTGTTGATGCAGTAGAGATAGCCCATCGGGATATGAATCCAGTGATAGCTATCACGACCGCCCGCCTCCAGCAGCAGCACCTTGCGCCCGGCCCGTGCCAGCCTGCTTGCGATCACCGAACCGGCGCTGCCTGCGCCGACGACAATATGGTCCCAGTCCATACACACTCTCCCACGTCCGGCCGAGAAGACGGCGCAGGCGACGGTTTGTCAATCAACCCCTGTCTGCGGCCTCAGCTTTTCCGGGTTGCGCATGATGTAAATCCAGCCGACCCGCCCGTGCCGATCGGGAACGACCGCAATAACACTTTCAAGTACGCCATGTTTGTATTGCGCGAGTGCGGGGGTGGTATTGGCGCGGATCCAATCGAAAGTTACCCCTCCTACCCGGCTTTCCCTTTCCAGAACGGCGCGCAAGACCTGCATGATCTCCTCTGGCCCCTGCAGTACCCGCAGTGCCGCCGACACCTTGCCGCCGCCGTCCGAGATTGCCATTGCATCCTGCGCCAGCATTTCCAGTGCGGCTTGGTGGTCCTGCATCGCCGCATGAAAGAACCGTTCGAGTGCAGCGGCGGCTTCGTCCCGGGATACGTCGAAACGCGGACCTTCAGCATGAAGGCGCTTGTGGGCGCGGCTCACCAACTGTCGGCAACCGGCCTCGGACCGGTCCAGCATTGCCGCAATCTCGGCATAGTCAGCATCGAAAGCCTCGCGCAGGACAAAGGCCGCGCGTTCGACCGGGGCCAGACGCTCCATCGCCCACAGCAGCGCCAATTCGCATTCCTGTGCAAGTTCAAACCCGGCTTCGACGGGCGATCCGTCCGTGTGGATCAGAGGCTCTGGCAACCACGGGCCGACATAGGTTTCGCGGCGATTTCGGGCCGAACGCAGCGTATCGATGGCGATATTGGTGGCCACCCGACGCAACCAGGCGCGGGGGTTTTCCACTGCGGCCTGCCCCGCGAAACGCAACCACACTTCCTGCACGACATCCTCGGCTGCGCTGCGTTCCCCCAGCATACGGTAGGAAATCGACAAGAGCGCGGGGCGTTCGGCCTCGAACAGTTCGACCTGGTCCTTCATTTACAACACGACCTTGCCGACATGTCCGTTCACCTCGATCCGCTGGCACGCATGTCCTTCACCCAACCCGCGTTTGAACACGGGATAGAACCGCCCGGATGCGGCAGCGAAGCTGGCCGCCACAAGTGCCTTGTCCCCGAACCGCGTCTTGATGGTATCAGCGAACGGGTTGGGCTCATAAGAACGCGAAATCGCAGCTTGTGCAAACCGGACCCCAAGCCCGACATCGCCTGCCTCATCCAACCGCCCCTCGATCGCAGCAAGAAGCGCCTGACCATCGACGCCCTGCCCCACCGCGATGTCGACCACCAATTGGGCACAAGGCCCGCAATCCCCGTCCAGAGTTGACGCCAGAAGCGCCCCGGCCCAGACAGCCCGCGCCGATTTCGGCCCCTTGTACTGGGTGACCAGCGGCAACAGAGTCAGTGCCATGCCCGCCCCGGTCGAGACGTCAATAACGCTGTGCATATAGTTGACGTTGTAGTCATAGCGTTTGCCAAATGCGCGCGCCCCGGCGTGAAGCATCATCCGTATCATGCTGCAGCCCCCCTATTTCCCAGTTTCAACGCCGCCGCCAAACCAATCCATCCGGGCAACTGAATACCCATTAGGTTGACCAGCGCCACCTGATCGGCCGCCATGCCGCGATGGGCAATCCAGATCCAAAGATGAAAGACCGCATGGCACGCCGGAAATGCGATGCCAAAAAGTGCGAGTCGACGGTCACCGCTCTGCGCAGCCACCCCGATGGCCACAGCTGAAACGCCAAAGGAAAGGGCAACATCGGCAATGAAATGCGCATTGAAGCCGCCGGTTTGCTTCACGCCCGGCACGGTGTCGTACCAAAGCTGCGGCGCCACCCACATAAAAACCCCGCTGGCCAGGAAATAGCCGCCCAGCCCCCAAAGCATTGTCCTTGTCATCTGTTTTCTCCACGGTTGTTTCCCTAAAGACGAAACAGCCCATGGATTTGTGACAGGCGATCTCAGACCGGCAGCGCGGTTGTCTTGAACACGGTGCGAAGTGCAAAGGACGACTGCATCTGTGCAACGCCCGGCAAACGCGCCAGGTATTGCCGGTGAATGCGGGCGAAATCGTCGGTGTTCTCGGCCACCACCTTCAGAAGATAATCCGCTGTCCCCGCCATAAGGTGACACTCCAGCACGTCAGGTATGCGGCTGACCGCCTTTTCGAAGGCGTCCAGCACCTCATCCGCCTGCCCGCTGAGTGTGATCTCAACAAAAACGGTTGTCGGCACGTTCAACTTGCGGGCATCCAGAAGCGCGACGTAATCGCGGATATAGCCGTCCGCCTCAAGCCGCTGCACCCGCCGGTGACATGCCGACGCTGACAGGTTCACCGCCTCGCTCAGGTCTGCATTCGAGATCCGCCCGGTCTTTTGCAACACTCTCAAAATCCGACGATCCGTTTGATCAAGAGACATTTGACACCCATTTCTTGCGTAGTCTTTGACAGTATTCGAAGATTCTTCCGTTTGAAAGTTTTCAAACCGCTCAAAAAACAAGCAAATTCCACACGTCGTGCCTCATATTTGAAAACAAATGTACTCAGGGAGAGACCCAAATGAAGATCGGCTGCCCAACCGAGATCAAACCACAGGAATTTCGCGTCGGCATGACGCCCGATGCCGCCCGCGAAGCCATTGCGCATGGCCACGACGTCCTTATCCAGAAAGGCGCCGGGATTGGTGCCGGCTTTATGGACGAAGACTATGTCGCTGCGGGCGCACGCATTATCGACACGGCCGAAGAAATCTTTGCCAGCGCTGAGATGATCGTCAAGGTCAAGGAACCGCAGGCGGTGGAACGCAAGATGCTGCGCGAAGGCCAGCTGCTGTTCACATACTTGCACCTTGCGCCCGACCCGGAACAGACCAAGGATCTGCTCGCCTCGGGTTGTACCGCTATCGCCTATGAAACCGTGACCGACGACCGTGGCGGGTTGCCGCTTCTGGCGCCTATGTCCGAGGTGGCAGGCCGTCTGGCACCGCAGGTGGGCGCGTGGACGCTGCAAAAGGCCAATGGCGGGCGCGGCGTTCTGATGGGCGGCGTGCCAGGGGTTGCCCCGGCCAAGGTTGTTGTGATCGGCGGCGGTGTTGTTGGCACCCATGCCGCAAAAATCGCGGCCGGAATGGGCGCGGATGTGACGGTTCTGGACCGTTCCCTGCCCCGGCTTCGCTACCTCGACGATGTTTTCGGTGGCACGTTCAAGAACCAGTATTCCACAGCAGGCGCCACCGCCAAACTGGTGCGAGAGGCCGACATGGTCATTGGTGCCGTTCTGATCCCGGGTGCCGCCGCCCCCAAACTGGTCAATCGTGCCCAACTGGCCGACATGAAACCCGGCGCGGCGCTAGTAGACGTGGCAATCGATCAGGGTGGATGCTTTGAGACCTCGAAGGCGACCACCCATGCCGACCCGATCTATGAGGTCGACGGCATTATGCATTACTGCGTCGCCAACATGCCGGGCGCGGTCGCGCGGACATCGACCCAGGCGCTTGGCAATGCCACGTTGCCGTTCCTTCTGAACCTTGCCGACAAGGGCTGGCGGCAGGCCTGTGAAGATGACCCGCACCTTCTGAACGGTCTGAACGTACATGCCGGACAATTGACCTATTACGCAGTCGGCAAGGCGCTGGGGATTGACGTGCTGTCGCCGAACCTGGCGCTAAAAGCGTAAAACGAAAAAGGGCGGCCTTGCGGGGCCGCCCTTTTTGGTTCTCGGGAAAACACGTCAGCCTTCCTTGTGGATTTCCACCGAATGCGGATAGGGGATCGAAATACCGTCCTTGTCGAAAGCTTCCTTGACTGCCTGGGTCATGGCAAATTTCAACTCCCAGAAATCAGCCGCGTTACACCAGATCCGCGCGGTCAGGTCGACCGAGCTGTCACCCAAGTTGGTGACCCGCACCCAGGGCTCGGGGTCGGCCAAAACGCGAGCATCCTTTTTAGCCTCGCCCAGGATGATCGCCTTGGCCTTCTCAGCGTCGTCGCCATAATCGATGCCAAAGACCAGGTCGACGCGACGCGTGTCATGGGCGCTGAAGTTGGCGATGATCGATCCCCAGGCCTGACCATTTGGCACGATGATCTGCACGTTGTCCGGCGTCACAAGCTCGGTCACAAACAGGTTCAGGTCCTTTACCGTGCCTGAAGTGCCGCCGATATCGACGAATTGTCCCAGCTTGTAAGGCCGGAACAGGATAAGCATAAATCCAGCGGCCAGATCACTGAGCGTTCCCTGCAACGCGAGACCGATCGCCAGCGTTGCTGCGCCTAGCATGGCCACAAGCGACGTCGCCTCGATCCCGAAAAGGCCAAGTATCGCGATCCCGGTGATCGCCAGAATGACCCAGCGCGCCATGCTTGCCACGAAATTACCGATCGTGTCGTCGATCTCGGGGCGGGCATTCACACGTCGCCGCAATGCGCGGCTGATCATGCCCGCGACGGTCCAACCCACCATCAAGACAACCACGGCCTTGACCGAATTCAACAATAGCGGCCCCAGAAACCCGGCCTGTTCCATCATCTGTTCCATAATGCACCTTTTTCCAAAGTCATCCTCCCTGGCCGCACAACATAAAAAGGGGCTCGCCAACGGCAAGCCCCATTCCGTCATGATGCACGGTTACTTTTTCAGCGAGTCGCGGATTTCCAGCAGAACATCCAGTTCCGACGGGCCTGCAGGCGCCTCTTCGACCTCGGCGGCCTCTTCCTGCTTCTGGGCCGCCTCTTTGACCTTGTTGACGTAGCGCACAAGCATGAAGACCACGAAGGCGATGATCAGGAAGTTGATCACGGCCATGACGAACGCGCCCCAGGCAAAGACCGCTGCCCCGGCCTCGCGCGCGGCCTCAAGGCTGGCGCCGTCGGCAACCTCTCCAGCCAGGACCACATAAAGGTTGGTGAAATCGACACCGCCCAGAAACAGCCCGACAATCGGGTTTATCAGGTCACCGACCATTGATTTCACAATGGCGGTGAAGGCCGCCCCGATGATGATCCCTACCGCCATGTCCATGACATTGCCCTTGGCGATGAAATCCTTGAATTCCTTCAGCATGTTTTTCCCTTCCCTGTTCGCGGCCCAAAGACCGTTTCCAGGCGCAATCAAGCGCCCCTGCTCAAATCTATAGACTGCAAACCGGGGGTTAGGGTGGATTTTTTACGGGGAAAAATGGCCCATGCGCCGCAAGCCCCCTACGAGTGGCGACTTCGCTTTCGTACAACTTCCGCCGGATGCGCCCCCGGTTCAGCCCGGTAGCACGCTGGTAAGGACATAGGTCAGAATCTCGGCCACCTGACCGGGTTCATCGGCCACTGCAAGCGCCGCGGCATGCACCTCTTTCAGCGCATGCTGATGTTCAGGCAGGCTCAGAACGATGATCGACTTGCCCAATGCAGCTGCATAGCCCGCGTCGAAAGCCGCGTTCCATTGGCGGTATTTCTCACCGAACCGGACCACAACGACATCGGCATCCTCGATCCCCTTGCGTGTGCGGATCGCGTTGATCTTGGCACCTTTATGGTCATGCCAGAACTTGTTGTCTTCGGCGCCCAGGATGGCAACGCCGCAGTCGTCGCTGGCGTCATGATCGGTGACCGGAGCGGAAAAGCTGACATCCAACCCCTTCGCGCCCTCCATGATCTGTTCGCGCCAGTCGGTGTGAATCTCGCCCGAGAGATATACTTTCAACGTCATCCTGTCCTCCTGTTCGACATGGCCCTGTGGTAAACGCAAACGGGCAGGGACAACACCCCCGCCCGTCTTGAAGCGCCTTCAAATTGCCCGGATCAATCGCGGCGGGCAACGTAATAGGGGCGACCGACCTTGCCCGGAAGGTTAACACGCTCGATGATGGTGAACCCGGCGCGCGTAATACGGCGTTCCAAATAGTCCGAGGTCATGTAGCGCACGAAGGGCGCCTTGCCGAACAGCTGCATGACAGGGATCATGACGCGGAATGCACCGCGCGCAAAAATGTTGCTGTCGTCAAGGCAGGGCGTTTTCGAAATCAACAACCCGCCGGGGTTCAGCACCTCATGGGCGCGCGCAAGGACGGCGTCCAGATCCGGGACCAGATGAAGAAGGTTGAAGGCCATGACCACGTCGAAACTGCCCGGCGCTACTTCGGCGACCATGGCATCGCTGCACAGGAAGTCAATGTTGCCGACACCCTGGGCTTTGGCGTTGCGACGACCGACATTCAGCATCCCATCCGACAGGTCGCTTGCCGTGATTTGTCCGGCGGAATCTGCCAGCAGAAGAGCCGTCGATGCGGTCCCGGCCCCCAATTCCAGCACCTTGTC
The DNA here is from genome assembly GCF_016888515.1 of Shimia biformata. Lineage (GTDB taxonomy): Bacteria > Pseudomonadota > Alphaproteobacteria > Rhodobacterales > Rhodobacteraceae > Shimia_A > Shimia_A biformata. The sequence continues at coordinate 681,362 of NZ_JAFEJK010000001.1, read as the reverse complement.
GGACTTGCCAAGATAGGATCGTGTGCGTTCAAGCGTGTATTCATAGGACTTCATGTCCTTGATCGGGTCGCGGGCGTATTTCTCGGCAATGCCGTCCCAGAATTTTGCGTTGCTCGTCATCTGAAATCTCCTTTGGCGACAGAATAGGTCATACACAAAGCGCCGGGAATTGCGGAAATTCGCAGTTTCGTTATACATATTTGCATGGAATTGCCCAAAACCCCCTTTGACTGGAACCATGTCCGCGCATTCCTTGCCACCGCTGAGGAAGGCACGCTGTCAGCGGCTGCGCGGCGGTTGGGACTGACGCAGCCGACGCTGGGTCGGCAGGTGGCGGCGCTTGAGGACGACCTTGGCGTCCTCTTGTTCGAACGGGTCGGCAAGGCGCTGCACCTGACACGCGCAGGACGGGACATTCTTGAGCATGTCCGCGACATGGGTGACGCCGCCACGCGCCTGTCGATAGCGGCGGCAGGGCAATCCCAGTCAATCGACGGTCTGGTCAGGATCACGGCTTCGGACATCTATTCGACCCACATCCTGCCGCCGATCCTGAAGGACTTGCAGAAACGTGCGCCCAAGCTTGAGATCGAGATCGTCGCCGTCAACGACATTCAGGACCTGATGCGGCGCGAGGCAGACATCGCCCTGCGCCATGTCCGCCCTGAACAGCCCGATCTGATCGCACGACTGGTCCGCGAAGCGACGGCCCGGTTTTATGCCTCGACCGACTACATCCAGCGCAACGGCCGCCCCGAAACTCTGGCCGACCTAGCCCGGCACGAATTTGTCAGTTTCGGCGATACCGATGAGATGCTGAAACACCTTTTGCCCCTGGGTGCCCCCCTCACTGCCGACAATTTCAGGATCGGATCAAAGAACGGGATCGTGGCATGGAACCTTGCAAGGCAAGGCTTCGGAATCTCGATCATGGATGATGTCGTTGCCGCCCAATGTCCCGAGGTCGAAGTGCTGCTGCCGGACATGGCGCCTGTCGTCTTTCCGGTCTGGCTGACCACCCACCGCGAGTTGCACACGTCGCGCCGGATCAGGGTGGTTTTTGACCTTTTGGCGGATGCTTTGACAGCACCCAAAAAGCAGGGATGAAGCCGACCTAGAGCGTCAAGGTCATCAGGGTCTTGCCCGCGCCGGCCTCAACAACTTGCCAGCCAAGATGCTGATACAGGGCAATGTTATCGGCAAGGTCGCTGTGCGTCGCAAGGTTCAAGGCATCGCAACCTGACGCCCGCGCCATGTCGATGGCAAACCGGATCAGCGCTCCGCCAACCCCCTGACCGCGAGCGAGGGGCGCAACGGCAACATTGATCAGATGCGCATTCGGGGGCTCAACCGACAGGTTCAACACCCCGCCCACCCCGTTTTCCAGTTCGGCCACCCAGACCCGGCCCGCGACAATCTCGTCTTCCAGCCCGTCGGTCACGTCGGGGAGCTGAATCCCTGCGTCGCGATAAGCTTGATAGGCGGCGTCGATCAAAACACGCAGGGCCGCCCCCTCGTCGGGAACAGCCCTGCGTATGGTCATGTGACTATCCACGGGTCAGCCGCGCAGCATACCGCCAGTGGCCTTGGTCACCTTCTCGACGATCTTGGCTGCAACCGCTTCGATATCCGTCTCTTTCAGCGTCTTTTCTGTCGGCTGCAGGCGCACGGTGACAGCGATGGATTTCTTGTCCTCGCCGAGCGAGCCTCCGATGAATTCGTCAAAGACCCGCACATCTTCGATCAGCGTCTTGTCCGCGCCCGCCGCAGCATTGACCAGCGTGAGCGCCTCGACGTCCTTGTCGACGACAAAGGCAAAGTCGCGCTCGACCGCTTGCAGATCACGCAGTTCCAACGCAGGGCGGGTGGCGGATTTCTTGCGCGGCATCGGGATTTCTGCGGGGTAGATGGTGAAGGCAACAGCCGGTCCCTTGACGTCCATCGCATCCAGCACCTTGGGGTGCAATTCGCCAAACACGGCCAACGTCTTTTTGGGCCCAAGGCAAACCCGTCCATGACGCCCGGGATGCCACCATGCATCACCACCACGCATGATCTGCACCTTGGCCGGCGCGCCAATGGCAGACAGGACCGCCTCGACATCTGCCTTGGCGTCATAGACATCGACACTCCGGCTTTCGGCATGCACGTCCTTGGCCTGGGTGCGGCCAACCAGCAGGCCGGTCACCTGAAGATGCTGTTCTTCGGGCTCACCGCCGTGAAAGGCGGGCCCCGCCTCGAACAGCGCCAGATCCATGAAACCGCGCGCCTGGTTGCGCGCCGCCGCCTGCAACAGGCCGGGCAGAAGATCGGGGCGCATGTGGCTCATCTCGGACGAGATCGGGTTTTCCAGCATGGTGGTATCTTCGCCACCGCCAAACAGCGCCGCCGACGCCTTGTCGATGAAGGAGTAGGTCACGCATTCGTTGTAGCCCAACGCCGCCGTTGTGCGCCGCGCGATCTGTTCGCGCTTCTGCATGGGCGACAGGATCTGTTTGGGCACGCCTGCCGTTGTCCGCGCCATCGGCTTGCCCTGAAGTTTGGTCAGCGACGCGACACGCGCCACTTCCTCCACGAGATCGGCCTCACCCTGAACGTCGGGACGCCATGTCGGGACATGCGCCATATCCCCGTCCAGCACGAAGCCCAATGCAGTCAACGTCTTGCGCTGTTCATCCGCAGGGATTTCCATGCCGACAAGCGACTGCACCCTGTCGGTATCCAGACGATATGCGCGGGACACATCCGGCACCTTGCCTGCCACGACGATCTCGGACGGTTCGCCACCGCAAAGATCAAGGATCATCTGGGTCGCAAGGTCGATCGACGGCATGTTGAAGGCCGGATCAACGCCGCGTTCGAACCGGTAGCGGGCATCGGAATTAACCTTCAGGGCGCGGCCCGTATAGGCGATCTGGATATGGTCCCAAAGCGCGGCCTCAAGGAACACATTGGTCGTTTCCTCAGTGCAGCCCGTAGCCTCGCCGCCCATGATACCGGCAATGGATTCAACGCCCTCGTCATCGGAAATGACAATCTGGCCTTCGCTGAACGTGTATTCCTTTTCATCCAGCGCCAACAGTGTCTCGCCGCCTTTGGCGCGGTGGATGCGCAGGTCGCCTTTGACCTTGTCCACGTCGAAGACATGCATCGGGCGGTTGCGGTCATAGGTGAAGAAGTTGGTGATATCGACAAGGGCCGAGATCGGACGCAACCCGATCGCCCGCAGCCGGTCTTGCAACCAGGCGGGGCTTGGTCCGTTCTTGACGCCCCGGATCACGCGCCCGGCAAACAACGGGCAGCCGTCCAGCGTGTCCGCGTCGATCGAGACATTGACCGGCGACGGGAACTTGCCCTCGATCGCCACCTCGGGTGCAGGCTTCATCGTGCCCAACCCGCGCGCTGCCAGATCAAGTGCAATCCCGCGCACGCCAAGCGCGTCGGGACGGTTCGGAGTAATGGCGATGTCGATCACCGCGTCGACCTTGGCCGGATCGTTTTCCGCCAGCCAGTCGACAAAACGCTGCCCCACTTCACCCGAAGGCAGTTCGATGATGCCGTCATGCTCGTCCGACAGCTCCATCTCGCGCTCGGAGGCCATCATGCCGAAGCTTTCGATACCGCGGATCTTGCCGACACCGATGGTGGTGTCGATACCCGGCACATAGACACCGGGTTTGGCCACGACGACGGTGATCCCCTCCCGGGCATTCGGCGCGCCGCAGATGATCTGCATTTCGCCCTCATCCGTCATCACCTTGCACACCCGCAGTTTGTCGGCATCGGGATGCTTCTCGGCATGGATCACCTTGCCGATGGTAAAGTCCTTCAGCCGTTCCGCCGGGTTCGAGACCTCTTCGACCTCGAGACCCAGATCGGTAAGCGCATAGACGATCTCATCCAGGGTCGCCTCGGTCTCGAGGTGATCCTTCAGCCAGGACAGGGTGAATTTCATGCGTGGATTCCGCTTGTCAGAATTGGGTTCACAGGCGTTTAGCCCAAATACAAACGAGGGAAAACCCCGGCGATGGGATTGCCTGTGTTTCCCGCCGCAATGGGGGCCAGCCCCGGATTGCGGACGCGCCGCGTCCGCACCCCTCCCCCCGAGGTATTTTTGGAAAACGAAAAGCGCGGGTATGATTTGTTAACCTTGCCGCACCATACTCGACGACGCGGTACAGGCTGAGGAGCCGATGACCGCGAAAGGGAAAGCCGCCCCGTTCTGCTCCAAGACGCAGAGTGGGGCGCACCGTTTGGCTTTCTCTTTCGGAAAATACCTGCGCCGCAGGCATACCGCGCGGCCGCACGGACCGGCCAAACTCGGTTGGACGCGGCTTTGCCGCGGCAACGCGGGCGAGAGCGCCTAGCCGATCAGTCCCTGCGCGCGAAACAAAGCTTTCAGGTCGGCTTCGGGGCGGGCACCGAAATGGCTGATCACTTCAGCCGCCGCGACACATCCCATCCGGCCCGACACTTCGAGCGATTGACCTGTCGCCATGCCATAGATGAAACCGGCGGCGAACAGGTCACCCGCGCCGGTGGCGTCCACGGGAACAACCTCTTTCACCGGCACGACAGCCTCTTCGTCACCACGCACCAGAACCACGTCATGCCCCGACCGAGTGCAAACAACGGTTCCGGCATCACGGGCCGCCTGTTCCAGTGCCGCAGACAGGTCGGTCTGATAAAGCGATTCCCACTCGTGTTCGTTGCCGATCACATAGTCGAGTTCCTTCACCAGCCGACGGAAGTCATCGCGATGACGGTCAACGCAGAACGGATCGGACAGCGCGATCCCGGCTTTGCCGCCGCTCTGCTGGCACAGTTTTGCGGCGCGTTCGAAGGCCTGTTTGCCTTTGTCCTTGTCATAAAGATACCCCTCAAGGAACAGGATCTGCGCCTGCCCCGCCACATCGTCCGACACATCGTCCGGCCCCAGTTCCGAGGATATCCCGAGATATGTGTTCATCGAGCGTTCGCCATCGGGCGAGACGAAGATCATCGAGCGCGACGTCGGTAGCTCTCCGCCCTGCACCGGCGGGTTCACGAAATCGGTGCCATCGGCAGCCATTTCGCGGGCATAGAACTGGCCCAGCGCGTCGTCATGGACCCGCCCGATGAAAGCGGTCGACAGGCCAAGATTGCCCAGCCCCGCCAACGTGTTGGCAACCGATCCACCGGGCGCCTGGGTGCGGTTGGTCATCGCCCCATAAAGCATTTCCCCGCGCTCGCGTTCGACCAGCTGCATGATGCCCTTCTGGATGCCCATAAGGTCAAGGAACTGGTCGTCGGATTGCGAAATCACGTCAACGATGGCGTTGCCGATTCCGACAACCTGGTAGGTGCTCATAGGTTCTTTTCCTCAAATTCGCACAAGTCACGGATCAGGCAGGCCGCGCAAACGGGTTTGCGCGCCTTGCAGGTGTATCGGCCATGCAGGATCATCCAGTGATGCGCATGCAACTGAAAATCCGCCGGGATATTGTCTTCGATGGCGCGTTCAACGGCGACCACATCCTTGCCCACGGCCACGCCAGACCGATTACCGAAGCGGAAGATGTGAGTGTCCACCGCCTGCGCCGGATAGCGCCACCACATGTTCAGGACCACATTTGCGGTCTTGCGCCCGACCCCCGGCAGACTTTCCAGTGCTGCGCGTGAATTCGGAACCTCGCCACAATAATCATCGACAAGAATACGGCTGAGTTTCATGACGTTCCTGGCCTTGTTGCGGTAAAGGCCAATGGTCTTGATATGCTCGATCAAGGCCTCTTCGCCCAAGTCCAGCATCTTCTGCGGTGTATCGGCGATCTTGAACAGATCTTTGGTCGCCCGGTTCACCCCGGCGTCTGTTGCCTGGGCAGACAGGGCCACGGCGACGACCAGAGTATAGGCGTTGACATGATCCAACTCGCCCTTGGGCTCGGCTTCCGCGGCGCGGAAACGGGTAAAGATCTCGCGGATGGTATGATAATCTAGTTGCCTGACCATGCTGCCCCTAATGCACAGCGGGCGCGTGACAGGCAAGGGCTGAGGGGCATCCGGTACAAATTCGGTTGGAGAGCGTGGTTTTTCCTGCAATGCTGGATACCATTCACCCCGGCCCCAAGGTGTCATCGAAAGTGATACGATTGCCATGAAAGGCCAAATCCGACACCGTCTCAGCCGTTCCAGACCAGTCGGAGACATTCTTGGCGGCCCAAGACTTTTGAAAAGGAATGCCTGTGTTCAAATCCATTTTTTCGACATTTGCTCTGGCGCTTTCGCTGGCCGTGCCCGCAGGTGCGCAAACCATTGAACGGATCAAGGAAACCGGAGAGCTTCGCCTTGGCTTTCGTACCGATGCAGTCCCGCTTTCCTACCAGACAGACGAGGGCAATCCGGCCGGATATACACCTGAATTATGCGCGGTACTGGCGCAAGGTATTATCAATCATCTGCAAATCTCGACGCTTGATGTGAATTTTGTACCTGTGGACACCCGTACCCGCTTCGATGCTGTCGCGAACGGCGAAATCGACATCTTGTGCGGTGCCGCGACCATCACGCTTGGGCGGCGTCAAAAGGTCGATTTCTCGGTCCCGATCTACGTGGACGGAGCTTCGGTCATGCTACCGGTCGCGGCGGATGAGAGCTTTCAGTCGCTTGAGGGCAAGACCATTGGCGTGCGGGCCGGGACGACCACCGAGGCCGGGCTTGAGACAACTCTTTCCGACCTTGGCATGACGGCCAAGATTGAACGATTCAATGACCATGGCGCCGGGGTCGACGCCGTGGCGAACGGGACCATCGACGCATATTTCGCGGATCAGTCGATCCTTCTTGGGCAGTTGGGTACCCGCAAGCTGGCCCGGTCGGTCAAGGTGTCAAACGATATCCTGACAATCGAGAAACACGGGCTGGCGATGGCGCGCGGTGACAGTGACTTCCGGCTTCTGGTCGACACGGTGCTGTCCGAGATGTTCGACGGAGGTACGATCGAGACGGTTTTTCGCGAGTCGATGCCCGGCGTGGTGCCGGGGATCGCGCTGCAGGCGATGTTCCTTCTGTCGCCCACCCTTCCCTGATTCACCGCGTCCAGCGCGGCAAACTGTGAATGCTCAAGAAACGGGTCGCCTGAGTTGGCGGCCCGTTTTACCTTTGATCCGAACAACTGAAACAGGAGGCCGTGATGACCGATATGGAACAGGGCTATCATTTCAACGTCATGCGCCGCGCGATCGAGCTGATCGACCGCGAGGGCGAGGCGATGTCGCTGGATCAGCTGTCGGCGGCGATGGGGATGAGTGCGGCACATTTCCAAAGGCTGTTCACGCAATGGGCCGGGGTATCGCCGAAACGGTTGCAGCAATACCTTGCTCTGGGCCATGCCAAGGCTTTGCTGCATGATCACTTCACCACGCTGGATACCGCCGGGGCGGTGGGTCTTTCCGGGTCTGGCCGTCTGCACGACCTGTTCCTGCGCTGGGAAGCGATGAGTCCGGGCGAATATGCCCGCAAAGGCGACGGGTTGACGATATACTGGGGATGGTTTGACAGCCCCTTCGGTCTGAGCCTTGTCATGGGCACCGAAAAGGGCATCTGCGGCATCGGCTTTGCGGCTGAAACCGGGGCCGAGGCGACGATGGAGGACCTTGTATCGCGCTGGCCCAAGGCGGCCTTCGTCGAGGACCCGCTGTTTCTGCGGAACTGGGTTCTGGCTGCCTATGACGCCCAATCGGGTGATCTGGACAAGGTGCCGGTTTACATGATCGGTTCGCCCCTGCAGATCAAGGTCTGGGAGGCGCTGATGCGCATCCCCTCGGGACAGGTCAGCACCTATTCCGAAATTGCCCGCGTGATTGGACGACCCAGGGCGGTGCGCGCGGTCGGCACGGCGGTGGGGCGCAACCCGGTCAGTTGGTTGATCCCCTGCCATCGCGCTTTGCGCAAGACCGGCGGACTGGGCGGTTATCACTGGGGGCTGCCGGTGAAACGCGCTCTGCTGGCCTATGAATCGGCACAAGCAGAATCTCCCGCACCGCCCGCCGGAACGCGGAAACCCGCCGATCTGACAGCGATTTGAGTTCCTCGACTGTCATGCCTCGGCTATAGATGGCTGAAAGTGCAATAAATGCACGAGGGAAAGAGGCTTTCGACATGACATTCCGCACCCCAATCTTCATTTGCGCCGCTTCGGTCCTGACCCTTGCAAGCTGTGCCGATCCCGGCGCAGTCAATGGCAACGGCGATTACCAGAACACCCGCACTGGCGCGCTGGTCGGCGCGGCTGGCGGCGCTGTTCTCGGCGAAATCTTTGGCGGCAACGCCGTCAAGGGCGCTGTCATCGGCGCCGCTGTCGGCGGCATCACCGGCAGTGTTCTCGATAAGCAGGAAGCCGAACTGCGCAACAGCATCGATACCGAAGGCGTTACAGTGACCAACACCGGTGACCGCCTGATCGTGACCATGCCCAATGACGTCACCTTTGCCACCGACAGCTATGTCGTGCGCAGCGAACTGAAATCCGACCTTGCCGATGTCGCCGCCAGCCTGAAACGCTATCCTGACAGCGTGATCCAAGTCCTTGGCCACACCGACAACACAGGCGATGCCGCCTATAACATGCGGCTCAGCGAGCGCCGCGCAGAGGCTGTGGCCGATGTTCTGATGAACAATGGCGTGCCGTTCTCGCGGATCCAGACGATCGGCCGCGGAGAGGATCAGCCGATTGCCTCCAACCTCAATGAAGCAGGCCGCGCCCAAAACCGTCGCGTCGAACTGGTGATCCTGCCCAACGGCTGATCAGGCAATCGCCACAAATCGGCCCGGCGCCTGCGTCGGGCCTTTTTCATTGCTTCACCCGTACCAAAGGTTTCCCCATGTCCCAACCCACGCTTCTAGGCCTTTCCGGGTCACTGCGCTCCAATGCCACCAACCGCCTGCTTCTGCGCGAAGCCGCACGGCTTTTCGGCCCCTGCGATTATGCAGAAGCTAACCTGGAATTGCCGCTTTACAATGGCGACGACGAGGACCGTGAAGGACGCCCGGACGCGGTCGAGCAACTGGTCGCCCAGATTGGCGCAGCCGATGCGGTGCTGATCTCGACTCCGGAATACAACGGCGGCATCTCTGGCGTGCTGAAAAACGCGCTCGACTGGATCAGCCGGTCGCCGGACAAAGTGTGGGAGGGGAAACCCGTGGCCGTAATGTCCGCCGCCGATGGCCGCAGCGGGGGCGCGCGGGCGCAGACCATGCTGCGCACCTGCCTCGTGCCATTTCGCCCACGTCTGGCGCTGGCGCCCGAGGTCATGCTGGCAGACAGCCGCAAACAATTCGACGAGAATGGCCAGTTGATTTCGGACCAATATCGGGCGTCGCTGCAACGGCTAGTCCACGCGTTGAAGGCTGATTTGGAACTGTCAGTCAGACAAGACGACTGATCTCGACCAGATTGCCATCCGGGTCTCGCAGATAGATCGACAGGATCGGGCCGGTCGCGCCTGTGCGCTTCACCGGGCCTTCGATCACCTCGACACCACACCGTGCCAAGTGCCGTCCCCAATCCTCAAGCGGAGTCGCGGTCAGGAGACACAGGTCCGCCGATCCGGGGGTGGGACGCGCCGCCTTGGGGTCAAATTCAGCGCCCGATTGATGCAGGTTGATCTTTTGCGCGCCGAAAGTCAGTGCCGTACGGATGCTGCCGTCCGCGGGTCGAAAGGTCTCAATGCCCATGCCCAAAACATCGCCATAGAACCGCGCCGTCACTTCGGTATCGGCCACGGTCAGAACCAAATGGTCAAGCGATGTGATCCGAGGCGTCATCCGTTCTTGTCCCTTCCGTTTTCCGATCCTAGCATCCTGCCCATGGACATTGCCGAAAACGACACCCAAGGTCAAAACGATCCGCTAGACCCATCGCGCGCCAACGCGCTTCTCACGGCGTTGGAAGCCGGGCACAGCCTTGCAACCGGGAACCCGCTGCCACCCTTCTTCCACCATCTCTATTTCTGGGATGTGCAGCCCCCTACCCGGCTGGGACGTGACGGGCACCCCCGAACAGGCGCGCTGATCCCGGACATGGGATTGCCGCGGCGAATGTGGGCCGGTGGCCGTCTGACATTTCATACCCCGCTGCAAGCCGGCATTCAGGCCGAAAAGCGGACCCGCCTTATCCGTGCAGAACACAAGACCGGACGCACAGGCCCACTTGGGTTCGTCACGCTGGAACACCGGTTGATCCAGAACGGCACCCTCTGCATCACCGAATGCCAAGACCTCGTCTATCGCGAGGACGCCGCAGCCGGTGGACCAAAACCGGTGCCACCCAACGCCCCTGACGCGTCCGAGGTCATGGCCACACGCGCCTTCGATACTACGCTTCTGTTTCGCTACTCGGCGCTGACCTTCAATGGTCACCGCATCCACTACGATCTCGACTATGCCCGCGACATCGAGGGGTATGCCGGGCTGGTCGTGCATGGTCCGTTACTGGCGCAGCTTCTGATGCTTCTGGCCGATGAGCGGTTGGGCGGATTGCGAAGCTTTCGCTTCCGTGCCACTGCACCCTTGATGCATTTCGAAAAGGCCGAGTTCTGCCGCGCGCAGGACGGCACGCTGTTCGTGCGCGGCCCCGACAACCGGCTGTGCATGACGGCAGAGGCCATCTGAGCTTCTTTCTTGCCAAAATACTCAATCGCCGCGCCGTAGGCGCGGCCCCGAACCCTAGCGGCTTTGCTCGTGTTCGAAGCGCTGGCGCGCGACGACTTCGTTTTTCTGGGCCTTGAGATAGTCGTTCAACGACGTTTCGACATAGGTCAGATGTGTTTCGACCGCAGACCGCGCGCCCGACGCGTCGCGCGCCTGCAACGCCGCGTTGATCGCTCGGTGTTGTTCCAGAAGGTCACTGCGGGTGGTGCGCTGTTTGAACATGATCGAGCGGTTGTAGAATACACCCTCGCGCAGAAGCTGGTACATCGAGCGCATCATGTGCAGCATGATCACATTGTGGCTGGCTTCGATGATAGCCAGGTGAAAATCCGCATCCAGCCGCGCCTCGTCCGCCGGGTTCCTTTTTGGGTGGGCGGCTTCCATCTTGTCAAACACCGCCTGGATCACTTTCAAATCGGTATCGGACGCCAGCCGCGCGGCACGTTCGGCAGCAAGCCCCTCCATGTCGCGGCGGAATGAGATATAGTCGAATACCGCCTCGTCATGGGCGGCAAACAACCGGGTCAGCGCGGGTGAAAACGCGCCACCCAGCACGTCGGCAACAAAAATCCCGGCCCCCACACGTGCAGTCAACAATCCGCGATCCTGCAGGTCGGCGATAGCCTCGCGCAGCGACGGGCGCGACACACCCAGACGATCCGACAGCTCTCGTTCCGATGGCAGCCTTTCCCCCGGTCGCAGAATACCGCGCAGGATCAGAAGTTCGATCTGACGAATAACCGAGGTGGAGAGCTTCTCGGGCTGGACCTTTTGAAACGGCATCATTTCCTCGCGGGGCAATTGGTCAACTCATTTGACCACGCGCGTCGCAACAGGGCAAGGCCGTCAGTCGTGCCAGGCCGGGACAGTCTGGCGCAGGCGATCCAGATCATAGATCCGCACTCCGACGCGGGTCATGGCAAATCCGTCGCACTGCGCCGTGTCCGTAACACGGGCCGAGACCAGATCGAATGCCTCGGCGTCTGCATATGCTTTGTATGCGCGGTCCAGCGCCGCCACGCCTGTCCTGGCCTGTTCGGGGGTGTCTTTTGGTGGATCAAGCTGGATTACCGCATCCGACGCATGCACGACCAGAACCTGCCCAGGATCGCCGGACGGATCATACGGCAGCACCAGAAGCGGCAGGCACCGGGCCGGCGCGAAGGCGTGGCTGTCGTCGGCCCGTGTCGCAGTCGCGAAAAAGTCGCCACATTGCGGTACGCCGCCTGCGGGCCATTTGCCTTCGGTGGTCGTACCGGTGATCTCTGTCGGGCGCGTGGTCTTGATGCAGGGCGCATCCCAGGTGCGCCTATGTTCCCCGTCGGCATCCGCCACGACCGTTGACGGATAGCTGATCATTGTCGGGTAGGTCAGCATGCGCACGGCATTCACGTTATACTCGATTTCGGATTTCTGGTCGGCGAAACGATTGAGCAGCAAGACAAACCCGATCATTCCGATCATCAGCGCCACGGCGCAGGCCAGCATTGCAATCCCGATGGATTTTCCCGACATGGTGTTCCTCCGTCATTACTCTCGGGATACCCGCGGCGCCGACCCGAGGCAAGAACGCAAAAAGGGCGCCCCGACAGGGACACCCTTGATGGTGCCAAACGAGAAGGAGGGCTACTCGGCAGGCACACTTGTCGGCTGCACGCGGCGCGGGAAGTGCTGCCGATTCAGACGCCAGACCAAGACGATCATGGCGAACTGGCTGATCAGGGCGATGGCGGTCAACGACCAGTAGGCAAGGCCGAATTTTTCAATAATTCCTGCACCCACCAATCCCTTGTTCACAAAGAAATGCACCATCACAGCGAAACCAACCCCGGGACAGACAAGCGCGTAGGATCCGGGCGAGGTCTTCTGACCAAAGACGAAGTCGACGAAGTACCCCTGGCGACGCAAGACCAGCACCCCCAGCATCAGGAACAACACCTGAACTGCGATCAGCCGGGCCAGCAGAACCAAGGTTTCGCCTGCGCTGGCGTGGGTCTCAAAAGTAGTGTGCAACCCGTGATTCTGACGCAGAAACATGATCCCCAGAACTGTCATCAGCGGGACGACGATCATCAGTGTAGGGGCGGCTTCTTTCGCGGTGCCGTGATGCAACATCGAGTTGACGGCCGTGAACAGCGCGAGCACCGAATAGAGGATCGCGGCGGTGCCCATGAAGGTGGACATAACAATCGACATGCCAACAGTGGTCGGGTTGGTCGACATTGCCGACGGTGCCGACATACCGACCGCCACCATTGCTAGTGCGAAGGCGGGCAGCATCTGGGCAAAACTGTTGTGCGCGGTCACGTCAAATATGCCCCCCTTTGCCAGAACTCTACCAAGGAACTGACCGATCAGGCGGAACGCGATCACCGCGATTGCAGCAAAGGCGATCAGCGCGGCGGGGAACAGGAATTCGGCCACCGACCAGAGGCCGGGAACGAATACCAATCCGACGATAAACAGCGCGTTCACGGTCATGGCAAGCGCCAGAGGCATCGCCAGAAGCGTGGATTCGGCGTTCGTGGCGCGCAACTTGGAATAGCCCTCGGTCTTGTGAAAAGCGGACAACGCCGAAAGGTTCCAAATCAACGATTTGACGTTCAGGATCGCAAAGGCTGCGATGCCCAGAACGGCAATCGCGATGGCAGCTTGCAGGGGAAAGTCCCCGGTCGCAAATGCGGTCGAGATGTCCTCGAATGTCGGGACGGGTTTGCCTTTATGCGGCACCCAGAACATCAGGTACATGAAGAAGGTGACGGCTAGGCCACCAGCGCCAAGCGAGGCCAGGAAATATGTCGGTACGTAATTGTCCGAGGGACGGTTTGGGGATTGGGTCATGATTCGACTCCTTCACATTCCAGTTTAAGAATATTAATATATGCAAAATTCGGAATGTAAACTGCGGCATTTGCACCCCGGGTTTGTGAAACCCGCGGAAAGGGTTTGTTAACCATGCCAGGGACAGGATGCCGGAATGAGATTCTGGACTCTTTTGCTGATCCTTTCCGTTGCCGGCTGCAACACACCCAGCCGACATTTCCGCGATGTCGAAGTCACGCGCATCGCGGTCGATGGCAGCACATTCGACATTCGTCACAAAGGTCGGCTGGCCGAAGCGATACGCATCAACCCGGAATACGCCCCCCGCCTTGGCCCCATTGCGCGGCGGGCCGAGATCGCGATGGAGATCACCACCGGTTGCCCGGTCAAGGAAATCCGTGGCGATCAGGCTGTGATCATCGGTATCCTGAACTGCGGTGGTAAACCGGGTATCGCGCGGGTGGCGCGAATTGAGACGATCGAAATCGAATGCGAGGTGGTCGACGTCTGGACCCCGGCAGGCGGCGACACGACATGGCGCACGTCCGAATGCTAACTACACGACCCGCGTCATAAAGATCGAGGCCGGGCTATCCTCATACTCGCCAAAGGGCCCGCACTGTACAAACCCGTGGCGGGCATAGACCTTGTGGGCAGCAAACAACGTGTCACCTGTCTCGAGTTTGACCGCGGGCAGGGCCTGCGCACGCGCCTCGGCAATCAGCCGTTTCATCAGCAGATCTGCGATCCCGGTGCCCCGCGCTTCGGGCGTGATAAACATCGATTTCACTTCGCCATAGTCCCCTTGGTTCGCCAACGCGACACATCCCAGAAGCGCACCGTCATCCTCGGCCACGAAGAAACGGATATTAGAGGCGCAGAGGGCGTCGATGGACAAGAAGTGGTTGTCCTCGGGAGAAAACAGCGACTGCATCAGGGCATGACTGGCCTGCAACAACGCAGTGGCCTGTGGATCACGGGGATCACCGGGGCGAATGACTATGTTGGACATGGGGAAAGCCTGTGAAACCTCTTGCACCTTGTCTGACATCGGAAACTGCCCTAGTCCAGCGGGACCATGACCGATACCGTAATCATCTGCGAAACCTGCCGCACCCCAAGCGGCGATGCCCAAGGATTGGGCTTTGCCAAGGCCCTGCGCGCCGCGCTGGATGCGCAGGGGCGGCGTGACATCGCGGTCGAGACTGTGGCCTGCCTGAATATCTGTGATGAACCGGTGTCGCTCGCGCTAAGGGGCGACGGCAAGGAAACCTATCTTTTCGCTGGCGTTGACCCGTCCGCCGATCTTGACGACGCCGTTGCGCTGGCCGGATTGTTTGCCGAGGCAGACAGCGGCGTCATCACCGACGCCCGTGCCGCCGGGCGGTTGCGGTTCTGCCTCAGGGGGCGCGTGCCGCAAAGGGGAACGCCCGTCACATCGTAACGGGCGTTCGATCTTTTCAGGCGTTGTCGCCGCGTGTCAGGAAATAGGCCACGGCCCACCCCAGCAGCGTCCATCCAGCCGCGGCAGTACCAAGGCTGACCGTGGCGAACTCAGCCGACAGTTCCGGCGGCGCGATGCCGTAATAGGTGTCCAGATGCGGCGCGCCAATCAAATGCGGCAATAGGATCAGTACTGCCCCGACCACAGGCGCAAGCCCGCGTGAGAAGGCGATCAGCCACAGACCTACAACCGTGGCGATGATCGTGCCCGTCCACCAGGCCTGACGCGGCCCGATCTCGGCGGCGATGGTCCCCGGCAGTTCCGGCGGCAGCCCAACGGCAGGCGCCATTTGCACGGCAAGGAAGCCACACAGCCCCCAGATCAGCCCGGCCCGTGCCGAAATCTCGGCGCCATGAAACTGTCGGGCGATCATCATCGCCGCCGCCAGGATCAGTCCGTACCCCGTATAGGTGACCAGGTTGAAGGCGATCGTCATCAGGTGACGGCCCCAGTCGGTCCCCAGTCCCGGTGCGCCCTTCTCGGACATGGTGGTCCCATCGACGACGAAATGCACCCGCGCGCCGGTTTCATATAGCTCGCCTTCCAACAGCATTGGAATGACAAACACGAATTGCAGCAAGGCCGCCAACAGCCCTGCCACAACGCCAGCGAACACCGCGCTGGACAGCAGATTTTTGGTCATGTCATTGACGCGGCAACGCTTAGTGGCAGGGGAATGCCATTGCGTGGCGTTGGTCATGCGCCGCATCATGCAGAACGGTGGCCTGCGCCATGCCGGACACGGCCAGCAGCGCCACACCCAGGGTCAGGGCCAGAACTGCGGCACCCAGTCCGGTGCGGGCGGAAGCAAGAGTTTGCGTATTCGTCATCATTTGTTTGTCTCCTCGTCCCGTCACACCCGACGGGTATTTGGTTTCTCGTTCACATGGCCGGTCTCCTGGCTCGCGGGTCATTGCGCTACGTTCCCTTCCCGGGTTTCCCCAGTGGCGTTGAACGCACGCTCGCCGCTTACAGTCGCGGGGGCGGCTGTGGCTTTGGGCAGGTGCCCGTCCCACATTCCCATTTCATCCCCGATCCGCATTGCGCCCAAGCTGCGCGGAGGCGGGAAAACCATGTATTCCCTCTTTGGACGTCCAATGGCCCTGCGGTCAAGTGTGATTCCGACCTGTTCTAGCGTGGTTGCGGCTTTGTCACGCGGCCCAATTCCAGCGCGCCGAACCAATATCTTGTGGATAAACCCGCCAGATTCGCCATATCCGGTAGAAGAACATTGACTCGAAGGCCCACCGCTCTGCACATTTCCTGAACCCAAGGAATCAACGGGACAGCCATTTGCGCTTTTCGAAACTCAGACTCAACGGCTTCAAAAGCTTCGTCGACCCAACCGACCTGATCATCGCTGATGGTCTGACCGGTGTTGTCGGACCAAACGGCTGCGGCAAGTCGAACCTGCTTGAGGCGCTGCGCTGGGTCATGGGCGAAAACCGACCCACCGCGATGCGCGGCGGTGGCATGGAGGACGTGATCTTTGCCGGTGCCGCCACCCGGCCCGCGCGCAACTTTGCTGAAGTCTCGTTGCATCTCGACAATTCGGAACGGCTTGCGCCCGCCGGGTTCAACGATGAAGACCACCTTGAAATCATCCGCCGGATCACCCGCGACGTGGGTTCGGCCTACAAGGTGAACACCAAGGACGTGCGCGCACGCGACGTACAGATGCTGTTCGCCGATGCCTCGACCGGCGCGCATTCACCTGCGCTTGTGCGGCAGGGGCAGATTTCGGAACTGATCAACGCCAAGCCCAAGAACCGCCGCCGGATTCTGGAAGAAGCGGCCGGGATTTCGGGGCTTTACCAACGCCGCCACGAAGCGGAACTGAAGCTGAAAGGCGCCGAGACCAACCTCACCCGTGTCGATGACGTGATCGAACAGTTGGCCGGACAACTGGCGCAATTGGCGCGGCAGGCTCGGCAGGCGGCGCGGTATCGCGCCATCGGTGAGGAACTGCGCCAGGCCGAAGGGCTGTTGCTGTATCGCCGCTGGAAAGAAGCAGATGAGGCACGCGCCAAGGCCGAAGACGAGCTGCGTGAGCGCACCACCGCTGCGGCCCAGGCCGAAACCGCCGCGCGGCAGGCCGCCAAGTTGCGCCAGCAGAAAGACGAGGCGCTACCGCCCCTTCGCGAGGAAGAAGCGATTGCCGCAGCCGTTCTGCAGCGGCTTCAGGTCCAGCGCGACACGTTGAACGATCAAGAGGCGCACGCCCGCCAGATCATCGAGACCCTGACCAACCGTATCGCGCAGCTGACCAAGGACATGGAGCGCGAATCGGGCCTGAACAAGGACGCTGGTGAAACCATCGAGCGGCTGGAATGGGAAGCGCGCGAACTGGCCAAGGCTGGCGAAGGCCACGGTGACAAGCTTGAAAAAGCAGCCGAGGACGCACGGCAGGCCGCCGCCATCCTTCAGGAACGAGAATCGGACCTTGCCCAGTTGACCGAGGATGTGGCGCGGCTCGCGGCGCGTCACCAGTCAGCGCACCGGCTGCTGGACGACAGCCGCAAGACGCTGGCCACAAGCGAGACCGAGGCGTCGAAGGCGCGCGAGGCGGTTACCGTGTCAGAAGGGCAACTGGCCAAGGCATCGGAAGAATTCGCTGCCTCTGGCGAGGCGGTCGAAGCCGCGACGCAGGCCGCGGTGGACGCCGAAAACCGCCTGACCCAGGCCGAAACGGACCGCGCCGAAACCCAATCACGTGAGGCCGACGCCCGTGCCGAGCGCTCCGAGGCCGAGGGAGAATTGAACGCGCTGCGGGCAGAGGTCACGGCGCTGGCCAAGCTGTTGGAACGCGACACGGCAGAGGGTGGCCAGATCCTCGACCGGTTGCAGGTACAGCAAGGGTTCGAAAAGGCGCTTGGCGCGGCACTGGCGGATGATCTGCGGGCCCCCGAGGTGGACGAGGACGGGCCGTCCGGCTGGCAGGTTCTGCCCGCCTATGACCAGGACCAGCCCCTGCCCGAAGGCATTACCGCGCTGTCCCAGCATGTCTCGGTGCCAGAAGTGCTTGAGCGACGCATGGGACAGATCGGCCTGATCTCGCCCGAGGATGCGCAGCGGCTGCAACCTTTGCTGAAACCCGGCCAGCGGTTGGTATCGGTTGAAGGTGACCTGTGGCGTTGGGACGGCTATCGCGCCTGGGCCGAGGACGCGCCGTCGGCTGCGGCCCTACGGCTGCAACAACTGAACCGGCTTGAGGAACTCAAGCAGGACATGGCGCGCGCGACGGCCCGGGCAGACGGAGCGTTGCAGGCGCACGAAGCCTTGCAGACCAAGCTGGCCGATCTAACCCGCGCCGACCGCGAAGCACGAGATGCCCGCCGTGACGCCGACCGCGCCGTAGCTGATGCCAACCGAATGATGTCGCGTGCCGAAGCCGACCGGAATCTTGCCGAGGGCCGGCTGGAATCGCTGCGCCTTGCCGTCGCCCGTCACGAGGAAGAAGCCCTTGCCGCGCGCGAACAGGTGAAGGATGCCGAGCGCGCCGTAGCTGACCTTGGCGACCTCGATGCCGCCCGCGCCGGGGTCGAGGACGTCAAGATGACGGTCGAGGCTGCACGAATCACGATGATGTCCAAACGCTCGGCTCACGACGAATTGCGCCGCGAAGGGGAGGCCCGCCTGCGCCGCAGCCAGGAGGTGACCAAAGAGATCTCGGGCTGGAAACACCGGCTGGAAACAGCGGGAAAGCGCATCGCGGAACTGGCCGAACGCAAGACGACGTCCGAAGCGGAACTGAAAGAAGCCAGCGCCGCGCCTGACGAGATCGCGGCGAAGCGCGCCGAGCTGGGCGATGCAATTGACAAGGCCGAAGCGCGGCGCAAAGGGGCCGCAGATGTGCTGGCCGAAGCCGAGACCGCCCTACGCAGCGCCGAACAAGCCGAGCGCGACGCCGAGCGCGCGGCATCGGAAGCCCGCGAAGCCCGCGCCCGTTCCGAAGCCCGCGCCGACGCTGCGCGCGAAACTGTGACCTATGCCGCGGAACGGATTGAGGAAGAACAGGAAACCACGCCGCAAAAACTGTTGGAGCGGCTGCAGGTCGACCCGGACAAGATGCCTGACAGCCATGCCATAGAAGGCGACGTGAACCGGCTGAAGCGTCAACGCGACGCGCTGGGTGCGGTGAACCTGCGGGCGGAAGAGGATTCGAAGGAAGTCGAAGAGGAACATGCCACGCTGGTCAGCGAAAAGGCGGATCTGGAAGAGGCGATCCGCACCCTGCGCAATGGCATCAACAGCTTGAACCGCGAAGGGCGCGAACGACTGCTGACCGCGTTTGAACAGGTGAACAGCAACTTCTCGCTCCTGTTCAAGCACTTGTTTGGCGGCGGTGAGGCGAACCTTGTTCTGGTCGAAAGCGACGACCCTCTCGAAGCCGGGCTGGAAATCATGTGCCAGCCGCCGGGCAAGAAACTCGCCACGTTGTCATTGTTGTCAGGCGGCGAACAGACCTTGACGGCGCTGGCGCTGATCTTTGCCGTGTTCCTGGCAAACCCCGCCCCGATCTGTGTTCTGGACGAGGTCGACGCACCGCTGGACGACGCAAACGTAACCCGCTTTTGCGACCTTCTGGACGAGATGTGCCGCCGCACCGAAACCCGTTTCCTGATCATCACCCACCACGCCGTCACAATGGCGCGCATGGATCGGTTGTTCGGGGTCACGATGGCGGAGCAGGGTGTCAGCCAGCTTGTGTCAGTGGATCTGAAGGCGGCAGAGACGATGGTCGCCTGACCGGATCGTCAAGCCTTGCGCGCCTCGACATGGCGTAGCCAGTTGGCGATCTCGACTGCGCGGAATGGCAGTCTCATCATGTCGGGGGTCGCCCCAAGACCGCCTGCCGCCCCCAAATCCGTTTCGCAGCCTTCCAGTGCTGTCGCCAATGGCTCGCCGCCCAATGCCGCAGGCTTGTTGCGCACCATCTGCGCTACGAAATCGGGTGAAAACTCGGGGTGGTATTGCGCGCCCCAGAAATCCACGCCACCCGTTTCATAAGCTATCGCCTGAACGGGAGAGTGATCGTTTCCGGCCAGCAGTACCGCTCCCTTGGGCAGGCGCTGGACCTCGTCCCTGTGGATGCAGGGCACGGCAAACCCCTGGACGCGCCCGGCCATCGCCGGATGAATCGCGCCTACTTCGGTCAGGGTTATGCCGCGCGCCAGACCGATTTCAATCCCGTTGGGTGACGCGCCCACGGCCCCACCAAGGACAACCGCCGCCAGTTGCATGCCGTTGCAAGACCCCCAGACAGGTTTGCCGGTGGCAAAGACCTGCTCCATCGCGTCTCGCTGTGGCGCGGCCTCGGGCGCATCGGTGGCCCAGTCGACCCCCGAGCCGGTAAAGATCACCCCGTCGGCATGGGCCAGTTGGTCCTCTGTCACAGCATGCGCATAAGGCGCGGCAATCGTCACGGTCACCGTAGGGTCCAGCGCCAGAATGGTAGACACGAAGGGCTCCGCATCGGATTTCCCCGCTGCCAGCATGTCAGGCGAATTGCCTTCGAGAATCAGGATCTGGGTCATGTCGCCCCCTTTTTTACGATCAGCCTAAACGACATCGCGGACGGGAATGGCCCGTCCGCGACATGATTTCGACATTTGCGCCGGGGCGCAGGAATCAGCGGCTGAGCCCGCCGTGCAGCGTAGGTGTGTCCAGAGACGCAAACCCATAATGGCGCAGCCAGCGCAGGTCACTGTCAAAGAAAGCGCGCAAGTCAGGGATGCCGTATTTCAGCATGGCGATCCGGTCGATCCCCATACCAAAGGCAAAACCCTGCCAGGCGGCCGGATCAATGTTGCCAGCCATCAGCACCTTCGGATGCACCATGCCCGAGCCGAGGATTTCCAGCCAATCGTCGCCTTCGCCCACCTTCAGCTGACCGCCCTCCCAGGAACAACGGATATCGACTTCGGCCGAAGGCTCCGTGAACGGGAAGTGCGACGCTCGGAAGCGCAGCTCGACATCGTCAACTTCAAAAAACGCCTTCACGAACTCTTCCAGCACCCATTTCAGGTTGGCCATCGAGATGTCCTTGTCGATGGCAAGACCCTCGACCTGGTGGAACATCGGGGTGTGTGTCTGGTCGTAGTCGGCGCGATAGACACGGCCCGGACAGATCACCCGCAGGGGCGCGCCTGCAATTTCCATCGAGCGGATTTGAACGGGCGAAGTATGCGTGCGCAGCACGTGCGGCGGACGATTGTCGCCTTCCGCGCGGTGCATATAGAACGTGTCCATTTCGGCCCGGGCGGGGTGGTGGCCTGGAATGTTCAACGCATCGAAATTGTGCCAGTCGCTTTCGATCTGCGGGCCTTCCGCCACCGAGAAGCCCATGTCGGCAAAGATGGCTGCCACCTCTTCCGTGACCTGGCTGATCGGGTGGATCGAACCTTGGCGTCGGCCACGACCTGGCAGCGTCACATCCAACCATTCCGTGCGCAGACGTTCATCCAGCGCGGCATCGGCCAGCGCCGATTTCTTGGCCGCCAACGCCGAGTTGATTTCATCCTTCAGCGCGTTCAGCTTCGGCCCCATGACCTGCCGCTCTTCCGGCGTCATTTTGCCCAGTTCGCGCATCTTCAGCGCGACCTCGCCTTTCTTGCCAACGGCCTGCACGCGCAAATCCTCGAGCGCGGATTCGTCGGCGGCATTGGCGATCGCTTCGATGTATTTCTGACGCAGGTCGTCCATTGTCCTGGGCACCTTGATTGGGGTCGGTAAAATGTCCCAGACCTGCTATCCGTGCGCGCCGCTGATTGCAAGGCCGCTGGCAGCTGGATCAGGGGCAGACCGGTGCCAGCAGGGTTCCCGTACGTTGAATGGCCACCGGACGCGCGGTCTCACCCTTCCAGGTGCGCTTGTCCGCCAGTTCCGGGAATAGCGACACGAGTTCTTGCTGCGTGTCCGCTCCGAGACCGTTCAGGCCCTCATCACCAGGGAAGAAACTTTCCGAGGCGACCCCATCGCCGGTGACGACCTGGTGATCGTCGAACAAGAGATGCACATAGGTCACCAGCCGGCACGGGACCCGCTTGATCGAGCCGTCATTGATAAGCGCCTTGGCCGGCACGAGCATTTGCGGTTCACCAAACAGCAGTTCCGCCCGCCACCCTTGCACAAGGATGCGATGCTGCGGCGAGACAAAATGATCGCGCCGCGCCCCGAATACCCCTTCTGCAATGCGCACGGGTGCATGGATATCGCGCCCATCCACAGTCCTGCGCCCAGTCCAACGCAGTGGCATGGGGCCATTGTCCAGCGTCGAGACCAGATCGCCGGGCTTCAGAGACTCGATCGGGCGCGGGCCGTCCGGCGTGTCAATCAACGTGCCCACAACGAAACAGGCCAGCCCGGTGTCCCCGGCAGAGACCGAGTCATAGGTCAGTGTATCAGGGTTCGGCTGGTTCCATTGCAGAGTAGTCGTGGTGGAGTTGGGGCCAACAAGAACGGGTACGTTTTCCGAAACCGCGCCGGCCGCCGCCCCATCAATCGCTACGATGTTGCGGGTGCCGCCGCCGATGTCATAAAAATCGATCACCGTCGAGGTTTCGGTATTTGTCAGCGCATAGGCTTCGTAATTGTTCGCCCCGCCGCCATCGGGATCGGTCAGAAGGATCGGAAAATCATCGGCCGAGATGACATAGACCATCTCACCGTTGTCGGGGTCAGCCGAAACCTGCACGGCTGGGTGATCAAGCGGGATCTCGATCCCGACAGACCCGTCGGCCTGATAGAAGGAAACGATAAAACCTGCCGGGTCCTCTCCCGCGCCCAGAGCCACTTCAAGGAATTCACTTACACCCGAAGTGGCTGCATAGGCATTTGAATAATGAAGCTCGCTAATTCGTGCCATTACGCGCCTGTCTCAACCATTTACGCGCCCATTCTTACCGCTGGGCTGTTATGAATATGACAACGGACTTTTGTTTTTTAACGGAGAATTTTGGGCGAATTTTGGCAATTCCCGTGACAGGGGCCGCCCGGATCACCCGTTCTGGCCGGTGACGGGATCGACGCGCCAAAGAAAAACCCCGCGCCCAGCGGCACGGGGTTCGATGTTGTCACTGGTACCCGGGTTATGCGGGCAGCGCGCCTTTGGCTTGATCAACGATCGCGTTGAACGCTTCCGGCTCATGCACGGCGAGATCCGCCAGAACCTTGCGGTCCACTTCGATCCCGGCCAGGGCCAGACCGTTGATGAAGCGCGAATAGGTCAGCGATTCGTCGTGCGCACGGACAGCGGCGTTGATGCGCTGGATCCACAGGGCGCGGAAGTTCCGCTTGCGCTGCTTGCGGTCGCGGGTTGCGTACTGGTTCGCCTTGTCGACGGCTTGGGTCGCAACGCGGAAGGTGTTCTTGCGGCGGCCATAGAAACCTTTGGCGGCCTTGATGACTTTCTTGTGACGGGCGTGGGTCGTGGTCCCACCTTTAACGCGGCTCATAATGCGTCCTCCTTAAGTGGGATTAACGGGCGTAGGGCATATAGCCCTTGACGATCTTTGCATCGGCTTCCGACAGTGTCGTGGTGCCGCGTGCATCGCGGATGAATTTGTTGGTCCGCTTGATCATGCCGTGACGCTTACCGGCTTGGCCGGCTTTCACCTTGCCGCTGGCCGTCATCTTGAAGCGCTTTTTGGCGCTCGACTTGGTCTTCATCTTGGGCATTTCCGTCTCCTTTATTCGGGTCGGTATTTCACGCGACTCGGCATGCCTCTTGGCCGGTCGCGCACACAGAGGCGCCGTATACGGCCCATCCCCCAACTTCGCAAGAGGTTTCTGCCCCAAAAAAACCAGCGTTACTTGATGATATCGGCAATGACCTGCACGACGACATTGGGAACGTCGGCCGCATCGTAACCGCCGGGATGCTGGCTGTAGGCAAAAGCCATGGTTGCGCAGGACAGGATAAACGCCGCCATGGATGCCCGCGGGGGGCGGTTGTCGGAATAGGCCGACACCATCGCGGGGATCGAAAACAACCCCACCAGCAACCCAATTGTCAGCAAGTAGTCTGACAGCATCCAGTACCGCACCCTATGTTCGGAGGGCAGGTTACTCGGTTTCCATGTTGTAAATCAAACGCTCATCGCAGGGAGCAACCCGAAGGATGTTCGTGGTGCCCGGAACGTTGAACGGCAACCCAGCGGTTACGACGATCTGATCCTCGGGGCCGCCAAAGCCATTTGCCCGCACAGCACGCGCCGCCGAAACCACCGCCATCTTGAAGCGCGACATCTCATCCGTCATCACGCAATTGGTGCCCCAGCTAAGTGCCAGTCGACGCGCGGTGCCACGACGCGATGTCATGGCGATGATCGGAACGCGGGGCCGCTCGCGCGCGGTCAGAAGCGCGGTCGTGCCGGATTCAGTAAAACAGCAGATTGCCTTGATCTCGGTCGTCTCGGCAATCTCGCGCGCGGCAGCCACAATCGCATCAGCCACAGTGGCCCGTTCCGCCGAACGCGAGCTTTCGATGATCTCACGATAGGTTGCGTCGGTCTCGACCTCTTCCGCGACATTGTTCATCGTCGTCACCGCCTCGACCGGATATGCGCCTGCCGCGGATTCCGCCGACAGCATAACGGCGTCCGCTCCCTCGTAAATTGCGGTCGCCACGTCTGAAACCTCGGCCCGTGTGGGCATCGGGCTTTCAATCATGCTTTCCAGCATCTGCGTCGCCACGATCACCGGCTTGGCCGCGCGGCGGCACCTGCGCACAAGCCGCTTTTGGATTGGCGGCACGTTCTGGACCGGCAGTTCAACACCCAGATCACCGCGAGCCACCATGATTCCGTCCGAAGCGGCCAGGATTTCGTCAAAACCCTTCACGGCGGCGGGCTTCTCAATCTTCGACAGGATCGCAGCGCGCCCCTGCACAAGCGTCCGTGCCTCGACCACATCCTCGGCGCGCTGCACAAATGAAAGGGCGATCCAATCGACCCCCAGCCCGCAAGCGAATTCGAGGTCATCACGGTCCTTTTCGGACAGCGCTGCCAGTGGCAGCACCACGTCCGGCACGTTCACCCCTTTGCGGTTCGAAATCGTGCCCCCGGTAATGACCTCGCAATCGGCGAAATCCTTACCGAAAGTGGTGACCTTCAGCCGAATCTTCCCGTCGTTGACCAACAGATGCGTGCCGTCTTCGAGCGCAGCGAAAATTTCTGGATGCGGCAGGCACACGCGGGTCTCGTCGCCTTCGGCCGGATCAAGATCCAAACGGAAGGCTGCACCTTCGATCAGTTCTTCTTCGCCCTTGGCAAAGGTGCCGACGCGCAGCTTTGGACCCTGAAGGTCGGCAAGAATGGCTATCGGGCTTTCCAGGTCCTTCTCGACCTGGCGAATGATGCGATGTTTTTCACGGATCTCGTCATGGGTGCCGTGGCTCATGTTCAGGCGGAACACGTCGGCCCCGGCTTCGTGCAGCGCACGGATCATGTCATAGGTTTCCGAGGCGGGCCCCAGCGTGGCCACGATTTTCACATTCCGAAGTCTTCGCATCAAATCCGTCCATTTTTGCGGCTTGTTACCGCTAACGAGTGTCGTCGCCCTTATTGCCCAATTCCCTTTCAGAAGCAACTGTCCTAAGCCTGCACGAAAGTATATGACAGGCTGATGACCATGCACCCTTTCGACATTTTCGGCGCGGACCGAGACTCGCGCTGGCTGATCACTGTTGACCATGCCTCGAATTTCGTACCGCCCGAAATCAACGGCGGCGACCTTGGGATCGGCGAAGAGAACATGGCCCGACACATCGCCTATGACATCGGTGCGCGCGGCACGTCATTGCGGCTGGGTGAACTTCTGAACGCCCCGGTCATCTGCTCGAATTTCTCGCGTCTGGTGATCGACCCGAACCGGGGCGAGGAAGACCCGACACAGATCATGCAACTTTATGACGGCACTATTATCCCAGCCAACCGCTACATTACGGATGAGGAACGTGAACGCCGGCGAGAAGCGTATTACCGCCCCTACCACGACGCGCTTGAGGGGCTGGCCGCCCGGCGCGACGATGTTGTGATCGTCGCCATGCATTCATTTTCGCCCAAGCTGAACGGGCGCAAACCGCGCCCGTGGCACATTGGCATCCTGCACGCGCCTATGGATGGTCGGCTGGGTTTGCCGCTGATCCGCGCCCTTGAAGCCGAAGGCGATCTATGTGTCGGTGACAACGAACCCTATGCCGGATATCTGCCCGGCGACTCTGTCGACCGGCATGCGCTGGAACAGGGGCGGTTGAACGCGCTGGTCGAGATCCGACAGGACCTGATTGCCGACGACGAAGGTCAGGCGGACTGGGCGCATCGGCTTGCGCGGGTGCTGCCAGCGGTACTTGACGATACAGGGCTATAGGGGATCCATGCCACATCTGATACTTGAACACTCACCTTCGCTGGCCGGTAGCCATGACCTGCCCGCCCTGTCCAGTGACCTTTTTCAAACGGCACAGGCGCACCCTGCGTTTGCCTCTGCGCCACAGGCGGTCAAGACCCGTACCATCGCGGTCGACAATGTCCGCAGCGGCGTCATGCCGCAGACATTTGCGCATCTGACGGTGCGATTGCTGTCAGGCCGGGACGATGAAACCAAGGCCGATATTGCCAATACGCTTCTGGCCGTACTGGAGCGCCACCTACCCGAAGTGGGCAGTCTGTCCGTCGAACCGGTGGACATGAATCGCACCACCTACGCCAAACGGGCACTCTGACCGCACCTCTTGCCCGCTTCTTCCGGTGCAACCATATTCATGGTGGCGGGCGCTGACCTTTCGCCCGGAAAGGAGGACACAATGACCCCCGACTTCCTGTTGCCTTTCTTCGGCTGGATGGCCGTTGTGAACATCGCCATCCTGACCGCCGCCACAATTGGCATTGCCGTGATGCGCGATTTTGCCACCGGGTTTCACGCGGGGTTGTTTGGAATGGACGACGCGCAGGTCAAGGCCGCCTATTTTCGGTGGCTTGCCAACTACAAGCTTCTGACGCTGATTTTCAACGTGGCCCCCTATTTTGCCCTGCGTCTGATGTGATTTCCCGAGCCATCTCCCCCCTTGCCGAGTGGCAACGCGAGGCCTAAACCAAGCCCGAACCGCAAAGCCGGAGAAGAACCATGGACGACCAAACGCGGATTGAACTCGAAGCCGCCGCTTTCCGCAGGTTGCGGGCGCATCTGATGGAAAAACGCACGGATGTGCAGAACATTGACCTGATGAACCTGGCCGGCTTTTGTCGCAATTGCCTGTCGCGCTGGTATCAGGAAGCTGCCACCGAACGCGGCATCGAGATGACCAAGGACGAAGCCCGCGAAATCTATTACGGCATGCCGTATGACGAGTGGAAATCAAGGAACCAAACCGAAGCCACCGACGAGCAACAGGCCGCCTTCAAAGTTGCCTTCGCACAGAACGTCGGCCCTGAGGAAAGTTAACCCCTACAACCTTTGAACGAATGCGTATTTTTTGACTGAACGGGCCTGTTTTCGTTTCATGTCTGGCCTCATTCCGCGGATTTTTGGGGAATTGAGCGATCAAACGCAAACAAAAGAACAATTATTTTGACCTGACGCCAATTAGCGCCTATTGCTGTTTTTATTAAAAGAGGAGTTGTTTGCCGTGACCGCCGTTATGATCCTTGCCGGATTGGTTGTAACCGCATACGTTGTATTGGAAGTTGTCGCCCGCTTTACCGACAAGGAATAGCGGGCGCACTTGGAATCAGCTGCTGCTGGCAATAGACTCCAGAACTGCCGTCAAGTCGCCGACTTTTGATTGAAAGGGCGAATGACTGCTGGACAGGCTGTGTATTGTCGTCTTTCCCCCAATCGCGTCGTCAACAGATGCAATCATATGATCCTGTCCCGCTATCGGAATTGCACGATCGTGCAAACACTGGATGTAATGGCGTGGCACCGTCCCGAATCGTTGCGGTGTAATGTTTGAGGGAACCGCCGCCACCGACACGGGCTCATCGCAATGCAGCTGACTGCGGGTCTGCTCGAACTGCTGATCCGACAAGTCGCCATAGAACGCGTCACGGATGCCTTGAACATAGGTCGCGTCCTGCGATCCAACATCAATCCTGAGCGCGCCAACCTGTTCGGGATCGGCCATGAACAGCGGCGGAACCAGCGCCTCTGCCATGATCTCAGAAAGGATCATGGCGACGGCAGGCATGCCCGGTGGCAGCATAAAGGCGCATAGATAAACCGCGGCGGCGACCTTTTCTGGCGCCGCCTCGACCACTGGGGACACGGTGATCCCGCCCAGGGAATGGCCCACCAGAATAACTTTGCCGTTTCCAAGTGCGGCCGCCTCGTCAACCGCCGCCAGGATCGCATCATTGCGTTGATCCTGGGATACGGCTGCATTTGGTGACGGCTCCGTCGCGAATGCAGCCGTATCTAGCGGCCGTCTCGAAAATGCCAGCGGCGAGGCGGCATTCCCCCCTGCGCCCGGCAGGTCCGGCGCAAGCGCCGCGAAACCAGCCGCGTTCAACGCGGCAACCAGACGCGCCCAACACGCACCCCCATGCCACGCACCATGCACCAGCACAAAAGCGGGGTTCTGTTTGAAATCGGCATCGCTCATGATGTCCTCCCGATGTTTCCAAATTGCTTGAAATGCCGCTATTCTAGGGGCGCAAGAGGAGGCGGAGTATTGATCAAGAGCGCAAATCCTTGACGGAAAGCGAAAACAACGCAGTTTTGTTTCGAAGCACAACGGTCGCTCCGGCCTCGGAACGCTTCGACTTCTTTTGCGATGCGATCTGCTCGACCTTCGTCGGGATCCAGCCCGAGCGCCTGTCAAACCGAGTGTTCAACGCCGATTTCACATCATACGAGATTGATGGCTGCCATCTGGTCACGATCCGCGCACCCGGCCACCGGGCCAGCCGGGACACAAGGCATCTGCGGCATATGCCCGATGACAGTCTGTTCCTGAATTTCCAACCCGGCCAACCTTACCGATACCGGGCCAATGACGAAGACACAGTGGTGCCGCCCGCCGCCGTCCGCTTGATCGACAACGCAAGACCGTTTTCCCTGGACTTCTTGCCGGGATCCAACCTGAACCTGTTTTCGTTGCGCTTGCCGCGCAATCTACTTGGCGGGCGCAACACACCGGCGACGATTGCGCAAATTAACAACCATTTGGGCCAGGCACCGGTCGGGAGGCTGGTTGCAGCTCAATACCAATTGGCCGCACTTGCCGTGCGTTCCGGCGACGCGAATGTTGTCAAAGCAATGGGCCGTGCCCTGATCAACCTTGTTTCCTGCCTTGCAGAGAACGTCGCTCCCGAGGTGCCCCAAAGCGATGTAGCCTTGATGAAAATCTGGGCCGAAGCCCGCCTGTCAGATCCCGACCTGAACGTCACTTCAATCGCAAAACAGTTCGGCGTCAGTGTCCGCACGGTGCAGGCTCGGTTTCGCGAGGACGGGTCCGGAGTGTCCGAATGGGTGCGACAAACCCGCCTTGAGGCAGCGATGACCGCTTTGCGCGACCCCGGCCAGAAGACGAAACCGGCCTCGACCATCGCGGTCCAGGCCGGCTTTCGCAGTATCGAGCATTTCAACCGCGCCTTCCGCGCACAGTTCGGCGTCACACCGGTTCAGGCGCGGCGTCTGGCGCAGTCTTGACCGCTCAGATGGCGGTCTTGCGGCTTTCCTCCAGATAGATCTCGCGCAGGCGCTTGGCGACAGGGCCGGGTGTGCCGTCGCCCAATTGCGCACCGTCGATCTCGATCACGGGCATCACGAAGGCGCTGGCCGATGTCGTAAAGGCTTCATCCGCCTGTTTTGCTTCGTCGATGGTGAACTTGCGTTCCTCGATTTCAAATTGAAGTTCATCGGCCAGGCGCAGAACTGCGGCGCGGGTGATACCGTGCAGGATGTCGTTCGACAGCGGCCGGGTCACGATCTTGTTGCCTTTGACGAAATACGCGTTGTTCGACGTGCCTTCCGTCACGAACCCGTCCTCAACCATCCATGCGTCGTCCGCACCTGCCTTTTTTGCCATCATCTTGCCCATCGACGGATACAGCAGCTGCACGGTCTTGATGTCGCGGCGACCCCAGCGGATATCCTCGATCGAGATGACCTTGGCGCCTTTCTGCGCCGCGGGGCTATCAGCCAGACCCGGCTTGTTCTGGGTGAACAGAACGATGGACGGCGGCGTTTCGGCGGATGGAAAGACAAAGTCGCGATCCCCGTCCGACCCGCGTGTCACCTGCAGATAAACCAGCCCCTCGTCGATTTCGTTCAGCTCGACCAGCTTGCGGTGAATCTCCAGCAGTTCGTCTTTGGAGCAAGGTTCCGCCATATCCAATTCGTCCAGCGACCGCTTGAGACGTACCGCGTGACCCTCGAAGTCGATCAGCTTGCCATCCAGAACCGACGTCACCTCGTAAACCGCATCCGCCATAAGGAAACCCCGGTCAAAGATCGAGATCTTGGCTTCGTCCTCGGGCAGGTAGTCGCCGTTTACATAAACAGTGCGGGTCATCAGTCTCTCCTCAACCCCAGAGTGCAGCCACAGGTGGATGCACACCGGATGTGTCAAATATCAAAGCGTTCTCGCGGTCTTCGGCCAGAAGCAGCGGCCCGTCAAGGTCTGTTACCAACGCACCCTGCGCCACAAGGGTCGCAGGGGCCATCGCAAGGGACGATCCGACCATGCAGCCGACCATGACCTGATACCCCTCTGCCAGTGCGGCCTGACGCAGCCGCAGTGCCTCGGTCAGGCCACCTGTCTTGTCCAGCTTGATATTGACCACGTCATATTTACCCTTCAGCCCGGACAGGCTCGCACGGTCATGGCAGCTTTCGTCGGCACAGACCGGCACCGGGCGATCCATCCCGATCAACGCGTCGTCCTCGCCTGCAGGCAAGGGCTGTTCCACCAGATCAACACCAAGCCGCACAAGATGTGGGGCAAGGTCGGCGTAGACTTCGGCTGACCAGCCTTCGTTGGCGTCGACAATGATCCGCGATGTCGGCGCACCCGCACGCACAGCTTCCAGGCGCGGCATGTCGTCAGGAGTGCCCAGCTTGATCTTCAGCAGGGGGCGAAAGGCATTTTCCGATGCTTGCGCCCGCATTTTTTCGGGGCTGTCCAGTGACAACGTATAGGCAGTGATTTCCGGCCTTGGTGCCGGCAAACCAGCCAGCTCCCACACCCGGCGCCCGGTCTCCTTGGCTTCAAGATCCCACAAAGCGCAATCCACCGCGTTGCGCGCCGCACCTGCCGGCAAAAGATCATAAAGCGACTCACGGTCAAATGCGTCTGGCAACGCTTCGATCTCGGACGTCACGCTGTCCAGCGTCTCGTCATAACGCGCATATGGAACACATTCGCCCCAGCCCGTCACGCCATCGCGCGTGATCCGCGCCGTCAGAACATTGGCTTCGGTTCTCGACCCTCGCGAAATGATAAAGACCTGCGCCAATTTGAATACATCGCGCGTTACGGAAACCTGCACCCGCCTCGTCCTTTCCTCTTGCCTGAAATACCTCAGGGGGTCCGGGGGACAGCGTCCCCCGGCCTCACCCTTGGTTCTTACTATGCCGCCAGCGCGTCGACCAGCTTGCCCGCGCCGAACCGGAATGGGTCGGTCGCCGGAAGGCCCATCTCGGCCTCAACCTCAGCAAGATAAGCACGGGCTGCATCCTCATCCATGTGCTGGGTGTTGACCGAAATGCCAACCACCTGGCAATCCGGGTTTGCCACCCGCGCCAAGGGCAAAGCCATGTCACGCAGCGCAGTCAGTGACGGCAGATCATATTCCGGCAATCCTCGCATATGCGTGCGGGTTGGCTCATGCGCCAGGATCAGCGCGTCAGGCTGCCCGCCATGAATCAGCGCCATGGTGACGCCGGAATAGGACACGTGGAACAGGCTTCCCTGTCCCTCGATATGGTCCCAATGGTCGTCGTCATTGTCAGGGGTCAGCCACTCAACCGATCCAGCCATAAAATCCGCGATTACTGCATCCAGCGGAACACCTTCACCGGTGATCAGGATGCCGGTCTGCCCGGTCGCGCGGAAGGAGGACTTCATGCCGCGCTTGCGCATCTCGGCATCCATGCATAGCGCGGTGTACATCTTGCCAACCGAACAATCCGTCCCAACCGCAAGCACCCGTTTGCCTGCGCGTTTCTTGCCATTGGCTATCGGGTATTGAACGCTGGGGATCCGCACGTCGTGCAGGGTGCGGCCAGTGGCTTCGGCCACGGCTACCAGGTCAGGCTCGTCGCGCAGCAGGTTGTGCAGTCCCGAAGCCAGGTCGAACCCTTCCTCCAGGGCCATCACCAGCACCTTTTTCCATTCCGGCGAGATCACGCCCCCACGATTGGCCACGCCGATCACCAGCGTCTTTGCGCCAGCGGCTTTGGCTGCGGCCAGGTCCATGTCGGCAAGACCCAGATCGGCCTTGCAGCCGTCCATCCGGTATTGCCCAACGGCGTTTTCAGGACGCCAGTCCTTGATGCCCTGCGCCACCTTTGCGGCCAGTTGATCCGGCGCATCGCCCAGGAACAAAAGATAAGGGGTTTCGATCATCGCGCTGTCCTCGTCAGAATCTGTCCCCGCGAGTCTTTCAGAGGGCGGCTGCAAGTTTTTCCCCCTTTTGCTAGCGCAACCAAGTTACGAACACGTTTCTTCGCCAAAATTGTCATTTGTTAGGATAATCTTTCGTAACGAAGCGTCAGCCTTCGTTTTTCTTCCGAATTTTTCTGAAGGGCACTAAATTCCCTGCAACCGCCAACATGCGCATGCCGCAACGCAGCGCACCACCTGTGCTGCGACTGCACAATTCCCCTTGCGGATCGACGCGCAATTTAATATCGCTCACGCCCAACAAGACGTAATTTCCTTACCCGAAAGGTCTGCACATGAGCTTCCGCATCCAACCCGCCGCCCCAGCCCGCCCCAACCGCTGCCAGCTGTTCGGCCCGGCCTCGAACACCAAGCTGTTTGCGAAAATGGCGGCCTCGGCAGCGGATGTGATCAACATCGACCTCGAAGATTCGGTGGCCCCGTCGGACAAGGACATTGCCCGCGCCAACGCGATCGAGGCGATCAACACGATCGACTGGAACACCAAAACCCTGTCGGTGCGGATCAACGGCCTGGATACACCCTACTGGTATCGTGACGTTGTTGACCTACTGGAACAGGCGGGCGATCGGCTTGACCAGATCATGATTCCCAAGGTGGGTTGCGCAGAAGACATCTATGCCGTCGACGCGCTTGTGACCGCGATCGAACGCGCCAAGGGACGTCAGAAGCCGATTGCCTTTGAAGTGATCATCGAATCGGCTGCCGGCATCGCCCATGTCGAGGCCATCGCCGCCGCATCACCGCGACTTCAGGCCATGAGCCTCGGCGCTGCCGACTTCGCCGCTTCGATGGGTATGCAGACGACCGGAATCGGCGGAACGCAGGAAAACTACTACATGATCCGAGAAGGCCAGAAACACTGGTCCGACCCGTGGCACTGGGCCCAGGCCGCCATCGTCGCTGCCTGCCGCACGCACGGCATCCTGCCTGTGGATGGTCCGTTTGGCGACTTTTCGGATGATGAAGGCTATATCGCACAGGCGCGCCGTTCAGCGACGCTTGGCATGGTTGGGAAATGGGCCATCCATCCGAAACAGATCGCACTGGCAAACGAAGTCTTTACCCCATCCGAGGAAGCCGTGACTGAAGCGCGTGAAATCCTCGCCGCGATGGAAGACGCCAAGTCCAAGGGCGAAGGCGCTACCGTCTACAAGGGCCGACTGGTAGATATCGCCTCGATCAAACAGGCCGAAGTGATCGTCGCCCAGGCGGAATTGATCGCGGCCAACTAAAGCACGTTATCGGGCGTTGCCTGCGGCGGGGGTATTTGGGCAAGAAAGGCGGGGCGACTCCGGTTTTTCTTCAACAAATACCCATGCCTCGCGCAGGTGGCGGACGCTATCCCGCAAGACCGGTTTCTTCCAGCAAACCACGGCGCTTGGCTTCGTGGTAATAGCCGCGCGCGTACCATTTGACCGCAGTATCCATATCTCCATCCGACACCATCCATGCGCCGCGAAGGTACTTCACTGCATATTCAAGGTTGGTTTCAGCGTCCAAGAGGTCCTTGGGCTGGCCGTCGAAGCCCATGCTGCGGGCCGTCGCTGGCAATATTTGCATGAGCCCGAAATATGGACCGTTACGGGCCTCGGGACGGTGAGTGGACTCGCGCACCACGACTTTCTGCACCAACTCGACCGGCACATCGTGCCGCACAGCCGCGCTGACAATCTGACGGCGCAGTTCTGGCGTTTCATTGGGATAGAGCGGCACCGCCTGAAGATCGAGGTAGTGCGCGGCGCGTTCGACCCCCGGTTCCGATTGCGAACAAGCGGCGGCGAGTGACAGTAAGGCTACGAGAAACAAAGTTCGGGCGGAAACCAGCATGAAAGCTCCAGAAAAACCGGGGCCAGATTACGTAGGCCGCGCATTCAATCAATGCGCGGGATTCCGCTAGGCAAGGCTTTGCCGATCACCCCGCCCGTCCACGTTTGGGAAGGGCCGCAATCGTGCGCGATTTCTGGCTTTCGCGCAGAAAGACATATAGGCCGGACCCAACGATCATGGCGATACCAAGAAAGATCGTCGGAGACGGCCAATCGCCGAAAAGATACCACCCCACGGCAACAGACATCGGCATGGCGGCATATTCATAAGGGGCCACAGTGGCGGCGCTGGCCGTGCGATAGGCCATCGAAAGAGTGTATCCGACCCCGCCAGACATGACACCCAAGAGAATGAAAAGCGCCCAATCCGAAGAAGCTGGCCAGACCCAGGCTCGCAACAGAAATTCAAGGCTGGGATCCGTGACGCCCTCGGCAAACCGTCCGTCCCCAGCCACGATGAAAAACCCAGTCGACACGCACAGGAAGGTCAGCTGGATATAGGCCGCCATTGCCGAGGCCTTGGACGCAACGCCCAGTTTACGGGTCAGGACCTGCATAAGGGCATAGGCGCTTGCCGCGAGAAGCGGCAGCAGCATGGTCACGTTGAACCCATCCGCGCCCGGCCGGATCATAATCAGGACACCAAGGAAACCAACGAGGATGGCCAGAAGTCTGCGAACACCCACCTTTTCCCCAAGCAAAGGCACTGACAGCAGCGTGATCAGCAGCGGCGAGACGAAAAACAGCGCATTGGTGTCGGCCAAAGGCAGAACCGCAAGAGCCGCAAAAAAGCTCATATTGGCCACGACGACAAGAAGTGCGCGGATCAGGTGCAGGACCGGGCGAGCGGTGCGCAGAATCTGGAATCCGCCCTCAATTTGCACAAGGACAAGCGTGAACATCAGCCCGATGCCCGACCGAAAGAACACCATCTGGTGCAGGGGATAGTCCCCCGAAAGAAACTTGATCACGGAATCATTGATGGTGATGAACACCATGCCGACAAGGATGAACGTGATGGCCTTGGCGGGATTGTTCTCGGGTGCAGCCGGGCTGCCTGGTGTTGCAGTCATCTGGAATCCTTTGGCTGGCCGCCCTGTTCAGGCACGGTCATCCTTGGGCGACCCCATCACCACATAAGAGGTGATGGCATTCACCTGAGGCAAGGTTCCCAATATATCGGTGTGAAAAGATTTGTAAGCGCCAAGGTCTGCCGCCTCGACCCTGAGCAGGTATTCCACAGCACCGGTAATGTTATGGCATTCCGTGACTTCCGGGGCGCGCGCGATGGCGCGCTCGAATGCCTCTTGCGCGTCCTTGGTGTGCCGGTTCAGCCCGACAGTCACATAGGCGACAAAACCAACCCCCAGCTTTGCCTTGTCCAGAACAGCCCGGTATCCGGCAATGACGCCGCTGCGCTCAAGCTCTTGCACCCGGCGCAGACAGGCCGAGGGTGAAAGCCCAACGCGGTCAGCCAGATCAAGGTTGCTGACACGACCATCCCGGCACAATTCACGCAATATTTTTTGATTTGTTTGGTCAAGTTTCGCCATTTGTTGCGATATTTCCGCATTTTCACACAATTTTGCAACCCCTCACCACCAACTGGGCGGCATGGTTGCGCAATGAGTTACGATATGCTGTCCGCCCTCGCCCTTTTTGCGCTGGTCTCATCGATTACACCGGGACCGAACAACCTAATGCTGATGGCATCGGGCGCGAATTTCGGCTTTGCCCGCACCATTCCGCATATGCTTGGGATCGGGATCGGATTTACGGTGATGATCGTGCTGGTGGGGATCGGGCTGATGCAGGTCTTTGACACCTTCCCGGTCGCACACCTGATCCTGAAAGTGGTCAGCATTGCCTACCTTCTTTGGCTCGCCGCCAAGATCACCCGTGCCGGCGCACCCGCGTCCGAGGCCAGCGCATCGGGGACACCTTTGTCCTTTTTGCAGGCCGCAGCATTCCAATGGGTCAACCCCAAGGCCTGGACGATGGCACTGACCGCGATCTCGCTTTATGCGCCGGACCGGACGCTGTGGTCGGTCTGCATGGTCGCGGTCGTGTTCGGCGTTATCAACCTTCCCTCGGTCAGCACATGGACAGTTCTTGGTCAACAAATGCGCCGAATCCTGACCAACCCGACCCGCCTGACCGCATTCAACTGGACCATGGCGGCACTGCTTGTCGCCTCACTCTGGCCGGTGCTTCGGCCGTGATGCGGCGAAGGTTGCATTTGCTTTGCCCCAAGGTCATATAACGGTCCACAAAACCGCTGTGGAGTGATCCGTTGATGACCAACTATCTCGACTTCGAAAAGCCCCTGGCCGAGATCGAAGGCAAGGCCGAGGAATTGCGCGCGATGGCGCGTGGCAACGAAGAGATGGATGTCACCGAAGAGGCGGCCGCGCTGGACAAGAAAGCCGCCACGCTTCTGCGTGATCTTTACAAGAACCTGACGCCATGGCGGAAATGCCAGGTCGCGCGTCACCCGGAACGCCCCCATTGCAAGGACTACATCGAGGCGCTGTTCACCGAATACACGCCCCTGGCCGGGGACCGGAACTTTGCCGATGACCACGCTGTCATGGGGGGCCTGGCCAGGTTCAACGACCAGCCCGTCATTGTGATTGGCCACGAGAAGGGCAATGACACCAAGTCACGGATCGAGCGCAATTTTGGGATGGCCCGCCCCGAGGGGTATCGCAAGGCGATCCGCCTGATGGAAATGGCCGACAAGTTCGGCCTGCCCGTGATCACGTTGGTCGATACTCCCGGTGCCTATCCCGGCAAAGGTGCCGAGGAGCGCGGACAGTCTGAAGCGATCGCACGTTCGACCGAAAAACTGCTGCAGATCAAAGTGCCCGTCATGTCCGTCATCATTGGTGAGGGCGGTTCCGGCGGGGCGGTGGCCTTTGCCACGGCTGACAAGCTGGCGATGCTGGAGCATTCGGTCTACAGCGTGATTTCGCCCGAGGGCTGTGCTTCGATCCTGTGGAAAGACTCTGAGAAGATGCGCGAGGCCGCCGAAGCGCTTCGGTTGACCGCGCAGGATCTGCAAAAACTGGAAGTCTGTGACCGCGTGATCCCAGAGCCTCTTGGCGGGGCGCATCGCGACCGGGCGGCAACGATCAAATCGGTTGGCGCGGCGGTGTCGCAGATGATGAAAGAGGTCGCGAACCAGAAGGGTGACGCCCTGCTTCAATCGCGCCGCAAGAAGTTTCTCGAGATGGGTTCCAAGGGTCTGGCCGCCTAACGGTTTTCCGTCGTTTTTGGCTTTTGCGGGACGGTCTGCTCTGCCAGACTGTCCGCATCCGTCAAAAGTCTTTGTGATGTCCGACACACTCTCTGCCAGTCCGCTGACCAACCCAGTCTTTCGCCGCCTCTTTTCGGCGCAGGTGATCGCCCTGTTGGGGACAGGGCTGATGACCGTCGCACTGGGGCTTCTGGCCTATGACCTTGCAGGAGCGTCTGCAGGAGCGGTTTTGGGCGCCGCCTATACGCTGAAGATGACCGCCTATGTCGGTCTCTCGCCAGTGGCAGGGGCGCTGGTGGCGCGGATGAACCGCAAGCACGTGCTGATCGTGATGGACCTGCTTCGGGCCGCGGTCGCGCTGGCGCTGCCCTTCGTGACAGAGATCTGGCAGATCTACGTGCTGATTTTCCTTCTGCAATCGGGATCTGCCACTTTCACCCCTGCGTTTCAGGCAGTGATTCCGGACATCCTGCCGGACGAACGGCAGTATACCCGCGCCTTGTCGCTGTCCCGGCTGGCCTACGACCTGGAAAATCTGCTGTCGCCAGCGATTGCCGGGCTGGTCCTGTCGCTGTTCTCGTTCCATTGGCTGTTTTCCGGCACGGTGGCGGGGTTCGCGGTCTCGGCGCTTCTGGTGGCAACGGTGGCGATCCCTGCGACTTCGGGCAACAAAGACCGCCCATTCCGCGAACGTCTGACCCGGGGCACCTGGATATACCTCAACACCCCCAGGCTGCGCGGGCTGCTGGCGCTGAACTTCGCCGCAGCCACGACCGGAGCCTTCGTGATCGTGAATTCCGTCGTCGCGGTGCGCGCAACTTTCGGGCTGGGCGACGCGCAGCTTGCACTGGCCATGGCTGCCTTCGGTGCGGGAAGTATGGTGGCGGCGCTGTGCCTGCCTCGGTTGCTGGACCATGTCGCCGACCGCGCCGTTATGGTGACCGCAGCGATTCTGCTGTCTGGGCTGACCCTAACGCTTGGGCTGACGTGGTCCCGGTCGGGACCGCCGGAATGGAGCATTTTCCTTGGCCTCTGGGCGCTGGCAGGCCTGCTCTATTCCGCGATCCTGACGCCGTCAGGCCGCCTTTTGCGCCGCTCCGCCAACCCGGACGATCGACCCGCGATTTTCACCGCACAGTTCGCGCTCAGCCATGCCTGTTGGCTTGTCACATACCCGCTTGCGGGCTGGGCCGGGGACGCGCTGTCGCTGGGCACGGCATTGGTTGTCCTCGGCATTGCCGCCTTCCTCGCCACTGTTCTTGGAATACTATTGTGGCGCGACGCCAATCAGACTGAGTTCGAACACGACCACCCGGACCTACCCGCAGACCACCCGCATCTGAAGGCACACCACGGCCAACGCCACCATACCCATGCCTTCGTGATTGACGACGAACACCGCTCATGGCCAACCCACGGATGAGGTTTTGGCAATAAAGTGCGGGGCCAAGCCGCCGACTTCAGGGCAATATCCCTACCGCGCAAGCAACCGCAGCCCCTGGGTCACATCCGACCGCAACGCCAGTCGTAACCCAGGTTCATCCCCTGCTTTCAACGCAGCAATTATCAACTTGTGATAGGGCGGCGCTTCGGTCTTGCGCAGCCTTCCATAAAGCGCGCGCATCGTTGGTCCCAACTGCAGCCAGACCGTTTCCGCCATGGCCAGCATCGCCGGAGCCTGTGCCCTGAGATAAAGCGTACGGTGGAATTCCAAGTTGGTGCGGATATAGCGCACCGCATCCCGCGTCGCGACCGCCTGGCTGACATTGGAGTTGATTGCCTGCAACCGCTCGATCAGTGCCATATGCGCACGTGGAAGGGCGCGACTGCCGAGTTCGACCTCGATCAAAGCACGCAAGGCGGCCAGTTCCTCGATCCGCTCGCTGGTCAATTCGGGCGTCGACACCCGGCCGGATGAGGACAGAGTCAGCGCGCCCTCGGCCACCAGCCGCCGCACGGCTTCGCGTGCGGGGGTCATGGACACGTCGTATTCCGCGCCAATCCCACGCAGCGTCAGCGCTTCGCCCGGCGCGATTTCGCCATACATGATGCGGGTTCTCAGGGCGCGATAGACGCGGTCATGGGCGGATGTGGCCGAGTCCTGGGCGCGGGGATTTATCAACATGGGCCAAATGTGATCACAAACCCCGCCCGCGTCAATTGCCGAAACGATAGCGGTGCAGCGATTCGCCGTTTTGCCGCAGCCATTGGCGCGGCTCTTCGTAAGGTCCATGGATACGTTCGACCACCTGCCAGAAGGCAGGCGAGTGATTCATCTCGGCCAGATGCGCCACCTCATGGGCCGCGACATAGTCCAGCACCTCTGGCGGGGCCATGATCAGCCGCCACGAAAACATCAACGCCCCGTGCGACGAACAGGATCCCCAACGCGACCGCGTATCCCGAAGCGTAATCCGGGAATAGGGCCGCCCCAACCGCCGCGCATAATGGTCACATACCGGGACCAGCCGGTCGCGCGCCGCCTGTTTCAGAAACGCAGCCAGCCGCACCCCGGCGCGATCATCACCTTCTGGAACCAGAACAAGGCCGGGATTCCTTTGAATCCTGCGAGTTTCGCCCGCTTCGACCCGATGGAGCCGCCCCTCGATCGGGACCGAATGACCCGGCGCAACCAGCACGTCTTCAGGCCGGTCCGCCAGCTGTCGTCGCAGCCAGTCACGCTTTTCGGAAGCAAATCCCAACGCCTCCCCCTCACGCACGCCGCGCGGAAGGGTCAGCGTCACCCGACCGTCCAGCCGCGATACCCTGAGCGAGATCCGCCTTGCGCGCGCCGAACGGCGCAGGATCACCTCAATCGGAGGGTCTCCTTCCAGGATGTGGCGGCTCATGCGCGCTCCTTTGATAAGTTGTCGCGTTATACCCTTTGACACGCGTGATCCGCTATGGCAGATGGCCCGAACCGTCGTAAAGACTGAATCAATTCGAAGGGATATTCCATGCCCAAGGAAGAATGGGGTGTAAAGCGCGTCTGCCCGACCACCGGGAAACGCTTTTATGACCTGAACAAGAATCCGATCGTTAGCCCCTACACGGGTGAAGTGGTCGAGATTGACGCCGGCAAGACCCGCATGATCGAAGCCGATGCCGAAGACGCGGCGACCATGAAAGCCAAGGCAACACATGGCGACGATTCGGAAGTGTTGGACGATGATGACGCCGTCGATATCGACCTGGGCGATGACGTTCTGGACGATGATGACGATGATGATGATGTCTCACTTGACGATATCGCCGACGTCGCCGCGGATGACGAAGAGAACTAATCGCAAGCGGCGGGATTTTTCGCTTGATCCCGCCCAGCGATGCGCCTAAAGAGGCGCGCACAGGCGGCGACGCCTGCCAGATTTGGGGCCTTAGCTCAGCTGGGAGAGCGCTACAATGGCATTGTAGAGGTCAGGGGTTCGATCCCCCTAGGCTCCACCAAATCCCCTTGCTTTCGAATGAATGTCTGACCCGAAATGGGGTGGACGGCGCGTTGTTGCGCCGCCCTGTCATACGTCACCATGCTCCGGTGTCGGCGAAGCACCACGGCCCTTCACCCATTCGCGCATGCTTTGCAAAAGAACGTAAAGCACAGGCACGATAATCACGCCGAGGCCGGTCGCGAACAGCATGCCGCCGAACACCGCCACACCGATCGCCTGCTGACTTGCTGCGCCTGCTCCGCTTGCGACCAGCAGCGGCACGACCCCCAAAAGGAACGAAAGCGCTGTCATCATAACGGCACGGAACCGCTGACTGGCGGCTTCAAGCGCGGCTTCGCGGATCGTCAGGCCTGCCGCGCGGCGTTCCATCGCGAACTCGACGATCAGAATAGCATTCTTTGACGCCAGCCCGATCAGCATGATCATCCCGATCTGAGTGTAAAGGTTGATGTCCCCGCCCCAGACTCCGACCGCGAACAGCGCCCCGAATAGTGCAACCGTGACCGACAAAAGGATTCCGATGGGCATGGTCCAGCTTTCATACTGCGCGACCAGGAACAGGTAGCCGAAGATCACCGCCAGCGCGAGGATCACAATAACCATCCCGCTGGAGGACTGCTGTTGCTGCGCCGTTCCTGTCCATTCAAACGCATACCCCGGCGGTAATGCGGTGCGTGCGGCCTCTTCCAGCGCGACGATGGCACTGCCGGTCGACAGTCCTTCGGCCGGGATCGCGGTGACAGTGGCCGAGCGGAACATGTTGTAGCGGTTCAGGGCAACTGGCCCCAGCTCGTTCCGCAATGTGACCAGCGTGCCCATCGGCACCATCTCGCCGGACCGCGAACGCACGAACAGGCCAGTCAGGTCCTCGGTCTTGTCGCGGTATTCTCCTTCGGCCTGCACCATCACCCTGTAGACCCGACCGAACAGGTTGAAATCATTAATATAGAAGGACCCCATGTAGGCTTGCAAAGTCTGGAACACATCCGAAACGGCAACGTTCAGCGACTTGGCTTTCTCTCGGTCCAGATCAACGAAAATCTTGGGCACATTGGCGCGGAAGGTTGAATAAGCCTGCGCCAGGTCCGGGCTCTGGTTGGCGGCATAGACCAATGAACCAACCGCAGCCGCCAGATCCTGGGCCGAACCGCCGCCGGTCTGCTGAACCTTCATTTCGACGCCCGCGCTCAGACCCAGCCCGGCAATGGGCGGAGGGTTGAAGGCTACCACACTGGCGCCAGCCTCTTGGCTGGCAATGGTCAGAATTCTGCCAAGGACCCCATCCGCGCTCAGTTCTGGACTGGTGCGGTCGTCCCAGGGCGCCAGGTTGGCAACGATCATAGCCCCGTTGGACCCGGCCCCGTTCATCATCGAGAACCCGTTGACCAGAACAGTCGATTCAACACCCGGTATATCCATGATCTGTTTGTTCACACGTTCGGTCAGGGTCTCGGTGCGCTCCAGCGACGCGGCATCTGGCAGCTGAATGTCAACGAAGAGGAAGCCGTTGTCCTCAAGCGGAATGAACCCGGCCGGGATGGATTTCATCAATGTGCCCGACCCAAAGATCAAGACGGCAAGGATTGCCAGCGCGATCAGGGGAATGCGGACGAGTCGACGAACCACGCCGACATAGCCGCCGCGGGCCTTGTCGATCCCACGCTCGAAGACCAGCAA
Source organism: Shimia biformata (assembly GCF_016888515.1). Taxonomy (GTDB): domain Bacteria; phylum Pseudomonadota; class Alphaproteobacteria; order Rhodobacterales; family Rhodobacteraceae; genus Shimia_A; species Shimia_A biformata. The sequence goes on along the minus strand of NZ_JAFEJK010000001.1, from coordinate 638,506 downwards.
CGCGCCTTTGGGCGGACCGGACCGCGGCCGCAGGATCATCGAACACAACGCTGGTGAAAGTGTCAGGGCGTTGATGGACGAGATCACAACCGCGGTCGAAATCGTAATCGCAAACTGCGAATACAGCCGCCCCGAAATGCCGGGCATGAATGTGACGGGAACAAAAACGGCCAAAAGGACAAGGGTGGTCGCAATGATCGGCCCGGTGATCTGCCCCATCGCCTTGCGCGTCGCCTCGGGCGGGCTGAGCCCCTCTTCAGCGATCAGCCGCTCGACGTTTTCGACCACCACAATTGCATCATCGACCACGATGCCGATGGCCAGAACCAGTGCAAAAAGCGAAATCGTGTTCAACGACATGCCAAATGCCAGCAGGAAGGCAAACGTCCCGATCAGAGAGACCGGGATGGCGATAGCGGGGATCACCGTGGCACGGAACGACCCCAGAAAGACGAACACAACCGCGATCACCAGCACAAACGTCTGAGACAACGTGGTGATCACATCATTCAGCGACTGCTGCACGAACAAAGTTGAATCGAAGGGAATCTCGACCGCAACGTCATCAGGAAAGCTTCGTGACAGTCGGTCGATCTCGGATTTAACCCCCTCTGCCACAGCCAGCGCATTGGCGCCTGGTGCCTGATAGACGGCAAGCACCGTGGCCGGCGCTCCTGAATACCGGCCAGAGGCGTTGTAGTAGTTTGCCCCCAACTCGACCCGCGCAACATCGCGGATGCGCACGATACTCCCCCCCGAACCGGTGCGCAGCACGATGTTTTCGAACTCGGACACCGTGGAAAGGCGTCCCTTCGACTTGATCGTGTACTGGAATTGCTGGCCTGCAGGGATCGGCGGCGTGCCGACCTGCCCGGCCGACACCTCGATATTCTGTTCACGGACAGCCGAGATCACATCGGCGGGCATCAATCCAAGACTTGCCATACGATTGGGGTCAAGCCACATGCGCATCGCGTATTCAAAATTGGTCATGACGTCAGCCTTGCCGACCCCATCAACCCGCGCCAACGTGTCCTTGATGTTGATCGAGGCATAGTTCGACAGGAATACCTCGTCATAGGTGCCATTGGGCGAAGTCAGCGCCACCATCAAAAGCATATTGGTCGAGGATTTCTGGGTCACGACGCCAGACGCGGTCACTTCAGATGGCAGGGTCGCCGTAGCCTGCGCCACGCGGTTCTGCACGTTGACCGACGCAATATCGGGATCGGTACCGATCTCGAAAGTCACCGACAGGTTATAAGAACCGGTGTCCGTGCTGTCGGAAGACATGTAGATCATGTCATCCACCCCGTTCACCTGCGCCTCGATCGGCGCGGCGACGGTGTTTTCGACGGTTTCCGAGTTTGCGCCGGTATAATTGGCACTGACATTGACCACCGGGGGGGTGATGTTGGGGAACTGCTCAACCGGCAGCGCCATGAAACCTATGACGCCCATGATTGTCAGGACAAGCGAGATGACGAATGACGTCTTGGGACGCCGGATGAAGATCGCAGAAAACACCGGCGTTACTCCTTCTCGGTCGACGTTCCGGTGAGAACCGTGTCAACCGCCACACCGGGACGCACACGCTGCAACCCCTCAACAATCACCGCTTCGCCTTCGCGCATGCCATCCATCACCACGACAAACGCTTCGACTTGCCGGCCAAGCGTGACATAGCGCTGTTCAACCAACTGCTGCTGCCCAACGACCAGCACGAAATCGCCGCGTTGATCGCGTTGCACGGCGGCCTGGGGTATCATCAACACCTCGTCAGGCTGGGTCGCCTGAATGCGCACACTCAGGAAAGATCCGTCGATAATCATCCCCCGTTCATTGGCAAATTGGGCACGAAGCGTAATGGTGCCGGTCGTGGGATCGATCCGGTTATCGGAGAATACTACGCGGCCGGATTCTTCCAGCTCATCACCATTTGGCAGGATCACAAAGACATCCGGGGTCAAAGGATTGTTGGCAACCTCGGCGACGCTGGACTCATAGGCTTCCATGACTTCGATCAGTTGCTTCTCGGTCAGGGCAAACTCGACATAGATCGGGGCCAGCCGAACCAGGTTCACCAGCGGCGTGCCGGACGGTCCGACCAACTCGCCGATACTGACGTTGACACGACCGATGCGCCCGTCGAACGGCGCATAGACATTGGTGTATTCAACGTCCAGCTCCGCCATCCGAATGGCGGCCTTGGCGATTTCGACCTGCGCCTTGGCGACTTCGTTGTTGGCCAGAGCAACATCGCGATCCGCCGCGCTTCCGACCTCACGTTCCAGCAATTCGGTTTTGCGCGCCAGTTCGACCTCGGTCAGCCGCAACTGCGCTTCGGCCTGCCCAAGGTCCGCATGACGGGCCGCCAATGTCGCTTCGTAGGTGTCCGGTTCGATCTTGAACAAGAGATCGCCCTTCTTGACCAGATCACCGTCATTGACGTGTATCGCTTCGACAAACCCGCTGACCCGCGCGACAAGATCGACCTTGTCCACCGCTTCGCCCTTGCCGACAAAAACCACCTGTTCAAGCAGCTCATCCGTAAAGGCAGCTGCAATCGAAACCTTTGGCGCTGGCGCATCCTGCGCACTGGCAGCCATCGCGGTCAGTGCCAATGCTAGTGCGACAAGAGGTCGAAAAATTCCGCGTTCGATCATCTATCTACTTTCCCAATACCATGAGCGCCGGTTATCCGGCGAAAGCTGTCATTGTTTGCGGTCATAGAACCACGGGCGCCACGTTCGCACAACCACGCTGGAAGCGATGCGGATCAGTCGAGGACGACGATACCAGTTTTGGCTTCGTGCCGGTCATCCAGGGATCTTTCGCGGCACCGGCGCCCGGCGCAACAAAATGGCATCCTTGATTTTGCGTTTCAGACCGCGCGGCTCTGGTACTTCGCGGTCCATCTCGAAAGTGGCGCCGTTGATTGCCCTGTCATGCCACAGCGACAGCGCCGCCCCCCATTTGGCTGCCGCTTCCGGCGCCAACCCGTCCGGGATTCCCATGTCCGTCGCCAACATGCCCGGCATCCAGGTTGAGATCACGATATCGGGGAAGCGGTCATGCAGATCGGCCAGCATTGCCCGAGACCAGATGCGCCCTGCCCCCTTTGACACCGAATAAGCGGCGCTGGCCGGAATTGGCGCGATATCGGCAAAGGATGAGACATTGACGATCCGTCCGACCCCAGCGCGCGTCATGTCGGTCAGCGCATATTGCGTGGCCGCCACCATGCCGCCAAGATTAATCGCCATCACCTGCATGAACGCTTCCGGGCTTTCCTCCAAGAGATCACGGCGCGGATAAACGGCAGCGTTGTTGATCAGAATCGTGACCGGCCCGAAATGCATACGCACTTGGTCGAACCCGTTACGCAGCGCAGTAAAGTCCGACACATCCGCCTTGATGGGCAGAAAGGCATCACCGATCTGTGCCGCAGTTTCAGCCAATGCATCTTCGCGTCGCCCAAACCCGGCCACCTGCATCCCGCGCCGCGCCAGTTCCACCGACAGCGCCTGCCCCAACCCGGACCCCGCTCCGGTCACGACGGCGCACCCCTGTTGTATTTCGTCAGATGGGGTCATGGCAGTTCTCCTTCTTTGAGCGCCCGCAAAAGGTGATCTCCGGTTCGCAATGCCATTGCCGCAATCATCAGGCTGGGGTTGGCCCCTGTCGAAGTTGGCATGAAGCTTGAATCGGCCAGGTAGAGATTTCTCAGGTCATGACTTCTGCAATCAGGACGCAAAACCGATGTCGCGGGATCGTCCCCGAAGCGCAGCGTGCCGCACGGGTGACCAAAGTTCAGATCGGGCTGCAGGTTCAGAAAGACCGGTTTCAACCCGCCAAGTGCTTTGCGTACATGGCGACGGAACAGGCGGCGGCGGTTCATCAACTCGTCTGGGATGTCATAGCGCAGATGGATCGTGTCCGGGTCATCCGTCGGCAGGACGCGGTTTTTTGGGTGCGGCATGTCCTCAAGAATTGCGGCAAAGATCATGGCGCTGCCGAACATGCGCGCGGCAATGGCTGCCGGCACGCGCGTCAGGTGGCGCAGGGGTTTCACCCCGCGCAGAGCCGAGCGGTCAAATGCGCTATTCAGGAAATGCGTGATTTCTCCATACCCGGCCTCGATCCCCATTGCCTGCAACAGCCCCATGCGCTGACCGTCGATGGTGTAGAAATCTCTGAGCACAAGCGCCTTTGACGGCGTTCCGTCACTCGCCCCCGGAGGCCAAAGCGCCAGCATCTCGGTCAGGTGAAACATCAGGTTGCGCCCGACCAGACCAGAGGAATTCGCCGCCCCCGCTGGCCAATCCTCGGACGCCGAGCGCAGCAACACCCCCGGCGAGGCCAAAGCCCCACCCGCCAGGACGAAAGCCTTGGCGCGTAAGCAAAGCGGGGTGCCATTCACACGTGCCTCGACATGAGTCACGCGATTGCCCTTGCCCGCGATCCGTTCGACGCACGCGCCCGCCAGCAAGGTTGCGTTGCCCGTTGCCAACGCAGGCTCAACCCCAGCCGAACGGCCATCCATCTTGCACCGCCGACGGCACTTGAAGCCAAAACACGACTGGCAATCCGGGACATTCCGCAATGCCAGATGCGCCTGATAAGGGTGCAGGCCACGGGCCTCGAACGCCGCCTTCAACGTCGCTTCCCGCTCCGTCATCGGGGTCGGATCAGGCAGAGCGGCAGGCGCAGGATCAAGCGGGTCCGCGCCGCCGGTTATGTGATACAACCGTTCGACTTCGGTAAAATAGGGGAGCATCGCATCATAACCGACGGGCCAGCCTCCGGTCGGATGCGGCTGGGTCTCCGTCTGGTCAAGATCATGCCTGGCTGGGCGTTCCAGCGTCGCAGCATAGAATACCGACGACCCGCCAACCCCCGCCCCCAGCGGCGCGTGAAATGTCAGGTCACAGCCGTTGACACGCGCCTCGACCGGTTTCGGCCAATAGCCCCGGGCCTGACGTGCGACGGGATCCCACATCCGGGGGTCAAGGCCCTGCTCTTCGCCCGCCGCGCCCGCGGGGCCTTGCTCAAGGAACAGGACAGATGCGCCGCCCTCGGCCAACCGCCGACCGATCGTGCCGCCACCAATGCCCGTGCCGATCACGATCACGTCCCAAAGCGTGTCGCACAGGTCTGTCATTACGCCCCCTCCGGGGTTGCAAAAAACTCTGCAAACAAATGCCGCAGGCGCAAGGCGGCGCGGTTGGTGAGGTGATTGTTGTCAAAATACTGCCCGACCCCGTCAACCACCGCGCGGCAGGTTGTTTCGTCACAGACGAACGGCCAGGTGTCGAGTAGGTTGATGTCGCCATTGGCCGCCAATTCGCGCCACAGCGCGTCGCTGTCGTGGGTGCGCCGTTCCGCTTCAGAACGCGCAATATGTGCCGAGATGGGCGGCCGCCCATGAGCCAGCGCTCGCGCCGCGCGGCGGCTGTCATAGGGCGCAATCTCGGGCGGCTGGCGCAAGACATGGACCGGGGCGACGTCCCGCAGTCGGGCAACAGTTTCGCGCGCCCTGTTTGCGAACAGAGTTTTCTGGTCCCCCGCCACTCCGTCCACGTTGAGTGCGATGCGGTTTTCAAGATCACTGCCCGTTCCGGTGCCACTGGAGTAATAGGCCCAGCGCCCGACCAACAGGATGCGTGCGATTGGTCCGATATCGCCTAGGGCGGCTGCAATCTGCCTGTTCGCTGCGCTACAGGCGGCATCTTGCGCCCGTGTCGCCGCGCTCTCGCGTTTTTCGATCCCGAAAAGCGGCGGGCATCCAGCGCGCCAGATTACCCACCCGGGCACTGAACTGGCTTCAGCCTGGGCCGCCAGCCCCGCAAACACCGCGCGCACATGGCTATCACCCCAAACCAATATCTCTGGCGGACCATCCGGCCCGATGGGACAAATCTCGATCCCCGCCAGGGGACCATCCCCTGGCACTTGGCAACGCGAGAAATCCTGAAGGAAATCGGCTGTGGCATCTATGTGAACGCGCGCGCTGGCATCAAACCGCGTGGGAACGCCATCTTGCTTGTATAGCCAATATCCCCCCGCCAGCGTCAGCGCCGAGGACATAACTGCGCCGGACAAAAGTGTTCGCCCTGAAAGCGCACCGGCACGGCGCGCGGGTTGTTCGACAAAACGCCAGCTGAGTGTTGCCAGAACCAGTGACAGACCGATCAAGGCTGCGGTCCCGGTCCATCCCATGGCATCGCCTTGGACATAGCGGCCGAACACCATGATCGGCCAGTGCCAGAGATACAATGAATAGGAAATCAGCCCGACAAATACCGGGCCACGCATCGACAAGCCCCGGTTCACCGGATTCGGATCACCGCCATTGGCGATCAACAGAACCGTGCCGACCACCGGCGCGACCACCTGCCAGCCAGGAAAACCCGCGCCGGGCACGGTCAGCACCACTGCACCAAGAACCAGCCCTAGTCCCAGCCAGCTTGCCCATGGACCAATCCGCCATCGGAACCCGGATTGTTGCGCCCAGATAGCCAGGAACACACCCGCCAAAAGCTCCCACGCGCGGGGTGGGAACAGATAGAAAGCTGCGGCGTGATTGGAGGTGGTCAGCCAAAGCGACAAACACAGGCTGATCAGGCCAAACGCGCCAATCCAGCCCAGCGGACGGAAACGTGAGAACAGAAGAAGGGTTGCTGGCAGGACAAGATAGAATTGCTCCTCAACCGACAGCGACCATGTGTGCAGCAGCAGCTTTTCATCGCTTGCCCCATCGAAATACCCCGTCTGCCGGAAGAACAGGATGTTCGAAAGGTAAACGGTCGCCGCCACCGCCGCCTTGCCATACTCTCGCAGGTCATGCGGCAGCAAGATCCACCACCCCACCACGAAACAAGCAAAGACCATCACGAAATAGGCCGGCGCCAGACGTCGGATACGACGCAGGTAAAACTGACCCAGTGCGATGCGGCCTGTCACGGACAACTCTCGCCACAAGATGCCGCCGATCAGAAACCCCGAGATGACAAAGAAGACGTCGACACCAACAAAACCGCCGCCGACACCCGGCAGGTCAAAGTGATAGAACACAACCGCCAGCACCGCGATGCAGCGCAGCCCGTCGATCTCTTGCCTGTGGCCCGTCTGACGCGGGTCTGAAATGCCTTGGCCTGTCATATGGCCGCCCTGTCCCAATTGGCGCCAGTCGGTTCTTTACCTGACTGCGTCGTTGGTTAAGCATAGTAAAAGCGCGCCAAAGGACCAGCGTCGAGTTGCTATGACAGGGTGACATCTGAATACATGGAACATGATCTGAACGTATCGGCCACCGAACCCGATTGGTCCCGCGAGGCCGTGACCCGTTTCTGGGACCCGGGCCCGAAGCTGATCCGCGCGATCCGCCGCTATCAGGCAGCGCGGGCAAAGGGCACGCTGATTGGACGGCTGGCCTCGAAATACTGGGTGGTGGTGCATCGGTTCTGGTCCGTCGTGACACAGTCGGAAATCCACCTGAACATGGAGATCGCCGGGGGTCTGCGCCTGCCGCATCCGACCGGCATCATCCTGCACCCGGATGCGCAAATCGGCGTCAATTGCATGATTTTCCACCAGGTCACGCTTTCAGACGCAGTGATCGTTGGTGGCCACGTTGATTTTGGCGCCGGCGCCAAAGTGCTTGGCCCGCTGACCATCGGCGACAATGCCCGCGTGGGCGCAAACGCTGTGGTGACACGCGATGTCGCGCCGGGTCTGACGGTTGCCGGCACCCCGGCCCGGGTTATTGCCGGCGCAAAGGACAATCCAGCTGACTGGACCTAAATCCCACCAACCTCTGGACCTATCCAAATCACCAGTATCGGGCAAGACTTGCGGCAAGAGCGGGCTGGCGAGTCGCCCCGTGTGACCGCCATCCGCTGACCTGACACCAAAACACCCGGAGATTCCCGACATGGACGGCGCGCTGAGCAAGAATGACATTTCCCATATCGTGGAGGCGGACAAAGCCCATATCTGGCACCACCTGATTCAGCATAAGGGATTCGAAACCAACGACCCGCGCATCATCCTTGAGGGGAAAGGCATGCGCGTCTGGGATCAGCATGGCCGCGAATTCCTGGATGCAGTTTCCGGCGGGGTCTGGACGGTGAACGTCGGGTATGGGCGCGAGTCCATCGCCAAGGCGGTCTATGACCAGTTGATGAAGCTCTGCTATTTCGCGCAGTCGGCCGGGTCGATCCCCGGCTCACTCTTTGCCGAGAAACTGATCGAAAAGATGCCGGGTATGAGCCGTGTCTATTACACGAATTCGGGTTCAGAGGCGAACGAGAAAGCCTTCAAGATGATCCGCCAGATCGCCCATAAGAAGTATGGCGGCAAGAAACACAAGATCCTTTACAGAGACCGCGACTATCACGGCGGTACGCTGGCGACGATGTCAGCTGGCGGTCAGGACGAGCGCGTTATGCAATATGGCCCGCTTGCCCCCGGCTTCGTGCGGGTGCCGCATTGCATGCAATACCGCGCACAGTGGGATCTGTCGGGTGAGGAATATGGACAACGCGCGGCGGATGCGATCGAGGAAGTGATCCTTGCCGAGGGGCCGGATACGGTAGGCGGTCTTTGCCTTGAACCCGTGACCGCCGGTGGCGGGGTCATCACCCCTCCTCCCGGTTACTGGGAACGTGTGCAGGAGATTTGCACGAAATACGACATCCTGCTGCACATTGACGAGGTCGTCTGCGGCATCGGCCGGACCGGGACATGGTTTGGATATCAGCACTATGGCATCAAGCCCGATTTCGTCACCATGGCGAAGGGCGTTGCATCGGGTTATGCGGCGATTGCCTGCTGCGTCACCACGGAAGAAGTTTTCGAGATGTTCAAGGACGATGCGTCGGACAAGCTGAACTATTTCCGCGACATCTCGACCTTCGGCGGCTGCACGGCTGGTCCGGCTGCCGCGCTTGAGAACATGCGCATCATCGAGGACGAAAACCTGTTGGAAAACTGCACCAACATGGGCGAGCGCATGATGGGCAATCTTCACGGGCTGATGGAAAAGCACAAGGTTGTTGGCGACGTGCGCGGCAAGGGACTGTTCTGCGGCATCGAACTGGTAAGTGACCGCAAAACCAAGGAACCCGTGCCGGAACCAACCATTGCCCAAACCGTTGCGGAATGCGGCGCGCAAGGGGTCATCATCGGCGCCTCGAACCGCTCGGTGCCGGGGCTGAACAACTGTCTCTGCTTCTCACCCGCATTGATCGCAACCGCCGACGACATCGACCAGATCACCGACGCGGTCGACGTTGCGCTGGGCAAGGTCTACGGCTGACACACTTTTCAATATACGCTGCGCGGGACGCTTCGCGCAGCGCGCTTCCAAACAAGTCCAGATTGCCGCGCGTTTAAGGCCAGACTAGACTTGCGGCATGGCAATCGACGTCGAAACCTTTTTTCTTGACCCGAACTCGCAGGGCACGCTGCAGGCGCAGGTGCAGGAAATGGTGGCAGAAGGCATTCTGTCGGGACGTTTTCGGCAGGGCGAGAAGCTGCCATCGTCGCGCAAGCTCGCGGAACACCTTGGGATCAGCCGGATCACGGTGACCTTGGCCTATACCGAACTCCTGGCAAATGACTATCTGACCTCACGCGGGAGGTCGGGGTATTTCGTTTCGGACAACGCGCCGGTCCCCACGGACTTTGCACCTGCGCGCGTAACTGAGGACAAGATCGACTGGTCCCGTGCCATCGGGAGGCGGTTTTCCGGCGGTGACACGCCTCAGAAACCATTGGACTGGGCGCGCTACAAATACCCATTCATCTACGGGCAGACTGACCCGAAGCTGTTTGACCACGCCAACTGGCGGCTTTGTGCGCTGAGGGCGCTGGGTCAGAAGGACTATGCGTCGCTGACGGCAGACCAGTATGATCAGGACGATCCGCGACTGGTCGAATTCATTGCCCGCAACACCCTGCCCCGTCGTGGGATCATTGCCCGCCCTCAGGAAATCCTGATAACGCTGGGGGCGCAGAACGCGTTGTGGCTGACCGCGCAGGTGCTGCTGACCCAACGTCGTGTCGCCGCGATCGAGGACCCCTGCTATTACGCCTTGCGCGATATCCTGACTCAGTCGCGCTGCCATGTCGAACCGGTGGCGGTTGATGCCGACGGGATACCGCCCGCGCTGGTCCCGTTGGCGACAGACGTCATCTTCACAACACCCAGCCACCAATGCCCGACTGCAGCCACAATGCCACTTGGTCGACGGCAAGAGCTATTGCGCCGTGCCAGAGAGATTGACGCGCTAATCGTCGAGGATGATTACGAGTTCGAGATGTCGTTTCTCGGCGCGCCGTCACCCGCGTTGAAATCGCTCGATGACGAAGGCCGGGTGATTTACGTCGGCAGTTTCTCGAAGTCGGTGTTCCCCGGCATGCGGTTGGGTTACCTGGTCGGCTCTGAAAGCTTTATTCGCGAAGCACGGGCCTTGCGCTCCAACGTCCTGCGCCACCCGCCGGGCCACGTCCAGCGCACCGCTGCCTATTTCCTGTCGCTCGGCCACTATGACGCGCAGATCCGAAAAACCCGGAATGCCTTTGCCGAAAGGCGGCGGGTCATGCGCATGGCGATCGAGGATTATGGCCTGGAGATAGTCGGGCTGGGCGTGCATGGCGGCTCTTCCTTTTGGATGCGCGCCCCCGAGGGGACGGACACGGTGGAACTGACCGCGCGCCTATCGGAACGCGGCGTGCTGATCGAACCGGGCCAACCGTTTTTTGGCGGCGACAAACAACCCGGCAACTATTACAGGCTGGCCTATTCATCGATTCCGGCAAATCGCATCCGCGACGGCGTGCGGCTGATTGCAGAGGCACTGAACCGCTGAACTCTGGCCTTATCCGGCGATCCCAACTGGCCCTAATCCAACTCCTCGATTGGAAGCTAAACTCAACCCAAGTTCAAACCGCGTCCGTCAGGACGCGGATTCGCCGTTTCAGGAGACAAGACAGATGAAAATGACCACCGAAGAAGCCTTCGTCAAAGTGCTTCAGATGCACGGGATCGAACATGCGTTCGGGATCATCGGCTCGGCTTTCATGCCGATTTCCGACATTTTCCCGAAAGCCGGCATCACATTCTGGGACTGTGCACACGAAGGGTCAGGCGGCATGATGGCCGATGGCTATACCCGCGCAACCGGAAAAATGGCGATGATGATTGCCCAGAACGGCCCTGGCATCACCAATTTCGTTACCGCCGTGAAAACCGCTTACTGGAACCACACCCCGCTGTTGCTGGTTACGCCGCAGGCGGCGAACAAGACCATCGGTCAGGGCGGTTTCCAGGAGGTCGAGCAGATGGCCGCTTTCAAGGACATGGTTTGTTACCAGGAAGAGGTAAGAGACCCTTCCCGCATGGCCGAGGTGCTGAACCGGGTGATCTGCCAGGCGCGCCGCCATTCTGCTCCGGCGCAGATCAACGTGCCGCGCGACTACTTTACACAAGTCATCGATATCGATCTGCCGCAGATCGTGGAATTCGAGCGGCCTTCGGGCGGTGAGGATGCGTTGGATCAGGCTGCTGCGCTGCTATCCAATGCCCGCTTCCCTGTGATTCTGAACGGCGCAGGTGTGGTGATCGGCGGCGCGATCCCTGCGTCGCAAGCGCTGGCCGAGCGCCTTTCCGCCCCGGTCTGCTGCGGCTATCAGCACAACGACGCCTTCCCCGGCTCGCACCCACTGCATGTCGGGCCGCTAGGCTACAATGGGTCCAAGGCCGCGATGGAATTGATCGCCAAGGCCGACGTGGTGCTGGCGCTGGGAACGCGGCTGAACCCATTCTCGACCTTGCCCGGCTATGGCATCGACTATTGGCCCAAGTCGGCCAAGCTGATCCAGGTCGACATCAATCCCGACCGGATCGGCCTGACCAAACCGGTGACGGTGGGGATTGTCGGAGATGCCACAAAGGTCGCGACGACCCTGCTGGAAAAACTCTCGGGCACGGCGGGCGACGTGGGTCGCGCCGAACGTGAAGCACTGATCGGGACCACCAAATCGGCCTGGGCGCAGGAATTGTCGTCGATGGATCACGAAGACGACGATCCCGGCACCACTTGGAACCAGCGCGCCCGCGCCGACAAACCAGACTGGATGAGTCCCCGCATGGCGTGGCGGGCGATCCAGTCGGCGCTGCCCAAGGACGCAATCATCTCGTCCGATATCGGCAACAACTGCGCGATCGGCAATGCCTATCCCAGCTTCGAGGCAGGGCGAAAATACCTTGCCCCCGGACTGTTCGGGCCTTGCGGCTATGGCCTGCCTTCTGTGATCGGCGCCAAGATCGGCTGCCCGGATACCCCGGTTGTCGGCTTCTCTGGCGACGGGGCATTTGGCATCGCCGTGACCGAGCTGACGGCCATCGGGCGCGAGGAATGGCCCGCAATCACTCAGGTAGTGTTCCGCAATTATCAATGGGGCGCCGAGAAGCGAAACTCGACTTTGTGGTATGACGACAATTTCGTCGGCACCGAGTTGGACACACAGGTCAGCTATGCAGGTATCGCCAAAGCTTGCGGGCTAAAAGGTGTCATCGCGCGCACGATGGACGAGCTGACAGATGCGCTGAACCAAGCCATCGTCGATCAAAAGAACGGAACGACGACGCTGATCGAAGCAATGATAAACCAAGAACTGGGCGAGCCCTTCCGACGCGACGCAATGAAGAAACCGGTCGAGGTCGCGGGCATCGACCCTGCCGACATGCGCCCGCAGAAAGGCGCTTAGGCGCGCCTGTCGGCTGGTTTTGGTCAGGACAATCGTCCGGTCCGCCCTGGTGCGGGCCGGACGACGCTTACCGAAATCCGATATGTTCGTTCTGCGAACTTGCAATGCGACAGGAAAACATTCCACAAATAGGTAACTTCACCGAACAAGCCGGACAAGATTGTGGCCGGGACCAAGCGAGAAGGGCAGCGAATGGCGGACGGACAACCCATCCTCGACACCTCCCCCAAGGTCTCGGACGAGGTGCGCAAAACCACCTGCTACATGTGCGCCTGTCGCTGCGGCATCAACGTACACATGAAGGACGGAAAGGTTGCCTATATCGAGGGCAACCGCGACCATCCCGTCAACAAAGGTGTCCTGTGCGCCAAGGGATCTGCCGGGATCATGCAGCACAATGCACCCTCGCGCCTGCGCAAGCCGCTGATCCGAACCGGGCCACGCGGGTCGGGCGAGTTCCAGGAGATCTCGTGGCATGAGGCGATGGCCACCGCAGTCGGCTGGCTGACCGAGATACACGAGACAGCGCCACACAAGCTGGCGTTTTTCACGGGCCGCGACCAGTCGCAAAGCTTTACCTCGTTCTGGGCGCAGCAATTCGGCACTCCGAACTATGCCGCGCATGGCGGGTTCTGTTCAGTGAACATGGCCGCGGCGGGCATCTACACGATGGGCGGCGCGTTTTGGGAGTTCGGTCAACCCGACTGGGACCGTACCAAGCTGTTCATGTTGTTCGGTGTGGCCGAGGATCATGACAGCAACCCGATCAAGATGGGATTGGGAAAGCTGAAGGCGCGTGGCGCCAAGGTGATCGGCGTCAACCCCGTGCGCACGGGCTATAACGCCATTGCCGATGAATGGGTCGGGATCACTCCGGGCACGGACGGGCTGTTTATCCTTGCGCTGGTGCACGAATTGATGCGAGCGGGAAAGATCGACCTGCACTACCTTGCCCAATACACCAATGCGCCAGTTCTGGTGGATGGCGAAACCGGGCTCTTGCTGCGCGACGAGAACGGCAAGATGCTGGTCATCGACCGCAATACGGGCAAACCCGCGCCGTTTGACAGGAAGGGCGTGCGCCCGGACCTGTCCGCCAGCTACCGCCATGCCGGTGTGACACACCGAACGGTCATGGCGCTGATGGCGGATCGGTATCTGGATAAATCCTACAGCCCTGAAGCCGTGGCGGACCGCTGCGGCATCCCCGCCGACCGCATCCGGTCCATCGCCGCGGAACTGGCGCGCGTTGCGTTCGAGGAAGAGATCACGCTGGATCGGGAATGGACCGATTTCCGAGGTGACACACACAAGACCATGACAGGCCGCCCGGTCAGCTTTCATGCCATGCGCGGTATTTCGGCCCATTCCAACGGCTTCCAGACCTGCCGGGCGCTTCACGTGTTGCAAATCCTGCTTGGCAGCGTCGAGGTGCCCGGCGGTTTCCGCTTCAAGCCGCCCTACCCCAAACCGGTCGAGGCCCACCCGACGCCCCATGGCCACGGACGGCCCGGGCGCGCGCTTGCGGGGCCGCACCTTGGGTTCCCGCGCGGCCCCGAAGATTTGCAGATCGAAGCCGACGGCACACCGAAACGGATCGACAAAGCGTTCAGTTGGGAAACCCCGATGTCGGCCCACGGGCTGATGCATATGGTCATCTCGAACGCCCATGCGCAGGACCCTTACGAGATAGACACGCTGTTCATGTACATGGCGAACATGGCGTGGAACTCGACAATGAACACCAAGGGCGTGATCGACATGCTCACCGCCCGGAACGAGGATGGCCGCTATCGCATCCCGCGCATCATCTATTCGGATGCGTATAGCTCGGAAATGGTCGCCTATGCCGACCTGATCCTGCCCGACACGACCTATCTGGAGCGGCACGACTGTATCTCGCTTCTCGACCGCCCGATCTGTGAGGCGGACGCGGCCGCAGACGCGATCCGCTGGCCGGTGGTTGAACCTGACCGGGACGTGAAAGGCTTCCAGTCGGTGCTGATCGAACTTGGTGCACGGGTTGGCCTGCCCGCCTTCCTGAACGAGGATGGCAGCCCGAAATGGAAGGACTATGCCGACTATATCGTCAACCACGAACGCCGCCCGGGCATTGGACCGTTGGCGGGTTGGCGTGGCGAAACCGGAGATCAGTCGGGGCGCGGGGCGGTCAACCCCGAGCAACTTGACCGTTACATCGAAAACGGCGGCTTCTTTGTCGAACACATCCCGGAAAACGCCCAGTACATGAAGCCGTGGAACATGGCTTATCAGGACTGGGCAGTGAAGATGGGGCTTTTCGACAGCCCACACCCCTTCCTATTCAACCTGTATGTCGAACCGATGCGAAAGTTCCAGCGTGCCGCCGAGGGTCATGGTGACATCCAGCCGCCTGATCACCTGCGCGCGCAGATCAAGGCGACAATGGACCCGTTACCGATCTGGTACGAACCGTTCGAACAGTCAGCCTTCAATGCCGACGACTTCCCGATCCACGCCCTGACCCAGCGCCCTATGGCGATGTATCACTCGTGGGGCACGCAGAACGCATGGCTTCGGCAGTTGCACGGTCGAAACCCGCTCTACCTTCCAACCTCACTCTGGCGCGAGCATGGGTTCGCCGAAGGCGACTGGGCCAGAGTGACTTCACCTCACGGAGAAATCACTGTGCCGGTCGCGCATCAGACTGGTCTGAATGACAAAACCGTCTGGACATGGAACGCCATCGGCAAGCGAAAAGGGACCTGGGCCTTGTCCGAAGATGTCCCCGAAGCCCGCGAAGGGTTCCTGCTGAACCACCTGATCAATGAGTTGTTACCGCCCAAAGGCGACGGGCTTAGGTGGGCCAATTCCGATCCGATTACGGGTCAGGCGGCATGGTTCGACCTGCGGGTCCGGATTGAGAAGGTCGATCCACCGGGCGAAACACAACCCGCGTTCAAGCCAATCAAATCGCCAGTCCCCGAGGGTCCCCATATGCTAAAATGGAAGGTGGGCAAATGACCGAACTTCCCACCTCTACCACCCGAAAACTCGGCCTCGTGATCGACCTCGACACCTGTGTCGGTTGTCATGCCTGCGTAATTTCCTGCAAGGGCTGGAATACCGAGAATTACGGCGCGCCGCTCAGCGACCAGAACCCTTATGGCGATGAACCGATGGGTACTTTTCTGAACCGCGTCCACACATACGAGGTCACGCCCGAAGACGGCCCGGCCCAAACCGTGCATTTCCCGAAAAGCTGTCTGCATTGCGAAAATGCGCCCTGCGTCACCGTTTGTCCTACCGGGGCCAGTTACAAACGGATCGAAGACGGTATCGTTCTGGTCAACGAACAGGATTGCATCGGCTGCGGGCTCTGTGCCTGGGCCTGTCCATATGGTGCGCGCGAGATGGATCAGGCGGAAGGTGTGATGAAGAAATGCACCCTGTGCGTCGATCGCATCTATAATGAGAACCTGTCTGAGGAGGATCGTGAGCCCGCCTGCGTCCGCACCTGCCCGGCAGGTGCTCGGCATTTCGGCGATTTCGCTGATCCCGACAGCAACGTTTCGCGTCTGACCAAGGAACGCAACGGCATCGACCTGATGCCGGAAATGGGAACCGCGCCGGTCAACAAATACCTGCCACCGCGGCCTCGCGACGCGAGCCCGTTGACCCCGTTCCTTGCGCCTGTTGCGGATGAGCCGGTCGGCTTTCTGGGCTGGCTTGACCGGCAACTCGACAAATTGCCCGGAGGGTCCGACTGATGCACCCGGCGCCGTCCGTCATTGTCTTCACCACGTTCTCGGGCCTCGGTTTCGGGCTACTGTTCTGGCTGGGCATTGATCCGTCACCGCCCACCGGATGGGTCGCGTTTGCCTTTTTTGCAATCGCATATGCCCTGTCCGTCGGTGGCCTGTTGGCCTCGACCTTCCACCTCGGTCACCCCGAACGCGCAATGAAGGCACTGACCCAGTGGCGGACAAGCTGGCTTAGCCGCGAGGGACTCTGCGCCATCGCGGCACTTCTGGTCATCGGGCTTTTTGCGGCTCTGCTAATCTTTTTCGGCATCCATGCCGCGCCGCTCGGCTGGCTGGGTGCGCTTCTGTCATTGGGCACTGTGTTCACAACCTCGATGATCTATACCCAACTGAAGACCGTGCCGCGCTGGAACACTCCCCTGACACCCGCATTGTTCCTGTCGATTTCGCTTGCAGGCGGCGCGCTGTTGTCTGGTCGCGTTACCGAGGCTTACAGCCTGTTGTTCATCGCCGGGCTGTTCCAGATCGCGTGGTGGCGCCGCGGCGATACCGCGCTCAGGAACTCCGGCACCACGCTGGGCACCGCAACCGGGCTAGGCACGACAGGCACAGTTCGCTCTTTCTCCCCGCCTCACACCAGCCCGAATTACTTGATGAAGGAGATGGTGTTCGTGGTGGGACGGAAACACACGGACAAACTGCGCCTGTTTGCGCTGTTGCTTGGCTTTGTCGTGCCGCCGATCCTGCTGGCGCTGCCCATGCCACACCTATTCGGTGCGCTAGCTGTGCTTAGCCATATCGCGGGAATCGCGATCTCACGTTGGTTGTTCTTCGCGCAATCCGAACATGTGGTGGGCCTGTACTACGGCGCACGCTAGGGCCGCGCATCTTCTTTCTTGCCCAAATACTCTCGCCGAAGGCGCGTGAACCTAGTGCGCTTCTGCCCAGTTTTTACCCCGCCCCGCGTCCACGATTAGTGGCACGTCCAGATGCACCGCCGGGTCTGCCGCGCCCTGCATGACGTCTCGGGCGACTTCGATCACGGAGTCCACCGAGTCTTCGTCCACTTCAAAGACCAATTCGTCGTGGACCTGCAACAGCATTTTCGCCGGCAAGCCATTGATGGCGTCCGGCATGCGGATCATGGCGCGGCGGATGATGTCGGCCGCCGTCCCTTGGATCGGCGCGTTAATCGCGGCGCGTTGGGCAAACCCGGCGCGCGGCCCCTTGGCGTTGATCTCTGGCATATGGATCCTGCGACCGAACAGGGTTTCGACGAAGAGGTGTTCCTTCGCAAAGGCCTTGGTGTCATCCATGTAGGTTCGGATTCCGGGGAAACGCTCAAAGTAGCGGTCGATAAAGGCTTGGGCGTCGGCACGTGGAATACGCAGGTTCCGCGCCAATCCGAAGCCCGAGATACCATAGATCACGCCGAAATTGATCGCCTTGGCACGGCGACGCAGTTCTGGCGTCATCTCATCCATCGGCGTGTCAAACATCTCGGACGCGGTCATTGCGTGGATGTCGTGGCCGTCGCGGAAGGCCTGTTTCAGCGCGTCGATCCCGGCGATGTGCGCCAGGATGCGCAGCTCGACCTGGCTATAGTCGAGGCTGACCAGAAGCTTGCCCTCTTCGGCAACAAATGCCTCGCGGATGCGACGCCCCTCTTCTGTGCGGACAGGGATGTTCTGCAGGTTCGGATCGGTCGAGGCAAGCCGCCCAGTGTTCGCCCCGGTCTGCACATAAGACGTGTGCACCCGGCCCGTTTCGGCGTTGATGTGATCCTGAAGCGCGTCCGTATAGGTCGATTTCAACTTTGACAGCTGCCGCCAGTCCAGCACCCGTGCAGGCAGGCCATGTCCCTGGGCGGCGAGGTCTTCCAACACATCGGCACCGGTCGCATATGCCCCGGTCTTGCCCTTCTTGCCGCCCTCCAGCGCCATCTCATCAAACAGGATTTCGCCCAGCTGTTTTGGGCTTCCGACATTGAAAGACCGCCCGGCAAGTTCATGGATTTCCGCCTCCAGCCCGGCCATCTTCTGGGCAAAGGCATTGGACATGCGGCTGAGTGTATCGCGGTCGACCTTGATCCCGTGCCGCTCCATCTGCGCAAGCACCGGCGACAGCGGCCGTTCAAGCGTTTCGTAGACGGTGGTGACCTTCTCGGCATGAAGACGCGGCTTGAATTTCTGCCACAGGCGCAGGGTGATGTCGGCATCCTCGGCGGCGTATTTAACGGCTTCGTCAATCGGCACCCGGTCGAACGTGATCGCGGATTTGCCCGTCCCCAGAAGAGTTTTGATCGATATCGGCACATGGTCGAGATAGCGTTCGGACAACGCATCCATCCCATGCCCGTGCTGCCCCGCGTGCAAGGCATATGACAGCAGCATCGTGTCGTCGATCGGTCCAACCTCGATCCCGTAGCGGGCAAAGATCTTGCAGTCATATTTGGCGTTCTGAAAGATCTTCAGGACCGAGTCGTCCTCCAAGAGCGGCTTCAGCATGTCCAGCGCCAGGTCCAACGGCAACTGGCCTTCGGCCAGTTCGTTGTCGCCGAACAACCCGTCATCGCTGCCCTTTCGGTGCGTCAGCGGCACGTAAGCCGCTTCGCCCGCCTCGACGCAGAGACAGACACCAACCAGGTCGGCGACCATCTCGTCCAACCCGGTGGTCTCGGTATCGACTGCGATCCAGCCCTTGTCGTGGGCTTTGTCGATCCAGGCCTGCAAGGCAGCGACATCGCGAACACACTCATATTTGCCGTGGTCAAAGGTAATTGCGTCCGGCTTGTCCGCCTCTGCCGCAGCCGTGGGTTCTGCGATGACTGGCGCCTCGACACCCATCCGATCGGCGACACGTTTTGAGAGGGTACGAAACTCCATCTCGGTCAGGAAGGACAGCAGGGTCTCAGGGTCGGGGTCACGGACTTCGAGATCGTCCAGTGTGCAATCAAGGGGCGTGTTGCAGTCCAGTTGCACCAGCCGTTTGGACAGTTCGATCTGGTCACGCATCTCGATCAATGTCTGGCGGCGCTTGGGCTGCTTGATCTCCTCGGCCCGATCCAAAAGGGTTTCGAGATCACCGTATTCGTTGATCAACAGCGCAGCAGTCTTGATCCCAATCCCCGGCGCACCCGGCACGTTGTCGACCGAGTCCCCGGCCAGCGCCTGAACATCGACAACCCGTTCTGGGCCGACCCCGAATTTCTCGACCACGCCGTCACGGTCGATGCGCTTGTTCTTCATCGCGTCCAGCATCTCGACCCCGCCGCCGACCAGTTGCATCAGGTCCTTGTCGGACGAGATGATGGTGACCCGTCCGCCCGCTTCGCGCGCCTGACACGCAAGGGTGGCAATGATGTCATCGGCCTCATAGCCCTCGATTTCCTTGCAGGCGATATTGAACGCCTCGGTCGCGCGACGGGTCAGTGGGAATTGCGGCACAAGATCCTCGGGCGCAGGGGGGCGATTGGCCTTGTAGAGGTCATAGATTTCATTGCGGAAGGACTTGCCGGAATAGTCAAATATCACGGCTACGTGGGTCGGCGCATCCGGCCCGCGGTTTGCCTCGACGAAACGGTCGATCATGTTGCAGAATCCTGCCACTGCCCCGATGGGCAAGCCATCGGATTTGCGCGTGAGCGGGGGCAGCGCGTGGTAGGCGCGGAAGATGAAGGCCGAGCCGTCGATCAGATGCAGGTGGCACCCCTTTCCGAAACCGTCACTCATTTCGCGCACTCCCGTTCTGACTTGGCTCCTTGTTTCTGCCACGGGTCCGCCCGTTGTGCCAGCCGGAAACGGGGTTAGTGGCGCGGTCCCCCTGCCCGCCCGTGACGGCCATTCACCCCAAGGAGTTTTGCGGAAGTGAAGGCAACGTTTCGCACCCTCTACACTAAATCACATAGGGGGTGTTCTGGGCGACCGCATCGCCTTGTCATCGCCGGACGGGAATGGTCTACAGTTTGCCGCGAAGGGGAGTTTGTTGGATGACACACATCTGGGTTCGGGCCGAACAGCGGCCAAACGAAGAGCGCGTCGGATTGACGCCTGAGGGCGCCAGGGCCCTGCTGGGCAAAGGGTTCCAAGTAACCGTTGAGGAAAGCTCGGTCCGGGCAATTGGGATTGACGGATACAAAACCGTCGGTTGCCAGATCGCAGCTGAGAACAGCTGGCCGGATGCGCCGCAGGACGCGATCATCTTCGGGCTGAAGGAGCTGCCGGAAGACGGCACGCCGCTGGTACACCGCCACATCATGTTCGGCCATGCTTTCAAGGGGCAGCATTCGGGGCGCGCACTGTTGGAGCGGTTCAAAGCCGGCGGCGGCGTA
Organism: Shimia biformata; assembly: GCF_016888515.1. GTDB lineage: Bacteria > Pseudomonadota > Alphaproteobacteria > Rhodobacterales > Rhodobacteraceae > Shimia_A > Shimia_A biformata. The sequence goes on along the minus strand of NZ_JAFEJK010000001.1, from coordinate 617,656 downwards.
CTTTATGACTTGGAATACCTCGTTGATGAAACCGGGCGCCGGGTTGCCGCGTTCGGCTATTGGGCCGGGTATGCGGGCGCTGCTGTCAGCCTCAAGGCATGGGCCGCGCAGCAAGGCGGTGCGACCTGCGGCCCGGTGGGTGTCTATTCTGGGAAGGATTCTCTGCTGGCCGATTTGGGTGCAGAGCTGGACGCCACCGGGGAGGCACGGCCAACGGCACTGGTCATCGGCGCCTTGGGGCGGGTGGGCACCGGCGCGGCCGATCTGTGCGAAGCGCTGGGCGTGGCTGTCACAAAATGGGACATGGCGGAAACCGCCCACGGTGGCCCTTTCGCCGAGGTGCTGGATCACAACCTGTTCCTGAACTGCATCTTTGCCCGCCCCGGCACTCCGGTCTTCGTGCCCAAAAGCGCGCTGACCGCCGACCGCAAGTTGACCGTCATCGGCGATGTCGCCTGTGACCCGGACAGCGATTACAACCCGGTTCCGGTCTATGACCGCGCCACAACCTGGGATGCCCCGGTGACACGCGTACATGACTCACCCCCACTGGACGTAATGGCGATTGACAACCTGCCGTCGATGCTTCCGGTCGAAAGCTCTGAGGACTACGCTGCACAGCTTCTGGACAGCCTTTTGACGCTGGACCAATTGGACGGTGGCGTGTGGGGTCGGGCCAAGGCTGAATTCGACACCCATATCAACGCACTTTGAACGGAGATTTGACATGACTATTCATTGGTGCGGCACTGGCCTCTCGGCGATCCCCGGCCTGCGGCGGCTGGTTCAGAACGGTCGGGACGTCGTCGTCTGGAACCGGACAGTACAGAAGGCAAAGGACGTGGTCGGAGACATTGTGACCGACATTCGTGCTTTTGACATGGACGCCATCGGCGGGGCGGTACAAGGCGGCGACGTCCTCGTTTCGATGCTGCCCGCGGATCATCACGTGCCATTGGCAGAGCTTGCAATATCCAAGGGCGCACATTTCGTATCCTCGTCCTATATCGCTCCCGAGATGCGCGCACTTGACGACGCTGCGCGTGACGCGGGCGCGGTACTGGTCAACGAGGTCGGACTGGACCCCGGCATCGACCACCTGATGGCGCACAAGCTGGTTGCCGATTACCGTGCCTCGGACGCATATGATGGCGAAAACACGATCAGCTTCATCTCTTATTGCGGTGGCGTGCCGAAGATCCCAAATGCCTTCCGCTATAAGTTTAGCTGGTCGCCGCTGGGCGTGCTGAAAGCGCTGCGGTCGCCGTCACGGTCGATCCGCGACTTCGTGGAACTTCGCGCAGACAGGCCCTGGGATGCGATCTCGGACTATGACGCGCCCTTGCCGACACCGGAAAGGTTCGAGGTCTATCCCAACCGCGATTCGATCCCATTTATGACGGATTACCAGTTCGACCCGGCCTGGAAGGTTAAGGATTTCGTGCGTGGCACCCTGCGCCTGAACGGCTGGTCCGAGGCATGGACCCCGGTTTTCCGCGAGATCGAAACGCTGCAAGGCGCCGCCGGAGACGCGCGACTGAGAGAAATGTCGGACCAGTTCTGGGCCGAGAACGCCTATGATGATGGTGAACCGGACCGCGTTGTCCTCTGTGTGGGGCTTAAGGCGGAAAAGGACGGGACCGAAGTCTGGCACAAGACTTATGTGATGGATGCCTGGGGCGACAAGCGCGGAACGGCGATGGCCCGACTGGTGTCGGTTCCGGTTTCTCTTGCGGTCGAGTCGGTGTTGAACCGGGAAATCGCGCCGGGTGTCCACGCCGCACCCAGCGATCCGAAGCTTGTGAAAAACTGGTTGTCTGAAATCGACACCCTGGCGCAGCATCTGCAGGTCGTTGACCACGTCTGAGAGTCGACCACTCCCAAGTGAAAAAAGGGGCGACCCTCGGAACCGCCCCTTTTCCAATCCAGCGGCAGGTCAACCGCGGCGGACCAGGTCGTCTTCTTCGCCGCTCAAAGAAATGCCAAGTTCTTCCATGCCGTTTTCAAGATGATCTGACAGGTGCGGCGACCCCAGAAGGTAATCGACTGTCGGGATCGTCGCCTCGGCCTTTGCGGTCTGAATTGCCTCTTCAAGATCGTCGGCAGAAAAGCTTTCCCGCCCGATCCACATGACCGCCACCAGACTGGCCAGCTCATCTTCGTTCAAGCGGTCTATGAAGCCACGCAACTCTCCTTCTGCCCGGCCAAGTTCGCGGGACATCAGGACGACCTGAGCGACTTTCCACGGGGAAATCTCCAACATCTCGCGTCTCCTTTCGTTTCCTTTGCAGCTTATCACAAAGCGAAACGATCCCTGAGTCTTTGATCTTGGACAAATTCCCCGCTTTGCGACTCTCCTTCAGGCAGCGCGTGAACGCACCACGGTGTAGAGAAAAATCAGCATCGACAAAATCGCCAGAACTGAGCCCAGCTTGGCCAGGGTTTCACCGGTTTCACGCAGGGCCTGAACAATACCCGGCACCATGACCACCACGGCCAGCACGGTGACCGCAAGGTGAATTTTGGCCAGAATGGTCTCGGCGACGGCCGGAACAAGGTGATAATAGACCGCAAACAAGGCCATCGTGACCCAACCAATCAGGTTGAGATGGGCATGAGCCGGCGCCAACGAATGGTCACCTGAGGCTGACATCTGGATACCCCAGGCCATCCCGATTGTTGCACTCAGCGCCGCCAGTGCCATGAACCAAAAAGAAACTCCACGCATTTTTCCCTCCTGCATACGGTTCCGTATTGTTGTTGTGTGACGAGTTATTGCACAGACCCAAGACTACTCGTGACCAAGAGGCGGCCCAGTGAACCGCAAGTTGTAGCCAGCGCCGATTTCGGCGATGCGCTTCATGTCGTCGGGTATCGTCAGCCCTTCCTGGGCAACATCGGCAAAGAAGGTTTCGAACCCGCCGGGCGTCATGATTGTCAGCATACGCGCGGCCAAGGTTCCAGCCACGCGGAAGGTATGTTCGCGCCCGCGCGGAATGAATACCACATCTCCGGCCTGCGCTGTTGAAATTTCTCCGTCCATCCAGAAATCAACTTCTCCCGTCAGCACATAGAATGTCTCGTCCGCGTCGTCGTGAATGTGACGCGGTGGCCCATAGCCCGGCTGATCGGTACTTACAAACATGCCAATGGCGCCGCCACTTTGCTGCTTCGTCAGGGCGATACGGTAGTCCACCCCCTGCCAGGTCACTGTTCGCTCCATCTTCGTGGTGTCCTCCTGTTGTCGATTGCAGGGCTAGCATGGCGGGCGACTATCTAGCTGTGAAACAAATGTTTTTTATGGTATCTATTTACATGATTAATTTTCGAACTCTTGATCTCAACCTCCTGCGGGTGCTTGATGCGCTGCTGCAGGACCCATCGACAACGCGCGCGGCGGCGTCACTGGGCCTGTCGCAATCTGCCGTTTCCGCCGCACTCGGACGTCTGCGGCATGCATTGAGCGATCCGATCCTGATCCGCGAAGGTCAGGCGCTGGTACCAACCGATTTCGCGCGTCAGATCGCCCCGGAGTTACAAACCTGCCTACATCAGATCGAAACCCTTTTGACCGGGCCGGATGTCTTTGATCCAGGAACGGAAACATCAAGTTTCAAGGTGTCCGGGTCAGACTATTTCTCGGAACTTCTGATGCCGCGTCTGGCCGATCTGATGGCCGTGGAAGCACCCTATATGACCGTCCAGCAGGTCGATCTTGTACCCGACGACTACACCCGGATTCTTGAGGACAGCACCATCGACCTGGCTCTGATTCCGCGTCAGGACTTTCCCCGCTGGATCGGCTTCGACGTCATGGGAACATCCGGGTTCACCGCCGTAGCGCGCACCGATCACCCCCGGCTGAACCGGGCCAGTGTAAAACCGGGTGACACCATCCCAATCGACCTATTCTGTGACATGGGTCACGTGCTGTTTTCGCCCGAAGGCAAACGCGGCGGCATGGGGGACGCAGCCCTGGCGCGAGTTGGACGTGAACGTCGGGTTGTGATGACCCTGCCGGTCTTTAGCGGCGTGGCCAATGCCGTGGCCTCGAGCGACCTGATAGCGCTGCTGCCAACAGCGTTTGCCAGCCGCATCGGGGCGCGGCTTGGGTTGCAGACCTATGATGCGCCGATGGAGACACCGCGGGTTGAACTTTGCATGGTCTGGCACCAGCGCAGCACCAACAATCCGGCTCATGCCTGGTTGAGGCAGAATGTTCTGACGATCATGCGAGACGTGCTGGACTAGTCTGGCTTTGTCAGTGGAACGACACGGGCATCGCTGTCCGGTGCCAGTTCTTCGAAGTCAAAGTTGTCGAGCTTCCCTGCCCGTTTCCCCGCCCGTTCTGCGGCCGTGGTGATCCCTTCTACGTCGCGACGGGCTTGATCGAAATGGATTTCCAGCTTGCCTGCCCTTTCCAGCACGAGTTCGACGTCGCGGTGCAACTGCCGCAGCATGTGCCGGATCGCGCCCGCCTGTTCGCGCATCCGCGCGTCCTTCAGGATCGCCCGCATGGTGTTCAAAGTCGCCATGCATGTGGTCGGGGACACGATCCAGACCCGCGCCGCGAACCCTTCACGTACCAGTTCAGGGAAATTGGCGTGCAACTCGGCATAAACCGCTTCCGAGGGCAGGAACATCAACGCGCCATCGGCAGTTTCGCCGTCGATGATGTAGCGCTCGGAGATATCCTTGATGTGCTTCTTCACCGATGCCCGCAGCAAACGCGCCGCCTCGTTCAGTTGATGCTGAGTCTCGGCGTTCCTGAGTGCTTCATAGGCCTCCAGCGGAAACTTGCTATCAATCACAATGGGACCGGGCGGATTCGGCAGATGAATCAGGCAATCGGCCCGCTTTCCATTCGATAGCGTATGTTGCAGCGTGAAACTGTCCGAAGGCAGCGCCTTGGATACGATGTCGTTTAGCTGGATCTCACCAAATGCGCCGCGTGTCTGCTTGTTTGACAGGATATCTTGCAAGGACAGCACGTCGCCGGACAGCTTGGTGATGTTTTCCTGCGCCTTGTCGATGGTTTTCAGACGTTCTTGCAACTCGCCAAGCGAATGCGCCGTCCGCCTGGACGAGACCTGAAGGTTCTCGTTCATGTGGTTTGACACTTCGGCCAGCCGTTTTTCCATCAATTGCAGCATGTTGGATTGCGACGCGGCTTGGGCTTCGGCCACGTGGGTCAAGCCGCCGGCAAGTTGTTGTTGCCCATCCGACAGGGATTGCACCCGTTGCCCCAGCACGTTCATCTGCTGCGACAATGGCGCAGCCACCCGTGCCGCGCGACCCGCAGCGCGGATCGAAAGGATCAACAGAAGGATGACCAGACCGGCAATCCCAAGCGCGATCAGCGCAACCTGGTCGAGCGTATGGGTTCCGATTGTGATCATGGCTCAGGTCCGTCCAAATAGCCGTTCGATATCCGACAGCTTCAATTCCACATAGGTGGGCCGCCCGTGGTTGCATTGCCCGGAATGAGGCGTCGCCTCCATCTCGCGCAACAGCGCATTCATCTCTTCTGCCCGCATCCGGCGGCCCGACCGGATCGAACCGTGACAGGCGACTCGCGACAGGATCGCTTCGATCTTTTCCTTCACCAGCTGGCTTTCGCCAAGGTCGTCAAGCTCGTCCAGAATGTCTTTCAGCATGGCCTCGGCATTCACCTCACCGAGAATGGCGGGGGTCTCGCGCACCGCGACGGCCCCGCCGCCAAAGGGTTCGATGGTCAGACCAAGCTGCGACAGGTCGTCGGCCACGTTGAGCAGACGGGAACAGTCGCCTTGGGACAGTTCGACAATTTCCGGGATCAACAGTGCCTGCGCCGCGACTCCGTTTTCAGCCATTTGGCGTTTCAGCTTTTCATAGACAAGTCGTTCATGCGCAGCATGCTGGTCGACGATGACCATGCCGGTGGCGGTCTGGGCGATAATGTAATTCTCATGCACCTGCCCCCGTGCCGCACCCAGAGGGAAGTCCTCGGCCGCTTGCGGATCGTCGTTTTCAAACACTTCGACCCGGGCACTGACCGGCCCCGCGGCCTCGGCAAAACCGGGTGTATTGAAGGATGGCGCTTGCGCTGCATACGCCATCGTACGGGCGGCGAGGGATGGGCGATCCATCTGATAAACACGCGCGCTGGGCTGACCCTCACCCACCCCTGTAGGTTCGGGACGGAAGGCCCCCAGTGTCGCGCCGGCAACCGTGGTTGAAGCGCGATGCCCCGCCTCGGCCAGCGCGTGGCGCAGACCTGTAACGATCAACCCGCGTGCAAGGCCGGGATCCCGGAACCGGACCTCGGACTTGGCGGGATGCACGTTCACGTCGACAAGCTGGGGGTCGCAGTCAATGAACAGCGCCACAGCGGGGTGTCGGTCTCGGCTGAGGAAATCGGCATAAGCGCCGCGCAGGGCCCCGACCAAAAGCTTGTCCCGTACCGGTCGGCCATTCACGAAAAGGTATTGCGCCACGGCGGAACCCCGTGAGTAGGTCGGCAGCGCCGCATAACCGGTCAGGTGCAATCCCTCACGCGTGGCGTCGATCCTGAGCGCGTTTTCCGCAAATTCCTTGCCCAGAATTCGCGCGAGCCGGCCATGCAGCGCATCGAACAAATCTCCGGTCTCGGCATCGGCGCGGAATGTGATCCTTCCCTCACCGCCGCCCGTGACATCGCGCAGGGTGAAGGCCACGAAAGGCTCGGCCATGGCAAGGCGTTTGATCACATCGGTAATTGCCTGCGCTTCGGCCCGATCCGTTCGCATGAACTTGAGGCGGGCGGGCGTGGCATAGAACAGGTCCCGCAGCTCGACGATCGTGCCCTTTGTCAGCGCGGCGGGTTTCACCGGCTTCATCGTGCTGCCTGAGACCGAGATTTCGGCTGCGTCGTGACCCTTGGCGCGACTGGTGATGGTCAGTCGACCGACCGAGCCAAGACTGGGAAGCGCCTCGCCCCGGAATCCGAATGTGTGAATGTCGAGAAGGTCTGAACCATCGATTTTCGACGTCGCATGGCGGGATAGTGCCAGCGGCAGTTCGTCGGGCGGGATTCCGCATCCATCATCTGTGACACGGATCAGGGTTTTGCCACCGTCGGCATAGGCAATGTCGATCCGGGTGGCACCCGCATCAACCGCGTTTTCAACCAGTTCCTTGACCGCTGAGGCAGGGCGCTCCACGACTTCGCCCGCGGCAATCCTGTTGATCGCCGCTTCGTCCAATTGGCGGATTTTCGCGCGATTTTCGCTTATTTTGGGGTCAACGGCCTGCATGACGCAAAACCTAGCATGGCCTGCGGCGATTCTGAAAGGTCAGAAATCTCCAGCCAAAAGGACAGGAACCACTTTAGTCCGGCTTCCCCCAACCGCCGCCGCCGGGCGTGGCAAGACCGAAAACCGCCCCTTCTGGAAGCTCGATTTCGTCATTGCCTTGCAGGTCAACGCGGCGACCATCCGGCATCTCGGCCCAGTTCATGCCAACGGCCCCCGTTGCACCGCCATCAACGCCGAATGGCGGTATGATCCGATGCGAACACAGGGTTGTCACCGTCACCGGCTCAAGGAATCGCAGCCGACGCCATGAGCCATGCCCTCCGCGCCAGCGTCCGTCTCCGCCCGAGCCGTCGCGGACCCCGAACTCTTCCAGCCGCACCGGAAAGCGTTTTTCAAGGATTTCGGGATCGGTCGAGCGGGTGTTGGTCATGTGCGTCTGCACAGCATCGCAGCCAATGAACCCCGGTCCTGCGCCAGTGCCACCGCAGATTGTTTCATAGTTCTGGAACCTGTCGTTGCCCCAGATGAAATTGTTCATTGTCGCCTGCGATCCGGCGATCACGCCCAGCGCGCCAAACAGCGCATTACAGGTCAGCTGACTGACCTCGGTGTTCCCGGCGATGACGGCAGCCGGATAGACCGGGTTAAGCATAGACCCTTCCGGCACGATGATCCTGAGCGGTTTAAGACAACCTTCGTTCAGCGGGATATCGGCCCCGACCAGCGTGCGGAAAACATAGAGAACCACGGCGCGGCAGACCGCCTGCGGCGCGTTGTAATTGCCGTCATGCTGATCACTGGTGCCGCTAAAGTCGATCACCGCCTCGCGCACAGCATGATCGACGCGGACCTTCACCTTAATCGTTAAACCGATATCTGTGGGATAGATGAAATCGCCATCGGACAAACGGTCAATGACGCGGCGCACCGATTCCTCGGCATTGTCCTGCACGTGCCCCATATAGGCCTGCACAACGTCCAGCCCGTAGTGGTCGACAACTTTCAGCAACTCGCGTCGGCCGGTTTCATTTGCGGCAACCTGCGCCTTGAGGTCGGCGATGTTCTGATCGGGGTTGCGCGCGGGATAGCGGCCGCTGGCCAGCACGTCGCGGGCGACATCTTCCTGCAGGACGCCCGCCTTCACCAGCCGCACGTTATCGATCAGCACGCCTTCCTCGTCGATATGGCGGCTATCGGGCGGTCCGGACCCCGGCGTGCGGCCGCCGATATCGGCGTGATGCCCGCGCGAGCCCAGCCAGAATACCACTTTGCCATCATGGAACACCGGCGTCACCACCGTGACATCAGGCAGATGCGTGCCCCCGTTATAGGGCGAGTTCAGCATGAACGCATCGCCATCGTGGATGTCCCCGGCGTTCTCTCGCATGACGGTGCGGATGCTGTCGGACATCGAGCCCAGATGCACAGGCACATGCGGCGCGTTGGCCACAAGATCGCCCGCGGTGTCGAAGATCGCGCAGGAAAAGTCCAACCTTTCCTTGATGTTGACTGACCATGACGTGTTGGCAAGCGTTGCCCCCATCTGGTCGGCGACGGACATAAACAGGTTGTTGAACACCTCAAGCAGAACCGGGTCGGCCTCGGTTCCGGCGGCGCGGGCGCGGGTCAGGTTTTGCACCCGTTCAAGGATCAGGTTACCAAGGTCATCGACACGTGCCGACCAGCCGGGTTCGATCATGTTGGTCCCAGTGGTTTCGGTGATGATGGCAGGACCTTGAATTGCGACGCCGGGCTTCAAACCATCGCGAGCGAACAGCGGCACGTCCCGCGCGTCACCCCCAAGATGAACCGGGATCCGCGCAGCTGGCTTCCCCTTGCCCTTTGGGACAATCGCGGCCGGGGCCTCGCCAGTTGTGCCGATGGCCTCGGCACTGATCATCTCAAACAGAACGGCGCGTTCCGGCGAAGTAAAGCCAAAGCGTTGGCGGTGGGAACCTTCGAACGCGGCAAGCATCTGCGACTTTGAGCCAAAGGGCACTTCCAGCGCCTGGTGCGAGCCGTCATAGCGCAAATGCGCGCGCGTCTCAGTGCGGATGTCGGAAACGCCTTGCGCCCGGACTTCGGATTCGGCCTGCTTGCGCAGATCGGAAAGGGCAGCAGTTGCCTGTTCCATCGCCGAAAGCGGCACGTCCAGTTGCGCCTCGCGCATGGCGCGGATCTCGGCCAACCCCATGCCATAGGCGGACAGAACCCCGGCATGCGGGTGAATGAAGACCCGTTTCATGCCTAACGCGTCAGCCACCAGACAGGCGTGTTGCCCCCCCGCCCCGCCAAAGCATTGCAGCGTGTATTGCGTCACGTCGTGACCGCGCTGCACGCTGATCTTCTTGATGGCGTTTGCCATGTTGTCGACGGCGATCTTCAAGAACCCCTCGGCCACCTCTTCCGGCGCGACGGCAGGTTTCCCCGTTGCTTTGGCAATCTCATTGGCCAGTGAAGCGAATTTCCGACGCACCACATCGGCGTCCAAGGGCTGGTCTCCGTTAGGACCGAAAACATGGGGAAAGTGATCTGGGTTCAGCTTGCCCAGCATCACGTTGCAATCGGTCACTGTCAGAGGCCCGCCGCGTCGGTAACAGGCAGGGCCTGGATCGGCACCGGCGCTTTCCGGGCCAACCTGATAGCGGCCATCCTCAAACTTGCAGATCGAACCGCCCCCCGCGGCGACGGTGTGAATATCCATCATCGGCGCGCGCATCCGCACGCCAGCGACTTCGGTCTCGAAACTACGCTCGTAGTCGCCGGCATAATGGCTGACATCGGTCGAGGTTCCCCCCATGTCAAAACCGATCAGTTGGTTGAACCCGGCAGCCTCTGCCGTTTTGACCATACCGACGATCCCCCCTGCCGGCCCCGACAGGATCGCGTCCCGGCCCTGAAACAGGCTGGCATCGGTCAGGCCGCCATTCGACATCATAAACAAAAGGCGATCACACGCGCGCCCCATGTCCAGTGCCTCGGCGACCTGTTCGACATAGCGACGCAGAATGGGCGACAGATAGGCATCCACAACCGTTGTATCGCCGCGTCCGACCAACTTCGCCAACCGGCTGACGTCGTGGCTGGTGCTGATCTGGGTAAATCCGATATGGCGCGCAATTTCGGCCGCGCGGATTTCGTGCGATGGGTTCAGATAGGCATGCAGCCCGGCAATTGCGATGGCGCGGATACCCCGATCAAAGGCAACCTGCATCGCATTGCGCAACGGCGCTTCGTCAAGCGGACGGACCAATCCGCCCTCGGAATCCAACCGTTCGTCCATCTCGACCACATCTTCGTAAAGCAGGTCCGGGCGCTTGATTTCCAGGTCGAACAGGCGCGGGCGGGTCTGATAGCCAATGCGCAGCAAATCCCGGAAACCCCGGGTGATGACCAAGAGCACGCGCTCCCCCTTGCGTTCCAAAAGCGCGTTTGTTGCCACCGTCGTGCCCATCTTTACCGCTCGGATCGAGGCATCGGGGAAGTCTCCGGTCACGCCCATCATCTCGCGGATGCCCTGAACGGCAGCGTCGGCATATCGTTCCGGGTTTTCAGACAAAAGCTTGTGCGTCTGGACCGACCCATCGGGTCGTCGCGCCACAACATCGGTAAACGTGCCGCCACGGTCGATCCAGAACTCCCAACTGCCGCTCATACCTGCCTCCTGCGTGACCCTTCAAAGATCACCGACAGGCATCCCCCCGCCTGATCGGATTGTCAACGTCCTGCGCGGAAACCTCGGCCATGTCGATTTGCACTTCACAAATTCCATTTTCTGAATATATACATCGCAACCGCACCTTTTCGAATGAGAACACCCGATGAAACTGCCTGTTATCGACCGCGCCGCGCTGGACCGCCATCTGCCGATCCTTGGATGGGCGCGCAGCTACGACCGAAACGTGTTCACCTCGGACATGGTTGCAGCTGTCATCGTCACGATCATGTTGATCCCGCAATCGCTGGCCTATGCCCTTCTTGCAGGGTTGCCGGCTGAAATGGGGCTTTACGCCTCGATCCTGCCGCTTGTTGCCTATGCGATATTCGGAACTTCGCGCGCGCTGGCTGTCGGGCCGGTGGCCGTGGTCTCGCTGATGACAGCGGCGGCGGTCGGTAACCTGGGCCTGTCTTCACCGGCAGAATATGCCGCCGCCGCAATCACGCTGGCGTTCATATCGGGGGTGATCCTGACCGTGATGGGGGTGCTACGATTGGGGTTCCTGGCGAATTTCCTGTCCCATCCGGTCATCGCCGGGTTTATCACCGCCTCTGGCATCCTGATCGCTACCTCGCAATTGAAACACGTCCTTGGTATCGAGGCGCATGGCCACAGCCTGGTCGACCTGGTCGGCTCACTGATTGCGCATCTGCCCGACACGAACCTCATTACCCTGGCAATCGGTGCCGCGACCGTTGGCTTCCTTTTTTGGGTGCGAAAAGGGCTGAAACCGCTTCTGCTGAAAGCCGGTCTGAAACCACGGCTGGCCGACATCCTCGCCAAGGCCGGGCCCGTTGCCGCGGTGGCGTCGACCACGCTGGCGGTCTGGGCTTTCGATCTGGCCGAGAAAGGCGTCAAGATCGTTGGAGAGGTACCAACCGGCCTGCCGCCTCTGACCCTTCCGTCCTTTTCGTCCGAGGTCTGGTCATCATTGTTTGTCTCGGCCCTGCTGATCTCGGTTATCGGCTTCGTCGAATCCGTCTCGGTGGCGCAGACATTAGCGGCGAAGAAACGTCAGCGCATCGTGCCAGACCAGGAATTGGTGGGGCTTGGCACCGCCAATATCGCGGCGTCGCTTTCGGGTGGGTATCCGGTAACAGGCGGCTTCGCACGCTCGGTCGTGAACTATGACGCAGGCGCCGAGACACCCGCAGCCGGTGCCTATACCGCCGTAGGTATCCTGATTGCGGCGCTGGTGCTGACGCCCCTGCTGTTCTTCCTGCCCAAGGCGACCCTGGCGGCAACCATTATCGTTGCCGTTCTTTCGCTGGTTGATTTCTCGATCCTGCAAAAAGCGTGGAGCTATTCAAAGGTCGATTTCGCAGCTGTGGCGTCGACGATCCTTCTGACCCTTGGCTTCGGGGTCGAGGTCGGCGTCAGCGCAGGGGTGATCCTGTCCATCGCTCTGTTCCTGTACAAAACCTCGCGCCCGCATGTGGCCGAGGTCGGAGTGGTCCCCGGCACCCAGCATTTCCGCAATGTACTGCGGCACAGGGTCGAAACCCATCCCGCTGTCGTCACACTGCGGGTCGACGAAAGCCTGTATTTCGCGAATGCGCGTTTCCTTGAGGACATGGTTCTGGACCGCGTCATCAATGACGCCCCGCTGCGCCATGTGGTACTAATGTGTTCAGCAGTGAACGAGATCGACATGAGCGCGCTGGAAAGCCTTGAGGCGATCAATACACGACTGGATGAGATGGGGATCAAGCTTCACCTGAGCGAGGTCAAGGGTCCGGTCATGGACCGCCTGAAACGCAGTCATTTTCTGGAAGACCTGACCGGCAAAGTCTTCCTTTCACAATATGACGCGGTCCGTGAACTGGTTGGAACGCAGACCCAGGCCGCAGAGTGAACGCACCATTTGGCGCGTACCTGCGGCACGAGTACTTTGCACCAGTGAAGTTTCGGTCAACTTGCCGGGGCGCCGGTACGGGTGCGGCAGGGGCCGAACAGCGCTGCAAGGGCAAGGATCGCCCCCGATACGGTGGCGATCATCCCGGCCGCGCTGACCGCGTTATCCCGCCCCAGCCAGAGCGGACCATAGCCCGCCAACACGTAGCCAAGAGCGGCGGACAGCACCGCGAAGACGACACTCCAGCCGATCTGGGTTTCAAGCCGATTGGTCATCAGCCGCGCGGCGGCGGGCGGGCATATGAACATGGCGATCACAATGATCGACCCCACCGCATCAAAGGCCGCCACCGCGGTCAGGGCTGCGACGATGACGAGTGCCAGACCAATCAACGTCGTCGGCATGCCCGCTGTGGCGGCAAAGCCCTCATCAAAGGTCGAAATCTTCAAGGGGCGCCACAGGATTGATGTGAACGCAATGACAAAGAGGCAGGTCAACCCGATGCGTGGCAGTTCGGGGGGCAACCCCGCAAGCGCCACCGGATCCAGCAACGATTGCCATCCGACTGCGTCCAGCCAGATCAGGCTTTCGAGATTGCCATAAAGCGCGTGTTCGACGTCCAGATGGACCGACGAAGTGTCGGATTGTTCCAGAAGCAGCACCCCGGCGGCAAACATGGCAGTAAATGTAACACCCATCGCCGCGCCGGGCTCGATGCGACCCAGTCGCCGGATCGCCTCGATCAGACCCACGGCAACCACCGAAGACCCCATCGCGCCCAGCATCATCGGCCCAGCGCCCACGGTACCCGTCACAAGGAAAGCAACGACAATTCCAGGCAAAACGACATGACTAATGGCATCCCCGATCAACGCCTGTTTGCGCAGGACCAGGAAGTTGCCGGGCAAGGCGCAGGCAACCGCAGCCAGTATCCCGATCAGCAAGGGCGGCAGAGACAGTGGGACAAACTCGGCGCCACTCATGACGTTACCTCGCGCGGGGCACCGATACGGTTGTCGATTTCGGCAATCTGATCGACAGTCAGCACAGTTTCGATTCCTGCCAGCCCATCATATGATAGGGCCGCTGCGGCAAAATCAGGGTCAGAGCGGACCAGTTCCCAGCGTTTTTCGTCGCGTAGAGCCTTGGCAGCACGGGCACGACCTTCGTCGGTGGCGACCCCGTCAGCGCGCGCCAGACCCGCGCGGCGCAACAGGCGCAAGGTCAGGCGTTCGTAGATCGGTTGCCCTTGGGCAAGTGCTAGCAACCCCTGACGCAAATGCACCCGCCGCTGGAACCGAAGATGCCGCGTCAAAGCCGCCAGCAGTCCGCGCCCCGGTGCAAGAAACAGCGACAGAACGAACAAACCGAAACAGACCAGCACGATGATAGGCCCGGTTGGTAGGGCCGGAGCCGTGGCCGAGATCGCCGCTCCGGCCCATCCCGAAAGACCTCCGAACAGACCCGACAGAAGCGCAACGACCTCCATCCTGTCCGACCAGAACCGCGCCGCAACCGGCGGAATGATCAGCATCGCGACGACAAGGATAAGCCCGACGATCTTGAGACCAACGACAGTGACCGCCAGCGCCAGGGTCATGATGACAAGATCAATCCGTGCGACGTTGAACCCGCGAGCGGCGGCATATTCCGGGTCAAAGGCCACCAGCCCCATGGGGCGGCGGAACAGCAGAACCGCCAACAGGGTCAGCGCGCCCCCGGCAGCGATTACCACCGCATCATTGAACAGCATCCCTGCTGTCGAGCCCAAAAGGAAACTCTCCAATCCGGCCTGACGGCCTGTCGACATGGTCTGGATCACCGTCAGGATCACGATGCCAAACCCGAAAAAGACTGAAAGAACCGCGCCGATTGCCGAATCCTCGGACAGGCGAGTGCGGCGTGTCAGTGCCGAAACGCATAAAAGCCCGATCCCGGCCGACAGCGCCGCGCCCAGAAGAAGGCCCGGCAGGAAACGGCCCGACCCGCCCACCAGCGCCATCAGCACAAAGGCAAGCCCGACACCCGGCAGGGTCGCATGGCTGATTGCATCGCTGAGAAGCGCCTGTTTTCGCAGGTAAAGAAAAGTGCCGGTCACACCGGCGGCAATGCCCAGAAACCCCGCGCCGATCGCCACCAGCGAGGCGTTGTAGCCAAGTTGCAGGAAAAGCGCGTCGAACAGCATGGGACCGGGTCAGCCCACGACCAGACCCAACTGGTCGATCTGTCCGGTCGCCAGCCGCCCGCCATAGGCAATTTGCAACGTGTCCTCGGTAAATGCGGTCTCGACCGAACCTTCGGCGACTTTGCGGGTGTTGATGATGAACACCCGGTCGAAATAGTCACGGACCGTAGCCAGGTCGTGATGCACCGCGACAACGGTTTTGCCGTTTCTGCGCAGGTGGGACAGGACGTGGATGATTGCCTTTTCCGTGGCGGCATCGACCCCGGCAAAGGGTTCGTCAAGAAGATAGAGATCGGCATCCTGCGCCAATGCGCGGGCCAGAAAGACCCGCTGTTGCTGCCCCCCGGACAACTGTCCGATCTGCCGGTCCGCGAAATCGGCCATGCCGACACGATCAAGACACGCCATGGCGCGTTCGCGATGCGCCGGACGAACCATGCGCAACAGACCCAGCTCTCGGTAAAGGCCCATCAGCACCACGTCGATGGCGCGGGTCGGAAAATCCCAATCGACACTGGCACGCTGCGGTACGTATGCAATCCGGTCGCGCAATTGTGCCAGTGGCTTGCCGAAACAAAATACCTGCCCCGACAGTGGCTTGATGATCCCCAAGGCGGCCTTCAACAGCGTCGACTTACCTGCACCGTTCGGGCCGATGATCGCGGTCATCGAGCCGGGCTGAATCGTCATGTCGACAGAGAAAACGGCGGGTTTCTGACCATAGCTGACCGTCAGGCCACGTACTGCCAGCGGGCTGTGGTCTAGGGCTTCGACCTCGGGGACGGTGCCCATGTTTGCCGCCAGTTCGACACTCATGACTTAACTCCCGGCCGACAATTTGTTGTTCAACCCGCGCGCTGGCACATCACCGCCAAGCGCCGCGACAATCGTCGTCACGTTATGGTCGATCATGCCGATATAAGTGCCCTCATACGTTCCCGGTTCTCCCATCGCATCCGAAAAAAGCTCGCCCCCGACCATGACCTCGTGCCCCTTGGCAGCCGCGCCTTCGATCAGGGCCCGCATGTTGCGATCCGAGACAGAGCTTTCGACAAAAACAGCGCCGATATTACGGGCAACCAGAAGATCGACCAGTTCACCGATCCGGTTCAAACCGGCCTCGGATTCGGTCGAGATGCCTTGGACACCCATCACCTCGATCCCGTAAGCCGCGCCAAAATAGCCAAAGGCGTCATGGGCCGTCAGCAGAACACGCTGCGCGTCAGGAATGGTGGCGGTTGCGCTGCGCGCATAATCGGCAAGCTGCGCAATATCCGCAATGTGGTTGGCGGCATTGGCCTGATAGGTGGCGGAATTGGCCGGGTCGACGCCAATCAGCGCGTCGCGCACCTGTTCCACCACCATCGCCCAAAGCTCGGGCACCATCCAGACATGCGGGTCGAACTTGTCGGCGTAATCCTCATGGCTGCGCAGCACGTCGCGCGGAAGACCCTCGGCCACGGCCGCAACAGTGCCGCGTTTTTCCAGTTTGTGGAAAAAGTCCTCCATTTGCGCTTCGAGATAAAACCCGTGCCACAGCACAAGGTCTGCGCGAGTCATGGCAACGATATCGCTTCGGGTCTGGCGATAGGCATGGGGATCAACCCCCGGCCCCATCAAGCCCTTCACTTCAACAAGGTCTCCGCCAACCTGCCGCGCTGCATCAGCGATCATGCCGGTGGTGGCAACAACCGACAGCCGCCCGGACGCCCATACAGGCGTGCCTGCAGACACGGCACTAGCCGCACCCAGAGCAAGAATCGAACGACGCGAGAATCGCATGAGGGACCTCCTGTTTCGCTGAAATGAATATGCGACTTATTCTCAACTAAGTCAACAATTGTGAGAATGGTTCGCAATTGCAGCTTTCGGATCGAATTTTATTGACCAAATGGACAAATTCTGTTCAAGCCCACCCGAACCGGCGCTTGAAAAGGCAAGGGCCGCGTGACACGCTTGATCAAAGACGTGAACAGGGGGTGGCGATGACCAGCCAGACCACGACAAGTGACATTCACCAGCTGCCGCAGACGCTGGAACCGCGCAATCCCGGCATGGCACTGGATCTCGACTGGGTGCGTCGGGTGCAGGCGAATACCTCCGCGATCGAGCGCCGTGCGGCGACGCTTCCGGGGCGGCGTTCGGTAAAGAAGGATTACCAGGCCGCGTGGCTGTGCCGGGCCATCGCCTGTATAGACCTGACCACGCTGGCGGGTGACGATACTGAAGGCCGAGTGCGCCGCTTGTGCGCCAAGGCAAAACAACCCGTGCGCGCCGACATCCTCGATGCGCTTGGCATGACCGGCCTGACCACCGGCGCGGTGTGCGTCTATCACGACATGGTCCCGACTGCCGTCGACGCGCTGCAAGGGTCGGGTATCCCGGTTGCCGCCGTTTCAACCGGCTTTCCCGCCGGGCTGTCCCCCTTTCACCTGCGGGTGAAAGAGATTGAGGAAAGCGTTGCGGCCGGGGCTGAAGAAATCGACATCGTCATTACCCGCCGCCACGTGCTGCAAGGGAACTGGCAGGCACTCTATGATGAAATGAAGGCATTTCGTGAGGCCTGCGGCGAAGCGCATGTGAAAGCGATCCTTGCCACTGGCGAACTGGGCACGCTGCGCAACGTCGCGCGCGCCTCGCTTGTCTGCATGATGGCCGGGGCGGATTTCATCAAGACCTCTACCGGCAAGGAAAGCGTGAACGCCACCCTGCCCGTGTCGCTGGTGATGATCCGCGCGATCCGAGAGTATTTCCAGGCCACAGGCTACCGCGTCGGATACAAGCCCGCCGGCGGGATATCGAAGGCCAAGGACGCGCTGGTCTATCTGTCCTTGATGAAGGATGAACTTGGCAACCGCTGGCTGGAACCCGACTTGTTCCGCTTTGGTGCCTCATCGCTGCTGGGTGATATCGAACGCCAACTGGAACACCACGTCACCGGCAGCTATTCCGCCAACTACCGCCACGCGATGGCCTGACAGGACCGATACTCATGACCGTGAAAGAAATCTTCGACAGCATGGATTACGGCCCCGCACCAGAAAGCGCTGAGGACGCTCTGGCATGGATCGTCGATCAGGGCGCGAAATTTGGCCATTTTATCAATGGTGCCTTCACCGAAACGGGCAAAGGCTTCAAAAGCCAGAACCCGGCCAACGGCGAGACGCTGGCGACCCTGACACAAGCGACCCAATCGGATGTGGACGCCGCCGTTGACGCGGCACGCAAGGCGCAGGCCAAGTGGCAAAAGCTGGGTGGCCATGGCCGCGCGCGCTATCTCTATGCCATCGCGCGATTGCTGCAGAAGCACTCCCGCCTGTTCGCTGTTCTTGAAACCCTGGACAACGGCAAGCCGATCCGCGAAAGCCGGGACATCGACATCCCCCTCGTCCAACGCCACTTCTATTATCACGCGGGCATGGCCCAGTTGATGGAGTCCGAGTTGCCTGACCGCGAGGCAATTGGTGTCTGCGGTCAGATCATCCCGTGGAACTTTCCCTTGCTGATGCTCGCCTGGAAGGTCGCTCCGGCGCTGGCAATGGGTAACACTGTCGTTCTGAAGCCTGCCGAATACACTTCGCTGACCGCATTGTTGTTTGCCGATATCTGCCAGCAGGCCGGGCTGCCCGATGGTGTCGTAAATATCGTCACCGGCGACGGTGCTGTGGGTGAGATGATCGTCAATCATCCCGGCATCGACAAGATCGCCTTCACGGGATCGACGGAGGTCGGTCGCCGTATCCGCGAGGCAACAGCCGGATCGGGCAAGTCCCTGACGCTCGAACTCGGAGGGAAATCACCCTACATCGTCTTTGACGACGCTGACATTGACTCAGCCATCGAAGGGCTGGTTGACGCAATCTGGTTCAATCAGGGTCAGGTCTGCTGCGCCGGGTCACGCCTTCTGGTGCAGGAAGGCATCGCCGACCGGTTCCATGACCGGCTGAAGGCACGCATGGCGGGTCTGCGCATGGGCAATCCGCTGGACAAATGCATCGACGTCGGCGCGGTCGTCGATCCGGTGCAGTTGAAGACGATCACCGACATGGTAGCCGCAAACGAAGCAGGCGAGGTTTATCATGCCCCGATCGACATGCCGGTCGAAGGCTGTTTCTACCCACCAACCCTGATCACCGGGCTGGCGCCGTCCGACCGCCTGATGCAGGAAGAGATTTTCGGTCCTGTCTTGGTCTCGACCACATTCCGCACCCCTGGTGAGGCCGTGGCACTGGCCAACAACACCCGATACGGGCTGGCGGCAACGCTGTGGACCGAGAACGTGAACCTGGCGCTGGATATCGCGCCCAAGCTGGTCGCGGGTGTGGTCTGGGTCAATGCCACCAACCTGTTTGACGCGGCTGCCGGCTTTGGCGGCGTGCGTGAAAGCGGCTTTGGACGCGAAGGCGGATGGGAGGGCCTTTCGGCCTATACCAAGCCAAAGGGCAAGACCAGGCCGTTGACTACGATCGAAGCCTTCAAGGGCGACAAGGGCCCTACGGACCCGCTGGACCGCACGGCCAAGATGTATATCGGCGGCAAACAGGCGCGGCCCGACGGTGGCTATTCGGCCAATGTTTATTCGCGCACCGGCGCGCTTCTTGGCCAGGCACCAATCGCCAACCGAAAGGACATCCGAAACGCTGTTGAGGCGGCACATGCGGCGTCTGGCTGGGCCAAGACCACCGGCCACTTGAGGGCACAGATTCTATACTACATTGCAGAAAACCTGTCGGCCCGAGCAGATGAGTTCGCTGCCCGTATCAACGCGCTGAACGGCGGACGCAATGGCGCGAAAGAGGTCGACACGTCGATCCGCCGCCTGTTCACCTATGCGGCCTGGGCCGACAAATATGACGGGCAGGCACATGGCGTCCCGATCCGGGGCGTGGCGCTGGCGATGAAAGAGCCGGTTGGCGTCATCGGCGCATTCTGCCCCGACGACCTGCCGCTTCTGGGTCTGGTTTCGGTAATGGCACCGGCCATTGCGATGGGCAACCGCGCGGTTCTGATCGCGTCAGAACCTTTCCCCCTGGCGGCAACCGATTTCTACCAAGTGCTCGAGACTTCGGACGTGCCTGCGGGTGTGGTCAACATCCTGACGGGCGCGCATGGCGAACTTGCAAAACCGCTGGCAAGTCACCTTGACGTTGACGCGGTCTGGAGCTTTTCGTCAACCGACCTGGCACGGGACATCGAAAAGGCCAGCGCCGGCAACATCAAGCGCACCTGGGTCAACAACGGCCAGACCCGCGACTGGTTTGGCGCGGCCGGCGAAGGCCGGGATTTCCTTCAGGCAGCGACCGAGGTCAAGAATATCTGGGTGCCATACGGCGAGTGAACGACAAATAAGGGCGGCATCAAAAAGCGCCGCCCTTTGTATTGGTTTTTGAACCCGGCAATCCGAGGGTGAAACGGGATCGTATCGCGCAGACGTCACACCCCTTCGGGTTTTCCGACCACCACGAAATGCAGCTTCTCAGGGCGCAGCAATTCCCGCGCGACCCGGTTCACGTCGTCCAGCGTGACCGCATTCACCTTGTCATTGCGGGTTGCGACATAATCAAGCGGCAGCCCCTCGGCCTGCATCCCGACCAAAATGCTGGCAATCGCCCCATTGCCATCAAACCGCAGGGGATAAGCCCCGGTAAGATAGCTTTTTGCCTTGGCCAGTTCTTCATCGGTAAGTCCATTTTCGGCCATTCGCGCCCATTCAACCCGGATCACCTCGATCGCCTCGGCCACCCGGTCATTGGCCGAACTGACCTGCCCCATGTAAAGCTCGGCATGGTCCATCGGTACCAGGAAAGAATAGACGCCATAAGTGAGCCCGCGCTTCTCGCGCACTTCTGTCATGAGGCGGCTGTCGAACCCGGAACCACCCAGGATCTGGTTCAGAAGGTAGGCAGCAAAGAAATCGGGATCGTCGCGCTTTAGGCCTTCGTGACCGAAAATGGCAACCGATTGCGGCGTGTCGAATTCGACAACAGTCGTTCCGCCTTCGAATGCGACCTCAGCGCGGGTGGGGGGCGGGGCGCTGGTCTCGGGCAGGTCACCGAGAAGATCGTCCAGCATCGCGCCCAGCTCGGCTTCGGTGATGTCACCCACGACGCCGACAAACAGGTTGTCCTTTGCCATCACCGCCTGATGTGCCGCGACGATGTCGTCCCGCGTCAACGCTGCCACGGTGTCCTCGTAGCCGTTGGTGGGGTTGGCATAGGGGTGGTCACCAAAGGCAAGCCTGTTGAAACTCTGGCTTGCGATCTCGCTAGGATCGGACAAGTCCGAGCGAATGATGGAAAGAACTTGCCCGCGCACCCGTTCAATCGCCTCATCAGGGAACGACGGTTCGATTATCGACTTGCGCAGCAGGCTGACCGAGGCATCGCGGTTTTCGGTCAGGAATCGGGCCGATACAGTGACCGCGTCACGATAGCCGCGATAGCTGAAGCTGGCAGCAAGCTCTTCGACCTCGCGCGCGAAGGCACGGGAATCAAGTTCCCCCGATCCCTCTTCCAATAGCCCCATCATCAGGTTGGTGACGCCGGTTTTGCCTTCCGGATCCAGCGTGGTGCCGCCCCGCCATTGCAATTCGAGCGCAACGAAGGGGATCGAGTGTTCTTCGACCAGCCATGCAGTGATCCCGCCCGGCGAGGTGACTTCCTTGATCTTGATCTCGGCCAAAGCCGGGACAGCAGCGAGGAAAGCGACAATTGTCAGCACAAACCGGATCATTTCGACACCTCCGTATCCGACATCAGCCAGCCGGTGACCGATTTGTTCCTGTCAAAGACCGTTCTCGCGGCAGCCATCACCTCGTCCGAGGTAATCGACTGCACGATGTCGGGCCACGCCATCACGTCCTCGATGGTCAGACCCGAACTCAGCGCACGACCATAGCGATTGGCCATCCCGTCAACGCTGTCGCGCGCATAAATTTCCGAGGCCCGCATCTGGGTTTTGATGCGCGCAAGCTGGCCTTCATCAACTCCAGTTTCCAGGAACTCCGTGATTACCTGATCCATCGCATCTTCCGCCTCTTGCAGCGAGACGCCGGGCACCGGGACAACGGTTAAGTCAAAGCTGGTGCGATCCAGTGACACGCCACGATAGAACGCGCCAGAGTAAACCAGAATCTGACGTTCAAACTGCAACTTTTCCGACAGAACCGAAGTCACGCCACCACCAAGAACCTCGGCAAGCAATGTCAATGCAGCCGCCTCGCGCTGGGCGCCAGGGTCGCGCTCCTGAGCCAGATAAGACCGCGTTACATAGGGCTGCGCCACACGCGCATCCCGCATGATCAGGCGGCGTTCGGCCAAATGGCGCGGTTCAGTAGTGCGCACCCGCTCGGGCAGGTCGGGATTGGCAGGTATGACGCCATAGTACTTGTCCGCCAGCGCCTTCACCTCATCCGGCCAGACATCGCCCGCAACCACCAGAATGGCATTATTCGGGGCATAAAACTCTTGATAATAGGCCAGCGCGTCCGGCAATGTCAGCCGCTCCATCTCGTGGCGCCAACCGATGATCGGCACGCTATAGGGATGGTTCATATAGAGCGCCGCGTTCATCTGTTCCCGCATCAATGCGCCGGGGCTGTTTTCGGTCCGCTGGTTGCGTTCCTCGATGATAACGTCGCGTTCGGTCAGGATATCGGCTTCGCTGAGGCGCAGGTTGACCATACGGTCGGCCTCCATCGCCATCATCTGTTCCAGCCGGTCATTGGCGACGCGCTGGAAGTAGCCGGTAAAATCATTCGAGGTAAAAGCGTTATCCGTACCGCCGTTTGCCGCCACTCGTTCGGAAAACTCGCCCGGTTTCAACGTGTCGGTGCCCTTGAACAGCAGGTGTTCCAGAAAATGAGCCACGCCTGAGACCCCTGGGGTCTCATCCGCCGACCCAGCACGATACCAGACCATGTGGGTCACGACCGGCGCGCGGTGGTCTTCGATAACGACTACGTCCATGCCGTTGTCCAGCGTAAAGCTCGTGACCTGCTCGGCCGCGCGCACCGGCAGGGCTGTTGCTGCCAGCCATGCCAAAAATACCAAGTAACGTTTCATACCTACCCTTGCGATGCTCATTGCCTTGTGACGTGCGTCATTAGTTACGCACCGCCGGGACAGCTTCAAGGGATCAAACGGGTTTGTGAGGACTTAATGCCCGCCGCTCATCGCAGGTCGGCAGGATAGGCCGGCGTACGCGCACCGGCACGACGCCAGCGCCAGACCTCATCCGTCTGCTCAAGCGACAGCGGGGAATAGACCTTGTCGTAGAAGTCGTCCTTCTTCAGCCGGAACCGACCAAAACGCCCGCGTTTCTTGCGGTACTCTTCATCCTCGATCCGCGCCACCTGCCGGACATCGGCTTCAACACCCGAGCGCGAGGCATAGGACACCAAAGCCCCGTCGGACGACGACACGCCACGATCTTCGACTGCCTTGCGCGACCCGCCCAGCGCAGCAACCGCGTCCGCCTTTGGTGTCAGATCGGTACGGTTCGTGCCGCCCGGCGTGGGCGCGGGCAACTCGGCGTAGGATTTCGGAGTTTCAAGCGGTTTATGCGGGACAATGCGGAATTCATCCGGGCCGTCACCGGTCGGACTAAGAACGCGCAGCCCATCCTGCTTGGCACAGGCACTCAGGCCCATTGCCAGAACCAAAACTGCCACCCTAGACAGGGACATTGCCGCTCTCCTCAAACCTCAAAGGGGTTTTAAACCAATTCCGCCACCACGTCACGCAGGCTTTTTGCCGGTGAACAGGAGCAAACCCAGCGCCCCGGCGAATATCGCGATATCGGCGACATTGAAGGCAAAGGGATTGTCGATGCCGCAGCACGACATGTTCAGAAAATCCGCAACCGCGCCGTAAAGAAGGCGGTCCACCACGTTGCCGATTGCCCCACCGATCAGCACCCCGGCCGAAATCATCGCCAACCGCCCCGGTTGATCCTTTCGGACCCACCACAGGACAAAGGCAATCACCGCAAATGCTATGGCAATCAAAATGGCACGGGTCGAACCTGATCCACTGGCGAAAAGCCCGAAATTGATGCCCTCGTTCCAAGCCATGCGAAAGGTCAGGAAAGGCGGCCAGACGTCAATCCGGCCGACCTCCCACAGGTTCAGATGGTGGACCACCAGGTATTTTGACGCCTGATCCGCCAGAAATACCCAGAACCCTGCCCAGAAAAGCTGCCGCATGGCTGCCCCTTTGTTTGTTGCCTGCCGATCGATCCACCCTTAGTGGCGGAAGTGGCGCATGCCGGTAAAGACCATGGCAAGTCCGGCTTCGTCCGCCGCCTTGATCACCTCGTCGTCCCGCATCGAACCGCCCGGCTGGATCACGCATTTGCCGCCAGCGGCGGCCGCTTCCAGCAAGCCGTCCGGGAAGGGGAAGAACGCGTCCGAAGCGACAGCGCAGCCCTTGGTCGGCACCTCGTCCAGTCCCAGTTCCTCGGCCATGCGGCCGGCTTTGGCGGCGGCGACATTGGCACTGTCCAGCCGGCTCATCTGGCCGGCACCGACGCCGACGGTGGCGCCGTTCTTGACATAGACGATGGCGTTCGACTTGACGTGTTTGGCGACTTTCCAAGCAAACAGGAGATCGGCCATTTCCTGCTCATCCGGGGCCTTCTTGGTCACGACCTTCAGGTCTTCGATGCCGACATAGCCGACATCCTTGTCCTGAACCAGCATGCCGCCCGCGACCTGTTTGTAAGCCTTGATCGGCTGACGCACGTCCGGCAGACCATCTGTCAGCAGCAGGCGCAGGTTCTTCTTGGCGGCAAAGATCTCTTTCGCCTCGTCCGACGCACCCGGGGCGATCACAACTTCGGTAAAAATCTGGGTGATCTTGGCGGCGGTGGCCGCGTCCAGCGGCATGTTCAGCGCCACGATGCCACCGAAAGCCGATGTGCGGTCACAGTCAAACGCCTTCTGATAGGCTTCTTCCAGCGTCGCGCCCACGGCTACGCCACAGGGATTGGCATGCTTGATGATTGCCACGGCGGGGCCGTTGGCGGGATCGAACTCGGCCACCAGTTCAAACGCGGCATCGGTATCGTTGATGTTGTTGTAGCTCAGTTCCTTGCCCTGAAGCTGCACCGCCGTCGCCACGCCGGGGCGGTTCGAACCGTCGGTGTAAAACGCCGCCTTCTGGTGGCTGTTCTCGCCATAGCGCAGGGCCTGCTTCAGCTCACCCGCAAAGGCGCGGCGCTTGGGGGCTTCCAGCGCCAACTGATCCGCCATCCAGTTGGACACGGCGGCGTCATAGGCAGCGGTGCGGGCATAGGCCTTTTGTGCCAGCTTCTTGCGGAACTTGGCGCAGGTCGCGCCTCCATGCTGGTCCATGTCGTCCAGAAGCTTGTCATAGTCCTCGACGTCGACGATCACGTTCACGAAAGCGGCGTTCTTGGCCGCAGCGCGGATCATCGCTGGACCGCCGATATCGATGTTCTCGATGCAGGTGTCATAATCGGCCCCCGCCGCGACGGTCGCCTCGAACGGGTAAAGGTTCACGACCAGAAGGTCGATCGCTCCGATCCCGTGTTCGTCCATTGCCGCGACATGGTCGTCATTGTCCCGCAGTGCCAGAAGGCCACCATGAACTTTGGGGTGCAGGGTCTTGACGCGGCCATCCATCATCTCGGGGAAGCCGGTGATCTCGGACACGTCCTTGACCTCAAGCCCCGCGTCGCGCATCGCCTTGGCACTTCCGCCGGTGGACAACAATTCTACCCCGCGCTCGGCCAGCGCCTTGCCAAGGTCAATCAACCCGGTCTTGTCGGAAACAGAGATCAGGGCGCGGCGGATCGGGGTTTTTTCGGTCATGGTGAGCAGGGTCCAAGGGTCAGGTTGTCAGGTCCAGTTCGTCCCGGTTCAGGTCCCTGATAGCAATCGCGCTGTCCTGCGCCTTGGCCAGCGACCACCGGATGCGGGTCGCATACTCCAACGCGACCCCGGATAGAACCACTTGTTTGGTCGCACGTGGCTTTAATCGTGATTTTTCCAGGTAAACCGACGGTTCGAGGGCCAGATCGAACACCCCTTCGTGTCGGAATATCCAGATTTCACCACTTTTCAGCGCCAATGACACCGCCGCACCTCCCATGTCCACGGCCGCATCGACCTCGGGATGCAGATGGAATCGCAAGTCAAACGGCACGCCTTGCAGGGATTTGGCGTCCAGCACCCGATCAAACCGTTTCTTGTGGGTATCCTCCAACGCGATGATCAGTTCCTCACCCACCATGCCGCGCCCGTCGAAGGTCAGTTCCAGCGTCCGCGCGTGGGTCAGACCATGGGTGCGCACGTAACCATCGTGCCCCCCCTGAAACCGGAGCCCGTCCGGGGCGGGGCTGATTTCGATCGGCACCTCTTTGGGCGTGTCGATCAACTGTTCCTCACGCCAATTGCCCGATCCAACCTCACCCAGCCGGGCCGAAGAATACTTGTCCAGCGACAGGGTCGAATGGGACGGCGTGGCCCGACCCGCGCGGCGCCAGTCCTCGCCAAAGCTGGCACCGGAACCGCAGTTGACAATGACCGGCCGCCGTCCCGATGTCATCTCGAAGGCAAGGGTCGAAGCGTGGGCATTGACCGAAGCCACCCCGGTTGGCGGTGGGCTAGCGTCGACGATGACGCTGGTGCGCCCCGCCGACAGGCGGGCATAGCCCATGGACAACCCATCGGGCTGGCTGGTCTTGACTTGGCTTTCGGCCAGTGCGTGGTCCAGCCGCCCCTCAAGTCCGCGTCCCCCGCCATGAAAACGCGCCAGTCCGCCATCGGCATGGCGCAGGGTGCGCAGCGTCGGGGCGATGCGTTCCACCGCGGCGGTGTGATCCTTGGAGAGCGGCATTTCCGCCTCGGCCAACGCGGTTGCCGCCCAGGTCAACAGCGTGAAGACTTCCAGCAATTCCTCGGGGTTTCGAGTCGGGATACCGCCCTGCTCGTCCACCTGTGCGCGACACTCCCGGTCGAGCGCTGCCAGCGCCGGGGCCACGTGCCGCCGCATACCTTCCAAGGCTAGCCCGGCATAGATCAGCCCTGTCAGCGCCTCAAACCGAGGCAAGCCCGGCGCGGTCTTCTTCCAACGGCGGCTGAGAAAGATCGTCTGCTGACCAAGCGACCGATAATAGGCCCGGCTTTGATCTCCGTCGCGCCCGCGCAACAGGAAGGGCGCGTGGTTGATCCAGCGGATCAGACGGCGCCCGGTCAGATCTGGTGTCCAGCCTGCTCCGCGCCCCGTACCGAACCTGTCGATCCAGCTCCATAACCAATCCTGCGCCTTGCCGCGCGCCGCCGGGTCGCCCACCGCAGCCAGATCGTCAAGCCAGGCAAAACCGTGAAGGTCCGCGTCAAACACATCGTCAGGCGGCGCGATCTCCCACATGCCGCGATCGGGCGCTGTCACCAGGTGCCCGGCAAAAAGGAAATTCCCCGCCACCAGTTGCTTGCCCTTGGCATAGCTGCCAATGGTGCGTGGTTCCGGCATCGAGGTGAAAGCTGTCGCAGGACGCGCAAGCGTGCTGCCCCGTGCGTGAACACGGTGCATCAGGCGCGTCCAGCGCGCGCTTGGGCTGTCTGGGTTGGACATGCGCTCTGCCTCTACGCTCTTCGGGCGTTTGGCCGCGATGATAGCGCCGACTCAAGCGAAAGTCACCGCCGGAATGTCGGCGGATTGAGGATCAGGCAGGTTTGCGCAGCATCGCCATATAGAAGCCGTCCATGCCACCCTTGTCCGCCCAGTAATCTGGACGCAACCGCAGCCCGCCTTCTTCAGTGATCCAGCCCATATCGACCCCGGGAAGAGCCAGCGCGTCGCGGTCTACGGTCAGGTCAGGGTGCCGTTTCAACACTTCGTCGATCTGACATTCGCCCTCGTCCGGCAAAAGACTACAGGTGCAGAAAACCAACCGCCCGCCGGGTTTCAGCAAAGTCAGGGCATGATCCAACATCCGCGCCTGAAGGTTGATAAGCGCCATGAAATCCGACCCGTCCTTGGCAAAGGGTAAATCGGGATGGCGGCGGATCGTGCCGGTGGCGGAACAGGGCGCATCCAGAAGGATGGCGTCCCATTCCCCGGTCAACTTGCGCATATCCATGGTGACGAGTTCGGCGCTCAGCTTCGTGCGGGTCAGATTTTCTTCCAACCGCGCCATGCGCGACTTGGCATCATCGACCGCCGTGACCGTCGCGCCCGTTGCTGCAATTTGCATCGTCTTACCGCCCGGCGCGGCGCAGAGGTCCAGCACCCTTTCGCCAGCTTGCGGCGCCAGCACTTTTGCGGGCAGTGCGGCGGCGGCATCCTGTACCCACCACGTTCCAGCGTTGTATTCTGGCAGACCCGAGACCCGCCCGGCCTCGACAAGGCGCACCGAACCCGTCGGCAACAGCGTGCCGCCAACTTCTGCGGCCAAGGCAGCAGCATCGCCCTTCGCGGTCAGGTCAAGCGGCGCGCCGGCGAAATGCGCCACTTCCATCGCGGCGACCACCTTGTCCCCGTATCCCGCCACCAGCGGCTCGCGCAGCCAATCGGGAAGCGCCGGCACCGGCATCGTGTCCCACATCGTCGGACCGTCCTTGGCGACCCGGCGCAACACGGCGTTGACCATACCTTTCATCGAGGCATGCTGGCGGGTCTTGGCGACAAGTGTGACCGCATCGTTTACGACCCCATGCGCGGCGCCTCCAGCGCAGAGTTCGATGACCGCCAGCCGAAGGATGTTCTGCACAGGCAAAGGCGGGATCCGCTCGACATAGTTGGACAAAAGCGCATCCGCACGACCCAATCCGCGCAGGGTCTCGGTGGCAAGGCGCTGTGCCCGCGCCCGGTCATCCCGTTCCAGCCGGTTCAACGCACCGCCGCCGATCAACTCTGACAACAGCCGTGCCTCGCCCAGAACCTGGTCAAGAAGATAGGCCGCGGCGCGGCGGGCGGGAATGCCGCTCTGGGACATCGGGACGCTCCTTTGATGGCTTGCCCATGACAGACGCGCGCATATATCAAGGGGCACCGACAAAAGGAAGCCTTGGCATGAGCGACGACCAAAACGACCGCCCCGATCTGCCCGACGCCGCAAAACGCGCACTGGCCGAAGCCGAGGAACGCCGCAAACAGGCCGCTGCCAAAAAACTGCCCAAAGAATATGGCGGCCGTGACGGTCCCGAGCCGGTGCGATATGGCGATTGGGAGAAAAAAGGCATCGCCATCGATTTCTGAGGCGCGAAACTTTTCAATGTTCCGGCATACAGCCTCGCCAGAGGCATCGCGGCTTCACAGCCCCAGCGCGCGCCGCCGTTCTTCTGCGAACCCCTGAACCAGCCTGTCCGCCACCAGCGCAAGGATCGCCATCGCAGCCCCCGCGGTCAGGCCCAGTCCGACGTCCGCCTGCCCCAGCGCGAGATAGATTGATTGCCCAAGCCCCGTAGTACCGATCAACGCGGCAATAACCAGCATCGCAAAGGCATAAAGGATGGTCTGGTTCAGCCCCAACAGGATCGTCGGCGCGGCGTAAGGTGCGCGCACCTCTCGCAGGATCTGCATCCTAGTCGCCCCGGCGCTTTCCGCAGCCTCGATCAGGTCCGGCGGGGTAGTGACCAGCCCGTGCCGGGTATAGCGGATCATCGGCACGACCGCGTACATGCAGATGGCGAGAAAGGCCGAGAACTCGCCGATCTGGAAGAACATCAACACCGGGATAAGAAAGACGAACAGGGGGATGGTCTGAAGGATATCGCAAACCGGCCGCAAGACGGCCCATGCGGTTTTGCTTAACGCTCCCCACAGCCCCAGCGCCCCACCGACCACAGCGCAGGCAAAGACCGAAGCGCCGGACAGGTAGAGCGACAACAGCGCGCGCTCCCACAGACCCGAAACACCGATCAGAACCAGAAGGATCACGCACAGACGGGACAGCTTCCAACCGCCCGAGATCCAGCCGATCGCTCCAACGCCGACCAACACAAAGGGCCAAGGCAATTGGGAAATTCCAGTCACCAGAATGCCTGCAACGATCATCGCGACAATCCCCGCCGTGACACGCCCGCGCAACACCAGGAAAACCGCCAGTAGACCCGCAACACCATATACGATGGCGCTGTGGACCGCCGTCCACTTGAACCCCCATGTGAATGGCAGGACCGCATCGTCCAACCCGATCCGAAGCGGCAGCAGGCCATAGAACATCGCACCGTTCTTGATCCCGTCCAGCGTCGCGCCATGGTTGGCGGTGAAACGTCCGACGCCCCGGTCGACGGCCTCGGCCAAACTGTCAAAGGCGCCAAACGTCGCCGGGTCTTGTGAGAAGAACACCACCGACATCAACCCGCCCAACAAAAGAATGCCCCAAGAAACCCTGCGGTCGTGGCGCTGACGGGGCTCGGCCAGTTTCGCTGACATTCGGTCAATGAGGATGGCAAAGACCACAATCACCAGCCCGGCAAGGAAGGCAGGGCCGAACTGAGCCTTGCGCATGGTCAGAAGAACTTCCCAGCCGATATCATCAAACCCGCCAATTACGGCGGCGATGATAACCATCGACAGTGCCGCCATAAGGCATTGGTTCACGCCAACCATGATCTGCGTTGCAGCGGCGGGTATTTCGACAAGGAACAGCTGTTGCCGCCGTGTTCCACCGGACATGACCGCCGCCTCTCGAATCTCGGCGTCGACACGCTCAAGCCCCAACAGCACGTTGCGCGCCATCGGCGGCGCGGCATAGATCGCCGATGCGATCAGCCCCACGACAGGACCAAATCCGAACAACACCAGAAGCGGTGTCAGATAGGCAAAGGTTGGCACGGTCTGCATCACGTCCAGCACCGCTTGAACCGCGCCCCTCAAACGCGGAACTTCAAAGGCAAGGATACCGATCGCCAGCCCCATGATCATTGCAAGCGGCACCGATACGACCACAAGCGCCAGCGTGTTCATGCTTTGGTGCCAATAGCCCGAGAGCAGCACGAACCCCAGACCCGCGGCACCAAGAAGCGCCATACGCAGCCCCCCCAGCACCCAGCCTATGGCCGTCACGAGCCCTATCACCAGCGGCCAGGGAGACTGCCCCAACACGTAGCCTGCGGCATTCATCGGATAGCTCATGGCCCATGAGAACCCCCGCGCCAGCGGCTTGAACAGCGCCAGAAAAGCGGACATGCCCGCCCCGACCCACTCGGTCATGGGCACGGTCAGCGCGGCGGGCCATTTCACCAGCCACGGCGCAATTGGCGCCAAAAGAAGGCACAGGACCAAAACGGTCAACGACATCAGCGCCGCAATGCTGCCCCGGCTCAAGCTCATCCGTGCTCGCCGCCCAGCGCACGGACAAAGCTCTCGGGATGCACGACGCCCACGACCTTGCCGTCGCCATCCTGCACCGGCACGGCCTCGAAACTGGCCGCGCACAGAGTCAGGGCAGTCTCTAGGTTCATGCCCGTCCGCAACTCGGGCCAATCCCCGGCAGGTGTGGTTTCGCCGACAGGCTCCATCACCTCGTCCAATGTCATGTGACGTCCGCGCGGTACGTCGCGCGTGAACTCGCGCACATAGTCATCTACCGGGTTCAGCACGATCTGGGTCGGCGTGCCGATCTGCACGATCTCGCCATCACGCATGATCGCGATACGATCCGCAAGTTTCAGCGCCTCGGCAATGTCATGGGTGATGAAAACGATAGATTTTTGAAGGTTTGACTGGATCGACAGGAACTCGTCCTGCAATTGCCTCCGGATCAGCGGATCCAGGGCCGAGAATGGCTCGTCCAGGAACCAGATATCCGGGTTCACCGCCAATGACCGGGCAATGCCGACGCGCTGCCGTTGTCCGCCCGACAATTCGCGAGGGAACGCATCCTCACGCCCCTCAAGCCCGACAAGGTTCAAAACCTCCAGCGCGCGCGCGCGACGCGCCGCCTTGCCCTCTCCTTTCATCTTGAGAGGGAAGGCAACGTTGTCGGCAACGCTCATATGCGGGAACAGGCCGAAATGCTGGAACACCATGCCCAACGTATCACGGCGCATCTCGATCAGGCGTTTGTCGGACGCAGTCAGGATATCCTCTCCGTTGATTCGCACTGCGCCAGCGGTCGGTTCGATCAACCGCGAGATACAGCGGACCAGTGTCGATTTCCCTGACCCCGAAAGCCCCATGATGACGAACAATTCGCCGCTGGCGACTTCGAATGACGCCTCACGCACCGCCGGGATCAAGCCGCGCGCCTTGAGCGTCGCGGCCGTACCCGCGCCATCGGCACGGGCCTCGGTCAAGGCGGCACGCGCATTTGGGCCGAAGACCTGCCAAAGGCCTTCGACCGCAATCGCAGGAGCGGTGTCCGTTCCCGTCATCGCTTAGTTGGTGGCCGCGTCCACGACGGGCTTCCACTTGCTCTCGTTCGCCGCCATCCACGCGCTGACGACCTCTTCCACCGACTTGCCATCGACATCGACCGCCCCCATCATCGGCTGCTGATCTTCTACGGCAAGCGTGTAATTCACAAGAATCTCATGCGCGGCGGGCCATTTGTCTTTCAGGCCAATCCAGCCGGCCTTGAAGATGCGGCTAGGGGAGAAGTCACAGTCATTGACCGCATTCGGGTTCGGCCCCCATGCCGGGTCTTCGAAACAAGCGGCTTCGCCGGGCGGCAGTTCGACGAATTTCACGTCATAGGCCGACATCGCCCAGTGCGGCTGCCAGAACGTGATCAGAAGCGGGGACTTCTTTTCTGTCGACGCACGGAGTTCCGCGATCAAGGCGCCTTCGGACCCGGCAGGTACAGCCTTGAACGGCAGGTCAAGCCCCGCCATGCGGTCTGCGCCGGGTGTGCCCCAGTCAGCAGGATAATCCACGAGACGGCCCATCGGCAGCGTCTCGGCGGTGGCGAAGTTCATCGCGCAGTCTTGCAGCGCTTCCCAGGCCGGAAGGCCGGGGCACAAGTCGGCGACGTGGGCCGGGTAAGCGATGCCTTCCTTGGCGTCCAGCCCAAGGTCCGAAAGCTCCTCAAGCTTGCCTTCGCCCTTCAGCACTTCATATTGATCCGACACGTTGGACGACCAGATTTCCAGCGTGGCGTGGATGTCGCCGTCAGCAATTGCCTGAAACTGGTTCAGCATACCGGCAGTGACAAACTCGACTTTGTAACCTGCGGCGCGCAGCATTTCGGCGGCGACATGCGTGGTGACGTGTTGGCCGGTCCATTCGTTGATCGCCAGCTTGATAGGTTCGTCCACGGCCCCCAATTCGGCGGCATGGGTGGCGGTGGTCAGCGCGGCGGCAATTGCCAGCGTCGACAGGCCAGTCTTGAATACGCGTGTCATCATTTTCTCCCGTTGGCTCGGCCAAAACTTGTATGGCCATTTAATTTTTTGATTGGCCGCATAAGATCACAGGAATCGCGACCTGCCAACAAAAAATACCACGGGATGCGTCACAGCGCGACGCGGCTTGGGTTCAAAGGCCAAGAACATCCATCATGTCGTATTCGCCGGGCTTCTTGTCCTGCCCCCAAAGCGCCGCCTTCAGCGCGCCGCGCGCAAAGACGCTGCGATCCGTTGCAATGTGACGCAGGATGATACGTTCACCCGGCGCCGCGAACATCACGTCATGCTCTCCGACGATATCGCCACCGCGGATCGCGGCAAAACCAATGTCGCCCCGCTTGCGCGCTCCGGTGATCCCGTCACGCGCCCGGTCCGCCACATCCGCCAGCGCCACGCCGCGCCCTTCGGCGGCGGCCTCGCCCAGCATAAGCGCCGTGCCCGAGGGCGCGTCGACCTTGTGATGATGGTGGGCCTCGATGATTTCGATGTCGAAGTCTTCGTCCAACGCCTCGGCGACTTTTCGGGTCAACCGGGTCAGCAGGTTCACACCCAACGACATGTTCCCGGCACGCACGATCACGGCATGATTGGCCGCGGGACCCAGCTTGGCGATCTGGTCGTCGGCCATACCCGTGGTACCGATCACATGCACCAAACGCGCCTGTGCCGCCAATCGTGCGAACTCAAGCGTCGCCTCGGGCGCGGTGAAATCAATCACCGCCTGCGCCGTTGCAAACGCCTCAAGCGGGTCGTCAGTCACCGTGACCCCCAGCGCCGCGCCGCCCATTACCTCGCCCAGATCGCGGCCAACCCAGGCGTGGCCCGAACGCTCGATCGCACCGACAAGCCGCGCCTTGTCGCTGTCCAGGACGGTGCGGATCAGCATCTGTCCCATCCGGCCTGATGCTCCGGTGATGACGATTCCGGGCAGGTCTTCCATGATCTTGTCTCCAATCGGCACTATGCCGCCTTGCTAGCCCATGACGGGGCGCTTGGCAAAGGGGCGCAGACAGCATAAGTGACGATGTATGGCAAAGAATGACATTCATGGCGCCGGTCCTTCGCAACGGCAACTCCGCGTCGGCGAACGCATCCGCCGGATTCTGTCCGAAGTTCTGATGCAGGGGGACATCCATGACCCGGACCTGAACCGTCTGTCGATCACGGTCAGCGAAGCCGCGGTTACCGGAGATCTGCGGATCGCCACGGTTTATGTTCTGCCGCTGGGCGGCAAGGGCAAAGAAGAAGTGCTGAAACTTCTGGGTCGCAACAAGGGCGAACTGCGCCACATCGTCGGCCGCAAACTGGGCCTGAAACACAGCCCCGAACTGCGTTTCCAGCTGGACGAAACCTTTGACCGCATGGACGAGACCCGCCGCATGCTGAACCAAGACCGCGTGCGTCAGGATCTCGACAAAGAGTGATGCGCGCGGCCCTGGCCCTTCTTCTGGCGCTTGTCGCGGCCCCGGTCGCCGCGGTGGAGTGCCGGAATATCCGTTTTGACGACACCCCATACACGATCTGCGAAGCAGCGGCCCGAAGCGATGACATCCGCCTGTTCCTGAAGGACGACACGGGAAAAGTCTTTGGCCAGTTCAGCGCCATCCGCAACAGCCTCGGCGACGGTGAAACACTGGTCATGGCGATGAACGGCGGCATGTATCACGCCGACCGCAGTCCTGTCGGGCTTTATCGCGACCAACACGGCGAGGCGCAGCGCCTTGTCACCACGGACGGACCGGGCAATTTCGGCCTTCTGCCCAACGGGGTATTCTGCATACGCGCCAACCGTGCGGACGTGATCGAGACGCGGGTCTTTGACCGCCGCAACCCGTCCTGCACATTCGCCACGCAATCTGGCCCTATGCTCGTAATAGATGGCAAGCTGCACCCGCGCTTCCTGCCTGACAGCACTTCGCGTTACATCCGCAATGGCGTTGGGACCAGTGCGGACGGCCAGAGTGTGGTCTTTGCCATTTCGCGCCAGCCGGTGACCTTCCACCAGTTCGGCCGCTTGTTCCGCGACGGACTGAAACTGCCAAGCGCTCTTTACTTCGACGGCAAGGTATCGCGCCTTTACGCGCCCTCGGTCAACCGGGACGATCCCGGGTTCAGACTGGGGCCAATCGTTGGAATCGTCAGCACAAACTGAACGGGCAGCTTCAATCCTGCGCAAATACTGGCGGCAATTGCGTCGCAACTCGGCCAAGGTTTGACAGGCTGAGAAAGCTGGGCTAACCCGCCGCCTTCAACGACGCATTTCCGAGGACAACATGGCACGCAAACGCAAAGGCCGCGACATCTCTGGATGGCTGGTGGTGGACAAGCCCGCCGGCATGACCTCGACCGCGGTGGTCAACAAGGTGCGCTGGGCGTTCCAGGCCAAGAAAGCCGGGCATGCCGGAACGCTGGACCCGGAAGCGACCGGCATCCTCGCCGTGGCGCTGGGCGAGGCGACCAAGACAGTGCCCTATGTCACCGACGACCTGAAATGCTACACCTTCACCGTCCGTCTGGGACAGGCCACCAACACCGATGACGCCGAGGGCGAGGTCATCGCTGAAAGCGATCAGCGCCCCAGTGACGCCCAGATCAAGGACGCGCTGGGCCAATTCGTCGGTGACATCATGCAGGTGCCGCCCAAGTTCTCGGCTGTCAGGATCGACGGTCAGCGCGCATACAAGCTGGCCCGCGATGGTGAGGACGTGACCATCGAACCGCGCCCACTCTGGGTCGAGGAATTGGTCATGACTGGCCGACCCGACGCCGACCACGTCACGCTTGAAATGACCTGCGGCAAAGGTGGCTATGTGCGCTCGATCGCGCGGGACCTTGGTCAGACGCTTGGCTGTCACGGCCATGTCCGCGAGTTGCGCCGCATCTGGTCCGGTCCATTTGAACTGAATGATGCGGTCACAATCGATGAGGTCGACGCGCTGGCGCAGACACCGGAACTGGACACGAAACTGCGCCCACTTGAGGACGGCCTGACCGATCTGCCGGAAGTAAAATGCACCGCCGAAGGCGCTGTGCGCCTGCGCAATGGCAATCCCGGCATGGTAATTGCCCATGACATCGACTACGGCGATGAATGCTGGGCCTCGCTTGACGGCCAGGCGGTGGCGGTGGGCGTCTTCAAGGCAGGTGAACTGCACCCTTCACGCGTCTTCCTGCACGGACAGGCATGACAATCATTCGAACCCATGACCGGAACGGCACCTCCTCGTCGGCGGTCTATTCCGACTGCGAAACCTATCGCTATGCGCTGACCAGGGTCTGGGAGTCTGACGGCAGGCGGGTTCTGTTCATCATGCTGAACCCGTCGAAGGCAACAGAAATGCAGAACGATCCCACGGTCGAGCGATGTGAACGGCGCGCACGCGCGCTTGGATTCGGCGCCTTCCGTGTCGTCAATATTTTTGGCCTACGGGAAACTGACCCCAAAAAGCTGCGCGCACATCCCGCGCCGACCGGCCCCGAGAACGATGCCCAGGTACTGGAAGCCTGTGACTGGGCTGACGTTATCATCGCAGGTTGGGGCGCACATGGCGAGCATCTTGGTCGGGGTGCAGATATGGCCGCCGTTCTGCGCGAGTCCGGTCGCACCATACTCTGTCTTGGTCGGACCAAGGCCGGCCACCCGCGACACCCGCTCTACATCGCTTATCGCCAGTCACCTGTCCGCTGGGCGCCCTGAAACGATCGGGCGGTCGCGTTAACCAATCTACCAGTCTATTGTTCCCTTTTGGTTCCGTATGGAGCAACCTGTGCCGTGGGGTAGTGTAGAAGGTGGTATCATGCTGCTGTTGGCAGGATTGCTTGGTGTTGCAGCCTTTGGCGCGGTCGCGATGGCGTCGCTGGACTTTTCCGATCTTCTGGTCGAAGCGGAAGAGGACAGCGCAAATTCCGACGAAAATGACGGCAATCCCGATACCCATCAGATGACTGGGACTTCCGGTGACGACATCCTTTCGGGCAGCGATGCACCCGACTTTATGTCTGGCAGCGCAGGTGACGACCAGATGAACGGCTATGCCAGCGATGACTCGCTGGAGGGTGGCGCGGGCGACGACCAGCTGTTCGGTGATGACGGAAACGATGATCTCGACGGCGGCGAAGGGCACGACACTTTGCACGGTGGCGACGGAATGGACTTTCTGGTTGGCGGCCAAGGTGACGACGCGCTTTATGGCCATGGCGGTGCCGATGACCTGCGTGGGGGTGACGGCGATGATACTCTGTTCGGCGGGTTTGACGGCGATGTGCTGGAGGGCGGCGTGGGCGATGACGCCCTGCATGGCGGCGAAGGGGCGGATTCCTTGAATGGCGGCGCGGGAGAAGACTCACTTTTTGGCGGCACGGGCGATGATTTGATCGATGGCAGCGGGGAAACTGGCGAAGGTGAGATCGACTATCTCAACGGCGGGGCGGGCGATGACGTTCTGATCGCCGGTTTGCGCGACATCCTGACGGGAGGATCCGGTGCGGACCAGTTTGTCATCGACGCCGGACTATCGTCAGAGACGGGGGCTATGGTCGTGGATTTCGACCCGGTCGAAGACCAGCTGGTCCTGACCTATGACAGCGCAGGCAGTGAACCTGAAGTCACGTTGATGCCCGATACCGAGATCAACGGGGCGATAAACTTGCTGGCCGACGGGCAAGTTGTCGCCACCATACTCAATGCCGAGGGGCTGGTTGCCGACGACATCATGTTGTTACCTCAACCTGCGGCGTGACCCACCGGCAAGACCCTTTCCTTTTCCAAAGAATCCCTCTATACGCGCGCATCCGCTCTCGAAATGGGCGGATTTCTCCATAGGACCCTGCTGGACGACATCCCGGCTTGCGCCCTTAACCCTTTGTCAAAGGAGACCCCGATGTCGATCACTGTTGAAGAAAAAAACCGCGTCATGAAGGAATTCGCAACCAAGGAAGGCGACACCGGTTCGCCCGAAGTCCAGGTTGCCATCCTGTCCTCGCGTATCGCGACCCTGACCGAACACTTCAAGACCCACAAGAAAGACAACCACGGCCGCCGTGGTCTGCTGAAAATGGTTGCTCAGCGCCGCAAGCTGCTGGACTACCTGAAAGGCAAGGATGAGGTCCGTTATCAGGACCTGATCCAGCGTCTGGGTCTGCGCCGCTAATCCAGCGCAAATCAGTCAAATAGAAACACCCGCGGATGGCCTGTCCGCGGGTGTTTTTCATTTTGCGCGTCCGCAAGGCCCAACACTGCGTGGCCATTATTGATAGGGCAAAACCGCGTTCGCGTTCATCGCATAGCTGACCGACACTTCGCCATTTCCATCAACATACCGGATTTCGGTAACACGGGATTCGCCCCGCAACTCTCCGGTGATCCACACCGGGGTATACAGCCCTTCGACCTTGAACCCCTCAGGGTAGACGACATGCACCATTTGGTTTGCCGGCGGCGGCGGTGTGTGAATACAGGCGCCGACGGTTGGCACCAGAAGGAACTCAGTCACCAGATCGCCCCGGACGTCCAATGGCAGGACATACCCCGGAATACGCACAGTCTGGCCAAGCAGGTCGTCATTTGTCCGGGCGTCCGCACTCATCCGCGCATCCATCATGATCAAGCGCTGTTCGAACAGCCAGTCAGGATCAAGCCCCTGACTGGTCAGTTTGGACCGGATCGTTTCAATGTCCTGCTTGGCCTCTTCCGTGCGCTCTTCGACCGGCACATCCTCTAGCGTCAGCAACGTTGCCAACTGGCGCAACTGGTCTTGCGAAAGCTCGGCGAACGGGTTGGAAATCTCTTCGGTCACCGGCGGGACAAGCTCGTCCCAGTAGACTGCGCGGTCCTCGCCGGCAAACGACATGTTTGCTCCAATAAGAGCCGCACAAACCGATCCCACAAGAATACGCATTCCAAATCTCCGAGTTACAATCTAACGGCCAATCCATCCGCCAGCGTCATGCGATAGACCCGCCACGCGGGAATCAACCCTGCGACCGCACCAAAACAGAAGATGGCGGCAAGCAAAACCCATTCTTGATCCACAGGCACCACCGCCCCCAGTCCGAACCCGTATTGCGCCGTCAAAATCGGGTCGGCGACAAAGGTAACGCCAGCAAGCATTGCCACCCCCAAAACCAACCCAACAAGGGTCACCAGGCAGGCTTCGATCACGATCTGACCACAGACCCATCCCGGCGTCGCCCCGACTGAGCGGAAAATCGCAAACTCGCGTCGTCGCGACTCAAGTGAGGCCATCAGCATAACGACCATGCCGATCATCCCCGCGATGGCAACTGCAACCGCCATGACCTGTAACGCGGTCTCGGCCGTCCCCGTAATGCTCCAGAGCGCCAGTAGCGCCACATTGGGCAACACTGCGGACAGGGCTTCGGTCTTGTACTCGGCAATCATCCTTTGGATCGACAAAACCGCTGTCTTGTCCTTCAAACCGACGTAAATCGCATTGATCGTGTTCGGCTCATGTTCGTGTTCATGCGCAGCGTCATCATGGCTGTCATGCCCATGTTCTTCATGTGCCTCGTGACCCTCTTCGACATGTTCCTCATGTTCGTGGTCGTCATGCGCATCGTGACCAGGCTCGTCATGTTCGCCATGTTCGTGGTCGTCGTGTTCCTCATGCGAGTGATCGTCGTGTGCATCGTGACCGGCCTCGTGATGTTCCTCGTGTGCGTGGCTGTCATCCGACGGTTCCGGCACACTTGCGAGAGCGCTCAGTGGATCGGCTTCCGCATCATCGGGGTCCTGATGCAGGGCATCGAAACCTTCTGTCGACACGATGACCATACGATCAACTGCTGTTCCGGTTTCCGTCAAAACACCCGAGATTACGAAGGGCGCTTCGTCATGGACATCAAAGGCAACCGCCCCGGATCCGTGCGCATTGATGATCACGTCGCCAGGAGCATACCCGAACCTCGCCGCCACCTCCGCACCGACAACGGCACCATCTGATGTTTCAAACGGGCCACCTGCGGCAAATGAAAGCGCCCCGCTCTCGGTCTGACCATAGCGGTCAAAATAGGCACGCGTTGTTCCGATGACCGGGAACCCGCGGTGATTGTCACCCATCATGATCGGAACCGCCCACTCGACCGGGTCCAGCCCCTCGACCATTTTCAACACGCTCGTGTCAATGCCAGCACCGGTCGAGCCGACGCCAAAAACCGTAGCGAGCAGGATTTGCACGTCATTCCCGCGTGCGGCAATAATCAGGTCGATCCCCGACGCGGAGTTGGCAAAGCCTTTGCGCGCCTCATTTCGGAGGCGCTCAACGCCCAGGATCAGCGCCACGCTCATCGCGATGGACAACACTGCCAGGCCTACCGAAAACCGCCTGTTCCACAGACTTTTCATCCCCAAACCGATCATCGCGTGGCACCTCCGGCGTTGATGTCGCGGATATCCAGGCTTCGATCAAAAAGCGGCGCGAGCGACTTGTCGTGACTGACAAAAAGCAAACTGGCTCCGCTGTCGCGGCATTCCTGCTGCAATAGCGAGACAAAGCTCTCCTTGGCATCTTCGTCCAGCGCCGAGGTCGGCTCGTCCGCCAACACCAGCCCGGGTTTTCCGATCAGCGCCCGCGCGGCGGCGACCCGTTGCTGTTGTCCGACACTGAGAGAAGAAGCGGGTTTGTCCAAAACCGAAGCATCGTCCAGTTTGAGCGCTGACAGAAGGGCGCGTGCGGTGTGAATTGGGTCGCTGCCCGATCGGTCCCGACGTACCGTCGAGAAGCGGCACGGCAAAAGCACGTTTTCAACTGCATTAAGCCAAGGCACCAGATTGAACACCTGAAAAATCATCCCGACATGATCGGCCCGGAAACGATCCCGCGCAGCCCCGCGCAGAACGCCGACATCCGTACCATCTATTTCCACGGACTTGGCTGGCACATCGACCACACCAGACAGGGTCGCGAGAAGTGTGGATTTTCCTGCCCCGCTTGGACCGCCCAGAAAGAGGCTTTCTCCGGCGGCAAGATCAAGGGACGGCAGGTCCAGTGTCGGGGCAGATGCCCCCGGCCACGAAAACTTGAGATCTCGAATGGAAAGTAAAGGCATAATTCCTGACAATTTGACTGTGTGACGACAGCAACTGGACGTCATGTTATAACATACACCTCATATGGCCAAATCGTGCAGACATGTCAAACCGGACTTTCAGGATCAATGCCAACTCGGAATATGGTGCCTCTTCTCAGGATTTCAAAAACCACCCGACATTGGGCAATCGCTTCAATTTCTGGCGCTAGCCACGTTGGATGGGTTTTCGAAACTGGCCCCCGACTTGTCTTTTGAAAGCCGTACGAGGAGGGGGATGCACCACGTCGCATCCGTCGCTCACAATTTCCGATGCCCGAAAAGCATCCGGCGCAGAGTTCCGTTGCGGTGCCAGAAGGCACCAACCACATGCACAATGACCAAAAGCGCCAGGAGTTTGCCCAAGGCACCGTGGACGATAAAGCCCACGGACTCCCATTGTTCCGAGACCGGCGCAATGGGTGGTAAAACCCACCTGTTGAACAGTACGGTGTCGATCCCTGTAGCTGAACTGGCCACCCAACCCGAAAGCGGCAGGGCCAGCATCAATGCATAAAACGATCGTTGCACAGCGCGGGACAGGCGAAGTTGCCAAACCGCCAGGTCGGGGATCGGACCCGGTGGCGGGGACCACGCGTGCCAGCCGATCCTCAGCATCGAAAGGACCAAAAGCGTGAAGCCCACTGTTTTATGTGCGCCATACATCCAAAGCCGGTCCAGCGCGGGCTCCATCCCGGCAAGATAGGTGCCAAAAACAAGCATCGCGATCAGCGCCAGCGCCATCAGCCAGTGCAACCCGCGCGTGACCCACCCGAACCCGGCATCATTATTGTAGGCAGCCATGTTACCCCCTGATCTGATCAATCCGCACAAGGATATCAAGCTCGACCACATCGCCGACCATGTCGGCCCATCCCGTCGCCCCGAATTCACTGCGCCGGACGGTTCCATTCAACCGGACCGACATTCTGGATCGGTCCCCGGCCTGCGTTCCCCTTTGACGAAATACCTGCGCCTCCAACATGACCGGCCGCGTCACTCCCCGGATCGTCAGATCCCCTGTCAGCGTCGCTGAAGTTGTCCCGACCGCAAGCGACCGGCTTTCAAACGTCAGTGTCGGAAATTGTGAAACTGCAAGTACCTTGGGCCCGGTCATCGCCTGTGTCGCAAAGGGAAAACTTGCTCGTGCCCCGGTCGCATCCAGCACGACACGAACGAAGCTGCTGGCAGCGCGATCAAAATCAAGTTGCACCTCAGCTGTGGCAATCGGGATCGTTCCGGTGATCCGGTCAGACCCGAACGTGGCAACAAACCCGACCCGCGACCGTGTCGGATCAAGATCATAGTGCAATGGCTCTGCCATCAGTGGCCCCGACAGCAATGCAATCAGCGACACAACGCGCAATAACAGGTTCATTCTCGAAACCTAGTGCGA
Organism: Shimia biformata; assembly: GCF_016888515.1. Classification (GTDB taxonomy): domain Bacteria; phylum Pseudomonadota; class Alphaproteobacteria; order Rhodobacterales; family Rhodobacteraceae; genus Shimia_A; species Shimia_A biformata. Next base: position 574,824 of record NZ_JAFEJK010000001.1, on the reverse strand, counting down.
TCGCCGCCACTCCCCAATTCACGGTTTCGGCATCTACTCGCCAGAAGTCGTCAAACCAACAATCCTGTTTCCAAAGGGCTTGTTTTGCTGTATGGCCCCCGCATCTGAGACGTGACGCACTGACCCCGGCGCATGATTAGGATGAGGGGTCGGCGGCAATGGGGCCGCCATTGAAACGGAAGACCCGGGAGGGCCCGGGAGTGCTTCCAGACAGGATACGTAAATGTTTGATGTAACCAAGAAGAGCATGGAGTGGGGCGATGAAACCCTCACTCTGGAAACGGGCAAGATTGCCCGTCAGGCCGATGGCTGCGTGATCGCCACCCTAGGCGAAACCAGCGTCATGGCTGCGGTGACCTTTGCAAAGGCACCGAAACCGGGTCAGGACTTCTTTCCGCTGACCGTCCACTACCAGGAAAAATACTATGCCGCGGGCAAAGTGCCCGGTGGCTTCTTCAAGCGCGAGGCGCGGCCGACCGAAAAGGAAACCCTGACCGCGCGCCTGATCGACCGTCCGATCCGTCCGTTGTTCGTCCCCGGCTTCAAGAACGAAGTTCTGGTGATGTGCACCGTTCTGAGCCACGATCTGGTCAATGACCCCGATATCGTTGCGATGATCGCAGCCTCGGCTGCGCTGACTATCTCGGGCGCGCCTTTCATGGGTCCGATCGCCGGTGCGCGCGTTGGCTATGAAAACGGTGAATACGTGCTGAACCCGTCGGTCGACGACATGCACGACCTGCGAAACAACCCCGAGCAGCGTCTCGACCTCGTTGTCGCGGGCACCAAAGACGCCGTGATGATGGTGGAATCGGAAGCGTATGAGCTGTCCGAAGCCGAGATGCTGGGCGCCGTGAACTTTGCCCACAACGCCATCCAGCCGGTCATCGACCTGATCATCTCGCTGGCCGAAGACGCGGCGAAAGAGCCGTTTGACTTCCAGCCCGCCGATTACTCGGAGTTGTACGAAGCGGTCAAAGCAGCCGGTGAAGACCAGATGCGCGCCGCATTTGCCATCACCGACAAGCAAGAGCGCACCGCCGCTGTTGCCGCCGCGCGCGAAGCAATCGTCGCCGCTCTGACCGAGGAACAGGCAGAAGACGCCAACCTGGGTTCGGCATTGAAGAAACTGGAAGCAGGCATCCTGCGCGGTGACGTCGTCAAAACCGGCACCCGCATCGACGGCCGTAAAACTGACGAAGTCCGCGACATCGTCTGCGAAACCGGCCTTCTGCCCCGGACTCATGGCTCGGCGCTGTTCACGCGTGGCGAAACCCAAGGGCTGGTCGTGACCACGCTGGGCACCGGCGATGACGAGCAGATCATCGACGCGCTGCACGGGAACTTCCGTTCGAACTTCCTCTTGCACTACAACTTCCCGCCGTACTCGGTTGGTGAAGCTGGGCGCGTTGGCCCTCCGGGCCGTCGTGAAATCGGTCACGGCAAACTGGCCTGGCGCGCGCTTCAGGCCGTTCTGCCCGCCGCCACCGATTTCCCCTACACCATCCGCGTCGTGTCCGAGATCACCGAGTCCAACGGCTCGTCCTCGATGGCATCGGTCTGCGGCGGTTCGCTGTCGATGATGGACGCAGGTGTTCCGCTGAAATCGGCCGTGGCCGGTGTTGCCATGGGCCTGATCCTTGAGGACAGCGGCGACTATGCCATCCTGACCGACATTCTCGGTGACGAGGATCACCTCGGCGACATGGACTTCAAGGTTGCTGGCACCGAAAACGGCATCACCTCGCTTCAGATGGACATCAAGGTCGCAGGCATCACGCCCGAGATCATGGAAAAAGCTCTGGCACAGGCGAAAGATGGCCGGATGCACATCCTGGGCGAGATGAACAAGTCGATCTCGGGTGCCGCGGACTTCTCGGTCCACGCACCGCGCATCGAGACCATGAACATCCCGACCGACAAAATCCGTGAAGTGATCGGCTCGGGCGGCAAGGTCATCCGCGAGATCGTCGAGGTTTCGGGCGCCAAGGTCGACATCAACGACGACGGCGTGATCAAGATCGCGTCGCCGAACGGTGACTCGATCCAGAAGGCCTATGACATGATCTATTCGATCGTGGCAGAGCCGGAAGAAGGCAAGATCTATGACGGCAAGGTCGTCAAGATCGTCGACTTCGGCGCCTTCGTGAACTTCTTTGGCAAGCGCGACGGCCTGGTCCACGTGTCCCAGATCGAAAACCGCCGCCTGAACCATCCTTCGGACGTTCTGAAGGAAGGCCAGGACGTGAAGGTCAAACTTCTGGGCTTTGACGATCGCGGCAAGGTTCGCCTGTCGATGAAAGTTGTCGACCAGGAAACCGGAGAAGAAATCGCTCCGGAAATGAAAGAGAAGAAAGAGGACTGATCCCTCTCTTCGACAAACAGAAAGCCCCGGTGAATTTCACCGGGGCTTTTTTTGTTGCGCTCGCCTGACAATCAGAGCTTGGTCGTGCGCAGATAGGGGAAATGGGTCGTGAACTCGCCGAATTTCTCTTTCGCGTCAGCGTCACTGACCGCGACCGGGATCACCACATCCGCGCCCGGAGTCCAGTTTGCGGGCGTTGCGACGCCTTTACTCGCCGCGGTCTGCAGACCATCCAACGCGCGCAGCACTTCAGCAAAATTCCGGCCAACGTTCATCGGATATGTCATCGACAGTTTCAACTGCTTGTCCGGGCCGATGATGAAAACAGACCGCACGGTCTGGCTGTCGGCAGGTGTCGGGTTTTCCGGCAGGTAGTAGCCCGCCGGAAGCATGTCGAAGGCCTTGGATACGGCCAGCCCGTCATCGGCGATGATAGGGAACCCAGCCTCGGCGCCGCCGAATTTCTCGATATCCTGCTTCCACTTTCGATGGTCCTCTACACCGTCCACTGAAACGCCAATCACCTTGGTATTGCGCTTCTTCCATTCATCGGCCAGTTGCGCCACGGCACCGAACTCGGTGGTGCAGACCGGGGTGAAATCCTTGGGATGCGAGAACAGGATCGCCCAGCTGTCGCCAATCCAATCATGGAAGGTGATCGTGCCCTGATCAGTTTCAGCGGTGAAATTCGGGACGGTTTCATTGATACGCAGGCCCATAGCGGCAATCCTTTCCTAGTAAGGCTGATAGTGCGGACAGGTTCGGGTCGCCCCGACGACTCGTCCGCATTGAAAACGTGGGTAGAGTGGCGCGGATTTCCAAGAGGTCAAGCATCCGCGCCCGACGGTTTGTCAATACCCCAGCGCGCATCCGTCCTTGCGCGGGTCCGACGCGCCCTCCAGCACACCCGAGTCATGGATTCGGATCGCCTGAGCCCCCCCGATTGGCGCCTCGGGCACAACGACATTGTGCCCCAAATCGGCAAGCTCTTGTCGGACACTGTCAGCATATCCCCTTTCGACTCGCATCTCCGTCCCGTCCGCAAAGGCGCGCGGGGCGTCGACGGCAGTCTGCGGATCCATGCCAAAATCCACCATATTCGACAGAAACCTGATGTGCCCATTGGGCTGATAAGCGCCTCCCATGACGCCAAACGGCATCGTGACTCGACCGTTTTCAGCCAGCATGCCGGGAATGATCGTGTGCATGGGGCGCTTGCCGCCAGCGAGTTCATTGGGGTGACCTTCCTCCAAGGTGAATCCCGCCCCGCGGTTCTGAAACAGGATGCCAAACTTCTCGGATGCGATGCCGGACCCGAAGCCGTGGAAAATCGAGTAAATCAGCGACACAGCCATCCGGTCCTTGTCGACCACGGTGATGTAGATCGTGTCCTTATGCACAGCCTCGGTTACGGGGGCTGCGCTGACGATGGCCTTTTTCGGATCGATCAGCGCCGCAAGCCTTGCCGCCAGCTCCGGGGAAAGCATCGCTTCGGCGCGGGTGACATGATCCGGGTCAGCGATGATCCGGTTGCGCGCATCATAAGCCAGTTTCGCGGCCTCGGCCTCGATATGGGCGCGCTTTGTGCCAAAGGGCTCCATCCCGGCGATGTCAAATTGCGACAGGATGTTCGCCATCAGAATCGCGGTGGCGCCCTGTCCGTTGGGTGGATGCTCGATCAGGTCGACGCCCTTATAGCGTCCGCTGATCGGGTCGGTTTCATTGCAGCGCACCGCGGCAAAATCCTCGGCCGTGTGGACCCCGCCCATCGCATTGAGCGTGGTCAGCATGTCCTCCATCACCTCGCCCTTATAGAACGCATTGCGGCCATCACGTGCCAACCGGCGCAGGACCTCGGCCTGGCCAGGCAGGGCAAAGCGCCCACCGGTGGCGGGCACCTTGCCGTCTACCAGGTAGTGCCGGCGCGCTGCGCCTTTCAGGATCTCGGCAGAATGTCCCCAATCGAAGGCAACGCGCGGCGCCACCGGGACGCCTTGGTCACAATAGGTGATGGCGGGTGCAAGAAGTGCGTCGAGCCCGATCACCCCTTCGGTTTCTGAAAGGTGGCAAAATGCGTCGATCGCGCCGGGCAGCGTCACCGCCTCGACTCCATATGTCGGCACTTCGGTCAGTCCTCTGCCGCGCAATTCCGCCGCCATTGCGGCACGAGGAGCGCGGCCCGAACCATTCAGCGCCCGAATACGTTGTTCGCCCGGCCGTGTGTATAGAACAAAGCAATCACCGCCGATTCCCGTCATCTGCGGTTCGCAAACACCCAGAAGCACCGCGCCCGCGATGGCCGCGTCCATGGCATTTCCGCCGCGCTTCAAGATGTCTATGGCGACCCCGGCGGCCAATGGATGCGACGTGGCGCACACCCCGTTGTCTGCAAAAATGGCCGATCTGCCCGGAAAATGAAAGTCGCGCATGTCCTGTTGTCCCCTCGAATTGCCTGTCGCTCGGAACGGACCCTAGGGCGCTTTTCAGGGAAATCCAATCGCAGGCCTAGTCGGGGACAAGTAAGCGAAATCTGAGACGGTTTTCGTGGCGGTCCCGCTGATATTCCAGATCCGACGCGAGAATGCCCACCAGCGCCCATCCAAACCCGCCCTCAGGCAAATCCTCAAGCTTCCCAAGTTCTGGCATAGTTCGGGCCGGGCACTCACCACCGGGCAACGGAATGCCGTTGTCAACAACTTCAAAGCACAAACCTGCCCCTTCCAGGTGACATCGCACATGTATCGCACCGTCTTGCCCGCGTCCGGCCAGGGCATGTTCGACAATATTGTTCAAAACCTCGGCCAGCACCGTTTCCGCCGACCCGGTCAGGCCGCCCCTGTCGCGTCCACGCATCGTCGCGCGAAAGTCAATCAAGGCCCGACGCACATCATGCGGGTCATTGTCGACATCGGTATCGAAAATCAGCTCCGCCATACGAATGTCCCGATTGCTGTTCCGCGAAATCCCGATCAACCGCCAAGCGCATCGCTAAGAGACATGTGGATTCGAAACACCCGGTCCATGCGGGTCAGCGTGAACACCTTGGCGACATTGTCGCGCAGGCCCGAGAGATCCAAACGACGGTCTGCGCCCAATAGTTTCATCGCGCCGACAATGGCGCCAAGACCGCTGGAATCGATGAAGTCCACATGCGCGAGGTCCAGCACAACACGTTCAGGGCCGTTTTCAGTCAGTTGCCGCATCATGTCCTTGAACCGGATCGCTACGGCCGAATCGATGCGGGACTCGTTGACGGTGACGATCAGAACCCCATCAAGTTCCCGTTTGCTCAGTTCCATTTGCCGCCTCTCGAATTCACTACGCCGATCCATTGCTAGGGCGAATTCATTACCAACTGGTTTGCATATCCGTATTGTTACTGGTTTGACGCCTTGGCCTGCTTGCGTGAAACAATTGCGCAAAGACTTGGCACTATGCCTGTCGCGGTGCCGAATACGGGAGAGAAATGATGAAAGCAGTTGTGATAGCGGGCGCGGCCCGCACGCCGATGGGAGGGTTCCAAGGCGTTTTTGACGGGGTACCGGCAGCTGAACTGGGCGGTACCGCCATTCGCGCCGCGTTGCGGGATGCGGGCGCCGAGACGGTGGACGAAGTGCTGATGGGCTGTGTTCTACCCGCGGGCCAGGGCCAGGCCCCCGCGCGGCAGGCCGGATTTGCCGGGGGGCTTGGCGAAGAGGTGCCGGCGACCACTTTGAACAAGATGTGCGGCTCGGGGATGAAGGCGGCCATGTCGGGCTTCGACCAGATTGCGCTGGGTCAGAACGACGTCATGGTCACCGGCGGGATGGAAAGCATGTCGAATGCGCCCTACATGCTGCCCAAAATGCGCGGCGGCGCGCGGATTGGCCATCAGCAAGTGCAGGACCACATGTTCCTGGATGGGCTCGAGGACGCATATGACAAGGGGCGGCTGATGGGCACCTTTGCCGAGGATTGCGCCGAAGCGTTCCAATTCACCCGCGAGGCGCAGGACGAATACGCGCTCAAGTCACTGTCAAACGCGCTTGAGGCGCAGAAATCCGGTGCGTTTGAGGGGGAAATCGCTCCTGTCGCCCTGACGACCCGCCGTGGCGATGTTGTGGTGTCAGAAGACGAACAACCCGGCAATGCGAGACCCGAAAAGATCCCGCATCTAAAGCCTGCCTTCCGCAAGGACGGCACTGTGACACCCGCCAATTCATCTTCGATCTCGGATGGGGCGGCAGCGCTGGTTCTGGCATCGGAAGAAGCGGCATTGGAGCGCGGGTTGAACATCCGCGCCCGAATAGTCGGCCATGCCAGTCATGCCCAAGCGCCAGGCCTGTTTACCACGGCCCCGGTTCCCGCAGCTCAGAAGCTGCTTCAACGGATCGGCTGGCACAAGGATGACGTCGACCTCTGGGAGGTAAACGAGGCCTTTGCCGTGGTGCCGATGGCCTTCATGCACGAGATGGGTCTTTCCCGCGACAAGGTAAACGTCAATGGCGGCGCCTGTGCCTTGGGGCACCCGATCGGCGCCTCCGGCGCGCGCATCATGGTGACCTTGCTGAACGCTCTGGAAAAACGCGGATTGAAGCGCGGCGTTGCGGCGATCTGTATTGGCGGCGGAGAGGGCACCGCCATTGCGATCGAACGGGTATGACCCTTTGACGACAGGGCAAGGCTGCGGGCCTTGCCCACCAGTCCCGTTTGCGCGCATTCTGACGATGCAAACAGGGACGGGACACAAATGAAAAAGCTTCTAATCCTATTGGGCCTCATCAGGTTGATGCTGCCCGAAAGTCTGGTCGCGCTGATCTATTTGGGACGGCGCGACGTTGTCGACGGTCGCGTGATCGACCCGAAGGCGCAGGCCGCCGGTGACCTCGTGTCATTGATCCGAGACGCAAACGCGCCACCCAGCGTCGAAGAAAGCCGCCGTCAGATTTCGACCATGGCTGCGAAATTCGACGCCCCGTGCCCACGTGACGTGATCAAGATCGACACCACCATGCCCGGTGCCGAAGGCGATCTTCCTGCGCGGGTCTATGTACCTGCAGGCCAAACGCCCACGGACGCGCAGCCGACCCTGCTCTTTCTGCATGGAGGCGGATGGATCCAGGGCGACCTGGACACTCATGACGGATTGTGCGGAAAACTGTCGGCCCGGTCGGGGGTGCGGGTGATCTCGCTTGCCTATCGCCTTGCCCCCGAACATCCATTCCCAGCTGCCGCGGATGACGCGCTGGCCTGTTACGAGGCACTGTCATCGGGCCGGACACCCTTTGCGGTGACCCCGGACATGCTGATCGTGGGCGGCGACAGCGCCGGGGGCAACCTGACCGCGGGGTTGATGCATGACCTTGTTGTGGGCGGGCTTCCGGTGCCCAAAGGCCAGTTGCTAATCTATCCAGCAGTAGACGCCAGCCTGACCTCAGATTCCATGAAGGCGCTGGCGCAGCAGCCGCTTCTGCCTGCAAAGCGGATCGATTTTTATCTGAGCCACTACCTGCCGCCAGAACAGGACCCGCTGACCCCCCGAGTCTCGCCCCTGTTTTCCGACACCCACGACATGCAGCCGCCCGCCTGTATCGTGGCTGGCGGCCATGATCCGTTATGGGACGATGCACAAGGCTATGGTGACAAGCTGCACGCGGCAGGGGTAGACGTCACGCGGCTGAATTATCCCGGACAGGTCCACGCCTTCATGTCCCTGACCAAAGTGATCCCGCAGGGCGACCACGCCATCACCGCCTGCGCAGACTGGCTGAAAGAGCGATTCTCCGGGTGACCTATTGCCAAGTCCCGCATCCTGTGGTCCCAGTGCGAGATTCCAAGGAGTCCCCATGCAGATCAACTATGACCACCTGAAGAAAACCATCCTCGCGCTGACGGAGGGCGAAACGGATACGGTGTCCCTGATGGCGACGGTGGCCTGCGAGGTGCATCACGCAGATGAGCGGTTCGACTGGACGGGGTTCTACCGTGTTGTCGGACCTGAGCTGTTGAAAATCGGTCCCTATCAGGGTGGGCACGGCTGCCTCGTGATCCCGTTTTCGCGCGGCGTGTGCGGCGCCGCAGCCCGCACGGGTCAGGTTCAACTGGTGCCGGATGTTGACGCCTTTCCCGGCCATATTGCCTGCGCCTCGTCCACACGGTCAGAGTTGGTACTGCCTGTCGTGAATGGCAGTGGCACTCTGTTGGGAGTGTTCGACATCGACAGCAATATGCCGAATGCGTTCACCCAAACGGATGCAGATCACCTTGCACAAATCCTCGGCCAGGTATTCCACAGCGCGGATTGACCATCGCGACCCCACGGTCGCTCTGCATCCCAAGTCACCTTAGCCTGTGAAAATTCTCTTTGAAATTTCACGCGAATCAGGCAGCGTGAAATTCCAATGCAAATTTTCACGGAATTTTCATGCCCCGCGACCTGCCGCAACCCCGCACCCTTGGCGCTGATCTGCGCGCTCTGCGCAAGGCACGCGGGGTGACGTTGACTGACCTGTCTGTACGGCTCGGCCGTTCGGTCGGGTGGCTCAGTCAGGTTGAGCGTGACCTCTCGCAACCCTCGGTTGCCGACCTGCGCGCGATTGCCGCTGGGTTGGACGCGCCCTTGTCACTGCTGTTTGGTCAACCGGACGTGCCCGAGGGCGAAGCCGGAATCATTGTCCGCGCCGGGGCACGTCGCAAGATCGGCAGCGGCGACGGAGGTCTGACCGAAGAACTTTTGTCGCCCGACCTGACCGACGAATTCGAGGTGGTCCATTCCACCTTTGCCCCCGGCGCCGCAAGGACAGAGCCCGTGACCCGACCGACGCAGGAAGTGGGCTATGTGGTTGCGGGCAATCTAACACTGACCATCGACGGGCATGTCTTTTCGGTTGGTCCGGGGGATTCATTCCGTATCAAGGGCACGCCGTTTGCCTGGGCCAACCCGCATGCCCACCCCGCCGTCGTTGTCTGGGTCATCGCGCCCCCGGTCTATTGATCGGGTCGTTTGAAAGGAATGACATGAAGGGTCACTGCAACTGCCACGCCATCGAGTTCGAGGTCCACGCCGATCCGCAGGGCGCCAGCATGTGCCATTGTGGGCAATGCCGGCGGCAATCAGGTGGTGTCTGGGCCTCGGCCTATGTCAGTGACGATGCGCTCAGCATTTCCGGTTCGGTGCGTTGGTTCCAGTCCAGCAAAAACGCCAAACGCGGTTTCTGCCCCGAGTGCGGATCCTTCCTGTTCTGGAAAGCACTGGACGAAGACACAACCAGCTTTGCGCTGGGCGCACTCGAGAACCCAACAGGGCTGCGGATCGAGAAACACATCTTCGTGGGCGACAAGGGCGATTACTACCAGATCACCGACGGGGTGGAGCAACGCCAGTGACACCCACCCCCAGCACAAACACGCAAAAAGGAGTCACCCATGGCTGAATTCCCAAGCTCAGCCCGTGTGGTCATCATCGGGGGCGGTGTCGTCGGCACCTCTGCGTTGTATCACCTGGCGAAACGGGGTTGGACCGACTGCGTTCTCCTGGAAAAGAACGAGCTGACAGCCGGGTCGACATGGCATGCGGCGGGCAACGTCCCGACCTTTTCCACGTCCTGGTCGGTGATGAATATGCAGCGCTATTCCACCGAACTTTATGCGCGCCTAGCGGACGAGGTAGACTACCCGATGAACTACCACGTCACCGGGTCGATCCGGCTGGCGCATAACAAGGAGCGGATGCAGGAGTTTCAAAGGGCCGCCGGTATGGGACGGTATCAGGGCATGGATATCGAGATTCTTGACCCTGCGGAAACTAAGGCGCGTTACCCGTTCCTTGAGACCCACGATCTGGTCGGGTCGCTCTACGATCCCCATGACGGCGATATCGACCCCGCGCAGCTGACGCAGGCACTGGCCAAAGGCGCGCGGCAGATGGGTGCCATTATCCAGCGGTTTTGCCCGGCAATAGGCGTAACCCAACACGCCAACGGATCGTGGACGGTGCATACGGACAAGGGCGATATTGATTGCGACTTCGTGGTGAATGCCGCCGGGTATTATGCCCAACGCGTCGGCGAGATGTTCAAGCCCTTCGGCGGTCGCACCGTACCGATGATGGTGATGAGTCACCAATATCTTCTATCCGAGGAGATCCCCCAGATCGAGGCGTGGTCCACGGAACATGGCCGCAAGCTGCCGCTGTTACGTGATGTCGATGTGTCCTATTACCTCCGACAGGAAAAACACGGGTTCAACCTTGGTCCCTATGAGCCCGATTGCCGAGCGCATTGGGCAACGCCAGACGATCCCATGCCGGACGACTTCTCGTTTCAACTTTGGTCGGATGACCTGGACCGGATCGAGGGTATCGTCACCGACGCGATGGAGCGGGTGCCGCTTTTGGGCACGGCGGGCGTGTCGCGGGTGATCAACGGCCCGATCCCCTATGCGCCAGACGGGTTGCCGCTGATCGGGCCCATGCCTGGGGTTAGGAACGCGTTTGAGGCCTGCGTCTTTACCTTCGGTATCGCGCAGGGTGGTGGTGCGGGCAAGGTCCTGTCCGAATGGATCGTCGATGGCGCACCGGAATGGGATATGTGGGCCTGCGACCCGCGCCGCTATACCGACTATACCGACCACGACTACTGTGTCGCCAAGGGGATGGAGGTCTATGGCAACGAATACGCCATGCACTTCCCGCGTCACGAATGGCCAGCCGCACGGAACCGGAAACTTTCGCCAGTGCATGACCGCGTTGTCGAACTGGGTGGCCAGATGGGGGCCTATAATGGTTGGGAACGCGCCAATTGGTTTGCCCAGCCGGGGGATGACACCTCTGAAGTGGCAACCCATACGTGGGGCCGTTCAGGTCCTTGGGAGGCCCGCATCCGCGAAGAATGCGAAGCCGTGCGCGATCATGTCGGTGTTCTGGACCTGCCCGGGTTTTCGCGGTTCAACCTGTCGGGTGACGGCGCGGCGGAATGGTTGCGCGGCCGTGTCGCCGGGGCGCTTCCCAAGATCGGACGGATGAACCTGCTCTATTTCGCCGACGATCGCGGGCGCATCCTGACGGAAATGTCCTGCCTGCGTCACGCCGATGACCACATGACCCTGATCACCGCAGCAACGGCGCAATGGCACGACTGGGACGTGTTGAAAACCGCTTTGCCGGACCACCTGAGCCTTACCGATCATACGGCAGAGTACGGCACTTTGATCGTCACCGGCCCCAGGTCACGGGACCTGTTCAGTGACCTCAGCAACGCAGACCTGTCCCTTGGCTGGCTTAGCCATCAACCAGCCACTGTCGCGGGTCAGTCAGCCACCCTTGCGCGTGTTTCGTTTGCGGGTGAACTGGGATGGGAAATCCACGCAGCCAACGCCCACCTCCCGGCAATCTATGATGCTGTGCTGAGCTGGGGGGCAAAACCCTTTGGCATGTATGCGCTGAACAGCCTGCGAATCGAGAAAGGCTATCGTACGTGGAAAGGCGACCTGTCGACCGATTACACGCTGTTCGAAGGTGGTCTGGACCGCTTTGTCAAACTGGACAAACCACAGGACTTCCCGGGCAAGGCCGCTCTTTTGACCGAAAAGCAGCGCGGCGTGAACAAACGTTTCGTAACGCTGGTGGTGGACGCAGACGAGGCCGACGCGCCCTATATGTCCTGCCTCTGGCATGGCGATCAGATCGTCGGCGAAACGACTTCGGGTGACTGGGGCTATCGTGTCGGTGCATCGATTGCGCTGGGCATGATCCGTGCCGACCTTGCTGTCCCGGGAACCGAAGTCGATGTCGAAATTTACGGCGAGAAGCGGCGCGCCGTCGTGCAGGCGGACAAACCGCTTTGGGATCCCGAAAATGAAAGGTTGCGGGCATGACACGTGAAACGATGTCAGGCGTTGTTCTGACCGGGCATGGGGGGCCGGAAAAGCTGATCTGGCGGGATGACCTGCCAATGCCTGTGCCTGCTCCCGGCGAGGCCCTGATCCGCGTTCACGCCGCGGGGATCAACAACACAGACATTAACACGCGGCTTGGTTGGTATTCCGACGACGTGACTGGCGGCACAGACGCCAACCAGACGGGCTCGGGTGACGATGGCGGCTGGTCCGGTGCTTTGCAGTTTCCACTGATCCAGGGCGGAGACCTGTGCGGCGCGGTTGTTGCTGTCGGCGATCCCACACATGATGGTTGGATCGGGCGTCGCGTCACTGCGCCACTCTGCCTGCCACGCCCGACCATGGATGACCCGGTTGGAATGACCTGTATTGGGTCTGAGATGAACGGCGCCTTCGCGCAGTTCTGCTGTCTTCCTGCTGATGATCTGTATGACGTCACAGAATCGCCGATGACCGACACTCAAATCGCCGCGATTCCATGTGCTTATGGGACGGCAGAGGCGCTGCTTGACCGGGCCGGTGTCCGCGAAGGGGATCGGGTTCTGGTGACCGGCGCGTCGGGTGGGGTCGGAATGGCCGCAGTGGAACTGGCGTCCCTGAGAGGGGCGCACGTTATTGGTGTAACATCCCGCTCCAAGTCGGAAGCCGTGCTTGCGGCAGGGGCGGCCGAAACACTCGACCGCGACGAACCTGCAGGCAACGAATGTATTGATTGTGTCATTGACGTTGTGGGTGGCCCGAAATGGGCGGGGCTGATTCAGGCGCTGAAACGAGGTGGACGTTATGCGGTTGCCGGGGCAATCGCGGGTCCGATCGTCGAAATGGATTTGCGCAAGATCTACCTCAAGGATCTGACGCTTTCCGGCTCAACCTATCAACCACCTGCGGTTTTTCAGAAACTTGCCAAACTGATTAACGGGGGCAAGTTGAACCCGCTGGTTTCCAAGACCTATCCGCTTCGCGACATCCACCGTGCCCAGACGGATTTCATGGCCAAGACGTTTCCGGGAAAACTGGTGCTAATTCCCCCTGCCGAGGACGAAAAGGATGGCTGACCTCCCCCAAAAGGCCCGCGTGGTCATCATCGGCGGCGGCGTCGTCGGTTGCTCGGTCGCCTATCATCTCGCCAAACTGGGCTGGCAGGATGTTGTCTTGCTCGAGCGCAAGCAACTGACCAGCGGCACCACCTGGCATGCCGCCGGGCTGATCGGCCAACTACGCGCGTCGTCCAATATGACCAAATTGGCACGCTATTCGACAGAGCTTTACATGGGGCTGGAGGCGGAAACCGGCGTGGCGACGGGCATGCGACAGGTTGGATCGGTGTCCGTCGCCTTGACCGGCGAGCGCCTGGAAGAACTGTATCGCAATGCGGCTATGGCCCGCGCATTCGGAGTGCCGGTCGAAGAGCTGTCACCGCGCGAGGTGGGCGAGAGATACGGCCACCTCAACCTGGAAGGGGTTACGGGTGGTGTCTGGCTACCTACCGACGGCCAGGCTGACCCGGCGAACATTGCATTGGCCTTGGCCAAGGGCGCACGCCAGCGCGGTGCCGTAATACGTGAAAAAGTCAAAGTCACAAGCGTCAACATACGTGGACGTATGGTTACTGGTGTCAACTGGGAAACCGACGACGGTTCCGAACAAGGGCACATCCAAACCGACATGGTCGTGAATTGTGCGGGCATGTGGGGTCACCAGGTCGGACGTATGATGGGCGTCAACGTCCCGCTGCACGCCTGCGAACACTTCTACATCGTCTCGGAAGCGATCCCGGATCTGCCCCAGCTTCCGGTCCTTCGAGTCCCGGACGAGTGCGCTTACTACAAGGAGGACGCTGGGAAGATCATGCTGGGCGCGTTTGAACCGCATGCGAAACCCTGGGGTATGGACGGCATTCCTGACAGTTTTGAGTTCGACCAGCTGCCTGAAGATTTCGACCATTTTGAACCGATCCTGGAACAGGCCGTGAACCGCTGGCCTGGTCTGGCCAACGCCGGTATTCATACCTTCTTCAATGGACCGGAAAGCTTCACGCCGGATGACGCTTATCTTCTTGGTCTTGCGCCAGAAATGGACAATGTCTGGGTTGCGGCCGGGTTCAATTCCATTGGCATCCAATCCGCGGGCGGCGCGGGGATGGCTCTGGCCCAATGGATGGACGATGGTGAAAAACCCTTTGATCTGGGCGATGTGGACATTGCCCGGATGCAGCCATTCCAAGCCAACAAGACTTATCTTTTTGAGCGCAGCAAGGAAACACTCGGCCTGCTTTACGCCGACCATTTCCCGTATCGCCAGAAGGCCACAGCGCGCGGTATCCGCCGGACACCTTTTCACCACCACCTAAAGGAACAGGGGGCGGTCTTCGGCGAGCTTGCCGGGTGGGAGCGCGCGAACTGGTTTGCCGGCCCGGGGCAAGACCGTGACTATCGCTACAGCTGGAAACGCCAGAACTGGTTTGAAAACGCCGCCGCCGAGCATCGCGCGATACGTGAGAATGTCGGCATGTATGACATGTCGTCATTTGGCAAAATCAGGGTAAAAGGGCCAGACGCGGAAGCGTTCCTAAACCATGTTGGGGGGGCCAACCATACGGTGGCGAATGGTAAAATCGTTTATACGCAGTTTCTGAACCCGAAAGGTGGGATCGAAGCGGATGTCACCGTCACGCGTTTGGCGGATGACTGCTACCTTGTCGTTACACCTGCAGCCACCCGACTTGCCGATCAAACGCGGCTGATGCGTCTGAAGGGCGACTTCCAAGTAACAATCACCGATGTCACCGCTTCAGAAGGCGTTCTGGCAGTCATGGGACCAAATGCTCGCAAGCTGATGCAGCTGGTCTCACCCAACGATTTCTCGAACGATGCCAACCCCTTCGGCTTCGCACAAGAGATCGAGATAGGCATGGGATTGGCGCGGGCGCATCGTGTGTCCTATGTCGGCGAACTGGGATGGGAGGTCTATGTCAGTTCCGACATGGCAGGCCATGTATTCGAGACGTTCTTTGAGGCGGGTCAAGACGTGGGATTGAAACTGTGCGGCATGCACATGATGGATTCCTGCCGGATCGAAAAGGGTTTTCGCCATTTCGGGCACGACATCACCTGTGAGGACCACGTGATCGACGCTGGGCTGGGCTTTGCGGTCTCGACAGGCAAGCCTGACTTCATCGGACGCGACGCGGTCTTGAGGCGGAAGGAAACCGGCCCCCAGTCGCGTTTGCTGCAGTTCCGCCTGAATGATCCGGAACCGCTGCTCTATCACAATGAACCCCTTCTGCGCGACGGTGAGATTGTCGGTTATCTTAGTTCGGGCAACTACGGTCACTGGCTGGGGGGGGCTATCGGGATGGGCTATGTGCCCTGCGCTGGCGAAACCGCCGCCGAGGTTTTGGCATCGTCCTACGAGATTGATGTCATGGGTACTCGGGTCAAGGCTGAGGCGTCGCTCAAACCGCTTTTTGACCCGACAGGTGCACGGGTCAAAGCCTGAGGTCTAGGTCGCTCCCCTGCGCCATTGGCAGAACATCAAGAATATGGCGGGCCAGCATTTTCGCCCACAAAGCATGCGCCGTCTCTGAGGGGTGAAACCCGTCTGATGCAACCATGTCCGGCGTCAACGGCAGATCCAGCGGCAAATGTGACCTGTCTTGCGACTCCGCGCAGAACGCCTGCAACGCCGCGTCCAACCGCTGAGCGTCCTGGCCCAATACCCATCTCAGCGGGTTTGGCAGGAGTGGGAAATGCCCCATCGGTGGCACACCAGAAAAGATGATGTGGCGCGTACCTGTCTTTGACTTCAGCGCGGCTTCGATCCGTGCCAGGTTGCGGACAAAGCGGCGCGGAGAGGTTGCGCGTGTAACGTCATTGACACCCAGCACAACAATGCACAGATCCGCAGAACCATACGTCACCGTGTCCATGCTTTTGAGCGTCGATCTGGATGTGGCGCCCGTGATGGCCTCAACCCGGTAGTGGACCCGTGCATTCTGGGCCAGCAAGAAAACAAGTTGAGCCGGCATGGCAGTTTTCTGGTTCTGTGCGCCAACCCCGGCGGCGGATGAATCCCCTAGCACCAGAAGCCCAAGGTCGGGGCCTGATCCAAACACGCCGCCCCTGTCACCAGGCGGTTCGGGCAGGAACTGCGCCCCTGCCCGAACCCACAGCCCCTGTACCAACAGAAGCGGCACAAGCGCGATCCTGGCCAGCGGGCGCATCAGCATCAGCCAAGCGCCTTGCGATACTCCAGAAAGCGAGGATCCGTCATCACGCGGGCATTCATCGCTTCACGCAGCGCGGCAACGGATTTGAGTGGCCGCATGACCACCTCAAACTTCGCGATCAGTCCGTCGTCGTCCAGTGTGATCAGATCTACTCCAACTGCGTCAAGCTCACCGACCTTGCATTGGAATTCCAGCGCCCAATCGTTGCCTTCCCCCATCACGCGACGATAGCGGAAGTCGGAAAAGACCTGCCCGACATGGCCCAAAACTGCCGCCACGGGCTCTCGTCCGGTCCAGGTCGCCCAGTAGGTCGGCGGCATGAACTGGACACCCTCGGCCAGGATTTCGTGGATCTTGTTGTCATCGCCCGATGCGACGACCTCTTTCATCTTGATGATTGTCGGATGCATTCCGTCCCCTCCTTGTTTGCAACAGCCTGCGCGCCACTGGACGCGCAGGCAAGGCTGACGTCGGGTTGCCCATCACGCGCGCGCAAGATAGGGGGGTGCGCATGATTTCATCCGACTATACGCCCCCCGACGACCCGTTGGATATCCTGCATGAGGACAGCCAGATCGTCGTCGTCAACAAACCCGCAGGTCTTCTCAGCGTTCCGGGCCGGGGCCCCAATTTGGCGGACTGCCTGTTGTCACGGCTCGACGCGGCCTTTCCCGGTATTCTTCTGGTGCATCGCCTGGACCGGGACACGTCGGGTGTGATGGTGTTTGCGATGACACCACATGCCCAGCGGCACCTGGGACTGCAATTCGAGAAACGGCAGACCAAGAAAAGCTATGTTGCACGGGTGTATGGCAGACTTGAGCCTAAGACGGGCACAGTTGACCTGCCCCTGATCGTCGACTGGCCCAACCGCCCCCGCCAGATGGTGGACCATGAAAACGGCAAACCGGCAGTGACCGACTGGCGCGTCCTTCGGCAGACCGACGACGAATCCCGTGTTCGTCTCAGCCCCAAGACCGGGCGAAGCCACCAGTTGCGCGTTCATATGCTGGCGCTTGGCCATCCGATTTTGGGCGACCCGCTCTATGCGACGGGCGCAGCGGCGGATTTCCCGCGCATGATGTTGCATTCCGAGGAATTACGACTGCGTCATCCCGAAGGCGGTCGCGGCATGAGCTTTCGCGCCAAAGCCCCGTTTTGAAGGGTTCAATTGCGCTCAGTTCATCTGGAAGTGCAGCGGATAGGCACCATCTTCGTATGGACCAAACATCTCGGGGATGTCGGGATGATCGACGGGTTCCCCCGAATAATCCAGAATCAGGTTCTGCTCGGACACATAAGCGATGTAATAGCTTTGGTCATTCTCGGCGAGCAGATGATAGAACGGCTGCTCTTTGATCGGTCGCGCCTCTTCCGGGATCGAGTCATACCATTCATCGGTATTGGAAAATTCCGGATCGACATCAAAGATCACTCCACGAAACGGGTGTTTCTTGTGACGGACAATCTGGCCCAGATGATATTTTGCGCGTGTCTTCAACATAGCTTGCAGCACCTACGTCCCAAGCGTAGTCCTTTCAAGGGCAGTTTGTCCATTTTTTGCCATAATTCGCCGGGAAACAGTTTGTGAACCTTGCATTAACAGTGCTTGAAATCGTCGCGCCGGTCTTTCTTCTGGCGGGCTTGGGCTTTGGCTGGGTGAAGGCGGGATTTGAGTATCGAATTCAATTCGTGACACGTCTGGGCATGACCCTTGCCGTGCCCTGCCTGATTTTCACGGCCTTGATGAAATCCGAGGTCGACCTTGCCGAAATGGGCTCACTGACCTTGGCGACGGTGGCGGCCTATGTCGCGGTCGGCGTGGTCGGGGCGGGGTTGTTTCAGGTCCTGAAACTGGACCAGCGCACGTTTTTGGCGCCGTTCATCTTTGGCAACACCGGCAACCTAGGGATTCCGCTGGCTTTGTTCGCCTTTGGGCAGCCGGGGCTGGAATACGCTGTGGCAATCCTAGCGGTAACGTCTGTGATGTCCTTTACCCTTGGGATCCGACTTGTCGCCGGGAGCGGTGCTTTCCTGAAAATCCTGAAAGAACCGATCATCGCCGCTTCGATCTTGGGTGCGGTTTTCCTTTGGCAAGGATGGCAGACCCCACGGTTCCTGACCAACACGCTGGACCTGATCGGTCAGATGGCGATCCCGCTGATGCTTCTGACTCTTGGGGTTGCTGTGGCGCGGCTGACACCGGGGCGCGTGGGACAGGCGGTTTGGCTGTCGGTTCTGAAATTGGCGATCTGTGCGGCGATCGCATGGGTGATCGGGCGTCTATTCGGGCTGGACGACATAAGCTTTGGCGTTCTGGTGTTACAGCTTTCGACGCCTGTTGCGGTCACTGCCTTCCTGATTGCCGAGAAATATGGCGCCGACAGCGACTCGGTTGCCGGACTGGTTGTTGTCTCGACCGTGATATCCGTGGCGGGTCTGCCGCTGCTACTGGCGCTTCTGATCTGAACGCGGAATTGTCATTTCACCTCGGGCGTCAAATCGGTTAGTTTGCCCTCAAAACACAAAACATATTGCGAGAGGCAGATGAGCAGACACTTTCGCGCCCTGGTGATCCTTTTGCTTGTCGCGTCTTGCGGCGGCGGAGACATGCGGCCACCGCGCAACCTGAACGACGCCTGTTCGATATTACAGCAGCGTCCCAAGTACAAACGAGCCTTCCGCGCGACCGAAAGGAAATGGGGCGTGCCAATGCATGTCCAGATGGCGGTCATGTATCAGGAAAGCAAATTCGACGGCGACATTCGCACCCCGATGACCTATGTGCTTGGCGTACTTCCGATGGGCCGCCAATCCAGCGCTTACGGCTATGCTCAGGCCTTGGACGCGACCTGGGAAGATTATCAGCGCGATCAGCGCAACCGTGGCGCCAAGCGCGACAATATTCGCGATGCCTCGGATTTTATGGGCTGGTATTTCAACCAGTCGAAGGAAAAGAACGGCATCCGTCTGGATGACGCGCGCAACCAGTATCTTGCCTATCACGATGGGCACACCGGGTATTCCCGCGGCACCTACAAGCGTAAATCCTGGTTGATGAGAATCGCCGCCGAGGTCGACGCCCGGTCCGACATGTATGAAAAGCAACTGAAGCGCTGCCGCTAATTCAGGACAGGCACGGCGCATTCTACCTAGCGCCGTGCATCCGATCTCAGCGGTTCTTTTCCGGGCTGTTCAGCTGGATGTTGAAGATCGAATTCTTCAGCTCAACGTTCCGGTCCAGTTCGTCCAGAACGACACGCGTGCGCCCACCGCCACCGTCATGGACCACCCATTCCTGCAAACGGACCGGGTCCGCCGTGAAGCGCAGTTCAAGCTGACCGTATTCCGGGTTTTTCGGGTCCTGAGCAAAGACCGTGGTCACGCCATTGTCATAACCATGCCCGACCACCATTTTCGCGGTCTTGAGGTCAACATTCGGCGCCAGGATCAAGTGCAGCGGCGTGCGTTTCAGGGGATATGTCTCGGGCGGCTGGTTCGACTTGCCGTCAAAGATGGCCACCGACAGCGATGCCGCCAGAACCAGTGTCTGGTCAGGAGGATTGTATTCAAAGCGCATTTTCCACGGACGCTTCAGATACAATGTTCCGGTTGACCTGGTGCCGTCGCCGTTGAACTGGGTGAAATTTGCCTGTGCGGTCTTGAGACCGTCCAGGTAGGTCGACAATTCGTCCAGCGACAGCTTTTCCGCCATCGCCGGGACGCTCAGCGCCAGCCAAAAGGCAGGCGCAACAAGGAATCTGACTGCTCTCATAACCCCAATCTAGGCAATCCCCGCGCCGCTTGCATCACGTGGTGGATCACCTTTTCTTGCGATCGGCCTGAATTTGCCCAAACCTATTGTTCAGGCACAAGGATTTCGCGTTTGCCGACGTGGTTGGCGGCGCTGACCAGCCCCTCTTCTTCCATCTGCTCGACCAGTCGGGCGGCCTTGTTATAGCCGATGGCCAGTTTGCGCTGGATGTACGAGGTCGAACATTTGCGATCCTGGATAACGATCTGCACGGCCTGATCGTAAAGCGCATCCTCGCCGGTGGTGTTGCCACCGAGCCCGAGAACCGCGTCGATATTGTCGGCCTTCTCTTCGTCCGGGCCTTCCACAACGCCGCTCATGTAGGACGGTGGACCAAAGGATTTCAGGTGGTTGACGATTTCCTCGACCTCTTCGTCGCTGACAAAAGGGCCGTGACACCGGGTGATCTTGGCACCGCCGGCCATGTAAAGCATATCGCCCATGCCCAGAAGCTGCTCGGCACCCATTTCGCCAAGAATGGTTCGGCTGTCCACTTTCGACGTCACCTGGAACGAGATCCGCGTCGGGAAGTTTGCCTTGATCGTGCCCGTGATCACGTCGACCGACGGGCGCTGGGTGGCCATGATCAGGTGGATACCCGAGGCCCGCGCCATCTGTGCCAGCCGCTGGATACAGGCTTCGATTTCCTTGCCCGCGACCATCATCAGGTCTGCCATCTCGTCGACAACAACGACGATATAGGGCATTTTTTCAGGCTGGATTTCCTCGGTCTCGAAAACGGGTTCGCCGGTTTCGTCGTCAAAGCCGGTCTGCACTGTTCGGCTGAACATCTCGCCTTTGGCCAACGCCTCGGCGACTCGGCTGTTATAACCGTCGATGTTGCGCACACCCATCTTGGACATCTTGCGATAGCGATCTTCCATCTCGCCGACGGTCCATTTGAGTGCCACCACGGCCTTTTTCGGATCTGTCACGACAGGCGAAAGAAGATGCGGAATGCCGTCATAGACCGACAGTTCCAGCATCTTCGGGTCGATCATGATCAGGCGGCAATCCTCGGGCGTGAGGCGATAGAGAAGTGACAGGATCATTGTGTTGATCGCCACCGATTTACCCGAACCCGTGGTCCCCGCGATCAGGAGGTGGGGCATCTTGGCCAGGTTCGCGACAACCGGGTCGCCGCCAATGTCCTTGCCCAGCGCAAGCGGCAGTTTTTGGTTGCTGTCGCCGAAATCACGTGCAGCAAGGATCTCGCGCAGAACCACTTTCTCACGGTTTTCGTTCGGAAGTTCGATCCCGATCACGCTGCGGCCCGGAACTGTCGAGACACGCGCCGACAGTGCCGACATCGACCGCGCGATGTCGTCCGCCAAACCGATCACGCGGCTGGCTTTCAAGCCCGGAGCGGGTTCGAGCTCATACATGGTCACGACCGGACCGGGGCGGACCGATACGATTTCGCCCTTGACGCCGTAGTCATCCAGAACCGCTTCAAGCATCCTGGCATTTTCTTCCAAAGCCTCGTCGCTCAGGTAATGGCGCTGAATGCTGCTGGGGTTGGTCAACAGGCTGAGAGGCGGCAATTCGTATTCGACCTGCGGCTCGTCAAAGGCCAGCGAAGGCTGAGCCTCGGCGCGAGCTTTGGTCGAAGGCACGACGGGTTTCATCGCGCGGGGTTGCACCACCTTTTTCTGTTCGACCTGCGCAACAGGAATGGTCTGAACGGGCTCAGCGACCTCGTCCAGCGGCAGTGCGGTTTCTGGCGTATCGTCGACCATGGTTTCGGGCACGGCAGGTTGCACACGTGCGGCGGTCAACGGCGGTTCCGGCGGCAGACCGTGACGCGGACCGTTGTCCAGCACAAGCGGGTCGGGCCCACGCCCGCGGCCCTTGGTCAAAGGCTTGTCAGCAAGGACTTCCGGCGTCGGCGCAGGATCGGCTCCCTGGGTCGATCGGGACCGGATCACGTCTGCGATCTTGGCACGAATTCGGTCCTGCCCCGGCATCTCGGCCACATCCGCCACCGGGCTTTGTGCCACCAGTTCGGGTTCTGGCATCGCATCAACTTCGGGGTCGGGTCGCTTGACCAATGCTGGCATCCGCTTGAGAAACCCAGCTTTCGGCGCGGCCGCCTGGGGTGCGACCTCAAAATCCTCTTCAAACAGGACAGGCTCATCTTCATGCGGCATTGCGGCAGCCGCCATCTCACGGCGCTCGGCGCGTTTTTCGCGCGCGTGTTTCGCCGCCTTCACGACACCCCCGGCACCTTTGCCCAATGCCGCCATTAGGTAGGCATAGGTCAGGATGACACCAACCAGAAGGAAGCGGCCAAAGCGCTTGACCTCATCCATGGTCGCGCCCAGCACAAAAAGCCCTAGACCCAGCGTGGCAAAGAAACTGATCGCCGAGATTGCCTTCAGCCCCATCGCGGCATTGACCGGTAGAAAGTTCAGGACAGCGCCCAGCACGGTATCCCCGAACAGACCGCCCAGACCGAAGGAATGGGTCCAGCTGTCGCCCGGCACCAGGGTCGATGCATAAACAGCCGTCACCGCAATCAGGATTGGAGCAAATACCAGACGGCCCAGTGCACGTTCTTCACCGCGGTGCAACAGGAAACGCAGCCCCCAGCCCCCGAAGATCAACGCGATACCCCACGCGGCCCATCCGATGATCATGAACAAAGGCGCGGCAATCGAAGCCCCGATCCGCCCCATCCAGTTCTGCACCGGTGCATCGGTGGCGGAAATCCAGCTGGGGTCGCTAGGGGTATAGGACGCGATCATCGCAGCCGCCATGCCCGCCAGAACCAACAGTGCAATCCCGATCAGTTCCTTGCCGCGTTTTTCGATCGCGGCTTGCATGTTGCTGTCCAGAAGCGGATCCCGCTCGCGCGTCTGATATGCCATCTCGTTCCCTCGTTCTTATGCCCAAAGACAGGCGCGCAATCGTGTCAGCGCGTCCTGAACCTCGGTTTTTGGAGCCACCAAGGCGACCCGGATATATGTCTTGCCGGGGTTTTCCCCGTCGATGTCGCGGCTCAGGTAGGCGCCGGGCAAAACCCGGACGCCGGTCTGTGTCCATGCCTTTAGTGCCGCTTCTTCGCCATCCTCGACCGGCAGCCAAAGGAAAAATCCGGCCTCTGGGCTATGATAGCCGGGAATGTCACCCAGTATCTGGTCCGCAAGGTCAAACTTCTCGCCGTAAAGACGACGGTTCTCGGCGACGTGCTCTTCATCCGACCAGACCCGTTCAGCGGCGCGCTGAAGAGGTGTCGGAAGTGGCGCGCCGGAATAGGCGCGCAGCTGCTTGATCCGGGCCATGCTTTGTGGCCCTCCAGCAACAAACCCCGACCGCAACCCCGGCAGGTTCGACCGTTTCGAAAGGCTGTGAAAAATCACCACGCGTTCCGGGTCAGCGCCCAGTTTCGCGGCCATCTCGAGCGCCCCGACCGGCGCCGCGCCGCGGTAAATCTCGGAATAACACTCGTCGGCGAAAATCTGGAAATCATGCCGTTCCGCCAGCGCGATCAGGTCGCGCCAATAACTTTCCGACGCCACCGCGCCCTGCGGGTTCGACGGTGAGCAGACATAGGCAATTGCGACCTGATCCAGTACCTTCGGATCAAGCGCGGTGTAATCGGGCAAAAACCCGGTTTCGGCAGTAGCAGGCACAAAGACCGGCTTTGCCCCGACCGAGACCGTCGCCACGGCATAAACCTGATAAAACGGGTTCGGGATCAGAACCAAAGGCTGCGCGCCGTTCTTGGTCTCGGGACACAGCGCCATGGCGGCATTGTAGAGCCCTTCTCGGGTGCCATTCAGCGCCATGATCTGACGTTCGCTGTCGAGATCAACCCCGAAGCGATGCTCTAACCAAGCTGAAATCGCCTGCAACAGTTCAGGCGTGCCGTCATTAGGAGGGTAAGAGTTGAACTCGTGCGCATGGTCCGCAATCACGTCGCTAACCCACGCAGGAAAGGTATGTTTCGGCTCTCCGATGGTCATATGCGCCACAGGTCCACCGGGTTCATGCACGTCCAACAGGGCGCGCAGACGCGGGAACGCATAGGCCGGTAGGTTCGAGAACCGCTCGGGAAACATATTCAATACTGCCTCAAGGTCGGGATCTGTGATCGTCCCGTTTCCCTCAAATTACAAAAGCGACCGCCACCCGTCCAGAAAAACATCTTGCTTTCAGGGCGCTGTGACTTTTGCGCCAGATATCGGAATACCGCGTCAGCCCAGCGCGCCCGAGGCCGCCTGCGCCAGCCGCAACAGCCGTTCTTCGGCAAAAGGTGCGCCCAGGAACATGATACCGCAACTGGGCGTTCCGGTCGGCAAGGTGATCGACGACAAGCCCAGAAGGTTTCCGATCCGCGTATTGCGCAAGGCCAGAAGATTCTCGGACACGTAATAGTCGATATCCGTCATCAACCGCTCGGCGTTGGGCGGAAGGATCGGCGCGGTCGGGCAGATCACTGCGTCGAATCCCGCGACTCGCGTATCCCAGTCGGCACGACATTCGTTCAAGATCATCCACGCGGTCGCATAGTCGGGACCGCTGAACTGGGCGCCGGCGCGGAACCTCTCAAGGATCCGGTCGAACATGGCACCTGGGTTTTCCTCGATGGTTTCGCGCCATTCACCATAGGCTTCGGCTGTGTAAAGAGGGCCTGTCATGTCCATCGCGCGGGCAACCTCGGGGGCAGCGAAATGTTTGATCGTCGCTCCGGCGTCCTGAAGGCGGTCCACTGCGGTCTGAAACGCGGTCATGGGAGTCTCGCGCACATCCTCCATGGCAACGGTTTCAAGGACGCCCAGCCGCACACCCTGCAACGAAGCCCCGCGCAGGTCCGGCGCCATACCGCCCTCAAGCACGGCCAGAAGAAGCGCGGCGTCCTCGACTGTGCGACACAGGGGTCCGACGGTGTCAAAGCTGCGGCAAAGCGGCACCACCCCGTCATTGGAAAGACGTCCATGTGTGGTTTTGAACCCAACCAGATCATTCCACGCCGCCGGAATGCGCACCGACCCGCCGGTATCGGATCCGATCCCGGCCGCGGCCAACCGGAATGCCACAGATGCCGCCGCACCAGAGGACGACCCCCCCGGAACCGCCTTGGGATCATTGACGCAAGGCGACGTCGCGGTCACGGGATTGAGACCCAGCCCGGAAAAAGCCAATTCACTCATGTGGGTCTTGCCCAGACAGACCAGCCCGGCCGCCGTCGCATTGCGCAAAACCGTCGCATCCTGGTCCGGAACCCGGCCTTCCAACAACGCCGAGCCCGCCTCGGTTCCCAACCCGGCAGTGTCAAACAGGTCCTTCCAGCTGATCGGCACCCCGTCCAGTGGTGACAGGCGGAACCCGGCGCGGGCGCGTTCGGCGGCGGCCTCTGCCTCAGCCAAGGCGCGGTCGGGCGAAACTTCAACATAGATTCGATCACGCGCATCATGGCTGTCGATGGCCCCAAGGAAGGCCTGCGTCAGCGCAACCGGGTCTATCGCGCCGTCGCCAATGCCCCGCCCAAGGTCTGCCGCGCTCATCTCAAGCCAGTTGAACATGGTTCGTTCCGTTCATTTTGTCCCCGTTACCGGACGGTAGCGGCCCGACACCGCATGGACAATCCCGAAGGAAGGCGCATATTGCGGCTTATGGCATATGACAGCGATATCCTGATTGCCGGTGGCGGCCTCAATGGTCCCGCTCTGGCCCTTGGCCTGGCCCGCTCGGGGTTCAGCGTGACCGTCATCGACGCCCGACCTTTACGTGCCCGCGCAGACGACAATTTCGACGGGCGCGGGTATGCACTGGCACTGGCGTCAAAACGGCTTCTGGACGCGATCGGCGTCTGGAACCGCGTCAAGATGAACGCACAGCCGATGCTGGAAATCAAGGTTTCAGACGGCCACGCCGCAGAAGGCCCATCACCCTTCTTCCTGCATTTCGATCACGCCGAGATCGAAGAAGGCCCGATGGGGTTCATGCTGGAGGATCGGTTCCTGTACCGCGCCTTTGTGGATGCGATGGCCGAGGACGAGCGGATTACCATCATTTCCGAAGACAGCGTCATTGCCCAGACCCCTGACGCGACCGGTGTGTCCGTTGCGCTGGCTTCCGGGCGAACGCTGCGCGGGCGGGTTCTGGTTGGTTGCGATGGGCGGCAAAGCGGTGTCGCAAAACGCGCCGGGATCAAGCGCACTGGCTGGGGGTATGGGCAGACCGCGTTGGTCTGCGCGATTTCACACGAAAAACCCCACAACGGAATTGCGCACCAGTTCTTCATGCCTTCGGGCCCATTGGCCATCCTGCCGCTACCGGGCAATATGTCTTCGATTGTGTGGAGCGAAACGGACGAGAACGCAGCACGCATTCACGCGCTGTCTGATGACGAATACATCGAAGTCCTGCGCCCGCGTTTTGGCGATTTCCTTGGTGACATCCGCTTATCCGGTGCGCGGTTCACCTATCCCCTGAACCTGACCGTAGCCAACCAATTCATCGCCGAACGGATCGCGCTTGTCGGTGATGCGGCGCACGGGATGCACCCGATTGCCGGACAAGGGTTGAATGCCGGGCTTCGCGATGTCGGGGCGCTGGTCGATGTGCTGACCGAGGCCCGCCAGCGTGGCGAGGATATTGCAGTCCAACCAGTACTTGAGCGTTACCAGCAATGGCGACGCTTTGACACCGCGTCGCTTGTGGCTGCCACAGACCTAACCAACAAACTGTTTTCAAACGACAATCCGCTCCTGAGAGTCGGTCGCGATATCGGCATGGGTTTGGTGAACGCTATGCCCGGCCTGCGTCGCAGCTTCATCCGCGAAGCCGCCGGCTTGACCGGAGATTTACCAAAGCTGATGCGCTGACAAGGATCAGTCGATCACCCGCGCTTCATCTTCAAGCATGACAGGAATGCCATTGCGGATCGGAAACGCAAGCTTGGCGGACTGGCTGATCAATTCCTGCTTTTCGGCGTCATAGCGCAGCGTGGTCCGCGTGCGCGGGCAGATCAGCGCTTCGAGCATTCGGGGATCAAAGGGGCTGTCTTTGGTGTCGGTCATTGGATCAGGTCCTCTGCTGCGCCGCCTCTCAGCGCAAATTCCATCAGCGTGATAAGTGTTTCCCGGCGGGTGGACAAGCTGGGTGCCTCTAGCAGAGCCTGTTTGTCCTCGACTTCGAAATCCAACAACATCGACAGTGAATTGACCAGCAACTCGTCTTCCGCCTCTTTCAGCGTTTCCCAGTCGGTGGACAGATCCAGAGCTGCGAAATATCGCGCCAGCAGATCAAGGAAACACTGGCGGTCAAAGGCCGGATCGTGTTCCGTGGGACCAAGATCACTTTCAAATCCACCCCAGTCGACCTCGCACCGCCGATAGGGGGCAAATCCATCGACCTCGGACCGAACCCGGAACCTCGAGATTCCGGTCAGCGTGATCATATATCGCCCGTCATCAGTTTCCGAGAATTGCGTCACCCTGCCAGCGCAACCGATCACATGCAGCCCCGTACCCCTGGGGCCCGGATTGGCCAAAGGTTGCACCATGCCAATCAGCCGTGACTTTGTCTTGAGTGCATCATCGAGCATCGCCAGATAGCGCGGTTCGAAAATGTGAAGCGGCAACCGGGCGCGCGGCAACAGCAGCGCGCCGGGCAGAGGGAACACCGCTATGGTGTCCGGCAGATCGGCGGCGGAGAACATATTTCAAGTGTAGCGCGGAACGCGCCGCAGGCAAATCCGCGATCGGCCTTAGGCAAAGATCATCGACGACAGGCGGCGACGCCCGTTCAACACAATCGGATCATTCGGCTTCAGCGCCTCGAAGATCGTGAACAGCTGGGCTTTGGCCGCTCCATCATTCCACTCTCGGTCGCGTCGGAACAGGTCAAGAAGTTCATCAACTGCAGCCTGCACATCGCCAGCAGCATGAAGCGCCTGTGCCAGATCCAGTCGAGCCTGATGGTCGTCAGGGTTGGCTTCGACCTTGGCGCGCAGATCAGCGACCGGACCGGCGTTTTGCGCCTGTCGCGCCAGTTCCAGCTGGGCGAAGGCGGCTTCGACTTCGGGGGCGGCGGAAATCTCGGCCGGGACGCCGTTCAACACGGCTTCGGCCTGATCCAGAGCATCCGCCGCAAGATGTGCCCGCGCCAACCCACCATATGCGGCGGCATTTGCCGGGTCCTGCTCAAGGATCGCCGCAAAGGTCTGGGCTGCATCGGCTGCGGCACCTTCGGCCAGCATCTCTTCGGCGGCAGCAATGGCGTCGTCCAGCCCATTGTCCGGCACCTGCCCACCAGCGGCTTCGACCACTCGCGCAACAAAGGCGTCGATCTCGGATCCAGGAACCGCGCCTTGGAATCCGTCAATGGGCTGGCCCTGCCAGAAGGCAAAAACTGTGGGGATTGACTGGATACGCAGCTGTCCCGAGATCATTTGGTTCTCGTCGACATTGACCTTGGCCATCTTCACGGCACCACCCGCAGCGGTGACGGCGGCCTCAAGCGCGGGTCCAAGTGTCTTGCAAGGACCGCACCAAGGCGCCCAGAAATCGACGATTACCGGCACCTGCATCGAGGATTCGACAACCTCTTGCATGAAGGTGGCTTCGCTCACGTCCTTGATCAGGTCTGCATCCGGCGCGGCAGCAGCACCATTTCCCAATTCCAGCATGGTTTTCGTCCTCGAAAAAGTGTTGGCCCCTATATGAGGCCTCGGGCTCCGGAATCAAAGGGGCAGTTCGCGCAGCCTGTGCCTTTCTTTACAGGTCGAACGAGGCAAAGACCGGAGCGTGGTCGCTGGGTTTCTCCCAGCCGCGTGCGTCGCGCAGGATGCGGCTGGAATGACCCGCGTTCGAAATGTCGGGTGTGGCCCAGACATGGTCCAGCCGCCGCCCCTTGTCTGCGGCATCCCAATCCTTCGCACGGTATGACCACCACGAATACAAAAGCCCCTCGGGGATGTCCTGCCGGGTGATGTCGACCCAGCCGCCGGCATCTTGGGTCTCGGCCAGATGGTCGACTTCGATCGGCGTGTGGCTGACGATCTTCAGAAGCTGCTTGTGGTTCCAGACATCGTCTTCGCGCGGGGCGATATTCAGGTCGCCGACAAGGATGGATTTTTGCGGTTTGTCCTTGTGGAACCAGTCGCGCATCTCGGTCAGGTAGTCCAGTTTCTGGCCAAATTTTTCGTTCACTTCACGGTCGGGCACGTCGCCGCCAGCAGGAACATAGAAGTTATGGATGGTAACGCCGTTTTCCAGTTGCCCGGCAATGTGACGCGCATGACCAAGCGCGGCGAAATCTTCGGCCCCTGCCTCGACCATCGGGATCTTGGACAGGATCGCAACCCCGTTGTACCCCTTCTGGCCACGCGCGACCATGTGGGTATACCCCAGCGCCGCAAAGCCCTCGGTCGGGATTTTCTCGACCGGGCTTTTGCATTCTTGCAGGCACAGCACATCCGGCGCCTCTTCCTGCAACAGTTTCAGAACAATCGGCTCTCGCAGCCGGACCGAGTTGATGTTCCAGGTGGCAAGGGTAAAGGTCATGATAGATCCAGTTTCTGGCTCAGTTCTGATAAGGCAAGTCGGAAAGCTCATCCTGCACGGATTGCAGGAAAGGGGCATAGTGTTTCCAAACCTCAGAACTGCCTTTGTAGATGCCCTGACGCACTTGCGCAATTGACGCGGTCCGCACCACACCCGCGTTCTGGGTGTCCAAAAGTCCGTTTTCCGGGGTCAACCCGACATGGTCCAGGATCGGGACAAGACCGGTTTCGGGGTCGGCTGTCAGTTGGTCATAGTCGACATTCAGCACCCGCCCCGGAAACCGTTGATGCCAGAACGCCATAAGCGACTGGTATTTATTGAAATAATCGATCGTGTCGCGCAGATCGCAGGAATAGGACTGCGCCGGACTGGTAAATTGCTGCCGGAAATTGGACCAGCAAACCGCCATAGGGTCACGGACCATATGCAGTACACGTGCTTCGGGTATCGCCAACAGGACAAACCCGATCCAGCGGAAGTTTTGCGGCATCTTATCGATCAGCACCCGCGTTGATGCCAAGGTGGTGATCCGGCCAAGGTATTCCGCCCGGACATGGTCAAGAACGGCATCCATGTCCTTCCCCTGGCGCCAACCCGAGGTTTCCACAGCGATGCGCAGGAACTCAAGCTCTCCTGCAGGAGTGGCCGCGCTATGCCGCCCCAGGATCTGTTCGACAAGAGTCGTGCCGGAACGGGGCATACCGACCACGAAGATCGGGCGCGGCCCGCGATACCGCTTGTCCGCTGTCATCGCTGCGTGGTCCTGCAAAAACGTTTCGCGGATGTTCCGGAACTCCGCTTGCACCTTGGCAGGATGATAGGGTCGGTGCTCCCGGATGGCGGCATTGGCCGTCTTGAAGGCGGTAAATGCCGCCGGGAAATCCTGTTCGGCATCCAGAACGCGCGCCCGAGCGAACCCAAGACGTGCGCGAGCCTCCACAGGCGCCGACTCAGTAATCTCTATCGAAAACAAGCGTTCCCGGCTGTCCGCATCGATCCGCCCCCGCGTGACCTGCGTCAACTGATCATAGGCTGGGGGGCGATCCGGCTTTTGTGCGATTGCTTTTCGCAGCACTTCTGCCGCGACTTCCATGTCGCCACGCTGCGCCAAAGCGCCAGCCTTGCGGCAGAGCGCGTCGTAATAGCGGGTATCCCCTGGCGTAACACGGTCGAATCTGTCGATCGCTTCACCGTGCCGCCCAGCCAGAACCAGGCACTCCCCAAGCGCTAAGATCGTTTCGGAATTGCCGGGATCCATCCTGTCGGCTTTTTCAAGTAGGGATATCGCCTGCTGGTGTTCCAACTTGTCCATCAGCACTAGGCCAAGTGTGCGCAGGCCTTCAACCGATTTCGGATCAATCTCGATAGCCTTGCGCAGAGCAGGTTCCGCCGCATCCAGGTTGCCCGCCGCCGCCTGCGCCGCCCCGATCAGCCGAAGCAGTACTGCCGAGGTGGGAAACTGTATTGTGAGCGCCTCCGCCTCGATAATGACCTCACGAAAGGAGCCACTTGCAAAACCCTGGTTCAGCCTAGCCAAGACCTCGGGGGGAGGGTCGGAAAGGCCCGCGCTCACTCCGGCGCGCGTCAGTTCCGCCACCCCTGCGCGTGCGACCTTGTTGGCCGGAAAACGCGACAGTACGTCCTGATAAACAGACAGCGCCAACTCCGGTCGCCCCGCTTTTAGATGTTTTTTGGCTTGGACAAGAAGGCGCGATATGGACATGAATTTCGACAGTTCCGGGAAATTTGGTTTTGAATACCATGGGTAGCTGGGCGGGCAAAGACCGGGCTTGGGCGCGCATTGCCTCTCGACAGCGCGCACAGATGGCACCCATAGTGTCCTTGATTGCCAACAAAGGACCTTGCCGCACGTGATCTTTTACGACTGCTCCACTGCCCCCAGCCCTCGTCGCGCACGCATGTTCATCGCCGAAAAAGGGCTGAAGGTGGACAGCAGGGAGGTGTCACTCGCCAGGAACGAACAATTCGACCCGGCCTTCCTTGAAATCAATCCGCGCGCTACGGTGCCGGTGCTGATTACCGAAGAAGGCAATGTCCTGAATGAAAACCTGGGTATCGCCGCATATCTTGAGCGGCTTTGTCCCGAGCCACCGCTCATTGGCACCAATGCCGAAGAGACGGGCGAAATCTGGTCCTGGACCGCTACCGCCGAGCAAACCGGAGGCATCGCCATTGCTGAGGCGCTGCGCAACGGAAACCCGCACATGAAGGGACGGGCTCTTCCGGGGCCGGATGACTTTGACCAGATCCCCGAACTGGCAAGGCGCGGCATGGCGCGTTCGGCGCTGTTTTTCGACCGGCTGGACGCCCATCTTGACGGACGTGACTTCATCGCTACCGAGCGCTTCACCCTGGCCGACATCACCTGTTTCGTCTTTGTGGATTTCGCCCGTGTCATCAAGCTGCGTGTGGACGACAAGAGGCCCAACCTGAACCGCTGGTACCAGGCCGTAAAATCACGCCCAAGCGCGCAGATGTAATCCCAACAAAAAAAGGCCCGGAGCATGTCCGGGCCAGTCCAACAGGGAGGTGCATATCGTAACCCGGATATGCGCGGGTATGGTCTTACGTATAATTGCGGCGCTATTGTGCCACTTTGATCCACGTCAACAAATACTGTTAACGACACAAGTGATCCCGCGTTGTCGCTTTGGCAACAGTGACGCCACGGCGCAGCAGAGATTGACGTCACGCAACCAACCGATAACCTCCTGATTCCGTAATCAAAATCCGCGCATTTGACGGATCTGGCTCGATCTTTTGGCGCAGGCGATAGATATGGGTTTCCAACGTATGCGTGGTGACCCCAGCGTTGTAACCCCAGACCTCGTGCAACAAAACATCGCGCGCTACGACGCCGTCGGTCGAGCGATAGAGGAACTTGAGGATGTTGGTTTCCTTTTCGGTCAGCCGAATTTTCTTTTCGTCTTCTGTTATCAGCATCTTCATCGACGGGCGGAACGTGTACGGCCCAAGCTGGAACACCGCGTCTTCGGATTGTTCGTGCTGACGTAACTGTGCCCGGATGCGTGCGAGTAGAACCGGGAATTTGAACGGTTTGGTGACATAGTCATTAGCCCCGGCATCCAATCCCAGAATGGTGTCCGCGTCACTGTCATGCCCAGTCAGCATCAGGATCGGGCTTTTGACACCCTGTTTGCGCATCAGGCGGCACAGTTCGCGCCCATCGGTGTCGGGCAGGCCGACATCTAGGATGACCAGATCATAGAGCCCCTCTTTGACGCGGGTCATCGCCTCGGCGCCGCTTCCGGCTTCGAACACGTCAAAATCTTCGGTCATGACAAGTTGTTCGCTCAGCGCCTCACGCAGGTCCTCATCATCATCAACCAGAAGCAATCTCTTGAGCTGTGCCATCTGCGGCCTCCGCTGTTTTCCGTCCTGCAAACGATGTGGCGCCGGTTCACGTGATCGGCAAGATTTGCTGCAATTCTCTCACGGGCTCGTGTTGTTGAGGTGGGAAATGTTTCATATTGCTGCAAAGACCGCTACATCTGGCGGGCCGGATTGCAACAGGACTGCTGCTACAAATGAGCTTTGCGCCGAACATCGTAGAACGCCTCGCGCGGGCCGAAGCCGACTTGCGGATGGGGGTGCCGATTGTGCTGACCCATGCCGGTCGGGCAGCTGTTGTGATTGCCGCCGAGACGGTCAGCCGCGACCGGCTGGATCTTTTGGCAACGCTTGGCAGCGATCCGGTGCTTGCCATTACAGCGCGGCGTGCGGAAACCTTGAAAGCGCGGGCATATGACGGCGACTTGGCGCGGATTCATCTGCCCGATGGGGTGGATCCCGGGTGGGTGCAAGGGATTGCCGACCCGCAAGACGATCTGCGCAAGCCAATGAAGGGTCCGCTGTCGACCCAGCGTGACGGCGATGCGACCCTGTCGCGCACGGCGATCCGGCTGACCAAGGCGGCACGCCTGTTGCCGTCCGCGCTGGTGGCCGAGGTTGAAAACGGCCCCGCCTTTGCACTTGAACACGGGTTGACGCTTGTACCAGCCGCTGACGCCGCCCCCTATCTTAGCGACACCAGCCCGCTGCACCCGGTGGTTCACGCCCGGCTTCCCATGGCGGCCGCCGAGGCCGGGCGCCTGCACATCTTTCGCCCGGAAAACAGTGGCGAGGAACATTACGCCATCGAAATCGGCCGCCCACCTCGGGACAAGCCAGTTCTGGCGCGGCTGCATTCGGCCTGTTTCACCGGCGACGTCCTTGGGTCTCTGAAATGCGACTGCGGCCCGCAACTGCGCGCGGCACTCGCGCAAATGGGACATGAAGGCGCGGGGGTTCTTCTCTATCTCAACCAGGAAGGGCGAGGCATCGGCCTGGCCAACAAGATGCGCGCCTATTCGTTGCAGGATCAGGGATTTGACACGGTCGAGGCCAATCACCGCCTTGGCTTTGAAGACGATGAGCGGGATTTTCGCATCGGCTCCAACATCCTGAAAGAGATGGGTTTTTCTTCGATCCGATTGCTGACTAACAATCCGAGAAAGATTGAGATGATGCAGTCTGCGGGTGTCCAAGTCACTGAGCGCGTGCCGTTGAAGGTGGGCGAAAGCGCCTTCAACCGCGCCTATCTTGCGACCAAGGCGGACAAGTCCGGTCACCTTCTATGAGTGCCCGCGATTTGGTCCTGGCCAAGCGCGGTCTGCGCTTTTTGGGCCGGATATTTCCCTGCGCGGTCGGGCGTGGCGGAGTAGTTCAGGACAAGCTCGAAGGTGATGGTGGCACACCCGCCGGGATCCATCGGATCACGGGGCTGGCCTATCGGCCGGACCGAGTTGCCCCGCCCGCGCCATGGGCGGTGCCGATTGGAAACGACGATCTATGGTGTGATGCGCCGGATCATCCGGCCTATAATCACTGGGTCCGGGCACCATTTACCGCCAGCCACGAACGTCTGCGCCGGGCCGACCCGCTTTATGACATGGTGCTGCTGACGGATTGGAACTGGCCCGAAGCCACGCCGGGTAGGGGCTCGGCGATTTTCCTGCATCAATGGCGCCGCCCGCATTTCCCGACCGAGGGCTGCATCGCGTTCAGGCGCGATCACCTGTTATGGATTGCACAGCGGGCGGAACCAGGAACGCGGCTGATCGTTCCGGCCTGAATCTCAGCCATAATCACGGGCCCCGAAAATGGCCGACCCAACCCGTACATGGGTGGCGCCAAAACTGACCGCCTTTTCGAAATCCGCACTCATTCCCATCGACAAACCGTCGATACCGTTCCGCGCGGCGATTTTCGCCAGAAGCGCAAAATGCAGCGACGGTTCCTCATTCACTGGCGGGATGCACATCAGCCCAACGACAGGAAGGTCCATGCCACGGCACTCGGCAATGAACGCATCCGCGTCCGCTGGGAGGATACCCGCCTTTTGCGGCTCTTCCCCGGTATTGACCTGAACAAACAGGTCCGGGCAATCGCCGGTTTCCTGAGCAAGCCGGGCCAGCGTATTGGCCAGTTTCGGACGGTCAAGCGAGTGAATGGCGTCGAAAAGGCCGATGGCTTGTCGTGCCTTGTTGGTCTGCAGTGGTCCTAAAAGATGCAGTTGGACATTGTCGAACCGCTCGCGGAAGTTCGGCCACTTGCCTGCTGCTTCCTGAACCTTGTTTTCACCAAACAAACGGTGCCCCTGCTGCAATACTGCTTCGACCCGCTCATTGGGCTGGACTTTTGAAACCGCGATCAGCCGCGTGCTACCGACCGGACGGCCGGACTCGGTTTCGGCTTTGTGCAGACGGGACGTGATTTCACTCAGCGACATGGTGGCTCCGGCATGTTGCGTTTTGGGCAAATAACAACAGTCCGGGCAAAAAGAAAAGGGCAGGTCCAAAGACCTGCCCTTCCCTTTTAGGTGTTTCTAACTTCTGGATTAGAAGTTGAAACGAACACCCAGGTCGGCCATCGTGGTGCCGGAAGTGGTTTGAACCACACCACCTGCGATGGTTGCGCCACCCAGACCGTGGGTGAAGCCGATGCCGTAGTTCTCGTCCGAACCATCTTCCGAGCCGATGTACGCGGTGATGTTGGTCGATGCGCCAACGCCGAACGAACCCGACAGAACGCCTTTGGTGACGCCGTCGTTGTCTGCAACCGACAGGCCGACGCCGAATGCGCCGAACGAACCGCCGATGGTACCGACCAGTTTGTCTTCACCAGCAGTGTCCGAGTCTTGGTACGCAACAGCAACAGTCCAGCTGCCGAAGGTGTACGAACCGTGGATCGCGGTGCGGTCGGTAACCGGCGAGTACGACAGGTGTGCGCCAAATGCGCCGCCCGAGTAGATCGCTTCAACGCCGTTCACGCCGCCAGCTGCCGACGAGAACGAGTCCCATGCCCAGTAGCCAGCTGCGCCATCGGTGTTAACCGACAGGTTGCCCCAGCCCAGACCGGTCAGACCAACCGCGCCTGCGTACAGGCCGGGGGTGCTTTCCAGAGCGCCGTTGATGTTGCCGACGTTAACGCGGAAGCCGCCAGCCGAAACGCCAACTTGGGGCGACGAAACGGCCGAACCGTGCGGTACGCCAGTGGTGGTCGAGTTGGTCGAACCCGAACCGGTTTCACCACCACGAACACGGACGCGTGCGTGCATGGTTGCACCCGAATCGGTTTCGGCGGTGCCGTCGATGTTCAGGGTGAAACGATTGTGCAGGGCCCACTCATCGGTGGTTGCGCCCTCGGTGTAGATGACACCAAAACGTGCGCTACCCGACAGGGTGACGTCTGCTGCTGCAACACCAGCGGTGGCGACCAGAGCAGTCGTAGCGAAGAGAACTTTTTTCATAGTTTTTTCCCTCGGTTTTCCAATTCATGCCCAAACCGGAGAATCCGATAAGGGTGCGAGAAAGCTATTCGCTCTTTTCGGGGGCTTTTGGCAAGCTTGCGCCGCGCCAGCCATTCAATGTCCCCGGATATGGTGCAGCTATGCCACAGTTTGCCCGGCCAGCAGACATCGGGGGCAAGGACCCCATGCTTGACCACTATGACCTTGCCCAAAAGCACATGCTTATATAGGACGGTAAAAAACGAGGATGTGGGCAAGTTCATGTTGAAAACCTGGGTCATTCGGTGCGTGGCAATCGTGGCGGCAGTCTCGGTCCTGTCTTCTTGCGGCGCGAACAGGGGCACAAGTGCAACTGCGGCCACCGAATATCTTGAACGTGACGATGTCGGGAACCCAGTAGAGAACCAGAAAGGCGGCACGTCGATCTGGGATCTTTTTGCGCCCAACAAGTCCGATCAGGTTCTGAATGTGAACAAATACCTGTGGCACGCCTCGTTGCAGACACTGGATTTCCTGCCAATCGAAACAGTTGACCCGTTCTCGGGTGTTATCGTGACAGGCTATGGTGTTCCGCCGGGTGGTGGTCGCAGCTATCGCGCAACCGTCTATATCCGCGACCCTGCACTGGATGCACGGTCGCTGCACGTCGCCATGCAGACGCGCGGTGGGGCGCCGGTTGCGGCAGGCACCGTGAAGGCGGTGGAAGAAGCGATCCTGACCCGCGCCCGCCAGCTTCGCGCGTCGGATGCCCAGTTCTGATCCAACATCCGTTCCAGGGGCTTTACAACTCTGGTTTTCGCGGCGAACAGCCAGCCAAACTGTTGATCCAATCCAACTGCGCCGGCAGGCACACGTTTCCAAGGTCATACGTCCCGATGGCGTGGCGGCGCGCGTTTTCGCCAAGCCGCGCGGCCAGATCGGTATCCTTGAGCACGCGGATCACCGATTCGACCAGCGCGTCCCGGTCGAAGAAATCGAACAACAACCCGGTCTCTTCATGCGTGATCGCCTCGGCGACAGGTGCCGTGTCGCTGGCGACAATCGGAGTCGCGGCGCTCATCGCTTCGATCAGGGACCAGCTCAGGACAAACGGATAGGTCAGATAGACATGCGCCCGGCTGACCTGCAAAAGCGTCAGGAATCGGTCATAAGGGATGCGGCCAAGGAAATGCACGCGCCGCCAATCTGAATCGGGAATTTGCGACCGAACCTCGTCCACATAAATCTGTTTCCATGTCTTGCCCTTGGGCGGCGCGGCGCCATAGCTGACCTCATCACCGCCAACGATCAGCACCTGCGCACTTGGACGCGCAGCCAGGATCTGCGGCAACGCGCGCATGAAAATGTGATAACCGCGATAGGGTTCGAGGTTGCGGTTGACGAAAGTGATGACCTCGTCCTTCCGGCTTAGCGTGCCCTTGCCCTCGGGCAGGTCAAACTGAACCTCGGGGTTGGGGCGGACATGATCGGTGTCGATACCATCGTGAATCACGCTGATGCGGTCTTGCAGGGCATCCGGGAAGCTGTCCGCCTGAAACCGGG
Source organism: Shimia biformata (assembly GCF_016888515.1). Lineage (GTDB taxonomy): Bacteria > Pseudomonadota > Alphaproteobacteria > Rhodobacterales > Rhodobacteraceae > Shimia_A > Shimia_A biformata. The sequence goes on along the minus strand of NZ_JAFEJK010000001.1, from coordinate 536,655 downwards.
TCGGGCTGATCGCCTTGTCCGCAATGTCGAAATGCAGGAAATTGTTGATGTTTTTCATCCGCAACCGCAGCGGTTCAAACTCGGTGTTCTGACGCGGAAATTCGGGGTCAAAACCACTATCGCCGCCTTTCGCATTGTAAAACAGTTCGAAATACAGCCCGATCCGTGCGGCAGGCCAGACATCGCGCAGAAACATCGACTCGCCCCAACCGGGATGGGCGACAATCACATCCGGGTCGAAGCCCCGTTTTTTCAGCTCTTGCGCAGCCAGAAAACAGGATTCCGCCCTCAGGAGCTTGGACTCGAAGTCGACAAGCCAAGGATGCACCCCCGTTCCCGGCTTGCGCTTGATCCGGTAGGGCAAAACCCGGACGCCGTTCCAGGTGGTCGGCTCTTTTACACGCAACGTCAATGCTACGACCCGGTGCCCCGCCTGCACCAGCGCAGGGGCAAGATGTTTGAACTGTCCGGGAAAGTTCTGGTGAATGAAAAGGATATCCATCTGCCCGCCTGAAATCGCCGTTCGACCACTAAAACAGAGAGATTCCCTGCAAGCCAGCCGCAAATACCGCGATTTGTGGGGATGTTTCGCCGAAGGCTCTGGACCAAGCGTCGCCAGATGCCTATCACCCCATGCGAAGTCCAGACCCGAAAACCGCCCAAGAAAAGGTGATAACGCATATGTCGCGCTATTCAGCAGCCGAGATCGAAGCCCGCTGGCAGGACGCCTGGGACAAGGCCGGCACCTTTACCGCCATCCGCGATACCTCTAAGCCGAAGTACTACGTGCTAGAGATGTTCCCCTATCCGTCGGGCAAGCTGCACATGGGTCATGTGCGCAACTACACGATGGGCGATGTTATTGCGCGACACCGTATCGCGACGGGCCATAATGTGCTGCACCCGATGGGGTTCGATGCTTTCGGGATGCCCGCTGAAAACGCGGCGATGGCCATCGGCGGCCATCCCAAGGACTGGACCTATTCGAATATCGAAACGATGGTCGAACAGATGAAACCGCTGGGCTTGTCTCTGGACTGGAGCCGGATGTTCGCAACCTGTGACCCGGAGTACTACGGCCAGCAGCAGGCATTGTTCCTCGATTTCCTTGAAAAGGGGCTGGTCTATCGCAAGAACGCGGTGGTGAACTGGGACCCGGTCGACATGACGGTTCTGGCCAACGAACAGGTCGAAAACGGGCGCGGCTGGCGGTCGGGTGCGCTGGTCGAACGGCGCGAGCTGACGCAATGGTTCTTCAAGATCAGCGATTTCTCTGAGGAACTGCTCGACGCGCTGGACGGGCTTGAGAGCTGGCCCGCCAAGGTGCGGCTCATGCAGGAGAACTGGATCGGCAAGTCTCGCGGCCTTGAGTTTTCATTTGACCGCACCGATGGCGGTGACCCGATCACGGTTTATACCACCCGCCCCGACACGCTGATGGGGGCATCTTTTGTCGGCATCTCGCCCGACCACCCGATCGCCAAGCAGCTTGAGGCGGAAAACCCGGATGTCGCCGCGTTTGTCGCCGAGTGCCGCAAGGGTGGCACCACGGAAGAAGCCATCGAGACCGCAGAGAAGCTGGGTTATGACACGGGTATCACCGTCCGGCACCCGCTGAACCCCGACTGGGAGCTGCCGGTCTGGATCGCCAACTTCATCCTGATGGATTACGGCACCGGCGCGATTTTCGCCTGCCCTGCCCATGACCAGCGCGATCTTGATTTCTGCCGCAAATACGACCTGCCGGTGATCGACACCTTCCTTGCGCTCGACGATCCCAAGCCCGTCGACACCGAAGCCTTCGTGCCTCCGAAAGAGCAGAAGGTGAAATGGGTCAACCACTTTGCAGGTCTGGACGAGGCAACAGGCCAAGAGGCCATCGACGCCACCATCGACTTCGCCGAGAAGGCCGGCTGGGGCAAGGGCGTGACCAAGTTCCGCCTGCGTGACTGGGGCCTGTCGCGGCAGCGTTACTGGGGTTGCCCGATCCCGGTGGTGCATTGCGCCACCTGCGGCGTCGTGCCTGAAAAGAAAGAAAACCTGCCGATCAAGCTGCCTGACGATGTCAGCTTCGACAAACCCGGCAATCCGCTTGATCGCCACCCGACATGGCGCGATTGCGCCTGCCCGACCTGCGGCGCCCCGGCCAAGCGCGAGACCGACACGATGGACACGTTTGTCGATTCATCGTGGTATTTCGCCCGCTTCACCGCGCCTCATGCCGATACCCCGACCTCGATGGAGGACGCGGACTATTGGATGAACGTTGACCAGTATATCGGCGGCATCGAACACGCGATCCTGCACCTTCTGTATTCACGTTTCTTTGCCCGCGCGATGCACATCTGCGGCCACTTGCCGGAGAAGTCGATCGAGCCGTTCGACGCCCTGTTTACCCAGGGCATGGTAACCCACGCGATCTATCAGACCACCGGCGACAATGGCCGCCCGGTCTATCACTACCCGGCGGATGTCGAGGAACGCGACGGCGGAGTTTTCGTCAAGGAAACTGGCGAGAAAGTGACCGTGATCCCCTCGGCCAAGATGTCAAAATCCAAGAACAACGTGGTCGATCCGCTGGCGATCATCGGCAATTACGGTGCTGACACCGCGCGCTGGTTCGTTCTGTCGGATAGCCCGCCGGAACGCGACGTCGAGTGGACCGCGTCCGGGGCCGAGGCCGCGTTCAAACACCTCAACCGCGTCTATCGCATCACGTCGGAAATAGCGGAGTTGCCCGGTGGCACCGGCGAAGGAGACGACGATCTTCTGCGTGAAATGCACAAGGCCATCCGCGACGTGACTCTTGGCGTCGAAAGTTTTGGGTTCAACGCCGCGATTGCCAAGCTCTACGCTTTCACCAACACGCTGGCGAAATCCAAGGCGGGCGGCGATGCCAAGAAACAGGCGGCACGGGCATTGGCGCAACTGATGTCACCGATGACCCCGCACCTGTCCGAGGAAATCTGGACCCTTCTGGGTGGCGAGGGGTTGATCGTGAACGCGCCGTGGCCGGTCGCGGATGAGGCAATGCTGGTCGAGACCGCTGTCACACTGCCGATCCAGATCAACGGCAAGCGGCGTGGCGAGATCGTGGTACCCAAGGACATGGCCAAGGAAGAGGTTGAAAAACTCGTCCTGGCCCATGATGCTGTGATCCGTGCGCTGGACGGGGCCCAGCCCAAGAAACTGATCGTCGTCCCGGGACGGATCGTGAATGTCGTGGTGTAACCGCCGAACCTTTTTGATTGGTGCCGTGGCCCTCGGGGGCTGCGGCTTTACCCCTGCCTATGGGCCATCGGGCGGCGCGGCAGGGCTTCTGGGGCGGGTCGAGATTGAGGAACCAGGCGACCATTATGGCTATGTTCTGGTCCGCGAACTTGAGGACCGGCTGGGCCGGACCAGTTCCGGCAAGTATTACCTCAGCCTGTCCACCACGGTCGAGCGGCAAGAGATGGCGGTGACCATCGGCGGGCTGACCAACCGGTTCGACCTTTTGGGCGAAGCGACCTATGCCCTGATGGACAAGAACACAAAGGAAGTGCTGACCACCGGCAAAGTGGACAATTTCACCGGCTATTCGACAACCGGAACCACTGTTGCAACCCTCGCAGGGGAAACTGACGCTGAAGAGCGCCTGATGATCATGCTGGCGGACCAGATCCACGCCCAGCTATTGGCCTTTGCCAAGACAAACCCGCTATGAAGCTGTCTACACGCGACGCAAACCGGTATTTCGCCAAGCCAGAGCCGCAGCGCACCGGGTTGCTGATCTATGGACAGGACGCGATGCGCGTTGCGCTGAAGCGACAAGAGGTGATCGCCGCGCTTATCGGGCCGCAGGGTGAAGAGGAAATGCGCCTGACGCGAATTCCCGCAGCCAGCCTGCGCAAGGAACCCGCTCTTGTGACCGATGCGCTGAAATCCGTCAGCTTTTTTCCCGGCCCCCGTGTCACCTTTGTCGAAGACGCCACCGATGCCGCCGCCGAGCCGATCCTGAACGCTCTTGCCGACTGGAATGAGGGCGACGCGCAGCTTGTTGTGACGGCTGGCGCGCTCAAGAAGACTTCGAAGATCCGCAAGGCGTTTGAAGGCCATCCCAACGCCTATGCCGCCGCCATCTATGACGAGCCGATGGGCCGGGACGAGATCGAGGCGGAACTGAAACGTGCCGGGGTTGCCGGAATTGGCCGCGAAGCGATGACGGATCTGACCGCGCTATCGCGAGAACTTGACCCGGGAGATTTCCGTCAAACGGTTGAAAAGCTGGCTCTTTTTAAACTCGGTGATGAGACCGAAGTATCGTCAGCCGATGTTCAGGCCTGCGCGCCGACCTCGACCGAGGCCGATCTTGATGACGTTCTGAACATCGTCGCCGAAGGGCGATCGGGCGAGATTGGTCCGGTCATGCAAAAGCTTCACGCCCAAGGCGTGCAACCTGTCGCACTGTGCATCGGTGCCACCCGGCATTTCCGCGCACTTTACACCGCCGCCGCTGATCCCGGCGGCGCGGCTGCCGGAATTTCCCGGATGCGCCCGCCGATCTATGGCCCCCGCCGCGACCGCATGTTGCGGCAGGCCCAGGGTTGGGGGCCGCACAAACTTGAACAGGCACTGACAATGCTGACCGACACCGACCTGCAACTGAGATCGGCTGGACAGAACGCCCCGGCAATGGCCCTTGTCGAGCGCACCCTTCTGAGGCTGGCGATGTTGTCATCGCGCCGCTGACCGGTCCCGCCCCGAGTCACGCAGACGGCGCATACATCGCAAAGACCTCGGCCTCGGTCATCTTGTGCGTCTCGCCCTGAAACGCGTATCCATCAGGTTTTCTGTCAACAAATATCTCGCCGGTCAACAACACACCGTCCGGGTCATCCAACGTCCCAAGACCAATGTGCAGCACCCCCTGTCCCGGTCCGGGCATGGTGACGCGATAGAACAAACTACTTCCACAGCTCTTACAGAATCCACGCTCTGCCCAGTCGGACGACTGGAAGACGCCAATATTCTCTTCCCCGGAAAACTGCGCGCCGCCCGGTGCGACCTGCATCCCAAGATACACTCCGCCTGAAAACTTGCGGCACATGCCGCAATGACACGCCCCGGTTTCCCTTGGTTTCTCGGCCAGTTCGTAGCGCACCGTGCCACACAGACATCCACCCGTTACCGCCATATTGTATCCTTTCGCTGATTGGTTTTTCGTCTTGCCCTTACCCTAACCGGGGCTGCTGACAAATTCTGGCAACAAGAGCCGCGCAGTTCGGTCTTGCACGCTCGAGTATGACGGGCCAGTCTGTGGACGGTTCGAAAGCGGCAGGGGAACGGCATGTACGAGGTTATCGGCGGCAAACAAAGCCGCACTTTCAGGGTGCTTTGGGCGCTTGAAGAACTGGGGCTGGACTATACTCACACGCCAGAGAAGCCGCGATCAGATCTGGTGACACGACTGAACCCTACAGGCAAGATTCCGATCCTAAAGGACGGCGATGACGTCGTCACCGACTCGACCGCGATCATCACCTATCTTGCCGACAAACATGGCGGCCTGACGGCCCCCGCCGGCACCATTGCCCGCGCCCAGCAAGACGGCATCACCCACCAGGTTCTTGATGACATTGACGCGGTTCTCTGGACCGCAGCGCGTCATAGTTTCATCCTTCCCGAGGAACATCGTGTTGATGCCATCAAACCCTCCCTCAAGTGGGAATATGCCCGCAACCTTGAAAAGGTCATGGTGCGGGTGAAGGGACCGTTCCTGATGGGAGAAGAGTTTACCATCCCCGATATCATTCTGGCTCATTGCGGCGGTTGGGCTATGAATGCGGGCTTCCCGACCGACAATGCCGCGTTGAAGGACTATGTCAAACGGTGCCGGGCGCGACCGTCGTTCCAGAAATTGACGGCAAAAACCTGACCGGCTACCTCGCGACAAAATCGGAAGCGCTACGGCCCGCCCATGCCCCCGTAGAAAGGCAAGCGGTCAACAGGTAACCGCCGGTCGGTGCCTCCCAGTCAAGCATCTCTCCGGCGGCAAAGACGCCCGGACGGTCCCACAGCATAAACTCATTGGTCAGGGCGTCAAAGCGCAACCCGCCTGCGGTCGAAATCGCTTCGTCCATCGGTCGCGGCCCGGCATGACGGATCGGCAGGGCTTTCAGCAAAGGCGGCAGGTCGTTAGGCAAAGGGCGCCCGAACTCCATCAGCAGCGCCTGTTTCACCGGGTCTAGCCGCAGCATCTTGCGCAGGTGGTTCGACAGGGACGCCTTGCCGCGCGGCCGGGCCAGTCGCTGACGCAATTGCGCCTCGGACAGATCCGGCATCAGGTCCACAAACAGGTCCGCACCATCGCGCATTGCCCGCGACACGGCATAGATGCCGCCGCCTTCAAGCCCGCGCTCAGAGATCACGAACTCGCCCCGGACCGATTGCTTGCCAGCCATCAGCGTCACGGATTTGACGGGCGTTCCGAAGAAACGGGCCATATGAGGTGACCAATCCACGAGAAACCCCACGTTGGCTGGCTGGAATGGGGAAAGTTGATCCGATGCAAACCCATTCGCCCACAACCCATCCGAACCCAGCCGCGCCCAACTTGCGCCGCCCATCGCGAGCACCGTGACTTTGGACGTCACACTGACACGACCCTCGGGTGTTTCAAACACCGACCCGTCCCCATCAAACCCGGCCCAACCACAGCGGGTGCGCAGGGTTACCCCTGCCCCTTCCAGCCTGTGCAACCACGCCCGCAACAACGGAGATGCTTTCATCACGTCGGGAAAGACGCGCCCCGATGACCCGGTAAACAACTGTTGCCCCAACCCCTCGGCCCAGCACGTCACGTCGTCAGGACCAAACGCATCCAGCATCGGGCGCAACACATCGGCGCGGTCCTCATAGGCCGAGAGAAAGTCGTCGAAGGGCTCTGATTTGGTCAGGTTCAGACCGGATTTCCCGGCCATCAGGAACTTGCGCGCGGGCGATGGCTTGGCCTCGGCCACCAAGACCGACAGGCCGCGCGCCGACATGACCTCGGCCGCCATCAGGCCGGCTGGCCCGGCCCCAATGACCAGCGCATCCGTCATGCTGGTTTTGTCGGGATGTCGCCCTTCACTTCGATCACGCGATGCGGATAGGGGATCTCGATACCGTTGTCCTTCAGCGCGTTCCAGATCAGGAAAAGCACGTCCGAGGTAAACTTGTTTTTACCGTCATCCAGCCCGTTCACCCAGAACTCGACACAGAAGTCGACTCCGCTGTCGCCAAATCCCCGCAACTCGCAGTCCGGTGGAAATGGGTCATCAAGGACCTCGGGGTGGGTTGCGACCGCCTTTTCCACGATATCGGGCACAAGGTTGATGTCGGTGTCATAGGATACAGAGAACGGTGCCTCGTAGCGGTTCGCCGATCCCTGGTCCGAAAAGTTGATGACCCGTGTGGTGATAAAATCCTCATTTGGGACCACGATCCAGCGTCCGTCGAAGGTTTCCAGGATCATCGCGCGGGCGGTGGTCTTGACGATGGTCCCGGCCTCGCCGCCATCCAGTTCCACATAGTCGCCCACGGTTGCCTGCCCTTCCAGCAGAAGGATCACGCCCGAAATGAAGTTCGATGCAATCTTCTGCAGGCCAAAGCCCAGACCAACGCCGATCGCGCCGCCAAGAACCGCCAGCGACGTCAGCGAAATCCCGAGGATGTTCATTAACAGAAGGAAAGCGATCCCGAAAATCGCGATCTCGGCGGCCTTGGCCGCCAGTTCGCGCGTCGCGGGGCGCATATCGTCCTGCGCCTTGATCAGCGATGACGACTGCTCGGCCGACCATCTTCCCAGCCAGAAGATCACTCCACCGACGATCAGCGCCCGCACGGCAAACAGAAGCGAGAAGGACAGGTTGCCCAGCGGCACCACTGTGTCTTCCAGAAGCCCCACCAACTCATCCATCAATCCCAGCGCATAAAGAGCGGCCAGCGGGACAAGCACATAGCGCCCAATGACCTTGAACAGCGGGTCCTTGATGATTTCACGCACCAGGATGCGGGCTGCGATGAAGATGAACACGCGCTTACCGAAGGCAATGACCGCGCCAGAATTGAACAGCGACCGCGTCACGTTTTCGCCAATGCCGGTAAAGACATAAGCCAGAACCGGCAACAGCAGCGGTGTCAGGATCAACAGGGCTCGGCGGACCTTTGCAGTCGGTCCGTCTTGTTCTTTTTTCGGCGCCAGCGCCTTGACCAGCAATGGACGCAGTCGCCGCGTGGCCAGAAGCGCCACGAAATAGGCCAGCACCAGAAGCGCCAGCTGCGACCATGCGGCCGGGCTCAGAAGCCAGCCCTCTGCCAGCTCCCAACCCTGTTCCAGATAGTCCTGCCCGATGGCAACAAGTTCAGCCTGGCTTTCCATGATCACCCTTTGACACCACGTTCACCTTGCTTTCCTCATGCCCAATGAGGTCCGATTAGACAAGGAAAAGAACTGGAAAGACCACGGTGACCGATCCGATCTGCCCCCTCTGCGGCCGCCCCATCCCCGCGGACGTGCCACAAAGCCAACACCATCTGATCCCGAAGCTGAAAGGCGGCAAGGGCGGCCCCACCGTGCGACTTCACCAGATTTGCCATAACGAAATCCACGCAACCCTGACCGAAGCGGAACTGGCGCGCGACTTCGCAACCATCGCGGCCCTGCGCGCGCATCCCCGGCTGGCAAAGTTCATTCGTTGGGTTCAGAAACGCCCGCCGGGTTTCAAAAGCCGCACCCCCGGACCGCGCCGCCGACGTTAGGCGCGCAAGAGACCCGAACGGCGCGACTTTTTACTGGTCGGAAATGCCCAAAAATGCCTAGCGGCAAAGCTCCTTGATACCCGACGCAATCGCGGGATCAGCAGCCAATGTGTCGGCGGCAAGGTCGCGCGCCATGTCGATTAACGCATCCGGGTCGACGATCCGGTCAATCAGCCCAAAGGACAGGGCGTCCTCGGCTGTGATCTTCTGCCCGCCCATCAGGATCAGCTTGGTGCGGGCCGGGCCAATCAACGCCGCCATGCGGCGCGGGTCCGAGGGTTGCGGCAGGAAGCCCAGCCTCATTACCGGGTAAAAGAACTTTGCACCCGGCACCGCGATCCGCAAATCGCAGGCCAGCGCCATGCCGTTTGCGCCCCCAGCCAAAGTTCCGTTCAGCGCGGCAATGGTCAGGCCCGGCAGCGCAGCGATTGCACCGGAAAGCCGCTCCCACACATCCGAAGTGGCCAGCCCCGCACGGGCTTCGTCAAGGTCTGCCCCGGCGGAAAACACCTTGCCTGCACCTGTCAGGATGAGTGCCCGTGCCTCGCCTGCCGCTTCCGCGATTTCCGCCAGTTCGGTCAGCATCGCTTCGGTCAGGGAATTCGCCTTGTCGGGCCGGTCGATCGTGACGATCCACAGGCCCGACGGCTCTTTGGCCAGTTCGATCATTTCAGGCCGACCGCCTTGCGGATATCTTCGTCGCGCAGCGCGATCTCGTCGCCGAGCCAGTCATCGCCACCCGGACCACACATCCACAACAGGCATTTTGCAGGCCATTCCGGGGGAATGTGGTCAGACCATTCCAGTTTCGAAACCGGATTGATGCCGGATGCCTTGATCTCGCGCTGCATCTCGGTTGCGACCGTGCCCGGCGACAGGCCGATGGCGCGGATGCCGTTTTCGCGCTCTTCCTTGTCGACACAACGGGTCAGCATGTTCACCGCGGCCTTGGACGCGCAATAATGAGACCACGCCTCGACCGGGCCATGGGCCGCACCGGACGAGATGGTCAGGATCGACCCGCCACCGCGTTTCTTCATCCGCTCGATCACCGAACGCATGCCGTAATAGACACCTTTGACGTTGATATCGATGACCTTGCCCCAGCCTTCGGGGTCAGAAGACGCCAAGTGGGAAATCGGCTCGATCAGTCCGGCGTTGTTGATCAAGATGTCAATACCGCCAAATTTCGCTTCGGTCGCAACCATCGCCGCCTCGACCGCTTCGGCATCCGAAACGTCACACGCGATGGCCAGGGCATTTTCTCCAATCTCGCCCGCAATGCGTTCGATATCGCCCGAGGAACGCGCCAGAAGCGCAACATTTGCGCCTGCCTCTGCAAATATGCGCGCCGCGCTTTCACCGATGCCTCGGCTGGCCCCGGTAATGACCACTGTCTTTCCTGCCACATATGTCATGAACGTCTCCTTCCTGTTGTCGCCAAGACCTAGCTGCGTGACGATTGAAGGTCCAGCCCGTCGCCCCTTGACCCTGACCTTTCGAAGTCGGAAGCTGTAACAAATTTATCCAAGAGAGGTTTCAATCATGAACCGTATTTCATCTCTGGCCGCAGGCACGGCCCTTTCGACTATTTTGGCTGGCGCCGCCGCGGCCGACGTCAGCCCGCGCGAGGTCTGGGACAGCTGGTCGGGTTATTTCACTGGTTTCGGATACGAAGTGAACGCAACCGAATCGGAAAGCAGCGGGCGGCTTGATGTGTCCGGGCTGACGCTGGGCATGGACCTGCCCGAAGGCGAGGGCCGCCTTGACATGATGATGGGCGATATCGCCTTTATCGATCAGGGCGACGGCACGGTGCGGATCGAACTTCCCGCGCAGATGCCCATCAAGGCAAAGGCCAGCGGAGAAGGGGAAACCGCTGATGTGAGCGTCCTGCTCACCTACACCGATATGAACATGGTGGCATCCGGCGCGCCGTTGGACATCACCTATGTCTATGACGCCACCGAAGCATCGGTTGCGCTGACCGAGTTGGTGGTGAATGGCGAAGCCGTGCCCGATGTGGCCTTCGAGCTGTCGCTGATGAAACTTGCAGGTATGTCGTCGATGACGATTGGCGACATGATCGGGATCGAGCAGAAATTCAGTGCCGAGTTGATGACGTTCAATGTCGATGTCAAAGACCCCGAGGGAGAAACGGTGGACATGAACGCGTCGGTTGCCGGTCTGGATTTCGCAGGCCGCACCAACATGCCGTCCGAGATCGACCCCGATGACCCCGCTGCCATGTTTGCAAACGGCTTCAAGGTCGATGGCGACTTCAAGCACGGAGCAACGGATGTCAAAATGGCCGTGACCGAGGGCGCCGGCACCACCAATATCGACATGTCGGCGGGTGGTGGATCACTAGCCGTGATCCTCAGCGAAGAACAGATGGCCTATTCGGGGGGCACCACAGACCTGACCGTCAACATAATGGGGCCGGAAATCCCATTGCCGGTTTCCTTTGCCGCCGGTCAATTCGGCTATGGTTTCGATGTCCCCCTTATGGCCAAGGACGAACCGCAGGATTTCGCGCTCAAGCTCAGCCTTGTCGACCTGACGATGGCCGACATGCTGTGGGGTATTTTTGATCCCGCTGGCGTTCTGCCGCGTGATCCGGCGACTTTGACGTTTGATATGACCGGGCTCGCCACAGTTCTGATTGACCTGATGAGCCCTGAGGCCGAGGAAATGTCGGCTCCTCCTGGTGAATTGAACGCGATTACGCTCAACGACCTGACCATCAAGCTGGCGGGCGCCAGTGCCAACGGCACCGGGGCGTTCACTTTCGACAATTCGGACCTCGAATCCTTTGACGGGATGCCCCGCCCCGAAGGTGAACTGAATGTAACCATCATGGGCGCAAACGGGTTGATCGACAAGCTGGTCCAGATGGGGCTGGTGCCGGAAGAGCAGGCCATGGGTGCGCGGATGATGATGGGCATGTTCGCCGTGCCAGGCGCAGGTGAAGATGAGCTGAACTCGAAGATCGAAGTCAACGCGCAGGGGCATGTCCTGGCGAACGGGCAGCGCATCAAGTAAGCTGTCCGCGATGACAATATTGGGCCGCGCTTCATGGGTTGGCGCGGCCCTTTTCCGTTCACCGGACTTGCGCGGGCGGGCGGCGCCGACTACCTCGTCAGGAACACTACAATCGAGAGGATGACATGGGGCCGGATCTTCAAGACCTCGCGGGCGCGTTGATTGACGCGGCGAAAAGCGCCGGGGCAAACGCCGCGGACGCACTGGTCGCCAAGGGCACCTCGGTTGCGATCGACGTGCGGCAGGGCAAACTTGAACATGCTGAGCGTTCCGAGGGGATCGACCTGGGACTGCGAGTGTTGATTGGCCAGAAGCAAGCCAATGTCTCGATCTCGGAAACCCGCGCCGACAGCATCCGCGAAATGGCCGAGCGTGCCGTCGCCATGGCCCGCGAAGCACCTGACGACCCGCATATCGGGCTTGCCGACCCGGATCAGATTGCACGTGACTGGGATATTGCCGCCTTGGAACTGGCGGACCCGACGCCGGAACCTGCCCCGTCAGCACTACAGGACGACGCAGCCCGGGCAGAGGCCGCAGCCCTTGCAAACGATCGGATTAGCCAGGTTCAGGCGGCATCGGCGGGCTATTCCTCTTCCGAGGTTTTCCTGGCTGCCAGCAACGGATTTGCCGGCGGGTATCGCCGCACCGATCGCGGTATTTCCTGCGTTGCCATCGCCGGATGCGGGTCGGATATGGAACGTGACTATGACGGCGACACGCGTATCTTCCAGTCCGACTTGAGAACGCCCGAGGATATCGGCGCCACGGCCGCATCCCGCGCGGTGGACCGGCACGGCGCCAGTCAACCGCCAACCGGTACGTTTCCCGTCCTGTTTGATGAGCGTATCTCGTCTTCGTTGATCGGCCACCTTCTGGCGGCGGTCAACGGAGCCATGATCACGCGCGGTTCATCCTGGCTGCGTGATGCGCTGGGTGATCAGGTGCTGCCCAGCGGACTTACCCTGTCCGAGGACCCGCATCGCCCGCGCGTTTCGGGCTCGCGGCCTTTTGACGCCGAGGGGCTGGCGACACGCAAACGGGACATCGTGGCAGATGGTATGCTGACCGGCTGGACGCTGGACCTGGCCAATGCCCGCAAGCTGGGCATGGCGTCGACTGCAAACGCGGCGCGTGGGGTTTCATCTCCACCCTCGCCAACCAGCTGGAACATTAACCTCACGCAGGGTGTTGCGTCACGGGACGAGTTGGTCGTGCAGATGGGAACCGGGCTTTTGGTGACCTCGCTGATCGGGTCGACAATCAATCCGACCACCGGAGACTATTCTCGCGGCGCTTCCGGGTTCTGGATCGAGAACGGCAAGATCGTGCGCCCGGTGAACGAATGCACCATCGCCGGCAATCTGCGTGATATGCTGCGCGACATCATTCCGGCCAACGACGCCCGCACTCACCTTAGCCGCGTTGTGCCATCGCTTCTGGTCGAAGGGATGACCATTGCCGGCACCTGATCTTGCCCTTTTGATCGACGCCGCGCAGGAAGCTGGCAAGATCGCAACACGCTTCCTTGGCCAGTCGAACCGGCAATGGGACAAGCCCGGCGGTGCCGGACCGGTGACCGAAGCCGATCTTGCCGTGAATGCCATGCTGGAACGCGAGTTGCGCACTGCCCGCCCCGACTATGGCTGGCTGAGCGAGGAATCGACCGATGACCCGGCGCGACTTGAGGCCAGCCGGGTGTTCATCATCGACCCGATCGACGGCACCCGAAGCTTCATCGAGGGGTCGAATACCTGGGCGCATTCACTGGCGATTGCCGAACGTGGAAAAGTCATTGCCGGGGTCGTGTTCCTGCCGATGCGGGACAAGCTTTATGCCGCTGCAACCGACGAGGGCGCATCGCTGAACGGCGCGCCCATTTCTCCTTCGGTCCACAATGACCTCAGCGGTGCCAGCCTGTTGGCGGCCCGCCCCGTGATGGCTGCAGAACACTGGAAATCGGGTGCGCCGAACGTGCGGCGCAGTCACCGCCCGTCTCTGGCCTATCGGCTCGCGCTGGTGGCCGAGGGTCGTTATGACGCCATGCTGACCTTGCGGCCCACCTGGGAATGGGACATTGCCGCCGGCACCGTGATTCTTCAGGAAGCTGGCGCGATGGCCACGGACCGGAAAGGCGACCAGCTTCGGTTCAACAACCCTGACCCGCGTCAGAAGGGCATGATCGCAGCCAATGCAGGGCTACATCCCCATATCGCCGGGGCATTGTTCTAACCTTTCCCGCGGATACTGAAACCACATAAATGATCCAAGACCGCCGCCCGCCCGTAGCAAGGGACAGGAGGAAGTCGATATGTACCTTATCCGGATCGTAGCACTTACGGCCCTGCTGGTGGCCCAAGGCAGCATTGCGCCCGCCAAACCCGCAAATCTTGTTTCCGCCGTTCCCAACCTGATCGGCGATGTCACCGTGAGATGGCTGGGTCTGCCCGTCTATCGCGCAACGCTGTACGCTCAGGAAAACCGTTTCGATTGGAACAGTCGCTTCGCTCTGGAATTGACCTATGTCCGTGGGTTCGACCGCGACACGCTTGTTTGGTCGACCATGCAAGAGCTTGAGCGCATGGAGGGTCGTTCGGGCGATCATGCCGCGATCCGGGCATCGTTGTCAGGCTGTTTTCGCACTGTGGAAAGCGGCGACAGATTTCTGGCCTATGCCGAAACGCCCGACCGTGTGTCGCTTTGGTTCAACGGCACCAAGACCTGTCAGATGAGTCATGCCAGCATCAGCCAGCGCTTCCTTGGAATCTGGCTGTCGGACCAGAGCCGGATGGCCTCGGTGTCGCGGAAACTGCGCGGCCAATGACACGGTTCCTGCCGGTCAGCGGCTTTGCAATGTTGCTGGCCGCGGCCGGACTTCCGCTGTACATCCACTTGCCGCGCTACGCTGCAACAGAGCTGGGTCTTGGGCTGGGTGTTATCGGCGCGGTACTGATTGGCATCCGGGTTATGGATTTCGCGCAGGATCCGGCGCTGGGATGGCTTATCGACCGATTTCCTGCCCACCGCTCTTTTTTTGCCGCCCTTGCCGCACTGGGTATGGCGGTAGGATTTGTCATGCTGTTTTCACTTGATCCGGTAATTCCGCCGATCTGGTGGCTGACCCTGTCGCTGGTTCTTATCTTCAGCGCTTTTTCGCTGGGCAGCATATTGTTCTACGGACAAACCGCCGCCATAGCAGGCTCATCTGTGCCGCGCGTGGTCTTCCGACTGGCCGCATTCCGAGAAGTAGGGACCGTGTTGGGTATTGTTCTTGCGGCAATGTCACCCGACCTATTGTCACGGATGGCCGGTGGCAACGGTTATGGTCAATTTGGTTGGGTTCTCGCAGTTGCGATCCTGCTGCTCTGGCTTTTCTCGCGCCCCCTTTGGTCGCTGTCGTCAGCGTCATCGAAGCCAGTGACGCTGCGCGGCCTGGCCGCGTCCGGCGCGCATCGGCTTTTGCTTCTGGCTTTTGTGAACGCTTTGCCAGTTGCCATCACTTCGACCCTTTTCCTGTTCTTTGTCGAGGACAAGCTTGGGCTGGGTGACATGGCGGGTGCGTTTCTTGTGCTGTTCTTTGCGAGCGCCGGATTGTCGATGCCTGTCTGGACCCGGCTGTTGGACCGGATCGGAGGTCGGCGGGTTCTGATCCTCGCCATGGGATTGGCGATTGCAGGATTTGCCGGAACGGTGACGCTGGCCCCCGGCGCGGCAATTGGGTTCGCTTTAATCACAATTGTGACGGGCGCGGCGCTTGGGGCGGACATGGTTGTTCTGCCCGCTATGTATGCCATTCAGCTTGAACGCGCGGGTCTTCGCACAGGGCAGGCATTTGGCATCTGGGCCTTTGCCACCAAGCTGGCACTGGCGATTGCGGCTGTTCTGGTCTTGCCGATGTTGGGCTGGGCTGGATTTCAACCAGGCATGACCAACAACGATTCTGCGCTATTCGCGTTGACGCTGGCCTACGCGGTTCTGCCTTGCCTGCTGAAACTGTGCGCCGTCTGGCTGGCCATCCGCCTGCCGGAGGAAACCGCCAACCCCGGAAGGTCAACGGCCGCCGATCAGTCCGATGCGTCGCCTGCAGCCAGTTGCGGAAGCTTCAGATAAGCTGCGATTGCTGCGCGGTCTGCGTCGGACAGCTTCGAGGTATTGGCGATCACATCCACCATCTCACCACCCGCCGAGTCATACTCGGGTGTGAAGCCCGACTTCAGGTATTCCGCGATATCGCCTTGGGACCAGTCCAGTTGATCCGGCGTCAAAGCCGGAATTTTGCCCTTGCCTGATGGGTTTGGTCCCCCGGTCAGCCATTTTCCAAGATCCAGCCCACCAAGGCCGTTGCGTGGCGTATGACACTCGCCACAATGCCCCGGACCTTCGACAAGGTAACGGCCGCGTTCCTGCTCTGGGGTCAGATCGCCGGTCACCACCCAGCCGGACCGGGCAAACAACAGCTTCCAGCCGCCAAGCGCACGCCGGATATTGAACGGGAACCCCACTTCATGCGCTGGGGCCGGGGTTGCAACGGCTGGTAATGTCTTGAGGAAAGCGTTGAGGGACACGATGTCCTCGACGTTCATCTGAGCATAGGAGGTATAGGGGAAAGCCGGGTAATAATGCTGGCCTTCCGGACTGGTGCCATGAAGCATTGCGTTGGCGAGGTCCTCGTCACTCCAGCCTCCAATCCCGGCGTTCTTGTCGGACGAAATGTTCGGCGCGATAAACGTGCCGAATTGCGACGGGAAACTGTGCCCACCCGCAAGGATCAGCTTGTCATCGCCTTCAGCCCCCGGCGCAGCATGGCACGAGGCACAGCCGCCGGCATAGAATACCTGCTCGCCCAATTTCAGGTCCGGCGTGATTCCTGCCAATTGGTCAGGGGACACCCGTTCAGGAGACGTCAGGAGCCAGCCAACGCCGGCCCCTGCGAAGAGCAAGATCAATAAAGCGGTTAGCCACTTCATTCGACAAAATCAGCTTTCAGGTTCGCGATACGCCTTGTGGCACGCGCCACAGGCCCCACCGAGCGGACCCATTGCCGCCTGCAGTGATTCCAGGCCACCACCCGCGGCCTCTTTCATCGCCATCGACGCGTCGGCCAGTGCCTTGCCCTTGGCGCCAACGTCAGGGAAGTTCGACCAGATCTCGGCCTTGGCGCGGGTGCCTTCCATCGACCCCGAATCGGTCCCGGCGGGCCACATCATCGATTGATCCAGCGAGGTCAGCGCCGCAAGATTCGATGCCGCTTTGGTTGCCATCTCCGCATCATAGTCCATTTTGCCCTGCGCCATGGCCCCAAGCGTACCAAGATGGAAGGCATAAAGGCTCATGACCTGTTGGCGTGCTTTGACTGCCGGGTTGGCATGGCCATCGGCAAAGGCAGCACCGGCAGTTGCGCCGATCAGGGCAGCGGCCAGCGCGGTTTTGCGGACTGAAAACATCGGGAATACCTCTCAGGATGAAAACATGTTTCTAGATGTTAGCGTTCCAAGTTTGTATTTCCATTCCCGGAAAATCCACTCTAGTTGTTAAAATATGAACAAGTCGAATTGGGACGATATCCGCTTTGTTCTGGCCGTTGCCGAAAGCGGGTCGGTGAACACTGCCGCACAGAACCTGGGCGTGACCCATGCCACGGTCCTGCGCCGTGTCGCCAGTTTTGAGGAACGCCACGGTCGCAAGATCTTTGCCCGCGCTGCAACGGGCTATCGGCTATTGCCGGGCAGCGAAGCTATCCTTCGCGCGGCCCGCGAAGTCGAGGCCGCCGTTTTCTCGGTCGACCGGGCCGTCTCGGGAACGGACCGGGACACGACGGGACCAGTTCGCATAACCTCGACCGACAGCCTGAGCCAAATGATCCTGCCTGCGATCATCGCCGACATCGTGAAGGAATTTCCGCAGATGGATATTTCTCTTCTCAGCGGGAACTCGCATCTCGATCTGTCGCGGCTTTCTGCAGATATCTCGATCCGCCCGGCAATCAGCCTGACCGAAGGCATGATCGGGCGGGTGGCGAACCATCTGCATTTCGGTGTCTACGCAACGACGCCGAACCCTAGGACATGGCTGCGGCTGGAGGGGTCGCTGGGGCAGACTTCAACTGCTCAGTGGATGAAGGACAACCTTGACCAAAGCCTTATTATGGGCGGCGCTGACAGCTTTCTTGTCCTGTGCCAAATGGCTCGGCACAGTGATGCGGCTGCGCTGATGCCCCGCTTTGTGGGTGACGCGGTTCCCGATCTTTATGACGTGTCCCACCTTGCCCCATCTATGTCTGTGCCCATCTGGGTTGCGGGACAAGAGGACACGCGCGAAAACACACGCTTCCGCATGGTGCGTGACCGACTGGCGGCGGGACTTGCGGCGCTCTGGTGACCACCTGACGGCGGCCAGCACCAATTGACCCTACGTCGTTGCCCCTTCGCCCTTTGCAGAAAGTGTAAATCGCTTATCGTGCCTGCAAAATGATCGAAGGGAGGATCGGGAATGGCGCAATTCGTGGACCGGCAAGAGTTAGACTTCCTGCTGTTTGACGTGATGGGAATGGATCGTCTGACTTCGTCCGACCGGTACGCCGCCTATGACCACGAGACGGCGGAAGCGATCCTCGACAGTGCCCAGGCAATTGCCGCCAAACACTTTGAACCGATTGCCGCGGAAATGGACGCGAACGAACCCCGCGTGGTGGACGGTAAGGTCGTCATCCAGCAAGAGGCGAAAGAAGCGCTTGCGGCCTATGCCGAGGCCGGTTTCTTTGCCGCGGGGTTCGACGAGGGCGATGGCGGCATGCAGATGCCGAAACTGCTGTCGCTGGCGGTCAGTGGCCTGTTTACCTGCGCCAATAATGCACTTGCGAATTACGCCTTCCTGACGCAGGCCAATGCCGCCATGCTGCGCGCTTTCGGGTCACCGGAACAGGTCGCAACTTACCTACCGCCGATGCTGGAAGGGCGCTGGTTCGGGACCATGTGCCTCTCTGAACCCCAAGCCGGATCTTCTCTCTCGGACATCACCACCAAGGCTGAACCGCAGGGTGACGGAACCTATCGCATTTCCGGCACCAAGATGTGGATTTCCGGCGGCGATCACGAGTTGTCAGAGAACATCGTTCATATGGTGTTGGCTAAGATTCCGGGCGGCGCGCCGGGGGTCAAAGGCATTTCTTTGTTTCTGGTACCGCGTTATCGGGTGGACGAAAACGGGCAGGTCGGCGACTGGAACAACATTACTCTGGGTGGTCTCAACCACAAGATGGGGCAACGCGGGACCACCAACTGCCTGCTGAACTTCTCGGATGGCGGCGACACGATCGGCACGCTGGTCGGGGCCGAGGGCGCGGGCATGGCCGCTATGTTCCACATGATGAACGAAGCGCGTCTGGCGGTGGGCCACGGGGCGGCAATGTGCGGGCTGGGCGGTTATCTTGCCTCTCTGCAATACGCCCGCGAACGGTTGCAGGGCCGGCACCCGTTGAACAAGGACGCCACATCGCCGCAACTTCCGATCATCGACCACGCCGATGTCCGCCGGATGCTACTCGCGCAGAAAACCGCGGTCGAGGGCGCGACGACCCTGACCTCGTGGTGCGCCGCGCTGGTGGACCGAATGTCCGTGACCGACGACCCCGATGAACAGAAGCGGCTGAACGGGCTTCTCGACGTGCTTACTCCAATTGCCAAAAGCTGGCCTTCGGAACACTGTCTTGAAGCCAACAAGCACGCCATCCAGATCCTTGGTGGTTATGGCTATACCCGCGACTTCCCGATGGAACGGTTCTATCGCGACAACCGCCTGAACCATATCCACGAGGGCACCTATGCCATCCACGGGCTGGACCTTCTGGGCCGCAAAGTGCGGATGAGAGGCGGAGCGGATTTTATCGCGCTGTTGGAAGAGCTTGACGCGATTGCAACACGTGCTGACGCATACGGGGAACTCAAACCCCATGTGGCGGCCCTGCGTAGCGCCATCCAAGAGCTGAGCGAGACCACCCGGACCCTATGTGCCGAACCGGACGTTAACAGGAGTCTTGCCAATGCGACGCTCTACCTCAATACGTTTGGTCATGTGGTGATCGCCGCGCTGCACCTGTGGCGGGCCGAAACCGCTCTGACCAAGCGCGGTGAGGATGACGCCTTCCGCGATGGGGTGCTGGCATCGTGCCGCTATTTCTTTGCCTATGAACTGCCAAAAACCCAAACCGATTTCGCATTCCTGCGCGGGATGGACGACACCTGTCTGACTATGCGCGATGCGTGGTTTGGAAACGCATGACACCGGAGACCCACCAGATGGACTTGACCAAATTCTTCTCACTTGAAGGCCGAGTGGCCCTTGTTACCGGCGGTTCGCGCGGGGTCGGACGTATGATTGCCGAAGGCTTCATCGCGCAGGGCGCGCGCGTCTATATCACCGCGCGCAAGGCCGATGCCTGTGACGCGACAGCGCACGAACTGGGCGGGAACTGCATCTCGATTCCCGGTGATATTTCAACTGTCGAGGGCTGCAAGGCACTGGCGGAAGAGCTCGGCAAGCGCGAGGATCACCTTGATATTCTCGTCAACAATGCCGGTGCCGCGTGGGGCGAACCCTTTGCCCAGTTCCCTGAAGCGGGGTGGGACAAGGTGATGGACCTCAACGTGAAATCCCCTTTCTTCCTGACGCAGGCGCTGCACGGAATGTTGAAGGCATCCGGCGAGTCTGGCCAAATGGCCAAGGTCATCAATATCGGGTCGATCGACGGCATCCGCCTGAACCAGTGGGAGACCTATTCCTATCAGGCGTCCAAGGCCGCTATCCTGCAACTGACCAAACGCATGGCAGGGCATCTGATATCCGACAATATCGGCGTCACAGCGATTGCGCCCGGAGCGTTTGCATCCGACATGAACCGTGCCGCGAGGGATTACGGCGACGCGGTGGCCAAGGCGATCCCGGCAGGTCGCATCGGCATCCCCGAAGACATGGCAGCGGCGGCCGTGTATCTTGCTGCGCGGTCGGGGGATTACGTGATAGGATCGACGCTGATTGTCGACGGCGGCTTGGTCAATGGCGATGTTGGCGGCGGCGCGACGAAGTTCATCTGATCTGCAGGTTCAGATAGCAAAAAGGCCCGGTTGCTGAACCGGGCCTTTTTTGTTCGTCAGCTGGGCGACATACCACGCAGCCGTTCGGACCGTCGGCGCAGCATCTCTACCGTTGTCAAAAGCGCGATCGAAATCACCACGAGGATCGTCGCCACCGCGAGGATGGTGGGAGAGATTTGCTCTCGTAGCCCTGTAAACATCTGCCATGGCAGCGTTTTTTGACCAGCAGAGCCAACAAAAAGAACGACCACAACTTCATCAAACGACGTGATGAAGGCAAACAACCCGCCCGAGATTACACCGGGCAGGATCAGCGGCATCTGCACCTTGAAAAAGGTGGTGACCGGGTCGGCACCCATATTCGCCGCAGCTCGGGTCAGCGAGCGGTCAAAGCCGACCAATGTCGCGGTCACGGTGATAATCACAAAGGGAATACCAAGCGCAGCATGGGCCAGAACCACGCCGACATAGGTCCCCTGAAGTCCGATCCGGCTGTAGAAGAAATACATGCCGGCCGCCGAGATAATCAGCGGTACGATCATCGGCGAGATCAGGATCGCCATGATTGCCCGGCGGAACGGCACATGCGGTTGGCTGAGGCCAATGGCCGCCAGCGTGCCAAAACCGACAGATAGAACCGTCGCCGCCGGCGCAATCGCGACAGAATTCCACAACGCCTGTTGCCAGTCGTCATTGGTAAAGAAGTCGCGGTAATGCTTCAGAGAATAGCCCTCGGCCTTGAACTGCAGCATCTCGGGCGTGAAGGTGAAGAAATCCTCCGCATTGAATGACAGCGGCATCACCACAAGGATCGGCGTGATCAGAAAAACGAAGATCGCGCCGCAAATCACGCGGAACGTGAAATGCCAAAGCACCTGCCCGGAGGTGGCATAGGGTGGCAGTTTGGACCGGTAATTGCCCGTCGCGATCCAGAAGATGAACCAGCCAAAGACCCAGCCGAACAAGGCGCCCATGACGGCTCCGGGGATGCCCGCCATCGCCACACCAAGGATCACGAAAAGGGCTAGAACGCCCCAGCGGGCCGGTTTTTCCTGTTTGTAGAGTGCCGAGAAGATGAACCCCAGAGCGCCCAACAGGACCGCGCCGATGGCCAGCCCCAGCCCGGTCGATCCATTGGCGGTGCCGACGAATATCCCGGCAAAGCCTCCGGCAAGGGCGGACATGCCTGCGGTGAAGGCGGGTGTTTGCGGTTGGACAGGTGTCAGCGCCATGTCAGTTACCCCAGCTTCACGTTGTCGATGCCCACGATCTTGTCATAGGCCCAGTACAGGATCAGGACGACCACCAGAAGAATCGTGCCCAGCGCCGCCGCCAGACCCCAGTTCAGCGAGGACGAGATGTGGAAGGCGATCCGGTTTGAGATAAAGACACCCTTGGTGCCCCCAACCAGTTCCGGTGTGATGTAGTAACCAATTGCCAGAATGAAGACGAGGATCGACCCCGCCCCGATGCCCGGCACGGATTGCGGGAAATAGACCCTCCAGAACGCGGTCCAGTTCGTGGCTCCCAGCGATTTCGCCGCACGCAGATAGGACGGGTTGATGGTCTGCATCACCGAGTACATTGGCAGGATCATGAACGGCAGAAGGATGTGGGTCATGGCAACAATCGTGCCGAACTGGTTGTTGATCATCACCAGCCGCGCGTCATCGGCCACCAGCCCCAGCCAGACCAGTGTGTCGTTGATAACCCCCTGCTGCTGCAACATCACCTTCCAGGCCGATGTCCGCACCAGAAGTGACGTCCAGAACGGCAACAAGACGAGGATCATCAAAAGGTTCGCGGTACGCGATGGCAGGTTCGCCAGTATCCACGCCACCGGGTAACCCAGCAGGATACACGAGGCGGTGATAACCAGCGACATGAACAGGGTGCGCTGGAACAGAACCCAGTAGATCCGTTCATTCTCGGGACGCATTTCGGGGCCATCCGGCCCTTTCTGCATATCCGCAGCATTCAGGAAATAGCCATTTGTCAGACGAGGGGAATAGGTCTGGATCGTGCGCCAGACGTCAGGGTCACCCCATCCATCATCCACTTCAAGGAACATCTCCTTGAACGGACCGTCGCCTTCGACATCCCATTTTTTGACTTTGCGGCCTGCCTTGCGGAACAAGGACGAGATGCCCGGCGTTTCATAGTTCAGCCGAGAACCGACGCGCGTGTGAATCTTGGCCGCGGCTGCTTCCTGTAGGTCGGCGGCCATCGCCTTGAAAACGGCCTCTCCGGGTGTTTCGCCGCTGGTGGCGTCCCAATCCTCCAGCGCAACCACGGTACGCGGCAGGGTGTCGGATACAATCTGGTTTTCAACCGAGCGGAACAGCATGTCCGCAATCGGCAGGATGAATGTCACAAGCACGAAGATCAAAAGCGGCGCGATCAGCATCAGCGCGCGCATTTTCTGCATTCGCAGCGCCCGCGCCAGGCTGCGCTTCAGCGGTGTGCCATCCGCGGCCAGAACCGGGCCGGACTTGGCTGTATCGCTCATGATTTTCCCCGTTGCTTTTGATGTCACCGGGCCTGTCATCCGGCCCTATTGGTGTCTGTGCGGCGGGGCGAAAACCGCCCCGCCACAGATCATGTCAGTGACGGATCACTTGGCCAGCCACGCCTGGAACTTTGCGTCCAGATCGTCGCGGTTGTCGGCCCACCACTCGTAGTCATAGATGTGGACGTTGCCAGCGTTGGCCGGATCGGTCGGCATATGCGGTGCCATGTCGATACCGAGTTCGGCATGCATGCCGACCAGCGGGGCCGACGACTTGCGAGCCGGGCCATACGAAATGTATTTGGCCTGATCTGCCAGACGCTGGGTGTCGGTGGCGAACTTGAGGAAGTCCATCACACGAGCTTTGCGGTCCTCGGGCAGACCCTCGGGAACGATCCACCCGTCAAGGTCGAACGATTGCATGTCCCAAAGCATACCAATCGGCTGGCCCTGTTCGGCAATCGCCGAGAACAGGCGGCCGTTGAAGGTCGAGCCCATCACAACCTCGCCATCGGCCAGAAGCTGCGGGGTTTCCGCACCGGCGGTCCACCAGACAACCTGGTCCTTGATGGTGTCCAGTTTGGCCAGTGCGCGGTCGACGCCTTCTGCCGTGCCGAGCACGTCATAGATGTCTTCCTTGGCGACGCCATCGCAGTAAAGCGCCCACTCCATGTTGTCGATCGGACGTTTCTGAAGCGAACGTTTGCCCGGATAGGCTTCCAGGTCGAACACGTCACAGATGGACGACGGCGGGGTGTCGCCAACCATGTCGGTGCGATAACCGAATGTGGTCGAGTACACGATCTGCGGTGCAAAACAGTCCGATACCAAAAGATCGCCAAAATCTTCCGATGCCGGGGTGCCATCGGGCGCTGCCGCCAGGTCCTCGTCCGCGTTCAGCTCCATCGCCAGGCCTTCGTCGCACAGCCGCATCGAGTCCGATGCAACCACGTCAACCAGGTCCCATGTGATGTTGCCCGCTTCGTTCATGGCGCGCAGTTTGGCCACCGCTTCGGCCGAGCTTTCGTCCCAGATGATTTTTACATCGGGGTTTGCCGCCAGGTAGGGTTCGACATAGGCTTTCTGCTGGCTGGCCTGATACGCGCCACCCCAGGAAACAAGCGTCAGCTCGTCCGCCATGTCCGCCGCAAATGCCGCCGGTGCGACCAGTGCAGAGGTCGCCAGGGCAGCGGTGAATTTACGAAGTGTCATATTTCTCGCTCTCCTTGTTGAAGTCTTATGGTTCTGAAATTGTGCCCCGCCGATCGAAGTCGGCGCTGGCACAGGGTCAAGCGTCCAGCGCCCGACAATCGTCGGGAAGCCAGCCGATCTCGATCTGTTGGCCCGGTTGCAGGCGCACCTGGTCGGGTGCGTTCCGGGTCTTGATGATGAAGTCCTCGTTTCCGGCAACCCGCAAACGGGTGCGGAAGATGTCGCCCATGTAAATGAACTCAAGCACTTCCGCCTTCAGTGTATGGACACCTTCTTGCAGGCGGTCCTTGTTGTATTCCACCCGCTCGGGACGGATTGACACGCGGGTCCGTTCACCCGGCTTCGAGACGTTGATCGGCTTGCAGTCGATCAGTTCTCCGCCGTCGAGCTGTACCAGCGCGCGGCCGTCCTTGATGTCCTTGATCACGCCTTCGAGCGTGTTGTTTTCACCGATGAACTGGGCCACAAAACTGTTCTGCGGCTGTTCGTACAACTCATCCGGCGGCGCAAGTTGCTGGATCCGGCCATCGTCAAATACGGCGACTCGGTCCGACATGGTCAGTGCTTCAGTCTGGTCGTGGGTCACATAGACGGTGGTGATGCCCAACTCGTGCGCCAGGTGGGTGATCTCGAATTGCATCTTCTCGCGCAACTGCTTGTCCAGCGCGCCAAGGGGTTCGTCCATCAGCACCAGTTCGGGTTCAAAAACCAGCGCGCGGGCAAGTGCCACCCGTTGCTGTTGGCCACCCGACAACTGAGCCGGGCGGCGGCCACCAAAGCTGCCCATTTCAACCATGTCCAGCGCGCGCTTGACCTTTTCCTCGCGTTCGGATTTGCCCATCTTGCGGACTTCCAGCGGGAACGACAGGTTCTCGGCGATGGTCATGTGCGGAAACAGCGCATAGTTCTGGAACACCATGCCGATCCCGCGTTTGTGCGGTGGAATGTTGTTGATCGAAACGCCATCCAGACGAATGTCACCATGGGTCGCGGTTTCAAAACCCGCTAGCATCATCAGGCAAGTCGTCTTGCCGGACCCGGACGGGCCGAGCATGGTCAGGAACTCGCCCTTGGGCATGGTGAGGTTCAGGTCTTTGACGACGAGCGTTTCGCCATCATAGCTCTTCTGGACGCGTTCGAATTCAACGAACGCATCGTTTGAAGTTTTGTTAGCCAAAATCGGCTCCCCGTTTTTTGATCCGTCAGTTGGTCTGCGGTTATCGACTCTAGGTAAACATACGAGGCTAGGGTCGTGCAACCAATTGCTGGACGTGGATTTGAAATCGACGTTCAAGAAACGAAAAACGACAGCAAGGCAGGCATTTATGCAAACAATTGCGACAAGACTGGACGCGAATGATATTTTCCCCCAACTTTTTCTCACAAGGCGCGCCGAGACGTGAAAGACGCCCTGATACAGGTGAGAATCGACCATGACGGGACAGAACATTCCCTTTTCAATGTCGGAATATGCCGACCGGCTGGCCCGCACACGGGCTTCGATGGAGCGCGCCGGGCTGGACGCGATCTTTGTCACCGACCCGTCGAACATGGCCTGGCTGACGGGCTATGACGGCTGGTCGTTCTACGTTCATCAAGGCGTGATCCTGACCGGTGACGGAGATCCAGTCTGGTGGGGTCGTTCCATGGACGCCAATGGCGCGCGGCGCACCGTCTGGATGCCGGATTCTGCGGTGGTCGGCTATGACGACGGCTTTGTCCAATCGACCACGCGCCACCCGATGCAGGACCTGGCAACCCGGTTCGGTAACCTCGGCATAAAGGGCCGCGTCGGGATTGAAATGGAGAACTATTACTACTCGGCCAAGGCCCATGACGCCCTGACGTGTGCCGTCGATGGCGTCGAACTAGTCGATGCGACCGGGCTTGTGAACTGGCAGCGCGGGATCAAATCCCAAGCCGAACTTGGGTTCATGCGCAAGGCTGCACGCATTTCCGAAAAACTGGTCGACGGTTGGCTGGAGCGGGTCGAACCGGGCATTCCAAAAAACCTGATCGTCGCCGAGATCATGCGCGACGCAGTGACCGGCGTGGGCGACGACTGGGGCGATTACCCCGCCATTGTGCCGCTGCTACCATCAGGAGCGGATGCCGTGGCACCGCACCTGACATGGGATGGGCGCCCTTTCCAGACCGGCGAGGCGACGTTTTTTGAACTCTCGGGCTGTTACCGCCGCTATCACGCGCCGTTCTGCCGGACGCTATACTTGGGCACCCCGCCCGACGACATCCGCCGTGCCGAAGCCGCTCTGGTAGAGGGGCTGGAGGCCGGTCTGGACGCCGCCCGTGCGGGCAACCGCGCCTGTGACATCGCCAACGCCCTTGCCGGTCCACTGGAACGCGCTGGGATCGAACGCGGCGCACGCTGTGGCTATCCTGTTGGCCTCAGTTATCCCCCTGACTGGGGCGAACGCACGATTTCGCTGCGCGCCGAGGACCAGACGATCCTTCAACCGGGCATGACATTCCATTTCATGCCCGGTCTCTGGATGAAAGACTGGGGGCTTGAGATCACCGAAACCATCCTGATCGGTGAAAGCGGACCAGCGGAAACACTGTGCAACCGCCCTCGAAAACTGTTCGTAAAATCATGAGTCTACTTGACCAGACCAAGGCCATACTCGGCGACCTTGTTGGTTTTCCGAGCGTGTCCTCGGACAGCAACCTGGACATCATCGCCTATATCGAGGCGCGGATGCGGGCGATTGGGGCGCGGACCCTGGTCCTGCCGAACGACACCGGGGAAAAGGCCAATCTTTTTGCGTCGATCGGGCCAGATGTTCCGGGCGGCTTGTTGCTGTCGGGCCATACGGATGTGGTGCCTGTCGAAGGGCAGGACTGGACCACCGACCCGTTTGTGATGCGGGAAGAGGACGGGCGGCTATACGGGCGCGGCACCTGCGACATGAAAGGGTTTCTGGCCGCCTGCCTTGCGATTGCCCCAAACATGGCGGCACGCGACCTGACCGCGCCCGTGCATTTCGCCTTTACCTATGACGAGGAAGTCGGTTGTCGCGGCGCGCGTGCGCTGGTGCCCGACCTTGAAGCGCGCGGCATTCGCCCCGAGATGGCACTTGTCGGAGAACCGACGCTGATGCGTGTGATCGAGGGCCACAAGGGGTGCTGCGAATACACCGCCCGCTTTTCCGGGCTTGAAGGTCATGGTTCGGACCCGTATGTCGGTGTCAACGCCGCCGCCTATGCCGCGCTCTATGTTGGCAAGCTGCTGGAATTGCGCGCGGAATTGGACAGGGGCGTCCCCACCGACAGCCCCTTCCACCCGCGCCAGACCACCATCAATATCGGACGCATCGAAAGCGGCACCGCCCATAATGTCATCCCCGGCAAGGCCGAAGTCGATTGGGAAATGCGCCCAGTCCGCCCCGAGGATGCCGATTTCGTGCGCGAACGGATCACCGCCTTTGTTGCCGATGACCTCTTGCCAGCCATGCAGCAGGTCTTTCCCGAAGCTGATATCGAGACCGAGATCATTGGCGAAGTCGCAGGTCTGATCCCTACCCCCGCGAACAAGGCCCGCGACCTTGTCATGGAATTGACCGGCGCAAACGGGGCCGACCTCGTGCCGTTCGGGACCGAGGCCGGACTGTTTCAATCAATGGGCACCGACACCGTGATCTGTGGTCCCGGCAGCATCGAACAGGCGCACAAGCCGGACGAGTTCGTGACCCTCGACCAACTGTCCGCCTGCCTGCAATTGCTGGAAGGTCTGGCAGACCGGATGACCCGACCCGCCACCTGACAATCAGGCCGCCTTGAAAAGGTCCTGCGCCTTCAACTGCTCCAGACATTCGTCCAGCGCAATGCGGGCGCGGGTGATCAGCGTGTCGATATCCGCCTTCGAGATCACCAAGGGCGGCGAAATCACCATACGGTCATTGACGTGGCGCATGATCAGGTTGTTGGCGAAACTGCGTTCACGGCAGATGTATCCAACCGTTCCGGCCGGCGACGCAAAGGCGGCGCGGTTCGCCTTATCCGGCGAAAGCGCGATTGAGCCCATCATGCCGGAAATCACCGCCTCACCGACCAGCGGATGGTCGGCCAGGGACTCCCATTTCGCCTTCAGATAAGGGGCGGTTTCGGTGCGAACGGTGTCGACGATCTTTTCCTCTTCGAGGATACGCAGGTTCTCAAGCGCGATAGCTGCGGCGACCGGGTGGCCGGAATAGGTATAGCCATGGTTGAATTCGCCGCTGCCGATGACCTTTGCGACCTCATCCGTCACAATCGACCCGCCGATAGGCACATAGCCCGACGACAGCCCCTTGGCGATGGTCATCACATCCGGGCGGATGTTCAGCGTCTCTGACCCGAACCAGTTGCCGGTACGCCCGAAGCCGCAGATCACCTCGTCCGCGATCAAAAGAATTTCGTATTTGTCGCAAATGCGCTGGATTTCCGGCCAGTAGGACGCCGGGGGTATGATAACCCCGCCCGCGCCCTGGATCGGTTCCGCGATAAAGGCGGCGACGCGGTTCTCGCCCAGTTCCTTGATCGCTGTTTCCAGCTCTTGCGCGCGCATCAGACCAAAGTCTTCCGGGGTCATGTTGCCGCCCTCGGCGTACCAATGGGGCTGACCGATGTGGTGAATGTCCGGGATCGGCATGCCGCCCTGAGCGTGCATGTAGCTCATTCCGCCCAGGCTGCCCGATCCGACGGACGACCCGTGATAGGCGTTGTGACGGGAGATGATAACCTTCTTGTCGGGTTTTCCCTTCATGTCCCAATAGGTGCGCACAAGGCGGATATTGGTGTCATTGGCTTCCGACCCGCTGCCGGCAAAAAACACGTGGTTCAGATCACCGGGCGCCAGTTCCGCCAGCTTCGCCGCCAACGCGATGGCGGGCACGTGGGTGGTTTGGAAGAAGGTGTTGTAATAGGGCAGTTCCCGGATCTGACGCGCGGCAACCTCTGCCAGCTCCTCGCGACCATAGCCGATGTTGACACACCAGAGACCCGCCATGCCGTCCAGAATGTCATTGCCTTCAGAGTCGCGCAGCCACGATCCCTTGGCGCCGGTAATGACCCGCGCGCCTTTTTCTGCAAGCTCGCCCTGAGCGGTGAAGGGATGCATGTGGTGGGCGGCGTCCAGTGCCTGCAATTCGGCGGTCGGCATGTGATTGGTGATCATGTTCATCGGGGGCCTCATTTCGCAAAACGACGCGCGGGAATACGGCGTCGAACAATTGCCGCCAAGAATATGATCAAATTTTTTCCTGTCAATCGCCTGTCGATCAGGCGGTGGCGGGATAAAGCGCCTCGCGGATCTGAACCATGCCCTGAATCACGTCTTCACGGATGGCTTCACGGGCTTTTTCGACATCACCCAGACGCATTGCGTCGATAGTTTCCTTGTGCCGGTCGGGAAGGTTCTGGGTGCCCATACGTCCGCAGACCACCCGCAATGACGGTCCGAATCGCAACCACAGCCCATCCGCGATCTGGGTCAGGATCGGCGCAGCGGCAATGGCATATAGCTGTGCATGGAACTCGTAATTCAGACGCAGATAGGCCGGGATATCTCCATGCTCGATGGCACGATCCAGTTGCAGGTCCGTGGCTTCTAGCGCAGCGATCTGTTCCGCCGTCGCACGCTCGGCGGCCCGTTGCGCCAGTGCGGGTTCAAGCGCTTCGCGGGCGATGATTAATTCGTCAACATTGCCCGCGTTCAACTCGGGCACCGTGACACGACGATTGCCTTGAAACTCAAGCGCGCCCTCGGCGGTCAGGCGGCGAATCGCCTCGCGCACAGGTGTCATTCCAGCGCCCAGTTCCGTCACCAATCCCTGGATAGTGACCGGTTGGCCCGGTGTGAAGTCGCCAAACAGGATCGACTCTCGCAGTTGATGATAGACCTGCTGATGCGCGGGCGCGGGTGCCGTATTATTGCTGTCCTGACCGACATTTGCCGTTTGCATCACACTGCCCGTTTTTCAAGCGATCGCTGATCGCGTTTCTTCTGATTCCACCTGAATACCGCGCCGCAGCAAGGCATTTACGCAATGATATATTGCCATACGGGGAAAACTTGATCAAATTGTTCTCGCCAACACAACGCATCGGGTCAACCGGTGTCCAACGGGAGATTGATATGAATCGCAGAATCGCAACCCTTGCGGCAACCGTCGCCATGACCGCGCTGGCGGCGCAGGCGGACGAGGTCAGGGTCTATAACTGGTCCGACTATATCGACGAGGAACTTCTGACCAAATTCGAAGAAGAGACCGGCCTGAAGCTGATCTACGACGTCTTCGATTCCAACGAAGTGCTAGAAACCAAAATGCTGGCCGGCGGGTCAGGCTATGACGTGGTGGTCCCGTCGGGCACCTTTCTGCAACGTCAGATTTCTGCAGGTGCCTTCCAGAAGCTGGACCTGTCGAAACTGCCGAACCACGGCAACATGTGGGACGTGATCCAGGCCCGCACCGAACAATACGACCCCGGCAACGCCTATTCGATCAACTACATGTGGGGAACCACCGGGATCGGTTATAACATCGGCAAAGTCACCGAAGCCCTCGGCGAAGATGCGCCTCTTGACAGCTGGTCTCTGGTGTTCGATCCGGCCAACATGGAAAAGCTGGCCGAATGCGGTGTCTATTTCCTGGACGCCCCGGCCGAGATGATCCCGGCGGCTCTGAACTACATCGGTGAAGACCCCGACAGCCATGATCCCGAAGTAATCGCCAAGGCAGAGGCGGTCTTTGCCGCCATTCGCCCCTATATCCGCAAGTTCCACAGCTCGGAATACATCACCGCGCTTGCCAATGGGGACATCTGCGTGGCTGTCGGCTGGTCGGGCGACGTCTTCCAGGCGCAGTTCAGCGCGTCCGAAGCCGAAAACGGTCACGAGATCGACTATTCGATCCCGGTAGAAGGCGCACAGATGTGGTTTGACCAGATGGCGATCCCGGCGGATGCACCGAACCCGGAAGGCGCCCACGCCTTCATCAACTTCATCCTTGACGCGCAAAACTCGGCCGCGGCAACCAACTATGTCTGGTATGCGTCGGGCAACAAGGCCGCCCAAGAGTTCATCGATCAGGAAATCCTGGACTATCCGGCGGTCTATCCTGACGAGGCGACGCTTGAGAAGCTGTTCACAACCACGCCGTACCCGCAAAAGGTGCAGCGCGTCGTGACCCGCCTGTGGACCAAGATCAAGTCGGGCACCTGACCCCGTCAATTCAAAGCCCGCGCGACCCAAATCGCGCGGGCTTTTTGTATCCAACAAGGACCTCGCAACATGGCCCAGACTGTTTTCGAACCGTGGAATGACCCGGATGCGAAACCCATCATCCAATTCAAGAATGTCACCAAGCGTTTCGGCGACTTCACCGCAATCGACGACCTGACGATCGACATCTATGAAAGGGAATTCTTTGCCCTTCTGGGGCCGTCGGGCTGTGGCAAAACGACCATGATGCGAATGCTCGCCGGGTTCGAGACACCGACCGATGGCACCATCCTGTTGCAAGGCAAGGACATCGCGCCGATCTCGCCGAACAAGCGCGCAGTCAACATGATGTTCCAGTCCTACGCGCTGTTTCCGCACCTGTCGGTCTGGGAAAACATCGCTTTCGGTTTGAAACGCGACAAGATGGCCAAGGATCAGATCGCGGCGCGGGTTGATGAGATGCTGCGTCTGACCCGGCTTGAAAAATTTGCTCGCCGCAAACCGCACCAGATTTCCGGCGGTCAGCGGCAGCGGGTGGCGCTTGCCCGCTCGCTGGCCAAGGCACCGAAACTGCTTCTGCTGGACGAACCTTTGGGCGCGCTCGACAAAAAACTGCGCCAAGACACCCAGTTCGAGCTGATGGACATTCAGGAAAAGACCGGAACGACTTTCGTGATCGTGACCCACGATCAGGAAGAGGCGATGACCGTCGCCAGCCGGGTCGCGGTGATGGACCACGGCAAGATCATTCAGGTCGCCACCCCCGCCGAGATTTACGAGACTCCGAATTCAACTTATGTCGCCGACTTCATCGGGGACGTGAACCTGATCGAGGGGCGCGCCGAACAGGATGGCGACAAGGTCCGCGTAGCCTGGGCCGAAGGCCAACCCGCGATCGTCGGCACCACCACGCGCCAGTTTGACAAAGGCCAGACCTGCCATTTCGCAATCCGCCCCGAGAAGGTGGCGATCACCGCGACCAAGCCGGAAAACATCGCCAACGCGGTCAAAGGGAAGATCCACGACATCGCCTATCTCGGCAATATCTCGACCTATCACGTGGCGCTTCCTAACGGTCACATGATCAAGGCGCAGGCCGCCAACAACCGCCGCCTGTCGCGCCGGTCTTTCACCTGGGAAGACGATGTCTGGCTCAGCTGGACGGACACCGCCGGTGTCCTCCTGGAGCGGTAAGCCATGCGTCGTTTTACCCTGATCGCGATCCCATATTTCTGGCTTCTGGCGCTGTTTTTGGTGCCGTTCCTGATCGTCCTGAAAATCTCGCTTTCCGACACGGCGCTGGCCATTCCGCCCTATATGCCTTCGCTTGACCTGTCCGAAGGCTGGGCCGGGTTCATGGCCTTTCTGACGGAGCTGGATTTTGAGAATTTTGTCTGGCTGACAGAGGATGACCTTTACTGGAAGGCCTATCTGTCGTCGCTTCAGATCGCGTTTTTTTCGACTGTTCTGACCCTGATCGTCGGTTATCCCATTGCCTATGCCATGGCCCGCGCACCCGAGGAATGGCGCCCGACATTGCTGATGCTGGTGATCCTGCCGTTCTGGACGTCGTTCCTGATCCGCGTCTATTCGTGGATGGGTATCCTCAGCCAGGAAGGGTATCTGAACCAGGCGTTGATGTCGCTTGGCCTGATCTCGGAACCGCTGATTATCCTGAACACCAATATCGCGGTCTATATCGGCATCGTTTACACATATCTGCCATTCATGATCCTGCCGATCTATGCCGCGCTGGAGAAGCTGGACGGCAGCCTTCTGGAAGCCGCCGAAGACCTTGGCTGCAGCCGTGCTTCGGCCTTCTGGCTGGTGACGATACCTCTGTCGAAACAGGGTATCATCGCGGGCTGCTTCCTGGTGTTCATTCCGACCATCGGTGAGTTTGTGATCCCGTCGCTTCTTGGCGGCTCGCAGACACTGATGATCGGCAAGGTCCTGTCGGAAGAGTTCTTCTCGAACCGTGACTGGCCTGTGGCCTCGGCGGTGGCAATCATCCTGCTGTTGATTCTGGTGATCCCGATCATCCTGTTCCAGCGCAACGAGCAGAAGCAACGGGAGGCCGAGAAATGAGAAAGCTCACGTGGTTCAACGTCACCTCGCTGACACTTGGCTTTGCCTTTCTCTATCTGCCGATGGTCATCCTCGTGATCTACAGCTTCAACGCCTCGAAGCTGGTCACGGTCTGGGCGGGGTTCTCGACCAAATGGTATGCCGAACTGTTCCAGAACCAGGCCTTCCTTGACGCCGCATGGGTCACTTTGAGGGTTGCGGTGGTCAGTTCGACCTTTGCCACCATCCTGGGCACCATGGCGGCCTACGTCATGGTGCGGGCCGGGCGTTTCTATGGCCGTACGCTGTTTTCCGGCATGATCTATGCCCCGCTGGTCATGCCCGAGGTGATCACCGGCCTATCATTGTTGCTGTTGTTCATCGGCATCGGCCTTGATCGCGGCATCCTGACAATTGTCCTCGCACATACGACCTTTTCGATGTGCTACGTCTCGGTTGTCGTATCGTCACGGCTTGTCAGCTTTGACCAATCGCTGGAAGAGGCCGCGCTGGACCTGGGCTGCTCACCCTGGCAGGCGTTCCGGCTGGTCACTTTACCCATCATCGCACCTGCGGTGATTTCGGGTTGGCTATTGGCCTTTACACTGTCGCTGGACGACCTCGTGATCGCGTCCTTTACGTCGGGGCCTTCGGCGACGACCCTGCCGATGAAGATATGGTCCTCGGTCCGCTTGGGTGTGAACCCGCAGATCAACGCCCTGTCGACAATCATGATCGCAATCGTAACCGTGGGCGTCATCACCGCCTCGCTGATTTCGAAACGAGCGTCAGTGCGGGCGCTTGAGGATGAACAGGCAGCGGCGCGGACCTGATGCGTCGCATCCTGAGCCCGCACGCCTATTCGGACGCACCGATCGCGGATTGCTTCTGGGCAGACTCCGTGCCTCTTCCCGACTGTGCGCCGCTTGCCGGGGACAAAGTCGCGGATGTGGCCATCATTGGTGCCGGGTTCACCGGGTTATCGGCGGCCTTTCGGCTGGCAGAAGCCGGAAGGGATGTTGTCGTCCTTGATGCCAAGCAACCCGGGTGGGGTGCTTCGGGACGCAATGGCGGGTTCTGCTGTATCGGTGGCTCAAAGGCATCCGATACAGCACTGACTGCCCGGGTCGGGTCCGAAGGCTGCCGCGACTATCGACTGGCAGAGCGTGACGCGGTGCTTTTTGTTTCGGACCTGATCGACCGGCTGGGGCTGGATGTTGACCGCCACTCAAAGGGCGAAACCCTGCTGGCTCACCGCCGCCGCGATTTTGAGGCCATGAAGAGAGAGGCCGCCGGCGTCGAAACGCTTTATGGCGTAGCACCCGAACTGATCGAAGCCCGCGACCTGCCGGCCCATGGGATGGCAGGTTCATTCCACGGGGCCATGACCACACCCATCGGCTTTGCGCTAAACCCGCGCAAATACCTTGTCGGGCTTTTGACCGCAGCCCAGAACGCCGGTGCCTGTGTTCATGGCAACACAGGCGTCACCTCGGTCACTCGGACGGGCGCAAGCTTTGCCCTGCTCACCGAACACGGCACTGTCACGGCGGGTCAGGTGATCGTGGCAACCAACGGCTACAGCGCGGAGGACATCCCCAACTGGATGAGCGCCCGCGTCCTGCCCGCCCAATCCAGCGTTCTGGTCACGCGTCCAATCACGCCGGCAGAACAGGAACAACAGGGCTGGACGTCACAACAGATGGCCTATGACAGCCGCCGCCTGCTGCACTATTTCCGCCTGATGCCGGATGGCAGGTTCCTGTTTGGAATGCGCGGCGGAATTCGGACAAATGCATCCGCAGACCATCGCGCCCATGCCCGCACTCGTGCCGATTTTGAGCGGATGTTCCCCGCCTGGCGACACATCGGCGCGCCCTGGCACTGGTCCGGTTTCGTGGCTCTCAGCCGCGATCTGACACCCTTTGCGGCGTCTGTGCCGGATCAGCCCGGCCTGCATGCCGCCTTTGCCTATCACGGCAATGGAGTCGCCATGGGCAGCTATTCCGGCGCGTTGGTTGCGGACACTGTTCTGGGCAGGTCAGAGTTGCGTTATCCCGAGGTCATGAAAGCCCCGCCGGGCCGTTTCCCGTTCGGTTCGCTGCGGCGTGTGGCATTGGCGCCGGCATATCTGGCTTACGGGTTGGCCGACCTTTGAAGCGCCACCAGTTCCAACCCCATTGCCCGGGCATAATCGGTCTCACCCCTTTCAGCCTTCCACGCGCAATAGGCTGCCATGCGCCAGTGATACAGAGGTTTGAGGCTTCGGTATCGGGACTCGACTGCAGCATTGCCATAGGCCGAAAAAAACGCCCTTTCGTCCTCATTTGACAGTGGCGATCCGCCGTAGAGAACCTGCATGGCCGGGGAAAGAAAGATGGCGATGTCCTCGCACGGATCGCCAACCGCGGGGCATTGCCAGTCGATCGCGACCAACCCCGCTGATTCTGAAACAAGGTTCGACGGCACCAGATCGCCATGCAACAGGCACGTGGTTTTGGCGGGAGGAACATCCGCGATGCGCGGCATTGGCGGCAACGTGTTTTGAGCTACCCGCGCCGCGACCTCGCGTGCCGTCTGTCGCAATCCGTCGGCTCCGGTTGGCACATGACGCAAACCTGCTGGTGCCTGTACCTTATGCAGCCGGGCCAGGTAGTGCCCAACGTCATTGGGGTGAAAGCTGGCCACAGCACCGGGCACATGTTTGTAAAGAAGACAAAACCCAAGATCGGTGCCGCATCCGCCGATCGGCTTGGGCGCCAGACCAGTGTCTACGAGATGGGATAGCGTGTTCAACTCGGCATTGCCGTCATTGGGAAACAGTGGGTTGTCGCTATGTGTCGGAAAAAGTTTCAGCACCGCGTCGCCATCGGAAAGCGCCCCGCGCAACAACCAGATGCGATTGCTTCGCCCCCCTTCAAGAGGGATGAAGTCTGACGGCCGGGCGTCTATCCCGAACCGGGCCAACACCGGCGCAAGTGCGGTCGCAGATTTGTCCAAGAAGCAGTCCGGCACACCCTATCCACCCGAAATCGCCAATTCGAACGGCGGCCACAGCCGCCCCTTTGCCCTTTGCAAAATAGGCCAGTCAAAACGACATCCTTGCTCAGATGATCCGCCGCAACCCGTCGCTTAGGTGACGGACAGCATTAGGGCAGACCGGGGTGCGGCTCAACCCTTCAGCGCGGTTCGCGCAACGACAACACGTCCCCTGCGGCCACCATGACGCCCGTGCCGGTTGTAAGCATTGGGCCATCCGCGCCAATAACCGCCTCTTGCACACGAGCATATACCGCAGCCTGGCGTGAATCGATAATCTCTCCAGCCGCGCGGTTTTCGACCGTGAAACTGTAGGTCCCGTATAGGACCGGGTTGCCGTTTGTGTCGATGCCATTCCAGGTCATGCTGCGTGTTCCTTCCGCGATGGCAAAGCGGCCGACCTCGGACCCCGCCTGATCGCGCACCACAAGATCAGCCGAATCCGCCGCGGCCAGCCGGTCGACGGCGACCTCAATCGGCTGCCCCTGATAGGCGGCAGGCATAACCGCCTGCACCTCCATCCCGACCCAGCCCGACAATTGTGAGATATTGGTCATCGACATCAACGTCCCCATGTCGCGCAGCAGATCGTTTGTCAGGACCTGCTGCTCAACCGATGAAAACGTCGCCAGCTGCATGGCGAATTCACTTGAGTCCATCGGGTTCAGAGGGTCCTGATTCTGCATCTGGACGGTCAGCATCTTGAGAAACGTCTCAAAATCTGACGCCAGCGCCGAATTGCCGTTCGCGTCGGAGGTCGAAGCCTCGGACTGAGGCATACCCGTCGCCGCTGCCTGTGGCTGTGTGGCCGAAGAAATCATCTCAGATCCTCATGTCCATGGCGCCCTCTGCGGTAACCGGGCGTTGCCGCGGTTTTAACGAGTGCATTATTGCATCCTCAATTTCTGATAATGACGAGTCTTCATGAGTCCGATCCGCCGCGTGCTGTTGTCCCGATGGGCCGTGTTCGAAGGAAAATGACAGGTTGGAATAACCGATGTCGCGGAACTCGCGCGCCAATTGGTCGATGTGCCTCCGCATCAACTCAGCGGTTTCGCCACGATCCGCCACAATCGAGACGGTCAAATGCGTATCCCCGCCGGTCAGCGTCATGCGCACCGCCCCCAATTCCTCGGGATTAAGGCGAATCTCGACTGTGCCTCCGGCGCGCTGAACCGCAACTTCGGCGATCTGCTGCGCAACCGCGCGGGCAGCCTCGGCATGCGACGGAGCAACCGGGGTTGGCACCACATGGCCAGGTGCAACTGTCATGTCAGGGCCACGTGCTTGCAGTACGGTCAAAGGCAGTTCCTCGGCCAAATCTGGGACCGCGACATCCGGCGCGGAACTGGGCCCCGCCGGGGACTTGGGTAGGGCACTCTCAATTTCAACTGCGTTCGATGTGGACGATACGACGGTGGGACGGTGCCTTGGCGCCAACCCAGCCAACTCAGCATCTTTGTTGGACGCCCAATGGATGCTTTCCCCATATTTGTTCATCTTCCCAAGGCCAATATCGGGCACAGCACGAAGCTCGACGTCCGGCGCTGTCCGATCATCTCGGCCCGTCGCAGCTTTGGGCGCAGTTGAGTTATTCGGACCCGCCCCGCTATGCACAAGATCCCCAAACGCTCGATCCAGACCGGCACGGGTGGCGGGTTCCGGCGCAACGGCCACCGCCATGGCCCGTGCACCCCCCCGCTCTGTCTGCGTGGGCAGCGCGTTTCCAAACTGGGGTTCCTTCCCGTTTTCTCGCCCCACGACCAGCCCAACAGACCGCGCGCCTGCCATAGGTTCGGGCAGCACCCGGCGGACGGACCACGATACGTGCTCAAAATCCCTGGCCGTTGCCTGAAACTGGTTGGAACCAAAGTTTGCTTTGGTGCCATCCGTTTTTGTTGCTGACGGGGCGGTTTGGTCGATTGGGTTTTCCCGCAGCGCTGTTTGCGCAAGACGATGCGGCGCAGCCTCCGTCAACAAAATAACTCCTTCCGACACGGGCTGGTATTTTGCGAACGGATGAACCTCGCGATCGACCCCCACGTGCGTTGTCTGTTCGCGATTTGCCGGCTGTGCCGTCGCATCATCACCTGCGCGAACCGGGCTGCTGCGCGCCCAATCATCCGTCTGTGAAACCGCCTGCTGCGGCTCTGAAATGGCACTTATGGCAAACGCTTCAGCCTCAACGCCCTCGCCGCCTGCATCCGTGTCGCTCCGACTTGCACTGGCATGCGAAGCCACATGCGAATGGACCCGCAAGCGGGGCTTTGATGCCGCCAACATCGAATCACCGTTATCGCCTGCGAAAACCTCTGGTCCATTGGTCGTGGTTTTGTCGATCAATGCTGGCAAAAGCACCTGATTGATCCCCGGATTTTGTTGGTGCTTTTCGTGTAGGCTAGGAAGCGAGACGGGTTCGGGTGCATGATACTGATCGCGTTTGTCCGAGGCTGGGGTCTCAGCCTCAGAGAGCCCACTCCCTGATAAGGTAAGATCGACTTCCTCATCCACCTCAGGCAATCGTGCAAAGATGAGATCAAACGTATCGTCACCAAGCGCAGTTGCGAAAAGCGCAACCTCTGCGCCTGCGCTCGCGCTTATCGCGGTCTGACTTCCCGCCCCCTGAACATTTCCAAACATGATGACTCCGCGATTTCTTCTGCGACTTGGCCAAATATCGCGGCAAGCGGTTACCAGTTCTTTACTGGCGGCAGTGCATTTTCAGAGAAACCGATCAAATTGGAGGTAACCGTGAATCCAGTGTCACTTGGCCCGGTCATTCCCGGCGCAATGCTGCGGGCAGACCCGTTGCGCGTCGCCGCACAAGAACTTGAGGCGGTGTTCCTTTCCGAAATGCTGAAATCCGCTGGCCTTGGCGCGATACCAAATGCTCCGGGAGGGTTGGGTGAGGAACAGTTCGCGTCATTCCTGCGGGATGCCCAAGCGCGTGACATGGTTCGTGCTGGTGGATTGGGGCTTTCCGAGATGTTGTATCAAAGCTTGCTGGAGGCAGAGAATGGCCGGAACTGATCAAATTCTGGAATTGGACACTTTGTTGGACCTCGAACACCAGGCGTTGCTGGGGGGCGACCTGGATCATGTTGTTCGCCAGGCCAAGACCCGCGAACGACTGTTGGCAAATCTCGGCAAGTCCGTCGGAACACGGCGCCTGAGCGGACTGAAGTCGAAGTTGATCCGCAATCAGAACCTGCTCGAGGCCGCGATGGAGGGGCTGCGTTCGGTGCAAAACCGAATGGCCAACATGAAAGACGTCAGAAACGCGCTTCAGACCTACGACCCGACCGGGCAGGTCAGCCCAATTGACACGCGCGTGGACGCCAGGTTGGAACGCCGGTTCTAGCGGAAATTTTCATCAAATGCCCCGCAATCTGGGCTTTTCGTTTAGCACTCCATTAGCACTTCGCGCGCCAATGTGACCCCGCATCCGAAATCGGGTGGCGCCTGTCCTGGGTCCAGGAGGCAGCAGTCAGAACGACATTTGGTCCACCCGGCGGGTGGGGAATTGCAACG
Source organism: Shimia biformata (assembly GCF_016888515.1). Lineage (GTDB taxonomy): Bacteria > Pseudomonadota > Alphaproteobacteria > Rhodobacterales > Rhodobacteraceae > Shimia_A > Shimia_A biformata. Next base: position 496,160 of record NZ_JAFEJK010000001.1, on the reverse strand, counting down.
CGGCGCAAAGCGCCGCTTTTGATGGGAAAGTGCTATGTCCAGCATTCTGACAAACAACAGCGCGATGGTCGCGCTTCAAACACTGAAAACCGTAAACTCGAACCTCGCCAGTACGCAGAATGAAATCTCGACTGGCAAAAGCATCTCCACGGCCAAGGACAACTCGGCGATCTGGGCGATCTCCAAGGTCATGGAATCCGATGTCGAAGGATTCAAGTCGATCTCGGAAAGCCTGTCCCTGGGGCAGTCGACAGTGGCCGTCGCGCGACAGGCCTCCGAAACGGTCACCGACCTTCTGACCCAGATGAAAACCAAGATCGTCGCCGCACAGGAAGACAATGTCGATCGCGCCAAGCTGAATGCCGATGTCACCGCGCTCAAGGATCAGATCAACTCGGTTGTTTCCGCCGCGCAGTTCAACGGCTTGAACCTTGTTGACGGCTCCACTGCCAGCGCGTCGATCCTGTCTTCGCTTGATCGCGATTCCTCGGGCAATGTGACCGCCTCGTCGATTTCCGTCTCGGCACAGGATCTGTCAACCGGGGGCTATACGGCCAAGGCTGCATTTACCGGAACCGATGGGGTGTCCGCAGATAACGCGGATGCATTCGGCTTCTCGCTTGATGGCACGGGCGGTACGGATGACGCAGGCACGATCGTGATCACCGACCCGACCTATGCGGCGGGTGACAAGATCACCCTGCGCGTAGGTGAGAACGAGGTATCTTATACGGTCACGGCCGAAGATGTTGCCTCAACCACGCCGGAGGACATTATCGCGGTTGGGCTGAAGGCTGCGATTGAATCGACCTCGGCAGAAGTCACCGTCGACTACGACAGCGGTAGCCCGGGCACACTTACGATCACCAACACCGGCGCGGATTCGGTCCAGATCAGCGGCCAGTTCACGAATGCCGGCTCTGGCGCACTGGGGGCGTTGGCTTCCATTGACGTGTCCACAGGCAGCGGAGCAAGCGCTGCACTTGGGTCGATCGAATCGCTTATCAACACGGCAATCGACGCCTCGGCTGCTTTCGGTTCCGTCGAACGTCGCCTGGACACCCAATCAGACTTCGTCTCGAAACTGACGGATTCGCTGAAGACCGGTATCGGCACAATGGTCGACGCCGACATGGAAGAGGCATCGGCACGTTTGCAGGCGCTACAGGTTCAGCAACAGCTGGCAACACAGTCGTTGTCGATTGCGAACCAGGCACCGCAGTCGCTGTTGTCGCTGTTCCGTTAACCGCCATTTGGGCCGTAATCCGGCGCAGTTTCGCGCTGCGTCGGACGTCCACTCCCTGCACGACCGATCCAAGGACAACGCCACGTGACTTATCCCGCTCTTAAATCGAATCCTTACGCAGCTGCGGCGACCCATACCGCGACACCGCGCAGCCTTGAATACCAGGTGATCGCCCGCGTTACACGCCAGCTTCGCCAATCGTCTGAAAGCGCGAATTTTTCAGCGCTTGCCACCGCTGTTCATGACAATCGCCGTCTTTGGAACCTGCTGGCCACCGATGTCGCCGATGCCGCAAACAGCTTGCCGCAAACGTTGCGGGCGCAGTTGTTCTATCTCGGTGAGTTTGTTGCCGCGCACAGTGCGCGCGTGTTGCGTGGAGAGGCGGATGTTGCGCCGCTGATCGAAATCAACACGATGGTCCAGCGCGGCTTGCGCGGAGAAAGGGCCGCAGCATGAGCGGCCTTGTTCTGAAACTTGGCCCGCGGGAACGTCTGCTGATCAACGGGGCTGTGATCGAAAACGGGGATCGGCGCAGCCGGCTGTCGGTGGTCACGCCCGAAGCCAATATCCTGCGCCTTCGCGACGCGATCCATCCTGAACAGGCCAACACGCCGGTGCGCCGACTGGCCTATGCTATGCAGCTCGTCCTGTCGGGAGACAGCGACGCGGGAGAGTGCCGGCTTCAACTCTTGCGTCGGATCGAGGAGCTTAGCCGTATCCTGACTGACAGCGACAGCCGCAAGCAACTTGCCATCGCAACCGACGCGGTGCTGGAGGGTGCGCATTATCGCGGATTGAAGGCGGTCCGGACATTGATACCGCGGGAAGACCGGCTTCTTGCGGCGCGCAGCCACTGATGTTCCAGCCGGTCATCATAGGATCCGGCATGGCGGCTTTCGGATTGCTGAAACGCACAATGCCGCGACAAATGCAAACCATGTCGGCCGACCCGGTTCTGCAGCGCGATACCACCTATTTTAGAAACAAAATCGGGTCGATCACATCCGCCCGCGACCTCGTTGCGGACCGACGCCTGTTGACAGTCGCGCTTGGGGCTTTTGGTCTTGCCGATGACATCAACAGCAAAGCATTTGTTGAGCGGATTCTAACGGACGGGACCGCTGGGCCGGAGGCGCTGGCAAACCGCTTGACCGACAAGCGATACCGCGCAATTTCCGACGCTTTCGGGTTCGGACCTTTTGCAATCCCCCAGACCGCGCGTTCCGGTTTCGCGGACGACATCATCGCGCGGTTCGAACGTCAAAATTTCGAAACCGCTGTTGGTGATGTGGATGAAGCCATGCGACTGGCGTTGAATGCCGAGCGCGAGATTGAAGAGATTGCGCGCGCCGACACCAGCGCAGATGCCAAGTGGTTCACCCTCATGGGCTCGCCCCCCCTGCGCAAGGTCATGGAAACCGCGTTGGGGCTGCCGGGTTCATTCGGCAAGCTGGATATCGATCGGCAACTGACCGTGTTCCGCGAGAAATCGGACAAGATTCTGGGGGCTGGCGAGGTCGCGGATCTTGCCAGCGCGGACGGAATCAAAAAGCTTGTCCAAAGATTTCTTACCATGACGCAGATCGCGGATGATGGCGCAATGAGCCCGATGCAGATTTCACTGACCCTGCTGCAGCATTAAGGGCACCGTCACTATTTGGAAGCGGCGGATTTTCGTAGGATCAGATCAAGACGGTCAAAAGCACGGCCTATTTCACCCTTCTCCTGAAAAAACGTATCCAGATCGTCCCACGCGCGCATGGCCTGGTCCAGGACGGGATCATTGCCCGCCGCATACAACCCAGCCCTGATCATGGCCGCCGAGGCATCATGTGCCCCAAGCAGGCGCCGCACCTGAGAAATCAGTGCATTCTCGCGATCATCGGCGCAGCCGGGCAAGCTGCGCGAGACCGACCTTGAGATGTCGATGGCCGGAAAACGGCCGCGTTCGGCGATGTCGCGGCTGAGAACGATGTGCCCATCCAAGACGCCGCGCAGGATATCGGCCACTGGTTCTTCCAGGTTCGAGCCCGCGACAAGAACAGTAAAAACGGCAGTTATGTCACCGCAACCTTCGACCCCCGGCCCCGCCCTTTCACAAAGCGCGGCAATACGGTGCGCGACCGAAGGCGGGTGTCCCCGCAACGCCGGAAGCTCACCTGCCGCGAGCGCCACTTCACGATGCGATTCCGCCAGCCGTGTGATCGAATCCGCCAGGAACAGAACGTGTCGACCCGCATCTCGAAAATGCTCTGCGATCCGCATCGCGGTGGCGGCACACCGCCGCCTCACAAGAGGGGATTGATCCGAGGTCGCGGCGACGACTATTGCCCGCTTCATGCCGTTCACGCCAAGCGTCTGTTCGACAAATTCCCTCAGTTCCCGCCCGCGCTCACCGATCAGCGCGATGACCACCACGTCGCACTCAATGCCTGTTGCAAGATCCGCCAAAAGCCTTGTCTTGCCCACACCCGATCCAGCGAAAAGCCCTACCCGCTGCCCGCGCACAATGGGCAAAAGTGTATCAATGGCGAACAAGCCGGTTTCCAAGCGAGCGCCAAGTGGCTTGCGGGACATTGCGGGCGGTGCATCAGTCCGCGACATGGGCGGAACGGAACCGGGCAATAGCGGGCGCCCGTCCAGTGGTACCGCGTCAGGGTCGATCACACGACCCAACCAGCCATCGCTTGGAACGATATCAGGCGGTGCAAACAATTCGACCCGGTCCCCGATGGCAAGCCCCTCAAGGCCGGAATCCGGCAAAATCGCAACCTCGGGATCGCGCAACTGCACTGCTTCGCCGGTCACCATGCGTCCGTCACGCTTGCGGATTTGCATCCTGTCGCCCACGGCCGCCACGGTGGCCAATCCTTCCGCGCGCACAAGGTTTCCCTCGACCGCGCAGACGCGCCCCATGTCCCGAACAGGGGAAATACCGCGCAGGGCAGTGCTGAACGAGGTTTCGGTTGCTTGCGACACGGGACTCACCGGCTTTTTCGGTAAGCCTGGCAAAACGACGTTAACAGGTGGTTGACGCAACCCGGTCAAACCCGGATCAAGAGGCATGGGCGAAACTTTGGCAGCTTCCATTCCCCGCGTCCTGATCCTGGGCGCGAACGGCCGCATCGGTCGCCTGCTGCGGCTCGTCTGGGGTACTGGCGCGCGGTTCCAACTTGACCCGGTCTGGCAATGCCGGAACCCGGTGCAAGGCGATAGCACACAGTGCATTGCGCTGGATTTCATGGCCGACCCGGACGGGTTGATCAAAGCCATGACCGGAAGCGATTGCGTTCTGGTCCTTGCCGGGGTCACTCCGGGACTTGGGGTCGCGGAAGCCCGATTCGCCGACAATTCCAGGATCGCCCAGGCAGTGCTGGATGCGGCAATGATTGCGAAACCGGCGCGCGTCTTTCTGACGTCATCCGCTGCGGTCTATGGCGTCGCCTCAGCAGGACTAGATGGCCATGCCGAAACCGGTGCCACGCAGCCCGCAGCACCCTATGGCCTTTCGAAGTTGCATATGGAACAGGTCGCCGCAGCCCACCCGTTTGCACGCACCACATGCCTGCGGATCGGCAATGTTGCCGGGGCGGATCAGCTTCTTGGACCAGGGCTTCGATCGCTGATCGCACTGGATGTTTTTCCCGGCGGAAATGGGCCGCTCCGAAGCTATCTTGGCCCCAAAGCCCTGGCCGACATATTGGCCAGCCTGATCCGCGCGCCCATGCCGTTGCCACCCGTTCTGAATGTCGGGGGCGACGACGCGGTCGACATGCTGGATCTTGTTGTTGCTGCGGGAATGAGGATTCAGCGTAGGGACGCCCCCGACGGTTTGCCGGAACGGGTGGCGCTGGACACCCACCTGTTGCAACGGCATATCACCCTGCCCAAAGGCACGTCAGACGCCGCAACAATTGTGCAGGACTGGCAGGATGTCACCAGAGGGAACGCGATATGAAACGTCTGATCGATCTGATGCTGGCGCTGATCATGGGTCTATTCCTGGTGCCTGTCATCCTGCTGATCGCGGGCCTTGTGCTGATCCTTGACGGAGCCCCTGTGTTTTACGTGGCAGAACGGATGCAGGCACCCGGCCGGCCCTTTCACTTGTGGAAGTTCCGAACGATGACACCCGACATTGCTGACCGCGGTGTCTCGGGCGGGGACAAGGCGCGGCGCATCACCCGATCCGGGCGCATTCTCAGAAAGCTTCGACTTGATGAGCTGCCACAGATCTGGAACGTCATCCGCGGCGACATCAGTTTTGTCGGCCCACGCCCGCCCCTACGGGTTTACGTCGAGGATTACCCCGACCTTTATGCCCAAGTCCTGCAATCGACACCGGGGATCACGGGACTTGCGACCCTTGTCTTTCACCGCCATGAGGAATGGCTGCTGTCCGCTTGCACCACTGTCGAAGAGACCGACCGCGTCTATCGCCAGCGCTGTATCCCGCGCAAGGCGCAGTTGGACCTGATCTATCAGCGCAACCAGTCGGTCTGTTATGATCTTCTGCTGATCTGGCGCACCTTCGCCAAGGTTTTCCTTCGGTAAACGAAAACCGCGCACAGAAGGAACAAAACAGAAACCATTTTTAAAGGAATCACGCCTAGGGTCGCTTCATCCAATCGAGGGAGAAGCCCCGATGTTCCAATCGCTTGAAGTATTCAAGATTTCTTCGGCAATGGCCAGCCACGCCGCAACACGTCAGGCCGTCATCGCCACCAACATGGCCAATGCCGACACACCCGGTTACGTCGCCCGCGACATTGCCGATTTCAAGACGGCACTGGATGCCGCAGGCGATGGCACGTCCATGCGCGCTACCCGCACCGGGCATCTGTCGGGCGGTTTAGGCATGCATGAGCTGTCACCACAGAACGCCGCCACCCCGGAAAACCCAAACGGCAATGCTGTCTCGATCGAGGAAGAGATGGTGAAAGCGGTGAACACCCAGCGTCAGCATGAACGGGCACTAGCGGTCTATAAATCCTCGCTGACCATTCTGCGCAGCGTCGTGGGAAGGGGGTAAGGTATGAGCGATTTCTCAAACGCCCTTACCGTCAGTTCAAGCGGGCTACGGGCGCAGGCAGAACGCCTGCGCTTCCTATCCGAAAACATCGCAAATGCCGATACGCCGGGATACCGGCGCAAGACCGTCAGCTTTGAACAGGCATTTGGCGGACCCGATGGCATGGTCAAAACCGGACCTGTCGAGCTGGGGCGCGGGGCGCTCGAGAAAATCTATGACCCCGCACATCCCCTTGCCGATTCCAGTGGTCACTACATGGGATCAAACGTGGATCTCGTGATCGAGATCGCCGACGCCCGCGAAGCCCAACGCAGCTATGAGGCAAATCTCAAAATGTTCGATCAAACCCGGCAGATGTCGTCGGCGTTGATGGACCTGTTGCGCCGCTGAAGGAGGGGATAATGGATATTGCCAACAACATCGCCGCCCAGGGTTATGCCGCGTCACGCCCTGCCACGGCCCCGAAACCGGAAAGCCCGGAAACGGGTGGTCTGCACCAGGCGGCCAAAAGCTTTGCCGACACGCTGCGTGAAGGCGAAAACATCGCAATGCAGTCGATGACTGGCGGGGCCGATCCGCACAGTCTGGTTCAGGCATTGGCCCAGACCGAACTTGCCGTCGAAACCGCCGTTGCGGTGCGCAACAAGGTGGTCGAGGCTTATCAGGAAATCCTGAGGATGCCGGTCTGATGGATGAATCGATCTTTTTTGACACGCTGCAACAGGGGCTTTGGGTCGCCGTAGTGATCTCGATCCCGGTCTTGACGGTAGCCCTGGTTGCCGGCGTCGCAGTTGGTCTGTTCCAGGCGCTGACATCAATCCAGGAAATGACCCTGACTTTCGTGCCGAAACTGCTGGCCATCGTGGTTGTGTTCTGGATGTCGATGAGCTTCATGACTCAAACGCTTGTCGGTTTCTTCCACGGCCGCATCATTCCCTTGATCGTGGGCATCTGAGATGGACAACGCCACCTATACCACCCTGACCCGGCAGGCGGGGCTGATGCGCGAGATGAGCGTTGTCGCCAACAATATCGCCAATGCCGCGACCACCGGGTTCCGGCAGGAGGGGATGGTCTTTTCTGAATATGTCCGCGCGATCGAAGGCGGCCCGTCGCTGTCAATGGCCACCGCTGGGGGGCGGCATATCTCGGATGTGCAGGGGCCGCTGCAGCAGACCGGCGGGCAATTTGACTTCGCGATCGAAGGTACCGGTTTTTTCCGCGTCGAAACGCCTGAGGGCGACCGCCTGACCCGCGCGGGCAGTTTTTCCCCGAACGCGGCTGGCGACCTTGTCACCGCAGAAGGGTTCCGTGTGCTCGATGCGGGCGGAGGAGCGATTTTTGTGCCGCCGAATGCGACCAATCTTGCCGTGGGCACCGATGGCACGATCAGTTCGGACGGCCAACCTATCGCGCAGATCGGCCTGTTCCTTCCCGAACGCCCCGAGACGCTGACCCGTGCAGGCGGCACCGCGTTCACCGCCGACGGTGAGCTGGTCCCGGTTTTCGACGCCCGCATCCTTCAGGGGTTTGTCGAAAACTCGAATGTCGACACGGTATCGCAACTGGCGCGCATGATCGAAGTCCAGCGCGCCTATGAAATGGGTCAGGGGTTCCTCGACAAAGAGGATGACCGAATCCGCAACGCGATCAAGTCACTGACAAGATGAGGTAACCATGCGAGCACTCAAAATCGCCGCGACCGGAATGAGCGCGCAGCAGATGCGGGTTGATACGATCTCGAACAACCTCGCCAATATGTCGACGACGGGCTACAACGCCCGCCGCGCCGAATTTGCCGATCTGCACTATCAACAGCTTCAGCGCCCCGGCGCGATCTCGGCCGCAGACGGCAGCGTATTGCCAACAGGCGTTCAGGTCGGCCTTGGCGTCCGCCCCGCCGCGATTTCCTATACCTTGACCCAAGGATCGCTGACCCAGACCGGCGGTGACCTGGACATTGCCATCGAGGGGGCTGGATTCTTCGAGGTCACCCTGCCGTCGGGCCTGTCGGCCTATACCCGCGACGGCGCGCTGAAGCGTGGGCCAGACGGGTTGATCGTAACCTCGGACGGCTATGGCATCGCGCCCGAGATCACCATACCGCCCGACGCAAGAAGCATCTCGATCAACACACAAGGAGAGGTCTATGCCCATTTCGTCGACGCCACGGAAGCCGAGCTTCTGGGCCAGTTCACTCTGGCCAGCTTCACCAACGCAATGGGGCTTGAGGCCACCGGCAGCAACCTGTTCCTGGAAACCGAAGCTTCGGGTCCGCCGGTTCTGTCTACACCGGGCGAGGACGGGCTTGGAGCGTTGCGGCAGGGATATCTCGAAGACTCGTCCGTAGACGCGGTGCGTGAAATCACCGATCTGATCGAAGCCCAGCGCGGTTACGAGTTGAACGCCAAAGTGATTTCCGCCGCCGACCAGATGCTTGGCACAACGGCGCAGGTGCGGTGATGCGCTGGATAGTTGCCCTGATCCTGAGCGTCGCGCCCGCGCTGGCCGAAACCGTGGTCGCCAATACCGTCATCCGTGCCGGCACGCTCATCACCCCGGCGATGGTCCGGCTCGACCCGGCGACAGTGCCCGGCACCCTGAATGCGACCGAACTCGCGGTCGGTTTGGAAACCCGCGTCGCCATCTACCCGGGCCGCCCCGTCCTGCCCGGTGACCTTGGCCCGCCTGCACTTGTAGTCCGCAACCAGATCGTGCCGTTGATTTATGCCCGCGGCGGGTTGTCGATCCAAACCGAGGGGCGATCACTGGCGCGAGCCGGTGCTGGCGAGCGGGTCCGCGTCATGAACCTGTCCAGCCGGACGACCGTGACCGGATTGGTGCAGGCGGACGGCTCCATTCACGTTGAAAACTGAGGTTTCGATGCAACAAAAGATCATGCTTTGCGTTCTGCTTGTGACAACCGCCTGCAGTCGCGCAGACCACTTCGGCAAACCGCCGTCTTTCACCCCGACAATGAACAACAGCGAACACTACGCGATGATGAACCCGCCGATCCCGCTCGCATCGGACCGCCCGGTCGCGCGTGAGAAGGCGTCGCTCTGGAGCAAGAACCGGCAGTCGCTTCTTGGGGATCGTCGCGCGATGCAGCGCGGCGACATCCTGACCGTGGTGATCGAGATCGACGAAGAGGCCAAGATCTCGAACCAGACCAACCGATCACGGTCCGGTTCGGAAAAGATGGCGGTGCCCGCGCTGGTTGGCATACCTCAGGTCGCTGGGCAACACATGCCCGAAGGCAGTTCTCTTGACCCGGCGATCGATCTGAACTCATCGGGCAAAAGCAACGGCAGCGGCGCGGTGCGGCGGCAAGAAGAGCTGACACTGCGGATCGCCGCCACCGTTGTCGACGTTTTGCCCAATGGCATCCTGTCGATCGAGGGCAGTCAGGAAGTGCGGGTCAATTTCGAAATGCGCGAATTGCTTGTCACCGGTTTTGTCCGCCCCGAAGATGTGTCGCGCCAGAACCAGATCACCTATGACAAGATCGCGTCGGCGCGCGTGTCCTACGGTGGACGCGGCCAGATCACGGATGTCCAGCAACCGCGCTATGGCCAGCAGGCGCTGGACATGGTCCTGCCGTTCTGAGGCGCTGAGATGTTGGCAAAAGTTCTTCCCGTTGTTCTGGCCCTTCTGGGCACTGGCGCCGGAGTCGGGGCCGGCATAGTCCTGAAGAAACCGGCAGACGCCGAATTCGTGCAAATCGATCCCTGCGGGGACGTTGGTGACAAGCACGGCACCAAGGAAAAGAACTCCGACGGCAAGAACAAAGACGGATCCCACCATGAGTTCGTCAAGTTGAACAACCAATTCGTTGTTCCCGTCGTAACCGATGAAGTGGTCAGCGCGCTGATTCTGCTCTCGGTCAGCCTCGAAGTTGAATATGGCGGCAATGAAACCGTCTTTTCGCTCGAGCCCAAGTTGCGCGACGCCCTTCTGCAGGAAATGTTCGATCACGCAAACATGGGTGGATTTCGTGGGGCATTCACCAACTCCAGCAACCTTGATGTGCTGCGCATGTCTCTGCGTGAAGCGGCCCGGTCTGTGGCCGGTGACATTGTCAGGGACGTGCTGATCACCGATATCGCCCGTCAGGATACGTAATCGCGGCTGACGCGCAGTGCAGCAAACCCCAACAAAGCTTCGGACCGCGCCAGATCGCGCGCGGTTTCGTACTTGTCGTGCTCGGCGCGGCGCAGTTGTTCTACGGCCTCCAGCCTTCCGAATGCCTGCGCAGTTGCGGTCATCTGGGACAACTTTTGTGCCATGATGGTCGCCAGTTCGGCGTTCAGACAGTTACGCCGAGCCTGCACCCATTGCGCCCAAACCAAAGCGTGTCCGGCTTCGTTGTATCCGCTCATCTGCATCGCTTCGATCGCAGCCGTTTTCTCATGTGTTGAGAGTTCCTGCAAAAGCGACCGATAGCGAAACTCTTGGGTTTGGATGTCACGGAGCCGGGCTGTGGCCATGTCCAGACGGGCCCGCAACACGTCTTCGATCCCATCCAGATCCGTCATGGGCGCCACACCTTCGACTTGCGGCGGATCCGTTCGGCAAAGCGGATTGCGGCCGCCACTGCGCGGTAGTGATCAGGAGAGATTTCCTGCCCGACCCGGGTTTCCGCATAGAGCGCGCGCGCCGTTGGAGGGTCGCTTCGGATTGGGACACCGTTTTCGTTTGCGATCTCGCGCATACGCAGTGCGATCTCATCGACACCTTTGGCAATGCACCGCGGCGCTTCACCGGCATCACGGGACCATTTCAACGCCACGGCATAATGTGTCGGGTTCACGATCACCACATCGGCACCGGGCAGATCGCGCATCATCTGCGACATTGCGATTTCCTGGGCTTTCTGGCGGCGCCTCTGCTTCAGATGCGGATCGCCTTCCGCGTCCTTTGCTTCATCTGTCAACTCCTTTCGGGACATTCGGTTCTTGCGAAAGTGTTCATAACGTTGCCAGACATAGTCGATCACCGCGATGCCAGCTGAAACCAGAACGATCACAAACAAGAATTCGGCGCATAGCTTTCCCATCAAGGCCGCGATCATGCCCGGGCTGCCCTGTTGCGCACCCGCGATTTCAGGCAGGCGATTTACAAGCACCGCGGTCAGACTCAGCGTATAGACCATCAGTTTGACAAAACTCTTTCCAAACTCGAACAACCCGCTGCGTCCAAACTTGTTTTTTGCATTCTGGACCGGATCGATCCTCTGACTTTTGAAGGCGATCTTCGACGGTGCAAAAACAATGGCGCGCTGTGCAAGCAGTGACAAAAGAACCGCCATTGCGGGTATGACAAACAGGCCGGACGCCCAGCCGAGGACTTGCCAAAGAACGGAACGCAGAACTGGGGCTGGCGCTCCGGCAAACACCATGCCCGACAAAGCGCCTGCCTGGTCCAGAAGTACCGCAAGCAACTGGCCAGCGGATAGCATCATTGGCTGACCAAGCACCAAAAATGCCAAAAGCAGCCCCGCATAGCCCGCCGCCAAAGATACATCTGTGGATTTGACCAGCTCGCCACGCTTTCGTGCCTCGTCCAGCTTTCTTTGGCTGGCTTCGTGACTTTTCTCGGTGTCGTCGTCCTGGCTCATCTTGTTGGCTCCGCCGGATTGAACAGAAGACCATCAAGCGCTCCAAGCCAAAGCGTCAGAATCGCCGGCGTGACGAAACACAGGATGACCAGGGCGCCGCCAGTGATCAGCGGGGCACCGACAAAGGCGACCATCAGCTGGGGCATCGCGCGATTGATGGCGCCAAGCGCCAAGTAGTAAACGGCCGAAGCCAGAACAAATGGGGCCGCCAGACGGAACGCCAACGAAAACGATGCCGAAACCTGCTGAAGCCCCCAGCTCGACACCATCTCGCCCGATGGGAAGGCACCCGGCGCGATCAGGTCATAAGTCAGCACCATGTATTGCGCCGCTTTCACATGAAGCCCAGTCGCAAAGGCCAAAGCCAGCCCGCCCCAGAAAAACACGTGGCCCACTGCCGGCATCGGTTCAGTCGCCGCGCCGCCCAGAAGCTGGGACAGGGACGAGGCTTGCGCCGCGATTGCCCCTGCGGCTTGAAGAGCTATTGCCATCAGCCGAAGCCCGGCACCAAACAACAACCCGGTAAAAGTTTCTGTTGCGACCAGTTGCAGGGTTGGGATCTCCGACAGGTCATGGCGCTCAGCCACCACTGGCAGAACAACGAGTGTGAACGCGACCGCAATCGACAACCGGAACCGGACGGGAACCACCTGTTCGCCAAATCCCGGAAACAGCATCACCACGGCCCCGACGCGCAGGAACACCGCAAAGGCGTCTTGCCAAAAGGCCGTGCCCTGCCCCCCCAGCCACTCGAAAAGGGCAATCATGCGGCCACCACGCCGACGAGCGCGGGCCGGACGTTGGTCCCAAGTTCCTCAAACGACAGGACCGGGCTTGAAATACCCTTGGCGCTGAGAACCGTGCGCAGGAAACGGCGACGACGGGATGACGTCACGATCGCGGGAGTGACACCGGCCTCGCCATTTCTGGAGATTTCATCCGAAACATTACGGATCAGGTGATTGAAAAGGTCGGGCGGCAATGCCACGTCATGCCCGCCACGATCACCATCAAGCTGATAGCCCTGGAATGTCTCTTCCCACTCGGGCGCTAGCTGTAAAAGCGGCACGGTCCCGTCCGCCCGGCGCAGTTCGGCGACAATTTGGAACCCAAGCCGCTTGCGCACATGTTCACAGATGCTTTCGGGCTGGGCATGAAATGCGCGCGCTTCGGCAATCGCCTCAAGGATCAGTGGCAGATTGCGAATGGATACGCGTTCCTGCAACAAAAGCCGCAGGACCTGATGCAAAAGATCCATTGGCACCTTGTCGGGAATAAGGTCATCCAACATGCGGCGGTTGGCTTCGGCACGTCCGGGATCGGACAGGCCTGTCATCTCATCCAAAAGTCGTCGTAACGAACGCAACGACAACAGCCGGTCAAGGTTCGCCTTGATCGTTTCCAGCAAGTGCGTGGCAAGAATTTCCGGCGCGCTTACAGCGGTCAGCCCCACCATTTCGGCCTGTTCCCGGTGGTCTGGTGTGATCCAGCGCGCCGGCGCGCCATAAACAGGCTCGACGACATCAAACCCTTCCGGTGCCTCATCCGTGTCATCAGGCAGAAGCACAAGTACCCGGTCGGCACGAAGAGTCGCGTCAGCCTCCGCCGATCCCTGGATACGGATGCGATAGCGCCCCGCAGGCAGGGCTGGATCGTCGGTCAGTCGAATCTCGGGCAGGATCAGTCCATAAGTCCGCGCAACATGCGTGCGCATATTGGCAATTCTCACATCCAAACCGACGCCGGGATCCATCACGAGGTTCACGAGGTCCGGGCTGAACTCAATGTGGACATCGTCGAGTTCCAACACGTCACCCATGGTCGGATCAACAGATGGCAGAGGTATATCGGTCTGGTCCGACCCTGCATCGCTCTCCGGATTTCCCGACAACCGAAAAGCCACGAACCCAAGCAGCGCCGCGCCCATGATGAACGGCAAAAAGGGTAAACCCGGCACCAGAGCAAACAAACCCATCAAAACAGCCACTGTGGCCAAAGCACTTGGGTGCGTTCCCAGTTGCCGCAGGAGCGTCAGGTCGGTCGATCCGTTGGCGCCCCCACGTGCCAGAAGAAGGGCGGATGCGATCGATATGATGACTGCCGGAATTTGGGTAACCAAGCCGTCTCCGACCGTTAAGATCGCATAGGTTTCAAAGGCTTGACCAATGGGCATTGCATGAACTGCTACGCCCATCACCAGCCCCATCACCAAGTTCATCAGGGTGATCAACAATCCGGCAACAGCGTCGCCTTTGACGAATTTGGACGCGCCGTCCAAGGATCCAAAGAAGGTGGTTTCCTGTTGTTCTTTCTCACGCCTGGCCTTTGCCTCAGTGTGATTGATCGCACCGGCGGACATGTCGCTGTCAATCGCCAACTGTTTGCCCGGCATTCCGTCCAATGCAAAACGCGCGCCAACCTCCGCCATGCGTGCGGCGCCCTTGGTAATGACCATGAAGTTGACGATCAGAAGCACACCGAACACCACCAATCCAAGAAATACGCTGCCGCCCATGACAAAGTTTGCGAACCCCTGGATGACTCCTCCCGCAGCATGCGTGCCCGTGTGCCCCTGGCCGATGATCAGCTTCGTCGACGACACGTTCAACGACAACCGGAGCATCAGCGATGCCAGAAGAATTGTCGGGAAGGACGAGAAATCCAGCGGCTCTTCGATGAACAGGGTTTTGGTGAAAATCAGGATAGCCAGGGCAAAAGACCCGGCCAGACCGACGTCCAGCACCCATGACGGCATGGGCAAAATCATCATGACGATCACCGCCATCAATGCCAGTGCCAGTATGATTGTCGGTGTAAAAACCACCCGTTTACCCAGCTGCAACATCATCCGCCCTCCAAAGAAATCAGGGCGGGTTTGCTGGTGTCGGGCAACGCCACTAAAGACCCCATGACTGGACGGGCGTGGGCGGTTGCACGGATCAAGGGAAATGCGTTTTTTCGCCTTTTTTCATCGGGCTGACTGCCGTTCTGCGCGCCGGTCACCGCCTTTGCATTGTGGCTTGCAAAATGTGCAGCCTTGGGCAGTGCCGGATCAACCGAAAGCCTGGAAAGTATCCGGGTGAACCGTTTTCGATACCTGTCAGCGTGCTCTGGTGTGCGGGAATGATAGGCCGCAACCGCGTCTTCCCAGTTGCCCTTTTCCTGTTGCAACTCAGCCAGGAACCGTGCGGCGTAAAGGGCGTTGGCTTCGGGCTCCAACATCTCTTCGATCGACGAAAACTCCGTGCCGTGCCAGCGAAAATTGATCTGAAAGCACCCGATATCAAAGTTCTTCAAGCCCATAGAATGCTGTCGCCGGATATGTGCCTGGGCCAACTCGCGAGTTTCAAACCACCGCCCCTTGCCAGCGTCATTTGTGGTCCACGGCCAGGGTTGGAGTGTCTTGTTGACGCTGCGGCCGGTTTCGGCGCGGGTGACGGCCATCAGAATTTCGAGCGGTACACCCGTTTCGCGGGATGCATTGCTTGCTGCCTGATCGCAGATACCGCCCCCAGCGGCCCCAACGCTTGTCCCGGAGCCCAGCCAAATGGCGGCGGCGACAGCGCCCAAAAGGCAAATGGTTTGGCAAAACCCGGTCATCAACTTCCTGCCTTGTGGCGATGCGTTCTGCATCCCTTGCTATCGGACTACTTCAGAAGCGTTAGCCAAGTATTAGCGACCGAGGTCTTTCAGCCAAAACTAGCCGCCGGAGGCTTTTGCCGCCTCGATTGCCTTGGCCGCGTCTTTCCGAAATATGCCGCTGTTGTCGACAAGGGCCCGCAGAAGCTGCAAGCTTGGTTGATCCGACCCATCCCCAATATCGGCGAACTCCTCGGCGCCATTCTGCGGTCGGTTTTCATCGGGCCAGGTTCGGGGCGCATTGTCTGATCCGGTCAGTTTTTTGCGCGCCATCCGGCGAAGGATGTCAGCATCTTCTCCGGACAAACCAAGCAGGTCGACAAGCGCCTGATCCGGCTCTTCAAGGGCAAGCCGCACCTGCGCCCGGATAATGCGCCGTTCACGCATTACATGCGCAGCCGCAGGGCCAGAAACCAAGGGCCAGGCTGCCTTCGCAAAACCTGCACCGAGGATCCGTTTGGCCACAAGATTTGCGGTCACATCAGACAGCACATTTGGATGCAAAAGTCCCTCTGACACGGCAAGCGAAAGCAATTCGAACTCATCCGCGTGTTGGCCCATCAAAAACGCAATCCGATCCCGAACCTGACGCGCCGCCACACTGCCATCCCTGGCCTCGATATCCCGCACCACAAAAAATGCCTGCCTGAACTGTCCGGACGCAGCCCGCGCAAGCGCATGGCTTTTTCTCAGTTCAGGCCCCATTTCGGTTTTTTGAAACTCGACTGCGTAGGCTCCCGCAAGCTCGGCCAGGTCCGCGCCTAGCGGTTTTTTGGATCGCACGTGGTTTTCGATCAGATGCATCAACGCCTTTGGCGACACTGATTGGTCGGAAGTAACCAATGACTGCAACTTATCCCCGGCATGATGTGCATCGATATTGGCGACCACACTGGAAAGCTGCATCTCAGGCGTGGGTTCGGATCCGTCGCGCATTGCAATCCGCAAGATCGACCTTGAGGTTTCCGGGTCACCGTTGGCCCGGAAGCGATCGGCCAGACGCGGCCCCAAATAGGTGCGTAAGTGATCGGGAAGCCGGCTGAAACCACGCAGAATGCTGTCGGCTGCTGGGCGTGCGTATTCGGGCCATTGGTCAACGGCCAACGCAAACCAAATGTCGGCCCCATCCCCGCAACGCGCCTGCCCCGTCAGAATCGGGGTCGCTTCGTTGCGGCCCTCCAAAACGGTTGCCAGCTCTGTCAGAATTGCCGTTTCGCGCGACGCTGGCACCAAATTCAGCGCGGCAAGGGCCTCCTGACCAAGTCCAAAAAACAAATAAGTCTTTGAAAGCCGCAATGCCACTGCGTCATTCAGATGGTCGAATTCACCGGTCAGTTCGGCGTTCAGGGCGGCGACCTGCCGCGCGAGGCTGCGGCCATCGCTCCATTTGGCGATGTCGACAAGATCGGGGTCAATACAGGTTGTGTCTGGCACCTGCATTCTGGCGACCTGCTCACGGAGGGCCCGGTCAACGCTGTTTTCGACTTTGACATTGGGAAAAACCGGTCGGTGCCGAACGGGTATCTCATCATCTGGTTCTACTGTTGACGGATGCGGCGGCGCGATGTCATTTTTGAGGGACTTGCTTTCGGTCGCAACAGTTGGTTTCACTCGCAACAACCCGCTTGTTCCGGCACGGGCCAACCCATCGAGAACAATTTTCTGGACTTCACTGACCCGCAGTTGCCGTTCCATTTTCTCCTGAAAGCCTACTTGCGACACGCGATCGGCCATCGCGACATCTTTCGTCCGCTCAGCGGTGTCTGCAACTGTCGGTACCGCAGTCTGAGACTGGAATTGGAATCGCAACGAAGCAGGCGGATCGACGCGGGCGCCAAGGACAAATCCTGCCAACTCCTTGGATCTGGGGGCCTCCCCGGACCTTTCTGAAATATCGATCACCAAATGTGTCCCGGCATGCCGGAACGCTTTTACGTCACAATCGCAGCCAAGGCCGAGGTCCAATCCCTCAGCGCCGCTAACTCCGAGCGCAGCAAGGCGGGTGCGTGGGATACGTTGAAACACCGACGACGTGTCGAAGCTGTTGGTATGTCCGGGTATGATCACCTGCCAAGTCGTGTCCACCCCGCGCAATTCATACTCTGTGTCCGCGCTCGGCAAAGTCAGTACTAGCCGCGTGAATCCATCATGTTCACCGCTTTTCACCACGATCGGCTGCGCCATTGCCGCCGATGCCAGCGTTATCCAGATTGCGGCAACAAGCGATCTCATGCCGCAGCCTGCTTGACGGCTTTCAGGGCTTCTTCGAGCTCCGAAAAATCGGGGCGGTAGTGCGCGGGCGTGTTTTGGCGCCCGACCTCGATACAGATGTTGGTGGCATGGTTGTGCAGATTGGCGACCAACACTTCACGGATGAGCTGATAGAAATGGCTGTCTTCTTCGACAACTGTTTTGACCTTGGCGGCGAAAGGACCAACCAGGCCATAGGCCAGGAACACGCCAAGGAAGGTGCCGACCAGCGCACCGCCGATCATCTTTCCCAGGATTTCCGGAGGCTGGTCGATGGATCCCATCGTCTTGATCACGCCCAGAACGGCCGCAACGATGCCCAGCGCGGGCAACCCGTCCGCCACGGTTTGCAGGGCATGGCTTGAGTGCAGGGCGTGGTGGAGGTTTGCCTCCATCCGCTTTTCAAGCACCTCTTCGACCTGGTGTGGGTCGTCATAGTTCATGGCCGCTGACCGCAGCGTATCTGCGATCAGTTCAACCGCTTCACGGTCCGCCTGTATGCGCGGATAGCGTGAAAATATCGTCGAGGTTTCCGGCGCCTCGATATGTTCCTCGATCGCAACCGGGTTTGCGCGCGCCAGACGGATCAGCTCGAACAAAAGACACAAAAGATCGCGATAGTCGTCGGGCTTCCATTTCGGCCCTTTGAAGACCTTTCCCAAGTCCTTCAACGTATGCTTGATCGCCGCGCCCTGGTTCGAGATCAGGAACGCCCCGACCGCCGCTCCGCCGATCATCGCCATTTCGAAGGGAAGCGACTTGAGAATGATTGCCAGCTTGCCGCCGGCAGCCAGGTAACCACCAAACACCATTACAAAGATCATCACGATGCCAACGATGCCAATCACGGGTCACTCTCCTGTTCGCCATGGCCGCAGAATGGCGTACGGCGGGTTAAGAATTTCTGAGCGTGACGTCGATTTCGTCCAGTCACTCGGTCGGTGCCCCGACATTTCGGGCTGCCAGAATGACGCTGATGGAATATGCCGCCTCCGGGCTAAGGCCGGCCAGCACCCCAGCTGCCCGCTCTGGCGACATCCGCCCCAGAAAACCGGCGGCAAATTCAGGAGCCATTGCTTCGAACAATTCAGCGGCTTCCTTCGGTTTCATCGCCTCGTAGACCTGCGTCAGCTGGCTGAGGTCATCCTCGGCGGCGGTTTCAGCCAGCGCGATCGTATCGCGCAAGCTCTGTTCTGCCGATTCCAACGCGGCTAGTTTCGCGGTGACTTCACCCTCAACTTGTTCAAGCAGCTTCTGCTTTTCGGACATAGCCTTTTCAGCGGTCAGAAGCTTTTGTTCACGTTCCTTGAACAGGTCGATCAACGGGGCCAGAGATTCGGCCGTTTCGCATTGCGATGGCTCGGCGCTGGCGGGTGCCTCTTCAGGGTCGGCTTGCCTTGCAATCGCCTGACCCGCCCCATTTCCGATCCGGATTGCCGCCGAGGACAGTAGAAACAAAGTGACGACGATCAGGGTGCCGCGACTGCTGCGGTTTCTGCGCCGCGTCATGTGTCCGTTCCTGTCCTGTGGTGAACAAAGACCGGCTCTGGCGGAGCGGCCGGTTCGACGGGGGCGAGGTCGTTGGCGGGAAGGTCATGCATGCTGGCCAGAAGCAATTCCAACCTGCGGGCCACGTCCTCAGCCCGCTCAGTCTTGGCACCAAGCGAACCAGTCGACTCTTTGGCCATGTCCTGCGCTGTGGACAGCATTTTGGTCAGGTCGTCGACCTGCGCCGACAGGACCGCCACGGCGCCGCCAACCCCGTTCTCGAGGTTGTTGAATCTGTTCAGCCGTCGCGAAAGAACAAAGCAATAGACCCCGGCGCCAATCGCGCCTGCTGCCAGCAGAATATCCGATATCAGTTCCATTCTTGCTCCTTCAGGTCAGGACAAATTCCATGATCAGCAGGTCCCGCACCCGCCCCGGACCTGTCACCAATTGCACCCGCCGAAGCATCTGTGACCGCAGCCGGATCAACGCCCCGTCGCCTTCGATATCCGCGCCATCCAGCGCCCGCAGATATCCGTTCAGAACATCCACCACGCGCGGCATCAGTTTTTCGACGTCATGCGCGTGGGACGATGCGACCTCAAGCTGCGCACGAAAGCGAAGATGCCGCGCAGTCGCCGAGCGTGGCAGGGTCACGACGATCTGGTCCACCGGCAGAAAAGCCACGTCCGCAATAGGATCGGGGGAATGGGCCTGATGCTTGGCGTCGTCCTTGGCATGTCCGCCAAGAACCCCTTTCGACACCGCGAGATAGCCGCCACACCCGCCGGCGACCGCCAGAATCACTCCGACCAGCAGGGGCAGCCTGCTTTTCCTTTTCGGGGCCTCCTCATCATGCGTCAGAGAATCGTCCATTGTTCTGTTCCCGGTTCGTTTCACCCTTTTTTACCGCTCAGGCACTAACCGATTGTTAAGGCTGATCGGAGAATGTGAGGCCCGACCCGCAGAACGCGGGGCAACAACACGGGGAAATGTCGTGCAACGACTGATCGAACTCTGGTCCACTTGGGACATGCGGCGCCGGGCGACAGTGATCGGGGCGACGCTGTTCATGTTCGCAGCTATACTTGGCCTTGCGCAGATGGCCGCGCGGCCCAGCATGGCCCTGCTATACAGCGGTCTGGAAGAAGGCGCGTCGGGCGAGGTGATCCGCGCGCTGGAACAGCGTGGCGAACAGTACGAAATCCGAGGAGACGCCATCTTTGTCGAAGCAACGGCACGCGATTCGCTGCGCATGACGCTAGCCAGCGAGGGGCTGCCAGCCAATAGCAGCAAGGGCTATGAACTTCTTGATTCACTCAATGGTTTTGGCACCACGACCCAGATGTTCGATGCCGCGTACTGGCGCGCCAAAGAAGGTGAACTGGCGCGCACCATTGTCGCCAGCCCGTCAATCACCTCGGCCCGGGTGCATATCGCCAATGGCGCCAGTAGCCCGTTTCGAGGGAAACAAGCGCCTTCGGCTTCGGTCGCCGTGTCCACACGCGGAGGTGCGCTTGAAACCGGTCATGCGCGCGCGCTCCGTCACCTTGTCGCCGCAGCGGTTGCAGGACTGGCGGCGCAGGACGTCACCATCATCGACAACGCCGGCAATGTTATCGAATCTGGTGAATTGACCACTGCGCCGAGGGCTGGCGATTTGCGGCTCGAAGATTTGCGTGGCCGGGTCGAACGCCTGCTAGAAGCCCGAGTCGGGGCCGGCAACGCGGTTGTTGAACTCAGCCTGGATCGTGTGACGCAAACGGAATCGATCCAGGAAAAGCTTGTCGATCCCGCCAGCCGGGTCGCGATCAGCACCGACACCGAAGAACGCAGCACAGAGGCGCGTGACAGCGGTTCGTCCCAGGTGACAGTTGCGTCAAACCTGCCCGACGGCGATGCGCGCGGCGACAAGAACTCGTCCCAGGAAAACAATCAGACCCGTGAGCGTGTGAACTATGAGGTGTCGGAAACCCGTCGCGAAATCACCCGTGCGCCCGGGGAAATCAAGCGTATCACCGTCGCGGTCCTGGTAAATTCCGTTGAGACCGTCGGCGATGATGGGATCATGTCCACCCTTCCCCGTCCCGAGGATGAGCTTCTGGCGCTGCGCGAATTGGTGGCTTCGGCTGTGGGCTTTGATGAAACGCGCGGTGACGTGATCACGATTAAATCTATGCCATTTTCGATCACCGAACCGATGGGCACCGAAGCCGCCACGTCAGTTCTCGGCCATCTTTCAACCAGGATCGTCGACCTGATCCAGCTGGCGACCCTGGCACTTGTTGCGCTCGTGCTTGGGCTATTTGTTCTGCGGCCTATCCTTTTGGGACGGCGGACAGAGCTTTCGGCCCCGATCACGCTCGTGGCCGAACCCGATCCAAGTCCCCCCGCCCTTAACGGTGAGATCGAAGACCCCATCACACCTATGCCTGAACCCGTTCCGCCCACCCTTGCCGTGGCCCACCCAGACAGCATGCAGACAGACCCGGTCGAGCGCCTGCGCGCGATGATCGGAGAACGGCAGGAGGAAACCGTCGAAATCCTGCGCAGCTGGCTGGAAGACGAAAGGGAAAAAGCATGAGTACCATCGCGCATTTGCTTGAAGACTTCACGGCTTTGACACCAGAAACGCAGGGGACAGACGGGGCACCTGCTGGCGAATCTGAACTCCTCGACAGTTTCGAGCAGGGCTACAAGGCAGGGTGGGACGACGCGATCAAGGCAAAGTCCGACAATGCCACCAATGTCAGCGACGATCTGGCCCAGAACCTGCGCGACCTGTCTTTCACATTTCACGAGGCACACGCCGCAATGATGGCAGAGGTGACATCCGTTCTGGATGATATCGTCGCAGCCGCCATTCCGGACATCCTGCACGCCACGATGGGAGAAAGGCTCAAATCGGAATTGCTGTCACTGGCAGAATCACAGTCGGACCAACCGGCACACATCCGCGCGCACCCGGATGACTTGGACGCCGTGTCGTCCTCTCTTCCCGACAGTGCCGACCTGCCGGTCAAAGTGCTGACCGATCCTGCGCTGACCCCGGGCCGGGTCGAATTTCAGCTTGGCGGCCGTGAACGTGCGCTGGATGTCTCTGACATTGCCAGGGACATCGTTAACGCCGTCACCGGCCTGAAGGACGAGACCGCCGCGCGGATGCCTCACTCCAACGGGACACAAATGAACAAGGATGTCGCTTATGGTTGAAGAAAAGGGATCGGCGCGGACGGCCAATGCATTTTCCGACCTGCCCGTCGAGATCACCGTCGCCGTCGGTCGCGCCCGCCCGCTGATAGGAGAGCTTCTGTCGCTTCAGAACGATGCGATCCTAACGCTGGATCGGCGGATCGACGACCCGGTCGACCTTTATGTGGGCGACCGGATCGTTGCGCGGGGCGAACTGGTTGAACTGGACGGCGAAAAAAGCGGTCAGATCGGAGTCCGCCTAACCGAAGTCGTCGGGTTGACGGGCATGGACGGATGAAACACGCGCTTTGGGTAACTGGGCTGATCATGGTGCTGGCGTCTCCGGTGGCAGCGCAGGACATTTCCATTTCCCTTGGCGGCGATGGGTCGCTGGCGTCACGCACGATCCAGGTTTTTCTTTTGATAACGGTGCTCAGTCTGGTTCCGGGCCTTGCCGTCATGGTGACCTGCTTTCCCTTCGTCGTCACCGTTTTGTCGATCCTGCGCCAATCACTGGGATTGCAACAGTCGCCACCGAACATGTTGATCATCTCGCTGGCCCTGTTCCTGACCTATTTCGTGATGGAGCCTGTGTTTCAGCAAAGCTGGTCCGAAGGCATCACACCCATCGTGAACGAGGAAATGACGCCCGAGCAGGCATTCCCTGCGGTGATCGGCCCGTTTCGGACCTTCATGGCCGCGCGCACCGATGCAGAAACCTTCCTGGCGATGGCCGACCTACGGCCCGGTCTCGATGTTTCCACGCCTGTCCCGGAGGCGCCGCTTTCACTGTTGGTTCCATCCTTTCTTCTGTCGGAAATGAGCCGCGCTTTTCAGATCGGGTTCCTGATTTTCCTGCCCTTCCTTATCATCGACCTCGTGGTGGCGGCGATCCTGATGTCCATGGGCATGATGATGGTACCGCCTGCCATTGTCTCACTGCCCTTCAAACTTTCGTTCTTCGTGATTGCTGACGGCTGGAGCCTGATTGCAGGCAGCCTGGTCCGAAGCTATTTTTGACCAGGTTTCAGCTCAAAGAAAAGGGGCACCATCGGCACCCGGTCGATGGGGAAAAAACCGCACATTTAGCGGTGCAGACACGGCCATTGGTGCCAGGTCAACGGACCACGAATTCAGCATGAAGCGCACCCGCCGCCTTGATACTTTTCAGGATATCGATCATGTCCCGCGGCGCCACACCCAGAGCGTTAAGTCCGGCGATCACCTCGCTCAGCGATGTTCCGGGCGGCACCTCGGCCAGCCCGATCCCGGCATCCTCCTCAATGCTGGCGTTCGTGCGCGGCACCACCACGCTTTCGCCATCGGTAAACGGGTTGGGCTGAACCACAATCGGCGTTTCCTGAATCCGCAGCGTCAGCCCGCCCTGCGAAACTGCAACCCGAGAGATACGGACATCCGATCCCATTACGATTGTCCCCGAACGCTGATCGACGACAACGCGGGCGCGGCGTTCAGGCTGGACGCCGATATTCTCGATCCTCCCCAGTGCATGGGCCGGCGATCCGATACCGGTTGCGGTGATATCCAACTGCACCGTGCCGGAATCCAGCATCAGGGCAACGCGGCGACCAAAGGACCGGTTGATGGCCTGCTCGATCCGGCCCGCGGTAGTGAAATCAGGCTCACGCAGCGCAAGGCGCAAAGAGCTGAGCGACGAGAACTCAAACTCGACCTCACGCTCGACTCGCGCGCCCGCCGGGATAACGCCGGCCGTTGGAACACCCTTGGAAACTGCGCTGGACTCACCTTCCACGGCTACACCCCCGGCAATGATTGTGCCCTGCGCGACCGCATAGATCTGTCCGTCGGCAGCATTCAACGGCGTCATAACCAAAGTCCCCCCAAGCAGACTTTTGGCGTCCCCGATGGCCGAAACCGTGACATCGATCCGGCTGCCCGCACGTGAAAACGGCGGCAGTGCGGCCGTCACGAAAACTGCGGCAACATTCTTGGGGCGAAGCTGTTCACCAGTGACGTTGATCCCAAGGCGTTCAAGGATATTGGCCATGATCTCTTCTGTGAATGGGGCGTTGCGCAACCCGTCGCCCGTGCCATTCAACCCAACCACCAGGCCATAGCCGATCAGGTCATTGCCGCGGACCCCGTCGACCTCGACCAGATCCTTGATACGGACCGGGTTAGCCAGAAGGGTGGCAGGCATCAGAAACATAAACATCAAATAGCTTAGCAGTTTTCGGGTCATCTGAGGAAATCCAACAAGCTCATGCGCGACATGCGCGCGGTGACGGCATAAAGGCTTTCCAGCTGGGTCTGGACGTTTTCCAGCCGGGTCGCAGTGTCATAGGGATCAATCGCGATCAGTTCGGTTCGCGCCATTTCCGACGCGGTACGTTCGGCTTCATTGCGCACGCGGGCGTGTTCGATCCGCTCTTGTGCGTTGCCCACGCCCGCACGCATCTGCGTCAGGTCGGCCTGGTTGGCAATCAAGCCCTCTGCCCCCGTTTTCAGCACCTCGGTCTGAACCAAGGTGGAAAACCCCACCACCGGATCAGAGGCTAGGGCGATCAAAGCTGTATCGCGCAGCACATTGCGAAGACGCCCGTCATCGGCACGCAGATCCAGATTGACCCATGTGTCGCCGGAAACCTGCGCCGGCGACAGGTTGTCTGTCGCGCCGATGTATCCCACGGTTTCGAACCCGCCACCCGCCGCATGAAACCAGTCGTCCACCGCCGCGACCACATCGCCCGGGGTCATCAACCCGCTGGTCACAGCGCGCAGTTCGGCCAGGATTTCGTCGGCCGGTGCCAGCGCGTTTCTTCCGGTCGCAGTCCCTCCGAAAAGCGACCGTCCAGCCTGTGTGGTGTTCAGCGCCGATACCAGGGTGCGAAAGTCCTCGACCCCGCGCTGTGAGGCGATCTCGTATCCCGTGGTGAGCTGCGATCCCGCGACAGTAAGGGTGTTGCGGCCAAGCTCGGTGGTGGTTGTCTGCACCAGCTCTAGTACGTTTTGCATCGCATCCGTGAGCAGTGCCGCCTCGCGGGTCGAGTTGCTGAACCCCGCCAGTAATTGCAGCGATCGTTCAATATCAGAAAGATAGGTGTAGTCGCCGGTCAAGGGGTTCGCCAGGTCGCTTCGCCTGCCGGACGCCATTTCCGCGGTCAGGTCACCCAGCTGCCGCTTCATCTCGACATTCTGGCGGCGCAGGACGAAGTGTTCGGCCAGGTCGCCGATCCGGTTCAGGTTCATGCGCCCAACCTCAGTAATGTCTGGATCATTTCGTCGATGGTCTGGATCATCTTGGCGTTGGCGGAATAGGCCTGTTCGATTAAAAGCAGCTTTTGCATCTCTTCATCGCTGTCGACACCATCCTCAAGCTGCATCGCCGTCAGGCTGTCCAGCCGCGCGGCGGCAAAGCTTTGTTCGCGTTCCGCCGTCAGGCGTGACGAACCGATACCCGAAAGGTGGCTGCCAACCAGTGTACCCAGCGTCTGGTTTCCGCCACCGTAATCGCCCGAAGTCGGCACGCGACGCAAATCCATCACGTTCACCATGTTCTGCAAGAGCGCGCCATTGCCGGAGTCGCCCGGCGACGCGGCCAAAATGCCGTCTCGTAGCCGCCAGACCTCACCTCCTGCAGCCGGATCGACCGCGGCGTTCAGCGCCAGACGCCCTGCAAGCCCGGTTTCATTCACTGGGTCAAAGGCCACACCGCCGTCGGTAAAAAGCCCGGCATCCCCGATGCCAAGGCTGGGGTCCACCGACGGGGATTGAAACCGCTCGATTAGGTCACGGGCCACTGCGTCAAGCTGCGACTGGGCAGCGATGGAGTGTTCGTCCCGGATTTCGAAAGCGGCGGCAAGCGCACCGCCACGCAGGGGGCCGGAGTCTGAGTCCGTTCGCACGGGGACGCCGTTCACGGTCAGACCTGACAAGTGCCCGCCACCAACCGTCATATGCGGTTCAATGACATTGGTGCGCTGAAATCCCAGCGTTGCCGCCGTTCCGTCCAAAAGGATCGACCCGCCAGTGGAAAAAAGCGCCACGGCTCCCCTGTCACGTGGCACCTGCCGGATCGGAATGAAACTTGATAACGCGTCGATCACCTTCTGTCGTTCATCCAGAAGCGCAGCCGGATCGCCGCCTGTGTTCAAGGCGCCCGTGACGCGCTGGTTCAGGTCCTGCACCTGGCCCAACAACGTATTCACGCGATCGACCATGGCACCGATGTCCCGGTCCGCCTGCTGCCGCAGGTCTTGAATTCCGGCCGACATCTGCTGAAACGTGTTGACCATTTCAACGGCTCGGTCCGCGGCGGCCCTCAGCCTGTCGTGTGAATCCGGGCGGCTGGCCGCAGTGATCAGACCCGACTGAAAGGCCGCGACACGATCCGAGAGCGACCCGTCTTCACCCGGCAGGCCGGTCAGTTCCTCAAGCCGGGTATAAAAATCCAGCACCCGTTCCGCGTGACCGCTATCGGCGTCGGCAAGACGGCGGTCCGCCACGACCTGTTCATCCACGACCCGCATGACACCGTTGACCCTGACCCCCGAGGCCGCACCGAAATTCTGCGCCGAAAGAGAAAGCTCGCGCCGGGCGAAACCCTCGGTCATGGCATTGGCCAGGTTCGACGACACGACCTGCGCCGCCTTACCCGAGGCGGTCAGGCCGCTGAGTGCGTTGGACAATGCTCCGGTGATGCTCATATGGATCTACCTCGCGGCGGGGCCGCTATCCGGGTCAGCGCTTGATATTGGTGGTTTCCTGAAGCATCTCATCGACGGTCTGAATAACCTTGGCATTCGAGGAATAGGCGCGCTGCGTCTGGATCATATCCGTCAGTTCGCCTGCAACGTCGGTTGCCGACTCCTCTCTCGCGAAGGACACAATGTCACCGGTTGGTCCGTCACCGGCATCCCACAGGAAATAGGACCCGCTTTCCGGTGACGGAATATAGGTCTGGTGATCGAGTGCGACCATACCGTTGGGATTTGGCAGATCGACAAGCGGCACCTGGAAGATCGTGCGTGTAATGCCGGTGTCAAAAAACGCGTGGACAAGCCCGTTTGCATCGACTTCGACGGACGTCATGTTGCCGACGGGCGAGCCATCCTTGGATATCTGGAGCGGCGCGAAAGTGTCGGACAATTGGGTGAGACCGTCACTGGCGCCCAGGCGTCCGATATTGATCTCCATCGGGCCACCGGCAACATTGACCGACAGCGAACCGTCGGATGGGTCATAGGCGCCGCCCGAAACTGTGGTGACCGACGCCAACGTTCCGCCAGACGCGCGGCTGTCATCGAATGTCAGCGTGTATTCCCCGACGACTGCCCCCATGGACGCGCTGTCACGGATTGTCAGGGTCCATTCATTGGACGACCCCGATGCCGGAACCGTCGGCACGAACTCAACTGCCAGTGTCTTGGACGTGCCAAGGTTGTCGTAGTATTCGACCGACAGTTCACGTGGGGTTCCATCCGATGTGGACGCGGTTTCCGTCGCAGGCAGGTTCACCCCCAGCGACATTGCCGTGGTCGGCTCACCGGTCAGCTGGTTGACGTTGATCTGAACCGGCTCAAGACCATCGCTGGTGTCACGCGGATAGGGGGGGACGGTGCCATCGGCATTCGCCGGCCACCCCATCAGGACCAGGCCGGACTCAGTGGTCAGATACCCTTGGGCGTCGGTTCGAAAAGAGCCGGTCGTCGTCAGAAGCATCTGACTGTTGCCATTGCCAAGCCCCACCTGTGCGGCCTGGGCCACAGGCAACATACCCCGTCCGCGAACCGCCAGATCGGTGGCATTGCTGGTCGACACAAGCGGCCCGCGTTCGTCGATCAGGCGCTGGTTGGTGACTCGGACACCACCGGCGGAGTACGTGCCGCCACTGGACGAAATGACCATGGAATGAAAATCCGAAGCCATGCGTTTATAGCCATAGGTGGCCGAGTTCGCGATGTTGTCAGAGATTGCGGCAAGACGGCTGGCGTTGGCGGCAAGCCCGGCGACACCCGCATTCAGCGAGGATGAAATGGTCATGAATACGCCTTTCTGCTGTATCGACCTTCTGGGACGATTCAACAGATACCGGGCGGGGCTTTAACATGACCCTAACGGCTAAAACTTGAACTGTTTTCTGTCCCCGGCTTTCAGTCTCGCAAAAGTATGATCTCAATACGGTTGTTGCGCACCGACATCGGTGTCAGGTCGGCGGGATCGCGGTCAGCATGGCCGGTGACACGGTCGATCCGGGACGCGTCCAACCCATGGGCCTCCAGCAACCGGCGCACGCTGTCGGCACGGTCGACGGAAATCTCCCAGCTTTTGGGCTGGGCCAGTGGCAGCGGCCCGGCCCGGACGTGTCCCTCGACGGCCACTTCGTTGGCCACCAGATTGACCGCGCCAGCAATCATCCGCATCAGATCGACTAAAATTGGAAATGCGCGCGCCTCTCCGTCGACAAAAAGGGGCATCTCATCGAGGTCGAACACCTCGATCACCAACCCCTCGTCGGTCTGGCGTGTGATCACGTGTTTCATCAAGTTGTCAGTGACAAGGCTTTCACCGCCATTGCCGATCAGAAAATCCTCGATCATGCCAAATGCCTTGTCCGAGGGTCCGCTTTCCTCGTTGGCGACACGGTGCGCGCCAACGTCCGCCTTGGTGCGCGGAGCCATTGTGACCGGGGGCAGGCCGCCGGTGCCGTTTTTGGCCAGCGTGCTGTCCTCGAATACGGACTTGCCACCGAACAGCGCGTCACCGCCGCCCGAAATCCGGTTGATCGGAACGTTCGGATTAAAATAATCCGCGATCCCCTTGCGTTGTTTTTCCGTCGTCGCGTTCAGCAGCCACATCAACATGAAGAACGCCATCATTGCGGTCACGAAATCCGCATACGCCACTTTCCAGGCCCCCCCATGGTGCCCGTCGCCGGCGACGACCTTCTTCTTCTTGATGATGACCGGCGCGGCATCATTGTGCCCTGCCATTCTCACCACCTATTACTCACCCGGGACAAGACTTAACAGCCGCGGGATTTAGAGGGCGTTAACAGATAGAATTGTTGGGGTTTTCCTCAATTCGGCCGTGATGGGCTCTGCGCTGGAAATTACTGCGAATATTCGCAACCCGTCCGCAACGCCCGGTTGACGTATCTGCAAAGGAACCCGAAACTCGCCCCGAAACCAGAGGCGGAAGGGGAACGGCATGCGCATCTTGATCACCGGGGGCGGGGGATTCATCGGTCAGAAAATCGCGCGCTCACTTGCCGGGTCGGGCAGGTTGCGGGAGGCAGCCGTCTCGGAACTGGTGCTTGCCGACCTTGCGACGCCAGCCCGTGTCGACGCAGGGTTTGTCGTGACGCCAACGGCCTGTGACATTTCGGATGCAGACGCGGTCGATGCACTGTTTGCAGATCACGGCCCGTTTGATGTCATCTTTCACCTTGCCACCATCGCGTCCGGCGGGTCCGAGGCGGATTTTGACCTTGGCATGCGCGTCAACCTGGACGGCACCTTGGCGATCTTTGCCGCGGCGCGCGCGCAGGGTAACTGCCCGGTTCTGGTCTATACCTCGTCCTGCGCCGTTCACGGCGGCGAAGCGCCCGAGGTGATCACCGACGGGGTAGAATTGAACCCTCAGACGTCCTATGGCGCACAAAAAGCGATGGGAGAGCTGTTGCTGAATGACATGACCCGGCGCGGCTTCATCGATGGGCGGGGACTGCGTCTGCCGACGGTGACGATCCGGCCGGGCAAACCGAACACGGCGGCCTCGTCCTTCATGTCCTCGATCTTCCGCGAACCTTTGCAGGGTGAGGCCGCGAACTGTCCAGTGAAAGACGACTTTCCGATCTGGCACACTGCGCCGCGCACCGTAACGCGAAACCTGATTCATGCAGCGGAAATTGACGGCGCACTTTTTGGCCAGAACCGCAATCTCAACCTGCCGGGTCGAACCGACACGGTGCGCCAGATGATTGATGCGATGACTCGTGTCGCCGGACCCGAAGCCGAGGCGCGGATCACATGGAATGAGGACCCGACGATTTTTGCCATTGTCACGGGCTGGCGTGCGCATTTCCGTCCCGACAAGGCGTTGAAACTGGGTTTTGTCGCCGACGAAGGCTTCGACG
The DNA here is from genome assembly GCF_016888515.1 of Shimia biformata. Taxonomy (GTDB): domain Bacteria; phylum Pseudomonadota; class Alphaproteobacteria; order Rhodobacterales; family Rhodobacteraceae; genus Shimia_A; species Shimia_A biformata. The sequence goes on along the minus strand of NZ_JAFEJK010000001.1, from coordinate 465,574 downwards.
ACACCGTGCGCTGGTTCCTCGAAGACGACATTGCCATACCGTAATAAGGCCACGGGTCACACCTCGCGGACATTGAAACATGACGTCCGAAGCCGTATCTGGGCTAGGAAAACAAAAGGCATGATCCGCGGATGACCAACTTCCTCTACAAGAACGACCTTCCCGACGGGCTGGACCTTGGTCCGGTCGTCGCCATCGATTGCGAAACGATGGGACTGAATCCCCATCGCGACCGTTTGTGCGTGATCCAGATGTCGGGCGGCGATGGCAATGCCCATATCGTGCAGGTCGAAATCGGTCAGACCGAAGCCCCGAACCTGTGCCGGATGCTTGAGGATCCGAATGTCCTGAAACTTTTTCATTTCGGGCGGTTTGACATTGCCGCGATGTACAACGCCTTTGGCGCACTGGCGGCACCGGTATATTGCACCAAGATCGCGTCGAAACTGGTGCGTACCTACACTGACCGTCACGGGTTGAAGAACCTGTTGCAAGAACTGTTGGGAACCGACATCTCCAAAATGCAGCAGCAAAGCGACTGGGGCGCCGAGACGCTGACCGAAGCGCAGCTGGAATATGCTGCCTCTGATGTCCTTTTTCTTCATAAGCTGCGCGAAAAGCTGAACGAGCGGCTGGACCGCGAAGGCCGCACCGAATTGGCGCAATCCTGTTTCGACTTCCTTCCGACACGGGCAAAGCTGGACCTTGCGGGCTGGCCCGAAACCGACATTTTTGCCCACTGAGGCCCGATCGCATGACCGAAAATTCGACATTTCTTGAGACCGCCCGCCGGGTGATCGACATCGAATCCCGCGCGCTGACACAATTGGGCGACGCGCTGGGGGATGAATTTGACGCCGCGGTGAACCTTTTGCTCAGTGCAAAGGGACGGGTGATCGTCTCGGGGATGGGAAAATCGGGGCATATCGCACGAAAGATCGCCGCGACCTTTGCCTCGACCGGCACACCTGCGCATTTCGTGCATCCCGCCGAAGCCAGCCATGGCGACCTTGGGATGATGGCGCAGGGCGACGTGGCACTGGTCTTGTCGAACTCGGGTGAGACACCGGAACTGGCCGACCTGGTCGCCTACACGCGCCGCTTTTCGATCCCACTCATCGGGGTAGCAAGCCGGGCGGAGTCGACACTCATCAAACAATCCGATGTCGGCCTGATCCTGCCCAAGGCGGAAGAGGCCTGTGGCACCGGTGTTGTGCCGACAACCTCGACCACCATGACGCTGGCGCTTGGCGATGCGCTGGCGGTGGCGCTGATGGAGCATCGCCGCTTCACGCCCGAGAACTTTCGCGAATTCCACCCGGGCGGCAAGCTGGGCGCGCGCCTCAGCCGGGTGCGTGACCTGATGCACGCAGGCGACTCGGTGCCGCTGGTGGCGGCAAAAACCCCGATGGCCGACGTGCTTATCGAGATCAGCCAAAAAGGGTTTGGCGTCGTTGGTGTCACCGGCGACAATGGCGCGCTAATCGGCATCATCACCGATGGCGACCTGCGCCGTCACATGGACGGGCTTCTGGGTCATACCGCGATCGAAGTCATGACCAAGAGCCCGACCACCATTGCCCCGTCCGCACTGGCTGAAGCCGCGGTCGGAGTGATGAACGCCAAGAAGATCACCAGCCTGTTTGTCGTCGACCCCGACGGCAATGGTGCGGCAGAAGGACTGTTACATATCCACGACTGCCTGCGCGCCGGTCTCGGCTGACATGGCCGAGCCGGGAACCACATATTCCCGCGTTGTCGCGTGGCTGAAGATCGTGTTGCCATTGGCGGCGCTGGCGCTTTTGTCCACGCTGTTTCTTCTTGCGCGCGACCGTGACATCACCGGCGACGTTCCCTTTGCCAAGGTCGATATCGAAGAACGCGCCCGCGACCCGCAGCTGACCCGACCACATTTCACAGGCGTCACCGATGGTGGTGACCGGATCTCGGTCACGGCCGAAAGCGCCCGTCCCGATCCGGCGAAGCCGACGACGGTGGTAGTGACCGGAATCAACACTCGGATCGACCTGTCAGGGGGATCGCGGCTCGAGCTGAAATCGGGTTCGGGGCGGCTGAACAACGCAGACGGTCTTGTGGTCCTGAGCGATGGCGTGACCGTGACTTCGTCCAACGGATACCAGGTCCAGACGGACGAAATCCTGACCGAAACCCGCACCCTGAATGCCGAATCCACCGGCCCGGTCATCGGCACCGGACCGATGGGGCAGTTCGAAGCCGGGAAACTGGTCGTCAAGCAGGGCGAAGAAGAGGGTGAGGCCCTTTTGTTTTTCACAAACGGCGTGAAGCTGGTATACACGCGCAACGAATAAAGTTTGAGGTCTTGCGTGTCCGTATTTCGAGCCGCCCTTGTCCTTTTGATCACCCTGTTTCCTCTGACCGTTTCGGCCCAGGGTATGAAAGTCGCCTTTGGCGGTCTTGCTCAGGATCCCGACGCGCCGGTTGAAGTCACGGCTGACTCTCTGGTCGTGAACCAGGAGGATGGCAGCGCCACATTCACCGGAAATGTGGTGATCGCCCAGGGCACTTTGCGCATGTCCGCGCCCAAGGTCGCCGTGTTCTATAATGAGGATACTCAGGGCGTATCCCGGCTTGTCGGCTCGGGCGGCGTGCTGATCGTGAACGGCGACGATGCCGCCGAGTCCAGCGATGCCAGCTATGACGTCGACGGCCAGATGATAGAAATGACTGGCGGTGTGCTGCTGACACAGAAACTGAACACCATTTCGGCCGACCGCATGACCGTAAATCTTCGGTCCAACTCAGCCGAGATGCATGGCCGGGTCAAAACCGTTCTGAAGTCCGGGGAAAACTGATGCCCACGCCGGACCTGACAGTCACCGAAGGCCAGCAAGGGCTGGACGTTCAGAACCTGCGCAAAAGCTACAAGAAACGGGTCGTGATCCGCGACTTCTCGATGCATCTTGACCGGGGTGAGGTCGTCGCGCTTCTGGGGCCGAACGGCTCGGGCAAAACCACGACGTTTTATTCCATCGCCGGGCTGGTCTACCCCGAGGGCGGTCACGTGAAGATAGACGGACGTGACGTCACAACTTTGCCGATGTATCGCCGCGCCAAATTGGGAATCGGCTATCTTCCACAGGAAATGTCGATCTTTCGCGGCCTGTCGGTTGAGGACAACATCACCGCGATTCTCGACATCACCCAGAAGGACCGCCACAAGCGCCGCGAGCGGCTTGAGGAACTTCTGTCCGAGTTCTCGATCGAACACCTGCGCCGCGCCCCCGCGCTGGCGCTGTCAGGCGGGGAACGCCGCCGGGTCGAAATCGCCCGATGCCTGGCCGCCGATCCGAAATACCTTCTGCTGGACGAACCCTTTGCCGGGGTCGACCCGATCAGCGTCGGCGATATCCGCCACCTTGTCGCCGATCTGAAAAAGCGCGGCATCGGTGTTCTGATCACCGACCACAATGTTCGCGAGACGCTGGAAATCGTGGATCGCGCCTATATCCTGCATGACGGCAAGGTGCTGATGTCAGGCACCCCAGACGACGTGGTCGAAAACGAAAATGTGCGACGGGTTTACCTGGGCGATAATTTCCGCATTTCCTGACAATAGCTTGCGGCGCTGCGGCGCGGATTTCGTGATCCAGATCATTGACAATGCCTGCCTTTCAGAGCCTAGAATGGGGTATGACATTTCTGGATTCCGCCCTGCTTCCTACAGTGACCGGATTGAACGCCGAAGCTTCTGGGCCATATCAAGTCATGTCGCATTCCAGCATTCGGACCTGATCTCTTGCTGCGCCAGATGCGCGCTGCGGAACCCGTCCGGCATGTGACACGTAAAGGAGAGACGATGCGCTATCAAATCACCGGAAAACAGATCGATATCGGCAACGCCCTGCAAGTTCACGTTCAGGACGAACTTGGCGCGGTAGTCAGCAAATATGCTGAGCGACCGACCGACGCCAACGTGATCTTTTCCAAAAGCGCTCATGAATATGTCTGCGAGGCCACGGTCCACTTGTCGACCGGGCTGACCGCACAGGCCAAGGCACACGCGACCGAAATTTATGCGGCGTTCGATGACTGTGCCCAAAAAATGGAAAAGCAGCTGCGCCGTTACAAGCGTCGCCTGAAGGACCACCACCGGGATCGCGCAGAACCGGTTGAACTCTTTGGCGCGTCCTCTTATATCCTCGCGCCAGAACGAGAGACCGAGGAATCGGAGCCTGAATCGCTCCAGCCCATCATCGTCGCCGAAATGGAAACCAAGATTCCTTCGCTTTCGGTTGGTGAAGCCGTGATGCAGATGGAGCTTGCAGGCGCGCCGGTGCTGGTCTTTCAGAACGAGGGGAAAGGTGGATTGAACGTCGTATATCGCCGCGAAGACGGCAATATCGGCTGGATTGATCCGCAACAGTAAAATGTGATGGGGTGGGCAACCGCCCCGTCAGGAGAACCGGGCAGTATGGACTTATCGAAGATCCTGAAGCCTGAGGCGGTCAAGGTAATCTCGTCCGCCTCAAGCAAAAAACGGCTTTTGCACGAGCTTGGCGACATCGCAGCCTCGGCCTATGGGCTTGAGGCAACGCAGGTCGTCGAGGCGTTGCAGGAACGCGAAAGCCTTGGACCGACTGGTGTCGGCCACGGTGTCGCGCTGCCGCATGCCCGGTTGTCCGGTACGTCAGACGTGGTTGGTGCGTTTGTCCTTCTTGAGAAACCCGTCGATTTCGATGCGGTGGACCGGCAACCCGTGGATATTGCCTTTGCGCTGTTTGCGCCGGAAGAAGCAGGTGTAGAGCACTTGAAGGCACTGGCGCTTGTGTCGCGCACGCTGCGCGAGACCTCGATCTGCGCCAAGCTGCGCGCCAACGCCGATGCCGCGACGCTATTCACCATCCTGACCGAAAGCCAGAAGGTTCAGGCTGCCTGATACAGCACCAGCGATCGGCCGCGCTTCAGGCCCATTTGTCGAACCCAAACCCAAGATAATCTCGCTGGTAGATGTCGCTGACCAGCGCTTCGATCTCGTCTGAGTAAACCTCGGCCAGAGCAAACGGAGTATCATCCGGTGCGCTGTCTACCTGGGGTGGCTCTGCGCATCCAACGCCGCGCGCAAGATCGGACAATGCCGGCGACATCTCATCCTCGCGGACGATCAGGTCGGGCAACGCAACGTTGGCAAACCCCTGTATCTGGCTGGTCTGGGTTGCCCAATGCGCGTCGATGCGGATGCCGGTTTGTCCGGCGAGATTAGCCTTCACAAACTCCAGGAACCCGACAAAGGCCGTGCGGTGGGCATCGAGGTCAAAACCCTCGTCGAGGCCTTCTTTGGGAAGCGGCACTTTGTAGACCTGAGCCAGGGTTTTGCGGATCTTGGCATAGGACCCCTGCCCGGTCGAAAGGATCTTTTGGCAGAAGACAGCATGGGCACGTGCAACCGGGTGCCGCACCACCGTAAACCCTCGGTGCCCCTTGTTGCGCCTTTTCCATTGACGCAGGGATTTCTGATTGAAGTCCATCGGCAACTGTTCGGGGTTCGCGCCGTCCAGCGCCGCCAGCCAGCGGTTGACCTGTTCCTGTGGACCGCCCTGTACCGGCAGATAGAGAAGCGGCGCATTGATCGCGGCTGTGTAGCTGGGCACCATCGGCCCGCGACGCGGCTCAAAGTTTGGGGTGCGGCTGAGGTTGAACCGGTCGAGATCGGCCAGTGCCATGCTGATTTCGTGAAAATTCTCGACCTTATCCGATATCGCCGAAGGGTTTTGACGCTTGAGACTGCTGTCCAGGCTGTCCAGCTGTTCGTCCAGCCCCAGAAACCGTGCCAGCCCGTTTATCACGTCTAGGTCCTGAAGATCTTCGTAGGCAACATAGAAGGCTGTCTGCCCAGTGACCTGAAGCGCATGAAGCAGCGTGACCTGAAAGTCTTGCAATTCCTCCAGGTGGCGCTTGAACTCGATCCGGTCAAAGGCGACCTTGCTGTCCTTGCGGCGCCGAACGTCGGTCAGTTTCCACTGCCCGGTAGCCTGCGCGATCTTCCAACTGACGTATGAATCGATCGGGTTGCGAGTCAGCACGATCTTGGCACAGCGCGGATCGGCCAGACATTGATCCAGCACACGCGGGTCATGGTCGTGAAAGAACCGAAAACCGCCCAGAACGCCGTCCTGATCCCGGATCGCAGCCAATAGTCGGTCGGGATCGGCGCTGCGCTGGTCCAGCGTCACGCCCAGGATGTCGTCATGGTTGGGATAGCCTATGAAATGCGGATTGAACGCCTCGCCGTGACAGGAGATGCCGTGAAACGCGTTGAGGTTGGCCTCAAGGAAATTCGAGCCGGTCCGCATTTCGGCAAAAACGACAAAATAGTCAAACTTACTGGTCATACCAAATTACTGCACCAAATAGGGTTTGCGCGGCGGTTTCTTCTGGTTCGGGTCGGAAGATTCTACCGGGAAGTCGCCCATCAAGTATGGGTGCATCCCCTGGTTCTTCAGGTTTTGCAGGAATTGCCCGAAGCCAGTAAGGTCAGCCATCTTCGGCGCTTCCGACAAGCGCCGCAGTCCCGACTGCCCCATCTCGTCGATCACTGTTTGCAATGGCTCCATCGGCGCCTCGATGAATTCGGCCATGGTCCAGATGCGGATGCGGGCTTTTGCATAAGGTGACCGTAACGTGTTCAGGAACTGGCTTTCCACCCGCTGCAATTCCGCCGCTTCCCGCCGCAGGTCAGCAAAGTTGCGGTTCGACTTGAACAGCGGCACCGCCCAGGCCCCCGAGATGACCGAGATCTGGGCATTCGGATCCTTGGCCATAAACCAGGATATCCACTGCTCATCATGCGGGCCAAACTGGAAACACTGCCGTTCGCCGCGGGTGTTCCAAATCAGGTTGGTCAGAAACGCGATCGGGTTATAGTCGCGCATGGCGGCGCTGTCGGACAAGGCGCCATTGAACGCGCTCTGACCGCCGGAGTATTCCACCTTTTCCGTTGAAAACAGATGCCCATGCACCTGGGTCCCGGTCGCCTTGGCCAGCCAGGGTTCGAAATCCTCGAACAGGTCGGAAAACCCCTGAAAGACAGAGTAGCGCCCGCAGGTCACACCGTTTTCCCAGCCGTCGTTGGGGAACCGGCTTTGCATGTAAAGCCCGGCCCGCCCGCGCGTCCGCCGCTCAACTGCCTTGGCAAAGATCCGGTCGATCTTGGCCGGGTTCGGCTCGGCCATCTTGGTGGTGACACTGCCCTTGCCCAGGAACGTGTCGTACAGCTTGTTGGCATGGGGCCAGATTTTGCGCGCAACAAAACAGTCCGACCGCATGAGAAGCTGCAGGTGGTCATCATAGAAGATGTGCGGTTTGCCCTGGAAATCGAACTTCGACAGGGTCAGCGACCGGCTTTCGATATTCGACGAGTATTGCCGCGCTAGGGTCTGGAAATAGCTTTCGTCGGGGATCCAGACCTTGCTGAAATAGGCATCATAGGTATCGCGCTCCGGATCTGACAGAATTGCCGACAAGGTCTGGCGCGTCAGGCACCACCACTGCGACCCCATATGCGGAACAAGGCCGTTTGGAATCTTGCGCTTGAAACCGACGCGGCGCTGAAGTTCGACATATTTGTCGAACAGGAACCGCTGCTTTCGCCACGAGAACGGGAATCGCAGGGTAAAGCGTTCTTCGTCCAGCCCGCCCACCGTCCACGGCACATCCGCCGTTGTCGCGCTTTCGATGAAGTCGGTGCGCGGCCGCGCTTCCAGGTATTCGATCAGTTCCTTGACCGGGCGCAACGGCACGCAGGCGCCCGATGACAGGTAAACGTGACGCACGTCAAGGAATGTGTCGAGCATCAACTCGGATGCGGACTGCGATGCCGCGACAAGCCCCCAGGTTCCCCATTCGCACTTGTGGCGTTTGCAGAAACGGATCAGAGGATCAGTCACCAGCGCCCTGTAGAACGAAGTGTAGGCCTTGCGAGATACGGAGGCGTCGACATGGATCACCACTGGACACCCTGCAGCTGTCCAGTGCCGCGCGATCTGTTTGGCGCGATCGAAGTCCGTGTGGACCAACATGACGATTCCAACGCTCATGCCCAGTTCCCCTTGGACATCAGGCCGAGAATCTCAAGCTGGCGCCAGTTGATGTATTTCTCGGACCATTTGCACCACAACTCGGGGTCGTCGCGCATGGTCTGGGCATAGGCCTTGTATTCAACGCTGGCGGCATAGTGCTGGCCACGCTGCAATTCCTCTTGTGCCTTGACCGAAAACGTATCGAGGAACTTCGTATGCAGCAGCAAGCCGGATGCCTTTTCTCCGCCCCATTCGTCATAGACCTGGTTCAACCCGCGCGGCAGCAGCATGTGGGTGGACGAGACATAGGCATAGCGCCGGTTCCATTTGACCAGCGGAATCTTGTTCAGGGCCGGCGCCTTCTCGGGCCGGTCGGGGAAAAACACCCGCGCCCGTGGTCCGCCTTGGATCCAGAGATTTCCGAACTTCTTGTTTTTCTCGACCGTGTAGTTACCGCTGTCGAACCATGACGCGATCTCAAGCGGGTTCTGACCTGGTTGATAGGGCTGCTCATCCAGCCGCCCCTTTGGGTACATATCCAGCAGCATCGCCGAGAAGGACTTGATCGACGAGGCATCAAGCCAGTCGGTCAATGCCCGGATCGGGCGCGTGTCACAGAACGGGTAGATCAGGAATTCATCCGGGTCCACCACCAGACACCAGTGATTGTGGCCGTAACGGAATTGCAGCCAGTTCAGCCAATCCACTCCGAAACGCGCGCGCTTATAGCTTTTGCGCGTATGCCACAGGGACACATCCGGTTGCTCGGCCAGATACTCGGCCCCGCCGTCATCGCTGTCATTGTCCACGATCAGGAAATGGTTGATCCCCTTTTCGCGGTAGTAGTCCAGGAAAAAGGGCAGCCGAACATGCTCGTTCCTGAGGGTCGAGAAACACAACAGGTCGCTGGACCGGATCTGATGGGTGCGGTCGACTATGGGGCGAAGTTCGCGGCGCTTGTGAATGGCGCGGATCAGCCAGCGGCGCCGAAGCAACCTGAGCCGGTATGACTGAAATACACCCAAATCCTGTCCCCATGCGAAGCCACTGCCAATGCGCGGACAATGTCCGGGCTATCAAAGGACCTTTAAGACAGAGTTGAAATGCGCATCCCATGTCATGGATGCCAACCGCCCGTCTTGTTCCTGTCCTCTACCGGCATGCGCCGGATCCCGGTTCAAGTGCCCGATTATGGCTTTTTTCCATGCATAAACGTCTGACACGTCCACGTAAACGGGAATGTCGTCAAGGGTTTCACGGACAGATTCAAGTGTGTTGCTGATTACCGGCAGCCCAACAAGCGCCGCTTCGACGGGCGGCAGTCCAAACCCTTCAGCATGACTGGGGAACAGAAGCGCGGCTGCGCGCGACATGACAAAGCCGATCTGCGGGTCGGTCAAGTCAGGATACTCACGCACGAAACGCGCCGACAAAGGCGCCGTGTCTAGCCAGTCAAACACCGCCTCATTGCGCCAACCGCGCTTGCCGCAGATCACAAGGCACGGCATGTCTTGCGGTGCCAGTTCCGTGGCCAGTTCTTCCCACACGCGAAACAGGAACGCGTGGTTCTTCCGTGGTTCGATCGTGCCGAGGGAAAGAAAGAAACGGTCGGGCAGACCGGCAACGACGTCACTGTCTGCGAAATCAAAACAATCCACCTCGACCCCAAGATGCGCAACAACGATCTCGGGCGGGTTGCTCATGTGGTTCAGGACAGAATTCCGCGTGACCTTGGAATTGCAGATCACCACATCGGCAAACCGCTCAACCCGTCGCAGCATTGCACGAAAGGCGATGTCGGTGCCCTCGCGCTGATATTGGGGGGTGTCCAAAGGGATCGTGTCGTGCAGCTTGACCCCGATCCGCGCGTCCAGCCCGTGCCGCATCGCGAACAGAACCCGGTCGGTCAGGTTGCTGTGACCCACATTGAGATAACTGGCCCCACGCGGAACATGGCGTCGCAACATGCGGGACAAACCGTTGGGACGGCACCGCGCAATGCACAGTCGGCGCAGATCGCTTTCCGCGCGCTGACGGTTCCTGTCCCTGATGGTGGCCCGCGCCAACAGATCGGCGTTCCCCCATGTGGCCCCGCCATCAAACCGCGCGCGTATCGAAGCCATGCCCGACTGGTCCAACAGGACAAAGCCCAGCCTTGTGCGAACCAGGCCGAAACACGGAATCGTGCTGTCCGACACGGCGCGAAGATAGGCCAATTCGACACGGTCCACGCCCGTCAGGACCCGCCCCACCCGCGACATAAGTCGCGTCAGATCAAGTATCCGGGCCGGCGGGTTATGCGTTGTCCTGGTCAGTGTGAAACCGTCCTTCTGATCGCGGGATCGACAGGATCGGCGACGCCGAAAAGCCTATTGCGCGGCCTTGTCGTACCCCGACACTTCGCTCAGATATGCAGCCAGATCGTCGCGCAGATCATCGCGTTCCAGCGCGAAGGCAACAGTGGCCTGCAAGAATCCGACCTTCGATCCGCAATCGAACCGCTGACCGTTGAACCGATAGCCATAGACGTTTTGACCGGCCTGGGCTTCGACCGAAATCGCATCGGTCAACTGGATCTCCCCGCCCGAGCCGCTTTTCTGCTTGTTCAGATTGCGCAGCACGTTGGGCGTCAAGATGTAGCGACCGATAACGGCAAGGTTTGAGGGCGAATCCTCGGCTTTCGGCTTCTCCACCATGCCCTTGACCGACACCAGCGGACCGTTTTCCTCAGCAATATCAAGGACTCCGTAGGACGAGGTCTTTTCGCGCGGAACTTCCATCGCGGCCACCATATTGCCGCCAGTTTCGGCATAAGCATCAACCATCTGCTTCAGACACGGGGTATCACCAGAGATCACGTCATCCGGCAGAATGACGGCAAAGGGCTCGTTGGCAATCAGTCGGCGCGCGCACCAGACCGCATGACCAAGACCCATCGGCTTGTGCTGCCGAATGTAAGCGATCGCGCCGCTGTCCATGTTGGTGGTCTTGAGCGTCGAAAGCAGGTCTTCCTTGCCCTTCTTGCGCAGCTCTTGTTCCAGCTGCGGGTTGTGGTCGAAATAGTCCTCAAGCGCGCTTTTGCCGCGAGAGGTGACAAAAATGAACTCGGTGATACCGGCTTCGCGCGCCTCGTCGATTGCGTATTGAATCAGCGGGCGATCAACCAGCGTCAGAATTTCCTTCGGGATCGACTTGGTTGCCGGTAGAAACCGAGTGCCAAGTCCCGCGACCGGAAAAATCGCCTTTGTCACTTTCTTACGCAAGACACCGATACTCCTTCATCAAATCAACTTCGCAACCTGCAGTTGTTGACGGGCATTGAAAACACCAGTTGAGAACCAAGAACAACCTGTCAGCACCATTACTCTAACTAGCGGCATTGGCCAACGCAAAAGCCGATCCGAACAGCGCGATGATCGCTTGAACCGGTTTCAGGACAGACTCGGTTGCAAGCACCGTGTCATTGGGATGGATCTGGAACTTGCGCGCGGCAAACAGTCCGTCGGCGGTGGTCAGATCAAGGGTAAAGATCACATATGGCCGCTCTGGCCCCTGTCCCGTGGCCGATAGCTGGTCAGGTTCGTACTCACGCAGGATGAACAAACCTTTTGGGTTGGCGTGCGTATCCAGCAGGCCGCCGATCAATGCCATCGCTTCCATCGCCGTGATCTGTTCTTTCTCAAACGCCACGGGCCGTTCGTCCTGGGTCGCCCCGATCGCGATGAAGAAGCGCTTGTCTTCGTCCAGGATCACCTGGTCGCCACCACGCAGTATCACATTCTTGCGGTTGTCTTCAAACAGCTGGTAGGCGCGGATTTCATAGGTCTGGCCATCACGCACCAGCCGGACCAGAGGGTTGTCCAATTCGGGTGAAATCCCCCCGGCCATCGCCAGAAGACTCATGATCGAAAAGTTGCGGTTCGGCAAAGGATATGAACCGGGATTGCGAACACCCCCCACCAGCGACACGGAATTGGCCACACCCGGGACATGTTCAAGCACGACCTGCGCCGAGGGCGCGATCTCGGCCAGCCGGTTCTGGATCAGTTCGCGCGCCTGATCCGGAGTCAGCCCGCGAACCGCCACCCGATCGATGTAAGGCACAAAAATCGTACCGGTATTGGACACTTCCAGTCGCAGGATCTCGGCGTTTTTGCCGACGGCACTGGTCAGAAGCGAATTGTCCTGGTTGTCCCAGACCCTGAGCCCGATCTTGTCGCCGGTTCGGATCACGTTCGACTCGGGCCCACGGGTTGCCTGCAACCAGTGGTAGTGACCATGCCAACCCGTCGGCGGCCATTGCGAAATCGCCTTTAGGTTCTCTCGCGTGATGGGGATGACCGCGACAGATTCATCCTTTTCCAGGCCATTGTTCAACACCTCGGGTGCGGTCGGAGCGCCGCGCGGAAGGCTACAGGCACTTGCCACAAGCAGACAGAGAACCGCGGTAAGTCTGATTAGCCCGTTTTTCACGCCCGTATTCGCCCCAGCTTTGGATGCCATTTGCGGATTTCTTACCTGTGACGGCGTGTTGTGAACAGCATTTTCAGTAGAACCAGCCACCGTTATTGCCGAAAAACCGCAATATGTCGCAAGCCCGACACGGACGATCACATTCCATAGTAGTCGCGGAACCATGTGACATAAGCCGACATGCCATTCTGCACGCTTGTCTGCGGCCGCACCCCAGTGAGGTGTTCCAGCAATCTCGCTTCGGCCCAGGTTGCCTCGACATCACCGGGCTGCATCGGCATCAGGTCTTTCTGTGCGCTCAGACCCGTCGCCGTCTCGATCGCCGCGATGAACTCCAGCAACGGCACAGGCTCGCCATTGCCAATATTGACCACTCGCCAGGGCGCCACTGGGGAAAGGCTGTCGAAGGCGGGGGCGGGTTCGGAACGGTCGCCTGGTTGTGGTGGAACCGCGTGGATCAAGGCGACTATTCCGGCGACAAGATCGTCCACAAAGGTGAAATCGCGTTGCATATCACCGAAGTTGAAGACCTTGATCGGCTCACCCTTCAAAATCGCGCTGGTGAACAAGTAGGGCGCCATGTCAGGCCGCCCCCAGGGTCCATAGACAGTGAAAAAGCGGAACATTGTGATCGGCAGGTGATAGAGATGGGCATAGGAATGCGCCATCGCTTCGTTCGCCTTCTTGGTCGCGGCGTAAAACGACATCTGATGATCTGTCTGGTGAGTCTCGGCGTAGGGCATCTCGGAATTGGCGCCATAGACAGAGGACGTGGACGCCATCAACAGATGCCTGGGCGGAAAGGCGCGTGCCGCTTCCAACAGTTCAAACGTGCCAATCAGATTGCTTTCCAAATAAGAGCGCGGCGCCTCAATCGAAAAGCGCACGCCTGCCTGCGCGGCCAGGTGGATGACAACGTCCGGCTGGTGTTCCTCGAACAGGCGCATCAACAGACCCGGGTCTTCAAGCCGCGCGGTGACATCGCGGAACCCCTCGTTCTGTAGCAGCATCGTTCGTCGGCGTTCTTTCAGGGCGACGTCATAATAGTCCGACAGGCAATCCAGCCCGATCACCCGCCACCCGGCATCCAAAAGTGCCTTGGCGGTGAAAAAGCCGATGAACCCGGAAGACCCTGTGACAAGGGCGGTGCGTGTCTGGATGGTCATCGGGTCCTCGCGATGGCTGTTATGATGTCACGTTTCGCGCAACAGGCGCACATCCGCAACCCGGCATGCTTCTTCTTTCAGCCGCTGGTCAAACCGGGTCAGCCGAAACAGCGGCTGGTCCCGCCGCGATTTCCCAAAGACACCGCCACGCTGCACCCAGACCCCGTCATCGGTAAAGCGGACTTGATGAAACAAACTGGTTGGGGACAGAGTCACCACGGTCGAAATGTGACCCTGTTGCACCGCAAATCGTGCCTTTTCCATGCGGGCACGATGGCTAGTCAGGCGTCCTGCGAACAGATGTGATTGCACCTTGGCCGGGCGCGGAAATGCGCGAAACCCCTCGGCGCAGCGCGACAGCGGCGGCAGCGAATTAAGCTTGCGCACCTTGCCCTCGGCGATTCCCGCCTTGAGCGAAGCCATCACCCGCCGCACGTCGCGCGGTTCCAGCAACCCGGCGACCATCGCGCGCAGCAGACGGTGTCGTTGTTCCGCCCGAAATGCCTCCAGCACTTCTGCGTGGCGGTCCGTCGGACAGAATTTTCGCAGGAACAGAGTCTGACTTGCCCCGATCTCAAACAGGTCGGAGGGGGCGCGATTTCGGGTGCGCCGAGGGCTTTCAACATATCCGTGATGCACCAGGGCACGCGGCACAATTGCGGTTGATTTCCCATCCAGCGCCAGCCGCATGTTCAGATCGGTCTCGTCCAGAAAAAAGCGGAAGGCAGGATCAAAGCCGCCGATTGCGGCCAGCACATCACGGCGAAAGGCCATGTTGGTGCCTTCGGTCTTGATTGCCTTACCCTTTGGCGGAGTCAACACCACCGGCGCATCGCCTGGAACCGCAAGATCACTGGCCACCCCTGTCGAATCCACGCTGCGCGCGCGCCACTGAAAGCTGATCCCGTTGCGTCCCAGCACATAACCGCCGCTCGACACCACCTCTGGCTGCTCAAACGGCTGGACCAGATGGGTCAGCCACGTCGGTTCCGGCACGGCATCATCATCGATAAAAGCCACGACCTCACCCGCTGACACAGTGACACCAAGGTTGCGGGCAGCCGATATATTCGGTTCATCAAACGACACGATCTTGACCGTGTCAGCAAAGGGACCAGCCCGGAGTGCATCAACGCCCCCCGGGTCGGCCACCACGACGATTTCAAAGACGGGATAGATCTGCTGGGCGATGCCCGTCAAAGCGCGGAGAAGGTTGGCGGGACGCCCCCGCGACACCACAACCACACTGACGGGCAATGCCGTCATGCAGTGCCCATTTCGGCCATCATCGCCTCAAGCCGCGGCACGTCCTGAGGGTTGTTCAACTCCCAGAACTGGCGGCCTCTGGCCTCGACCTCGACGCAGAGAACCGGGCGGCCATGTTCCATGAAGCGCAGTTGCTCCAACCCCTCAAGCCGTTCAAGCGGACCCGGTTTCCAGGTCGGGTACTGGGCCAGCGCATCGGGGCGATAGGCATAGACACCGACATGGTGAAACACCGGGGTTTCGGCGTCATCGGCATAGGTCTTGCCAGTGTAGGGGATGACTTCCTTGGAGAAATAAAGCGCGTGTTTCTGGGTCGAGAACACCGCCGTCGTGCCCCCGACACGACCCGCGCGACGGTCCTCAAGAAAGCCGTTCAGCGCCCGTCCGTCACATCGAAGAACCGGGGTCGCGATGGCGGCATCGGGGTCCGCCTGTAACCCTTTCACTAGGTCTTCGACAAACCAGGCCGGTGTCAGCGGCGCGTCACCCTGCAGGTTCACCACCACGTCATAGCCACCACCGAGCGCGGCATGCGCTTCGGCGCAACGTTCGGTGCCATTCTCACAGTCGGACGAGGTCATTACGACTTCGGCACCGAATCCTTCGGCAGCCTCACGTATACGGTCGTCGTCCGTCGCCACCACCACCCGGTCGACGCCCTTGACGGCGCAGGCTGCTTCCCAGCTGCGTTGGATCAGTGTCTTGGCTTCTCCGGTTGCGCCCTTCAGCGCCACCAGGGGTTTGCCCGGATAGCGGGTCGAGGCATAGCGCGCGGGGATGGCGATAAGAACGGACATCAGGCTTCCTTCAGGGTCACGGCCGGAGCGTAGGCGATAAAGAACGGGTTTGCGAAACCTTCTTTGCCATAGGCCAGAGGTGTGTGGTCATCAAATCGAACGACCTTGCCACCCGCGCCGTTCAACACGGCGTGGCCGGCTGCGGTGTCCCATTCCATGGTGCGGCCCAGGCGGGGATAGATGTCGGCCTCGCCCGTTGCGACAAGACAGAATTTCAGTGACGAACCCGCGCTTTTCATGTCTTTGACGGCGTATTTTCCGATGTAGTCATCAGTCGCCTGATCCCGGTGCGACTTCGACGCGACAACCATCAGCGCGTCATTATCGCTGTCCGCGACGTTGATCGGCGAAACCGCGCCCATCGTGTCAGGGTCGAAACTGCCGGTTTCCTCGACCGATTGCCCATCAGCCAGCGTCAGGAACATCCGCCCCTTGGCCGGCGCATAGACGACACCGCGCAGCGGAACACCATTTTCGACATAGGCGATGTTGACGGTGAAATCACCGCGACGATGAATGAACTCTTTGGTGCCGTCCAGCGGATCGACGATCAGGAACGTATCGCCCTTGGCCTTGTGGCTGTCGGCCTGTTCCTCGGTCACCAGCATCACATCGGGAAAGGCTGCACGTAGCCCCGCCGAAATCAACGCATCCGCAGCTTCATCCGCTGCCGTGACCGGGCTGTCGTCAGACTTCGATCTCACCTCGAAATCGTCGGAATTGTAGATCTCCATGATCTTGGTCCCGCCCTCGATGGCAAGTTTGCGGATCACCGGGATTAGCGCTTGGTAGTTCAAGGACATGCTCCTGCACGGGTTTGTTGAAATGCGTCGTCGCGCCCCTTATGCTTTGCTCATAACGGAACGGCAAGAAATCCGTGGCAGAACGGGCAATATCGCAGGCCGAGGCACCTCATGTTCCAGTACGCAACAAGACGAACACCGGTCACCGCCGGATTTGCAATCTCCGAGATCGTGTTCCATTCGATCGTCAGAGACGTGCGAAAATCTCATGGAAACGCTGTGTTGTCGCTGATCTCGAACATGATGCAGGCCATCGTCTTCGTCATGGCTTTTTTCGTGATGTTCTCGGTGCTTGGACTGCGCGGGTCGGCATTGCGAGGGGATTTCCTGCTATACATCATGTCGGGCATTTTCCTTTTCCTGACCCATACCAAGACGCTTGGCGCGGTTGTGGGAGCGGAAGGTCCGTCATCGCCAATGATGAAGCACGCACCGATGAACACAGTGATCGCGATCCTGTCGGCGGCACTGGGAACACTGTACATTCAGCTTCTGTCACTGTTCACGATCCTGTTTGTCTACCATGTCGCCTTTACCCCTGTGGTCATCGACGATCCCATCGGCGCGCTGGCGATGCTTTTGGCCGCGTGGTTTTCGGGCATGGCGATCGGGGTTGTGTTCCTGGCAATCAAACCGTGGTTTCCGACCTTCACAGGGATCGCCAGCACGGTCTACCAGCGCGCCAACATGATCGCATCCGGCAAGATGTTCGTCGCGAACACGTTGCCCAGTTTCATGGTCTCGATGTTCGACTGGAACCCGTTGTTCCACACGATCGACCAGGCGCGCGGGTTTACCTTCATCAATTATTATCCGCGCAATACCGACCCGTGGTATCCGGTCATTGTTGGCGTCATCCTGATCATGATCGGCTTCATGGGCGAGTTCTATACGCGCCGCAATGCCTCTCTCAGCTGGAGCGCCCGCAGATGATCCGGGTGTTGCTTGCCCTCGCGCTGCTGTTGCCGGCCCCGCTTCTGGCGCAAAGCTATGGCCAGTTGCCGGGCCTGTTCCGTGTCACTGATGTTGCCCCGAATGATGTACTGAACATCCGCGCCCAGCCAGATGCGTCCGCGCCGATTGTGGGCGTGCTGCCCCATGATGCGACCGCTGTCGAAGTAGTCTATACCGACGACACGACAAAGTGGGGGCGGGTGAATTCTGGCGAAACGGGTGGCTGGGTTTCAATGCGCTTCCTTGCCCGAGAGAGTGATAGGATGTGGTCGGCTGCTTCGACACCTCTGTCCTGTTTCGGTACCGAACCGTTCTGGAACGCGACCGTCGATTTCGATCCCGCGACATTGGCCTTCCGCTGGTTCGACAGCCCCGCCACCGAACTTGAAATTACCTGGGTTCATCAACCCGCCGGCCGCATCGGGGGGCCGCTGGGCCTCAAGCTGACAGGTGTGGACATGACCGGCTTTGCCACCATCCGAGAAGACATGTGCAACGACGGGATGAGTGACCGCGCCTTTGGACTGGCGGTTGAGCTATTCCTGGAAGATGGTGAAGGTCCGCAGGGTTATTCCGGCTGTTGCTCGCTTGGGCATTGACCCGCCGCGCGGCGTGACCAAGATGGGGTCATCATGACCACCGCGCTTTTTACCCACCCCGACTGCCTGTCTCATGTCACCCCCGCCGGCCACCCGGAACAAGTGGCACGGCTGGAGCATATCAATGCTTCCTTGGCCGGTCCGGGCTTTGCCGCGCTGGACCGGCGCGATGCGCCCTTGGGGGCGGATGAAGACATCCTTCTCTGTCATCCCCAAACATATCTTGACCGGATCATTGCCAGCGAACCACAATCCGGGACGCGCGCGCTGGATGCCGATACTCACATGTCGCCCGGCTCGATGCAGGCGGCACGACGCGGCGTGGGCGCGGCCGTTGCTGCCGTGGACGCGGTGCTGTCGGGTGAAGTCGCCAATGCCTTCATCGCCTGCCGCCCTCCTGGTCACCATGCCGAACGCGAGACACAAATGGGCTTCTGCCTGTTCGGAAACGCAGCAATTGCGGCCCGCCACGCCATGGACCGCCACGGGCTAAACCGCGTCGCCGTGGTCGATTTCGACGTCCACCACGGCAACGGCACGCAAGACCTGTTGTGGAACGAAGAGCGCGCGTTGTTCTTCTCTTCACATCAAAGCCCGCTCTGGCCCGGCACCGGCGACGCGAACGAGACTGGCGGCCACAACAATATCGTCAACCTGCCGCTTGCGCCGCACAGTGACGGTCAAGCCATGCGCCGCGTCTACGAGTCCGAGGTGTTTCCCATGCTCGACCGTTTCGCGCCCGAACTGATCCTGATTTCGGCCGGGTTTGACGCACATATGGCAGACCCGCTGGCGCAGTTGAACTGGACGACCGAGGACTTCACATGGCTGACCGAACGGCTGTGCGACACGGCGGACCAGCATTGCGAGGGGCGCGTCGTCTCGACTCTTGAGGGAGGATATGATCTTAACGCGCTCGCCGCGTCCGTCGCGGCACATGTCACGGTTCTGATGGAGAGAGGCGCATGAGCGAGACCCCGGTAGCGGAAATGAATTTCGAAGACGCGATGCGAGAGCTTGAGCGCGTCGTCGGCGCACTGGATCGCGGCGATGTGGCGCTGGATGAGTCGATTAAGCTGTATGAACGCGGCGCAGAGCTGAAGGCACGCTGCGAGGCGCTTCTGAAAGACGCCGAGGAAAAAGTCGCGGCCATCACGCTGGACGGCGATGGCACCCCTACCGGCACCACGCCGGTCGAGGGCATGTAAGCACGACACCAAGAACAGCACCCGACCGGGGGCGGAACGCAATTCGCCCACCCATCAGAAAAGTTGGGCGCCGCCCGGAATATCCGCCGGGTATGGATTGAAAGAAGCGACGTGTTCGAAACTGCACTGAAATCCACCGCTGACGCGGTCCAGACGCATCTTGATACCGTGCTTGCGCCCCTTGGCGATCTGCCGGTGATCGAAGCGATGCGCTATGCCAGCGGCGGGGGCAAACGTCTGCGTGCCTTCCTTGTTCTGGAAAGTGCGGCCATGCATGAAATCGACCCGCGCCACGCGATCTGGCCCGCAACGGCGATCGAATGCATCCACGCCTACTCGCTGATCCACGACGACCTGCCCTGCATGGACGATGACGACCTGCGCCGCGGCCTTCCCACCGTGCATGTCAAATGGGACGAGACAACGGCGGTTCTGGCCGGTGACGCGCTTCAGACCCTTGGATTTGAACTGGCCGCACACACCGACTGTCACCCTGACGCAGTTGTACGCGCCGATCTTGCCCTGACCCTTGCCCGCGCTGCCGGGGCCGGAGGGATGGTTCTGGGACAGGCATTGGACATTGCCGCCGAAACCGCACCAGAACCACTGACGCTGGATCAGATCACCCGGCTTCAGGCGGGCAAGACAGGCGCGCTGATTGCATGGTCGGCAGAGGCGGGCGGGCGCATGGCCCGCGCCGACATCGCGCCCCTGACCGCCTATGCCACTGCGCTTGGTCTGGCCTTCCAGATCGCCGATGACATACTGGATATCGAGGGTGACGCGGCCACCGTCGGTAAGGCCGTGGGCAAGGACGCGGCGGCGGGCAAGGCGACTTTCGTGTCGCTGCTGGGGCTGGACGGGGCGAAACGCCGCGCCCGCGACCTCGTGACGGAAGCCTGCGACGCGCTATCCTGTTATGGTGACAAGGCCGGCAACTTGCGGGAAGCCGCGCTTTTCGTTATTGCCCGCGACAACTGAACCAGAACCGGACGCCCCATGTCCCAACGCCCCGAAACCCCACTTCTTGACCGTGTCAGCCGACCAGCGGACCTGCATCAATTCAATGATGCGGACCTGACCCGGCTTGCGCGTGAACTACGGGCGGAAACCGTATCCGCCGTGTCCGAAACCGGAGGCCATTTGGGTGCGGGGCTGGGCGTGGTAGAACTGACCGTGGCGCTGCATGCCGTGTTCGACACGCCGCGCGACAAGATTATCTGGGACGTGGGCCACCAGTGCTATCCGCACAAGATCCTGACCGGACGCCGTGACCGCATCCGCACCCTGCGCCAGAAGGACGGGTTGTCGGGTTTCACCAAGCGCAGCGAATCCGTCTATGACCCGTTCGGCGCGGCGCATTCCTCGACCTCAATTTCGGCGGCGCTGGGATTTGCCGTGGCCCGTGACCTTGGCGGGCAATGCGACGGCGGGCTTGGTGACGCGGTGGCGGTGATCGGTGATGGCTCGATCTCGGCGGGCATGGCCTATGAGGCGATGAACAACGCCGGGCACCTGGGTAAGCGGCTGTTCGTGATCCTGAACGACAACGACATGTCAATCGCCCCGCCCGTTGGCGCCATGTCGAACTACCTGTCCCGGCTCTATGCCGGGGAGCCATTCCAGGAATTCAAGGCCGCCGCCAAGGGCGCGGTCTCGCTTCTGCCTGAACCCTTCCGCGAAGGCGCCAAGCGCGCCAAGGAAATGCTCAAGGGCATGACCGTCGGCGGCACCCTGTTCGAGGAACTGGGCTTTTCCTATGTCGGCCCCATCGACGGGCATGACATGGATCAGCTTCTGCCGGTCCTGCGCACATTGCATCAGCGCGCCACCGGGCCGGTGCTGCTGCATGTGATCACCAAGAAGGGCAAGGGCTATGCCCCCGCCGAAAACGCGCGCGACCGGGGTCATGCCACGGCGAAATTTGACGTGGTCACGGGCAAGCAGCACAAGGCGCCGTCAAACGCACCTTCCTATACCTCGGTGTTCGGCAAGACCCTGACCCAGCTTGCCGCCGAAGACGACAAGATCGTCGCCGTGACCGCCGCAATGCCGGACGGGACAGGGTTGAACCTTTTTGCCGAACGCTATCCCAGCCGCTGCTTTGACGTGGCGATCGCAGAACAGCACGGTGTCACTTTCGCGGCGGCACTGGCAGCCGGTGGCATGAAGCCTTTCTGCGCGATGTACTCGACCTTCCTGCAGCGTGGCTATGACCAGGTTGTGCATGATGTCGCGATCCAACGTCTGCCGGTGCGCTTCGCGATCGACCGCGCGGGGCTTGTTGGCGCGGATGGTGCCACCCACGCTGGCAGTTTTGACATTGCCTATCTTGCAAACCTGCCCGGCATGGTCGTGATGGCCGCCGCGGACGAAGCGGAACTGGTCCATATGGTCGCCACCGCCGCCGCGCATGATGAAGGCCCCATCGCCTTCCGTTATCCGCGCGGAGAAGGTGTCGGCGTCGAGATGCCCGAAACCCCGGCTCCGCTGGAAATCGGCAAGGGTCGCATGATCCGCGAAGGCAAACGTGTCGCGATTCTGTCCTTCGGCACGCGACTGGAAGAGGTGAAAAAAGCGGCCGAGAACCTGTCGGCCAAGGGTATCACCCCGACAATCGCCGACGCTCGGTTTGCCAAACCTCTGGACGAAGGCCTGATCCTCAATCTTGCCCGAACTCACGAGGCGTTGATCACCATCGAAGAAGGCGCGATCGGCGGTTTCGGCAGCCACGTCGCCCAGCTTCTTGCAGAAAACGGTGTCTTCGACGACGGGTTGAAATACCGCTCGATGGTGCTGCCCGATATCTTCATCGACCAGGCCAGCCCCCGCGACATGTATGACGTTGCCGCGATGAACGCCGAACAGATCGAAGCCAAGGTCCTGAACACGCTGGGCATCTCCCAGATCGGCAGCAAAAGCGCGTAGCACCCGCCATTCACTGGTTCAGATACCCCCGCCGAGGGCAGGCCGAGCGCAGCGAGGGCGTGCCCCACTTGATCTTGGCACGCCCCCATGGTCCCCTGACCTGAACAGGAGGACCCGCCATGACCGTCACAGAATTGCGCCCAAACATGGATCACTGGCAGGAACGTGTCGATCTTGCCGCCGCCTTCCGCTGGACGGCCCGACTTAACATGCACGAGGCAGTGGCCAACCACTTCAGCCTGTCGGTGAATGACGACGGCACCCAGTTCCTCATGAACCCGAACCAGAAACATTTTTCTCGGATAAAGGCGTCCGATCTGCTGCTGATCGACGCCAACGACCCCGAAACGCTGCAAGGGCCGGATGCGCCTGACCCGACCGCCTGGGGACTGCATGGCGCGTTGCACCGCAATTGCCCGCACGCCCGATGCGCGATGCATGTGCATTCTATCCACGCAACTGTGCTGGCCTCACTTGCCGATTCCCGCCTGCCCGCAATCGACCAGAACACCGCGATGTTCTTCGACCGTGTGGTGATCGACGACCACTATGGTGGGCTTGCATTCGAAGAAGAGGGTGAACGCTGCGCCGCGCTGTTTGCTGACCCGAAGAAAACCGTGATGGTCATGGGCAATCACGGTGTCATGGTAATCGGCCAGACCGTGGCCCAGACCTTTACACGGCTTTACTACTTCGAACGCGCTGCCGAGACCTATATTCGCGCCTTGCAAACCGGACGCCCGCTGCGGGTCCTGCCCGACGACATCGCCGCCAAGACTGCCGATGAAATCGAGGCCTACCCGGAACAGGATGACCGCCATCTGGCCGAGCTGAAGACCATCCTTGATGAGGAAGGTTCGACCTACGCCGACTGATCCGTTTGCCGCATCTGTCGTGGTGGGGTGCCGAACTCCTCGCGGAAGGCGCGAGTCATGGCGCTGGCATTGACGTAACCCGTCCGCACCGCGATTTCGGCGACGCTCAGATCGGTTTCAGTGACCAGTTTACGAGCGAGATTCAGCCGCATCCGGCGATAGACATGTTTCGGCGTCGCCCCCAGCCCGGCCCGCATCCGGGTTTCCAGCGTCTTCTGTGAACATCCCGCCCGCGACGCGACCTGTGACAATGGCAGAGGGTCTTCGAGATTGGCGTCCATCACCGCCAGCGCGCGGTTGACCACCCGGTCCATGACGCCGATCCCGCCGGCATGCGACCGCGCCGACCCGCGCACCATGAACAGTTGCGCGACTTCCAGCGCCAGCGCCTGTCCGTTCTCCTGCCCGATCAGGAACATCACAAGGTCAAACGCCGCCATCGCGCCGGAACAGGTGACGCGGTTGCCATCAATCACGAACCGCTCGCGCAATACTTCGACCTCGGGGAAACGCTCGGCGAAGCTGTCCAGTTCCTCCCAGTGGATCGTCGCCTTGCGACCTGTCAGCAGCCCGGCTTCGGCCATAAGCCAGCTTCCGGTATCCAGCCCGGCCACCACGTCGAACCGCCGCGCCGCCCGACGAAGGGCCGTCTGGCCGCGCAAATCGCCAAGGTCACGGAACCCGTAAGATGGCATCACAACCAGCATATCCCCGGACGCGGCCTCAAGCGGCTGATGTGCTGCAACGGGCAGGCCGCTGGAACTGGTCACCACTCCGCCTTCGGGCGCCAGGAAGTGCCAAGTGTACAAATCCTGCCGCGACAGCATGTTTGCCGCCCGCAATGGTTCCACCGTGTTGGCGAGGCAATGGTTCGAAAACCCGTCGAAAAGCAGGACCCCGATTTTTCGCATATCCGCGACATTTGCCCATTTCTGCATGAACAACATCTAATTTTGCACGGCTTGCCCCGTCAATTGGCCAATCATGGATCAGCGGCGCTTTCAGGAGACAGCCCATGCAATTCGGACTGACTGAAGAACAGGAGATGATCGTCTCGACCGTCCGCAGCTTTGTCGAGAACGAGATCTACCCCCACGAGGACCTTGTCGAACGCACCGGCGAGGTGCCGCCAGATGTCGCGGAACGGATCAAGCAAAAGACTATCGAGCTAGGCTTCTATGCCTGCAACTTCCCCGAAAACGTTGGCGGCGCGGGCCTTGGCCATCTTGAGTTCGCACTTGTCGAGCGGGAACTGGGCCGGGGCTCCATGGCACTGAACCACTTTTTCGGGCGGCCGCAAAACATCCTCATGGCATGCAAAGGCGACCAGATAGACCGCTACCTTCTGCCCGCCGTCCGAGGCGAAAGGATGGATGCGCTGGCCATGACGGAACCCGGCGCGGGATCTGACGTGCGGGGCATGAAATGCAGCGCGGTGCGCGATGGCGGCGACTGGGTGCTGAACGGCACCAAGCATTTCATCTCGGGCGCCGATCATGCGGATTTTGTCATTGTTTTTGTCGCCACTGGCGAAGATATGACCCCGCGCGGCCCCAAAAAACGCATCACTACTTTCCTTGTCGATCGCGGCACGCCGGGTTTCACAATCCGCGACGGATACAAGTCGGTCAGCCATCGCGGCTACAAGAACATGATCCTGGAATTCGACGACTGCCGCCTGCCCGACGCGCAGGTTCTGGGCGAGGTCGACGGCGGCTTCGCGGTGATGAACGAATGGCTCTATGCCACCCGCATCACCGTCGCCACGATGTGCGTCGGCCGCGCGCGGCGAGTGTTTGACATGGCACTGAACTATGCCGCCCAGCGCGAGCAGTTCGGCCAACCTATTGGCAAGTTCCAGGGCGTGAGCTTCCAGATCGCCGACATGATCACCGAGATCGACGCCGCCGACCTTCTGACCCTCGCCGCCGCCGACCGTCTCGACAAGGGGCTGCCCGCGAACCGAGAGATCGCCTCGGCCAAGCTATATGCGTCGGAAATGTTGGCACGCGTGACCGATACAGCAATCCAGATCCACGGCGGCATGGGTTTGATGGACGATTATCCACTGGAACGGTTCTGGCGCGATGCCCGTGTTGAACGCATCTGGGACGGCACGTCCGAAATTCAGCGCCACATCATCAGCCGCGACTTGTTGCGACCGTTGGGGGCATAGGGAGTGGCGCGGAAATCGAGCTCGCGCGCGATGCCTTCGGCGAAGGTATTTGGGCAAGAGGAAATGTGCATGCGTGACCTAGGCCGACTGTTAAGACCTGCCAGCATTGCTGTGATCGGCGGCGGCGCCTGGGGGCGCGCGGTGGTCAAGGCAGCGCGCGGGCTAGGGTTTTCCGGCGAGGTGTTTGTCGTGCATCCCAATCGTCCAGAGATACCTGGCGCCCAAACCGTGGCCCGGATCGAGGACCTGCCGCGTGGGATCGACGCTGCCTTTGTCGGCATCAACCGGCTCGCCACGATCGAGGCCGTTGATGCCCTGCGGCAACATCGGGTCGGCGGTGCGGTGTGTTTTGCCTCGGGGTTTGCCGAAGCAGACGCCGAAGATGGCGGCGCGGCGGATCTTCAGGCACGGCTGGTCGCCGCCGCCGGGGACATGCCGATTCTAGGGCCCAACTGCTATGGCATGATCAATGCACTCGACGGGGCTGCCCTGTGGCCAGACGTGCATGGCTGCGAACCGGTGAACAGCGGGGTCGCCATTCTGACGCAATCCTCAAACATCGCGATCAACCTCACCCAGCAGCAGCGCGCTCTGCCTATTGCCTATGCGGTGACTTGCGGGAACATGGCCCAGACGGCGCAGGCCGAGATCGCCAGCGCAATGCTGGACGACCCGCGTGTGACGGCCATAGGGCTGCATGTCGAAGGTTTTGGCGATCTCCGCGGATGGGAAGCTTTCGCGCGCCGGGCCTGGGACAGGCAGGTTCCTGTCGTGATTTTGAAGGTGGGCCGGTCAGCACAGGCATCTGCAGGGACAATCTCTCACACTGCGTCGCTGGCGGGCAGCCATGCCGGGGCGGGTGCGCTGATGTCGCGTCTCGGGTTTGCTGCGGTGGATGAGCTGCCGACCTTTCTTGAAACGCTCAAACTGTTTCATGTTCAGGGACCGCTGGAAAAGGCTAGCATCGCCACGATCAGCTGTTCTGGTGGTGAGGCAAGCCTGATCGCAGATACCGCGTTTGGACTTGGGCTGGACCTCCCGGCGCTGAACGACGGTCAGACCAAAGGGCTGCGACAGGCGCTGGGGCCGATGGTAGCGCTGGCAAACCCGCTGGATTACCACACCTACATCTGGCGTGATGCCGACAGGATGACCGATGCCTGGGCTGCCATGGCGCAGGGTCCGGCGGCAATCACGCTATCTATTGTCGATTTTCCGCCACAAGGAGACCCGGCCTGGGACTGCACGGTGAGTGCCGCACTGGGCGCGCGCACCCGTTCAGACAAGGCTTTTGCCGTGGTTTCCTCGCTCCCCGAACTTATGCCTCGCGACATCGCCGCAACATTGATGCAGGGCGGTGTGGTGCCCATGAATGGCCTGCGAGAGGCCCTGTCCGCCATACATGCAGCGGCGACCACAAGTGCACCCGATCCACGGCCGGTCCTGCTGCCCGGTTCTGACGGTCCGGCACATACCCTATCCGAGGACGAAGCCAAGGCAGAGTTCGACAGTGCAGGTATCCCGACGCCGCGCCGTATCCTGACCCACCGCGACGACATCGGAACAGCGGCAAAACGGATCGGGGGTCGTCTGGTCCTGAAGTCTGTTGGCCCAGCGCATAAATCCGACGCGGGCGGTGTCCGCACTGAACTGACGCTCGACACGATCACCGATGCCGCAATTGGCATGCCCGGCGAGACGTTCCTGATCGAAGAAATGATTGACGATTGCGTCGCCGAACTTCTGCTGGGCGTGACCCGCGATCCAGCGCATGGATTCGTGCTGACCATTGGCGCAGGCGGTGTGTTGACCGAGATCATGGATGACGCGGTCTCGGTTCTGGTGCCAAGCAGCCGGGACACGGTGAAACACTGCCTGTCCCAGCTGAAATCGGCACGGCTGCTGAACGGTTATCGGGGCGCAGCGCTTGCAGATATCGACGCGCTTCTTGACGTGATCGACGCGCTGCAGGGTTACGTCCTTGCCAATGCAGACACCTTGCACGAGGCTGAGATTAACCCGGTAATCTGCACCCCGACACGTGCGGTCGCCGTGGACGCCCTGATACGGAAAGGACGACTATGACCAACGAGAACCCGATCAAGACCCGACGCAAGGGCGCCATCCTCGAAGTCACGCTGGACCGCCCCAAGGCAAATGCGATCGACCTTGCGACCAGCCGGATCATGGGCGATGTGTTCCGCAGTTTCCGTGATGACCCGGACTTGCGCGTCGCCATCCTTACGGCGTCGGGCGACCGGTTCTTCAGCCCCGGCTGGGATCTGAAGGCAGCAGCGGACGGCGACGCCGTCGATGGCGACTACGGGGTCGGAGGTTTCGGCGGGCTGCAGGAAATGCGCGACATGAACAAACCGGTCATCGCGGCAGTAAACGGGCTGGCCTGCGGTGGCGGGCTTGAGCTGATGATTTCCGCCGACATGATCATCGCCGCCGACCATGCCACTTTTGCCCTGCCAGAAATCCGATCCGGCACAGTCGCCGACGCCGCAAGCGTCAAACTGCCCAAGCGCATCCCCTATCACATCGCAATGGAACTTCTGTTGACCGGACGCTGGTTCGACGCAGACGAGGCACATCGCTGGGGCCTTGTGAATGAGGTGGTCTCCAAAGACCAGCTGATGACCCGCGCCTGGGAACAGGCCGAGTTGATCGCAAGCGGCCCGCCTCTGGTCTATGCCGCCATAAAAGAGATCGTGCGCGACGCCGAGGATGCAAAATTCCAGGACGCCATGAACCGCATCACCCAACGCAAGCTGCGCACGGTGGACATCCTTTATTCCAGCGAAGATCAGCTTGAAGGCGCCCGGGCCTTCGCCGAAAAACGCGACCCGGTTTGGAAAGGACGCTAGCCTCTTGCAACCGGCGGCGGTCGCGGTCAGTGTCGCGCCATGACCAAGACATTGCTTTCCATTGGCCATGGGTTTTCGGCCCGCGCGCTTGCTGCGCGGCTGGTGCCGCAGGGCTGGACCGTGATCGGCACCACCCGCAAACCTGAGAAGTTCGATGCATTCCGGGCCGAGGGCGTGACCCCGCTTTTGTGGCCCGCCGATGCCAAAGCCGCGCTTCAGGGCGTGACCCATGTCCTGACCTCCGCAGGACCGGATGCCGAGGGCGATCCGGTGCTACGCAACTGGCGCGATGAAATCGCCGACGCCGCCCCCGGGCTGGACTGGGTGGGTTACCTGTCGACCACAGGAGTCTATGGCGATCAGGATGGCGGCTGGGTGGACGAAAACTCTCCCCTCACGCCGGCAACGATCCGCGGTCAGCGCCGTGTCGCCGCGGAACAGGAATGGCGTGATATTCCCGGCCTGCCCCTGCATATCTTCCGCCTTGCCGGGATCTATGGCCCCGGTCGCGGTCCGTTCCAGAAACTGCGCGACGGCACTGCGCGGCGCGTGATCAAGAAGAACCAGGTCTTCAGCCGCACCCATGTCGAGGACATCGCACAGGTGCTTGAAGCGTCGATCAACCGACCTAATCCCGGCGAGGTCTACAATGTCTGCGACGACGACCCGGCCCCCCCGCAAGACGTGATCGCCTGCGCCGCCGAACTTCTTGGCCTGCCGCTGCCCCCCGAAGAACCGTTCGAAACGGCGCAGATGTCACCGATGGCACGCAGCTTCTATTCTGACAGCAAGCGCGTCAGGAACGACCGTATCAAGAACGAACTGGGCGTGACCCTGAAGTACCCGACTTACCGCGCGGCACTTGAGGCAATGTTGAAAGCAGAACAGGCCAGCTGACCGCGGCGCTTTCCTCTTGCCCGAAATACCTCGGGGGTGAAGCTTGGAAACCCCGTTTTCAAGCGAGGGGGCTGCGCCCCCTCCACCGCCTATAGCACGCGCGACGGGACCCAGGCATAGCCGTCCCTGTCCAACAGGTAGCACTCGCGCAAACCGTGCGGCTTGTCGGTGCAGGATTGCAGAACAACCATCCCCGCCGCCGCTGCCCGCGCCTCGGCTTTGCCGGGGTCAACATCATAGAGCCGGATCTCGATCCCGGCGCCACGCGGCCCGGACTCGGGCAACAGGCTGGGCAGCGGGTTAGAATGATAGGTATGGTCGCCGTGGAGCTGCATCACCATGCCGCCCGATTGCAGAATCGCGAAATCGGCGGTGCGCAGGAACGAGGTCATGTCAAAAACGGTTTCCAGCATGGCGCAACTGGCGTTCACGTCGCGCATGAGTATGTTCAATCCGATCCCGTGCAGGGACGCGCCGAACTCCGGGGCCGAAACTTTTTCCAGATCCATTTTCAACCCTTTCGGCAAAGTGAATTTACAAAACGGTCATAAAGACTGACCTTGATCATCGGGAATCTCCGTGTCAACGTGGGACATGGAACAACCTCATTTCAAATCATGGCCCGACGTGGCCCCGACCCTGATCGCCGTCGCTGCGGGACGCGCGCCGGCTGATACCGTTATTCGTGGCGGCCAGTGGGTCAATGTTCATACCCGAGAAATTCTGCCTGACCACGATATCGCCATTGCCCAAGGCCGCGTCGCTTTTGTCGGCCCGGATGCCAGCCATTGCATTGGCGAGGGAACCGAAATCATCGAAGCGGATGGCCGCTTCATGATCCCCGGCCTGTGCGACGGCCACATGCATATCGAGTCCGGCATGCTGACCCCGGCTGAGTTCGCCCGCGCAGTGATCCCGCACGGCACCACCTCGATGTTCACTGACCCGCATGAGATCGCCAATGTGCTGGGGCTGGACGGTGTGCGGATGATGCATGACGAGGCGCTGATGCAGCCCGTCAACATCTTCACCCAGATGCCATCCTGCGCGCCATCCGCGCCGGGGCTTGAAACCACGGGGTACGAGATCACGCCGGACGATGTCGCAGAGGCTATGACATGGCCCGGCATCATCGGGCTGGGCGAGATGATGAATTTTCCCGGCGTGATCCATGCCGATCCCAAGATGTTGGCCGAGATCGCCGCAACACAACGCGCGGGGAAAACGGTTGGCGGGCACTATGCCTCGCCTGATCTGGGACCCGATTTCGCGGCCTATGTCGCCGGCGGACCGGCGGACGATCACGAAGGCACCTGCGAGGCGGACGCGATTGCCCGCGTGCGGCAGGGAATGCGGTCGATGATGCGGCTGGGCTCGGCCTGGTATGACGTCGAAACCCAGATCACCGCGGTCACCGAAAAGGGTCTGGATCCGCGCAATTTCATCCTGTGCACCGATGACAGTCACTCTGGCACATTGGTTAATGACGGGCATATGAACCGCGTCCTGCGGCACGCGATATCCTGCGGCTGTGATCCCCTGATTGCGCTGCAAATGGCGACCATCAACACCGCCACACATTTTGGTTTGGAACGCGAAATCGGTTCGATCACGCCGGGGCGACGCGCCGATATCATCCTGACCAGCAACCTGACAGACCTACCGATCGAACACGTGATCGCGCGTGGCAAGACGGTGGCGATGGACGGCAAGGTGATGGTCGACTGCCCGCATCTGGACTGGCCCGACCATGCGCGGAGGACGGTGAACCTTGGCCCTGCCCGCCGCGCAGAGGATTTCGTGATCACCGCGCCCGAAGGCGCCAACCGCGTCACCGCCAACGTAATCGGCGTGGTCGAGAACCAAGCCCCCACAAAGGCGCTGACAGCCGATCTTGATGTGATCGACGGTGCCGTGGCCGGGGACGCAGACAAGGATATCTGCCAGATCGCATTGGTCGAACGTCATTTGGGCACCGGCAAGACGGTAAACGGGTTTGTGTCGGGCTTCGGATACACCGGTGACATGGCGATTGCCTCGAGCGTGGCGCATGACAGCCACCACATGATCGTCGTCGGCACCAGCCGCGACGACATGGCCAAGGCCGCCAATCGGCTGGGCGAGGTCGGCGGCGGCATCACCGTGTTCAAGGACGGGCAGGAAATCGCCATGGTCGAACTGCCGATCGCCGGGCTGATGTCCGACAGCCCCGTGTCCGAAGTTGCAGCCAAGGCGCAAGACATGGTCGACGCGATGGCGGCTTGCGGCTGCCATTTGAACAATGCCTATATGCAGCATTCCCTGCTGGCGCTGGTGGTGATCCCGGAACTCAGGATTTCCGACCTTGGCCTGGTGGATGTGACAAAATTT
The DNA here is from genome assembly GCF_016888515.1 of Shimia biformata. GTDB lineage: Bacteria > Pseudomonadota > Alphaproteobacteria > Rhodobacterales > Rhodobacteraceae > Shimia_A > Shimia_A biformata. The sequence continues at coordinate 434,135 of NZ_JAFEJK010000001.1, read as the reverse complement.
GAATTGACCGATGTGATCAAAGGAAGCGCATGACGCCCGTTACAATTGAAACGCCGATCATCACGCCCGACATTCCAGGGCCCGAGGGATTTGACGACCCAAAGGCAGCCGTCGCGCGGTTGTGCGAGCTTTACGACGCAGCCACCGTATTCCTGTGCAATAGTTTCCGGGACGTCATTGCCAATGGCCCCGGTGGCAGTCGGTTCCGCGCCTTCTATCCTGAAATCCGCATCACCACGACGAGCTTTGCCAAGATCGACTCGCGCCTCAGTTTTGGCCACGTCGCGGAACCCGGCACCCACGCGGCCACGGTCACGCGGCCGGACCTGTTCCGCAACTATCTTGAACAGCAGATCCGTCTGCTGATTCACAACCATGGTGTGCCTGTGGTCATCGGGCCGTCTTCCACCCCGATCCCGGTGCATTTTGCCGTCGCCGGGGATGACTCGATCGTGGTGCCGCAGGAAGGGGCATCGGATTTCATTCTGCGCGACGTCTTTGACGTGCCGGACCTGTCGACCACGAATGACGATATCGTAAACGGTACCGCAAACGCGGCCGAGGATGGCACCCAGCCGCTGGCCCCATTCACGGCGCAACGGGTTGACTACTCACTGGCCCGTCTCAGCCACTACACCGCGACCGACCCGACCCATTTCCAGAACCACGTCCTGTTCACCAACTACCAGTTCTACGTCACCGAGTTCGAAGCCTATGCCCGTCAGGTCCTGGCCGACCCCGACTCGGGCTATTCCAGCTTTGTCTCGACCGGCAATGTCGAGATCACCGACCCCGACACCCCGATCCCGGCCGTTGACAAGCAACCCCAGATGCCGACCTATCATCTGAAGCGGCCCGACGGGAACGGGATCACGCTGGTCAATATCGGCGTGGGGCCGTCAAACGCCAAAACCGCGACCGACCATATCGCCGTTCTGCGCCCGCATGCCTGGGTGATGGTGGGCCATTGTGCCGGCCTCAGAAACTCGCAAAGCCTTGGCGATTTTGTGCTGGCCCATGCCTATCTGCGCGAAGACCACGTATTGGATGACGATCTGCCCGTCTGGGTACCGATCCCGGCGCTGGCCGAGGTGCAGATCGCGCTGGAACAGGCGGTGGCGGATGTCACCGACCTAAAGGGGTATGACCTGAAGCGCGTGATGCGGACCGGCACCGTGGCCACGATCGACAACCGCAACTGGGAACTGCGCGAACACACTGGCCCGGTGCAGCGACTTTCCCAGTCGCGCGCAATCGCGCTGGACATGGAAAGCGCAACGATTGCCGCCAACGGATATCGGTTCCGGGTTCCATACGGCACCCTCTTGTGTGTGTCGGACAAGCCGCTGCACGGTGAGTTGAAGCTACCGGGCATGGCGTCAGACTTCTATAAAACACAGGTTGCGCGCCACCTGATGATCGGGATAAAGGCGATGGAAACCCTGCGTGATATGCCGCTTGAGCGCCTTCACAGCCGGAAATTGCGGTCATTTGACGAAACCGCCTTCCTCTGACCCCCGAAAATCAGCAAAAATCCGCAGTTTTTCTGTGGAAAACAACCACTATTCGTTGTGTTCGCCCACAACATCCCGTTAAATGCCGCGCATGAGGCCCAATACTCGGGCAGACCAAGGAGACCTGAAATGGCAAAACCGATGACCAAAACCCAACTGGTGGCTGCTCTGGCCGAGGAAATGGGTTCCGACAAGAAATCCGCTGGTGCCGCACTGGACGCAGTCGTGGCCATCATCACTCGCGAAGTTTCGGCCGGTGGCGCCGTGACCCTGCCCGGCGTTGGCAAGATCTATTGCCGCGAGCGCCCCGAGCGCATGGTTCGCAACCCCGCGACCGGTGAGCAGATCAAGAAAGAGGCCGACAAGGTGGTCAAGATGACCATCGCGAAAGCCCTGAAAGACAGCGTCAACGGCTGATCTTTCTCTTTCACGAGATACCGAAAGGGTCGTCTTCGGACGGCCCTTTTTGTTTGATTTGTCAGATCAGCCCCGTACCGCTTGCAAAAAACGAGAGTGCATCAGCAACCAAACCAAGCCCAATCAACCCGATCAGTACTGGCATGATATAGGCGGCGTATTTCTCGATCGTGGCATTGATGCGATTAAGCAGCGGGAGGACGCTTTTGCCAAAAACGATCATGGCCACCGGCAGCATCAGGAAGGGAACCGCATAAAGAAGGTTGTAGGCGACCAGATACCCCATTCGCGCAGCCTCGTCGTTAAGGCGAAACAAGTTTCCGACAAAGGCGAAATAGGGAATGGCGAAAGGGATACCGATAAAATTGAGGATGGCGCCAAATACGAATGCCCGGACCACTCCTACCTGAATCTGCTCTGTTTCGGTTTCCGAAGAGTCTGGTGGCGCAATCTTCCAGCGCCAGGCCACAAGGATCATCAACAACCCCAGCACAAGGCTGATCACATAATCCCAAACCGTCGGGTTCTGGAACCAGTCGATCAGCGGCGCCAGATAAGACGAGAGCAAGTCGGCCGCCCCGACCAGCACCAGCACACCCGCTACAAAATAGGCCAGCGTGTGTCCGCAGATGACGGCCAACGACAATGCAATCGGTCGGTCCGTCGTCAGGGCGAGCACGACTGTTGCCAGCAGAACCGGGTTGACCACATCCACAACAAGGACCGGGATCATAATGGCAAGGATATCGCTCAAGTCGTTGGCCTATTAGTAGGTGGATTTGTTGCCGCCGCCAAAAAAAGGGCGGTCACAGGAACCTTTGCACTTCGATTACATAACCGTTCGGATCCTCAACAAAAAATGAGTATATGCCAAACCGATCTGTCTTCGTGGGCGGCCCCTTCACACGACCACCGCTTTTGATGACTTCGGCATACCAACCATCCACATCATCCGTCAGCAAGGTAATCATGCCGCCTTTTGGTTCAACGACGCGATCAGCGAAGGCTGTACAAAGCCCGATATACGCGCCGGTACCTGACCGATAGATCCGCGCGACACCCGCATCCCGGTCCAGCGGCAGCCCCAGAACCCTCTCATAAAACTCCGCAGAGTTAGCCAGATCATGGGTATAGACCCAGCTTATCGTCCCGGTGATTTCCCGCATTGCACGTCCCTTGCCAAACTCGCTACAGTCTCGCGGATGTGGCGGTGAATGCAAAGGTACACCATGGATATTCGCGCGATACTCATGGGGCTTCTCTTTGCCCTGCTTTGGTCCTCTGCCTTCACGTCAGCCCGGATCATTGTCGCCGACGCACCACCGCTGGCGTCATTGGCCTTGCGCTTCTTTTTGTCCGGCGTGATCGGCGTCACCATCGCCCGGATGCTTGGCCAAAGCTGGCACCTGACACGCGCACAGTGGCGCGCAACGCTGATCTTCGGCCTCTGTCAGAACGCAATTTACCTCGGGCTCAATTTCGTCGCCATGCAGTGGGTCGAGGCCAGCCTTGCCTCGATCATCGCCTCGACCATGCCCCTGATGGTGGCACTGGCCAGTTGGGTGATCCTGCGTGAACGCCTGCCACGCCTTGCCACCGCTGGACTTGTGATGGGGATTGTCGGCGTGGTGATTATCATGGGCGCGCGGCTGGATGCCGGCGTTGATGTGACCGGCGTGGCCCTGTGCTTCATCGCCGCGGTTGCGCTGACCGTTGCGACACTCATGGTGCGCGGCGCCTCCTCGGGTGGGAATGTCATGATGATCGTCGGTCTTCAGATGTTTGTCGGCGCGGGCATACTTGCCGTTGTCTCGGCCCTGACCGAAACGCTGACCTTCACGCCCAGCTGGAAACTTCTGGCGGCCTTCACCTATACCACGCTGGGCCCAGGCCTTCTGGCGACATGGGTCTGGTTTGCGCTGGTCGGTCGAATCGGTGCCACTCGCGCGGCGACCTTCCACTTTCTAAACCCGTTCTTCGGCGTCGCCATCGCTGCGGTTCTACTCGGAGAACGGCTTGGAATTCAGGACATCGTGGGCGTCGGTATCATCACCGTCGGTATCCTTGCTGTACAACTGTCGAAACAATCCAACACAGCCAAGTGAACTTCCGTCAGACGTGATTGAAATGACAACGCATGCCGCAACGGGCATGGTCCGGCCATGGAACTTCTGTTTGCATATGGCGCGGGCCTTCTGACGCTGATAAACCCCTGCGTCCTGCCAGTTCTGCCAATTGTGTTGGCGACGTCCCTTCAGGCCGGGCGCCACGGTCCCTTGGCCATTGCCGCCGGGATGAGCCTTTCTTTCGTCCTGCTCGGTGTCTCGATCACCGCGTTCGGCCATCTGATCGGCCTCAGCACGGATATGATCGCAGATGTCGGCGCGGTGATGATGATCGGCTTTGGCCTCGTGCTTGTGGTGCCGCGCTTCTCGACCGCCTTCTCCACGGCGACAGCCGGGATTGCGGCCCGCGCCGATGGTGGGATGGGGCGGCTTGACCAAAGCTCGCTCAATGGTCAGTTCATCGGCGGGCTTCTGCTTGGCGCGGTCTGGAGTCCCTGCGTCGGCCCGACGCTGGGTGGCGCGATCTCATTGGCCAGCCAGGGGCAGAACCTGGCCTGGGTCACCGCCATCATGAGCGCCTTCGCGCTAGGCGTTTCAACCATCATTCTTGCTCTTGGCTATGGCGCGCGAACCGCCCTGGTGAAACGGCAGGACAACCTGCGCCGCATTGCCGGGTCCGCCCGCCCGATCATGGGATGGGCCTTTGTCGCCGTCGGCCTGATGCTGCTGTTCAAGTTCCACTACCGGATCGAAAGCTGGCTTCTGGACATCATGCCGGCTTGGTTACTCGACCTCTCGGTCGCCCTCTGACAACACGAAAGGAAACGCCCATGCACCGCCGTACCTTCTTCACCCTGACCCTCGCCGCCAGCGCCGCGCCACTGGCCGCACTCGCCGCGCCCGCGACCTACACCGAGGGGCTGGTCAAGAAACACCTCGCCAAGGGCGACACGGTTTTCCTCGATTTCAAGGCCGACTGGTGTTCGACCTGCCGCGCGCAGGAAAAGGCCATCAACGCCCTGCTAAAGGCCAATCCCGCCTATGAAAAGAACGTGGTCTTCATCAATGTCGACTGGGACCAACACGGCAAAGGAGAGCTGTCCCGCAGTCTCAATATCCCGCGTCGCTCGACCCTTGTGGTGCTGAAAGGCGACAAGGAACTTGGCCGTATTGTCGCCGGTACAAAGAAATCGGACATCGAGAACCTGATGGACACCGCGCTGGCCGCCGCAACTGGCAACTGACCCAGGCTTTTTGCTGGTATCAAATACCCTTGCCGAAGGCACGCGCCCTCATGGCCGCGTTTCCTGCGTTGATTTCGTCGCGATTCCGTCCATTTATACCGTCAGGAGGACAGCCATGAGCCAATACAAAAAGGACCCCGACGCCATTGCCCGCCTGACGGACGAACAGTTCTGGGTGACACAGGAAAACGGCACAGAACGTCCGGGGACGGGCAAACTTCTGCACAACAAGGCCCCCGGCATCTATGTCGATGTCGTATCAGGAGAGCCCCTTTTTGCCTCGTCCGACAAATATGACTCTGGCTGCGGCTGGCCGAGCTTCACCAAGCCGATCGAGCCCGCAAATGTGGCCGAACTGACCGACACCACTCACGGGATGGTTCGGACTGAGGTCCGCTCGACCCATGGCGATAGTCACCTTGGCCATGTCTTCCCGGATGGCCCGGTGGACCGGGGCGGATTGCGATATTGCATCAACTCGGCCTCCTTGCGCTTTGTGCATCGCGATGACATGGAGGCCGAAGGCTATGGCGCCTATCTGGACCAGGTGGAGGGGTAAGAAAATGACCGAACGCGCAGTTCTGGCCGGTGGCTGTTTCTGGGGCATGCAGGACCTGATCCGCAAGCTGCCCGGCGTGGTAGCGACCCGTGTCGGCTATACCGGCGGCGACGTGCCCAACGCCACCTACAAAGACCACGGCACCCATGCCGAGGGGATCGAAATCACCTTCGATCCAGCCAAGACCAGCTATCGCAAGCTGCTGGAGTTCTTCTTCCAGATCCACGACCCGACCACGGTGAACCGGCAGGGCAACGACATTGGCATGTCCTATCGTTCGGCAATCTACTATGCTGACGAGGCACAGAAACAGACCGCGCTGGACACGATCGCCGATGTCGAGGCTTCTGGCCTCTGGCCGGGCAAGGTTGTCACCGAGGTCGAACCCGTCGGCGACTTCTGGGAGGCCGAGGATTACCACCAGGACTATCTGGAAAAACACCCGAACGGCTATACCTGCCACTTTCCGCGCCCCGACTGGGTCCTGCCGAAACGGGGTTAGGCAACCCGTGGACGGCCCGAGGCCTGTGCCGTTACCCTGGCCTCGACAAATACCCGCCGCCCTTCGACCTCGGATTCGGTGATGTCCTGGGTCGTAGTCACGCGCAGCGCCTCCGCACCGGCGCCCTGAGCTTCGACTTCGACCTCTGCGACCAGTGCCGTTTCCAAGGCCGCGATCGCCGCCTCATGGGTTGGAAAATCCTGCGGGCCAGTGGCGAGGTGTGCCCGAAAAAGCCCCTCTCGCGGACTTGTCACCGTCCCCTGACGCCGTACGGTGACACGTCCGACCACAGCACCGATTGCATTGGCGACCCCGGCATCGGTAGGCACGATCACCTCAGCATTCAACACCTTGCCCACCGCCGGGTAATATGTTGCCGCTGACGCGCCCAACGCGATTACAGGCCACTCCAACCCTGCCGACAGGCGTAGGATGCCGCGATGCCCGGCAAGCGCCGCCCGCAGCAGCCCCAACCGGGCCAGTTCCGCCGGAGTCAGGCCAAACCCGCCGTCATCCGCGTTCAGCGCAGTTTCCAACAATGCCGCGGCGCTTTGCTCGGTCAGTTGAGTCAGGATCATCCGGGCAAGGTCCGCCGCGGTACGCGCCAAAACCTCGCCCGACCCGATCCGACGCCGCGCCATCAGCGTCAGGACCTTTTCTGCAGCAGACGCGTCAAACGCATCCGTATGCCCCAAAACGTGGCTGGCATCGGTCGGCGTCACAGCCGCTAGCCGCACCAGCCCACGTCCGACCAACCGCTCAAGCAGACTGGCTTCACGCCGCTTCTGCACAACCTGCCGTAACGGTGTCGGCCCCTCGCCCAGACGGTTGAAGAACTCGACCAATTTCGGCTCTAATCCAGCAGGATTTGCTCCTTTCTGTGCCACCACAAACCGCCCATCCATGGCGTCAGCGATAGGTGAGCGCAACCGGGCGTCCAACTCGTCGTGGACATGCGACCCGAACTCCTCGGCCAGAAGGGATACTGGCAGAACCCGCCGCGGCCCGAGTGTGACGCCACCTTGTAGCCCAGCGTCGCGGACATGTACCTCGCTGTCCCCACCCAGCCCATGAGTGACCATCGCAACGGCCTCGACCATGGTGCGGTGAGTGCCGACCATTGCGCCCATCGGGTCAATCGCGGGCCGCCCATCCCGCAGGATGGCGATATCCGTGGTGGTGCCGCCGATGTCGCTGACCAGCGCATTGTCGACTCCGGTCAGCCAGCGCGCCCCAACCAGCGAGGCCGCGGGTCCGCTGAGGATCGTCTCGACAGGCCTATGTCGGGCCTGCTCTGCCGAGATCAGCGCGCCATCGCCCCGGACAACCATCAGGGGCGCATCAATCCCCGAACCGCGCAACACCGCTTCGCCGCGTTCGATCAGCCGCGCAATCATGCCGATCAGTCGTGCATTCAAAAGCGCCGTAAGCGCCCGTTTCGGTCCGTTCAACCGCGCCGACAATTCATGACTGCACGTGACCGGCAATCCCGTCGCGTCGGCAATCGCAGCCCGCGCCGCCTGTTCGTGGCCCGGATTGCGGGTGGCAAACTGGGCCGCCACCGCAAAACCGGTGACACGCCCGGCCACCTCCCGCGCCCAATCCGCAATTGCCGCGACGTCCAGAGCGGTAACTTCTGCGCCAGCATGGTCATGCCCGCCAACCATTACCCTCAACGGGTCCTCTCCCAACGCCTGCCCCAGCCCAGCGCGGGCAAGGTCGCCTTCCGAAAACCCGATCAGCAGCAGGGCCACCGGCTCTCCGCGCCCCTCGACAAGCGCGTTGGTGGCAAGGGTGGTCGACAATGACGCCAGCCCGATTTCGGACGGATCAACGCCGGATGTTTCCAGCACTGCCGCGACCGCCCTGCCGATACCCGTTGACAGGTCATCATGTGTAGTCAGTGACTTGGCGCGCGCCACCACCTCTCTCTCATCCCGGACCAGCACCGCGTCCGTATAGGTGCCGCCGGTATCCACACCCAGCGCCAGCGTCATGATGTACTCAGCCGCGCTACCGCCCAACGCGCGGCATCCGCAACGGTCGGGTCGGGATCGTTACACAAGACCTGCACCTGATCGAGGAACCGCGTTTGACCCGAGTTGCCGATGGCATAAAGCACGTTGCGCACAAAGCGATCCCGCTTGATCCGTTTGATCGGGCTGCCCGAAAACATCTCCCGGAACGCAGCGTCATCCAGCACCGCCAGAACCCCTAGGTCGGGCGCCAGAAGATCGTCGCGCGCGTGATACCTGATTTCCTGGGCGGCCACGGCAAACTTGTTCCACGGACAGGCGGCCAAGCAGTCATCGCAGCCATAGATACGATTGCCCAAAAGAGGACGTAGTTCCTCGTCCACCGGACCGTGATGCTCGATCGTCAGGTATGAAATACAACGCCGCGCGTCGATTCGGTTCGGAGCGGGAAAGGCGTCTGTGGGACAGGCATCCAGACAGGCACGGCACGATCCGCAATGGTCGATTTCCGCCGGATCAGGGTCGATTTCCAGCGTCGTGAACACCGATCCGATAAAGAACCACGACCCCAGATCCCGGCTGACAAGATTGGTGTGTTTGCCCTGCCAGCCCAACCCCGCCGCCTGACCAAGCGGTTTTTCGGGCACAGGCGCGGTATCGACAAAAACCTTCACCTCGCCACCTGCCTCGGCAATCAGCCAGCGCGCCAGCCGTTTCAGCCGTTTCTTGACGATATCGTGGTAATCCCTGTTGCGGGCATAGACCGAAATTGCGCCACGATCCGGCATCATATGCACCGCGGTCGGGTCTTCTTTCGGCGTATAGCTTTCGGCCAGCATGATTACTGACCGCGCCTCGGGCCACAAAACCGACGGGTCGCCGCGCCAGTGGGTGCGCTCGGCCAGCCAACCCATCTGCCCGTGATGCCCCGCGTCCAGAAATTCCGCCAGGTCCGCCCCGACGTGACGCACCGCGTCCGGCCGACAGACCCGCGCCAGGTCAAATCCGATGGCGCGCGCCTCTTCCTCGATCCGCGCCTTCAGGTTCATCGCAGCTTTCCTCTTGCCCGAAATACCTTCCGGGGGTGAGGCCGCAGGCCGAGGGGGTGGAAACCCCCCTTTGCCCGGTCACGATCAGAAATCAAGGTTGGCATAGTGCGGCGGCGGCGGGAATCCGGGCACCTGGTCGGCCAGGATCGACCGGAAGGCAGGGCGCGATTTGATCTTGGCGTACCAGTCCTTGACCACTTCAGAGCGGTTCCAGTCCACATCCGAAATGTAATCCAGCGACGACAGATGGGCGGCGGCGGCGAAATCCGCCAGTGTCATCGCATCCCCTGCCAGCCAGCGGCGACGGTCGAGTAGCCAGGTCATGTAGTCAAGGTGATACTTGATCGCCCGCGCGCCCGATTTGACATTGGTGCTGTCGGGGTATCCCTGCCCCATCACTTTCTTGTTCACACGCTCATACAATAGTTTCGACGTCACCTCATGGTGGAACTTGTCATCGAACCAGGCAACCAGCCGACGCACCTCGTATCGGCCATCGGCATCCTTGGGCATCAGCGACGGTTCAGGATAGCGTTCCTCAAGGTATTCGCAGATCGCCGCACTTTCAGCCATCATCTTGTCGTCGATCTTCAGCACCGGAACCTTGGCGGCCGGGTTGCGCATCAGGAAGTCAGGATCCTTTTCCCAATAGCGCTCTTCGACCAGTTCAACCTCGATCTTCTTCTCGGCAAGCGACAGGCGCACCTTGCGGCAAAACGGGGACAGAGGAACGTGGAACAGACGCGGCATCGCAAACTCATTTCAATGACATGCAATCTCAATGCCTTCTGGCGGCGGGATTTTCAACCGTCGAAACAGGCCGCGCGCCCATCCAGGCGGATCGTTTCTGCCCCGTCAATGATCCTCGCCGCCTTCTGGCGCATCGCGTTTGACGGGTTCGAAGCCGACCGCTGTTTCGGGTTGGGCAGGATCGCCGCAAGCCGAGCCGCCTGGGTCGCTGTCAACGCCTCGGGGCCGACACCGAAATAGTGTCGCGCCGCGGCCTCGACGCCAAAGACACCCTCGCCGAACTCGGCAACGTTGACATAGACTTCCAGGATGCGGCGCTTGGTCCAGGCGATTTCGACCACCGGGGTAATCACCGCCTCAAGCGCCTTGCGCACCCAGCTGCGCCCCTGCCACAGAAACACATTCTTGACCGTCTGTTGGGTGATCGTCGATGCACCACGGGTCGCACCATCATCCAGCGCGTCCCGAATCGCAGCCATGTCAAACCCCCAGTGCAGGCAAAACCGTGCATCCTCAGCGGCCACGACGGACCGCAGGAAAACCGGCGCGATTTCGTCACGCGACACCCATTGGTGGTCCAGATGCCCAAGGCGGGCGCGTTCGCCCAGCATGGTCAACGTGGTCGGTGGGTTGATCAGCGCATAGGCCACGATCCAAAGCACGGCCAGAGACACCGCCCAGACCATTCCGCGTCGAAGCCAATAGCGAAACCGTTTCCACGGATTGGTGACCAATGCCGTCACCGGCCTGCCCGCGTCCGCCTGTTTCGGCTTGCGCGCAGGTCGGCTGGACTTTGACGGCTTGCGGGTCGGTTTCCGGGCCGAAGCAGGTTTCTTGGATTTGGGGCGGGCCATGTTACCGGGTCAAATTGATTTCGTCCGCACTATCCGAGCGAGGACCGCGAAACAAGCGGGCAGATAACATCACGGTGAACAAGCCCAAACCGCAAAACGGCAATTGGTGACGTAGTCCTTGCCGTAGTTCAGTGCATTTCTTTCTGCCAAGGCCCGCGTGCTTTCAATCGCCCAGCCCCAACCGCCTGTCCCGCGCGCCATCGCGCCGCACTGGTTGTAGAATGTGCGCAGCTCGGTGCGGTTGCCGCCACATCCATCTTGGGCGACGGTCAGCGCTTCAGCTTCCAACCTGTGGCCATAAGACCGGCCATAGACCCCATCCGGCCCGACCCCAACGGCTCCCCAGCAAAGGTCAAACCCGCATTCCCCGGCCATGGCGGGCGCGACCGTTCCAATAGACAGAGTTACTGCCAATATCACCTGTCGCCACATGATCTGCCTCTGAAGTTGCGTCGCGGAAACTATGCCCGCATCCACCGACGAGTCAAAACATGGAAAAAGGAAACGCCCCGCAAAAAACCATGCGGGGCGTCACTGTTTTCAAAGCTGAGACGGACTTATTCCGCCGGAACCGCCGTTTCCTCGATCGACAGGGGGTGGGGAATGTGAACCAGCATCTCTTTCGGGCAGACTTGCAGGAAGTTCGCCTTTTCGACATCCCAATGTTGCAGAATGTCGGCCCCTTTGCGGCTGCCAGTTTCCGCGACATGACGTTCGATCAAACCCTTCAGCTGATCTTCCCAGTAGTCGACCGTGACCGGACAGGTCACAAGCGTTTCCATGTTCATCACGTCCTGCGCCTTGCTTTCCGGGTCATAGAGATAGGCCATACCGCCGGTCATACCCGCGCCAAAGTTCGCTCCGACCTCTCCCAAGATCACGGCGACTCCGCCGGTCATGTATTCACAACCGTTCGAGCCACAGCCCTCGATCACCACTTTCGCGCCCGAGTTGCGTACCGCGAACCGTTCGCCTGCGCGACCGGCGGCGAAGAGGTGACCGTCGGTAGCGCCGTAAAGCACCGTGTTGCCGATGATCGTGTTCTCGGACGCCACCAGCGGAGAGGCCATCGGCGGGCGCACCACGATCATACCACCGGACAGGCCCTTACCCACATAGTCGTTGGCATCGCCCGAGACCTCGATCTTCAGTCCCGGCGCAGCAAAGGCGCCCAACGACTGGCCGGCGGACCCGGTCAGCTTGACCGTCAGGTGGTTTTCCTGAAGCGCGTTGCGCATACCGAAGTTGCGCACGATATGGCTGGATGTCCGCGTGCCCACGGTCCGGTGCGTGTTCTGCACCGCGTAGGACAGCTGCATCTTCTCACCTTCTTCAAGGAAGCGATGCGCGTCGCGCACGATCTCGGCGTCCAGAGTGTCCGGCACCACGTTACGCGGCTTCGAGCGGTCATAGACGATGTCCTGCGCGCCATCGACAGTGATCAGAAGCGGGTTCAGATCGAGATCGTCAAGATGCGCGGCACCACGGCTGACCTGCGCTAGCAGATCGGCGCGGCCAATGACTTCGTCCAGACTGCGCGCGCCAATCGAGGCCAGAATCTCGCGCACTTCCTGCGCGTAGAAAGTGATCAGGTTGACGACCTTGTCGGCATTGCCGGTGAATTTCTGGCGCAGACGTTCATCCTGCGTGCAGACACCGACCGGGCAGGTGTTCGACTGGCATTGACGGACCATGATACAGCCCATCGCGATCAGCGCGGCGGTGCCGATGCCGTATTCCTCGGCCCCCATCATCGCCGCCATGACGATGTCGCGGCCTGTGCGCAGTCCGCCATCGGTCCGCAGCGTGACGCGGTCGCGCAGGTGGTTCATCGCCAGAACCTGATGCGCCTCGGTCAGGCCCATTTCCCACGGCAGGCCGGCATATTTGATCGACGTCGCAGGCGACGCGCCGGTGCCACCGTTGTGACCCGAGATCAGGATGATATCTGCCTTGGCCTTGGCAACCCCGGCGGCAATCGTGCCGACGCCCGAGGATGCAACCAGCTTCACCGTCACCTTGCAGCGCGGGTTGATCTGCTTGAGATCATAAATCAGCTGCGCCAGGTCCTCGATCGAATAGATATCGTGGTGCGGCGGCGGCGAGATCAGCGTCACGCCTTTGGTCGAGTGACGCAGACGCGCGATCAGGTCGGTCACTTTCATGCCCGGCAGCTGGCCGCCCTCACCCGGTTTCGCCCCCTGCGCGACCTTGATTTCAAGTTCTTCGCAGTGGTTCAGGTATTCCGCAGTCACACCAAAGCGGCCAGACGCGACCTGTTTGATCTTGGCCGACGGGTTGTCACCATTGGGTTCCGGCACGAAATGCGCCGGGTCTTCCCCGCCTTCACCCGAATCCGACTTGGCCCCGATGCGGTTCATCGCGACGTTCAGGGTCTTGTGTGCCTCGGGCGACAAGGCCCCCAGCGACATGCCGGGGGTCACGAAACGTTTGCGGATTGCGGTGATGGATTCCACCTCTTCCAGCGGGATCGGCTTGCCCAGCGCCTTGAAGTCAAGAAGGTCGCGCAGGTGGATCGGCGGGTTCGACTGCATCTTGGCCGAATACTGTTTCCACAGCTCATAAGACGCCTTGTTGCAGGCGGCCTGCATGATCGCCATGGATTGCGCTTCCCAGGCGTGGGTCTCGCCCGATTTCCGCGCCTTGTAGAAGCCACCGATCGGCAGAACATCCTGACCGGACTTGAACGCCTTGGCGTGGATTTCCTCGGCGCCCTTCTGGATACCGCTGACCCCGATACCCGAGATACGCGACACCATGCCTGGGAAGTATTCCGCGCACATAGCGCGGGACAGGCCAACAGCCTCAAAGTTCAACCCGCCGCGATAGGACGAGATGACCGAAATCCCCATCTTCGCCATGATCTTCAACAGACCCTGGTCGATGGCGTCACGGTAACGCGCCATGTTCTCGGTCAGCGTGCCTTCGGCAAGGCCGCGTGCGATGCGGTCGGCCAGCGAATCCTCGGCCAGATAGGGGTTCACCACCGTCGCACCGGCACCGATCAGAACGGCAAAGTAATGCGGGTCGATACACTCGGCAGACCGCACGTTCAGCGAACAGAAGGTCCGCAGACCTTTGCGCGTCAGGTGGCTGTGGGCGGCGCTGGTTGCCAGGATCATCGGCATCGCCACACGGTCGTCGGACTGTTTTTCATCCGTCAGCACGATATGACCAGCACCCGAGCGCACAGCGTCCTCGGCTTCGGCGCGGATACGTTCCAGTCCCTTTTGCAGCGCCCCGGCGCCCTCGTCGGCACCAAAGGTACAGTCGATCCAGACCACCGTGTCGTCAAAGGCTGTCAGCAGACGATCGAACTGGGCGTTGGCCACGAACGGGCTCTCCAGCATGACGATCTCGGTCTGGCTGCCATCTTCGTCCAGCACGTTCTTGAGGTTGCCGAACCGTGTCTTCAGGCTCATCACCCGGTATTCACGCAACGAGTCGATCGGCGGGTTGGTCACCTGGGAAAAGTTCTGACGGAAGAAGTGGCTGAGTGGACGGTATTTCTTCGACAGGACCGCCGACGGGGTGTCGTCACCCATCGATGCAATGGCTTCTTTGCCATCCTCGGCCATAGGCGCAAGGATATGCTCAAGTTCTTCCATCGTGTAGCCGGCCGCGATCTGACGCTTGCGCAGTTCGGCACCTTCAAAGATCGGTTTTTCCTCGACGCCGCCCAGCACCTCTTCGAGGTCACGGATCTTGTCGACCCATTCGCTGTAGGGGCGCGAGTTGGCCAGTTTGTCCTTGATGTCGGTGTCGTGGTACAGCTTGCCCTCTTTCATATCGACGGCAATCATCTGTCCCGGACCAAGCGCGCCTTTCTCGACCACGCTGGCCTCATCGGTCGGGACCATCCCGGCCTCGGACCCGGCGATCAGCAGACCGTCGCCGGTCACGACGAAACGCATCGGACGCAGACCGTTGCGGTCCAGACCGCCACAGACCCAGCGGCCATCGGTCATGGCAAGCGCGGCGGGGCCGTCCCACGGCTCCATCACCGAGTTACAATAGGAATACATATCGCGCCACGCCTGCGGCAGTTCCACCGCCTGCTGCGACCAGCTTTCAGGAACCAGCATGGTTTTCGCCATCGGCGCCGAACGGCCCGCGCGCACCATCACCTCGAACACAGCATCCAGCGCGGCCGAGTCCGAAGACCCGCCGGGCACGATCGGCTTGATGTCCTCGGCCAGGTCACCAAAGAAGGACGACGCCATGCGGATCTCATGGCTTTTCATCCAGTTCAGGTTACCCTTCAGCGTGTTGATCTCGCCGTTATGGGCCAGCATGCGGAACGGCTGTGCCAACCACCATTGCGGGAAGGTGTTGGTCGAATAACGCTGGTGATAGATCGCAAACGCACTCTCGAACCGTTCGTCCTGAAGGTCGGGATAGAACACCGCGACCTGCTCGGCCAGCATCATGCCCTTGTAGATAATCGACCGGCACGACAGCGACGCAATGTACAGTTCATTGATCCCCGCAGCGGCGGCGGCTTTCTCGATCCGGCGACGGATCACATAAAGCTCGCGCTCAAACGTCTCTTCGTCGACATGCTTGCTGTTCGAGATCAGGATCTGCTCGATCTCGGGGCGGGTTGCGTTGGCCTTTTCACCCAGACAGGTGATGTCCACCGGCACATGACGCCAGCCATAGATACGATAGCCCATTTTCAGGACTTCGGTTTCAACGATGGTCCGGCAGGCCTCTTGCGCGCCAAAATTGGTGCGCGGCAGGAAGACCTGACCAACCGCCATCAGCTCGTCATGATGCGGTTCGTGGCCGGTGCGACGGATCTGGTCATAGAAGAACTTGACCGGGATTTGCACATGGATACCCGCGCCGTCGCCGGTCTTGCCGTCGGCATCCACCGCGCCACGGTGCCAAATGGCTTTCAGCGCAGTGATCCCCGCCTCGACCACCTTGCGGCTGGGTTTGCCATCAAGCGACACAACAAGGCCGACGCCACAGGACGAGTGTTCCTCAGCTTCGGAATAAAGCCCGTTCTCGGCCATCCACTTGCGTTTCTGTTCCTCGGCACGAACCCAGTTCTGATCGTATTTCGTCATTGTCGTTCTCCTGTTCCGGCGGCGGCGCAAGGCGCTCTGCCTGACCCGGTGAAATCCCTTGTTACTCGGCTGCCACGGCTTTGGCGGCGTTGAAGCGGCCTAGAATGGCGTCCGCACAATCGCGGCCATCCTTGATCGCCCAGACCACAAGCGAGGCCCCGCGCACGATGTCACCCACCGCATAGACGCCGTCCATGTCGGTCGCGCCGGTGGTGAACTGCGCCTTGACCGTGCCCCAGCGGGTCACTTCCAGTTCGGGCTGATCCCACAGTGCCGGCAGGTCCTCGGGCTCAAAACCCAGCGCCTTGATGACCAGGTCCGCCTCTTCCACGTAATCCGCACCTTCGATCACCTCTGGGCTTTGACGGCCCGAAGCGTCGGGTTGGCCAAGACGCATTTTCTGAACCATGACACCGGTGACCGGATCGCCCGTAAAACCCTTGGGAGCGGACAGCCAGACGAATTCCACGCCTTCTTCCTCAGCGTTGTTGGTTTCCCGCTGCGAGCCCGGCATATTCGCACGGTCGCGGCGATAGAGGCATTTGACGCTGGTCGCGCCCTGACGGATCGCGGTGCGGACACAGTCCATCGCGGTGTCGCCGCCGCCGATCACCACAACCTTCTTGCCAGCGGCATTCAACTCACCGCTTTCGAACTCGGCCACGGTGTCGCCAAACGACAGACGGTTCGACGCGGTCAGGTAATCGATTGCCTTGACGATGCCCTTGGCCCCGGCACCCGGCCCGCCAAGGTCGCGTGACTTGTATACTCCAGTCGCGATGACAATCGCGTCATGCTTTTCACGCAAGTCAGCGAACGAGATGTCCTTGCCGATCTCGCAGTTCAACTCAAACTTGACACCGCCCTTTTCAAGCTGCTTGTTGCGGCGCATGACCACGTCTTTTTCAAGCTTGAAACCGGGGATACCATAAGTCAGCAGCCCGCCCGCGCGGTCGTGGCGGTCATAGACGGTAACTTGCACACCGGCGCGGCGCAGACGATCAGCAGCGGCAAGGCCACCGGGCCCAGCACCGATGATAGCAACGCTCTCAGGGCGCTCTTGCGCGGGCACCACCGGTTGTACCCAACCTTTTTCCCAGGCGGTGTCGGTGATGTATTTCTCGACCGCGCCGATGGTCACGGTCTCATGGCCCGACTGCTCGATCACACAGTTGCCTTCGCACAGACGGTCTTGCGGGCAGATACGGCCGCAAATTTCGGGGAAGGTGTTGGTGGCCTGCGAAATGGCATAGGCCTCTTCCAGCCGCCCCGTCGCCGTCATGTTCAGCCAATCGGGGATATTGTTGTGCAGCGGGCAGTGCGACTGACAATAAGGCACGCCGCATTGCGAACAACGGCTGGCCTGTTCCGCAGCCTTGGCCGCTGCGAACTCGGCATAGATTTCGTCGAAATCCTGTTTCCGAGTGTCCGCGTCACGCTTCTGCGGCATGTCACGGTTGACGGTCACAAATTTCAGCATCGGTTGCTTGGCCACGTCGCTGCCTCCTGAAAATACTAGGTGAAGCGCTTTTAGGCAAAGTTGAAACCTGTGAAAAGTAAATTATGCTGACCTAAATAAAGAAAATTTGCGACCCCTCTCCGCGATGCAGCGTAAAATTGCCGAAATTTAGGTCCGATTCGATACTAACAAAAACCTTTCCTTTTTGTTCCAATGGCTTAAACAAGGAGCTCAATTGCACCAACTTGGGCGGTCTTATGACGCTTTTCCACATTCTCTTGGTTGCGATCATACAGGGGATCACCGAATTCCTGCCCGTCAGTTCGTCCGGGCACCTGATTCTCTTGCCGAATCTCACTGGATTGCAGGATCAGGGGCTGGCCGTCGACGTCGCGGTGCATGTCGGGACTCTGGGCGCAGTCGTGATCTATTTCTGGAAAGATGTCCGGCTGGCGCTCGGGGGGCTTGGGCCACTGATGCGTGGGCGGATTGACACGCCGGGGGCGCGGCTGGCTTTCCTGCTGATCGTCGCGACCATCCCGGTGGTCATCGCGGGGTTTGTCCTGAAGGTGACCGGGCTGGCCGACGCGATGCGATCCGTCGCGGTGATCGGCTGGACCATGCTGGTGTTCGGACTGGTCCTTTGGTGGGCCGACCGGACAGGCAGTGCGGACAAGACAGAAGAAAGCTGGTCGCTGAGCGACGCCGTCAAGATGGGGCTATGGCAGGCGGTCGCACTGATCCCCGGCACATCACGGTCGGGCATCACAATCACTGGCGCGCGGATTCTGGGTTATGGTCGCCATGACGCCGCGAAGCTTGCCATGCTGATGTCGATTCCGACGATCCTGGCAAGCGGTGGCCTGTTGATGCTGGATGTCATCGGCGAGGCGGACGGGACAATGGCCAGGACTGCGGCAATTGCAGCAGGTTTTGCCTTCCTGTCCGCCCTTGCCGCCCTCAGCCTGATGATGCGGCTTTTGAAATCGGTGAGCTTTGCGCCTTACGTGATCTACCGCGTGGTGCTGGGGATTGTCCTTCTGGTCATTGCCTACACATGAAAAAACGGCCCCCGGTGACGAGAGCCGTTTTGAATTCCAAATGTGCCGGGATCAGACCCGCAGATTCTTGGCGCTGTCCTTGATAGCGTCGTATTGCCCCGAGGGACGATAGCGCCACAGGTAGTCCGGCAGCACAGCCTCCATCGCGGTCGGACGGATGCCAAGATCGGCCAGCGTCTTGGCGTCCCCGCTGACAACATTGTCGACCTTCAGAGACTTGACCTGGTCGCGGGTCAGGACGGCATTGGTCACAAGGCCGAACGACACGGTCTGCATGAGGTCAAAGAAGAACGCCATGATCCGCGCGACAAAGAACGGCAGGTTCACGATCACCCGGCGGCGATGGATTACGCCCAGCATCTCGGTGATCAGGTTGCGCAGCGTATCGGCATCCGGGCCGCCAAGCTCGTAAATTCCCGACGCCTCACCTGTGACACCAGCAACGGCGGCCTTGGCCACGTCCTCGACATAGACCGGCTGGAATTTCGTCTCGGCACCGACGACAGGCAGGAACCAACCCATCCGCGACATCGACGCGAAGCGGTTAAAGAACCCGTCCTCCGATCCGAAGATCACCGACGGGCGCAGGATCATCGCACCCGGCATATGCTCAAGCACGGCCGCTTCACCCGCCGCCTTGGTCTGCTGGTACTCGCTCTCAGCCTCGGCATCCGCTCCCAGGGCGGAGATATGGACCATCTTGCCAACCCCGGTTTCAGCCGCGATACGCGCAATCCGGCCAGCGCCTTCGGCATGCACGGCGTCAAAGCTGTTCTTGCCGGTCTCGTTCAGCACGCCGACACAGTTCACCACCGCATCCGCACCCTGCATCACCGCAGCCACGGACGCGTCGTCGCGGATATTGCAGAACACCGGCTCGACCTGTCCAACCGAACCATAAACCTTCACGTGCATCGATTCGTTGGGACGGCGCACGGCCACGCGCACACGCCAGCCTTCCTTTGCCATCCGGCGCGCAATGTAACGGCCGACAAAACCGGCGCCGCCGTAGATGGTGACAAGTTTCGACATGGATGCCTCCGGATTCCTTTATTCCTATGCTGGAATACTCTTGCCGCCCCTTGGGAACAAGCTGCAATTCAAGGGGCGCGACAAGAAAACCCCCTTTGCAAGCGGTCACCGGACGCAGCGCACGCCTTGGAACCAAAAAAGTGCAGAATCGCCGTTGACACCGCCTCGACCCAAGTCTAAATGCCTGCCTCACCAACCCGTGCCCAGATGGCGGAATTGGTAGACGCGCTAGCTTCAGGTGCTAGTGTCCGTATGGACGTGGAGGTTCGAGTCCTCTTCTGGGCACCATTTCCCTCGCTACATGTCGTCATCGCTTCTCAACCGGATGCCGAGCACGCTGTATTGGCAGTTGTCCAATCTGTGTGTGTTTGGCCGATGTTCCGAAATGTGGTATGAATTCCTTGATTGATTTGTGAATCCGCCATTTGCGGAGATACCAATGGGCCATTATCACGGCGGGTCGTTCCGCCTGATTGCAGGTCGTGATGTTACCGTCGACAAGCGCGATGTAATCCTGCTCAGGCAACCCGGAACGGCGCAGCAAGATTCGTTTCGCTTTCTCTCGGAACCCGGTTTTGCGCAGGGTCCTCTCAAGCTTGACGCCAATCAGGAAGCGGTCTTTCAACGTATCCTGCGCGGCGCCCCGTCACGCACATTGGCAAATGGGTCATCGGCGGTACAGATTGATGCCTATGACCCGATCTGGGGCGACTACCCCAACAGCCCGACCCTCAGCTTGAACGCGATCGACACCGCCGAGCTTGTCGAAATCGGGCAAAACCTGACCAAACCTTGCAGCGCGGGGGATCCCAGCCCGGGCAACAGCCAGTGTCCGGCCGCCTATACCTATTTTGGCCAGTTCATCGCACATGATCTTTCGGACATGGTCGTTGAAACCGCGGGCACTACCAACCTGCAGACCGCAAGCCTGGACCTGAGCAGCGTTTTCGGAACGGACATCGACTTTGCCCAGTCCTTTGTCGGACCGACCACGCCCCAGAACGACCTGCGCGACATTGCCCGCGACGCCGCTGGCGCGCCCGAAATCAAGGACAGGCGCAACGACGCGAACCTGGCGGTGGCGCAGGTGCACAATATGGTGGCGCGGTTTTTTCTGCGTGAACGCGCACAGCCGGGGCAAACCGAGGCCACCGCCCGCCGCGCGACGATCAATTACTTCCAGACGGCCGTAATGCAGGACTACCTGCCGCGGATCGTTGGGCAGGCCGAGGTTAACGCGGTGTTGGCCGGGCCACGACTGTTGCAGCAATCAGCGCCGTTCCTGATCCCGATGGAATTTGCGTTGGCCTGTTTCCGCTTCGGCCATGCGCAGGTGCGCGACAATTACTTTCACGGATTTGCGCCGCAATCGGTGACACCCGGCGACCTGATCGATTTCACTCATGCGGGCGGCCTGTTTGCGAACACCGCTGCCGGGGATCCCAAGGTTCTTCCGTCGGACTGGCAGATGGTCTGGCCCAAGATGATCGGGGCGACGGCAACCCTGCGCACACGCCGGATTGCGGCCCGGATCGCCAACAACCACGGCGAAATCAAGAGCGCTATCGTCAATGATGCCCAAGCGCCGGACGGCGGCCGGATCAACCTGGCGGCTGAAACCCTGATTCGCGGCAAACGTCTGCACCTGCCTTCAGCGCAGGTGCTGATCGCATGGATCAAGGCAAATCACCCTCTGGTCCCGCTTGCGCATATTGACCTGCAAGACGCGGCCACCCTTGACAAGGCGGCCCGTTTCACGACACCGGCGCTGCGCACCCTGCTTGAAAACGGCTTGGCCGAAAACACCCCTCTCTGGCTTTATACGCTGCTCGAGTCCCAGGCCGCGTCAGATGGAGAGCAACTGGGGCCATTGGCTGGAAGGATCGTTGCCGAAACCTTGATTGCTGCGATCGAAGCCGACCCGCAGGGCATCCTTTCACCCGGCAACACATTCCAGGCCCTCGACCTCAATGGCACCCCGGTTCAGGGCAACTATGGTTTCGATAAATTTGTCGAACGCGCCTTTTCACCGTGACGATAACCATAAAGGGAGGATCAAAATGCCATCAATTATCGTGAAACGCCCGGCCCCGGCCATTGGTCTGACGCCGCTGCAAGAAGGCATGGTATATTTCGGAGAGGTCTTCGACAGGCATTACGCAAAAAGCAAGCTGACACCGCTGACCGTTTTGTTCATGACCTTCAACGAAATCGCAAACAACAACGCATATTCGGTATTTTTTGAGGCAACGGAAGACGATGGCGCCGGCGGCACCACCAAGGTTGAAAAAGAGCTGAAGTTCAGAGGACTGAATAAGAAAGCCACCGGTATTCTGTTCCGCGTCGAAGCACCAAATGTCACGAAACGTGTCATCCTGAGGCCGGTCGAGGACGACTATGATCCCGATGCAGATGCCACCTACCAGATGAATGTGTCCTTCCCGCACGACCGGAAATCGGAAATCGGCGGCACCGGATATCTGGCACGTAACATTGATGACATCGTGACCGTCGGCGGCGGTGATCCGGCCACCCTGACCACGCAGGATGCCGCGCGCAAGTACATGTTCGCCTCAATCTCATACCGGCGCTGCATCTGACTGCGCAGAATCAACCAGGCATGTTCAGCCCGCGCATTGCGTCGTTCAGCGCAAGGGTCAGCGCCTCGCGGTCCTCGTCACGTCGGATCGGGTAAGCGTGACCGAACCACTCGACCACGGCCCTTGGACCCAGAGGTGTTTCGCCACGCCAGATCGGTTCCATTCGACGGATCAGGTCTGTGCAGGCCGACGACGCCTCGCCAACGCGACCCAACCGGGCGAACGCCGCCGCAGTCCAACCGAGGTTGTCGAAAATGCGGTCGCCGGATTTCAAGGCCGCCTCAAGCGCGGCTTCGGGTTCACCCGCAAGGTAATGCACCGTGGCGGCATAGCACCATTGATAGTCCAGAAGGACCGGGGACACTTCCAGGCTGCGGGCAAGCGCGGCAATTGCGCGCCCATGTTCGCCCAGAAAACTGAATCCCATTGCGCATGAGATCAAACATCTGGGGCTATGCGGATTCAGTCGTTCAGCGATGTCCATGTTCATGAAGGCCACGTCAAAGGCCTGATCCATCGCTGCCGCCCAAGCCGCCGCCAGCCGGTTGCGAGCATCAAGCGGATCAAGCTCGACTGCGGTTTCGGCCAAATCATGCGCGCGGCGGGAAAGATCCCGGTCGCGCGGCGCGCCCGGGTGCAGGATGTGCCACCCGTTGTAAATACTGGCAAGGCTGGCATAGGCCGGGGCAAAGCGCGGCGCGCGCTGGATGATGTCTTCAAAAATCTCGCGCGCTTCGTCGTGGCTTTCCGGCGTCCAGCGCGCAATCAGCCGTTCACCTTTGAGCCAGACGTCGACAATCTTCCCATCAGATGGTCCGGTCCCGAAAGACCGCCCCACGCGATCCGTCGCGATATAGACCTCAAGAGTGGCGGCGATCCGACCTACCGCGCGCCGGATTGAATCCGACATATTGTCGCCATCGATCGAAAACCGCTCCGACCACAGCATCGCGCCGTCCTGGGCATTGCCAAGAGTCAATGTCAGATCGAAGCCACCCCCCGAGTCCGCCACACTGGCTGCAGCGGACAGGGTGTAATCGGACCCCGGAACCGTATCGGTATTCTGCGGGATCTCAACCACGGCCCACCCTCGGAAACAGGCAAGACCGCTCATTAGGGCCGTGCGGAAATCTTCCAGCGGGGCTTCGGCCGACGGCGTGGAGGCGGTGAAATACGCCAACTGCAACCGCAACGGTTTACCGCCCGGCGACCGGACGCGGGCCGGGGTCGTGCCGCCACCCAGAGCGATCAGACGGGTCTCGGGTTTGGGCTCTATGCCGTATCGCGACCGCATTATATCCGCCAGATTTTCATAAACCCGGACAGCGCCCGCGGGATTTCCCGACTTGTGCAGGAACTGCATCCTGCTGCGCGCGGCCTGTTCGTGACCCGGTTCGGCAATCAAAAGCGCTTCGCTCAATTCGCCGGCCAGAGGGTTGCCAGCGGCCTCGGCGCCGGCCAGTTGCCTCTCAAGTTCGCGGGCAATCCGATCATGCCAATCAGTACGCGCAACCGCCAGCCAATTGGAGAAGGTCCGCCCCCCGCCAGCCCCCAGCGCGACGCTTTCGGTCCAACCGTGATCTTCCAGAAGGATCGGATCAACCACCCCGTTGCGCAGGCTGGACTCAAGGTCGGTCAGGTCCACACCCACCAGCGCCCCATCCAGCCGCACATACCCGTCATCAACAATCAACCCGGCGCCCAGAACCCGGCCAAGCGCGTTCAGCGCCTGCGTCATGGCCCGTTTCCGCGACGCCCCGGTCCGTGGTGTGCCGGGCGGCGTTTCGGCAAAGGCCGACAGTTTGTCCAACGCCGCGGACCACGTCGGAGACATCGCCAGGTAACACAGAGCCATATGCAGATTGTGGTCAACCGGGAGGGTGACGGGATGTCCGTTGATGCTAAGCGCCAGGCCACCCAGCAACGAAATCCTGATCGCTGGCGCAGTGCGCGTGCCCGACGGCACACCGCCACGCACCAGCGTATAAAGCGCCATAGGTTCGGGCAGGTTCCGAAGTTTTCGCACCCCGCGGGCGGTGAACCGCCAGTCACCAGACGTTCCCACCGCGGAAACGACGGCCTCAGAAACACAGATGCCACCGGGCGGGGCCTCGTTCTCCAAGCGAGCGGCAACGTTTACGGTATGTCCAAAGGCATCGCCATTGCTGCGACGGACATCACCCAGATGGATGCCGAACCGAAACGCGTAATCCGCCCCATCAGGACGGGTGCGTTCAAACTGGTCCAATATTGTTTCGGCATATCCAATCGCATCCCGCGCCGATCCAAAGACAAGCATCACGCCGTCCCCCATGGACTTGATGAATTCGCCCCTGAAGGGGTGGCTCTGGGACTCGAAAACGGACATGCAGCTTTCGACATAGTCCAGCGTTTCCTGCTCCGAGCGGCTGACATGTCGGGTGAAGGACACCAGGTCAGCGAACAACACCGCAGCCAGCGCCCGCGCCGGCTCAGAGTTGTTGCTTCGTGATGTGGCAATCGTCATTCTGGAAAAGGCCGTTTTTTCGAATCTTGTCAACATTCTAACACGGGACCGGTTTATTGACACGCGACGCTGCCGACAGGATTTCGCGATGCTTTGATTTCGTATCGCCGCCCGACGACAGCGCGGTTGGTCCAGCGCGGTTCTGCTTTTGCCTGCCAAACGAGCGGGCCCTTGCGACCTGGCCCGATTTTCCGCGCACGGCCCTGCCCGAAACCGGGCGCGCGGCGGCGGGGCGCGGGCTTGGCTGGGATCAATGCCGTGTCAGCGCGCTTGGCGAAGCGGTGGAACTTGCCAGCGCCTGTGCCTGGGGCAACGAACCACTGGTCTCCGCCCGCCCGAATGAAATCGGACGAAACGCGCTGGACCCGTCACAGTTGTCAGCCCTGTCCGTGGAACAGGTTGCGCATCGTGATCGCTGGAACAATTCGCTTTTTGGTCAGGTCGATTGGTTTCCACCCCCTGTCGCGCAGGACCGCCCGGTGGACTGGGTTGCCGGATCGCATGCCGTGACGGGCGACGCGATCTGGGTTCCGGCGGATGTCGTCTTTGTCGGGCGGTGGGAGGACCACCCAGACACTGCCTTGGCCCGTGCAGACACATCCGGTTGCGCCTCGGCGCCAAACATGGCCCAAGCTAGGTTGCATGCCTTGTGTGAGGTCATCGAACGGGATGCGACGGCGCGGTGGTGGCACGGACATGTTCCCGCCGCGCCCTTGCCTGACACGATCATCGCCGACCACGTGGACTTGCGCAAATACCTGTCAGACCGTCCTCGGCGCACTCGGTGTCTGTGGCTTGGATCCGAGTTTGGACCGCATACGGTTGTCGCTCTGTCGTGGGGACGGGACGGCGGGCGGGTTGCACTGGGCGCCGCCAGTCGTTTCAACCCACGCGACGCCGCCCTTTGCGCTTGTGTCGAGATGCTGCAAACAGAACTTGGGATCGCTCAGCGTGAACGGGCCGGCGAACCGCTGACATTGGACTGGATCGCTCATGTCAGTGCCCGCGACATGCCGCCGGTGTCGGGGTCGGAACCCACTTTGCCACCGCAGCCTGACCCAGTGTCCGAAACCGCGCTGACCAAGCTGATTGAAAGACTGTCACTATCGGGGCTGACCCCGTTGTTTGTCGACCTGACCAGACCGGCGTTTCAGATTCCCGCCTGTCGCGTCCTGGTCCCTGAACTGTGTCCTGCAAAGCCGCGTTTTGGCGCGGCGCGTATGCCCAAGAACGCGGCCGGAAATGTCGCCAACCCGCGCCCTCTGGCGGTGTGACAGGGCATCCGATCACATGACCGGACTCACCGAAACAACATCCCCGGCCCCTTGATCCCGGTGCGATCCCGCCCGGCCCCAGCCATGTGCCATGCCAGCGCTTGATTGCTGCTGACAACTGGCTTTCCCAACGTCTGTTCCAGGTTGTCGATGATGCCCAGCGTGCGCAGGTTGGTGCAGGACAGGAATACCGCATCGACATCCCTGTGCCGCCCGATTTCATGCGCAGCCTGACGGATCGAAGCTGGGTCGATCCGGGCTACCCTGGCCTCGATCCGTTCTCCGAAGGACAACGTATGCGACACAACGAACCCTGCGGACAGAAACGCATCGCGCACTGGCCCCGCGACCGTGGCGACATAGGGCGAAACGATACCGATACGCTGCACCTGCAACGCCCGAAAAGCGGCGATTGCCGCGGTCAACGGATTGGTGACCATCGCCGCTGCGACCCGATCCGCCACAAGTTGTGCAACCCGGTCAGCCCCGATCAGCGTGGTCCCCGAGGTGCAGGCATAGCCAATCGCATCGAACTGCGCCGCTGCGGGAAACAGAGATGCCGCGGTGGGCAGGTCGACCTCCATCTGGGCGATTGTGTCGGGCGTCAGTTCTGCACCCGAAGGAATACGGCTGACATGCAGGGCGATATCCGGGCTGCGAAAGATCTGGCGGAAGTCCTGTTCGATCGTCTCATCCGCCTGCAACACGATCAATCCCAGCGTGGCGGTGCTGCCTATGGAAGTGGTCAGTCGATAGGGAAGGCCGGTCATACCGGGATCACCGGCAGGTCAGGCGGGGTACGGGCCGACAAAAGCTCGGGCCCATCTTCTCGCAGAACAATGTTTTCCTCATGCACCATGAACCGCCCCGGCGTAATCACCACACCGGGTTCCAACGTCAGCACCATGCCCTCCCGCAAGACCGTGTGATCCTTCGCCGTGACCGAGGGCCATTCCGTCAACGTCACCCCCAGCCCATGCCCCAGCCGGCCCCCGCCCGGCGTTGCGCCCTGTGCCCGGATTGCACCCGTCAGGATGCGATGAAGATCACTGGCCAGCATCCCCGGCCGCAGCTGCGCCAACGCAGTTTCAGTGGCTGCAAACAGCGCGGCATGCGCACGCTTGGCAGCATCATTCGCCGGTCCTATCGCGAAATTGCGGTCGAAATCGCAAAAATACCCGTCGCGCACCGCGCCAGTATCCAGCATCAGCACGTCCCCGGCCTGCAATGGCCGCCCATCGGCGGGTGAGATCACGTCGCCATACCCCCCGGGCCCCGCCGCCCCTGCCAGGTAAGACACCCAATCCGCACCCTCCTGCAGCAGAAGCATCTGGAATTCGCGGAAAACCCGGTTCAGCGGTTCTTCTGGCGCAGCGATCTCTGGCACGCGGGCAAAGGCGCGGTCGGCTATAGCGCAGATTGTGCGGATGCGGTCGATCTCGGCCTCGGATTTGACCTCGCGCACACGATGGACGATGTCGGTGGCATCCACGAACCGGGCCACACCCAGACGGCGTGTCAGTTCGGAAAAATCGCCCAGCGGCATGCGCAGATGGGTCTCCAGACCCATCGGAAGGCCAATCGCCCCGTCGTCGCCCGCAAGGTCGCGCAACGTGTCAGTCAACAGTCTGACACCATCATCCTCGGGGTCCGGCGCGTCCCATGTGCGGATATCGGTGATCCATGTGCGCCCCATCAACTCGGCCCCGATCGACGGGATCACGGCGACGGGCTGGCCGCTGGCAGGCACGATCACGAACCATGGCCGCGCCGGGCTTTCCCAGAACCGCGTCAGGAATCCTGTGACATAGAAGATGTCCGCAGCGCCGGTCAGCAACAACGCTGCGACGCCCTGTGTCGCCATAACGGATTGAAACCTTCTGAGCCGGTTGCGGAACTCATCCGCCGGAAAGATCAGAGACTGCTCAGGCATCTTCTGGCCCCTCGCTGAGGATCACCAGAACGCGGGCTCCCTCGCCGGGATTCGGACGTCCCGCCAACAATGCGGCAAATCCTGCACAGCCCGACGGGGTGGTGTCGAAACAATGCCGCGCCAGAAGGTCAGCCGCCACCTCAGCCTCGGTCTCGGATATGGTGACAAAGGTATCGGCATCGCGCGCCAGCCCCCCCAGCGCAATCATCGAAGGCGTCTTGCAATCAAGCCGCCCCATGGCGGAAACCGGGCCATTGGTATCCACAACACGGCCCGCTCGGATGCTTTCGATCAGCGCGGGTGCCACCTCGGGTTCGACAACGATGATCTGCGGCATATCTCCCCATGTGGCGCGCGCAAAGGCAGCCACCGCACCGGCCAACCCGCCAACACCTGCTTGCAGAAATATGTGTGTAGGCGGCTTTTCGATCTGGTCGGCGACCTCTGCCGCCATTTGCAAATAGCCCTCCATCACCGCCATCGGCATCTCGGTGTAGTCGGGCCATGAACTGTCGGACAAAAGAGTGAAACCAGCCGCCTTCGCACCCTTTTCAGCAGCAGCCATGCTGTCCTCATAGGTGGCACCGTCGCGGATAACCTCTGCTCCTTTGGTGCGCAGGCGGTCTGCAAACGCCTCGGGGACGGCCTCGGAGAGGTAGATGATTGCACGCGCCCCGAACACACCAGCGCCAGCGGCAACCGACAGGCCGTGGTTTCCGGCACTGGCAGTAACATAGGTGCGGCCGGACAATGCAGTTGCCCAGTCCTGCCCCTGCATCACCTTGGCCGCATCCCGCGCGATGGCAAATGCCGCGCCCAGCGCCTTGAAAGATCCCAGCCCCATACGGCCGCGCTCGTCCTTAATCCACAACTCGGCGACACCTAGATCTGCCGCAAGTTCCGACGCATCGGTCAACGGGGTCGGTCGGTGAGCAGGACACAGCTCCAGAAGCCGCGACACCGCGCTTGCATCATTTCGGGGCGAATGGGTCAGGTCAGGCAGCCCGGCACCCCGGAAAGGGTTGGTCAGAATGTCAGTCACGGCGGCAGCTCCGGTTGGGGTATGGCCAACCTATCAACCAAATGCCTGACGGATCACGGAAAATCGACAATGTCACGCCATGGCGGAACCCGGGGGCAGACGCCCAAAAAAGAAAACGGCCCGGAAAGTCCGGGCCGTTCCATCATTTTCCCTCATGCAATCAGGCCAGGTCGAACCGATCTGCGTTCATCACCTTGACCCAGGCCGCGACGAAGTCAGTGACCATCTTGTCGGCGCCATCTGCCTGGCCATAGACCTCGGAAAGCGCGCGCAACTGCGAGTTCGAGCCAAAGACAAGGTCAACCCGCGTGCCGGTCCACTTGACCTTGCCCGACGCCCGGTCGCGCCCTTCATAGACCCCATCCCCGGCGTCTTTCCATTCGACCCCCATATCGAGGAGGTTGACGAAAAAGTCGTTCGACAGCGCGCCAACCTTTTCAGTGAAGACGCCATGGGCCGCGCCATTATGGTTGGCACCCAGGACGCGCAGACCACCGACCAGAACCGTCATCTCGGGCGCGGTCAGACCCAGAAGCTGGGCACGGTCCACCAGCAGCTCCTCTGGTGAGATCGTGAAGGCCGTGCGCTGATAGTTGCGGAATCCATCGGCCTGGGGTTCCAGAGGATCGAAAGACTCGGCATCCGTCTGCTCGGCGCTGGCATCCATGCGGCCCGGCGTAAACGGCACCTCAATGTCGTGGCAACCGGCTTTAGCCGCAGCTTCGATCCCGGCGCTGCCGCCCAGAACGATCAGATCGGCAAGCGAGATCTTCTTGCCGCCGGACGCCGCGCCGTTGAACTTGTCGGCAATGCCTTGCAGTACGCCCAGCACGCGGGCCAGGTTCTCGGGTTCGTTCACAGCCCAACCGCTTTGCGGGGCAAGACGGATGCGCGCGCCATTGGCACCACCGCGCATGTCCGAGCCCCGGAAGGTCGAAGCCGAGGCCCAGGCAGTCTTCACCAGGTCCTGAACCGAAAGACCGCTGTTCAGCAGCTCTGACTTCAGTGCGGCAATATCGTCTGCATCCACAACCGGATGATCCAGCGCGGGGATCGGGTCCTGCCAGATCAGGTCTTCGGCCGGAACTTCGGGTCCGACATAGCGGGCTTTCGGCCCCATATCGCGGTGGGTCAGCTTGAACCACGCACGGGCAAACGCCTCTTGGAACTCTTCCGGGTTTTCATGGAACCGGCGCGAGATCGGACCATAGATCGGGTCCATCCGCATCGCCATATCCGCCGTGGTCATCATGGTCTTGACCTTCTTCGACGGGTCATGGGCCTGCGGTGCCATGTCCTCTTCCTTGACACCGACCGGTTCCCAGATCCACGCCCCTGCCGGGCTTTTGGTCAGGTTCCAGTCATAGCCAAACAGCAGATCGAAATAGCCATTGTCCCACTGAGTCGGGTTCGCGGTCCATGCGCCCTCGATCCCAGACGTGGTGGTGTCGTCGCCCTTTCCGGTGCCATGGCCGTTGATCCAGCCAAAGCCCATCGCCTCGATCGGGGCGGCTTCCGGTTCGGGGCCGACCAGTGCCGGATCGCCCGCTCCGTGCGCCTTGCCGAACGTGTGCCCGCCGGCAACCAGAGCGACGGTTTCCTCGTCATTCATCGCCATGCGGCCAAAGGTTTCGCGGATATCGCGCCCCGATGCCAGAACGTCAGGTTGCCCATCCGGGCCTTCCGGGTTCACATAAATCAGGCCCATCTGCACGGCGGCCAGAGGGTTTTCCAGGTCGCGCTCACCCGAATAACGGCTGTTCTCGCCGCCGCTGGCCTCAAGCCATTCGGTCTCGGCGCCCCAGTAGACGTCTTCCTCGGGTTCCCACACATCCGCGCGGCCACCGGCAAAGCCAAAGGTCCGGCCACCCATAGATTCAATCGCAACGTTGCCGGCCAGGATCATCAGATCGGCCCACGAAATCTTGTTGCCGTATTTCTGCTTGATCGGCCAAAGCAGGCGGCGTGCCTTGTCAAGGTTGCCGTTGTCAGGCCACGAGTTCAGCGGCGCGAAACGCTGCTGACCAGTGCCGCCACCACCGCGCCCGTCGGCGGTGCGATAGGTCCCGGCTGAGTGCCACGCCATACGGATGAACAAACCACCATAGTGACCATAGTCGGCGGGCCACCAATCCTGGCTGTCGGTCATCAGCGCCGTCAGGTCCTTTTTCAGCGCATCATAGTCGATCGACTTGAACGCCTCGACATAATCAAAGTCGACGCCCATCGGGTTGGACTTGGCACTGTTCTGATGCAGGATTTTCAGGTTCAGCTGGTTCGGCCACCAATCGCTGTTGGCACGCATGCTGACATTGGTTGCTCCATGCGCAACGGGGCATTTGCCGATGTCTTGTCCGTCCATGTGAGGGCTCCTTCCTTGGAAATAATCTGGCGGGGGAATCGTAGCGATCCCTTTGGTTCCACCTCAAGATAAGCCGATTTAGAATAATTTGAATTTGCATTTTCTGATGCAAACGATAATCAGGGCTTATGATCCATTTTACCCTGAAACAATTGCGCTATGTCGATGCGCTAGCGCGGATCGGGCATTTCGGGCGCGCGGCCGAGGCCTGCGCCATTTCGCAGCCCGCCCTGTCGATGCAAATCAAGGAACTGGAAGAATCCCTGGGCGCCGCCTTGTTCGAACGCAGCGCCCGGCAGGTGACGCTTACGGCGCTTGGCGAACGTTTTGTCGCCCGCGCCCGCGAGTTGCTGAAATCGGCCGACGAAATGGCCGACCTTGCCCGGATCGCGAAGGGGCGGCTGACCGGGCGGTTGCGACTGGGCATCATCCCAACCATCGCGCCCTATCTTCTGCCGCGCATCGTCACGGCGTTGACCAACAGCGCACCGGACCTGGATGTCCACGTGCGCGAAACCCTGACTGATCGGCTTGTTCAGGAACTGGCGGATGGCAAGCTGGATCTGGCCATCGTCGCCCTGCCCCTGTCCGAACCCTGGCTCGAAGAACGCCCGCTGTTCGAAGAGAACTTCCTGCTCGTGCGCCCCGAGGCGGACGCCGAAGCCCCGGCCCCTGATGCGGAAGGCTTACGCGAGATGAAGTTGCTGCTGTTGGAGGAAGGCCACTGTTTCCGTGACCAGGCGTTGTCATTCTGTGCGATCCGCCCGTCCGAACCGCGCGAGTCATTGGATGCCACTTCGCTGTCGACCTTGGTCCAGATGGTGGGCGCGGGGATTGGCGTGACGCTTATCCCGGAAATGGCGCGACGGGTTGAGACACGCTCGGCAAGAGTTGCGGTGTCGTCCTTTTCCGGAAGTCAGCCCACGCGCACCGTTGGCGTGGTCTGGCGCAAGGCCAGCCCGCTGGCCGCGCAGCTGACTGATCTTGCCGATACACTGGCTGGGGCTGGCCTTGGACAGACCCCCTAGCGGCGGTTTTTTGCCACGCATCTGTCATTCGTGCATCGGCGTCCTAAATTCAGAGCGACGATTTCAAAAAGGTGACCCATGCAAAACGCCATTCTTAACCGACGCCCATATCGACCCGCCGCCATGATGCTTGGCACCGCGCTGGCGTTGACCGCCTGTGCGCCGATCCCCGACAACCCCACCCGCGAGGGCAGTGCCGGGGCCGAGATTGCGCTGGTTCCCGGCAAGAACTGCTATCAGAACCTGTGTTTCTACTACGACAGCCGCCGCAATCGGGTGTCGATCCCCGGCAAGGAAGGCGCGCCAGTGCCGGGCCGGGTGGATATTTCGGATGGCTATATGACGCCGTCGGAATTCAGGACCCTGCACCAAACAGCGGCTCTGGCGCCAACCATCACACGCGACTGATCCGAATTCCGGTTGCTACCTATTTTGGAACAGGTGCCCTATGCCGACCGCTCTTTTCCGACGCCGCATTCAAGCCCCGTCACTGGTTTTGCTGGCCGGGCTGGTTCTGACCGCCTGCGAACCCGTCCCGGATAATCCGACCCGCCCGGGCGCGTCGGGCCCGGAAATCGCGCTGGTACACGGCAAAAACTGCTTTCAGAATCTATGCTTCTACTATGACAGCCGCCGCAATTTCGTAACGCTGCGCGGCAAGGAAGGTGCCCCCATTCCGGCCAGTGTCGACGTGTCTGACGGATATATGACCCCGTCCGAGTTCAAGACCCTGCACCGCACCGCCGCCCTGTCCCCGTCCTATACGATTGACTGACGGATCTTCGGGGTGTTGGAAGGATGGTGCCGCTGATAGGACTCGAACCTACGACCCACGCATTACGAATGCGTTGCTCTACCAGCTGAGCTACAGCGGCACTGGGCGGGGATTTATCACCACCTTTTGTCCAGCGAAAGAGGTAATTTGACCCCGCCTATGGCGTCAAACGGGCCGTGGCACCGGGATCTTCGTGGTCGCCGTCATTCTCTTCGACCTCGGCATCCAGGATCACGGGGGATGAGTCCACGGACTCCTCCTCTGTAACGTCTTCCGCCTCGTCGACCTCGTCGCTTTGATCTTCCAGCGCGCCAACGATCAGGGGCAGCATGCCAGCACCTGCGTTCCTGAGAACCTCACCCTCGGGTGGAGCGGTCCAGCTGAGAGTGTCGAAGCTTTTGCAATTGTCGCAGACCGGTTGCCATTCGGAATGGATGTTATGGCAGTTGTCACAAACCCATTGCGGTCCACGCGGTGCGGTCAGGGCCTTGGCCAACCAGCCCTTGACCACCGCATCCGACGCCCCTTCGCCACGTTCAATCGCAGCCATGATCGTCAGGGCGCGTTGGGTTGGATTGGTGTCCCAAAGGTCACCCAAAGCGCGACGCGCCTCGGGGAAGTTCTCGGCCGCGATGTTCAGTTCGGCCATCAGCATCCGGGTCTCGGGGTGGTCCGGTGTTGCCTTGACCAGTGTGCCGAACCGCTTGATCCGCGCTTCAGCACTTTCATCCGGCGCGATCTCGGCGAAGGCGGCGGCAAGATCTGGATGGGGATGGGCGTCCCACGCCTTGCGCAGGATCCGGGCGGCGTTGCGGGCCTTGCCCTTGTCCATATAGCCGCGCGCCGCGAGGATCGCGGCCGGGATCAGATCGGGGGACAGGCGATTGGCCTCGATCGCGGCTTCGCGGGCCTCGATCGACTTGTCTTCATCCAGCACGTCCTGCGCTTCGGACAGCGCCAGCACCGCGTCGCGGCGGCGATAGACGTCTCGTGGAAGAGTGCCCGTCTTCAGCTTGGTCGACAATGTCTGACGCGCCCCGGACCAGTCACCGGTTTCCGCCTGAAGCTTCAAAAGAAGATCCTGTGTTTCCTGGTGACGTGGTTTCAGAGCAAAAGCCCGTTCCGCCAGTTTCAACGCCACATCCGTTTTGCCTTCGGCCAGCTTCTGTTTCATCAGCCCGCGCACGCCGACGAACCGTGTCGTGTCGTCTGCGAGAAGCCGTTTGTAAACTTCTTCAGCCTTGCGCGTGTCACCTGACATTTCGGCCGCCTGCGCAGTGATCAGGTTGGTCAGCTCTGGCTTGCCCAGGAACTTCTCGGCCTTGCGCGCCTTGTCCATAGCGACACGACCCTCGCCCGACGCCAAAGCCATCAGGCCTTCGCTCAGGGCCTGAAACCCTTTTTGTTCGCGGTTACGGTCGAAATAGCGGCTGATCGCGGTCTCATCGCCATTGAGGAATTTCAGCACTGCAACGGTCAGCGACAACAGCTTCAGGAACAGCCACACGGCCGCGACCAGTACGATCAGACCAATCGCCGTCTGCAGCGGGCTGAGCGTGTATTCCACGCCGGCAAAGGTGATCATCACCCCGCCGTCGCTTTCCATCAAATATCCTGCACCCAGGGTCAGACCGGCGATGGCGGCGATAAACAGAACTATTTTTGCAAGCGACCACAGCATGTTGCCAACCCTCAGTTATTGTTCAGACCGTCGGACAACATGTCCACGGCGTCGGTTGCCGCACGGCGCATCTCGGCCTGCGCAACCCAGGGTGCCATGACCGCCTTCGCGCTATCGGGCAGGGTGTCGATCTCGGCCAGCGCCTCGGACACACGGCCCGATTTCAGCGCGGCTTCGGCTCGTGAAAGGACGGCATCGGCATCGTCACCATCCTTCGGCTCAACCGAGCGCGCGCCCAATTGCGAACGCAGGTAATTGCCCAGCCTGCTGCCACTATCGGCATCCGGGTTGGTGCGGCGAGCTTCGGCAAGGGCGGCACGGGCATGATCGGGGAAGGCATCCTGCAGCACCGCCAGCGTCGGCACTCCATCATCGGCCTGCGATGCCAGTGCGCCCGGCACCTCAATCCCGGTTGCCGCAACAAGATCGTTCAGCGCAGCACGGAATGGCGCGCCACTGTCCACTGCCGAAATCAACCGCGATACCGCAGCACGCGCCAGCGCCTCTTGCGCTGTCAGATCCGAGTTTTCCTTCAGGTTCCGCGCGGCCTCAAGCTGTTCGGCAACTGTTGCTTTCAGCGCCTCGACCTCACGTTCGTAGGCGGCAATGGCCTCGGCAGACAGGGCCTCGGTCATGGGGCGTTTCTCAAGCGCGGCGATGCGCCCCTCAAATCCCGAGACCTGCTCGTCCAGAGCCGCGACCTGAGCGTCTAGGTCATTGACACGCGACCGCAGCCCGGCGATGCCCGACGCGGTCTCGGCAGCACTGTTGGCTGTGTTGGTGACGGCTTCCACCGCGCTGCTGGTCTGTTTCAGCCGCGTGGCGTGATCGTCCATCCGGGCGTGAAGCGCGGTCAGAGCATCGTCGTTTCCACCTCCGAATATTGGCCCGGCCAACTGCGCCGCTCCGAACCCAATCGCGGCAGCGACAACCCCGCCCAGCACCATGGGAAGTGACGATTGCTGCGGCCTTGGGTCTTTTGTCACCGACGGGGCGGCCGACGCCTCTTCCTCGGTTTTTTCAGACTCGCCCTGCGCAGCGATGTCGGGCGTTTCTTCCTCGGTGACGTCGGCAGCTTGCGCCGGCTGGTCGTCCGCGCCTTCGCCCTGCACCTGCCCGTCGATGTCTTGGGTGGCTTCCGTCGGTTCGTCCATTGACTTGACCGGCTCATCCTCGATGATTTCGGCGTCCTCGATCACGTCGTCTGACTTTGTGGCGCCTTTGGTCTGGTCAGTTTCCGTCTTGTCGGATTTACCGGGTTTACTCACCTGAAATCATCCTTTCGAATCCGCGTGTCGAAACGTCTTTCCCTTAATCTAAGTGTCTGACGCCCCGCCCTCAATGCGGCACGCTGCGTCGGCAAGAAAAAACACCTGGTCCAGCATGGATTGCGCATTAGGCGCGTCTGCAACCACAAGGCACTTCATCCGGCAACCTTCTAGTTCATTGGCAATTGCGGGACTCATTGCCGCCACGAACCATGATGCGCCGGACCCTGCCTGATGAACAAAGAAATTCGCGGAATTTGGGGAAAATAGCGGCAAAATGACCGCCCCCGGTTGTTCAAGCACCTGTCTTGCCCGTTCGGTCAGCACTTCGGGGCGCTGGTCATAGACAATGCGCTCGGTGGTCGCGATTCCGGCATCGGTCAATCGCTGTGCGACGCGACCCCGGCTGTGAAC
The DNA here is from genome assembly GCF_016888515.1 of Shimia biformata. Lineage (GTDB taxonomy): Bacteria > Pseudomonadota > Alphaproteobacteria > Rhodobacterales > Rhodobacteraceae > Shimia_A > Shimia_A biformata. The sequence continues at coordinate 397,673 of NZ_JAFEJK010000001.1, read as the reverse complement.
CCCACGGAAATGGCACAGGGGGCCGTTGGGACAATCGGCCAGAATCCGCGCGACCAGCGCCTCGGCATCCTTTCCGGCGGACAGGCCGCTCCAACCGGCGGCGCGGGCGGCTCGGGAGGTCTCATCTCCGACGCACCATGCGGGCATCCCCGGTCGCGGTGCAGGAAGCACGCCGTTGGCCGAGGTAAAGATCGCGCCGCGCATGTCTGGGGGCATCTCAAACGGGAGTGGCGCCATGCGCAGCACTGGCGACAGGATGATCTCTCCTGAATACCCCCTGCCCTGCAACTGCTCGGCAAAACGTCGCGCCGCCGCCTCTGGGCGGGTCAGGATAATCGGGGGATGTCCAGCGTTCATATTGTGGCCGGGATTGTTTGTGCCGTCTTGTGGTGTTACCTGCCGATGAGGGCGCGCGCAACGGAAACGGGCATGTCGGATCAGATCACACTCCTTGGACTAGAAAGCAGCTGCGACGATACAGCCGCAGCGGTCCTGCGCGGCGTGCCGGGTCAGCGGGCCGAGATCCTGTCCTCGGTTGTCGCGGGTCAAACGGAACTGCACGCGCCGTTTGGCGGCGTTGTCCCCGAAATCGCCGCCCGCGCACACGCCGAAAAGCTGGACACCTGTGTCGAAGAGGCGCTCACCGAGGCCGCTCTGTCACTCAACGATATCGACGCCATCGCGGTGACGGCCGGGCCGGGGCTGATTGGCGGTGTCCTTTCGGGTGTGATGTGCGCCAAGGGCCTGGCGCTGGGTCTTGGGGTGCCGCTGATTGGCGTGAACCACCTAGCCGGGCACGCGCTGACCCCACGCCTGACGGATGGGGTGGACTTCCCCTATCTGATGCTGCTGGTTTCGGGCGGGCATTGCCAGTTCCTGATCGCCCACGGTCCCGAAGAATTCACCCGACTTGGCGGCACAATCGACGACGCGCCGGGCGAAGCCTTTGACAAGACTGCGCGGCTGCTGGGACTGCCCCAACCGGGCGGCCCCTCAGTCGAGGCCGAAGCGCGGACAGGTGATGCCAAGCGCTTCCGTTTCCCACGTCCGCTGTTGGACCGGGACGGTTGTGATATGAGCTTTTCAGGATTGAAAACAGCGATTTTACGTACTCGCGATCAACTGGTTGCCGAACATGGCGGGCTGCATGTGACCGACCGCGCAGATATCTGCGCCGGGTTCCAGGCGGCGGTGGTGGATGTTCTGTCGGAAAAAACTCGTCGTGCGCTTGGGGTCTATCTGCAGATAAACCCGGACAGTCCGACACTGGCAGTTGCCGGAGGTGTCGCGGCGAATGGGGCAATTCGGGCCGGGTTAGAGACTGTTTGCGCCGATCTCGACGTTGCATTCACTGCGCCGCCGCTGTCGCTTTGTACCGATAATGCTGCGATGATCGCTTATGCCGGGATGGAACGCTTCGCGACCGGCGGACGGGATGATATGACATTGGTGGCAAGACCGCGCTGGCCTTTGGATCAAAGCGCCCCGGCCTTGTTGGGCGGCGGTAGGAAAGGGGCCAAGGCATGAGCATTTCGGTCGTCGGGGCTGGCGCGTTTGGCACCGCTTTGGCAATCTCGCTGGCTCGGTCGGGAACACCCGTGACGCTGTGGGCGCGGGATGCTGGTGCGGCGCACCGGATGCAGGGCTCAAGGCAGAATGCGGCCCGCCTGCCGGGTATCGCCTTTCCAGACAGCTTGACCGTGACCGCTGACCTTGGCGCGGCGCTTGCCGACAACATCCTTCTTTCCGTCCCGATGCAGATGCTGCGCGATCTATTGGTCGATCACCCCGAACTGGATGGGCATTGCCTGATTGCCTGCTGCAAGGGGGTCGAACTGACCACGCTTCTTGGTCCGGTCGAGGTCATCCGCGAGGTCGCCCCGACCGCAACCCCGGCGATCCTGACGGGGCCTAGTTTTGCCGCCGATATTGCGCGGGGCTTGCCGACGGCGCTGACGCTGGCCACACCGCTAGACGAAGACGGAAGACGCATCCAAACCGATCTGCAAGCGCCGAACCTGCGCATTTATCGCACTACCGACACGATTGGTGCCGAACTGGGCGGGGCGTTGAAAAACGTCATGGCCATCGCCTGCGGCGCAGCGATCGGCGCGGGTCTGGGCGAAAGTGCCCGGGCCGCGCTGATGACCCGCGGCTATGCCGAAATGCAGCGTATGGCGCGGCGCCTTGGCGCGCGCGAGGATACCTTGGCCGGACTCTCGGGGTTCGGCGACCTTGCGCTGACCTGCACCTCGGAACTCTCTCGAAACTATCGCTTCGGCCAGTCTCTGGGCCGAGGTGACAGCTTTGACCCGGCCGTGACAGTCGAAGGGGCCGCCACCGCCCGCGCTGTGCATGACCGCGCGCGCAACATGAACATCGACATGCCGATCACCGCCGCAGTGGTTGCGCTCTTGTCCCAGAAAGTGACCGTCAAGGACGTGATGGAGATGCTTCTATCCCGACCCCAGAAAGAGGAATAACCCATGAAAACCGCTCTGATCGCCAAAGACAAACCCGGTGCGCTTGACATTCGCAAGGCCAATCGCGACGCCCACGTCGCCTATCTGAAAGCAACCGATGCCGTTGAATTGGCCGGTCCGTTCGTGGACGAAAACGGCGATATGTGCGGCTCTCTCATCATCCTCGACATGGACATGGCCGCCGCTCAGGATTGGGCTGACAACGACCCCTATAAAAAAGCGGATCTATTCGCATCGGTCGAGCTGATCGCGTGGAACAAGGTCATAGGCTGATGCGCTACTGGCTGTTCAAATCCGAACCCTCGACCTGGAGCTGGGACAACCAGGTTGCCAAGGGGGACGCCGGCGAAGAATGGGATGGCGTGCGCAATTACCAGGCGCGCAATTTCATGCGTGACATGGCGGTTGGTGATCGCGGTTTCTTCTACCACAGCCAGAAGGAAAAGGCCGTGGTCGGCATCGTTGAGGTCATCGCCGAAGCGCATCCTGACTCAACCACCGATGATGAGCGCTGGGAGTGCGTGGACATCAAGGCCGTCGCCCCCATTCCCAATCCGGTCACGCTGGATATGATCAAGGCCGACCCGCGGCTGGCCGAAATGGTGCTGGTCAAGAACTCTCGTTTGTCCGTTCAGCCGGTTACCGAAAGCGAATGGCAGGTTATCTGCACACTCGGCGGCGTCGATACCTGAACCTGTGACCGCCGACAAATATCGCTATGCCAACGCCGTTTTTCCCGGTCATACTGCCCGCATAACGCAATAGGGACAGGAGTAGGAAATGGAACTGGTAAGCGTGATTGTTGCTGCGGTGGCGTCTTTTGCATTTGGTGCGGTCTGGTACATGGTGCTGGGCGACCGCTGGATGGCCGCAGCCGGAGTTGCAAAGGGTGAAGATGGACGGCCCGCAAACGCCGCCGACAAAAGCACCTATATCATTGCCTTAATCTGCGCACTGATTGTGGCCGGTATGATGCGCCACATCTTTGGCCTCAGTGGAATTGACGGCGCGGTCAAGGGTCTGGTCGCGGGTTTTGGGATCGGTGCATTCCTGGCAACTCCGTGGCTGGTCACCAATTACACCTTTGCCGACAAACCGAGCGATCTCAAATGGATCGACGGCGGATATGCCACCTTTGGCTGTACGGTGATGGGACTGGTTCTGGGAATACTGTAACCGATACAGACTCTGGTTTCGGGAAGGCCACCGAACGCGAATGGGGGATTCGGTTAAAAAAGCCGAACCCCCCATTGCCCCACGTGCTCCCTACTCACCACACGCGTATCTTTTTAGGGTTCGGCCATCCTGACCGTTGTCCAAGACCTAGCGGAACGGGTGGCGCTGGGCAAATACCAAGTGTCTAAGATTAAAATAAAAACGCCCACCTACTGGCGGGCGCTTTCTTGCAGATCGGTGGGTTGGTCAACCGTAAACGGCTTCTTTCCCGAAATGCTTGCACAGCATGTAATAGACCACGGCACGATACTTGTTGCGCTCAGAGCGGCCATAGGTGTCAATGACCGAGTCAATGGCGGCATCCAGTTCCGGCCCATCCTTCAGACCCAACTTCTTGATCAGATAGTTGTTTTTTACCGTCTCGATCTCACCTTCCTGGGTGGCGGCCACGGTCGAGGCATCCGCGTCGTAAATCGCCGGCCCGCAGCCGATGGTGACCTTGGTCAGCAGGTCCATGTCCGGCGTCATGCCACACTTGTTTTTCAGATCATCCGCATATTGTGCAATCAGATCGTCGCGTTTACCCATTAGTTCACTCCCAAGAATTGTCGGGCCATCTGCCCTTGAATAAAATTTCAGACGTGGTCGCCTGTGTGACAACGTTAGACAACTCAACCGGCATCACAAAGGGAAAAGACACAACGCTTTCCCCACCACAACCCATGTGACCTCACGAACCCTGTCGCGTCTCTGGATCCCAACACAACAAAAAAGGCCGCCCTTTCGGACGGCCTCTTGGTGTCATCAACAGCCAATCAATAGCGGTAATGCTCGGGCTTGAACGGCCCGTCGACCGCGACGCCGATATAATCGGCCTGTTCCGGTGCAAGCTTCGACAGTTTTGCGCCAACCCGCGCCAGATGCAGCCGGGCGACCTTTTCATCCAGGTGCTTGGGCAGAACATAGACCTTGTTGTCATAGTTCTCGCCGCGGGTCCAAAGCTCGATCTGGGCCAGGGTCTGGTTGGTAAACGAGGCCGACATCACGAAGCTGGGGTGCCCGGTTGCGTTGCCAAGGTTCAGCAGGCGTCCCTCGGACAGAAGGATGATCTTGTTGCCCGAGGGCATTTCGATCATGTCGACCTGATCCTTGATGTTCGTCCACTTGTGGTTCTTCAGCGCGGCGACCTGAATTTCGTTGTCGAAATGGCCGATGTTGCCAACGATGGCCATGTTCTTCATCTTGCGCATATGCTCGATGCGGATCACGTCCTTGTTGCCGGTGGTGGTGATGAAGATGTCTGCGGTGGCAGCTTCGTCTTCCAAGGTTGTGACCTCAAAACCGTCCATTGCGGCTTGCAGCGCACAGATCGGGTCAACCTCGGTCACTTTCACACGCGCACCTGCACCGCGCAGCGATGCGGCCGAGCCCTTGCCCACATCACCGTAGCCACAAACCACGGCGACCTTGCCCGCCATCATCGTGTCGGTGGCGCGGCGAATGCCGTCGACCAGCGATTCCTTGCAGCCATACTTGTTGTCGAATTTCGACTTGGTCACGCTGTCATTGACGTTGATCGCGGGGAAAGGCAGGTGGCCCTTCTCCATCATCTGATAGAGGCGATGCACGCCGGTGGTGGTTTCCTCGGTCACACCCTTGATCATCTCGCGCTGCTTTGTGAACCAGCCCGGGCTTGCCTTCAGGCGTTTCTTGATCTGGGCAAACAGCGCCACCTCTTCTTCCGAGGTCGGAACCTCGATCAGGTTGGTCTCGCCGGCTTCGACCCGTGCGCCCATCAGGATGTACAGCGTCGCGTCGCCGCCGTCGTCCAGGATCATGTTGCAGCCGCCTTCTTCGAACATGAAGATGCGGTCGGCATAGTCCCAGTATTCTTCCAGCGTCTCACCCTTGATCGCAAAAACGGGAATCCCGGCAGCGGCAATCGCGGCGGCGGCGTGATCCTGGGTTGAGAAGATGTTGCATGACGCCCAGCGCACTTCAGCGCCCAGGGCGACCAGCGTTTCGATCAGAACGGCAGTCTGGATCGTCATATGGAGCGACCCGGCAATCCGCGCGCCCTTCAGCGGCTGGCTGTCCCCGTATTCTTCGCGCAGGGCCATCAGGCCCGGCATTTCGGTCTCGGCGATGTCCAGTTCCTTGCGACCGAACTCGGCCAAGCCGATGTCCTTGATAATATATTCTGTCGGCATGCTGGCCGTGCTCCTTCGGCAAATCGGTTTTGCCTCAGATAGCACTGGCAGAGCGGGGCGGCAATGTCAGCTTGGGCTGTCGGTTACCATTGGTGTCGGGTCGGTTTGGAACCAGTCGGTTCCCGTCGCCACCACGCAGGACACCCCGCGCGCATTGGTGACGATGACGGTAAAGGTGCCGGTGGCATCAGAGGACCAGACCTCGACCATGGTCTGTGCGCCGGATCCAGCCTGCAACCCCGCTGCAGTCAGGCTTTCGGCGAACTTCGTTTCAAGGTGGTCCACAAGCGCGTCGCGCATCGCGCAATTGGCTGCAAAAGCAGGTGGCGCGGTGGCGGCCATGCCGAACAACAAGGCGGTAGATAAGATACGTTTGAACATCTGGTGTCTCCTGCGAACAAGGGAAGGTCCGAAGGGGACACGCGGGAGGAAAACGTGCCCCCCTCGTTCCTTATGTCGTGTTGCACCGCACGGAATACAAAACACACCACTTCACGGTTCCGTCGGCAGCAGGTGAACGCGATAGAAAGAAGGGTAACGCCGAAATGTGGCAAAACCGTGGCGGTGGCTTTTTTGCGCAATGTCACGGTCCCGGCTTTTCGGGCAGGAATGATTTGGGTATCCCTTTCCGAAACAAGACATTGCACGAAGGAAAAGCCATGGCGCGCGCTTGGCAAAGGATGCTTTCGGGGCGGCGACTGGACCTGCTGGACCCGACACCGATGGATATCGAGATCGAGGACATCGCCCATGGCCTTGCCTTCGTTGCGCGCTGGAACGGCCAGACGGTCGGGGACTTTGCCTATTCCGTCGCCGAACACTCGATCCTGGTCGAAACCCTGTTTAGCCGCATGTATCCGAAAGCGCCCATGAAGTGGCGCCTGGCCGCACTGCTGCACGACGCGCCGGAATACGTGATCGGCGACATGATCTCGCCGGTCAAGGCTGCGGTGGGATCGGGGTACGGCGCGCTGGATGAACGACTGACCGCAGCGATTCACCTGCGCTTCGGCCTGCCCGCCGCCCTGCCTAAAACGGTGAAAGCGCAGATCAAGCGCGCAGACAAGATCAGCGCCTGGATGGAGGCAACCCAGATCGCGGGGTTTTCCGAGATCGAGGCCAACAAGTTTTTTGGCAAACCAAAGCCCGAAGTAATCGACGGGCTGACAATCGACCTGCGGCCACCTCTTGAAACCCGCCACGCCTTTACGTCGCGGTTTGATGCACTGATGGCGGCGTTGTGACACTTCATATCCGACGCGCCTCACGTGCCGACACGAGGGCCATGGCTGATCTTTTGAACGAGATCATCACCATCGGCGGCACCACGGCCATGACAAACCCGGTCAATTACACCGATCTGGCGAGATGGATGGACGAGGGCAGCGATCGCGTTGCCTGGCATGTCGCCGAGGACAATTCCAGCGCGCTTTTGGGGTTTCAGTGGATCGGTCCCCACCCTGACCTACCCACAGACGCCTGCGACATCGCCACATTTGCCGCGATTGGCAAAACCGGTATTGGCGTCGGTTCAGCCCTGTTTGAGACTACGAAATCCGCGGCCCGGCGTCTCGGATACAAATGGATCAACGCAAATATCCGCGCCGACAACACCGGTGGTCTGACTTATTACCAGAGCCGGGGATTCGAAGATTATGGCCGCAAAACCGATGTTACGCTCGACAACGGCCAGACCGTCGACAAGGTATTGAAACGGTTCGATCTCTGATTCAACCAGCGCTTTTTACTGGTCGCAAATACCCAATTCCGACGGTTCAGCGCGGACTGCGCTTGGCAAGGATGCGCTGAAGCGTGCGGCGGTGCATGTTTAGGCGACGCGCCGTTTCCGACACGTTGCGGTCGCACAGCTCATAGACCCGCTGGATATGCTCCCAACGCACCCGGTCGGCGCTCATGGGGTTTTCAGGAGGCGGCGGAAGTTCGTCCTCGGGACTGAGAAGCGCGTTCATGATATCGGCGGCGTCGGCGGGCTTGGACAGGTAATCCGTCGCGCCAATCTTGACTGCGGCAACCGCAGTGGCAATGGCGCCATAGCCCGTCAGGACCACGATCCGGGCGTCTTCGCGTTTCTCGCGCAGAACTTCGACCACATCCAGACCATTGCCATCCTCAAGCCGCAGATCGACCACGGCAAAGGCCGGTGGGCGCGCGGTTGCGATGGCTTTGCCGGCGGCAACGGAACCGGCGGTTTCAACCTCGAAGCCGCGCTTTTCCATGGCCTTGGCCAGACGCCTCAGAAACGGCTCGTCATCGTCCACCAGAAGCAAGGACTTGTCCGGGCCGATCTCCCTCAGCGTCTTTTCCGCCATGCATTTGTCCCCTTGTAACGAAACAGCCTTTGCCAAGTATTAGCCCGCAGGCACAAGGTGGTCAAACGCCGCGGGCAATTACATCTTGTCTACGAAACAGCCGACGGTTTTGGCCATCTGTTCCGGCGTCACGTCGCGTTTGAAATACTCGACAAACCCGTGTCCCGGCAGGGTCAGGTAGGTAAAGGTCGAATGATCGACCAGATAGAACTCATCCTCGGACGCCTGCTTGCGATAATAGGTGCGATAGGCCTGGCTTGCTGCCTTGACCTGTTCCGCCGTCCCGGTGAGACCAAGCATTCGCGGATGCAAATAGTCGGTAAACTCGGCCATGACCTCGGGAGTGTCGCGCTCGGGGTCAATGGTGATCATGACGGGCTGCACGATCTTGCCCTTGGATTCAAGGATTTCCACTGCCTCGGCATTGCGCGATACGTCCATCGGGCAGACATCGGGGCAGAAGGTATAGCCGAAATAGATCAGCGACGGCTGTTCGGACAGAACATCGGCATCGGTCACCGTTTTCCCAGTCTCATCCACCAGCTCAAACGGCCCACCAATGGCTGCGGCCCCACCTGCAACTGCGGATTGGCGACATTGGGCGAACTGGTCACCGCCATCGCCGACCTGAAGGTTGAGATATACCATCCACCCCAGGAAGACGATTACGATCAAGACAGCAAGAACGGCAATGGCGCGCAACATGGGTCCCATCCTCGGGCGTTGTTGATTGATCCTGCGGGGACACCTAACAATTGTGGCGTGACGAACAAGGGTAAAGGTGCCGCATGACTGATTTCTCGGCCGAACTTCTTTCCGGCCAGCGCCGCGGCAACTGGATCCGGTTGCGCACCATCATCCTTGTGCGCTGGATTGCGATCATCGGACAGGTTGTGGCGCTGATCGTGGCGCAGCAGGTGTTCAAGCTGAACCTGGAATACGGGCTGTGCTACCTTGCCGTCGGCATCTCGGTCAGCGGCAACCTGATCGCAAAATTCGTCTTCCCCGAGAACAAGCTTCTGTCGGAATACGAAAACTTCCTGATGATCCTGTTCGACCTGTTGCAGCTGTGTTTCCTTTTGTTCCTGACCGGAGGGCTGCACAATCCGTTCTCGATCCTTGTCGTCGGGCCTGTCACGATCTCTGCCTCGGTGCTGGCGGTGCGATCGACCGTGCTTTTGGCGTCGGTCGCCATTTTCCTGGTGACGCTAATGGTCGAGTTTCACTTTCCCCTGCGCACCGAACAGGGGTTTATCCTCAGGATTCCCGACATCTTTCTTTATGGAACATGGTGCGCAATCGTGATCGCGATCCTTTTCTCGTCGATCTACTCGCGCCGCGTCGTCAGCGAAATGGCATCCATGGCCGAAGCACTGGCCGCCACCCAGATGGCCTTGTCGCGGGAACAGAAGCTAACGGACCTCGGCGGAGTCGTGGCAGCAGCGGCGCATGAACTGGGCACGCCTCTGGCGACGATCAAGCTGACCTCGGCGGAACTGATGGAAGAATTGTCCGACGATCCCGACCTTTACGAGGACGCAGCGTTGATCCGGGAACAGGCCGACCGGTGCCGTGATATTCTGCGGTCGATGGGGCGTGCGGGCAAGGATGACCTGCACCTGCGGCAAGCCCCCCTGCCAACAGTGATCGAGGAAGCGGCCGAACCGCATCTGGATCGTGGCAAGGCTGTGCATTTCGAAACGCTTCTGTCTGAAAACAATGACGGCCAGATCCCGTCCATCCTGCGCCGCCCCGAGATCATCCACGGACTGCGCAACCTGATCCAGAACGCGGTAGATTTCGCCCGCGCCAATGTCTGGATCGAGACCGGCTGGACCGATCAGGTAATCACCATTCGCATCATGGATGACGGCAAGGGCTATCCGTCGCACCTGATCGGGCGCATCGGCGATCCGTTTGTGCGCAAGCGGCGATCGGAACGCAAACAGCGCCCCGGATACGAGGGCATGGGACTGGGTCTTTTCATTGCCAAAACTCTTCTGGAACGGTCGGGGGCCGAGCTGATCTTTGCTAACGGGTCCGACACGTTCTCACCCCGGCAAGGCACCGGCGAACGGCGCGGCGCCATCGTCGAGGTGATCTGGCCACGGGCTGAAATCGACGCCAAGTCCGGGGATCACGCGGTTGGAATGGGCGACAACCCATTGATTGATACATGACAATTTCAAAAGCTTAACCGCCTGTTAACGATTTGACCTGCTAGGATAGGGCTCGGAGCGGGTGCTGGGGTCAGGAAGGGACGGTCCATGGCATCGAACATTATTGAATACCTTGCGATTGCTGCGTTGGGATTGTCATTGGCGGTGGTGCTGACCCGGCTATTACCGATGGGAAAGCGCGCCGCCTTGCCTCCGGCCACGCCTGATCTGGACGGGTTGGAGGCATCGCATCAGGATCCCTTGATGATTTTTCGTCAGGGCATGCTGATCGCCTGTAACGCCAATGGACGTCGATATCTGGGTGATGCTGCTCTTGACCCCGACACAGCGGACTGGCCGGTGGTGTCGAAACTCCTGGGTCAGAGGTACAAGAACATCCCTGACGTTCTGGGTCTTTCACCGCAACCCGACACCGTGCATCCATCAAGCCGGGGCGACACTGCCACCGCCGTGCGGATCGAACGGTTGGAGGACCGGACAAAGGTCTTTGTTACCGCTCTCCCGGAAACACCGGAAACCCGCAAGGCCACCACCGAAATCAGCGCCGCAGCGCGACTTGCGCCCTATCCGATCTGGCGCACAAATTCGGCGGGTCAGCTGATTTGGGCCAATGACGCCTATCACTCAATGCACAATGAACTGGGGCTGGCGACTGGCACGGCCCTGGCCGCCCCAGGCGATGGCACCGGACCGACACGCACCCGCCTGGGTGAAGGAGAGACCACGCGCTGGGTGGATGTGACCGAAGTACAGGCCTATGGCGATCGGTTCTTTTTCGCCACCGATGCCGGACCCGCAGTCCGCGCCGAGATCGCCCAGCGCAACTTTGTGCAGACACTGACCAAGACATTTGCCCATCTTTCAATCGGGCTGGCGATTTTCGATCGGCACCGGCAATTGGTCCTGTTCAACCCCGCCCTGATCGACCTGACAGCGCTTCCAGCGGATTTTCTGTCAGCCCGTCCGAACCTTCTGACGTTTTTCGACCGGATGCGCGACAATCGGATCATTCCTGAGCCCAAGAACTATTCCACGTGGCGCGAACGGATTGCCGAACTGGTCGCGGCGGCCTCGGATGACCGATTCTCCGAGACATGGACCCTGCCATCCGGCCTGACCTACCGCGTTTCGGGCCGCCCCCACCCGGACGGAGCGATCGCTTTCCTTTTTGAGGATATCTCGGCCGAAATCTCGCTGACGCGCCGGTTCCGCGCTGACCTTGAGTTGGGTCAGTCGGTTCTGGATGCGGTCGATCCCGCCGTCGTGGTCTTTGCCACCAATGGCGTCCTGTCGCTGTGCAATACGGCCTATTGCACGCTTTGGGACAGTGATCCCGAAACCGGCCTTGGCGAATACGCGATCAGCGAGGCCCTGAATGTCTGGGAATCAGCCTGTCAGCCCAGTGCGATCTGGGAACGGGTGGCCGACAGCATCATGACCGACGGGGCCCGCGAACCGTGGTCTGGCCAGGTTTCACTGCGGTCCGGGCGGGTCTTGAACCTGCATCTGCGACCGGTATCCGGCGGCGCCACTGTCATCGTGTTCGAGGATGCGCCGAAAATGGGCCTCTCGCGCCCTGGCCTTGCCCGCAAAAAAGAAAGCGCCTGAGCCCCGTTCCACCTTGCAGGGGATGGGCGGCGATGCGATCATTTGCAGATGTCGCAGGCGACCGAATTTTCCCTTTCCTCCCCTGATGCCACCGCTGATCTTGCGGCGCAACTGGCGGTGCGCCTTTTGCCCGGTGACGTGGTGCTTCTGGAAGGGGATATCGGCACTGGAAAGACCCATTTTGCCCGCAGCCTGATCCAGCATCTTCTGCCCATCCCCGAGGACGTACCCTCCCCGACTTTCACACTGGTCCAGACCTATGACACCGCAGACTTTGAAATCTGGCACGCCGACCTGTATCGGCTGACGTCGCCCGATGAAGTGGTCGAACTGGGGCTTGTCGACGCGTTCGAAGATTGTCTTTGCCTGATCGAATGGCCAGATCGCCTGGCCGACCTGACCCCGGAGAACGCCCTTCTGCTACAGTTTTCACTTGGTCCGGTCGAAGGCAGCCGCACCCTGCGCGCATCCTGGAGCGACCCGAAATGGACCGCCCGACTGCAAGGCGTTTCCAATGGCTGACCGTGACGCGCTGATCCGCGCTTTCCTGGCCCGAGTTGGATGGGGCGCCGCTGCACGTCGGGAAATTGCCGGGGATGCCTCGGCCCGCCGGTATGAGCGCCTGATCGGGGACGCGGGGCAATCCGCGATACTGATGGACGCTGACCCAGCCAAAGGCGAAGACATCGACCGATTTCAGCAGGTTGCGCGCCACCTGACGTCGTTGTCCCTGTCCGCGCCTGCCATACTGGCCGCCGATTCCGTCAATGGTTTCCTTCTGTTGGAAGACCTGGGTGACGCGGTTTTTGCCCGCCTGATCGAGGCAGAACCGTCACGGGAAAAGGAGCTTTATGATGGTGCGACCGACCTTCTTTTGACGCTTCATCAACACCCCGCCCCGGAGTGGCTGGTGCGTTTTACACCACAACTGATGACGGAACAGGCCGGGTTTGCCTATTCGTGGTATATGCGCGGCGCCGTTGACGCAGACACGGCAGGCGCCGCTGAGCTTCGCGCCCTGCCCGTCCTGCACGCGCTTCTGAACTCTCATGCCGCGCAGAGCGACGTGATGATCCTGCGCGACTATCACAGCGAAAACGTAATCTGGCTGCCTGAACGAACCGATGCGGCGCGGGTTGGCCTGTTGGATTTCCAAGACGCGCTGGCGGGGCACCGGGCCTATGATCTGGTGTCATTCCTGCAGGACGTGCGACGCGATGTGACTCCCGAAGTCGCAACCTCCCAGATCGACCGCTATGCAAATGCGGCGGGGCTGGATATTGACGCGTTTTCAGCCTCTTGCGCCGTTCTGGGCCTGCAGCGCAACCTGCGGATACTTGGGGTTTTTGCCCGGTTGTCCCTTGTTGCGGGCAAGTCAGACTATATCGACCTGATCCCGCGCGTCTGGGCCCATATTGAAAGCGCGTTTGACCACCCTGCCCTTCGCCCCGCACGCGCCGAACTGATTGGCGCCCTGCCCCCGCCTTCGCCTGAAATCCTTTTGCGACTGAAAGACCAATGCCCCACGACCCCGACGCCATGATGCTGTTTGCCGCCGGGTTCGGAACCCGGATGCGGCCACTGACGGATACCGTGCCAAAGCCGTTGATCGAAGTTGGCGGCCGCGCCCTCATCGACCACACGCTGGACCTGGCCCGAGCGCTTGATCCACGGGTCATCGTTGTCAACGGCCACTACCGCGCCGCGCAGCTTGCCACGCATCTGGCCGGGTCCGGGGTAATCTTTCGCCACGAAACACCCGACATCCTTGATACTGGCGGCGGGCTGAAAGCCGCCCTGCCCGATCTGGGCGACGGCCCGGTCTATACGTCGAATACCGACGCGATCTGGTCCGGCCCGAACCCGTTCCGGGTGCTGCGTGACAATTGGGACGCCGAACGGATGGATGCGCTTTTGCTGTGTGTTCCGGTGGCCAACGCCAACTCGCACGCCGGGAATGGCGATTTCACTCTGGGCTCTAACGGCCGGCTGGCCCGCGGTCCCGGCCTGGTCTTTGGCGGCGTTCAGATCATACAGCAAGATCCGGTCATGCGAACGAACGGCACCGTCTTTTCACTCAACCGAACCTGGGATCAGATCGCCGCTGATGGCCGTCTTTTCGGGGTCAGCTATACCGGTTCGTGGTGCGATGTCGGATCGCCTGCGGGGATCGCACAAGCGGAACGGATGTTGGAGTCACCCGATGTTTGAGCCTAACGAATCCCCGCGGTTGTTCGGGCTGGCGCCCGGTGTCGATTTCCCCAAGGCATTGGTCGATGGTCTGCGCGCACGAATGGCCGGGCGCGCGCCCGAGGACATGGCCCGCGTGCGGCTAATCGTGAACACACGCCGGATGCAGCGCCGGGTCCGCGCCATTTTTGACCAAGGGCCACCTACGATCCTTCCGCGCATTCAGCTGGTCACCGATTTCGGCGCCGAGGTTCAGGCCGCCGAGCTTGCCCGCCCGGTGCCCCCTTTGCAGCGCCGTTTTGAGTTGATTGAGCTGATATCGCGCCTTCTTGACGCCGAACCTGACCTTGCTGCGCGTGCTTCGCTTTTTGATCTGGCCGACAGCCTTGCGGGGCTATTTTCTGAAATGGCCGGTGAGGGCGTCACACCCGATACAATTGCCAGTCTGGATGTGTCCGACCTTTCCGGTCATTGGCAAAGGGCGCTGCGGTTTATCGACATTGCCCGGACATTTCTTGACGCCACCGACACCGCGCCGGACGCGGAAACCCGCCAACGCAAGGTGATTGAGGCGCTGGCCGATCAATGGGCGCAGGTCCCGCCACAGGATCCGATCATCCTGGCCGGCTCGACAGGGTCGCGCGGCCAGACGATGCTGCTGATGCAGGCCATTGCACGGCTGCCGCAAGGTGCGATCGTCCTGCCCGGGTTCGACTTTGACACGCCTGACACGGTCTGGGCACGCATGGATGATGCGCTGACGGCCGAAGATCATCCGCAATTCCGGTTCCGCAAACTTGCCGATATGCTGGACACAACCCCGGCTTCTGTCCGTCCCTGGATCGAGGCGGCACCGCCTAACTCTGCGCGCAACAAGCTGGTGTCTCTGGCCCTGCGCCCAGCACCTGTAACCGATGCCTGGTTGGGTGAGGGTCCCGCCTTGCCCGATCTGGTCCCTGCGCTGGCACAGGTTACACTGCTCAAGGCACCTTCCCAGCGGGACGAGGCTTTGGCGATCGCGCTCAGACTGCGCGAGGCCGCAGAACAGGGCCAGACGGCTGCGTTAATCACACCTGATCGCATGCTGACTCGTCAGGTTTCAGCCGCTCTTGAGCAATGGAACATCCGCCCGGATGACAGCGCGGGCATGCCGCTGCAACTTAGTCCGCCGGGGCGGTTCCTGCGGCATGTTTCGACCCTGTTTCACCGCAAAATCACAGCCGAGACTTTGCTGACCCTGCTCAAGCATCCCCTGTGTCACAGCGGCACGGACCGCGCCGACCACCTGCTGAACACCCGCGATCTTGAGCTTTGGATACGTGACAAAGGCGTGGTTTACCCCGACGGTCCAACCCTGGCGGCATGGGCAGTGGGACGGAAGCGGGACGTGTCGGATTGGGTAGAGTGGATTGCAAACTGGCTGACCGCTGACACCAAGGACGTGGCAAGAACCCTGTCGGAAAGGCTGGACACCCATATTGCCGTCGCCGAACGGA
This sequence comes from Shimia biformata, assembly GCF_016888515.1. Taxonomy (GTDB): domain Bacteria; phylum Pseudomonadota; class Alphaproteobacteria; order Rhodobacterales; family Rhodobacteraceae; genus Shimia_A; species Shimia_A biformata. Next base: position 382,000 of record NZ_JAFEJK010000001.1, on the reverse strand, counting down.
TTGCGCAGGGGCCCGGCGACGGGGCAGGCAGGCTTTGGGATGAAAACGCTGGCCGGGAAGCGGCCCGGTTGGTACAGGACATCGCCGAATCTGCGCCTCATGCAGGCGAGATCTCGGCACCGGATTACAGCGATTTGTTTGGCGCAGTCATGGCGGGCCGCGAAGTGCGCGACCGCGATGCCGGACATCCACATATCCTGATCTGGGGCACACTTGAAGCGCGGGTTCAGGGGGCGGACCTGGTCATTCTAGGCGGGCTGAACGAAGGGTCATGGCCGGAAACTCCGCCGCCCGACCCGTGGCTTAATCGCCAGATGCGTCACGACGCCGGGCTACTTTTGCCGGAACGTCGGATTGGCCTGTCGGCGCATGATTTCCAGCAAGCCATCGCCGCGCCCGAGGTCTGGCTAACCCGGTCCTTACGCAGCGACGAAGCCGAAACCGTGCCATCGCGCTGGCTGAACCGGATCGAGAACTTGATGTCCGGACTGCCAGGGCAGGGCGGGCAACAAGCGCTCTCGGACATGGCCGCGCGCGGCAATCATTGGCTGTCGCTTGCCCGGGCTCTGGAAGCACCAACACATGTGGCGCCGGCTCACCGCCCTTCGCCTTGCCCGCCGATTGATGCACGACCGCGCCAACTGTCGGTTACAAGGATCAAAACGCTGATCCGCGACCCTTATGCGATCTATGCCCGTGATGTCCTTCGCCTGAAACCGCTCAACAGCCTGATGAAGACGCCTGACGCGTTGCTGCGCGGGATCGTGGTGCATGACATCCTCGAAGGTTTCATTCGCCAGACTCTGGACAGCGCCGACGCTTTGACGGTTAGCCGGTTTCTGGCCATAACAGACTCTGTTCTAGCCGAAAACGTGCCCTGGCCTTCGGCTCGGGCGCTTTGGAAGGCGCGCCTGATCCGGCTGTCCGACTATTTCGTGACCTCCGAACAAAGACGGCGCCAGACTGCGGTTCCGATCGCACTTGAACGGTCTGCGACATCGGTCATCACGGCGCTTGGGTTCACTTTGACGGGCAAGGCCGATCGCATCGACCAGCGCGAAGATGGCCGGCTGATCCTTTATGATTACAAGACCGGCAACCCGCCGACTCCGAAGCAACAAAAGGATTTCGACAAGCAACTACTGCTAGAGGCGGCGATGGCGGAAAGGGGGGATTTCGACCGTATTGACCCGTCCGATGTCAGCGACGCGGTGTTCATCGGCCTTGGCAATCCGCCCAAGGACGTCGCGGCCCCACTTGATGAGATCCCTGCCACGCAGGTCTGGGAGCAGTTCGAAGCGCTGATCGGCGCATACCTGTCCGAAAACCGCGGCTTTTCGGCCCGGATCGCCATGTTCAAGGACACCGATACGTCGGACTATGACCAACTTGCCCGGTTTGGCGAATGGGACCTGACCCAATTGCCGGTAAAAGAGGTGCTGTCATGATCCTGCGCAACGATGCCACCGAAAGCCAGGTTCAAGCCGCGCGGCCCGAAGTGTCGACATGGCTTTCGGCCAATGCCGGATCGGGCAAAACGCGGGTTCTGACCGACCGGGTGGCCCGTCTGTTGCTGGCAGAGGTACTGCCACAGCATATTCTTTGCCTGACCTACACCAAGGCCGCCGCCAGCGAGATGCAGAACCGGCTTTTCCGGCGGCTTGGGGAATGGGCGATGAAGCCCGACGCGGAACTGCGCAAGGATTTGGCCGAGCTTGGCTATGAGGGCGACATTGGTGCGCAGCGGCTTGGCAAAGCACGCACGTTGTTTGCCCGCGCCATCGAAACGCCGGGTGGCTTGAAAATCCAGACGATCCACTCCTTCTGCGCCACCTTGTTGCGCCGGTTCCCACTGGAGGCCGGCGTTTCTCCACTTTTCACCGAGATGGAGGACCGCGCGGGCGAATTGCTGCGCGAGGAAATCCTTGATGACATGGCGCTGGGTGCGCAGGCCGGGCTGGTGGACGAGGTCGCGCTGCATTTCACCGGTCAAAGCCTTGTCGACCTGGCCGGACAGATCGTTGGAAAACGGGCTCTTTTCCTGTCGCCCCCGGATGAGACCGCACTGGCACAGGCGTTGTCGTTGCCCATCGGTACAACCGAATCTGACATCGCTGGTTCAGTATTCCTTGGCAGCGAACGCGCGTTGCTTGCAAATGTGATCACAGCGATGCGTGGCGGGTCGGTCACCGATCAGAAAAATGCAGACAAGCTTGCCACGATCACGCGGTTTGACTTTGGCGACCTGCCGGTTCTCGAGAGTGTCTTTTTGAGCGGGTCCGGCGCAAAAGAGCCCTTTTCCGCCAAAATAGGCTCTGTTCCAACCAAAAAGACACAGTCCGCGCTGACCAGCGATATGCCTGCGCTTGACGATCTGATGCGGCGTGTGGAAACAGCCCGCCAACAGCGTATTGCCCTCACAACCGCCCGGCGCAGCATGGCATTGCATCGGTTTGGTCATGCATTCCTGACCGAATACGAAGCCCGGAAACAGGATCGCGGCTGGTTGGATTTCGACGACCTGATCCAGCGCGCCGGGCAATTGCTGGCCAGTCCTGGCGTCGCGGAATGGGTGCTGTATCGGCTGGATGGCGGGATTGACCATATCCTTGTGGACGAGGCGCAGGATACCAGCCCGACCCAGTGGCAGGTGATCGAAAGCCTGGCGCAGGAATTCACATCCGGTACCGGCGCCCGCGACACCACCCGCACGATTTTTGTCGTCGGGGACAAGAAACAGTCAATCTACAGCTTCCAGGGCGCGGACCCTGCGGAATTCGACCGGATGCGGGCCGATTTCGCGGCCCGGCTTGAAACCATCGGCGAGCCGCTTCAGAACCGGGTTCTGGAGTATTCCTTCCGATCGTCAGAAGCGATCCTGCGTCTTGTCGATGCCTGTTTCGAAAACCGCGCACCAACAAGCTTCCCGCAAGAAATGAAGCACCGCGCCTTTCACGGCGACTTGCCGGGCAGGGTGGATATGTGGCCCGTCGTCGACACGGTTCAGGCACCAGAGGACGGGGACTGGTTCGACCCGGTCGACCGCGTGGCTGAAACCCACCACTCGGTCATCCTTGCCGAAAGGATCGCATCCGAAATCGCCCGGATGATCGCAGAAAACGAGACTATTCCGGCCCAAAAGGGGACAGACGGGCAGTATGAAATGCGTCCGGTGCAACCGGGAGATTTCCTGATACTGGTGCAACGACGCTCAACCCTGTTTCACGAGATCATTCGCGCCTGCAAGGAAGCTGGGCTACCGATAGCGGGGGCGGACCGTCTGAAGGTCGGGGGCGAATTGGCTGTCAGGGACCTGGCTGCGCTGCTGTCGTTCCTGGCGACGCCAGAAGACGATCTGTCTTTGGCCACGGCGCTCAAATCGCCGCTGTTCGGATGGTCCGAACAGGATTTGTTCACTTTGGCCCACGGACGCGGCAAGCAGTTCCTGTGGCAGGTTCTGCGGAAAAAGGCCCAGCAGCACCCGAAAACGCTTGCCATTCTCAATGACCTTTTGGCCCAAACGGACTTCCTGCGGCCCTATGACCTGATCGAACGCATCCTGACCCGGCATGACGGGCGGCGAAAACTGTTGGGGCGTCTTGGGGTCGAAGCCGAGGATGGCATCAACGCACTGTTGTCTCAGGCGCTGTCTTATGAAAAAAGCGCCGTCCCCAGCCTGACGGGGTTCCTTGTCTGGATGGAAACCGACGACATCGAGATCAAACGCCAGATGGACAGCGCCGGAAACCGTATCCGGGTGATGACGGTACATGGGGCCAAGGGGCTTGAGGCGCCGATCGTGATCCTGCCGGATACAGCGCATCGCCAGAAACGCGGCGCAGCGGCAATTGTTGGCGTTGATGGGGCGGCAGTTTGGCCCGGCTCCAAGGACGAAACTCCGCAGATTATTGAAGAGACGCGGGCCGAAGCCGCAGACCGCGATGCCGAAGAACGGCTGCGCCTGCTTTATGTTGCGCTGACACGGGCGGAAACCTGGCTGATCGTGGCGGCATCGGGCAACCTTGGGACGGATGGCACCGCCTGGTATGACATCATCGAACAAGGCATGACCGCGGCGGGCGCTGTCGAAATGGATATGCCGGGCGGGGCAGGGCGACGGCTTGAGCATGGGTCCTGGACCGGGCCAACCGTTGAAGCGGATAGCACATCAGCCGTCGTACTGCCCGAGGTGCCAGCACATTTTCGGCAGCCGGCGCCAACTCCGACGCAACAGAACAAGACCCTCAGCCCGTCGGACCTAGGGGGTGCAAAGGCGCTGGCGGGCGAAGCGGGACTGGACGAAGAGGCCGCGAAGCTACGTGGCACCTGGATTCATACTCTTTTGGAACACCTGCCAAGCTACGCGCCAAAGGACTGGGACACGGTATCGCGTACTCTTCTGTCTCTGGATGAGATCGCGCCCAAAGCTGCCGACTTGCCCGACCTTCTGGCCGAGGCATCCGGCGTTCTGACTCGGCCCGAACTTGCCAACCTGTTCCGCGAAGATACGCTTGCAGAAGTGTCCGTCACCGCCGCATTGGGAGCAAACCGCATCCACGGCACCATTGACCGGCTGGTCATAGAAGATGACCGCGTGCTTGCCGTGGATTTCAAGACAAATGCCGTGGTTCCGGGTGACCCGTTGCAAGTGCCGGGCGGGTTGTTACGGCAGATGGGAGCCTATGCTCACGCGCTGACGCAGATCTATCCCGACCGCCGGATTGATACGGCGATCCTGTGGACCAGAACCGCCGAGCTTATGCCGATACCACACGATCTTGTGACAGATGCCCTGCGCGACGCCCAGATATCTTGACCTTGGCTAGAGGTCTTCCTAGGTTCGTTCGAACCCGCTCACTCTCAGGAGAATTTCAAAATGGCAACCGTCGCTGTCACCGACGATACCTTCGACGCCGAAGTCAAGAATTCCGATGTCCCCGTTGTGGTGGACTTTTGGGCCGAATGGTGCGGCCCCTGTAAGCAAATCGGTCCGGCACTGGAAGAACTGTCGGACGAGATGGCCGGCAAGATCAAGATCGCCAAGGTCAATGTCGATGAACACCCCGGCGCCGCGGCTGCGCTTGGTGTCCGTGGCATCCCGGCGCTGTTCATCTTTAAAGATGGTCAGGTGATTTCGAACCGTGCGGGCGCGGCCCCGAAAGCTGCGCTGCAAAGCTGGATCGAAGACTCGATCTGATCCGATTACCGGATCGACTGAAAAGGGGCGTCCCATTCGGGGCGCCCTTCTTTTTTGAACGGATAGGCAGAGGAATGCCCACAAAGAAAAAGCCGCCCCGACATATCGGTGCGGCCTTTTCCTGGGAGGAGAGAGCGAAAAACGCTTAGTAGTAGTCAATACGGCGCAGGCCGATGTCTTTCAGCTGATGGTCGGTCAGACGGTCCAGCGCCAACAGGGTACGGCGGGCGTCACGACGTTCACGCAGCCAATCTGCGGTGTTCGAAAATGCGTTGACCAGACGGAGAGCCGCGACTGCTCCGAAAGGCACTTTGGTGGCGTTCAGAATATATGCCATGTGTCTTTCCTTTCAGATGGTGCGACCGACCCGATGTCGGCCAACGCGCCGCATGTAATTGTGTCACAGAACTTTCACAATAGCCGCCAAAACAGCCCCGATATGCACGCATTGCATAGCTTTTGAGCAGTTTGAAAACGGCTTGACCCTATCCGCGACGCGATGGCTGTTGCGTCACCCCGCGCCGCGCCCCATATACGATCTCAACCAAAGTGGAGGTTTTCATGGGCGAAGATACATTCCCCGGCTGGCACGGGACCACGATCATCGGTGTGAAGAAGGATGGCGAGGTCGTGATCGCCGGTGATGGACAGGTCTCTCTTGGTCAGACCGTCATCAAGGGATCGGCCCGCAAAGTGCGACGCCTGACCCCCGGCGGGCACGAGGTCGTCGCCGGTTTCGCCGGATCAACAGCCGATGCCTTCACCCTCTTGGAACGTCTGGAAGCCAAGCTTGAAGCAACCCCCGGCCAACTGGCCCGTGCCAGTGTCGAACTGGCCAAAGACTGGCGCACTGACAAGTACCTCCAAAAGCTTGAGGCGATGCTGATCGTATCGGATGGCAAGGACATCTTTGTCATCACCGGGGCAGGGGACGTTCTGGAGCCGGAACATGATGTGACGGCGATCGGCTCGGGTGGGAACTTCGCGCTGGCGGCAGCCCGCGCGATGATGGACACCGATAAATCGGCCGAAGAGGTGGCACGTCAGGCGATGGCGATCGCCGCCGACATCTGCGTCTATACCAACGGCAACCTGACGGTTGAGAAAATCAAGGCCTGAGAGCCCAACCAACAATCCTACCCGTAAAACCAAACAGGTTTTCAGGAGAATTCACATGACCGACCTGACCCCCCGCGAGATCGTCTCGGAGCTTGACCGTTTCATCATCGGCCAAAAGGACGCCAAGCGCGCCGTGGCTGTCGCCTTGCGCAACCGCTGGCGACGCAAGCAGCTGACGGACGACCTGCGCGACGAGGTGTATCCGAAGAACATACTGATGATCGGACCCACTGGCGTTGGCAAAACCGAAATCAGCCGCCGCCTGGCGAAACTGGCCAAAGCGCCCTTCATCAAGGTCGAAGCCACCAAGTTCACCGAAGTCGGCTATGTCGGGCGTGATGTGGAACAGATCGTCCGTGATCTGGTTGATGCCTCGATCGCGATGACCCGCGAGCATATGCGCGAAGACGTGAAAGCCAACGCGCACAAGGCCGCCGAAGACCGCGTGATTGCTGCGATTGCCGGCGAAGACGCCCGCGAGGGCACGCGCGAGATGTTCCGCAAAAAGCTGAAATCAGGCGAGCTGGACGACACAATCATCGAACTGGACGTCGCCGACACGTCGAACCCGATGGGCGGCATGTTCGACATCCCCGGCCAACCCGGTGGCCAGATGGGAATGATGAACCTGGGTGATATTTTCGGCAAGGCCTTTGGCGGGCGAACCGTCAAGCGGCGCATGACCGTCGCAGAAAGCTATGGCATCCTGATCTCGGAAGAGGCCGACAAGCTTCTGGATGATGAAATCGTGACCAAGGCCGCGCTTGAGGCAGTTGAGCAGAACGGCATCGTCTTTCTCGATGAGATCGACAAAGTCTGTGCCCGGCAAGAAGCCCGCGGCGGCGACGTCAGCCGTGAAGGGGTTCAACGCGACCTGCTGCCGCTGATCGAGGGCACGACGGTTTCCACCAAACACGGCCCGGTCAAAACCGACCATATCCTGTTTATTGCGTCGGGGGCGTTCCACATCGCCAAACCGTCGGACCTGTTGCCCGAGTTGCAGGGCCGCCTGCCAATCCGGGTCGAGTTGCGCGCCCTGACCGAAGAGGATTTCGTACGGATACTAACCGAAACCGACAATGCGCTGACGTTGCAATATACCGCGTTGATGGCAACCGAAGAGGTCACGGTATCCTTTACCGAAGACGGGATCGCGGCGCTTGCCAAGATTGCGGCAGAGGTCAATCAATCGGTCGAAAACATCGGCGCCCGGCGGCTTTATACGGTGATTGAACGGGTGTTCGAAGACCTTGCCTTCTCGGCCCCCGACCGCGCGGGCGAAGCGGTGACGGTGGATGCGGCCTTCGTCGAAACGAACCTTGGCGAACTTGCGCGATCTACAGATGTAAGCCGCTACGTGCTGTGATACATGTGACTCATTTCGGGGTGGCCAAATCAACCCGGCCACCCCTTTTTCGGAGTTCACATTGAAACGCGTTCTGAGCTTCCTGTGTGTTGCGCTGTTTCTTGTCGCCTGCAGCGACCGCGCCTATGCGCCCGTCGTACCCGAGGCGGCCGCAATCCAGAAAAAACATACCTTGCTGGTGGCTACCAACCGAACCCTGTCGAATCAGGGCTTTTTCGATTCCGGGCGCGGATCGCAGGTGCAATTTCGCAAGACCTCGGTTTCTGTGCCGCTGAAACACCAGCCTGGCAAGTTCTCGGTCTCGTACCGCGATCCAAACCCTGAGAAACATTTTGCCATTGCCGCGCAAACGACACTTGAAAGCCAAGAGGCGTTCCTGCGTGAAGTGAACCGCGAACTGGCCCAGCGACCACCGGCGGATCAGGATGTCCTGGTCTTTGTCCACGGCTATTTCAACTCATATGCCAACGCGGTCTATCGCTCGGCGCAGGTCGTCGAGGACCTGAAAGTGCGTGGAGTCGTGGTGCCGTTTTCCTGGCCCAGCGCCGGCAAGGCCTTTGGCTATACCTATGACCGTGAAAGCGTTTTGTATTCGCGTAACGATTTTGAAACGCTATTGCGGCTGTTGTCCCGGTCCAACGCCCGGCGGGTTATCGTGGTGGCGCATTCCATGGGATCGGCCCTGCTGATGGAAACCATGCGCCAGATCGAGCTTCAGGAACCCGGGTGGTCACACCGCAATATCTCGGCCGTTGCACTGATTTCGCCCGACGTGCCGATTGACCTGTTCCGGCAACAGGCCCACCAAATTCAGCCGCTTCCTGATCCGTTCGTGATCGCCGTTTCCCAAAAAGACCGGGTGCTACAGCTTTCACAACAGCTGAACAACAACACGGTGCGCCTTGGTCGCGCCAAGGATATCGACCAATTGGCGGATCTTGATGTCATCATTATTGACCTGACCAATGTGGCCGACGGCAAAGGCGACGGGCATTTCGCAGTTGCTGAATCGCAGGGGGTCATTGAGTTGTTCGACAAAGTTGGCGATCTTGAGCGCATCCTGGGACTACAAACCGACAACCCGCTGGATCAGTTGACCAGCACCGTGGTCAGGTCGCAACGTGCAACGGAATACGTGCTGTCGCCATCCGGCACCGGGACGCCCTGATGTCCGCCGACGTATCGAACCTTTGATTTACCCACGTGAACTGAAAGATCAGGTTGTGCCGCCTGAGTGACGCTTATCGCCTAAGATAGACGTAATAGGCCCCGGTGCCACCATGTTTCAGATGTGCCTCGGCGACCTGCAAAACATGGGATGCCATCGGCGGCATCGACAGCCATTGCGGAACCTGATGTTTCAGGACGCCGCGCCGCACCGGGATCGGCCCGTCATCCGGTTTCGACTTGCCTTTGCCGGTAATGACCAGGACCAGCCGTTTTCCTTCCGCGCTGGCCCGCAGGATGAACCCGGTCAGGGCAGGATGTGCCTGATCAATGGTCATTCCGTGCAGGTCAATCCGTCCTTCCGGCATCAGCTTGCCGCGTTTCAGACGTCCAAAGGTTTTCTTGTCCATCTGCAAGGGCGCGCGGGCAACTTGATCAGAAATCCCGCCCCACAGGTCATGGCCCGACGCAGCGTTCTCTGCTTTTTCTCCCAGTCGAAAGGCGGGAAGGGACGCAAGCGGGCGCGGCTGTTTGATTGGTTTGGGCTTGGGCTTCGGGCCCACACCTGACTTGCGCTCGGGATGAAGTCGCGCGGTCTGTTCGGCGACTTTCTTCCATAATGCGATTTCGTCTTCTGTCAGGCGGCGGCGGGTCACAACACACTTTCCGGCAACATGGCGTAAGCCCGCTGAATAGGCAAAAGCACCACCATTCGTCCAGTGTCCTTCAACATTCCCGCCGCTTTGCCCGCCGCGTCGCCGGTGCCAAAGAAGATATCCGCCCGTTGTGCGCCCTTAATCGCCGAACCGGTGTCCTGTGCAATCATCAGCCGCCGCATCGGAGTTTCCCCGTCCTTTTCAACCCAGACCGGCGCGCCCAGCGGCACAAATCTGGGGTCCACCGCAATTGACCTCATTGTCGTGATCGAGCGGTTCATCGCGCCCAGCGGCCCCAGTTCGGGCGAGACCCGGTTCACTGTACGAAAGAATACATAGCTGTCGTTGTGGCGCAGCAGTTCAAGGCCCTCGACGGGGTTACGACGCACCCAGTTCTTGATGACCTCCGCGCTGACTTGGTGGGCGGAGTAGATCCCACGCCGGACCATTTCGGCACCAACACTGCGATACGTGTGGCCGTTGAATCCGCCATAGCCGACACGGATATGGCTTCCATCTGGCAAACGAATACGACCCGATCCCTGGATTTGCAGGAAAAACAACTCTACAGGGTCGTCGACCCAGGCAATTTCAAGCCCGCGACCCTGGAGAACATCGGTTGTCTCGATCTCGCGCCGCGATAGCCAGGGCGTTGTGTTCCGGGCCTCGGGTGGCATGCGATAGACCGGAAACCGGAACCGTGCATCAGGGTAACGGGCGCCATTCAGCTCCGGTTCGAAATAGCCGGTGAACAAGGGCGGTGCCCCGTCTTCGATCAGGACCGGGCGGAAAAACAGCTCAAAAAACGCACGCGCGTCAGGAATGTTGTCAGCGGCAGAACACAACGCCCGCCAATCCGGGGCGTCGAAATCGCCGCATGTGTTGCGAAAAACCGCAAGCGCGGCTTCGTGGTCGTCCTCGGACCAACCGTCAAGCGCATCGAATTCGAGGATGGAGTAGGTGGTCTCAGACATTGCCGCGGCCCCGGTCCACACCAGCGCCGCGGTCAGAAATGCCCGAAACGCCGCACTCATTCGCCCGTGGCGACAAGCTGCCAGTTCGGGTCGGCAGAGCCCATGGTCCGGGCAAATGTCCAGACATCCTTCTGGCGTTTGACCTTGCGCTCGTCGCCCTCGACGATCTGCCCAGCATTGTCGCGCACGACATATGTCAGCTCGCCAACAAACTTGACGCTGACCTCGCCTTCATTTGTCGCCCCGTCGAAATGCGCATCATGCAGCGTCATTTCGCGCACACCTACAAATTCGGCCTCGACCGTCAGACCCTGTTTTTCACGCGCCTCGACCACTTGGGCAAAGCTTTCATAGACATCGTCCGACAGGAACGGCTTGATCTCGGCCAATTCACCACGTTCGAACCCCATGAGGATCATCTCGTAAGCGCCGCGGGCGCCCTGCAGGAAATCGGAAACGCCAAACGACGGTTCGACCTTTTTCATCGCCGCAAGCGCCAGCGCGCTGTCACTGCCTTCGGGCACGTGATCGACGATGTCGTGATCCGGACCGCCTTCGATCACCTCAAGCGCAGGCCCCCGTCGTTCGGCGGGTTGCAACGGCTCGGGCGGTTTTTCAAACCCTTCCCGGGTTCCCAGAACGCTTTTCAGGCGCAGGATCAGGAAGACCGCGATGCCAGCCAGAACAAGCAGCTGGAGGATGGGTGAACTCATGGGAACCTCGTCTCGGGCATGGAAGTAACGTCTGTTGGCACTTATGTAGGTGACGGGGTGGACCAAGTCCACCTTACCGGAAGTAACGGAGAACCAAAATTATGTGGCTTTTGTTGGCCTTCATCGCCGTTCCGATGATCGAGATCGCCCTGTTCATCCAGGTTGGCGACATCATCGGCTTATGGCCGACGCTATTTATCGTGTTGTTTACGGCTGTATTGGGCACCTGGTTGGTCAGGACACAAGGTCGCATGGCGATCGGTAATCTTCAGAGGTCTTTCAATGAGTTGAACGACCCGACCGAACCCCTGGCCCACGGTGCGATGATCCTGATCGCGGGGGCGCTTTTGCTGACGCCGGGCTTTTTTACCGATGCGGTTGGTTTTGCGCTTTTGTTTCCGCCGTTTCGCGTCGCCGTCTTCCGCTATCTGCGGTCAAGGGTCACTGTGCAAAGCTTTTCCATGGGCGAAAACCGCGCAACATACCGCCGGGAACCGCGCGCGGATGTCATTGACGGAGAGTTTTCCGAAGTGGATCCCGCGAAAAAGCCCACTCATACCCCCTCGGGCTGGACGAAGCATTGAGACCCGGCGCCCTTCCTGATAAGGCGATTTCAAACAATTTTGCAGGAGAGTCCGCCAAATGGCCGAAACCGAGAACGGTGCCGCTCAGGCCGCACCCCAAATCAAACTGAACGTGCTGAATCAGTATATCCGTGACCTGTCGTTCGAGAACATCCTCGCGCAGAAACGAGTCTCGGGAGAGGTCCAGCCCGACGTTAGCGTTCAGGTCAATCTTGATGCGCAAAAGCGCGAGGCCGAAAACCAGTACGAAGTGGCAATCAAGCTGAAAATCACCTCGAAGGCCAAAGATTCCGGCGCCGAGCTGTTCGTGATGGAACTGGACTATGCCGGACTGTTCAACATTTCGGGTGTACCGAATGAGCAGCTTCACCCGTTCCTTCTGATCGAATGCCCGCGCCTGTTGTTCCCCTTCGTGCGCCGCATTGTATCGGATGTGACCCGTGACGGTGGCTTCCCGCCGCTGAACCTGGAAAACATCGATTTCATGCAGCTGTACCGCCAGGAACTGGCACGTCAACAGGCCGCGCAAGCGCAAGCCTGATAGCAGTATCGACATCTCTATTGAAAGACGCCTCTTCGGGGGCGTTTTTTATTTGGCCTTAGTCCAAAGCGCGTTTTCCCCCAAACCGGCGATAAATGCGTCATGCGCATCTTTCTCAGCTTCGGTCAAACGCGAGGGCAGGGCTGTCGGGCGTTTCTGTGGGCGCCAGTCGTCGGTTTGCGCAGCCCCACCTGAAGCGGTGGTGGCCAGGCCGAAATCCGGTTGCCGACCGCCGATCAGTTCAAGATAGACCTCGGCCAGGATTTCCGAGTCCAAAAGCGCCCCATGCAACGTCCGGTTCGAGTTGTCGATACCGAAACGCCGACAAAGCGCATCCAGCGAGGCCGGCGAACCGGGAAACTTTTGCCGCGCAATGGCCAGCGTGTCGACCGCACGTTCCCACGGAATCTGCGGCAGACCGATCCAGCGCAGTTCGGCGTTGAGAAATTTCATATCGAAGCTGGCATTGTGGATCACCAGCTTGGCATCGCCGACAAAATCCAGAAATCCCTGGCCAATTGCCTTGAACAGAGGTTTGTCCCGCAACGTGACCGCCCCGGCGGCTGGTTCCTGCGGTGGCTCAAGCAGATCGGGCCCGATACCATGCACTTCAAACGCGCCCTGGGGCATCGACCGTTCCGGGTTGATATACTGGTGATAGGTCCGGCCCGTTGGCATGTGGTTCAGCAATTCAACTGCACCGATCTCGACGATCCGGTCTCCGGTTTCGGGATCGAATCCGGTGGTTTCGGTATCAAGAACGATCTCACGCATGTGCCAGCCTTTCACGGATCTGCACCACGATGTCTTTCACCTGCGCGCGGGCATGGTCAAGCGTGTCAGTCACGATGATAAAATCGGATCGCGCGCATTTTTCGTCATTTGGCATCTGCTTGTCGAGAATGGCGTGGAATTGATCGGCGCTCATCGTGCCACGTGCCAAAACGCGGGATTTCTGGATTTCAGGTGAAACAGTGACACATGCAACCGCATCCATCGCGACGTTCCCCCCGGTTTCGAACAACAACGGGATGTCGAGAACCACGATATCGGCGGTAGCGTTTTGGATAAACGTGGCCCGATCATTTGCCACAAGCGGATGCACGATCGCTTCGATCTGCTTCAATACAGCAGGGTCCTGCGCAATCATCGCTTTCAACCTGTCGCGTGACACGGCACCATCGACGATTGCGTTGGGTAGGGCAGCGGCAATGGGCGCGACGGCTGCGCCGCCTTTGGCATACATCCGGTGAACTGCGGCATCGGCATCCCACACATCACAGCCTTCTGCGGCGAACATCGTCGTCGTCGTCGATTTGCCCATACCGATCGACCCGGTCAGGCCCAGAAGAAAGCTCATGCCAGCACCGCGCGGCGGGTTGCGTCGGTGACTTCGGGTCGTTTGCCGAACCAGCGTTCGAACCCAGGCACCGCCTGATGCAGTAGCATGCCCAGACCATCGACTGTCCGGCAGCCACGTTCATTGGCTTCGCGCAGCAAGCGGGTGGTCAGCGGCGTATAGACAAGATCCGTCACCACTGATTTCGGGTTCAGCCCATCAAGCGGCACCCGCAATTCCTGTTTCCCCGTCATGCCAAGCGAAGTCGTGTTCACCACCAAAGCGCCGTCTTCCAACGCATTTCCGGCCTGTACCCAGTCAACCACCCGGATCCGCGTTCCGAAATCCTCGCGCAGCTTGTCGGCGCGGGTGCGGGTGCGGTTGGTCAGGATGATCTCGGGCACTTTTGCCTCTAGCAGCGACACGATCACCGCCCGCGCCGCGCCGCCCGCGCCCAGCACCACTGCAGGACCGGCGCCCGGCGCCCAGTCCGGCGCACCCTGGCGGAGGTTTTCCAAAAAGCCGTAACCATCTGTGTTATCCGCGTGGATCTTGCCATCTTCCCGAAAAATCAGCGTGTTCGCCGCCCCGATCAGCGTGGCCCGATCGGTAATCAGGTCGGCAATCTCCATCACCCGTTCCTTGTGAGGAATGGTGACGTTGGCCCCGACAAACCCCAGTTTCGGCAAGCTGCGCAAAGCGGTTTCAAGATTGGCTGGCGCCACATCCATTGGGATGTAATGACCCCGCAACCCATAAGTTTTGAGCCAGTGCCCATGCAGGGTGGGCGATTTGGAATGGGCAATCGGGTGGCCAATCACACCGGCTAGGGGAATGGGTGGCAATGTCATTTCGGCAAGTCTCCCCTCAGGGTCAGGCACGCAAGGATATCCAGAAGCGGCATTCCAAGCACGTTGAAATAGTCGCCTTCGACGCGGGTGAACAACCGCACGCCTTCCTCTTCCAGCTTATAGCCGCCAACCGAATGGCGGACGCTTTCCCAGTTCCGCGACAGGTAGTCGTCAAGATATTGATCCGAGAAGTCGCGCATCGTCAGTTTCGCCACCCCGACATGCCGCCAGACCGGTTCATTGTCGGCAAAGACAACAGCGGCCGACATCAGGGTATGCGTCTTGTTGCGCAACTGCCGCAATTGATCGCGTGCCATGTCAGGGCTGTCAGGTTTGGTAAACACCTCGCCCTCAAATTCCAGGATCTGGTCGCAGCCAATTACCAGCGCGGCGGGTGCTTTCATCGCGACTTTCCCAGCCTTGGCTTCGGCCAGCGCATCGGCGATCTCGCGGGGTGTCGCGCCCTCAGCCTCAAGTCCGCGCCGCAACATCTCTTCGTCCACCCGCGCGGTCTGTACGGTGAAGTCCACCCCGGCATTTCGCAGCAACTGTGCGCGGATCAAAGAACCAGAGGCAAGGATGATGGGGCGGCGATTGGTCGGAGGCATGTGGATAATTCCGTGGATGACCGGCTTATGGATCCGTGGCCTCTTTCTGGGCAATTCAGGGGCTTATTGCAAGCCGGGGAGAACATCGGTGTTTCACGGCCGATCACGAGTTTCCGTCCACCGTGGATGGGGAAAACTGAGATCATGTGTGCAACCAGGGTCATTCCGGTTTTTCCCACAGTTATCCCCAGTTTTGTCTTCCGCAACTTGATATTCAACGCATTGATAATAATGCAAAAATTCAGAAAGTTCAGCTAAACCTGCCAGACCCATTCAGAACTTGTCCATCCAGTGGATAACCTTTGTGAAACCAAGTAATCCCCAGCTTTTGCGTTACCAACAAAATCATCATCCTTTCTATCTTTTCTTTATTTATTTATTGAGGGCCAAGGCAAAGAGAGCGACCCATATGATCACCGACGTCCTGGCAGAGATTTACCCCTATACCCTGTCGTTTCACATTATGGCGGTGATCAGCTGGATGGCGGGTCTGTTCTACCTGCCCCGTCTGTTTGTCTATCATGCCGAGAAAGCGACGGTAGGTGATCAGCTGGACGAAACCCTGCGGATTATGGAGTTCAAACTTCAGCGTTACATCATGTCGCCTGCCAGCATCGCGACCTGGGTGGCTGGTCTTATGCTGGTCTTTACACCCGGTATCGTCGACTGGTCGGAAATCTGGCCGTGGACTAAGGCTGCCGGTGTCGTGTCGATGACGGTTTTCGACCATTGGCTGATGATCAAACGCAAGCAGTTTGGGCGCGGTGAGAACACGCTGACGGGTCGGCAATACCGGATGATGAACGAAGTGCCGACCTTGCTGATGGTGCTGATCGTTTTCTCGGTTGTGGTCAAGTTCTGACGCGCGAATTGACTCTGGCGTCAGCTTTCCTTATCTAGCCTCGCAACAGGTCCGTCCGGGCCATGTGTCTTCCGACTGTTATCTTCCAAGACGAGGCCCTGAATGGGGCCCATAGGGTTTTCCCATGACAACTGAAAAACTCTCGCTGGCCGAACTCAAGGCGAAAAGCCCCAAAGACCTTCTGGCGATGGCTGAAGAGCTTGAGATCGAAAACGCCTCGACCATGCGTAAAGGCGAGATGATGTTCCAGATCCTGCGCGAACGTGCGGATGAGGGCTGGGAAATCGGTGGCGACGGTGTTCTCGAAGTGCTTCAGGACGGTTTCGGCTTTTTGCGCTCTCCCGAGGCGAACTATCTGCCGGGTCCCGACGACATCTATGTGTCGCCCGACATGATCCGTCAGTTCTCGTTGCGCACCGGGGACACCGTATCCGGTGAAATCCGCGCACCCGAGGAAAACGAACGGTATTTTGCGCTGATCAATGTCGCCCAGATCAACTTTGGCGCGCCCGAGCAGGCCAAACACAAGATCGCCTTTGACAACCTGACCCCGCTATATCCCGATGAGCGCCTGAAGATGGAGATCGAAGATCCCACTATCAAGGACCGCTCGGCCCGGATCATCGACCTCGTAGCGCCCATCGGGAAAGGCCAACGATCGCTGATCGTGGCGCCGCCGCGGACGGGTAAGACAGTTCTGTTGCAGAACATCGCCCATTCGATCGAGGCGAACCACCCCGAGTGTTACCTGATCGTCCTGCTGATCGACGAACGCCCGGAAGAAGTGACGGACATGCAGCGGTCTGTGAAGGGTGAGGTGATTTCCTCGACCTTCGACGAACCCGCCACGCGCCACGTCGCCGTCGCCGAGATGGTGATCGAAAAGGCGAAGCGCTTGGTCGAGCATAAACGAGATGTTGTTATTCTTCTCGATTCCATCACAAGACTTGGTAGGGCATACAACACCGTTGTGCCGTCCTCGGGTAAAGTTCTGACCGGTGGTGTGGATGCTAACGCGCTGCAACGCCCCAAACGTTTCTTTGGCGCCGCCCGTAATATCGAGGAAGGTGGATCGCTGACCATCATCTCGACCGCGCTGATCGACACCGGCAGCCGGATGGACGAGGTCATCTTTGAGGAATTCAAGGGTACCGGTAACTCGGAGATCGTGCTGGACCGCAAGGTTGCCGACAAGCGCGTTTTCCCGGCCATCGACATCCTCAAATCCGGCACCCGGAAAGAGGACCTGCTGGTCGACGCCAAGGACCTGCACAAAACCTTTGTGCTGCGCCGTATCCTGAACCCGATGGGTACGACGGACGCGGTGGAATTCCTGCTGTCGAAGCTGAAGCAGACCAAGACCAACAGCGAATTCTTCGATTCCATGAACACCTGAGGCCATGGCCCATACCGACACGATTTTTGCACTTGCCACGGCCCCCGGGAAATCGGGGGTCGCTGTCGTTCGGGTCTCTGGTCCCGCCGCGGCCGATGCCGTGCGTGCGCTTGCGGGTTCGGTTCCGAAGCCAAGGATGGCATCGCTCAAACTGTTGCGAGATGGGGATGGGCGACGGCTTGACCAGGCGCTGATCCTGTTCTTCGAGGCGGGTAAAAGCTTTACCGGGGAAGAGGTGGCTGAATTCCAATTGCATGGCTCGGTCGCCGTGGTGAATGCGGTGTTGCGACAGTTGGGCGACTTGCCCGGTCTGCGCCATGCTGAGGCCGGGGAATTTACCCGCCGGGCTTTGGAAAACGGCAACATGGACCTGGCGCAGGTTGAAGGGCTTGCCGATCTGATCGAAGCGGAAACCGAGGCGCAACGCCAACAAGCGCTGCGGGTTTTGTCCGGTGACCTTGGTGACCTGGCTGAAACATGGCGACGCGACTTGATCCGTGCCGCTGCGCTGCTTGAGGCCACTATTGATTTTGCCGATGAAGAAGTGCCCGTTGACGTGACCCCAGAGGTTACGGCGCTTTTGCGGGGGGTTGATGCCAACCTTGCCAGGGAAGTGGCAGGGGTTGCTACAGCGGAACGTATCCGACAGGGGTTCGAAGTTGCGATCTTAGGAGCGCCAAATGTGGGGAAATCCACCCTTCTCAACGCTTTGGCGGGTCGTGAGGCGGCCATAACCTCGGAATTTGCCGGAACGACGCGGGACGTGATTGAGGTTCGGATGGACCTGAACGGGTTGCCGGTGACGCTGCTTGATACCGCCGGATTACGCGAGACGGATGACGTGGTGGAAAGCATCGGAATTGAACGGGCCCGCAGCCGTGCAGTGGCAGCTGACCTAAGGGTGTTCCTGGTCGATAGTGATGAGTCTCCCGAATTCGACATGCGCCCCGGTGATATCGTCCGCCGGGCCAAGGCAGACCTTCACGGTTCTGCCGAGGACGCGGTGTCGGGCAAGACAGGGCAGGGTGTTGATGCGCTGGTGGCTGAAATCACGCGACAGCTTTCCTCACGCGCGCAGGAAAGCGGAATTGCAACACGCGAGCGGCATCGATTGGCGATGCAGCGCGCAAGCGCTTGTCTGAATGCGGCGCGGTCTGTTCTTGAGTCGGGACCAGACCTATATGATATCGCGGCGGAAGAATTGCGGACAGCGATTCGAGCGTTGGACTCGATTGTTGGCCGAGTGGATGTTGAGAACCTTCTGGATGAGATATTTTCCAGCTTTTGCATCGGCAAGTGAGGGGTGTTTCACGTGAAACAATTTGACGTCATTGTTGTAGGTGGTGGTCACGCGGGCTGTGATGCCGCCCACGCAGCCGCCCGCACGGGTGCGCAAACGGCCCTCGTGACGTTGACGTTGGGTGGTATCGGTGTGATGTCGTGCAACCCGGCCATTGGTGGCCTTGGTAAAGGTCACCTTGTTCGTGAAATCGACGCGTTGGATGGTGTTATGGGCCGGGTGGCGGACCGTGCGGGAATCCAGTTCCGGCTTCTCAACCGGCGCAAAGGACCCGCCGTTCAAGGACCAAGAGCGCAAGCGGACCGCAAAATCTATCGCGAAACCATGCTGGCCGAAATGCAGGCTCAGGAAAACTTGACCATTATCGAAGGCGAAGCCGTTGATTTCTTGATGAATGGCGATGCGGTTGGTGGAGTGGTTTTGGCTGACGGAAGCGAAATCACGGCCGGGGCAGTCGTTCTGACGACGGGCACATTTCTGCGTGGCGTCATTCATATCGGAGATATCGCGCGCCCCGGTGGGCGTATGGGCGACAAACCGTCGGTCAAGCTAGCGGAGCGTATCGACAGTTTCGAGTTGCCGCTTGGGCGTCTCAAAACGGGAACACCTCCACGGTTGAATGGCGACACCATTGATTGGGACAAACTGGACGATCAGCCAGGCGACGATGAACCAACAATGTTCTCATTCTTGTCAAAAGGACCCTTTGTGCGGCAGATCTCATGCGGTATCACGCATACTAATGAGAAAACCCACGACATAATCCGAGAGAACCTGTCTCGTTCCGCGATGTATGGCGGTAATATCGAGGGGGTCGGGCCGCGGTATTGCCCGTCGATTGAGGACAAGATTGTCCGTTTTGCCGACAAGGAATCGCACCAGATTTTCCTTGAACCTGAAGGACTTGACGACAAAACCGTTTATCCGAATGGAATTTCGACCTCATTGCCGGTCGATGTTCAACACGACTATGTCCGCTCGATCTATGGGTTGGAGAACGTCGAAATTCTGCAACCCGGTTACGCGATTGAATACGACTACGTCGATCCTCGCGCTCTGAACGCCGGGTTGGGTGTAAGGTCTGTGCCTGGGT
Source organism: Shimia biformata (assembly GCF_016888515.1). Lineage (GTDB taxonomy): Bacteria > Pseudomonadota > Alphaproteobacteria > Rhodobacterales > Rhodobacteraceae > Shimia_A > Shimia_A biformata. The sequence goes on along the minus strand of NZ_JAFEJK010000001.1, from coordinate 362,234 downwards.
TGTACCTGGCGGGCCAAATTAATGGCACAACCGGATATGAAGAGGCTGCCGCTCAGGGCCTTGTCGCGGGTTTGAACGCTGCGCGTGCCGCACGGGGACTTGAGCCGCATCATTTCAGTCGGTCTGACAGCTATATCGGCGTCATGGTTGATGACCTGATTACCCGCGGGGTGACAGAACCATATCGTATGTTCACCTCGCGGGCCGAGTTCCGCCTTTCCTTGCGAGCAGACAATGCCGATCAGCGTTTGACGCCAGTCGGGGTAGAGCTGGGTCTGGTGGGTGAAGTGCGGAAAGCCGTGTTTTCCGACAAGCAGGAAAGGTTGTCAGGCGGACGCAACCTGTTGGAATCACTAAGTTATACGCCGAAGGAATTGAAACAGGCGGGTATTTCGGTCAATCAGGATGGCAATCGAAGAAGCGCCTTTCAGGTTCTTGCGTTTCCCGATGTCGGCTTTGGTGATCTTCTGCCTCTGGATGTTTCGCTTACTTCGGTGGATGCTGAAATTCGCCAACAGCTAGAGCGGGACGCCTTGTATGCAAATTACATCGAGCGGCAACAACGGGACGTCGAAGCGATGCGACGTGACGAAGATCACGTCATTCCAGCCGGGTTCGACTTTTCGGCTGTGGACGGGCTGTCGAATGAATTGAAGTCCAAGCTGTCCCGCGTTCAGCCGGGAAATCTGGGGCAGGCTGGTCGCATCGACGGGATGACACCCGCGGCTTTGACACTGATTCTCGCCAAGCTGCGGCAATTTTCGCGCGAGAAATCCGCATAATGCGCTGCCCCACGGACATTGCCGCAGCGCTGAATGTTTCACGTGAAACACTCGACCGGCTAGAAAAGCTGGCAGAGTTGTTGCAAAAGTGGAACCCCAAGATCAACCTGGTCTCCAAATCCACACTTTCACAGCTTTGGGCGCGTCACATCCTCGATTCCGCACAGGTTTTCAAACTTGGACGCGATGTTGTGCATTGGGTGGATATTGGCAGTGGCGGCGGATTTCCTGGCCTTGTTATCGCGCTGATGAAGGATGAGCAGGGCGCGCCAAAACGCGTCACCATGATCGAAAGCGATCAGCGAAAATGCGCATTTTTGCGAACTGTGCTGCGCGAAACCGGGTGCGAGGCTTCAATTCTTGACCAGCGAATAGAGAAGGCGCCACCCCAGGCTGCGGATATTCTTTCCGCGCGGGCCCTGGCGGATTTGTCCGTGTTGTGCGGATTTGCTGAGCGTCACTTGGGTGGAAGCGGCCAAGCGGTGTTTCCAAAAGGGGCAAATTGGCAAAAAGAAGTCGCGCTTGCACAGGAATCGTGGTCATTCGATTTGGACGTGATACAAAGCAAGACAGAACCAGAGGCAGTCATTCTCAAGCTTGGAGCCATCCAACGTGTCTGATCCCAGCCGGCCGCGTGGGCCGAAAATTATCGCCGTCGCCAATCAGAAGGGTGGTGTCGGCAAAACAACCACCGCGATCAACCTGGCGGCCGGGCTTGTCGAGATAGGCAAGCGCGTCCTGGTTGTCGATCTGGATCCGCAAGGTAACGCGTCGACCGGTCTGGGGATTGAACCAGATGATCGGGAGTACACGACCTATGATCTCTTGGTGGATGAAGTCGACCTGCACGACGTAATCCGGCAAACCGCGATTGACGGGCTTTGCATTGTTCCGGCAACCGTCGACCTTAGTTCGGCTGATATCGAGTTGATTTCGAATGAAAAACGCAGTTTTCTTCTGCATGATGCGCTGCGTCAAACGGCGATGGATGCCTATCATTGGGACTATGTCCTGATTGATTGCCCGCCATCGCTGAACCTGTTAACGGTGAATGCGATGATTGCAGCGCATTCGGTGCTGATACCGCTGCAAAGTGAGTTTTTCGCGCTTGAAGGCCTGTCTCAGCTAATGCTGACAATCCGCGAAGTACGCCAGACCGCAAATCCAACGCTTCGGATCGAGGGCGTGGTTCTGACAATGTTCGACGCACGCAACAACCTTTCACAACAGGTTGAACAGGATGCCCGCGACAACCTTGGGGATATTGTCTTCCGAACCAAGATTCCGCGAAATGTCCGCGTTAGCGAAGCACCGTCTTTTGCTCAACCGGTTCTATCCTATGATGCCGCGTCCAAAGGGGCCGAAGCCTATCGCCAACTGGCAGCAGAATTGGACGACAACAACACAAAAGCCGCAGCCTGAAGGGGAAATCGACATGAGTGAAAAGAAGAAAACCCGTGGGCTGGGGCGTGGATTGTCGGCGCTGATGGCGGATGTGACCGAAGAGCGCGCAGCTGGGGATTCCGCACCGCGTCGGGCTGACATGACGGTTCCCATTGAAAAGGTGTTTCCGAACCCCGATCAGCCACGCCGCACATTTACGGCCGATCAGCTGGATGAATTGACCGCTTCGATCAAGGAAAAGGGCGTGATTCAACCGCTGATCGTGCGCAATCGCCCGGGTCACGAAGGTGAGTACGAGATTGTCGCCGGCGAAAGGCGGTGGCGTGCATCGCAGAGGGCAGGGCTGCACGCGCTGCCGATCATCCTCCGAGAGTACTCGGATACCGAAGTGCTTGAGGTTGCCATTATCGAAAACATCCAGCGGGCCGATCTGAACCCGGTGGAAGAAGCAGCCGGGTATCGGCAACTGATGGACAAATTTGGCCATACTCAGGAAAAACTATCGGAAGCACTGGGGAAATCGCGCAGTCACATTGCCAACCTCATGCGTTTGCTGAACCTGCCGGAGCCGGTGCAGGAGATGTTGAAGAATGGAGAGCTGTCTGCCGGTCATGCCCGCGCATTGATAACGACAGATGATCCACTCGCCATTGCCAAGAAGGTGGTCAAGGGCGGCCTTTCGGTGCGCCAGACAGAGGCGCTGGCCAAGAAGGGCGGTGCGGCAACGCAGAAGCAACCCGCAACCCGCCCCAAGGTCGAAAAGGATGCCGATACACGGGCTCTGGAGGGGGATCTTTCGGCGAATTTGGGCCTGAGAGTTTCGATTGACCACAAACCAGGCGGAGAATCCGGGCAGATCGTGATCCGCTATGACTCGCTTGATCAACTGGATGAGTTGTGTCGAATTCTGAGCGCTAGCTAAATTGGGGATGTGTGGCCAAAAACACTCAAGCTATTGATTTAAAAGAAATTCATCCGTTCGGCCGGCTCCAGATGAAGATCAGAACAGCACCGAGCGTGATTGCCTGAATTCCGAGGATCAATGGGCGCAGGCCCAGCACAAGCGACAAACCAAAAACTAAACCGATGGACAGCGTTGCCAGACGCTTTGCTGCGGGACGAATCGCGCCGCGGCTGTGCCAGTCGTCGATCATCGGGCCCATGCTTGGGTGCGATAGTAGCCAGTAATGCAACCGTTCGGAGCTTCGTGCGAAGAAGAATGTCGCCAATAGAAGAAATGGAACGGTTGGCAGCAGCGGCAATACAATTCCGATCAAAGCAAGGCCAACACTAAGAAGGCCAAGAACCAGCCAGACAATGCGCATCGTTCAATCCTCCAGCAGCTTTTGCAGCACTGTATTCAGGATCATGCGCCCCGAAGGGGTCGGTATGATGCGGTTGTTTCCGACCACCAAGAGACCCTGTTCCACCAGAAAATCCAGAGAATCCGCGTTCAGCGTCCCGCCCAGGCTCGAAAACCGGCCAAGATCGACGCCCTCGTTGATCCTCAGGCCCATCATCAACATTTCGGCAGCTTGGTCTGATCCAGAAAGGGTTTCCCGCAGTTTTTCGGGTTGCCCCTTGTCGCGTTCTTCAAGCCATTTGGCCGGATTCAACCAGGCTTCAGTTGCCTGTTTCTGACCATCAAGTGTCAGCCGACCATGCGCGCCGGGACCAATCCCGGCATAATCGCCATACCGCCAATAGATCAGGTTGTGACGGGATTCTGCACCGGGTTTGGCATGATTAGAGACTTCATAGGCAGGCATTCCGGCCTTGTCGCAAATTTCCTGCGTCGCCTCATACATGTCCGCGGCGATATCGTCCGGGGGCAGGCCGCGCAGCTTGCCGCGGGCGTAACGGTCCCCAAAAGCGGTGCCTTCTTCGATTGTCAGCTGGTAAAGTGACAGGTGATCAATGGCCATCGACAATGCCTCGGTCAGTTCGGTCCGCCAATCGGCAAGCGATTGATCCTGTCGGGCATAGATAAGGTCGAAACTGACCCGGTCGAACTCTCCTCGCGCAATATCAAAAGCGGCGCGGGCCTCGGCGACGGTATGAATTCGGCCCAACCGCTTCAAGTCGCGGTCGTTCATTGCCTGAACACCCATCGAAATACGGTTAACGCCGCCTTGTCGAAACGCCGCGAATTTTCCGGCTTCCACTGATCCTGGATTGGCCTCTAGCGTGATCTCGATGTCATTGGCAAAACGCCAGCGTCGCTGCACACGGTCTATGATCGCGGCAACCGTATCCGGATCCATTAAGCTGGGTGTGCCACCTCCGAAAAAGACTGAATCCAGAATGCGGTCCGACGTCAGTGCAGCAACGCGGTCAATTTCCGAAAGGTAAGCCTCGCGCCAACGCGATTGATCAATCGACCGCGACACATGGCTGTTGAAGTCGCAATAGGGGCACTTGGCCTCACAAAACGGCCAATGAATATAAAGGCCGAAGCCCCCGTTTTGCCAATCCTCAGCCAAAACAACCCTTTACAAAGGCGGAAATTGCGCGGGCGCGGTGGCTGATCTTGTTCTTTTCCCAGCGATCCATCTCACCAAAGGTCTGGTCATAGCCATCAGGCTGAAACATAGGGTCATACCCAAACCCGTCCATTCCGCGCATTGGCCAGACGCATTGACCTTCGACCTTGCCTTCGAACACTTCGTCATGTCCGTCGGGCCACGCCAGAACAAGGGTCGAGCAGAACCGCGCCGTGCGTGGATACGGGGCGTTTACCTTTTCCAGTTCATCGTGGGTGCGAGTCATCGCCATGACAAAATCGCGCCCCTGGCCAGTTTCGGCCCAATCCGCCGTGTAGACGCCCGGCGCACCGTTTAGTGCATCAACTTCGATGCCGGAATCATCCGCCAAGGCGGGCAGGCCGGTGGCTTTGGCTGCGGCATGTGCCTTGATCCGGGCGTTACCAACAAAAGTATCTTCGGTTTCTTCGGGCTCTGGCAGGTCCATCTCTGCAGCGCCGACCACCGTTACGCCAAATGGTTCCAGAAGATGCGCAATCTCTTCCAACTTGCCCTTGTTGTGAGTGGCGACCAGCAGGCGGTCGCCGTCAAACATGCGGTTCATTTGACCGCCGCCATCTGTGCGGCAACCAGTTCGTCCACGCCCTTTTCAGCAAGATCCAGAAGCGCGTTCATCTGGTCGCGGGAATACGTCGAGCCTTCGGCGGACATCTGCACCTCGATCAGGCTTTTGTTGCCCAGCATGATGAAGTTTCCGTCAACGCCGGCTTCGGAGTCTTCGGGATAATCGAGGTCCAGAACGGGTTGGCCGGCGTAGATACCGCACGACACCGCCGCCACCGGTGAAATCAACGGATTCGACACCACGTCGCCCGCCTTCATCAGCTTGTCGACCGCCAGGCGCAGCGCGACCCAGCCGCCGGTGATCGATGCACATCGGGTGCCGCCGTCGGCTTGGATCACGTCACAATCCACGGTGATCTGACGTTCCCCCAAGGCAACACGATCGACGCCAGCGCGCAAAGAACGACCAATAAGCCGTTGAATTTCAACAGTTCTTCCGCCCTGTTTGCCCGCAGAAGCCTCGCGTCGCATGCGGCTGGTGGTTGACCGGGGCAGCATGCCATATTCCGCCGTCACCCAGCCAAGGCCGGATCCCTTGATAAAGGGTGGCACGCGGTCTTCGATCGTGGCGGTACACAGAACATGGGTATCGCCCATGCGGATCATGCAGGACCCCTCAGCGTGTTTGGTGACGCCGGTTTCAATGGAAACGGGCCGCAGTTGATCAAGGTCTCTTCCCGAAGGGCGCATCTGTCATATCCTCTTGATGGTCTGGCGCCTTCGATACCGCCCCACGGTGTCGTGACGCAACCCCGATTGACCTTTGATTGCGGGATGATTTTATATGGATCAGAGGCGAATTGGCAGATGACAGACAGCGCTAGCATACTTGAAGAAATGAATGACCGCTCGCGCGAGGTGTTTCGCCGCGTGGTCGAAGGATATCTTGCCAGTGGCGATCCCGTCGGATCCCGCACTCTGACGCGCACCCTGTCCGAAAAAGTCAGCGCGGCGACGATCCGCAACGTAATGCAGGATCTCGAGTATCTTGGTCTTCTGGACAGCCCTCATGTCAGTGCGGGCAGGGTGCCGACTCAACTGGGCCTTCGTATGTTTGTCGATGGGCTGTTGGAGGTCAGCGACCTTGACGCCGGCGACCGCGAAAAAATCGACGCGACCCTCGGCAGCAACTCAAATGACGTCGGTGACATGCTGGATCGGATTGGTTCGGCTTTGTCGGGGGTGACGCATGGCGCATCCCTCGTGCTGGCACCGAAGCATGAGGCGCCGATAAAGCACATTGAGTTTGTGTCGCTGTCGGCTGATCGGGCTTTGGTCGTGCTGGTATTTGCCGATGGTCACGTGGAAAACCGTCTGTTCACCCCGCCGCCCGGCCAAACGCCCAGTTCCATGCGTGAAGCGGCAAATTTTCTGAACGCGATCCTTGAAGGACGGACATTGTCGGACCTGCGCACCGTGATCCGAGAGGAAATCGCCAAGCGCAGACGCGAGATTGACACCCTGGCACAGGATCTGGTCGACAGCGGTATCGCGCTGTGGGCCGAAGATGGCGACAACCACGAACGCCTGATTGTCCGCGGGCGGTCGAATCTGTTGGGCGATGAGCGCGGGGAAGAGGATCTTGATTTGATCCGAAACCTGTTCGACGACCTGGAACGCAAGCGAGACATCGCCGATTTCCTGGAACTGGCGGAACAGGGCGAGGGCGTACGCATTTTTATTGGCTCTGAGAACAAACTTTTTTCACTTTCGGGTTCCTCTTTGGTGGTCTCTCCTTATATGAACGCTGACCGAAAGATTGTGGGCGCTGTGGGCGTGATCGGACCGAAACGTCTGAACTATGGACGGATCGTGCCGATTGTCGACTATACGGCGCAACTGGTCGGGAAGCTGATTTCCGACCGGGGACAGAGGTGAGACATGGCAGAGCCGAAAGAAGACGATTTCCTGGACGATATTGCCCAGGCTGAAGCAGAAGAACTGGCCGAGGAAATGGCCGAGATCGACGCCGGGGCGCTTGAGGTGGAAACACTTCGCGCCGAGCGGGATGAGTTGAAAGACCGTTGGATGCGCGCGTTGGCCGAGGCCGAAAACGCCCGCAAGCGTGGTGAACGCGCCCGCCGTGACGCCGAGCAATACGGTGGCTCGCGTCTGGCCCGCGACATGCTGCCGGTCTATGACAATATGAAACGCGCCGTGGAATCGATCACGGACGACCAGAAAGAAGCATCTGCCGCGCTGATCGAAGGGATCGAACTGACGATGCGCGAGCTTCTGAACGTCTTTGGCAAACACGGGATCGAAGTGATCGCACCCGAGGTCGGCGACAAGTTCGATCCGCAGTATCACGAAGCTATGTTCGAAGCTCCGGTGCCAGGCACCAAGTCGGGTGAGATCATTCAGGTCTCGGCCGAAGGATTCATGTTACATGATCGCCTGCTGCGCCCGGCAAAGGTCGGTGTGTCCAGCAATCCGGGCTAACCCGTTTGACAATCTGCGTGTTAGAAAGCCTCCGAATAGATATTCGGAGGCTTTTTTCATGCGGCTGATCCTTGCCTTGTTGTTGGCAGCTTTTCTTGGGCAACACACCAGCGCCCAAACCTTTCCCAGTTATTCTGAGCTTTACGTCAATGATTTCGCCGGGCTTCTCGATTTTGATCAGGCGCAGCGCGTTCGGGAGAAGTTGATTGAAATCGACGAAAAGCGCGGGATCGAATTTACGCTGGTGACCATTCGGTCCATGACGGATTACGGGTATTCCGGTGAAATAGAAGCGTTTGCAACCGGGCTGTTCAATGATTGGGGTGTCGGCAGCAGTGACCAAAACGACGGCCTGATGATGCTCGTCGCGCGCGACGACCGCAAACTGCGGATCGAGGTTGGATCAGGCTATGGCGACAGCATGAACCTGGCGATGCGAAACATCATTGACGATGTGATTTTGCCGGAGTTTCGCAACGACCAATACGGCGTCGGCATTGAAATAGGGGTCGACGCGGTGATCCGAGAAGTGACTGGCGAGTGGCCCGGCAATATCGACGCGCAACCCGGTGAGCGCGCGATCAACAATATTCAGCGGTTTCTCGATCGGATCGGTGCGTGGATCTGGGCGTTACTGGCGCCTTTTGCTGGGGTGGCGGTCTGGCTGCTGCGTAAATGGCGGCGCAATCGCCCGCGTATCTGTCCAATCGACAAGCACAAGATGCAGAAATTGGCGGAACATTGGGACGACAACCACCTGCAACCAGGCCAGATTACCGAGGAACAGCTGAAAAGCGTCGACTACGATGTCTGGCAATGCCCGCATTGCGACCACGTCACAATTGAGGGCTATCGAAGCTGGTTTTCGGGCTACGGTGCTTGCCGCGCATGCGGGTTCCGCACGGTTGAGGGTGAAACAACCATCCTTTATCCCGCAACGACCAGTTCAGCCGGGCAAAAACGCATAGACTACCAATGTCACCATTGCCACGAGGACTGGTCAGTCACCAAGATCATCCCACGCAAAACAAAAAGCTCGTCCTCATCGGGGGGCGGATCGAGTTTTGGCGGCGGATCATCCTCGGGTGGCGGTGCTTCGGGAAGCTGGTGATCAGCTTTCGTTCAACGCCTTCAGCTCATAAAGGATGTCCAGCGCCTCGCGCGGAGTGAGGTTGTCGGGCAGAACCTCATTCAGTCTCTGTTCCAGCGGATTTGGCCCTTTTTTCGCGGCGGGGGCCGGGGCAGGAGTCGCGGCGAATAGCGGCAGGTCGTCGATCAGCGCTTTTTGCGCCGGACCTTCCCGCTCGCCTTTTTCAAGCGCCTCCAGAACCACACGCGCACGTTCGACAACCACTGGGGGAAGGCCAGCCAGTTGTGCGACCTGAACACCATAAGACCGGTCGGCGGCACCTTGTTTGACCTCATGCAGGAAGATCACGTCGCCTTCCCATTCCTTGACGGCAACGGTGGCGTTTTCGACGCCGTCCAGTTTCCCGGAAAGCGCGGTCATCTCGTGATAATGGGTGGCAAACAACGCGCGGGACTTGTTTACGTCATGCAGGTGTTCCAGCGTTGCCCAGGCAATCGACAGCCCATCATAGGTCGCGGTGCCGCGCCCGATCTCATCCAGAATGACAAGCGCGCGATCATCTGCCTGGTTCAGGATGGCGGCGGTTTCAACCATTTCGACCATGAAAGTCGACCGCCCGCGCGCCAGATCATCCGACGCCCCGACACGGCTGAACAATTGGGATACAAGCCCTATCCGCGCTTTGGTTGCGGGCACGAAGCTGCCCATCTGCGCCAGCAGTGCAATCAATGCGTTTTGGCGCAGGAAGGTTGACTTACCGGCCATGTTCGGACCAGTCAGCAGCCAGATACTGGCCATGTCGCCACCCGATAGGTCGCAGTCGTTGGCGACAAAAGGTTCGCCTGTTTTCCGCAGTGACGCCTCGACGACCGGATGCCGTCCGCCCTCGATGTGAAAGTCGCGGCTGTCGTTGACCTCGGGCCGGCACCAGTTTTCGGTAACGGCAAGCTCTGCCAGCGCCGCTGACAAATCAAACTCGGCCAGCGCGCGTGAGGCGGTGGAAATGGCGGCAGATTGGTTCAGAACAGCCCCTTTCAGGCTGTCATAGAGCCGCTTTTCGATCTCAAGCGCACGGTTCCCGGCGTTCAGGATCTTAGTCTCCATCTCGCTCAGCTCAACGGTGGTGAACCGCACCTGGTTCGCCGTGGTCTGACGGTGGATGAAGGTTTCCGACAGCGGGGGCGACATCATCTTGTCGGCATGTTTCGCCGTGGTTTCGATGAAATACCCCAGGACATTGTTGTGCTTGATCTTAAGCGACTGGATGCCAGTGGAGTCGATGTATTTTGCCTGCATCCCGGCAATCACGCCACGCCCCTCGTCACGCAGGGTGCGGGCTTCGTCCAACTCCGCGTCATAACCGCTTGCGATGAAGCCACCGTCGCGCGCCAGAAGCGGCGGGTCGGCGACAAGCGCGGTGTCCAGCAGGTCAACCAGTGCACCGTGCCCTTCAAGGTTGTTCATCGCATCCCTGAGCAAAGGTGGAAGATCAACGCTTCCACCGCCCATGGCGATCTGTTCGGCCTGCCAAAGCCCGGTGCGGATGGCTGCCAGGTCTCGTGGACCGCCCCTGTCAAGCGACAGGCGGGACAGGGCGCGATCAAGGTCGGGCACGCGCTTTAGATTTTCGCGAAGGTCCGCGGCAACCCGGCGGTTTTCCGTGAAGAATGACACCGCATCCAGCCGACCGTTCACCATTGCCAGATCAAGCGAGGGTGAGGCCAACCGCCGCTCAAGAAGCCGGGCACCAGCGGCCGTCACCGTGCGGTCAATTGTTGCCAGAAGAGTGCCGGCGCGACCACCTTGCAGGGATTGGGTCAGTTCCAGGTTGCGGCGGGTCGCGGCGTCAATCTGCATCGTTCCGCCCACTGCTTCGCGCACGGGTGGGCGCAGAAGGGGAAGTTTGCCTTTCTGGGTCAGTTCCAGATAATCGACAATCGCACCAAGCGCGCCAATCTCGGGGCGAGAGAAGCTTCCGAACGCATCAAGCGACGCGGTTTTGAACAGCTCCGCCACCCGTTTTTCGGCGCCTGTCGAATCAAATGAGCCGCGTGCCAAGGGGGTCATCGGAACCCCCATATCAGAGACTGTTCCAGCCAGTTCGCCCTCGGTGCCCTCGGCAACCAAAAGCTCGGACGGGGCAAGGCGCGCCAGTTCTGGCCCCAGTCGCACCGGGGGGATCGGCATCACGTGCAGCGCGCCGGTCGAGATGTCGGCCCAGGCCAGCGCCGCTTCGTCCCGGACCACGGAATAGGCAGCCAGGAAGTTGTGGCGTCGGGCGTCCAAAAGCGAATCTTCGGTCAGCGTGCCGGGGGTCACAAGGCGCACGACCTCGCGTTTGACAACAGCCTTGTAGCCGCGCTTTTTGGCTTCGGCGGGGCTTTCCATCTGCTCGCAGACCGCGACGCGAAATCCTTTGCGGATCAGCGTCAGGAAATAACCCTCGGCGGCATGGTGCGGCACGCCGCACATCGGGATTTCTTCGCCCTCGTGCTTGCCGCGTTTGGTCAGCGCGATGTCCAGCGCTTCGGCGGCGGCGACCGCGTCGTCAAAGAACATCTCGTAGAAATCGCCCATGCGGTAGAACAACAGGGCATCCGCATGCTCTGCCTTGATCTCAAGGTATTGGGCCATCATCGGCGTGACTGCGGATTTTGCGCTCAAGGAAGCCCCCATTCTGATCCTGTCCGCACAGGTTTATCGGGTTTTTCAGGGCGACTGAATCGGAAATTTGGCCAAAAAGTCGGTATGTTTGCGCTACCCCCCTGGTGGCGATGTTGGCAGCCCACGTCGGCGTTGTTATGAGGCCCCAACGTCCCAAGGAAACGATCCATGACCAAAACCAAGTTCACCCGCGAAGAGGCACTGGCCTTTCACCTTGAACCGACCCCCGGCAAGTTCGAGATCAAGGCCTCGGTCCCGATGACCACTCAGCGCGATCTGTCGCTGGCCTATTCTCCAGGTGTTGCCGTGCCGTGCGAGGAAATCGCGGCCAATCCCGAACTGGCCTATGACTATACCAACAAGGGCAACCTTGTCGCCGTGATCTCGAACGGGACGGCGGTTCTAGGGCTGGGCAACCTTGGCGCGCTGGGCGGCAAGCCGGTGATGGAAGGCAAGGCAGTACTGTTCAAGCGTTTTGCCGACGTGAACTCGATCGACATCGAGCTGGATACCGAGGACCCCGAGGAATTCATCAAGGCCGTGCGGCTGATGGGTCCGACTTTTGGCGGCATCAACCTTGAAGACATCAAGGCGCCCGAGTGTTTCATCATCGAGCAGACGCTGAAGGAACAGATGGACATTCCGGTGTTTCATGACGACCAGCATGGCACGGCGGTGATCTGTGCGGCGGGGCTGATAAATGCGCTGCATATCTCGGGCAAGAAAATCGAGGATGTGAAGATTGTCCTCAATGGCGCAGGTGCGGCGGGGATTGCCTGTATCGAACTGCTGAAATCGATGGGTGCCAAGCACGAAAACTGCATCACATGTGACACCAAGGGCGTGATCTATCAGGGCCGGATCGAGGGCATGAACCAGTGGAAGTCGGCCCATGCGATAAAAACCGAGCTGCGCACGCTGGAAGAGGCGATGGTTGGTGCCGATGTCTTCCTTGGTGTGTCGGCCAAGGGAGCAGTGACGCCCGAAATGGTCGCGTCGATGAACGATAACCCGGTGATCTTTGCCATGGCGAACCCGGACCCGGAAATCACCCCGGAAGACGCCCATGCCGTGCGCGCCGATGCGATTGTTGCCACGGGTCGCAGCGATTATCCGAACCAGGTGAACAACGTTCTGGGCTTTCCCTATCTGTTCCGTGGTGCGCTAGACATCCACGCCCGCGCCATCAATGACGAGATGAAGATCGCCTGCGCCGAAGCCCTGGCCGAGCTTGCCCGCGAGGACGTGCCGGACGAGGTTGCCGTTGCCTATGGCCGCAAGCTGACCTTTGGTCGGGATTATATCATCCCGACCCCGTTTGACCCGCGCCTGATCCACCGCATTCCGCCTGCTGTCGCCAAGGCTGGCATGGACACCGGTGTGGCGCGCCGTCCGATTATCGACATGGACGGCTATTCTGCCTCGTTGAAATCGCGCATGGACCCGACGGCGTCGATCTTGCGCGGGCTGAATGCGCGTGCCCGGAATGCACAGGCCCGGATGATCTTTGCCGAAGGCGACGACCCCCGCGTTCTGCGCGCTGCTGTTACCTATCAGCGTCAGGGGCTGGGCAAGGCGCTTGTCGTTGGTCGAGAAGACGATGTGCGCGAGAAGCTTGAGGCCGCCGGGCTTGGCGACGCGGTGTCGGAAATCGAAGTGGTGAATGCCCGCAATTCCGAACATATCGAGACCTATTCGGCCTTCCTTTACTCGCGGCTTCAGCGCAAAGGGTTCGACCAGCATGACGCGTTCAAGCTGGCCACGCGGGACCGGCACGTCTTTGCTTCTCTGATGTTGCAGCACGGGCATGGCGATGGGTTGGTCACTGGTGCGACGCGGAAATCGGCGCATGTGCTGGGGTTGATAAACCACGTATTCGACGCCGATGCAGAACATGGCGCGGTGGGGGTGACCGCGCTGTTGCACAACGGCCGGATCGTGTTGATTGCCGATACTCTGGTGCATGAATGGCCGGACGAGACGGACCTGGCCAATATCGCCGAGCGTGCCGCAGGCGTCGCCCGCCACATGGGGCTTGAGCCGCGAGTCGCTTTTGTCAGCTTCTCCACCTTCGGCTACCCGGTGTCCGAGCGCGCCCAGAAAATGCACGTCGCCCCGACCATCCTGGATCAGCGCGGCGTCGATTTCGAATACGAGGGCGAAATGACCGTGGATGTGGCCCTGAACCCGAAGGCGCAGGAGAACTATCCGTTCCAGCGTTTGACCGGCCCGGCGAATATCCTTGTGGTTCCGGCGCGGCATTCGGCCTCGATCTCGACCAAGCTGATGCAGGAAATGGCGGGCGCGACGGTGATTGGCCCGATCTTGTCGGGTGTCGATCATTCGATCCAGATCTGTTCCACCGGCTCGACCGCCAATGACATCGTAAACATGGCGATCCTCGCGGCCTGCAAGGTCGGCTAAAAGCAGACGGGTTGAAGTTTTGAACGGGCCGGGCATTGTTGTCCGGCCCGTTCCATTTGCAAGAAGCCTGCCATGACCATTTTCAATCTTGGGTCCATCAACGCTGACATCGTGTATCGCCTGCCGCATTTGCCCGGTCCGGGTGAGACTTTGGCCGCCACGGAGCTGACGCGGGGTCTGGGTGGCAAGGGCGCCAACATGTCTGTTGCTGCGGCGCGGGCTGCGGCACGGGTCGCGCATATTGGTGCTGTCGGAGAGGACGGGCGCTGGGCGGTTCAACGTCTGACCGAATACGGCGTCGACACCCGGCATATCACGGCAGTTGGTGATGCAACCGGCCATGCGATCATCGCTGTGGATGATGCGGGCGAGAATTCGATCATTCTCTATCCCGGCGCAAATCATGCAATTTCCGAGGCTGCCGTCTGCCTTGCTCTGGCCGAGGCCGCGCCGGGGGATACGCTGGTTTTGCAGAACGAAACCAACCTGCAAGGGTTTACCGCCCGCACCGCACGGGAACAGGGGCTGCGGGTCGCCTATGCCGCCGCGCCATTTGATGCGGACGCGGTGATGGCGGTTCTGCCGTTCCTTGATTTCCTTATCCTGAACGCGGTCGAGGCACGTCAGTTGCAAGAGGCCACCGGAAAATCTCCCAATGCGCTGGGCGTGGCGAATGTGGTCATTACCCTTGGCGCGCAGGGCTGCCGCTGGCTTGCCGCGGGCGCGGATCCGGTTGAGATTCCCGCCTTGCCGGTCGAAGTGGTGGATTCCACCGGCGCCGGTGACACGTTCACCGGCTATACTCTGGCTGCGCTGGATCGTGGCATGCCGATGGAACAAGCGTTGCGGTTGGCGACCAAAGCCGCCGCGATCATGGTCACGCGGCTGGGAACCGCAGACGTGATTCCTGACCTGAAAGAGGTGCAGAGCGCCGAGATCTAGACCAATTTCCGCGCCTTCAGCCGTTCGTAATGAGGCAGTGCAGCCTCAAGCACAGTTCGCAAAGGGTCAGGCACGGTCGGCAAGTCACCTTCCGGCCCGGCAAACCCGGTCGACTCCCAAACGGCGCCATACCAATGCGGAGCCCAGACACCGTCATCCGAGTGCCCGCCTTTTGGCCAGTTCAGCATGCTTTCGGTGAAGTCGATTCCAAGGGCGAGACAGAGTTTCCCAAGCATCAATCGCGGATTCATGCGGATGTCGAAACTGTCGATCACAACAGGATCACCACCCCAGCATTCGACCAGATCGAACAACTCGGCCTGCTGGCGGAAACCGATATCGTCCAGCGTCGGGTTTTCTCGTTTTGCGGCATAGGATGCGATCACCCGGGCGGGGTGGCGGATCAGGAACACGTTTCTGACCCCGCGCATCCAGTCGCGCGGCACACCGTCGATCATGTGTTGGGTCATGTGTTTCTGATAGAAGTGCCGCTTTTGTGCGGGATTAGAGCCTATCAATGACGCTACGACCTGTGCCGGATCGGTGGGTTGCGCGGCCAGGATGTCGTCCTGCATGGGATGGACGATGCCGGTCATAGACAGGTAAGCGGCATAAAACGGTTCATCTACCACGGCGCAGTCGCCCCGGTTGCCAAAGGCATACATCATTGCGGTCGACAAGTTTCGTGGACCGCTCCACATGGCTATCTTCATTTTTGCGCGTCCCGCGCGACGAGGTCCTTATAGAGTGAGCGGATGCGCTTGGTCACCGGTCCCATCTCTCCGCTACCAATCTGGCGTCCGTCGATCGCGCCCACCGGGGTCTGGGCGCCGAAAGTGCCGGTCAGGAACGCCTCGTCGGCGCCATAGGTGTCAACAAGCGAATAGTTGCGCTCGAACACCGGGATCCCATCGGCCCGGCAGACGTCGATGACTTTTTGCCGGGTGATGCCGTTCATGCAGTAGTCCCCGGTTGAAGTCCAAACCTCACCCTTGCGGACGATGAAGAAGTTGCAGGCGTTGGTGGTGTTCACGAAGCCGTGGATGTCCAGCATCAGGGCCTCGTCCGCGCCCGCCTTTTCCGCCGCGATGCAGGCCAGGATGCAGTTCAGCTTGGAATGACTGTTCAGCTTGGGGTCTTGGGTCATCGGCAGGCCCCGGATGTGCGGCACGGTGGCCAGATGGATCGGGCGCGGGATCTTGGGTTTTGAATGTTCCATGATGATAACCATGGTCGGCCCCTGCTGCGACAGGGACGGATGCTGAAACGGCCGGGTTTTAGGGCCGCGCGTGACCATCAGCCGGGCATGGGCATCGGTTGTCATGTCATTGGCGGCGCGGGTGGCCTCCAGCGCGTCGATCACGCCCTGACGATCAAGCCCGATCTCAAGGTCGATGGCTTTCGCGGCTTCAAACAGCCGGTCCATGTGGTCATCAAGGAACGCCCAGTGGCCGTCATAAAGCCGCAGCCCCTCCCACACGCCGTCGCCCAGCATGAAGCCGCTGTCATAAACACTGACAGTGGCTTCGGATTTGGGTTTGAGCGCGCCGTTTACATAAATCTGGATCTGTTCGTTTCGGATGTCGTCCTCGGACGTGTGGGTACTGACGTGGTCGTTCATTGGATGCCTTCCTTCTTGGCGCGACGCTAGCCGGGCGGCTGGTGCTGTCCAAGGGGTAAATTCATCTCACCAGCGCGTGACTTTTCCTTTCAGGGGATTGAGCGGGTCGCGCGTGCGGCGCAAAGCTGAGGCAGTTTCAGGAGGTGACCCATGCCCATCCGCAATTCAATCCGTGTCGTTTTGCTGGCGATTGTCCTGTTTCTCGGCACCATTGCGCAGCACAAGGCCCATGCCGCGGGGACCGAGACCCTGATCGTTGCAGGGGGGTGTTTCTGGTGTGTCGAAGCGGATTTTGAAAAAGTGCCGGGCGTGATCGGCGCGGTGTCGGGCTATACCGGCGGCAAGACGAAAAATCCGACCTACAAAGAGGTGTCGCGCGGCGGCACTGGCCATTACGAAGCGGTGAAGATCACGTTCAACCCGTCCCGCGTCAGCCGCGAGGAACTGTTGTCCATGTTCTTCCGGTCAGTCGATCCCACGGATGCAGGAGGCCAATTCTGTGATCGTGGCGAAAGCTACCGCACCGCGATATTCGTCTCTGACAAAGCGGAAAAGACGCTGGCCGAGGCAGCCAAAGCCGAAGCCCAGGCCACATTGGGGCGCAAGATCGTGACCCCGATCCTGTCGACGCAGCGGTTCTACAAGGCCGAGGATTACCACCAGGATTACTACAAGGGGAAGAAACTGGTGATCACGCGGGCTGGACCGAAGTCACAGGCCTCGGCCTACAAGTTCTATCGCAAGTCCTGTGGCCGCGATGCGCGGGTGAAACAGCTTTGGGGCAGTGCGGCACCTTTTGCGGGCGGGTAGGGGGCGCTGCCCCCTCGCCCGGAAACATGCGTTTCCAGGCTTCACCCCCGAGGTATTTGCCGCAAGAGGAAAGTCAGCCCAGGAGTTTGCCAAGGTTCATGGCAACACCCATGTCGCCCGAAACCTTGAGCTTGCCCATCATCACGCCAGTCATCGGGTTCAGTTTGCCCGTCAGCAGTTTGACCAGGTTGTCCTGGCTGATGCGGATGGTGCAATCGGTGTCACGGTTTTCTGTCGTGGCAGTCTGGTCCGCGAGGACGATGACGCCGTCATCGCCGCAATCGAACTTGAGACTTCCGTTGAAGGTTTTTCCGGTAAGACCGGACTGGATATTTGCCGCAAGATCGGAAAGGGACATGGAACCTGCCTGATATGAAAACGCCTGCCCTTGAGTAGGGCAGGCACGGTTCATTCGGCAAGGCTGACGTCGCTAGAGGCGCGGCGTTACTTTGCGACGCGTTTGTTGCGGGCTGCGATCAGTTTCAGGCGCAGGGCCTGAAGCTGGATGAAGCCGGCGGCGTCTTTCTGATCATAGGCGCCGGCGTCTTCCTCAAAGGTGACGTGGGCCTCGGAATAAAGCGAGTGATCGGACCAGCGACCGACAGTCGACGCCAGGCCTTTGTAGAGCCGCACACGCACGGTGCCGGTGACATGCTCCTGGCTTTTGTCGATTGCGGCCTGCAACATTTCACGCTCGGGCGAATACCAGAAACCGTTATAGATCAGCTCGGCATATTGCGGCATCAGCTGGTCCTTCAGGTGCATCGCACCGCGGTCCATGGTGATCGATTCGATGCCGCGATGCGCCTCGAGCAAGATGGTGCCGCCCGGGGTTTCATAAATCCCCCGCGATTTCATACCGACGAAGCGGCCCTCGACCAGGTCAAGGCGGCCGATGCCATGCTTGCGGCCATACTCGTTGAGCGCGGTCAGGATCGTTGCCGGCGACATGGTTTCGCCGTTGATGCTGATTGGGTCGCCTTTTTCGAAACCAATCTCGATGTATTCGGCTTCGTTTGGTGCGTCCTCGGGGTGGACGGTGCGTTGATAGACGTAGTCGGGCGCCTGAACTGCCGGGTCTTCCAGAACCTTGCCTTCGGACGAAGTGTGCAGAAGGTTGGCATCGACCGAGAACGGTGCCTCGCCGCGTTTGTCCTTGGCAATCGGGATCTGGTTCTGTTCGGCGAAGTCGATCAGCTTGGTCCGGCTGGTCAGGTCCCATTCACGCCAAGGCGCAATGACCTTGATATCCGGGTTCAGCGCATAGGCTGCCAGTTCGAAACGGACCTGGTCATTGCCCTTGCCAGTGGCGCCATGTGCAACCGCATCGGCACCTGTTTCGGCAGCAATTTCGATAAGGCGTTTCGAGATCAGCGGCCGCGCGATCGAGGTGCCAAGAAGGTAGAGCCCTTCGTATTGGGCATTGGCGCGGAACATCGGGAAGACGAAATCGCGCACGAATTCTTCGCGGATGTCTTCGATATAGATGTTTTCGGGTTTGATCCCCAGAAGCTCGGCCTTTTTGCGCGCCGGCTCAAGCTCTTCCCCCTGGCCGAGATCGGCGGTGAAGGTCACGACCTCGCAGCCATATTCGGTTTGCAGCCATTTCAGGATGATCGAGGTGTCGAGGCCACCGGAATAGGCCAAAACAACTTTCTTTGGTGCCGACATGTCTGAGGTCCTTGCAATCGTCTTTGTCGAGACCGCGCGATACCGGGTTTTTGGCAAAGGAGCAAGGTGGCGCAGGTGGTTCCGTCAGCCAAGTCTGTCAACAAATGCTTGTCTGGACAGGGAATAGGCCGATGTGATGGCGGCAATGTCAACCTTGGCACCACCAGCGGCCGCGCTTTCCCCCAGTTGGCACAGAGTCCCGAGGTCGCAAAATCCAAGGTTCAGTGCGCTGCCTTTCAGGAAGTGCAGGTCGGCAGCAAGATCAGTTGATCGCGGCAGGCGGGCGATGGCGTCGTCCACCTCCTCAAGAAAAATCTCGGCAACTTCAGCGAAGTCGTCTTCGCCAATTTCATCCTTCAAATCGTTTACGCGAGACCAATCGATCATGCCGTTCTCCTTTGTTGGCAGTGAAGCGGACCAGGGTTTCGAAATCGCAAAGGGAACATGTTTAATCATTAGAGTTTTCGGGTTCAGCGATTGTTAGGAAAATGCCGTCAGGTGTTTTGATCGGGTGATGGGCAACTCAGGTAACGTGGGGGTAGCGGGATGCGTTCCGTTCCAGCTATTGATACTGAACCGGCGCAGGGCGTCGCAGAAAGACGGGCGCCGACGCGCACTGTTCTGGTGGTGGATGACAGTCGCCTTCAGCGCCGCCTATTGCGCGCTGGGCTTGAGAGGTCCGGCTTCATCGTGTCCGAGGCCGAGACGGGACTGGAAGCACTGCAGCTCTGCAAGATAGACCGGCCCGACATCATTTTGTCCGACTGGATGATGCCCGGTATGGATGGGCTGGAGTTTTGTCGCGCCTTCCGGCAACTGCCTTCGGACCGCTATAGCTATTTCATTCTTCTGACGTCGAAAAGTGACAAGGACGAGGTTGCCCAAGGCCTTGAAAGCGGCGCGGATGACTTTCTGACCAAGCCCGTGAACGGGCATGAATTGCGGGCGCGCATTCAGGCCGGAGAGCGCATTCTGGCGATGCAGGCGGAATTGTTCGAGAAGAACAGGGTGATCGCCGATACGCTGAGCGAGTTGCAGGTGATCCACGACAGGCTCGACAAGGATTTGCTCGAAGCGCAGAAGCTTCAGATGTCGCTTCTACCCCGCCGCGTGGTGCGGTTTCGCGGGTCGACTGTAGCGTCTTTCCTGAAATCCTCGGGGCATGTCGGGGGCGACCTTGTGGGTCAGTACAGAATTGACGACCGTCGCCTTGGGCTGTTTTCGATTGATGTTTCGGGTCATGGTATCAGCTCGGCGCTGATGACGGCGCGGTTGGCGGGATACCTGTCAGCAACTTCACCGGAACAGAACGTGGCGATGCAGCATACGGCCGACGGATACTACCTGCATCTGCCGCCGAATGAGGTGATTGCGCGCCTGAACCGTATCGCGCTTGAGGATATGGCGACCGAACATTATTTCACGATGCTGCTGGCCGAGGTGGATTTCGAAACCGGCGCAGTGACGATGAGTCAGGCGGGCCATCCGCACCCCGTGGTCCTGCGGGCGGATGGCGGGGTCGAACAGACAGGCCCAGGGGGTCTGCCCGTGGGTCTGATCGAGGGGGCGGACTATCCGCTGTTCCAAATGACCCTGGCGCCCGGCGATCGCTTGTTCCTTTTGTCGGACGGGATCACCGAATGTCCTGGCGCGGCAGGTGGTATGCTGGGAGAGGACGGGCTGGCGGACATGATTTCTCAGATCGGGCGGGACCCGTTGGGGTCCTTGGCCAAAACGCTATTGGCACGGCTTTCGGCCTATACGGGCACGGACGCGTTTCCCGACGATGTTTCGGGAATGGTCCTGGCGTTTGACCATTAGCCCAGAGCCAGCCGCGCAAAATGCTGATCGCCGGTATTGGCCAGAAGTGGGATTGCGTCCTCGGCGTCCATCCAGAAGGCAGTATGCCCCGGTTCGGTCGGCGGACCCAGCCGTGTGACCGGGCGCGCCAGGTAGATCGTGCATAGTTTTTCGGCCCAAAGGTCATATTCCGGCATATAGGCAAACCGACGGAACGCGCCCAGCCGTACTGGGGTCGAAATGGTCCAGCCGGTTTCCTCGTAAACCTCGCGGTGCAGTGCGCGCTGGGGTGATTCGCCGGGGTCGATACCGCCGCCTGGCAGCTGAAACTCGTAGTCCGGTTCGTCCTGGAAGGTGACCAGCATGTCCCGACCCCGCAGAAGAACAGCATAGGCGCCGGGGCGCGGACGGTAGTTGATACCGGCTGTTGGGGGGGCGCCAAATCTGGGGATCATGGGGTCGGTCCCTTCCTGTTCGTCTTGTCGCCCTTATATAGTCGCGATAAGGCAAGGGAAGACCCCGAAGGAAACCCGATGAGTATTGGTACCAAAATCGCCTGGGACGACACGGTATTGCCGTTCCAACTGGATGCTTCTGATGTGCGCGGTCGCGTTGCGCGGCTGGATTCCGTGCTGAGCGGCATCCTGAAGCAGCACGACTATCCCCCGCAGGTCGAGGCGCTGATCGCCGAGATGGCGCTTTTGACCGCTTTGATCGGTCAGACGGTCAAGCTGCGCTGGAAGCTGTCGCTGCAGGTGCAGTCGAAGGGCGCCGTGCGCATGATCGCAACCGACTATTACGGCCCGACCGAAGAGGGTGAGCCCGCCCGCATCCGCGCCTATGCCAGTTTCGACCGCGACCGCCTGACCGACGCGCCGCCGTTTGAGCAGGTGGGCGAAGGGTATTTCGCGATCATGATCGACCAGGGCACGGATATGCAGCCCTATCAGGGGATCACCCCGATTGCGGGCGGGTCGTTGAAAGCCTGCGCCGAGGCCTATTTCGCCCAGTCCGAACAGTTGCCGACCCGGTTCGAACTGCGTTTCGGCAAGTCAATCGAACCCGGTGTCGGCGAACACTGGCGCGCCGGTGGAGTGATGCTGCAGCACATGCCCAAGGCGTCACCTTTTGCCAAGGGTGAAGGCGGCAGCGGCGAGGATGGGTTGTTGGTGGCCAGCGACCTTCTGGATGGCGACGACGGCGAAAACTGGAACCGCGCAAACATCCTGCTGGATTCGGTTGAGGATCTAGAGATGATCGGCCCTTCGGTGGACCCGGCAACCCTGTTGTTGCGCCTGTTCCACGAGGAAACCCCGCGCGTCTATGACACTCAGCCGGTCCGCTTCGGCTGCACCTGTTCCGAAGATCGCGTGCGCGAAAGCCTGTCGATCTATTCGGCCAGGGATATCGAGACGATGACCACTGATGATGGCATCGTCACAGCCGATTGTCAGTTCTGCGGCGCACATTATGCATTGGACCCCAAGACGCTGGGGTTTGATGCTGATGGGGAAGCCGAAGGAGAGGCGCGTGACTGATCCGCTGGTGCCCCTCATCGCGGCATTGCAGCGGGATGGCGGGGCGTCGTCGGATTTTGACCTGAACCCGGATGTGAAACTGCCCGAGGGCCGGAAATTGCGACCGGCCGGGGTGTTGGTGCCGATCCAGATCGTCGATGATGTGCCGCATGTCATTCTGACCAAGCGGGCCTCGCATCTCAAACACCATCCGGGTCAGATCGCCTTTCCCGGCGGCAAGCAGGATGACGGGGATGCCGATGTCATCGCCGCCGCCCTTCGTGAGGCGCGTGAGGAAATTGGCCTGCCGACCGGCAATGTCGACGTTCTGGGCACGTTGCCAACCCATGAAACCGTGACCAGTTTTACCGTGACACCTGTTTTGGGCAGGGTCAGGCAGGCATTCGACATCGTTCCCGAGCCCGGTGAAGTCGAGGAAGTGTTCCACGTGCCGCTGTCTCATGTAACAAACCCGGCGCGGTTCTCGATTCAGTCTCGGCGGTGGATGGGGCAGCGACGGCATTATTTCACGGTGCCGTTTGGCCCCTATTACATCTGGGGTGCGACGGCGCGCATCTTGCGCGGACTGGCTGAAAGGCTGCCGCGATGACAAAAATAACCGGCGACTGGATCACCCGACCTGCGACGCAGGCCGTGTGTGTCATGCTGGAAGGCGCCGGGTATCAGGCGCTGTTTGTCGGTGGCTGTGTGCGCAACGCCCTGTTGGGCACCGAGGTCAACGACATCGACATCGCCACTGACGCGCATCCCGATCAGGTGGTCGCGCTGGCGGAGAAGGCGGGATTGCATGCGATCCCAACGGGTATCGACCATGGCACCGTTACGGTGGTGTCGGATCACGTCCCGCACGAGATCACGACCTTCAGAAAGGACGTGGAAACCGACGGGCGCCGTGCGGTGGTAGCGTTTTCGCCACGGGTTGAGGATGACGCCCATCGCCGCGACTTTACCATGAACGCGCTTTACGCGTGTTCGGACGGCACCGTTCTCGATCCATTGGGTGGGCTGGCCGACCTTGACGCGCGGCGGGTGCGCTTCATCGACGACGCGACAGAACGCCTGCAAGAGGACTATTTGCGGGCGCTGCGTTTCTTCCGGTTTCACGCCTGGTACGGCGATGAAAAGGCTGGAATGGATGCAGATGCACTGGCGGCAATTGCCGCGAATCTGGACGGGTTAGAGACACTTTCGCGTGAACGTGTCGGGGCCGAGACGTTGAAACTGCTGGCCGCACCCGATCCCGCGCCAGCCGTGGGCGCGATGCGAGCGACCGGGGCGCTTGCGCGGCTTTTGCCCGGCGCAGATGACCGCGCGCTGGCCCCTCTTGTTCACCTTGAGGGGCAGGTTGGCGTCGCGCCGGATGCGCTGCGGCGATTGGCGGCGCTAGGCGGGGATGACCTGCCGAAACGTCTGAGGTTGTCGAGACAGGACGGCAAACGACTGACCCTGCTCAGAGAGCAGATCGGAACACCCGCTGGCGCGGCGGAACTGGGCTATCGTTTCGGCAAGGACACTGGATGCGATGTGTTGTTGTTGCGGTCGGCGGTGCTGGAGATGACCTTGCCTGACATGATGCAGGCCGATCTTACCAAGGGCGCGGCGGCGCGGTTCCCCATCTCTGCCACCGACCTGATGCCGGATGTTCAGGGTCCCGCGCTGGGCGCGGCGCTGACCAAGCTGGAAAACCTCTGGATCGCTTCGGGGTTCACCTTGGACAAACACACGCTTCTGGCCTTGAAATGACAACGTTTTGGGCCGGATTAGACCCGCTTTTCGGGTTCGTCTTTCTTGGCCTGTTCTCCCCGGGTCCAAATGTCATTTTGCTGACCACGTCTGGCGCGCGTTTTGGTTTTCGCGCGACGTTGCCGCATTTGTTTGGCGTCGTGCTGGGGGTAGGGATCATCGCCGCGCTGACCGCGCTGGGCATTGGTGCATTGCTTCTGGCGATGCCGGTTCTTGAAGCAGGGCTGAGGATTGCCGCGGCGGTCTGGATGCTTTGGATGGCCTGGAAACTGTGGGTTACGGCCCCGCCCAGCACCGACACCAAGGCGCGGCCTTTCACCTTTTTTCAGGCGGTGTTGTTCCAATGGGTGAACCCGAAAATCTGGGCGGTCGCGTTGGCGGCGTCATCCGCGTATCCGTCGGGCCTTCCTGTTGCAGCCGAAGCGCTGCGAATGGGTCTGGCGTTTTCCGGCTTCAACCTGTTTGTCTGCCTGTTCTGGTCCGGCACCGGGGCTGGGCTGCGATACTTGTTGGCTCACCCGCAGGTATGGCGCATCTTTGCCCGCGTCATGGCGGCGGTGCTGGCGGCATTTGCAGTTTCGCTGGTCATCTGACCTGCAGATTTGACAACCGACGACCTTCGCGCCAATGTCACCGTTACCTGACAAGGAGGGTGCAGCATGTATCGCGGGATTTGGTTCACCTGAACCGATAAACCAGCGCGCCAGTTTGAGCGGCGCGGCCGATCCCATTTGCATGTCCTGTTACCTGAAGGCACCCCCTGATGTTCAAGTATTTCGAAAACCTCGTTGATCCCTATGTCGATTACGTCGAAGAAGACGCCCCGCCGCAAAAACTGTGGCCTTTCCTGGCCCGTTACATGGTCCCGTTCCGCAAGGTGTTTGTGGTCGCGGCGATCATGTCCGTCGTGGTCGCGGTGATCGAGATCTGGCTCATTTACTACATGGGCCGGCTGGTGGACCTGCTTTCCGGCGATCCGGCGCAGGTCTGGCAGACCTACAAGTGGGAACTGATTGGCGTCGTGGGTTTCATGCTGTTGATCCGTCCGGCGATCCAGGCGTTTGACGTACTGCTGCTGAACAACACGATCCTGCCGAACTTCGGAACACTGATCCGCTGGCGGGCGCATAAGCACGTGTTGCGACAGTCGGTTGGCTGGTTCGAAAACGATTTTGCCGGGCGGATTGCCAACCGTATCATGCAGACGCCCCCAGCGGCGGGTGAGGCGATTTTTCAGGTCTTTGACGCGATCACCTTCTCGATTGCCTATTTCGCGGCAGCAATCGTGTTGTTGTCCGACAGCGATCCACGGCTGGTGATCCCGATGCTGATCTGGCTGGCGCTATACGCGGTGCTGGTGGTCTGGACCACGAAACGGGTCGGCCCTGCGTCGCAAAAAGCGTCGGATGCGCGCTCGGCAGTGACCGGGCGGGTGGTGGATGCCTATACCAATATCCATTCCGTGAAGCTGTTCGCGCATAACAGACGAGAGCTGGATTATGCCAAGGATGCCATCGAACACAGCCGCGAGACGTTCCGCGCCGAGATGCGGATCTACACGATCATGGATGTCGCGCTGGTCACGTTGAACGGCTTTCTTGTGGTGGCCGTGGTTGGCTGGGCGATCTGGCTTTGGATGGGCGGCGATGCCACCGTAGGCGTGGTGGCCGCCGCCGCCGCGCTGACCCTGCGCTTGAACGCGATGACGGGCTGGATCATGTGGGCACTGACCACGTTTTTCCGACAACTGGGCGTCGTGGCCGAAGGGATGGAGACGATTGCCCAGCCAATCGACCTTGTCGACGCACCGGATGCGAAACCATTGCAGATGGCTGAGGGTCGGATCGAATTGCGTGACCTGTCGCATCATTACGGGCGCGGGGCCGGGGGGCTGGACAAGGTGTCGCTGACCATCGCGCCGGGTGAGAAGGTCGGGCTGATCGGTCGCTCGGGTGCCGGGAAATCGACCTTGGTCAAGCTGCTTTTGCGCTTCTATGACGCCGAAGCTGGACGGATCCTGATTGACGGGCAGGACATTACGGGCGTGACGCAAGACAGCCTGCGGGACGTGATCGGTATGGTGCAGCAGGATTCATCGCTGCTGCATCGCTCGGTCCGTGACAATATCCTGTATGGCAGGCCCGACGCGAGTGAGGCGCAGATGATAGCGGCGGCGAAAAGGGCCGAGGCGCATGATTTCATCCTTGATCTACAAGACCCCGAGGGGCGAACGGGCTATGACGCGCAGGTGGGTGAGCGCGGGGTCAAGCTGTCGGGCGGCCAACGCCAGCGCATCGCGCTGGCGCGGGTGATGCTGAAAGACGCGCCGATCCTGATTTTGGACGAGGCGACAAGCGCACTTGATTCCGAGGTCGAGGCGGCGATTCAGGAAACGCTTTATGGCATGATGGAAGGAAAGACCGTCATCGCCATTGCCCACCGTCTGTCGACCATTGCGCGGATGGACCGCATCCTTGTGCTGGATGACGGGCATATCGTCGAGCAGGGCAGTCATGACGACCTTTTGGGCAAGAACGGGCTATATGCCAGCTTCTGGGCGCGACAGTCGGGCGGGTTTCTGCAAACCGAGGATGCGGCCGAATAGAGCCGGGCTTTCCTTGTGTGTGAGGTCGCGCTAGGGGAGGGGCATGACAGAATACGTGATCGAACGATTGGGACATCAGGGCGACGGCATTGCCGCCGGGCCGGTATTTGCGCCGATGACGCTGCCGGGTGAGGTGGTGACCGGGACGCTTGATGGCACCCGATTGACGGAAGTGCGAATCGTGACGCCCTCGGATGCGCGGGTGCGCCCGCCTTGCCGCCATTTCAAATCCTGCGGCGGGTGCCAGTTGATGCATGGCTCGGACGACTTCCTTGCAGGTTGGAAGCGCGACGTGGTGGTGCAGGCATTGGCGGCACAGGGGATCGCGGCCGATGTGCGCGCGACGATCACCTCGGGTATCGCAACTCGACGGCGGGCGACATTCTCGGTTCGGCGCACAAAGAAGGGTGCGCTGGCGGGGTTTCACGGGCGTGCCTCGGACGTGATTGTCGAGATCCCCGATTGCCAGCTGATCGATCCGGGTCTCAAGCCCGCGCTGGAAGTTGCCAAGGCGCTGGCGGTGCTGGGCGGCAGCCGCAAGGGGGAGATGTCGGTCACGGCGACCGTTTCGTTGGCGGGTTTGGACCTGTCGGTCGTTGGCGGCAAGCCGACAGACGGGCCGCTGTTGGCGACGCTGGCGCAAGCCTGTGAGCAGCACGGACTGGCGCGGCTGTCGTGGAACGGCGAAGTGGTGGCAATGCGCCATCCGCCGACTCAGGCTTTTGGCGCGGCGCGGGTCGTGCCGCCGCCGGGCGCCTTTCTTCAGGCGACGCCCGAGGGCGAGGCGGTGCTGCTGACGGCTGTGCAGGATGTGGTTGGAACGGCCAGGCGCGGGATCGACCTGTTTGCAGGTTGTGGCACCTTCACCCTACCGTTGGCAGAAAGCGCCGAGATGCACGCTGTTGAGGGCGAGGCCGCGATGGTGGCCGCACTGGATTCGGGCTGGCGGCGCGCACAGGGTCTGAAGAAGGTCACGACCGAGGCGCGTGATCTGTTCCGTAACCCTGTCATGGCCGAGGATCTGAAATACGATTTCGCGGTGATCGACCCGCCCCGTGCAGGCGCCGAAGCGCAAGTGGCAGAGCTTGGCGCATCCAAGGTGCCGGTGATTGCCTTTGTTTCCTGCAATCCGGTCACCTTTGCCCGGGATGCAAAAACCCTTTTGGAGTCGGGGTATCGCCTTGAGTGGGTGCAGGTTGTCGATCAGTTCCGATGGTCAAGCCATATCGAGATCGCTGCCCGCTTCAGCCGCTGATTGGCGCCTTTGTCGACAGTATTGCAATTGCGGCCTACCGAAGACGGTCGGTTTGGTGTAAAACATAGCCATATAAAACAAGGCAACGAGCAGTAGGGGCAGATTGAAAATGCGCTGGGTAGCAGTGGTGATGGCGTCCATTCTTGTGGTCGGACTGGGCGGGTGTTCATCCAAGTTCAAGACCTATAACGGCCCAGAGGTCACGCGTGTTCTGGTCTACAAGGAAAACCGCAGCATGTATCTGATGCACCACGACAAGGTGCTGAAGAAATACGATATCGGGTTGGGGTTCCAGCCCAGCGGCCACAAGCAACACGAGGGTGACGGGCGCACGCCGGAAGGGGCCTATCTCATCGATCGCCGCAACCCGAACAGCGAGTTCCACCTGAGTCTTGGAATTTCCTATCCTAATGAGACCGACCGCGCGCGGGCATCGGCCATCGGCAAATCTCCGGGTGGTGATATCTTCATCCACGGTGGGCCGAACCGGTATATTCGGGGCACCAAGGATTGGACCGCGGGCTGTGTTGCCGTATCGGATTCTGAGATCGAGGACATCTATGCGATGGTCAAGACCGGTACGCCGGTGATGATCTATCCCTGAGCCAGGGGTTTCCTGACGTCCGGCCGGATCAGTTCGGGATCATCGGCGCCTGTTCGCTTGTGCCCATGACCAGCGTCCACCAGATCTTGCCGTTGCTTTCCTGGAACCAGGCAAATCCCATGTCGCGGGCATCCTTGTCCAGGATCACCGCGCGGGTGTCATCCTGTTCCATCCACGCGCCGAGGGTTTCAAGCTCGGTCTCATAGGTTTCCGAGATGGTTTCACCGACTAACCGGCCCGCGTAACCTGTACGCGCCACGCGTTCGATCGGGGACGAGCCGTCCGAACCGAAATGCCAGGGCCGGTTCTGAACGGACATGTCGCGGGCATGAGTCGCGGCTGCGGCGTTCAACTGCGCATTCAGCTGCACCGGTTGCACCCCTGCGGCGCTGCGCAGCGCGTTTACCGAATCAAGCGTGCGGTACTGGACCTTGGACGTCCCTCCTGCCGAGACCTTGTATTGAGATGTGCCGACGCCGGCGTCGCAACCGGCAAGGGTCAGGGCAGACAACAGGACAAGGGCAATCAATCGGGTCATGGGACGTATTCCGTTTTCGTGTTGACGCCTTCTCTAGCCTGTTGTGCGTTGCAAAGGAAACCCACAATGGAACCAGAGCAGGCCGGGCCCGGTGTTTGATTTGCGACTGCGGCAATCCCGCAATATGATCGCGTGGTCTATTTGAGTTTCGTGGAGGGGTTCATGGCTGATTTCAAGTCCAGCAAAGTGGGGCGCCGGGCATTCTTGACCGGGAGTGCTGCGTTGTTGGCTGCGCCAGCGTTGGCACAGACTTCCGTGGATGGCGATGAAACAGTCGAGGTCGAGCGCGATGTCTCGGAAGTGGTCAAGCGCAATATCTCAAGTTTCCGCACGCTGGATTGGCGTCCCTATTTCAGCAATACCCGCAATGGGGCCATCCTTGTCGACATTTCGAGCCGGGCCTTGCATTACTGGTCGGATGACCAAAGCGTCTACAAGTTGTTCCCGACCAGCGTTCCACTGACCGACGACATGACCCGAAAAGGGCGCACCAGTGTCGTTCGCAAGGTCGAAGGCCCGGATTGGCGTCCGACACCGGCGATGCGCAAGCGCAATCCCGAGTGGCCGGACTATGTGCCACCCGGACCGGATAACCCGCTGGGCACGCATGCGTTGTATCTGAGCTGGACTTACTACCGTATTCATGGCACGCATGACACACGCAAGATCGGGCGGCGGTCGTCGAATGGCTGTATCGGCCTTTACAATGAGCATATTTCACAGCTTTTCGAGCTGGCGAAGGTTGGGACTCAAGTGTTGCTAATTTGACGACAAGTGGCCTGAGTCATTGAAATTGCCGTTAAGATCAGTTTGCAAAACCCCTAATTTGTTGTTTAGAGACAAATTACGAGGTAAGTCTTGGGAGCTTGTCGTCGTCCTCAATTTTGCGACGATGAGCTAAAACTGGAGGTTAATTATGAAGAAACTCGTTCTCGCAGCAGCCCTGGCCGCAGCCGCATCGACCGCGACCGCAGGTTCGATGGCTGACCCGATTGTTGAGCCGATCGTTGTTGAAGAACAAGCAGGTTCGTCGGCACAAGGCATCTGGGTTCCCCTGCTGCTGCTGGCCGTTGTTGCTGCTGCTGTTGCTGCTGCCGACTAAGTCGCAGTATCAATTGAATATTAAAAAGGCGGGGTTTTGGCCCCGCCTTTTTTCTTTTGGCTATCAACTCTGCACCAACTCAAAGCGTGAACCGCGCCGAGAGCGCACAGATCAGTCCAGCCAACCCCTGAGATTGTCCGAGATGATATCGGACAAGGCCGCGATATGGTCGGGTGCGTCGTTGAGGCAGGGGATATAGGTAAATGTCTCGCCCCCGGCCTCCTCAAAGCTTTCTTTGATCTCTTCGTTAATCTCTTCAAGCGTCTCGATGCAATCGGCGGAAAAGGCTGGGGCGATCACGGCGATGTTCTTCCTGCCATCTTCGCGCGCCAGCCGCGCAACTTCTTCGACCGTGTAGGGCTGCAGCCATTCCTCGGGTCCGAACTGGCTCTGGAAGGTGGTGATCAACTGGGTATCCTCCCAACCCAGCCGTTCTTTCAACAGCCGCGTCGATTTCTGACATTGGCAGTGATAGGGGTCGCCTTCCATCAGGTAGCGGATCGGCATCCCGTGGTAGGAAACCACCAGAAGCTCGGGTTTCTGATTCATCGCGCCATAAGCGGTTTCGACCGATTTCGCCAAAGCGTCGATATAGCCGGGATGCTCGAAATAGGCCGGGACAGTGCGCACGGCGGGCTGCCATTTCTCGTCCATCAGGGCGCGGAAAAACTCGTCATTCGCGGTGGCCGTCGTTGCGCCGGCATATTGCGGGTAAAGCGGGAAGAACAGGATACGTTCACAGCCCGCAGCCACCATCTCGCGGACCTTGGAGCGGGTCGAGGGGTTGCCGTAGCGCATGCAGAAATCGACCATGACCTGATCGCCGAACCGATCCTTCATCGTCGCGGCGATGGCGGCGGTCTGATCCTTGGTAATGGTCATCAGCGGACTTTCGCCCTTGTCCTCGTTCCAGATCGATTTGTAGGCCGCCCCAGAGGAAAACGGCCTTTTGGTCAGGATGATCGCCTGCAGGATTGGCTGCCATTTCCACTTGGGATAGTCGATCACCCGCTTGTCCGACAGAAACTCGTTCAGATAACGGCGCATCGGCCAATAGCTATAGTCGTCGGGTGTCCCGAGGTTGGCAATCAGGACGCCGGTCTTGCCGCGTGGTGTGGCGGGGTGGTCCTTGGGGGCGTGTTCGGGTCTGCTCATGTCTCGGGTCATCTTGTCCTGTGATCTAGCCTGATCGCGATCTAACGCGCCGGGGCGTCCGGTCAATCCTTAAGCTTTGTTTCGTCGGTGCCCAATGCGTCCGCCAGCCGCGCCGAGGCCGATCCGGGGCGCAGGGGTTGCGGCTGCGACGCATCGGGCGCCCAGCCGGTGAGAAAGATCATCTCGAACGTTGCCGGGATACGCCCGTCCTCCATGAAGGTCTGGGTATAGATTTCTGCCGCACGCATCAGGACCTTGCGCCCGGTGAAACGGCGCAGGCGATGGGCAAGGGCGTTGGCCTCGCCCATGGCGCGCAATTCGCGCATCAGATGCCAGGGCGTTTCATAGGTCACTTTCAGGGGCACAAGGTCGGCCACCGGCAGTGCCAACCCTGCCCGCTGCAGCAATCCGCCAAGATCGCGGATTTCGCCCATCGGGGCGATGCGGGGGGACAATCCCCCGGTGACTTCGGATTCGGCCTGGCCCAGCGCGGCGCGCAGCTCGGTCAGGGTCTGGCCACCAAACATCGCCCCAAGGAAGAATCCATCGGGTTTCAGTGCGTTTCGGCATTGCACAAGCTGGCCCACCGGGTCGTTGGCCCAATGCAGGCACAACCCATGAATGACAAGGTCATAGGTGTCGGGCTGCAGGCTCAGAACATCATCATCCGCGACGATATCAGCATGCGGCACGCAGCGCCGCCATTCGTCGGGCTGTGAGGTGACGATCGCGACCTTCGTAAACGCCCTGTTAACCATGGTCAGGCGATCCTGAACCTCTTCCACCGCCGCGCGGTGCAGGAACAGGCCATCTGGCCTGGCGCGGTTTCGGTTGCGCATCAGGGCGGCGCGGTCAGTCATTTGGGGTGGTCTTGTCATGAGGGCGGACAATAGGGCGATGTTGCGCGGGTTTCAAACCGCCTTGCGCATGATCTATCCCGCCCGGTGCGTTTCCTGCGGGGACCGTGTCGACAGCGATTTCGGCCTGTGCGGTCCTTGCTGGCGCGAAACGCCGTTCATCGGCGGATTGGTGTGCGATCTGTGTGGCACACCGCTGCCGGGAACGACGAACGAAGGGGCCTCTGTGCATTGCGATGACTGCATGACCATTCCCCGCCCGTGGGCGCAAGGGCGCAGCGCGCTGATCTATCGCGGCAATGGTCGCAAGCTGGTGCTGGGATTGAAACACGGCGATCGCACCGATATCTGCCACCCGGCCGCGGTCTGGATGGCGCGGGTCGCGAAACCGATGCTGACCGGGACCGAGGTTCTGGTGCCCGTTCCCATGCACAAATGGCGCTATCTCAAGCGTCGCTACAATCAGGCTGCGCTTCTTGCGCAGGAAGTTGGCGCGCGGCTTGGGGCTTGATGTCATCCCGGATGCGGTATTGCGGACGGGCGACAAGGGATCGACCGACGGGCTGAGTTTCGATGAGCGGTTTCAAAGGCTGGACGGCGCGATGAGTGTGAACCCACGCCAGGCCGGGCAGCTGATGGGGCGAAACGTGATCGTGGTGGATGATGTCATGACCTCGGGGGCGACTTTGGCTGCGGTCGCTGAAGTCTGTCATGCGGCGGGCGCGACACGGATATGCGTTCTGACACTGGCGCGCGTCGACAAGGACGCCTAGATTTGTCCCAAAGGACGAATTTGGACCAAGAGACATGAAACCCGTCGAAATCTATACCAGCCCGCTTTGCGGATTTTGTCATGCTGCCAAGCGGCTTCTGACCCAGAAAGGCGTCGCCTTCACCGAAATTGACGTTCGGAGCGATCCCGACCGCAAGCCCGAGATGATCGCCCGCGCCAATGGTGGGCGCACTGTTCCGCAGATTTTCATAGGCGAAACCCATGTCGGCGGCTGCGATGACCTTTATGCGCTTGAGCGGGCCGGCAAGCTTGACCCGTTGCTGGCGGCCTGATCGGTGAAGGCGGCGCTTCTACAGATCACCTCGTCCGACGATCCGGGCGAAAACCTTGGCGCAGTGCGCGCCATGTTGCGGCAGGCGGCGGAACAGGGGGCGGGGTTCTGCCTGACGCCTGAGGTGACGAATTGCGTATCGGGCAGCCGGACGCATCAAAACGCTGTTTTGCAGCTGGAGCAGGACGACTCCACTCTTGCCGGGCTACGGGACGAAGCCGCCAAGCTGGGTATCTGGCTGTTGATCGGGTCACTTGGGCTCAAGACACATGATGCAGACGGCCGCTTTGCCAACCGGTCTTTCCTGATAGACCCGACAGGCGGGATCGTGGCACGATACGACAAGATCCACATGTTCGACGTCGACGTGACCCCGGACGAGACCTATCGCGAATCCGATGGCTATCGGCCCGGCGACCAAGCGGTGGTTGCCGACACCCCGTTTGGCAAGATCGGGATGACGATCTGTTACGATGTGCGTTTTCCCTATCTGCACCGTGCGCTGGCCAAGGCCGGGGCGCAAATCCTGACGGTCCCGGCTGCATTCAGCCATGTGACCGGCGCGGCGCATTGGCATACGCTGTTGACGGCGCGCGCTATTGAAACCGGTTGCTATGTACTGGCCCCGGCCCAGACCGGCACCCATGCTGCCAGCCGTGGCAGAACGCGCAAAACATTTGGGCATTCGCTGGCAATTGCGCCCTGGGGAGAGGTTTTGGCCGATGCGGGCGAGGCGCCAGGGCTTAGTTTTGTCGATCTGGACCTTGCCAAAGTGGACGAGGCGCGGAAAAAGGTGCCATCCCTGCGCCATGACCGCCCGTTTGACGGACCCTCCGTTTGACAGCCCAAGGCCACCCTGAACCTGGAAAGGCCGGATATGAGCGACAATAACGCACTTGCGATCTCGTTGTTTGGAGAGATCCTGATGGCGGACCAGCTGGCCCGCGCCCGGCTTACCCGCGCGTTGCCCAAGGGCATGGAATTGTCGCATTTCTCGGTTCTCAACCAATTGGCGCATTCCGGGGTGGAACGCAGCCCGGCGCAACTGGCAAAGGCATTCCACGTCACGCGGGGCGCGATGACCAACACCCTGTCGAAACTCGAAGCGGCGGGATACGTGCATATCCGCCCCGATTGGGACGATGCGCGGCGCAAGATGGTGTCGATCAGCCCGGCGGGAAACCGCGCCCGCGACGCGGCGCTTGCCTCGATCGCGCCGATGATCGGCGAAATCGTGTCGGAACTGGGCGAAAGGCGTGTGCGTTCAGTGCTGCCAATTCTGCGAGAGCTGCGCGGCAGGCTTGAGGGCGACGGTTAGGCCGGCTTCAGGCTGGCGGTGACATAGTTCACGCTGAGGTCGCGATCCGACAGGGACCAGGTCCAGAAGATCGGGTTGAACACGAACCCCTTACGATCAACAGGCGTCAGGCCCGCTTGTTCGATCAGCGCAAACAACTCGTCCGGTGTGATGAACTTGTCCCATTCATGCGTGCCTTTGGGCAGCCAGCGCATGACGTATTCCGCCCCGACAATGGCCATGGCAAAGCTTTTCGGATTGCGGTTAATGGTTGAACAGATGTGAAGCCCGCCCGGTTTCAAAAGTTGCTGGCAGGCGGTGAGATAGGCCAGCGGGTCGGCGACATGTTCGACCACTTCCATGTTCAAA
Source organism: Shimia biformata (assembly GCF_016888515.1). Classification (GTDB taxonomy): domain Bacteria; phylum Pseudomonadota; class Alphaproteobacteria; order Rhodobacterales; family Rhodobacteraceae; genus Shimia_A; species Shimia_A biformata. The sequence goes on along the minus strand of NZ_JAFEJK010000001.1, from coordinate 327,350 downwards.
ACCACGTCGAACTGTTCGCCTCCCTCGGCCAGCGCCTCGGCCGTGGTGTTGCGATAGTCGATAGTCAGCCCGGATTGTTCGGCATGGACCTGCGCAACGGGAATATTGCGTTCGGCGGCATCGGCGCCGACGACGGTGGCGCCCAGCCGTGCCATCGGTTCCGAGAGCAATCCGCCACCGCAGCCGATGTCCAGCAGCCGCAGTCCTTTGAACGGCTCCGGCGCGGAAAGGTCGCGATCGAACTCGCCCGCGATCTGGGACGTGATATAGTCCAGACGGCAGGGGTTGAGCATGTGCAGCGGTTTGAATTTGCCGTTGGGATCCCACCACTCGGCGGCCATGGCCTCGAACTTGGCAACTTCGTTCGGGTCGACGGTGGTCTGAGAGGCTTGCATTCTCGTCTCCATATGCTCATTTGGGCGCCCACACCTATATAGGTCATCCATGGACAAAAACTCGGGCCAAAAAAGCGCAGTTCAGTATCTCTATCCGCCGACGACCCCGTTCGATCAGCGGATGCTGGAGGTCGGCGACGGCCATACTGTCTATGTAGAGCAATGCGGAAATCCGCAAGGGGTGCCCGTGGTCGTGCTGCATGGCGGTCCGGGGGGCGGGTGCAGCCCGGCGATGCGGCGCTATTTCGACCCGGCGGTTTACCGGATCGTGCTGTTTGACCAGCGCGGCTGTGGCAAATCCACGCCGCATGCGTCGGTCGAGGCGAACACCACCTGGCATCTGGTTGCGGATATCGAACGAATCCGCGCGACGCTGGGCATCGAGCAATGGATCGTGTTCGGCGGAAGCTGGGGGGCGACCCTGTCGCTGGTCTATGCCCAGACCCATCCCGACCGGGTGGCCTGTCTTGTGTTGCGCGGGGTGTTCCTGATGACCCGGCGCGAATTGCAGTGGTTTTATGGTGGCGGGGCCGGTCAGTTCTGGCCCGAGGCCTGGGCGCGGTTCACCAGCCTCATCCCGGAAGACGAGCATAACGACCTGATCGCCGCCTATCACAAACGCCTGTTCAGCGGCGAGCGAACGACCGAAATCCAATATGCCCGCGCCTGGGCAACGTGGGAAAACGCACTTGCCTCGGTGTCGTCCGATGGTGCGGGCGGAGAGGTGCCGCCGGTTTATGCGCATGCGTTTTCGCGGCTTGAAAATCACTATTTCCACAATGCCGGTTTCCTTGAAGAGGACGGGCAAATCCTGAAGAACATCGCCCGGATCGAGCATATCCCCGGCTATGTCGTTCAGGGGCGCTATGACATGATCTGCCCGCCGCGGTCTGCCTATGAGCTGACGCGACGTTGGCCCGCAAGCCGCCTGCGCCTGATCCGCAACGCCGGGCATGCCCTGTCTGAGCCGGGAATCAGTGCCGAGCTGGTGCGGATCATGGACGAAATCGCCCGACTCTGACGGGCCATTTCTTGTTTGGCCATTTAAAAGTAAGACATTATTGCCTTTTTATTGCTTTACACGCGGGTATCAGCCGCTAACCTTTAGTGAAAACAGATAAAACCAACAGGTGAGGGCAATTGACCTCAATCTTACGGATCATAGCCCAGCGGCTTTTGCTGGGCATTTTGACCCTGTTTGTCGTGTCGATCGTGATCTTTACAGCGGTCAACATGCTTCCCGGAGACTTTGCGCAACTGATCCTTGGTCAGGGTGCAACGCCTGAAGCGGTTGAAGCGATCCGCAAGGACCTGGGACTCGATCAGCCGCCGATCACGCGATACTTCCAGTGGCTTGCGTCTGCGCTTCAGGGTGACCTGGGCAACAGTTTCGCGCAGGCCAACTTCGCCAGTTTCGTCGGTGCAGACGGGTCCACCAACATGGCGTCGGTGGCGGCGCAGATTGCCCCCAGGTTCGAAAACACGCTTTTCCTGGCCGGGGTGACGGCACTGATCGCCGTGCCGTTTTCGCTTTTCCTTGGCATCCTGGCTGCGCTTTACCGCAACTCGATCTTTGACCGCGCGACCAACATCCTGACCTTGTCGTCAATCTCGTCGCCTGAGTTCTTCCTGGCCTATATCTTGATCCTGTTCCTGGCGGTTCTGAACCCGATCCTGCCGTCCCTGTCGAACATCTATGCCGACATGCCCTTTGACGAGCGGTTGACACGCACCCTGTTGCCGGCACTGACGCTAACCTTGGTGGTGACCGCGCATATGATGCGCATGACACGCGCGGCGATCATCAACCTTCTGGCATCGCCTTACATCGAGATGGCGCGGCTCAAGGGCATTTCTCCGATGCGGGTGATCGTAAAGCACGCGCTGCCCAATGCGCTGGCGCCGATCATCAACGTGGTGGCACTGAACCTTGCCTATCTGATCACTGGCGTCGTGGTGGTTGAAGTGGTGTTTGTCTATCCCGGCATCGGCCAGCTGTTCGTCGACAGCGTGAAAATCCGTGACATCCCCGTGGTGCAGGCCTGCTGCCTGATCTTCGCCACCGCCTATATTCTTCTGAACCTGACCGCCGATATTCTGTCAATCATCAGTAACCCGCGGCTGAGGCACCCGAAATGAGTATCTGGCTGACTCTCATCCTTGGTCTTCTGGCCATCGCCGCCGGTGGCTGGCTGTTCCGCTTTGCCGGACAGAAGATCACCGGTGACGCGCCCAGGTTCCGCGACATGCCCTACGGCGTCGCCTTTGGGTATGTGTTCGGAGCTGTGATCGTCGTCTGGCTGGCATGGGCCTACTGGCTGTCGCGATCGGCTGACCCGGCCGTGGCGAATAAGTATTTCTTCCTCGGCAAGGCGATCGAGGGGCTGATCCTGTTTGCCATCGCCGCATGGCTGTTCCGGCTTCTTGGGCGCTCGGTCGGCACCGAAGGTACAAAAAAGCTGTTTCGCTCGATGCCGCTGACGGCGTCTTTCGGCATCCTGATGATCCTGATCTATGCCTTTGTCGCGATCTTTGCCGGCGCGCTGGCCCCCTTTGGTCAGGAAGAAGTGCTGGCGCAGGCCAATGTCGTGCCGGGGGGTGATCCCGCCATGGGCGGCAACCCGGACTATCCGCTGGGCACTGACCAGATCGGCCGCGATATCCTGTCACGTCTAATCTATGGCGCACAGAACACCGTGGGGATTGCGTTTATCACCACATGTCTTGCCTTTTTCATCGGCGGAACGCTGGGTTTCCTCGCCGCAACGCTGCAAGGCTGGCTGGACCAGGTTCTGAGCCGCGCAGTGGATGTCCTGATGGCGATCCCGTCTCTGATCTTTGCGCTTTTGTTGATGACAATTGCCAGCGCCTGGGCCGGGTCCGAGAAATGGCTTCTGACCGTTTACATGGTCATCATCATCGCTGTGATCGACTCGACCCGCGTGTTCCGTCTGGCACGGGCCGTCGGGCTGAACATCGTTGTGATGGACTATATCGAGGCCGCGAAATTGCGGGGCGAGGGGCTGGGCTACCTGATCTTCAAGGAGATCCTGCCGAACGCAACCGCACCGCTTCTCGCCGAGTTCGGGTTGCGGTTCTGTTTCGTGTTCCTGACCATTGCCTCGCTGTCCTTCCTTGGTGTCGGTATCCAGCCACCCTTGGCCGATTGGGGCACGATGGTGCGTGACCTTGCACAGTTCATCAATTTCGCGGTCTTCGCGCCGCAGGTCGCGTCGGCACCTCTGCTTGCGGCGGGCGCGATCGCCTTGCTGACCGTGGCGGTGAATTTCGTTGTCGACTGGATGCTGCACAAATCGTCGGGGCTGAAGGAATGAGTGATCTGCTTCTCAAAGTCCGTGGCCTGAAGATCGAAGGCCGGTCCGAAGAGACCTGGAACCAGATCGTCAATGGTGTCGACCTTGACCTGAACAAGGGCGAAGTACTTGGCCTGATCGGGGAATCTGGTGCGGGCAAGTCGACCGTGGGCCTTGCCACGATGGGGTTTACCCGCGATGGCTGTCGCATTTCTGCGGGGTCGGTCGAGTTTGACGGGATCGACCTTGTGAATGCCTCGGCCAAGGTAAAGCGGGGGCTTCTGGGCAAACGGATTGCCTATGTCGCGCAATCGGCGGCTGCGTCGTTCAACCCTGCCCATCGGCTGATCGACCAGCATAGCGAAGGCCCGGTGCAGCATGGTGTGATGAGCCGGTCGGACTCGGAAGCTGACGGGATCGAGCTGTACCGCAAGCTGCGCCTGCCCAACCCCGAGCAGATCGGCTTCCGTTACCCGCATCAGGTGTCGGGTGGTCAGTTGCAGAGGGCGATGACGGCGATGGCCATGTCCTGCCGCCCTGACCTGATTATCTTCGATGAACCGACGACGGCGCTGGATGTCACAACTCAGATCGAGGTGCTGGCGTCGATCCGCCAGATCGTCGAGGAATACGACACCGCTGCGATCTATATCACGCACGACTTGGCCGTGGTTGCGCAGATGGCGGACAAGATCAAGGTGCTGCTGAAAGGCGATGAGGTCGAAGAGGCCGATACCCGCACCATGCTGTCCGACCCGAAAGAGGATTACACCAAGTCGCTGTGGGCAGTACGCAGCTTCAAGCGCCCGCAGAAACCCGCCGTGAATACCGGCGCGACCCCGGTGGTTTCGGTCCAGAACGTGACCGCCGCCTATGGCACCCAGCCGGTGCTGTTCGACGTGAGTTTCGACATTCACGAGGCCCGCACCGTGGCGGTTGTGGGTGAGTCCGGGTCCGGCAAATCGACGACGGCGCGCTGTATTACGGGGCTTCTGCCACCAAAACAGGGGCATATCGAGTTCGACGGGCAAGCTCTGCCGCTGGACTATCGCAAGCGGAACAAGGACCAGCTTCGTCAGGCACAGATGATCTATCAGATGGCCGACACCGCGCTGAACCCGCGCAAGACGATCGGTGAGCTGATCGGGCGTCCGGTGCAGTTCTACCTTGGTCTGTCCGGAAAGGAAAAACGCCGCCGGGTCGAGGAACTTCTGGACCAGATCGAGCTTGAGCCAAGCCAGTATATCAACCGCCTGCCATCGGAACTGTCGGGCGGCCAGAAGCAGCGGATCGGCATTGCCCGCGCGTTGGCCGCCGAACCGAAGTTTATTATCTGCGACGAGGTCACATCGGCATTGGACCAACTGGTCGCCGAGGGCATCCTGAAACTTCTGGCACGGCTGCAGGACGATCTGGGCCTCAGCTATATGTTCATCACCCATGACCTTGCTACGGTGCGGTCCATCGCTGACGAAGTTGTGGTGATGAAGGACGGGCGCGTGGTTGAACAGGGACCAAAGACAGAGATGTTCCAGCCCCCGCACCATGCCTACACCGATCTCTTGCTCAGTTCGGTGCCGGAGATGGACCCGGATTGGCTGACAAATCTGCTGAACGAGCGTGGAGTTGATAACATCGGTGACGCCGCTGTTGATAAGATGACATGAGAATCGCCCGAGATAGGGCGACACAAGGGACAAGAACCCAAACAACAAGGGAGTATGATATGACCAGAATTAGCAGACGCGGATTGCTTCGCACCGGCGCGGCCGCTGGTGTGCTTGCCGCCACCGGCCTGCCGCTGCGCGCGGCGCCGAAACGTGGTGGTAAGCTGCGAGCGGGGCTTTCGGGCGCCAACACCTCGGACAGCTGGGATGGACGCACCCATTCCGACCTATTCATGATCGCATCGGCGCAAGGCACGGTGTTTGACAGCCTGACTATGGTGGCGGCGGACGGGTCGCTTCAGGGCGAACTGGCGGAAAGCTGGGAAGCCAGCGCCGACGCCAAGACCTGGACTTTCAACCTGCGTCAGGGTGTGACTTTCCACAACGGCAAGGCCTTTGGTGCCGACGACGTGATCGAGTCGCTGAACCTACACACTGCAGAAGGTGCGAAATCGGCGGCAAAACCCATCGTTTCGGCCATCACCGAGATGAAGAAGGTCACCGACCATCAGGTCATGTTCACGCTGGAAAACGGCAACGCCGACTTCCCCTATCTGATGTCGGACTATCACATCCTGATGTATCCGGCGGGTCAGATCGAAGAAGCCATCGCCAAGGGCATCGGCACTGGTCTTTATGCCGTGACCTCGTTCGAGCCGGGCGTGCGCATGACCGCGAAGCGCTATGATGGCCACTACAAAGGTGACAGCGCCGGTTTCTTCGACGAGGTCGAGTATATCGCGATCAACGACAATACCGCCCGGATGAACGCGCTGATGACCGGGCAGGTGGACGCGATCAACCGGATCGACTTCAAGACCGAGGCATTGCTGCGGGCGAACCCGAACATCGCGATCCAGGAAGTGACCGGCAACCAGCACTATACCTTCCCGATGCTGTCCAAGACGGCACCGTTCAATGACGTGAACGTGCGCCGCGCGCTGAAATACGGCGTCAACCGTCAGGAAATGGTCGACAAGATCCTGCAAGGCCACGGTCAGGTCGGCAACGACACGCCCATCGGTCCAGCCAACCAGTATTATGCCGGCGACATGGAGCAGCTGGAATACGATCCCGACAAGGCCAAGTTCTACATGAAAGAGGCCGGGCTCGATTCGATCGACATCGACTTGTCGGCGTCCTCGGCGGCGTTCGAAGGTGCGGTGGACGCGGCGCAGCTTTATCAGGCTTCGGCCAAAGGTGCGGGCATCAACATCAACGTGGTTCAGGAACCGGCGGACGGTTACTGGTCGAACGTCTGGCTCAAGAAACCGTGGTGCGCCTGCTACTGGTCGGGTCGCGCGACCGAGGACTGGATGTTCTCGACCGCATACGAGGCCGGCGCGCCCTGGAACGACAGCCAGTGGGATCACCCGCGCTTCCAGGAGCTGCTGCTTTCGGCTCGTGCCGAGCTGGATTCCGGCAAGCGGCGCGAGCAATACCGCGAGATGCAGGAAATCCTGCGGACCGACGGTGCCGTGATCGTGCCGATGTTCGCCAACTACGTTCAGGCGATCTCGACCAAGCTGGAAACCCCGGAAACCGTGGGCAACCTCTGGCAGATGGACAACGGCCGCATGGCGGAACGCTGGTGGTTCAGCTAAGCGACGCTGCTTGAACGACATGGAAACGCCCCGCCATTTGGTGGGGCGTTTTTCTTTTTGGCCGGGCGCACTAGGTGGGTTGGACAGGGAGGTGCCAGATGACCGAAAAACCAACCATCGAAGAACGTGAAAACGGCCCGCTTGTGGTCAAGGGATTGACCCGCCTGATCGGACCCGATGGAACGGAATACGAGACCAAGCCGGTCATGGCCCTTTGTCGATGTGGGCATTCCAAGAACAAGCCGTTTTGCGACGGTTCGCACAATGACGCCGGTTTCAAAAGCCGCGGCGGAACACCAGCGGGCATTGACCGCGTGTTGGTGTATGAGGGGGCGGATGTGTCGGTCTCGTTCAACCCGCGGCTTTGCGCGCATGCCGCCGAGTGCGCCCGGATCGCGCCAACGGTTTTTGACGCTTCCCGCAAACCCTGGGTTCAGCCGAACAACGGCAGCGTGGATGACATTCGCGAAGTGATCGCCGCCTGCCCCTCTGGGGCATTGGCCATCGTGACCGAAAGCGGCCCGCAGCATCTTGGCAAGAACGGGCCGCAGATCGAGGTCATGGACGACGGGCCCTATTGTGTCAGTGGCGTCGAACACCCCGCCCAGGCACCGGGTGAGGCGGCAGCGAAAACCAAGTTTGTGCTATGCCGCTGCGGATTGTCCGGCAACAAACCTTATTGCGATGGAACCCACCACGACAAAGGCTGGACCGCCGACTAGGCGATTCCCCTTGCAGACTCGGCCCATCCCGCATATATCCCCCTCAACAGCGATGTGCTGGGGTCCAAACCCGGCGCACACCGGATACGACGCGACGGGCCGCTGGCCCGTTTTTTTGTGCTTGGACGAAACGATATGAATGACCTGATTGCCAAGGCCGCCATCGACCGCCGCATGGCCGAGATCATCACTCCGGTGATCGAGGACATGGGGTTCGAACTGGTGCGCGTGCGGCTGATGGGCGGCAAGACCGCGACCCTGCAAATCATGGCCGAGCGGCCTGAGGGCGGGATCGAGGTCGACGAATGTGCCCGGATCTCGAATGCGGTCAGCGCGGTTCTGGATGTCGAGGACCCGATTGCCGACGCCTACAACCTTGAGGTCTCAAGCCCCGGTATCGATCGACCGCTGACCCGGCTCAAGGATTTCGAGACCTTCGAAGGTTATGAGGCCAAACTTGAAACCGCCGATCTGGTCGGTGGGCAGAAGCGCTTCAAGGGCGTTCTGGCCGGGGTCGAGGGCGACGAGGTGCTGATCAATATCGAGGGCGCCGATAAGGAAGAGGTCACCGTGGGCCTGAAATTCGACTGGTTGGCCGAGGCCAAGCTGGTCCTGACAGATGAACTGATCACCGAGATGCTGCGCCAGCGCAAGGCCGCCGGCAACATCGACGAATCCCAATTTGACGAGATTGAAACCGACACCGGTTCCGAGGAGGACTGAGAACATGGCAATTACTTCCGCAAACCAGCTGGAGCTGTTGCAAACCGCCGAGGCCGTGGCCCGCGAAAAGATGATCGACCCCGGTCTGGTGGTCGAAGCGATGGAAGAGTCGCTCGCCCGTGCCGCCAAGTCGCGTTATGGCGCCGAGATGGACATCCGTGTGTCGATCGACCGTCGCACCGGCAAGGCCACCTTTACCCGCGTGCGCACCGTTGTCGACGAGGAAGAGCTTGAGAACTATCAGGCCGAGTTCACTGTCGAACAGGCCAAGCAATACATGGACGACCCCAAGGTCGGCGACCAGTTCATCGAAGAAATCCCGCCGGTCGAACTGGGCCGGATCGCGGCACAGTCGGCCAAGCAGGTAATCCTGCAGAAGGTCCGCGAAGCCGAACGCGACCGCCAGTTTGCCGAGTTCGAGGACCGCATCGGCACCATCATCAACGGTGTCGTCAAGCGTGAGGAATATGGCAACGTCATCGTTGACGTGGGCCGTGGCGAAGCGATCCTGCGCCGCAACGAGAAGATTGGCCGCGAAAGCTATCGTCCGAACGACCGTATCCGCTGCTACATCAAGGATGTCCGCCGCGAGACCCGTGGCCCGCAGATTTTCCTGTCGCGCACCGCGCCGGAATTCATGGCCGAACTGTTCAAGATGGAAGTGCCGGAAATCTATGACGGCATCATCGAGATCAAGGCCGTGGCCCGTGATCCCGGTTCGCGCGCCAAGATCGCCGTGATTTCCTATGACGGTTCGATCGACCCGGTCGGTGCCTGTGTCGGTATGCGCGGCAGCCGCGTTCAGGCCGTCGTGAACGAACTTCAGGGCGAGAAGATCGACATTATCCCGTGGAACGAGGATCAGCCCACCTTCCTTGTTAACGCGCTGCAACCGGCGGAAGTCACCAAGGTTGTTCTGGATGAAGAAGCCGGCAAGATCGAGGTTGTGGTTCCCGAGGAACAACTGTCGCTGGCTATCGGCCGCCGCGGTCAGAACGTGCGTCTGGCGTCGCAGCTGACCGGTCTGGACATCGACATCATGACCGAAGAAGAGGAATCGGCGCGTCGTCAGAAAGAATTTGAGGAACGCACCGGCCTGTTCATGGAAACGCTGGATCTGGACGAATTCTTCGCCCAGCTTCTGGTCTCGGAAGGTTTCGCGACTCTGGAAGAAGTCGCTTATGTCGAACTGGATGAGCTTCTGGTCATCGACGGCGTGGACGAAGACACCGCGAACGAGCTTCAGGCCCGTGCGCGCGACTTCATCGAAGAACAGAACCGCAAGGCGCTGGAAGCGGCCCGCGATCTGGGCGTCGAGGACAGCCTTGTCAACTTCGAGGGTCTGACCCCGCAGATGATCGAGGCGCTGGCCAAGGACGGCGTGCTGACGCTGGAAGATTTCGCAACCTGCGCTGACTGGGAACTGGCCGGTGGCTGGACCACGGTCGACGGCGAACGCACCAAGGATGACGGCATTCTGGAACCCTTCGGCCTGTCGCTGGAAGAAGCGCAGGACATGGTTATGACCGCGCGTATCGTTCTGGGCTGGGTTGATCCGGCCGAGCTTGAAGCCGAAGCCGAGGAAGAGGCCGGCGAGGAAGCGGAAGGCGAAGAAGAACAGCAGCAGGAGGCCGGGGCCTGATCTCAGGCCCCGAGGGCTTGGCGATGGGGCGCGGCGGACGCACCAAGGACCACGTGGAAGGTCCCGAACGCAAGTGCATTGCAACGGGTGAGGTGCGCCCGGTGCAATACATGGTGCGGTTCGTGGTCGGACCCGATGGCCAGATCTTTGCCGATACGATGGGCAAGCTGCCCGGACGCGGCATCTGGGTCTCGGCGGATCGCGCTGCGATCGCGCTGGCGGCAAAGAAGAACCTGTTTTCGCGGGCGGCCAAGCAGCCCGTGACCGTGCCCGACGGCCTTGCCGACGCGGTCGAGGCGCAGATCGTGCGCCGTGTCGTGGATTTGATCAGCCTAGCGCGCAAGGCCGGTGATGCGGTGGCGGGCTATGAAAAGGTCAAAGACTGGCTGATGAAAGAAGAAGCCCGCGTGCTGATCCAGGCAAATGACGGATCGACGCGCGGGAAATCGAAACTGAGCACGCCCTACAAGGGCCATTACATCGGCTGGTTGACGGCAGATGAATTGGGTTTGGCATTTGGGCGACAAACTGTGATACATGCTGCGCTTGCGTCTGGCGGACTCACGCAGCGTGTTGTAGAGGAGGCCCAAAGACTGAAGGGTTTCCGCGAAATTGCGGTGGCAGGGGCCACCGGAAAGGGTAAGACGACTAGATGAGTGATAGTGACGGCAAAAAACCTCTGGGCCTGCGTGGTGGGCGTCCTGGCAACGTGAAGCAAAGCTTCAGCCACGGGCGGACCAAGAACGTGGTGGTTGAGACCAAGCGCAAGCGCGTTGTGGTGCCCAAGCCCGGTGCGTCCAAGCCAGCCGCAGGGTCGGCTTCGGGCGGCGCGCCCGGTGCCGGTAATCCCGCGCGCCGTCCCGCCGGTATCTCGGACGCCGAGATGGAACGCCGCCTGAAGGCATTGCAGGCAGCGAAAGCCCGCGAAGCCGAAGAAGCGGCCGCACGCGAAGCCGAGGAGAAGGCCCGCGCCGAAGAGCGTGAGCGTCGTCGCGCCGAGGCCGAGGCCAAGGAACGCGAACAACGCGAGTTGGAAGAGCGCGCGCGCCAGAAGGCCGAAGAGGATGAGCGCAAGAAGCGCGAGGAAGCGGAAGCTGCCAAGCGCGCGGCCGCTGAAGCGGCTGCAGCTGCTGCGCAACCGAAATCGGATGCTGCGCCAGCGCGCTCCGCGCCGGCCAAGACTGCTGCGCCCGCCCGTCGGCAGGAACGTGACGATCGTCAGAACCGTGGGCCCAAAGGTGGCCGCGATGACGGCCGTCGCTCGGGCAAGCTGACGCTGAACCAGGCGCTATCAGGTGAAGGTGGCCGCCAGAAATCGCTGGCTTCAATGAAGCGCAAGCAGGAACGCGCGCGTCAGAAGGCGATGGGCGGTCAGGTTGAGCGTGAAAAGGTCATTCGTGACGTCCAGCTGCCAGAAGCCATCGTGGTGTCCGAGCTGGCCAACCGCATGGCGGAACGTGTCGCTGACGTGGTCAAGGAACTCATGAAAATGGGGATGATGGTCACGCAGAACCAGACCATCGACGCCGACACCGCTGAACTGATTATCGAGGAATTCGGCCACAACGTCGTCCGCGTGTCGGATGCCGACGTCGAGGATGTGATCTCGGATGTGGAGGACAAGGACGAGGACATGGAACCGCGTCCGCCCGTCATCACGATCATGGGCCACGTCGACCACGGCAAGACCTCGCTTCTGGATGCGATCCGCGACGCCAAGGTTGTTGCGGGCGAGGCCGGCGGCATTACCCAGCATATCGGCGCCTATCAGGTTACGACCGACAATGGTGCGGTGCTGACCTTCCTCGATACACCGGGCCACGCGGCCTTTACTTCGATGCGGTCGCGCGGTGCGCAGGTCACCGATATCGTGGTTCTGGTGGTGGCGGCCGATGACTCGGTCATGCCGCAGACGATCGAGGCGATCAACCACGCCAAGGCCGCCAAGGTGCCGATGATCGTGGCGATCAACAAGATCGACAAGCCCGCCGCAGACCCGAACAAGGTGCGCGCGGAACTGCTGCAACACGAGGTCATCGTCGAGCAGATGTCCGGTGAAGTGCAGGATGTCGAAGTGTCGGCACTGACTGGTCAGGGCCTGGATGAATTGCTGGAAGCCATCGCGCTTCAGGCGGAAATCCTGGAACTGAAAGCGAACCCCAACCGTGCCGCACAGGGTGCCGTGATCGAGGCCCAGCTGGATGTTGGCCGCGGTCCCGTCGCAACCGTTCTGGTCGAGAAGGGCACGCTGCGCCAAGGCGATATCTTTGTTGTGGGCGAGCAATACGGTAAGGTCCGGGCTCTTATCAACGACAAGGGCGAGCGCGTCGAAGAAGCGGGTCCGTCGGTTCCGGTCGAGGTTCTGGGTCTGAACGGTACACCTGAAGCGGGTGACGTTCTGAACGTGACCGAAACCGAAGCGCAGGCGCGCGAGATCGCCGCCTATCGTGAACAGGTCGCCAAGGACAAACGCGCCGCTGCCGGTGCTGCCACCACGCTGGAACAGTTGATGGCAAAGGCCAAGGAAGACGAGAATGTTTCCGAACTTCCGATCCTTGTGAAGGCCGACGTGCAGGGTTCCGCCGAAGCGATCGTTCAGGCGATGGAGAAGATCGGCAACGATGAAGTGCGCGTGCGCGTGCTGCATTCGGGTGTTGGGGCCATTACCGAAACCGATGTCGGCCTCGCCGAAGCATCAGGCGCCCCGATCATGGGCTTCAACGTCCGTGCCAATGCCTCGGCGCGCAACACCGCCAACCAGAAGGGTGTCGAGATCCGTTACTATTCGGTGATCTATGACCTTGTGGATGACGTGAAAGCTGCCGCTTCAGGTCTGCTGAGTGCCGAGATCAAGGAAAACTTCATCGGTTACGCCGAGATCAAGGATGTCTTCAAGGTCTCGAACGTCGGCAAGGTCGCAGGCTGTCTGGTGACCGAAGGCGTTGCCCGCCGCTCGGCTGGCGTTCGCCTGCTGCGCGACAACGTGGTGATCCACGAAGGCACGCTGAAAACGCTCAAACGCTTCAAGGATGAAGTGGCCGAGGTTCAATCGGGTCAGGAATGCGGTATGGCATTCGAAAACTACGACGATATCCGCCCCGGCGACGTGATCGAGATCTTCGAGCGCGAGGAAGTGACCCGCACGCTGGACTGATCCGCGTCACACGGCAGTCAGAGAATAAGAGAGGGGACCGCATAGCGGTCCCCTTTTAGTTTCCGTGAGCATTTTCTTGTTATTAACACGCCGAAATAGGCGTGCCCGAGTAAACCTGTCTTCCGACCCGGACAGCAATCCGTCCTCCTGGCAGCTTCTGCACAAAGATGCCCTGAACGGACACGCAACTGCCCAGCATAATCGTTCTCAACACGTCGAAATCCCCCTCCCAGTAGATTTGACCGTACTCTGGTGAAACGTGGCGATCATGGCAGTGATCGACATATTCACATTTTTGTTACCTTAAGGGCAAGCTGTGAAATTGGGCAATAAACTTTTTCAACTATGCGCAAAAAAGGGTGCTCGCGAAAAATCGGCGAGAAAAGCGACTACAGCCAATCTCGGATCATGGGGATCAACGGCACGTCGGCGGGTGGCATTTCGAAATTGCGCAGATCTTCTGGCCGGACCCATTTCAATGCCTGCCCCTCGCGAGAGGCTGGAATCCCTTCCCACTTGCGGCAGGCAAAAAGTGGCATCAGCAGGTGGAAGTCATCATAGGTGTGGGATGCGAAAGTCAGGGGTGCAAGACAGCTGGCCCAGGTGTCGATGCCCAATTCCTCTTGCAGTTCGCGGATCAGGGCTATTTCCGGAGTTTCGCCGGGTTCGACCTTGCCGCCGGGAAACTCCCACAGACCGGCCATGGACTTGCCTTCGGGACGCTGCGCGAGAAGCACGCGGCCATCGCGGTCGATCAGCAGGACGGCAGAAACAAGAACGGTTTTCATGGCACGCTTTCTTTTGCGCAGGACCGGGGGCTAGCCCCCGGACCCCCAAGGTATTTCAGGCAAGAGGAAAATTATGAACGGTAGTCGGCGTTGATCGAGATGTAACCGTGGGTCAGGTCGCAGGTCCAGACCGTCGACGCGCCATCACCAAGACCAAGATCGACGCCAATGACGATCTCTTGTTCCTTCATCAGCGCTGCACCCTGTTCTTCCTTGTAGGACGGCGAGACCCAGCCGTTTTCGGCAACCACGACGTCACCGAAGCGGATCGACAGAAGATCGCGGTCGGCGGCGGCGCCGGATTTGCCGATGGCCATGACGATGCGGCCCCAGTTCGGGTCTTCTCCCGCGATGGCGGTTTTCACAAGTGGCGAGTTGGCGATGGCCAGCGCGTGAGTGCGGGCATCGGCGTGGTTGGCGGCACCGGTCACGTTGATCTCGACAAACTTGGTGGCGCCTTCACCATCTTTGACGACCTGGTGCGCGAGATCCAGCATCACGCCATACAGCGCATCGCGGAAGGGGCCAACAGTATCGGTGACTTCGACGCCGCTGGTTCCGGTCGCGGCCATCAGCAGCGTGTCAGACGTCGACGTGTCGCTGTCCACGGTGATGTTATTGAAGGTGAGGTCGGTCAGTTCCGATAGCACCTGCTGCAGCACGGGACGGGTGACCTTGGCGTCGGTGAAGATGTAGACCAGCATCGTCGCCATGTCGGGTGCGATCATGCCTGACCCCTTGGCGATGCCCGCGATTTTCACTGGTTTGCCATTGATTTCAACGGTCGCCGTTGCGCCCTTGGCAAAGGTGTCAGTGGTGCGGATGCCCTCTGCGGCGTCCTTCAGCGCGTTGGGCGAAAGTGCTGCCTTCAACTCGTCCAGCTTGGCTGTGATGCGCTCGTGCTTGAGCGGCTCGCCGATTACGCCGGTTGAGGACGAGAACACCCGGCTTTCCGGCAGGTTCAGGCATTTTGCGACGGCGCTGGTTACCGCGCGGGTGGCCTCGATCCCGTTCTTGCCGGTGAAAGCATTGGCATTGCCCGCGTTCACGATGATCGCCGCGCCCGCGTCGCTGTCGCCGCCGATCTTGGCCTGGCAATCCAGCACTGGCGCCGCGCGGGTCGAGGACCGGGTAAACACGCCCGCCACCGTGCTGCCGGGAGCAAGGGCCATCAGTGTGACATCCTTGCGCCCCTGGTAGCGCACCCCGGCCTCGATCGAGGCAAAGGCCGCGCCTTCGATCACCGGGAGGTCGGGGAAAGACGCGGGGGCAAGCGGAGAGACGGACGTGATCTTGGCCATGATTTATTCCTGCAAGAGGTCGATGTTGTTGATCATGGAAGGATCAACTGCATCTGCGCCAGCTTTGTCAATCGCCGCATTTTCGGTCAGAGCGGTGACGTGGTCGTCAACGATCTTTTCCTGCAGTTCCTGGGTCAGTTCCTGACGCACTTGATCCAGCGGGGGGGCGTCCGAGAAGCGTTTGTCGTTCAGTTTGATGATATGCCAGCCGAACTGGGTTGCGACGGGTTCGGAAAGGGCACCAACTTCGAGCGCGGCGACGGCGTCCTCGAATGGCTGCACCATCTGGCCGGTGCCGAACCAGCCCAGTTCACCACCCGACGGACCCGACGGGCCGGTCGATTCGGTCTTGGCGGTTTCGGCAAAATCGGCGCCTGCCTTCAGGGTTTCCAGCACTTCGGTCGCTTTTTCCTGTGAGTCGACCAGGATGTGAGAGGCATTGAACTCAACTGGCCCCTTTCCATCGACAAAGCGGGCGTCATAGGCGGCCTGCAGTTTTTCCTCGGTCACGGCGTCCGCCAGAAGATCGGCCAGCGCTTCGGCGGCCAGAAGTTGCAGGCGTTCGTTCTTGAGCGACATTTCAACGCGCAGTGGCACGTTGTTCTGGCGCGCTTCGGCCACCAGAGACTGCTGGATCAACTGGTCGAGAATACCGGTGAACAGCACATCCGCCGGGAACTGGTTGTATTGCTCGGGCAGGGCGGCGCGCAGGATGATCATCTGGCCCAGCGTGATGTCCTGGCCGTTCACCGTGGCGACCACGGTTTCGGCAGTTGGCTCCTCAGCGGCGAAAACCGGGGTGGCAAGAGCAATCGCAAGCACGGTGGATCGCAGAAATTTGAGCTGTTTCGACATCGAATGGTCCCTGAGCATGGCCGCGCGGTCTGGCGGCGTTGACACTGTATCATGCGTTCCTTACATCGCCTTGAGGCCAATGCAATAACGCCCTCGCGCTCTTCTTAGGGACATGGGAAAACGGGGGCAAGCGAATGGCACAAACATGCACGTGAACGAGAGGCAGGAATATGCTGGGTCTGGGTAAAATCGCCAAGAAGGTGTTCGGCACACCGAACGACCGCAAGATCAAGGCGACCTTGCCTCTTGTCGAGAAGATCAACGCGCTGGAACCGGAGTTCGAGGCGCTTTCGGACGAAGGTCTGAAGGACAAGACCGAGGAATTGGCCAAACGCGCGATGGAGGGTGAAAGCCTTGATGCGCTGCTGCCCGAAGCCTTTGCCAATTGCCGTGAGGCCGCGCGCCGCGCCTTGGGTCTGCGCGCTTTTGACGTGCAGCTGATGGGCGGGATTTTCCTGCACCAGGGCAATATCTCGGAAATGAAGACGGGTGAGGGCAAGACCCTAGTCGCGACCTTCCCGGCCTATCTGAACGCGCTCACTGGCAAGGGTGTGCATGTGGTCACGGTGAACGATTATCTCGCACGTCGTGACGCTGAGTGGATGGGCAAGGTCTATGGCGCGCTGGGTCTGACCTGTGGCGTCGTTTACCCGCAGCAGGACCCGAACGAGAAAAAGGCCGCTTATGCCTGTGACGTGACCTATGCGACCAACAACGAGCTTGGGTTCGACTATCTGCGCGACAACATGAAGGGCGATCTGGCCGAGATGTTCCAGCGCGAACACAACTTTGCCATCGTGGACGAGGTCGACTCGATCCTGATCGACGAAGCGCGGACGCCGCTGATCATCTCTGGCCCGGCGCAGGACCGCAGCGATCTTTATGTCGCCATCGACAAGCTGATCCCGGATTTGCAGGACGACCATTTCTCGCTTGATGAAAAGACCCGCGCAGTGACGTTTACCGACGAGGGTAACGAGTTTCTTGAGGAACACCTGCACGCGCGCGGATTGTTGCCAGAGGGCCAGTCGCTTTATGACCCCGAAAGCACCACGATAGTTCACCACGTTAACCAGGGTCTTCGGGCACACAAGCTGTTCACCAAGGACAAGGACTATATCGTTCGCGGTGGCGAGGTTGTCCTGATCGACGAGTTTACCGGGCGGATGATGGCCGGGCGCCGCTTGTCTGAAGGTCTGCACCAGGCCATCGAAGCCAAGGAAGGCTGCACCATCCAGCCCGAGAACGTGACGCTGGCGCAGGTGACGTTCCAGAACTATTTCCGGCTTTACAACAAGCTGGCCGGCATGACCGGCACCGCGGCAACCGAGGCCGAGGAATTCATGGAGATCTATGGCCTGGGCGTGGTTGAAGTTCCGACCAATCGTCCCGTAGCGCGGATCGACGATGATGACGCGGTCTATCGCACCGCGGCTGAGAAATACGATGCCATCGTTGCAGCGATCAAGGACGCGCATGAAAAGGGTCAGCCGACCCTTGTCGGCACGACGTCGATCGAGAAATCGGAATTCCTGTCGGACATGCTGAAAAAGGCCGGGATCAAGCACAACGTCCTGAATGCCCGCCAACACGAGCAAGAGGCCCAGATTGTTGCGGATGCCGGCAAACTGGGGGCGGTGACCATCGCAACGAACATGGCCGGGCGCGGGACGGACATCAAGCTGGGCGGCAATGTCGAGTTCAAGATCCTTGAAGCCATCGCTGCCGATCCCGAAGGCGACCACGAGGCGATCCGGGAAAAGATCGAGTCCGAGCACAAGGCCGATGAAGACGCCGTGAAAGCAGCCGGCGGGTTGTTCGTCCTGGCCACCGAACGGCATGAAAGCCGCCGTATCGACAACCAGCTGCGCGGCCGTTCGGGTCGTCAAGGTGACCCGGGGCGGTCGTCCTTTTTCCTCAGCCTCGAAGATGACCTGATGCGGATCTTCGGGTCCGAACGTCTGGACAAGGTGCTGTCGTCGCTGGGCATGAAGGAAGGCGAGGCCATCGTTCACCCCTGGGTCAACAAATCTCTTGAGCGCGCTCAGGCTAAGGTCGAGGGCCGCAACTTCGACATCCGCAAGCAACTGCTCAAGTTCGACGACGTGATGAACGACCAGCGGAAAGTGATCTTCAGCCAGCGCCGCGAGATCATGGAAGCCAAGGACGTCTCGGAAACGACGCAGGACATGCGCAACGAGGTGATCGACGACCTTGTCCATGAATTCATGCCGCCCAAGACCTATGCCGACCAGTGGAACACCCAAGGTCTTTATGCCGCTGTGATCGAGAAGCTGGGGATCGACGTCCCGGTCATCGACTGGGCCGCCGAAGAAGGTGTTGATGACGACGAAATCGCCGAGCGGCTGGAAAAGGCTGCGGACGAGGCGATGGCGCAAAAGGCGGTCAAATTCGGCGCCGAGAACATGCGCATGATCGAAAAACAGGTCCTGCTGCAGACCATCGATACGAAATGGCGCGAACACCTGTTGACGCTGGAACATCTGCGTTCGGTCGTCGGTTTCCGGGGCTATGCGCAGCGCGACCCGCTGAACGAATACAAGACCGAGGCATTCCAGCTGTTCGAAGGCATGCTTGACAGCCTGCGCGAGGACGTGACCAAGACGCTGGCCCATATCCGCCCGATGACGGAAGAGGAACAGCAGCAGATGCTGGCCGAGATGCAGGAACAACGCGCTGCACAAGAGGCCGCAGCCGCCCCGGTAGGCTCAGATACTCCTCCCGCAAACCCCGAAGCGGCCATCGAAGGCTTTGATGAGAACGACCCGGCCACCTGGGGCGATCCGGGCCGGAACAGCCCATGTCCGTGCGGGTCCGGCAAGAAGTTCAAGCACTGCCACGGCAAGATCTGACCATCATCCTTTCCAAGATTGAACCAAAGGGCGCCATATGTGCGCCCTTTTTCTTTGGCATTCCAGTCTTCGGGTGATGTGACCGGAGGTAACGATGACTGAAGATCGTAGTGTTGTAAGACGGTATGCCTTGGCCTGCATGACAGGGACCTGCGCCATTGCAATCGGGTTCCTGATGCAATCAAGCGAGGCAAGCCAGGCGGCCCAAGCCCCTGAGTTCCCCCAGTCCGTCGCGGCCCCCTTGCAGCCGCAGCAGGTGCGACTTCAGGTCAATCCGGTCATCCAAAGCGCAGATGGTCAATCTGTGACGCCGCTGCCCTACCTGCCGAACGAGGCGCTGCGCGAAGTCGATCTGCCCGATCAACCCATTGTTCTTCTGGTGTCGCGGGACGCGCCCGTGGCCGAAATGCCTGCCGAGGAAGCGACACCGATGCTGTCCTGCGACGCGCAACTGACGGCGGAGGCCGGCGCAGCCGCCACAGTGACGCTGACCCTCACGGCGCCTTGCCTCACTGGTGAGCGGGTAACGTTTCACCACGAGGATTTGAAATTTACCCACAGCGTCGGAGCCGACGGCAGTCTGACGATCACTGTCCCTGCGTTGGCAGAAAACGCGGTTTTCATTGCGGCATTCCCTTCGGGCGAAGGTGCGGTTGCAAACGCTGCGATGCCGTCGCTGTCTTTCTATGACCGCGTTGTGGTGCAGTGGCAGGGTGACAGCGGGCTTGAGCTTCATGCGCTGGAATTTGGCGCCGACTACGGTCAGGACGGGCATGTCTGGCGCGCCGCGCCGCGCGATCTGACCTCGGTTCTGGGGGGGCATGGCGGTTTCATGATGACGCTTGGCGATCCGACCGTTCCCGAGGCGCAGCGCGCCGAAGTCTATACCTTCCCCAGCGGTCAGGCCCGGCGCAGCGGCGATGTGTCCCTGTCGGTCGAGGCCGAGATCACGGCAGATAACTGCGGCAAGCAGTACAAGGCCCGTTCGATCGAACTTCTTGGCGGGCAAGCCCCCCGAATCCGCGAGATTGACCTGGCCATGCCGGGTTGCGACGGTGCCGGTGGATTTCTGGTGTTGCAAACCTTGCTGGAAGACCTGAAAATCGCCCAAAAATAAATCGGGCCGGTCAGGAATTCGCAATGAAGCAGTTTCGTGCGGCGGTTATCGCCGCACTTTTTCTTGTTGGTGCCGCTGCGCCTGTTGCAGCGCAGGACGTGACGCTGACGTCGCGTGACGGCGCAGTCGAAATCACCGGCACCTTGTTGGGATTCGACGGCGAATTCTATCGCGTGGACACGGTCTATGGGGAATTGACGGTCGACGGGACCGGCGTGACCTGTGATGGGCCGGGTTGTCCGAACCTGATTGATTTCGTGGCTGAACTGGCCATCTCGGGTTCTGCCACAATGGGCGACGTGTTGTTGCCCGCGCTGGTCGAGGCGTTTGCGCTTCGTAACGGTTATCGCGTGGAGCGGGTGATCACCGATACCCGGCATTTCGAATACCACCTGTTCACTCCTGATCCCGGGCGGAAACTGGCTGAATTCACGTTCCGCGCGTCGAATTCGGACGAAGGTTTTGCCGATCTTCTGGCGGATGAGGCAGATGTCGCCATGTCCCTGCGCGAGATCCGGCCAACCGAGGCGCAGCGTGGGTTCGAAGCCGGTCTTGGCGATATGACCGACACCAATCGCAGCCGTGTTCTGGCACTGGACGGTATGGTGGCGGTTGTTGCGCCGGGCAATCCGGTCGGCGCAATATCGGTTCAGCAGCTGGCCGAAGTCTTTGCCGGACGGATCGACTCCTGGGCGGCGCTGGGCGGTCCCGACGCGCCGATCGGATTGCACCTTCTGGCGCCAAGTTCCGGGTTGAGCCAGGCGGTCGAGGATCAACTGATGACGCCGGCAAAGCTGCCGCTGTCCAACCTGATCGAACGACATGACCGTGGCGCAGCCCTTGTATCCGCCGTGACCCGCGATCCGTTTGGTATTGGCATTGCCAGCTTTGCCGAGACCGGAAATGCCAAGCGTTTGGTGCTGACTGGGACGTGTGGTTTCTCGCTTGAGGCGACCCGGCAGACGATTAAGACCGAGGATTATCCGCTGACCGCGCCGATGTTCCTGTATTTTCCGGCGCGGCGGCTGCCCAAGATCGCGCGTGAGTTCCTGGCTTATACCCGCAGCCCGTCGGCGCAGGTCGTGATCCGGCGCGCGGGTTTTGTCGATCAGGCCCCGGAAGAGGTGCCGCTGGCGGTGCAGGGTGATCGGCTGGCCAATGCGATTAAGGTCGCGGGTGACGACCTGCCCTTTGAGGAATTGCAGGGGATGATCGACACGCTGCGCCCGTTGGCGCGGCTGACGACCTCGTTCCGGTTCCAGCGCGGATCTTCTCGGCTGGATGCGCAATCGCGTTCGAACGTGCAGCAACTGGCTCGCGCCATCGAGGGCGGCAGCTATGACGGGCGCAAGCTGGTCTTTGTCGGTTTTTCCGATGGCGAAGGACCCGCCGCGGGAAACCGCCAGATCGCGCTAAAACGTGCCGAGGCGGTGCGTGACGCGGTTCTGTCTGCCGCCGAGACCGCCAACCCCGAGCAATTGGCGATCGAAGTGCAGGCATTTGGAGAAGCGATGCCCATGGCCTGCGACGACAGCGACTGGGGCCGCCAGGTCAATCGCCGGGTCGAAATTTGGGTGAAATGACTAGAGATAACCCGCACCGCGAAAGCTGAGTTCGCAGTCCTTTCCGATGATTAAGTGGTCATGCAGTGTGATCCCCAGCGCATCTGCGGCGCCGCGGATTTGATCTGTCATGGCGATATCTGCCTCGGATGGGGTCGGGTCGCCCGACGGGTGATTGTGGACAACGATCAACGCCGATGCGTTGAGTTCCAGCGCCCGCCGCACGACCTCGCGCGGGTAGACGGGCACGTGGTTCACGGTTCCTCGAGCCTGTTCCTCATCAGCGATCAGCGTGTTTTTCGTGTCGAGATAAAGCACGCGAAATTGCTCGGTCTCACGGTGGGCCATGCTTGTGTGGCAATAGCGCAAAAGCGCGTCCCAACTGGAGAGGATCTGTCGTTGCATGACGCGACTGCGGGAAAGGCGGTGGGCGGCGGCCTCGACAATCTTCAGTTCCAGAATCACGGCATCACCCACCCCATGGGTTTCCTTCAGCCGTGCGGGGTTGGCCGACAGCACGTTGTTGAAATTACCGAACCGGTCCAGAAGGCGCCGCGCCAATGGTTTCACGTCCTGCCGGGGAATGGCGCGAAACAGGATAAGCTCCAGCATCTCGTAGTCCGGCAGTGCATCAGCCCCCCCGCCCATGAACCGCTCGCGAAGACGCTTGCGGTGGTCGACGATATAGGACGGCAGTCGTCCGCCGCGCGGTACGGCCTGCACAGGCACGTCATCGCGATCAAATGGAAGCGCGGGGGCCTCTGAAAAAGAGGGCGGGTTGGTCATGCGGGCAGGTTGCCACGGTATTGGTTGTCAAATGGTTAAGGTCCAATGACATCTGCGACCATTCTTCTCTTGATTGTTTTCACTTGCTTTGGTTTGACCTTGAGTGGAGTAAAGTAAGCAGGGTCAGGATGAAAAAGATACTACTTACCGCGGTACTTGCAGCGGGCGTCGTTGCCGCATGTTCCGACGGCGCAAACCAATCCATTTCCACCAAGTCGGGTGCCGGGACGGTCACATATGATCAGGCCGTGTTCCAAGTCGAGGAACTGAAGGACGTCGGCGAGGTCCTTGTCCGCTATGAACGTGGAAGTAGCATTCAACATGTGACCTTCAATTCTGAAAGGGCCAAGGAAGGACCGGAAGGCTATTTTCGCGACATTGCGGAAACGTTTTTTGCCGAACAAAACAAACGCTGCGAAGTTGGGCCAGGCTACATGGTCTCAAGGTTTGAGTACAAATACCGGTACCAATGCGGCCTTCAACCAAAGGCAACTTCTATCACGCCGCAAGAATACATGAAGCAATACGCTGGAATTGCGCCACAGTCAGTTTATCAAGCCGGTATCAACTGGAAAATTCTGGAAGATAGCGACAAGAGAAAGCTGCTTGTTGGCGCACCTTCGACAAGCGAAATGGCATCTAGCCATGATCCGACCTACACTTCGAAGCAGTTGCGTTTTGAAGGCGCGGCTTTGAAGTATTTCAAAGAAACCGGACGAGCGTGTGCGGTCAATGCTCCGACGTTGGTGGATGACTTTCACTTCGAATACTCATATAGCTGCACATAGACAGAAAAAGCCGCCGGAACCCATTCCGACGGCTTGTTTTCAGTAGCGGATCGGGCGCACTAGCCTTTCATCGAATCCCAGAACGATTTGACCGATTTGAAAAAGCTTGAGCTTTCGGGGTTGTTCTCTTCCGAGAGGTCCTCGAATTCGCGCAGCAGTTCCTTTTGGCGGCTGGTCAGGTTGACCGGGGTTTCCACTGCCAGTTCGATGAACATGTCGCCCTGGCCGCCGCCGCGCAGCGCGGGCATGCCTTTTGAGCGCAGGCGCATCTGGCGGCCGGATTGCGATCCGCCAGGGATTTTCACGCGGCTGCGGCCGCCGTCGATAGTCGGCACTTCAATGTCACCGCCAAGTGCTGCGGTTGCCATCGACACCGGGACGCGACAGAACAGATTCACACCGTCGCGTTCGAACAGTTTGTGCGGCGCGACCTCGATGAAGATATAGAGGTCACCTGACGGGCCACCGCGCATCCCGGCCTCACCTTCGCCAGCGAGACGGATGCGGGTGCCGGTTTCGACGCCGGCAGGAATGTTGACCGACAGCGCGCGGTCACGCTCGATCCGGCCTTGTCCGCCACAGGATTTGCACGGGTTCGAGATGATCTGCCCCATGCCCGAACAGGTCGGGCAGGTGCGTTCGACGGTAAAGAACCCTTGCTGCGCGCGGACCTTGCCCATGCCTGAACAGGTCGGGCAGGTGGTCGGCTCGGCGCCGTTTTCCGCGCCGGATCCCTTGCAGCTTTCGCACGCGGTAGAGCCGGGCACGTTGATGGTTTTCTGGATGCCGGTATAGGCGTCCTCGAGGCTGACACGCAGGTTATAGCGCAGGTCCGCGCCTCGCGACGCACGTCCCCGGCCGCCGCCACGCTGACCTCCCATGAAATCGCCGAAAAGATCGTCGAAGACATCGGAAAACGCGCTGGCGAAATCGCCCTGTCCGGGATGCCCGCCCCGAGGACCGCCGCCGCCCATGCCGCCTTCAAAGGCGGCGTGGCCAAAGCGGTCATAGGCCGCCCTCTTGTCGGCGTCCTTCAGGACCTCATAGGCTTCGTTTGCTTCCTTGAACTGCGCTTCCGCATCCGGGTTGTCCTTGTTGCGGTCGGGATGAAGTTCCTTGGCCTTGCGGCGAAAGGCTTTCTTGATCTCGTCCGCTGAGGCACCCTTGGAAACGCCAAGCACCTCGTAGAAGTCACGTTTGGACATATGTCACTCCTTCACGGTGCGGAACGCGATGGGCCGGCCCGGTTGCGCGGACCGGCCCCAGTTGGTTCCGTGGACCGAATTACGAACGCTTGTCGTCGTCCAGGTCTTCGAAATCGGCGTCGACGATGTCATCGTCATCGGCCGGACCGTGGTCCGCCGCTGCGGGCTCTTCGGCATCTTCCTGGCTGGCCTTGTAGATCGCCTCGCCCAGCTTCATGGCCGCTTCGGTCACGTTCTGGATGCCGCCACGGATCTTGTCTGCGGCGATGTCATCTTTTTCCAGATCATCCTTCAGCGCCGCAATCGCCAGTTCGATCGCCTCTACGGTGGTCGGGTCGACCTTGTCAGAATGCTCTTCCAGCGATTTCTCGGTCGAGTGGATCAGGCTTTCGGCCTGGTTCCGGGCCTCGACCAGTTCCTTGCGGGCCTTGTCTGCTTCGGCGTTTTCCTCGGCGTCGCGGACCATCTTGTCGATGTCCTCGTCCGAAAGACCGCCCGAAGCCTGGATCGTGATCTTCTGTTCCTTGTTGGTGCCCTTGTCCTTGGCGCCCACCGACACGATGCCGTTGGCGTCGATGTCGAAGGTCACCTCGATCTGAGGCATGCCGCGCGGTGCGGGCGGGATGTCTTCAAGGTTGAACTGACCAAGGATCTTGTTGTCGGCGGCCATTTCACGCTCGCCCTGGAACACGCGGATCGTCACGGCGTTCTGGTTGTCCTCGGCGGTCGAGAAGATCTGCGACTTCTTGGTCGGGATGGTGGTGTTGCGGTCGATCAGACGGGTGAACACGCCACCCAGCGTTTCGATACCCAGCGAAAGCGGGGTCACGTCGAGCAGTACGACGTCCTTCACGTCACCTTGCAGAACACCGGCCTGGATTGCCGCGCCCATGGCGACGACTTCATCCGGGTTGACGCCCTTGTGCGGCTCTTTGCCAAAGAACTTGGTGACCTCTTCGATCACCTTCGGCATACGGGTCATACCGCCGACCAGAACGACCTCGTCAATGTCGCCTGCCGACAGGCCGGCATCTTTCAGCGCGTCCTTGCAGGGTTTCAGAGACGATTTGATCAGGTCACCCACCAGCGATTCCAGCTTGGCGCGGGTCAGTTTCATGACCATGTGCAGCGGCTGGCCGTTCGAACCCATCGAGATGAACGGCTGGTTGATTTCGGTCTGGCTGGACGACGACAGCTCGATCTTGGCTTTCTCGGCCGCCTCTTTCAGACGTTGCAGCGCCATCTTGTCGTTGGTCAGGTCGACGCCGTGTTCCTTTTTGAACTCGTCGGCCAGATAGTTGACGATGCGCATGTCAAAGTCTTCACCACCCAGGAACGTGTCACCGTTGGTCGACTTGACCTCGAACAGGCCGTCGTCGATTTCCAGGATGGTCACGTCGAAGGTCCCGCCGCCAAGGTCATAGACCGCGATGGTGTGGGTGTCTTCCTTGTCCAGGCCATAGGCAAGCGCAGCCGCAGTCGGCTCGTTGATGATGCGCAGCACTTCGAGGCCCGCGATCTTGCCCGCGTCCTTGGTGGCCTGACGCTGAGCGTCGTTGAAATAGGCCGGAACGGTGATGACCGCCTGGGTCACTTCTTCGCCAAGATAGCTTTCGGCGGTCTCTTTCATCTTTTGCAGGATGAAGGCCGAGATCTGGCTGGGCGAATATTTCTCACCCTTGGCTTCGACCCATGCGTCGCCGTTGCCGCCGTTGATCAGTGCAAACGGCAGGTTCTTCTTGTCCTTGGCAAGATCGGCGTCGTCGAACCGGCGACCGATCAGGCGCTTCACGCCAAAGATGGTGTTGTCGGGGTTGGTCACTGCCTGGCGCTTGGCCGACTGGCCCACCAGACGTTCGTCGTCCGTGAAGGCGACGATCGAAGGGGTCGTGCGTGCCCCTTCCGAGTTTTCGATCACTTTGGGTTGCGAACCATCCATGATGGCAACGCAGGAGTTTGTCGTACCGAGGTCGATACCAATCACTTTGCTCATGTTCTTCGATCCCTTCTTACTTAAGGCGATGTCTCAGGCGCGGACCCATTTCGGCATCCTTGCCCGATCCGGTTGTGCAGGCGACCACATCTGGCCGACTGCGCTTCGCAGGGTATATAGGGAGGTGAAACAGGTGCTGCAACCATCCATGACGGGGCGTTCGGCCATATTTTTCGCGAGTTTTTGCAGAAACGAGACAGTTGAGACATGTCATCGCCGCTTCGGGTTAAGGGATTCCAAATATTTGCAGAATATCTGGACCGTGCCGCCTGTGACGCGCTGGTCCATGACCTGCGGGATGTGGCGCGGGTGGCGCCGTTCCGCGTGCCGGTCACACCATCGGGTAAGGTGATGTCGGTGCGCATGACTTCGGCAGGTCGGGTGGGGTGGATCACCGACCAAAAAGGCTATCGCTATGAATCCGTACAGCCTTCTGGCGCGCCGTGGCCGCCGGTGCCCGTCCGGTTGCTGGAACTGTGGCGCGACGTGACCGGGCTGACCCGCGACCCGGATTGCTGTCTGGTCAACTACTACGGTGAAGGCGCGAAAATGGGGTTGCACCAGGACAAGGACGAAGGAGACTTCGATTGGCCTGTGGTGTCGGTTTCGCTGGGGGACGAGGCGCTGTTTCGCATGGGCAATCCGACGCGTGGCGGCTCAACGGACTCCGTCTGGTTGAAATCGGGCGATGTGGTGGTGATGGGCGGCGCGGCACGGCTGGCTTATCATGGCATCGACCGGGTCCGGTTCGGCTCGTCCAACCTGCTGAAGGATGGCGGGCGGATCAACGTCACATTGCGGGTGGTTGCCGGTTGACCTCAACCCGGTAGCGGTGCCCGCAGCAGGTGCCCCAAGTTGGCCATCGACAACAGGACCAGCCAGAGGTTCAGACCCCACCACAACGGGTCAAACGCATCGGTCATAATCCAATAGGAAATCGCCATGACACCGGCACAGAACATCAGCGTCGCTGCGATCAGTGCGAGACGGTGACGCAACGCGGGCGATCCAGAACCAAAACGCGAATAGAGCCCCAGCCCGGCAAAAGCCACGTCGATCGGCAAAAACGACCAGTTCCATGCCACCACCAAGGGGTTGGTGTGGTCCGAGTACATGTATTCTGCCGGGATCGCGACGATCCCCAACGCCAGAGTTGCCGCCAGCAGCCAATAGGCCAGCATTCCGACCTCGGTCACCGTGAGAAGGGGTTTCAGCATGGTCGGTTTCCCAGATGCGGATCAGTCCGGTGCCAGCATGTAACCCGCGCCGCGCACGGTTTGCAGGTAACGTGGCTGTTTGGGGTCTTCTTCCAGCTTGCGGCGCAGGCGGGTGATCTGGACATCCACCGCGCGTTCCTGTGCCTGTCCGCGGTCGCGGCCCAGATCCTCGACCAGTTTGGCGCGGCTGATCGCTTCGCCGGGTTTGGCGGAGAAGATCTTCATTAATTGGCTTTCGGTGGCGGTCAGGCGGACAAGATCTTCGCCTCGCCACATCTCGCCGCGCTCGATATCGTAACGCACCGGACCCAGATGCAGGACCTTGGGCGCGGTGTCGGCCTCGGTCACATCCGGCATCCGCCGCAAGATGGCATTGATCCTGAGCAACAGCTCTTTTGGTTCGAATGGCTTGGCAAGATAATCGTCAGCCCCGGCTTCCAGCCCGCGAATGCGGTCCTCGGTCTCGCCCTTGGCGGTCAGCAGCATGATCGGGGTCATGGACGTTTCGCGGATGGCGCGGGTCAGGGTCATGCCATCCTCGCCCGGCATCATCACGTCCAGCACGATCAGGTCGAAATCGAGACCGGACAGGATGCGACGGGCATGAGCCGCGTCGCGGGCGGCGGTGACCAGGAACCCGTTGCGCATCAGGAACTTCTTGAGAAGCCCGCGGATACGTTCGTCATCGTCAACGATCAGAAGATGCGGCGCCGGTTCGCTCATTGGCCGGACTCCCTGAGGGCGGCGTAGCGGCGTTTCATCTCCTTGTCCATCATGGCCTCCAGCACACGGCGAAAGCCCGAAACGGCCTCGGGTCCGGCATCGCGGTAAGCGGCGCGCATGCGGGTGCGCTGGGCGTCGGACAGCCGGTTCTCAAGCGCCTCGCCCGCCTCGGTCAGATAGAGGTTGCGCTCGCGACGGTCCGCTGATCCGACCCGGCTTTCGACCAGCCCGTCCTCGATCAGAGTGCGCAACACGCGGTTCAACGACTGCTTGGTCACGCCGAGGATTTCCAGAAGGTTCGTGACCGTGGTGCCGGGTGCGCGGTTGATGAAGTGGATCGCGCGGTGATGGGCGCGGCCATAAGCCATGGTTGCAAGGATTCGGTCGGGATCGGCCGTAAACCCGCGATAGGCGAAATACATGGCCTCGATCCCCTGCCTCAGCTGTTCGTCAGTGAGGTAAAGCAGGCTTTCACCGCCATGAGAATCCGCCATGATCCGTCCCCTGGTTCACATTTTGCCTCTTTGATCGTCACAATAAGTCAGCTTTGTTGACATTCCAATACTCAACTGGTAGCGAATCGCAGATTTTGCGCAACTTTATGACCGATGCGGCCTTAACTCGCGCAATAAATGGAAACTGAACGAGAGTGAGGAGGATACCATGGCAGGTTCTTACGCCGATATGGACGGCAAGATCTGGATGGATGGCAAACTGGTCGATTGGCGCGATGCGAACGTGCATATCCTGACCCATGCAATGCATTACGCATCTTCCGTATTCGAGGGCGAGCGCGCTTATGGCGGCAAGATCTTCCTCAGCCGCAAACACTCGGAGCGGCTTCTGAAGTCGGGCGAAAACCTCGACATGAAGATCCCCTACACGGTGGATGAGATCGAAGCCGCGAAGTACGAAGTGCTTGAGGCCAATGGTCTGTCCGACGCCTATATCCGCGTCGTTGCCTTCCGTGGCGCGGGCGAAGACATGGGCGTCTCGGCCCGTCGCAACCCGGTGCGTGTCTTCATCGCCGCGTGGAAATGGGGCAACTACTATGGCGACGCCAAGTTTCAGGGCGCCAAGCTGGATATCTCAAAGTGGAAGCGCCCCAGCCCCGAGACCATCCCGACATCGGCCAAAGCCGCCGGTCTCTACATGATCTGCACCATGTCCAAACACGCTGCCGAAGAAAAAGGCTGCTCGGACGCGCTGTTCTATGACTATCGCGGCTATGTCGCCGAGGCGACCGGCGCCAACGTGTTCTTCGTCAAGGACGGAGAGGTCCACACGCCGCTGCCAGATGCGATCCTGAACGGGTTGACGCGCCAGACCGTGATCGGCCTGCTGAAAGACCGCCAGATCAAGGTGCATGAACGCCACATCATGCCCGAGGAAATGGAAGGGTTCGAACAATGCTGGCTGACCGGGTCGGCGGCAGAAGTCACGCCAGTCGGTCAGATCGGAGACTATACGTTCGAAGTCGGCGCGCTGACGCGCGAGATTTCGGATGCGTATGAGAAGCTGGTGCGCGAATAATCAACTGCACAATCAAGACGACAAGCCCCGCCATCGTGCGGGGCTTTTTCTTTGACTTTATCCCTGCGGCGTCAGGTTCTGACGCGACCCGCGTTTCAGACCCAGTTGCCGTTCGCGCCAGATGATCAGGATACCGGCGGCGATGATGATGCCCGACCCGATTAGGGTGTAGATCGTTGGGATCTCGGCAAAGAAGACATATCCGAACAGGATCGAGAACAGCATCGAGGCATAGTCGAACGGCGCCACGGTTGACGCCTCTGCATAGCGATAGGCCGAGGTCAGGAAAATCTGTGCCACACCCCCGACAAGCCCGGCGGTGACCAGAAGCATCGCCTCGGTTGCCGTGGGCACTACCCAGCCAAGGGGCAGGGTCAGCAGGCTGAGACACGTTGCAGTCAGCGAGAAATAGAACACGATGGCCGAGGTCGTATCGGTCTGGACCAGTTTGCGGATGTGGATCTGCGCCAGCGCCCGGAAAACGGCAGAGCCAAGGATGAACATCACCCCCAGCGTCGCCGCCGTGTCTGCGGCGCCATTTCCAAAGATCGTCAGGCGTGGCCAGAGGACCACAAACACCCCAAGCAATCCGATTCCCACCGCCGTCAGCCGGAAGGCACGCACGGTTTCGCCCAGGAACATCGCGGCGAAGACGACGGTCAGAAGCGGCGCAGCATAGCCGATGGCCGTGACCTCGGGCAGGGGCAACAAGCCCAACCCGGCAAAGCCCAGCGCCATGGCCGTGGTGCCGACAAAGCCGCGCCAGAAATGGCCCATCGGGTTGGTCGCCTTCAACCCGGTCCGCAACTCTCCGCGCTGGGCCAGCCACAACAGGATTACCGGCAAGGCAAAGAAGGAACGGAAGAACACCGCCTGTCCCGGCGGCACATGCGCCGACGCCGCCTTGATGCAGGACGCCATGACGGTGAACAGCAGGATTGCCGTGAGCTTGAACAGGATGCCGCGCGTAGGATTCATGGGGGCACCCTAATCCCGCCGCAGGCCGTGAACAAGTGAAGGAATGGCGGTCAGCCGATCTTGCCGCGGTTTTCACCAACCTGGCCGCGATGCAGCAGCATATGGTCAAGGATCACGCAGGCCATCATCGCTTCGCCGACCGGCACGGCGCGGATGCCGACACAGGGGTCATGGCGGCCTTTGGTCACGACCTCGATCGGGGTGCCGTCCTTGCGGATCGACTTGCGCGGTGTCAGAATCGACGAAGTCGGCTTGACCGCAAATCGCACCACCACATCCTGCCCGGTCGAGATCCCGCCAAGGATACCGCCGGCATGGTTCGACGAATATTCCGGCCCGTTTTCGCCCATGAAGATCTCGTCAGCGTTGTCGGTGCCCTTCAACCGCGCGGCGTTCATACCTTCGCCGATCTCGACACCCTTCACCGCATTGATCGACATCATCGCGGCGGCAAGGTCCGTATCCAGCTTGCCATAGACCGGCGCGCCCAGACCGGCGGGTACATTTCGGGCGACGACCTCGACGATGGCGCCGACCGAATTGTGGTCCTTGCGCAGCTGTTGAAGGTAGTCCTCCCATTCCTGCGCCACCTGCGGCCCTTGTGGAATCCAAAACGGGTTCTGGTCGATCTGGTCCCAGTCGAAATGGCTTCGGTCGATGTCGAGATCACCCATCGCGGTCATGTAACCCTTGATCTCGACCCCCGGTGCCAGCGCCTTGATGGCTTCGCGTGCGATGCCGCCCGCGGCCACCCGCGCCGCCGTCTCCCGCGCCGAGGACCGCCCGCCGCCGCGATAGTCGCGGATGCCGTATTTCTGCCAATAGGTTATGTCGGCGTGACCAGGGCGGAAGGTTTCAGAAATGTCGCCATAGTCCTTGGACCGCTGGTCGGTGTTTTCGATCATCAGTTGGATCGACGTGCCGGTGGTCTGGCCTTCGAACACACCCGACAGGATTTTCACCGCGTCCGGCTCATTGCGCTGGGTCATGTTCTTGTTCTGACCCGGACGGCGCTTGTCCAGCCAGTGCTGCAACATCGCCTCGGTCACCGGCACACCCGGAGGACAGCCATCCACCGTTGCGCCAAGTGCGGGTCCATGGCTTTCCCCCCATGTGGTGACACGGAAAAGATGGCCAAACGTGTTCATCGACATTGCGGCAAGCTCCTGTTTCGCAGCACCATTAGCCCGATTGCCCAATCAATTAAAGCCACTAGAAATGCAAAAAAGGCCACCCAATGCGGATGGCCTTTGAAATATGTCTGGTAATCTGGGATTAGAACCCGCCAGCGATCCCCCAGGTATTGTTAAAGGCCGAGCGATGGTGGAACGATGCACGTCCTTTGCTGGGTTCTCCGCCAATCGGCATCCTAACGGCAAGCGAGAACTGGTCGAGTTCGGTGCCATCCAGGTCCATGCGACCAATACCCCCAACCAGATAAACCGGCGCGGCGCTGCCACCGGCTCCGAAATTGTAGCCAACTGTCAGGCCGTATTGGTCCACGGAGGTTCCGGTGACCGACTCGGATACGTAATATGCGCCAATGTCGAATGCCTGCGTAATGGCATAGTTGAAGTCGACGCCGTAAGCGTCCGAATGACTGGGCGCGCCCAGGTCGTCATAGTCGCCTACGCCATAAAATGCCGTGACCTCGACCCGGTCCGCGCGGAAGCCGCCTTGCAGACCATAAAGATAGGAATACCCGTCAAACGGGCCCGGTCCGTTCAGCTTGGTGTAGTCAAAGAAAGCCCCGACAAACCCGCCATTCCCGAAATAATAGTTGCCGGTTGCGGATAAGCGGAGGATGGTGTCCAACCCGCCAATCGAATCAGGAGACGCAAACCCCGCCCCCAGTCCAAGGCCGAAGTTGTTGAACATCAACTCGGTATCAACCGCCCCTTGGATGCCATCAGCCTCGCCGCCGAACCCTTCCAGGCGATCCCAGCCAAGTGTGAATTCTGTACCAGTGGTTT
Source organism: Shimia biformata (assembly GCF_016888515.1). GTDB lineage: Bacteria > Pseudomonadota > Alphaproteobacteria > Rhodobacterales > Rhodobacteraceae > Shimia_A > Shimia_A biformata. Next base: position 294,437 of record NZ_JAFEJK010000001.1, on the reverse strand, counting down.
CGACGGCAAGAGCGCCAGAAGCGGTCATGGCGATTACGCTTGCCGCGGCCAAAGTGTTTCTAAACATTGAAACCTCATTTTGTTTGAAATTTTGATGCCGCCGTAACGACGATCTTTGAATGGGGTCACTGCTATCACGCTGATCGCAAGCCGTCAGCCGTGTGGTCGATCGGTTTTTGTATCGAGTGGTCAAATTACCACGTGTGATCACAGCCTTGCCATGCTTCGGCAAAAGCCATACACACGGCCTCACCTCGGGGTGCCCAGCAGGGCTGAGATGCAATGATGCGAACCCGTTGAACCTGAACCGGTTAAGACCGGCGGAGGGAAGGTTTTGGACATCTTCCAGACTTGCTCCGCCCGTCGCATTTTGGAGGATGACATGAAACATCTTGCACTTGCAGCGGGACTGATTGCGGCCACCCAGGCGGTGGCGGACACGCCAGTTCTGACGATCTACACCTATGACAGCTTCATTTCCGATTGGGGCCCCGGTCCCGCAGTGAAAGCGGCCTTCGAAGAAACCTGTGACTGCGAAGTCAAATTTGTCGGAGCGGGCGATGGCGCCGCGCTTTTGTCGCGGCTCAAGCTTGAGGGCGCGCGGTCCGAGGCTGACATCGTGCTGGGTCTGGACACCAACCTGACGGCGCTGGCGGTGGAATCCGGGCTAATCGCCGAGCATGGCCAGTCAGTGACCGTCGACGTGCCGAACCCCTTTGGCGAAGCAGGCGCATGGGACGATCCGCATTTCCTGCCCTATGACTGGGGGTATTTTGCATTTGTGAAGAATGTCGATCTCGATGCGCCTTCGAACTTCAAGGACCTTGCCGAAAGCGATCTGAAAATCGTGATCCAGGATCCGCGCTCGTCCACACCCGGTCTGGGTCTGCTGATGTGGGTCAAGACCGCCTATGGCGACGAGGCGCCGGAAATCTGGGAGGGGCTGTCGGACAATATCGTGACCGTGACCAAAGGCTGGTCCGAGGCCTATGGCATGTTCCTTGAGGGTGAGGCGGACATGGTTCTGTCCTACACGACCTCTCCGGCCTATCACATCATTGCCGAGGAAGATGACAGCAAGGACGTCGCGGTGTTCGACGAAGGTCATTACATGCAGATCGAGGTTGCCGGAAAGCTGGCCGCGACCGATCAGAGCGAACTGGCGGACAAGTTCCTGGCCTTCATGGTCACGGATGCCTTCCAGTCGATCATCCCGACGACCAACTGGATGTATCCCGCCGTGACCCCGGCCGAAGGCCTGCCCAAAGGGTTCGAAGCCCTGGTGAGCCCGGAAAAGGCGCTGCTGATCCCTGCGGGTGAAGTGGTTGCCAAACGGGAAGAGGCGCTGGCGGAATGGCTGTCGGCCCTGTCGCAATAAGACGCTGGCCAGGGATCATTGCGGCAACCGTTGTTGTCGCTCTGATCCTTGGCACGCTTTTGGCGGTCGGCCTTCGGGCCGAGGCCGGGGCGGGGCTTGGCCCCGCCGATTTCGCCGCCATCCGGTTCACGGTCTGGCAGGCGTTTTTGTCAGCCACCCTCTCCTGTCTTATTGCTGTGCCTGTTGCGCGTGCGTTGTCACGGCGCCGGTTTGCCGGTCGCGGCTTGCTGATCCTGTTGCTGGGCGCGCCTTTCATCCTGCCGGTCATTGTTGCGGTCATGGGATTGATTACGGTTTTTGGTCGCAACGGCTTGTTGAACGGCCTGCTAGGGGCGCTGGGCCTGCCCGAGGTCTCGATCTATGGGCTTCACGGGGTGGTTCTGGCGCATGTGTTCTTCAACCTGCCGCTGGCGACGCGGCTGATCCTGCAAGGCTGGGCGGCCATCCCGGCAGAGCGGTTCCGGCTTGCGGCGCAGCTTGGCTTCGGGTCGCGCGATACCTTCCGTGTGCTGGAACTTCCGATGCTGGGGCGTGTTCTGCCAGCGGCCTGGGCCGTTATCTTTGCCATTTGCCTGTCAAGCTTCGCCGTTGCCCTGACCTTAGGCGGCGGACCCAGGGCGACGACCGTCGAATTGGCGATCTACCAGGCGTTCCGGTTTGATTTCGACCTGGGCAAGGCGGCGTTGTTGTCGATAGTGCAGATTGCAATGGCGGGAAGTGCGGCCCTGGTTGCGCTGAAACTGTCGCGTCTTGACGGGTTCGGCGGCGGGTTGGATCGCGGCATCCGGCGATGGGACGGGCATGGGCGCGGACTGCGACTTGCTGACAGCCTGTTCATCGCATTGGCCGCCACCTTTCTGATCCTTCCTTTGGGCATGGTTGTGTTGCGCGGAATTGGCGGTATGGCCGACCTGCCCGCAAGCGTCTGGGCGGCGGCGGTCAACTCGATCTGGGTGGCGTTGGTGTCGACTGTCTTGATGCTGTGTTTCGCGCTTCCGATGGCGGTGGCCGCCAGTGGCAAACGGACGGTAGTCGAGGCCGTGGGGCTGCTGGGGATCGCCGCGTCACCATTGGTCATTGGCACCGGTCTGTTCATCATAGTGAATCCTGTGGCGGATCCATTTGCGCTGGCCCTGCCGGTGACGGCGCTTGTCAATGCGGTGATGGCATTGCCTTTCGCGCTGAGGGTGATGATTCCAGAGACGCGGGATGTGGTCCAGGACTATGGGCGGTTGTCGCTGTCTCTGAACATGAATGGGTGGACATGGCTGCGGCTGGTTTTGCTGCCACGCATCCGGGCACCGCTTGGGTTCGCGGCCGGGCTTGCGGCGGCACTATCGATGGGAGATCTCGGGGTGATCGCACTGTTTGCCGATCCCGAAACCGCAACTTTACCCTTGCAGATGTACCGGTTGATGGGCGCCTATCGGATGCAGTCGGCAGCAGGGGCGGCCTTGTTGCTGCTGGCGCTGTCGCTGGGTCTGTTCTGGCTGTTTGACAAAGGGGGACGGGGCCGTGCTGAAGCTTGAGTCTTTGACGATCGCACAGGGCGACTTCGCGCTTTCGGCGGATTTTGAGGTGACCGCGGGGCAGCGGATGGCGGTGATCGGACCATCCGGTGCCGGGAAATCGACCCTGTTGTCGGTAATCGCGGGGTTTTTTGCCCCGGTCGGCGGGCGCGTATTGTGGCAGGGGCAGGACATGACGGGCACCGCCCCCGGCAAGCGGCCCATCGCGATGTTGTTTCAGGACGCGAACCTGTTTCCGCATCTCAGCGTCACGCAGAATGTCGGGCTGGGACTGCGGCCGGATTTGCGCCTTTCGGCTGAACAAAAGCAGGCGGTGACTGATGCGCTGGACCGGGTCGGGCTGGACGGGTTCGGAGCGCGCAAACCCGCTGCCCTGTCCGGGGGGCAACAAAGCCGCGTGGCTTTGGCGCGGATACTGGTGATGAACCGACCGTTGTTGTTGCTGGACGAACCGTTCGCGGCGTTGGGGCCGGCACTAAAAGCCGAGATGCTGGACCTTGTTGCTGCGCTTTTGGACGAGACAGGCGCAACGTTGATGATGGTCAGCCATGACCCTGAAGATGCCCGCCGCATTGCGCCGCACACGGTTCTGGTAGCGGATGGCGTGGCCCATGCACCGCAACCTACGGGGCCGCTTCTGGACAATCCGCCGCCCAGCCTGAGGGCCTATTTAGGCTGAAACAGGGTCTGATATTGGTCGCGCAGCAGGTTCTTCTGCACCTTGCCCATGGTGTTGCGCGGCAGTTCATCGACCACGATCAGCTTTTGCGGCTGCTTGAAACGGGCCAACTTGTCCGTCATCGCCACCGCAATCGCGTCGGTGTCCGGGGCGGTCTCACCTGATGCCACGAGGATGCCAACCGGAGTTTCTCCAAAATCGGGGTGCGGCACCCCGATCACGGCGCTTTCCAGCACGCCGGGCATGTCATCCAGCACCAGTTCAACCTCTTTCGGATAGATATTGTAGCCGCCCGAGATAATCAGGTCCTTGCCGCGCCCGACGATGGTCACATAGCCGTCGCCGTCCACGAAACCCAAATCACCGGTGATGAAGAACCCGTCGGCGCGCAGTTCCTCAGCCGTCTTTTCCGGCATGTTCCAATAACCCTTGAACACGTTGGGTCCGCGCACCTCGATCACCCCGATCTCGCCCTGCGGCAAGGGCCTTCCGGTTTCGGGGTCCGTGACTTTCAACTCGATCCCCGGCAATGGAAAACCGACTGTTCCGGCGCGGCGATCCCCGTCATAGGGGTTCGAGGTGTTCATATTGGTCTCGGTCATGCCGTACCGCTCCAGGATGCGATGTCCGGTGCGGTTTTCGAACGCGACATGTGTCTCTGCCAAGAGGGGTGCACTGCCCGAAATGAACAGCCGCATATGCGCAGTCAGGTCGGGGGTGAACCGGGGGTCGCCCAGAAGCCGGGTGTAGAAAGTTGGCACCCCCATCAGCGCGGTGGCGCGGGGCATGTTGTCGATCAGTGCATCGAGGTCGAATTTTGGCAGGAACACCATGGCGCCACCGGCCAGCAGCATGACATTGGTGGCCACGAACAGCCCATGAGTGTGGAAGATCGGCAAGGCGTGCAGCAGGGTGTCATCTGCAGTGAACCGCCAATAGTCGACCAGAGTCTGCGCGTTCGACAAAAGATTGGTTTGCGTCATCATCGCGCCCTTGGACCGGCCCGTGGTGCCCGAGGTGTAGAGAAAGGCGGCAAGATCGTCGCCATTGCGCGTCACCGTGTCGAACTGGTCGGGTTTGGTTGCGGCCAGATCAATGAAGCTGCCGGTGCCGTTGGCATTCATCGTTTCAAGCCGGGCATTTGCGTCGGTGGCGACCGGGGTCAGGCTGTCGGCATCGGCGCCATCGCAGATCAGTAGTTTCGCGCCAGAATCCGAGACGAAATAGCTGACTTCGGAGGCGGTGTAGGCGGTGTTCAATGGCAGGAAGATCACGCCCGACTGCACGCAGGCGGCATAGATCGCCAATGCCTCAGGCGATTTCTGCACCTGAAGCGCGATGCGGTCCCCGGTTTCAACGCCCAGACTGCGGATCGCATGGGCAAAACGGGCGGCCATTTTCAGGAATTCGGCGTGGGTCAGGGTCGATCCGTCGGGAAGATGCAGAAATGGGGTTTCCTTGCCCGCATGCGTGCCGAACAGGGTGTCAAAAAGTGGATTTGCCATGGTCGCCTCCGGGGTTTTCAATTTCTTAGCCGAGATGTGCCAGAACCGGAATGGCTGTCTTCACCGTGATGAACGCGGGTCAAACTCCCAGATACCTGTCAGTTATGTCCGCGCCCAGATCCCGCATCGCACCCTGCCAGACGGTTTCGCCCCGCTGCAGCACTACGGCACGATCGGCAACTTGTTCCAATTCTTTCAGCGACTTGTCGACGATCAGAAGTGACAGCCCGCCCTCGGCCTTCAACGCCCCGATCGCCTGCCAGATCTCTTGCCGGATGATAGGGGCCAGCCCTTCGGTCGCCTCGTCGAGGATCAAAAGGCGCGGGTTGGTCATCAGGGCGCGGCCAATGGCCAGCATCTGTTGTTCCCCACCCGAGAGCGAGGCCGCCGACTGGCCGCGCCGTTCGGCAAGCCGGGGAAACAGGGTGGTCACGCGGGCCATGCCCCACGCGCCCGATCGTGCGGCGGCGATCAGGTTTTCCTCGACACTCAGTTTCGGAAAGATCCGGCGGCCCTCGGGCACCAGCCCGATCCCCATGCGCGCGGCGCGGTGACTTGGAATGCGTCGAAGGTCGTGACCATCGAACCGCACTTCGCCGCCCTTGTGCGGCAGCATCCGACAGATCGTCTTGATCGTCGTGGATTTACCCATGCCATTCCTGCCCAGAAGCGCAACGGCCTGCCCATGATCGACCTCTAGCGAGACTTTGAACAAAGCCTGAGACGCGCCGTAAAAGGCCGAGACATCGGTCAGCGACAACAGCGTCATGTCTCTTCCCCCAGATAGGCGCGGCGCACGTCCGGGTGGGCGCGGATTTCGTCCACGGTGCCGGTTGCGATAATGCGGCCATAGTCCAGAACGCTGATCCGGTCGGCCAGCGCAAAAACTGCATCCATGTCATGCTCGACCAACAGGATCGGAGCCTCGTGGCGCAAGTTGGACAGGATCGCGGTCAGGTCATGGGTGCCAGACGTGCCCAAGCCCGCCATCGGTTCGTCCATCAGGAAGGCGCGCGGCGACAGGGTCAGCGCAACCGCGACCTCAAGCTGGCGGCGTTGCCCGTGGCTGAGTTCGCCGGTGACGGTGTTGTGGTGGGTGGACAGACCCATGCGATCCAGCGCGGCCTCGGCCACCTGCCGCAGCCCCTTGTCGCGCATGATTGGCCGCAGGATCGAGAACGGGCGCCCCTTGGCCCCAAGCGCCCCCAACATGGCGTTTTGCAGGACCGTATCCTCCATCGCCAGAGCCGATATCTGGAAGGTGCGGCCAAGACCCAGCCGTGCGCGGGCAACGGTGTCCAGCCCGGTCACGTCACGCCCAAGGAAATGCACCGACCCGGCATCGGGGGTCAATCCGCCCGAAATCTGCTGGATCAGGGTCGATTTTCCCGCTCCGTTTGGCCCGATCAGCGCGTGGATTTCCCCCGGCATCAGGTCCAGCGAGACATTGTCGCTGGCCGCCAGCGCACCGAACATCTTGGTGATATTGCGGATCGACAGGACCGGCTCAGTCATTGCGGGCCCCCTGTCCGGCCAGTGTGCCGATAATGCCGCCCCGGGCAAACAGGACCACTGCCAGCAGCAACAGGCCAAGGTGGACATGCCAGTATTCGCTGAGCCCCCCCAGCGCTTGCTCAAGGAAAATGAACAGCGCCGCCCCCGCGACTGGACCAAACAGGCGCGCGGTGCCGCCGAGGATGATAAACACCATGATCTCACCCGAGGTCTGCCAGCTGAACATCGACGGGCTGACAAAACGGTTCAGATCGGCAAACAACGCCCCCGCCAGCCCTGTGATCGCGCCCGAGATGACAAAGGCCAGAAGGCGCAGACGATAGGGTGAGATGCCCACTGTCTCGACCCGCTGCGGCGACTGCCGCGCGGCATTGAGGGCAAGTCCAAAGGGCGAGCGCGCCAGCCGCGCCGAGAAGGCAAGCGCCAAGATCAGAAGCACATAGCAGATGGCAAAGAACTGGATCGGGTCCAGCGTGTTCAGGCCGGGAAAGCCATTGCGCACGTAGATCGACAGCCCGTCTTCGCCGCCATAGGCGGGCCAGCTGATGGCGAAGTAATAGAGCATCTGACCAAAGGCGAGCGTGATCATGATGAAATAGACACCTGATGTGCGCAGGCTGAGCGCTCCGATCAGCAACGCGGTAAGGGCGCTGACAATGACGGCCACCAGCCAGATCACCGGCATCGACTTGGTGCCTTCAACCACGAGCGGCCATTCCATCAGTGGGGTGTAATTCTGGGCATGGGCGGCAAGGATGCCCATCGCATATCCGCCCAATCCGAAAAACGCGGCATGGCCAAGGCTGACCAGCCCGCCCAGTCCCAGCGCGATGTTCAGACCGACGCCGGCCAGAGCAAGGATTGCGACCTTGGTGGCAAGGGTGATGGTAAAGGGCTCGTCCGCGACCCAGGCCCAAAGCGGCACGGCAAGAAGGCCCAGCGCAAGCGCGGCGTTGATCCATGTCTCTCGTGTCATGCCTTGGCTCCGAACAGGCCTGTAGGCTTCACCACCAGCACGGCGGCCATCAGGATATAGATCGACATGGTTGCCAGGGATGCGCCGATAGAGGTGGCAGTCGAGGGATCAAGGAACAGCTTGAACACTTCGGGCAGCAGGATGCGGCCAAGCGTGTCGGTCAGACCCACAAGAATCGACCCTATCAATGCCCCTTTCACCAATCCGATACCGCCAATCACGATGACCACGAAGGCGAGGATCAAAACGGGTTCGCCCATACCGACCTGCACCGACTGGATCGCGCCAACCAGCGCACCGGCCAACCCCGCCAGAGCCGCACCAAGGGCAAAGACGATGGTGTAAAGCTTCGAGATATCGACACCCAGCGCGGCAATCATCTCGCGGTCGGACTCTCCGGCGCGGATGCGGATGCCGAGCCGCGTGCGCGAGATTAGAAGGAACAGACCCCCCGCGATGACAAGGCCAATGGCGATGATGGTCAGGCGGTACAGCGGGTACTGAATGCCCCCAGGCAGGGTGACCGGGCCAGACAGCCAGGTGGGAATGTTCAGATACAGCGGAAAAGAACCGAACAGCCAGCGGGTGCCTTCGGAAAAGATCAGGATCAGCGCGAAGGTCGCCAGCACCTGATCGAGGTGATCGCGGGAATACAGCCGACGGATCACAAGCATTTCGACCAACGCCCCGGCCGCGGCCGCCGCAGCGAGGCTGGCAGCCAGAGCAAGGATGAATGACCCCGTCGCGCCGGCAACCGCGGCGGCGGCAAAGGCGCCAACCATGAACAGCGACCCATGGGCAAGATTGATCAGCCCCATAACGCCAAAGACCAGCGTCAGGCCAGCGGCGGTCAGGAACAGCATCACGCCGAATTGTAGCCCGTTCAGGACCTGCTCGATAAGAAGGATGGTGGTCATGAGTTTGTTTTGTTCGCCCAGCGGCTTGCCGGGCAGCGCCATGTCTTTCCCTAAAGTCGGGCGCTGCCCCGCGGTTTTGCTTGCTTACATCTTGCACTCGGCGGCATAGGCGTCGCCGTGATCAGTCAGCGCGGTGCCGATGATCTTGTTGGCAAACACGTCGCCTTCCTGGATCACCTCGCGGACAAAAATGTCCTGGATCGGGTGATGGTTCGGACCGAATTTGAAATCACCCCGAACAGATGCGAATTCGGCCGCCTCAAGCGCCGCGCGGAATGTGTCCTGATCGGCCACATCTGCTTTGGCCATCGCCGACAGGATCAGGTTGGCGGTGTCGAATCCTTGCGACGCATAGAGCGAAGGCAGACGACCGTATTCGGCCTGGAAAGTCTCGACAAACGCCTTGTTCGCGGCGTTGTCGATGTCCTTGTTCCACTGGCTGGTATTAATCACGCCCAGCGCCGCCGCGCCGACCGCCTGAAGGATGCCCTGATCGAATGAGAAGGCCGGGCCGACAACTGGCAGCTCAACGCCGGAATCTGCATATTGCTTGAGGAAGGAAATCCCCATGCCGCCGGGCAGGAAGAAGAACACCGAATCCGCACCCGATGCGCGGATCTGCGCGATCTCACCGGCATAGTCGGTCTGGCCCAGCTTGGTATAGATCTCGCCGGCCAACTCTCCGCCGTAGGTGCGTTTGAAACCGGTCAGCGCGTCCTGACCCGCCGGGTAGTTCGGCGCAAGGATGAAGGTGTTGGTGTAGCCCGCTTCCTTGGCATAGGCGCCAGCGGCTTCGTGCAGGTTGTCGTTCTGCCACGCGACGTTGAAGTAGTTCTTGTGGCAGCCCTTGCCCGCCAGTTGCGACGGTCCGGCATTCGGCGAGAGATAGAACTTGCCCTGCGCGGTCGCCGACGGCACGACGGCCATGGCAAGGTTGGACCAGATAATGCCGGTCAGGATGTCGACCTTGTCTGACTGGATCATGCGGTCGGCCAGTTGCACGGCGATGTCTGGCTTGCGCTGGTCATCTTCGATCACGACCTCGATATCGGTATTGCCCGACTGTTTCACCGCCAGCATGAAGCCGTCGCGCACGTCGATCCCCAGACCTGCGCCGCCGCCGGAAAGCGTGGTGATCATACCGACCTTGACCGGATCGGCGGCGGCAGTTGTAGCAAGCGCCGCAAGCGAGGCGGCCGCAAAAAGCGATTTCAGCTTCATGAATTGTCCCTTCTGTTGGATGAGTAACGACACGAGTTGCAACGGTTTTGTCTGCCCCGGCCTGTCCCATGTCAGCGCCCCGAAACGGGGTGTTCCTGTTTCTTTTCATCAGGCGGCCTGCGCCTTTGTTTCGGCAAAAAACCAAATTATCCGGCCCTTGGAAAGTTTTTTGACGGGTTTTCCCGAAAGGCGCACATGTTTTTGGGCAAAATGGGTGTCTTTCTTCTCGTAAAACGTGAAAACCGACATAATTATTGCGGATTGCAGGGGTGCAGCAGAAACACTGGAAGGACCTGATGCTTCGTTTGATTTGTACGGTGATTTGCCTTTCGCTTCTGGCTCCGGGCGCGATGGCGCGCGAGCTGAAGGTCTATTTCTTTGGCAACAGTCTGATTAACCACGTCAGTGACACGCCCGAGACCACTGTTCCCTATTGGCTGTCGCGGATGGCGCAGGCGGATGGCAATAGTTTCCGGTCCGACGGGCAGTTCGGGTTCATGCGTGATCACGCCGCCGATGATCGCCCCCGTGCGGATTGGCGTATCGATGGCGCGGATCAGGCTTGGGGGCGGCAATATCGCAACTTTGCCGATGTTGGCTATGATGTCGTGGTCACCAATCCGGCGAACTTCATCCAGTACCAGCCCCCGGACCGCCCCTATGATGGTGACAATCCCACCGGAGCCTCTCCGCTTTCCGCAACTTTGGCATTGTTTGACCGGATGAACGGCACGGAAGGAATCAAACGTTTCGTTATCTACGAAGGCTGGGCCGACATGGGCCCTTTTGTCCGGGGGTTTCCGCCCAGCACGCGACAGTTGGCCCGGTATCATGCCTTCAACGCGGGCGAATATCACGACTGGTACCAAACCTTTGTCGCTGATCTGAGGGCGGCACGACCGGATTACACGATCAACATGATTCCGGTGGCAAGGGTTCTGGCTCAGACGCTTGCGGATCCGCAGCTTGACGGGATCGACGTTCGTGACCTGTATCTTGATGACGCGCCTCATGGCACGGCGACGCTGTATCTTCTGGCGGCTGCCATTACCTATGTCGGGCTGTTTCACGACGCGCCGCCCCTCGATATGGTCTTGCCGGATAGCATTCACCCTCTGGTCCGGGAAAACTGGGGTGCAATTGTCAAATCAATGGCGATTGATACCGGTCTGATAAAGGTTACCACGAACCAACAGACCTCGGCCCGCGAGGTAGCGGCAAAACTACCGGGCGATATCGACCCTGTTCCGCCCGAAAACCCGCCCCTTGGCACCAACCTTGCCCCGATCTCGGACTGGTCGACGCAGGTGCCCTTCATCGACCTTATGAAGACCGCACGACCCTGGACCGGGCATCTGCCGGGACAGTGGGGCGGTTGGACGTTCGAGGACCTGGCCGATGGCGGTTACCTTGACCAACAGGGCTGGGTCTGGGGCATTCCGCCCGAACTGAGCGCGGTCGAGGCGTTGATCCTGACCGACATGCCCGCCGCGATGGCGGCGCTGGAAGGGCGCTATCGCGTGCGTTGGGAGGGACAGGGAAATCTGAGCCTGACGGGGCGGGCGCGGGTGATATCGCAGACCGAAAACGAGGCGTGGTTCGACTATCGTCCCGGCGACGGGCTCGTGGGCCTGAAGATCACGGACACCGACCCCCAACGCACCGGTGACTATATCCGCAACATCTCGGTCATTCGAGAAGAGCTGATCCCGGCATTTGAAGCCGGGCAGGTGTTCAACCCGGATTTCATTGATCTGATTGCCGACATGCGGGCGCTTCGGTTTATGGATTGGATGCGGACCAACAACAGCACGCAGGTCACGTGGGGCGATCGCCCGCAGATATCCGATTTTAGCTATGGCTGGCGCGGGGTCCCGGTCGAGGTGATGCTGTCGCTGGCCAACGGCATCGGGGCAGACCCATGGATGACCCTGCCGCATATGGCGGATGACACCTATGTCGCCAGTTTTGCCCTGACCGTTCGAGACACGCTGCGTCCTGACCTGAAACTTCATGTCGAGTATTCCAACGAGGTCTGGAATTTCATTTTCGACCAGGCGAAATGGGCGCAAGAGCAGGCGGTGTCGCGCTGGGGTGGCGACATACCCGATGATGCATGGATGCAGTTTTACGGTGTGCGCGCGGCCGAGGTCATGGAGATTATTTCGCAAGCGTTTGGCGACGAGGCGACAGATCGTTTGGTGCGCGTTGTCAGCACGCATACCGGCTGGCCAGGTCTGGAGCGCGCCATACTGAATGCCCCTTTGCATGTCGCAGCCGGAGGATCGCCTCCGCGGGAGGGTTTCGATGCTTATGCGGTCACGGGGTATTTCGGACATGGGCTTGGCACGGATGATGGAGCGCCGGTTGCCTTGTCATGGGTGGTGGAAAGCCGGGCCGAGGCCGAGGCCGCCGGCCGCGCCTTGGGACTGACCCGCGCCGCATTGTCGGAACACGTGCGCGCACATCTGTTTGACACTGCAATCCCGAAGGCGATTGCCCATCTGCGTCAGGGTGACCTGGGTGACCTTCTCGACGATACCCTGCCGTATCACGCCAAGGTCGCACGGGACGCCGGTCTGGCCCTGGTCGCCTATGAAGGCGGCACGCATGTCACGGGCGTCGGAGAATGGGCCAATGACGAGGTCCTGACCAATTTTCTGATCGCTGTGAATTATAGCGGCGGGATGGGCGCGCTCTATGACAAGCTGTTGGCGGATTGGCGCACGGTCGGAGGGACATTGTTCATGCATTACAACGATTTGGGCATGCCTTCGAAATGGGGGAGCTGGGGCGCATGGCGCTTCATCGGCGATGAAAACCCCCGGTCCATGGCCCTTGACGGGTTCAACCGCGACACCGACGCCTGGTGGGAGGACCGCGCCGCAACAACATTTCAAGGGGATCTGGATCGCCGCTGAGGTTGGTTAATCCAGGTGCAATAGCCCAAAAAATCCCTGCACAATCACGCAATTGCCACATGATCGGCGAAAAGCGATGGTGCATGGTGGTACTTGAGCATGAGCAGTCGGACGGACCCTACGGTGATCAGCATCATCATTCCTGCCCATAACGAAGCGGCCTTGATCGGGCGTTGCCTGCGGGCGGTATTTGCGTCCCCTGCGCTGAGCGGTGCCGAGGTGATCGTCGTGGCAAACGGATGCCTCGATGACACAGCGGATCGCGCGCGGGCTTTGGTCAATGACGCGACTGCGTCGGGCTGGGATCTGACGGTTCTAGAACTGCCGGAAGGTGGCAAGCCCGGGGCGCTCAATGCCGGCGACCGCGCGGCTCGAAATGGTGCACGGGTCTATCTGGATGCTGATGTCATTGTGTCATCTGGCCTGATGGCAGAATTGGCCGCGACGCTGGCCAGGTCTGAACCGATTTACGCCAGCGGCGTGATGTGCCTTGCCCGCGCGCGCACGGCGGTCAGCCGCGCATATGGCCGCATCTATGGCCGCGTACCGTTCTTGACTCAAGGCGTGCCTGGTGCTGGCCTGTTTGCAGTGAACGCCGCAGGGCGGGCGCGGTGGGGCAGGTTTCCTGACATTATCTCAGACGATACCTTTGTGCGGTTGCTGTTCTCCCCAGCGGAACGGGTCCGTGTGACGGCGCCGTATTCTTGGCCGCTGGTCGAGGGTTTCGGCAACCTTGTCCGCGTGCGGCGGCGTCAGAATGCGGGTGTGGCGCAGATCGCTGCGCTATATCCCGACCTGCTGACGAATGATGACAAATCGGACATGGGTATACGAGAGAAAGCGACACTATTCCTGCGCGATCCGATTGGGTTTGCCGTCTATGCGGCAGTGGCGCTGACCGTGAAGCTTGTGCCCGCGAAGGATAACCATTGGAGCCGCGGCCGATGAGTGTTCCAACACCCCTTCGCATCCGGGCCATGCTGGTCGGCAGTGGTCTGGGCGCGCGAGCTTTGCGAGGGTCCGCACTGACGGTTCTTGGGTATGGTGGCAGTCAGGCGCTGAGGCTGGCGTCGAACCTGATTTTGACCCGGCTACTGTTTCCCGAGGCTTTCGGGGTTATGGCGCTGGTCTGGGTTTTCATGCAGGGGCTGGCCAATTTCTCGGATCTTGGAATCGGCCATTCGATCCTGCAGAACAAGCGCGGTGACGACCCGGATTTCCTTGACACGGCCTGGACCCTGCAAATCCTGCGCGGGGTGGTTCTGTGGCTGGCGACCGTTGCATTGGCGTGGCCCGCAGCCCAGTTCTATGACGCGCCGGAACTGGCTCAGCTTTTGCCCGTGGTCGGCCTGACGCTTTTGATCGCGGGGTTGAATCCGACGCGGTTGGACACGGCGCAAAGGCATCTGGCCTTGGGGCGTGTAACGGTGATCGATCTGGTGTCGCAGACGGTTGGTCTTGTGGCTGGGGTGCTGGTGGCTTGGGTCACCATGTCGATCTGGGCGCTGGTGGTCAGTGCGGTGACGACAAGCGCGATGCAGCTGTTGCTTTACAGCGCCCTTCTGCCCGGACACCGCAACCGCCTGCGCTGGGAGCCGGCGGCAATTCAAGAACTGGTGCGCTTTGGAAAATGGATCTTTCTGTCAACGATCGCCGGGTTCCTTCTGGCGCAGGGCGACAAGATCATCCTTGGCAAATACCTCAGCCTTGGGGCGTTGGGCGTCTATAACATTGGCTATTTCCTGGCCTCATTCCCGTTGCTTTTGGGGTGGATGGTGCTGCGCCGCATCCTGATCCCGGTCTATCGCGAGGCCCCGCCCGCCGACTCTCCGGCGAACTTTGCCAAGTTGCGCAAGCTGCGGATAGTGCTGACGGCGGGAATCCTGACGCTGATTTTTGCGTTTGCGCTTTTGGGGCCGTGGCTGGTCGAGCTGCTTTATGACCCGCGTTATCTGCCGGCTGGCGGCGTCGTTGTGTTGATGTCACTGGCATTGGTGCCGCAGGTCATAATGGCGACCTATGACCACGCGGCGCTGGCGGCGGGCGAGTCGCGACGCTACTTCGTGCTGTCCGTCTGGCGTGCGCTGTTCATGGTGGCCGGGCTTCTGGTCGGAGTGAGCCTTGGTGGATTGCCGGGCGCGCTGGTTGGGCAAGGGGTGGCCATGGTGCTGATCGCGCCCTTCGTGGTGGCACTGGCGCGGCGCTATGGTGCGTGGGATCCGTTGCATGACGCGATATTCTGGAGTGTTTCTTTGATTTTGACGATCCTGATCCTGTCCCGGAACGCCGAGGCTATTGCCGGGCTGAACGCCCTCAATTTGCCCTAAAATCTCCATCACGCGGCAAAAGCATCTGGATAGCTTTGCAACAAAGGTCGCCATGTGAATACATGGCGGCTGTGGCAGGTGTGATTGAGGCAAGTGGCGGATGACCGCGAATGACCAGACCGTTTCCTGGGGTGATGGGGATATCGCAATTGTCGGTATGGCCGCGCATCTACCTGGGGCTGGTGGGCTGGACGCCTATTGGCACAATCTGAAAAACGGCATCGAGTCGATCCGCCAATTGGACAGGGCCGCGCTGGAGGCGGCGGGCGAAAGCCCGGCACGCATGCGGCATCGCAACTACGTGCCCGCCGCGGCGGTTCTGGACGACTTTGAGAAATTTGACGCCGAGTTCTTTGGTCTCAGCCCCAAGGAAGCGGCGATCATGGATCCGCAGCACCGCCAGTTCCTGGAGGTCAGCTGGGAGGCGTTCGAAAATGCCGCGCACATGCCCGAGACCTTCGATGGGCCGATCGGCGTTTTCGCAGGCTGCGGCATGGGCAGCTACTTCTATTTCAACATCTGCTCGAACCGGGATCTGGTCGATTCGACGGGTATGTTCCTGTTGCGTCATACCGGGAACGACAAAGATTTCCTGTCCACCCGTCTGTCTCATATCCTTGACCTTAAGGGTCCAAGTCTGGGGATACAGACCGCATGCTCGACCTCGCTGGTGGCGGTGCATTATGCGTCCCAGTCACTGCTGAACGGTGAATGTGACATGGCTTTGGCGGGCGGTGTCACGATCGAGTTGCCGCATGGCCGGGGATATGTGTTCCAAGAGGGTGAAATTCTGTCGCCCGACGGCCACTGCCATGCCTTCGATCACCGCGCACAAGGTACGGTGTTTGGCTCGGGGGCGGGGGTTGTCGTGTTGCGCCGTATGGCTGACGCGGTGGCGGACGGCGATCATATCTGGGCGGTGATCAAGGGATCGTCCGTGAACAATGATGGGTCTGCCAAGGCTGGCTATCTCGCCCCGTCAGTTGACGGGCAGGCGGCGGCGGTGGCCGAGGCGTTGGCACTGGCCGAGGTGACGGCGGATACAATCGACTATGTCGAGTGTCACGGGACAGGCACCTATCTTGGCGATCCGATTGAGGTGGCCGCCTTGACCGAAGCCTTCCGCGAAACCACGCAGGAGACAGGGTTCTGCCGCATCGGGTCGGTCAAGACGAATATCGGCCATCTCGACACGGCGGCGGGGGCGGCGAGCCTGATAAAAACATCTCTATCTCTGCACAATCGGCAGATTCCGCCCTCGTTGGGATATGAGAAACCAAACCCCGCGATCCCGTTTGAAAAAGGTCCATTCCACGTCAATGACAGGCTTTCCGACTGGATCAGCCACAAGGGACCACGCCGCGCCGGCGTGAACTCGCTAGGGGTTGGCGGGACCAACGCGCATGTGGTGTTGGAAGAGGCACCCGAACGCGCGCCGTCTTTGCCATCGGATTTTCCGTTCCAGGTTCTGACGATCTCTGGCCGCACTGCGAAGGCGCTGGACGCCAACACAAAGAACTTGACACAGCACCTACGGGACCATCCCGAACAGCCGCTGGAAGATATCGCCTTCACCCTGATGAATGGGCGGCGGGCATTTGAAAAGCGGCGCATTGTCGTGGCCGAAACACATGCACAAGCGACCAAGGCGCTTGAGGACATGGACCCGCGCCGGGTCTTTACCCATTCGGCGAATGGGATGCCCGAGCCGGTGTTCATGTTCCCCGGAGGCGGGGCGCAATATATTTTCATGGGTCGCGATCTTTACGAGACGGAACCGGTATTCCGTGACTGGATGGACCGCGGTTTTGACTGGCTTGCCGCCAATGGTGCGGGCGATTTAAAAAATTTGTGGTTGGCAGAAGAAACAGACACTATAGCGGCGGAAAAGGCGCTTCAGCAGCCCTCGAAGCAATTGCCCCTGATCCTGTTGGTTGAGGTAGCGCTGGCGAAGCTTTTGATCAGTTGGGGTGTTCAACCCGCCGCGCTGGTTGGTCACTCAATGGGTGAAAATACAGCCGCCTGCCTTGCCGGGGTGATGTCGTTTGAGGATTGCCTGGGTCTGGTCAAGCTGCGCGGCGACCTGTTTGACACGGTTGCGCCGGGCGGCATGTTGTCGGTGCCTCTGTCGCTTGGCGATCTTGAGCCGTATCTGAGCCATGACATTGATATTGCCGGGCTGAATGCACCGACGTTGACCGTGGTCTCTGGGCCGCGATCGGCACTCGACGCGCTGGCGGAGACGCTCTCGGACAACGATGTCGAGTCCCAACGAATCCAGATCGACATAGCGGCCCATTCCGCAATGTTAGAGCCTGTTTTGGACCGTTTCAGGGATTACCTGCGCAGCATTACTCTGTCGCCGCCGCGTCTGCCGATCATCTCGAACCGGACCGGGGCGGAACTGTCGGACCAGGACGCCACCGATCCAGACTATTGGGTTGACCATTTGCGGAACACCGTCCGCTTTGGCGATTGCCTGACCACGCTGGCGCAGGACCCCAACCGCGTCTTTCTGGAAGTCGGTCCCGGAAAGGCGCTGTCGTCCCTGGCGCGGATGAATGGGGCTATCAAACCCGACAGGGTTGTTCCGGCCCTACGCCACCCGGAAGAAGACGTAACCGACGACGCCTTTTTCCTTGAGGTGCTTGGGCGGCTGTGGGCCTGTGGTTTGAATGTGGACTGGGAGCAATACTGGGGCGACACGCCGCGCCAGCGCGTGGTTTTGCCCAGCTATGCTTTCCAGCGAAGCCCGTATTTTATCGAGCCGGGCAAGGTTCAGAATACTGACTATGCTGACCTTGTTCGGCTTGACGACCGGGCCGGTTGGCGTTGGGTTCCGGCGTGGAAACCCCGCCTTGCCGAGTGCGAGATCGACGTCGGCCACGAACTGCACCTTGCCGAACGGCATAGCTGGCTGATCTTCACCGATGAGGGCGGGATCGGGGCCGATATCGCGACCCGACTGCGTGCCGCCGGTCATTCAGTGGTTGAAGTCTCGGCCGGTGATGGGTTCGCGCGCTTGTCTGACGATCGCTATTCCCTTGCACCAGAGCGTGGGCGCGAGGGCTATGACGCGCTTGTCGCCGATCTGATGGCACATGGCCGCGCGCCAGACCGCATCTTGCATATGTGGTTGTTTACCGAGTCTGAGACCTTCCGTCCCGGATCATCCTTTTTCCATCGCAATCAGGAACAGGGGCTGTATTCCCTGTTCTTCCTCGCGCAGGCGATCGAGGATGAGGGCTTGCCGCGCCCGATTCACCTGACGACGCTGACCAGCGGGGCGGTGCGGGTCCGGCAAGAGCCGCTGTTACATCCTGAAAAGGCTACGGCTTTCGGCCCTGTGCAGGTGATCCCACGCGAGCTTTCCGGTGTGACCGTGTCGCTTCTGGATGTCGACCTGCCCGGTCGCAAGACAGATGACCGAGCGCGATTGGTCGATCGTGTTCTGGAAGAAACCCTTTCGCCGCCAAGCAACCTGATCGCTGCATGGCGCGGTGACAAACGGTTCGAACGGCTGCACCGCAAGATACCCGAAACACATTCCGCCGGGGATTTTCCAGTGTGGAAGGATGGCGGCACCTACCTGATCACTGGCGGCTTTGGCGGGATCGGTCAGGCGTTGGCTGAACGAATGATCCGTCAGGCTGGGGCCAAGGTCGTGCTGGTGGCGCGGGGCGGGGTGCTCGCCCGCGATCACTGGGCGCATCACCTTGCCACCCATGGCCCCCTTGACCGCATGTCCCGCCGCATTCGCGCGTTGGAACGGCTTGAGGCACTGGGCGGTCAGGTTCTGTGTGTTGATGCCGATGTTTGCAATCTGGACGAGATGAAGCGTGCGGTTGCCGACGCCCGCGATCGCTTTGGCCCGATCAACGGCGTGATCCATGCTGCCGGGGTGATCGAAGATGCGCCGCTTCTGGCAAAGACCTCGATCGATATCGACGACGTTTTGGCCCCTAAGCTGCACGGGACCGAGGTTCTGGACACGATTTTTCCTGATGGCAGCATCGACTGGATGGCGCTGTTTGCGTCGTCCTCGACCGTGACCGCGCCGGTGGGCCAGGTGGACTACGTTGCCGCCAACGCCTTTTTGAACGCCTATGCCCAGTCCCGTGCCGGCGGCAAAACCAAGGTGGTCGCGGTGAACTGGGGCCTATGGTCGGATGTCGGAATGGCTGCTGATGCGGTGGCATCGCGCACCGCAGAGGCCGCGCCGCCCGAGATGTGCCCGACCAACGCCTCGCTTCTGCAACAGGCGGGGTTCGACGCAAATGGCCACCGAATCTTTGAGACCACGCTGACCAATCGCGACTGGATTATCGACGAACACCGCACCATCGACGGGCAGGCCCTGTTGCCCGGCACCGGATATCTTGAGCTGATCGCCGAGGCGCTGGCCGAACAGCGCGAAACCGGGCCGTTCGAAATCCGCGACTTGTTGTTCCTGCGGCCTTTGCCAGTCGCCGACGGTGGTCGGGCGCATATTCGGATGCGTCTGACGCGGACGGACGAGGGTTATCATGTCGAGGTGATGAGCGCCTGCAAGATTGATGGCCGCGCCGCGTGGCTATCTCATGCCGAAGCGCGAATTCTTCTTGGGCGCCTGCCTGCGTTCCCCGCGCTGGACGTGGAAGGGCTACAAGCGAGCTTGCCGGTGACCAAAAATGCCACCAAAAGCTCGTTGCGTTCGCCGCAAGAAGCGTTCCTGAATTTCGGCCCGCGCTGGCGGGTATTGCAGTCGACCCGGATTGGCGAAGGTGAAGGGTTGGCGCGGCTGGCTTTGGAACCGGAACATAGGAGCGATATTTCGGAAAACGGTTTCCGCCTGCATCCTGCTTTGATGGACCTTGCCACCGGCTGGGCGATGCAGTTGATCCCCGGATACGAGGCTCGGCATCTGTGGGTGCCGCTAAGCTATGGCCGGGTTCGGGTCTATTGCGACCTGCCGTCCGAGATCGTCAGTCACGTGACGCTGACCCATGGTGATGCCTCGTCAGGCGAGGCGGGATTCGACGTCACTCTGGCCACGCCGGATGGCAAGGTCTGTGCCGTCATTCAGAGTTTCTCGATCCGGCGGGTCGACAGCACAACCTCCTTCACCTCTGCCGCCCCGCCACGACCGAACGAGGTGGTATTTGATGACCTTACCCGCAGCGCAGACAGGCCGCTGTCCACTTCGGAGGAGCGGTTGGTCTATAACCTGAGCCAAGGCATCATGGCCTGGGAAGGCGTGGAAGAATTTGAACTGGCGATGGCACTGGGCCTGCCTGAAATCGTAATTTCCTCTCTTGATCTGGAAGCGTTGAAACAACAGGCCGAGGCCGCCGGGTCCGATGACGCCATCAGTGGTCAGGCTTTTGAGCGGCCCGAGCTCGAAAATGACTTCATCGCCCCGCGTAACGACATAGAGCGTACGTTGGCGGGGTTCTGGCAGGAGCTGTTGGGTGTCGAACAGGTTGGGGTCGAGGACAGTTTTTTTGACCTTGGCGGGCATTCCCTGATCGCGGTGCGTCTGTTTGCGATGATCAAGAAGACTTGGCACGCAGACTTTCCGATCTCGGTCCTGTTCGAGGCGCCCACCGTGGCCGGAATTGCCAGGCTGATCGAAGGCCGCGTCGGGCCTCAGGCTGACAGCGGCGGTGGCGCCGCGGTCGAAGAAGCGCCGACGCGCCGCTTTACCCATATCGTGCCGATGCATGACGGCGAAGGCGGTCGCCGCGCACCCTTTTTCCTTGTCGCAGGCATGTTCGGCAACGTGTTGAACCTGCGCCACCTTGCCCACCTGATCGGCGCGGACCGGCCATTCTATGGGCTTCAGGCGCGTGGGCTTTTTGGCGATGCCGCGCCGCATGACGACATTGAACAGGCGGCGCGCGACTATCTGGCCGAGATCAAGACCGTGCAACCCGAAGGCCCCTATTTTATTGGCGGCTTCTCGGGGGGTGGAATCACGGCTTATGAAATTGCCCGACAGTTGGAGGAGGGCGGTGACGAGGTTGCGATTGTCGTCATGCTGGACACGCCTCTTCCGAGGCGCCGCCCACTGACGACCGGCGACCGGATCAAGATCCAACTGCAAGAGTTGAAGCGCGGCGGGATTGCCTATCCGTTCGTCTGGTTCAAGCGGCGTATCGCCTGGGAGAAGACGAAAAGGGCGCAAAAAAAGGTTGGGACCGACACGTCGCATCACTTCCACAATGCCGAGATTGAAGCTGCATTTCTGAATGCCGTAGCTGGCTATCAATTGCGGCCCTGGTCCGGCCCCGTCGCGCTGTTCCGTCCGCCGCTGGTCGGCAAATGGGATCTGGGTCATGGCAGGTTGGTCAATCACGAGCGCTCTTATGTCACCGATGACAACGACTGGGGTGATTGGGTTTCCGAGCTTCAGGTCTTTGAGGTCCCGGGTGACCATGACTCGATGGTGCTGGAACCCAATGTGCGGGTGCTGGCGTCGCGGATGAAATCGGTGATCGAGCAGGCCGCGCAACGCCTGCGCACGCGTGCTGACAGGCGGGAGGCCGCGGAATGACCGCCGATCACACCCTGCTGACCGTCATTCTGAATTATCGCACGCCCGAGATGACCCTGCGCGCGGCCAAGGCTGCGCTGGTCGCGATGCAGGGAATTGAGGGCCGTATTGTCATTGTCGACAATGACAGTGGCGATGGAAGCTTTGAAACGATTCAGGCAGGAATCGAGGCGAATGGCTGGCCGTCCGAGCGCGTCGATTTGGTTGCGTCCGGATACAATGGCGGTTTTGGGGCGGGTAACAATTTCGGCGTTCTCCACGGGATGGCAACCATGCCCGCGCCACCTGATTTCCTGTATTTTCTGAACTCGGATGCCTTTGTCGAACCGAAGGCGATTCAAGTCCTGATTGACCATCTTGTCACCACGCCGGATGCAGGTGTGGCGGGCAGCTTTATCTACGGTTCGGACGGGGTGCCGCACCACTCCGCCTTCCGATTTCCCTCAATCGCCGGAGAGTTTGAGGGCGCGGCGAGGCTGGGTTTTATCAGCCGCGTTCTGTCCAACTATGTGGTGCCACTGCCGATCCCGAATGTCACCACGCGCGTCGACTGGCTGGCTGGGGCCAGCATGATGCTGCGCCGTTCCGTGGTCGAGCAGGTCGGCTTGTTTGACGAGAACTTTTTTCTCTATTTCGAGGAAACCGACCTCTGCCGCCGCGTTGTCAATGCGGGATGGAAGATTGACTACGCACCCGGCAGCCGGGTTGAGCATATCGGTTCGGTTTCGACGGGGATGAAGAGCTGGAAACGGATCCCGGGGTTCTGGCTGGAGGCGCGGCACTATTACTTCCGAAAGAACCACGGTGTCCTATATGGGGCGGCTGCAACGCTGGCGCATGTTGCGGGCGGAGTGATCTGGCGGGTGCGCCGCTGGATCGGCGGCAAACCGAAACGCGATCCTGACTTGTTCCTGACCGATCTTTTGGCCCATTCGCTGCGCGGGATGTTCCGTCGCGTACCTGGCCGCAACATACCCGCGCTGACCGAAGCCACGGCCGCGTCGCCGATCGCAGGAGATCTGCCATGACCATCCTCAAATCCGTTTTGAATGCCTTGTTCATCGGTAACGAGTCCCTGGTGCTGCAATGCGCCGCCGCCTGGCGCGAGGCGGGACATGGGGTTGTCGCCATTGCCACGCATTCGGAAGATATCGCCTGCAATGCGAGGGAACAGGGCTTCGACGTGGTGCCTTCGGACGGCGAAGTGGCGGATCGGATGGCGGGACGGCAGGTCGACTGGCTACTGAGCATCGCAAATCTGGATATGTTGCCCGAGTCGGTTTTGCGGCTGGCGTCCAAGGGGGCGGTCAATTTCCATGACGGCCCTTTGCCGCGTTATGCCGGGTTGAACGCGCCGGTCTGGGCGCGGATCGCGGGCGAGGCGCAGCATGGCATAACGTGGCATCTGATGGACGCGGGCGCCGACCGGGGCGACATCCTTGTCCAACGCACGTTCGATATTGTCGAGAGCGATACGGCCCTGACCCTGAACGCCAAGTGTTACGAAGCCGCGATTGACAGTTTTGGTGATGTGATCACGAGCCTGGAAAATGGTGCTGTGGAGCGGCAACCTCAGGATTTCGCGCGACGCAGCTATTTCGGCAAGGCCAAGCGTCCCACGGCGGCAGCGCGGCTTGATTTTCGGGTGGATGCGAGCGATCTCGTGGCGCTGGTGCGGGCTTTGGATCATGGCGACTATCCCAATCCTCTGGCTCTGCCCAAGGTGGTACTGGGCGGTGCCGTCCACTATGTCGACAGTGCTGAATTGGTCTCTAATCCCGTACAAAATGCCATTCCTGGCACTGTTCTGGCGGCAGAAGAATCGGGTCTGACCGTTGCCTGCGGACGTGGTGCGATCCGGTTGACCTCGATCAGGTCGACGTCTGGCCATGCGATTGCTCCCGCGCAGCTTGCCCGCACCGGTGACATTCTGGCCGTGCCGGACCGGGACCATGCCGAGATGTTGACAAACGTCGCCACGCAGGTCGCGCGATCCGAAGACAAATGGCTGCCGCGGCTGTCGCGTTTTGTCCCCGCCGCGTTGCCGCTGGTCGAAAACCCCAATGAACTGCGTGACACGCGCCGCATCGCCCTGACGCTGCCTGATCACCTGACACCTGCACAGTGCCTCGCGGCGTTGACCATCTGGGCAGACGCGGGTGGAGTGGCCACGGAAAGCGATATTGCGGTCAAACTCGCAGACGCCCCCACTGCCAAAGGCTATGTCAGCGACTGGGTGCCAATGCGGTTGCCGACGATCGCGGGCAGAGCTTGCAGCGATCTTGCCGCTGTACTTCGCGATGACCTTGCCTTCTGCGCCGATTATCCCGGTTTTGCCGCTGATCTGCCTTTGCGAATGCCCGCTGTTCCGGCGCTGACGGTGCCTGATATCGCAATCACCTTTGACGAAAGCGGACAGGCAATCGAGGGCGCTGCGATAACCCTTGTGATGGGCGATGCATTTCGTAGCACCCATTTCGTGATTGACACCTCCCGTTTGTCGGACAGCCATGCCACCCGGCTGGCGCGGCGGTTTGAACATGTGGCACGACAGGTGGCTGCCGATGCCGAACAGCCCACCACCGCGATCAGCGCGCTGACGGACGAAGAGCGCAACGAGGTCCTTTTCGACTGGAACCAGACCGGGTTGGGTTTTGACCCGGATGCGCTGATGCATTTGCAGATCGAGGCGCAGGCCAAAACGCAACCCGACGCGACCGCGCTGGTGTTCGAACACAGGTCTATGACCTATGGCGACCTGGACGCGCGCGCCAACCAAGTAGCGCATGTTCTGGCACAGATGGGGGTGGCTCCGGGTGTGCTGGTCGGGCTGTTCTGCCGCCGCTCGCCCGAACTAGTCGTTGCGGCGCTTGCCATTCTGAAGGCAGGCGGGGCCTATGTGCCGATGGACCCGGCCTATCCCGCCGACCGCCTGGCGCATTTTGCAACTGACAGTGGTGCGGCGGTGATCGTGACGCAGTCTGACCTGGCCGATGCGGTGCCGGATAGCGGTGCGCAGGTGCTTGTGATCGACGGCGACGCCCGCATCGCAGCCGCACCAGACAACCGGGTGGATGGTGGCGCGACGGGTGGCGATCTGGCCTATCTGATCTATACCTCCGGGTCGACCGGGCTGCCCAAGGGCGTCATGGTCGAACACCGTAACGTTGCTAATTTCTTTACCGGGATGGATGGGCGCATCCCGCACCATCCGGCGGGGACATGGTTCGCGGTTACATCGCTGAGTTTCGATATTTCGGTGCTGGAACTGTTCTATTCGCTGGCGCGGGGGTTCAAGCTGGTCCTCAGCGGCGATGAAAACCGTACTCAGATTTCGGACGGCCGGGTGCCAACCGGAGAGACGGGGATGGAGTTCAGTCTCTATTACTGGGGAAATGACGATGGCAAGGGGCGTGACAAGTATCGCACGCTTTTGGAAGGGGCACAGTTTGCCGACCAGAACGGGTTCTGTGCTGTCTGGACGCCCGAGCGCCATTTCCACGCCTTTGGCGGGCCTTATCCCAACCCTTCTGTGACCGGGGCGGCGGTGGCTGGCGTCACGCGCAACATCGGTGTCAGGGCGGGATCCTGCGTCGCGCCGCTGCACCACACCGCCCGCATCGCCGAGGAATGGGCGGTGATCGACAACCTGACCAATGGCCGGGCCGGACTTGCCATCGCGTCGGGTTGGCAGCCGGACGATTTTGTCTTGCGGCCCGAGAACACACCGCCAAAGAACCGCGAGGTGATGTTCGAACAGATGCAGGAACTGCGCGCGCTGTGGCGCGGTGACACGGTCGAATACCCGCGCAAGGACGGCAAGATGCACGGCGTCGTGACTCAGCCGCGACCGGTGTCGGACGACTTGCCGCTGTGGGTGACGACGGCCGGGAACCCCGAAACCTGGAAGGATGCCGGACGGCACGGTGCGCATGTGCTGACCCATCTCCTGGGTCAGAGCATCGACGAGGTGGGTGAAAAAATCCGTCTCTATCACGCCGCATTGCGCGAAAATGGCTATGACCCGGATGATTTCACCGTGACGCTGATGTTGCATACATTCGTGGCGGATGATCGCGAAAAGGCGCGCGAGATCGCGCGTGAACCGATGAAGGACTACCTGCGTTCAGCTGCCGGCCTGATCAAGCAATATGCCTGGGCCTTCCCCGCCTTCAAACGGCCCGAGGGGGCGAAGAATGCCTTTGACCTCGATCTTGGCATCCTCAGCGAGGAAGAGCTGGAGAGCATCCTGGATTTTGCCTTCCTGCGCTATTTCGAGGAATCGGGCCTGTTCGGTACGGTCGAGGATTGCGTCGACCGGGTGGAACGCGTGAAGCGGATCGGGGTGACCGAGGTCGCTTGCCTGATCGATTATGGCATCGAGGCCGACGTGGTTCTTGAAGGGTTGAAGCCCTTGGCTGAGGTGGTGAAGCGTTGTAACGCGGGTGGTGCGCTGGCCGATAGCGACGTGTCTATTGCAGCCCAGATCCTACGCCACAAGGTCACTCATCTGCAATGCACACCATCTATGGCGCGGATGCTTGCCATGAACGATGAGGCGAGGTTTGCGCTGGGTCAGGTCAAGCATTTGATGATTGGGGGAGAGGCTCTGTCGGGCACGCAGGTTGCCGAACTTTCGACGATCACGCGGGCAGAGATCGAGAACATGTATGGCCCGACCGAAACGACAATCTGGTCCACGACAGGCAAGGCAACCATGGCCGATGGCATCGTGCCCATCGGCGCGCCAATTGCCAACACGCAGGTCTATGTCGTCGATGATGCGTTGTTGCCGGTTCCTGTTGGCGCGCCCGGAGAGCTTTTGATCGGCGGTGCAGGGGTCACACGCGGCTATTGGCGGCGCGAAGAACTGACGGACGAACGTTTCATTGAGAACCCGTTTGGCGAGGGGCGTCTCTATCGCACTGGTGACCTTGTGCGCTGGCGGCCGGATGGGACATTGGATTTCCTTGGCCGTGCAGACCATCAGGTCAAGTTACGCGGCTATCGTATCGAACTGGGCGAGGTCGAGGTCGCGCTTGAGGCATGCCCTGGAGTCGAACAGGCGGTGGTTCTGGCGCGCGAGGACGAGCCAGGCGATGTTCGGTTGGTTGGCTATGTCCGGGGACCGGTGGAGGAAGGCCGATTGCGCAGCGTTTTGGCGCATAGTTTGCCGGAATTCATGGTGCCGTCGCGGATCGTGAATGTCGAAACCTTTCCTTTGACACCGAACAAGAAGGTCGACCGCAAGGCTCTGCCTGCGCCGGGCAAACCGGTGCGTAAGGCGGCGATACCAGAGACTGTTTGGGCGAAATCCGTGGCAACCATTGAAATGCCCACCGATACCGCGAAAGCCATCGCCGAGATCTGGAAGGCGGTTCTGGCCATCGAGCATGTCGCCCTGTCGGACAGTTTCTTTGATCTTGGCGGTCACAGCCTGCTGGCGGTTCAGGCGCATCGCGAAATTCGGGCGAAACGAAATGTCGACGCGCTGTCGATTACCGATATCTTCCGTTTCCCGGTATTGGCTGATCTTGCAAAGCGAGTGGATGCGCTGATTGGCGACACTCCCACGCGGGCGCAGGAAATGCCAACGCCTGCCGAGCGCGGCGAACGGGCTGTTGAGCGGCAGGATATCATCAGCAAGCGGCGGGAAATGCGATTGCGTCGCCGCCGTTCGGCGTGACCCCGGACCATGGGCGACCTTGTCACACTCAGGCATGCTTTGCGGCCTCAGTTGCCGCTGACCGTGGGGATGGGGTTGCGTCGGGTCATGGATACCATTGACGACTTGTTTCCACAGGAACAGTCGGCAATCGCCCGTGCCGTCCCTCGGCGGCGGCAAGAGTTTGCTGCTGGACGTCGAGCCGCGCGGGACGCACTTGCCGGGCTGGGTCGCCAGGCAGCCCCGATTGCAGTGGGCTCAGATCGCGCTCCGATTTGGCCTGACGGCTGTGCCGGGAGCATCAGCCATGACGCCGAATTTGCTGTGGCGCTGGTCGCAAGATCAGACGATTTCCGCTGTATTGGGGTCGACATGGAACCCGATCTTCCCTTGCCCGATGACGTAACCGCCGAGGTTCTGCAGGGTGGCGAAGTGGCCATTGCCCAGACTGGGGGGAACGCGGATCGCGCGATTTTCTGCGCCAAGGAAGCGGCCTACAAGTGCCTTTATCCCATCACGCACGAGGTGATCGGGTTCGACGCCATGACGGTTTCCTTTCCGGCGCAAAATCGGTTCTGCGCCATGCTGCTGCGGGAGACGGGGCCATTTCCCAAGGGTTTTGTGCTGAATGGGACGGTTTTGCGCGCGGCGTCGCGGATCGTCTCGATGGTCTGGCTGGATGCCTCGCAACCCCGGTGATTCCCGCCTTTCGCCACGGGATAAACACATTGACGGGCTAGGCCATTCGGGTAGAGATGAGACGCCCCAAAAGCGGCGCACAGAGGCAGTAGGCAGAACATGGACAGATTCCAGTCACTTGGCGAAGTGCTCGGCATGTTGCGCCGGCGCGTCGTGCTGTGGGCCGGAGTTGCGGCGATTGGTGTTCTGATCTCGTTGTTTTACACCCTGTCCCTGCCGCGCATTTATGAAACGGCCGCCGTCATTCAGATCGAGCAGCCCTCGATCGAAGAGGCGACAGCAGGCACCGGGAACCTGAACGCGGCCACGTTGCAAAAACTTCAGATCATTGAGCAGCGGGTGATGGCGCGGGATAATCTTCTGGACATCATCACCAAGTACAACTTGTTTGCAGATGATCCGTCGATGACGGAATCGATGAAGGTCTATCAGCTGCGGCTTGCCGCACGGGTCCAGCAGATCACCGATCCCAGCCTGGCCTGGCGTCCGGATGTCAGCCCGACCGCGCTTATGATTTCGGTCCGGCTTGGCGACCCTGAAATGGCGGCAAATGTCGCCAATGAACTGGTGACCAACGTGCTGGATCAAAACGCCCGCCGCCGGGCAGAGCGGGCACGAGAGACGCTGGAATTCTTCAATTCAGAGGAAAAGCGCGTTCGTGAGGCAATCGTCGCGCTGGAGGACAGGATTGCGAAATTCAAGCGTGAACATGCTGCGTCCCTGCCAGAGCAGGTCGAAGAGAACCGGCGCGAACTGAACCGCATCCGGGACATCGTGCTGGACCTTGAGCGCCAGATCGTCGGACAGCGCGAAGGGATCACGCCCGACATCAACTCGCCCATGGGTCAGCGTATCCTGCGGCTTCAGGAACAGCGGGACCTGTATCGGGAACGGGCCGATGAAATTCAGGCGGCGCTGACGGCCGCGCCGGAAGTTGAGCTGATCTATAATGCGCTGCACCGGCAATTGAGGCAATTGACCGAGCAATATCAGGCAATCACCGCCAATCGGTCGGACGCCGAGTTGAACCAGATGATCGAAGCCAGTCACCAGGCCGAGAGCTTTGCGGTCCTGGAGCGCGCCGTGGTTCCCGAGATTCCGGTTGCCCCGCGCCGAAAGCGGATCATGGGGATTGGCGTGCTTCTCAGCCTTCTTGCGGCGACGGCCGCGGCTCTTGTGGTAGAACTGCGCAATCCGGTGATCTGGACCGCCGCACAATTCGAACGGCAACTGCAATCACCGCCCGTCGTCTCGATCCCGGTCGTCGAATTGCCGGCCGAAAGGCTGCGCAGACGAGCCAGGCGGGTTGTCGGGGCCGCGGTCTTTGTCTCGGTTTTTGTGCTGGTGGTTCTGGTGATCCTGACCCGGGGCCGCATCGGGGCGTGATGCCGGTCGGATTCTCCAAGGCTGATTCGCGTCAATTGCCCGCCAAATTTTTCACAAAGCGAAACAATCAGGCGCATTGGCGTTGATCATTTCAATATCGAAAGATCAGGTGGAGGCCGAGTTGCCTTATTTTTGCCCAATTTCAGGTTTCCGTGGAAAAGTTCTGAGACTCTACCCTTAAATATCAATGGCTTAACGTCCAGGTTGAGTGCCACAGTGTAGACATAATCAAGAGTTTGCACTTAATTGCAACGTGGGTGGGCGTAACTGGGGTAGAAGAGGAAGATCAAGGCGAAAGCTACTCACTTTTGTAGCTCGCCGATGCAGGCGTTTCCGCAATTCACGATTGACCGTGTTGGTCGGTTTGAGCCGACGCGCGGGTGGTCTTTTGATGTCCGTGTTCTTCCGAATTTTGTCCCGTTTGGGGATGTTTGAGCGATGACTTATCTGTCACGGGATGAGTTTGCCGATGCGTATTCGGTGGCTGCGGAAGGTAAAAAAACCTATCGAAGCCACACAAAACGGCTTTTCGATATCGGGTTTGTCGCGGTTGTCGCGCTGCCCGTTTCTCTGGTTGTCGTGGCGTTGGCGATGGTCATCGCTCTTGACGGGCATTCCCCTTTTTATCGGCAAAACCGAGTGGGCCGGAACGGTCGCGTCTTTGTCATGTGGAAGCTGCGCAGCATGGTGCCAGACGCCGAGCACACCCTTGCGGCCTATCTCGAAAATCACCCCGAGGCGCGGGCCGAGTGGGACAGCAAGCAAAAGCTGATCGACGATCCAAGGATCACGCGGCTTGGGCGGGTGATCCGCAAGACGTCGCTGGATGAACTGCCGCAATTCTGGAATGTGCTGGTCGGAGACATGTCTGTCGTCGGACCCCGGCCGATGATGGTCGATCAGGTAAAGCTTTACCCCGGCACCGCCTATTATGCGCTGCGCCCCGGTATCACCGGCTTCTGGCAGGTGTCCGAGCGTAACCTGAGCAGTTTTGCCGAGCGCGCGCAACACGACACCGAGTATTTCCAGGCGGTGTCCTTCGGAACCGACCTTCGCGTCGTCATGCGCACAGTCGGTGTGGTGTTGACGGCAACCGGGGTCTGACAGGTCGTCAATTCAGCGATATAGTGAGGCCAAAACTGCCCGCTCGGTGCCCCAGCCGATGTCGGGTGTGTGCTGCGCGACGAGGAACCAGAGCGGATGCCCAATACGCTTGCCTATGTGATGCTGGCCATTTGGCCGCTTGTCATCTGGCAATTGTTCCTGCGCCTGCCGCCCGGACGGGCGTTGATATGGTCGGTTCTGTCTGCATACCTGATCTTGCCAAGCTACCCGGCACGGTTCGATTTTCCATTGATGCCGGCGTTGGACAAGGTGACCCTGCCGGACCTGGCTATTCTGGTGTGTGTGTTTTTTATGGTGCCGCGCAAGCTGCGGCTTTTGCCTCAGTCGCCCTTGGCAAAAGCCCTTGTCCTGACGTTCATATTCTCGCCGATACTTACGGTCCTGACGAATCCCGAGCCGCTGCATTTTCATTTCGGAGAGGTGCGCGGCTTGATCCTGCAAGATGCGATCGCGCTTCCGATCACCCAATTCCTGTCGCTGATCGGCTTCCTTCTGGCGCGCAACCTTTTGACCGAGACCGATGATCAGCGCGACCTGCTTCTTGCCTTGCTGATTGGCGGAATGCTCTATTCCCTGCCAATGCTGCTTGAGGTACGCCTGTCGCCGCAGTTGAACAACTGGGTCTATGGTTACTACCAGCACCTGTTTTCGCAATCGGTCCGGGGTGATGGCTATCGACCGATCGTGTTTCTGTATCACGGTATCTGGGTGGCCTTCTTCACCCTGTCGGCACTGGTGGCGGCGCTGGGGCTGTGGAAGTCTGCAAGCTATCCCCGAAACCTGAAATACCTGCTGATGTCCGGCTACCTTGCCGTAATCCTGGTGCTGTGCCGCACACTGGCGTCGATGGTCTACGGCCTGTTTGTCGGCCTTGCGGTGATCTTCCTGAAGCGGCGGGCGCAGATCTGGCTGGCGATGGTGCTGGCGGTGATTGCTTTGACATATCCCCTCCTGAAAGGGGTCGACCTTGTGCCGTCGCAAACGATTTTGGCGCAGGCCGAGAAGATTTCGACGGAACGGGCCGCTTCGCTCAAGTTCCGGCTGGACAACGAAGACATCCTGCTCGAGCGCGCCAATGAGAAACCCCTGTTTGGTTGGGGCATCTGGGGGCGCAACCACGAACATGATCCGGCAACCGGACAAATCCGAACCGTCACGGATGGGCGCTGGGTGCTGACGTTGGGCGTGTTCGGCTGGGTCGGCTTTCTGGCTGAATTCGGTCTGATCGCGCTGCCGATTTTTCTGATCGCGGCCGAAGTGCGACGGCGCGCGCTTGTCGAAGCCCGGAACCGAAGGCTGCGCAGGGTGGTCGAGTTGGCAGAGTTCTCACCCTACCTCGGCCCCTTGTGCCTGCTCTTGGCGGTGAACCTGTTTGACATGATCCCCAATGCAACGATCACGCCGCTGACCTGGCTTATCTCAGGCGCGCTGTTGGGTCACGCCGAGAAGCTGGGTCAAATGCGTGATGACACGTCCAAGGAAAAGGCCGATCGACTGGGATTGCGCACGATCCTGAAGTGACGCGATGGATCACAGGCGTTTGGCGTCGCGGTAAAGCACGGGCAGGATGGCGGCGCACCGCAGGTAGCGCCCGGTCAGGCGAAACGGGCTGGACAACATGCGCCACAGCCATTCCATTTTGATGGCGCGCACCCAACCCGGCGCACGCCTCTGGGTCCCGGCCAGAAAATCCAGCCCTGCGCCGACCGAGGCAAATCCAATACCCGGCGCGATCTCGCGTCCGCGGGCGGCGAGGATTTCCTGTTTCGGCGCACCAAGCGCCAGAAAACACACCCCCGCGCCGGTGGCCGCAACCTGTTCCAGCAGTTTCGCGGCATCGTCCCCTGATGGGTCGAACGGGAAGGGCGGTGCAAGAGTCGCAACCACGCGGGTTCCGGGCACAAGGCTTTCCAGCCGCCGGGCGGCTTTTTGCAGGGATTTCTCGGTGCTGCCGACCAGTACGACGCCGCGTTTGGCCTGCACAGCAAGCGCGCAAAGTGGCGCAACAAGGTCCGACCCCGGCAACAGCGTCACCGGACGGCCTGCGACGTTTGACAGCCAGACCACCGGATTGCCGTCCGCGACTACGAAATCCTGTGTTTTGTACGCGTCGGCAAATCCCTGATCCCGGCGCAGCTTCACCAGATGATCCAGGTTCAGCGTCGCCAGCGTCCAGCCCTGGCCTTTGCCCCAGCGGTCGAGGATTGCAAACGATAGTGTTGTCCAGTCGGGGATATTAACCGTGATCCGCCCGGATTTGGTTTCGAACTGCACGCCTGTCGCCCTTTCTGCCCCCGAGGGTATTTCTAGCATGGTTTGAACGGCTTGGCATCACAGATAAGCGGCTGGCAGCAAAGGTTTGTTTGGCTATACTCCCAAACGGGCAGGCCAGGGATACAGGGATAGGCAAGAACATGAAGCGATCGGTTTCGATCATTGGATGCGGATTTGTTGCCGACCTCTACATGGCGTCGCTGAAGACCTTTCCCGATGTCGCGGTGGCATGCGCGTTTGACCGCGACCCGGTGCGGATGGCGGCATTTTGCGCTCATTGGGGGATCGCCCCCGCCGCTGATATCAACGACCTTCTTGCGCGGACGGATGGCATCGTCCTGAACCTGACCAATCCGGCGTCGCATTACGGCGTCAACAAGGCCTGCCTTGAGGCCGGTCGCCATGTCTATTGTGAAAAACCGCTGGCGATGGAGTTCGCGCAAGCGCAGGAGCTGGCGGCACTGGCGCGTGAAAAAGGGGTGATGCTGTCCTCGGCCCCCTGTTCGCTTCTGGGTGAGGCGGCGCAGATGTTTGCCAAGGCCGTAAGAGACGGCGTCGCGGGCGATATCCGGCTGGTCTATGTGGAACTGGATGACGGGTTCATCCCGCAGGCCCCCTATCAGTCCTGGACCAGCGAAAGCGGCGCGCCTTGGCCAGCAGGTGACGAATTTGCAGTGGGCTGCACGCTGGAACACGCCGGGTACTACCTGGGCTGGATGATCGGAACCTTCGGATCGGTCCGGCGGGTGGTGGCGGCCTCGGCCGAGGTTCTGCCGATGAAAGAGGTGACCGGAACGCCCGATGTGTCGGTTGCGACGCTGTTTTTCGAAAGTGGTCTGGTGGCGCGGCTGACCTGTTCCATCGTCGCGCCGCATGATCACCGCATCCGGGCAATCGGCGACAAGGGGGTAATCAGCGTGAACGCAGCCTGGGATAATGGTGCTAAGGTCAAGTTCCGCCACCGGCTGCGCCTGCGGCGACGGCTGCTGGAAAGCCCGATTGCACAGCGGATCAAGCCGGGCGGCGCAACCCATCCCAAGGTCAAACGACGAGGCGCGGCATCGATGAATTTCGCGCTTGGCCCGGTCGAAATGCTGGACGCGATGGCGGAGAACCGCCCTTGCCGCCTGTCTGTCGATCTGGGGTTACACATGACCGAAGTCACGCTGGCGATCCAGAATGCGGGCGACAAGGGTCGAGCGCAGGACATGTCCACGCGCTGCGACCCGATTGATCCGATGCCGTGGGCGCAATGACCGGGCGCATTGCCATCACGGGGGCTTCGGGGTTCATCGGGGCAGAAATCTTGCGCCTTGGGCTGGAACAGGGTCGAAACTGCCACGCAATTCTGCGCTCTGACAGGGGCGTGCGGCGCGAAGGGGTCAGGGTATCGATGGTGGACCTGTCGGCCCCGGACGCAGAGCCCGCTTTGATCGACGCCCTGTCCGATGTCGAGACCCTGATCCATGTCGCGGCATCCCTGTCCGGGGATTGGGCGACGCAGCAAGCGGACACGATCGCCGCGTCTGAGGCAGTGATTGCAGCTGTGACCAAAGCCGGGGTCAGACGCGTTGTCCTGCTGTCCACCATCGCGGTTTATGACGTCACAGGCCTGCCGAACGGCGGTGCAGTGACCGAGGACTCGCCGTTGGAATCGCATCCCGCCCGCCGCGACGTCTATGCCCGCGCCAAGCTGACCCAAGAGGCGATGTTCCGCGACGCTGCCACAGCGGGGGCATTTGAACTGGTCGTTCTCAGGCCGGGTGCGGTCTATGGGCCGGATCGGTTGATGAATGCCCATATCGGGCCCGCCATCGGGCCGCTTCTGATACGGCTGGGGGCGGGGGGTGAGGTGCCTCTGGCCCATGTCGCAACCTGTGCGCAGGCGGCGCTGGCTGCCGCAGACCTGCCCTTGTCCGCGCGATGGGAGGCGATCAATGTCGTCGACGATGACCTGCCTGACCGTCGCCAGTTTGTCGATGCACTGCGGCGCTGCGGTTGGCCGCGTTTTGTCCTTGCGCTGCCCCGCGCCGTGCTGACCTGGCCTGCGCATCTTCTGCCCGACCACCCGTCCCTGCCCGGACTGTTGCGGCCCGCGATTCAGGCCGCTCGGCTCAAGCCCTTGACATATTCCAACAAACGGCTGCATCAGCGCCTTGGCGCGGTCACATTGATGCCGTTTGATCGCGGAATGAGGCAGTCTATTGAACATTCGGGGAAGGCCGTAAAATGACGGCTTTGCAAAGGGCAGGTATGGGCCCTGGTCGGATTGCCTATCTGACCGGAGAATACCCGCGCGCGACGGATACGTTTATCCAGCGAGAGGTTGCCGCATTGCGCCACCAGGGGCGCGAGGTCGCGACGTTCTCGATCCGCCGCACCGGGCCGGAACACCATGTCGGCCCGGAACAGGTGGCCGAGGCCGCCGCCACTTTCAATGTCCTGCCCGCCGCCAAGAACCCCGCCCGTCTGATCGCGGCGCATGTAGGGGCCCTCCTGCGGTCCCCGGCCCGTTACCTGCGCGCCATTGCGCTTGCCGCCGGGTCACGGCCGCCGGGGATCAGGGGTGCGCTGTTCCAGCTGTTCTATTTCCTTGAAGCCGGCGTGCTGGCGGATCAGATGCAGCGGCAGGGGATTGGGCATCTGCACAACCACATTGCCAAGCAAAGCTGCAATGTGGCGATGTTGGCTTCCGAGATGTCGGGCATCCCTTTCAGCTTTACCCTTCACGGGCCGGATATCTTCTTTGCGCCCGAACACTGGCGGTTGGACCGCAAGATCGAAAAGGCGCGGTTTGTCGCCTGTATCAGTCATTTCTGCCGGGCGCAGGGCATGGCGTTTTCCAGTCAGGACCACTGGCAGAAGCTGCACATCATTCATTGCGGTGTCGACCCGGCGCGATACAGTCCGGGCAGGCGGGACCCCGCGCAACAGGTTCTGTTTGTCGGGCGATTGGCAGCAGTGAAAGGTGTACCGATCCTGTTGCATGCTCTGGAGGCACTGCGGGATGTGAAGGGCCTTCAGCTTGACCTGATCGGAGACGGACCCGACCGCGCCGCGCTTGAGGCACAGGCGCATGCAATGGGCCTGCAAGACCGGGTGCGGTTCCTAGGCTATCGTTCACAGGACGAGGTCGCCGACGCATTGACGCGGGCGGACCTGTTTGTTCTGCCCAGTTTCGCCGAAGGGGTGCCGGTCGTGCTGATGGAGGCAATGGCCGCCGGGGTGCCAGTGGTCACGACGCGGATCGCCGGCATTCCCGAACTGGTCGAGGATGGCATCAGCGGGCGGTTGGTGCCGCCGGGCGACGTGGATGCGCTGACCACGGCAATACGCGGCATGTTTGACGAACCTGCGCAGGCGCGGAAGATGGGGCAGGCTGGGCGTGCCGTCGTTGCCGTAAGCTATGACGCGGAAGTCGAAGCGTGCCGGTTGGGGGTGTTGTTCGACGCCTATGCCGGGATTGGCGCCCACCCGCCAATCCGCCCTGAGGTGACCTGATGTCGCTGGGTATCGTGGTGATAGGGCGGAACGAGGGCGCGCGGCTTCTGGACTGCCTCGACTCGCTGGCCAGTGCTGAAGCGCCCGTAATCTATGTCGATTCCGGGTCTTCGGACAATTCCGTTGCAGACGCACGCGCGCGGGGGGTGATGGTGGTCGAACTGGACCCGACCACGCCTTTCACGGCGGCGCGTGGGCGCAATGCCGGGGTAGACGCACTGCGCGCCGCAGACACGCCCCCCGAGTTCATCCAGTTCTTTGATGGCGACTGCATTATCGAGCCGGGTTGGATCGCGACCGGGCTTGCCGCTATGGAAGCGGATCCTGAACTGGGGTTGGTGACCGGATGGCGAACCGAGATCCACCCCGATGCCTCGATCTATAACGCGATCTGCGATGTCGAGTGGCGGCGCCCTGCAGGTGAGATTGCGGCCTGTGGCGGCGACATGTTGGTGCGGGCTTCGGCGTTTGGCGCGGCGGGCGGCTTCGATCCCCGCGTTATCGCCGCCGAGGATGACGAGTTTTGCGTCCGACTTGCCAAGGCTGGCTGGAAGCTGCGGCGGTTTCCGGTGAAAATGACCCGCCACGATGCGGCCATGACGCAGTTTGCCGAATGGTGGCAGCGCGCGCGGCGTTCGGGGCATGGGTTTGCGCAGGTCGGCGACATGCACCCATCCTATTTCATCAAGGAACGGGCGCGGGTGGTGATCTATGGCTTGCTCATGCCATTTCTGTTTGTTCTTGGCCTGATCGGTCCCGGCTGGCTGAGCGGTCTGGTTCTGGCAGGTTACGGCGTTTCCTATTTGCGCGGCGTGCGCGGGCTGATTGTTGATGGGCTGCCCATGGACAAGGCATGGCGGCAGGGCGTGTTTCTGACCCTGTCGAAATTTCCGAACGCCATTGGGTTTCTTCAGTACTACTGGCGCAAATGGACCAAGGCCGCGATGCGGATCATCGAATATAAGTAGCAAGTGGACCCCAGACTGATGGCAACTGACACCCATATCCGCACAGGGCTGATCGGCGCGGGCTATATCGCGGACTGGCACGCGGACGCGATTGCGGCCACACCCGGCGCGCGGCTGGTGGCCGTATGCGATGCGTCCGTTAGTGCGGCGCGGGGTTTTGCCGAGTCGCGTGGCATCATGGCCTTTACCTCGGTCGACGACATGATCGCCTCGGGCACGGTGGATGCGGTGCATGTCCTGACGCCGCCGAACACCCATGCCGCAATCGCGCGCAGCTGCCTGGAAGCGGGGTTACATGTGCTGGTCGAGAAGCCCGCCGCCCTGAACGGGGCCGAGATCGACGAGTTGGACGCCTTGGCGGGCGCGAATGGTCTGGCTCTTGCGGTAGGACATAATTTCCTTGGCATTCCCGGCTACGCGCGACTGAAGGAAAAAACCAGGTCCGGCGCGCTTGGGCGGATTACATCGGTCGACATCAACTGGCACTTTCCCCTGGCGCCACTGCGGTCCGGCCCATTTGGGCTGTGGCTGCTTCGCGCGCCAGAGAACCTGCTTCTGGAACTCGGGCCACATCTGTTTGCCTTTGCGGTCGATCTGATTGGACCGATTGAGGTGGTTAGCCTGCACCTGGGAAAGCCTATTGCGCTGCCCGGCGATACCTCGCGCGCGCAAAGCTGGCGGATCGCGGCGCGGGCCGGGGACGTAGATGTGTCCCTGTCGCTTTCGCTGGTAGAAACGGTGGATGACCGTACTGTCACGGTGCGCGGTTCCAGCGGTCTGGCGCGGCTGGACTACGCCAATGACGTGCTGACAACGCGGTCCGAGAACGCCGCCGATATCGTGCTGAACCCGTTTCTGCGCGAAATGTCAGCTGCCGCTCAACACCTGCGCGAGGGTGCAGTTAATGGCGCGCGGCAACTTCTCAGCCTCAATCGAAAATCGCCCTACGCATTGGGATTCAGGGGGCTAAGTGGAGCGTTTTATGGTGCAATAGGGTCGAATTCCGCGATTGACGACCGCTTCTCGGGTGCATCGGCGACGGCTGTCATGGTGGCGATCGACCAGGTGTTGGCGATGATGCCGAAACCCGAAAAACCGCCCCGGCCGAAATCACGCAAAAAGCCGAAGCCAGAGGTGTTGATCGTCGGCGGCACCGGATTTATCGGCCGCGCGTTGACACGCGCATTGGTGGCCTCCGGACGCGACGTGTGCGTTCTCAGCCGGGGGGCACATGGCCCGTTTTCCGACATTGCAGACCATGTGCAGATGACGTCGGCCTCGCTGACCGACCGCGCGGCGCTGGAGCAGGCGATGGAGGGGATCGACACGGTCTTTCACCTTGGAAAATCGAAGGATTCGACTTGGGACTCGGCGCTGCGGAACGACGTCGGACCCACGGTTGCCTTGGCCGAGGCTGCAATGACGGCGGGTGTCCGACGTTTTGTTTATACCGGCACGATTGCGTCCTATGACATGTCCGACCCAGACGTCAGGATCACCGAGGACACGGGTTTTGCCGAGGACATGTCCGATCGCAATATCTATGCCCGGTCCAAAGCGGAATGTGAAAAGCAGCTGTTGCAATTGCACCGGGACAAGAGGCTGCCGCTGGTGATCGCGCGCCCCGGCATAGTTGTTGGCAAAGGTGGTCCGCTGCAGCACTGGGGTATTGGTCGGTGGCATGGTGCCGGTGCAGTGCGGATTTGGGGGCGGGGACAGAATACGCTGCCATTTGTTCTGAACAGCGACATAGCTGCCGGGTTGATCCGAATGATCGAGGCCGACGGGATCGAGGGCGAAAGCTTTAACCTTGTTGGTGACAACCTGTTTACCGCGCGGGACTATTTCGATGCCATTCACGCGCGGCTGGGTGCGCGGATTACGGTGCGGACAGGAAACCTGCATATGTTCTGGCTGATGGATGGCGTGAAATACGCGCTGAAACGCCATGCGCTGGGCCGCCGTGGGGCCGTGCGGGCCTCGATCAAGGATTGGAAAAGCCGGGCGCATTTCTCAGCCTTTGACAACAATAAGCCAAAACGAATGCTGGGCTGGACCCCGGTCAACGACCGTGAAGCCTTTTTGAAAGCGGCGATTGACGATGCCGATCTCTTTGGCTTCTGAGTGGACGCGACGCATGATAGACAGACCACGACATGCCAAGGAACCGGGCAAGCGATGACCAAGGATAACACCCGCCAGAATCAGGCCAAGCCCAACGTCAGCAAGACCCATCTGCCGGTGGCGCAGGAGGTCGAGGACATCTGGCGTCGCCTGACGCAGGCGCTTTTGAATGACAAGCATCTGACGAGTCACAAAGTGGTCAGCGCCACGCGAACGGACCCGGCGAACCTGTCGTTTGACATGCTGCGCACCCGGCTTCGGCAGGCCATGGCGGACCGTGGCTGGACCCGGGTTGCGGTGACCGCGCCGACGTCCGGGTGTGGCACGTCCTTTGTTGCGTCGAACCTGGCGCTGGCGATGTCGCGGTTTGAAGACTGCAGAACGGTCCTGATGGACCTCGACCTGCGGAAGCCTTCTTTGGACAGGATTCTGGGTGTTTCCCCGATCGCAGCGATAGAGGAATACCTTGCCGGTCGTATCGACCCGATGGATTTCTTCCAGCGGGCGCGCGCGAACCTGGCCCTGGGGTTGAACAATCACGCGCGGATGAGTGCCGCGGAACTGTTTCAGGACGTGATGACAACGGATGTGCTGGACGAGATGTCCGACATCCTATCGCCCGAGATTGTCATTTTCGACATGCCGGCAGCGTTGGAGCATGATGACCTTCTTGCCTTCCTGCCGAATGTTGACGGGGTTCTATTGGTTGCGGGGGCGGGTGTTTCGACGGCGGATGACGTCTTGAAGGCCGAGCGGCTGATTGGTGACGTCAAACCGCTGATGGGTGTGGTGCTGAACAGGGCCGAGGGCGCGGTCAAGGTCTGACCCTAGGCCCGCGCCATGACCACCAGTCCGACAATGATGATCAACAGGCCGATGACGCGGGTTGCCACGACGGGTTCCCCCAGAAACAGAATGCCGATCAGGAACACCACCACGAAGCTGAGCGCGACGAAAGGATAGGCCAGTGACAGGTCCAACTGTCTGAGTGCGAACAGCCAGAACAGCGTGCCGACGCCATAGGCGGCCAGCCCCGCAAGGATCCAGGGCGACGTGAGGAAGCCAAGTGATTTTGTCACCACCCCGGCGCCCTCGGCAAAGCTGATCCGATCAACACCTGCTTTGAAAGCGGTCTGACCAAGTGCCGACAGGGTGACGGAAACAACGATCAGCATCAGCCCTGTTGGCGTCATTGTCCAAGCCCCTCTAGTGGGATGTATTTTGCGGCGATCACAAGGGCGCAGCACAATCCGATAGTTACCACGCTGACCCGGTCACGCAGGGCAAAGACGACCGGGTCGTGCCCGATCTCTCCGCGTCGCGCTTTCATCCAGGCGCGGAAAATCCAGTACATGACCATCGGCGCCATGCCCCAAAGCAACCGAGGTGCGGCATAGGCGGATGAGACGAAGTCGCTGTTGAGGTAGAGCGTCAGTGTCAGCACCGCCAGGCTGCCGGACGCAACACCCATCGGCAATGTCGCCTCAAGATCGTCGACTGTGTAACCACGTGCGCGCTGTTTGCCGATTTCCTTGATCCTGAGCAGCTCGATATGGCGCTTCATCAACGCGAGGCTGAGGAAAAAGAATAACGAGAAGTTCAGAAGCCAGACGGACGGAAGATGTCCGATGGCGACGCCGCCGGCAAACACCCTGAGCGTATAGAGGAATGTCAGCGCTACGACGTCGATGACGGCATAGTTCTTGAGCCAGACGGAATAGAGGATCGTGGTCACAACGTAGATCGCGAAAACCACCGTCATGCCGGCGCCAAGCGTGACCATGCTGGCCCAGAGCGACAGTGCCAGAAGGACCACCGCGGCCAATGCGCCTTCGGCGGGGCGCAGGGTTCCGGCGGCAAAGGGTCGGGTGCGTTTGCGCGGATGGGCGCGGTCGGCTTCGATGTCTGAGAGATCGTTCAGGATGTAAATTGACGAGGCGATCGCGCAGAACAGAACAAAGGCGATCCAGGCCCGGCCCAGTGTGCCGGGTTCGTCATAGACATGGCTGAACAACAACGGCAGGAATACCAGCGCGTTCTTGGCCCATTGATGCGGTCGCATGGCCCGAAGGATGCCGCGCCATGTTGCGGGCCGGGTTGTCAGGTCGACCGAGATATCGCCAAACGCACCATGCGCTTTGGCGGGGGCGTCAACCAATCCGACTCGGGCGGCTTTTTCCCAGATTGGCAGGTCGGCCTTGCTGTCACCGAGGTATTCGAAAGGACCTCCGCCGGTCATGGTGCGGATCGCGTCCAGCTTTGCCGCACCTTTCAGGTTCCGGGACGGGTCCGAGGCCAGAACGCCGTCAAACAGCCCCAGATGGTCGGCAATGGCGTTGGCCACTTTCCGGTCGGCGGCGGTGGCAAGGATGATCGGGCGGCCCTTTTCCCGTTCTGCAACGAGATAGGACAGGACGTCGTCATTATAGGGCAGGTCGGCGGGGCAAAGATCATGCCAGTCGGCAAGGTCGGATTTCAACTGGGCCCGCCCTTTGGCCAGCGAAGCGGGTAGCTTTGCAAGACAAGCACCGTTGGTCAGTGCGTGCAGCAACTGTTCCTGCGCGATATCCGTGCGCACCAGCGTTCCGTCAAGATCGACGAATACCGGCATGGGCGCCTGTCCGGGCGCGGGGGCGTTGGCCATGTTGTCTTTCACTCTGCTCACCTGCCTGGGTAAGGCCAGATTGCCGGAGAAAAGCACCAAAAACCGGGCCAAATCAAGGAATTCGCGCGGATTTGCGGGCTGATGCCAACACATTGCCACGATTTTCCAAAAGCGGATGTTCGCAAGCCATGCCCGTGTGTATGACTATGGCGGAAAGGACCTCGATCACATGACCTCTCAAGATCTTTCCCGACGCCGGAGATTTGCGATTCTGGCCGGGCTTTTCCTGTTTGCTCTGGCAATCCGGCTTGTGGGACTGGATTTCGGTTATCTTCTGGGTGACGAGCGGGTCAATTTTGCGGCAAAGGTGCTTGCCGGGCAGGTGGTGCCGGACCAGCATTTCTATCCGCCACTGTTCAACTATCTCGGCGCGGTGGCGCTGGTGGTCCTTTACGGGGTCGGAGAGGTCGTGGGCTGGTGGTCCGGCCTGGCCGGGTTCCGAGATCAGTATTTTGACGATCCCACGGTATTTTACCTTGCGCTGCGGGTGATGACGTCGCTTTTTGCCGCCGCGATTGCGCCTCTGTTCTATCTGGTCGCCCGCTGCATGGGGTTCGAACCGCGTCGCGCGTTTATTGTCGGGTTGTTCGGAGCAGTCACGCCGATCACGGTGTACTTGTCCCATATCGCCAAAAGCGATGTCCCGCTGGCCATGTCGATGGTGCTGTGTGTCTGGCTTTTGCTGCGTCGGTTGCAGGACGGTCCGCGCCGTGATTTCTGGCTGGGAGCGGGGTTGATCCTTGGTGTCAGCTTCAAGCAAAGCTTTGTTTTCTTTGCCTTTCCCCTGTTAATGATGCACCTTTTCCACGTCGTCCGGGACGAGGGCTGGGTGAGCTGGGGACGTTCGGTTCTGCGGATGCTTCTGGTCGGGATGCCGCTTTGGGCGGTGTGCAATATCGGTATCATTCTCGATCTGGCGAATTTCGTGACCTACCAGAAAATCCAGACGGTGATGTCCGTGCGTGTAGGCGAAGGCATGGGCGAGTCGCTGGTTCTGTGGTTCACGATGCTGTCGGACAATGTCATTGGGATCACTTGGGTGATGGCCGCGGCCTTTCTTGGCTTTCCCGTACTATGGGCGCTGCGACCTGGCTCCGCGCCACGTTACCTGCCGCAACTGTGGCTGGTGGCATTTGTCGCGGTGGCGCTGGTGGTCTGGATTGCACGGCTGCGCCAGCCCGAGGGCTTGTGGATCGGGTTTTTTACCGTGGTGCAGCTGGTGGTGGCGCTGGGCCTTGTGGCGCTGTTGCGGGATCGGCTGCGGATCGTTGGCGTGATTGCCTGTGTCGCGGCTTTTTCTTTGTCGGGGCTGGGTATGGCGACCATCTGGCGGCAGTCTTTGGCACCAGCGATGATGCCTGACGTTGCGGGTTATGTTGCGAACACCTATGCCGGGGCACGCATTTTCTCCGGTGTTGATCTGGGACTTCCCGTTGCAGCCGAAGCCCGAGTCGAAGAACAGGATCGGATTTCCCGGCTGGCGGCGAAATATGACGTCACTCTGCCCGAGCAGGCCGCACCGGATCACGCAGCGCCAGAGGACGGGCTTTTCATCCGGCAGGCGCCTTCGGTCATGTTTGGCCTCGAGGCGGCGTCGGATGCGGACCTGAGGGGTATCGTGCAACCCCATGCCTGGCCGCTTCAGCCAGAGGAATGGGTACTGCGCGATTGGCGAAAGAGCGGGTTTGAGGTGTTTGTCGTTTCGAACCTGGCCTACCTTGTGAACGAGACGCCCAGCCCTGTGTTCCGGGCCTTTTATGGTGAATTGGCAGCGAGCTGTGCCATCGCGCGCGTTTTCCCGGCGGCCAAGCCACTTTACCTTGAGCGTGATATCACGGTTTTGACGTGCCCGCCGATTTGACCCCAATCAGATCGCGTTCAATTCACGGGCTGCACTGACCCAGTAGACGGGCAGGGGATCGGCCAGCCCGCGCACCTGCACCTTGTCCGGGTGGGCGCACCCGATATCATGCCCGGCCAGCCGTGCGACCTCGGCGGAAAAGACCAGCTGGCACGACAGGTCTTTGCTGAGCGATTCCAGACGGCTGGCGGCGTTGACCGTGCGCCCGATCACCGTCATCGCGGCGGTGTCGGAGTA
This sequence comes from Shimia biformata, assembly GCF_016888515.1. Taxonomy (GTDB): domain Bacteria; phylum Pseudomonadota; class Alphaproteobacteria; order Rhodobacterales; family Rhodobacteraceae; genus Shimia_A; species Shimia_A biformata. Next base: position 250,429 of record NZ_JAFEJK010000001.1, on the reverse strand, counting down.
GCCCAATCGCCCCAGCACAACGGGTCCGGCATGGATGCCGATGCCGATGCGGATTGGCTCTCCGACCTCGTCCTGGATACGGGCGTTCAGGGTTTCAAGCGCAAGGTCGATGCGATGCGCGGCGCGCAAGGCCTGGGCGCTTCCCGTTTTGGCACCGGCCTTGCGGCCAAAGACCGCCATCAGCCCATCTCCCAAATACTTGTCGATCCAGCCGTCTTCCTCGCGGATGGCTTCGCCAGCGGCATCGAAGAACTGGTTCAGGATATGCACCACATCATATGGCAGCTTGTTGTCGCTGATCCGGGTAAAGCCGCGAACATCCAGAAACAGCACCACCATGTCACGTTCAACGCCCTGCTCGCTGTGACGCGCTGGCTGACGGCCATCGGCCTGCATGGGCTGTACGATACGGGTGACGGTCAGGGCCGACCGGGGCCGGATCTGGCAAGCCAGACGTACATCCGGTGGGGCCTTGACTGATTGCAGCGTCTTCAGTTCCGCGCCCTCGGGTGGGTCCAGCGCCTCGGACCCGGCATGGATGCGCACCCTGCAGGTCGAACATCGCGCCCGTCCGCCGCAGACGGCGGCGTGGGGGATGTTCTGCATCCGGCTGATTTCCAGCAGTGTCGGACCGATCGGCGCCTTGACAGAAACGCCTTCGTCATAGTCGATCACGTAGCGATGCTGGGCTTTTTCATAGAGGTAACGACCAATGAACCAGACCAGCACGGCGGCGAGAAGAACGTAAAAGCCCCAGGTCGCCCATTGGCCCCATTGTTCCAGTGTCGCCTGACTCTCCTGATTTGGCCAATTTACCGTTTCCAGAATGTCGGCGCGGATGTCGGGGTCGGCGAGATAGGTCTGCATCTCACGTCCTGCGGCCATGAACCCGGTCAGCGACAGAACGGGAAGCGCAGCCGCCGCACCCAGAAGAACCGCCTGCCAGCGTCGATACCATGCCACCATGCGCAGCCAGTAATGCAGGCCGATGCAGCCATGAACCCAGACCACGATCAACAGGATCGAAAATGCGGTGGCATTGTAGGGCCACAGCAAGAGAAGCTCATAGGCATAAAGGTCGTTCACATCGAAGGCGGTGTTGGCTCCGCGCGTGAACGAGATATGGGTAAACAGATACCACGGGATGAAAAGGCCGGTTGCGACCTGCACCGCCTCCCATGGTGGCATCCGCCAGGTGGTGCGCCGCGCGACAAGGTAGAGCGCGTGAAACACGTGATAGAGCAACGCAGAATAGAGCAAGACACCCCCAACCGTCGACCGGGTGATCGCCTGCCGCACCTCTTGAAACTGATGCATCGCCTCGACCCCAATCAGGCCAAGCGCATGGTTGATGAAATGAAACAGCACATAGGTAAACAGGATGAGGCCCGAAGCCAGCCTCAGCTTCTGGGCAGTGCTGCCACGAAAAAGGACATGCATGGTGTTGGGGTGCCCCTGCGTTTTCCTGTTTCCGAAGCTAGGGCGAAAACGCCGACGCTTCAAGAAATCCGATGTGCCGAGGCTCTTGGCGGGCTGTCAGAGACTTAGGAAAATCAGGTTCGCCGTTCCCCATAATGCCAGTTGAAAATGGGTGTTCTGCGCGCCCTCGTGACAGAACCAGTACGAGAAGTGGTTTCCGACAACGGTGAACATGGCCCAGATCGTGGTGAACATCAGTGCGCCCAGCTGCGCCAAGGGGCGGGCCCAGTCAGGTGCGCCAGTGAACCCCAGCGCCAGAAGCGCGATCACACCAGCCCACATGACAATCACAGTCGACAGCTCGCCCGCGACGACCAGCCGAAATGCGGCCCGTTGCACCGTGCGGCTGTTGATGCTGCGGTGAGCGACGCGGGCATACGCTTCGGGATAGTCGTTCTTCATCCGTGCCTGTGACAGGACTTCGGCGGTGTAGGTTTCGTTCAGATCAGGGTGAACCAGGTTGTCACGCACGCCAAGCGTCAGCCAGGCGGCGGGCAGGGCCAGCGAAATGGCCTGGGCGAAAAGGGTCATGTCCATGGGGGCCTCGCATGAAAACGGGCCACCCGAAGGCGGCCCGTTTGAAGGTCAAGCCGGATCAGGTCCAGTGGATACGTTCGGGGCGGATCTCGAACGAGATGTGGTGCCCCGCGCCCATCAGACCGTCTTTGGTGTGGTTATAAAGCGACCGCCAATAGGGTTGGATCGTGACGGCATCGTCTTGCAGGATCTGCTCGCCCTTGGCCATCAGCTCGCGCCGTTTCTCGACATCGGCAACCGCCAGAGCCTCCGAGAGGATCGCGTCGAACTCGGGGTTGGCATAGCCGAACTCGTTCCAGGCTTCGCCGGACTTGTAGGCCAGCGCCCAGATCTGCACGCCCAGCGGACGGTGGTTCCAGTTGGTGGACGAGAACGGATACTTGGTCCAGTCGTTCCAGAAGGTCGAACCGGGCAGGATGGTACGCTTGACGTTGAACCCGGCGTCGCGCAGCTGGGCTGCCACGGCGTCGGTCGTGTTTTTGCGCCATGCGTCGTCGATCGAGTGGATCTCCATCTCGAAATCGCCCATGCCCGCCTCGTCCAGCAGCGCCTTGGCGCCTGCGGGGTCGTGTTTCGGCATGCCTATATCGGCATATTCCGGGTGCGCCGGGCCGACATGGTGGTTGGCTGCCACGACACCGCGACCATCATAGCCAAGCTCCAAAAGGACGTTGTTGTCGATCGCCATGGCGATGGCCTGCCGGACGCGCTTGTCGGCATAGGGTTTCACGCCATCGACCTCGGCCAGCTGGTTCGGACGGATCACGATGGTTGCCATGGTGACAACTTCGTGCTGGACCCAACCGTCCAGCGTGCCAACGATGTCGATAAACTCGCCATCGACCGAATAGAGCGCGTCGACTTCGTCGGCCTCTGCTGCCGCGACCCAGGCCGCCGGGTCGGTGCCATAGTCGTGGAATTCGATCCGGTCGAGCCAGGCGCCATTGCCTTCGTTCCACCAGGTATGGTCTTCGTTGCGCACAAGCACTCCCTTGACGCCGACCTCAAGGCTTTCGGGCTTGTAGGGGCCTGTGCCGATCGGGTTGGTCAGCATGTTGTCGGCGACGTGCGAGGCATGCACCATTGCGGCGGGATAGTCCGCCATGCCGGGGATCAGCGTGATATCCGGCGCAGGCAGCATCAGCTTGACGGTGTGGCTGTCGACCACCTGGATCGCGCCTTCGATGGCTTTTTCGGTGTTCGGGTCGATCAGGGTCGCGAAACGGCCAGCCATCGAGTTGCCTTCGACCGCCTTGTCGCACCAGCCTTCGATATTGCGGGCCACATCCTCGGCGGTGAAATCGTCGCCGTTGTTCCACTTCACGCCCTTACGGACATTCAGAGTGTACTCGGTGGCGTCGTCGTTGATTTCCCAGCTTTCCAGAAGCTGCGGCTGGAAGGTCCCGTCGTTTTCATAAGAAACCAGGTATTCAAGCCACCCGCGCGCGAAGTTGGCGATCTGGCTCCAGTCGAAGGTGCGGGGGTCCTTCAGCGCGCGCACTTCCATCTGGATACGCGCGGTGCCGCCCATCTTGGCATGTCCAGCCGCCTGCGCAGGGGTGGGCAGGCCGATCATCGAATATGCGGTGGCTGCGGTGGCGCCAAAAGCGCTGGCGGTGGCCAGGAATTCGCGGCGACTGATCGGGTCAGTGCCGATCTTGGCCGCAGACTCGACTACCTCTTTCGGCAGCGGTTTTCCGGTTCGGGTGAAAAAAGTCATGGTCTTCCTCTCTGTTGGTATGTGCAGGGGTTTCTCCCCTTTTGTGACGCAGCAATGCTGCAATGAAGTGACGGGGTTCGCGCGCCGCCAATATCCATCAGTTCGACAGGCGCATGTCGGCAACTCCATCCTCATCCGAGGCAGAGACGCAGATGCTGGTCAGCTTGCGCGGTTCGTCATAGGGCCAAGGCGTTCCGCGGTGCAAAACCGCGCGCTGGTCCCAGATCAGCACGTCGCCGACGCGCCATTTGTGACTGTAGACATAGCGCTCTTGCGTGCAGAACTCGATCAAATCATCAATCAACGCGGCGCCGTCCTCCTTGTCATAACCATCAACCGCAAAGGAGTGCGATGCAACATATAATGCCTCTTCTCCGTTCACAGGATTGTGCCATACCGATTTCCAGTGCTGGTCGGGCCATTTGTGGAACATCGGCAGCTTGGCCAGTTCCTCGGAAATGCGGGCGCGGGACTGGGCATAACGATGCCAGATGCCGCGGCCCTCGATACGGGATTTCAACGCGGCCGGCATCTCGCGCCAGGCCGCGCGCGTCGAGGCAAGCTCGGTGTTTCCCCCGCGTGACGGCAGCACGCGGGCGATCAGGATGTTCGTCAAGGCCGGTCTGGGCAGGAACGTGCTGTCGCTATGCCAGAGCATGTTCGATTGTAGGTTCAGCGTATGCAAATCCATCTGGTCCGTTAGCGACCCGTCTGGTCGTATATTCGACACTTCTGGCACTTCGAACGCCTCACCCGGTTTGCGTTCATCGGCCTTGCGATCTTCGATTTCGCCAAAAAGTTGCGCCAGCGCGATATGCGTGGGGTTATCAAGGTCCTGGTCGCGCAGCAAAAGGGCCGAGTGTTCCTCGAACGCGGCACGCAGATCGGGGAACAGCCCGTTCGCGACCACGTCTTTCAATTGCAGGTCCTTGATCTCGATCCCGAACTGGTCGGTCAGAGGGCGGGTTTCATAGCCGTTCATGGTGGTCTTCCTATGGTCGTTGGTCAGGAGTTGGGGGTCATGGCTTCGATTTCATCCGCCGGCAGGTGGCGGACATTTTTCCATTCGCGGGACTTGGCCGAATTCAACAGGCCCTTGGGGTCCAGCCGCTTCTTCCAGGCAAGGTGACGATAGTCGGCGTTCTTCAAACCGCCGCCCTCGACCATGAATGTGTGCGCATCGAAGACGGGGAAACCGTTTTGCTCATAGGTCGCTTCAATCTGGCGGAGGCGGGCTTCATCGGTGAACCAGATAATCGGCAGGTCGAAGGTGACGATCTGGCCATTCAGCAGCGCATATTCGTGGTGCTGCCAGACATCGTCACCCAGTTGCGGACGCAGTGCGGCGATGGCCTGCGGGTCCGGGGGCGTGGGGCACCCGACTTGCAGGTAGGTGGCGCTGCGGTCCGCCTTCAGGACCTGAAGTGTGGTGTGGTTATACGAGAACTCGAACACATGCGGCAGATTGTTGGCCTTGAGTTCATCTTCGGACATGGTCAGGTCGACCTGTCCGCCATGCCGGGTCACGAGGTCACGATAGGCAGCCACGTCCTCAGCTGGGACCAGCGCGACCATCAGGTGCTTGTCGGGCCGAATATGGCCTTCAAGCCGAGGGAAATAGGCGCAGATACGGGCATCAACGGTCGAGACAAGCTTGGGGGACACATCGTCTGCGGACGCCAGTGCATAACCGGCGGCATAGGTGGCGGGATAGTTGTCGAATGTCGCCATGCAGCCGATCCAATCGCGGCGCGGAACGGCGCGGATCGTGACCTCGGTAATAACCCCGTTCATGCCCCAGGCGTGATGAATGTGGTTCACGTCATCACCTTCGAACACCAGTTCGCGCGGTGTTTCCTCGACCGATATCACCTTCAGTGCGATCAGGTTGCCGGGGTCGCGCAACATACCATGCGCGACCGAACCGATGCCGGACGAACCGCCGCCGACAAAGCCGCCAATCGTGGCGATGTCCTGCGTTGAGGGGAAGATCACCAGTTCCTGCCCGGTTTCTGCCAGCGCATCGTTGATGTCTTTCATCAACGCACCTGCTTCGGCCCGGACGAATCCGTCGCCGATTTCAAGGATGCGGTTCATGGACGTGGTCTCGATGATCAGCCCGCCCTCAAGCGGCACCGCCTGCCCGTAATTTCCCGTTCCGCCGCCACGCAGCACGACGGGTATTTCATGGGCAAAGGCGACCGACAGGCAATGCGCCATGTCTTGCGCGGTTTTGGGCACCGCGACAAGATCGCCAAAAGCACGGCGCAGGTCCTGGTTCAGGATCGGCGAATACCAAAAGAAATCGCGGCTGCGCTTTTTTACCAGAACCGGTTCCGAGATGGTCTCGACGGGGGCAAGTTCGGTCGCGATGGCGTGCCAGTCGAAGGTGGATTTGCCCGAGATGGACTCAGTCATTGCATCATGTCCTTTGCGAATGTTGCGGCAGGGGTCAGCCGCGCGCCGGCGATCAGCCCGGCCATGTCAGTGGCGTCACAGATCAGAAGGTCATCCAGCCGCGCGCCGATGATTGCCGGTGCGGGTTTGCCAAGTGCAGTCGCGGCGTCGGTCGTGACCGCCGCAATCCAGCGGTCGAACGGAGGGTCGAGGTGGGCGGCAATCACGGCGGTTTCCAGCACCCGCAGCGGATCATGCCGCCCGACAGGGCAGAAGGCATCGCGCACGTTGTCGGCTCCGAGGGCAATGCGCACCCCGGCGGCGTGCAAGTCCCGCAACAAGGTGACACCCCGTTCTGTTGGGGTGCCGTTGCGCCGCCCTTGCAGGTAGAGGTTTGTCGTCGGCAAGGCACAGACCGTGATCCCTGCGCGTGCCAGCTTGTCGGCGATACGTGCCACAGTCGCGTCATCGCGCAGCGACAGGCTGCAGGCATGACCACACAGGATGGGACCGGCAAACCCGGTAGCCAGCGCCATTTCCGCGATCTCTTCCAACCCGTTCAGGTCGGGGTCCAGCCCTTCGTCGACGTGAAAATCCAACGGCAGACCGCGCCGTTCGGCCTCGGCAAACATGTTGCACAGGCCGTCGGCTTGCCCCAGCTGGTTGCGCACGAAAGCGCCGAGCGCGTGGCCCTCGGGAATCTGATCGGCAACCTGTCGTGCAAAGCCTTTGTCGGCCATTTGCCAAACGCCGGTCAGCGCGGAAAGCTGCAGGTCGATTGGATGGTCCTGCGCGAGCTCCAACAGCACGGACCACGACCGGGGGGCAGGCGCGTCGTCGCCCCAGTCCACGTGGCTGCGGGCGATGCCGACGCCTGCCGCCGTCATCTCGGCCAGACCGATCCGGGCGCGGCTGCGGATGTCCTCATCACTCCAATGCACCTTGTCGATGCGCTGGGCGTCGATCGCGGATTGCAGGTCACCGCCAATGCCGGTCATGCGGTGTATCGTGTGCGTCTTGTCGAGGTGGCAATGCGGTTCGACCAGCCTGGGGATAAGGATCGGGGCGGCGGTGCTTTCGGAAGTCGCGCGGATTTCCGTTACGCGCCCATCCTGCAGCACCAGTTCAGCGCGTGTCAGCTCAGAGGTACCCGGTGCCCAAAGGCGGGGAATCGCGACCGGGCCAAGGCGGGACGGGTTGGGCTGGTCCTTCATTGGGGGTCAAACCGCGCGAACTCGGACAGGAAGGCCGCAATGCCCCGGCCCGCACTGTCCAGTAGCGCCGCACCTTTTTCGGCCGTGGCGGCAGTTGCATCGCCGCAGATGCCGCTTTCCGAGAGGTCGCCAATGACCCAGCCGGGCCGCGCCGCCTGACCGGACAGGCCGATCCAGCGATTAATATCCGCCCAATCCCGGCTGGTGGGCTGTTCGTTGACCGCCTTCGTCATGTCGACGCGGGACGGGTCCAGCGCAAGCATTGCGCTGGTTTCGCTGTCGCCGGCGTGGATATCGTGAACTGAAGCTGCATCCGGGTAGATGGTCGACCAGTCGGAAAAGCCAAACCATGATCCGTGGGCCGTGATCAGCCCGTGTTTCTGGCGCAGCTCGCGCGCGGCGATTTCCAGAACGGCAGCGTTGCCGCCATGCCCGTTCAACATGAACAGCCGCTTTATCCCGGCGCGCGCGACGCCGGCGCCGATGTCGTCGAGCATCGCCAGAAGCGTCGTCCCCGACAGCGAAATACCTCCCGGCACTGCATCATGCTCATTGCTTTTGGTGATGGTCAGCACCGGCAGGATCAGGGCCGAGACATCCGCCGACCAATGTGCCCGGCTGCGATCCAGCGCGGCCATGACAAGGTCGCTGTCCACACTTAGTGGAAGGTGTGGCCCGTGCTGTTCAGTCGCGCCAAGTGGCAGGATCGCGATGCAATCCGGCGGAAGGTTGGCAAATTCCGGGGCTGTCAGGTCGGACCATTTCGCTTGCACGCTCATGTCCGACCCCCGGCAGAGATCACATTACAAAACCCGCTCACGCGTTCCTCCTTTCGGAAAACGGTTCAGCGGCCCTTGATCAGATCTGTGCCAGAGATGGAGCCACAATTGCAAAGTCGGACGATTCTTGCAAGCTATGCCAAGATCAAAATCCGGAGACCGACATGCGTTCGCTTGCACCCAGCAGTATCGCCCCGCCATTTGCCAATTATTCACACGGGATCGAACTGCCGCCCGGGCAGCGGATCGTGCGGACGTCCGGTCAGTTGGGGATGACGGCGGATGGGGCGATCCCAGACGGGGCCAAGGCGCAGGCGACGCTGTGTTTCGGCAACATCGAGGCCATCCTTGCAGAGGCTGGAATGGGTCGGGCGGACGTGTTTCACCTGTCGGCCTATGTCACCGACCGGGCACATATGGCGGGCTATATGGCGGCACGGGACACCTTTTTGAATGGCATCACGCCGCCACCGTCGTCCACGCTGGTGATCGTTTCTGGCTTCACGCGACCAGAATTTGTCGTCGAGGTCGAGGTCTGGGCCGCCAAAGACTGACTTTGCTGTCACATCATGGACGCACACGCCGCGCAATTGCGGTCTTGCCTGCTGGTGTGATGCGCGGCGCGTGTTATTCATGTCCGGGAGCAGGATAAAGGGCATGGCCAACATGCGCGTGTTACTGGTCACGTCGGTTCGCGACGAGGGACCCTATCTTCTGGAATGGATCGCGCACCACCGCGCCGCGGGGGTGACCGATTTCCTAGTCTATTCCAACGACTGCGAGGATGGCACCGATGCCATTCTGAATGCGCTGGACCGGGCCGGAATCGTGACCCATGTTCCGCAGCAACGCGAGGGCGGTAAATCGGTTCAGTGGCAGGCGCTGAAGTCGGCGTGGAAACACCCTTTGCGCAAGGTCGCCGATTGGGTTCTGGTGTCGGACGTTGATGAATTCCTGAATATCCATGCTGAGGGCCATGACCTGTCTGGCCTTCTGGCCGCGCTGCCTGGCGACGTGGACGGTGTGGTGATCCCGTGGCGTCTGTTTGGTAGCAATGACAGGATCGAGATCGAGGACCTTGCAACCACCCAACAGTTCACCCGCGCCATCCCGCCGGATGTGCAATTTCCGGTGGCGGCGAGTTTTTTCAAAACCCTGTTCCGCACGTCGGGACCGTTCAACATGCTGGGTGTCCATCGCCCGCGCCAAAAGGCCGAGGACAAGCACGGGTTGCCGAAACTGGTCGATGGGGCAGGGCGCGCCTTTCCCGAAGCGTTTCTGCGGAATGAGAAACGTCTGTCGCTCTGGGGAATGCCGCCGGGCCGTGCGCTGGTGGAAATGAATCATTACTCAGTCCGTTCCGCCGCCGCATTTCTTGTAAAAACTGGGCGGGGATTGCCGAACCGGACGTCCAAGCAGGTCGATCTGGGGTATTGGGTCGAAAGGAATTACAACCAGGTCGAGGACCGCTCGATTGACGTGATGCGACCGGGCACCGAGGTTGAGCTGCAAGCGCTGCTGCAGGTGCCGGACGTGGCGGATTTACATCTGAAGGCGGTGGGCTGGCACAAAGCGCGGTTTGCACAGATGTTGCGGGATGCGGACAATCACCAGCTTCTGACCGAGATTCTGTCGGCAGGTGGTAGCGTGGCGCTTTCGAAGAGTTTGCAGCAACAATTGGTTAAATGGTATCAACTAACGCAAGGGGCGTCGTGAACGAACGCATCCGCGCAGGCATCGGAATGAGCAAGCCAGACATCCAAAGCATCACCCTACCGCATATCCGATGCGGCGACGCCACCGTTCTGGCCTGTGTCGGCACGGGTGAGGACTGTCGTGTGTTCTTTGCTGCCGGGTTCAATGCCAAACGTGTCACCGAGGCCACGGGTTCAAAGATCAACGACGTGCGGTCGGTCGGGGATGCGCTGATCGTGACTGCGGTTGCGGACGAACAGGGCGACACAGGGGCGTGTGATACTGGGGCGAGCGACACCGGGTCGGTCACCCTGAACATCGATGGCATACCGTATGCGTTTTCGCCCCAGCCTGCCCGGACGGACCTGTTTCAGGGGTTGAATACCGGGCTTGTGATCCACAATGGCGAGACCGCGCGCGACGCTGCCGATTGGCTGCGTTGGCACATGCGTCACCACGGGTTGCAGGCGGCGCTAATCATCGACCGTGCCCTGCCGGACCTGTCGCGCAGCTTCATGGACGAGCTTGCGGCGGAGGTCGGTGATCTTGACGCACTGGAACGTGTTGTCGTGCTATCCTTTGATCTGCCGCTTGGCCAGCCCGATATGCCGCCCGAGGCCCACCCGTTTGCCACGCCCGGCGCCCCCGGCAAGGACCGAATGAAGGTGCCGTCGGCCGATCCGTGGCGCTCTCCGCTGGGGCAGTTGCAACTGTTTGAACTGGCACGGCGGATGTTCCTGAATACGGCACGGGCGGTGATCTCGGTCGAGATGTGTGATCTGGTGCAGGCCGCCCCGGGGCCGGTGTTTGACCGGGTGGTGGCGTCCAGAACCGGGGCTTTGGCGCTGAACGGGCGGCACGTCTATCCGTGGCGTGTCCGCAAGGGCGAGGCACCGGCATTTGGGGATCATATCTGCATCCAGTTCGATGCCACACGCGGCCCGCGTCGCTGGGCGGTGGCACCGGACAAAGCCGGAGAAAACAGCGTCTGGCGTTTTGTCCGGGTGGTTGGTACGTCGCCCGGACCGGATGAACACCACGGGTTTTATCGCTACATGGCGCTGCGCCACCCAACGGCGTCGGTGGCCCGGATCGTGCCCAAGACATCGCTTGTTGAAGACCCCGCTCTGATCGCGCTGGCGCGGGACGAATTTGGGCACAACCCGGTGCGGATGCCGGAAATCGAAGTGCCGAAACCCGACCCGACGCGCAATGACACCGCAATTATCACCTGCATGAAGAACGAAGGACCGTTCATCCTTGAATGGCTGGCCTATCACCGCGCGATCGGGGTTAAGAACTTTCTCGTTTATACCAATGACTGCACTGATGGGACCGACACGTTCCTTGATCTGTTGCAGGAAAAAGGATTGGTCCAGCACCGCGACAACCCGTTCAAGGGTACCGGGCTGAAGCCGCAGCATGCGGCGTTGCAGGCTGGTGAAAATGAGGAAATCATCCAGAATTCGGACTGGGTGATCTCGATGGACGTGGACGAGTTTATCAACATCAAGGTTGGCGACGGCACGCTTGATGCCCTGTGGGACGCGGTCGGCGATGCCAACATGATCTCTTGTACATGGCGGCTTTTCGGGAATTCCGACATCCACGAATATGTCGACGAGCCGCTGATTGCCCAGTTCATCCGTTGCGCGCACGAGATGACGCGCAAGCCGCACCAGGCCTGGGGATTCAAGACGCTGTTCCGCAATATCGGATTGTTCAAGAAGCTGGGCGTGCATCGTCCCAAGGGTCTGAATCCGCAGCTTTGGAATGAAATCCGGTGGGTCAACGGGTCGGGCCAACCCTTGCCCAAGGAGATGTATCGCAACGCCTGGCGGTCCACGACCGAGACGGTCGGCTATGATATCGTGCAGCTCAACCATTATGCGGTGCGCTCTGCCGAAAGCTTTCTGGTCAAACGTGACCGCGGCCGGGTGAACCATGTCGATCGGGACCAGGGGCTGGCATACTGGTTCCGCATGAACAACAACGCGGTCGAAGACACATCCATTCAGCGCATGATCCCGGCGTTGCGGGCCGAGATGGACAGGCTGCTGGCCGATCCCGAGATCGCTGCGGCACATCTGGGCTGTATGGCCGCCCACCGCGCCAAGATCGACGAATTGCGCGCGACCGAGAACTATTCCAAATTCTATGCTGACCTGACCGGGCCGCGCCTGCAGAAACTGGCGCGGATGCACCACGCATTCGGGGCCAATGTGTTCCTTGCAGGGCCGGACGTGATCCCTGATGAAGTGCTGGAGCGCGGTGAGGATGAGCAGTTTTTTTTCACCGTCGAACGCACCGAAACGGCGCATTAATCGAGCTGACGGACAGTGTTAATTTCCAAGACAAATCTCCAATTGATCCCTAGACTGTTTCGAAAATGGAGCCAAAAGGCAGGCCGATGAGCAAACTACCGGAAATCGCCACTCTCTGGATTGGCGGGCAACTGACATGGCTGGAACAGTTGTGCCTGAAATCCTTTGCCGACAATGGTCATCACATCACGCTCTACAGTTATGGCGATATTCCCAATATCCCCGAGGGCGTACATTCTGGCGACGCCGAAGAGATTTTTCCGTCCGAGCCGATGTATCGCCACGCCCGAACCGGCAGTCCCGCGATTCATGCCGACCTGTGGCGACTGAACCTGTTGAAAAAGACCGACAAGATTTGGGTCGACGCGGATATGTATTGCTGGCGGCCTTTTGACTTCTCGCGCCAGTCGGTCTTTGGATGGGAAAAGGACGGCCTTGTCTGCAATGCGGTGTTGGGCCTTCCCAAAGGGTCGAAGGCGCTGGACCTCATGTTGGAATTCTTCAAGGACGAATACGCGATCGGGCCGTGGCTGAAACCTTGGCAACAGGCGGAATTGCAGGCTGAAAAAGACGCTGGAAAGCCGGTCCACATGACCGAACAGAACTGGGGCTTCACCGGCCCCGCGGCGGTGACGTGGTTCCTGCAACAATCGGGTGAGATCAAGTATGCCGAACCGGTCGAGGCGTTCTATCCGATTTCGTTCAAGGACCGGAATCACATGATTATGAGCCGGTTCAACATCGAGGACCGGCTTACCGACAAGACCCGTGGCGTCCATTTCTGGGCCCGGCGGATGAAGCCGCGGCTTGAGGAAAAGGAAAACAATACCCCCCGTCGCGGATCTTTCATGGACAAGCTGATTTCGAAACATGGGATTGATCCCGCAGCGGCGCCGATCCCGGCCAAGATCGTCAAGAAACCAGAAGGTCACGATGATCCCGAGTTTCGCGCCAAGATCGCGATCGAGGCGCTGAAAGGTGAGGCGTCGATCGACAAGCTGTCGCGCGATTTCCGGGTCGAGAAGCAATATGTCAAGGAATGCCGGGACATGCTTGTGAAGGGCGCGCCGGGTCTGTTCAAAGAGGCCGGGGCATGAGCTTTCACCCCAAAATCCTTGATAACTATCTGCACCAGAAGCATTTTCTGCAACTGGTCAATATTCCTGTCAGCGGCAAACCTTTTCTTTACATGAAGAACCACAAGGCGGCCTGCACCACGGTTCTTGCGACCTTGATGGCGCATATGCTGTCAGAGAAAGGCGAGGACGCAGCGTCGATCGATATGTCCACTGTGCATACGCCGCCAAAATCGCTTTTGCTGACCGGCCCGCGCGGGCTGTCGATGCCTCGTGTGATGGAGGCGCTGGCGGACCGGCAGGTGTTCCGCTTTACCATCCTGCGCGAACCGACTGCGCGCACGGTGTCGTCCTATGCCGACAAGATCGTGAAGGGAGACAAGCAGAAAGCCAAGCTGATGCGCTATCTCAAGCGGCCGGTGAACAGCGACATGTCGCTGTCGGAATTCCTGGACGTGATGGCGCAGGATGAGGGCGCCCGCGACGTGGACCGCCACTGGCGCAGCCAGCGCAAGGAAGTGTCCTATGATTTCATCAACTATGATTTCGTCGGCGACATGGCGGACCTGAAGGGCGCACTTGCTCATGTTACCCGCCGGGTGTTCGATGCTGAACCGATGCTGCAGGACACGCGGTCGTCGTTGGGCCATAAGTCGTCCAGCGCCGAACTGATTGCCGAGATGACTCCCACCGACCGCAAAAACATCGAAACTGCCTTTGGCCCGGATTTCGAGATGTATGAAGACGTGCGTAAAACTTTGGCGCAGGCGGCCTGAACGATGAACGACCAATCCTCCCCTCCCGCCGAACCAGCCGTGGAACCGATCACCCGAGATGCCTGGCGGCAGAACCTGCATCAGATTGGTGATGATGAGGGCTTTTACGAGGAACTGGGCGCCCAGCACACCGCGCTTTTCGTAGAGCGCGGCGAAACCCTGATCGTGACCTTTGAAAACCTCGATCACGTCTATGAACGCGGCGACGACAAGATGCCGTGGGGCTATGATTTTGTGACCTCACGCGGTTGGTCCATGCTGGGCATGATGGCCCATGATTGGACATGGTATCGTGACCGTGACGTGCTGGACTTCTTTGACCGTCTTCGAAATGACGGCTTCTTTCAGAAGTTTGACAAGGTGGTATTTTATGGCGCGTCCATGGGAGCATATGCAGCAGCGGCGTTTTCGGCGGCGGCGCCCGGTGCGACGGTGATCTGCATCTCGCCGCAGGCCACTCTGGACCGAGAAGTCGCCGGCTGGGAAACGCGGTATCGCAAAGCGTGGCGGCGCAATTTCAATGGCCGCTATGGATATGCGCCGGACATGGTGGCTCATGCCGGCGCCGTTCACCTGTTCTATGATCCGCGCGCGTCGCTGGACGCGATGCACGCCGCACTGTTCCGGGGCCCAAACATCCACAAGTATCGGTGTCGCTTCATGGGGCACCGGATCGCGTCATTGTGGCTGCAATTGGGGATCCTGAAACCTGTGGTCGAAGGCTGTGTCGATGGCAGTTTGACCGGGCCCGGGTTCTACAGCTTGTTGCGTCGCCGCCGAGAGAACCCGCGCTTTCAGAAAGAAATGCTGCAAATGCTGGAAGCTGCCGACCGGCCCCGTTTCCTGATCCGCTACTGCAAGGCCGTCCTTAACCGCCGCCGCGCTCCGCATTTCCGCAATGCGATGAAGCGGGCCGAAGCGCGGATCAAGCCCTGACCGGATCAGCGCCGTTTCAGCGTGTCCCCGAAGGAAATTTTCGGCGTCAGCTCGATAATCCGTTCGGGGTCTTCGCCGGCGACACGTTTGGCGATGATCTCGGCGGCCTTCTCACCGATCTCGCGGCGGCACGCATCCATTGTTGCCAAGCGGCGCGGCAGGCCTTCCAGCAATTCGACCTTGTTGAATCCGGCAAGTCCGACCTGTTCGGGGATCTTGACGCCTTGCTCCAACAGGTAAAGCAATCCACCTGCGCCGATCATGTCATTGGAATAATAAAGGAAATCCAACTCTTCCGACCGCTTCAGGATCGTCTCGGTCATCTCGCGACCCTTGGCGAGCGCCGAGCCGCCGGAATAGAACTCCTGGTCCATGATCTCGACACCTGACTTGGCCAGGGCCTCGGTGAAACCTTCGAACCGCTTGCGGGCCCGGTGATCCAGCGGCATCTTGGTGCCAAGGAAGCCGATGTTCTGAAACCCCGCCTTGAGGATCGCCTTCGCCATCTCACGTCCGGCACGACGGTGCGAGATTCCGACCATCGAGTCGATCGGCTTGCCGTCGACATCCATGATCTCGACCACCGGGATACCGGAAGCTTCCAGCATGGCGCGGCTGGCGTCCGATCGCTCAAGACCGGCAATGATCACGCCCGACGGCCGCCACGACAACATTTCGTACAGCACTTTTTCCTCGGACTCGGGCAGATAGTTGGTGACCCCGACCACCGGTTGCAGACCGGTGTCCTCCAGCACAGCGGAGATTCCGCTCATCACTTCGGGAAAAACCA
The DNA here is from genome assembly GCF_016888515.1 of Shimia biformata. GTDB lineage: Bacteria > Pseudomonadota > Alphaproteobacteria > Rhodobacterales > Rhodobacteraceae > Shimia_A > Shimia_A biformata. The sequence goes on along the minus strand of NZ_JAFEJK010000001.1, from coordinate 234,706 downwards.
TGTTGGATAGGGACGGGATGATGACCGCGACGAGGTTCACCCGCTGGCTGGCCAGCGCGCCGGCGATCTTGTTGGGCACATATCCCAGCTCTTTAGCGGCTTTCAGAACCCGTTCGCGCGTGGCGGTCGACACGTCGCCCCGGTTGCGCAGCACGCGGCTGACCGTCATTTCCGACACGCCCGACGCTTCGGACACGTCGCGCAGAGTTAGGGAGCGCCTGTTTTCATCTGTCACTGAGTTCTTCCTGCACTTGGTTGCAAAAATGTTACCGCGAACAGTTCAACATGTTCAAGCACGACGATAAGTCGCCCCACCGGGAATTTCGCAAATTCCACCGATGACAAGCCCCGCCGAGCGGGCTAGAACACCCCGGCGCGGCCCCGTGGCTCAACAGGATAGAGCAGCCCCCTCCTAAGGGGCAGGTTGCAGGTTCGAATCCTGCCGGGGTCGCCAAAACCAACTGAAAAATATGGCTTATTTACAGGATGTTGTGCGGAAGCGTGCAGAAAGTCCCGTCAGCTTTCGTGGCGAAATCGGCTGAAACGGCCGATTTCTCGTACAAAACCTGTACAAAATTCGCACGTTTGTGCGTATTTCGGGGGCCAATCATGAGCCGCCATAGCTTTGATCCCGAAATCGCGAAACGCGTTGGCCTGAACGCGGCGGTGATCTTCCAGAACATCAACTTTTGGATCGAGAAGAACCAAGCCAATCGCCGGAACCTTCGCGACGGGAGGTTCTGGACCTACAATTCGATCTCGGCCTTTGGTGAGTTGTTCCCCTATCTGAGCGAGAAGCAGATCCGTACGGCGCTCGAAAAGCTGGTCAGTGCAGAGCTGATCATCAAGGGCAATTTCAGCGATGATCGTTATGATCGGACCTGTTGGTATGCCCTGGGCAACTCCATTTGCCCAAATGGGCAAATCGATCCGTCTGAGAGGGAAAATGATGCATTTGCCCCTGAGGGCAAGCCATCTGCCCCAGAGGGCAAATCCTATAAGAACAGATATAAACCATATCAAAAACCAAATCCTTCGCATGCGAAGGCGGCGGTGGAGGATCAGGTTTCAGAAAAGATTTTGTCAGCCTATCCCGAGGATCGCGTTCGCGGGAAAGCGGTTTGCCTCTCGCAAATCCGCCAAGCGCTGGCCGACGGAGTGGATGCCAAAGACCTCGAGGATGCCGTGCGGTCCTATGCGGCCGAGAGCGAAGGCTTCACCCGCTCGAAAGTGTGCTTCTCCGACAATTGGTTCACGTCTGGCCGTTGGTTGAAATACCTTCACGACGTTGAGGAGGCACGAGAAGCTGGCAAGGCCAAAGAGGTGGAATTGCTGAAAGGTTTGGCCGACTGGATCACAGACCGCCATCCGCTGTGCCGCCATATCACGCCCGGCCAAGTAACCGCTTTGCTGGCCGCAAACCTGGTCAGCCCTGCTGAAATCGAGGCGGCGGGGCTTCGAGCATGAACGCAACTGATCCCCACAAAGAGCAGAGAGCAAGGTTACCCACCGATTACATCGGCGGGACTTGTGAGGGGCGGCAAGCCTCCCCTTCAAACCCCAACCAGACGCGCGCAAGCGGCGTCAAAGAGGGCCTTTCCGAGAGCGTGATCTTTCGATGCACACCGTCGGAAAAGGCAGCACTTGTGGCCAAGGCGCGCGCCGCTGGCCTGCCCAATGCCACGCTGATGCGCGAGGCCTTGGGGCTGACCGAGGCACGTCGGCGAAAGCCCATCCCTCGTGTTGACCCGAAGCTGACCTTTGCGATTTCCCGCGTCGGCGGCAACCTCAATCAGCTCTCCCGCTGGATCAACGGCGCGGTCAAATCCGGCCGCGCGAGCCAGATCGATGCGCTTAAGGTCGCTGCTCAGCTCGTGGCCATCGAGCGGCAATTGGCGCAGATCGCGGCGGCACACACAGGCGGCGGCGAATGATCATCACGTTTTTCTCCACCGGCACCGGCGGCGGGGCGGCCCCCGTCGACTACCTGACCGCGCGCGAAGTTCTGGCCTATGACGAGAACCGCAATCTGATCCGCGATGATAACGGCCAGCCGCAAAGCAAGATCCGAGACCCGCTGCCCGAGGTGCTGCACGGCAACCCCGAGCAGACCCACCGCCTGATCGACGCGAGCCCCAACAAGTGGAGCTACACGGCAGGCGTGATCAGCTTTGCCGACAGCGACGATCCCAGTCCCGCCGCCCAGCAAGAGGCCATTGAGCTATTTAAGGCTCTGGCCTTTGCCGGGCTGGACAGGGATCAATACGATTGCCTCTGGGTGCACCACTCGCATGAAGGCAATGTCGAGCTGCACTTCTGCACGCCACGCCTTGAGCTGAGCACGGGCAAAGCGTTGAACATCGCACCGCCAGGCCATGAAAACGCCTTTTCCAGCCTGTGTGATTTGATGAACAAGACGCACGGTTGGGCAGACCCTTTGGAGCCAGATCGCGCTCGCGAAGTGAGGGCGACGATTGAAGCGCCGACGCGCGCGCAAGGTCGCGAAGCGCTGCACGATTGGATCCTCGATCAGATCAGCGTCGGCACCATCAGCGACCGCGCCAGCATGATCGACGCGCTCACAGACGCGGGCTTCGAGATCCCCCGTGCCAGCAAGAATTACATCACCGCCAAAGACCCCGACACCGGCGAGCGCTGGCGTTTGAAAGGAGAGATTTTCCATGACGACTGGCAAGCCGAACCGCCTCGCCGAGAAATTGAACGCGGACCTGGAGACAGTACGCAGCGACCACACCGCCTTGATGGCATCTCAACTGGAGAGCTTCAGGAGCGATTTCAGCAGCATTGCGACCAGCGCGCTGCATACAATCGAGACCGATATCAGGTTCTTTCTGAGCGACAGCAGGAGCGAGTTGGAGAGGCGGAGCGAGACGATCAGGCGCTGGTTGACGATCTCACCCTGGGTGATCGTGGTGATGGTCTCATCCTGGATCGCGACAGTGCTGATCGCGAGTTGGTTTTGGACGGGCTTGAACGCGCGCTCGGAGATGACGAGGCTTGGCCTGACACGGATCGAACAGGCTGGGCAGACATGGGTGACGCTGGACCCCGACCGGACCGAATTGAAGACCTGCACCATGGCCGGGACGCCGGTCATCTGTATCGAGATCAAGGAACCCTAGATGACACAGACCCTGACAGCATTGGAACGCGAATTGCTCGCATCCGTCGAACGGTTGGTGACGGCCTGCGAGAGCTCAGCCAAGGAATTGCACGCCTTGGAGAAACGCTCGACCAGCAGGATCGAAAGCAAGGTGAATGGCTTGGCGCATTGCGTGGCGCTATTGATGAAATCACATCTCACGTCCGTCACCACATTGGCCGACTTGCTGCGCGAGGAGCAGAATTTCGAGACGCTTCAGGCGGGATTAGAAACCAGCTGGAAACTAGCGAAAGACGCCGAGAAGCGGCTGAACGAGAGTTAGATGCACGGGCTAGACACCGCAACGCGGGGCACTCGCTATGACAAGTTTCCAAGCCGCAGGAAGGCAGCACATGCAGTTCGACCACACCCAATTCACGGTGGGTTTCCGGCAAGCCTTAGAAAACGGCATCGACTATCGCGAATATGATAAGGTCAATCGCTTGCCCGAAGGCATCCCACTAATGGCTATCGCTGGTGTCTGGGGTGACTACAACGACATTCGCTGTCTATTCATCGATCAGTATGGCCAAACATATCGTCGCCATATCACCGGCAGTGCGGGTCAATACATCATCCGTGAGCTAGATTTGAACGCGAAGCAGATACATTTAGGGCAAGAGTTTGTGGTGGGGAAAGAATAACTAGCATCGTTTCGGACGTTTTATTCAGTGAGAATGCACCCTATGCAATCCCAAAGAGCGGACGTTGAGGTATTGGTCTCGCCTAGATCCCTTCAACCAAATCAATTAGTCTTAGGTAACGATGATCCGCCCTTAGATCTGGCGATGTTTCACTCACTAATGCCAGAATTTTCGGTAACTCGTAGGGAATTCGGCTCAGGACCTGTGGTGTTACAGTGTCTAGTAGATCGAGTGTTTCCGCTGGGAATTGCGCTGTGATTGGTTCGTCTTCACCGACCTCTCTGGTAAAACGGTAGAACGGATGATGGTCAGATTCGACTGGGACCAAGAAACGCTTCGCTGAGGCGTACACCACTGGAAAACTGGGTCCAGTATCGTCAAGCATACTAATCCACGAGTCGACTGACGACGCAGTGCGATAGATGCGTTCTCGTGGCCATACTTCATCCAAGAAGGGCGCTACTAGAGTCTCCCAACCGTCGTCGTTCTCTTGGCCGACTTGTCCCAACCACCAAATAAACTGATTGCGTGTGTCATCGGACATCTCTCGCAACACGCGTCGCATTTCTTGCTTTGTCAGCCCGTCGTCTTCATCACGCTTGAAGATGTACATCCACCCCAACCATTGGGTGATGACCTTTGCCAGATCGCGATCCCATATCTGGTTTTCAACCCATGGCACAGCTTGCAGCAGAAATGGCTTAACTAGGACTGCAAGAGGTGACCACGGAACCCGACTGCTGCACAAGAATCCGTTCCAAGCAGGTTCGGCGGCGGGATGGTCGAACGCTAACATTGGAACGAGGCGATGTTCGACCCACTCTGGATCAACGTACATCAACCAGTTCAGCTTGCTGAAGGTGATAGAAACAGCGTGGTCGGAACCCTCACCTGGCGAAGCAAGTAAGCGTTCAATTCGAGTTTTGATGTGGTCTGGGATAAGCGAATTTTGTTCCTGCTTTTCACCAGGTACGGCATGGAACAAAGCCTCTGCACACATTCCCAAAGGCCCGTTAATGGCGTGTTGGTATGTGCGACGCGATTGGGGGATGACCTCACCGCCGCGGCTTACTTCTCCAATCCCGCTTTCGGTCGCGTTGTCTCCACCCCCGACAACGCCGTCCACAACATGATCAAATACGGCCCAAGCAAGTTCATCATCGAATTCGATCAGCTTTGTGATGTTCTGTTCCAGCCACCGACAGATCGTGTGTCGCAATTCGACGATCACCGCGTGAGGTAAGCGGCAAAGGCGGTGCAGAAATACCCTTCGGAGCCTCGGTGCAATATCATCAGGAAGCTCATTGATCATGGCCGACCAGAACACCTGTGGGTAGTCGTTCGCTCTGGCCGCAACCGACAACGCAGACAGAGCTTTGCGCGGGTTTGCTTTTACCAGTCCTGTGAAGGGACGTTTCTCCGTGAAGCTCCCAAAGTCGCGCTCCAGGTCCTCCTTTGCACGAGGAATGATCTCATCCACGGCAAGGTCAACAACTGCATCGGGATTCTCATCCGTACCGACATAGCCGACGTGAGACCCGCGTTCCGTTACCGTAGAGGTCGCCCATCCGTCGCTCCAGTTCTCGATGCTGTCGATGATCGCAGCAAGACGCTCACTTTGATGAGCCAGAAGCTCGCATCCCTGCATTTCCAAGTAACGTGCATATCTTGCGATAAACTCGTCACGCCTGCTTGGATACACATCATCAGACCAGTAGCTCTCTTGGTCTGGTCCGCTGAGAAGCCGTTCACCCAATTGATGGCGAATTTGTTCTGGAAATGCCGACCATCTGTCAACCAGCAGAAAGACCAGCTCCCGTGCTACGTCGGTGTCCCAGAACGTACCTTGGCTTAGAGCAAGGACACGCTCACCAACCTCTTCAGGTGCGAACAAATCTTCCTTTGACAGAGCGTAGAGGACCAGTTTCTTGAAGAAGAATTGATCTTCAATTGGCCACGTCAGGAAATGTCCCCGTGCCACGTCGGGTGACAACTGAACCAGCCGTTCAAACAATTCAACGAACAACTTCATTGCGTCGGCGGCTTTGTTGTGGCGATCTTTGCCGTCCACCTCACGATCAGGGTAACAGGTTGGCGTGACAAAGTAGGTCTTGCCAATATCTGACAGCATCCCTGATGCAGCCTTCATTGCGTCTTCGAGCAGGTTAAATACCTGAGGAAGCACTTCGTCAGGTATGGTCAGATCATCTTTGTGACGTTCGAGGAACTTCACTTCGAATTGGCCCAAATGACCAAGTTCTATGTCTGTCCAGTCCACCGTAGGAGGACGTGCACCTGCTATGCTGTAGGGCGGTTTAATGTCCAGCTTTGGTGCAGCAACACGACCAAACTCACGAATAACGCTTGGGGACCAACCATCGTTCGCAACCCGCCTTTTCAAATCAAACCAGTCGCCATCCCATTCGCGGGTCCGAGGGTCTTTGTGGTGATCAATGATCAAGCTCCAGATGTGCCGAGCTTTGTCATCGAGTTCATTTTTCTGACCCAAACGCCATTCGATGTGGTTCAACAGACGTGGATGCAGACCGTTCTGCTTAACTGCCCACCAAGCAATAACAGGGCTGGATAGATGATCTCCGATCCATCGTAACAGATGCCACAGTCGTGGTGGGGTACTGGTGTGGCCGTCTGGTGTTCTGCCACCAAGTCGATGTGCATCAGTTGGGTTTTCATCGCCATGTCGCCACGACAACAGATCATCGTTGAAGGTTCCACGACGATAGTCTTCATCAGTTAGGTTCTGAAGGTCATCGTCCAATCCGTAGGCAACACTTGGCTCAAAGACCTCAGCATCATCACCATACCCGCTGACCCGCTTCGCCGAGCGAATGAAGCCGCTGAATACACATACCCATTCTGGGTGAGTTGGGTGTTCAGCATCAGCCAGCAACTTGGCACCAGGTACGGAGCGCACCACATGCGCAACTTGACCGCGCTGGTATGGTAAAAGTGACTTGGGGTCCTGTTCTGTTGTCGCAATTACCGCCCGTCGCCATTCCCTTGGATCGTCTGCACGATCTGCCCATGCCTCCATAGTTTGCCAAAGGTCAGGATGATCGGTGTAAGCAATTGCCGTTACACCACGATCACGCCACTTGGCTTCAATATCTTCAGGTGTGCCTTTGTCAAAAGCATAGATTCGCGTGCGATCAAACTGCCCGTCATGGTTCAAACCTTGGAGCAGATATTTGATCGGTGGATCTTCAGCTTGATAGCCGACCAGCACCACCGTGTAATGCTCTAGTAGATTGCGTATGAAATTCGTGGCCCAAGCCTCCGAAAGGTATGCCCGTCCGAAATCAGCACTGCTTAAGACATACGGGTGCTGGTCAGCGTCGGTGTTCGCAAGCCGTCCATGCAGGTAGGTAATACCTTCCACCGAACGCCCAAACGCCAGATCAGGAAAAGCGGGAGGTGAAAATGTTGCCAGATCACCATCCATTTCGAATAGCAGATCAAAGTTCGTGGTGATGATCTGTGGTACGCCGTTCGGACTGGTTGAGATGCGTTTGACCAAGCTGTGGTGATGGCCAATTGAACCACTTCCTGCCGAAGCCTGAAGGCGTTCCGTGACGAGTGCATTCACCTCATCGCGCCCGTATTCCAGGTGAAGCAGGTTGAAGATTTGGTCCAGTGGCATGTTTGTGCCAGTCGGATCATCAATCCAGGGTTGGAACGCCCGCATGATTTCGGACTCCTCCGGTGGATCAAAGAAGTCGATAACATGTTGAGTTAGGCCGATGAAGCTCGGCATACCAGACGGCAATGAAACACCAGCGCCGCAGAGGAAAACAACTCGGCCCGCATCACTGCGTTCCAGTAAGACATCAGGGACGATTGGACCGTTTGCGTGAAATCTCATTGGCTATTGACCCGCTTGCGCGTCATCCAGCTAAGGTCAGTTGAGTTTCCGTTTGTGAGCTCTTCAAACTGCCGTAGTTCCCACTTCTCGATGATTGTGGAGTTGATGTGGTCGATCAGGTTGTTGATTTGGACATTCCTCGGCTTGCTCTTTGATCTTGCAACCCGATTTTTCAGTTCAACTTGGACTTCCCTCCACCAGAGACCCTCAGAATCCAAAAGTTCTGATCGGTATTCGTAGCGGTCCTTAATGCTTCCAACGACGAGCCGTTCGTCGTGGCGCGATAGACTGAACCAGACATCGACAAAGGTCGCCGCGTCAATGGTTGCCAGTATCGGCACATTCAAATAGCGCTGCTCAGGTGCGTGATTGATTACGGTAAGGTTTCCAAAGAAACGTATCCAATCCTCAGTAAGGAATTTCAAGAGTTGTTTGCCTGCATCCTCACCCAGCCAATTTTGGTGCCACGCATCCATTTTCTTGACCAGATGTTCCACGACCTCCTTAAATTCATCATCCTCACGCCTCATGAAACCAAGGCCGTCATATGAATCTAAGTGACGGCCAAACCTTTCACTGACACCTCGACAACGCTCATCCGTTAGCTGGGGGACAAACTTTTCATCAATGTATGTCTTCATCGCTGCAATCGTATCGGGAACTGTTTGATCAATCAGTTCGTGATCCGCCAGCATTAGGGATACGCCAACGACATGAAGGAACTCTCCAACTTCGATGTAGCAGCCGTCTTTCAGTTGCGATTGCATGTCTTCGACATCGGACCAGAATTCGCGCTCTGAATCATCCGAGAAATCCCAGCTATAGAGGTGCCACAACCTCCTCCAGGACGGCCAAGAAGCTACGCCCGCCACCTCGTCTGACTGGGCTAGTTCGGCATTCAATCGCAACGCATCAACAACGCCAGAGTTGAGGATCGAAATCCATTGCTGGACAGTTATGACTGCCCTTATGCCATTGTGTTGTTCATATTTCTTAAAGACCCGCTGTTTCGGGGTGGGTTCTTTGTCTTTGTCGAATGAGAACTCATAGACATGGCGAACCTCGTCCTTGCCTTTGTCATACCTGCCCAACAAGTCTTGGGGCGTCAGAGTTGAGGTTTCTTCCGAAAGGTCGAGTTTGAATTCGATAAAAAAAATGAAAAATTGGATGATAAGGTTTTGAACCAACTTGTCGTTCTGACGATACTCCACTTTCATTTTCTCAAGAATTGAAGCCAACTGCCAAACGAACTGCCGTAAGGCCCTAAGGTTGTGGTATCCCGATCTATCGTAGAGTTCGAGGATATCGTTCGTGTAATGCAACAAAAGCTCACTGACTTCGGAGTGTGTAATCTCCGCCACGAATGAGGCCAACGCGCTTTCGGGATCACTTTCCAACAAGAAGGAATGCCCAACCACCTTCTCTTTGAAAGCAATAAAATGGTCGTCAAGCAAATCGTCGGTATTCGCACATAGAATCACACGTGTATCACCATGCTCTACAAATCGGTTCACGACGCCCAATAGCTCTGACATTGGGATTTGGCAGCGCTCCAAGTCATCAAGAACCAACAATGCCCCGTCCATGTTCTTGGCCGATTGTTCGAGTTGTGAAGTAGCCGCATCCACCACCTTGTTGAGGTTCGCGGTTCCTCCCAAGATGCCGCCTGTACCCAGCGTAAGCGCCCCGCTGAATATTGACCCCGCAAGCCCAACCCCTTTGTGCAACGTCTTGGTGACCGTGCTGGCACTGGCATAGAAGAGACTGGTCTCAAGAGATTGGATGTCAGTAATGCCAAAGACCGAAAGGTATATGGGTTTGCGGTCAGTAAAAGCATCATCTTCCAGAAGCTTTGTAACGAAATGGGTTTTTCCGCAGCCCCACCGACCTTCGATTAGCACCGCAAAATGGGGTTTTGATTTGGTGTTTGCCCAATTTTTGAGAAATCTCTCAACCTCGGTCCTGTCTACGCTCATTTTCAAAACTCGCCACTAATTTGAATGGATCTTTTTGCTGTAGTCGCTGGTGTTCAGGTCGATCATAGTCCACCAAATATAGTTTTCTTTCGCCAGAAGCTTTGCCAGTCTGCCAGATTTTGCCTTCAGGGTCGTCAATGAATACAACCCAAGTAGTTTTCTCCAAAACGCTCCATCACAACTGGTGCGACCCGCTCGTTGACGCTCTCATCAATGAATAGTCCCCAAGGATAAACGTCGACGTTTGCTAGGTCGAAATCGTGTTTTGGGTTCGGCTTGTTTTGGCTGAGAAATGCGTAGCGGATTCCGGCCCACATCTCGAAGCCGAGCTCGACCTCGAGACCATCGTAAACGCTGTCCCCAGGTGCGTTGACGATCACCTTTTTGCTAATATCACCGAGTGCTTCCAACAGCATAATGCTGCACGTATGGGCCATGATGTCCGCAAGTTGGATACCCATTACCGCCTTGGAATCCTGTTCAAAGTGGAAGTTGCAGCCTTGGAGCTCCAGATCGCCCGAAACTAAAGCCTCAGCCGCGCATTTGTGTTTGAAGAGGCCTTCATCAAAGAAGACCTCATGCTGCCGCCCCTCGAGCAAGGGATGCTTCAGTGCGCTACGCAAAAGCGTCAACGATGCCGGGCCTAATGTTTGTGTGTCATCTGCGCTATCTACGACGCATAGGGCCATTTTGCAGTTGCGTGCGATAAAGTGTTTCAAGCTGCCACGTAGCGCTTGAAGATCATTGTCATCTTTCATTGCTGACGAAGACTTGAATTCGAACGTGCCCGGATCGAAGCCATACTCGCGAAAGAGCGCGCTCATTTCTTCTGTTGGATCCACATCGCAAATGGCGAATGCGGCAAGTGAAAATCCGGATCTATGGTGCTTGCTGTCGTCTAAAAATAGATAGGCCATTACTGCTTAAAACAATTCTCTCTGTGCCAGGTTACAAACTCAGTCCTTGGCCGGTTGGCGAGGCGGTCTGGCACCAAGATCTTGCCGGACGAGTTAATCATCGATGTCACGGCTTCGATGTCGTTGCTCTGACGGGACACCAGAATAGTCAGGTCTTCTGCTAACCCAACGAGGCCGCGATCAAACATCCAATGCGCAGTTCCAGACAGGGCGAGCCCATTGCTGACGATGTCGGGGCCGTCATGCTCTACAGGTCTGATATGGGCGGCTTCCACCTCGGCGCGGCCACCGCCATTTATCAGGCGTAGGCCGGTGATGGCGCAACGCTCGCCGTAGGCGCGCAGGACGTTCTTTCTGAAATTACGATCACGAACCGTCCGGTTGGTCAGTTGGTTGACGCGTTCCCGTGCAGGCATGTGTTGGAAAGGTGTTTGCGTGTCCTGAAACCCTGGCAACTGCATCGTGTCGCCCACGCGGGGCAGGATGTCCTCATCTCGTCCAAGACCACGTTCGACTATTCGGGCAAAGTCTTCAGCTGAAAGGGTTCTTACTGCGGCTTGTGCGCGTCCGGATATCTTGCCTTGATCGTTCAGCAATCCTCTTTCGATGATTGAGTTCTCGTCTCGGAATGAAACAGGGTCGCCAAAATCAAGATACGTTCCTGCCTCGATCACCGCCAAGAACATGTCCTGCTTCCTAGGATCCGGAATGATTTCCTGGACCTTAGCGACAGCAAAGTACCCTTTGGTCTCTTTGACCTTGGTTGGCTCGAGGTAGACAATCCAATCACCTTCGCACTGTTGGGCTCGCGAGAGGTATTGCTTGGGAAACTGATACCGCTCCGAGGGAATGTCGTCGTAGATCGAGTCGCTGCGATGGATGAAGATACCGAAGGCCATCGGATCACCCGCATTGAAGGCGTTCCAGTTTTCGATCGGCCGCGCGTAAGGTCAGCACCGCACCTGTCAAAAATGGAAGTGCCAAGCCAGCTGTGGCGATAGCAATAATCGAAATCGCAGCCAAAACCGAGTATTCGGTGGGCTTTTGTGCCAACGATAGTTGACCCAAACCAATCAGGTAGAACACGCTGGTTCCCAGGAAGATCAGGTAAAGCGGGCCAAAGGGTTCAATCACCTCACGGCGAGTGCGCTCCAAGACTGAGTGTCGCAACATGTCCCAGCGTTTGCTTGCCTTGTTCACCAGATTACTCCCTTACCAGCTCGATCCATGTGTGCACGTCATCATCCGTCACCTCACGGCCTTCGACATGCGATTGATACCAACGCGCGACGATGGCCCCGCGCTTCTCGCTTTTGACTTTTATGCTCTCGTCGGTGAGGTGCTTATCTAGCGAGCTTTCGATGTGTTTGAGAGCCTCGAAATCATGCCCAGCCCGAATGGATTTTGTGCCGAGCAATAGCCAGGCGACGTCAACATCGTAGCGGCTTTGCATCTTGACGAGGGCCTCGACCGGGACGCCGCGTTTGCCCTTTTCATAGCTGTGATAGGCGCGATGTGACACGCCAATGGCTTCAGCCATAGCGGCCTGGGAGACGCCTATCTCATTGCGACAGATCGCGAGGCGAGCGCCAATCTCTGCAAACAATTCAGCATCATCTCGCACCATGCAAGTTTCCCAATTGACGAGTGCGCAATTCTGTATAAACATAGCACAAAATGACGCATATTTACGGTTTGACCCATCTGACCACGTCAGAAGGTGCAGAACAAGCGATTCCATGCGTGTCGCCGATTCAACTTACGCGGACAAGGACAACTGAAATGGCAGAGACCAACTATTCGGACAGCTCTCAGATCTTGGGGCTTGGGAAAACGCCCGCGCAGTGGGTCGAAGTCATGGCCGGGATGGGGATCGATATTTCAGAACGCACGTTGCGCGAGCGAGCAAATGAGACAGGTGCTTTTTACCGCCTTGGGCGGACCATGCTGATCACGCCCGCGCAGATTGATACGATTTTTGAAGGAGGCCAGTCATGCCGCTCCAAATTTACAAGAGGGGCCGTGTCTACTGGGCCAAGGGGTGGATTGAATACAACGGCAGGCCAATCGCCGGCCCATACCGGCGAAGCACTAAGGCATCTACAGAAGAGGGCGCACGGGACTGGATAAACCATGAGACCGAACGGCAAATCCGTCGCTATGTCGTGGGCGACGAACCGAGCAAGACGTTCTCTGATGCAATCATGCTCTACAACGCATCCCCGAAGGCGGCGAAGCAGTTGATCCCGATTGTCGAGGCAATCGGCGACCTGTCGCTGGGCGCGATTTCTGGTGCACTATTGAAGAGCCTTGGGCCTAAGCTGAAACCCAAAGCATCAACGGATACCTGGTGGCGTGAAATCGTGACGCCCGCGAGTGCGGTGATCAACAACGCACACGAGCTGGAAGGCACGCCTCTGATCCGGGTGAAGCCCTACGACAAGTTCGAGCGGATCGCGCAGGACAAGCGGCGCGGCAAGCTTAGCCGCGTCGAGCGCACGCCAGCTGACAAGGAATGGATCGAAGCCTTTTGCGGTGCTGCTGATCCGTACAATGCCGCGCTAGTCCGATTCATGTTTGAAACGGCTGCACGGATTGATCAGGCCGTATCGCTGGAGCCGGATGACCTTCGGCCGCACGAGAACAAAGTCCGAGTGAAGGCGCAGAAGGGCCACCCAGAGAGCTGGATCGCTGTCTCACCTCAGATGATGGACGAGCTTCTCGCGCTGCCGCCCAAACGCCCCAAGAACCGCAAGACCGGCAAGCTGATGAAAGCGCGCATCTTCGGCTATGGCAGCTCGACAGGGTACAACACGCGCTGGAAGACGATCTGCAAGCGCGCGGGCATCCCGTACCTTTCTGCGCACCCAGCAGGGCGGCACGGGTTCTTCACGGAGCTTGTTGTGCGCCAAGGCGTAGATCCAGTTACGGCAGCCAAGGCGGGGCGCTGGTCAGACCCCAATTTGCCCATGCGGATCTATGCCCATGCAGAGACCGACGAGGCCGACATCAGGGCCCGTTTTCGTACAAAACACGTACAGGATGACGCTGTACAAACACCCAACTCTAAGAAATCACAAAAGGAATAGCGCTATGGACGCATCCCTCCTAAGGGGCAGGTTGCAGGTTCGAATCCTGCCGGGGTCGCCAATTCAGACCAAAACCTCTGTAATGGCTGTCGAAAGCTTGTCCGTCAGTTCGTCTACCTGGTTGTCTGTCAGGATGAAGGGTGGAGCCAGAAGGATGTGGTCACCGTGCCGGCCGTCAATTGTGCCTGACATCGGGTAACAGATCAGACCGGCCTCGAATGCGGCGGCTTTCAACTTCTTGGCCACGGCCTGTTCCGGTGCGAAGGGGGTCTTGGTGTCGCGGTCGGCGACAAGTTCAAGCCCGCGGAACATGCCGCGCCCGCGAATGTCGCCGACATGGGGATGTTGCCCGAAGCGGTCGGTCAGCGCGGCCATAAGCGTGTCGCCAAGGTCGGCGGCCCGGTTGACCAGCCCGCCGTCGGTCAGCTTCGTCAGCACGGCGTCGGCAGCGGCGCAGGCGGTGGGGTGGCCGATGTAGGTGTGCCCATGCTGGAAAAAACCCGAGCCCTGCTCGATCGCTGCGTAGATCGCGCCGGAACAGAGCATCGCGCCGATCGGTTGATATCCTGCACCCAAACCCTTGGCGATGGTCACGATATCTGGCCTGACGCCGTCCTGTTCACAGGCAAACAGCGTTCCTGTGCGTCCCATGCCGCACATGACCTCATCAAGGATCAAAAGGATGCCGTGGCGGTCGCAAATCTCGCGGATGCGTTTGAAATAGCCCTGAACCGCCGGAACCGCCCCCGAGGTCGCGCCTACCACGGGTTCAGCGACAAAGGCGATTACGGTCTCGGGGCCAACGCGTTGCAGTTCGGTTTCCAGCTCGTCGGCGACCCTGTGGCCGTATGCCTCTGTACTCTCGCCATCTTCGCGGCCCCTATACTCGTAGCAGGGCGCGATATGTGAGGTTTGGATCATCAGGGGCGCAAAGGGTTCGCGGCGCCATGCGTTTCCGCCGGTGGCCAGCGCACCCAGCGTGTTGCCGTGATAGCTTTGCCGCCGGGCGATGAAACGGTGGCGCTGGGGTTGGCCGATCTCAAGAAAATACTGCCGGGCAAGCTTGAGCGCCGCTTCCATCGCCTCCGAACCGCCAGAGACGAAATAGACCTTCTCGATCCCTTCCGGTGCATGGGCAATCAGACGGTCGGCCAGCGATTCGGCCGGGGCCGAGGTGAAAAAGCTGGTGTGGGCAAAGGCCACCGAATCGATCTGCGACTTGATTGCGGCGATGACGTCCGGGTCCGAGTGGCCAAGGCAGCTGACCGCTGCGCCACCTGATCCGTCGAGATATTTTTTTCCATTGGTGTCAATGAGGTAGGGGCCATCACCACGCATGACGACAGGGGGTTGTGATTTGGTGTGCCGTGGAAAGACGTGGGACATGGCCCGCTCCTGAAACATATTCGCGTTATTGAAACAAATAGCTCAGGAATTGACAATATTTGAAACAGTTGAAACAACATGCGGCATGAGGGGACGCGCGATTTGACCGGGTCATTTGAACAAAGGCTGGCCAGCAATTACTCTGGTCTCAGCGCCAAGCTGCGCGAGGCTGGTGATTACGTGGCCGCGCATCCGGTCAATACGGCGACGCGGTCGCTGCGCGCTGTATCACTGGAAAGCGGGTTGGCTCCGGCGACGTTTTCCCGGCTGGCGCGGGCGCTGGATTACGACAGTTTCGAAGACCTGCGCGAGTCGATGCGCCAGAAACTGGACCGGCGGGTCAATGCCTTTGCGGATCGCGCCACGCAGTTGCAGGAACGGCACAAGGGCGCGGGCACGACGTTTTTCGGTGATCATTCGGCCGCGTGTATCCAGAATATCGGACGTCTCACGACCGAGATCGACCCCGCCGCGCTGGACGCTGCGGTTGACCATCTGCACAAGGCGCGGCGAGTGCTTCTCTATGGGGCGCTCGGGTCCACCGGGATCGTGGAATACCTCGCGTACATGGCGCATTTCTGCGCCGACAACTGGCAGCTGGCGGGCCGTATGGGGGCGTCACTGGGCGCGGCCCTGACGGGTTTGGATCAGCGTGATGTCCTGCTGATCGTGACCAAACCGCCGTTTTCGACCAAGGTCCTGTCGGCGGCACGCGCCGCTGCGGACGCCGGGGTTCATGTGATTGTCATAACTGACACGCATGCATGTCCGGCATTGAAATATGCGTCGTCAGGGTTCATCGTGCCCACGGATAGTCCGCATTTTTATTCGTCTTACGTGGCCACGATGGTTCTGGTCGAAACAATTGTTGGAATGCTGGTCAGCCGGGCAGGAGAGACTGCCCGCGACCGCATCGCCCAAGTGGAAAGGAACAACCGCATCCTCGAAGAGGTCCGCGACGGGTGATTGTCTGAAAGTAACATCAACTAGGGAGAAACAGATGTATTCGAAACTGAAACTGACACTGGCCGGCGTTGCCGCCGCTGCGATGATGGCGCCGGCTGCCTTTGCCGAAGAGTTCATCACCATCGGCACCGGCGGCGTCACCGGCGTCTATTACCCGACCGGCGGTGCGATCTGCCGCCTTGTCAACAAGGGACGCAAGGAACACGGCATTCGCTGCTCGGTCGAGTCGACGGGCGGTTCGGTTTATAACATCAACACCATCCGTGAAGGTGAGCTTGAGTTCGGCGTTGCCCAGTCCGACTGGCAGTACCACGCCTATAACGGCACCTCGAAATTCTCGGAAATGGGGTCGTTCAAGGACCTGCGCGCGGTGTTCTCGGTCCACCCGGAACCCTTCACACTGGTTGCCCGTGCCGACGCTGGGATCGCCAGCTTTGATGATCTGAAGGGCAAACGTGTTAATATCGGCAACCCAGGTTCGGGTCAGCGCGGCACGATGGAAGTGCTGCTGGCTCAAAAGGGCTGGGACACCGGCATGTTCGCTCTGGCGACTGAGCTGAAGGCGGCCGAGCAATCGGCGGCGCTGTGCGACAACCAGATCGACGCGATGGTTTACACCGTCGGCCACCCCTCAGGCTCGATCCAGGAAGCCACGACTGCCTGTGACTCGGTCATCGTGCCGGTTGAGGGTCAGGCCGTGACCGACCTGATCAACAACAACTCGTTCTACCGCAAGGCCACCATCCCCGGCGGCATGTATCGCGGGACTGATGCCGACGTGAACACCTTTGGTGTGGGCGCGACGCTGGTGACCCGTGCTGACGTCAGCGACGAGGCGGTCTATGCGCTGGTTGCGGCGGTGTTCGAGAACTTCGAGGACTTCAAGAAGCTGCACCCTGCGTTTGCGCACCTTGACCCGAAGGACATGATCCACGCCGGTCTGTCTGCCCCGCTGCATGATGGCGCGGCCAAGTATTACAAAGAAAAAGGCTGGATGGAGTAACTCTGTCCCCAAGCCAATCCGAAGGGGCGGTGTGCCGCCCCTTCGACATCCAAAACACGCAAGCAAAATAGCGTGGGATCAAACCGCCAACGACGCGGATTATCAGGGAGAGATGAGGAATGGCCGAGAATTCAACCGGCAAGGGCCCCTTGAGCGAAGAAGAGCTTCAGGAACTGGTGGCCTCAAGTGACGCAGGCGCGCGGGCCCCTGCGGGCGCGGTGGGCACGCTTCTGGCGGTTGTTGCCGTGGTGTGGTCGCTGTTTCAGGTCATTCTGGCCTCTCCGCTTGCCAATTACGTGCTGCCCGGTGACCTGATCAACAACAGCCGACAGGTGCATCTGGCCTTCGCAATTTTCCTGGCGTTCATGGCCTATCCCGCCCTGAAATCCTCGCCCCGGCATTACATCCCGATCCAGGACTGGGTCATGGGCCTTCTTGGGGCCTTCATCGCGATGTATGGCTTCTTTTTCTACGACAAGATCGTCAATGCGGGCGGTCTGGCGGACGATACCGACAAATGGGTCGCTCTGATCGGCTTGGTCCTATTGTTCGAAGGGGCACGCCGCGCGCTGGGTCCGGCCATGGCGATCATCGCCTGTGTTTTCCTGGCTTATGTCTTTTGGGGTTCGTCGGACTGGGTGCCCGAAGTTATCCGTTGGAAAGGGGCCTCGCTGAAAAAGGCGATGAGCCACATGTGGATCACGTCCGAGGGCGTATTCGGCATCGCGCTGGGCGTCTCGACCAAGTTCGTGTTCCTGTTCGTGCTGTTTGGCGCAATGCTCGATAAGGCGGGTGCGGGCAACTACTTCATCAAGATGGCGTTTGGTGCGCTGGGCCATCTGCGCGGTGGTCCTGCCAAGGCCGCTGTTGTCGGGTCTGCCGCAACCGGCCTGATCTCGGGCTCGTCGATCGCCAACGTGGTTACCACGGGCACATTCACGATCCCCTTAATGAAGCGGGTCGGCTTCTCATCCGAAAAGGCTGGCGCGGTCGAGGTGGCGTCATCCGTCAACGGTCAGATCATGCCCCCTGTGATGGGCGCGGCGGCCTTCCTGATGGTGGAATATGTCGGCATTTCCTATGTCGAGGTCATCACCCACGCCTTCCTGCCCGCCGCCATTTCCTACATGGCGCTGGTCTATATCGTTCACCTTGAAGCGGTGAAGAACAACATGCCGACGCTGGGCGACCGGGTGGTTTCGCTTGGCAAGACGATTGGCGGCATGGCGGTGTTCTTCGTCGGTTTTGCTGGCCTTTGCTATGGTGTGAAATACCCCGTTCAGTGGATCACTGCGATGGTGCCGTCTGGTGCGGCGTGGATTCTGGCGGTTCTGGTTTTTGTCGCCTATGCGGTCCTGTTGTGGTTTGCCGCGCAGGTGCCGGACCTTGAACCCGATGACCCCAATGCCGAACATGTCGAACTGCCCGTGGTGGGCGAGATCTACAAGGCCGGTCTTTACTTCCTCTTGCCGATCATCGTGCTGGTCTATTTCCTGATGATCGAGCAGAAATCGCCCGGTCTGTCGGCGTTCTGGGCGACGGCTTTGTTGTTCGTAATCCTTCTGACGCAACGCCCGCTGAAAGCGATGTTCCGGGGCGAAAGCGACATGGCCAATGCTTTCCGCGCAGGTGTTTCGGACCTTACCCAAGGGCTGATCGACGGGGCACGCAACATGATCGGGATCGGCCTTGCCACCGCTACAGCGGGGGTGATCGTCGGCACCGTGACCTTGACTGGCGTGGGACAGGTGATGGCCGATCTGGTCGAGTTCCTGTCCGGCGGCAACCTGATCCTGATGCTGATCATGGTCGGGCTTTTGTCACTGGTTCTGGGAATGGGCCTGCCGACCACGGCGAACTATATCGTCGTGTCGTCTCTGATGGCGGCGGTCGTGGTCGAGCTGGGCGCGCAGTCGGGGCTGATCGTGCCCTTGATCGCAGTCCACCTGTTCGTCTTTTACTTCGGCATCATGGCGGATGTGACCCCGCCTGTTGGCCTCGCCAGTTTCGCAGCGGCCGCCGTGTCCGGGGGGGATGCGATCCGCACCGGGTTCACAGCATTCTTCTATAGCCTGCGCACCGTGGCCCTGCCGTTTGTCTTCATCTTCAACACCGATCTTCTGCTGATCGACGTGGGATGGGTGCAGGGCATATTGGTCTTCGTTGTGGCGTCGATCGCGATCCTTGTGTTCACTGCTGGAACGATGGGTCATTTCCTGACCAGGAACCGCATTTATGAAAGTGTTGCACTGATTGCGATCGCCTTTGCGCTGTTCCGGCCGGATTACTTCATGAACCGCATCCAGCCGCCGTTCGAGATCATCGAGCCGACCCAACTGGAGCAGGAACTCGATTCTGCCGAGATTGGTGAGGAATTGCGGATCATCGTTTCGGGGCCGGATTTCGACACGGGCGAGACAAAAGACACCACCCTTGTCCTGACGGTCGAGACCGAAGGCAGCGGGGCTGAGAGGCTGGACGCGCTGGGTCTGTTGCTGATGGAAGAGGATGGCGCAATGAAGATGGACGAGCCGTTGTTCGGGTCGCCGATTTCCGACGCGATGCAAAGCTTTGACTTCTATGCGGACGATCCGGTTGTGATCTCGTCCGTCAAGGCAACGGCGGATCAGATGCCGAAAGAGGTGATCTTTATACCTGCACTGGTGCTGCTGGCGCTGGTGGCAATGCTGCAACGTGGACGCATGACACGGGAAGGAGTACCCGCATGACCAAGCCTGTTCTTTGTGCAATCGACATCTCGAACAGTGGTGAGGATGCCCCGGTGCTTGAGACAGCCGCGCGGCTGGCGGCGCTGGACGGCGCGCAGCTTGACGTGATTACGGTGGTCCCGGATTACGGCATGTCTGTCGTTGGCAGCTTCTTTGACAAGGGGCATCACGACAAGGCTGTGGCCGAGGCGCGCAGCCGGATGGGGGACCTCATTACGCGGGTTCTGGGGGCCGAGGCCAATGCCAAGGTTCGCCATCTGGTTGCCACCGGGAATGCTTATGACGAAATCCTGCGCACGGCTTCCAAAGACGGGGCAGGGCTGATCGTCATTGGGGCGCACAAGCCCGATTTCACCGACTACCTTCTGGGTCCGAACGCGGCACGGGTTGTGCGCCATGCCAAGTGTTCGGTCTTCGTGGTGCGCAGCTGACCGCGACCCCGGCGTTGCGAAAACTCCACGGCCCGTCCCGATTTGGGGCGGGCTTTCTGTTCGTGGTTCCGTGCCGCGGCCTGTGCGCCTAAACCTGTCGCGCAAGAACAGGAGATCCCCATGCTTGATCCGGTCATCGCTGCGCTTTTCTTCATCGTCGGCATGTTTGACATGAGCGCGAACTACTGTGGTCAGCCGGGCGGATGCCTGGCCTATGACGATGCGCAGTCACGGCTGGGCGTGTCCGCCGGACAGGTGATTTTCGATGACGTGAACATCGATCAAGAGGCCTATCTGCGCTATGAGCTTGGTCAGATGCGCGGCCCGTTTCAGCCCTACCTGGGTCTTTCCGCCACCATGGATGGCGCGGTCTGGGCCGGGGTCGGGTCCACCTGGACCCATCAGTTTGACCGGGTTTATGTCCAGCTGGCGTTAGGCGCGGGCCTTTATGTGCCTAACGGCGGCGTCGATCTGGGGCATACGGTCGAGTTCCGGTCCGAGGCCGAGATTGGGTATCAGTTCGACAACGGCGTGCGCATGGGCCTGATGGTTGACCACCGCTCGAATGCGGGGCTGGGCGACATCAATCCGGGTCTTGAGACGGTTCAGGTGCGGGTGACCGTACCGCTTGGCCGCAAAGTCGCCCGATAAGCCTGAAATCCGCCGCTGGTCCAACGCCTACAAATGCTTTAGCGTTTCCGGGAATTTGGACAGAGGCCGGGTTGACCAGTTCCACGACCAGAACCGAGGAAGACTCACGCGGATTCGGTGGTTTCGTCCGCCGCCGGCGAAAGATCCTGCGCTATCTGCTTGTAACAAGCGGGGCGCTGAAAGACCCGGTGATCCTGTTTACGCTTGTAGCGAGCCTTGGCCGCTCGGGGTTGATCCTTGCGATCAATACCATCGTGGCGAACCTTGATACCGATGCGCGCTGGCCGTTTCTGTTGCTGGCGGTGTCGGCAGTAGCGATGTTGCTGGCCAGTTATCAGGCGCGGGTGCGGTCCTTCGTGATGATGACGCGGATAACGGCGGACATGCGCCAGTCGATGTCCGTGGCGCTTCTGCACGCCAATATCGACTTCCTGTTGTCGCGCGATCACGGCGCGATCTATGCCGGGATCACCCACCAGGTCCGTGAAGTGAACAATGCGCTGGTCACCGTGATCCAGGCGATCGAGGCGGTGATCATCGTGCTTGTGGCGATTCCCTACCTGTTCTGGATTTCGCCAGTTGCCGGGTTGATGACGCTGGGCGCCGTTCTGATCGGGACGCTGGCCTACGTGTTGCTGGATGTCCCCGCGCGCAAGATGGCAAAACGTGCCAACAGGGCCCATGCCGAGTTCTGCGGCCGTGTGGACGACCTTCTGTCGGGGTGGAAGGAAATCCGGCTTTCAAATCCGCGCCGCCTTGCCATGGAGGAGGAAGTCGCGCGGGTGGTTGCAAAGGCCAACCACTATTCGCTGGAATCCGAACGCCTGTTTTCGGCCAGTACGGTGATCGCGCAATCGGCTCTTATCCTTTTGATGTGCGCCGTGGTTGCCGTATTGCCCTTCCTGACGGGCGCGTCGCCGGCGACGCTGTTGCAGATCCTGACCGTTGTGCTGCTGACCAGCGGTCCCATCGAATCGCTGTTTGACGCACTGCCCAAGCTGAGTCGGGCCGAGGCCGCCTATTCCCAGATCGAAGAGTTGCAGGCCAGTCTGATGCGCGCCCAGTCGCGTAGCCTGACCGAGGGTCAGGAAGGACATCGCAGCTTCTCGTCAATAGAATTGCGCGGAGTCGAGGCGGTGATCCGCGACCCCGACCGTCCTGAACATGAGGCGTTCCGCCTGGGTCCGGTCGACATGTCATTTGCGCCCGGAGAAACAGTGTTCATCTGCGGCGGCAATGGGTCGGGCAAGACCACGCTGATGTCATTGATCACCGGGTTGCGTCACCCCGATGCCGGGACAATCCTTCTGGATGGCAAACCCCTGACGCCCGAGACCATCGCCGCCTATCGAGAATTGTTCAGCGGCGTGTTCAGCCTGTTTCACCTGTTTGACCGGGCCTATGGGCTAGGTGATCTCGAGCTTGCGGAACTGGACCGCCGGATCGCGCAGCTTAATCTGTCGCATCGGGTACATCTGGCCGAGGATCGGTTTTCGTCCCTGTCGCTTTCAGCGGGGCAGCGGCGGCGGCTGGCGCTGGCGGTAACACTGGCCGAAGGGCGACCCATCGTGGTGCTGGATGAGTTTGCCGCCGATCAGGATCCCGGCAACCGGGCATTTTTCTATGACGTCCTGCTTCCCGAACTGGCCGCGGATGGCAAGCTTATCATCGCTGTCACCCATGACGACCACCAGTTCGAGAAATGCGACCGGCTGATCAAGATGTCGGCGGGCAAGGTCGAGTCCGAGACACCGATGCGCGCGGGCAGACCGGGTGTTCGGGCATGACCGCAAGGGATCAGGCGGTGCAACGATCCGGCACCGAGCGCCTGATCCGGGTCGAGCTGTTTTGCATCGGCTTCACATTTCTCGTGGTGAACTACCAGATCTACGCCGCGCGCGCCGGGTTCATTGCTCGCAATCCCGACTATGTCGCGCGCAAGCCACCGACCATCAGCCGCGCGATTTCCGATCCTGAGATCGGGCCGGGGTTCGCTTTTTGGATCGGCATCAGCGCGCCGATTGTCTTTGTCGGCATCGCAGCGCTTTTTGCGCTTTTGGCAAAACAACTGCTGGCGTCGGGGCATGCGGGCACGCCGCGCGGTCGCCGTGCGATACTGGCCTGCGGGCTGACGGTGATGCTGCAAGGGCTGGCCAGCACGGGGATGGTGATCCTCAGCGTTTTCAGGTTCCCCGATCACAATGACATGCACATGGTCGGAAGCTATCTGTTTTTCATCTCCGAAGCGGTGATGGTGACGTCGATGCTGGTGGCACAGTACATGGTATTCCGGCTGGTAGGCGGCGGAGTCTTGTTGCCATTCATGGCGCGGTTGCGTTGGCGGCTGGTTTGGCTGACACCCGTGGGGGGCGTGATCTATCTGCTGTTGTTCGTCGCCAAAGACTTCGACTTGGGAACGTGGCAAAAGCCGATGTACACGGCCTATGTGCTGACCGAGCCGGCGTTGATCAGCTTGATGCTGTCGCTGTCCCTGTCATTCCACGTGGACCTGATCGCGGCGCTGTGGCGTCACTCGCGCGCGTCCTGATCGGCTTGTCGCAGCATCGCGGTGGCCCGTCGCGCCCGTTGAAGAGCGGTCAGATGGGCCAGGACGGAATAAATCACCAACCCCCAAAAGATGATCTGGTCCCGCCAGTCGGAGATCAGGCCCGCCGCGATCAGCATGACACACAAGAAGATTATCCGTTCCATCCGTTCGAACAGGTCGGGCCAGGTGTCGTTGTTCACCGCGATTTCTATGGCGGTGCGCGCCTTGGCATAAGAGATCAGCACGCTGCCCGCAAAGGCAAGAAAGGCCAGTGGCCAGAGGTGATGCACGTATCCAAGCGCCATCAGAACCACCAGTTCCTGGTAACGGTCCACCATGGCGTCGAAATAGCCGCCCGCTTTCGACGGCATGTTTCGCCGCCGGGCCACGGCGCCATCAAGGGCATCAAAAACAAAGGACAGGGCCAAGGTCAGGCCGAACCACAAGGGCGACAAGTGCCAAAGGTAGGCCAGCGACGACAGGCAGATCAGCACAAGCCCGGCAAAGGTCACCTGATTTGGTGTCAGGCCGGCTTTGACCAGCGGCGTGGCCATCGCTTCCCACAGAGGGTCGATGCGGGTTTTGATCAGGCCGTCAATCATGGCGCGTCGGTCCTTTGATAGCTTTTGACCATGTCGGCGCGGATGCGCGACAGGCGTGAGTCGCGTGCGTTCAATTGGTCAACGCGGTCTGGGTTCGGTTGATAATGAGCGGTTGTCTGACCCTGAAGGCGGCGGGCGCAGTCCCAAACC
This sequence comes from Shimia biformata, assembly GCF_016888515.1. GTDB lineage: Bacteria > Pseudomonadota > Alphaproteobacteria > Rhodobacterales > Rhodobacteraceae > Shimia_A > Shimia_A biformata. Next base: position 210,568 of record NZ_JAFEJK010000001.1, on the reverse strand, counting down.
GTATCGGCCCAGCCCATCACCGGAGCGGCAAGGGTTGCTGTGCCCAGCACACCGGCATGGCGGGCCTGGCCCACTCGGATGTCCCGGTTCAGCGCATCTGCCAGCGTCTGGGCAAAGACTGCATTGGCCGCCACACCGCCACCCAATGAGATCGGTCCGTCTGCCTTGGCGCCCCTGGTGCGGATGACCTTTCCAAAAGCCCAGCGCAGGTTCAGCGCAACCCCTTCCAGCGCGGCACGACGCAGGGCGTTGGCGTCGTGGTGCAGTCCCAGCCCCCAGAATGTGCCGCGCAGCTTGTTATTGTCCACCGGTACACGTTCACCGGCCAGCCAGGGCAGGAAGAAGGGGTCGTCGGGTTGGCTTTCCCCGATCGCGTCAAAAGCGCCGGTCAGTTCCTCGTCGGTAACCGGGCGGCCTGTCAGTTTGACCGCCCATTCCATTGCGGACCCGGCGCTTTCCTGCGTTGCAATCAACAGTGGACGGTAACCCAGTCCGCTGCAGATCGTGGCATAAGAATGCGGTACGCTGAGGCGGCGACCGGGGAAGAAGCCTGCGATCCAGACACTTGTCGCAGCCGAGATATGAAGCTCTCCGTCCGCCACCGCGCCAGACCCGAGCGCCGCCGCAGTGACATCCGAAGTGCCGCCGAGCACCGGCGTCGCCGCGTCCAGCCCCAGTTCCGCTGCTGCCTGTGGGGTCAGGGTGCCGACAACGGCATCGGCGTCGACGATCATCGCCATCTTGTCCGTTGGCAAGCCGCATTTGCGAGCCAGTGCCTCGGACCAGTCTTCCCGTCCGGGGCGAGTGTCCATAATCCACGTGAGGTTTGCACTTTCGGCGCTGGTGGTGAACTGACCGGTGGCGCGATGCACCAGCCAGTCCTTCACGTCGAGGAAACGATGGGTATTGGCAAAAATGTCGGGCTCGTTTTCCCGGATCCAGATCATCTTGGCAGTTGGGTCCATGCCGTTCTTGGCCGGGGCGCCGTTTGCTAGCCGCAGCCAGGTTGCCAACTTGCCGACCTGATAGCCATGCACCGAGGGAAAACCGCCGATCAGTGCTTGCCCAAGCCCCGCTGCCCTCTTGTCGAGCCAAGTCAGGCAGGGGCGCAGCGGGGTGCCGTCACGTGCGGTGGCGATCACACCGCAGACCTGGGTTGAAAAGACCAGCGCACCGGCGCGTGCAGCAATCTCGGGCCATTCGTGACGCAGGCGCGTCAGCGCACGCGCCAGCGCAGCCCACCAGTCCTCGGGATGTTGTTCGGCGCGCCCGCCAGACCCAAGGTCGATGGGATAGGTCTCGGTGACCTTGGCCAGAATCGTCAGGTCACCGTCGACCAGCCCAACCTTGACCCCGGACGTTCCGAAATCCGCCGCGATAACCAGATCCGCGCTGTGTCCGGGCATGGCTGTTCCTGCGTTTCCCGCCGGGACCCATGCCCGAACCCTTCGAAGGCTGGCACAAAGCGGGGCGCAATTGCAATGGATGAGTGCTTGCGCAAGGGATTGAGCCTATTGAAGAATGTGAGCGGAACAATGGAAGCGGGGCGAAATGACCAAAGCGCCAGTGGATGCAGTCTTTACCTGGGTGGATGACCGATTTCCGGGCTATGCCGATCAGCTTGCCGCCTATGCCGGGACTCGCCACGACACCAATCCCAACCGCACCCGCGATAACCTGGACCTGATCCGATATGCGCTGCGCAGCCTCGAGGTAAACCTGCCCGAAGTTCGCCGCGTCTATCTGGTCAGTTGCCGGCCACAGGTTCCCCGGTGGCTAAAAGCCGATCATCCCGATATCGAGGTGGTGCATCACGACCAGATCATGTCCCCCGCGCTTCTGCCGACCTTCAACTCGTTTTCCATTGTCAGCCATCTGCACCTGCTGCCGGGATTGGCCGAACAGTTCATCTATGTCGAGGATGACATGCTGTTCCTCAGGCGCGGTGCATTTGACGCCATGTGGCGGGACGGAGTGCCGTTGTCGCATTTCACCCGCAAGCGTGTCCGTCAGTTGGAGGTGCTGGACAAGACCAAAGAAAGCCCGTGGAACCTGGCCCTGGCCGAAACCTGCGTGGCTTTGGCTCGGCGTGGCATGTCAGCCGATCGGCACCACGTCATTCACGGCCCCAGGCTGATCGAGAAGGCGGTATGGGCGCGGATGATCGACACATTCGGGGATGAGTTCGCGGTCACCCGCGCGTCGCGTTTCCGATCGGCGGGCAATATCCCGCCCGAGTTCCTTTATCCCCATTACGCGGTCGAACAGGGCGCAGCGATAACGGCGACGCGGGGCGAAACGCGCCGGTTCGAGGGCTATGTCTCGCTTGAGAATTTCGCGCCCTGGACATGGGCGCAGTTGCGCATGCTGGACAGGAAATCCCCCTTCACCGCGACGCTGAACGACAGTTTCGAAAACAACCCGAACCCGAGGGTCGAACGCATGGTCAAAGCGTGGCTGGATGCACGGTTCCCGACCCCGTCGCGGTTCGAACGTCAGCCAAGCGCCGATTGAAACAGGCGGACATAGTCGGGCCCGATGCGGGTGACGTCGAACTGGTCTGCGTGGTGCATGGCCCAGTTGCGCATCCGGACAAGTCTTGCCCTGTCTTGGGCCAGCGCGACCAGTCTCGAAGCCAGCGCCCCAGCGTCGCCCACAGGAAATAGCAGGTCGGCGCCCGGGCCGGTCAGGACCGAGGCAAAGCCTGCGTTGTCCGAGGCAACGGGAACAACACCCGCCGCCATCGCTTCAATCAGCACAAGGCCAAAGCTTTCGCCGCCCAGCGCTGCAGCGACAAAGGCATCCGCCCCGGCGACAAGGGCGGGCGCGGCCTCATGTGGCGGAGCAGAAAGCAGGGACACGCGGGGCAATGCATCCGATTCAATGCGCTGTCGTATGGCCTGCTCCAGTGACCCGTTCCCGGCGATGGTCAGATGGGCGTGGGGCAGGGACGCGGATACCTGTTTCCACGCTTCCAGCAAGACGAACAGCCCTTTGCGTTCCTCAAGCCGGCCAAGGCAGATCACGTTGAATGCCGTTTCGTCGGCTTTCTCGATCCGGGCGCCGCGCCATCGAGACAAGTTGATGGTCGGGGGCATGATGCCCGGCACCGGGTTTGCACCCGCCGCAATCCACTGGGCGCGGGGTCCGTCCGAGGGCACCACCACTGCCGACACCCGCTTGTTGAAATATCCGGCGACCCGGCGCAGGAACCAGCTGACGGGATCCGGGCCGTTATCCTCGGGCAATGTCGCGTGAAAGGTTGCCACGGTCGGCAGGTTCAGCCGCCGCCATACCTGCCAGCCAAGCATCGGCACCCAAGGCGTGTGCAGATGCACCACCTCGGCACCCCAGGTCTGCAACTCGGCAACGCAACTGCGCAATTCGGCACGCGTGGCATGGGTCAGTTCGAAACTGGTGCCGTGGACGGATGCGGTGCGGCACCGGCCGATCTGGGTCACGCCTTCGATCGGGGGGCCGGGCGGGGCAAGCACACGGACTTCGTGGCCCTGTTCGATCAACCACGCTCTGAGATCGCGAATGTGGGTCTGAACTCCGCCGGGACGCCCGATGGCATAGGGGCTGACTTCGACGATTTTCAACGCAGCGCTCCGGGTAGAGAATCGGCCAGGTCCAGCACACTGAACACGGTGATGAACAGGACTGCCCAGTGCAGATGGTCGCCGGCAACCGGCAGCAGTGGGATCAATCCGTTCAGGCCACTGACGGCCATGACAATGAATGGTGGGGCGGGGGCGTCGGCGGTCGGGGGCGGCGTTGGGGTGCTGTCACGGCAGACCCGTGCGAACAGACGCAGCCACCCTGCGAACAGTGCCACCGCAGTCCATGTCCAGCCGCTATTGAATTGAGCATCGGCCAACAGGCCCAGCGACAGGTAAAGCAGCCCCCAATGCAGCATGTCGACAAGGAAATCGAACCGGGCGCCCGCTGCGCCGGCCGTGCCGGTCACCCGCGCCATGCTGCCATCGGCGCAATCAAGAATCTGGTGTGTGACCGCCAGCCAGAACACCATGACCGCCGCCGCTTCGATTGGCATGGCAAGTGCGGCGAAGGGCATCAGCAGGGTCAGGACAAGGCTTGCCGCCGTCGCGTGATTGGCGTTGAAACCAAGCCGCAACAATGCCCATGCAACGATGAAACCGGGCCGACGATAAAGCAGGGACAGCGCCCATTCCGTCTGCCATTCGTTGCGGGCCTTGTCGGATGGGTGACTGCGCCTGATCTCGGCCAGCGAATACTGCGTCCTGTCTGCCACCCCGGTCCCCTTCTTGCGAGATATGTTTTGGTAGCATAGGCTTGCGTAACTATTCGAGCAGTTTCAGGGGCTTTGGCGTATTGTCGGACACCACAGCAGTCATCGTGGCCGCCGGGCGCGGCGTGCGGATGGGGCCGCGCGGCAAGCTGACCCCGAAAGGATTGATCGAGATCGGCGGGCATCGTCTGGTTGAGCGTTCCGTCGGCCTGCTGCATGCGGCAGGGGTTGGCCGCGTGCGGATCGTCACCGGGCACCTGAACGAGCAGTATGAAGCGGCTTTTGCCGGTCGCGCCGGGGTCGAATTGGTCCACAACCCGCATTTCGCGGAAACTGGCAGTTTGCGGTCATTGATGACCGGGATTGAAGGGCTGGCTGGTAATCTGATCATTCTTGAATCTGATATCGTGTATGAGGCCCGCGCGCTGGACCCGATGGTTCTGGGCGACAGCGCGCTGTTGATCTCTGGCGAAACCCGCGCCACCGACGAGGTCTATATCTGGGGCCGCTCCGGAGAAGGACGTCGCCCGGCCTTTGTCACCATGTCCAAGGACAAAAACCACCTCGGCGAACCCCACATCGGAGAACTGGTCGGGATTACGTCGGTGTCGGGTGGGAATGTGCCGGTGCTGTTGGATGCGGTGCAATCGCTGTTGGCGGAAGACCCGCGATCAGACTATGAACCCGGCATCATCCGTATGGCGCAGGCGGTTGAACTGCCCTGTCACCTGATTTCCGACCTTGCGTGGATGGAAATTGATGACGAGGCGATGCTGAGCCGCGCCAGAGAAAAGGTCTGGCCCCGGATCGAGGCCAATGACGCAATGCGTCTGGCGGGCTAGGGCGCGCGGGCAAATCGGCCCGACAACCGCAACTGCAGAAGCGTGACCAGCGCCGCCGCGATTGCCAACGGGATCAGGCAGGCGGTGAAAGGGCCAATCACGCCGTGTTCGCCCAAGGCCCAGAACACCTTGACCAGCACGAGCGAGACATAGCCCAGAACACCCAGGCCGATCAGTCGAAACGGTGCCAGCAGACGCCCGCTTAGACCTGACCGCGCCAGCGACGCACCCAGAAGGCTGAAGACGACCGGCAGAAGAAATGCGGTCCAGCGACGGGCCACCGCGGTTTCGGCATTAGCCTGACCGGGCTGGCCGGACAGCGAAGTGATTTCACGCAGATTTTCTTGCGGGATATAGAACCCGCCAACTCCCAGATAGCGCACCCGGGCCGGAGTCAGCGGGAATGACAGGTTCATTTCTCCGCTCTTTTCTGCCGCCATTGCACCGCTTCCGCGCGCGCGCCATTCCGTGACCCCATGCAGGATCCAGGTGCCTGGGTCTTTGCCGGGTGTCGCGGTTTCAGCCGCGATGATCCGTGACAGGTGGTCGGCGGATACCCCCTCGAACAGCAGGACATCGCGCAGAATTGGCGGGGATTTTGTGACCTGGGCCCTCAGCGCGCGGTCATCGTCCAGGAACCAGCGTGCGCGGTCGTCCTGCCCGCCAAAGCGCCGGGCATAGGTGCCCAGCCCCAGTTCGACCTGCGCAAACACCGCTTTTGGTCGCGCCCAGCCTTCCAACACGGTCTGCACCGTACCCAACCCCAGACCCGCGATCAGGATCGCTGCCATCAGGAAGGCATTGGACGCGCCTGCAGCCTGAAGGATCACGTTCTCAAGTCGCTGGTGGCGCAGCAGCTCGGTGGTGAAACTCCCGACGAGACAGGCCATCGGCAAAAGCCGCGTGACGACATCGACCCCGCGTAGCCCAAGGTAAGGAAACAGCAGCGTTCCCAGCGACGTGTCGCGCCGGATCGACGCGGTGCGGATTTCATCGAGGTTTTCGGTGATGTCTATGGCAAAGGCCACGATGAGAAGCACCAGCATGAAAAACAGAATCGTTCGCAGATGTTGACCTGCAATCCGGCGTCCGGTGACGCCAAACAGCGCGCGCGAGGTCATGTGCGGCCTCGGGGCGGGGTCATCATGGTTTCGCCGCGCCAGAGGATGACCGCCAGCGGCGGGCCAAGGTAAGCGGCAATCACAATAGGTGTCAGAACCAGCCAGGGCACGCGTGCGGCTGCGTCTGTAACAAGTGTGCGCCCGGCCACGTCAAAGACCATGACCAGCAGAAGCGCGGCAGGTAATGCCAGCAGGCGAGAGAGGTCACCCGCTGACAGCGCCACCGCCGCCAGAGCGACAAGCGCGGCGAAGGGCACCAGCAGGGCGCGGGCTGCGATCCCCGACAGGCGGCGGGGGTCGGCGTCGGACAGGGCCAGAACCTTTTCGGCACGGCTGCGTGACTGGTTTGGAGCGGGCACCACCGATGCCAGTGAGAATGCCAGCTCTGCGTTTTCGACGTTGAAAGCGTGGATCGGGCCAAAAGACCCGGTCTGGTTGCGCGACGGGCTTTGGAACAGCCGTAGCGACTTCATCACCAGAACCTCATCTGCCGACCCGGTCTTGATGGTCCAGTCGCGCGATTGGCCAGCGCGCCAGTTTGAGGGGTCTTGCGGTTGGAAGAAAAACAATCTTCCGCGGGTGTCCGGGCCGTTTTCCGGCAGCCCATCGGGTGCCGACGCGATGAAAGTCACCCCGTCCAGGCGGTGTAGCGTGTCGCGCGGTCCGTCGCGTGTGATTTGACTGGTCAGGTAGTCTGTCCGCAATTGCGCAATCGTGATCCTTTCCGAATAGCGCGCCTCGGGCAGGACGAAGCCGGCCACGATGAGGCTGACAAAGCCGCCGACGACACCTATGCTCAGGGCAAACCATACGATCCGGGTCCAGCGGATTCCGGCGGTGGCAAGGATGACCAGCTCTCCTCGTGCGCGCGCCTCGCTGACGGCAAAGTAAAGGGCGATGAGCAGTGCCAGCGCCAGTGCCAGGTCCAGGATGCGAGGCAGCTTTAAGACCAACAGCCAGCCCAAGTCCCAGACCGCCCCGTCATAGCGCAGCGCCTGTTCGAGAAGTGTGGTGAAGCTTTCGGCCAGGAAAACCGCTTCGACAAGCAACAGGATCAGCGCCAGCCGTGCAAGGACAGGCCGCAGAAGGATCCGGGTCACGGGGCCGATCGGGGTCATGTCGGGATTGTGGGAAAGGCGCGCATCAAGGGCAAGCTGTTACTGCGCGATCAGGATCATTGACAGCGCAGCCACCCCTGCACCTGCCGCAATCCAGCTGTCAAACGTGTCAAACAGACCGCCTTGGCTTTTCAATACTACCGGGAAATCCTTGACCCCGGCCTTGCGCTTCATTCGAGACGCGCCGAGGTCCCCGGCCAGGCTGAACAACCCCACCGTCAACGCCAGCACAACTGCACCCCAAAGGGGTTTGCCCACGATCAGCGCCACAAGGACGGCTGTCAGAGCAAGCCCCGCCACACCGCCGGCCAAACCCTCGACCGTCTTTCGCGGGCTGAGCTGTGGAAATGCCTTGGTGCGCCCGATCAGCTTGCCGGTCAGAAGCGAGTAGGAATCGAATGTCTCGACAAGGATATAGCAGGCCAGCATTACCGGTCCGAGGGCCGGGTTCAGCGCGGCAGCGGCCAGGATGCCAAGTGGAAGTAGGGGAAAGACCAGAAGTTCACCCCAGCCACGTATCGTTCGGCTACTGTTGCGGGGAAAGGCCACCAGACGCACGGCGGCAAGGCACCAGATTCCCGCATATGTCAGCGCCGCCAGCGGCAGGGTCATCGCGCCAATGGAAAGGGCAAGCGTCGCGGCGGCCACCAATGGCGCTTGCTGCGGCCCAAGGCGGACATGCCCGGCCTCGTATCCGATGCGGCAGGACAGCGCCGCAAGTGCGATGCCCAGCGCCCATCCCCCCAATAGGAAAATGCCGACAAGCGCGCCAAGAACCAGCGCGGCGGGGTTCAGGGTATTGAATAGCTCTTTTGCAAGATTCCGGCGCGCAGGGATCAGCCAGATCAGCAGAACCAGCCCATAGCCGATAGCCAGAAGGCACAGTGCAATCAGTGCGATCTGGTCGGTGTCCAGGCCGATCACAGGTCACCCGCCTTTCGGATCACGCGTCCCTGCCAGGACCGAAGTGCCGGTGCGACAAGGCTGGCCAGGCGGTTCAGCGCCGACATCTGCAGACCTGGCGTAATGTCAAAACGATTCCGGGCCATGCCCTTCAACATCGCGGCCGCGACGTCCTCTGCTCGCCAAAGCCCGCCGCCTGCTGTGATGGCCTTGGTCGCCTCGGGCTTGGTGCGCGCTTCGGCTTCAAGCTGCGGCGTGTCCGTGTCGGGTGGAAAACAGATCGAAACGCCAATGCCATGCGGGGCCAACTCGACCCGCAGCACCTCGGCCAGACCACGCAGGGCGAATTTCGAGGGCGCGTAGGCGCTATAGCCGTGGATGCCGAAAAAAGCTGCGCCCGAGGCAATGAACCCGATCCGGCCGCCGCCTGCCTTCTTCATTTCGGGGGCAAGGTGGTGGGCAAAGAACAGGCTGCCGCCATAGTTCACCGCCATTTGGCGATCATGGCTGTCCAGGGGTTGATGCAAAAAAAGCCCCGGTTCGGCTATGCCGGCAGAGGCGATGGCGATTTCGGGCGGGCCCAGTGCCTGAACTGCGTCGTCAAGCACCTCTCCCATTGCGTATCGGTCGCTGACATCGGCGGCGTAGAGGAAGATGCGGGTGTCCGGCGCGCGAGCGAGTATCAGCTCCCGCGCAGCGCCCAGTTTTGCGGTGTCACGGGCGAAGATGGCAAGGTCGCGCCCCTCGGTGGCCAGTTGCTCGCACAGGGCAAGCCCGATGCCACTTGACCCGCCGGTGACAAACGCCGGACCCATCAGTCAGCGCCGTCGCCATCGCCATGCGCAAAGGCAAGCACCATGTCATGCGCTTCTGTGTCTTCGAATTGTTCAGGCGGGTGCTTGAAGAAAAAGGCGCTGGCGGCAACGACCGGCCCGGCCATGCCGCGATCACGCGCGATGCGGGCACAGCGGATGGCAGCCAGCGCCATGGCCGCGGCATTGGGGCTGTCCTCGACATCAAGACGTAGTTCGATATTGGTGCGCGCACCGCCGAACAGCCGCCCTTCGAGTCGGACATAGGCGACCTTGCGGTCATTCAGCCATGGCACGTAGTCCGATGGGCCGATGCGAATGTCTTGATCCGCCAGCCGTTCCTCAAGCGCGGCCTGCACTGCCTCGGTCTTGCTTTCGCGTTTCGATAGAAGCCGGCCATGGTCGGACATGTTCAGGAAATCGGTATTGCCACCGACGTTCAACTGATAGGTTCGGTCGATCCGGACCCCGCGCATGTCGGCAAGGTTGGCAAGCGTGCGGTGAACAATGGTGGCGCCCAGCTGGGCTTTGAAATCGTCGCCCAGAATCGGTACGCCGGCATCGGCAAATCTTCTGGCCCAAACCCGGTTTGATGCGATGAAAACGGGAATGCCGTTTACCACGGCGACCCCGGCTGCCAGTGCGCAGTCGCAATAGAACTCGACCGCCTTTTGCGACCCGACAGGCAGAAAGATAACCAAAACCTCGGCGCCCGAGGATTTCAGCACCTCGATTACCTCGTCCCGCGTCATCTCGGGCGCATCAGACAGACGGAAAGACCTGTCTTCGGGCTGGTTCAGCATATGCGCTGACACCCCGTCCAGGTTCGGTCCGCGCGACACGGTCGCAGTCTGGTCGTCGAGATCGGCGAAGAACTGTTCGGTGCAGTTTGGCGCGGCCATCACTGCCTTGCCAACCGGCTGACCGACCTTGCGGGCATCAACGTCGAATGCGGCGACAATCTCGACATCGCCGGGACGATACCCGCCCAAATCCGGGAAGCTGACTCCGACCGCGTCTTCCCCCTTGGCGCGGCAGTAGGAAATACCCTGAACCAGCGAGCTGGCGCAGTTGCCGACACCTGCGATGGCGGTGCGGATCCGGGTGGTGGTGGGGTTGGTCATTCGTTTATTGCTCCGCCCGAAACAGAATAGTTGAGTGTCATGTGCCGCCCTGTCGCCGGAATGCGTCCGAACAGTCGGATCGACACGACACTAGGGATCAGGCCACGGTCGTCGAGGTCAAGATAGGCATAGACAAGCTGGACGTTCTTGCCGTTGAAATCAAACCATAAATCGGCCTGTCCGGGCGCCGCTTGCCTGAGTTCCGTTTCAAAGCCGGGCAAGGCCGCGAACCGGATGCGGAATATTCCGTCATTTTTGGTCGCCTTGGCCTTTGTGCCATAGGCAAAATTGCGTTCGGAGAAACTAAGCGCCCGCGTCGCACCGCCAGTGTTGTATCGGCGCCAATAACCATGCAGTGGGGACTTGCGGTCCAGCCTGCCTGCCTTGTCAAACCGCGCGGCGTAAACCACGGTGTTGGCATTCATCGAGCGCTGGATAAAGAAAACCTGGTTTTTGTCGGTGGGGCGGGCAAATTCGGGTCGGGCAATTGGCAGGCCATTGCTTTCACCGGCGGAAACGAGACTGAGCTTCGGTACGGCAAGCGCTGTGCCGGGAAACATGGTTATTGCCCCCAATGCGGTGAACAACCCGATGACGGACCGGCGTGTCAACATCACTCGGCGCTGATCCTGTCCGGGGCGCGGGTCGATGCGGCGCGGGCCTCGGCCACCTTTGCGATCACCCGGTCAATATCCGCCTCTGTGTGGCTGGCCGACAGGAAAAAGCGGATGCGTGGCAGGTCCTTGGGCACGCCGACATGAATTACGGGCGGCGCATAAATTCCTGACTGCATCAGCGCCTCGGCGACAAAGACACATTGCTCGGGCGTATCGAACAGGACCGGGATTACGGCTTCGCCGACAGCGGTTCCGGTATTCAACCCGGTAGCGCGGGCGCGGGACAGGAAATAGCGGCTGTTGGCACGCAGCCGGGTGACACGCTCGGGTTCGCGGCGCAGCATGTTCAGCGCCTCGTGCGCGCCGGCTACTGTTGCCGGCGACAGGCCGACCGAGAACACGAAGCCGGCGAGCGTAAAGCGCAGCCATTCGATTACCTCGGCCGAGGAACAGATGAATCCGCCTGAGGCGGCAAAGCTTTTTGACAGCGTGCCAATGATGAGTTCAATCCGTCCGGGATCAATGTCGAAATGTTCGCACAATCCTGCGCCGGTCGCGCCCAGAACGCCAAAGGAATGTGCCTCGTCCAACAGAAGCCAGGCATCGTGGCTTTCCTTGATTTCAAGCAGGCGGGGCAAGTCTGTGATATCGCCGTCCATCGAGAACAACCCCTCGGTTGCAATCAGGACGCGCCCATAGTTCCCGGCTTCGGCCTCAAGTATCCGGGCAAGGTCTTCAAGGTCGTTATGGGCATAGGTGAGCGTGGCGAATTTTCCTGTTTTTGACCCGATCACAATGGAGTTATGGGCAAGGTCGTCCATAATCAGCAGGTCCTTGGGGCCAAGGACGTGATTGATGATCGAAACATTCGTCAGGTAGCCCGAGATGATCGACAGCACCCCGCCAACCCCGATGAAGTTGGCCAGGTCGTTCTCCAGCGCGCGATGGGCAAGTCGTTCTCCCCCGACAAGACGCGACGCGCCGACGCCGGTGCCGTGGCGGTCAATCGCGCCTTTGGCGGCCGCAGTCACCGCAGGATGATGGGACAGGCCGAGGTAGTCGTAGTGCGAGAAACTGAGATAACCCTGCGGCCATTGACTGCTGGCGTCTTCCAAACTGTCGGTGGGCACGAAATAGGGATGCCCGTTTTCGATCAGGGCTTTTCCGCTCAACCTGAAACGGCGCTCTGCGAATTTTTCAAAACTGGTCGGTGCGTCGCCCATTAAGCCCCCCGGAGCCGCATTTCGAACATCAGGACCTGAGGAGGTTTGGTGCGAAGACGAGAAAAACAGGCACCCTGAAGAAACGTGATATTCTGATTTATTCCATCAGTCTAAGGCGATTACCGCAAACGGCACAACAGAAATTGGCCTTCTTCGAAATGAAGGCTTGGCGCGTTGGAGGCCGTTCTATCTCTGGTAGATGAAACAGCGCCCCGGAACTGCGTCGGCGGGCAGATCAATCTCGCGCAGATCATCGAAATACATTTGGTCGCTGGACACCATCAGGCCGCCGGGTGCGAGCAGGGGTTCTACCAGTGGCGAGATCAGACGCGCGAAAGCATCGTTTTTCTCAAGGTTATGTCCGCCCAGATCGGCATGGATCAGATGTGCGGTAGGACCAAAACGTTCCAGCGCCGCTGGCAGGGTGTCGCGCACGTCGCCAAGGATGGTCTGGTCCTCGGTCGGGGTTGAGGCCGGGTTCGACGCGACCTCACGTTCGAAGACGAAAATCTGACGCTCAGGCATCTTTTCCCGCATGTGATCGAAGGTGCGACCGTTGCCCAGACCCAGTTCGAATACCGGGCCGGTCATGCCCTTGGTGGCATCTACCGCATAGTCCAGACAGGCGCGTTGCGACACCATGCGGTTGATGAAGACGTCCAGTCGGCTCATGGTGGCAGGTCCTGTAATCTTGATGCGTCCGGCGCCACATAATCGGCAAATCCGGCCAGTTACAAGAGGTTAACAGCGGCACATAGAACTGTCGTGCCGCCGGGACTCTGAAAGAACAAAAGCGCCAAGCGGCTTGCGAGGTTCTGGCAAATCATGTTTGACTTGGTCTGGTGGTGCGCGTCGGGCCTGCGCCGGTGCCGGCCACGGCAACGCGGGGCTGCGGATCGTGCCGTATCGGATCGGGGGAAGAGTGTGACATCACTTCTGAACGTAGAGGGGCTGACCATCGGTTTCGGCAATGATGCCCCTGTCGTCGAGGACGTGTCTTTCTCGGTCGAACTGGGCCAGACGCTGGCGCTTGTCGGGGAAAGCGGCTCAGGCAAGACCATGTCCTGCCGTTCCGTGCTGAAAATCCTGCCACCAGCCGCGAAAATCCTTTCAGGCCGGGTCTTGCTGCGCGACGAAAAGGGCGATGGCGTCACCGACCTGCTGCCGTTGTCGAACCGCCGCATGTGCGATGTTCGCGGCAACAGGGTGTCGATGATCTTTCAGGAACCCATGCGCTCGCTTTCGCCGTTGCACCGGATCGGCAACCAGGTGATTGAGGTGCTGCGCCTTCATCCCGACCAGTCCAAGAAGGGCAAGAACAAGAAGCGGGTTCTGGAAACATTCGAGCGCGTGGGGTTTCCCGACCCCGAGCGCGTGTTCTCGTCCTATCCGTTCGAACTGTCGGGGGGAATGCGCCAGCGCGCGATGATCGCAATGGCCATTGTCGGGCGGCCCGACCTGTTGATCGCGGATGAGCCGACGACGGCGCTTGATGTGACCACGCAGGCGCAGGTGTTGGGGCTGATCAAGGACATTCAACAGGAAACCGGAATGGCGGTAATTCTTGTCACACACGACCTGGGCGTGGTGGCAAACATGGCCGACAAGGTCTGTGTGATGAACCGGGGCCGAGTGATGGAAGCGGGGACCGCCGCCCAGATCCTTGGCGACCCGCAGCACCCTTATACCAGAGATCTGTTTGCCGCTGCGCCAAAGATTCCCGAAACCGGTGGAAGCGAGAAGGCACCGGACAAGACCGACCTCGTGCTTGAAATGGCAGGAGTCAACAAGACCTACACGCTGAAAGGCTCTGCCCCGTGGTCGCCGAAAGTGATCGTGCAGGCGGTGCGCGGCGTCGATCTCACGGTTGAGCGCGGCAAGACCACCGCTGTCGTGGGTGAAAGCGGGTCAGGCAAGACTACGCTGGCGCGGATCGCACTGGGGGCCGAGGCCGCCGATCCCGGGTCGGCCATTTTTTTCCGCGCCGAGAAAACCAGCCAGCCGCTTGATATTCAGGCGATGGACCGTGACCAGCGCGTCGCCTTTCAGCGGCAGGCACAGATGGTGTTCCAGGACCCCTATTCGACGCTGAACCCCCGGATGCGGGTGATGGAGGCGCTTGCCGAGCCGCTTGAGATTCACGGTATCGGTTCTAATTCCGAGCGTATGGCGCGGGCGGAAGAGATGCTGAAATGGGTGGGCCTTTCGCCCAATATGATGACCCGGTATCCGCACGCCTTTTCCGGCGGACAGCGCCAGAGGCTGTCGATCGCGCGGGCGTTGATGCTGGATCCCAGCTTTCTTGTCTGCGACGAGCCGACCTCGGCCCTGGATGTCTCGGTGCAGGAACAGGTTCTGCAACTGCTTGAGGAAATCCGTGACCGGCTGAACCTGTCCTATCTGTTCATCAGCCACGACCTTGCCGTCGTCGGACGGATTGCAGATGACGTGTTGGTGATGCGCGCGGGGCTGGTGGTGGAACAGGGCCCGCCCGAGGCGTTATTCTTTAACCCTAAGCACCCCTATACCAAGGCGTTGATCGCAGCTCAGCCTGAACCCGACATACATCGCCCGATCGACCTGAAAATCGTCGCACAAGGGGCGGGTGACCCCTCGACCTGGCCCGAGAGTTTCCGGTTCGACGGGATGAATGCACCGCCATTGACCGAGACCGAGCCCGGTCACAAGGTACGCTGCCATGCCTAGACATTTTGCCCTGATCCTTGCCACTGCGCTTTTTGCGTCACCCGTCCTGGCCGAATACAAGGAAGGCGCGTTCTGGAAGACGGATGTGGATGCCGGATCCCTGCCGCCGATCACCGAGCGGTTGCCAGAGGTGCCGCTGGTCGTCGATCTGGAGGCCAAGGGTCGTGTTCTGGGCAAGGAAGGCGGCACGCTGTCGACCATGGTCACACGCACCAAGGACGTGCGCCAGATGGTGGTTTACGGCTATGCGCGGCTCGTGGGTTATGACCATTCCTATCGCCTTGTGCCCGACATCCTTCAGGACATCGAGGTCGAGGACGGGCGCAAGTTCACTCTGCGCCTGCGCCCCGGTCACAAGTGGTCGGACGGGCATCCATTTACCTCGGAAGATTTCCGCTATTGGTGGGAAAACGTCGCCAACAACCCAGAGCTGTCACCCTCGGGCCCGTCAGAATTTCTGCGCGTCGATGGGCAGTTGCCCGAGGTCACATTTCCAGACGCGCGCACCATCATCTATGAATGGCAGGGCCAGAATCCCCAGTTCATGCAGGCCATGGCCGAGGCGACCCCGGTGTTTATTTACCGCCCGGCCCATTACCTGAAACCGTTTCACGCCGATTTCAACGACCCCGACACCCTGCGCCAGCGCCTGCGCGAAAAGCGCGTGCGCAGCTGGGCCGCCCTGCATAACAAGCTGGACAACATGAGCCGGTTCGACAACCCCGACCTGCCGACGCTGCAACCGTGGATGGTGATCTCGGGCGAGGCGCAGACGCGGGCGCAGTTCGTGCGCAATCCCTATTATCACCGGGTCGACACCAACGGCGTGCAATTGCCTTATATCGACGTGGTTGAAATGGACGTGGTCGCGCCGGGACTTATGGCGGCCAAGGCCAACGCCGGCGAGACCGAGTTGCAGGCGCGCGGGCTGGATTTCAAAGATGCCGCCATCCTGCGTCGGGGCGAGGCCGAGGGCGGCTATCGCATGCATTTGTGGGACAACGGCGTGGCGTCGCAGATCGCCATCTATCTCAACCTCAACTACAATGACGAGGGCTGGCGCAACACCATGCGCGACGTGCGTTTCCGCCGCGCGCTGTCCTTGGCGATTGACCGAAAGACCATCAACAAAGCGCTTTATTTCGGGTTGGCGAAAGAGGGCGCGATGACGGTCCTGCCTTTGTCGCCCTTTTTCAAGGAAAAGAACCGCAAGGCATGGTCAGCCTATGACCCGGTGGCGGCGGGGGCTTTGCTGGACGAAATGGGCCTGACAAAACGCGACCGCGAAGGCACCCGCATGTTGCCCGACGGACGTCCGCTGTGGATCGTGATCGAAACCGCCGGAGAACGGCAAGAGGTTGAAAACGCGCTGCAAATCATCACCGACAACTGGCGCGACATCGGCGTCAAGCTGATTATGCGTCCGCTGGAACGCGACATCCTGCGCAACAGGGTCTATGCCGGCAACGCCATGGCAGCGGTCTGGTTCGGCTGGGATCATGGATTGGTGCAGCCGCATACACCACCGGTGTTCGCGGTTCCGATGCAACAGGAATTCTTTGCCTGGCCGAAGTGGGGTCAATACTACCAGACCCATGGCACGGCAGGAGAGCCGCCCGACATGCCCGCCGCCGTCCGCCTGATGGAACTGGGCGAGGCCTGGAAGAAGGCACCGACATCCACCGATCGTAGCCGCATCTGGCAAGAGATTGTCGATATCCATGCAGACCAAGTCTATGCCATCGGCATCCTTGCCGAAGCACCACAACCCGTCGTGGTGTCACATCGGCTAAAGAACGTGCCGGAAAAGGCCATCTGGGCATGGTCGCCCGGTGCTCATTTCGGCGTTCATCGGATGGACGAGTTCTTTTTCTCCGAGCCGGAGGGCAACTGATGGCCATTCTGCGCTATGCCCTGTTCCGGACACTCACCATGTTTGCCACCTTGTTGGTGGTCTCGGTCCTGATCTTTGCCATCATTAACCTGCCGCCCGGCGACTACCTGTCAAACCAGATCAACGAATTGCGTGCGACCGGGCAAGAAAGCGGCATCGCCAAAGCCGAGTTCCTGCGCAAGGAATATGCGCTGGATCGACCATTGTGGGAACAATACCTGATCTGGATGGGCTTCGCGCCGGGGCCGCACGGGTTCTCGGGCATGCTGCAAGGTGAATTCGGCTGGAGTTTCGAGTTCGACCGCCCGGTGTCCGAGATCGTGGGCGAAGCTCTGTGGCTGACGGTCCTTGTGAACCTTGCCGCCGTGCTGTTCGTCTATTTGATCGCGCTGCCTCTGGGCGTTCTGGCGGCGGCCAAGTCGAAGACATGGATCGACTATACCTCGGCCTTTATCGGCTACCTCGGGCTGGCGACGCCGAACTTCCTTCTGGCGCTGATGCTGTTCTATTACGGCCATAAATACCTAGACCTGCCCATCGGCGGGCTGATGCTGCCGGAATACGAGGGCCAGCCGATGAGCTTTGAGAAGATGAAATCGGTGCTGATCCACCTGATCATCCCGACATTTGTGATCGGCACCTCGGGCGCAGCAGCAATGCAGCAACGGCTGCGCGCGAACCTCTTGGACGAACTGGCCAAGCCCTATGTCGAGACCGCCCGTGCCAAGGGCATGTCCGAACCTGCGCTTCTGACCAAGTATCCTCTGCGTGTCGCCTTCAACCCGTTTGTCGCCGATATCGGCACGCTGTTGCCGGCGTTGATCTCGGGATCGGTTCTGGTCTCGGTCGTGCTGGGGCTGCAAACCATCGGGCCGGTCTTGCTGACGGCTCTGAAAAGCCAGGACCAGTTCCTGTCGGGCTTCGTGCTGATGTTTGTGGCGCTTCTGACGCTGATCGGTACGCTGATATCCGATCTGCTGCTGGCATTGCTTGATCCGCGCATCCGGTTCGGAGGGCGTGGACAATGAGCATTCAACCCGATGGCCGTTATCTTGATGACCGCCCATACGAACCTGATCCGGGAACCGAGGCGCGCCATGCCGATATGGATATGGCGAACTGGCGGCTGATCTTCCGCCGGTTCCGCGAACACAAGCTGGGTTATTTCTCGGCCTTGTTCCTGCTGATTTCCTACCTGTCGCTGCCCATCGCCGGGTTCATCGCGCCTTATTCGCCAAATTTTCGTCACGCCGACCACCTCTATGCGCCGCCGCAGGGCATTCACCTGTTCCACGAAGGGTCGTTTATCGGGCCGCATGTCTACCCGATCACCGCCGAGGTCGACATGGAGGATTTTAGCTGGAAATACATTCCGGACACCGAGAACCCGGCGAAGCTGCAGTTTTTCTGCGAAGGCAATTACTACAAGCTGGCCGGACTGTTCCGCACCAATCGCCATCTGGTCTGCGCGCCCGAAGGGGCGACGATCTTCCTGTTCGGGTCAGATCGGCTGGGACGGGATGTGTTCAGCCGCATCCTTTATGGTGCACAGCTGTCGTTGACCGTGGGGCTTGTCGGGATCACGGTGTCTTTCGTGATCGGGATCGTGCTGGGGTCCATCGCCGGCTATTTCGGCGGGTTCCTTGACTGGATCATCAACCGCGTGATCGAGATCCTGCGAAGCCTGCCAGAACTTCCCTTGTGGCTGGCTCTCTCGGCCGCAGTCCCATCGCATTGGTCCCCGGTGGCGGTGTTTTTCATCATATCGATCATATTGGGAATTCTCGACTGGCCCGGTCTGGCGCGGGCGGTGCGAAGCAAGTTCCTTTCCCTGCGCGAGGAAGAGTTCGTCCGCGCGGCCGAGATGATGGGGGCGAAGCCGTCGCGAGTGATCCGCAAACACCTTTTGCCGAACTTCCTCAGTCACCTGATCGCGTCCGCGACCCTGTCGATCCCCGCGATGATTTTGGGCGAAACCGCGCTGTCTTTCCTTGGACTTGGCCTGCGCGCACCTGCGGTCAGTTGGGGGGTGATGCTGAACGATGCGCAGAACCTGGCGTCGATCGAGATCTACCCGTGGACAGCGATCCCGATGCTGCCGATCATCATCGTGGTGCTGGCGTTCAACTTCTTCGGCGACGGTCTGCGCGACGCGCTTGACCCAAACCGGAGTTGATGGCCTGAACACCGCACATCGCCGCGTTAACGGTCGTCCCCGTCAGTGTCGCCGTCCTCATCCAGAAACTCCTCGTCGATGGCGGCGTGGGCGGCGGCCATCACTGCCTCTTTCTGGCGGGCATCCAGATTGCGCGTGTCCTCATCCGCCAGCCGCACGGTGACTTCGCGGTGGGCAAACTTGATGCCTTCCCGTTCGAACAGCTCGCGGATTTCCTGATAGACCTTCTTTCGGACTAGCCATTGATCGCCGGGTTTCGTCATGAACTTCACGCGGATGATCATCGCGCTGTCCTGCATCTCGATCACGCCCTGCGATTTCAGCGGCTGGATGAAATTGTGGCCGATCACCGGGTCGTCCAGAAGTTCGATCCCAAGCTTCTTGATCAGCTTCCTGACTTTCTCGACATCCGTGTCATAGGTCACGCGCAAGGGCAGTTTCATGATAACCCAGTCGCGGGAATAGTTGGTTAGTTGCTGGATTTCTCCAAACGGTATGGTGTGAAGCGGGCCCAGATGATGGCGCAGCTGGAAGGACCGGACCGAGATGTTCTCGACCGTGCCTTTGACGCTTCCGACGTCGATATATTCGCCTTTGCGGAAGGCGTCGTCGATCAGGAAGAATGCGCCCGAGAAGATGTCTCGCACCAGCGATTGCGCGCCAAAACCGATGGCGAGGCCAACAACCCCGGCTCCGGCAAACAGCGGGCTGACATTTATTCCCAATTCCAACAATGCGATCAACGCGATGGTCACGACGATGATGATGAGGATGAAGTTGCGGAACAGAGGCAATAGGGTCGCCAACCGGCTGGCCCCCCCAGCCCCGCCTTCATCACCCGGTTCCAATTCCTGTTCGGGGCCGGCTTCGTCGCGGATCTTGGTGTCGATCCAGATGCGGAAAGCGTTGTACGCCACGTAGCCGATGAAAAGGATCACCACGATTTCCAGCGTTTCTCGCAGGAAAAGGGCAAAGGGCACGACATCGTCGGCGTCCCAGATACTGATGCAGGCAAATCCGCCGGCAACCAGCGCCAGCATGCCGGCAACCCGTCGGGCGAGGTCTTCAAACGTGTTCAGGCCCTGGGTTGTCTCTGTGTCGACCGTGTCCGTCGCGGTATCACGCCCGTCTTCCGCTTGCGCGCCGTCATTGCGCTCTCGGGCTTCGCGACTGCGCTGAAAATAGTGTTCGATGCCCCAGTTCACCAGGGCATAGACCACGATGATAGACGTCAGGATCGTATAGGCCGAGGCAATCAGCGGCGCAGAAAGAGGGCGTTCCAGAACCAGATCAAAAGTCAGCTTCAACCAGGCGAAGACCACGTAAAGAATGACCAGCGGCGCCCAGATCCGAGAGCCGAACCGTGTCAGCAGCGATACGCTGTGCTGGCTTCGTCCGCCCAGAAACGCGTTCACGATTGCGCGGCGGTTGGCAAAGACCATGGCGATGTAGATCAGCGCCAACAGAAGCGAACCAAGCGACAGGATCAGCGCATAAACGTCATAGTTCAACCCCAGCTCGCGCAGCCAGATCGTCAGCATCAGGATCGAGACATCGACCAGCGCCAGAACCGAAAGCCAGATATACAGTTTGCGGGCATCCCCGTCGGAAAAATGCGGGATTCGGTATTGCGGCGCATATGGCGACAAAATCATCCGCCAGACCAGGGCCGCCGACCTGGTCACCACAAAGGCAAATGTGGTGGCGACGATCGTGAAATCGACCGCAGTATCGTCGGATACACCAAAGACCAGCCCACCAACGACAAAGGCGACCACGACCGAGATTGCAACGCCGATCAGACCCAGAAGGAAGCGGTTGGCCAGAAAGGGCAACTTCCCGGAATAGCCTCGCGGAGCGTCATCCGGGCTGGTCTTCAGCTGTGGCTTCACAAGGCGTTTGGTCCAAAACTCTCGTTCGACCAGCATGCCAAGCCCCAGAAGGGCCAGCGTCAGCGCTGCGACCTTGAAGAATGTGATGATTGTTCCATCCGGGCTGGAGGCACGCAGGATAAAGATCACCTCATTCAGCGAAGCGGGCATCGCTTCGAGTCGTTTCAGAAGCGCGGCACGGAATTGCTGCGCCCTTTTTTGCCCCATCATCAGTGAAGAAGGGGTTTGTTCATCCGGCGTCGTTGTGGTTTGTTTGCCATCCTTAACCGTTGTTGCCGGGGCCAGAACCGTACCGCTGCCGTCGATCACGATGACGCTGACCCCGGCCTCTGCTGCGGCTTTCAATGCGTCGGACAGTTCGGTCGCATCGGTGGTGTCCTGAGCGTCGACAGGCGAAGCCGCAGACGCAAAGACGCTCAACAGAACAAGTTGGAGTAGGGCAAGTACCGGTTTCAGCATTTTCTGTCAGCCTGTTGAGGTGGTATTCCAAGGCTTAGTCCAGAAAACCGGTCTCGGCAAATTCGGGTTTTGCGCCATCCTTGTATCGGAACGCCGCACAGGGCTTTTTCGGGTGACATCGCTGTAGATATTGGGTAGCGCAAACAGGGCATTTCAAACACCGGGAGAGTGCGTTGAGCGACCGGACAAACGAAAAGATCGCAGTTCTTGGTCTGGGATATGTCGGCCTTCCCCTCGCGTTGGCGCTGGGCCGGGCCGGGATGCGGGTTGTCGGCTTTGACACCAACCCACGCCTTGTCGACGCATTGCGTGCAGGGCGTGATCCCAACGCCGAGGTCGCGGAACGCTCGATCCTGGAAAGCAAGGCGGCGTTTTCCTGCGCGGCGAATGATCTGTCTGACAGCACGGTCTTCATCATCGCCGTGCCGACACCGATCAACGATGCCAAATCACCGGACCTTGGTCCGATCCGCGGGGCCTGTGCGTCGATTGGTCCGCATCTGAAGGCGGGCGACCTGGTGATCCTGGAATCCACGGTTTATCCCGGCGTCACGGAAGAGGTCTGTGGCCCCGATCTGGCCGCCGCCAGTGGGCTGACCGCGGGTCGGGATTTCAAACTGGCCTATTCACCCGAGCGGGTGAACCCCGGCGATGCCGAACACTCACTCGAAACCGTGGTCAAGGTGATCTCGGCTCAGGATGACGAGACCCTCGACCGGGTCGAGGCGATCTATGCCCCGATCGTGAAGGCCGGGCTGCACCGGGCATCATCGATCAAAACCGCCGAGGCTGCAAAGGTGATCGAGAACACCCAGCGCGACCTGAACATCGCTTTGGTCAATGAATTCGCGCTGATCTTCTCGCGGATGGGTCTTGATACGCTTGAGGTGCTTGAGGCCGCCGGAACAAAGTGGAATTTCCTTCCGTTCCGTCCCGGACTGGTTGGTGGTCACTGTATCGGTGTCGACCCCTATTACCTGACCTACCGCGCCGAGCAGTTGGGTTATCACCCCGAAGTGATCCTTGCGGGACGCCGGATCAACGACCACATGGGCCACCACATCGCGCAGGAAACCGTCAAGGCAATGCTGGCGCGCGGGGTCAATCCGTCCGGCGCGCGGGTGCTTGTGATGGGGTTTGCGTTCAAGGAAAACTGCGCAGATATTCGCAACACCCGCGTTGCCGATATCGTGGACGAGTTGAAAAGCTTTTCCGCTGACGTAGATATCTGGGACCCTTGGGTTGATGCCGATGAATTGAAGGCCGAATACGGGGTCGAAACGGTGGCAATGCCCGAAAATGGGGCGTATGACGCTGTTATTGTTGCGGTTGCACACTCCCAGTTCCGGGAATTGGGCGCTGCCGGGATCAGGGCACTCGGAAAGCCCGGCGCATTGTTGTACGATATCAAGGGTGTGCTGGCGAAATCCGACTCGGACCTGCGCCTGTGACAGGAAAATGAGCGGGGAAGTCGTTTGGCGGAAACGGCCACACATATCTCGGACCTGAGCGGCAATTCATCGCCGCGAGTGCTGTTTTACAGCCACGACACCTTTGGGCTGGGCCATTTGCGGCGCTCGCGGGCGCTTGCCAGTGCGATCACGCAGGCCGATGACAGCATCTCGGCGATCATCCTGACCGGGTCCCCTGTGGCCGGTCGGTTTACTTTCCCGCCGCGAGTCGATCACATCCGGCTGCCCGGCGTCACCAAGAATCCCGACGGGTCATATGCGTCGGAAACCCTGGGTCTGGATATCGACGAGACGACATCGCTGCGGGCCGGGCTGATCAAGTCGACGGCCGAGTATTTCAACCCCGATATCCTTGTTGTCGACAAAGAGCCAACGGGCTTCCGAGGAGAGTTGATTCCGGCCTTGGACTGGCTGAAATCAAGGCGCCGCGCCCATATCGTTCTGGGGTTGCGCGACGTTCTGGACGATCCCGAGACATTGGCCAGCGAGTGGGAGCGCAAAGGCGCGACCGAGGCAGCGCGCAAGTATTACGACGAAGTCTGGGTCTATGGCTTGCGCTCGATCTATGACCCGACCATGGGGCTGCCGATCCCGCCCGAGATGCGTGCGCGGATGCGCTGGACGGGTTACCTGCGGCGCGAGGCGTTGACCGAGGGCGTCATACCGCTTGAGGATTACATCCTTGTCACGCCGGGTGGCGGCGGTGATGGTGCGAGCATGGTGAACCTCGTCCTTTCAGCCTATGAACAGGACCCCGAGTTGTCACCGAAAGCCAAAATTGTCTATGGCCCCTTCCTTTCCGGCGAAGCCCGGGCCGAGTTCGAAGCCCGCGTTCAGGCGCTGAACGGCCGGGTTGAGTCTGTTGGATTTGACAGTCGGATCGAGAACCTGATCTCGGGTGCCAAAGGCATCGTGTCGATGGGCGGATACAATACATTTTGCGAAACTCTGTCCTTCGACAAGCCCGCCGTGATCGTGCCTCGTACCAAACCCCGGTTGGAACAGCATATTCGCGCCAGTAGAGCCGAAGAACTTGGGCTGGTTCGAATGCTGGACGTGCATCGCAATGAATTGACACCCGAGGCGATGATCTGCGCCATTCGTGCGTTGCCGACCCAGCCCAAACCCTCCGCCGCCTTTGTTCCCGGTCTGCTGGACGGGTTGGAGTTTGTCGCAGAACGCGCGCAGGATATGTTGGGCCTCGATCGGAGCAAGGCGCGCGCATGACGCAGCCAAAAGGGAAGCTTGCCGTAGTGGTCAAGGGTTGGCCGCGCCTGTCGGAAACCTTCATTGCGCAGGAATTGGTGGCGCTTGAGGCGCGTGGGCATGATCTGGATATCTGGTCGCTGCGTTTTCCCACCGATAAGAAACGCCACCCGCTGCACGATCGTTTGACCGCCAAGGTCCGCTACCTGCCGGAATACCTTTATGAAGAACCACGCCGGGTCACGAAGGCGATGGTTCGCGCGATGGGGCGCAAGGGGTTCTGGCGGGCGCTTCGGATCTGGGCAAAGGATTTCGCGCGAGACCGGTCCACGAACCGGGTCCGCCGTTTTGGTCAGGCCTGTGTTCTGGCGATGGAACTGCCGCCCGAAACCAGCGCTTTTTACGCGCATTTCATGCACACGCCTGCGTCCGTTGCGCGCTATGCTTCGATCATAACGGGCCTGCCGTGGGCGGCATCGGCCCATGCCAAGGACATCTGGACCTCGCCAGAGTGGGAAAAGCGCGAAAAGCTGCAAGAGTCGACACACGGCGCCACTTTTCTGGCAACTTGCACGGGCTTTGGGGCTGAGCATCTAAAGGGGTTGGCGGATGATCCGGAGCGTGTGTCGCTGGTTTACCACGGGCTTGATCTGGCGCGTTTCCCGGCCCCGCCCGAAGGCCGGCCCCCTTCTACACGCTTCCGTATGGTGTCCGTCGGTCGGCTGGTCGAGAAAAAGGGATTTGACCGGTTGATCGAAGCGCTGGCGCTGTTGCCGACTCAACTGGATTGGCATTGGGTTCACATCGGCGGGGGTGGTGACGGGGCCCTGTTGAAGATGCAGGCCAATCGGTTGGGGATAGACGACTGGATCGAGTGGAGAGGCGCCTGCGATCAGCCCGAGGTGATCGCCGCCATGCGCGAGGCCGATCTGTTTGTCCTTCCTAGCCGGATTGCCGCCGACGGTGACCGCGACGGGTTGCCCAACGTTTTGATGGAGGCAGCCAGCCAGAAGTTGCCGATCCTGTCGACCCCGGTATCGGCAATCCCCGAGTTTATCACGTCGGGCAAGGATGGCCTTCTCAGCGACGACGACCCCAAGGCGCTGGCCGAGGCGATCACCC
Source organism: Shimia biformata (assembly GCF_016888515.1). Classification (GTDB taxonomy): domain Bacteria; phylum Pseudomonadota; class Alphaproteobacteria; order Rhodobacterales; family Rhodobacteraceae; genus Shimia_A; species Shimia_A biformata. Next base: position 185,608 of record NZ_JAFEJK010000001.1, on the reverse strand, counting down.
TTTTGGCGAATTCGCCGCAAATGCGGGCAGAGATGGCCGAGGCTGCCTATCAGCGCCTGACCCGCGACTTCCTGATGGATCCCGGCATCGACGCGTTGGGCAAACGCCTTCAAGAGATGGTCCGGTGACCCGGATCGCCTTTTATGCACCGATGAAGTCACCCAACCATGCGGTGCCGTCTGGTGACAGAGAGATGGCGCGCGGGTTGATGGCGGCGCTGGCGCGTGATGGGGCGGAGGTCGCACTCGTATCCGAATTTCAGACCCGCGACGGGCGCGGCGATGCAGATGCCCAGGCGCGGATCAAGGCGGGCGCGCGGGACGAGGTTCTGCGCCTGACGGCGACGGGCGGATGGGATCTCTGGGTGACCTATCACAATTATTACAAGGCGCCGGATCTGGTCGGGCCTGCGGTGTCGGCGGAACTGGGGATTCCTTACGTTATTGTGGAGCCCAGCCGAGCGGACAAACGACTGACAGGGCCATGGGCGGATTTTGAAAGGGCGGCTGGGGCGGCATGTGATACCGCGTCAGTTCTGTTTCATCTGACGCAAGAAGACCGGGAGGTGTTGGCCCGACATGCCCGTCCCAATCAGGTCATTCGCCACCTCGCACCCTTTCTGAACATGGAAACCTTGCCGGATGCCCAGACGGCGCCGCTCCAACCGGTGATCCTGACCGCCGGAATGATGCGGCATCGCGACAAGCTGGCATCGTATGAAAGGCTGGCGGAGGCGCTGACAAGGCTTCCCGACGAGGAATGGAGCTTGCATGTCGCCGGGGATGGCCCGGCACGGGCCGAGGTTGAGGCTCTGTTTCAGCCCTTTGGCGGGAAAGTGCGCTGGCTTGGACAGTTGGACCGGGCGGGCATGCAGGCTGCCTATCGGAACGCGACCTGTTTTGTCTGGCCTGGCGTGAATGAGGCGTTTGGCATGGTCTATCTGGAAGCGCAGGCGCAAGGGTGTCCCGCGCTTGCCGAGGCCTATCCCGGCCCGGCATCTGTTATGCCGGCGGGAACGGCGACCCAGGTCGGGGATGCCACTGCTTTGGCTGCGGCAATCACACGGTTGATCGCCGAACCGACCCACAGGCAAAATGCAGCGGTTCGCGCTCGGAAATTCATGGAGGACGGCCATTTGATTACAGCCGCACGCCAGACATTGTGGTCTGAGCTTTCGAGTTTATTGAAAGGGGTGGCATGATCCGTTTTGCCATGATGCGCCATGGTCATACACCGTGGAACCGAGCCGGTCGAATTCAAGGCCGAACCGATATCCCTCTGGATGACGACGGCCGTGCTGCGTTGGAAGAGTTTACATTGCCTGCCGACTGGCAGGATGTCGCGGTTGTCGCAAGCCCGCTTGCCCGTGCGGTCGAAACCGCCCGGATCGTGACCGGACAGGTCCCCGCCACCGTTCCCGCTCTGATCGAGATGGACTGGGGCGACTGGGAGGGTCTGCATGGCCTCGACCTGAAGGCCGACCCGAAAAGCGGGTTCCGTGACATCGAGCAGTGGGGCTGGGATTATCGCCCGCCAAATGGTGAAAGCCCGCAGGATGTGTGGAATCGGATCGAACCATGGCTGATGGGGCTGACGAGAGACACATTGGCTGTCTGTCATATCGGCACGATGCGGATGATCCTTGCCCGCGCAACAGGATGGGATTTCGATGGGCCTGCGCCCTTCACCATCAAACGCAGCCGCCTTTACATGCTTGAGATCGACGATGGCGACTTGAGGGTCGCAACACCTGACTCGGTGCGCATTCGGCCGGTCGCGCCATGAGGGTTACGATCGCGGTAACGCACCTTCTTGGGGCAGGCCACCTCAGTCGCGCCCTGACGCTTGGCCGCGCCTTTGCCGGGGCCGGGCATCAGGTTCAGGTCCTGTCTGGCGGCCGTCCGGCGCGGCATCTGTCCGCAGACGGGCTGACACTGGTGCAATTGCCGCCGATCGCCTCGGACGGAACCAATTTCACCCGGCTTCTGGACGTCGACGGACAGGTCGCGGGCCCGGCGGTTTTTGCCCGCCGCCAAACGGCAGCGATCAATGCCATGTCCGAGTTCCAGCCACAGGTGTTGATAACGGAATTGTTCCCTTTTGGGCGCCGCTCGTTGTCATCTGAGTTTGTCGCGCTGATCGAAGCCGCCCGTGGGCTGCCTTCCCCGCCGGTCGTCCTGTCGTCTGTGCGCGACATACTTGCGCCGCCATCGAAGCCCGCCAAGGTCGAGAAAGCCGAGGCGTTGCTGCAGGAATATTATGACGCGGTACTGGTGCATTCCGATGCCGCTGTCGTCGCCCTTGATGCTAGCTGGCCGGTGTCAGACCGCGTGGCCGAAATGCTGCGTTATACCGGCTTTGTCGCGCCACCCCTGCCCGCTGCAGCGCAACAAGGTGACGGGATAGGTGAGATTCTGGTCAGCGCCGGGGGCGGCTCGGTCGGAGACCACATTTTTGCCGCAGCGTTGAAGGCCGCATGCGGGGATGGACGCCGGTGGCGCCTGCTGGTCGGCGGGGCAGATGCCAGCTCACGTATCTCGGCATGGCGGACGGATGCACCTAAGAACCTGATACTGGAACCGGTGCGGCCAGACTTTCGTGAGTTGATCCAACGCGCCACCTGTTCGGTGTCCATGTGTGGCTACAATACCGCGATGGATTTACTGCAATCCGGGGTCCCTTCCGTGATCGTGCCGTTTGATGACGGCGGCGAGGTTGAGCAGTCCCTGCGCGCCACGGCGCTTGGCGTTTTGCCGGGGATCGAAGTGGTTGCAGCTGCCGATCTGGGGGCGGAGACACTATTAGGCGCAATTGACTTGGCCACCGGGTCGCCGGACAGGTCGGTAACAACCATCGGATTTGACGGCGCAGCCGAGACCGTGCGGGTGGTTCAGGACATCGTCGCCGGGAAGGAACGCAGATGATGGCCGACTGGACACCCCTCAGGCAAGAAATGGCAATCTGGCGAGACGATGGGCTGACCTTGCCGGTCTGGTGGCGTGACGACGATGCGGCCGTGCCGACACCCGCACTTGACCACCTTCTGAACTTGTCACGCGCTGTCGGTATTCCGGTCCATTTGGCGGTGATCCCGGCGGATGCTGGACTGGACCTGGCGGCGTTGTTAGCGGGCGCGGACAATGCAATACCAGTCGTGCATGGCTGGGCACATGAAAACCACGCGCCGCAGGGTCAGAAAAAAGCCGAGTTTGGTGGTCACAGGCCATTGGAGGTCATGCAGGCCGAAATCGGGCAAGGGCTGGCGAAGCTTCAAGACCTGTTTGGCGACAGGTTGTCGCCGATCTTCGTGCCGCCGTGGAACCGGGTTTCTTCGGGCATCCCGGACGCGATAGCCCAGGTCGGGTTCAAAGCGATCTCGACCTACCTGCCGCGAATCCAAACATTTGCAGCGCCGGGACTGAAACAGATCAACACCCACATCGATCCGATTTTCTGGCGCGGACATCGCGGTCTGGTGGATCCTGATACGCTGTTGGCGCAGCTGGTGGCGCTATTACGGGATCGTCGGCAAGGTCACGCGGACAATGCCGAGCCGCTTGGCTATCTCACACATCACCTTGTGCATGACGATGATATCTGGGACTTCTCGCTGAGGTTCTGGAATGAACTTGCCGAAGGGCCGATCACGCCCTGGCGGATGGATTTGGACACCGATACGGAAGAGGTGCGGAAATGAGCAGACTGGACAGCATGATGCGCCGCCTCGCGGCCCAGCGCGACGGGCTGGAATGGGGGCTGGCCCAGTTGGACGGGATTGAAGGCGATGTTTTGGACATGGGGCTGGGCAACGGCCGCACCTATGACCATCTGCGCGAAAAGGCGGATGGTCGCCGGATCTGGGTCATCGACCGTATCCTGCAATGCCATCCCTCCTGCGTCCCACCGGAAGAGGACTTTCTGCAAGGTGAGGCCGAGGACATGCTGCGCAAACTTGCCGGGATGGGGGCCAAGGTGGTCATGGGCCACTATGACTTTGGCTTTGGCGAAAAGGAAAAGGACGTCGCCGAAGCCGCGCGCCTGTCGCCGCTGATTGCCGATGTAATGGCGCCGGGCGGGGTTCTGGTCTCAGGGCAGCCGCTGGTCGGGTTTGACGAAGTTGCCGGACCAGAGGGCATCCAGCCGGGACGCTATTACTTCTATCGCACCTGATCAGGGGGCACCCACCGGAACCACATGGCACAGGACAGGTTCCGCGACATTGTGCAGTTTCACCTTGCCCAATTCCCGGACCTCGTAACCTTCGCCTGCGAAATCGGAAGAAACCACGATGGCCTGACCTTCGCGTTTGCCAAGGTCACCCAGCCGAGCCGCGATATTGGCCGGGGCGCCGATAACCGTGAAATCCAGCCGATCCCGCGAACCGACATTGCCATAAGTCACCCGGCCATAGGCGATGCCGATGGCGCAACTAATTGGGTCGGCCTCTTCCTCACGCGTCTGGATTTCGAAGGCGCGCACGATTTCTCTGGCCGCGTCAACGGCATTGCGCCGTGCGGTTTCCGGGTTTTTCTCGGCGGGAAAGACAGCCAGAACCGCGTCGCCGATAAACTTCAACACTTCGCCCTGATACTGTTCGACCATTTTGGCCGTGGTCTCAAAAAACCGGTTCAACAGTTCCAGATAGTCCGCCTGCGGCATGGCCTCGGACAGGGCGGTCGATCCTCGCAGATCGCAGAACATGATGGCAGCATCGATCTCATCGCCGTCGCCGCGCCGGATTTCGCCGCCCAGCACCCGCGCACCCGAGCGTTTGCCCACATATGTCTCAAGAAGCGATTGGGCGTTTTCGCGTTGGGTGAATGTTTCGAGATAACGGCTGATGACGGGCGCGCATTCAAAAACCATCCCCAGATTGGCGGTTGTAAAACCGTCGGGATGGTCGCTGGCCAATGTCAGCACATTTGTCCGCCCGTCGGTAAAGGGCAGCGGCATGGCGACATAATCCGTCGCGCCTTCAGCCCGCAGATCTGTAATCACTGGAAACGCATCGTCGCCGCCGGGTCCGATGATCTGGCGTACACCACCCAGACCCTTGGACACGTGCCGCAGGGGACTGTTGAGGAACGAGGGGTGTTCATAAAGCTCATAGGATGGGGCAAAGGTCTCGATCTCGTCCGCGCCACGCCGCCAGATATAGTTGCGTCCCGCGATCAGCGGGTGCAGCGACCAAATCATCAGGCTCAGGCGCGATACGGCGATTCCATGGTCGACCATTTTTTCGCCAAGCGCCTTGGCGAAGTCCTCGGGTGTGCGGCATAGCCACGCCTCGCGCAGCAGCCAGTCGACCAGCGGTCCGCTGATGTTTCCACCCCGCGGCCCGCCCAGGTCGATACCGCCCGTGTCGATCCTGTCGGCCACGCCGGGCATGAACCCGACATAGCCGTCAATCGCTGCACTTTCCGGCAACGGCCGCGCATAGGTCCAGATTGCATTTGGAAAAACCACGCCGCCCAGGGTGATGTCGTGATATCGCGCGGTGCCTTTGAAAGGGCAAAACGTTTTGAGGTCAGTAAAGCCGCCGGTTTCGATCTTCACGTCCTCGGCGGGAACATAGACCTGTGGCGGCAAGCGGGTTTCGTAAACCACCTTGGCGCGGGTCGTCTCGGCCAGCACGACCTCGCCGCGCATCACGCGCACAGGCCCGTCCAGAGGTTTGATCTCGATCCCGTAGTCGGCGGAAATGTCTGTGTGAATGCTCATCTCTGTCCCTCTCAGCGGCCAAGATGGGCCTTGAGACAAAGGATTGAAAGGCCGGCACACGAAAGGGTGTTTGCGGTGTTGGCGCTTTCTCTTTCTTCCAATACCTTGGGGTGAATTGGCCAGGGGCCAAGAGGGGCAACGCCCCTAATCCCCTCACAGCACCCGGATCACGTCCTTGTCGATGGCCAGCATGTATCCCTTGCGCGCGATATTCTTGACCAGCAGTTCGCTGACCATCTGATTGCCCAGTGTGTCGCGCAGCCGTTTGATCCGCGTCGCGCCTGCGGCCTCTTCACAGTTCTCGGCAGCCTTGCCCGAGATCATCGCCTCGATCTCGACTCCGGACAAAACCTCGTCATCCATGCGCGCCTCGGCCAGAACGCTGAGGGTTTCCAGCGCGGCATCGGTCAGCTTGAACCCCATGTTGTTCAGATAGACTGTCTTTTCCTCTCTGCTGATCAGAAGCGAGTTCACCTGGATACCTGCGCGCTCGATCTCACCCATACGGCGGTTCAGCGTGACCAGCAGGACAAGAAAGACCAGCGCCGCGACCAACAGGGCAGTGGCAAAGACCAAAAGCACGAAGATCACCGTGCGATAGCTGGCCAGCGTGTCGGAAAACGCGGTGCCCGAATGGGCAAGGATTTCCAGCAACTTGATTTCCGCCTGGCTGGTCAGGTCGTCGTTCTCCAGGAAAAGCTGTTCGACCCGCGCGTTGAACGCGTTGGCATCGGGCAGGGTCAGAAACAGCACCACTGCCGCAATCAGCAGGATTGCGACGATGGCAGCAATACCAAGCCCCACGGTGCGGCTGCCCAGACGCCGCGCGTCAGTAGCGGAGATAATAGGGTCCGGCACTCTGTTCCTTTCCGTTCAACCCGTCGTCGTCAAAGACCGACAGGACGTTCAGCAGTGTCCAGCCATCGCGCTTGATCCGCGCGGCGACCTCGTCCCGAGCCGCCTTTTTCGAGCAATCGCCACGCAGTTCGACGACGCCGTAATGCAGCTTCAGCGGGTTGTCCTTCTTGGCCTTATAATCGGCATAACACCCTGCGCTTGCGGTTTGCGCCGCCAAGATCAGGCCGACCGACAGGCCGAATATGGGGATCATGTTTTTCATGCTCCAACCCTGCGCGTTAATCACGCGATATTCAATAACAACAGGGCGTTGCAGCGGGTGATATCGAATAACAACGGGGCGTTATTGCGTGACTTCTACCAGCGAGAGGATGGTTCTCCCACACCGCCGGTTCCCCGGCACTGACACGGGAAACCATACCCCAAGACAGGAGTTCTCAAATGTCCCGCAAGTTCATCGCCGCCATCCTTGCCGCATCGGTCACCGTGACCGCGCTCAACGCCCGCCCCGCCCATGCCCTGTCCGAGGACCAGCTGGGCGCGCTGATTTTTGGCGGCGCGACGCTGCTGATTATCGGCAATGCCATCAAGAACAAGAAAAACGATCCCGAACCCGTTGTGACCCGCCGCACCAATCGCGACTGGGACCACCGCCATCGGGACCGTAACTGGGACCATCGCCATGGCGACCGCGACTGGAACAACCGCAATTCGCACGACGGCAAGGCGCCGCGTCACGATGCACGGGCGTTGCCGCGCGATTGCATGCGGGTTCATCGCGTTCGGGGCGAAGATGTCTACATGGTTGGCGATCGCTGTCTGGCGCGGAACTATCGCAACTATAACCGTCTGCCGCGGTCCTGCCGCGTCGGAACCCAGACCAATCGTGGCTATCGCCAGGGGTTCAATCCACATTGCCTGCGCCGCAACGGGTACACGTTGTCACGTCGATAAGTGGCGGTCGGGCAGTTCCGGCCCCTCGCGAGGGGAGAGGCCGGGCCAGGGCCGGGGGGTGACCTCCGGCCCTTCTTGCATTGCGCGCGCCGTGGCGATGGTGTTTCAAGACCACATGACAAAACCCGATTACTCCATTGAACAAGCGGCGCGGAACCGTGGCTTTCAGATCATCGCAGGTGTGGACGAGGTCGGGCGCGGACCTCTGGCAGGGCCGGTGACTGCGGCGGCGGTGATCCTGAACCCGGACAACATTCCCGAGGGTCTGAACGATTCAAAGAAGTTGTCGGCAAAACGCCGCGCGTCCCTGTGGGATGCGATCCACGCGGCGGCTGAGGTTTCCATCGCCCATGCGAGCGTTGCAGAGATCGACGAACACAACATCTTGCGTGCCAGTCACATCGCGATGGAACGCGCGGTTGCCGGACTTTCACGCCGCCCCGACCATTTGCTGATCGACGGCAACTTGATTCCTGCCGGGTTGAACGGATCGGCGGAAGCCGTGGTCAAGGGCGACGCGCTGTCCGTCTCGATTTCAGCGGCTTCAATTGTGGCAAAAATTTGTCGTGACCGCATCATGGAGGATTTGGCGCAACAGTTCCCCGGCTATGGCTGGGAAACCAACGCTGGATACCCGTCAAAAAGCCACAAGGACGCGCTTCGAAATCTTGGTGTGACCCCACACCATAGGCGTTCGTTCAAACCCGTCCACAATATCTTGTATCAAGACTAAAATGTAACCTCTTGATTCAAAAAAGAAATTGACGGCGAATCGCCTTTGACTCATCTTTGTCTCAACCGAGAGCGCACAAAAACAGCGCCGGGTAACGAGGCAGAATATGACAACGAAGACCAAAGCAAAGAGCGCGACAGCGCTCCCTCTGAACACGATTCTTGACGGTGACTGCATCGAGATGATGAACAGTCTGCCAGCAAATTCGATCGACCTGATCTTTGCGGATCCCCCCTATAACCTGCAGTTGCGCGGCGACCTGCATCGCCCGGACAATTCCAAGGTGGACGCAGTTGACGACCACTGGGATCAGTTCGCCAGCTTCAAGGCCTATGACAAGTTTACGCGTGAGTGGCTGAAGGCCGCGCGCCGCTTGTTGAAGCCCAACGGCGCGATCTGGGTGATCGGGTCCTATCACAACATTTTCCGCCTTGGCGCCGAGTTGCAGAACCAGGGTTTCTGGATTTTGAACGACGTGGTCTGGCGCAAGTCGAACCCGATGCCCAATTTCCGCGGTAAGCGGTTCACCAATGCGCACGAGACGATGATCTGGGCCTCAAAGGAAGAGGGCGCGAAATATACCTTCAACTACGAGGCGCTGAAGGCGTTGAACGAAGGTGTGCAGATGCGTTCCGACTGGGTGCTGCCGATTTGCACCGGCCATGAGCGGCTGAAGGATGAAAACGGCGACAAGGCACATCCGACACAAAAGCCGGAAAGTCTGTTGCACCGGGTTCTGGTCGGTTCGACAAATCCCGGCGACGTGGTGCTTGACCCGTTCTTCGGCACTGGAACGACGGGCGCAGTCGCCAAGATGCTGGGCCGCGAGTTCATCGGTATCGAGCGTGAGGAAGCCTATCGCAAGGTTGCCGAAAAGCGTCTGTCCAAAGTGCGCAAGTATGACCGCGAGGCGTTGACCGTTTCTGCCAGCAAGCGCGCCGAGCCGCGAGTGCCCTTTGGCCAGCTGGTTGAACGCGGCATGTTGCGTCCGGGCGAGAACCTCTATTCTGTCAATGGCCGCCACAAGGCCAAGCTGCGCGCGGATGGCACGCTGATCGGCGATGACGTCAAGGGCTCGATCCACCAGGTTGGCGCCCATCTGGAGGGCGCACCCAGCTGCAATGGCTGGACCTACTGGGCCTTCAAGAAGGACGGCAAGAAAATTCCGATCGACATCCTGCGCCAGCAGATCCGTGCGGAAATGGCCGATCGGCCCAACTGATACCTCGTCAACGACAAAGTTACCGCCGGTGTCTGTGGCCTGACTTTCGCAGGCACCTAGACTGATGCCCCGCCCTTGTTTGGCGGGGCTTTTTTCGACGGAACCGCCCAATCCAACCGTATCAGACGCGACAAACGGACCCGACAGCCGGCTCATGGGTTTGAATATCGGGTGCATCACCCAATATAGTCGGGATACTTCGGCGCGGACAAAGGAGGGCTGATCATGTCTGACAGCCAGGCGGCACCGGCACGCAGACGGTTCCTTCGACGATTCGACGAAGCCACGCCAGAACACAATCGCTATACCATGGCGACACTTGAGCGGCACAAGCGTCAGGGTCTTGAACTGGCCGTGCAAGCGCGCTGGGCGGCGTTGGCCGTGATTGCCGTGCTTCTGCCCCTGCTCAACCCGCGTTGGGAGGTTCTTTACTACGAGGCATGGCTGCTGGTCTTTGCCGGGATCGGGTACATGATGCGCCGTGTCGGGCGGGTCGGTCAAAGCCGTGCGGAACTGGCATGGCTGTTTGCCGATCTTGCGCTGATGACCTTTGTCCTGGTCTATCCCAACCCATTCGCGGGCGAGGATATTCCGGCGCCCATCGGGTATCGTTTTCAGAACTTTCCCTATTTCTATGTCCTGCTGGCGGCGGGCACACTGGCCTATACCTGGCGCACGATCCTGGCCTTCGGTACCTGGACCACGGGGCTGTGGATGGGCGCGCTTCTGGTGTCTTGGTTGTTCTATGATCCGGTGGATGGCTGGACCGAGGCCGTCACCGACGCAGTCGGTAATGACCGACTGGCCGACCTGTTTGACCCCAACAGTTTCGGCTTTCAGCTGCGCATCCAGGAGGTGGTGATCTTTGTCATTGTCGCGGTGATTCTTGCCGTGTCGATCCGCCGGTTCAACGCGCTTCTGTTGTCAAACGCATCGCTCGAACGAGAGCGGGCAAACCTGTCGCGCTATTTCTCGCCCAATGTGGTCGACGAACTCAGCCACAATGACGAACCGCTGAAACAGATCCGTACCCAGGACGTCGCGGTGATGTTTGTCGATATCGTCGGCTTTACCCATCTGGCGCGGAACCGACCTCCCGACGAAGTGATCGCCATTCTGCGCGGATTTCATGGCCGGATGGAGGCCGAGGTGTTCCAGCATCGCGGCACGCTCGACAAATATCTTGGCGATGGGCTGATGGCGACTTTCGGAACCCCAGTCGCGGGAGACACGGACGCGACCAACGCGCTTAACTGCGCCGAAGCAATGTTGCGGGTGATGGAGCGCTGGAACCGTGACCGTGCCGCTGCCGGTGAACCTGAGATCCAGATCGGCATTGGAATTCACTACGGCGCGGCGGTTCTGGGCGACATTGGCGCGAACCGGCTTGAGTTCGCGGTGATTGGCAACACGGTCAATGTCGCCAGCCGGCTGGAAAGCCTGTCGCGGCCGCTTGGTGTACCGCTGGTGATTTCCGAAGCCATGCATGCGCGCGTGTTGGAAGAGGGTGGCGATTTCCCCGAAAACATGACCCGCCACGATGGGCAGTCTCTTCGCGGGCTGGAAGAACCGATGAGTGTCTGGGTGCCGGGATAGGACTGTGCAGATGGACCTCCGCCGAGGGTGTCCCTGACGTCTGGCGAACAAACTCTAGCGCGGCATTGGGTTCGTTGCCTTGTTGTAAGGCTTCCAGTCGGTGATCTCGGGGTAGTACATGCCCCGCCATTTGCGCACCCGCGGGTTCATCACCTTTTTCCAGAGGGGCGGCACCATCGCCGCCATGGTCATCACCGGGTAGCCATAGGGCAGTTGCGGCGCATCGGCCTCGGTATAGTTTTGCAGCAGCGGGAAGCGACGATCGGGTTTGTAGTGATGATCCGAGTGGCGCTGAAGGTTGATCAAAAGCCAATTCGATGCCTTTTGCGCGGCATTCCACGAATGATGCGGCATCACGTGTTCATATTTGCCATCGCCCAGGTGTTTACGGGTCAGACCGTAGTGTTCGACATAGTTCACCAGTTCCAACTGCCAGATCGCGATATAGGCCTGCCAGATGAACAGCAGAACTCCGACCCATCCGCCGACGATCAGCGCCAAAAGCAGCATTGCGCCCTGCAACGCCCAATAGCGCCAGAACGGATTGGACAAGTCGGTCCACGGCAGGTCCTTGCGCGCAAGCATTTGCTTCTCGGCGCGGAACGCGGATTTCAACGATCCGATCAGAACGCGCGGGAAGAAGCGGTGAAACCCTTCGTTATAGCGCGCCGTCACCGGATCACGCGGAGTGCCGACATAGCGGTGATGCACGAGCAGGTGCTCGGAACGGAAATGCGAATACAGCACCATCGCCAACAGAATGTCGCCCAGCCAGCGTTCCGTCTTGTTTTTCTGGTGCATCAGTTCGTGGGAATAATTGATGCCGATTGTGCCAGTGACCACGCCGACACCGAAGAACAGCCCGATTGTCGCGGCTGTTGACAAGTGGTCGGTATGGGTGGCGTACCAGATCATGCCGAACAGGGTGATGAATTGCAGCGGCGGCCAGATCAGGGTGACTAGCCGATACCAGCGCAAGTCTTCCTCGCCGATGGCAGGGTCGGCATTGTCCAGGTTCAATCCCGTCACCGCATCAAGTGCGGTAAACAGATACCACGTGACCACGGGAACCAGCAGCACCCACCAACCACCTAGCCCGGCGACGATCCAGATCAGTGGTACCAGACCCAAAGACAACCAGAATGGCAGTGCGCTTTGCACCTTCGAGACCTGATCCGCAGTCAGCATAGCCATGAATTTGTCCTTCCCGGTCGTGAGATGCCTGACACGTCCGCGCGTTGCCGCGACCCTAAGGCGATCTAGCCCTTGGTGGCAAGATCATAGGCCTTGCGCATTACCGTAGGCAGATTCGAGGGCGAGAATTCGTCTTTTTCGACAAACGTGCCGCGCTGCGCGGGTCGATCCAGTGGTACCAAAGCGGTCTTCACGGTCAGGCGCAGGTGAAAATGGGTGAAAGTGTGGCGCGCTTCGCCCGGAACGGTCTTCCATTCCGCCCTGATCGGGGCGGCGTGGTCTGGTGTGGCACCCTCGGCCCAGGCGGACCCCGGCCAGCCCAACATGCCGCCCAGCAGACCTTCGGGAGGACGGGTCTCAAGCAGGATCGCTCCATCGACACGACGCGCGATATAAGCGGTGCCAAATCGCACGGGCTTGGGCTTCTTCGGAGTTTTGCGCGGGAGGTCGGCGGCAGTGCCGTTCGCGCGGGCGATGCAGGGTGTGCGCCAGGGGCAGATACCGCAGGCCGGGTTCTTGGGCGTGCAGATCGTCGCTCCTAGGTCCATCACCGCCTGAGCATAGTCTCCGGGTCGCCTGGTCGGGGTCAGTTGGTCCGCAAGGTCGGTCAACTCGGGCTTGGCAGCGGGCAGGGGCGTCGTGACTTCGTACAGCCGTGACATCACCCGCTCGACGTTGCCATCAACCACGGTGGCGGGGCGGTCAAAGGCGATGGCGGCAATGGCGGCGGCGGTATAGGGGCCGATACCCGGCAGGGTCAAAAGCCCCTCGACCGTATCGGGGAACTGGCCACCATGGTCGTCCCGCAGAACGCGGGCGCATTTCAGAAGGTTTCGGGCGCGGGCGTAATAGCCAAGCCCGGCCCAAGCCCCCATGACGTCGGCGTCTTTTGCATTTGCCAGGGCCGTCACATTCGGCCAGCGGGTGGTGAAGGCGATGAAATAGTCACGCACCGCCGCGACGGTGGTCTGTTGCAACATGATCTCGGACAGCCAGACCCGATAGGGGTCCGGCACGATCCCCGCGTTGCGGTCGGCCGGACCGACGCGCCATGGCATTTTGCGGGTATGGCGGTCATACCATTCCAGCAAGTCGGCGGAATTTGGCATGTCACGCAAGTTTTATCGCTCCGCTAGTTGGGTTTCGCTGGCGCCCTCCGGCGCGGTCACTAAAATAGCGCCAGTTCACGGGATGCAAGAGATCATGCGCCGCGCCACCACAAAAGGTTTTGCCAGAACCTCGACCCTGTTGCGGGACCGTATCCGCAAGGCCGGTGAATCGCGCGGATTCTCGGTCGCCAAGGTGCTGACCCACTGGGCCGAGATCGTCGGTCAGGACATGGCAAGCCAATGCCGCCCGGTTGATGTGAAATACGGGCGTGGCGGGTTCGGAGCCACTCTGACGGTGCTGACCACCGGTCCTTTGGCGCCGATGCTGGAAATGCAGAAGGAACAGATGCGCCAGAAGGTGAACGCGGTCTATGGATATAACGCGATTTCCGCTGTGCGCATCACCCAGACTGCCCCGGTTGGCTTTGCCGAGGGACAGGCCCAGTTTACCCCCGCCCCGACAGCCCAGCCCGAGGCCATCGCGCCCGAGGTTCGCGCCAAGGCCCGCGACACCGTCTCTCCAGTTGCCGATGACGGCCTGCGCGATGCGCTTGAGCGGATGGCGGCGAATATCTATGCAAATACAAAGAATGTCAGAAAGGCAGATTCATGAACCGACTTCTTCCGATTGCCCTTGTGGTGCTTGTGGCACTGGCCGGCGGCATCTGGTGGGTATCGCAACCCGCCACCACCTCAGCCGGGGTTGAACTTCCCGCGTTTGGCGCGGCACAGGCCAGCGAAAGCAGCGTCGAAGTGACCGAGATGGTGCTGGGGTCCGAGGACGCGCCGGTGACAATGATCGAATATGCGTCGTTCACCTGCCCGCATTGCGCCAGCTTCCACCAGAACGTCTTCAAACAGCTGAAGGCGGATTACATCGACACCGGCAAGGTGCGGTTCATCTATCGCGACGTCTATTTCGACAAGTTCGGCCTGTGGGCGGCGATGGTCGCGCGCTGCGGCGGGGAAGAGAAGTTCTTTGGCATCTCGGACCTGCTCTACAAGTCGCAGTCGGAATGGTCGCGCGCCGGGGACCCGGTCGCCATTGCGGATTCGCTGCGCAAGATCGGTCGTCTGGCCGGGTTGACCGATGACCAATTGAACAGCTGCCTGACCGATGAAGCCAAGGCCAAGACGCTGGTCGGCTGGTATCAGGAGAACGTTGCCAAAGACGACATCAGCGGCACGCCGAGCTTCGTCATCAACGGCAAGAAGCACTCGAACATGAGCTATGATGAGATGAAGTCCCTTCTGGACCCGCTTGTCGACGGCTGATCGACAGGTTCCACGACGGACGAAAGGCCCGGCCAAGCGCCGGGTCTTTTTTGGTTGGGTGTTGTGAGGGCGGCGAGGTGTTCGGACGGTGAAACAGATCAGGAAGTCAATCTGCCGAGCAACTCATCAAAAGATGACCAGTCCTCGACCTCCAGTCGCACAGGGACAGTCAGGACCTTTGCGCGGAACTCGGGTGGCAGGCGCACGGCATCCTTTTCGGTGGTGACAAGCTGGGCGCCCAGTCGTGCGGCGTCGGCTTCGAGGCGAGCGAGAAGGGCGGGGGTCAGTGGCTGGTGATCGTCCAGCGCCTTGGTGCCCGCGATGGTCGCGCCCAGCCCTTTCAGGGTCATGAACAGCTTTTCGGGATGCGCGATGCCGGCGAATGCGAAGTATGGCGTTCCGGTCCAGTCCATACCCATTTGCAGGGGGCGGACTTCACCCCGCATCCTCGGGACGGTCACTTGCGCCCCCCATGTGGCGTCAAACCCGTCCTGCGCGGTGGCGTTGCCGATGGTCAGACACAGGTCGGCGCGTTTCATGCCTGCGGTGACGGGTTCCCGCAGAGGGCCGGCCGGAATGCAGAGGCCATTGCCGAACCCGCGTTTGGCATCGACCACCACAATCGAGATGTCCTTGTGAACACCCGGATTCTGGAAGCCGTCATCCAGCAGGATGAGGTCCGCCCCGTCCGCTTCGGCCGCACGAACACCTGCCGCCCGGTCCTTGGCAATCCATGTTGGGCCGAATGCGGCCAGCAAAAGGGGTTCGTCCCCGGTCTGGGCAGCGCGGTGTTGCATCTCGTTCACGCGTAACGGCCCCTCAACCGATCCACCATAGCCCCGCGACACCACATGCGGGTTCAGTCCCTTCGCCGAAAGATGTTGCAGCAGCGCGATCGTCGTCGGGGTCTTGCCGGTGCCGCCGGCATTGATGTTGCCGACACAGATCACCGGAACCCTTGCGCGGTGTCCCGGTTCCTGCGCCACGCGCCTGTGGGTCGCTTGCGCATAGAGATATCCTAAAGGGGACAACAGCCGCGCACGCCAGCCCGGGGCATCGGGGGGTGTTTTCCAGAAATCCGGTTCGCGCATCTCAGATTCCTTCCTCGTCGAGACGGTCCAGAACATGGGCAATGATCTGGTCCGAAGTCTCGGCACTTTCGGTCACGGTTTCCCACCCTGCCTGCGCCATGGTCGCGATCTGGTCCGGGGCCGTCAGCAACCCCAGCGCGGCGGTCAGGCTGGCGCTGTCACGCACGATACGCGCCGCGCCTGCACGTGCCAATCTGGTATAGCTTTCCAAGTGGTTGCGCACGCCGGGCCCATAAAGAACTGCAGATCCCAGCGCGGCAGGTTCCATCGGGTTCTTGCCGCCAAATCCAGGGGTCAGGGACGATCCCATGAAGGTCACCGGGGCGACGCGATACCACAACCCCAACTCTTTCAAATCCTCAGACAGCAGGATCTGTGTGTTCTCGTCTGGGAATTCACCGTCGTCCCAACACGCCACCCGCCAGTCCGCGGCGCGTAACCGCTCGCGAAACGGTACCGCCAGGTCCGGGCTGCCCGGCACCAGCACCATCATCAACCGATGAGACAGGCGTTGCGTGGCGCGATGGGCCGAGACGATGGCGTCCAACTCGCCTTTCTGGATCATTGCCGCCAACCAGACCGGACGGCCGGCCAGGGTGCTGCGCAGTTCTTCCAGGTCGCCTTCATTGCAGCGTCGCACCATGCCTTCTTCCAGCACCGGGCCACTGTCGATCACAGCCGCGTCTTCGGGCAATTGTCGCCGGATTCGGGTGCCGGCGACGCTGGAATGGGCAAAGATTGCATCAAACAGGCGCAGTGTCGCCCGCGTCGGTTCTGGAAGCAGTCGAAAACGCTTGTTCTCAAGCCGGGGTTCGCCGGCGTCCAGAAGATACATCGCGACGCCCCGGCGGTGGGCTTCGAACGTCAGTGCGGGACGCAGCCATTGTCCCAGCCACAGGCCGACCGTCGGGGACCAATGGTTCAGGAAGGCTGCGACCTCGGTCGGGCTTTCGCCGGGGGCGGTGTCGGTCAGGATGCTGTCACGGACGTCATCGGGCGCCCTCATCCCGCCGGGGAGCGTCAGCAATAGGGTGAAATCGCTGCGTTGTGACACCAATCGCTGTGCCAGTTGCACCAACGCTCGCGCCCGAGCGGGGTCCGCGCAGTGCAGCCAGAGGATGCGTCCATCCGGGCGCGGCTTCCGCTCAATCGGGTCGCCGGCGGGTTCACGGCGCGCGAAGGCCAGATATGCTGACAGGCTGAGGGGCGCGCGCGCCATGACGGTCCTTAGTTCAGTTCTTCGGTCGACGAAGCCTCGGCCTCTTCGTCACGAAGCCGGTGCAGATGCGCGATGAAGTAACGCATGTGCGCATTGTCCACGGTGCGCTGGGCTTCGGCTTTCCACGCATCGAAAGCGGTGGCGTAATCCGGGAAGATGCCTACAACGTGGATGTCGTCGACATTCTTGAAGGTGTTTTTGGTGGGGTCCACCAACTCACCGCCAAAAACGAGGTGCAGGCGCTGTGCCATGTCCCTGATCCTTTTGTCATTTGTCGTTCGGGCGCAAACTAGGCGCTGCGCTGTCCTGCGGCAAGGGTTGGCGCGACCATAGCGACCGGCACTTCGCCGCAGGTGGGGTTGACGTGCGGCCATCGCCTCTGCCACCAAGCGCCGACGCGTTGACGACGCCCCAATGTTCGAAAGACCACCTGATGAAACCGTTTCTGATCTTGCAATTGCGTCCCGAGACTGAAGCCTCGGATGATGAGTTTGCCGCGATCCTGCGCAAGGGTGGGCTGGCCGAAGATCAGGTCACGCGCATTCGTCTGGACCAGTCGGCGCTTCCAGGTGATCTTGACCTGACTGCGTTCAGCGGGGTGATCGTCGGCGGCGGTCCCGGTTGTGTCAGCGATCCGGTGGACAAGAAAAGCCCGGTAGAAAAACAGATCGAGGACGCGGTCATGGGGCTGATGCCCGAAATCGAGGCGCGTGATTTCCCTTTCCTCGGTTGTTGCTATGGGATTGGTATCCTGGGCCACCACCTTGGCCGGGTTGTCAGCAAGGAGAACTTTTCGGAACCGGTGGGCACCTCGGATTGCCGCCTGACCGAAGACGGCCGCGCCGATCCTCTGCTGGATGGCGTGCCGGAAAATTTTCACGCCTTTGTTGGCCACAAGGAGGCCGTGCAGCGCCTGCCTGAAGGCTGCACCCATCTTGTTGAAAGCCCGACCTGCCCGTTCCAGATGATCCGCTATGGCCGGAATGTTTATGCCACCCAGTTCCATCCCGAAGCTGACAGCGATGGGTTCGAGGTGCGGATCAACATCTACAAGCATCGCGGCTATTTCCCGCCCGAAGATGCTGAGCGGTTGATCGCCATGTGCCGGGCGGCGGATGTGCATGCGCCCGAACTTATCCTGCGAAATTTCGTGACCCGGTATCGCAGCGACTAAAGTCGGTCGACCAGCCGTTGCTGCGTAGCGGCCCAGGGTGCGGCGCGTTCCAATTGGCCCGCGAGGGACATCAGCTGGCAATCGGCACCGAACCGTGCGGCAAGATGGAGACCGATGGGCAGGTCCTCGGAATTGTGGAACAGGGGCAGGGATACTGCCGGTTGCCCGGACGCATTGAACAGAGCGGTATAGGGCGAATAGGCAAAGACCCCGGTCGGCCCGTTGCGGTAGTCGATGAAATCTTCGTTGTCGGGTTTCAATGCCCCGATCTCGATTGGCGGACGGGCAAGGGTTGGGGTCAACAGGATGTCAAACCCCTGGAACCAACGCGCGATGCGGCGGCCAAAGGCGTGAATTTCCTCAACAGATTCGAGGTAGTCGGCCCCTGACAGGGTGTGCGACAGGGCAATGGCACCGCGAGTCACGCCCTCGATAAGGCTGGGGTCCAGCGGCTTGCCTGCCAGTTTCTGACGCACCGACAAGGCGGTGCCGCAGGCAACGACGCGGGTCCAGGCCAGCATCAGATCAGAGATGTTCAGACCGGGATCCAGCGTGACCGGCTCGACATCATGGCCCAGATCGGCCAGCAGCTTTGCCGTGCGTTCGACCGCGGTGACGCAGTCGGGGTGGATTGGTGTGCCGTCCAGCGTGGTCGTGGCAAAGCGGATCTTCAGCTGTTCGGGGTCGCGACGGGCAGATTCGGCGAATGTCATCTCCATCGGCGGCGGAAAATAGGGCGCGCCAAGGTCGGGGCCGTTGATGCAGTCAAGCAATGCGGCTGTGTCGCGCAGGGATCGGGTCAGGAAACCGTCGGTGGCCATGCCCGCCCAGCCCTCACCCGCGCCGGGACCCTCAGGCAGACGCGCTCGGGTGGGTTTGAAACCGACCAGCCCACAAGAGGCCGCGGGAATGCGTACCGAACCGCCTCCGTCCGAGCCATGGGCAACCGGCACGATCCCGGCCGCCACTGCCGCACCGGCGCCGCCAGACGAGCCGCCCGAAGTGCGGCCGATGTTCCACGGGTTGCGGGTTGGTCCGCCATAGGCCTGTGCTTCGGTCACCGCACCGACGCCCAATTCGGGCGATGTAGTGCGCCCGAATGTGACCAGGCCGGCGGCTTTGAGGCGCAGATAGACTTCGCTGTCATAGCTGTGCTGCGATCCGGCCCATAGCCGTGACCCGGCACTGGTCGGGAAATCCACTGCTTCCGCGCCAAGGTCCTTCAACAGGAATGGCACGCCTTTGAAGGGTCCCTCGAGCAGTCCACCCGCGATGTGGCGGCGCGCGGTGTCCTTTTGAATGTTGACCACGGCGTTGATGTCCGGGTTCCGCGCGGCGACCAGCGACAGCGCCACATCCAGGAGTTCCCCTGCCGAAAATTCGCCCCTGGCCAGTTCCGCGGCAAGGCTGGTCGCGTCCTGTGAAAGGTAGTGGTTTGTCAGGTCCTGGCTTGGCATTCGATTGTCCCGGATGATTTGCGTGCCGCGCCACTGTTGCAGGTCAACGTGGCGGACACAAACCGGAATTTTCCGCGCTTGCCGGGTGTGGTCAGGCGACCGGTTTCGGCACCAACGCGCCCGGCCCCTGAACCACGCGCATGGCTAGATCATGGCCGGACAGCGCTGCGTCACGCACATTTGCGCCAGTCAGACGCGCCGACAGGTATCCGGCCGAGAAACTGTCGCCCGCGCCGGTCGTGTCTACCGGGGTGACAGTCGTCAGGTCATCGATCCGCCCGTCTTTTCCGTCGAAGTACAGCACCGGCCCGCCTCCGCTTTTGACCACGATTTCCCCGACGCCCAGTCCAACGTAGCGGGCAAGAGTCGCCTCAGGCGACGCATCACCGAAACATGCAGCATCGTCATCCGCCGAAGGCAGGACGATGTCGGATACCAGTGCTGCCGCCGTGATCCAGTCCCGCGCGGCCTCGGTGCCTTCCCACAGGCGGGGGCGATAGTTGGTGTCAAAAGCGACTGTGGCCTTTGAGGTGGCCAGCGCATCCAGAAGCGCCTGCCGCCGATCTGGGGCAAGAATCGCAAGGGTGATCGCGCTGACATAGGCCAGGGTCACGCCATCCAACGCCTTGTTCAGCATATTCGCGTCGTCAGCAAGGTGTCGGGCGGCGGATTGGCCGCGCCAATAGGCAAAGCTGCGTTCGCCCTTGTCCAGCGAGATCGCATAAAGCCCGACCGCACGGGATGGGTCGCGCGAGACATGAGCGGTCCCAATCCCGGCCTCGGCCAGGAAATTGACGACCCGGTGTGAAAACTCATCTGTGCCGACCCGGGTCAAGTAGTCGACCTGCCAATCGGGGCTCAGCGACTCTCGCAGGTACCAGGCGGTGTTCATCG
Organism: Shimia biformata; assembly: GCF_016888515.1. GTDB lineage: Bacteria > Pseudomonadota > Alphaproteobacteria > Rhodobacterales > Rhodobacteraceae > Shimia_A > Shimia_A biformata. The sequence goes on along the minus strand of NZ_JAFEJK010000001.1, from coordinate 165,111 downwards.
TGTCGCCCGCGACTCCCAGTCGCCACAAGTCGTCGCCTGCGCCGGACAGCTCCAGCATCGCCTCGCCGATGGAAATAACCCGCTTCATGATCCGCTTTATCCTGCCTTGTCGTGGTGCCATGTCTGTGGCATTGCGTGTCTGGCAACTGGTATGGTAGTTGTCAAGCGGAACCCTCAAATCACGGGCATCGACATGGCTATTTCTCGACTGGACGATGGAAAACCGATCAACACGCAGCTGATAGTCTTGCTGCGCAACCGGATCGTGCAGGGAGAGCTTTTGCCCGGTGCAAAACTTTCGGAAGCAAAAATTGCCGCCGATCTCGGGGTCAGTCGCCAGCCTGTGCGCGAAGCCTTCATCAAACTGGCCGACGAGGGATTGTTGGAGATCCGCCCACAACGGGCAACCGTGGTCCCCAAGATCTCGGTTCCGCGCGTCATGGAGGTTCGGTTTGTGCGTGAGGCGATCGAGGCCGACATCGTGCGATTGGCCGCCACGCGCTTCGGTAGGGCCGAGCATGGCGAATTGGCAAGGATCATCGCCGCACAAGAGGGCGCGGACTCGGTCGAAGAGTTCATCGCCGAGGATGATCGTCTGCACCGATTTCTCGCGGAAGGCGTGGGGCAGGGCTATGCCTGGGGTGTGGTCGAGTCGCTGAAGCTGCAATTGGACCGAGTGCGATTCCTGACGGTTCGGCAATTTCCGAAGCAGTCGATCCTTGACCACCACCGGGCCATTGTCGCGGGGGTTGTAGCGGGTAACCCGGACAGGGCAGAACAGGCAATGCGCGCGCATCTCAACGCCATCAACGATGATTTGCCCGAGATTGCAAAATCAATGCCGGAACTGTTTGAGGATCATGTCGGGGCGGGGGGGCAGCCTGATCTAGCCTGAGCGTGATCCGGGGGCGTCCAACCCCTGCAAGGGCGGTCGGTCTGGATGTTCGATGGCCTGAACCACCGCGCGGGCCAGAAACGCACCGGCCTTGGCAACGTCTTCTGAGACCACGATGATCTCGTTCCGAAAGGCGTTCAGGAAGGGGATCGCTTCCTTCGCCGCCAGGTCGCAATTCTTGCCCAATTCTCGGCCCAGCCCCTCAAGCGCGACGGCGGCAGCAAAAGCGGCCTGCACGGCAGGGGCAATGATGCCATCAATGGTAGGGTCGGCGCGCACCTGTTTCTGGATTGCGGCCTGGATATCTTCGACCGAAGAGTCCGAGTTGGCCCCTGTCAGAGTGGTGATTGTTGCGCCCAGCCGGGCCGCGGTTTCGCGGCACCCGGCCATCAGGTGGCGGGCATAGTTCTGATCCATCGGAGGGGCCAGAACCAGAATGTTGCGGCGGTCCTTGGCCACCAGTTGCGTGACGCATTCGGTGCCGAAGACATGGTTGTCAAAATCGAAATAGGGTTCGTTCGCGCAATCCTGAGTTCGGCCATGTGTGGCGAAGGGGCACCCGTTCTCGCGAAGGTAGCGGACGCGTTCGTCGTCGGGTTGGATTCGGTTAAGGATCACGCCGTCTGCCGACCGTGTTTGGACCACGTATTTCACCGGGTTGAGCGGTGACTCATCCGGGAAATAAGGGATCACGATCATGTGGTACGGAGTGGCGCGCAGTTCAGACGCGATCGAGGTGATAAGTCGCGCGGTGTTGTGGTTCATAACGTCATTGTCCGTGCGCAGGACAAGCGCGATCACATTGGTCTTGCCGGTGCGCAACCGCAACCCGGCGCGGTTGGGGCGATAGCCGATTTCCTGTGCAATGGCTCGGACCCGCGCTTTGGTGGATTTGCCGATGTCCGGAGCATCCGACAGGGCGCGCGATACAGTGGGAACCGACAGGCCGGCCATGGACGCGATGGTTTTCAGTGTCGGCCTTTGATTGGCCGCCACGTTCAGTCCATCCTGTTTTCCGGTCTTGGCCACTTTAATTCGCGCTCCGAATCAATTTGCTGTTGCGTTCCGAAATGCGTCCCCGAACACTGAGTCCAATTTTGCAGATTCTTGCGATCTATAGAAAAACAAACGAACTTTCCAGCTTGATCGGAGAATCTAAATCGATTTAAGCTTAACGTAATCGTTTTAGAAGTCAAAAGGCTCATCAGGGAGGAGAAACGATGAACAAACTGAAATCGCTGCTTTGCGGCACTGCAATCTGCGCTGCGGGCGCAGTTAGCGCCGCTGACCTTGAGGTCACGCATTGGTGGACATCCGGTGGCGAAGCCGCTGCTGTCGCCGAGTTTGCGCGTGAGTTCCAGGAGCAGACGGAACACAAATGGATCGACGGCGCGATTGCCGGCGGTGGCGGCACTGCCCGCCCCGTGATGGTCAGCCGGATCATTGGTGGCGACCCGATGGGCGCGTTCCAGTTCAACCACGGTCGTCAGGCTGAGGAACTGATCGAGGCCGGTCTGCTGCGCGACATGACCCATGTTGCCGAGGCCGAGGGCTGGAAAGACATCGTCAACCCGCCATCGCTTCTGGATGCCTGCACCCTCGACGGCAAAATCTATTGTGCGCCGGTCAACATCCACTCGTGGCAGTGGTTGTGGCTGTCCAACAAGGTGTTCGAGGATGCCGGGCTTGCAGTCCCGACCAACTGGGACGAGTTCGTTGCCGCCGCGCCGAAGCTGCGCGAGATGGGTGTCCAGCCGATGGCGCTGGGCGGTCAGTCCTGGCAAAGCTCGGGCGCGTTCAACGTGCTGATGGCGACGCTGGCCGGTCCTGAAATCCTGCAAAAGATCTATGGTGACGGCGATGCCGACCTTGCCGGCGGCGAGGAAATGGCCCGCGTGTTCAAAGCGGCCGAGGACATGCGTGACATGGTTCAGGGCTCGAACGTGCAGGACTGGAACCAGGCGACCAACCTTGTCATCACCGACAAGGCCGGTGGTCAGATCATGGGTGACTGGGCACAGGGTGAGTTCGCCGTTGCAGGTGAAGTGGCCGGTGAGGATTACACCTGTCTGCCGGGTCTCGGCGTGCATGAGGTGATCTCGACCGGTGGCGACGCCTTCTATTTCCCGGTCACCAACGACCCGGAAATCGAGGCCGCACAGGACGCGCTTGCCGCGACCCTGCTGAAGCCGACCACCCAGGTTTCTTTCAACCTGAAGAAAGGGTCGCTGCCGGTGCGTGCCGATGTTGACCTGGCCGCGGCGAACGACTGCATGAAGAAGGGTCTTGAGATCCTGGCATCGGGCAACATCATGCCGGACGTCAACATGCTGAACACCGAGGACACGAACAATCAGCTCAACGACCTGTTCGTGCAGTTCTTCCAGGATACGTCGATCAGCGCAGCCGATGCGCAGGCACGTTTCGTGTCGATCGTGGAAGACAAGGACTGATCTATCAGTCTCCGGCTGACCCGCGCGTGACTGTTGCGCGGGTCGGTCCGGCCGCTCTTCTTTTCTGACCCCCCTTCTTGCCGGAGGCGGCACTATGGCCACGGGTAAACCCATCCGTCTGTTCCGCAATCTCAGTTCCAAGATTGCAGCAATCCCGATGATCCTGACGGTCTTGTTCGTCTTTGTCGGGGGCACCGCATGGACGGTGACCTATTCCTTCACCTCGTCAAAACTGTTGCCGAAGACAAAATTCGTCGGCTTGCGGCAGTATGAACGGCTGTGGGAGACCGAGCGCTGGCTGGTTTCGATCGAGAACCTTATGATCTATGGCCTCTGCTCGATGGTCCTAAGCCTGCTGATCGGGTTCATCCTCGCTGCGCTTCTGGATCAGAAGATCCGGTTCGAAAACACGTTCCGGTCGATCATGCTGTACCCATTTGCGCTGTCCTTCATCGTCACAGGGCTGGTCTGGCAGTGGCTGCTGAACCCGGATTTCGGTATCCAGAAAATCATCAACGGGCTGGGCTTCACCAGCTTCGAGTTCAACCCGCTCTACAATTCCGACATCGTGATCTATGGCGTCCTCATCGCCGGTCTGTGGCAGGGGTCGGGGCTTGTGATGGTGCTGATGTTGGCTGGTCTGCGTGGCATCGACCAGGACATCTGGAAAGCCAGCCGTGTTGACGGCATCCCGGCCTGGAAGACCTACCTGTTCATCATCATCCCGATGATGCGTCCGGTGTTCATCACCACGCTGGTCCTGATCGCCAGCGGCATCGTCAAGCTTTATGACCTGATCGTTGCGCAAACCGGGGGCGGGCCGGGCATCGCGTCTGAAGTGCCCGCGAAATACGTCTATGACTATATGTTCCAGGGACAGAACCTGGGTCAGGGCTTTGCCGCCTCGACCATGATGCTTCTGGCGGTTCTGATCGTGATCATCCCGTGGGCCTATCTTGAATTCGGAGGCAAGAAACGTGGCTGATACCGCTTCCCAAATGGCACCGACTACCGCGCGCGACATGACCGGACCGCATGGTCCCAAACCTCGGCGCGCCCTGTCTGGCCGCAACATCATGATCTATGGCACGCTGATTGTCGTCTCTATCTATTACCTGCTGCCGCTCTACGTGATGATCGTAACCTCGTTGAAGGGCATGCCCGAGATCCGCATGGGCAACATCTTTGCGCCCCCGATGGAAATCACCTTTGAGCCCTGGGTCAAAGCCTGGTCGGAGGCTTGCACTGGCCTCAATTGTGATGGGCTCAGCAGGGGATTCTGGAACTCGGTTCGCATCACGGTGCCGTCGGTCATCGTGTCGATCGCGATTGCCTCGGTGAATGGCTATGCCCTGGCAAACTGGAAGTTCAAGGGCGCGGATATCTTCTTTACCATCCTGATCTTCGGGGCGTTCATTCCCTATCAGGTGATGCTCTATCCCATCGTGATCCTTCTGCGCGAAATGGGTCTTTACGGGTCGCTGACCGGACTGGTCATCGTGCATTCGATCTTTGGCATGCCGATCCTGACCCTGCTGTTCCGCAACTACTTTACCTCGCTGCCTGAAGAGTTGTTCAAGGCCGCGCGTGTCGATGGAGCCGGATTCTGGGGTATCTATTTCCAGATCATGCTGCCGATGTCCTTGCCGATCTTCGTTGTGGCGATGATCCTTCAGGTCACTGGTATCTGGAACGATTTCCTCTTTGGTGTGGTTTACACCAAACCTGACCTCTACCCGATGACCGTGCAGCTGAACAACATCGTCAACTCGGTTCAAGGCGTGAAGGAATACAATGTCAACATGGCCGCCACCATCCTGACCGGCCTTGTTCCCCTGATCATCTACTTTGTCTCCGGCCGCCTCTTCGTGAGGGGCATCGCCGCAGGCGCCGTGAAAGGCTGACCCAATGACCATTACCACCCAATCCACCGGCCAGCCATCCGTCGAGGTCCGCGACCTTGTGCTGAAATTCGGAGAGCTGACCGTTCTGAAGAACCTCAACCTTGATGTCTATGAGGGCGAGTTTCTTGTGTTGCTGGGATCATCCGGCTGCGGCAAGTCCACGCTTCTAAACTGCATCGCCGGGCTGCTCGACGTCTCGGGTGGGCAGATCTTCATCAAGGGCAACAATGTGACCTGGGCCGAACCCAGCGAACGTGGCATCGGCATGGTGTTCCAGTCCTATGCGCTTTATCCGCAGATGACAGTCGAAGGGAACATGAGTTTCGGTCTGAAGAACCAGAAACTGCCCAAGGACGAGATCGCCCAGCGTGTCGCGCGGGCGGCGGAAATCCTCCAGATCGAACCATTGATGAAGCGCAAGCCCTCGGCCCTGTCGGGAGGGCAGCGCCAGCGGGTTGCAATTGGCCGTGCGTTGGTGCGGGACGTGGATGTCTTCCTGTTCGACGAGCCGCTGTCGAACCTTGACGCCAAGCTGCGCGCCGATCTCAGGGTCGAGCTGAAACAGCTGCACCAGCAGCTTGAGAACACGATGATCTACGTGACCCACGACCAGGTCGAGGCGATGACGCTGGCCGACCGGATCGCAATTATGAAGGACGGGTTGATCCAGCAGCTTGCCAGCCCGGAAGAGATCTATAACCGCCCCGCGAACCTCTATGTCGCGGATTTCATCGGCTCGCCGTCGATGAACCTGATCAAGGGAAAATTGAGCGGCGACACGTTTGACGCCGACGGATTTGCCGTATCGGTCGCAGGCTATGACTTCTCGCGCCAGCCCTCATCTAACGAAGTCTGGTTCGGCATCCGTCCCGAACACGTCGAGCTGGGCGAAGGCAGTGGCCCCCATTTCGAAGTGACCGCAGAAGTGGTCGAGCCTTTGGGTTCGGACACGCTGGTCATGACGCGACTGGGCGGTGAGCGGTTCTGGTTGCGGATGGACGGTCAAAGCCGGGTCACGTCTGGCGACAAGCTGACCATCGGCCTGCCGGTGCATGCGGTATCGCTCTTTGACGGGCGGGACGAGACAAGACTGTAAAACGAAGGCCCGCGCGGGCGAACAAGGACAAAGACACGATGCAACCGATTTCCTATCAACTTTATTCCTCTCGGAACTTCGGCCCGCTGCCCGAGACCTTCAGGATGCTGGCAGACATGGGCTATGCCCAGGTCGAAGGCTATGGCGCGCTTTACGCGGCGCTGGACGATATCGACGGGGTGAAGGCGGCACTGGTCGAGACCGGGCTTCAGATGCCATCGGGCCATTTTGGTCTTGACCTGGTCGAGGGCGATCCCGCTGCGGTGATCAAGATTGCCGGGGCGCTCGGCGTTAACCATGTCTTTGTGCCCTATCTTCTGCCGGAAAAACGGCCCTCTGATCTTGCCGGCTGGAAGGCCTTTGGCGCACGGCTTGAGGCGGCCGGCAAACCGCTGGTCGAGGCCGGTCTTGGTTTTGGCTGGCACAACCACGATTTCGAATTTGCCGGCGATGGCGACACCCTTCCCATTGACGCGATCCTTGAAGGCGGGCCGTCGCTTGCCGTCGAATTCGACGTCGCCTGGGCTGCGCGTGCAGGCAAAGATCCCAGCACCTTTATCGCCAATTACGGGCCGCGCATTGCCTCTGCGCATGTCAAGGATATCGCCCGCGAAGGCGAATGCGTTGACGAAGACGGATGGTCCGATGTTGGCCTTGGTGTCATGGACTGGGGGCGCCATATGGCCGAACTGCGCGACGCGGGCTGCCAGTTGTTCGTGATGGAGCATGACAACCCCAGCGACGACCGGCGCTTTGCGCAACGCTCAATCGATTATCTCAGAACCGTTTAAGGGGCAGACCATGACCACTCTTGGCGTCGGCATCATCGGATGCGGCAATATCTCGAAGGCGTATCTGTCGCTGGCCCCGAACTTCAACGGGATTGAGCTTCGCGCAGTAGCCGACCTGAACAAGGACGCAGCGCAGGCGCGGGCCGCTGAATTTGGCGTGCGCGCCGAGACGGTGGATGGCCTGCTGGCGGCAAGCGACATCGACATGATCGTCAACCTGACCATTCCCGCTGCGCATTACGATGTGTCGTCCCGGGCGCTTGAGGCGGGAAAGCACGTCTATTCCGAAAAGCCTTTCGTGTTGTCGCTGGAAGAGGGAGAGGCGCTGCGCAAACTGGCGTCGTCCAAGGGGTTGCGCGTCGGCTCGGCGCCGGACACGTTCCTTGGCGGGGCGCATCAACTGGCGCGCCGGGTCATCGATGAAGGCCATGTTGGGCAAATCACCAGCGGGACCGCCTTCGTGATGAGCCACGGGATGGAGCATTGGCACCCCAACCCCGATTTCTTCTTTCAGCCCGGCGCTGGCCCGGTTCTGGATATTGGCCCTTATTACATCACCAACCTCGTGCAGCTGATCGGGCCGGTGAAACGTGTCGCGGCCATAACCTCGACCCCATCGCCGACACGCACGATCCTGTCCGAACCGCGTAAGGGTGAGAAGATCCCGGTCGACACCCCGACCACGATCCACGCGCTTCTGGAATTTGCCAATGGCGCCACCATCACCCTTTGCACAAGCTGGGATGTCTGGAAGCACACCCATTCCCCGATGGAACTTTATGGTTCGGAAGGCAGCCTGTATGTGCCCGATCCAAATTTCTTCTCAGGCGATGTGAAGCTGACCCCCGCGAATGGCGAAACCGAGGTTGTACCGATGTGGGGCCATCCTTTTGCGGTGCCCAATGACGGCGAGCGGGCGAATTACCGGGTCTCGGGGCTGGCGGATATGGCACTGGCGATTTCCGAAGGCCGGGCGCACCGGTGTTCTCTTGAACTCGCGACCCATGTGGTCGAGGTCATGACTGGTATCCTTGCTGCCGGTGAACAGGGTGGCTTTGTCGACATGACGACCACCTGCGACCGCCCCGCGCCGCTTGGCCCGGACGAAGCACGGGCATTGATGGCGTCATGATCACCAATCCCATCCTGCCGGGTTTCCACCCCGATCCGTCCATGTGCCGGGTTGGGGATACCTACTACATCGCCACTTCGACTTTCGAATGGTACCCCGGCGTGCGCATCTACCGCTCGACCGACCTGACGAACTGGGAGTTCTGCGCCGCGCCGCTGGACCGGGCCGACCTGCTTGATATGCGTGGCAACCCGGATTCAGGTGGCGTCTGGGCACCGTGTCTGTCTTATGCCGACGGGCGGTTCTGGCTGGTCTACACGGATGTGAAGCGGCTGGACGGGTCGTTCAAGGACGCCCACAATTACATCACCAGCTGCGAAACCATCGACGGGCGCTGGTCGGACCGGATCTATGTCCATTCCTACGGGTTCGATCCATCGCTGTTCCACGATGACGATGGCCGCAAATGGGTTGTCACCATGCGCTGGAACCATCGCGGACCCGGTACTGGCTGCAACCCGGCACATGACAGTTTCGACGGCATCCTGTTGCAGGAATGGCATCCAGAACGCGGGTTGATCGGGGAACCGGTCAATATCTTCGCCGGCACCCCGCGCGGACTGACCGAGGCACCGCACCTGTTCAAGCGTGGCGGGTATTATTACCTGACCACAGCCGAGGGTGGCACCGGCTATCGCCATGCTGTGACATTGGCACGGTCCCGCGACATTGCGGGCCCTTACGAGGTTCATCCCGATCATCATGTCATGTCGGTTGTCGATACACCGGATCATCCGATCCAGCGCACCGGACACGGCCAATATGTCGAGGCACCTGACGGCACGGTCTGGCATTCTTTCCTGATGGGGCGCCCAATCGCAGGGCCGGAAGGTAAAGGGCGGTTCTGTCCTTTGGGTCGTGAAAGCGGGATCGAGCGCTGTGTCTGGGGTGACGATGACTGGCTCTATCTTGAGGCGGGCGGGCTTCTGGCGCGCGAGCATGTGCCCAGCGATGCTGAGCAGGAACCGCTTGGTCCCAGCCACTATCGTTTTGACGGCGACAGCCTGCCAGATGATTTCCAGTGGCTGCGGACACCTGAGACAGATCGTATTTTCCGCGTGGGTGGTGGCGCGCTGACCCTGATCGGGCGTGAAAGCATCGGCAGCTGGTTTGAACAGTCGCTGGTCGCACGCCGCCAACAGCATTTCCGCTATCGCGCCGAAACCGAGGTCGATATCGACCCGATCACGTCCCAACACATGGCTGGCCTGACGACTTACTACAACAGTCACAAGTTCCATGCCCTGATGGTCGGCGGTGACGGCAGGGGCGGACGCGAACTGGCGATTCTCAGCTGTCCCGGTGATTTTCCCTATGGCGAATTGGACCGCTCGATGCCTGCGCCGGTTGCTTTGCCAGACGGCCCGGTGCGGCTTGCGGTCGAAGTCGACCGCGCTACGCAGCAGTTCTTTTATGCGGTTGAGGGGGGCGATTGGCAGGCTTACGGACCGCCACTGGATGCCAGCCAGATTTCGGACGAGGGCGGCAAGGGTGAGCATCGCTCGTTCACCGGGGCTTTTGTCGGCTTGGCGTCGTTTGACACAACCGGAATGGGCGGCGAGGCGCGGTTTCCCTGGTTCAGCTACGTACCGAACTAAACCGCTCCGCGCGCGTCAGGGCCGCTCTGGGTTCACAAAACAAAAAGGCCGCCCCGAACCGGAGCGGCCTTTCGTTTTCCAAAGGGAAAGCCCTTATCCGATGATCGCGTTCAGCGTGGCGCTGGGGCGCATGACCTTGGCTTTCTTTTCAACGGACGGACGGTAGTAGCCGCCGATATCCGCTGCGGGCCCCTGGGCTGCGGCCAGTTCGGACAGGATCGCAGCCTCGCCATCGGCCAGCGCCTTGGCAATCGGCGCAAATTCCGCGGCGAGGTCCGCATCCTCGGTCTGTGCGGCCAAAGCTTCCGCCCAGTAACGCGCGAACCAGTAGTGGCTGTCGCGGTTGTCCGGCTCACCGACCTTGCGGCTGGGCGAGCGGTTGTTGTCCAGAATGCCTTGCGTCGCGGCCTCGGCTGCGGCACCCAGTACTGCGGCCTTGGCGTTTTTCTTGCTGTCGGCAAGGAAATTCAGCGATTCACTCAGCGCACAGAACTCACCCATCGAGTCCCAGCGCAGGTGGTTCTGTTCCACCAATTGCTGCACGTGTTTCGGAGCAGAACCGCCTGCACCGGTTTCAAACAGGCCGCCGCCGTTCATCAGGCTGACGATGGACAGCATTTTGGCCGAGGTGCCCAGTTCTAGGATCGGGAACAGGTCCGTCAGATAGTCGCGCAGCACATTGCCGGTGATGGCGATCGAGTCCTTGCCTGCCGTGATGGTTTCAAGCGACTGGCGGGTTGCCTCGCGTGGTGCCATGATCTTGAACTTGTCGGCAACGCCTGCGGCCTCAAGTGCCGGCTTGACGTATTTGATCAGTTCCGCGTCATGGGCGCGGTTTGCGTCCAGCCAGAAGATCGCTTCGGACCCGGTCAGGCGTTGGCGGTCCATCGCCAGCTCAATCCAGTTCTCAATCGGCGCTTTCTTCACGGTACAGGCACGCCAGATGTCTCCCGCTTCGACATTGTGCGAATGCAGCGTCTCACCATTGGCGAGAACAATGCGGATCACCCCGTCGGCGGGGGATTCGAACGTGGTCGGGTGCGAGCCGTATTCCTCTGCTTTTTGTGCCATCAGGCCGACGTTTGCGACCGAGCCCGCCTTGGTCACGTCCAGCGCACCGTTTTCCTTGAAGAAATTGATCGTCTCGTCGTAAACGGTCGAATAGCAGCGGTCGGGGATCACACAGTTGGTGTCGCCCTTTGCGCCGGTTTCATCCCAACCTTTGCCGCCCGCGCGGATCACGGCAGGCATCGAAGCGTCGATGATCACGTCCGACGGCACGTGCAGGTTGGTGATACCCTTGTCGCTGTCCACCATGTACATCGACGGACGCTCAAGTGCGGCGATCTCAGCCTTGATTTCTGCCGCGTTGGGGAGAGAGTCGATGGCCGACAGAACCGCACCAAGACCCGAGTTCGGCGACCCGCCAGCGGCAGCGATCGCGTCACCGTGCTTGTCCCAGACCGGGCCCAGCCATGCCTTGACCGCGTGGCCAAAGATGATCGGGTCCGACACCTTCATCATGGTCGCTTTCATGTGAAGCGAGAACATTGTTCCGTCTTTCTTGGTGTCCTCGATGGCATCCGCCAGGAACGCGCCCAGTGCCTTGGCCGACATGAAGGTCGCATCCGCAACGGTGCCCGCTTCCAGCGGCCAGCCATCTTTCAGTACGGTCACACTGCCGTCCTTGCCGACGAATTCGATCTTGGCATTGCCTGCCTGTGCCTCAGTGATCGTTGCCGAGACCTCGTTGGCGTAGAAATCGTTGCCCGGCATGGACGAGACCTTGGTCTTGCTGTCCGCAACCCATTCCCCCATCGAATGCGGGTTCTTCTGGGCATAGTTCTTGACCGCCTTGGCAGAGCGGCGATCGCTGTTGCCTTCGCGCAGGACCGGGTTTACCGCCGAGCCCTTGATCGCGTCAAAACGCGCGCGGATTTCCTTTTCGGCATCCGTCTTCGGGTCTTCGGGATAGTTCGGGATGTCATACCCTTGGGCTTGAAGCTCGGCGATTGCGGCCGTCAATTGCGGCACCGAGGCCGAGATGTTCGGCAGCTTGATCACGTTGGCCGAGGGAGTTTTGACCAGTTCGCCAAGCGCGGCCAGGTCGTCGGACTGGCGCTGTTCTTCGGTCAGGTTCTCGGGGAAGGTCGCGATGATGCGGCCCGAGAGCGAGATGTCCGGTGTGCCGACGGTGATCCCGGCGGCCGACACGAACTTGCGAATGATCGGAAGGAACGAGGCCGAGGCCAGTTCGGGGGCTTCGTCTACAATGGTATACAATATGTCGGCGTTCAGATTGTCGGCCATGATTTTTCTACCTTTTTGCAAGTCAGGAAGTTGAGCGCCACGGGTCGCGGCAGGGATCTGTTAGTGCCCAAACACGCCGGAACGGTCCGGCGGGGGCGGAATTCCCGCATCGTTTAGACCAGACAGGATGCGGGATCAATGACTCGAAACGTGTTGTGGCCACGCATATTGACGCGGTTTGCGGTAACCTTATCAGTCTAGGCGCTTGTTGAACCGGAAAGTCGCCACGGCCAGCCCGACCACAGTGAACCCGGACAGCCACAGCGCCCCGCCCGCCATTTCGACCAAAGTGGCGTCGCGCAGGACGACGCCCCGGATCATCGACATGAAGTGGGTCGCGGGGAACAGTTCTGCGATGTATTGCGCGGGTTTGGGCATGCCGTCGAAAGGAAACATGAAACCCGACAGAAGGATCGAGGGCAGGATCACGAACATTGTCATCTGCATCGCCTGCAACTGGTTCTTTGCAATGGTGGACAACACCAAACCAAGCGACAGGCTGGCCCCGATGAACAACAGGGTTACCGCCAGCAATGTGCCCATGCCGCCATTGATCGGGACATTGAACAGCAGGTTGCCAAGCCCCAGCACGATGGCGACCTGAACAAGGCCGATGACAAGAAATGGGATGATCTTGCCGATCATCAGTTCCAGCGGTTTCACGGGCGTATTAATCAGCATTTCCATGTTGCCGCGCTCGGTTTCCCGCACAATCGCCGCAGAGGTGAACATGATCATCGTCATCGTCAGGATGATCCCGACAAGACCGGGAACGATATTGACCTCGGACCGCTGTTCAGGATTGTAAAACAGAGCGACCTCGAATGTCGGCACCTGCGCATTGGCCGGTTGCTGCACAAGCTCTGCAAGTGGCATCCCGCGCAGCCCCCGGATGGCGGCGGCGACCATCGTGTCCGAGCCGTCGACGATCCATTGCCCCACCGGGCGCTTGGTCTCGCGCTTGCCGGGGCCGGCAGGGTCGCGGGATTGCGATACACGGCGGGCAAGATCATGCGGCAGGATCAATGCGGCGCGCACATCCGAGGCAGCAATCGCGCGTTCGGCCTCTTCCGGGGTGGCGAATGTGTGGGTGAATGTGACGACCTGTGTGGCCTCGACCATCTGCACAAGCGCACGGCTGAGGCCAGTTCGGGACTGGTCCACCAGTGCGGCCGGAACCTCGCGCAGGTTGGTGTTGATCGCGTAGCCGAACAGCAGCAGCTGGATCAGCGGGATCATGATGACCATGCGCAGAGTCATGCTGTCGCGTCTCAGCTGGATCAGTTCCTTTTTCAGGATCGCGCCGATGCGGCGGGGGCTGATCATGTCGCCTCTCCCGTCGTGGCAGACACAAAGACATCTTCGAGGTTGGCTCGCGTCCCGGTGACCATACCCGATGCACCCAGATTGGCGGCCTTTCGGACGAGACCCTCGGGGTCGGCGATTTCAGGTCTGACCATCACCCGCAGCCGCGCGCCGATCTGCGCCGCGGACAGGATGTCGGGTGTAGCGTCCAATAGGCGTTTGGCCTCGCGCAGGTTGTTGCCCTCGACCTGAACCACTTGTGCCTTCAGACCCGCCATCAGGTCGGGCGGTGCGCCGTCGAGCCGCTTGATCCCGTATTCAAGGATGGCGATGCGGTGACAGCGCTCGGCCTCGTCCATGAAATGCGTGGTGACAATGATCGAGGTGCCGTCGTCCACCAGGTCGAACAGTGCCTCCCAGAATACCCGGCGGGATTCGGGATCAACGGCGGATGTGGGTTCATCAAGGAACAATAGCCGGGGGTTATGCAGCACCGCCGCCGCCAGCGCCATCTTCTGCCGTTGGCCGCCACTCATGCTGCCGGACAGCTGGTTGACCTGCCCCTCAAGTTCGTACCGGGTTAGCAATTCCTCGATCCGGGATTTCTTCTGCTTGCGAGGATAGCCATAGACCGAGGCGGCGAAATCAAGGTTTTCCCACACCGTCAGGTCGCGGTAGTGCGAAAACGTCTGGGTCATGTAGCCGATCTGCCGCTTCAGGCCCTCGGCATTGCCGGGCAGGTCGGTGCCAAGAACACGTGCGGTGCCTTCCGTCGGGGTCAACAGCCCGGTCAGCATCCGCATCAGCGTGGTCTTGCCGCAGCCATTCGGCCCGAGGAAGCCATAGATCATGCCGGGGTCGATACGCAGATCGACATTGTTCACTGCCCGCTTGTCACCAAAGTCGCGGGTCAGCCCGTGGGTTTCGACAACTGCGTCGCTCAAGGCATGACCGCCTGTGCCGGAACACCAGACGGAAGCGTGGCCGCGGCGTCGGGCAAGTCAATCTCGGCGAGGTACATCAGACGCGCGCGGTCAGTCTGGTTGAGAGCATAGTAGGGTGTGAAAGCGGGTTCGGCGCTGATCCAGCGAACGGTTCCCTGCAGCGGCTCGTCGATGCCGTCAACGCGAACCTGAAGTGTAATCCCTTCATGCACTTTCACCCGGTAGGGTTCGGGCACGTAAACGCGGGCAAAGGGACGTTCCCCGGCCAGAAGGATGGCAACCGGGCTGCCGGCCGACACGCGTTCTCCCAGGTTCCAGGGCAACGCATCCAGAACCCCGTCGCGGGATGCGGTCACGACAAGATCGTCAAGCCGACGGCGTTCGACCTGAACCTTGGCCTGGGCAGCCGCAACTGCGGTTTCTGCAATGCGAATGTCCTCGGGGCGGGCGCCATTCTTTAACTCGCGCAGGTATTCGCGGGCGGAGTCCAGTTCCGCTTGGGCCGCATCCTGGCGGGCCAGGTCCGTGTCCAACCGTGCCTGGCTGACCGCATCCCTCGCCGCGAGAACCGTGTTGCGTTTCACCGTTGCCACCGCATCGGCAAGCGCGGCCTTAGCGCCTTTCACACGTGCCTCGGCGATGGCAATTTCTTCTTCTCGCGGACCGGCCTGAAGCTTGTCGAGGTTGGCGCGAGCAGAAGATAATTCAGCCTCTGCCAGCGACAGGTTCGACCGTTGGATCGTGTCGTCCAGACGTACCAGCACATCACCGCGTTCGACTTCCGATCCCTCTTCGACAGGCAGTTCGGTTATGATCTCGCTCATGGTGGCGATATGCGTCACACGCTCGCGCTCGACAATCCCAAGGGCAAGCCCGTCATCGCCGCCTTTGCAGCTGTCCAGAAGCGGGATTGCGGCGGAAAGGGTGAGCGCGGCGAGAAAGGTTTTCATCTGAGGCACCATGTCGGGACATCTGTAACTAAACTGACAAGTTTAGTTTGCGATGTCCATCGCTATCCCAAAGCTAGCTTCGGGCGTTTTGGCGCATCGGGATCAAGGCAGTCAGTGTAAAAACCAGCGCCGCAAGGCTTACGATACTGGGGCCGGCAGGCGTGTCGAAACGCCAGGCGATTGCCAGCCCGCCGAGGGCCGAAAACCCACCGATGACGGCCGCCATCAGTGCCATGCGCTCGGGCGTCGTGGACAGGTTACGTGCGGCCGCAGCAGGTACGATCAGCATTGCGGCGATCAGCAGGACACCGACAACTTTGATCGCTACGGCCACTACAAGCGCAAGGGCAATCGTCAGAATGCGCTGTTCGCGGGTCGGGTTGATCCCGGCGGACCAGGCCAGATCAGGGTTCAGGGTTGCCGTCAAAAGTGCCGACCAGCGCCAGCCCAACAGCCCCAGAACCAGCGTCGAACCGCCCCAGATCACAAGCAGGTCGGTGCGACTAACAGACAGGATGTCGCCGAACAGATAGGCCATCAGGTCGATCCGCACGCCGTCAATGAATGACACGGCGACCAGACCAAGCGCCAGTGCCGAATGTGCCATGACCCCCAGAAGCGTATCGACCGCGTGGCCCCGCCCCGACAGGGTCGAAACGGTCAAGGCCATTGTCAGCGCCACAGCCAGAACCCCGGCGAAGACCGAGGTTTGAAATGCCAAAGACAGTGCCACCCCTAGGATCGCGGCATGGGCGGTGGCGTCGCCGAAATAGGCCATGCGCCGCCAGACGACGAAACATCCGAGCGGCGCCGCAGCCAGCGCGACGCCGAGACCGGCAAGCGCGGCGCGGATCAGAAAATCATCCAACAGGCTCATGTCGCTGCCTCGTGGTCGTGCGCATGTTGGTGCGTATGATCGTGATCATGGGCGTGGTTGTGTTCGTGACGGTAAAGCGCCAGTGCGCCCTGCGTTCCGGTACCAAAGAGCGCACGGTATTCCGGGGCTGAGGCGACATGCTCTGGCTCACCTTCGCAGCAGACATGCCCATTCAGGCAGATGACCCGGTCGCTGGCCGCCATGACCACGTGCAATTCATGGCTAACCATAATCACCGCGCAACCGAGTTCCGCACGCAATTCTTCGATCAGCCGGTAAAAGGCCGCCGATCCAGGTTGGTCCAACCCCTGCGTGGCTTCGTCAAGGATCAGGATGTCGGGGTCATGTAACAGGGCACGGGCCAGAAGGACGCGCTGAAACTGGCCGCCGGACAGGGCCGACATCTGACGCCCTGCCAGCGCCGCCGCTCCGGTGCGCTCCAGGGCGCGCATTGCCCTGTCATCATCAACCCTGCGCGGCAGGCTGAGAAAACGGCGCACCGTCAGCGGTAATGTCTGGTCGATATGGAGCTTCTGCGGCACGTAACCGATCACCAGACCGGGCGTTGCTGTCACCATGCCCGCGCTTGGGGTTACGGCACCGATGATAGCCTTCAGCAGGGTTGACTTCCCAGACCCGTTCGGGCCGACGATGGTGACGATCTCACCTTTTTTGATGCTCAAGTTGACGCCCCGCAGCACAGTTTGGCCGGCAAGAGACACGGACATGTCCTGCAGCGAAATTAGCGTCATTCTGCGTGTCCTTCGCGGCAATTTGGACACAGGCCAAGGGCTTCGACCACACTGCGGTCAATGGCGAACCCGCTTTGCGACGCGGTGTCTGCCATGGCTTTGCGAACAGTGCGGCCATCGGACTCGGCCACGCTGTTGCAATCGCGGCAGATCAGGAAAACCGGGGCGTGATCACCTTCGGGATGGGCGCAGGCGACAAATGCGTTCAGCCGCTCGATCTTGTGGGCAAACCCGTGTTTTACAAGGAAATCCAACGCGCGGTAGGCCACGGGCGGCTGGCTGCCCAGCCCCTCGTTGCGCAGGTGGTCGAGAATGTCATAGGCGCCCATGGCGCGGTGCTCTTGCAACAGGATTTCCAGCACGCGCCGGCGCACCGGCGTCAGTTGCAGCCCTTTGGCGCGGCACTGCGCGTCGGCCGCTGCGACGCCGTCCGAGATGCAGTGGTCGTGGTTATGGGGGGAAAAACCGAGCGGGTCCAAATCGAGTCACATCCTGCCTGAAACTAGGACTTGATATGTTATACCATCCGCCTTATCAAGCCGCGGCTGTTATAACATTACATGAGTCCCGACATGCGTTTTACGAACTGGATTGGCGTCGCGCTGTTTTGCGCGGCAGGCACGGCTGCGGCAGAAGTGCCAAATGTAGCTGCCGACATCGCACCCGTGCGGGCGCTGGTGGCGCGGGTGATGGACGGCGTTGGTACGCCGGACCAGGTGTTGCCAGCCAATGCCTCGCCACACGGTTACTCCATGCGCCCATCCGAAGCGGCGATACTGGAAAAGGCCGATCTGGTGTTCTGGGTTGGACCCGAACTGGCACCGTGGATGGGGAAGGCAGTGTCTGAGCTGGCCTCGGATGCTGTGGTCATCTCGCTTTTGCACCAGGGTGGTGGGCTCGAGTTGCAGTTGCGCACTGGCGAAGCGTTTGCTGAACACGATCACGGAGATGACGATCACGGCCATGACGAAGATCATCACGACGACGATCGCCACGACGAACACCAGGACGATCATCACGACGCCGATCACTCGCACGAGGGCGAAGTCATCGACCCGCATGCTTGGCTCGACCCGGAAAACGGCAAGGCCTGGCTTGATGTGATCGCTGAGAACCTGGCCGGTGCAGACCCGGAGAACGCGTCCGCCTATCGTGCCAACGCCCGGGCGGGTCAGGAAGAGATCGACGCTGCAATCGCGGATGTCGAGGCGCTTCTGGCGCCAGTTCGGGGCGTGCCTTTCGTTGTGTTCCACGATGCCTATCAGTACTTCGAGACCCGGTTTGGGATTTCGGCCAAAGGATCAATTGCGCTGGGCGATGCGGCTGATCCCGGTCCGCGCCGGGTGGCTGCGATCCGCGACCTGGTGCGCGGCGCGGGGGTGACATGTGTCTTTTCCGAACCGCAGTTCAATCCCAAGCTGGTTCGAACCGTCACAGAAGGAAGCGATGTCGGCACCGCGGTCATTGACCCAATGGGGGCGGGCCTGGCCGAAAACATGGGCTTCTATCCTGACCTGATCCGCAACATCGGCATTGCGATGTCTGGCTGCCTTGGCGGGGAAAGTTAACCGTTCCAGGCCTCTGCAATAGGCGGCGCGACGCGCAACAGATCGACGGCGCGCGCCGCAATCTGGGTGGCGGCGACATCAAGGTTGGCGTGTCCCAAGTAGAAAGCGGGCACCGGAGGCATGATGATCCCGCCCATCTCGGTCACGGCGGTCATGTTGCGCAGGTGGGCCAGGGTCAGCGGAGTTTCCCGCGCCAGAAGGATAAGTTTGCGTCGCTCTTTCAACTGCACACCGGCGGCGCGGGTCAGAAGGTTGTCATCCAGGCCATGCGCAATGGCCGCCAGCGACCGCATGGAGCAGGGGGCGACGATCATGCCTGCGACCGGGGAAGAACCGCTGGCGATCCGCGCCCCGATATCGCGCACCGGATAGGTGGTGGCTGCGAGGTCTTTCAAACCGTCATAGGCATCGGGACCGATTTCTTCGGTCAGGGTGCGACGTCCCGCTTCGCTGACAACAAGGTCGATGGATGCGCCGATGTCCCGAAGCGCCCGCGCCACGGCTAGCGACAATACCGCGCCGGATGCGCCACTGACCCCTAGCACAACCCGGACCGTCATGGCCGCACCCCCGGTAGGACACGCGCGACAAGGTCTTGCGCCCAAGCCACATCGCCGGGGTCGGTGCGCATGACTTCACCCCAATCGCGGTGAGTTTCCGCACCGATCTTGGTGGTCGCGTCGATCCCCAGCTTACCGGCCAGCCCCGGTTCCGGCGACGCGAAGTCGAGGTAATCCATCGGCGTGCCATCGACCAGCATCAGGTCGCGACCCGGATCCATCCGGGTTGCAAGCGCCCAGGCGATATCGTCCCAGTTGGACGGGTCTAGGTCGTCATCCACTACGATGACCAGCTTGGTATAGGAAAACTGCGGCAGCATCCCCCACAACGCCATCATCACCCGCCGCGCCTGACCGGGATAACGTTTGTCGATCGACACCACCGCCATGCGATAGGAACAGGCGGCGGGAGGAAGCCACAGGTCGCGGACCTCGGGGATCTGCGCGCGGATCACTGGCAGTGTCAGGCGGTTGAATACCTCTCCGATTATCGCCGGTTCGTCCGGTGGACGCCCCGTATAGGTGGACAGGTAAAGGGGATCGGGTCGGTGGGTGATGGCGCTGACCTGCATGAGGGGAAAGGGCTCGGCGGCGTTATAGTACCCGGTGTGGTCGCCGAATGGTCCCTCGGGGGCGGTTTCAACCGGGTCAACCCAACCCTCTAGTATGATCTCGGCTTCAGCGGGCACCATCAGCGGCACGGTTTTCGCGGGCACCAAATGCGGGCGCGCTCCACGCAGGACGCCTGAGAAGGTCAGTTCCGACACGGTTTCCGGCAAGGGAAGCGCCGCCGCCAGCAGCGTGCCAGGATCACATCCCAGCGCAATGGCGACGGGCATCTTCTCACCCGCCTTCTGCCAGCTTCGATGATGCGCCGCGCCGCCGCGGTGGGCCAGCCAGCGCATGATGATGCGGTCCCGGTCAATCACCTGCGCGCGGTAAACGCCGGCATTATAGCGCCCGGTATCGGTTGGGTCGCTGTCGTGCGGGCGGGTCAGGACAACCGGCCAAGTGATCAGTGGCCCGGCGTCGCCCGGCCAGTGGGTCTGGACCGGGATTGCGCTCAGATCGACATCTTTTCCCTGCCAAACCTCTTTCTGTACCGCAGCCTTACCGCCGGTTTTTGGCCGGGTCGCCAGCGCCGCCTTCAGCATCGGCCAGCGCGACAGGGCATCTCGCATGCCTTCGGGCGGAGCCGGGCTGCGGAGCGAAGCAAGAAAGGCGCCGAACTCGTCCAGCCCGTCCAGAGTCAGGCCCAGCCCGGCAGCAACCCGGTCAGCAGTGCCGAACAGGTTGGTCACGACGGGCATGCCGTTTCCGCCAAGTGGATTGTCAAACTGAAGAACCGGGCCGCCCGCCTCCAACACGGTCTTGTGGACTGCCGTCATGCGATGGCGGATCGGGACCGGGTCGGCGATATGCGCAAGTTGCCCGGTGTCGTCGCACCATTGAAGGAAGTGTCTGAGGTCGGGAAAGGCGGGTAGGGCGCGCATCGGGCAGTTCCGGGGTCCGTTGATTGGAGATCGGCGGATTCTGTCCTAGCAGGGGAAAACCGCACGCCACTTGACGATTGTCAAGCAAGGCCCGGGCGACTCGGACTATGCCCTGTTTCGGGGGTGGGGCCTGCGTCCCGGTTCCTGCCCTCCAATAATCTTGGCCCGTGCAAGGAGGACAATTTGCATTACGCCGAAACGCCGGGATCGATACCGGTCTTTCCGCGCCCGGCGGCGCTGGCCTTGCGCCTGCCGCCGCTGGCGCCTTTGTCCGTCGCGCTGACAGCGCTGGCCCGTCGCATCACTCGACGCCACCCTGAACTTCTGACCCGCCTGGGTAGCGACGGCGCAGCGCGGTTCGTGATTGACCCGACCGACCTGCCGATGGTGCTGCAATTCGACCTGCGCGCATCCGAGCCGCATATCCGTGTGCTGCGCCGCGATCCCGGCGGGGATGCGCGGATTGCTGGGCCGATGGCTGCGCTGCTGGGTCTGGTTCACGGGGTCTATGATGGCGATGCTCTGTTCTTCTCGCGGGATCTGGTGATCGAGGGGGACACCGCCGCGACACTGGCCCTGCGCAATGCGATCGACGACGCGGAACTGGACCTGTCCGAGGAGATCGACGCCCTGCCGATGACCCTTTCCCGCCCCTTGCGTGCGCTGATCCGGTTCGCCGAACGTCGCACCGGCGTCGCGCTGACCCGCCCGGAAGAGGATTACTGATGACCCTTGAAATCGTCTGCCCCGCCGGAACGCCTGCAGCCCTGCGCGCTGCGGTCAAGGCCGGGGCCCACACGATCTATTGTGGCTTCGCCGACGAAACCAACGCCCGCAATTTCCCCGGCCTCAACTTCGGCCGCGCGGAAATGGCCGAAGGGATCGCATTTGCCCATGCCCGCGGTTCAAAGGTGCTGGTGGCGATCAATACCTATCCCCGTGCCGGAGCCGAACACCTGTGGCATGCTGCGATTGCCGATGCCGAAACCGCCGGGGCGGATGCGGTGATCTTGGCCGACATCGGCCTTCTGGCCTTTGCCGCCGAGCATCATCCGGGTCTGCGACGGCACCTTTCGGTTCAGGCTGCTGCCGCCAATTCCGATATTATCAACTTTTACGCCGATACGTTCGACGTGAAACGCGTGGTGCTGCCGCGTGTCCTGTCCGTTCCAGAAATCGCCGCGATCAATGCCGAAATCGATGTCGAGACCGAGGTGTTTGTCTTTGGCGGTCTCTGTGTCATGGCCGAAGGGCGGTGTTCACTTTCGTCCTACGCTACGGGAGAGTCTCCGAACATGAACGGGGTCTGCTCTCCGGCAAGCCATGTAAAATACAGTGAGGAACCCGACGGTTTGGCCGCCCGGCTGGGTGGTTACACAATCCACAAGGTCGGCCGCGATGAACCCGCGCCTTATCCGACCTTGTGCAAGGGGTGTTTCACCGCCGGTGACAAGACCAGCCACACGTTCGAAGACCCCACCAGCCTCAATGCGGAGCAACTGATCCCGCAACTGGCCAAGGCCGGAGTGACTGCGCTGAAGATCGAGGGCCGTCAGAGGTCGCGCTCTTACGTGGCGCAGGTGGTCAGGAATTTCCGCGCCGCAGTTGATGCCGTGGCCGAGGGGCGTCCGTTGCCTGCGGGTATGCTGGCGCGGCTCAGCGAAGGGCAATCCGGCACCACCGGCGCCTACAAGAAAACCTGGAGGTGACGCGATGGACCTGACAATCGGACCAAACCAGTTCTTCTGGGACGCAGACACCTGGGCGGGTTTTTACGGCGAAATGGCAGACAGCGCTGCGCTACGCGTGGTGCTGGGTGAGTTGGTCTGTTCCAAACGTCTGCCGTTTTATCAGGATCGTATCCCCGCGGCGGTCGAGACGCTGTTGGACGCCGGCAAGACCGTTGCGCTGACCTCGCTTGCGCTGGTGACGCTGAAGCGTGAACGGAAGTTGACGGCTGATCTGGGCGCGATGGGCGTCCCGGTCGAGATCAACGACCTAACGGCGCTGTCCCATGTGCCGGATGGGGCGGAGTTCTGGGTGGGTCCGCTGGTCAATGTCTATAACGAGGGCACGTTTCGCTGGCTTGCGTCGCGCGGCGCGACCCGGATTTGTCTGCCGCCCGAGTTGCCGCTGTCTTCGGTTCAGGTGCTGGCCGCGCTGGGCGCCGAGCTTGGCGTCGCGGTCGAGGTCTGGGGTTTTGGACGCCTGCCGCTGGCGATTTCAGGGCGGTGTTACCACGCGCGTCTGCATGGCCGCACCAAGGACAATTGCCAATTCGCCTGCGAGGACGACCCCGACGGGTTGTCAGTCGTGACAACCGATGGCCAGCCCTTCCTCGCCATGAACGGGGTCCAGACTTTGTCGGACAGCACCGCCAGCCTTGTGCGCAAAGTTGAAGAGTTGCGCGATGCCGGTGTCTCGGCCCTGCGACTGTCGCCGCAGACCGGTGCGTTCGGCAGCGTCGTTGCTGCCTATCGCGGTGTGCTAGATGGCTCCGTATCGCCTGATGATGCCGCGCGCGTCCTGGCTGCGCTGGCACCGGGGGGACGGCTGTCGGACGGGTTCCTGACGGGCGCGCGAGGCGCGGATTGGTCCGGCGTGGCAGTCTGATCAACCGATTTGCCTTTGATCTTGGTCGCCCGATTGACCATTATCGCCCGAAACCTTGAAGGAAACGGGCAGACGTGTCGCAGCGGGTGACGATCAAATCCATCGCCAAAGATCTTGGCATCTCGCATATGACCGTCAGCCGGGCGCTGTCGAACCATCCCAATGTGCAGAAGGAAACCCGCGACGCGGTGCTGAAACGCGCCGCTGAGCTGGGATACGTCAAAAGCGCCGCGGCCAAGGCGATGCGCGGTGATCGGACGGCAATTGTCGGCCTTCTGCTGCCCAATATCGTGAACGAGTTTTATGCCCGCTATGCCAACGCGTTGGCCGTCGCCTGTGAAGAACACGCGCTGCACCTGATTATTCACCTGACTGGTGACGACATACTGCTTGAGCGTCGTGCGCTGCAGCGGCTGGTCGAAGTTCAGGCCGGTGCCGTGGTCATGGTGCCGGCGCCGGGCGACTGGCAGTTCGAACGGCCACTGTTGAAATCCATGCGGGTTATCCAGTTGATTCGACACCGAGTTCTCGAGCAACCGGCCTCTTCCGTCCTGATCGACGATTCGACCGCATTGGCCCATGCGGTTGGTCAGCTCGCTGCCAAAAATCATCGAAAGATTGCATATGTCGGCGGCGAGGCCACACTGTCTTCGGGTGCCGAGCGGTTGGCAGCGTTTCTCAACGGCCTGTCGCAGGCCGGGCTTGGCAGGGACGAAACGCTTGAATTCACCGACGCGCCCAGTTTCGACCTGGGGCGTAGCAGCGCCAAAGCCATCCTGGACAGGGGCGATGTGGATGCCGTCGTCTGTGGCGGTTTCGAGATATCCAACGGCATTCTGAGCGCGCTTCTCGAGGCGGACCGAAGCCTGAACTCCGGCCCGGAGTTCGTCGGTTACGGCGATCCGGGACATTACAAGTGGATCGGAGGCGGGGTGTCGACCATTGGACTTCCTGTCGAGGAACTGGCCGCCAGAACGCTGACCTGCCTGACCGCCGAACAACAGGCGGCGACGCATTCACTGCCCGCAAACCTTATCCTGAGAGGGAAAATGCAGTCGTTTGAAAATGGTTAACGACCGGTAAAGAATCCTCTTTTCTGCCCGAATTCCGTCGCATTGCGCCAATAGCTTGACCTTGAAGCGGGCCACAGAACCATCCACTCCAACGGGGCGTGGTCGGCACATGGGAGCATGTAAAGGAGTCCTGGGGGCCAAAATCCCCGGGGGCGCACAGATGAAGATACTGGCAGTCGATGACGACGAAAACATCCGTGATCTTTTGACCGCTTCGGTGGAGGCCGAAACCGATCACCAGATCGTCACAGCCGAATCCGGCCCCGAGGCGATCCGGTTGATCAACGAGGCCGACGATCCGTTCGACTGCTTCCTTCTGGATATTCAAATGCCGGTGATGAACGGCATTACCCTTTGCGAGAAAATCCGAAAGACGCCCGGGTATCGCCGCACGCCGATCGTCATGCTGACGGCGATGAGTCAGAAGAAATACATCGACCGGGCCTTTTCCGCCGGTGCTACCGACTATGTGACCAAGCCCTTCGATTTTCTTGAGCTGTTCAGCCGCATCAAGAACGCCGAGCGTCTCTTCCGCGAGCAGGCTCGCAACCGGCAGGGGATGTCCGAAGTCGCGGCGCTGAAAAAAGATCTCGACAAGAGCATGGAGCACAGCCTGAACGAACCCATCGAGATTTCAGGAATCGAACGGGTTGTGGGCTATGTAAGTTTTGAAAACTACCTGATGCAGCTCAGCCGCGCGCGTCTGCTGCGGCTCAGTGTCTTTGGCGTGAAAATCGCCAATGCCGAGCAGGTGTTCGAGGGACTCAGCCACCTGGCCTTCCGCCAGCTTCTGACCGATGTGGCGTCTTATCTTTCGGACAATTTCAACAGCGAAGAAAACTTGATCACCTATCGCGGTGCGGGAGTGTTTCTGGTTGCGGTGAAATCGCGCAATGCGCTGTCACAGCATGCATTCGAGATGATGCTGAACGCACGTGTCGGGGAAACCTCGGCTGTCCGCATGAGCGGCCAACCGGTTCGCATGTGCGTCGGCGAAACCGTATCGCTGATGTCGCTGACCCGCGCCGGGGCATTGTTCTCGTTGCAGCAAGCGGTTGAAAACGCTGAATATCGCTCGTCCAACCAGAAGGAAGTCATGCGCAAGCTGCAGCGGATCATCCGTTCGCGCCGCCGGTCCGACATGCAGTCGGAAATGGAGCGCCGCGCCTATGAGGTCCTGCTGCGTGACTCGATGCGGGACGATCCCAGCGCGTCGGGGGCGTTTTCAGGCAAAGCCAGCTAAAAGCCGCGTGACGTCGCGGTCCCGTGGCGCGGGGCGGGCGGTGTCAGTGCAGGTTTTCTTCCAGGTCCATCATGGCGACCTGAACCTTCAGGCCGTCCATCTCCATCACCGGACCTGCGGGTTCCGCCCGCAGCCCAAGACGACCGATCCAGCGCGGCCAGACCGCAGGCACCATGCCCAGAAGTTTCTTGGCGCCTTGTTCCCGCGCTGCGGTGATCAGCTGCATCATCAACTGGCGCTGGACCTTGTTGCGGATGTTGGCGGGGATATCTTTGGCGATGAAGACCCGGCTGCTTTCCCAAACGTCCGGGTCAACCGGCGCTTCGAAATCCAGAAGGTTCGACGGGATCGTGTCCAGCATTCCCTTCTGAGCATCCCGGATCATATAGGAGTACATCCCACATTTCGCCGTTGTGGGCGTCAGGCGGATTCCGGCCAGGATACGATCCCCTTCATGCACCGCGATCCACCGGCTGGCGGGGGTGTCATACTGGTCGTATTCCATCCCTTCCGTTTCAGGAAGGTTCCAGTTGTTCTGGACAATAAAGCTTTGGCGTCGTGCTTTGAACAGACGCACCAGAAGGTCGCCGTGATTGTGCATGTTGCCGAATGAGAGCGTTGTCGCATGCATAGTTGTCTTCAGTCCCGTCGCAGTCGGTTCATGTCGTACCGGTGAACACCGTCAACCTGTCGCCACGCAATCGGCAACAAATATACCACACGCGTTGTCGAGCGAAGACTCCAAGCCCCAGGAGCACTCTACTACCGATAGACTCCTGGATCTTTCTGATCCTTCGGTGCCTTGATGTCTGCCTCAACTTTTCTAGTAACAGGCCACATGCCTGACCGTTTTTCCAGAGAAAAAATGCCACAATCGCAGGAAAACGGCAAAACTGTGGCAAATGCGTTATCAATTTTGCGATTCAACTATGAGTAATGCACAACTTTGACGCCGTGTCGCGCCAGATCGAAGTGCTTTTGGTACTGCATTGGCGTCAACCTGACGCTCCGCCGAAATTTCACGCAACTACCATGTTTTTGCCAGTTTGCGGCGCCACAACCATAGGGCAGGTCGCCAAGCGGTGGCCAAAGTGTTGAAAAATATGGGCCACGTGGGGGCGCGGCCCGGCTGCCGAAAGGGTGAACATGTCTGAATTTTTCATGCGTTTCCATGTAATGGGTGAAGTCGCAGAAACCCTGTTTCTACAAGATGAGGACCCGCGTCTTCTTGTCGATCTTTCGGTCGAACCCGCAAATCCTGGCGTGACACCGGTTCAGAAATACCCCAATCGCGTGTCCTTTACGCTGCGCGACCCGCAACTGATCGCGGAGTTCCAGGCACGTGTCGAGACTGGCGATCTTGTCGAGGCAACGGGCACTTTTTCGCAGTCAGCCTACGTGCCGCACCGCACCAGCCACATCGATACGACATTCGAAATGGTCGAATTCAACTGCCATCATCGCGTTGTTCCGCAGCTGCGGTATCAAGGGCAGGTGATCGAACCGCCGTGCGGATCGGCGCTACATTGAACACAATCACCGTTGAAATTCCGCGATTGGTCCCGAACCTTGCCACAATCCAGGGCTAACATGGTAGGCAACAAGTATTCTTATACGGGCAGCAGTCATCATGAAGCCAACCGCAGAAACCCAAGGGGATATGCCCAACGCACCCGATTTCGCGATCGGGCCAAAGGCCGCCCTTCGCCATATTGTTGGCAAACTGCGATCGTCTCACAAGCTGACGGGCGCGGACGTCAAGCGCCTTGAGAAGCAGATCAAGGATTTCGCCGGCGGCGGGCTTGCCCTGTTCTGGCAGCGCCAGGGGATCTATTTCGGCGCGGCCTTGTTGTGCGCGTTTTTCTATAGTCCCGATATCGCACTTTTCTGTTTCGCCCTGTGCCAGGGCACCGAGATGCTGGACACCTTCGTCTCGATGCGTGCGTTCCGCTGGAATGGCGGGTCGGCGCGCAAGGCGCGCATGTTCCATCGGCAATTGCTGGCCACATCGACGCTGAGTTCAATTGCGGTCGGCAGTTTCACCTTGATGGTGGCGAACCTCGAAGGGCCAGCCGAGCATTTCACATCGTTGTTCTTCCTCTTTGCCGCTGGGCTTTTTGCGGCCGTGAACAACCACCAGTTGCCATCGGTTCTGGGTGTCCGTCTGGTGATCTATGGTGCTGTATTCCTGTTCATCCCGCTGCGCGACATCTGGGTCGAGCAGCCGCCGATCCGATCGGCGATGTGGGTGCATTTCCTGACGGTCCTGTTTGTTCTCTACTTCGTGCTGGAATGTTCGATGATTTTCCTGCGGCTCTACCGCAATGGCATCGAACAATACGAGGAACTGAGGATCGAACGCGACCGCGCCAAAGAGGTCTATGAGCTGAAGTCGCAGTTCGTTTCTGTTGTCAGCCATGAATTGCGCACGCCATTGACTTCGATCATCGGGGCGCTTGGGTTGATGAAATCCATGGATACGACCGCGAATCCAGAGGGCTATCAGAAGATCCTTGGGATCGCGGACAAAAACAGCAAACGGCTTTCCAACCTGATCAACGACCTGCTGGACCTGCAAAAGCTGGAAAGCGAGCAGATGAACTACAACTTCGTCTCGCTTGATCCGGCCGAGGTGGTCGAGGATTCGGTCGATGCGATTGCCTCGTTCTCGCAGAAGGAAAACAAGGACGTGAAAGTCGTCACCGGGCGCATGGATCGCGGGCATCTTGTGCGTGGCGACTATGACCGGATGTTGCAAGTCTTTGACAACCTGTTGTCGAACGCTGTGAAATTTTCATCAGACGGCAGCAGCGTCACCGTCGAAGTGTGCAATATCGGCGATGCCATTCGGATCAGTGTCACCGACACCGGGATCGGTATTCCCGAGGGATCGAAGGACAAGATTTTTGCCAAGTTCAGTCAGATCGATTCGACCGATCACCGCGCCCATGAAGGCACCGGGCTGGGGCTGAACATCGTGCAGCAGATCGTGCATGCCCACGCCGCTGAAATCGACTATGAAAGTGAGCTGGGCAAAGGCACGACCTTCTTCGTAACAATGCCGCTGGCGGAACAGACCGAGGTGGATCATGGCTGACGGAACCGCGCTTGACCCGATTGCGCAATTGCGCCTTCGATTCCTGGGGTCGCTGCGGCGCAAGCACTCCGAGGTTGAGGACCTGATCTGCGAGTTTTCGGCAGGAACCGGAACGCCTGAGATGGTTCATCGGCTGTTTTACCTGTCCCACAATATCGTTGGCGTTGCGCCGACGCATGGATTCCACGAGCTTGCCCGCGTAGCGCAGGCCACTGAAGCTATGCTGGCGGATGTGGTTCTGCGCAATCTGCCGCTGGCGGATGAGATGGAGATGCTTCTTCTGGCCGATGAACTGGCGGACGAGATGTGCGCCTGTTTCGGGGACGAGTGACGGGGCGACCCGATTCTATTGACCCTGATGATGCGCGTTCCAGATGTCTGTGATCTGCTGCGCGAGGGTCATCGGATCAAACGGTTTCTGAACTGCCCCGACCGAAAGTGCGCGTAACTCGCTTTTGTATTCTTCCGCAACATTGACCGATGTGCAGAAAATCGCGGGCACGCCGACAAGCGCGGGGATTTCGCGAAGTGCTTTCAGCGTGTCGATCCCGCTCATGCCTGGCATCATCAGGTCGAACAGAAACAAGTCGGGCGCGAATGCCTCGGCCTTGTCCATCGCTTGCTGACCGCCTTCACATTGCAACAACTCGAACCCGCCCATTGCGCAAAGGCAGATATTGACGATTTCGCGGATGTCCGGGTCGTCTTCGACATGAAGAATGCGGTTGAGGCTTGGCACTAGTAAAATCCTTAAAGTTGTCCCGCTCACTATGCGCAAGCTGGCGCGTAACTGCAATATTTTGGTCGTTCGATCGGTAATTCAATACGGGCATTTTGGGGTGTCCAAGAACGGCATACCCTGAATTATCTATTTTTTATCCTTCGGAACTGCTCTACCAGCGATATCAAGATCCGTGAGATATCCATCCCCACGGTCCGATTTCTTGACCCCACCTTTCAAGGAGAGTCCGATGAACCTTATGAACTCGACTGCCGAACTGGACAAGCGCGCGCACCTGCACCCCTATACCAACGCCCGCAAGCTTGAGGCTGAAGGCCCGCGGGTCATGGATCGCGGCGACGGAGTCTTTGTCTATGACGACCAGGGCAATGAGTATATCGAGGCGTTGGCGGGATTGTGGTCAGTTGCGGTCGGCTTCGGCGAGGACCGTTTGCAGAAGGCCGCGTCAGAGCAGATGGCCAAGCTGCCCTATTATCATGTGTTTGCTCAAAAGACCCACGGTCCGGCTGCTCGATTGGCCGACAAGCTGGTCGAAATTACGCCGGATCATCTTACCAAGGTGTTCTTTACCAATTCCGGCTCGGAAGCCAATGATACGGTAATCAAGCTGGTCTGGTTCATGAACAACGCACTGGGCCGGCCTGAGAAAAAGAAATTTATCGCACGCAAGAACGGCTACCACGGTATCACCATTGCCTCGGGGTCGCTGACGGGCTTGCCCTGGAACCACACCGGGTTCGACTTGCCCGCGATCCCGGTGCGCCATGTGACTACGCCGCATGCTTATGCGTTTGCCAACGATGGCGAGACCGAAGAACAGTTCGCTCAGCGGCTGGCAGATGAGATCGAGGCGGTGATTCAGGAGGAAGGCCCGGAAACCGTCGCGGCCTTCATTGGCGAACCGCTGATCGGGGCGGGCGGCGTGCTGGTGCCCCCGGCGGGCTACTGGGAAAAGGTGCAGGCCATCTGCAAAAAATATGACATCCTGCTGATTGCGGATGAAGTCATCACCGGCTTCGGGCGCACTGGCAAGATGTTCGCGTGCGAGACATTCGGCATCAAACCCGATTTCCTTGTTCTGTCCAAACAGCTGACGTCATCTTATCAACCTCTCGCGGCGATCATGCTGTCGGACGAGGTCTATCAGGCCATTGCCACACACACCGCCGAACTTGGAACGCTGGGGCATGGCTTCACCGGCTCGGGGCACCCGGTTGCGACGGCGGTTGGTCTGGAAAACCTTGCGATCATCGAGGAACGTGACCTTGTTGGAAATGCCGCCCGTGTGGGCGAGGTGCTGCATGCGGAACTGGGCAAGCTGGCCGATCACCCGATGGTCGGGCAGGTGCGCGGCGTCGGCCTGATCGCGGCGGTGCAACTGGTGGCGGACAAGACCAATCGCACGCTGTTTGATCCCGAGGGCAAGGTCGGCGCGTTTTTCTTCGAGCGCGCCCACGACCACGGGCTGATAATCCGCAACATCAAGGACGCCATCGCATTCTGCCCGCCGCTGATCATCACCGAAGCGCAGGTTAGGGAAGCGGTGGCGCGGTTCGCCAAGACGCTGGATGACGCCTATGAATACGCCAAGTCGGAAGGGTTGATGAAAGCCTGACCCACCCGGTTAGTCAGACCTGTCAACGGCGCCCCGGTTCGGGCGCCGTTTTCGTTTTACAGGGCCGGGGCGCTGCCCCGGACCCCGGGGTATTTGAAACCAGAAAAAGTCAGCGCGCCGGTTTGGTGTCGATATCGAATTGCAAGATTGCCGGGGCCGGGCCGCTGTCATCTTCAAGCGCCATCGCGCCGCGGGTGACGGTTCCGAAACCGGCTTCCTGTAGAGCGGCGGAAAAGCCGCTGCCGCCGGTCGTCTGACCGCGGGTAACTGCCACCGCATCCTGCGCGAGAAACCGCAAATCCTCGACCGGGGTCTGGGGTTGGGCGGGCGAGATGATGACCACCACGCGGTCGCGTCCGAAGGCTTCGTCCGTTATGCGGAACAGACCCTTCTTGAGTTGGTCTCCGGGGTTCAGTCGACCCGAGTAGAAATGCGAGATCGAGTAGTCCGAGCCGATATGCAGGACGTTCACGTCGACGGGGAAATCCTTGTCGTTGCGAGTCAGGATATGGACCTGGTCGTCCGGCAGCAGCACCGGAACCGAAGCAAGGTCGAGGTCACGCAGGTTGCGGTTCTGTTTGTTCTTGGTCTGAAGCCGCAGGTCGATGCGCAGGCCCGTGTTGTCGTATTGACCGCCCAGTCGCAGCAGGTTGATCGCACGCGACATGGTCTCGAGGTTGTCCCGCAACAGTGCCGCGACCTCGGCGGCGTCGCGGCCATCCGTTCCGATGGACGGGATTTGTCCTTGTTTTTCATTCTCGAACATGCCCGATCCGGGTAGCATCCAGACTGCATCCGGGCGCCGGCTTTCGGGCAGAACCGCCAGGCGGACATCGGCCTCGGAACCTGCGGGCACGAACTGCACGCGGCCCGTCGTGCCCAGATCGGTCTGTAGCTGCGCTATCGCCTCGAACAGAGCGTTTGGAAGGGCGGGGCCGTCGGCGTCAGGAAGGGCCACGGTCAGGGTGAAATCCACAGGCTCCTGCAAGCGGCGCACATAGGCGCCGCGGGGCAGGTCGGCCTCGTCATAGGCGGCAAGGCCCTCGTGGTCTATACCCTCGGCTTCGGCAGTGAAGGTATCGACGAAGGTCACCTCGACATATCCCAACGCCTCGTTCAGCGTGCTGGCGGGGCTGGGTAGGATCGCCAGCACTTCGCCCTGAGTTAGGCCTTGCAGGTGACCGGCCTTGACCGAAAGGCCAAAGTCACTCTGAGAGACGGGCCATTGCGTGATCTTGCCGCTTGCCTCGCCCGAGAATACATGGGCGTCGAGATCGCCTTCGAACATCGGGGTCGACAGGGCCAGGTTCTGGACAGCGTATTTGCGCATCACTTCCTGCCCCAACTGGCGGTAGGTCAGGCCGGGTTTCTCGGCCAGAGTTTCAAAAATCGTATAAGTGAACACGCCTTGCGAGCGGCGACCCGGCTTGCCCTTGGGCAGGCGTTTTTCCGGTGTCGTTTCATTGGTCTGCGCGGCATAGAATGCGACAAACGCGCCGTCACCATCGCCCATCAGGGCATCCCCCACCGGGCTTTCGGGGCGGGTGCGGGGATCGGGGAGAGCACGGGAGCGTGTGGCTGCATCATCCAGTGCCGCTTGCGTCACACCCAGCGTTTCGGGGGACAGCTTGCGCAGACGGACCTCGTCCTCGTCATCGCCAGAGGGCGCGCCGCGGGTGACGGTGCCCGAATGGCAGCTGTCGAACACCGCCCAAACCGTGGCACCCTTGGCCCGTATCGCACCGATCAGAACACCGATCTCATCATCGACCAGCGCATTTTCAACGGTGCCGACCGTGTCGTTCCACGGGCCGATATCAACCGGCAGGAACATTTCATCCAGTCCGTCGATTTCGGTTTCCGGGTTGATCGCCGGGGCCTGGGTGCCGTGGCCCGAGAAATGCAGATAGACGAAATCGCCCTGCTGGGCACGGGCGGCGATCTGGGCGAATGCCTCGCGGATGGCGGCGAGGGTCGGCTTGGTGCCGCCTTCCAGCCCATCCGCCAGTACCGTGACATTCTCAGGTGCGAATGGCACAGGCGCGGTGGTGGTCAGGTAGGTGCGCACAAGGTCGACATCATTTGCCGGCCCCGTGAGCCAGAACCGTTCGTCGAGGTTGTCGTAAGTCGAGGCCCCGACCAGAAGGGCGAAATTCTCAGCCCAGGCGCCACCTGCGATGGACGAAGCCAGAATTGCAGCAAGGGACAGGCGTTTCATGTTGCCCCCTCAGTTCGTCATCAGCGAATATTCGGTGGTGAGCCCGGCGGCGTTCACCACCTTGACCGCGAAAGACCCGGTGGTCGCGGGCCGCCAGCCGCAATAGGCGATGGCGCTGGCGTCTGTGTCTGAACAGACAAGCCGGTTCTGGCTGTCATAGATAAATAGATTCAAATCGGTGCTGTCATGGGCCTCGACATAGACCGCGGCGTAGTCGGCGGCGGCGAAGTCAATTGGGCGATAGAGATGCTCGGCCTTTCCGTCGAGCTTGCCGATGTTATAGACCGGCCCGGCCAGAACGCCCTTGGTGTTTTCGGCTTCGACATCCGCAATGATGCCAAGAAGCACGTCGTCCCCGACGGCCAGTTCGCGGGCGGTCGCAAGCATCTGCTCCCAACCCAAGCGAGAGCCGTCATAGGCTATGCCGCCCTCGGGCAGGCGGTCCTTGGCGGCAAGGCCGACCGCGCGGCGCAACTTGGCGGCGGCGATGATGACAAGCGGGTCCTTTGCCGCGACACCTTCGTCGTAGACCTGCCGCGACAGGCGGGCCTTTTCCAACAGGTTTTGGGTATCGGCAATGGCGGGACCGGTCAGGCCAAGGGCACACAAGCTGACGAAAAATACCTTTTTTGAAATCATGAAAGCCTCCAATCCAACTGGCTGATGGAAGCCTAGGTCAGGGCCGGGTCTGCTGCCAATGGCTTTGTGAAACATGACAGGGTTTTTCACGTGAGTTTCTGCCCGTTTCGGCCCATCACGGAAGGCGAATGGATTGAAGAAACGGAATAGAGATGCGGATTTTTGGCGTTTTTGCAGTTATTTGGTTGTTGTTTTCGGCTGGAGCGGCGGTCGCCTCGTCTGGGCTATCACAAGCGATGGCTGCAACCCTTGTGGTGCGGAGTGCGAATCTAGATGAGCGTTTTCTTGGCTCTGGATTTGTCTATGGCGACGGGTTCACGGTGATTACCAACGCCCATGTGGTCGGGCGGGCGGATGAGGTGGTGCTGGTCGATCACGCGGGGCGGCGGGTGACCGCGCGGGTGCGGGCCGTGGATCCCGCGCGCGATCTTGCAGTCCTTCAGGTCGCCACCCCATTCGATGTAGTCCTGACCGCAGGCGCCGTGCCGCAGGTCGGAGAGGATGTCTATGCCGTCGGCGCGCCGCTTGAGGCAGTTTTCAGCGTGACCAGAGGGATCGTTTCGACGCGCATGCGGCAGGTCGACCCGCAGCAACCGGTTCGCTATCTGCAACATTCCGCACCGGTCAATCCGGGTTCCTCCGGAGGGCCGCTTGTGGATGCGGTGGGCCGGGTTGTCGGGGTCAATACGCGTATCGCTGACGGATCACGCTATTTCGTGGGAATTGCCTATGCCGTGCCCATGGAAGAGGTCGATCACCTGGTCGAGGGCGGTGCAAAGGCCGCGATGTCGCCTGGATTTCGGGTGCGGGCGTTATCCGCCACCATCCGCGCGGCTTTGGGGCTGGAACAGGCGCATGGTGTTCTGGTTGACCATGTCGCGGCCGGGAAACCGGCGGCGCTGGCGGGGCTTAAGGCGGGTGACATCCTTGTCGCGCTGGCGGGGACCGAGATCACGTGTCCGGGGGACATCGCCTTTGCCCTGGCTGCCCTGTCGCAGGGGCAGTACGAACCTGATATGGTTGTGATCCGGGACGGTGTGACGATGACTCTCACGTTGGCATCCCCACGCAGCGCACAGCCCATCGCGCCAATGGCAGCGACCGCTGTTCTGCGCAAGGCAAGCTATACGCTGCACGAGATGGGGATACAGACTGACCTTGCCGGAGCGATCACCAAGATCGGCGAAGACGGGATCGGCTTTTTCTCGGGTCTGAGTGTTGATGACCGCATCCTTGCGGTGAATGGCACGGCGGTTGATGCGCTTGAACAGGGATGGGCCGACGCCATCGGTTTCACCACGCCAGTCCTGCTTCTGATACGCCTCGCCGATGGCTCTACCCGGCATTATGTCTTGAACCCTTGGGAAGAAGGCGACAGGCTTCGTCCATCCAGCCGCGCCAATATTCTGGACCGCGAAGTCGTTATTTTCGATTGAGGGATTATGCAGATGGCCGAGAAAGAGCGCATCCTGATTGTCGAGGATGACCGCGACATGGGCGCAGTCTTCAGGGCCGCCTGTGCCGAGCTTGGATATGAGCCGGTGCTAATGACCAGCTATACGGACGCGATCAAGGCTGCGCCGCTGTCGCGCTATGCCATGGCGATCCTTGACCGGCTGCTGCCCGATGGCGACGGGATCGACGCCATTGCCGAGCTAAAGCGGGCTGGCACGATCCCGGCGATCCTTGTCGTATCCGCTCTGGCCCATGCCGGGCACCGGGTCGATGGATTGGAGCGGGGCGCGGATGACTATCTGCCAAAACCCTTTGCGCCAGAAGAATTGCGCGCCAGGATCAAGGCGCTGGTGCGTCGCGGAAGGGCGCAGGCGACGGACAATGATTTCCTTGTCTTTGGTGATCTCGAAATTCGCATCCGCGCCCGAACCGTGCATTTTCGACAGGAGTTTATCCCAGTTTCACCCAAGGAATTCGAACTGTTGATGTATTTCGCCACCAATGCCGGGGTCGCGGTGACGCGGATGCAGCTGCTGGAGCACGTCTGGAACCTGCATTTCGATCCGCAGACAAATGTCGTGGATGTGCATGTCGGCCGCCTGCGCCGCAAGCTCGAAGGTGCGACGGGCCTGGCCTTTATCCGAACAGAGCGCGGGGCAGGCTATCTGTTTGATCCCAACGGGGGGCAAGCCGAATGAACCGACGGTTCCTTTCGGGCCTGATGATTGCGTTTCTTCCCGTCGCTATGGCGCTTATCGGGGCGGTCATGATGCAGACACGGCTGGAAACGCGGCTGATGAAGGACGCCGAAACACGGCTTCACGCAGAGCTAGACAGCTATGCCGCGCTTTATGATCAACGCCGCATCATTGCCGTGCGTCAGGCGATGGAGTTTCGTGCCACGACCGGAGAAACCGGTGACACTGGTGCCCTGTTCATGTTGCTTGACCGTCAGGGCGAAGTGTTGGCGGGAAATCTGGATTCATGGCCCAATGACCTGACTCGCCCAGCCGAAGGCGAAGCGCCCGTGGTGATGCCATTGGCCCTTGAAAAGGATGGTCAGGATATGACTCATCTTGTCGCCGCCCAGCCGTTGCGCGGCGGCTTCGCGATGTTGGTTGGGGTGGGGCTTGCGCCACTGAATGACACGATGGCAGCTTTTCGACGGATCGTGCTGGGGTTTGCCGCGCTGATGGCGGCTGCGGGTCTGTTGGTGGCCTGGGCCATGTCCTACCGGGCAGAGCGGCAGATGCTGGCGCTGAACCGGGCTTTGGATGACATCGGCAGGACACGCGGATTGGAACAGCGGCTTGCCGGACAGGAAGGGGAAGGGCGGGGCGAATTCGCGACTCTGCGCGCCCATATCAATGCTATGCTGGACCGGATCGCGCATCTGTTTGCGGCGCATGGGCGTCTGGGCGACACAGTTGCACATGAGATGCGAACGCCTCTTGCCCGCATTCAGTCGCAGCTTGAAAAACTGGATATAGACGCCGCCGCCCGTGCCGGACTGGACGATGAGATCCGCGCGACCATTCGATTGTTCGACTCGCTTCTGTCAATCGCGGCGATGGACGCCGAGGCCGGGTCATCTGCGGGGTTGGACCCGCTCGACCTCTCAGCTGTCTGCGAGGGAATCGTCAACCTGTACCAACCGGTCGCCGAGGAGGAAGACCGCCATCTTGAAGCGGCAATCCTGCCCGACGCGA
Source organism: Shimia biformata (assembly GCF_016888515.1). Taxonomy (GTDB): domain Bacteria; phylum Pseudomonadota; class Alphaproteobacteria; order Rhodobacterales; family Rhodobacteraceae; genus Shimia_A; species Shimia_A biformata. The sequence goes on along the minus strand of NZ_JAFEJK010000001.1, from coordinate 128,079 downwards.
TGATCCTAGGGGATGGCCAGCTTTTGGCGCAGATGGTGTCGAACCTTGTCGAGAACGGGATCAAATACACCCGTCCTGGTGACATGGTCCGGGTTAGTCTCAGCGATGCCGGAGACCAGGTCGTTCTCAGGGTTTCCGATACCGGGCCAGGGGTCGAAGGTGATGTCGGTGAAACGCTGCTCCGACCGTTTGCGCGGGGCGCAGGAACCGAAGCCAAACCGGGACACGGTCTCGGACTTTCTCTGGTGCGGGCAATCGCCTTGCGCCACGGCGCGGTCTTGCGCCTGCCCGAGACCGGGGTCGGTTTTGCCGTCGAAATCACTTTCCGCCGATACGCACCCTGACAAATCCCGAAACAAACATGAAAAAACTTGTCACCAATTTCGAAATCGTTGCTAGCATTGGTGGCCAAGGCTAGGTTTTCCACATGTTAAAGAGTTTCTTAGGCCTCATTTCCCTTGCCCTGACCGCCGGAGTGTTTGCGGGGTCACAGGCCTTTGCCCAGGATCGGATCCACGCGGTTCTGATCGGGGTTGGCGACTATCTTCATCTGGATGCCGATCTGAAAGGGCCGGTGAATGATGTCGGGCTTGTCGCCGACGCGCTGTTGCGGCGCGGGGCCGATCCGCGTGATATGACGATCCTGTCCGATCCACAGGCCGAGGTGCCGGAAGGAGCAGCCCGTGGTCTGCCTGACAAGGCGGCGATCCTGAACGCGCTGCAGTCGGCCGCGCAGACCGGGGCGGCGGGGGATACCCTGGTGATCTATTTCTCGGGTCATGGCAGCCAGGCGCCCGATCTTGATGGCGACGAGGCAGGCGGCGCGGATGAAATCTTTCTGCCCCGCGACGCAGGCACATGGAACGGTGCCTTTGGCGCGGTCGAGAACGCCATCCTGGATGACGAGTTTAACGCGATTGCCCGCACCGCATTGGGTCGGGGCATGAAGCTGGTGGCCATCATCGACGCCTGCCACTCGGCCACCGGTTTCCGTGCGCTGGGCGATCCGAGCCGGGGCAAGGCGCGCTATCTCGACCCGGAGGTCCTGAATATCCCCGAGGCCGTGCCAAATCCCGAAGCCGTGCCAAACCCTCCGCTGGAAGGGGAGTTCGTGTTCCTCTATTCCTCGCAATCCGATCAGCGCAGTTTCGAATACCCGGTTGGCGAAGGTGCAGACCGGCGCTGGTATGGCGATTTTTCCCGCAACCTCGTTAATGTGCTGAACGACACCGCCGGGCTGAGCTGGCAGCAGGCGTTCGACGCGGTATCGCTGCGGCTGCGGCAGTCGGGCGGTCAGGCGGCGCAGATCCCCGATATCGAAGGCCCAATGGCCGGGGACGCCGTCTTTGGCGGTGACGCGCCGGGGCTGAGCCGGATCGTGGTCGAGGGACAGGTGTTGAAGGCTGGGCTTCTGCAGGGGGTCACCGAGGGAAGCCGTGTCGCGTTATATGCTGACATGCTGGCACAGGATCCAGCGGGTTTTGCCCGTGTGCGCGAAGTCGAAGGCGTGACCTCGGTCGTGGACTACGAAGAGCCGGCACCCAGCGTAAGAGTCACCCATGCGGCGATTATCGAACGCGCATTACCAAGCGGACGTGGGATTGGCCTGTCAGATGACGCGCGGGAATTTCTTAATGCCAGGTTGGATGGCGGCGTGGATGCTCTGGCCGCCGCGCTGGATTTCCCGTTGGCACGCGACGAGGCCGACCAGCTTGTCGTCGTCAATGGTGTTGAGTTGGTAATTGTCGGTCCGGACCGAGTGGTAGATCCGGCCGGGCTCGGCACCAGCCCGCGCTTGGCGTTTTCCGAAGCGGGTGCGGTTTCTGACCTTGCGCTGGCGCTGGATCGTCACGCCCGCCGGATGCGGTTGGAAAAGGCACTGGCGGGGCTGGCGCATTCCGGCGGCGGTATGGCGTTTTCGCTGATCAAGACCGGGGTGGAAGTTGTATTCACCATCGAACCCGGCGCGTCACGCGGGCGCAAATGCGGCAACGGCGAGGGCGCGGCGGCGGACGTCATAGCGTGGGCCGAGGCCAATCATTGCGACGCACTTCGGTTAACGATGAAGAACGGCACAAGTTCGGCGCAGGATGTCACCGTGCTCTATCTGGATGCGGAAGGCGGCATTTCCGCGCTCTGGCCGCAGAACAACCTTTCGAATCGGCTGACCAGCGGCGAGGAAAAAACCCTGCGTTTCCGCCTTGTGAATGCCGCGCAGGATGGGCGTGCCCTGTCCGAGTCGCTTTTGGTTCTGTCGGTGCCTGCCAATCCTGGTGCCCCTCGTACCGTTCTGACCGCGCTGGCTGATGGCGGAGCGACACGTGGGGCAGACCCGACTGGTCTGACGTCATTCCTTACGGGCGCGGCCGACCCCGGCGCGTCATCCCGTGGGTTTTCCCTGGCTCCGAAAGGGGCCGCACTTGATATGAAACGGCTGGATCTGATCATTACCCCCCAGCCAGCAACCAAAACCGACTGAATGGAGTATTTCTGTATGAACCAAATTACCCAGATTGCAGCTGGCCTGGTATTGGCGGCGGGGCTGGCATTCCCGGCCAGTGCACAAGAGCTTGCCATGCCGGAAATTGCGCCGGACGTGGCTTCGCCCTTTGCGTTTGCAGAAGCAGGCAAAAAGGCCGCGCGCTCGGCGATGGCCGCCGAGAAGGCCGACGACAGCGGTGCCCGTGTAATCGGTGGCCAGCCAGCGGATGAAGGCGAATGGCCATGGCAGGTGGCGTTGCTGATCAATGGCGGCGCGGTCGACTACAATAGTCAGTTCTGCGGTGGGTCAATGGTGCTGGACACCTGGGTTCTGACTGCCGCGCATTGTGTCCACATGGCAGACAAGAACGGTGTTTACCGCGACCTGAACCCGCAGGCGATCTCGGTCTATCTTGGGTCGGTCGAGATTGACCCGGCCAAAGGAGACGTGATCCCGGTTGAGGCGGTCTATCGGTATCCTGACTATGTCGGGACCGAGTTCGACAATGACATCGCGCTTATCAAGCTTGCTCGCGCGCCCCGCGTTCCCTTTGAGACGATCAAGGTTCCCGATGCACAGTTTGGCGACATGCTGGACCAGCCAGGTGTGAAAACCGTAGTGACCGGCTGGGGGCTGGTTGAGGGCGGTGAGCGGACACCAGTTATGCGCGAAGCCGAGATCCAGATGATGAGCCGCGACATGTGCAACCAGATGATGCTGGAAGCGCGCGCGAAATCCGCCGCGCAGGGCATTGGGCTGGCGGCACAGGCATTTGGCCTGAAACAGGCCGAGGCAGAACTTGTCTGGGCTGAACTGATCAAATACGTGCGCGCTCCGATGTCGGAAAACATGTTGTGTTCGGGCACGTTCGAGGGCGGCAAGACCTCGTGCAACGGTGACTCGGGCGGGCCGTTGGTGGTGCCGCTGGGTGAGGGCAAGTTTATCCAGGCCGGCGTTGTCAGCTGGGGCATGTCGTCGTCCTCGGGCAAGTCCTGCGCTGAAAACGCGCTTTTCTCGGCCTATACCCGTGTGTCGAATTATGTGGACTGGCTGAACGCCACCGTGAACGCGAACTAAGGCGGGGCCCCAAATGAAACGATGGGCGGCGACATTCCTGAAATCGGCGGCGTTCCTGTCGCTGATGATGGTCGCGCCGCCTGTCACGGCTCAGGAAACCAGCTTTGAGTCCCCAGCCGATTACCTCTTGGTGTTTGCTGGCAAGCTGGGCGAAGTCGACAAGCTTTACAACCAAGGCCGCAAGAAAGAGGCCTGGGATCTTGCCCATGCGCTAGAGGAAGAACACAACAACTATGAGGATTGGTTTGCTGGTCACCCGTCCTTCTGGTGGCCCGACCTAAAACTGGCGAAACTCGCACGGCGGGAAAAGGATTATGTCACCGCCGAAAAATGGCTGGTGCCCATCGTGCGCGCGATGGACACGCCCGATCACCGGGACAACAACACCCGGTCCGAGGCCATGGTCCTGCTGGGCAAGGTGCTTTACCGGCAAAAGAAATACGAAGAAGCCGAAGTCGTGTTCCGTGCGCTTCATCAGGACGCTGGCGAAAAAACATCGCAAAACTGGAAACGCGAAGGCGCGGTCTGGCTGGCTTATGCCACATCACGGACGCGCGCCGCTGATGAGTTCGAATTGCGGGCGGGGCTGCTGGATAATTTCCTGGAAGAGGAAAAGGGTTCATTCGGGCAATATGTCGATCTGTGGCGCCTGGATCTGATCGCGCAGCGGCGCACCGACAGGTATTCAAAGAAACTGGTCACCGATGCCCGCTTCCTGCACGATCTGATTACCAGTGACGAGCGGGCCGCAGACACCAACCTGACGCTCGCCGAAGAGGTACTGGGGCGCATTTTCGTTGAAAACCGCGACTTTGCGCGGGGTGAGCCTCTTTTGCAGAAGAACCTGGACAGGCTGGCGACATCCGCGCCGGGTTCGGTGAAATACTACTTTGCCCGTCAGAACATGATTACGCTGAAACTGCGGCAAAAGGACTACGACACTGCCCTGCGCATGGCAAATGAGGCATTGAAAGAGCTGGAAGACAAGGGGCGGGATTTCGCGCTTGTTACCGGGTTCATCGAGCGTGACATTTACTATGTCGGCCGTGCCACAGGTGATCAGGCCATGGCGCAAGAGGCGATCCAGCGGTCCTATGCCGCCATCCGCGAGGTGCGCTCGGCGAACCATGAAGATGCGCTCAAGATACGAAACCTGATGGACCTGACCCGGATCGACCCCGAGACCTATCCCTATGCCGACGAACTGGGGTTGGGAAAGGCAGGGGGCGATCTGGTGCTGACCGAAGACGGCGCGCCCCTGTTGAAGGCGTTTTTCGAAGGGCGCTATATCTGGATCGGGCGTGAACTGGCAGCATACGAAAAACGCAAAACGTCTGACAAGCTGCTGGTGGCGCTCAATCGTGGGCTCTACCATGCGCTTCTTGGAGAGATCGGCCCGGCAGAAGGCGCGCTGGACAAGGCCCGCAACATGGCGCGGGCGGTTGGGCCAAAAAGCATTCCGGCCAACTCTCCCTGGTTTGATATCGCCTCGTTGATCGCCCATGTCTGGTCACGCGAATACGAGCCCGAAAGGGGCAAGCCGTATCTTGATCGTCTTTTGCGGCGCACCGATCTGACGGATGAGGTGCGGACACTGGTCCATGTTTTGCATTTTGCCTATGCAGGCGCGCTGGAAAACGATGCCGAGCGGCGCGAAATCCACACCGCGTATTTTGCGGCCCATGATCCGGGTGATGATCTGTCGCCTTGGGGCATGTTCACCAGCATGACCCTGATTGGGTCCGGGATATACGAGATACTGACTCAGGCCGAGGCAGATGAGTTTTACTTTTCCTTCCGGGACTGGGCAGAGCAAGCCAAGGCGCCGCCGATGCTTATGGCGCTTCTGCCGGTGTTCCGCGCCAATATTGCCACCGGCATCTTGTCAAACGAGCGCGCGTTTCAGGCCCAGGCTTTTCATATCCGTGCCCTTAGCCGAATGCTGCCGGATGACCACCAATGGCAGGTGGTTGCGCGGCTCAGCTATGCTTTCGCCCTGTCCGAACGCGGCTTTTATCAGGATGCCCTGGACCTGATCCAGCTTGCTACCCGGCAATACCGCGCTTCACCCTGGCACCGGCGGGATGTGGTCGGCTTCCTTGAAGTTCAGCAGGCCTATTCGCTGTGGTTCCTGGGCCAGACCGACCTGGCTACAACGATGGTCTCGAAGGCGTTTGAGGAAATCGATTACGACAGCTATGCCCCGCGCCTTTGGCGCGACATTCTGGGCAACTACGTCAACACGATGCTGGCCCAGAACAAAAACGCCGAGGCCTTGGCCGCCATCGACCCAGTGGCCCGTGACGAGAAACTTGTGGCCCGGCTGCTGCCCAACGACGGGATGATGCTTTTTGCAAACTATGCATATGCTTTGGCCAGGAACGGCCGTCATGAAGAGTCGCTGGACGCCTATGAAAAGGCCATGAAGCAGCTGCCCAATGAAGGTTTCCGCGCCGGTGTGCCAATGTCCTGGCTGTTGACGCAGGACGCCAACCAGAGTTTCGACATGGAAAAATATGACCGCGCTTACGTGAATATGCTGCGGTCCAACGACATCTTCTTTTCATTCCAGGAAGAGGCCGCGCTGGCCGGGGAAATCGTGCGCAATCAACAGGCCGACCGGGACAGGGTGGTGAATCAGGCCGTGTTCGGCTGGGCGCTTGCGCGGGAACTGCGTGAAGCCGGAAGTCAGTGAAATGGTCTGTAAAACCTGACCCTCCAGGCCGTTTTTGACAGGATTTGTCACCAAAAAACAGTGGATTGACGTAAGGCAAATCGCCATTGTTAACGCATAAGGACATTCAAATACTTCTCAAAAGGATTGCACATGATCACTCGTAAACTGATTGCCTCGTTGATGTGCGCCACCGCGCTGATCGCGGTTTCGGCCCCGGCGACGATGGCCTCTGAAGACAAGAGCGGCGAAAACGCCATGGCGATGGCAGATGGCGATGGCGGTGCGGTGGCTCAGGCAGCCATGGCGCATGACATGTTCGCCTATGCGGTGGCCAACAAGAATGCGGTCGCGGCGCTGGCCGCAGCGCAGGTGATGATGTCGCTGGGCATCGAAGACGTCGAACGCGACAAGGAAACCAAGGACGTCGAAGGCCACGACGGAGTCGAAGAAGGCGAGGGCAAGGACATTCCCGCCGACGCTGTCGCCATGCTTGCCGCGGCCAAGGAGTATGCCGCAGGTGACGAGGCGCTATTGGGTCTGATCGAGGACGTCGAAGCCGAAGGATCCCGCGGCCGGATCGGTGGGGCGTCCAGAACTCTGTCACGCCTGCGGGCGGGCAAGACGGATATCTTCAAGGTGCCCTTCTATGGTGGGCGCCTGGCCGAGCTTGCCATTATCGGTGACGGAGACGCCGATCTGGACCTGGTCGTGACCGATGAAAATGGCAACGTAATGTGCCTGGATCGCAGCTATTCCGACAAGCTTTATTGCTCGTGGACCCCTGCGTGGGATGGGTATTTCTTCATTGGCGTGAAGAACATGGGCCGTATCCGCAACAGCTATTACATCCTGACGAACTGAGGCGGCACTCCCCATGGCGCACATTCCCAAGATAGGCTGTGCGCAGCGCCTCTCGGGGCCCGGTGTCCTCCTCCGGGCCCTGATCTTGTTGATCTGGCCCGCCCTTGCATGGGCCAATTCACAGCCGGAACTCACCCCCGAAGGCATTCGGGACGACGTTTTCTTCATGGTGCAGCGTGGCAAATCTTCAGTTGCAGCGAAGGCGCTGCAACAGGCGGCGCTGCGGCAGGAGGCCGGAAATCCCCGCTTGGCCGCGTTGTTGCGGCGGCGGCAGGACATGACTGACCGGCAGAAGGAAGATCAGACGATACTCTCGGAAGCCGTGGGGCAGAGCGGTCGCAAGGCAGAGGTGACGATCGAAACGATCAAGGCCCGGATGGACGCTACACGGGCCGAAATCGACCGGCTCGACCGCGAGATCGAAGAGGAATCTCCCAGTTTCAAGGAACTGACCAACCCGCGCCCCATGACCCGCGCCGAAGTGCAGGATGCGCTGGGCGAGGACGAGGCATTGATCCTGACACTGACCGGGTTCTACGAAACATATGTCTGGGCGATCAGCAAAGATTCCGCCGACTGGACAGTCGTCTACATGGCGGAGTCCGAGATTGCGTCGAAGGTCAAGCTGTTGCGGCAGATGCTGGATGTCACGTCCGCCAACCGATCAGCAGCGGCGCTGGATGACGACATTTCGGCCAGCGTGGACGAGTTTGACCGCCACCTTGCCCACGAACTCTATGTGCAATTCCTGAAGCCGCTGGAACACGTCTTTGGCGATGCCCGCCACCTGATAACGGTAGTCGACGGGCCGCTGACATCGCTACCGCTGGCGGTGCTCGTGGGGGATGCGCCCGAGGGTGAAAACAACAATGCCGACGCATTGCGCGACACCGACTGGCTGATCCGGCGCTACGCGTTGACGACCTTGCCCAACGTCTCATCCCTGCGGGCGCTCAGGCGATCCGCGGCCAACCTGCCCACGGGCGGGACGTCGCAGCCTTTCGTCGGCTTTGGTGATCCGATCTTCCGCTACCGCGAGGTGGCACCGGGTGAGGCGACCGGAATGATCGAGGAACAGGCCGGGTTTCATGGGCGCGGCGTGTTTGAAAAAGTGTCCGAGGTCGCGCGGCTGGCGCAACTGCCCAACACCCGGACCGAGCTGCGGCGGCTTGCGCAACTGACAGGGGTCGGGGACGAGGCGCTCTATCTTGGTGCCGCCGCCAGCGAAACCGCAGTCAAGAAGGCCGACCTGTCGGGCGCGGAAATCCTGGCATTTGCCACCCACGGTTTGTTGGCCGGCGGGCTTGATGGGCTTGAGGAACCCGCGCTTGTCTTTACCCCGCCAGAAACTCCGTCCGAAGACGACGACGCCCTTCTGACCGCGTCTGAGGCGGCGGAACTGAAGCTGTCGGCCAAGCTGATCATCCTGTCGGCCTGCAACACCGCAGGCAGCGACGGCACACCGGGGGCCGAGGGGCTGTCCGGTCTGGCCCGCGCCTTTATTTATGCCGGCGCGCGGTCGATCCTGGTGTCACATTGGCCGGTCGATGACTATGCGACGTCAGTTCTGACCACCGGCATGGTGGGCGAGATGGCCAATGGCACATCTCGTGGAGAGGCGCTGCGCCAGTCGATCCTGAAGCTGATGAATGACGACGACCCGCGTCACACCCATCCCCGCTACTGGGCGCCTTTCGTGCTGGTTGGGGAGGGCTAGCGGGTCAGGTCAGCCGCGCAGCCGTTGCAGGATGGCAAGCGAGGCATAGCCGTCCGGCTCCATCCCGATCGACCGCTGGTAACGGCGCACTGCGTCAATCGTCAGAGGCCCGATCTTGCCGTCGACTTTCTTGGTGTCGAATCCGGCCTTGGTCAGGCGGCGCTGCAATTCCTTGCGTTCGTTGAACGTCAACGCCCGGTCCCCGCGCGGCCAGTCGCCCTTGATCTTGCCTTTGCCCTTGATCCGGTCGCTCAGGTGCCCGACGCCGATCACATAGGCGTCCGCAGTGTTATAGCGTTCGATCACGGCGAAGTTCTTGAAGATCATGAAGGCCGCGCCGCGTGCGCCTGCAGGCAACAGAACCGAGGCCGAGCCATAATTTGGAACCGCACGACCGTCCATGCCGACCACACCCATTCTGGCCCAGTCGCGTGGCATTTTGGTGATCTTGCGATTGGACAGGGAATAGTCAAAGCCGCGCGGGATCTTTACCTCGACCCCCCATGGCTGACCTTTCACCCACCCCGATTTCGCAAGGTAGGCCGCGGTCGAGGCCAGCGCGTCCGCCGGGTTTTCCGACCAGATGTCACGTTTGCCATCGCCGGTGAAGTCCACCGCAAAGGCAAGATACGAAGTTGGGATGAACTGGGTGTGCCCCATAGCGCCCGCCCAACTGCCCTTCATATTACGCGGCGTGGTGTCACCGGATTGCAGGATCTTGAGCGCGGCCATCAATTGTTGTTCAAAGAATCGCCCACGCCGCCCGTCATAAGCCAGCGTTGCCAGTGCCTCGATCACAGGTGTATCGCCGCGATAGGTGCCATAGGCGCTTTCCAGACCCCAGACGGCGGTCACGACCTCTTTGTCGACGCCGTATTTGCGCTCGATCTGGCTGAGAACACGGTCATGTTTGCGCAGTGCGGCCTTGCCGTTCTTTACGCGTGTGTCGGAAGCGGCACTGTCAAGGTAGTCCCACAGGGTCTTGGTGAACTCGGACTGGTTGCGGTCCTTCTGGATCACGTCGGCGTTGTACTTCACACCCTGAAAGGCACGGTCGAAGACTGTTGGGCTGATGCCGCGCTGTACGGCGCGACCACGGAACGAGCGAATCCATCGTTGAAAGCCCAGGTTGCCCGCCGCCGGTTCCGGCGCCAGGGTGATAGCCTCAAGCGTTTCGGGGCGCAGGACCGGGCGCTGCGAATCGAATGTTGCAGACGCCTTGGTCGCGATGGTTGCAACCGGAGAGGGGCGCAGCGTGGGCCGCAGCGAGGATTGCGGAGGGTTTGCAAGCGCCGCCAAGGGCGCAAGACCAACCGTCAGGACAAGTGCCGGCAGAAGGGGTCGCATCGGTAGCCTCAAATCTCTTTTGTCACCGAGTCTAGCGCGTTTTGCGACGACGACAAAGTGGCAGCTATGTGTCTTCGCGGGGAATTGCCGACTGTCGTTCGGGTTCAGCTGCTTTCAACTGCTCTTGGAACTGGCGCAGCATCGGTACGCGGCGGGGTCGGAAAGATTGTGTGCTGACGTCAAGATTTGACATGCGGTCCAGCCGGAACACCCTGAAATCCTGACGCAAATGGCAGAAAGCCAGCAGACAATGGCTAGCTTGCATGAATGTGATCGACAACGGATCGACCATACGCCGGGTCGCAGCACCGTGGACGTCGCTGTAGTCAAAGCTGACGCTGCGCTCGTCCCAGGCCGCTTGACGAAGGACTCTTGCGTCGATGCCGGGTTTCGGCGGGCGATCGTGGCGATAGGCTGACAGGACCGCATGGCGCAGGCGGTGTGCCTGGGCTTTGGGAAGACGGGCGCGGAGCTTCGACAGCGCCGATTCGGCGGCCTGAACCAATGCGGGGTCGCCAACAGCCATGACCTCTTTCAGCCCTACGACAAGCGCCTCGAGTTCTTCCTCGTGAAAGCCCATCGGCGGCAGGGTGGCGTCTTCGATCAGGGTGAAACCGAACCCGGCCTCGCCGTCGATCACCGCACCCAGCGCACGCAGGGCGTCGATGTCGCGATAGATCGTGCGCGGGCTGACGGCCAGTTCGTCCGCCAGCCTGTCGGCGGTGACGGGGGGCGGCAGGTTTCTGAGGGCCTGCATCATCTGGAACAGTCGGGCGGTTCGGTTCATGGGTGCGTCAATACTGCCCCCTCCTGACAGGTTCTGGCAAGAGGGGGTGTTAGCCAGAGGGCATTGTTAGAAAAGGATGACCCGATGCTGACCTTATTGACCTTTCCCGGATCCGATCACCTGCCGACCCACAGCCCGTTCGGGCTAAAGGCGATGTGCCTGCTCACCATGAGCGGTTTGCCTTGGCAGGTGGAATACACAGGCGATCTTGATGCCATGCCCCTGCGCCGTCTGCCAGTGTTGCGCACAGATCATGGGTTGATTCCTGACAGCCACCACATTCAGGAACACCTTGAAAGCCTTGGTGCCGATTTCCATCCGGGCCTTGATGCCGCCGACCGCGCTTTGTCTCATGCGCTGGTCCATATGGTCGAAGACAGCTTGCGGCTGGGCCTGGTGCATGATCGCTGGTTGCACCCCGATGTGTGGCCAACGATGCGCGAGGCGTTCTTTGCTGGCGTCCCCGCGCCTGCGCGAGCCGCAGTGTCAGAAAAGGCGCAGGCCCAGGTGCGGGCCGGGCTGATGGGTCAGGGTATCGCGCAGTTCGCCGAAAAGGACAGGCTGCGCCGTCTGGCAAAGGATGTCCATGCGCTGGAAACCGTGCTTGGGGACGGTCCGTTCCTGTTTGGCGATGTGCCAACGGCGGCGGACGCGGTGGCTGGGCCCGTCGTGGACATGATCCGCGACTTGCCGACCCTGACCGGGTTGCGCCAACTGATCACGGACCGCACGGGGCTGATCGCCTATGCCGACGCGGTGCGCCGCGCGATTTACCCGCAAAAGGTAATCATTTCCGACGCCGCGTGACCTTGCGCTTGATCTTGTCCTTCTTGCGTTTGGCCTGTGCAGCCTTGCGTTTCACGGGCCGACCGCGTCCCTTGCCACCGCCACCTTTTTTGACCGGCGCGTCGCCAAGTTCGAGGAGTTCGAACGCCAGCCCGCCGGTGACCGGCGCGGCCTCGGACAGGCGAACAAGGACGCGCTGCCCAAGCTGAATCACGCGGCCAGAGTCCGATCCGATCAATGTGTTGCTGTCGCGGTCGAACTTGAAATACTCGCGTCCCAGTTCTCGCATCGGCACCAGCCCGTCGGCGCCGGTCTCATCCAGCTTCACGAAGACGCCAAATCGCGCGATGCCGCTGATGCGGCCAGCAAACTCGTTGCCGATCCGGTCGCTGAGATAGGCGGCCAGATAGCGGTCATTGGTGTCGCGTTCGGCCAGCATCGAGCGGCGTTCGGTGTCCGAGATGTGAGCGGCGGTCTGCTCCAAACGCTCGATCCCCTCTGGCGACAACCCGTCCTGACCCCAGCCATGGGCCGTGATCAACGCGCGATGCACAATCAGGTCGGAATAGCGGCGGATGGGCGAGGTGAAATGCGCATAAGATTGCAGCGCCAGCCCGAAATGGCCGAAATTCGTCGGGCTGTAATAGGCCTGAGTCATCGACCGCAGCGTGGCGAGGTTGATCAACTCGCTTTCCTCGGTACCCTCGGCGGCGTTCAGCAGCGCGTTCAGGTGGCGCGTCATCAACACCTGCCCCTTGGCCAATGAGAACCCGGCGGCCTCGGCAGTTTCGCGCAGCGCGTCCAGTTTCTCAGGGTTGGGTTCCTCATGCACGCGGAACAGGAGAGGTGAGCGTTTGGCGATCAGGGTCTCGGCGGCGGCGACATTGGCGAGGATCATGAATTCCTCGATCAGCCGGTGCGCGTCCAGACGGTCACGGAAATTGACCGAGGCGACCTTGCCCTCGGGTGTCAGTTCAACCTTGCGCTCCGGCAGGTCGAGGTCCAGCGGTTGACGCTCCGCCCTTGCTTTTTTCGTGGCCTCGTATGCGGCATAGAGCGGGGCGATCACCTCTTCCATCAAGGGCGCGCAGGTTTCGTTCGGGTTGCCGTCCTGCGCCTGTTGCACCTCGGTATAGTTGAGTGACGCGATCGAGCGCATCATGGCGCGGGTGAAGCGGTGGCCGATCTTGCGCCCCTTGGCATCCAACTGCATCCGTACCGCAATACATGGACGCGGCACGCCTTCATGCAGCGAACACAGGTCCCCGGACAACCGGTCCGGCAGCATCGGCACGACCCGGTCGGGGAAATAGCTGGAATTGCCGCGTTTGCGAGCCTCGCGGTCAAGGGCGCTGTCGGGATGGACGTAATGGGCAACATCGGCGATCGCGACCCAGACCACATGACCGCCCTCGTTTTTCGGGTCGTCATCGGCATGGGCCCAGCACGCGTCGTCATGGTCACGCGCATCCGCTGGATCGATGGTGACAAGCGGCATGTCGCGCAGGTCTTCCCGGTCGCCCAGCGGTGCGGGCTTGGCCTTGTCCGCCTCGGCGATGACATCGTCGGGGAAGGTGTCAGGGATGCCGTGTTGGTGAATTGCAATCAGGCTGACGGCCTTCGGCGCGGATGGATCACCCAGTCGCTCAACCACCTTGGCGCGGGGCAGGCCCAGCCGACCCTTGGGACCGGTTTGCTGCGCCTCGACCAGTTCACCGTCCTTTGCGTCGCCGGTCTGATCGGCCAGCACCTGCCATTCGCGCCCGTCTCCCTTGTCGATGGGCAGGATTCGCCCGCCCTCGGCCGTTTTGCGGAACAGGCCAAGTACGCAACGCGGGTTGGTGCCGATGCGACGGATCAGGCGGCCTTCGTAGGTGTGATCGTCGTTCGGTGTCTCGGTCAGGCGGGCAAGGATGCGGTCGCCTTTGCCCAGGGCGGGATCGCTGGCACGCAGGATCAACATCACCGTCGGGGCCTCGGCTTCGCCCTGCCATTCCAGCGGGTGTGCGATCAGGTCTCCGTCCGAATCCGGGTCGCCTACTTGCAAGACCGCCACTGGAGGCAATTTGTCGGGGTCGCGGAACGTCTTGTTGCGCTTGGTCAGGTGACCTTCGGCTTCAAGCTCTTTCAGCAGGCGTTTCAGATCGATCCGTTCAGCGCCCTTGATGCCAAAGGCACGGGCGATATCACGTTTCGAGGTTTGGGTCGGGTTCGAGGAGATCCAGTCGAGGACCTGCTCTTTTGTCGGAATGGCCATGAAAGTGGCCTAGCACGGGCGCAAGGCGGCGTCACGCGGAACCGTCGGGCAGGGGCGCTGCCCCTCTGGTCGCCGGCGGCGCCCATTCACCCCGAGGTATTTGGCGAAAGAGAAAGCAGGTCCTGGTACGTGTCGACGTCATCCAGAGTGTCGATCAGAGCGATCGTCCGGCCGGGCAGTGTGGCGAGGGTGTCCGTCAGCGCGTGCTCGGTGGACCATCGGACATTGTCGAACAATGTGGCGGGCGGCGGCGCGGTGCGTTTCAGCCCGATCAACCAATAGCCACCATCAGTGGCGGGGCCAAAAACGGCGTCATTGTTGCCGAGTGCTGCAAAGGCGCGGGCAATGTGGGCGGGCGTGATGCCGGGGATGTCGGCGCCGATGATGCAGGTTGGGCCGGGCGGCAAACCCCGCAGCAGGCGGCCCATTCGGCCGCCAAGATCGCCCGGGCCTTGTGGGACACGTGGCAGGGTCGGTGGCCAGATGCGGCTGTGCAGACCTTCGACGTCAGGGGACACGGCAAGGATGGTTTCCCAACGCGGATCTGTGATCCGGCGCAAAAGGCGGGCGGTTTGCTGGCGGAACCACCATGCCGCGCCGGTCATGCCGATGTCCTGACCCAGCCGTGTCTTGACCCGTCCGGGGCGTGGTTCCTTGACCATCACTACCAGTCGGTGGCGCCAGCGAGATTCAGGCGAAATAGTCACGCAATATCCGGCCATAGATCGCCTTCAGTTGGTGAATATGGGCGATTTCAACATGCTCATCGACTTTGTGCATGGTCTTGCCGACCAGACCGAATTCGACCACTGGACAGATATGCTGAACAAAGCGCGCATCCGAGGTTCCGCCCGAGGTCGACAGTTCTGGTGTGCGGTTGGTCTCGGCCTGGACTGCTGACGCGACCATGTCGGAAAGCGGCCCCGGTGGGGTAATGAAGCTTTCGCCCGAGACTTGAACCTTCATAGCAATGTCGATGCCGGTGGCCGCGGCGACATCATCCACCTTTTCCTGCATCCAGGACGTCAGGCTGACGCCGGAATGCAGGTCGTTGAAGCGGATATTGACAGTGGCGCGGCAGGTGGCGGGGATGACGTTCGTGGCGGGATTGCCGGTGTCCATGGTGACGATGGCCAGGGTCGAGGGGTCGAAATGGTCGGTGCCCTGGTCAAGTTCATGTTCGGCAAAGGCATTCATCAGTTGCGCCATCGCCGGCAACGGATTTCTGGCGCGGTGGGGATAGGCTGAATGGCCTTGCACACCTTCGAAAGTGAACCACGCGGTCAGTGATCCGCGCCGCCCGATTTTCATCATGTCGCCCATCTGGTCGGGGCATGTCGGCTCCCCGACAAGGCAGACTGACATGACCTCGTTCTGTTCACGCATCCAGTCGAGAATTGCCACGGTTCCGTCTACGGCGTCACCTTCTTCATCGCCGGTGATGGTGATGGCAATGGCGCCATCCGGGGGCGTGTCGGATACGAGATCAATCGCAGCGGCGACAAAGGCGGCGACACCGGATTTCATGTCCGTGGCCCCGCGCCCGAACATCAACCCATCGCGGATTTCCGCGCCAAAGGGGTCGACGGTCCAGGCGGCTTCATCTCCGACCGGGACCACGTCCGTATGGCCGTTGAAGCCGAAGGTGCGGTCATGACCCTTTGCACCCCACCGGGCGTGCAGGTTGGCGATACCGCCACGGTCAATGCGGGTGCAGGTGAAGCCTGCGTTTGTGAGCATCTCTTCTAGCAGCTCCAGCGCGCCGCCTTCCTCGGGTGTGACCGAGGGGCAGCGGATCAGGTCGGCGGTCAGGGCGGCGGGGTCGATCGGTGGCATGGCATTCATAGGTTTGTTGAGAAACCCCGGTGTTGTTGCACAGATGATGTTGACCCGAAAGGCACAAACCGCGCGTGAAAAGGCGGTGCGACGATTGCAGGCTTAACAGTTTGGTGTCGTTCGTGTTTAAAATTCCCGCAAACAATCACGACGCGACGGGCAAACCCGTTCCGAATGCAGGCAAAAACTTGATGCGGCACCACAGCATGACGCCCACCCGAAAGCGCAGGGCAACTGCCTGCGCCGTTTGCCATGCGCGGGGGGATGGCTAATGGGGTGGTTGGTGCATGGTGACCATACCGGCGCGCAAAACTGCGAGTTCGGGCTGGCCGGGACAAGGACGAATGCCTCGCAGGACGACGTCCCGTTGCCCCGAGGAAGCCTCGTCATCGAGGCGCGGTCATCGGTCCATGACCGCCCGCAGACTTTTCTTGGAATGGCCAGAGTGCATCCGCGCCGGATGTCACTGGCCCTGCAGTCGGTTCCCGGTGGCGGTGTGTCGCTGGTGATCGAAAAGACCGGCAAGGTTTTTCATGCGGCCGTGAACCTTTTGGCGGATGGGCGGGCGGACATAATCCGAATCACCTATTCCTGGGACTTGAAGTCGGGGTTGGGGAGGTTGGCGGTTGAAAAGCCTGACAAGGCGCGCACGGTGCAAAGCGTTGTCGAGAACCCGGCCGCCCTGTCTCGCGCTGATCTGCGCGAGTTGGCGCTAAAGGGGGCGCAGGTGATCGTAGGCCAAGAGGTGCAGTTGTTCGCGGCCTCGACCCATATCGAACCGATCGGCCCGATGCCTGCGCTGACGACGACAGTGCCGATCCTGACACCGAACGGATATGTCAGTGCCGGAAAAATTCGGCGCGGCGACGTGGTGACCACTCTGGAAGGCGGCAATATGCCAGTCCTTGACGTTGTGAAACGCACCGTTCCCGCACGTGGATTGTTCGAGCCCGTGCGCCTGCGGGCGCCCTATTTCGAGTTGAAACGCGACATTGTGGTTGCGGGCAACCAGCGGCTGGTGATTGGCGGATCGCGGGTCGAGTACCTGTTTGGGGCCGAACATGTGCTGGTGCAGGCCCGGCATCTGGTCAACGGCAGCGCGGCAGTGCGCGAACGAGAGCACTGGCTGGTGACCTATGTTCATATTCTATTGCCCGATCACGAGGCCGTTGTCGCGGCGGGGACCTTTGTTGAAAGCTTGAACATCGGGCGAATGCGGCGCAAGCCTGACCTGCATTCGGCCAGCCTTCTGGCGCGTCATCCGCGCCGCGACCTGCCGGAGCATTCGCGTACGATATGCCCGGTTCTCGCCCCGTTCGAAGCGATCATTCTGGCAGAACAGCGCGCCGCCTGAAACTAGTGAACGACCTCGTCGTCGCTGCTTTCCTCACCCTTGAAGAAGGGCGTCATCTGCGCCACCACGACCGAATTTTCATCCAGCGCGCGCTGCATCAACTCGCGTTCGTCGCTTTCGATCTCGTGGCCCTGGGCCTCGCGCTCTTCGATCGTGCCATAACCGGTGACGTCCAGCGGTGCCAGGTCGGCCTGTTTCAGGATCGCGACGGTTTCACGCACGGCTTCGCCCTCGTCCACGCCACTGGCATAGATCATCAAAGCGGCACCGGTTGCGCCATCTGGCAGGCCGTCGCCCTCTTTGCGCCCAACCTGGACGAGAAGGGTATAGACTTGTTGGCGAGAGGGTTTCTTTTCCTTGGTCATGGGCACGGGCAATATCGGGCGCGGTCGGCCCGGTCAACAGAGTCAGAACGCACCCATGGCCAATCCCGCGCCCATCGCCTGCCCAAGATCGCGGCACCGGGCCAGGTCAGCTTCGGCTATGGTCTTGGGGGCCAGGATTTCTTCGGTTGTTTGTGCACGGGTGCAAACGATCATCGGCGGTTGGACCGCTTTCAACCGCCAGCCGGTGGCGATGCGCGCCGCCTGCCGCGCTGCGTTTTCGCCATCTGACCCGGCGCAGATCATCAACGCATATGGGCGGCCTTCGATCCGCCCCAACACGGGATAGTAGCTGCGGTCGAAAAACTCTTTCATCGTGCCGGATAGCGCGGCGAGGTTTTCCGGGGCGCAGAAGAGATAGCCGTCAGCGTCCAAAAGATCGTCCGGGCCGGCCGTGCTGGCTTCTAGAAGCACGGTTTCCGTTTCGCCCAGCGATCCGTCTCGGGCGGCCTCGGCCATCTGCCGGCTGCCGCCCGTACGCGAATGATAAACGATCAGAAGCCGGGCCACGGCGTCCCCTTTGGCGCTGTCGGATCAGTCGCGCAACAGCTCGTTGATGCCGGTCTTGGAGCGGGTTTTCTCATCCACGCGCTTCACGATCACCGCGCAATAAAGGTTGATACCGTTCTTCGAAGGCATGGAACCTGCGACGACCACGGAATAGGGCGGAACTTCGCCATACATGACTTCACCGGTTTCGCGGTCGACGATCTTGGTGGACTTGCCGATGAAAACGCCCATGCCGAGGACCGAGCCCTCGCGCACGATGCAGCCTTCGACCACTTCCGAACGCGCGCCGATAAAGCAGTTGTCTTCGATGATGGTCGGTCCGGCCTGCATCGGTTCAAGCACACCGCCGATGCCGACGCCACCCGACAGGTGGACGTTCTTGCCGATCTGGGCACAGGAACCGACGGTTGCCCACGTGTCAACCATGGTGCCCTCGTCGACATAGGCGCCGAGGTTCACGAAGGACGGCATCAACACGACACCCGGCGCGATATAGGCCGATTTGCGCACAACACAGTTGGGAACCGCACGGAAACCAGCCGCTTTCCATTGGTTGTCACCCCAGCCCTTGAACTTGCTGTCGACCTTGTCCCACCAACCGGACCCCTGCGGTCCACCGTCCTGCTGTTCCATGTCCTTGATGCGGAAGCCAAGAAGCACTGCTTTCTTGGCCCATTGGTTCACATGCCAGTCACCGCTTTCCAGCTTTTCCGCCACGCGCAGGGTGCCGCTGTCCAGAGCGTTCAGCGTGTCCTCGATGGCATCGCGAGTTTCGCCGGTGGTGGTTGGCGTAATCGTGTCACGGGCGTCCCATGCGGCTTCGATGGCGGCTTCAAGCTGGGCGTTGGACATGTCGGGGCTCCGATATTCGGTCAAAAAATGGGTTCGGCAAGCCGTATAGGGGCTGAGGCGGTTTCGCGCAATGTGGCGTTTTGCAGTTCAGCTCAGGACAAAGTCAGCGCGCAAGAGCCCAGCGCGTCCATCTCCACCTCGATCACATTGCCCGCTTCGACCCAGATTGTCTGGACGACCGAGCCAAGCGTGACGATCTCACCCGCGCGCAGGGGCTTACCGCGTGCGATCTGATGACGAGCCAGCCAGGACAGGGCGGCAAGCGGGTGGCCAAGGATGTCCGCGCCGATCCCTTCCCCGACCAGACCACCGTTGACAAGCATCCGCCCGGTGATGCGGTCCATCTTCATCGGATCCATGCGCACCGGCTTGCTCAGCACACATCCAGCATTGAAGAAATTGTCCGATACCAGAGACGGCGTCGCCACCTTGCGGAAATCGGTCCAGCGTTGGTCCACCAGTTCGATACTGGCCATGGCCTTGTCGACGAAGGGAGCCACGTTTGCGATATCGTCATTGGGAAGCTCAACAATGTCCCGCGCGAGGGTCACCGCGATTTCACATTCCACACCGGGGCGGCACAGGCGACTGCGCGGAAAGCTGGCTTCGCCCGTAAAGACGGTTGCGGCAAACATGGCGCCGGAACAGGGATGCGGGATCTGCATGTATTCCTGCATCACCTTGGTCGTACAGCCGATCTTGTGTCCGACAATGCCGCCCATACCCGCGCCGCTGAGTGACCGGTTCAGAGCGTCCTGAACCGCATAGGCCGTGTCCAGATCCGGCGGGGCCACCGTGTCTGGCAGCTTGTCCAGCGGTTTCGCTGTCAGGCGAACCTGTTTCAAAAGCCCGGCGGCAATGGTTTCCATGGTTTCAGACATGATGCGACGATACAGTCCGATTCAGTTCGGTCAAACGATCATTCAAAGGGATCGGGCGCGATATTGCCGCCGCACACCAGAACCGCGACCCGTTCACCGGGGGCAGGCACATATGCACCCGAGATCAGCGCAGCCAATGCGGTTGCCCCGCCGGGTTCGACCAACAGCCGACGTTCGCGCCACAGCATCTTCTGTGCCGCGCAAATGGCGTCGTCGGCGACCAGAACCGAAGCCCCAAGTGCGTGCTGTGCAAGATCGAAACAGATCGACCCGATGCGTTTTGCCCCGAGAGAATTCGCAGCAACGCCCGCGACCTCGACATCGACTGGCTCGCCTGCCGCGATCGCGGCATTGAGGGCACAGGATGTTTCCGGTTCAACGGCCACGATCTTTTTGGTCGTGCCGAACCAGCCCAATGCGCCCGCGATCAGCCCGCCGCCGCCGACAGCGATCAGCACCGTGTCGGCTTGAAGCCCCTGTTCCTGCCACTCCAACGCGCAGGTGCCCTGGCCCGCCACCGTGCCGGGTGCGTCATAGGCGTGAATCTGCATGGCGCCGGTTTCGGCCTCGTAACGGCGGGCGGCCTCTAATGCGTTGGCATAGGCCCCCGGTGTCACCACAAGATCGGCGCCAAGTCGCTCAATCAGGGCGATTTTTGAGGGGCCTGCCATTTCGGGCACGTAAATGCGCGCCTTGTGACCAAGTTGCCGGGCGGCATAAGCCACCGCCGCGCCGTGATTGCCACCCGAGGCCGCAACCAACCCCGCTTGCGGCACATCCGACGACAACAGCGTATTGAACGCGCCGCGTGCCTTGAAGCTGCCGGTATGTTGCAGCTGTTCCAGCTTCATCTCGATTGGAAAGCCCAGACCAAAGCCGTCAACCGACAGGGCGGGCGTCCTGACGACATGTCCGGCGATCCGGTTCGCGGCACCTGAAATCTCGGCGGCCCAGGTCATTTCACACCTCTGTCACTGGTCTTGGTCAGACGAAACCTATAGCTGTGGGAAACACGCGCAAGCAAGGAAGATGATGATGCATGACGACCGCCTGAGCCCGTTCCGCGACGCCCATACCGACCGGCAGACTGCCCAGCATATCCCCGACACGCCCCAGACCCGTGCCCCGGCTTATCGCCTTGCCTTCGCGGATGACGATTTCCTCTGCCGGGACGAGTTGCGGCCGGTGCGTTTGCAGCTGGAACTGTTGAAACCGCAAATGTGGTTGGATGAAAAAGGCGTCGAAAGCACGATTGTCCTCTTTGGTGGTGCGCGTATTCCTGAGCCGGCTAAAAAAGACACGGCGCGGACGCGCACCCTGGCCGACCTGTCGAAATACTATGAAGAGGCACGAAAGTTCGCCGAGTTGATGACGGTTCGCAGCCTGGATACAGGCGGGCGTCAGAATGTCATCGTCACCGGGGGTGGCCCCGGTGTGATGGAGGCGGGCAACCGAGGCGCGGCGGATGCAGGTGGGGTGTCAATCGGGTTGAATATCGTCCTGCCGCATGAACAGGCGCCGAATGAATACGTGACGCCCGACCTGTGCTTCAATTTCCACTACTTTGCGATCCGCAAGATGCACTTCCTGATGCGGGCGCGGGCAATTTGTGTCTTCCCGGGCGGTTTCGGCACGCTGGACGAAACCTTTGAATCGCTCACCCTGATTCAGACCGGCCGGATGGAACGTGTGCCGTTCCTGCTGTTTGGCCGCGCGTTCTGGGAGAAGATCATCAACTGGGAGGCGCTGGCCGATGCCGGAACCATCTCGGAGGATGACCTGGATCTGTTCCGCTTTGTCGAAACCGCAGAAGAGGCGATCGAAGTGATCGACACCTGGGGCGATACGGCGAAGCGATCGGATATTCCCGGACGCTAGGTCCGCAAGTCAGGCAAGATCGGCGGGAAGGATACCCAGTTCGCCACCGCCGATCAGCGAGGTCAGGATCTGCGATTCGCCAACTTCCTTGATCGCGTAGCCATAGCCTGCCAGACGGAATTTCCATTCACGCTTGGACAGCGCCATGGCGCGTTCACGCTGAAGAACGCTCAGAACCGGTGCGTCGATTGCGCCGCGAAGAATACCTGCTTGTGCCATTTTCAAATTTCCTTTTGATCTGCGTTTTGTCCGCAGATTGGAAACTGATTGTTGAACAAGGCGGGATTTGCCCAGAATTGCGAAAAAATCTGGGCAGGGTTGCGCGATTGTTTCTGTTTCGTGGCCGTGGTGAAAAAGCGATCAGGCGCGCAGAGCTTCTGCTGGCCGCATGAACCCGGTATCGACACCGCGCCAGTTGGTGATTTTGGGGGCAAGATACATTTGCGCGAGCGGGTGGGCCGGGTCGAGAACGCCGAGCCGGACCAGGATTGCAGCGATCGCGCATTCGGCCCCGCGCGTGGTGCCATCAGCGATCTTCAGCGCCACACCCAGCTTCTTTTCCGGGATGATGGCGATGAAATAGGCCTCGGCCCCGGTCTTGACGGCAACCTTGTGATCCATCGCACGCATCAGATTGGTGCAGCAGCGCCCTTCGCCGGCGACCAGTTCCGGGTAGGTCGCCATCGCGTGGTGCAGACGTGAGGCGGCGGACTGGCGGGCGTCGCCATCTGGATTGGCGGCGGCGAAGAACGCCATCGCGCGGGCCATGCCATGCAACGTTGTTGCAAAGTTCGGGGCCGAACATCCGTCGATGCCGTAGCCGGGGCTGTCCTCTTGAGTGACCTCTTCGAAGGCGGCTTTGCAGGCTTTCTGAACCGGGTGATCAAGGTCGATATATTCGGGTCCGGCGCCAAGATGCCGGGTCAGGGTCAGGAACCCGGCATGTTTGCCGGAACAGTTGTTGTGCACCTGACAGACGGGTTTTCCGTCGCGGATCAGTCGCTCCATTTCATTCGGGTCGCGCGGCTCTTGCGGTCCGCAACGCAGATCGTCATCGCCAAGTCCAAGGTCGGAAAGCCAGGCGTTGACCGGGTCGCGGTGGATCGCGGCGCCATTGTGCGATGCACAGGCGAGCGCCAGTTGGCGGTCCGTCAGGCCAAAAGCATCAGCTGCGCCGCTTTCTAGAAGGGGCAGGGCCTGTAGCATCTTGGACGAGGACCGGGGCAGGACCACCGCCATCGGATCGCCCCAGGCATGGACGATCTGACCTGTATCATCACAGACCACCGCCTGTCCCAGATGTACGCTTTCCAGGAAAGGACCGCGCCAGATTTCGACCATGGGAACCGCTGAACACATCGTATTACTCATTTTTGTTGGGCATCGCAGGCAAATTCATGCCAACGGGTCTTTCACCCGTCATAACTTCTGGGATAGTGTTCGGCCATCGGGTAGAAAACGTCCACCCAAAAAAAACGCCTGCGAGAACGGGCCGGGGGACATTGAAATTGAGGCAACATCAGCTGGAGGCTGTTGATTATGGGACTTCTCGGACAGGGATTTCGACTTGGTGCGCTGGGTATCGGTGCGACCGTCGCCATGTTCGCCGGACTGACCGCAACCGAGGCGGCGGCGCAAGAGGGGGCCACCACGCCCTGCACCAGCCACGTCACCGACTGGAGCGTCTGCGTCGCGCAGGAGCCCAAGGAGTGCTGGGCGGTCACGACATACAAGGAAAGCGTGAACACCAAGGAAGGCCGTGTTGTCGCGGTGCGTCGCGGTGATATCCTGTTCATGGTCTTCTTCCGCCCCGATGCCGGGGTGAAGGGGCAGATCGGTTTCACTGGCGGGTATCCTTTTGCGCCGAATTCGACCGTCAGCATGGATATCGACGGCACAAAGTTCGAATTGTTCACTGAAGGTGAGTGGGCCTGGCCTGCATCGGCTTCGGATGACGCCAAGATTGTTGCGGCACTGAAACGTGGGTCGAGCGCGGTGATGACGGCGCGCAGCGCGCGCGGAACCAAGACCGAGGACACTTTCTCGCTTCTCGGGTTCACGGCCGCCTATGACGAAGCCGAAAAACGCTGCAGCTAGGGTAACCGGCGGACCTCTGCCAAGGTCCTGTTAATGCCACATCGCTACCACGGGGGAGACCGGCCGGGGCAATCCGGCCGGCGAAACCGATAGGGGCGATGGATGATGTTGGATCATCAAAATGGCGCGAAGCAGGGGGCTGTGACGGGTCTGCTTTCCGGGACATTGGTTCTGACCCGTGACGGTGAAAAACCGGCAGAGACCCTGCGCCCAGGAGACATGGTAACGACGCGCGACAGCGGGTACGTCTCGTTGCGCTGGATCGGAGCCTCCGAGTGGGATGCGCATGTCGCTGCGCGGGCTGAATATGCGCCGGTCAGGATTCCGCGCGGCGCTCTTGGGCGTGGGATGCCCGAGCGGGATCTGTACGTTGCCCCGGATCACCGGATATGGCTGCGCGATCCGTCGTTTTCGATGCATTTCAGAGCGCGCGAGGTCTTGATCCCCGCCCGCCATCTGGTCGGCTGGAAGGGTATCGAACAGGTTGGCTATGTCCCAGCACCTGTTTATGTCCATCTGCTGTTTGACCGTCACGAGATCGTCTTTGCCGACGGGATGCAATGTGAAAGCCATCACCCCGACCAGGATGCTTCCGTTTTTGCCGATGGTCAGAGCGACGCTATGTCGGCTCTGTTTCCCGGCCTTCTGTCCCTGTGCAGTCGGGGCGCCCCCGCCAGGATCAGTCTTGACCGAAATGCCGCTAAACTGGCGTTGAAGTCGAAATTTGCGGCCTGAGAGCCCAAGACCAGCGTCACCACCCGCTTGCGGCCACACTGTTTGCATCTGCGTTGAAATGCTATATCTGACGCGTCTGGTTCTTTCGGAGTGAGCCCATGACCGCTGGCGCCCCAAAAAATGCTCCTGTCACGCAGGACGTGCTGACCCTTCCCCGCAAGCTGCCCGAGGGCGGCAAGATCAACCTTGTCGGGTTGACGCGAGAGAAGATGCGTGAGGTTCTTATCGAACACGGCACGCCCGAGAAACAGGCCAAGATGCGGGTCGGACAGATCTGGCAATGGATCTATCAGTGGGGCGTGCGCGACTTTTCCGAAATGACCAACCTGGCCAAGGCTTATCGCGCCGAACTGGACAAGGTGTTCTCGATCGAGATCCCCGAGGTGGTGTCGAAACAGGTCTCTGCCGACGGCACCCGCAAATATCTGGTCAAGATCGCTGGCGGCCACGAGGTCGAGGTCGTCTATATTCCCGAAGAGGATCGCGGCACGCTGTGTGTCTCGTCGCAAGTGGGTTGCACCCTGACCTGCTCATTCTGTCACACGGGCACGCAAAAACTTGTCAGAAACCTGACGGCGGGTGAGATCATCGGTCAGGTGATGATGGCGCGGGACGATCTTGAGGAATGGCCGACCCCCGGCGCGCCGAAGGACGAAACCCGGCTGCTTTCCAACATTGTCCTGATGGGCATGGGTGAGCCGCTTTACAATTTCGACAACGTGCGCGACGCGATGAAAATCGCGATGGATGCCGAGGGCATCCAGCTGTCGCGCCGTCGGATCACCTTGTCGACTTCCGGCGTCGTGCCCGAAATTGCCCGCACCGCCGAGGAAATCGGCTGTCAGCTGGCGATCTCTTTCCACGCGACCACGGACGAGGTGCGCGATGTTCTGGTGCCGATCAACAAGCGCTGGAACATCGACGCGCTGTGTCAGGCGCTAGCGACCTATCCCAAGGCGTCGAACTCGGAACGGATCACGTTTGAATACGTGATGCTGGACGGCGTGAATGACACCGACGAGGATGCGCATCGTTTGATCGCTTTGATCCGACAGCACAATATCCCCGCCAAGATCAACCTGATCCCGTTCAATGAATGGCCCGGTGCGCCTTACAAGAGGTCTTCAAACAACCGCATCCGCAAATTTGCCGATATCATCTACAAAGCGGGCTTTGCCTCGCCGATCCGCACCCCGAGGGGCGAAGATATCATGGCGGCCTGCGGGCAGCTGAAATCCGCGACCGAGCGGGCGCGGAAATCGAAGAAGCAGATCGAGGCCGAGGCCGGATTGGGCTGACGACTTGCCAAGCCTTTGCGGGCGCTGCATTGTTCGCAGCGACCAAAGGACCGGCCCGCTCATGCATCCCAACCCCATATTCCGTCAAACTGGCGCCGACGAAAACCTCGCATTCGCGTCCGAGCGCGGATTTGGAATGCTCGTGATCGACGGTCCGCATCTGGCGCATGTGCCTTTCGTGATCTCGGACACTGGCGACTTTGCGGAACTTCATCTTGTGCGCTCGAACCCGATTGCGCGATTGGTGAAGGGGGCAACGCCCGCGAAAATTGCGGTCAGCGGACCGGACAGCTATGTCTCGCCCGACTGGTACGGGCTCGAGGATCAGGTGCCGACGTGGAACTATGTGGCGGTGCATCTCACGGGCACGCTGTCACCCATGCCGGATGATGCGCTGCGCGGAGTGCTGGACAGGCTTTCGGCGACGTTCGAAGAGCGGCTTTTGCCAAAAACACCTTGGATGGCAGAGAAGATGCCGGAAGAGGTGCTGGCACGGATGATGCGGATGATCCAGCCTTTCCGGTTTGACATCACATCGGTCGATGGCACGTGGAAGCTGGGGCAGAACAAGCCGGATGCCGCACGCGAA
The DNA here is from genome assembly GCF_016888515.1 of Shimia biformata. GTDB lineage: Bacteria > Pseudomonadota > Alphaproteobacteria > Rhodobacterales > Rhodobacteraceae > Shimia_A > Shimia_A biformata. The sequence goes on along the minus strand of NZ_JAFEJK010000001.1, from coordinate 101,675 downwards.
GGCGCTGCCGCAGCAATGGACGGATTTGGAATCGGACAGGAAACACGGGTTTTGGCTGCGCTGATGCGGGGCGTCGCCGGAAAGGATATGTAATGATGCAATTGGTTTATGCGAGCGCCTCGCCGTTTGTGCGCAAAGTTTGCGCGACGCTTCATGAGACCGGACAAGTGGACGATGTCGACCTTCTGAACGTCAAGACAACGCCCCTGACCGTGGCGCAGGAGGCGGCGGCGGCCAACCCGTTGGGCAAGATCCCGGCGCTGATCCGGCCAGATGGACCTGCGATCTATGACAGCCGGGTGATTTGCCGCTTCCTCGACGCGCGGGCAAATGCCGGGCTCTATCCGCAAAACCGGCTGTGGGAAGTGCTGACGCTTGAGGCAACTGCCGACGGGATCATGGATGCCTCAGTCCTTGTCACCTACGAGGGACGTCTGCGCCCCGAAACTCAGCAAAGCCCGGATTGGGTCGCCGCACAGTGGGCCAAGGTCATCGGTGCGCTGGACGCGATCGAGACTCGCTGGATGAGCCACCTTTCAGGGCCACTGGACATGGGGCAGATCGCGGTAGGCTGCGCGCTGGGCTACCTCGATTTCCGTCATGATGCGCGGAACTGGCGGCATGGTCATGACGCGCTGGCTGCGTGGTATGCCGAATTCAGTCAGCGCGACAGCATGGTAAAGACTGCCCCGACAGATTAGTCAATTTATTGGTGTTAAAAGAAAAAGCCCCGGAAATCTGCTGCCGGGGCATTCTGATTTCTTTTGGCTTCAGGGTCAGAATGCCATAGACAGACCGATGTTCAGCGCGTTGGTGATAATCGGGCCCGACAGTGTGCCGCCACCGTCAAGGCTGACTTCATTGTCGGTATAGCTGAACTGATACTCGCCAAAGACGCTGAAACGGTCGTTGATGGCATAGGACACACCTGCGCCCAGTTTCGCCGCGGGGCCGGTCACCTGGTAACCATAGGTGTGCGGCGCGCCGGCATAGGTCGGCTGGATGTCGACATGGGGCATTGCGATCCCGATGCCGCCCATCACGTAAGGCGTCATGCGGCCATCCATCCACAGGCCTTTCCAGCGCCGGTGCAGGTTCAAGGTGATGATGTTGTGGCCATCGGTGAACTCGAACCGGTCGAAATCGCCCTCGGCAAGATCCGCTTCCGACGCATAGGCTTTGGCGTGGGTCAGTTCGAGACCGAACCCCCAGGCGTCATTGCGCCAATAGGTGCCACGCACACCATAGTAGGGCGGCAGGGTGAAGGATTTTCCGTCCCACGCAAACGTACCGTCATACGGGGTGCCGGCCACATCGCCGGTAAAGGTGCTGTGCGGCGAAGTCTGATACCCGCCATAAATCGCGATTTCGAATTCGGCCGCCGCCGGCCCTGCAATGGCCAAAGCGCCAAAGGCGGTGGCGCCAAGTAACTTTTTCATCTCAAAAATCCTCGCTGCCCGAAATGATCGGAATTGCAGTCTCATTACACCCGCGCCTTCTGCGGCTCAAGCGCGACACATGAACGCTGTGGCGGATTCGGTGTGATTGTATGCTGGACGCCTTGAAATGCCTCCGCTAAATAGCGGCGGGAAGGGCCAAGGGTAACTGCGGCCCCAATTCGGTATTAGGCCGGTTATGGCCGAAGAATGGAGAGAACCTCGTGTCCCACGCAGAAGATCACGAAGGCACCCGCAGAGACTTTCTCTACTACGCCACCGCTGGCGCAGGTGCAGTGACCGCTGGTGCAGCCGTCTGGCCGCTGGTCAACCAGATGAACCCTTCGGCAGACGTTCAGGCGCTGTCGTCGATCCGTGTCGACGTGTCCGGCGTTGAGCCCGGCAGCCAGCTGACCGTTAAATGGCTTGGCAAACCGGTGTTTATCCGCCGCCGCACGCAGGAAGAGATCGCCGCCGCACGTGCCGACGACAACGCCGCCCTTCCTGACCCGGATGCGCGCAACGCCAACAACCCGGGCGCTGATGGTGGTGACGGCAACCGGACGCTGCCGCCTTTTGGTGGCGCGGAAGATACTGGTGAGTGGCTTGTGATGATCGGCGTCTGTACGCACCTGGGCTGTGTGCCGCTGGGCGATGCTGGTGATTTTGGTGGTTGGTTCTGCCCTTGCCACGGCTCGCACTACGACACGTCCGGTCGTATCCGCAAAGGTCCGGCGCCTGAGAACCTCCCGGTTCCGGTTGCTGCTTTCGTCGACGAATCGACGATCAAACTGGGATAAGGAGCGCGCACATGTCCGGTATTCCTCACGATCATTACGAGCCGAAGACCCGCGGCGAAAAGTGGCTGAACAGCCGCTTGCCCATCGTCGGCCTTCTTTATGACACCCTGATGATTCCCACCCCAAAGAACCTGAACTGGTGGTGGATCTGGGGCATCGTGCTGGCCTTCTGCCTAGCACTGCAAATCGTCACCGGCATCGTCCTGGTGATGCACTACACGCCGCATGTCGACCTGGCCTTTGCGTCGATCGAACACATCATGCGCAACGTGAATGGCGGTCACATGATCCGCTATCTGCACATGAACGGCGCTTCGCTGTTCTTCTTTGCTGTCTACATCCACATGTTCCGCGGCCTTTTCTACGGGTCCTACAAGGCCCCGCGCGAGATCACGTGGATCGTCGGCATGCTGATCTATCTCCTGATGATGGCAACCGGCTTCCTGGGATACGTTCTGCCCTGGGGTCAGATGTCGTTCTGGGGTGCAACGGTTATCACCGGCCTGTTTGGTGCGATCCCGTTCATCGGGGAATCGCTGCAAGCCTGGCTTCTTGGTGGGCCCGCTGTGGACAACGCCACGCTGAACCGCTTCTTCTCGTTGCACTACCTGCTGCCCTTCGTGATTGCCGCGCTGGTCATCGTTCATATCTGGGCGTTCCACACCACGGGTAACAACAACCCGGCCGGTGTCGATGTGCGCAAGGGATCGAAGGAAGAGGCCGAGAAGGACACGCTTCCGTTCTGGCCCTATTTCGTGATCAAGGACCTGTTCGCGCTGGGTGTGGTTCTGGTTGTCTTCTTCGCCGTCGTCGGCTTCATGCCGAATTACTTCGGTCACCCCGACAACTATATCGAAGCCAACCCGCTGGCGACGCCCGCGCATATCGTTCCGGAATGGTATTACCTGCCCTTCTACGCGATCCTGCGTGCATTCACCTCGGACGTCTGGGTCGTGATGTTTGCAAGCTGGATCACCGGCGGCATTGTCGACGCCAAGTTCTTTGGGGTCCTGGCAATGTTCGGCGCGATCTTCGTCATGGCGCTGGTGCCGTGGCTGGATACCAGCCGCGTCCGTTCGGGCAAGTATCGTCCGCAGTTCAAGTGGTGGTTCTATCTTCTGGTCATCGACTTCGTCGTCTTGATGTGGGCCGGCGCGATGCCTGCCGAGCCGCCCTATTCGATCATCTCGCTGATCGGTGCGACATACTGGTTCGCCTACTTCCTGGTCATCCTGCCGATCCTCGGCGTGATCGAGAAGCCGGCAACGCCGCCAGCGACGATCGAGGACGACTTCAACGCCCATTACGGCAAACCTGCTGAATAAGAGGGAAACAGGAACATGCTTAAGAAACTTAGCATCGCTGCAATCGCCGCCCTGTCCCTGTCGGCAGGGGGCGCCATGGCCGCCGGAGACGCGGGCCATATCGAGGACGTTGACTTCTCGTTCGAGGGTCCGTTCGGCAAGTTTGACCAGAACCAGCTGCAACGCGGCCTTCAGGTCTATACCGAGGTCTGCTCGGCCTGCCACGGACTGCAATACGTGCCGATCCGCACCCTTTCGGACGAAGGTGGTCCCCACCTTCCCGCCGACCAGGTGCGTGCCTATGCCGCCCAGTTCGACATCTATGATGCCGCACTGGACGAGGATCGCCCGCGTACGCCGACCGACCATTTCCCGATGTCGGGTGTGGAAGGCGCGCCGGACCTCAGCCTGATGGCCAAGGCCCGCGCCGGGTTCCACGGTCCGCAGGGCACCGGTATCAACCAGCTGATCAAAGGCATGGGTGGCCCGGAATACATCGTCTCGATCCTGACCGGTTACACCGGCGAAGAGAAAGAAGAAGCCGGCACCACTTTCTATGAAAACACCGCCTTCCCGGGTGGCTGGATCGCCATGGCACCGCCGCTTTATGGTGAGGATGTCGAGTTTGCCGATGGTCACTCGAATTCGCTTCACCATGAAGCCGAGGATGTCGCTGCCTTCCTGATGTGGGCTGCCGAGCCCAAGATGATGGCGCGCAAGCAAGCCGGTTTCGTCGGCGTGCTTTTCCTAACCTTGCTGACGGTTCTTCTGTACCTGACGAACAAGAAGCTGTGGGCGCCGGTGAAAGGCAAGAAGCTGGATCTGTGATCCAACTCTGACCTTCTGAAATTCTGGAAAACCCCGCCGTCTGGTGGGGTTTTTCTTTTGCGATCAGCGGTCCTGAACTACTGACATGGCTGGGAGCGCAAAAAGAATGTCTGGAACCCCAGGGGCAATCGACCTAGCTTTCCGTCGAAGAGGCCGGTCGGTCTGTGACAAATTTTTATAGAAAGGGTTTCCGATGGTGCGATTTCTTTATTCCGTGGCCGCCTACCTGGTGGCAAATGCTGTCGGGCTGTTGATTGCCGCGATCCTGTTGCCGGGATTTTCGATTGGGTTCATGGCCTTTGTCGTTGCCGTGCTGATCTTTTCCGTGGTGCAGGGGGTTCTTGGGCCAGTGATCACCAAGATTTCGATGAAAAAGATGCCTCAGCTTATGGGGGGCATTTCGCTGGTCACGATCTTTATCGGCTTGTGGCTTACGTCGCTGATCGTGTCCGGCATGCAGATCGGCGGAATCTCGAACTGGCTGGCGGCGACGCTTCTGGTGTGGCTTGGCAGCCTTGTTGCGGGGATCCTGTTGCCGATTTACGTGTTCAAATCGCTGCGGGAAGGAGCGGCCAAGTAAGGTGCTGTCGGTCAGACGATCACTTCGAAACGGTCCTGCGCCCCAACATCAAAGACACGCTTGTAGCGTTGGATTTCGTCGGCTGGACCCATTGCCTTGTTCGGATTGTCCGACAGTTTTACCGTCGGGCGCCCATCTGCCGACACCGCCTTGCAGACCAGCGAGAATGGGGCCAGCGCGTCGCCGTCGGTCAGGCCACGGAAGTCGTTGGTCAACAAGGTACCCCAGCCGAATGATACCCGAACGCGGCCTGCAAACCGGCTGTGCAGTTCCAGGATCTTGTCGACATCCAGCCCATCCGAGAAAATGACCAGCTTGCGGGTTGGGTCTTCGCCGCGGTCCTGCCACCAGCGGATCGCGGCCTCGGCCCCGGTTGCCGGGTCGCCGGAATCGATGCGGATACCGGTCCAACCCGCAAGCCAGTCGGGGGCGCGTTCAAGAAAGCCCGCCGTTCCGTAGGTGTCTGGCAGGATAATACGCAAGTTTCCTTCGTGTTCTTCATGCCAGTCGGCAAGAACCTGATAGGGCGCCTGCGCCAGTGCGGTATCATCCTTGGCGAGTGCGGAATATACCATCGGCAATTCATGCGCGTTGGTGCCAATCGCCTCGATATCACGCTTCATCGCAATCAGGCAGTTCGAGGTGCCGACGAAACTGTCGCCTATGCCTTCCATCATCGCCTGAACACACCAGTCCTGCCACAGGTAGGAATGCCGCCGCCGGGTGCCGAAATCGGCAATTCGCAACCCGTCCACCCCGCGCAGACGCTCGACCTTTTGCCAAAGCTTTGTCATGGCGCGGGCATAGAGGATCTGAAGCTCGAATTTGCGCATGTCGTTCAGCACCGCCCGACCGCGCAACTCCATCAGCACCGAAAGCGCGGGAATTTCCCACAACATGACCTCATGCCATTTGCCCTCGAAGGTCAGCTCATACTGGCCGTCGCGTTTTTCCAGATGGTAATCGGGCAGGCGTAGCCCCTCGAACCACTCCATGAAATCCGAACGGAACATCTGACGCTTGCCATAGAAAGTGTTCCCGCGCAGCCATGTGCTTTCGCCGCGTGACAGGGACAGGGACCGGATATGGTCCAGCTGTTCGCGCAGTTCGCCCTCGTCGATCAGGTCGGCCAGCCGAACTTTCTTGGAGCGGTTGATCAGGCTGAAGGTCACCGTCGCGTCGGGCTTGTTGCGAAATACCGACTGGCACATCAGCAACTTGTAGAAATCATTGTCGATCAGGGACCGGACAATGGGGTCGATTTTCCACTTGTGGTTCCAGACGCGGGTGGCGATGTCGACCATGGGGTCCTCCGGGATGTGGTCGGCAAAGTGTTGCCTGCTCGCTTGCAAAGTTGCAAGCGCCCCGGCCTTTCGACCGGGGCGCAAACAAACGACGTGGGTGCTGTCAGCCCTCGCGTCGGGCCCTTATCAAGCCTATCATGATCGAGACGCACATCAGGACCAGCACGATGGCAAAGGGGAACCCGGTGGCAATGGCAGCCGCCTGAAGCGCCCCCAGTCCTCCGCCAAGCATCAGCACCACGGCGATCGCGCCTTCCAGGACACACCAGAAAACCCGCTGCGCGGTTGGCGCGTCGGTCTTGCCGCCCGCAGTGATCGTGTCGATCACAAGCGAGCCCGAGTCCGACGAGGTTACGAAGAACACGATGACCAGAATGATGCCGATGAAGGACAGGATACCCGTAAGGGGGAAGCCTTCGAACATCTTGAACATCTTCAGTTCAAGCGCCGCATCGCTGATTGCCTGACCCGAACCTCCGATCACCTGGTCCAGCGCCGCGCCGCCAAAGACCGACATCCACAATGCACCCACAATGGTCGGAATGATCAGCACGCATGTTACGAATTCCCGAATGGTGCGGCCACGCGAAATGCGCGCGATGAACATACCGACAAAGGGCGACCAGCTGATCCACCAGGCCCAATAGAACGCGGTCCAGCCTTGCAAGAAGTTGGTGTCCTCGCGGCCGACCCAATTGGACAGGGCAGGCAGGTTGACGACATAGTCCACCATGTTCGAAAAGAAGCCGGTAAAGATCGCCACAGTCGGGCCAAGAACAATAACCAAAAGCAGCAGAACCGCCGCAAGGATCATGTTGACCTCGGAAAGGCGTTTGACGCCTTTGTCCAGTCCGGCAACCACCGAAACCAGGGCCGCAGCCGTGATAAGAACAATCAAGATGACCGTGGTTCCGTCAGAGATCGGGATATCAAACAGGTAATTCAGCCCGGCCATTGCCTGGCTTGCGCCCAGACCAAGCGAGGTCGCAAGGCCGAAGATCGTGGCAAAAACCGCAAGAACATCGATCACATCGCCAACGCGACCCCAAGTTGCTTCGCCAAAAATCGGGTAGAACGCTGAGCGCATGGTCAGCGGTAGCCCGCGGTTGAAGCTGAAAAACGCCAGCGCCAGCGCGACCACCGCGTAAATCGCCCAAGGGTGCAGACCCCAATGAAAGATGGTCGCAGCCATTGCCAGCGACTGTGCGGCCTCGATGTTTCCTTCTGCGGCGCCAAGCGGCGCCCAATCCGTACGTGCCCCGGCTTCTCCAGCCACGCCGCCCATGGCGGCCCCAAAGTGCGAGATCGGCTCTGCCACGCCCCAGAACACAAGGCCAATGCCCATCCCGGCTGCAAAGAGCATCGCGAACCAACCCATGTAACTGTAGTCAGGCCCGGCATCGTCTCCGCCCAGCCGGATTTTGCCGTAGGGGGATACCACCAGGAAAAGCGAGAACAGGACAAAGATGTTGCACGCAATCATGAACACCCAGTCAAACTTGCTGGTCAGCGCGGGGCGAAGCCATCCGAAGAACGCGGTCGCCTCGTCCAGCAGCGCCAGCGAAAAGAACACGAACGCAACAATGGTCAGTCCCGAAACTGCAAACACGGGATTGTGGATATCTAAACCGAGTATTCGAACGTTGTTCTGGCCGACTTCATAGTCGGTATCTTCTTCCATTGACATGTTTCTCTCCAGATCTGTTGCACCATGCCCTTAGGGTTGGGGCATGTTCGTCACCTTGGGGTGACTGAATCTGACGGTTTTTTGCGCAGCCACGACAGAACCGCACAATTTTCGGGTGAATTCAGCCGAGATTTACGCCTGCGTCTTTCATCGCGGCCTTTGCCGTAGCAAGCGAGCCATTAAGGTCAATCGCGCGGCACAGGTCCTCTTGGACAGAGACCGCAAATCCCAGCCGCGCGGCATCCAGCGCCGAATATGCCACGCAGAAATCCGTTGCCAGGCCAACCAGGGTCAGGTCGGTGATACCACGGGTGCGCAGATACCCCTCAAGCCCCGTCGGGGTGGTTCGGTCGTTCTCGAAGAATGCCGAATAGCTGTCGATGGCCGGGTTGAAGCCCTTGCGCACGATCATGTCGGCCCGGGTGGTGTTCAGATCTCTGTGAAACGCCGCCCCTTCTGTGCCCTGAACGCAATGGTCCGGCCACAGCACCTGGGTGCCATAGGGCATTTCGGTTGTCCCAAAGGGCGCTTGGCCGGGATGGGCGCTGGCGAAGGACGAATGCCCGGCGGGGTGCCAGTCCTGTGTCAGGATCACAGAATCGAAGCCCGCCATCAGCGCGTTGATCCCGCCGACGATCTGGTTCCCGTCCTCAACCGCCAGCGCTCCACCGGGACAAAAGTCGTTCTGGACGTCGATCACGATCAGGGCATGGGTCATTGCGGTCTCCTTCGATGCGCCAAGCTATGCGAAACTTGCGCCGCGGCGTCAACGGGCCGGGATTGATTGCCGCGCAACAGGGGCCTATATCGCGCCGCATGTATGTGATCGCTGCGCTATACCATTTCACCCGTTTCGACGACCCTGCTGCCATCCGGGGTCCGCTGTTGGACTTGTGCCAGGACAACGGTATTTGCGGCACGCTATTGCTGGCGTCCGAAGGCATCAATGGAACGATTGCCGGGCCACGCGCCGGTATCGACGCGGTAGTCGCGCATATCCGTGCCTTGCCGGGCTGCGAAGCGCTGGTATGGAAAGAGGCCACCAGCGCCGATCGCCCCTTCCCACGGATGAAGGTGAAGCTGAAAAAAGAGATCGTGACGCTGGGCCAGCCAGATGTCGATCCCCGTGCCTCGGTTGGTCACTATGTCGAGCCGCAAGACTGGAACGACTTGATCACCGCGCCGGATGTTGTGACCATCGACACGCGAAACGATTACGAAGTGGCCATTGGCACTTTCAAGGGCGCGGTCGATCCGCAGACCGAGACGTTTCGCGATTTCCCCGCTTGGTGGGAGGAAAACAAGGACCGTTTCCACAACAAACGCATCGCCATGTTCTGTACTGGCGGTATCCGCTGCGAGAAGTCGACGAACTATTTGCTAGGGCAGGGGGTGGACGAAGTCTATCACCTGAAGGGTGGCATCCTGCGCTACCTAGAGGAAGTCCCGCAGGAAGACAGCACATGGGAAGGCGACTGTTTTGTTTTCGACGGGCGTGTGTCTGTCGGGCATGGGCTGAAAGAAGGGCCGCATCAATTGTGCCACGCCTGCCGCCGCCCGATTTTGCCACAGGACAAAAATCGCCCGGAATACGAACACGGCGTGTCCTGCCATCAGTGCGTTGATCATACGACAGAGGCGGACAAGGCCCGATTCCGCGAACGGCAGAAGCAGATCGAACTGGCGAAGAAACGTGGCGAAAGCCACATCAAGACGCTGTGACCACAGCTTCCTTTCGGTCGACATAGCGGACATAAAGTGCCGCGCTCAGTGCCAGCACCGCACAGCCAAGCAGGTTTACCAGCAAGGCGGTTTCGCTTGGATTGGCAGTTAATGTCAGTGTCGCCAGATTGGTCAGCACCGCCCCCGCGAGGACCCCAACCGCCCCGGACAGGCCAGATGCGCTGCCCGCCAATTGCGGACGCACCGACATCACTCCGGCATTGGCATTAGGTGCGGTCAACCCGTTGCCCAGGCCAACCGAAACTGCCCCGACGATCATCGACGGGATTGGCGGTGCCCCGATTGCAATCAGGATCAGTGCCAATGCCGTTCCGCCAAGTGTCAGTGTTCGGCCGATCAGGATCATTTTCAAAAGGCTGCTGCGCCGCACAAGGCGTCCGGTAAGGAAGTTCCCGACGAAGAACCCGGCTGTCGGCGCTCCAAGGGCCAAACCTGTCTGTGAGGGGGGCAGCCCCAATCTCGCGCCGAGGAGTGGCATTCCCGCGATATAGGCGTAAAAGGCGCCGATCGAGAATGCCAGGCACATTGTATAGCCCCAGAACCGTCGCGACCGGAAAAGCTCGGGATAGCTTTGCGCCTGTGCCCGGAAACCGCCACCCTTGGACGTGTTTGTCTCACCCAAATCGACCCAGACCAGCCCGGCACCGAATAGGCCAAGAAACGCGTAGGCCAGGAATACCGAGCGCCAGCCGGACACCTGGTCCAGAACTCCGCCCACCATTGGTCCCAGCATCGGCGCGATGGCCATTGCCATCCCGATCACGCCTAGCTTGGCGGCGGCTTCGTCCGGTTCATGGGTGTCGCGGACGATGGCGCGGGAAATCGCCATCGCCGACACCGAAGACGCCTGCAACATTCGAAACGCGGCAAAAGCCAGGAACGAGTCCGTCATCATGCACCCCAACGAGGCGACGACGAAAATTGCCATGCCCACCAGCAAGACTGGCCGTCGGCCAAACAAATCCGACAGGGGGCCAAACAGGATTTGCAGAACGGCGGTCAGGATCAGATAGCCTGAGATCATCCAGCCTGCCGCGCCATAGCTGACACCGAAGTCAACCGCCATGCCCGGTAGAGATGGCAGGAACATGTTTAGCGACAGGACCGACAAAGCGGTCAGAAATACCAGCGTAAACAGTCGAGGAGGGGATGTTGCAGCGCGCATGATGGGCGCAGTTTCACCAATTCACCAGGACTTTCAAGCCCTGAACTTGTTAATCGCTTCCGTCAACACGCCCACGCAACGCCTTGACCTCGCCACGTTCTTTCTTGGCCTTCAGGCGCCGCTGCTTTGACCCCCATGTCGGTTTCGTCGGGCGACGTTTCTTGGGTGCGACCAGCGCCTTGCGGATCAACTCAGCCAGCCTTTCGCGGGCGATTTCTCGGTTGCGCGCCTGGCTGCGGGTCTCGTCGCATTGGATTATCAACGCTCCGTCCTTGGTCCAGCGCCTTCCCGCCAGCCGCCTGAGCCGGGTCTTCACCGGGCCGGGCAGGGAAGGTGATCTTTCGGCCTCGAACCGCAACTCGACCGCTGTGGCAACTTTGTTGACATTCTGCCCGCCGGGTCCGCTGGCACGGATGAACTGCTCGGTCAGTTCCCAGTCCTGAATGGTGATCTGATCAGTGATCGCAAGCACGGGGCGCGGCCTTTCAAGGGTGCCGGATTTGCTATTGCCGGGCACGTCCGACGATCCGGCATGGTCTTGGGTCCAAAAATCGAAAAGGGCCGCTCCTCGCGTTGGGCGGCCCTTCGAGATGATAGGAGGTGCGACGGTTAGGTAGGCACCAACTCGGAAATCTTATCAGCCAAGGGCTGCCTCAGCTGCACTCCTTCCGAACTGTTCCGACACTGCTCTCCATAGCTTCTCTAGACAATGGGCACCTCCTTTCAGATTGTTTCGCGTACCCCCAGCCTGCCACAGCTTGGGGATATGTCAAACAAAATCATGTGGTGGCAGGCGATAGTTTCCCCACGATGATGCGGAAGGGCACAAGTGCCAACAAAGCAAGCGAAAGCTTAACCAGCCAGTCAGCGACACCAAGGCTGACCCAAAGCGGCACGATCGGACCTGTGCCCAGAAGCGGCAGCATTTCGCCTGCCCAGGACACGTCGTTACCCGGTTCAAGGAAGGTCAGCGCGCCGGAAAAGGCGATGGTGAAAAACAGTGCGGTGTCCACCGAAGATCCGACCAGGGTCGACGCAAGCGGCGCGCGCCACCATTTGCCACTCCGCAGGCGGTCAAAGATCGCAACATCAAGAAGTTGAGCGGTCAGGAAGGCAAGACCCGACGCCAGAGCGATCCGCAGCGTCACAAGCGGGCCGAACTCACCCATGATCTGGGTGCCGATGAACGAGCAGATAACGCCGACGACGAAACCGGCCAGCACGACACGGCGCGCGGCTGCGACGCCATAGACGCGGTTCATTACGTCGGTGACAAGGAAGGCCAGCGGATAGGTGAAGGCACCCCACGTCAGCCATTGGCCAAACAGGAATTGCACAAGAATGTTCGAGGCCACAACGATGGCGGCCATGGCAAGAATGCCGGGAAGGTGGATGCGTTGCATGGTTTTGATCCGTTTTTGCAAGGTGACGGCAACTCGTTTCCGCGACCGTCGCGGAACGGGCGGCTTCTAAGCGAGGTGGCTCAACGGATCAAGGGGAATCTGGTGCGAAACTGTTTCCGGATCAGTTGGATTGCAGCACGTTCACGCATTGCCCGGGCAAATCAACCATCTGCAATTCGCGACGCGGCTTTGGTTTTGGCGCGTTCGGGTCAGGCGGTGGCGGGAACAGGATGTTGTTGACCCATTCTTCGGCATCTGCGCATCCATCTCCGGGAGGCGGAGCTGGCTGATCGACGCAGCCTTGTGCGTCTTTCGGACAGGAAAGGCGGACGTGGAAATGATAATGATGGCCATACCACGGCCGGATTTTGCGCAGATATGCGCGGTCGCCCTTCTCGTCCTTGCACATCTTAACCTTGGCGCCGGGGAAGACAAAGATGCGTGCCGTGCGCGGGTCCTGCGCGGCTGCCTTGATGATTTCGTGGTGCTGGCGGGTCCAGTGTTCGTTGGTGAAGGCACCGTTTTCTCGGCGCAGGGATATCGATGAAATGCTTTCGCGTTCCGCTGCGCTCAGGTCCAGCCGCGTGGCGGGTAGCATCCAGATGTCAATGTCCAGGCCCAGCTGGTGGCTGCGGTGCCCGGTCAGCATCGGTCCACCGCGGGGCTGGCTTATGTCTCCGATGTAAAGCCCCTTCCAGCCCGGTTGCCGGGCGGCCTTGGCAGAAAGTGTCTGGATGTAGTCGATGGTTTCCGGGTGCCCCCAGTTGCGGTTCCTGCTCAGTCGCATGGCCTGCCAGGTGGGGCCGGTTTCCGCCAATTGCGTGCCCCCTGCCATACACCCCTTTGCGTAGCCGCCATATGGGGCGGGGGATTGCGTTGATGCGCGGGCTTCGGCGCCAAACAGCTTCTTCGCCTCGACCCCCTGCATTTCCTTGGGGATCGCCTGCCGGGTCGAAACGGTGGTTGTTTCGGTTGTTGTTGGCGGGGCAGACTGGCAGGCGGCCAAAACGGCCAGAACCAGGATCGGACCAAAAGTCAGGAAGCGGCGGACCATTTGCTGGGTTCTCCTTCTGGTTTCACCCAGACTAGCAGGATCAGGCCAACAAGAAAGAGTCCGATCAGCGGGGTAATCCCGAAACGCTGACTTCCGCTCATGTCCGATGCCAAGGCGATCAGGGCAGGGGCAAGGAAGGTCGTCGCTTTGCCCGAAAGGGCATAAAGGCCGAAGGCTTCGGTCATGCGCTCGGGGTTGGACTGGCGCACTACCATCGTCCGGCTGGCCGCCTGAAGCGATCCGCCCGCCGCACCGATCAAACCGCCGGCGACATAGAACAGGATGTCGGGCAGGGCCGACCCCTCGGCAACAGGCACCCCAAAAACGGTTTCGCGCGAGATGCCGACAACCATGATGGCGGTGAACAGAAGGACAACGATACAGGTGACGATGACAGGTTTCGGGCCGAACCGGAAATCCGCCTTGCCACCGATCCACGCAAACAGCGCACCGGTCAGGGCGGCGACGATGCCGAAAATGCCGACCTCCATGATCGACCAGTCCAGCACACCAAACGCATAGATTCCGCCGAACGTGTACATCCCGTTCAGCGCGTCGCGATAGAACATCGACCCGCCGAGATATGCCAGAAGGCTGGGATGGCGCGGCAGACTGATGATGGTCGCCCACAGGTCGCGCAGAGCCATGCCGACCTTGTATGGTTTATGGTTCGGGTCGGGTGTGTCCTTTACCCACAGGAAGAACGGCACCATGAACACCACGTACCAGATCGAGGTCAGTGGTCCAACGGCCCGCGTATCCGCTTTGGTCGCCGGATCAAGCCCCAGCACCGGATCGATTCCGATCATGGTCTTGCCGGTGCCGCCCGCCTGAAACAGGACCAGCATGATCGCCAGTGCGATGACGCCTCCGACATAGCCCCATGCCCAGCCCGTGCCCGAGATCTTGCCGATCTCGTCCTTGGTGCCCAGCGACGGCAGCATGGCATTGGTGAAGATCGTCGCGAACTCCATCCCGATCAGCCCGATGCCGAAGAAGACAAGAGTGGTGATGACGTCGAAACTACCGGGTTCGGTGTACCACAGCATCCACGCGCCCACCGCATACATGACCGAGAACAGCCAGACCCACGGCATCCGCTTGCCGGTGCTGTCGGCAAAGGCCCCAAGGATCGGCGCCATTACGGCGATGAAGATGCCCGACACGGTCAGCCCGACGCCCCAATAGGCCTGCGCCTGCGCCTTTGCGACACCCAGTTCCATGCCCTGACCGGCCAGGGACTCGGTCACGACCTGTGCGAAATATGGGCCGAAAATGAAGGTCAGAACCAAGGTGTTATACGGCTGGCTGGCCCAGTCAAACGCCCACCAGCCCCAAATCCGCTTGCGCGTTAAAATCGCGGTCATCCCTGTCCCCATGGTTTTTTACCATTAAGACAAGGTTGCCTGACGTCTGGCAAGTTAATCCTTTATGTCAGATGTGATTTCAGGCCTGCATCGGTGGCCAGGGGCGCTGGGTTTCGGCGGTTTGCCAGGCTGCAATCCAGTCGGGTGTTTCCGGGCTGGGGCCAGAATAACCGATCGCGGCGTTGATCCGGTCGACGGACACGATGCCGTTCTTGTCGGTCGCGGCTGTGCGGTACAGAGCGTGATGGGCGCAGTCGCCGTTTTTCTTGAACATCGCCTGTTCGATATAGATGAAACGGTCATCCCAGCAGACGATCCTGCTTTTCATGGTGATTTTCTCGAATGGGCGCACCCGGCGGCGATAGCGGACCGACACTCCGGCCATGGTGAACATCCAACCCTGGGCGCGGGTTGCCTGATACGCGCCATTTCGAAAGATCAGTGGAATGCGGCCCAGATCAAACAGGGTCAAAGTCCGGCCATTGTTCAGCTCCATCGCAAAGTCGATGTCCCATGGCCAGCAGCGATGGGTGCTTTCGTGTGTGTCAGTCAGTCCCAGCTGTGGCGCTCGGCGCGTGGCCGCGATTTCGCGGATGAGGCGGAAGAACGGGTACATGGGCGTCTCCTTTGATTCACCCATTCCAACCTGCTTGACGTGAACGTCAAGTGCGACCTAGCGGCACCCTTGCCCTTTTGTGCCCGGCGGCTTACCTCTTGGTCAGCAACAATTTAGACGGAGATTGCAGCCCATGATGGCCATCTACGGACCCCTGCGCCTAATCCTTGACGTGGCGTTCTTCATCATGCTGGCGCATATCATCATGAGCTGGCTGATCAGTTTTCAGGTCTTGAACCTGCGTCAACAGGTGGTGGCTCAGATTTGGTACGGGCTGAACCGTTTGCTTGAGCCGATCTATACCCCGATCCGCCGTATTCTGCCCGATACCCGTCCGCTGGACCTGGCCCCGCTGGTTGCCTTCATCGCCATCATTTCGCTGCGTGACTATATCCTTCCCGAACTCCTGCTGCGCTGATCCAACGCGGACAATGCGCGGCAATGGTTTTGCGCCAACAAATCTTTCTCGAAAGATTTGAACCGGGCGCTTGTTCACGGATTCCGAGTGTGGGACACTCTGACCCAAGAGCAGACCACAAAAACAGGTTCCTTCATGAGCACCGCTGCCACGGTTCTTCGTGACGTTTTCGGATATGATGCCTTCCGTCCCGGGCAGGCCGAGATCATCGACGCGGTGACGCGCGGCCAAAACGTCTTGGCTATCATGCCGACAGGCGGTGGCAAATCCCTGTGTTTCCAACTGCCCGCGTTGATGCGGGAAGGGGTGACTGTGGTGATCTCGCCCCTGATTGCCCTGATGCGTGATCAGGTGCGCGCGTTGCGCGAAGCCGGGGTCGAGGCCGGGGCGCTGACCTCGGGCAACACCGAGGAAGAAACCGCCGAGGTCTGGCAAGCGTTGGACGCGGGGCGGCTGAAGTTACTTTATATCGCCCCGGAACGGCTGGCCGCAGGAAGCGCAATGGGCATGCTGCGCCGAATCGGGGTCGGCTTAATCGCGGTGGACGAGGCGCATTGCGTCAGCCAATGGGGGCATGATTTCCGCCCCGATTACCTGCGTATCGGCGAGTTGCGCCGCGCTTTGGGTGTGCCTTTGGCAGCATTCACAGCCACGGCAGATGCCGAAACCCGGGACGAGATGGTGCACCGCCTGTTTGATGGCGAGACGCCGGAAACTTTCCTTTATGGCTTTGATCGGCCCAATATCAACTTGGCATTTGCCGCCAAGGACGGCCCTCGCGCCCAGATCCTGAACTTTGCCGCCGCGCGCAAGGGACAGTCAGGCATCGTCTATTGCGGAACCCGCGCCAAGACCGAGGCACTGGCCAAAGGGTTGCGTGATGCGGGTCACCACGCATTGCATTATCACGGTGGGATGGACGCCGAGGACCGTCGCATCGTTGAAACCCGGTTCCAGCGTGAGGACGGGTTGATCGTGGTGGCAACGGTTGCTTTCGGCATGGGGATCGACAAACCCGATATCCGTTGGGTCGCCCATGCCGACCTGCCGAAGTCGATCGAGGCCTATTACCAGGAAATCGGCCGTGCCGGACGTGACGGCGCGCCAGCCGAAACGCTCACGCTGTTCGGACCCGAGGATATCCGCCTGCGCCGGTCTCAGATCGACGAAGGGCTGGCCCCGCCCGAGATGCGCGCCGCCGATCATGGTCGCCTGAATGCGCTTTTGGGGTTGGCCGAGGCTTTGGGCTGCCGTCGTCAGGTTTTGCTGACCTACTTTGGCGAGGCGTCCGAACCCTGCGGCAATTGCGATCTGTGCGAGACGCCACCAGACACATTCGACGGCACCGAAGCCGTGCGCAAGGCGCTGTCGGCGATTCTACGCACGGGTGAATACTTCGGCGCCGGTTATCTGATCGACGTGCTTCTGGGTAATGAAACCGACCGTATCCGCGACCGGGGGCACGACGGGCTGCCAACTTTCGGCGTCGGGCGAGAGTTCGACAAACGTCAGTGGCAGGCTGTGTTCCGGCAGATGATGGGGCATGACCTTGTGCGCCCCGATCCCGAGCGCCACGGCGCACTGCGCATGACCGAAACCGCGCATCCGATCCTGCGCGGCGAAGCGTCTATTACCTTGCGCAGGGACCTGATCACCAAGGCTGCGCGCCGCCCTGCGGTCAAGGCTCTGGTCAGCGATGAGGACGCGCCCCTCCTGTCAGCGCTCAAGGCCAAGCGCCGAGCGCTGGCCGAGGCTGCCAAGGTTCCCGCTTACGTAATCTTCAATGATCGCACCCTGATCGAGATGGCCGAAACCCGGCCCCAGACCCTTGACCAGATGGCACGGGTCAACGGGGTGGGGGCCAAAAAGCTGGACAAATACGGCGCAGATTTCCTGAGTGTAATTGCGGGCGAGGCCGCGGCGCTGCATCCTGCCCGTATGAAACTGGCCGGGAAACCCGCCGGGTCGCTGTTTGACCGGTTGCAAGAAATTCAGCTGGATCTGTCGCGCGGAGAAGACGGAACCGGGAAGTTCCTGAACTGCACCGCCTCCACCCTGCGCCAGATCGCCGAACAACGTCCGCGTTGCCTTGACTCGCTTGCCCGGATCAACGGCATGGGAGAGCAAAAGGCCGAGCGTTTCGGCCCCGCTTTTCTGGACGCGCTGCAGGCGGCGGACTAGGTTCCACCCGACACCGATAGTGAGACAGCCATGCTTGTTGTGATTTCGCCCGCCAAACGTCTGAATTGGGATCCGGTCTCTGGACCCGCGACCGAACCTGAGTTCAAAGAAGACGCGCTGCGTCTGGCCAAGACTGCGCGCAACCTGTCGCTGGGTGAGTTGCAGAAGCTGATGTCACTCAGCCCGGACCTGGCGCGGCTGAACCGCGACCGGTTCAAGACCTTCGAGGCCGAGCCAGATTCTTTTGCCACCCGCCCGGCCGTGTTTGCCTTTGCGGGTGATACGTATGTCGGGCTGGAGGCGGCGTCACTTGAGGGTGAAGAAATGGATTGGGCGCAGGACCATCTGCGAATTCTGTCGGGGCTCTACGGCGTTTTGCGGCCGCGCGACGCGATCCAGCCCTATCGCCTTGAGATGGGGAGCCGACTGAAGACGCGGCGCGGGAAGACGCTTTATGACTACTGGCGTGACGCTCCGGCCAAGGCGTTGAACGCGCAGGCAGAGGCGGTGGGGACCGATGTTCTGGTCAATTGCGCCAGTCAGGAATATTTTGGCGCCGTCGATCCGGCGCGTCTGAAGCTGCGCGTCATCACGCCGGTGTTCATGGAAGAAAAGAATGGCAAGGCCAAGATCGTCAGCTTTTTTGCCAAGAAAGCGCGCGGCAGCATGGCTCGGTACATCATCCAGCGCCGTTTAACCGACCCGGATGGGCTGAAGGATTTCGACCTCGGTGGCTATCGCTATCAGCCCGGCATGAGCGACCCCGACCGCCCGGTCTTCCTGCGCGACTATCCCGAAACTGCGGACTGACGGCCCGGCATCAACCGGCCTTTTCTTCCGGATCCGGAAACGGCGGACGCACTCCTTTTGGGCTGTGTCGTGCAATCTGCTCCAGTATGGCAGCTTTGCGTATTGGTTTGGTCAAGTAGTGGTCCAGCCCGGCGGCAAGGATGCCTTCGCGGTCGCCGTCAACCGCATGAGCCGTCAGCGCGACAATGTGGACATGCCCGCCGGACCTGGCCTCAATCTCGCGAATTCGGCTGGTCGCTTCCTTTCCGTCCATCTTTGGCATCGAAATATCCATGAAGATCAAGTCTGGCTCAAACGACTGGAAATGCTCTACGGCTTCAATTCCGTTGTTGGCGAACCTCAGGTCGATATCCAGGGATTTCAGTAACTTGGACAGGACAAGCTGATTGGTCTTGTTGTCCTCGGCGGCAAGGATACGCATGGTGCGCTTTGGGATCGGGGCAGTATCGCTTGGCGCCTTGGGGGTCTTGCTCCCGACCCTGGCAATAGTCTTGGCCGCCTTGACAAGGGCTGCGACGAAGTCCCTGTGCAACACCGGTTTCTTGACCACCGACTCTATCAGCGCCAAATCGGGGCTCTCTGTGGACAAGCCGGGATTAGACGTGGTCAGGATCACCGGCGCATGCTGTCCCCGGTCGCGCAGCAATGCAGCAAAATCAAGGCCCGAACCACCTGGCAGGTCCAGCTCGGTCAGAACCAGGTCGACCCCGTCCAGATGCGCCATTGCACCGTCAATTCCAGCGGCGGCAACGGCGGTGCCGCCCATGGCCTGAACAAGGGTGCAGGCGATGTTGCGGTGAACCTTGCAGTTATCGACAACCAGCACCTTGCAGGCACCCGCTGGCAGTTGCGGGGGCGGCGCTGCAGGTTCAAACGGCAGGATCAGTCCGATCAGGAATGTCGAGCCCTGACCCTCGACCGACGAGACCGAGATCGTCCCGTCCATCGCCCGTACCAGTTTGCGCGAAATCGCGAGTCCCAGACCCGAGCCTTCGAATTCCCGGTTCCGGTCATCATCGACCTGATTGAACTCACCAAAGACGTGGTCAAGTTTCTCCGATGGAATGCCGATGCCAGTGTCTTCGATAGTGATATCCAAAGCGACTTCGTGGCCGATCGTGCTGCCTCGGACGCGAACGAGGACGTGCCCTTCCTTGGTGAATTTGACGGCATTGCCGATCAGATTGGTCAGAACCTGACGTATGCGCCCGGGATCGCCGGTATAGCATTTCGGAAGCGCAAGGTCGAAATCGATCGCCAGCGCGACGCCCTTTTCGCGTGCATTTGGCTGCAACAGCATCAGGACTTCGTGCAGGCACTGCTCAAGGTCAAAGACATCCGGGTAAAGGACAAGCTTCTCGGCCTCGATCTTGGAATAGTCCAAGACGTCATTGATGATGACCAGCAACGCATCGCCCGAGTTCCTGATGGTCGAGACAAAAAGCCGTTGTTCTTCGCTCAGGTCGGTTTCCAGCAGAAGGTCGGCCATGGCCACGACCCCGTTCATCGGCGTCCTGATTTCGTGGCTCATGTTGGCCAGAAAACTGGACTTGGCACGGCTGGCGGTTTCCGCACGTTCCTGTTCTTTTTTCAGCTGCCGTTCATAGCGCACCGTTTCGGTGATGTTCAGCGCAAGGCTGACGATGTCGCCACCATGCCCGCGCTGGTCGATCAGCTTGATGTATTCACCGCTCCATAACCGGCAGACTATGGGCGGCGGAGTGGGTTTCTGCCATCGCTCTATCATCGCCTTGCGCCATTGGGCCGGTTGTGCGTCGCCGATGTTGAAGATGCCTTCTTCGGTTATCAGTTGCAGAAGCCGCATGTAGGAAATCCCCGGCTTCACCTCGTCCAACCCGTCAAACACGGCCAGGTAGGACGGGTTGGCCGCGATCATGTGCCCATCGACGTCAAAGAAGGCGAAGCCGTCCTGAATAGTCTCGATCGACAGCCAAAGCCGCCGCTCAGCCAGTTCCACTTTTTCGTTGGCGACCCGCAGGTCGGATTTGACGCGTATGTTTTCGTCGCGAACCGTGCGCACCTCGGCCCGTGTCTCGACGATTTCGTTCGACAGTTCCTTGGCGTGTTCACCCAGCTTGCGATTGGCCGAAAACAGCTCTTCCTGCTTGAGTTCAAGCAGGCGTTCCGCCGCAAGCCTTGCGCGGCGTTCCTCAGCCATTTTTCGTGCAAGCGTCATCGCAACTGTCCCAGTCCCCGGAAACCCGGCCCGGCGCAGACTGACGCCCATGAATGAATAAGCATTTAAAGTTGATTGGGAATCGTTGCCAATATCGCGTTGGGCGTGCCACGATACCGGCATTTTGGAGCGGAGGCATTTATGCGTTGGATTGTTGCAGCAATTTTCGGACTGGTGTGGGCACAGGTTGCCCTGGCGCAGGACAGCTACGTCCCTGAACGTCGGGCCGTGGTCAGCATGGATGTCGATTTCTATGGGTCCGACCTGCAAAACATTTTCGACACGACCTATGAGGCCTGCCGCAACGCTTGTATTGCCAATGCCGATTGTGGGGCATTCACCTTCAACACCAAGGCCAGTTCATGTTTCCCAAAGCGCCAGATTACCGAAAAGCAACCTTACGAAGGGGCCGTTTCGGCCGAGATTTTTGCCACCGATCCTGCATATCAGGATCGTGGTGTTACTCGGGCAGCTGATCTTGGCTTCCTTGGTCAAAGCACCCTGACGCGTGCCCGCAATCTTGCGCGCGACATTGGTTGGATCCACGCTGCCGGCCCCTGGAGCGTCGAGGACATGCTTGAGGCCGCTCGGGACCGGACCCGGCAGAACGATACCTTGAACGCAATGCGCTGGACCGGTGGGGCGGTGGCCAAGGCAGACCGCAGTGATCTTTGGACCGAATATGCGCGTCTGAACGGGACGCTTGCGATTGACTCGTCGAAAGACAAGCGCCGCTATCGCGACCGTTGGCTTCTGGGTGCCGTGAATGGATATCTGCGCGCGGCCAGCGCGCCGCAACAGGTGGCCGCGCTTCTGGAAATGGGGCTGGCTCTTGAAGCATCGGGCCGTGGCCGGGACATGTTGCGCGCCTTGCGGTTGGCGGAACAGATCCAGCCACGTGACGACGTGGTGGCCCTGTTGGACGATGCGATTGGAAAATACGGCTTCCGTATCACTGAACACAGCGTCGAGAGCGATCCCGCCAGCCCTCGCATCTGTGCCGAATTCAGCGAGGATCTGGTCAAGGCTGGGGTGGATTATGCGCCCTATGTGCGGCTGCCCGACCAGCGCTTTTCTGTCCAGGCAGAGGGGCGGCAAATCTGTATCGAGGGCGTCGAACACGGCAAGCGCTACACCGTCACCTTCCGTGAAGGGCTGCCTTCCGCCAGCGGCGAAGCACTGATCCGCGATGTCGACCTCGCGATGTATGTGCGCGACCGAGAACCGTCTCTGCGTTTCCCGGGGCGAACCTATGTCCTGCCACGCACTGCGGATGCTGGGCTGCCGATTGAGACGGTGAACCTGGACACCGTTGCCCTGCATCTGCGCCGGGTCAGCGACCGCAACCTTCTGCGTGCAATCCAGAACAGTTATTTCGGTCGCCCTATGTCCTATTGGCAGCTTCAGGATTTCTCGTCCGAGATCGCAGAAAGCGTCTGGCAGGGAGAAGGCACGGTCGAGAACACGCTGAATCAGGACATGACCACGCGCCTGCCGATGGGTGAGGTGATCGCCGACCTGCCTGCCGGGGTCTATGCGCTGACCGCCGATCTGCCGGGGGCGTCGATCTATGACGAGACTTCGGCAACACAGTGGTTTGTTCTGTCCGATATCGGCGCGACAACGCTGCTGGGCGCGGACGGGCTACACGTCTTTGCTCGCGCATTGTCGGATGCCGCCGCGCTTGAGGGAACCAAGGTCACGCTTCTGTCCCGTGCCAATCGCGTGCTGGGCGAAGGGGTGACGGATGCCGAAGGCTATGCGCGTTTCGAAGGGGGGCTAACGCGCGGCACCGGGGCGAAGGCGCCTGCGCTGGTGATGCTGGAAACCGGCGACGATTTCACGTTTCTGTCGCTGACCGACCCCGCCTTTGACCTGTCCGACCGGGGTGTCGAAGGGCGTGAACCGGCGGGTGCCGTTGATCTGTTTCTTGCCACCGACCGCGGCGCTTACCGCGCGGGCGAGACCATCCATGCCACGGTGCTGGCGCGAGACGGTGTGTCCGAGGCTATTGCCAGCCTGCCGCTGACTGCGATTCTGACTCGCCCGGACGGAGTGGAATACAGCCGCCACCTGTCGCATGACGACGTGGCAGGCGGGCATGTATTCACCTTGCCGGTCGGGGCAACTGTGCCGCGTGGGGCCTGGGTTCTGGACATCAAGTCCGATGTGGATGCCCCGCCCTTGGTCAGCCGCAAACTGCTGGTCGAGGACTTTCTGCCGGAGCGTATCGATTTCGACCTGACCCTGCCCGATGTCCCGGTTCAGCCCGGCGGGATTGCCGATCTTACGGTTGCCTCACGCTATCTGTTTGGCGCGCCCGGCGCAGGCCTTGCGGTGAATGGCCGTGTCACGTTGCGTGCTGACGACGCGGTGGCCGGGTTCGAGGGCTACCGTTTCGGCCGCCATGACGAGCTGTTCTCGCCCCGGACCGAGTTCTTTGGCAGCGGCAAGACCGATGCGCAGGGTGTGGCCGAAATCCCGGTTTCGCTGCCCGATGTCGGTGATCCGGGTCGGCCGCTTAAGGCAGAGTTCATCGTTGAGGTGGCCGAAGGCTCTGGTCGTCCGGTCGAACGCAAGCTGTCGCACCCGGTCGCACCTGCGGGCGACCTGATCGGGATCCGACCGATGTTTGATGGCGTCGTGCCCGAAGGGGCCGAGGCGACCTTCCGCATCGCCGCGCTGGACCGGGATTTGAACCCCGCATCGATGAAGGTCAAATGGACCGTGAACCGGGTTCGGACGCATTACCAATGGTACATGCTCTATGGCGACTGGAACTGGGAGCCGGTGACGCAGCGCAGCCGCGTTGCCACGGGTGAAGTCATGCTGACCGGTGATCCTGTCGCGGTTTCGGCCCCGGTTGAATGGGGCCAGTACGAGATCGTGGTCGAACGGATCGACGGTGACTACGTCGCCGCGTCTACCGATTTTTATGCCGGCTGGTATGCACCGGCCGATGCGAGTGATACGCCTGACACGCTTGAATTGTCGTTGGACAAGCCCGCCTATCATAGCGGCGACACCGCAATGCTGCGCATCGTGCCACGTAATGCAGGCACCGCGCTGGTTCAGGTCATGTCGAACCGGTTGATTGCGATGAAAGCTGTCGAAGTCGTGGAGGGCGAGAACCTGATCCCGCTTGAGGTTACCGATGACTGGGGCGCGGGTGCCTACGTCACCGCCTCGGTGATCCGGCCTATGGATGAACCTGCTGGCCGCAATCCGGGGCGGGCGCTGGGCCTGAGCTATGCCAGCGTCGACCCCGGCGCGAGCGCCCTTTCGGTGACGCTGGATGCGCCGCAGAAGATTGCACCGCGCGGGGTGCTGGATGTCTCGCTAACTGTTGACGGGATCACGGCGGGCGAAACCGCCTATGTCACGCTGGCGGCGGTCGATGTAGGCATTCTGAACCTGACCGGATTCCAAAGCCCTGACCCGTCGGGTCACTATTTCGGCCAACGGCGGCTGGGTATGGAAATCCGCGACATCTATGGCCGTCTGATTGACGGTATGAACGGCGCGACGGGGGCGATCCGCTCGGGCGGTGATGCGGCCTCGGGCAGCCGCTTTGACTCGCCCCCGCCAACCGAAGAACTGGTCGCCTTCTTTAAAGGCCCGGTTGAGGTCGGTGTGGACGGAAAAGCAAGGGTCAGTTTCGACATTCCGCAGTTCAATGGCACCGTGCGGCTGATGGCCATTGCCTGGAGTCCGACCGGGGTCGGCCAGGCGGAGGCCGACGTGCTTGTGCGCGATCCGGTAGTGGTCACGGCCAGCCTGCCGCGCTTCCTTGCGCCGGGGGACCAAAGCCGGATGCTGCTTGAGATCGTCCATGCCGAAGGTCCGACCGGGCGCATGGGGCTGGACGTTTCAGGCGGGGTTGCTTTTGCCAATGGCGCCATTCCGTCAGGTGTAGAGCTTGGCGCTCAGGGAACCGTGCGTCTGTCCGTGCCAATCACCGCGCCGGATGTCGGCGACTATGCTGTGCGCATCGCGCTGACCACGCCGGATGGCAAGCAATTGGTCAAGGACCTGTTGTTGCCGGTGCGCGCCAATGATCCCGAGGTGTCGACCACTCAGCGGTTGACGCTGGCGTCGGGCGACACGTTCCGTTTGGACGACAACCTGTTTGCCGATCTCCGGGCCGGGTCCGGCTCGGCCATCGTGTCGACCGGAGCGTTGGCGCGGTTTGATGCGCCGGGATTGTTGGCGGTGCTGGATCGCTATCCCTATGGCTGCACCGAGCAGGTCACGTCAAAGGCGATGCCGCTTCTCTATTTCGACACTGTGGCCCAGGCGTTGGGGCTGGCATCCGGCGCCAAGGTGGCTGAGCGTATCGACCAGGCCATTGCCCGTGTATTGACCCGCCAGGCCAGCAATGGTGCCTTTGGCCTGTGGTATGCTGACAGCGGTGATTTCTGGCTGGACGCCTATGTCAGCGACTTTCTCAGCCGGGCGCGAGCCAAGGGCTATGACGTCCCGCAAATCGCTTTTCGGCAGGCCATGGATAACCTTCGGAACCGTATCAACTATGCCCCCGATTTCGACGAGGGTGGCGAGGATATCGCCTATGCGCTGCTGGTGCTGGCGCGGGAAGGCGCGGCCAACATGGGGGATCTGCGGTATTATGCCGATGTAAAGGCCGAGGCGTTTTCGACTCCGCTGGCGGCAGCCCAGCTGGGTGCGGCACTGGCATCCTATGGCGACCAGACCCGCGCCGATCGCATGTTCGCCCGAGCGCAAGCGCTTCTGAATGCGCGTATTGACGAGTCGAAACCGATCTGGCGCGTCGACTATGGCACCGCGTTGCGCGACAGCGCAGCAGTACTGACGCTGGCGGTCGAAAGTGGGTCAGATGCGGTTGACCGGGGCGGGCTTGTGCAGAGACTGACCGGGCCGGGGCGCGGGCTGTCGACACAGGAATCGGCTTGGTCGCTTATTGCGGCTCACGCGTTGCTTGACGACAGTTCGATGGGGCAAATTTCCGTCAACGGAGCGCCTGTCGAAGGCCCGCTGGTCCGGGCATTGGCGGATGATGCCAGCCTGGTGCCGCTGGATATCCGCAATACCAGCGACACTGCGACGGATCTGACAATTACCACGATCGGCGTGCCTGACTACAAGGTTCAGAAGGGCGGTAACGGCTATGCCATCTCTCGCCGCTACTATGACATGTCTGGGGTTGAAGTGGCCGCCGACAGTGTCAGGACCGGGGATCGGATGGTGGTGGTTCTCAAGGTCGAGCCTTTCGGCAAAACCGGTGCGCGACTGATGGTCAATGACCCGCTTCCCGCAGGGTTGGAGATCGACAATCCCAACCTGTTGTCGACAGGGGACGTGGATGAACTGAACTGGCTGAAACTGTCGAGCGCGACCTTTACCGAGTTCCGGTCGGACCGGTTCCTGGCGGCCGTCGACTGGCGCGGAGACAAACCGTTCCAGCTTGCCTATATCGTGCGCGCGGTCAGCCCCGGCAGCTTCCATCACCCCGCGGCTTCGGTCGAGGACATGTATCGCCCGCAGTTCCGCGCCCGCACCGATAGCGGCCGGATCACCGTAACAGAGTGAGTTCGGCGTGAAGCCCGCACGCGCCCTTTTTGCCCTGACCCTGCTGCTGTGGGGCGGGGCACTGTTGCGTGATGGGATCGACGACTGGATTGCCGCAACGGACCTGCCGCCGCTTCTTGCCGAAACCTCGGTCGAAGTGCGGGACAGGAACGGCAATCTTCTGCGGGCCTATACGGTGGCGGACGGTCTCTGGCGACTAGGCGCCCGGCCGGATGCGGTCGATCCCCGTTATGTCGAAATGCTGATCGCCTATGAAGACCGCCGTTTCTGCAGTCACAGCGGAGTTGATCCCATTGCAATGGGGCGGGCTGTGTTGCAGGCGGTTCGCAATGGTCGTGTGGTGTCAGGCGGGTCGACCCTGACGATGCAGGTCGCTCGGTTGATGGAAGACGGGACCACGGGGCGCTGGGCAGGAAAGCTACGGCAGGTCCGTGTTGCACTGGCGCTGGAACGGCGGCTGACCAAGCCTGAGATCCTGTCGCTTTATCTGACCCATGCACCGTATGGCGGCAACCTGGAAGGCATCCGCGCTGCGACGCTTTCGTGGTTCGGCAAGGAACCGGGACGTCTGACCCCGGCGCAGGCGGCCCTGCTGGTTGCCCTGCCACAAAGCCCCGAAACGCGCCGTCCCGACGTGTCGCGCGAGGTTGCGGACATGGCGCGGAGTCGTGTTCTTCAACGGGCGCAGGCCGCGGGTATCCTGAGTGCCGGAGATGTCGCCGCCGCAGTGACCGAGCCTGTGCCGGTCGCGCGCCGCGCCTTTCCCGCATTGGCCGCGCATATGGCGGACCGCGTCCGCGATGACCGCCCGGACGCAGGTGTCCATTCGCTGACGCTGGACGGCGACTTGCAACAGGTGCTGGAAAACCTTGCGACCCAGTCGCTGCGCGGCAAACAAGAGCGACTGTCGATCGCCATGGTGGTTGCCGATCACAAGACAGGAGAAATCCTGGCTTCGGTCGGATCGCAGGGCTATCACGGTGGCGATCTGCGGCAGGGATTTGTCGACATGACCCGCGCGCCGCGCTCGCCGGGGTCTACGCTCAAACCTCTTGTCTATGGGCTTTCGTTCGACCTCGGTCTGGTTCATCCGGAAACCCTGATCCTGGATGCTCCGGTGAATTTCGGATCTTATGCGCCACAGAACTTCGATGGTCGGTTCCGAGGAGAGATCAGGGTTGCCGACGCACTGCGAGAGTCGCTCAATATTCCGGTCGTTCTGCTCACGGAAGAAATTGGCCCGGCCCGACTGATGGGGGCTTTGCGCGCCGCTGGGACAAGTCCGACGGTGGCAGGCGGCACGGCGGGTCTGGCGGTCTCGTTGGGTGGGTTGGGCATGACGCTTGAGGAATTGGTGACGCTTTATGCCATGCTAGGCAACAAGGGGCAGTCGGTTGATCTGCATTGGCGGCTGGGCGCGGCATCCGGTGACGGGAAACGCGTTCTGAATCGTGCCGCCGCGTGGCAAGTGGGGCATGTGCTGGCACAACTGGCGCCACCGCCGGGGGCCGCCGACCTGCGTCTGTCTTACAAAACCGGCACCAGCTATGGCCACCGGGACGCCTGGGCGATTGGGTACGACGGTCGCCACGTGGCCGGGGTGTGGATTGGACGGCCTGACGGAACACCGGTGCCGGGGGCCTTTGGCGGAGAGTTGGCGGCGCCGGTTCTGTTCGATGTTTTCCAGCGATTGAAACCCACGCTCGACCCGCTCGGGCCACCGCCCCCCGAGACTTTGCTGGTGCCCACTGCCCGCCTTCCTCATCCGTTGCAGAAGTTCCGGGGCCGCGCTGGCGTCTTTGCTCGTGCGTTGGATGCGGTGGAAGTGACCTTTCCTCCTGACGGAGCCGAGATAGAACGGTCGGCAGGGGGGGTGACTTTGAAGTTGAGGAACGGTCGCGCGCCCTTTGCGGTCCTTGCCAACGGTGTGCCGGTCATGACCAACTTTCACCGCCGGGAGGTCACCCTGTCGGGACTGGGACGCGGGGCGTCCGTGTTGACGGTGATTGATGCCAACGGGCAGTCGGCGCGATCCCGGATCTGGCTGGACTGAACGAAAAAGGGCGCCACCCGAAGGTAGCGCCCCGGTTCAAAGCTGTTCCGAATTGGATCAGATACGTTCGATGGCAAGGGCGATGCCCTGACCGCCGCCGATGCACATGGTGATCAGGCCTTTCGATCCGCCGGTGCGTTCAAGCTCGTACATGGTCTTGACGGTGATGATCGCACCCGTTGCGCCAACAGGGTGACCAAGGGCAATGGCGCCACCGTTCGGGTTCACTTTCGATGTGTCCAAGCCAAGGCCCTTGTTGACGGCAATGGCTTGGGCGGCGAATGCCTCGTTGGATTCGATAACGTCGAAGTCACCAACCGAAAGGCCGGTGCGCGCCAGCAGGTTCTCGACCGCCGGAACCGGGCCAATGCCCATGACTTCCGGGCGGACGCCAGCATGGGCATAACCCAGAACGCGGAATTTCGGTGTCAGTCCGGCCTTTTCCGCGGCTTCGGCGCGGGCCATGACAATCGCCGCGGCACCGTCATTGATGCCCGAAGCGTTGCCCGCCGTCACCCGGCCGTCTTTGCGGAAGACCGGGCGCAGTTTGGCCAGCGTTTCCATGGTTGACGCCTTGGGATGTTCGTCGGTGTCAAAGGCCACAACATCGCGGCGGACCTTCACGTTCACCGGGACGATCTGTTCCTTGAAGTAGCCCGCTTCGATCGCTGCCAGCGCGCGTTCCTGGCTGGTCACCGAGAAGGCGTCCATGTCTTCACGGCTCACGTCATGTTCATCGGCGACGTTTTCTGCCGTCACACCCATATGCCCGGTTCCGAAGGGGCAGGTCAGTGCGCCCAGCATCATGTCCAGCGTCTGCACGTCGCCCATTTTTGCGCCAAAACGCTGTGAGGGAACGATATAGGGCGCACGGCTCATGCTTTCGGCACCACCTGCCAGCGCAAAATCGGCATCGCCCAGCATCAGCGATTGCGTGGCCGAGACGATGGCCTGCGCACCGGATCCGCACAGGCGGTTCACGTTCATCGCGGGCGTTGTATTCGGGATGCCTGCCTCGATAGCGGCGGCGCGCGACAGGTAGGCGTCGCGTGGTTCGGTGTTGATCACATGGCCAAAGACCACGTTGCCGACCTGACCCGGCTCAACGCCGGCGCGCTGCATCGCGGCCTCGGACGCGATCTTGGCCAGTTCAATCGGGGGGGTGTTGGCAAGTGCGCCGCCAAAGGTGCCAATGGCAGTCCGGGCGCCGCCCAGGATGACGATATCCGACATGGGGATGTCCTTTTCGGTGAAGAAAAACTCAAGCGCCCGCAGGCTACTGTTTTGGGGTCAGCCTGTTAAGGCGCGAATGGTCGCTGCGACGCAGCGTGCATTGACATCGACGTGACGTCACGGGCAGGTATGAAAAATGTCCAGTGATTCCCATATCCTCGGCCTTCTGCCCGCACGCCTGAAACAGGCGCGCCAGAAACAGGGCCTGTCGCTTGATGCGGTGGCCAAACTGTCTGGCGTCAGCCGTTCCATGGTCAGTCAGATCGAGCGCGGCGAATCAAGCCCGACAATCGCGACGCTCTGGAACCTGACCAAGGCGCTTCAGGTGGATTTTGCTGGTCTCCTTGATGACAGCGAACCGGTGGACAAGATCGCGGTCATCCGCAACTCGGACGTGCCTTCGTTTGACAACATGGGGCAGGGCTGCCTCATCCGTATCCTGTCTCCGCCGGAAGAGGCGGGCGGGCACGAAGTCTATGACATCCGGCTCGAACCCGGCGGCGCGCTGACCAGCCAGCCGCATGCACGCGGCGCGACCGAACAACTGACGGTTCTGGATGGAACGGTGAAGGTGACCAGCGGCACGGCTGTCACGACCTTGTCGGAAGGTGACACGGCACAATATGCTGCCGACCTGCCGCATGCGATCCAGTCCCCCGACGGCCCGGCGCGCGTCTTCCTGATCGTCAAAAACGCCTGATCCCCGCCAAAAGCGGTTTTCGTGTTATGCTCGAACTGAGGTGTTCGTGATTGCGGATTTTTGTCCGTTATCTTGAAATCCGCTATTTCGAACTGAAATCCATTATGTTAGATGATGCTCCAGAATCACGGAGAAACCCATGTCCGAAGCTTTCCTGAACGATATTCGCGCCACGCTTGATCAAATCGAATCCGAGGGGCTGATGAAGCGCGAGCGAATGATCACCTCGCCGCAAGGCGGTGAGATCCGGGTGGGCGATCGCGAGGTTATCAACCTCTGCGCCAACAACTACCTTGGCCTCGCCGATCATCCCGACCTGATAAAGGCGGCGCAGGGGGCGATGGACCCGCGCGGGTTTGGCATGGCTTCGGTCAGGTTCATCTGCGGCACGCAGGACATTCATTGCGAGCTGGAACAAAAGCTGGCGGCGTTTCTGAAGAAGGATGACGCGATCCTGTTCGCTGCCTGTTTCGATGCCAATGGCGGCTTGTTCGAACCGCTTTTGGGCCCGGAGGACGCTATTGTTTCAGACAGTCTGAACCATGCCTCAATTATCGATGGGGTGCGGCTCTGCAAGGCGAAGCGCTATCGCTACATGAACAATGACATGGCTGATCTGGAAGCGATGTTGCAACACGTTCGTGATGAGGGCGCTCGCCATATCATGATTGCCACCGATGGCGTGTTTTCGATGGACGGCTACCTTGCCAACCTGCCCGAGATCACCCGCCTGGCGCAAAAATATGATGCGCTTGTGATGGTCGATGACTGCCATGCGACTGGGTTCATGGGGCCGAACGGGGCTGGCACGCCGGATCATTTCGACGCGGATGTCGACATTTTGACGGGGACGCTGGGCAAAGCACTTGGAGGGGCCATCGGCGGTTATATCGCAGGGCCGCAGCCAGTGGTTGACCTGTTGCGGCAGCGCGCGCGGCCCTACCTGTTTTCCAACTCGCTGCCGCCATCCATCGTTGCCGCCGGGATCGAGGCGATCCGCCTGGTCGAAGACGGAGCAGATCTGCGCGCTCAACTATTTGACAACGCTCGCTATTGGCGGGCTGGTCTGGAAGCGCTGGGTTTCGACCTTTTGCCGGGCGAGCATCCGATTGTTCCGGTGATGCTGGGCGATGCGCAGCTGGCACAGGATATGGCGGCGCGGTTGTTTGACGAGGGCGTCTATGTGTCGGGCTTTTTCTTCCCGGTGGTCCCGCGCGGTCAGGCGCGTATCCGAACCCAGATGAACGCCGCCCTGACGCGGGAGGAACTGGACCGCGCGCTGGCCGCTTTTGGCAAGGTCGGGCGCGACCTGGGAGTGATCCAATGAGCAGACCCAACACCATGAAGGCGCTTGAGAAGTCCGAGCCGCGCGAAGGCCTGTGGATGGTGCAGGCGCCCGTGCCAGAGATCGGGCCGGACGATGTGCTGATCCGAGTCAACAAAACCGGCATCTGCGGCACCGACATTCATATCTGGAACTGGGATGACTGGGCCGCACATACCGTGCCCGTGCCCCTGATCACAGGCCATGAATTCGCGGGCGAGATCGTCGAGATAGGACGCGATGTGACGGGTTTGGAGATCGGCCAGCGGGTGTCGGGTGAAGGTCACCTGATCGGCACCGAAAGCCGCCAGAGTCGCGCTGGGAAGTTCCACCTTGATCCCGGCACACGCGGGATCGGGGTGAACGAGCAGGGGGCCTTTGCCGAATACCTGCGCTTGCCCGCCTTCAACGTCGTGCCGCTGCCTGACGACATACCGGACGAGATCGGCGCGATCCTTGATCCGCTGGGCAACGCGGTCCATACCGCACTGAGTTTCGATCTGTTGGGCGAGGACGTATTGATCACCGGGGCCGGACCGATTGGTATCATGGCAGCAGCGGTGGCCCGGCATGCAGGTGCGCGCCATGTTGTTATCACTGACATCAATCCAGACCGTCTGAAGCTGGCGGAACACGTGGTGCCGACCGTGCGGCCCGTCAATGTCGCCAAGGAAGACCTGAACGACGTGATTGCAGGCTTGAAGATGAAACAGGGTTTCGATGTCGGGCTGGAAATGTCCGGGTCGCAGGCGGCGCTGGACCAGATGGTCGAGGCGCTGGTGATGGGCGGCAAGATCGCGCTATTGGGTATCCCGCCGGGGAAATCGCCTGTCGACTGGAGCCGGATTGTCTTCAAGGCGATCACGATCAAGGGCGTCTACGGACGCGAGATGTTCGAGACCTGGTACAAGATGATCGCCATGTTGCAGAACGGGCTTGATGTCAGCCGGGTCATCACGCACCAGATGGGTGTCGATGAATTCCGAGACGGGTTCGCGGCAATGAAATCCGGGGCGTCGGGCAAAGTGGTTCTGAATTGGCGATAGGGGCGTTGCCCCTCTGGGCCTTCGGCCCATTCACCCCAAGGTATTTGCGGCAAGAGGAAAGTGGCATGGCGGCGGGCTCATTGGTTGATGTGATTGGGGGCACACCGTCGGTCTGGCTGGACCGGCTGGTGGCGGCGCATGGGGCATCCGGGCGAATCCTTGCGAAGCTTGACTATCTGAACCCCGGGTTTTCCAAGAAGGACCGGGCCGCGAAAGGCATCATCGAAGCGGCCGAGGCATCCGGCGCGCTACGACTGGGACAGACCGTGGTCGAGCTGACCAGCGGCAACATGGGCACCGGCCTGGCGATTGTCTGCGGTATCAAGGGGTACCCGTTTGTTGCGGTGATGAGCCGGGGCAATTCGGTTGAGCGCGCGCGCATGATGATGGCGCTTGGGGCCGAAGTGGTGCTGGTGGATCAATTGCCGGGGTCTGTTCCAGGGCAGGTTTCAGGTGGGGATCTGGCCGAGGTCGAAAAGGTTGCGAAGGAGGTCACGGCGGCGCGTGGGGCGTTCCGCGCGGACCAGTTTCACCACGCCGGCAACGCGGCGGCGCATTATCAGACCACAGGGCCCGAACTTTGGACGGACAGCGATGGCAGCCTGACGGCCTTTGTTGATTTCGCCGGGTCTGGCGGAACCATTGGAGGCACGGTCCGCTACCTGAAAGAACAGAACCCGGGCCTGCGGGCATACCTCCTGGAGCCTGATGGAGCAGCGGTGCTGGGCGGCGGCGATGCGACCTACCCCGACCACCCGATTCAGGGTGGCGGATATGCCATGGCGGATTTGGAGTTCCTGCATGGCGTACCTGTCGACGGATATCTGACCATCGAAGGCGACAGCGCCCGGCAAACAGCCCGGGAATTGGCGCGGGTCGAAGGAATTTTTGCAGGGTTTTCAGCCGGAGCCAATGTCGCCGCCGCGCTCGAGTTGCTGTCCGGCCCAGAGAAGGGCGGAACGGTGGCTGTTGTCATCTGCGACAGCGGATTGAAATACCTGTCCACCGATCTCTGGGCGTGACCTGTTTACCCGCGGAACGGTGCAAACCGGTTGAAGTTCACGATCAGCTCACACAGCCCGGTTCTGAAGGCTGCCCAACTGATTGACGTCGTTGTTGGTTCCCATTCACGATCACTCATTACCCGACCCTTTCGACGAAAAGGCCCCCACAAGGATCAGTTTTCGCAAAGCGGGTTACGATATTCTAAACGGCAACCCGGCAATCCCGTCGTGTTTTAATGGTCTGGGCGCAAGGGCGTACGGCCCGTCGGCCCGAGCAGGAAAACCCCATCCTCATCAATAACGGCGGCAGTCAGGGGGCGTCCGAATCCAGCGCCGCTGTCGAGGTCGATCCGATTGCCAAAATGCCGAGCCTGCGGTAGCGGGGTGTGGCCATGCACCACGAGCCAGGGGTGCGGACCGGAATGGCCGAGAAAGGGCTCTCGGATCCAGACAAGGTCATCCTCGGTCTGGCTTTCCAGCGCAATACCGGGGCGGATACCGGCATGCACAAAAAGCTTGTCCTGAAACACCAGATGAGTCGGCAGGCCTGACATGAAGTCGATATGGCTTCTGGGAACGGCGGCGCGCGCCTCCGCATGGGCGGCGTGGATACGCGTCTGATCTGTGATCATCACGCCGTAAGAGGCCAGCGTCTCGCGCCCACCGAGGTTTTCGTGAAACCAGTCCCAACCTACCAGAAGGCCAGTTTCCATCACCGGGGTCGGAGCAAGGAAACGCGCGAACATGCGGTCGTGATTGCCCTTGAGTACGGTCCAGTTGCGTCCTTCGGCAACGCCCCGCGCCAGCAGGTCGATCACCCCGCGGCTGTCGGGGCCGCGATCGACCAGGTCGCCAAGGAACACGACGCGGGCATCCGGGCCACCGTCAGACACGATCCGCGCCAGCGCATCTTCCAGCATGGTTAATTGGCCGTGGATATCTCCGATGGCATATATGGGGTCTGTCTTGGGGGGTGTCATGGGACAAAGGCTAAATGAAAAACGCCGCCCCGAACAGGGACGGCGTTTCACTGAATTTTGCTTTTTGGGTCAGGCCACTTCGAATTGCAGCGGTTTCACCTGACGGAACATTCCGGTCTGGCACAGCTTGTCGATCACCGGACCCGGGACCACGTCATCAACATAGAGAAGCGCGATCGCTTCGCCGCCCCGGTCCGAACGCCCAAGGGTGAAGTTGGCGATGTTCACGCCGTTTTCACCCATGGTCTGACCCAGCGTCCCGATGATGCCGGGCACGTCCTCGTTGGTGGTATAAAGCATGTGGGCGCCGACTTCCGCGTCGATGTTGATGCCCTTGATCTGGATGAAGCGCGGCTTGCCATCCGAGAAGACGGTTCCGGCAACGGACCGCTCGCGCTTGTCGGTGACGACGGTCACCTTGACATAGCCGTCGAATGTGCCGGATTTGTCCTGGTTCGTGGTCGAGATCTGAATACCGCGTTCCTTGGCGACAACCGGGGCCGAAACCATGTTCACGTCCGGGTTCACCCGCTTCATGATGCCCGCAATCACCGAGCAGTTCAGCGCATCCAGGTTCATCTTTGAGGCGACACCGTCATAGAGGATATTGATCGCCTTGATCGGTTCGTCGGTCAGCTGACCGGCAAAGGCGCCCAGATGATCGGCCAGCTTGATCCAGGGGCCCATGATCTTGGCTTCTTCCGCCGTGACCGAAGGCATGTTCAGCGCATTTTCAACCGCGCCGGTCAGAAGGTAGTTGGCCATCTGATCGGCCACCTGCAGGGCAACGTTTTCCTGCGCTTCGGTGGTGGCTGCGCCCAGGTGCGGAGTGCAGACAACATTGGGCAGGCCAAACAGCGGGTTTTCCTTGGCCGGTTCCACCGAGAACACGTCAAAGGCGGCGCCAGCAACATGGCCGGACTTCAGCAGTTCTGCCAGTGCTTCTTCGTCAACCAGTCCGCCACGGGCGCAGTTGATGATGCGAACGCCCTTTTTGGTCTTGGCCAGGTTTTCAGCCGACAGGATGTTGGCGGTTGCCGGGGTGAAGGGAACGTGCAGGGTGATGAAATCGGCGCGCGACAGAAGGTCGTCCAGCTCGACTTTCTCAATGCCCATCTTGTTGGCCTTTTCCTCGCTCAGGAAGGGGTCATACGCGATAACTTTCATCTTCAGGCCGCGGGCCCGGTCGCAGACGATGCCACCGATATTGCCGGCACCGATGACACCAAGGGTCTTGTTGGTCAGTTCGACCCCCATGAATTTGGATTTTTCCCACTTGCCCGCATGGGTCGAGGCGCTGGCTTCGGGAATCTGGCGCGCCACGGCAAACATCATCGCAATTGCGTGTTCGGCAGTGGTGATCATGTTGCCAAACGGCGTGTTCATCACGATCACGCCTTTTTTCGACGCGGCTTCCTTGTCGATATTGTCGGTGCCGATACCGGCACGGCCGATCACCTTCAGGTTGGTGGCGTTTTCCAGGATCGTCGGGGTGACGCGGGTGGCCGAGCGGATGGCGAGGCCGTCATACTGACCAATGATCTGTGCCAGCTTTTCCTTGTCCTTGCCCACATCGGGCAGGAAGTCGACGTCGATTCCGCGATCCTTGAAGATTTGAACGGCAGCGTCCGACAGTTTGTCGGAAATGAGAACTTTGGGGGCCATGGTGGTGGTCCTTTTGTCGGGGGCCTGGGGCCTGAAAAGAAATGGTTGGGGGCGGGGGCGGCCCGGCGCAACCGCCGGGCGCCTCGGCTTAGGCGGCTTCTGCCAGCGCGGCGATCTCGGCGTCAAACGCCCATGCCAGCCAGGGCAGCATGGCCTCGATATCCGAGGTTTCGACCGTGCCGCCGCACCAGATGCGCAGACCCGCAGGCGCGTCGCGATAGGCGCCGATGTCCAGCGCGATGTTTTCGGTCTCAAGACGTTTGGCGACGGCCTTGGCAAAGGCAGCGCCGTCTTTGATCCGGTCATCGGTGAACTTCAGGCAAACGCTGGTGTTCGAGCGGGTCGCGTCATCCTCGGCGAGGTTGGCGATCCAATCGTTGGCGTCGCAAAAGTCGAACACGGCCCGAGCGTTGGCATCGGCGCGGGCGATCAGACCCTGCAAACCACCGACCGAGCGCGCCCAGTCCAGTGCGAACAGGTAATCTTCAACGGCCAGCATTGACGGCGTGTTGATTGTGGCGCCGGTGAAAATACCGTCGATCAGCTTGCCGCCCTTGGTCAGGCGGAAGATCTTGGGCAACGGCCATGCCGGGGTGTAGCTTTCCAGACGTGCGACGGCACGGGGGGAAAGGATCAGCATGCCGTGGGCCGCTTCGCCACCCAGAACCTTCTGCCAGGAGAAGGTGGTGACATCCAGCTTGTCCCAGGGCAGGTCCATCGCGAAGGCGGCCGAGGTCGCGTCGCAGATGGTCAGACCTTCGCGGTCGTCTGCGATCCAGTCGGCGTTCGGCACGCGCACGCCAGCGGTGGTGCCATTCCAGGTAAAGACGACGTCGTTGTTGCAATCGACCGAAGTGAGGTCAACGATCTGACCATAGTCGGCGGTTTTGACTTCAGCATCGATTTTCAGCTGCTTCACAACGTCGGTAACCCAGCCTGAGCCAAAGCTTTCCCATGCCAGCATCTCGACCTTGCGTTCGCCCAGAAGCGACCACAGCGCCATTTCGACCGCGCCGGTGTCCGAGGCGGGAACGATGCCGATCTTGTAATCTGTGGGGATGCCGAGAATTTCGCGCGTGCCTTCGATCGCGGCCTTCAGCTTGTCCTTGCCAATGGCAGCACGGTGCGAACGACCCAGAGCGGCGTCGGCGAGTTTGTCCAGCGAAAATGTCGGGGGTTTGGCGCAGGGGCCAGAGGAAAAACGCGGATTGGCCGGCCGCGTTGCCGGTTTTTGCATAGCCATGTAGCTACCCTTCCAGATAAGCGCCCCTCGTTGGGGAGGGGTGTCCCGCGGACGGAGATAGACGGGTGTTTCAGGTTCCACAACTGCCAAAATGACGCTATAGCGCCGCATGAGCGCATATTTGCGACCCTGAATGACTACGATCGGAAACATTCTCATGTACATCGTCACTTTACTGACCGCCCCGGCGACCCCTTCCCTTGACCCCTCATTGGTCGAGTCGCTGCGCAATGCCTGGGGTGGTGGTGACGCCAATTGGCTGGCAGTGGACGAAGCCGCGGAATTTCCGATCGAAATCCTGCCTGACAATCGGTGGGACGTATGGGGCGACCTGCAAGGCATGGGCGTGGACCTAGTGATCCAGCCTGCCGAGGGGCGGCAGAAGAAGATGCTGTTGGCGGACATGGACAGCACCATGATCCAGCAGGAATGCATCGACGAACTGGCGGATGAGGCGGGCGTGGGTGACCGGGTCAAGGATATCACCGCTCGGGCGATGAATGGCGAATTGGATTTCGAAGGGGCGCTGACCGAGCGGGTTGGCCTTCTGAAGGGGCTGGACTCAAGCGTGATTGACAAGGTGCTGGCCGAGCGCATCACATTGATGCCCGGCGGCAAGGCATTGCTTGCCACGATGAAGGCCAATGGTGCCTATGCCGCGCTGGTGTCGGGCGGGTTCACCGCTTTCACGGCCAAGGTCGCCGCCGAGCTGGGATTTGACGAAAACCGCGCCAATACGCTGCTGGTCGAGGATGGCACGCTGACCGGTGATGTCGGCCGCCCGATCCTTGGCCGGGAAGCCAAGGTGCGGGCGCTGAAAGAGATCGCGGCCCGGCTTGGGCTTGCCCATACTGACGTCATGGCTGTCGGCGACGGGGCCAATGACCTTGGCATGCTGGAATTGGCAGGGGCAGGGGTCGCGCTTCACGCCAAACC
The DNA here is from genome assembly GCF_016888515.1 of Shimia biformata. Classification (GTDB taxonomy): domain Bacteria; phylum Pseudomonadota; class Alphaproteobacteria; order Rhodobacterales; family Rhodobacteraceae; genus Shimia_A; species Shimia_A biformata. The sequence continues at coordinate 63,030 of NZ_JAFEJK010000001.1, read as the reverse complement.
CTCGGTCGCGGCGCAATGTGATATCCGTATCAATCACGGCGACCTCACCGCGCTCCTATACATCCAAGGCTACGCGAAATCTGAATTCCGGGCCAGCTGATCCATGTTGGAGTTTGGTCTGGAAGGCCTGATGATCCTGCTGGTCGCAGGTTTCTTTGCCGGGTTTATTGATGCAATTGCGGGCGGCGGCGGGTTGATTACTGTTCCTGCCTTGATGATTGCCGGTGTTCCGCCAGTGCAGGCGCTGGCGACCAACAAGATTCAGGGTCTTTTTGGATCTGGCACGGCGGCCTTTTCCTATGCCCGCAGCGGCCTTGTGGATCTGAAGACCCAGGTCGGTCCCGCCGCGCTGGCGTTCTGCGCGTCGCTGGCCGGGGCGCTGGCGGTGTCAGTCTTGCCGACGGATTGGGTGCGGCTGATCCTGCCCGCGCTTCTGGTTGGTATCGCCCTGTTCTTTGCTCTGCGCAAGGACCCCGGCGAGATCGACCGCACCGCACGGCTCAGACCTGCGGTATTTTCGCTGACCGCCGTGCCGCTGGTTGCCTTCTATGACGGGCTTCTCGGGCCGGGTGCGGGAAGCTTCTACATGATCGCCTTTGTCGCCCTTGGCGGTTATGGCATCCTGAAAGCGACCGCGCGCACAAAGCTTTTGAACTTTGCGTCGAATCTTGGCGGGCTTGCCGGATTTGTCCTTGTGGCGGAGCCGCTTTGGGCGATTGGCCTGGCGATGGGGGTCATGCAGATCATGGGGGCGCGTCTTGGGGCGCGGATGGCGATGGCAAGGGGGGCAAGGTTGATCCGGCCTCTGTTGGTCGTGACCTCACTCGCGCTGGCGTCAAAGCTGTTGTGGGACGTACTTTAGGCCGGAATCTGGCCCTTTCATCCCAAAAATTTCCGAATTTCAGAGAATCAGGACATTCTGGAGGGCAGAGATGCATTTGTTGCACTCGGTTTTGCCAGGAGGACCAACATGCCTAAATTCATGTTCATTTACCACGGTGGCGGACGCCCCGAGACACCGGAAGAAGGCGAAAAGGTCATGGCTGCCTGGGGCGCATGGATGGCGGGAATCGGAGATGGCCTGCTTGACGGCGGCAACCCGGCTGGCCTGTCGAAAACCGTGACAGCGACCGGGGTCGAGGACAATGGCGGATCAAACCCCGTTTCGGGCTATACGCTGGTCGACGCTGCCGACATGGACACCGCCATTACCATTGCGCAGGGCTGTCCGATCCTTGACGGTGGCAAGGGCACCGTCGAAATCGCCGAAGCAATTGAAATGTGATCCCGCGAAGGGATCGCTTGTTACGGGAACAGGTTGACAGGGTCGCCTTGTTTCCACTGAGGGATCTTGGCAAAGGCCGAGATGAAACGCTGTGATCCGATGAAGCGGTCAAGCCAACCGGCAAGTGCTGGCCAGTCCTGGGCATAAAACCAGGTCTTGTCGACAAAGGCGAACTGACGGACAAATGGCAGGATCGCGAAATCGGCAAGCCGGGGTTCTGCGCCAAATAGCCAGTGGTGATCGTCAAGCTGCCGGTCAAGCGCAGCCAGATGCTTGGCAGCCTGAGCGCGGTCATGGTCGCGGTCCCGTTCTGGGTGGCGGCTGGTGTACTTGTAACGGTCAAGCGCGGTCTTGAACGGCCCGTCATTGGTCGCGATCAGGTCGAACCCAGTTTCGGGCATGTCCATCAATCCCTCGGGGTCGCTTTGCCCCAAAGCCCACAGCATGATGTCGAGGCTTTCGTCGATGATCCGCCCGTTTGCATCAAGGCACGGCACAGTGGCGCTGGGTGACGTTTCCAGGAACGCCCTTGGCTTGTCGCGCAAGACCACCTCTCGCAGTTCCACCTGCACGCCCGCCGAGGCCACACCCAGCCGCGCGCGGATCGCATAGGGGCAACGACGGAAACTGTAGAGAATGGGGAGGGGCATACCATGTCCTTCCTGTTTGGCGGATCAGACCAAGAGGCGCTGTCCATCCCGCCCCGAAACCACAGCGTCCACAATCGCGCCCTCAGTCTGCGGAGAGCGGAAGGTGACTTCGGTAAACTGTTCGGTTCGACCCATCAGCGGGTTTTCCATCAACACCCTGTGGCGCACTCCGATCTGTGTCGCCAGATGCCGATCCACCTGTGCGTCCCCTGCTGCACGCAGACGGGCTGCGCGGTCCTTGATTACCTTGCCGTTGACCTGTTTCGGGATCTTGGCTGCCGGGGTGCCTTCACGCTTGGAATAGGGAAAGACGTGCAGCCATGTCAGGTCACAGTCCGTAACCAGCTTGACCGAGTTTTCGAACTGATCTTCGGTTTCAGTCGGGAAGCCGGCAATAATGTCGGCGCCGAATGTCATGTCGGGTCTCAGCCGCCGAGCCTCTTCACAGAAAGCGATGGCATCGTCGCGCAGATGGCGGCGGGCCATGCGTTTCAGGATCAGGTCGTCGCCATGTTGCAGGGACAGGTGCAAATGCGGCATCAGGCGCGGTTCTGTGGCGATGGCCTGCATCAGAGCATCGTCCGCCTCGATCGAGTCGATCGAGCTGATCCGCAGGCGCGGCAGGTCCGGCACCAGCTTCAGAATCCGCATCACAAGGTCGCCAAGGCGGGGGTGCTGCGGCAGGTCCGCCCCCCAGGATGTCAGGTCGACCCCGGTCAGTACGACCTCATTGAAACCCTTGTCGACCAGTCGTTTGATCTGGTCCACAACAACGCCTGCGGGAACCGAGCGGGAATTGCCCCGGCCATATGGAATGATGCAGAAGGTGCAGCGGTGGTCACAGCCGTTCTGGACCTGCACATAGGCCCGGCTGCGGGTGCCGAAGCCGTCGATCAGGTGACCCGCCGTCTCGGTGACGGACATGATGTCATCAACCATCACGCGCTCGGTTTTACCGACGAAATCGGGGGCCATGCGCGCCCAGGTCTCGGGCTGCATCTTCTCGTTGTTGCCGACGACCTGATCGACCTCGGTCATGGCCGAAAATGTCTGGGGTTCGGTCTGGGCGGCGCAGCCGGTGACGACGATACGGGCATCAGGGTTTTCGCGGCGCAGGCGGCGGATTTCCTGGCGCGATTTTCGCACGGCCTCGGCGGTGACCGCACAGGTGTTCACAATCACCACGTCACCCAGCCCGGCGTCTTGGGCAAGTTTCTTCATTGCCTCGGATTCGTAGGCGTTTAGCCGACATCCAAGCGTGGTGAGTTTCGGTGGTGTGGACATCAGATCGAATCCAGAAACTGGTCGCTGAATTTGCCCGAACAGACGGTCATCGTGGGCCCGGTCATCCAGACGCCGTCTTCGGCCCAATTGATCCAAAGGGTGCCGCCATCCAGGTCAATCTGCACCTTGCGTCCGGTCAGCCCACGTCGCGCCGCCGCCACAGCGGTTGCACAGGACGACGACCCCGAGGCGAGAGTCACACCGACCCCGCGCTCCCACACCCGCATGCGAATGTGATCCGGGCCAACGATCTGAGCGACCTGAACGTTGGTGCGCTGCGGATAAAGTGGGTGATGCTCATGCCTGGGGCCGAACTCGTCCAGATCAACCGCGGCCACGTCATCGACAAAAAAGGTGCAGTGCGGATTACCCATTCCGGTCGCCACCGGCCCGCCGTCGATCGGCAAATTCAGCGTGTCCATTTCGTGGGCAAGCGGAACCTCGTCCCAGGTCAGTTGCGGTTGCCCCATATTGACCGACGTAAGTCCATCACCGGCATCACGCGCCAAAAGCGTGCCGCGATCGGTGGTCAGGACCAGCTCGGAAGTGCCGTTTTCGTCCATCAGCTTTCGGGCGATGCAGCGTGTGGCATTACCACATGCGGCCGAGGTCGATCCGTCGGCATTGTAAAACGTCAGGTGCGCATCGGCGTTGCCGCGCAACGAGATCACGGCAAGCTGGTCGAACCCGATCCCCTTGTGGCGATCTGCAATCGCGGTGATCAGCGCGGCCGACAGCTCGATGGCCCGCGCACGTGCGTCCACAACAACAAAATCGTTGCCCAAACCGTGCATCTTTTCAAAAGCCAGTGCCATCGAGACCCCATAATTTCCTGCGCCGCATATAGCGGCAGGACCAAACATATTCCAGTGGAGTCGTTTTTCTTCTTTTTCGGGGTTGACCCCACCCCTGACCAAATCTAGATAGCGCCTCTGTGAAGTGGGCCGTTAGCTCAGTTGGTAGAGCAACTGACTTTTAATCAGTGGGTCGCAGGTTCGAATCCTGCACGGCTCACCACTTTTCAAGACATGGCATGTAGAATGCGAGCGGTGCTTGGAGCCGTATGTGTATTGAGTGGTTTTCGCGCTTTGTTTTGGTCGCGAAACGGGTGATTTTCTTCATCGAACGGGTTTCTTCGTATCGCAGCGCATATTTGGGCCGGGCGACTTGCTCTGGTCTTGGAAGAAAACGTATCTGTTGAGTATGCCACCACGAACGCTTGCTCATAACCAAACTTGCCAAGTTTGGGTCCACGACACCGAAACCGGTCAAGATCAGCTTGTTTTTGAAACACAGGACCTATTGCTGGAGGCCCCGAACTGGACGCTTCGGGGGGACGCGCTGATTCTTAATGGGGATGGCCGTTTGTGGCGCCTGTCATTTGATGACCCACGCCTGATTCCGATTGAGATTGAGGGACTGCCACCGGCAAACAATGACCATGTCCTTCACCCGAATGGCCGCGAAATCTTTGTTTCCACCTATGACAACTGGCAGATCTATCTGGCGCCATTAAGGGGCGGCCGTGCGGTTCAGATTACAGGCAACGCCGGTCCGCAAGGATTGCGGAATTTCCTGCATGGTGTTTCTCCAAGCGGGCAGGAACTGGCTTTTGTCGGGGTCCAGGTGGATCAATCGGGAGGCAAGGAAACCTTTGCCTCGGCCGAAATCTGCCTCATCGCGGCCGATGGCCGGAACTTTCGTCAACTGACGAACGCAGGAGTGCCGGCAGACGGGCCAGAGTACAGTCCTGACGGGCAATGGATTTATTTCAACACCGAGCAGTTTAGTGGACATGCGCAGATTGCCCGAATGCGACCCGATGGCTCTGGCGTGACGCGCTTGACGTTTTCTGACACCGTTGACTGGTTCCCGCATTTGTCGCCCGACGGCAAGTTGGCGCTCTATCTGGCCTACCCGGAAAACACTCGCGGACACCCTGCAGATAAACGGGTGAAATTGCGCGTCGTGCGGGACGGAGACTGGATGAACGCGTGTACTGCGGTCGAACTTTTTGGCGGGCAGGGAACGATAAACGTGAACAGTTGGTCTCCTGACAGCCACCGATTTGCATATGTCGCCTATCCAGTTACTGGAAATGGTGGCGCGTAGGGGGCTGTCTTGAATGATCGGCAGTTCGCTTCAGGAGCCGAATGAGAAAACCGCTTTGCCTTTGTCAGCTTTCGGCACATGATCTGAACCCGGTGCCCGCCCCGGATAGGTGCCCACCCCCACTAGTCCAGTTTGAAATCCGGCATTTGGTCCAGCGCGTCTTTCAGGGCGTCGCCCCAGCTGTTCGAGATAGTTTCGAAATAGGGATCGGTGGCGTGAAAGCGGATCTGGCGGCCGGTTGTCAAACTGTCTTCGGTGTAAAGTTCGGCATCTAGTGGCGCCCCGACTGAAAGGTTGGCCTTGATTGTCGAATCAAAACTGACCAACAGAAGTTTGACCGCCTGCTCGAACGTCATGTCCGGGTCGTAGGCCCGCACTAGAATCGGGCGGCCATACTTGGTCTCGCCGATCTGGAAGAAGGGCGTTTCTGCGCCGGCTTCGATGAAGTTGCCCTCCGGGTAGATCAGAAACAGGCGTGATGGTCCGCCGGATATCTGGCCGCCCAGGATCATCGTCGCGTGAAAGGCCGAATCCGCCTGCTGACCAGCCTTGTCGTGCGTGGCGATTACCTCTTTCAGGGTTGCGGCCACGATCCGCGCGACCTGGAACATGGTCGGCGCTTCGAACATCGAGGGCGCGCGGTCCGCGGGGGCTTTCATCCGCTCTTCCAGTATCGACACCACTGCCTGAGTCGTGGCCAGGTTACCGGCCGTCATCAATGTGATCGCGCGCTCTCCGGGCACGTCCCAGCTGAACATCTTGCGGAAGGTCGAGATATTGTCGACTCCGGCGTTCGTGCGCGTGTCCGACATGAACACGAGCCCCTTATTTAGCCGGATACCAACGCCATAGGTCATGGCCGATTCCTGTTCCTGAACACGCCTGCGGGCGCCTTATTGCTGCGCGACTTCCAGCGCCACAGACAGGGTTTCGCCCGCATCGCCGAGTCTTGTGCCCAATACAGGAGCGGCCTGAGAATAGTCCAGTCCCGTCGCAACGCGCACGTAACGCGCATCCGGGGATATGCCGTTCGACACGTCGAAGCCAACCCACCCCAGCCCATCAACATGGGCTTCGGCCCAGGCATGCATCGCGTCCTGGTCCTGAACCCCGTCCATCATCAAATACCCCGAGACATAGCGCGCCGGGTGCCCCATCAGGCGGGCACAGGTCAGGAACGCATGAGCATGGTCCTGGCAGACCCCTTTGCCTTCTTCAAGGACCTTTTCGGTCGTCCAGTCGGGATGGGACGCGCCGATGGTGTATTCCACCCGAGCATGCAGTTCCGCCGACAGCGCGTGCAGCCGGTCGAGTTCGCTGCTGCCGTCGATTCCGCGCACCAGCTCGCGCGAGAGTTTTCCCGGTTTGGTCAGGTCGGTTGCGCGCTCGAACAACCATAGCGGCGTCGTGCCTTCGTGTGGACCGGTGACACCATGGGTGTCGGTCAGTTCGACCACGCCCTCGCTGAGCAGTTCGATATGCCGAGTACCGGATTCGAAGCTTATCAGTTCGACCTTGTTGCGGTGGTAGTCGTCGAAACTCAGTTCTTTTTGTCCACCGGTCACTTCGGTCCGCCATTCCAGAACTTTCTGGCTGCGAAAGCTTTTGGGAGTCTTACGCAATTGTTGCAGGCCAAAGGGAACGGCGGCATCGAAATCATATCGGGTGCTGTGTCGGATTCGCAGTTTCATGGCGCCCTCACTCGTAGAACCGATAGTCTATTTCGATCCGGCTGCTCAGGGCGCCCAGATCGCGCAGGAAATCCTCGATGTATTCATGCAGGCCGTGGTCAAAGACCTCGGCTATCGTCAGCCCCTTGAAGCGGCCATGCAGGGTCCGGGCAAGGCTGCCGGATGGTTTTTCTTCGCCATAGTCCTTTTCAAGAAAATCAAGGTTTGATGCGATCTTGGAACAGCAGAAACGCAGAGAACGCGGCATGCGCTGGTCGAGGATCATAAACTGGGCAATCTCGGATGGACCGGTGCGTTGGCCGTGGGTCATGCGATAGCCGCCGCCGGCTCCGACCGACCGAAGGATCGTGTCCCATTGGACATTGTCCAGCGAAGAACCGACCGAAAAAGAAGTCGGCAATAGGACGTAGTACTTTACGTCCAGGATTCGGCCGGTGTTGTCGGCGCGCTCGATGAAAGTGCCCAGTCGCAGGAAATCATAGATATCGTTGCGCAACATGGTGCCGTGGGTTGCTCCGCGGGCAAGGGCCGTCGATTGCCGGATCATGTCCAGCACCGCAGGCAGGTCGCGTTCATTGACTTTGCGGCCCAGCGCCTCGTCGATGCGCATCCAGCCGGCGTTGATTGCGGCCCAGACCTCGTGGGTCAGCGCGGTGCGCACAAGGCGGGCATTGTCGCGCGCCTGTTTCATCACGGCGCGCACCGAGGATGGGTTGTCGATATCGCGCAGCATCCAGTCGATGGTGGCGTCCTTTGTCACCTCGCCATGCTTGTCTGCAAAACCCGCCGCAACCCCGGCGGTCTGCATGATCGACGCCCATTCATCATTCGAGGCGTGGGACCGTGTCAGCGCGATCCGTTGCCCGGTTTCCAGCAGGCGTGTCGTGTTCTCTGCGCGTTCAAGATAACGTGCCATCCAGAACAGCCCGCCAGCGGTTTTTCCCAGCATCGCGTCAGTCCTCCAGCACCCAGGTGTCCTTGGTGCCGCCACCTTGGGACGAGTTCACCACAAGCGACCCTTTCTTCAGCGCCACACGGGTCAGGCCGCCGGGGGTGATGTTGATCCCCTCGGGCGAGACAAGCACGAAGGGACGCAGGTCCACGTGGCGCGGCGCCAACCCCTTGTTGGTGAAGATCGGCACAGTCGATAGCGCCAGCGTCGGCTGGGCGATATAGTTGCCGGGGTTTGCCTGAAGCTTCTTGCGGAAGGTCGCCAGTTCCCGTTTGGACGAGGTCGGGCCAATCAGCATACCGTATCCGCCCGAGCCATGCACCTCTTTCACAACCAACTCCGCGAGGTTGTCCAGCACGTATTTCAGCGACTCAGGATCGGAACAACGCCATGTTGGAACATTCTGAAGGATCGCTTTTTCGCCGGTATAGAATTCGACGATATCGGGCATGTAGGAATAGATCGCCTTGTCATCGGCAATCCCCGTGCCGGGTGCGTTGGCGATGGTAATGCCCCCGGCGCGATACACATCCATGATGCCCGGCACGCCAAGCGCGCTATTGGGATTGAAGTTCAGCGGGTCGAGGTATTCGTCGTCGACGCGGCGATACAGCACGTCGATCGGCTTGTAACCGCGTGTGGTGCGCATCGCGACGCGCCCGTCGACAACCCGAAGGTCATGGCCTTCGACAAGTTCCGCGCCCATCTGGTCGGCAAGGAAGGCATGTTCGTAATAGGCCGAGTTATAAATCCCCGGCGTCAGCACCGCCACGGTTGGCTCATCGGTTGTCATCGCGGGCGCGCAGGCGGCCAGTGACCGGCGCAGGTTGCGCGGATAGTCCGACACCGGCTGCACCCGCGTGGCGGTGAACAGTTCGGGGAACATCTTGAGCATGGTCTCGCGATTTTCCAGCATGTAGCTGACCCCGGATGGGGTGCGGGCGTTGTCCTCAAGCACGAAGAAATCATCCGGCCCGGTGCGCACAAGGTCGATCCCGACGATATGGGTATAGACGTGTCCTGGCGGTGTCACACCCAGCATCTGCGGAAGAAAGGCTTCGTTCTGCGAGATCATCTCCTCCGGCAGGCGGCCTGCTTTCACGATCTCGCGCCGGTTATAGATGTCGTGCAGGAAGGCGTTGATGGCGCGGACACGCTGTTCGATGCCGCGCGACAGTTTTTGCCATTCGCGATGCGAGATCACGCGGGGCACAATGTCAAAGGGGATCAGCCGTTCCTCGGCTTCCGCTTTGCCATAGACGTTGAAGGTAATCCCGGTCAGGCGAAAGACTTCTTCCGCCTCGCGCTGTTTGGCGCGCAGTCGTGAAACATCTTCGTTGCCGAACCAGCGCCCGATTTCGGCATAAGGGTCTCTGAGGGACCCGTCTTCCGTTGTCATTTCGTCAAATATCTGGGTCATAATCAGATCATGGCCGAGTCGTGACAAAAGGCAACACCTGCCGAACGCCGAGGCGTCAAACGACCGACGGTCGCCTTCGTTTTCAGCAAAAAGATTTCACAACGCAGTTGACTCAGTGTTTTCGACTTCGTAATTGTTCACGTGAACATTTTTGTGGGCGGTAATGCTTGCCGCTGCGGTGATATTCGAAAGGGCCCGGGGATGAGTGTGGCGCTCGACGAAAGATGCAAACGCCTTGTTGCGGCGCTTGGGGTGGCGCGGCCGGATGATGTGACCGAGGTCACGCCTTTGACCGGCGGGGTGGCGTCCGACATCGCGAAAGTCGACGTTGCAGGGCGCCGGATCTGTGTGAAATTCGCGTTGCCCAAGCTGAAAGTGGCCGAGGACTGGAACGCCCCGGTACATCGCAACCGCGCCGAATACGAATGGCTGCGGGTGGCATCGGAAATCGCGCCAGACAGCGCGGTTCGCCTTTATGGACGTAGCGAAGAGCAGCACGGCTTTGCCATGGAGTTCCTCGACGGCGATGCGATCTATCTTTGGAAGTCGGTGCTGCTGGACAAAGTGCCGCCCAAAGGTGAAGCGGCAGCAGTTGGCGACCTGATCGGTCGCATTCATGCAGCTTCGGCCCGGCCGGGGTTTGACTCGGCCCCGTTTCAGAACCGGGATGACTTTCGGGCGCTCAGGATTGAACCCTACCTGACCTTCACGGCGACCCGCCACGAGGGGCTAAGGGCCGCGCTGACCGGCCTGGCAGACATGTTGTATGCCGACGACAAGGTACTTGTTCACGGTGACGTCAGTCCCAAGAACATCCTGTTCCGTGGCGGTCGTCCGGTGGTTCTGGACGCCGAATGCGCAACGATGGGTGACGCGTCTTTCGACCCGGCGTTCTGCCTCAATCACCTTGTCCTGAAAGCCATCCATCTGCCTGTCATGCGCGACGCCTATCTCGAAGAGGTGCTGGCGTTCTGGGCAGCCTACGAACGGCATGTCGACTGGGAATCGGTGGCGCGTCTTGAAGCGCGGATCGCGGCGCTGTTGCCGGCTTTGATGCTGGCGCGGATCGACGGCAAATCACCGGTGGAATACCTGACTCCTCCGGGCAAGGCGCGGCTGCGGATGATCGCGCCGCCATTGATCAATTCACCCAAGAACACGCTGGCGGGTTTCGTCGAAACCGTGGCCGGACAATTGAAGGAACTGGATCGTTGAGCATTATCACCAAGGTCAAAAGCCGCCGGGTCTGGGACTCGCGCGGGAATCCGACTGTCGAGGTCGACATTTCCCTGTCTGACGGCAGCCTCGGCCGGGCAATTGCTCCCGCTGGCGCATCCCGAGGCACCCGTGAGGCGATTGACCTGCGCGATGGCGGTTCGGCCCTGAGCGGCAAGAACGTGGCGCGGGCGCTTGCGGCGGTCGATGAGGTGATTGCTCCGGCGTTGGTAGGGCGGGATGTGCGCGATCAGCAGGGCATCGACGATGCTATTCTTGCGCTTGATCCTTCGCCGCTGAAGGAAAACCTTGGCGGAAACGCGACCGTGGCAACGTCGCTGGCTGTGTTACATGCGGCTGCTTCTTCGGCCCGGCTTCCGCTCTGGCGCTATGTCGCGGAAATGGAAGGCACCACTCCCGCCATCCCCTTGCCAGAGATCCAGATTTTTGGTGGCGGCGCGCATGCCGGACGACGCGTCGATATTCAGGATTTCATGATCATGGTGCCGGGCGCATCCTCGTTTGACGAGGTTATGGAAGTCACCAACGAGGTCTATTTCGCCGCCGGTTCGATCATGGCGCAAAAGGGCAAGATGGCGGGTGTTGCTGATGAAGGTGGCTGGTGGCCGGTTTTTGACAGCAACGAAGAGGCGCTGGAAACGCTGGTGGCCGCCATCGAAAAGGCGGGGGAGACGCCCGGTGACCGTGTCGTAATCTCGCTTGACGTGGCTGCGTCGGAATTTGGCAAAGATGGTCGCTATCGTCTTGCCCTGGAAGACCGCGAGATGGACTCGGGCCAGCTGATCGACATGCTGGGTGGTTGGCTGGATGCCTATCCCATCGCCTCGATCGAAGACCCGGTGGGCGAGGATGACACAACCGGAATGGTCGAGTTCACCCGCCGCTTCGGTGAACGTGTGCAGATTATTGGGGACGATTACCTTGTCACCAACGCCGCCTTGGTCGAGCAGGCTGCAGCGTCAGGGGCCTGCAATGCAGTTCTTGTGAAAGTGAATCAGGCTGGGACAGTCAGTGAATCGCTTGCGACCTTCCGTGCGGCGCGCAAACACGGGTGGGGCGCAATCGTTTCGGCCCGGTCGGGCGAGACTGAGGACGTGTCGATCGCACATCTGGCGACGGCACTGGGCGCTGGCCAGCTCAAGGTTGGGTCGTTCACCCGGTCCGAGCGGATGGTCAAGTGGAACGAATGCCTGCGCATCCAGGATGAACCCGGATCGGGCAGCTTTGCGGGGGGCGCGGCATTGGCGCGGACCTGGTGGGGCCGGAAAAACGGAAAGGAAACAGCCGCATGAAACTTCTTCGTATTGGCGCCGAAGGTCAGGAAACCCCCTGCGTAATGGGTGCAGACGGGACCGCGCGTGATGTCAGCGGGCTGATCGCCGATTTCGGTCCCGAGACATTTGCAACGCTTATTGAGACACTTTCCGGCGTCGATTTTGCGGCGCTGCCCCCGGTCGAGACTGATGGTGCGCGCATCGGTACGCCGATGACACAGCCGCGCAATATCTATTGCATCGGGCTGAACTATTCCGACCATGCGGCCGAAGCCGGTCTGCCGATCCCCGAAGAACCGATCCTGTTCAACAAGGCGTCGGGCACCTTCTGCGCGCCCAACGATCCGCTGCTTTACAGCCCCAAAATGACCAAGCTTGACTGGGAGGTCGAGCTGGGCGTGGTGATCGGCAAGCCCGCATTGAACATCTCGAAAGAGGAAGCGCTGGATCACGTGCTGGGTTATACCTTGGTCAATGACGTGTCCGAGCGCGCATGGCAGATGGAGCGATCGGGTCAATGGGCCAAGGGCAAGAGTTTTCCCAATTTCTGCCCGACCGGTCCGTGGATCGTGACCGGGGACGAGGTTGATGATGCCAAGGCGCTGGGCATGTGGCTGGACGTAAACGGCAAGCGGATGCAGACCGGCAATACAGACACGATGATCTTCGATGTCGCCACGATTGTCAGCTACCTGAGCGAGTTTCTGCGGCTGGAACCGGGGGATCTGATTTGCACCGGCACGCCTCCGGGTGTAGGGGCAGGCATGACGCCCCCGGTCTGGCTCAATCCTGGCGATGTTGTTTCTCTTGGCATTGACGGGCTGTCAGAGCAAAGTCAGACCGTGATTTCACTCTGAGGATTCCGTAATGACCCTTCGCTCGCAAAAATGGTTCAACAACCCCGATAATCCCGGCATGACCGCGCTGTATATCGAGCGCTACCTGAACTTCGGGATCACGCGGGAAGAGTTGCAGTCGGGCAAGCCGATTATCGGGATCGCCCAGACCGGGTCAGACCTGAGCCCCTGCAACCGCCACCACATTGAGTTGGCCAAACGCGTGCGCGAAGGGATCGTTGCGGCCGGCGGCATCTGTTTCGAGTTTCCGGTGCATCCGATCCAGGAAACCGGCAAGCGGCCGACCGCGGCACTGGATCGGAACCTGGCCTATCTCGGGCTGGTGGAAAGCCTTTATGGGTACCCGATTGACGGGGTTGTCCTGACAATTGGCTGCGACAAGACCACGCCTGCGCTGCTGATGGCGGCGGCCACGGTCAATATTCCTGCTATCGCTCTGTCGGTCGGTCCGATGCTGAACGGCTGGCACAAAGGGGAGCGAGCGGGATCGGGCACCGCGATCTGGGCCGCGCGCAAGGATCACGCGGCGGGCGAGATCGACTATGACGAGTTCATGGACATTGCCGCAGCCTCTGCGCCGTCGGTGGGTTATTGCAACACGATGGGCACCGCTTCGACGATGAATTCGCTGGCCGAAGCGCTGGGCATGCAGCTGCCGGGCAGCGCCGCAATTCCCGCGCCTTATCGAGAGCGGGGTCAGATGTCCTATGAAACCGGGCGACGCATCGTCGAGATGGTGCATGAGGACCTGAAGCCGTCCGATATCATGACCCGCGAGGCGTTCGAGAACGCCATTGTCGTAAACTCGGCCATCGGCGGTTCGACCAACGCTCCGATCCATCTGAACGCGGTGGCGGCGCATTTGGGGATCGAGCTGACCAATGACGACTGGCAAGAGATCGGACACGAGATTCCGCTTCTGACAAACCTTCAACCGGCAGGCAAATACCTGGGCGAGGATTTCCATCGCGCCGGCGGCGTACCGGGCATCTTTGCCGAGTTGCTGGGCGCGTCCGCCCTGCCGCATCCCGGCGCTGTCACGGTGACCGGGCAGCCGGTGGCCACGGTCTATGCCGATGCTGCCGTCACAAACCATGACGTGATCCGGCCCTTTGGCGAGCCGTTGAAACCGGCGGCCGGGTTCCTGAACCTGAAGGGCACTTTGTTTGACAGCGCGATTATGAAGACATCGGTCATCTCCGAGAATTTCCGCAAGCGTTACCTTTCGAACCCAGATGATCCCAACGCCTTTGAAGGCCGTGCCATCGTTTTCGACGGCCCCGAAGACTACCACCACCGCATCGACGATCCATCGCTTGAGATTGACGAAACCTGCGTGCTGGTCGTGCGTGGCACCGGGCCGGTTGGCTATCCCGGCGGTGCCGAAGTGGTGAACATGCAACCACCCGCCGCACTTATCAAACGTGGCATCGACGAATTGCCCTGTATCGGTGACGGGCGGCAGTCCGGCACTTCGGGCAGCCCCTCGATCCTGAACGCCTGTCCCGAGGCGGCGGTTGGTGGAGGTCTGGCGCTGGTGCGGACCGGGGACATCCTGCGGATCGACCTCAAGACTGGGCGCGCCGACATCAAGATCTCGGATGAAGAACTGGCCGAACGCCGTGCGACATACGAGGCCGACACCGCGCCACGTTTCCCCGAGCATCAGACCCCGTGGCAGGAAATCCAACGCGGAATCGTGGACCAGTTCGACAAGGGCATGGTCCTGAAGCCGGCGGTCAAGTACCAGCGCATCGCGCAAACCAAGGGGATACCGCGTGACAACCACTGACAAAGGTCGTTTGACAGGGCAGGTCGCCGTGGTGACTGCTGCCGGTCAGGGCATCGGCCGCGCCGTGGCGGACCGCCTGCGTGCCGAGGGCGCGACGGTTTTTGCCTCGGATCTGAACGCCGAACTTCTTGCCGGTTTCGGTGGCGAAACCGCGGCGCTTGATGCTACCGATTATGACGCGGTGCAGGCCTATTTCGCCGGGTTTGAGCGGATCGATACGCTGGTTCACGCGGTTGGCTATGTTCATCAGGGCACGATCGAGGAATGCAGCCCCGCCGACTGGCGCCGGTCCTTGGCGATCACGCTGGACAGTGCCTACAACGTGGCCGCAGGCGCAGTGCCAAAGATGCGTGCCCATGGCGGCGCGCTGACCTTCATCGCCTCGGTTGCTTCGTCGTTGAAGGGATTTCCGAAGCGAGTTGCATACGGCGCAGCCAAAGGCGGTGTCATCGGTCTGACCAAAGCAATGGCAGCGGATTATGTGGCCGAGGGGCTGCGTTGCAATGCGGTCTGCCCCGGCACAGTCGACAGCCCCAGCCTGCACCAGAGGATCGAGGAACTGGCCGAGCAGTTCGGCAGTCGCGACAAGGCATGGGATTTCTTCATCAGCCGCCAGCCGTCAGGCCGTTTGGGAAAGCCCGAAGAAATCGCCGGCATCTGCGCTTTCCTTGCCAGCGAAGATGGCAGGTTCATCACTGGCCAGACACTTCAGGTAGATGGCGGCATCACCATCTGATCGGGCCGGGACTTAGTCGTCAAACAGGTGCGGCAGGTCGGCGATCCGACGAGCCCGGTCTTCACCAACTGACAGAAAATCCATCAGTGCCGCGGCGCGATCGTCGATGTCGTCGCTCTGGCGTAAACGCGCGTGGTTTTCAAAATTCGCGTCGCGGATGTGGTCGCTTTCCAGCACGATATCCTGCCGGATCGTTGGCAAAAGCCGTTCGATCGTGTCCTGCGGCGTCCGCTCCCCGGCAAGCCCGATCCGGGTCGCATGGCCGATCAGGTAGTCATCGGTGAAATCGCACTGGATCTCAAGCAGCCTGGTCTTGGAGCGATCTCCGAAAAAGTCGTGTAACAGGTCGATCGAACTGGAATCCATGCAGATCAGCAGCCGGTCAGTGGTGTAGAAGTCAAACAGCATCCGCGTCAATGCGCGGCGATGGCGGGTGCGCTTTTCCAGGGTCGACTGGATCCCGCCAAGGTCAGGCAGCGATGTGCCGTCTTCATTGAACAGGTATTCGATGGCCGGAATGCCGGTTTCCTCGTGGATGCGCCAAAGAAGGCGCTTGGCCACGTGCCATTTCTTGCAGACGATGATCAGCAGTTCTCGGTTGCGGCCCAGAGTGGATTCAGATTCCCAGAACCGCGACGCAAATCGCCTCCCGATCCGCCCCCGACCGGTCAGGAACTTGAACAGGTTCGGCCCCTCGCCGGAAATCTCGAATTTGACGCCCTTGGCGGCATAAAGCTGCCCCAACCTCTCTTTCAGCTCAAGGGCCTCGGGGCTGATCTTGCGGGCAAACAGGAAATCCTGATTCAGAAGCAGGTCGTAGTGGTCGTTGTAGAAGGTCAGCGGCATCCCGTAGTCGGTGAACATCAGGAATGTCAGTGTTCGCCTGCGAATCTCGCTTTCCGGGATCAGATGGGGCACCAAAGTCTGGAAAAAGGTTTCGTCCGGGATCCATGTGGTGCGGAAAAAGCGCATCACATCCTTGCGGCGAGCGATGAAGTCCAGGATCCACTCGATCGTCTGTCGGCGCAGGCACCACCATTGGCTGCCGATCATGACCTGAATGTCATCGGGAATCTTGCGCGTCAGTCCCAGTTTCTTCTGAAGATGGAACATCCAGTAAAACCGGCGTTTCTGGGTGCGCTCATTAAACCAGTGGCGATAGATCAGCCGCTCTTCCTTCCAGCCGGTCTTGATCCAGTCGCTGTCGAAATAGTCGAAGCTTTCGATGAAATCCGCGTCGTTTTCATCTAGGAAGTCATGCACGTATTCCGACGATTTGATTGCCATGCAGTCGCCGGACAGCATGTAGAAATGCGTGGCGCGCGGGAAGGTCTCGACAGCAACTTCGAGCGCGTTGATCGTGGCCTGGACCAGAGACCATTCCCCCCAGCCGCATTTGATCCGCTTTCTGGCAAAGGTGACGTTGGGATTGTCGTCCAGCGCGTCTCGGATCAGGGTATAGTGTTCGGGCTTTGCACTGGCGTCGAAATGGATCGCAATATAGTCGCCTGTCGCGGTCAGGCGTTGCGCTTGCAGGATGATCGACTCGGGATCCTTATGGCATAGAAGGATATATGCAATTCTTGCCATCTGGGAAACGCCGGTCCTTGTTCTGCTCGATTGTTTCCTGATTATCAGGAACGGTGATTGAATAAACCAGTATTGTTTGCTTTTTTGTTTGCAAATCAATTCGAAACCGCTGCCAAGCGGTCTGAATGCGGAGGCATCGCAATATGGGATTTCCCGGAACCTGGATGACTGAGTCCGAAAGCGTCGTTTACAGGGTCGTCCCGAAATGCGCCTGCTCGACCATCGGGCAGATCATGTATTACTCTGACCATGGCCGCTATTTCGATGGTGATATTCACGACGCCAAGGACGGGATGCACAAATGGGCGCTGGAGGACAGCCAGCCGCTGATCACCGAAAATGTGACCCAGCACAAGTCCTATGCCTTCACCTGCGTTCGCAACCCTTATACCCGTATCCTCAGCTCGTTTTTCGACAAGATTTGCGGCATTCAGCGCAACGGAAAACGCTATCGCGGAAATCTGGTGCCGATGCTGATTCAGAAATACGGGATCGAAGTCGGTGGCGATGACGGCAAGGCCGAGTTCGACCAGATTCAAAGCTTCCGCCGCTTCCTTCTGTTTGCCCGCGATACCATCCGCTGGCGCCGTCCGATGGAGCCTGACATTCATTGGTCGGCGATGTCGGGCCATGTTTCGACTTTCATTGTAAATGGCGGGCGCTACGACAAGATCTTCTGGACCGAAAGTTTCAACGACGGGATGCAGCAGGTGCTGGATGCCATCGACACGGCGCATTCCGTCGATTTGGCCAAGGTGCCGCGTTTCAATGAATCCGAAGGTCACGGACCCAAGCGCGCTCATCCCGTCGAGGACTATTTCGACGATCTGTCGATGCACTTGGTATATGAAATCTACAAACGCGATTTCGACCTGTTCAAATATGACTTCGAAGACCCGTCGAACAAGATGCCCATCGGCGAGATCGACCTTGATGAGGTCCACGCCAAGCTGGGCGACTGATCAACGGGTCTGAACGCGGTCAGAGCTTGTTCAAAAGCGCTGGGGTCGGCCACGCATCAGCGGGCAAACCCAGACGTTGCTGTTCTTTCTGAACGGCCGCGCGGGTCTTGGCGCCGAGGATGCCGTCAACCTTGCCGACATCGTGGCCGCGCGACTTCAGTTTCTGCTGCAACTGCTTCATCTGGCCACTGGACAGCCCCGGCTCGGGCGAACCCGCATCATAGACCGGTGCGCCTTCCAGTCGCGTGGCGAAATAGGCCGCTGTGGTCACGTAGACAAAGCTTTTGTTCCACTCGAAATAGACGTTGAAATTTGGATATGCCAAAAATGCCGGTCCCTTTCGGCCCTGCGGCAGCAGCAGCGACGCCGGCAGGTTCGCCAGCTTGCCATAACGCGGCTTGACACCCATCTGCGCCCATTCGCCGGTCGAAAGGGTTGTGTCCAATCCGCTTTTCGACCAGTCCAGATTGGCCGGAACGCTGACCTCTTGCAGCCACGGCTCGCCTTTGCGCCAGCCAAGATGCTGCAGCATCTTTCCACCGGACATCAGTGCGTCCGGGGCCGAGGTCTTCAGGCGAACCTTGCCGTCTCCGTCTCCATCGACGCCGTTCTCAAGGATGTCAGCCGGAAGCATCTGGACCATGCCGATCTCACCCGCCCATGCACCTGTTGTCTTTTGTGGATCGAAATCTCCACGTTCGTAGAGTTCGAGCGCGGCAAAGACCTGCGGTCGGAACAAGGCAGGGCGGCGGCAGTCATGCGACAGCGTCACGAGCGAATTCAATGTGTTGAAATCACCCTGAAAAGCACCGTAGTCGGTTTCAAACGCCCAGAACGCCAGAAGCACACCGCGCGACACGCCGTAGTTCCGCTCGATCGTGTCAAAGACGGATTTGTATTGCTGTGCTTTCTTTTGGCCGACATTGATCCGGTTCTGGCTGATCAGACGGCGTGAAAAGTCGATGAACGGCATCTGGAAAACACCCTGCGCCCGGTCTGCCTTGATCGTTTTTGGGTCGTGGCGGACGCTGGAAAAGAACTTGTCCACCGTTTTGCGGGCGTGCCCCTTGGCCAAGGCCTCGGCCTTGAGATCACCCACGAAGCCGTTGAACGAACCGCCACAGGGTGTATTGGCATGGGCAAACTGGGTGGAAAGCGCAAACAGGGCCGCTGAGAAAAACAGACGCATGGGAAATCCTCATATCAAATCGTTGGGGAAAGGTTAGCAGGTCAGCCTTTCGCTTCAAGCATCACAACAGAGTCAGGATCAGGGCGATCACCAACAGGCCACCCCAAATCGCCCACAGAACCCGGATTGCGGCATCAATATCCGTAGCCCCCAAAATGCGCTTACCTTCTGGATTAACAAACGGGAATTCGCGCAGTGCGCCATCATAGGATCGCGGGCCGGACAGCGCCACGCCAATGGCGCGGGACATTGCGGCCTCGGGCCAGCCTGCATTTGGTGAACGGTGCTGGCGCGCATCCAAGCGAATGGCGGACCACTCACCCAGAAGTCCCCAACCGACAGCGATCATGATGGCGGTCAAACGGGCTGGAATGAAATTCAACAGATCGTCCAGCCGCGCCGCCGCCTTGCCAAACTCCTCGTAACGGTCAGTGCGATAGCCGATCATGCTGTCGGCGGTGTTGATGGCCTTGTAGATCAATAGTCCGGGCAATCCGGCGACTAGGAACCAGAATGCCGGTGCGACAACGCCGTCCGAAAGGTTTTCCGCGGCGGATTCGATGGCAGAACGCGACACAGCACTTTGGTCCATGTCGGATGTGTCGCGGCTGACGATGCGCGCCACCATCAGCCGCCCGTCCCCCGTCGAAAGGCGCAGCGCGTCGGCGACCGCCTGCACATGATCGACTAGCGATCGCTGCGCCAGAAGGATCGTGGCGACAACCACGGTGACGACCCAGCCCAAAGCCGAAAGAACCGCGCCAAGAACCGCCATCCCGACAACAAGTGCAACGACAACCGCTGCGCCTTTTTCGCGCTGATTTGCGCCTTGGTTCCAATTGCGATCCGCCCAACCGATCAGCCGGCCCATCAGAACGGCCGGATGTGGCAGGCGTGACCACAGCCAGCGCGGTTCCCCAAGGGCGGCGTCCAGACACAGCGCAAGGACAAGCAGGAAAGAGGTACTCACAACGCCGCCTCCAGTTGTTCCCAGCGGTCCGGGGCGGGAAGACCAAGTCGCAGCCAGGTTTTTGAATAGGGGAAAATGCGAGACCAAACATGGGCGCGGGCAAGCCGCTCTTGCCAGGTGGCGGCGTCATCGACCGCGTACAGGCGGAACAGGCTTGTGCCACCCGCAAGTTCCGCCCCGGACTTGGCCATCAGGCGGTCAAGCCTGGTAGCG
Source organism: Shimia biformata (assembly GCF_016888515.1). GTDB lineage: Bacteria > Pseudomonadota > Alphaproteobacteria > Rhodobacterales > Rhodobacteraceae > Shimia_A > Shimia_A biformata. The sequence continues at coordinate 42,817 of NZ_JAFEJK010000001.1, read as the reverse complement.
TCGCGTGTCAGACGTGCGCGTGTGGAAGTTGCCCAGTCCAGGTCAGACAATGCCCTTGCACCAATGTCTAGCGCGGGGCCTGAAACCGACCATGGCCCCGTCGCGTCCGCCATCGCGCCGATGATGTCAGGTGCCGCAATCACAAAGCCCAGCCTCAGCCCGGCCAGCCCCCAGAACTTGCCAAAGCTCTTTAGAACCAGCCCGTCCGCCGGATTCAGATGCGGCAACAGCGATTTGCCGGGCGCGACGTCGCAAAAACTCTCGTCGACGACTGTGAACGGTGCCGAGGCCTCGTCCCGACGCCACAGCCGACCATCGGGATTGTTGGGATGAACAATCACCTGAACATCGGCGTCACGCTCCGCCGGGGACCAGCGTGCCGCGTCAAAAGCGGCGGCGTGTTCGTTGTACGTCGGGGCGGGAATATGGACGTTTTGTCCTGGCAAAACGCGCGGCAGGGCGGCTATGGCGGCTGATGCACCGTGAACCGGCAGGATGTCGAACCCTTCTGGTACGTCCCAGAACTGACGTGCGGCGTCGATCAGCCGAGTCTGCGCTGCCCTGTCAGGAAGTGAAGTCCATGCGTCGGAAGGAAATTCGTACACCGGGTAGGGCAGTGGGTTGATCCCCGTCGACAGGTCCAGCCAGTCATGCCTTGCGCCTCCAAACCGCAGACAGGCGGCGTCGATCCCGCCTCCGTGATCGCGATTCCTGGTTTCAATCGGCACGTCAGTTCCCCTGCGCAATTCCTTCGGCTCACGCCATCAAACGCAATCAACGACGTTTGGCAAGCCATGGCCGATCGTCGGGCGTGTTAAGGATTCGTTAATCAATCCGTTCAATCTTGAGATAACGCCGCGATATTATGTGCGTGAACCGGGATTGCCCCCGGATCGGGGAATGATGCGAGTATTGATTGTAGTGGGTGAGCCAGCGCTCGGGACTGTCTGGATGCGGCATCTGCAACGGATGGGGGCTCAGGTCGACTTGGCAGTATCGATCGAGCAGGCCATCGACAAGCTGCGCCGCGCAGGATTCGACGTTGTCATTCTGGACCTCGACTTGCCCGGCGGCGGCGCGCTGTCAGTGGCCGACTATGCGGGATATCGCCGCCCGAAGGCGCGGGTGATCTTTGTCACCAACAGCAGTTTCTTTTCCGACGGGTCGGTGTTTTCGCATTGTGCCAATGCCTGTGCCATGGTGCGCACCGGAACCTCTGCCACGGATCTTGCTGCGCTCGTCGAACACTATGCCGACGCGGACTAGCTGTTGGCTGCAACTACCTGTTCCCGGACCGTGCCGCCTTCGTCTCGTCTGTGGGGGGCATCAAAACCCGCAAGTCTGACAAGGGGTATTGTCCTGTTCGGATTGATGCTTTCATGGCTATAATAATAGTGGCGGATGATGTGATCGAAGTTCACGGTTTCGGCGACTCCGGGCATTTGGAACAGCTCGCGCGTAAAGCCCCAAATGTTCGGGAAATCCACGATCCGGTTGCGGCTGCATTTGAAATGGATGTGATACACCGCGTCGAAACGAACCAGAGTCGTAAACAGGCGCCAATCGGCTTCCGTCAGGGTGTCACCCATCAGATAGCGCTGTGACTCCAGACGATTTTCAAGCCAGTCAAGTGTGTCAAACAGCGGGTAGATCGCGGCATCATAGGCGGACTGGCTGCGCGCAAACCCGGCTTTGTACACACCGTTGTTGAGCGTGTTATAGATACGCTCATTGACCGCCTCAATGTCGTCCCGAAGGGGGTGGGGGAAGAAATCAATCTTGTTGCCAGTGATTCCGTCAAAGGCGGAATTGAACATGCGGATGATCTCGGAACTTTCATTCGAGACAATTGTATTTCGCGTCTTGTCCCACAGGATCGGCACCGTCACGCGACCCGTGTAGTGCGGATCGGCACGGGAATAGAGTTCATGCGCGAAGCCATAGCCGAACAGATCGTCTCCGGTCGCCCCTTTGTCGTCGGTGTCAAATGTCCAGCCATGATCCAGCATGTCAGGATGAACGACAGATACCCCGATATGGTCCTCAAGACCCTTCAGTTGCCGGAAGATAAGGGTGCGGTGTGCCCAAGGGCAGGCCAGCGATACATAGAGGTGATACCGTCCGCTTTCCGCCTTGAAACCCTCTTGTCCGCTTGGACCGGCCGAGCCATCTTCTGTGATCCAGTTGCGAAACTGTGATGGTTTCCGCTTGAATGCGCCGCTCTTGGATTTGTCCAGCAGCGGCCGGATTTCCCATTTCCCATCTACAAGTTGGCCCATCGCAGAATCTCTCCGGTTGTTTTTCGGCTTCACTGCTTCTCATCTAGGTCGCGTCACCTGCGCCGAAAACGCAACACAGCGCAAATCAGTTGTGTGCTGGCGCACAGGTTTCACAAGTTCTTCATGGGAATGCTTGACGGAATCACCCGTACGGCCTCGAATGTAGGCTGGGATGGAGAAACCGCGATGACCACCTTTCTGCCAAAAGAGGTCCAGGCGGGGCTGGATGCCGCGCGCAAGAAAGACCTGAAAAAGAAAAGCCGCCTGCGCGTCGAAGCCGGGGGAGAGATGTTCAGGGTCCTGAAATTCCGCAGCGATGGCTTTACGCTTGATATTCAGGACGCACCGCATTTGCGCGGTTTCGTCGATCTGTACGACGGTGCGCGCCACATCTACCAATGCCTGATCGTCGCGTCCGAGGCCGAAGGTGACTTGATGCATTACGAGTTCAAGCGCTCGACTGCGGCATCCGACTCGGCGCCGCTGGATTTCTATCGCGACGAACACACGCCCGTCGCGCTTTTGACAAACGAAAGCTAACTGCTTCTAGCGGCTGCGGGTCAAGTCGAGGAACACATCCTCAAGGTCTGCCTGCTCGGTCTTTACGTCGCGAATCGTGATCCCGGCGTCGCGCACCGCGCGCAGCACGTCTTCGGCGCTGGTCTGGCGGGCGTGATAACTGAGCGCGATGGTGCCGTCGTCGCGCAGGGTTACGTCGATCCCGTCTGCTTGCGGCAAAATCTTGGCTGGGGATGCAGGGTCGATGACCATGGTCTTGGCATCGATCTGGCCCAGCAGGTCCGATGTCGCGGCCTGCGTGATCTTCTGGCCTTGATGGACAATCGCGATTTCGTCGCACATTTCCTCGGCTTCTTCGAGATAATGTGTTGTCAGGATGATGGTCATGCCGCGCTCGCGGTTCAGTTTTCGGACGTTCTGCCACAACATCTGGCGCAGCTCGATGTCGACCCCGGCGGTGGGCTCGTCCAGAACCAGAACCTGCGGGAAATGCACCAGCGCCTTGGCCAAGAGCAACCGCCGACGCATGCCGCCCGACAGGGTGCGGGCATAGGCTTCGGCCTTGTCGGACAGGCCGACCATTTCCAATATCTCGTCTGAACGCCGCTGCGATTTTGGCACCCCGTAAAGCCCGGCCTGAACCTCAAGCGCGCCGCGCGGGGTAAAAAACGGGTCCAGGTTCAGCTCTTGTGGCATGACCCCGATCGCGGCGCGGGCCTGGCGCGGGTTCTGGTCCTGGTCGAAGCCCCAAATGCGAACCGACCCCGCCGTTTTGGTCACAAGCCCGGCCATGATGTTGATCATCGTCGACTTGCCGGCGCCGTTTGGCCCCAAAAGGCCGAATATCGAGCCTGCAGGAATATCAAGATCGACACCCTTCAGCGCCTGTTTTGCCGGTTCGTGGCGTCCGCCCCGATAGGTCTTTTGCAACCCGCGAATTTCAATGGCGTTCTGCGTCATGCGTGCACTTGCCCCCGCGTCCCTGTTCGCTCATATTCGCGCATAGCCAAACAGACCGCCAACGACAACCAGAAGGACATCGCGGAATGACCATCCAAGCGCCGGAAACCAAGATCGTGGACAGCTACAAGGTTGCCTGTGACGGCGGCGTGGGCGCCCTGGGCCATCCCCGCGTCTGGCTGCAGATCCCGAATGAACACGGTTGGGTCGAGTGCCCCTATTGCGACTGCAAGTTCGTTCACAAGGACCACGCGGACGCTGCCTGATCCTGCCGGATAGACTCTGAAAACTCTCGCAACACAAAAAGGGGCGAATCCGCGCCCCTAAAGATGTGTCTGTGCGTGGTGCCTGTCGGGTTGCTCAAGGTGCGGTGTGGCGTTGAACTGCGCCAGCATCGGGCGGTCACCGACCAGGTGCAGTCGGTGGACCGACGTGTTCTGGATCGCCAGCGCCATCTGTGACCATCCCATCAAGTCCAGCCCCAGCACCCTGCGCATGACCAGACTGATTACTCCGCCTGAGGTGACGACGACCGCGCGGCCGTGACCGGCGGCGATGTCATCCAGCGCATCCGTCACGCGTTTCTCGAAATCTGCATAGCGTTCCGGCACGTCCGCGATTTCGTCCCGCATCCAGGCGCCGAACACCTTTGGAAGATGGGCGACATATCCCTCGCGTGTGTCGGGCAGTGGGATACCCTGCTGATCGTCCAGAAGCTGGGCCATGGTGAAATAGGACAGCTCGTTCAGGCGGGGATCCTGCACGATCTCGACCGCGTCGCCCATCATCCCACGCGCCGTATCGACCTGCCGGTTCAGTGTGCCGGCATAGATGCGCTGAAAGTGATCGCCCGTGGCGCGCATGTGGTCGCCCAGCCAGCGTGCCTGTGTCCAGCCAAGATCGGACAGCTGGTCATAGCTGGTTTCATCCTTCGCGGCCGAATTCGCCTGGCCGTGGCGGACAAGGGTGATGTTGGGCATGATCCGGTCCTTTGCTCTTGCCACCCTTTGCTAGGTCCAATGACGCCTAAAGGGAAGGGCGGTTTCCTATGCGCTGTCCTTTCGTCCTGTCGGAACATCCGGTGGCGCAAATACAGGCCGGGATGTCGGAATGGGGGTCTCGTTTCCCTTTGCGGATGAACTAGACTGTCCCAAGCAAGGAGGCGCGGGAAATGAGCGAAAGAATCCGTTTCATTCTGGATGGCAATGAGGTTGAGGCCGAGGCAGGTCAGACGATCTGGGAAGTCGCGCATGGCCGTGGCCTGGTGATCCCTCATCTGTGCCACAAACCCGCGCCGGGGTATCGGCCCGACGGCAATTGCCGCGCCTGCATGGTCGAGATCGACGGCGAGCGCACTCTGGCGGCATCCTGTATTCGCGAGCCGTCCGAGGGGATAGTGGTCACCACCAACTCGGCCCGCGCGGAAGGTGCGCGCAAGATGGTGGTCGAGATGCTACTGGCAGATCAGCCCGCGCGCGACGCAGCGCATGACAAATCCAGCCACCTTTGGGAGATGGCTGATCTGAACGGCGTCAGCGACAGCCGCTTCCCGAAGCTGGAAGAGGGGCGGATCCCGCTGCTGGACGACAGCCACGTCGCCATGCGAGTCAATCTGGATGCCTGTATCCAATGCGGATTGTGCGTGCGTGCCTGCCGCGAGGTGCAGGTCAATGACGTGATCGGTATGGCGGGGCGGGGGCACGATGCCTATCCCACATTCGACATCGCCGACCCGATGGGCGCATCGACCTGCGTCGCCTGCGGGGAATGTGTGCAGGCCTGCCCGACCGGGGCGCTGATGCCAGCGACGGTACTGGACGATACCCAAGTCGGTGACAGCGCCGATTTCGACAGCGAAACCGAAAGCGTCTGCCCGTTCTGCGGCGTGGGGTGCAAGGTGTCGCTCAAGGTAAAAGACGGCAAAGTCAAATTTGTTGAGGGGCTGAATGGTCCCGCCAACGAAGGCCGTCTGTGCGTCAAGGGCCGGTTCGGTTTTGACTATATCCACCATCCACACCGCCTGACCAAGCCGCTGATCCGGCGCGCGGATGCGCCCGCGAAAGGTTTGAATGTCGATCCCGGCAACCTGCTGACCCATTTCCGCGAAGCGACGTGGGACGAGGCGCTGGACCTGGCCGCAAAGCGGTTGGTCGACCTGCGAAAGAGCGACGGCGGTGAGGCGGTTGCCGGGTTTGGTTCGGCCAAATGCACCAACGAAGAAGCCTATCTTTTTCAGAAGCTGATCCGTCAGGGATTTGGTCACAACAACGTCGACCACTGCACGCGGCTGTGCCATGCCTCGTCCGTGGCGGCGCTGATCGAGAATGTCGGTTCGGGGGCGGTGACGGCCACATTCAACGAGATCGAAAATGCAGATGTCGCCATCGTGATCGGGGCCAATCCGATCGAGAACCACCCCGTCGCGGCGACCTATTTCAAACAGTTCACAAAGCGCGGCGGCAAGCTGATCGTGATGGACCCGCGCGGGGTCGGCCTGCGGCGGTTTGCCACCGAAATGGTACAGTTCCGCCCCGGCGCAGACGTGTCGATGCTCAATGCCATCATGCACGTGATCGTCGAGGAGGGCCTATACGACGAGGCCTATATCGACCGTTTCACCGAGAATTGGGAAGCCGAGAAGGAACACCTTAAGGCCTTTTCGCCTGAGGCGATGTCCGAGATCTGCGGCGTGTCACCAGAACAGCTGCGACGGGTGGCGCGGACATTCGCTGGTGGCAAGGCGGGGCTGATCTTCTGGGGCATGGGTGTCAGCCAGCATATTCACGGCACCGACAATTCGCGCTGCCTGATTGCGCTGGCGCTGATGACCGGCAATGTCGGCAAGCCGGGCGCGGGGCTGCACCCCTTGCGCGGGCAGAACAACGTGCAGGGGGCGTCGGACGCGGGTCTGATCCCGATGTTCCTGCCCGATTATCAGACCGTGACCAGCGCCAAGATTCGCAAATCGTTCACCGATGTCTGGGGCAGCGGGGATTTCTCGGACCAGAAGGGCCTGACCGTGACCGAGATCATGGACGCGGTGCATGAAGGCCAGATCCGGGGAATGTATATTCTGGGTGAAAATCCGGCCATGTCGGACCCGGATGTCGACCATGCCCGCGATGCGCTGGCCAAGCTCGATCATCTGGTCGTGCAGGACATTTTCCTGACCGAGACGGCAAACTATGCCGACGTGATCCTGCCGGCTTCGGCGCTTTATGAAAAGGACGGGACCGTGTCCAATACCAACCGGCAGGTCCAGCGCGTGCGCGCGGCCGTGCCTCCGCCCGGCGACGCGCGGGTGGATTGGGAAATCACCGTCGACCTGGCCCAGCGGATCGGATTGCCCTGGAACTATGCGGATGTGTCAGACGTATTTGCCGAGATGAAGCTGAACATGAAGTCGCTCGATAACATCACCTGGGAGCGGCTTGAGACGCAGTCGATCACTTATCCGTCGCTGTCACCCGAGGACCCCGGTCAGGCAATTGTCTTTGGCGATGGTTTCCCGCGCGACGACGGGCGCGCACGGTTTGCTCCGGCCAATGTGATCGCGCCGGATGAAGCGCCGGATGCCGAATACCCGATGATCCTGACCACAGGACGTCAGCTTGAGCATTGGCACACCGGGTCGATGACACGGCGGTCCAAGGTACTGGATGCGGTTGAGCCAGAGGCAAATTGCTCGCTTAATCCCAAAACGCTGCGGCGGATGGGGGTCGAACCCGGTGACTTGGTGCGTCTGACCACCCGGCGTGGGTCAATCGATGTCATGGCCCGGGCGGACCGGGCGGTGGCCGAGGACATGGTGTTCTTTCCCTTCGCCTATGTCGAAGCGGCAGCCAACATCCTGACCAATCCTGCCCTTGACCCTTTCGGCAAAATCCCCGAATTCAAGTTCTCGGCTGTGCGGGTGGAAAAAATCACCGTCGCCGCCGAGTAAATGGATATGGGGGTCGCCCCCATGCCGCCCGGGGTATTTTCGGCAAGAGGAAGCAGCTCTATGGACGTGAATGCGGAACGGTTCCTGAAGGATTTGCATGACTTGCGTAGCTTTGGCGCGTCCGGCGTCGTCAAGGGCGTGGTGCGTCCGGCCTATTCCGACGCGGACATCGCGGCGCGGCAATGGTTGGCGGGCCGAATGGAAGAGGCCGGTTTGACCGTGCGGATTGATCCGGTCGGCTCTGTCTGGGGGTTGGCTGAGGGGCCGTCCATCCTGTTGGGATCACATTCTGACAGTCAGCCCGAAGGCGGCTGGCTGGACGGAGCGCTTGGTGTGATTGCGGCGTTGGAAATCGCGCGCGCGGCGCAAGAGGCGGGTGGCCCGGCAGTGTCGGTCGTGTCGTTCCAGGACGAAGAAGGGCGGTTTGGCGTCACCACTGGCAGCGCGGTCTGGGGCGGAAACCTGGAGCTTGCCAAGGCCGATGGGCTGATGGACCGGGACGGGATCACTTTTGGTGCGGCACGAGCGAAGATGGCTGACCTTGCCGGGGAATTTGTCGACCCAACTCGGTTTACCGGTTTCATCGAAATGCATATCGAACAGGGCCCGTGGCTGGATCAGGCGGGTCAAGCGGTGGGCGTGGTCACCGATATCGTCGGTATCCGCGATATGAAAATCACCTTCCGGGGCGAGCAGAATCATGCCGGCACCACGCCGATGCACCTGCGGCGCGACGCGTTTCAGGGGCTGAATGCCTTTGCCACCCGCATCAACGAGGATTTTCGCAACGTTGTTACGCCGCAGACGGTCTGGACCATTGGACATGTCTCGCTGCATCCCAATGCCTCGTCCATCGTGCCGGGGCGGGTGACGTTCTCGATGCAGTGGCGGGACGGGGACGCGGACCGGCTGGCGCGGATGGAGGCGATCATTCGAACCGCAGCGCAAGAGATTGCCGATTCACGCGGACTGGAGGTTGAATTCGGCCCGATGCTTGGACTGGAGCCGGTGGCGATGGACAACGTGTTGCGGGCGGCGTTGGCCAAAAGTGCCGCAACGGTTGCACCCGGCAAATGGCGCGAGATGCCGTCGGGTGCTTTGCATGATGCAACCAACGTGGCGCGGCACTTGCCGGTAGCCATGCTGTTCGTGCCGTCGATCAACGGCATCAGCCACGATTTCGCCGAAGATACCGATGAGGCGGATCTGGTGACCGGACTGAAGGTGCTGGCCGGGGCGGTCGCTTCGCTTAGGCCGTAATCCGCGCATAGCCGCGGCTCTGCGCCCGTTTGCGGTGGCGATCGGCAGCGGTCGAGGCATCGCGAAGATTTGCATAGATATTGACGATGGCGCGACCCTTGCCGCCGGAGATGCCCCATTCACGCAGCACCGAAACCTCGTCAAACAGGTTCATCGCCAGCTCAACGCGGTAATAACGCGGGCGGCGTTTTTCGGCGTGGCGGTATAGGATGCAGACAGCCATAAGCCAATGGTATTGCACCCCGAATCGGGGTGCAATGGTTTTGACACTCAGGTGAGCAGCACGATATCCGACGCGCCTGCCCCGCGCCGCAGCGCATGGACTTCCGCAAGCTCGGGGTCGTTGATCCAGGCTCGGGCGGCGTCGGCATCAGGAAAGGACATGATGGCTGCGACGTCAGGAAGGTCAGGTGTGCCATCAATGGCGGTCGCTGTGGCCGATGCCTGTTCGACCTTTCCCCCGTGTCGCGCCAGCGCCGAGCCCGCCTTGTCGCGGTATTCGGCCAGCTTTTCGGGGTTCGAAATTGTCAGCTTTGCGTAGGCGTAAATCATCGTGATTTCCTTTCAGATTTTGTCTTTGCGTAACGTAGTCGGCCGCATGAATTGCGAAAACGCGTGAGTTTGCACTCTAGGCATGCAAATGTGCATGGATGGAGCATTGGGATGACTTGAAAACCGCATTGCATCTGTTGCGGGGCGGCACCCTGGCTGCGGCGGCGCAATCGCTGGGGGTGAATTACACGACCGTCGCGCGACGCATCGCGCGTCTTGAACAGGCGGTGGGTGAGACATTGTTCGAGCGGCTGGCCGACGGTTACCAACCCACCGAAGCCGCTCGGCTAGTTGGTGAATACGTCGCGCGTATGGAAGATGCACAGCTGTCGCTTGACCGTCGGTTGAAGGGGCGGGATCAGCGTCTGAGCGGGTCTTTGGTCATCACCGCGCCGCAGCTTTTGATCGTCACCCATCTGGCTGAGGTGATCGAGGCCTTTTGTGCTGCCCACCCCGAAGTTGACCTACAGGTGCGCGCCACCAATGACTTGCTTGATCTCAATCGGCGCGAGGCGGATCTGGCGATCAGGATCAGCGAAACGCCGGGGGATGCGCTGATGGGGGTGCGGCTGACCGAGCAGGCCAGCGCAAGCTTCGCCAATGCAGATTGGGCTGAGCGGATCAGAACGCGACCCGCCGACCGGATCGACTGGGCTGTCTACACCGGATTGGGTGCAGTTCCCAAGGCGTCTCTAAAGGCCTATCCCAACGCGGCGGTGAAAGTTCAATTCGACGATATGGTTGCGCTTGTTGGCGCGGCGCAGCGTGGTCTGGGTGTGGTGCGGATGCCCATGTTCCTGGGCCGCGCAACGCCGGGATTGGTGCAGGTGCCGGTGCTTGAACCACAACCCTATCCGTCGATCTGGGTCGTCGGCCACAAGGATGTCTGGCCCTCCGCCAAAGTGACTGCGTTTCGCAACATCCTTGTCCCGTTTTTTCGTGGTCGACGCGCGGAATTCGTGGCCTGATCCTAGATCACGCCAAAGACCCGCAGGCCAAGCGCCACCGTCGACAGTGACGCCAGCAGGAAGGCGAGGGTTCGGATCACCACTATGCCCAGTGTATAGACCACGTAATGGATGATGGTTCCGATAAAGAAAAACATAGCCAATGTGCCGGCATAGGTATCCACCGGCAGCCGCATCATCGCGATGCCGGCAAGCGGGGCGAAAGCGACGAACAGTTCGACTGACACTTTGTGGGCCGCTTTGGCGCGTTCGGCCCAAGCCGATTGCGGCGCAAGATCGGGGGACGGGTTGGCCATTGCCCCCATAATCCCTCGAACGGCCATACGGTCCAGTATGTATGGTGCCCAAGCCACCGCGATCCAAAGCGCGCTGGCTGCTGTCCAGAATTCCAAGTCTGACATTTCCGTATCCTCCCAAACACGTGGGGAAAGCATACTCGAAAATGCCAGGAATTTCTATATCTCGTGGATTGCGACTTCATCGTCGCAGAATGTGGTGGGATTACTCCCAGGTCACGTCACCGAGAAAGATATAGCCCGCCCCATAGATCGTCTTGATCAGGCGCGGGTTCTTGGGGTCTTCGCGCAGCTTGGTGCGCAGTCGGGATATGCGCACGTCCATCGCCCTGTCAAAACTTTCCCCGGCCGCGCCGCCCAGACTTTCCTGCATGTGGGCGCGGCTGATCAGGCGCTTCGGGCTGTCGAGAAACAGGCGCAAAACTTCGCCCTCGGCGTGGCTGAATGTGGTTTCCTCGCCCTTGTCGTCTTCCAGGACATATCGGTCGAAATAGGCGGTCCATCCATTGAACCGGGCGGTGTTTGACGCGGCGCGGGTGGCCGGCTTTTCCTTGCGCAGGCGAGCGCGCACGCGGGCGACGACCTCGGCCGGGTCGAAGGGTTTGATGATATAGTCGTCGGCCCCAAGCTCCAACCCGGTGACCCGGTCCTGCACCTGTGCCCGCCCCGAGATGATGATAACGGCGGCCCCCTGTTCCAGCGCCAACCGGTGGACAAGTGTCAGCCCGTCGCGGTCGGGCAGGCCAAGGTCGACAAGGCAGACGTCCGGCGCTGTCTTTTTCAGCGCGGCTTCGAATTCGGTCGCACGGGCAAACCTCATGGTGCGGAAACCGGCATCGCTGAGCGCGTCGGCCAGCATGTTCCTGATCTCGGGCTCATCGTCGAGAATGGTCACAAGCGGAGCTGTCATGATGTCACCTTGGATTGCAGAAAGGCCGACAGCTGATCGGCGGTGAATGGTTTGCGAAGAAGCGGCGCACGCGCGGCGCCCTCGATATAGAGCGGGTGAGATTGCGGCAAGGATGTCATCAGGAACGATGGCACCCCGTCGGTGGGCAGGGCGCGGATCAGGTCGACACCGGTCTCTTCACCCTCTAGCGAGATGTCGGACAACAGAAGCGTAATGCCCGGCACCTGGTCCAAAAGAGTGCGGGCCTCATCCACCGCGGTGGCTTCGATCACGGTATGTCCTGCGGTCGTCAGCATGTCGCGGATTGAACTGCGCAGATCGGCGTTGTCCTCGACCAGAAGAACAAGGCCGGGGGTGTCGGTCGGCCGGGGTCGGCGCAATGGCAACTGGATCGTCACCCGACCGCCGACGTCGGTGTTGTCCAGCGTGATGCGCCCGCCGGCCAGCTTTGTCATGTCATAGACCATGGCAAGCCCCAGCCCCGAACCCTCGCCGCCCTTGGTGGTAAAGAACGGGTCAAGCGCATGGGTCAGCGCCTCGTCGGAAAAACCCGTCCCGGTGTCACTGACGGCGAAGTTGACCCATGTGTCTTTGATCAGTTCGGCCTCAAGTGTGATCCGGCCCGCGCCACCACAGGCATCACGGGCGTTCAGGATCAGGTTCAGCAGTGAATCCTGCACCATGCCGGGGTCGACCAGGATTGGCCCGCCGGTGATCTGGTTGCGAATTTGCAGCTCTATCCCTTCAGGCAAGGTTGGTCCGGCAAGGGTCTGAAGATCGTTCAGGAACACGGTCATATCAGTTGGCTGCAACTGCGGCGCGCGATGACCGGTCATGTCGGCGATCCGGTTCAGCAGCGTTCCGCCACGCCGCGCCGCGCCAAGTGTGGCTTCAATCAACTCGCTGGCTTCGGACGGCAACCCCATGCGCCCCAGTTTACTTTGCAGGCCAAGGATGATGGTCAACAGGTTCGAGAAGTCATGCGCCAGTCCACTTGTCATCTGCGCCGCCAGTTCCCTCCGGCGGGTCTGTTGCAGGGCCGCTCGGGTCTGGGTTTCCTCGGTGATGTCCATTGACAGAATATAGACTCCGCGTCGCGGGGCAGGCTCGGCATCCGGGGTGAATGCGACGCGAATGCGGCGGCTAGAGATCAGGTCGTTGAACTCAAATACCGAGGGCGTGCCTTCGAAAGCCGTCTCAAGATGCGGACGGATCTCGCGAAATGCAGCCTCACCCAAGGCGTGGCGAATGTGGCTGCCGACGATTTCTGACGACCGCCCAGGCATCACGGCGGACAAGCGGCGGTTGGAATAGGTATAGCGCCGGTCGGGGCCGACATGGGCGATATGCGCCGGCATCATCTCGGTCGTCAGTCGGGTGCGGGCCTCGGAATCCGTCAGCTGACGCTTGGCCTCTTCCAGCGCGGTGACCGTGGATTCGAGTTGACGGTTGGTGGCGGAAAGTTCTTCGGCATATTGCAGCAGCTGATCCGACAGTTCCTCGGACCGGGCGCGCAGCAGCGCCTCTTGCCGTTTGGCCGCGGTAATGTCGGTATAGACCGCAACCCAGCCGCCCTCGGGCAGCGGCGAGCCTTCGACACTCACCCAGCGGCCATTGTTGCGTTGACGTTCGAAATAATGCGCTTCAAAGGCCAGCGCCCGCTCGACCCGCTCTCGTACAAAAGCATCTTTTTCCCCATCGGGAACTTCGCCGTATTCACCCCGCTCGACCAGAAAGGCTATGGTTTCGGCAAAATCCGCGCCCGGACTTGTCAGGTGGTCAGGGATCGAAAACATCTCGCGGAAGCGTTCATTGGCAACCACCAGTTTCAGGTCACTGTCATAAATCGAAAGAGCCTGCTGAATCAGGTTCAGTCCGGCAATCGTCATCGCCTGGGTGGTGGTGGAATTGGACTCCATATGCCCTCCTCTGCCTTCATGGCTAGCACCACGAATCAAGGCGGAAAAGCAGGAATCGTGTGCCGTTACAATTCGTAAGGATTGAGAAAACATCAGGAAAAAGTTGACGCACAGTCTCAAAGTCGCACCTTTGAGGAAGGAGGAATCGCTTCGGCGGTTCGGCCCGTGGGAGCGGGCGAGAGGGAGGAATACAATTTGGCACAGTCGTCACAGGCGACCGGAGGACTGTCGTCCATTCCGGCGCTTCTGCAGCGTAACGCCACCCAGTTCGCGGATAAGACCGCTTACCGGGAAAAGGAATTCGGCATCTGGCAAACCTGGACCTGGGCCGAGGCGGAGAAAGAGATCGAGGCGCTTGCGCTTGGTCTGATCAACCTTGGTGTGAATGAGGGTGATTTCATCGCCATCATCGGGCGCAATCGCCCTTATTTCTATTGGTCAATGGTTGCCGCACAGTCGGTCGGCGCCGTGCCTGTCCCGGTTTATCAGGACTCGGCAGCGGAAGAGATGGGCTATGTCCTGGGGCACTGTGGCGCACGCTTCGTCATCGCCGAAGACCAGGAGCAGGTCGACAAGGTCATCGACATTCAGGACCAGCTGCACCAGTTCGAGCATATGATCTATCTCGATCAGCGTGGTATGCGAAAGTATGACCACCACACGCTGCACCGGTTCGTCGATATCCAGGAACAGGGTCGCGCCGCCTACTATGAGTGGATCGAGGACCTGAACGCCCGTCGCGCCAAGCTGAACTATGACAGCACCTGCGTGATGCTCTATACCTCAGGCACCACCGGAAAGCCCAAGGGGGTGGTGCTGTCGAACCGCAACATCATCGAAAGCGCCAAGAATTCCTGCGAATTTGACAACTTGACCCAGAAAGAGGAAATCCTTGCCTATCTGCCGATGGCTTGGGTCGGCGACTTCATCTTCTCGCTGGGGCAGGCGATGTGGGCGGGCTTCTGCGTGAACTGTCCAGAGTCGCCCGACACGATGATGACTGACCTTCGCGAAATCGGTCCGACCTATTACTTCGCTCCGCCGCGCGTCTTCGAGACCCAGCTGACAAGTGTCATGATCCGAATGGAAGACGCGGGCCGCTTCAAGCGGCGCATGTTCCATTACTTCATGGATCACGCCAGAAAAGTCGGCGGCAAGATCCTGGACGGCAAGCCGGTCGGTTTTGGGGACCGGCTGAAATACCGTCTGGGCGATCTGATGTGCTATGGTCCGCTGAAGGACACGTTGGGGTTCGGTCGTGTGCGCGTCGGTTACACGGCCGGCGAAGCGATCGGGCCCGAGATCTTTGATTTCTATCGTTCGCTCGGCATTAACCTGAAACAGCTTTATGGTCAGACCGAGGCATCTGTTTTCATCACCGTTCAACCCGATGGGGAAGTGCGTGCCGATACGGTTGGCGTTCCCGCACCGGATGTCGAAATTCGCATCGATGACAACGGAGAGATCTTCTATCGTTCGCCTGGCGTCTTCGTCGAGTATTTCAACAACCCCGATTCCACCGCATCAACCAAGGATTCCGAGGGCTGGGTTGCCACGGGTGACGCGGGCTTTTTCGAGGAGGGCACCGGCCACCTGCGGATCATCGACCGTGCCAAGGATGTCGGCAAGATGGCCGATGGTAGCATGTTTGCGCCGAAGTATGTCGAGAACAAACTCAAGTTCTACCCCGACATCCTTGAGGCCGTGCTGTTCGGCAATGGAAAGGACCGCTGTGTCGCCTTCATCAATATCGACCTGACCGCCGTTGGGAACTGGGCTGAGCGCAACAACATCGCTTATGCGTCGTATCAGGAATTGGCCGGTCACCCACGGGTTCTGGACACAATCCAGGAACATGTCGAAACGGTGAACAAGTCTGTCGCCGCCGACCCGATGCTGTCAGGTTGTCAGATCCACCGCTTCCTTGTCCTGCACAAGGAACTGGACGCAGACGACGGCGAGATGACCCGCACCCGCAAAGTGCGCCGCGTCGTGGTTGCCGACAAGTTTAATGACCTTGTCGAGGCACTATACGACGGGTCCGAGACGGTCTCGACCGTGACGGAAGTCACCTATGAGGACGGCCGCAAAGGGGCGATCAAGGCGACGTTGCAACTGCGCGATGCCAAGGTCTTTCCCACCCAATCCGCAAAGGTAGCCGCAGAATGAGCACTCAGGAAAGCTATGTCACCGCGGATGGGCGTACCATTGGCCCGACCGTGATGGAGATGAAGAACATCACGCTGCGCTTCGGCGGGGTGAAGGCGATCACCGATATTTCCTTCGATATCCGCGAAGGCGAGATCCGCGCTATCATCGGGCCGAACGGCGCCGGCAAATCGTCGATGCTGAACGTGATCTCGGGGTTCTACATCCCGCAAGAGGGTGAGGTCTGGTACAAGGGTCACAAACGCCCGCCGATGAAACCCTATGAGGTCGCGCAGCAAGGCATCGCCCGGACTTTCCAGAACATCGCGCTGTTCGAGGGCATGACCGTTCTGGACAACGTCATGACCGGCCGTCTGAACCATATGAAGACGGGCATGCTGGCGCAGGCGATCTGGAAAGGCAAAGCTGAGGCGGAAGAGGTTGAGAACCGAGAAAAGGTCGAGAAAATCATCGACTTTCTGGAAATCCAGCACATCCGCAAGACCCCGGTGGCGCGTCTGCCTTATGGACTGAAGAAACGGGTCGAACTGGCCCGCGCATTGGCCGCCGAGCCGTCGATCCTGCTGCTGGACGAACCGATGGCAGGAATGAACGTCGAGGAAAAAGAGGACATGAGCCGCTTTATCCTGGACG
This sequence comes from Shimia biformata, assembly GCF_016888515.1. Lineage (GTDB taxonomy): Bacteria > Pseudomonadota > Alphaproteobacteria > Rhodobacterales > Rhodobacteraceae > Shimia_A > Shimia_A biformata. The sequence continues at coordinate 26,409 of NZ_JAFEJK010000001.1, read as the reverse complement.
TGAACGACGAATTTGGCACCACCATTGCCTTGATCGAACATGACATGGGAGTGGTCATGGACCTGTCGGACCGCGTCGTGGTGATGGATTACGGCAAGAAGATCGGTGACGGCACCCCCGATGAGGTGCGCAACAACCAGGACGTCATCGACGCCTATCTGGGGGTGGCTCATGACTGATATCTGCCAAGAAATCAACAAGATGACCGGAGGCGCGCACGATGCCTGATCAACTTCTCTTCGGGATGGAGGTCTTCCTCAACGGCCTCATGGCAGGGGTTCTGTATGCCCTTGTCGCGCTGGGTTTTGTCCTGATCTACAAGGCGTCCGGCATCTTCAACTATGCACAGGGCGTGATGGCGCTGTTTGCAGCGATGACGCTGGTCGGGATCATGAACGGGCAGGTGCCGTTCGCCCATCTGATCAACGCGGTGTTCGGCCTGCATGTCACAAATTTCGGCTGGACCGTTCCGGCGCTTCTGGCGATTGCCCTGACAGTCGTGGTGATGATCGGTCTGGCCTGGATGGTGCAGCATTTCGTTATGCGCCATCTGGTCGGGCAGGAACCTATTATCCTGTTCATGGCGACGATCGGCCTTGCCTATTTCCTGGAAGGTGTCGCTGACCTGATGTGGGGGTCCGAGATCAAGACGCTGGATGTCGGTCTTCCACAGGGGATCAACGAAACCATCGACCGGGTGACCTTTGACGCCTTTGGCTATGGGTTCTTCATCGACAATCTCGATATCGTCGCAACCGTCATCGCCGCGCTTCTGGTGATCGCGCTGGTGCTGTTCAGCCAGTACACCAAGCAGGGCCGCGCCATGCGCGCCGTGGCCGATGACCATCAGGCCGCGCTGTCGGTCGGGATCAGCCTTGATTTCATCTGGGTTCTTGTCTGGTCGGTTGCCGGGTTCGTGGCGTTGGTCGCGGGCATCATGTGGGGCGCGAAATCTGGCGTGCAGTTCTCGCTATCGCTGATCGCACTGAAGGCGCTGCCGGTTCTGATGCTGGGCGGTTTCACCTCGATCCCCGGCGCAATTGTCGGCGGGCTGATCATCGGGGTCGGCGAAAAGATGTTCGAGTTCCTCGTCGGCCCGATGGTCGGCGGCGCGACCGAGAACTGGTTTGCCTATGTGCTGGCGCTCTTGTTCCTCGTCTTTAGGCCGCAGGGACTGTTTGGCGAGAAGATCATCGAAAGGGTGTGACGTGAAACAGCTGATTGCCATTGTCAACGTGATCTCTTGGTCGGGCTTCTGGGCCTTCGGGTTCCTTGCCCTGACCGCGGATAGCCTTTCGCAGGAACAGATCATGGCTGCGGGCCTCATTGCCGCCATCGCCTTTCTGATCGGGGTCGCGGCCTATCTCAAACTGTCCAAGGGACAGCGCATAAATAACCGTGCCATGGCCTTCCGCCATGGCGAGATCGACACGCAGGAAGGGTAACAAACGATGTTTTACCGTGAAGCCGGCGACTTCAAGACGACCTATGCCGCCGACAGCCAGACCTTTCCGATCAAATTCGACAGGATCGGCTATTACATTGCGCTGATCGTGGCCTTCTGCGTTCTGCCCTTCATGATGAACGACTACCTTGTGAACGCGATTTTCCTGCCGTTCCTGATCTATGCGATCGCCGCAATCGGGTTGAACATCCTGGTTGGTTATTGCGGACAGGTCAGCCTTGGTACGGGCGGGTTCATGGCAGTGGGGGCCTATGCCTGCTACAAGCTGATGACCTCGTTCCCGGAAGTGAATATCTTTATTCACATTGTCCTTGCCGGAGGCGTGACCGCGCTTGTCGGCGTTTTGTTCGGCCTGCCGTCACTGCGCATCAAGGGCTTTTACCTGGCAGTGGCGACACTGGCGGCCCAGTTCTTCTTGGTCTGGCTGTTCAACCGGGTGCCATGGTTTTATAACTACTCGGCCTCGGGCCAGATCTCGGCGCCCGAACGTACCCTGTTTGGCATTGCCATAACCGGTCCGAATACACAGCCATGGGCGGTTTACCTGTTCTGCCTCGTGTTCCTTGTCATCAGCGCATTGATCGCGCGGAACCTGACGCGCGGCTCGGTGGGGCGCAAATGGATGGCGATCCGCGACATGGATATCGCCGCCGAGATCATCGGGGTTGATCCGCTGAAAGCGAAACTGTCGGCCTTTGCTGTGTCATCCTTCTTTGTCGGCATCTCGGGCGCGCTGTTCTTTGCGGTCTATCTTGGTGCTGTCGAGGTGGGCGAGGCGTTTGGCATCCAGAAATCGTTCCTCGTGTTGTTCATGGTCATCATCGGTGGCCTGGGTTCGATCTTCGGTTCATTCGCGGGCGCGGCCTTCCTGGTCCTGCTGCCAGTGGTGCTGAAGCTGGTCGGCGTCGACATGCTGGGCTGGCCCACGGATATCGTTGCGCATTTCCAGCTGGTTATCGTCGGCGCGCTGATCATCGTATTCCTGATCCTTGAACCACATGGGTTGGCCCAGTTGTGGCGGATCACGAAAGAAAAACTGCGGTTGTGGCCCTTCCCGCATTAACGGCGGGGCCATGACCTGCTCCGGTCACGGGGCGAATTCGAAACATCGGAATAACCAAGGGAGGAGAAACCCGATGAAACTGAAACTTGCAACAATGGCACTCGGCGCGATCATGGCCGCAGCGCCGGCGATGGCGGACCTGGTGTTCCCGTCGCTGTCCTACCGCACTGGCCCTTATGCAGCAGGCGGTATCCCCTTCGCAGACGGCTATGCTGACTATTTCACCCTTCTGAATGAACGCGACGGCGGCATCGGTGGGGTTCCGGTCAAGCTGCTGGAGTGTGAAACCGGCTATAACACCGAGAAAGGCGTGGAGTGCTACGAATCGACCAAGGGCGAAGGCGCTCTGGTCTATCAGCCGCTCTCGACCGGGATTACCTATCAGCTGATCCCCAAGGCAACCGCGGATGACATTCCGATTCACTCGATGGGCTATGGTCGGACTTCGGCAGCAAACGGTGACGTTTTCAGCCACGTGTTCAACTATCCGGGCAACTACTGGAACGGTGCGTCGGGCGCGATCAACTACTTGCTGGAAATCAATGGTGGCGACATCAAGGGCAAGAAAGTGGCCCTGGTCTATCACAACTCCGCCTACGGCAAGGAACCGATCCGCACGCTGGAAGAACTGTCGAAGAAGCACGGTTATGAACTGAGTGCGCTGCCCGTGGATCACCCGGGGCAGGAGCAAAAGTCGCAGTGGTTGCAAATTCGCCGCGACCGTCCTGATTATGTCCTGATGTGGGGCTGGGGCGTGATGAACCAGGTTGCCATCCAGGAAGCCGCGAACATCCGGTTCCCGATGGAAAACTTCATCGGTATCTGGTGGTCGGGCGCAGAACATGACGTGCTGCCGGCCGGCGATGCGGCCAATGGCTACAAGGCGCTGACCTTCCACAACGTCGGCCGTGACTTCCCGGTCTTTGACGACATCCAGAAGTACGTCGTGGATGCAGGCAAGGCCGCCGGTGCAGGCGACCAGATCGGCAACGTTCTTTATAACCGTGGCATGTATGCAGCGATGCTGGCAGCGGAAGCCGCCAAAACCGCGCAGGAAATCCACGGCACCAAGGACATCACCGCAGCCATGATGCGCGACGGCATGGAAGCCCTGTCAATCGACGAGGCCAAAATGGTTGAGCTTGGCATGCCGAATTTCGGCCCGGCCTTCAACGTCTCGTGCGAGAACCACGGTGGCCCCGGCCTGGTGGGTGTGACCCAGTGGGATGCCTCCAGCAAGACCTGGTCGCTGATCTCGGACTTCAAACCGACCGACACGGAAGTGATTGGTGCGCTGATCGCCGAAGACTCGGCGGCTTATGCGGCTGAGAACAGTATCGAGTCAAACTGCAAGTAATGACCTGAAATCCCCGGTCGCGGCAGCCGTCGCGACCGGGCCAAACAACCGAACTCCTGTCAGAGAGAGACCCCCATGCTGGATGCGGCTCCGACCAAAGAGACCCTGCTAGAGGTCAACAATATCGAGGTGATCTACAACCACGTGATCCTCGTCCTGAAAGGCGTCAGCCTGTCAGTGCCCAAGGGCGGTATCACCGCGCTTCTGGGTGGCAACGGCGCGGGCAAGACGACGACGCTGAAGGCGATCTCGAACCTGTTGCATTCCGAACGGGGCGAGGTGACCAAAGGGTCGATCGTCTATCGGGGCGACCGGATTCAGGACCTTGAACCCGCCGAACTGGTCAAGCGCGGCGTGATCCAGGTGATGGAAGGACGGCATTGTTTCGAACACCTGACCGTCGAAGAGAACCTTCTGACCGGGGCTTATACCCGCTCGGGTGCGGCTGACATCGCCGCTGACCTTGAGATGGTTTACACTTATTTCCCGCGCCTGAAAGAGCGGCGCAAATCGCAGGCCGGCTACACGTCGGGCGGCGAGCAGCAGATGGTTGCCATTGGCCGTGCCCTGATGAGCCGACCGGAGTGCATCCTTCTTGATGAACCATCCATGGGCCTTGCGCCGCAGTTGGTGGAAGAGATTTTCCAGATTGTGAAAGATCTGAACGAGAAGGAAGGCGCGACCTTCCTTCTGGCCGAACAGAACACCAACGTCGCGCTGCGCTTTGCCCATTATGGATACATCCTGGAATCGGGCCGTGTGGTGATGGACGGCCCTGCGCAGGAACTGCGAGAGAATCCGGACGTGAAGGAATTTTATCTCGGCATGTCAGAGGAAGGGCGCAAATCCTATCGGGACGTGCGGTCCTATCGCCGCCGCAAACGCTGGCTTAGTTGAGATGCGGCTGGGCGGCCAGGATTTCGGCGCGCATTTCCTCGATGCGCTCAAGAGCCTCGGCCCGGGTGTTGCGAATATTGGGGCGGAACCCCTGGCTTTCGGCACGCAGGCGGATATCGGCCTCGGTCTCGGACCCGGCGGCATATCGGACGGACCCCAGCGACCCGGCTTCATTCAGCCGCTTGCCGCGAAAGGCATATCGAACCCAGGCCGCCGGCATAATCTGGCAGCCATTGTAGTCAACAAGGAAGAACCATCGCCGGTCGGATTCGATGATGCGCTCTTCCAGATAGTCATAGAAGTCGTCCACATCGCGAGAGTGGTAAAAGGTAAAGTGGGAAAAATCGACGTCCATAATCACCGTTTCAGGGTCAAAGCGAACCCTGCGCACGAAATCGGCCTGACAGTAATTCGGGTCGTGGCTGATGCGGGTTCGGCGCTGGCTTGGAAGCTCGGCGATGCGCTCAAGCGCGTGGTCGCGGTCCGCAAAAAGGTTCGCGTCGAAGTTTTCGGTATTGGCGTCTCGTTCGATCTGGGCACGGGTTTCGTCGGATGCATCAAATCTTACGCTTCCTTGGCTATGGGCAAGGTTCAGTGCCTTGCCGCGCCGCGAATAGGCGATCCAGGCTTCGGGATCGATCCGGCAGGCAGAATAGTTGATCAGGAAAAACCATCTTTCCTCACCCGTCTCGGCAATGCGTTCCTCGATGTGATCATAGACTGTGTTCACGGTTTCCGACGTATCGAAGTGAAAGCCCGAGAAATCGACCTCCATGCATTGCAGTGCGTTGTGAAACGAAACCCGGTCGGCAATCGGGCGCATGTTGTCAGCCATATGAAAACCCTTCTGAAAAACCTTGGGCCGCGGAACGGTTGGACGTTTCTGCCAAATCCGCAGGGCCGGGATCAATTCCACAAACCGTCGCGGGTGTGGGCATGAAAAGGACATCTCGATGAGCCGCTATTTCGATGATCTGGAAACCCGTTCGACCGACCAGCGTGCGGCCGACCTTGCCCGCGATCTGGCGGCACAGATCGCCCGCGCCAAGGTATTACCAGGCTATCGCGACAGCCTTGCCGATGTGGAACCCGCCACGATAACAACACCGGAGGCACTGGCCGCGCTGCCCGTGCTGCGCAAATCCGAACTGGGCAAGGCGCAGACGGCTTTTGCACCGCTGGGTGGGTTCGCGGACATGTCTAATCCGGGCATCACTCATCTGTTTCAGTCGCCGGGCCCGATCTATGAGCCGGGAAGCAACGGCAATGACTGGTTCCGATTTGGGCGCGTGTTGCACGCGGTCGGGATTGGGGTAAACGACATCGTGCAGAACTGTTTTTCATATCACCTGACCCCAGCCGGGATCATGTTTGAAAGCGGTGCCAAGGCGGTGGGCGCCAAAGTCCTGCCTGCGGGGATCGGCCAGACCGAATTGCAGGTCCGTGCCGCTGTCGACATCGGCACCACGGCTTATGCCGGAACGCCGGATTACCTGAAGGTCATTCTGGACAAGGCTGACGAGATGGGTGAGCAGCTGAAAATCACCAAGGCCACAGTCGGCGGCGGGGCGTTGTTCCCGTCCTTGCGTGCCGAATATGCCGATCGCGGCATCACCTGCCTGCAGGGGTATGGAACTGCCGATTTGGGCTCGATCGCCTATGAATCCGAAGCGATGGAAGGCATGATCGTGGACGAGGGTGTGATCGTCGAGATTGTAACCCCCGGTACCGGCACCCCGGTCGCGCCTGGCGAAGTGGGTGAGGTTGTGGTCACCACTCTCAATCCTGACTATCCGCTGATCCGCTTCGCCACTGGCGACATGTCAGCAGTCATGGCAGGTGAAAGCCCGTGTGGGCGGACCAATATGCGCATCAAGGGCTGGATGGGTCGCGCTGACCAGACCACCAAGATCAAGGGCATGTTCGTGCGGCCCGAGCAGGTCGCGGCGCTGGTTGCCAAACATGCCGAGATCGCAAAGGCCCGCGTCATTGCCACCCGAGATGGGGAAATGGACTCGATGACTGTCCGGATCGAAGCCTCCGGCGGCGACGCAGATGCCTACGCCAAATCGGTCAGCGAGACCCTGAAACTGCGTGGCAAGATTGAGATTGTTGCGCCGGGATCCCTTCCCAAGGACGGATTGGTGATCGAGGATCAGCGCAGCTACGACTGACGGGTATGAAATACGGCTCCGTTCTGCAGGGCCGGTGAGAAAGGGGCGGTTATCCCTTGGAACCGCCCCTTTTTCGCGTGTGCTATTCAATAACAGTCGCATATTGACCACATTGGAACAGCAGGCGACCGCTTGCCGTTGTAGGATGAAGGAGTTTGAGCGGTGAAAGTTTCAATGGCCATGGCTGCGTTCTTGTTGGCAGCCACGCCAATCATGTCTGAGGCTGCGCATGATCAGCAACGATGGAGTCGGTCGGTTCCGGTTCCGGAGGGGCAGGCATGGCAAGCCCAGTCCAACTATTCCAGATCACGGGATCGCGCGGCATGGAACGAAGCCACGTACGAGGACAGCCTGCTGTCCTACATCAAGTATCGGAAACAGTTTCCAAACGGGTTGTTTGTCAAAGAGGCCAAGGCGCGCATACGGGCGTTCGAGAGGCTGCGTGACAATCGTGATCGTTATCAGCAGATGTTGATCGAAGACCGGGTGCTGTCCAAGAACAAGCCCGCTGCGCTGGACGTCGAGCGGCGCCTTTCGCGGCTGGGGTTCGATCCCGGCCCAATTGATGGCAAGTTCGACCAGGACACGCAACGCGCTGTCAGACAGTTTCAAAGGTCACGAGGGCTGCCGGTGACCGGCTTTGTCACCAAGGAAACGCGTCGTGTGCTGACACGACTTTGATCGGGTCGATTGGCCTTGTCGATGGCCCCCACGAACGCCATTTCAAAAAGAAAAAGGCCGCCCCGATTGGGCGGCCTTTTGCCTGTTCGCAATAACGCGTTCTTAGCCTTGGCGGGCTTTGAAGCGGCGCTGCGTCTTGTTGATCACGTAGACGCGGCCCTTGCGGCGCACAACGCGACAATCGCGGTGCCGGTTCTTCAGCGACCGGAGCGAGTTCTTGACCTTCATGGCCTTCTCCTCATTTCGCGGCGCGGCGTGCGCCAGGTTATCGGGCACCCCAGGCTGGGGCGGTGAATTCATGGTGGGCGATACAAGGATCGAACTTGTGACCCCTTCGATGTCAACGAAGTGCTCTACCGCTGAGCTAATCGCCCACTCTGATCCGGCACAAATCCTTGCCCTTAACAAAAAGGAGCGCGGAAAACCGCGCCGGTGGAGGGGTCTATAGAAGGAGTCGCAGGAAGGATCAAGGGCTTTTGACCGGGTATTTTTTCGGTCTAATATTTTTCTGAGGAGAATCCATGCCGAACACCGCCTATTTCCTGTCTGAACCCGCCCGCCGTCTGTCGCCGGTGGTGTTTGCGTCGCCGCACAGCGGCTGCGACTACCCGGAGTGGTTCGTGCGGCGCACGTTGCTGAACGCGCATACGATCCGAAGTTCCGAGGATGCGTTCGTGGACAGGCTTTTTGAGGCCGCGCCAAGGTTCGGCGCACCATTCCTGAAAGCGGCGGCGCCGCGTGCACTGATCGATCTGAATCGCGCCGCAGAGGAGCTGGACCCCGCCCTGATCGACGGAATTCGCAAACGTCCGCACAATCCACGTATCGCTTCTGGGCTTGGTGTGATTCCCCGTGTCGTCGCGCAGGGGCGGCAGATCTATAGCGGCAAGCTTGCGCTGGACGAGGCCAACCGTCGGATCGATACTTATTGGCGACCTTACCATGAGAAGTTGCAGGCATTGCTGGCCGAATCGCGACAGGCATTCGGACGCGCCATTCTGATTGACTGCCATTCGATGCCGCACGAAGCGCTTGATGGCGTCGCGCGGGCCGGACGCAGGCCGGATGTCGTGCTGGGCGACCGGTTCGGTGCCTCTGCCGCGTCCGAGATTGTCGAGGCGGTCGAGGCGGCTTTTGTGCGTGAAGGATTTGCCGTATCGCGCAACACGCCTTTTGCCGGGGCCTATGTCACCCAGCATTACGGCCGTCCAGCAAAGAACCAGCACGTGATCCAGGTCGAGATCGACCGTTCGCTCTATATGGACGAGGCGCGGATTGAACCGCGCGCGGATTTCGCTGAGTTCCAGCAACGCCTGACACGGGTGATTGCAGAAGTAGCGGCAATTGGGCGCCCGCAGGAACGGTTGGCGGCCGAGTGACGCCAAAGGGTCATCGCATAGCGCGCCCTTTGAGGATTGCCTCGGATCCGAAACGCTTTCGGATCTCGTCCGTGGCGCGTTCGGCCTTGCGGCGCTGGGCCGCCCTTGGGTCCAGCAGGTCGCCCGACAGGTCTGCCGCCTCTGCCGCCACAAGGTCTGAAATCCCGACCCCCAAAAGCCGATAGGGGCCCTGCGCCCCAACCTGGTCGAACAGGCCCCGCGCGGTGGCATAGATCGTGTCCGCCATCTGCGTTGCATCACGAAGCGCCAGTCGGCGTGAGATCAACGAGTGATCGGCGCGTTTCAGCTTCAGTGTGACCACACGTCCCGCCAGATCCTTGGCCTTGGCACGGTCCGACACTTTCTCGGACATACGCCAAAGGTGGCCGTCCAGGATGTCAGGGTTCCCGGTATCCTCAAAAAACGTGGTTTCGTTCGAGATCGACTTCATTGGCGCGTGTGCCGTGACCCTGCGCTTATCCTGCCCGCGTGCGAGGTGCCACAGGCGGTATCCCATCGACCCGAACCGGGCGCTGAGGTCCTGCTGATCCCAACGCAACAGGTCGGCGAAGGTGCGTATTCCAGCCTTTTCCAGGCTGGCCTGAGCCGCCGGTCCGATGCCCCAGATCAGGCGCACAGGTTTGTCGTGCAAGAAGGTGTCGGTTTCCGCTTTGCCAATCACCGAGAATCCGTGTGGTTTGTCCAGGTCCGAGGCAACCTTGGCGAGAAACTTGTTGTGGCTCAGTCCGATCGACCCAGTCAGACCCAGTTCCGTCCGCATCCTCCGCACCAACCGCGCTAGCATCACCGCAGGGGCCGCGCCGTGCAGTCGCATCGTGCCGCCAAGGTCCATGAACGCCTCGTCCAGCGACAGGGGTTCAATGTCGGGCGTCAACTCGTCCATCATAGTGCGGATCTGGCGCGAGACCTCGGCATAAACCTGCATACGGGGGCGCACCACAACCGCGTCCGGACAAAGTTCAAGTGCTTTGAACATCGGCATGGCGGATTTCACACCGCGTATGCGGGCAACATAGCAGGCGGTCGACACCACGCCACGCTTGCCGCCGCCAATGATGACGGGCTTGTTCGCCAATGCGGGATTGTCGCGCTTCTCGACACTGGCGTAGAATGCATCGCAGTCCATATGCGCGATGGTCAGGTCAAACAGTTCAGGATGGCTGACAACGCGGGCGCTGCCACAGGATGGGCAGCGCCGTCCGGTCTCGAACTGGGTCAGGCAATCGCGGCAGAGGGCTGGCATCGGCTTACAAGGGTCGGAGGTAATCAGGATGACCCCGAGTCTAGCATTTCAGCGCGGCCAGCACAGCCAGTTTCGTGGCGCGAAGATGGCGTTGTTCATTGGACCGCATCTGGTGACGATCCTTCGGGACGAGGTCGACACGATTCCCTGGCCCGGCCACTGGGACCTTGTCGGCGGCGGGCGCGAGGGGCTTGAAAGCGCTGCCGATTGTGCAATCCGCGAATGTCACGAGGAAATGGGTCTTGTGCTGGACCCCGGTGATCTGACCTGGGCGCGGCGGTATGAAAGGACAGGCCGTTTCTTCTGGTTCTTTGCCGCCCATCTGCCGCAGGAAAGGCAGGACGACATCCGTTTCGGGGACGAAGGGCAACGCTTTGAACTGGTGACAGCAGAGGCGTATCTGACCAATCCGGGTGCGATTCCGCGATTCCAGTCACGGCTTTCCGATTACCTTGATGGAAAAGCCTCGCATCTTTGAATTATGGCGCGGATCGGAAAACTCTTTCCCGTCGAGTGGAAAAACAAGAAATTTTCCCCGTGCATGCGGCTATTTGCATCCCCACGTCATAGCTGCGGGCATTTGCATTTCGGACAAGCAGCCCTTAATGCCCATTGCCCAAGGTAGGTGAGGAGCTATCCGTTGCTTGATTTGACGACCGTGCGCGCGGAACTGGGCGCGCAATACGATCTGACCCCATCCCAGGAAACGGCGGACCGACTGGGCGATCTTTATTCCCGGATGGACCGCGTTGTGCCGCCCTCGGACTGGGCGATCTATGCGCCTTACGTCGAGGCGATCAATCGGCTGAAGGTGGAAAAGAACGCCGTCATCCTGGCGCACAACTACATGACGCCCGAGATTTATCACGGCGTCAGCGACTTTGTTGGCGACTCACTGCAGCTTGCGATCAAGGCGACTGAGGTCGAACATGACGTGATCGTGCAGTGCGGCGTGCATTTCATGGCCGAGACGTCGAAGGTTTTGAACCCGGCGAAAACCGTGTTGATCCCGGATATGTCGGCGGGTTGCTCGCTGGCCGAGTCGATCACCGCCGAGGGCATCGCCGAGATGCGCGCCAAGTATCCCGGTGCACCGGTCGTGTCCTATGTGAACACCACCGCCGAGGTGAAAGCGGCATCGGATATCTGCTGCACCTCGTCCAACGCGGTTCAGATCGTCGATGCGCTGGACGCCGATACCGTCATCATGACACCGGACCAGTATCTGGCGCAGAACGTCGCCAACCTGTCGAAAAAGAAGGTCGTGTTCTGGAAGGGATCCTGCATCGTGCATGAGCTTTACACAGCCGAGGACCTGCGCGCCTATCGCGAGTATGATCCCGAGACCAAGATCATCGCGCACCCGGAATGCACGCCTGAAGTGGTGGCCGAGGCCGATTTCACCGGCTCCACCAGCGGAATTGTTGACTGGGTTCACCAGCACAAACCGAAAAAGGCGATGCTGGTCACGGAATGCTCGATGGCTTCCAATATTTCGGATGAGCTGCCCGAGGTCGAGTTCGCCAAGCCCTGCAACATGTGCCCCTACATGAAGAAAATCACGCTGGAGAAGATCCTGTGGTCACTGCACACGGGCCAGGAAGAAGTGATTGTCCCGGACGCGGTTGCGGGCAAGGCGCGTCAGGCAGTGCAGCGGATGATCGATCTCAGCCGCGAACTGGGCATCTGAACCAACATGGTCGCGGAGCGGACCATTTTCACCAGCCGGATCGTGATTGTCGGCGCGGGCATGGGGGCGCTTTACGCCGCGCTTGAACTGGCGCCGCGCCCGGTTCTGATGATCTCGCCTGATGCGCTGGGGACCGGCGCGTCATCAGCGTGGGCGCAGGGCGGCGTGGCCGCAGCGATGGGTGAGGGGGACAGCCCCGCAGCCCATGCCAGCGACACGGTGAAGGCCGGTGCAGGCACGGTGGACGCCGCAATTGCCGCCCTCGTGACCGAAGATGCACGCACCCATATCCTTGATCTGACCGAGTTGGGCACGCCTTTTGACCGGACGGAAAACGGTGACTATGTCATGTCGCGTGAGGCCGCCCATTCGACCGCCCGCGTGGTGCGGGTAAAGGGCGATCAGGCCGGCAAGCAGATCATGGAGACACTGATCGCGGCCGTGCGCCAGACTCCATCGGTTCAGGTCCTCGAAGGGGTGATGGCAACCGGGTTGGTGACCCAAGGCCATGATGTGACCGGCGTCCATATCGTTACTTCTGACGAATCGCGTTCGGCCCCGGTGTTGATCCGCGCCCCGGCGGTCCTTCTGGCAGGTGGCGGTTCCGGTGGGCTTTACAAACTGACCACCAACCCGGCCCGGATCAGGGGGCAAGTGATCGGCATGGCGGCGCGGGCCGGGGCGAGGATTGCCGATCCTGAGTTCGTTCAATTCCATCCGACTGCCATCGACATGGGCGAAGACCCCGCGCCGCTGGCAACCGAAGCGCTGCGCGGTGAAGGGGCAGTTTTGATCAACCGCGATGGCGACCGGTTCATGACCGAGATCCACCCGGATGCAGAACTTGCCCCGCGCGACATCGTCGCCCGCGCGATTTTCGCACAGACCCAAGCCGGGAACCATCCGGCTTTGGACACGCGCGAGGCGCTGGGCGCGCGCATCGTGACGGACTTTCCTTCTGTTGCGGAATACTGCGCTCGGGCGGGTATCGACCCGGTGACCCAGCCGATACCGGTTGCGGCGGCAGCGCATTACCACATGGGCGGCGTCGAGGTGACAGCACAGGGGCGCGCCAGCCTTGGCAATCTTTGGGTCTGCGGCGAGGCCGGGGCGTCGGGGCTTCACGGGGCCAATCGGCTGGCGTCGAACGGCTTGCTTGAGGCGTTGGTCTTTGCTCGCAGCTGCGCCCGCGACATCTCGGAAGCTGTGCCCGTGGCGCGCGACGCGGACGAGGTGGTGCTGGATTTCATCCCCGGTGGACATGCGCCCGACCCGGACGCGGTTGACCTGTTGCGCCGGACCATGACCAACCATGTCGGTGTGGTGCGCGATGCGGCGGGTTTGAAACTGGCACTCAAGACCATCGCGGGGTTGGAAGAGGCGCAGTCGGCAAGCCCGTCTTTTATGAACATGGCGGCGACCGCCACGTTGATCGCGGCGGCGGCATTGTTGCGGGAAGAATCCCGCGGCGGCCATTTCCGCAGCGACTTTCCGCAGGAAAACCCCGACTTCGCGCATCGCACGCGCATCACCTTGCAAGACGCGCTGGATTTGCGGCGCACCATCACGGAAGACCAACCATGATTCGGATCGTTCCACCATTGCCCGACATTGTTCTTGAGCCGATGCTGCGCATCGCCCTGGCCGAGGACCTGGGGCAATATGGCGATATCACCACCCGCAGCGTGATCGACGCGGGCGTGACCTATCAGGCGCGGATCAATGCGCGCGAGGCGGGCATCGTGTCAGGCATGCAACTGGCGCAGATTGCCTTCCGGCTTGTGGACCCTGCTCTTCAGGTTCGGGTGCAGATGAAGGACGGCGCGGCCTGCGAGCCCGGTCAGACGTTGATGGAGATCAATGGGTCTGCCGCCTCGATCCTGACAGGCGAACGCGTGGCGCTGAACTTTGCCGGGCGGATGAGTGGGATTGCCACCATGACGGCGGGTTTTGTCGCCGAAACCAAAGGCACCCGGACCCGCATCACCTGCACGCGGAAGACCACGCCGGGGCTGCGCATTGCCGAGAAACAGGCGGTGCTGCACGGTGGTGGGTTCAACCACCGTTTCAGCCTGTCCGACGCAATTCTGATCAAGGACAACCACATCGCCGCCGCCGGTGGTGTCGCGGCCGTTCTGGATGCGGTGAAGGCCAGCGCCAGCCACATGATGCGGGTTGAAATCGAGGTCGACACGCTGGACCAACTGTCCGAGGTACTAAAGGTGGGCGGCGCCGACGTTGTGCTGTTGGACAACATGGATACGGCGACGCTGCGCGAGGCCGTGGCGTTGGTTGATGGCCGCCTGATTACCGAGGCGTCCGGCAACATGACTCTGCCACGGATTGCCGAGGTTGCAGCGACCGGAGTTGATTACATCAGTTCTGGCGCGCTGACTCATTCGGCACGGACACTGGACCTCGGGCTGGACTTCTGATCGCCGGGTCCACGCCGCATCGGGCGTCGGTTTCAAGAAACACAGGACTTTTGAAGGTTTGTGGTCAGAGCTCGGCAAGCTCGGCGACAATGGCCTCGGCTGCGGCGCGCGGGCTTTCCGCTTGCCAGACCGGGCGTCCGACGACGATGTGGTCGGCTCCGTCGGCAATGGCGTTGGCGGGGGTGGCGACGCGCTTCTGATCACCCAGTGCGGCACCCGCCGGCCTCACGCCCGGGGTGACAATGAGGCGGCCTTCGGCCTGTGGCAACGCGCGGATCATCGCAGCTTCTTGCGGCGAGGCGATGACGCCGTCGGCCCCTGCTTCGAACGCACGGGCGGCGCGCTCCTGTACAAGGTCGCGGATATCGCCGGGTTTTATGAGGCTGGCATCCAGATCTTCGCGGTCAAGCGAGGTCAGGATCGTGACGCCAAGTATCTTCAGGTCCTTGCCCGCTGCGCCTTCTTTGGCGGCGCGCACGACGTGGGGGTCGCCATGCACGGTGAGGAAGTCGAGGTCGAACTGGGCCAGTCCGCGCACGGCGGCCTCGACCGTGGCGCCGATGTCAAACAGTTTCATGTCTAGGAAGATGCGCTTGCCGTGTTCCTGTTTCAATTCATTGGCCACGGCCAGCCCGCCACCAGTCAGCATACCAAGACCGATCTTGTAGAAGGACACCGTGTCGCCAATCGTTTCGGTCAGCTTCAGTGCGGCAAGAGCGTTGGGAACGTCCAGCGCTACGATCAGGCGGTCATCGGCCATGAAAAATGTCCCTTCGATGCTGTGTGGCGGTCGAAGGGGCCATACGCGGTAAACCGGTCCGGGTCAAATCTGCGCCTTCAGGCGGCACGCAGTTTTCGTGGGGACAATGCGTCGGGGGCAAACCGCAGGCTTTGCTTGCCGGTCAGGTACTCTGGCATGCGCCCGATCTGGCGGATCGCGTCGCTGACCAAGGCGGCATATTGCGACACTTCGGATTCGCCTTCGTGGACTGGCGCTTTGCATGACAATTGAAGGATCCCGCTTTCGGCGTGAAACAGAACTACGGCGACCACGGCGTTGCCTTTGTTCACAAGCTTCTTACCAGCAAACTCGACACTCGTTACCAACATCATTGATACCTTCTGCACTGGTTGACTGAGGCTCAGGTAATCAGAAATTTTGTGTCTTCAACCGGGGAAAATCGGTGCGTCGGCATCATTTCGCGCGTGGTGTCACGTGGCTGGCCAAGGCCGAAACAGGGCGTGATCAACGAGTGCCATAGATCCACTCCATGTCCGGTTTTTCGGTGCAATACATGTGAACCCAGATGAAGGCGTGTTGGAACAGGGCAAGGACAAGCGCGTTCCAAGAGCCAAACAACAGGGCTATTCCCCAGAGCCCGAGAAATACAATGCAGTACATGGCGTTCGACGTGTATTTGAAGGCGCCCTGCTGAACCAGCGGCATCGCGGCAAAAGAATCTCGGAAATGGTCGCCACCCAATGCACGGGGGATGGTGAAGTATTTCAGGACCGAATGCATCCCCCAGATGGCAATTGCCAGCAGGACGGCACCCGACACGATTTCAGCGCTGCGCCAGTCGGTGATGGGAACCGGGTCCGCCCATCCCGTCAGAATCACGGTGATTGGCCGGGCGATAAGCAGTGGCATGAACACAAGGCGCCAGACTGTCATGTCCCGGTCTGCAAACAGACGGGTCATCATGTTGCGGTGTAATTGAAGGCGGAAGACGACCGCGACCACCATTTGATGCAAGACCGCAAGTGTGATCGAGACATTCGCCCAGCCCGTCGCCGTCAGTCCAAGCAGGCGGGGCGCAGATTCCGGGCGAACGAGCAGCGCATCGGCCCCGATCCACATCAGGGCCGCGATCGCTGCGTGTTGCGGCATTCCTTCGATTATGTCGCGCCAAGTGCTGCGGCGTCTGATCCGGTCAAGATGTCCTGTCGCGGGCTTTGTCATGCCCGTAGTCTAGCCATGCTGAGTGGATCAGGCCAGAAACAGCTGCTGATCGCCCAGTTCCGGGGCAAAAGTGATTTCTTCCGTGCCGCGGCGGAATTCGGGCATGCGGCGCACCTGACGCAGAGCGTCTCGAATGAAGGCCAGACGAGACCCGGTCCCTGCCTCGTCCTCGTGAATGGCGCAATCCATCTGGACCTGGCGGCGATCCGACTGAAGCCGGACATGGGCACGCCGGTGCAATTCTCCGCTGCGCGCTGGGTATTCCGAAACCTCGATCTGAGTGATGTACATGACTGCTCTCCTCTTGGGGTCGACCATTGGGCCCGGCAGTTAAGAAATCACCGAAATGGGGCGAAACTTGGGAGCAATTGTAAGGATTTCCTGAAGCGCCAAGGGTTGAACACGCGGTCGTTAGTTCACACATTCTTGATGAGGCCCAGCATGGGGTGTGCCGCAGACGGGCACCTCGATTTCGGGCGCTTGATAGAAGGAGAATACCTATGGACTTTTCCAAGTTCACCGAGCGGTCGCGCGGATTTGTGCAGGCGGCTCAGACGATTGCGATGCGGGAAAACCACCAGCGCTTGCTACCCGAACATCTGCTAAAAGCACTCATGGATGATGAACAGGGGTTGGCGTCCAACCTGATCAAACGCGCCGGCGGTGCGCCCGGTCGTGTGGTCGAGGCTGTCGACCTTGCGGTCAGTAAGATCGCGCGCGTCAGTGGCGACACCGGCCAGCCCTATCTGGATAACTCCACCGCCAAAGTTCTGGACGAGGCCGAGAAGCTGGCCAAGAAAGCTGGCGACAGCTTTGTCCCGGTCGAGCGTATCCTGATGGCGCTTGTCATGGTGAAATCGAAAGCCAAAGACGCGCTTGAGGCGGGGGCGGTCAACGCCCAGTCGCTGAATGCGGCGATCAATGACATTCGCAAGGGTCGGACCGCCGACAGCGCGTCTGCCGAAGAAGGGTACGATGCGCTCAAGAAATACGCCCGAGACCTGACCGAGGCCGCACGCGAAGGCAAGATCGACCCGATTATCGGGCGGGATGACGAGATTCGCCGCTCGATGCAGGTTCTCAGCCGTCGGACCAAGAACAACCCGGTCCTGATTGGGGAACCTGGCGTGGGTAAGACCGCGATTGCCGAAGGCATGGCTCTGCGGATCGTCAACGGGGACGTGCCCGAAAGTTTGCGCGACAAAAAACTGTTGGCGCTCGACATGGGCGCGCTGATCGCCGGCGCGAAATACCGTGGAGAGTTTGAGGAACGCCTGAAGGCGGTTCTGACCGAAGTGACCGAGGCAGCAGGTGAAATCATCCTGTTCATCGATGAGATGCACACGCTGGTTGGCGCGGGCAAAACCGATGGCGCGATGGATGCCGCAAACCTGATCAAGCCTGCGCTTGCACGGGGTGAATTGCATTGTGTCGGCGCGACGACGCTGGATGAGTACCGCAAATACGTCGAGAAGGACGCAGCGCTTGCCCGCCGTTTCCAGCCGGTGATGATCGAGGAACCGACCGTCGAGGATACGATCTCGATCCTGCGCGGCATCAAGGAGAAGTACGAGCTTCACCACGGCGTTCGGATCTCGGATTCCGCGTTGGTGTCGGCAGCGACCCTGTCCCATCGTTACATCACCGACCGTTTCCTGCCCGACAAGGCCATCGACCTTGTGGATGAGGCCGCATCGCGGCTGCGTATGGAAGTGGACAGCAAGCCCGAAGAACTGGACGCACTCGACCGCCAGATTTTGCAGATGCAGATCGAAGAAGAGGCGTTGAAGCTGGAAGACGATCAGGCGTCGAAGGACCGGCTTGAGAAACTGCAGAAAGACCTGGCTGACCTTCAGGACAAGTCCGCCGAGATGACTGCCCAGTGGCAGGCCGGTCGGGACAAGCTGGCCTCGGCCCGCGATCTGAAGGAAAAGCTGGACCATGCCCGCGCGGAACTGGATATCGCCAAGCGCGAAGGCAATCTGGCCAAGGCCGGAGAGCTGTCTTACGGCGTGATTCCGCAGCTTGAAAAGCAGTTGTCTGAGGCAGAGGAAGCCGACAGCGACATGATGGTTGAAGAGGCTGTCCGCCCGGAACAGATCGCCCAGGTGGTCGAGCGCTGGACAGGTATCCCGACCTCGAAGATGCTGGAAGGCGAGCGTGAAAAACTGTTGCGCATGGAAGATGACCTGCATCGTCGGGTTATCGGCCAGAACAGTGCAGTCACCGCTGTCGCCAACGCCGTGCGCCGTGCGCGTGCCGGGCTTAACGATGAAAACCGTCCTCTGGGGTCATTCCTGTTCCTCGGGCCGACCGGTGTCGGCAAAACCGAACTGACCAAGGCCGTGGCCGAGTTCCTGTTCGACGATGACAACGCCATGGTCCGTATCGACATGTCCGAATTCATGGAGAAACACTCGGTCGCCCGCCTGATCGGGGCGCCTCCGGGCTATGTCGGCTATGACGAGGGTGGCGTGCTGACCGAAGCAGTGCGGCGGCGTCCCTATCAGGTTGTGCTGTTCGACGAGGTCGAGAAGGCGCACCAGGATGTGTTCAACGTGCTGTTGCAGGTGCTTGACGACGGGGTTCTGACCGATGGTCAGGGTCGGACGGTTGATTTCAAGCAGACGCTGATCATCCTGACCTCGAACCTTGGGGCGCAGGCGCTCAGCCAGCTGCCCGACGGCGCGGACGCGTCCGATGCCAAGCGCGACGTGATGGACGCGGTGCGGGCACATTTCCGTCCCGAGTTCCTGAACCGTCTGGATGAAACCATCATCTTCGACCGGCTTCAGCGCGCGGATATGGACGGGATCGTCGATATTCAGCTGGCGCGCCTGCAAAAACGTCTGGCTGGCCGCAAGATCGCGATCGAATTGGACGAGGGCGCACGGACGTGGCTCGCGGATGAGGGCTATGATCCGGTCTTTGGTGCGCGTCCGTTGAAGCGGGTGATCCAGCGCGCGTTGCAGAACCCGCTGGCCGAGGCGCTTCTGGCCGGAGAGATCAAGGACGGCGACACTGTCCCGGTCTCTGCCGGGGCCGACGGCCTGATTATCGGGGATCGGCTGGGCACGACCGACCGGCCACGACCCGACGACGCTGTGGTGCATTAAGCGCGCCGCAAGCTTCCCCGGAAGCAGAAACAAAAAACGCCGCCCGTCATTGGGCGGCGTTTCGTTTTCGCGCGTCGAGGGGTCAGTGCCCGCCACCTCCGCCAAGGCCGACGCCGGTCAGGATCGCGCCAAAGACCTTGAGACGCAGGCCAACAGCCTTGATCATGCCGGTCGCGGCGATGATATGGCCGCCGACGCCACTGAGATTGTCAGTGTAGGTCTGAACGATACAGCCCGACCCGTCCAAGAGCATCGCCTCGTGCTCGGGATATTCCAGTTCGAGCATGGCCAAAACCGAACCACGCTGCAACCTTTGGGCCACATCGACGATGTCCTCTTTCGGGATGATCTGGCCAGAGGCCACCGCCGGTTGGATCGAGTGGACGCGGGCGGGCATCACCGTGTTGCGGAAGGAAAGGCTGGCGTTGCTGTCGCAGGCGATCTCGGCGGGCATACCCGGATAAAGTTGCCCGCGCGCAACCTGATTGAACCCGGCGGCGACGCGGACCGGCACGTCCTCGGGCCGGTCGGGGATGATTACCATGGCCGGACGCAGAACGATGGTCGTGGCGGGGCTGCCGGGCCAAAGCGACAATTGTGTGATCGTGCCGTCGGTGAAAGCGTGGACCTCGGTGAACCCAAGCGCCACCTGCGCCTTGTCGACGGCCGTCTGTGCGGCTTTGATCTGGGCGGGCAACGTCTGTTCGACATCGATGCGCGCCAGATCAAGCTGGGCCTCTGCCGCGTTGAGTTCAGCCTCGGTCGACGCGACCAGCGCGCGAAGGCGGACCACCTCGTCGGCGCGACCGACCCCGCGGCTGACCAGGGTTTCGGCATCCTTCAGGTCATCCTTGTGGCGCAGCAATTGTGCGTTAACGGAATCGACCGATGCCTGGGCGACGATTACGGCATCCTGCGCCTTTTTCTCGGATGCCTTGATCAGGTCAAGCTGGGCCTTGGCCTCCGCAAGGGCGGCGGTCTGGGCGCTGTTCTCGATCCGAAACAGAAGATCGCCCTTCTGCACGTGCTGGCCATTCTCGACATAGAGATCGGTCACCGGGCCAGCCGTCTGCGCCACCACGGACACGGTGCGGAACGGCACCACCCCTGCATAGGTTTTGGGGTGAAAATAGAAGATCAGCAGGAACAGGCTGAAGGCGAGGATTGCCCATGTGAAAACGGCGGTCTTCATGGTCCAGACCGTGATCGGCAGCCCGCGCTTCTTCAGGTAAAGGTAACGAAGGACAGCCGGGAAAGATGTAAAGAGAAGCTCAAACATTGGGCGCGGGCTCCTCTTTTGGGGTGGCATCGTCGGCGCCCGTGTCGTTTGCGGTGTTGTCATGTGGGGTCGAATGCACCCCCAGATGGAACCGGGACCAATCCGCCATCAGCGCAATCAGGATGGCGCTGAGGGGCAGAAACACGCTGAAATGGTCCAGCGGGAAAATTTCGTAAAGCAGCGCAATGGCCAGCATCGTCGGGATCGTCTTGGCCAATGGGGTGCCCTGGGACTGATGCTCGGCCCAGCGATCGAAAGCGGCGTAAAGCACCACGATCAGGTAGAGGGCGCCAATCATGAAGACCAAAGCCACCACCGCGTAGAAATCCCCTTCGCCCGGTGGCACAAACCAATTTGGCGCGCTGTGTCCAGCGCCTTGTTCTGCACTCATGTCAAAGTCCGTCCCTGTTAATATGCTATTGGCACCGCACGAGGCGGCGCACCGATCAATCTGAAGTATTCTTAGAGCGATCACGCTCACCCGTCCACGGTGATGTCCGCAAGCAAAGGATCGGTTTAGCGGAGTGGGGCGGTCTTCCACAGCTTCACGCGCAACCCGCCGTGGGCGACGGGTGGACCGGGTGGCAGGAACGGAAGCTGGGTAGCTTTTGCCAGCGATGGTTCGCTGGTCACGATGCCGACACGCCAACCGGAAAACCGCTCGGTCAAGGTTTTCCCCAGGGTTCCATAAAGCGCGTACAGCAGTTTCTTGTTGCCGATACGCGCGCCATAGGGAGGGTTGACGATTACCAAGCCCGGTGGCCCATCGGGTGGGGACAGATCGGAAATCGGCTGCATGGCAAAGGTCGAAATGTTTGAAACCCCAGCGGCTTCAGCGTTCTTGCGCGACGACGCGATGGCGCCGTCGTTGCGGTCAAATCCGTAGAACATGGCAGGTGGGCTGCGCTGGTCTTTGGTCTTCAGTGCGCCAAATGCACCGCTGTCGAACGTGGCCAGGTTTTCGAACGCGAAACGCCTGCTACGGCCCGGTTGAAGTCCCGCTGCGATTTCGGCTGCCTCGATCACAAATGTCCCCGAACCGCACATCGGGTCAACCAGCGGTTCGGATCCGTCGAAACCGCAGTCGCGCAGGAACAGCGCTGCCAGCGTTTCGCGCATCGGCGCTTTGCCTACGGCGGGTTTGTGGCCGCGCTTGTGCAGTGACTCGCCCGACGTGTCGATCGAGAAAGTGCAGAGGTCGTCTTCGATCCGGGCCTTCACCACGATTTCTGCTTCTGAAGAAACGGGTGCCCCAAGTGTTTCCGCGATTGCGCGTTCGATACGCTGGGTCGCTGCCTTGGCGTGATAGATCTTGGACTTGCGGCAGGTCGCCTCGACCCGAAATGGCAGGTCGGGCCGAAGCACATCGGCCCACGGAAACTTGCGCGATCGCTTGTCGAGCTGAGCCAGGTGAAAGACACGGAATGATCCGATCCGCGCCAGCACGCGTGTCGCGCCTCGGAGTGTCAGGTTGGCGCGCCAGACTTCGGTCCAATCGCCGCGCACGGTGACGCCGCCGGGGATCACTTCGGTCACATCGAACCCGCCGTCACGCGCTTCTTCGGCCAGAGCGTTTTCCAACCCCGGCGCGACGACCAGAAAGATGTCCATGTCTTGTGTGTTGTTCATGTCGTTCGGTTTAGCGTCAAAGTCAGGCGGGTTCGACAGAAATCACTATTGTACGGGGGTGTCATTGCCGGAGGGTAATCGACAAGACCTGGCAATCCTTCTCTAGAATGCGGTAACCCGCCGGTTTCTTTTCTTGCCGCCATGTTAGAGTGGGCGCACAGTCGGCACACACCCGTCGCAGCGGGATGCGGAATCCGTAAGGCGTCCGCAGATTGAACAATTGGATTGATGGACAGATTGCCATGATGGAACAAGCCTTTGACATAGTCGAATTCCTTGCCCTGATCTTTGTTGTGATCTTTGGACTGATTGCGCTGGGCGTGCTGGTGATGTTCGTCGCCGATCGGCTTCAGACCGGTGATGCAATTCGGCGAAACTATCCGGTGATCGGGCGGTTCCGGCACATCTTTACGGCGCTGGGAGAGTTCTTTCGGCAGTACTTCTTTGCCATGGACCGCGAGGAACTGCCGTTCAACCGCGCTCAACGGGACTGGGTCAATCGAGCCAGCGCCGGGAAATCGAACACCATCGCCTTCGGGTCTACCCGCAGCCTTGAAGTTGTGGGCACGCCGATATTCGTAAATGACCCGTTCCCGCCGCTGGATGACGAGTTCGCATCGACCGAACCGATGCTGATCGGACCCGGTGCCCGCCATCCCTATCTTGCGCCTTCCTTCTTCAACATCTCGGGCATGTCTTTTGGGGCGATCTCGAAGCCGGCGGTGATTGCGCTCAGCCGGGGGGCTGCGCAGGCCGGGATCTGGCTGAACACGGGTGAGGGCGGGCTGTCCCCCTTTCACCTGGAAGGGGGCTGTGACCTTGTCTATCAGATTGGCACCGCGAAGTTCGGGGTGCGGGATGCCAACGGTGAATTGAGCGACGAAAAGCTGCGCGAAGTGGCTGCGATCAAAGCCGTGCGCATGTTCGAGATCAAGATGAGTCAGGGCGCAAAGCCAGGCAAGGGCGGCATCCTCCCGGGCTCCAAGGTAAACGCCGAGATCGCGGCGATCCGTGGGCTTGAGGTCGGGCAGGACGGGATATCGCCAAACCGCCACAAGGAGATCGAGAACTATGACGATCTTCTGGACATGATTGCCCGTATCCGCGAGGTCACTGGCAAGCCTGTCGGAATCAAGACCGTCGTGGGAACCGAAGAGACATTCCGAGAGTTCTTTGAAACCATTGCGCGCAGGGGCCGGGACTCGGCCCCCGATTTTATCACGATCGATGGCGGCGAAGGCGGCACCGGCGCGGCGCCTATGCCGTTGATGGATCTCGTCGGCATGCCCGTGCGCGAGGCGTTGCCGCTGGTGGTGAACCTTCGGGACGAGTTCGGGTTGAAAGAACGTATCCGCATGATCGCAGGGGCCAAGCTGGTCAATCCCGGCGACGTGGCCTGGGCGCTGGCAGCAGGGGCGGATTTTGTCGTATCGGCGCGCGGCTTCATGTTCGCGCTGGGCTGCATACAGGCGCTGAAGTGCAACAAGAACACATGTCCTACCGGGATCACCACACATGACCCGTCCCTGCAAAAGGGGTTGGTTGCCAGCGTCAAGGAAAAGCGCGTCGCCAATTACGCCAAGGCCATTATCAAAGAGGTCGAGACCATCGCCCATTCGGTCGGCGTCAGCGAACCCCGTCAGATGCGCCGCCGCCACGTGCGACTGGTGCAGCCCAACGGCCGCTCGGTTCCGATGAACAAGATCCATCCGTCCTATAACGCGCCCCCGTAATGGTGGAACCGTCGGTTGTTTCAAGTCCGGCACAGGAACGTGACTTCCTGTTAATTGCAAGACAGGCTGAACTGGCCGAGAAACAAGACAGGATTTGCCTGCCGGTTTGAGGAGTGACCATGGCCTTTCGTTGGAAGAACACGCTGACACATGACGATGTGACACCCGAGGCACATTGGCTGAACCGCCGCCAGTTAGTGGCTGGCATGGCTGGCGCAGGGCTGGCGACGATGGCCGGGGGCGCCAGCGCGGATTCTCCCAAGCCAGACAGTTGGGAGGTCATCACCTCTTACAACAACTTCTATGAATTCGGGACCGGCAAGGGCGACCCGGTCAAACACGCCCACCGGCTGACGACCGACCCGTGGTCGGTGCGGATCGACGGCATGGTGGATCGTCCGGGCGACTATGCCTTCAAGGACATCATGGCGAAGATGCAGATCGAGGAGCGAATTTATCGTTTCCGCTGTGTCGAGGCATGGTCCATGGTCATTCCCTGGAACGGTTTTGAACTGAAAGACCTGCTGGATCTCGCCGGGGTTCAGTCCGGCGCGAAATACGTCGCCTTCGAAACTCTTTACCGTCCCGAGGAAATGATCGGTCAGAAGTATGCCGTTCTGGACTGGCCCTATGTCGAAGGGCTGCGGCTGGATGAGGCGCAGCACCCGCTGACACTCATGGCGACGGGTATCTATGGCAAGGCAATCCCGAACCAGAACGGTGCGCCGCTGCGTCTGGTGGTGCCGTGGAAATACGGCTTCAAGTCGATCAAGTCGGTGGTCAGGATCACGCTGACCGACAAAGAGCCGCCAACCAGCTGGAACAAGGCCAATGGCCGCGAATATGGATTTTATTCCAACGTGAACCCGAATGTGGATCATCCGCGCTGGAGCCAGGCCTCAGAGCGTGTGATCGGTGGCGGCCTTCTGGCCAAGCGTCAGCCGACGTTGATGTTCAATGGCTACGGGCCAGAGGTCATGGCGCTTTATGAAGGCATGGATTTGAAGAAGTACTATTGAGCGCGCCCATCCTCATATCCACCCTGACCTGCCCACGGTGCGGGCACACGGACCGCCACGAGATGCCGACAGACATGTGCATGTTCTTTCACACATGTGCGGATTGCGGCCATCTGATGCGTCCGGCGCCGGGTGACTGTTGTGTGTTCTGCTCTTTTGGCGACGTGCCATGCCCGCCTGTTCAGTTGGGGCAATGCTGTGGCTGACATGGTCGACGCGCTGAACCGCACCCTGCGCCGCTTTCCCGTCTGGCCGATCTATGCTGTGGCTGCGCTTTGGCCGGCGTGGTTGTTGTGGCAGGGGCTGAATGGTGCGCTTGGCGTCGACCCAGTCAAGGTGATGGAACATGCGCTGGGCGAGAAGGGGCTGCAGATGCTGATCCTTGGTCTCGCCATCACGCCAATGCGACGGTATCTTGGGCTGAACCTGCTGAAGTTCCGCCGCGCGATCGGACTTGTGACCTTCTGGTTCATCTTCCTTCACCTCTGTGTCTGGCTGATCCTCGACGTTCAGATCGTGGCTCAGATCTGGGGGGACATCCTGAAGCGCCCCTATATCACTCTTGGAATGACAGGCCTCGTCCTGATGGTTCCGCTGGCGGCCACTTCGAACAACTGGTCGGTGCGCCGCCTTGGAAGCTCGTGGCGCCGGTTGCACAGGCTCGTCTATCTCGTCGCGATTCTGGGCGGGGTGCATTTCCTGATGCTGGTGAAGGGATTTCAGTGGGAACCGATCCTGTACCTTGCCGTGATTTTGGGATTGCTTGGACTTCGACTAGCCCCAAAACGCCGAGTGCGACTGACCTGAGGACCACTTTCACAAGGATTCCTGGGGTGCCCTAGCGTGACTTGGGGAGAGTCCCGGTCATTGCGTTTCAAACCACCCCCGATTCCGCGAAAGAAAATTGCGCTAAGCTTGACCATGGTCACGCCGGCAATAGCTTATCCATTGAATTTAAACGAAAAATCAAAAAAATCGAAGAAAGTGAAAGTTTTTTGAAAAAAGCCCTTGCGGGTCCCGGCGGCAATCCGTAAATACCCCCTCACCGGCGGCGCTGAGGCGCTAACGGGACGCCAGACGGAACGACGAAGCGGACGCTTCGAAGGGAAGCGAGGCAACAACTACTGTGGTAACTGACGCGGGTTGCGCCAAACAAGACTAGGGCGCTTCCGGTTGATTTTGTCTCAACGCTTTTTGACATTGTTGAATATCTGAAGAGATATGTGGGCGGTTTGGTTTCGTTTTTCGACGGATCGACGTTTGCA
>NZ_JAFEJK010000018.1 GCF_016888515.1 Shimia biformata | reverse complement strand
TAGACAATACTTTATCGATGTGTCAGATCATCGTGAAGTTAACGATATTCTCTTTGTTACAGACTTGTTGATTAGTGATTATTCATCTTTAATATATGAATATGCAGTATTTAAAAAGCCGATGATTTTCTATGCATTTGACTTAGAAGATTACATTACGACGCGTGATTTCTATGAACCATATGAATCATTTGTTCCAGGTAAAATTGTACAGTCCTTTGATGCATTAATGGATGCTTTGGACAATGAAGATTATGAGGTTGAAAAAG
>NZ_JAFEJK010000017.1 GCF_016888515.1 Shimia biformata | reverse complement strand
ATACATTTGAGTGCAACGATTGTATCATTGTGGATTGCCAGTCAATTTTACAAATCTATTGTAGAAAGATTAATTGTATTTATTCCATATCCTAAAACAACAGCATTTAATACAACTTTTGCGTTTCATTTTAATCATCTACAAAATCGATTTGAAGCGATTGTAGCTTTTTTAATGATTACATTGTTTTGTAAGTTCATTTTATATCTAATTATCGTAACTTTTGATAAAATAATAGCGTATCAAAACATTCATATTTTCAGTCGTGCA
>NZ_JAFEJK010000016.1 GCF_016888515.1 Shimia biformata | reverse complement strand
CTTTTGGTGTATTGTTCACTGTGTAACCAGCTCTTGCAGCTGCGTTAGCCCAGTTACTTGCATTGCCCCAAGTTGAACCGATTTTACCACCTACACGATCAAATACGTAGTATGTACATTGACCAGAAGTGTATAAGTTACGTCCTGAAGTATAACCACTTGAGATTGAACGGCCATTTGATGATGGAGCCATAGTTGTAGTTACTTGAACATTGTTGCTTGAAGTGCTGTAGCTTGCACCTAAACCACCAGTACGGTAGCTGTTTGTGT
>NZ_JAFEJK010000015.1 GCF_016888515.1 Shimia biformata | reverse complement strand
AGGCAGCATCTCCTTCGCCGGTTCCGCCGGGCAGCAGGTGGCGATGGACCTCACGCGGGGTGCCCTGCAGGGCGGGACACGGTTCATCTCGCAGCGGGTCAAGGCGGTCAAGGTAAAGCTGAAGGCCGGATACAGGGTGTTGCTGGTCACAAAAAAACAATAACAAGGTTTAACTGTAATTTTTAAACAATCATTCAAGATGAGAACATTCATTCTTTTAATCATGGCTGCGCTGGCGGGAATGACCTGCCGGGCACAGGAGCGCAAGCCGGA
>NZ_JAFEJK010000014.1 GCF_016888515.1 Shimia biformata | reverse complement strand
TTACGAACTTCTACCAACTGACTGAATAATACTCGGTCAACCCCTTCAACCGTATTTATAAATACTTTTTCAGTCGCTTTTTGCTTAAATGGTGTTGTGAATACTTCTACTTCATTACTGAGTAATTTTTTAATTGAAGTATCACACATTAATATTTCATCATTTTCATTTAAGAACCCTTTGAATCTTAATTCATCTATTAAGTGACTTAATTCTGATGTTGTGTAACCTTTCATTAAACCATGGGTTGAAATTTGGTCATAACCTTTATACT
>NZ_JAFEJK010000013.1 GCF_016888515.1 Shimia biformata | reverse complement strand
GAATAGACATTCCAACCTTCACCCAATATTTCCTTTCCCCAACCTTCAGCCATTTGGCTACGACAAGAGTTTCCTGTACATATAAAATAAATTGTTTTCTTATCCATAATTAAAGCCCCTTTTCTTAAAATATGATTAGTGTAAGGTATAAACCTAAGAGTGTTACAAATAGGACTGGAATAGTGATGATAATTCCAGTTTTAAAGTATGTTCCCCACGAAATCTTCACACCTTTTTGTGTTAAGACATGTAGCCACAATAATGTTGCTAAAGAAC
>NZ_JAFEJK010000012.1 GCF_016888515.1 Shimia biformata | reverse complement strand
TTATTTGTAGCCGATTGGACAATTGGATTAGCGGCTATTGTAGGTAGCATCATCGCCTATACTTTTGCGCGTTTTATAAATTATAGTGAGGCAGAGGTTAATGATGGGTTAGCCGGATTTAATCCAGTGTTAACTGCCATTGCGTTAACAATCTTTTTAGATAAGTCAGGATTAGATATTGTTATAACAATGATAGCAACTTTATTAACGTTACCAGTTGCTGCTGCAGTGAGAGAAGTTTTAAGACCATATAAAGTTCCGATGCTGACGATGCCTTTT
>NZ_JAFEJK010000011.1 GCF_016888515.1 Shimia biformata | reverse complement strand
TGCTTCTATTATTTGGCACACTAATTTTACTTAGTGGTTGTTCAAATATAGAAATTTTCAACGCAAAAGGGCCAGTAGCAAGTAGTCAGAAGTTCTTGATTCTTTATTCAATCGTCTTCATGCTTGTTATTTGTTTCGTTGTACTTGGCATGTTCGCCATTTTTATTTACAAGTATAGTTATAATAAGAATGCCGAATCTGGTAAGATGCACCATAATGCCATCATTGAAACAATATGGTTTGTAATACCTATCATAATCGTTGCTGCTTTAGCTATTC
>NZ_JAFEJK010000010.1 GCF_016888515.1 Shimia biformata | reverse complement strand
GCAACCTTCTCGCCACGGTCATAAGCTTCCCAGCCACCGCCACCGAACACGTCAACACCAAGCTGCGACGCCACATGTCAAAGCCCCCTGCGGAACCAGCCTGCAACCGGCCGGTCCCGTCGGACGCACGGGGAGGCTCGGAAAATTCAAGCGTCATCCGCCAATCCGAAGGCCGTCTTCGGTTGCCTCGAACAGGTGACAGATCCTGGCCGGAACCGAGATCGAGACCATGTCGCCGATCTCGGCGCGGAACTGTTTGTCCGTCTTGACGCTGACAAGCGCACCAGCGATGCGCACGGAAATCATCGTCGCGTCCCCCAGCAGCTCCAGTGTATAGATCGGCGCAGTGATCTGCCCCTGCCCGTCCTCCGAAAGCGTCGCATCCTCGGCGCGGAACCCAAGCGTGATCGCACCATCGGGCACGTCGAGTCCCTCAATCGTCGTATTTTTCGTGGTGAACACCCCGCCCTTCACCTCGCCATCAATCAAATTCATCGCCGGGTTGCCGATGAAGCTGGCGACAAATGTGTTTGCGGGTGTGTCATAGATTTCGGTCGGGCT